>NZ_CP196631.1:3150000-4255000 GCF_057914905.1 Comamonas sp. DB36
CGGTTGCCATAGGGAATGGCCGGCACCACCATGCCTTCGAACACCACCGACCCTGCGGGAGTGTTGGCACCGAGCACTGCGGCCACGGGCGCAGCCGTGATACCGAAGGCCCAGGGCTCGGCAACGGCGGCGACGCCAATGAACACTGCGGCCAGGCCGATCATGCTGTGCATGAAGGCCACCAGCTCGGGCATCTTGGTCATTTCCACGCGTTGGGCCATCAGCGTGCCGGCCGTGCCGCCCACCAGCAGACCGAGCAGCACCCAGCCCAGGCCCAGCACCGCGCCGCCGGCCAGCTGCACGATCAAGGCAGCAGTGGTCAGCACGGCAATCAGCATGCCGGTCATGCCGAACACATTGCCGCGAATCGATGTCGTCGGATGCGACAGCCCCTTGAGCGCCTGGATGAAGCAGACGCTGGCCACCAGATACAGCAGCGTGACGAGGTTCATGCTCATTGGGCGCCCCCTTCGTTCTTCTCTGCGCTCGCAGCGGCGGGCTTGCGTTCCTTCTTCTTGAACATCTCCAGCATGCGCCGGGTGACGAGAAAGCCGCCAAACACATTCACGGCGGCCAGGGCCACCGCGAGCACGCCCATGCTCTTGCCCAGCGTGGTTTCGGTCAGCGCGGCAGCCAGCATGGCACCGACGATGACGATGGCGGAGATCGCATTCGTGACCGCCATGAGCGGCGTGTGCAGCGCGGGTGTGACGGTCCAGACCACGTGGTAACCCACATAGATGGCCAGCACAAAGATGATGAGATTGATCAGCGTCGGGGAGACAGCGTCCATGGGACCTCCAGGTCAGCGAAGAGGGTGCAGAAAGGATAAAGAGCGGCGATCAGGCGCTGCGCCGCAGCTGGCCCTGATGCGCCATCAGGCAGGCGGCAACGATGTCGTCCTCGAGGTCGACGCGCAGTCCTTCGGGCGTCAGGATGAGCTTGAGGAAGTCGAGCACGTTACGCGCATACAGCGCCGAGGCATCGGCCGCGACCAGCGCCGGCAGATTGGTCTCGCCTATCAGCAGCACGCCATGCCTGAGCACGGTCTGGTCGGCTTCGGTCAGCGGGCAGTTGCCGCCCTGCGCCGCTGCCAGATCGACAATCACCGAGCCGGGCTTCATCGACTGCACCATTTCCTCGGAGACCAGCACCGGCGCCGCGCGTCCGGGAATCAGCGCGGTGGTGATCACCACGTCGGCCTGGGCAACGCGCTTGGCGACTTCGACTTTCTGGCGCTCCAGCCAGCTCGCGGGCATGGGCCGCGCATAGCCGCCCACACCTTCTGCGGCTTCCTTTTCCTCGGCGGTCTCGTAGGGCACTTCAATGAACTTGGCGCCCAGCGATTCGACCTGCTCCTTGACGCTGGGACGCACGTCCGAGGCTTCGATCACCGCGCCCAGACGCTTGGCCGTGGCAATCGCCTGCAGCCCGGCAACGCCCACGCCCAGCACGACCACGCGCGCGGCCTTGACGGTGCCGGCGGCGGTCATCAACATGGGAAAGAAACGCTGGTAGGCATTGGCCGCGATCATCACCGCCTTGTAGCCCGCGATGTTGGCCTGTGACGACAGCACATCCATGCTCTGCGCGCGCGTGGTGCGCGGCGCGGCTTCCAGCGCATAGGCGGTCACGCCGGCCGCGGCGAGCCGCTGCAGGCCGGGCTGGTCAAACGGATTGAGCATGCCGACGATGGTGCTGCCGGCGCGCAGCCAGGGCACTTCCGCTGCGCTGGGGCCGCGCACCTTGAGCAGCAGGTCGGCCTGCCAGGCGCCGGCGGCATCGCTGATCTCGGCTCCGGCGGCGGCATAGGCTTCGTCGGTCACGCTGGCGGCCAGACCGGCCCCCGACTCGACGCGCAGCAGATGCCCTAGGGCCATGAGTTTCTTGACTGTCTCCGGGGTCACGGCAACGCGGGCTTCACCCGCTACCGTCTCGCTGGGTACACCTATCAGCATCGGTCGTCCTCTCAAGTTGGCTTTTCTCAACGCATCACCTGCCCGATTGCCGGCGTGCGCCTTGTCTTCCATCTTCTTGCGGGAGCAGTGCGAAGTTGCGCCCGGGCCAAAGCCCGCGCCCGAACACTGCGCCGCGCCATCTTACCCGGCAGCACCCGTTGCGCCAGGCCGCAGCTGGCGCGCAGGCGTCAGCGCGGCGTCTTGCCCAGATGCCTTGCCAGCGCGTCAAACGCCGGCAGCGTCGTCGGATCGTTTGCCGAGTTGCTGGCCACGGGGTGCGATGCATAGCGCACGATGACCACCGCCGCCTGCGGGTTCACGTAGATGCGCTGGCCGTGCACGCCGCGCGCCATGAACGCGCCGTCGTCCTGGTGGGTGACCCACCACATGTTGCGATAGCTCCAGCCGGGCAGCAGCGCGTAGCCGGCCTTGGCAAACGCCGCGCGATCCCCGCCGCGGCGGATGTCCTCCACCACGGCCTTGGGAATGATCTGCTGGCCCTGGAAGCGGCCGTTGTTGCGCAGCAGCTCGCCAAAGCGCGCCAGGTCGCGCAGGCCGGTGTTGAGGCCGCCACCGGCAAAAGGCGTGCCCGTGGAATCCACCGTGATGTAGGCGTCCTGCTCCGCGCCCATGCGGCTCCAGATGCGCTCCGACAGCAGCTCGGCGACGTTGCGCCCGGTGGCGCGCGCAATGATCCAGCCCATCACATCGGAGTTCACGGTCTTGTAGGCAAAGGCGGCGCCATGCTCGCCTTGCGGCTTGACGGTCTGCAGGTATTCGTAATAGCTGCGCGGGCCCTGGTAGTCCTTGGGCTTGGGCAGCGGGTTGCCAGCCTGTGAGAACGCCCAGACTTCGGCGTTCGGGTCGGCATAGTCCTCGCTGTACTGCAGCCCGGTGGTCATGTCGAGCACCTGGCGCACGCTGGCATTGCCAAAGGCCGACGACGCCAGTTCGGGCACATAGTCGGCCACGCGCTTGTCGGCGTCGAGCTTGCCCTCGGCGACCAGCATCGCGCCCAGCGTGCCGGTGACGGATTTGGTGACCGACATCGCCGCGTGCTGGCCGCGCTCGTCCAGCGCGCCGAAATAGCGCTCGTAGACGATGCGGCCATGGTGCAGCACCACGATGCCGTCGGTGTAGTTGGCGGCAAGCGATTCGGCCCAGGTCATGGGCGCCTGGCTGCCCAGCGGCACAAAGCGCAGGCCGTCGATGTCCTTGCGCAGCGCGCGCGGCAGCGCCACGGGCGCGCCTGTGCCGCGCGAGATGTTCATCGTGGGCATGAGCTCGCGGAAGTGCGCCACGCTCCAGCGCATTGCCGGAAACTGGAAGTAGCTGCCGTCGTCGAAGCGCAGCTGCTTGTCCGGCGGCGGCGGCGCGCCCACCATCCAGCCTAGCCGTGCCGGATCGCTGGCCGCGGCGTCCAGCGGTTCGGGCTGCGCCGCGCGCACCGGGCTGATCGCGGCCAGCGCCAAAAGGGCGACAGCGGCGGTGATGGAGGGCACTGAATACTGCATGGGGTTTCCTTTGGTGGAACAACGCAGGGAAGGTCGACGGCGAAAGCCGCACCCGCCCCTGCAACCCCTAGTGTTGGCGGCATCTAGCTCATCGGTCAATAGGCGCGCTCGACTCCCCCGAGCGCTGCAGGATGCTGATCTGGCCGTCGGCTTCGAGGAAAGCGAATTTCAGATCCTGGCGATCGCAGTCGGCCTCGCGCAGGGAACGCTCCAGATCGCACAGCGGCACATGGTGCTTCTTGAGCACGTCCTCGAAGATCACGCCATCGCGCCCTATCAGCACCGGCCGCCCCTCGACCCACTGCTGCACGCGCGCGCTGCGCGCCGAGATCGCGGCCACCAGAACGTTGAGCGCAATCAGCGTTGCCGCGGACAGCAGGCCGCCGCCCACCGAGGTTTCGTTGCCCGCAAGGCCGCTGGACACCGACTCGCTCAGCAGCATCACGACCAGCAGATCGAACGGCGTGAACTGGCCCACCGTGCGCCGCCCTGAAAGCCGCACCAGAACCAGCAGCGCAAGGTACACCACGCTGGCGCGCAGCGGCAGCTCCCACCACGGGCCTTCCAACTGAAACATAGGCATCTCCGGCAAATGAAGAAAGAAAAAAGTCGCACGCAAAAGACGCTTCGCTGCCAACCCAGCCACTGTGGTCAACTGCGCGTGGCGGCGATGTAGGACTTAGGCCTCCCCGCAGTAGGCAGACTTCCTGACCTGATGGC
Organism: Comamonas sp. DB36; assembly: GCF_057914905.1. Taxonomy (NCBI): domain Bacteria; kingdom Pseudomonadati; phylum Pseudomonadota; class Betaproteobacteria; order Burkholderiales; family Comamonadaceae; genus Comamonas; species Comamonas sp. DB36. Next base: position 3,154,193 of record NZ_CP196631.1, read on the forward strand.
CAGGGGACCGGCTTCAAAATGGGCGCTCGCCTCCTAGAGAGACAGCGCGGTGCTGCGCATCGCCCATCGCTGCCCGCCTGCACCGCAGGGCCGGGGCCGCATATCCCATGACGCAAGGAAGAGGCCTTATGCCGGAACAAAAACTCGACACCCCTGACGGTACCGACGCCCTGGGCTCCATGCCGTCGACCAACAGCCCCTCGTACGCGACCCACTCCGGCCTGCAGACCGCTTTTGACCATTTCGCCTCGCGCGTCACGCGCTGGGCCGGCTCGCCCACCATGTTCTGCCTGGCGCTGGGCGTGGTGCTGGTCTGGGCGCTGATGGGGCCCGCATTCAACTACTCCGAGAACTGGCAGTTGGTCATCAACACGCTGACCACCATCGTGACCTTCCTGATGGTGTTTCTGATCCAGCAAAGCCAGAACAAGGACAGCGTGGCCGTGCACCTCAAGCTCAACGAATTGCTGGCTGCCAACCGCCACGCCAGCAATCGCATGATAGGCATCGAAGATCTCGACGAACGGGATCTGCGCGAAGTCGCCGACTTCTACACCCGCCTGGCCGACCGCGCAAAACAGGTGGGCAGCGACCGACGGGCCTATTCGATAGACGACGAAGGAATGCCCGAGCGGCTGGACCGAACAAGCTAGCGCCAGGCAAGCCGCGGCGCGCGCCTGCGGCCAGCGCACCAGGGGCGCGCCCCTAAAACATGTATTTTTTCTATATTAGAACGATTTAATTATTTCGATTTCGGATGACTTGACTCTAGTCTGCAGGCTCTTGCCCATCGGAAAGAGTCCATGTCTTCCTTGCCGTTCTCTCCTGCAGTTCCTGCGGGTGCCGCCGCCCATCATGCAGAGCGCGCCCGGCCGTCGCCACGGCGGCTGAGTGCCGCAGCGCTGCTCGCCATCTCGTGGCTGGCGCCCGCCCTGCTGGTGCTCATTTGGGAACTCGCGGCGCGCGCCGGCCAGGTTTCGCCCCAGGTGCTGCCCGCGCCCAGCAAGATCGCGGCCACGGCCTGGGACCTGATACAGCAGGGCCGGCTGATCAGCGACCTGTTCACCAGCCTGCTGCGCGCCGCCACCGGCTTCGTGATTGGCGGGAGCCTAGGCTTTGCGCTGGGCACGGCCGTGGGCTTTTCCCGGCTCGCCGAAGCCCTGCTGGACCGCAGCATACAGATGGTGCGCGCCGTCCCCTTTCTGGCGGTGCTGCCGCTGGTGATCGTCTGGTTCGGCGTGGACGAAGGCGGCAAGATCTTCCTGGTGTCGCTGGGCGTGATGTTTCCGATCTACATCAACACGGTGCTGGGAATCCGCCAGGTCGATCCCAAGCTGCTGGAGCTGGGCAAGGTGACCGGCCTGAGCAATGGCCAGCTGATACGCCGCATCGTGCTGCCGGGCGCTCTGCCCTCCATCCTGGCAGGGGTGCGCTATGCGCTGGCCGTGGCCTGGCTGGCGCTGGTCGTGGCCGAAACCATTGCCACCAGTTCGGGCATAGGCTTCCTGGCAATGGACGCGCGCGAGTTCCTGCGCACCGACGTGATCGTGCTGACCATACTGATCTATGCGGGGATAGGGGTGCTGTCCGATGCCGTGGCGCGCCTGCTCGAGCGCCGGCTGCTGGCCTGGCATGCCAACTACGCCGCGGGAGGCCGCCGATGAACAGCGCCGACATTGCCGTCGATGTGCACGGCCTGCGCCGGCGCTACGGCGAGCGCACCGTGATCGATGGCCTGGACCTGCGCATCCGCCGCGGCGAGTTTGTCGTGCTGCTGGGCGAAAGCGGCTGCGGCAAGACCACGCTGCTGCGCGCCCTGGCCGGGCTGGACGCGGTGGACGGCGGCCGCATCGACGGCCCGCGCCAGCCGGCCGTGGTGTTCCAGGAGCACCGTCTGCTGCCCTGGGACACGCTGTGGCGCAACGTGGCGCTGGGCCTCGATGACGCCACGGGCCGGCCGCTGGCCGAAGCCGCGCTGGCGGAAGTCGGCCTGGGCGACCGGCTTGACGACTGGCCGCGCAATCTCTCCGGCGGCCAGGCCCAGCGCGTGGCGCTGGCCCGGGCGCTGGTGCGCGAGCCGCGCCTGCTGCTGCTTGACGAACCCTTTGCCGCGCTGGACGCGCTCACGCGCATACGCATGCAGGGGCTGGTCAAGCAACTGGTCGCGCGCCACCGGCCCGGCGTGCTGCTCGTGACCCATGACGTGGACGAAGCCGTGGCGCTGGGCGACCGGGTGCTGGTGATGCGCGCCGGCGCCATCGCCAGCGAGTACGCGGTGCCGCCACAGGCCAACACGCACCGCGCCCACCCCGATGCCGTGGCCCTGCGCGAACGCCTGCTGGGCGAGCTGGGCGTGGCCTCAGACGCGCTGGCCTGCGCCTGAATTTCCTGTTCCCTTCCACCTGGACCACCATGCCACGCAACGCTTCTTTTTCCTCATCCCGCCGCAGCCTGGTACAGGCCGCCCTGATCGGCGCCGGCGCCGCTGCCGTACTGCCCGTCCATGCCCAGAGCGCCAGGCGCAAGCCCGGCCGCAACACCGACACCGTGCGCCTGGGCTGGGGCCGCGGCGGCCTGCCGCTGCTGGCCAAGGTGCGCGGCGATTTCGCGAAACAGCTGGCGCGCGACGGCATCAAGGTCGAATGGATTGGCCCGTTTCCCAACCATGCGCCTTCGCTGCAGGCCGTCACCGGCGGCAGCGCCGACTTTGGTTTTGGCGGCAGCACCACGCCCGCGCTGGCCGCGATGCTTGCGGGCTCGCCGCTGGTGTTCACCCAGTTCGCCGTGGTCGAGCCGCGCAGCACGGCCATCATTGCCAAGGACGGCTCGGGCATAGACAAGGTCAGCGATCTGATCGGCAAGTCGGTTGCGGTCAATCGCTCGGGCCTGGGCGAATTCCTGCTGGTGGCGGCGCTGGAAAAGCACGGCATAGACCGCAGCAAGGTGAAGTTCGTCTACCTCAATCCGCCCGATGCCGGCCCGGCGTTCGCCCAGGGAAAGATCGATGCCTGGTCGATGTGGAGCCCGGCCGTCGACATCGCACGCGCCGAATACAAGGCGCATGACGTGTTCTTCGAAGGGCGTGATCTCGACTTTCTGATCGACTTCAACTCCTTTGTCACCACGCGCCGCTTCTCCGAAGAGAACGCCGAGATCGTGCGCGCGGTCAACGCTGCCTACGCCGCCGAAGCCCAATGGGCCGGAGCCCATGCGCTCGAGGCCGAGACCCTGGCGCAAAAGGAAGCCGGCTACAGCGACGCGGTGCGCGACCAGCAGGCCAGCTACCAGCGCCGCTGGGAGATCCACGGCGTGCAGGACACCGCTTTCCTGCAGAAATTCCAGAAGGCCGCCGACTGGCTTTCGGACCGCAAGATCCTGCCGCAAAAAGTCGCGGTCAAAGACCACCTCGCGCGCCTGTGACTCTGAACCTGGAGACTTCCATGAACGACTGCAATCCCTCCCGCCGCCACCTCCTGCATGCCGGCGCGGCTTTGGCCGCGACGGCAGCGCTGCCGCTGACTTCGCTGGCCCAGGCCACGCCCGATCTGCGCAAGGTCACGCTGCGCGTCGGCGACCAGACCGGCGCCTCGCAAGGCCTGCTGCGCGCGGCCGGCCTGCTGGACGGCCTGCCCTACAGGATCGAATGGTCCAACTACGCGGCCGCTGTCAATCTGCACGAGGCGCTCAAGGCCGACGCCACCGACATCGGCAGCGCCAACGACTCGCCTACCGTCAGCGCGATTGCGGGCGGATCGCGCATATTGGCGGTAGCGAGCTGGACCAACGGCGGCAAGGGTACCTCGCTGCTGGTGCGCAAGAACAGCGACATCAAATCGGTGGCTGATCTGCGCGGCAAGACCATTTCGCCGACGACGCGCGGCAGCGTGGCGCATTTCACGACCGTGGGGGTGCTCAAGGAAGCCGGCATTGCGCTCGATGAGGTCAAGCTGGCATTCCTGTCGCCCACCGACGCCAGCGCGGCCTTTGGCGCGGGCAGCATCGATGCCTGGGCGATCTGGGGCATCTTTCGCGCGCGCACCGTGGGCGCGCTGGGCGCGCGCGTGCTGCACGACGGCGTGGGCATCAACAGCGGGCAATCGGTGCTCAGCGCCACGCGCAGCGCGGTCGCCGATCCGGGAAAGCGCGCGGCCATTGCGCACTATGCCCAGCTGACCGACAAGGCCTACGCCTGGGCGCGCGCCAACCCCGAAGCCTACATCGCCTGGTATGCGGCCTTCAGCAAGCAGGACAAGTCGGTGGTGGCTTCGCTGCATGAAGAAAACTCGGCCTATCGGCGCGTGCCCGTTGACGACACCTTTGTCGCGCGGCTGCAGCGCACCCACGCGGTCTGGCTGGACACCGGCGTGCTGCGCGGCCCCATAGACTTCAATCAATACGTCTACCGCGATCTGCCGATCGCCAGCGTGGCATGACTTCGCTGGAACTGAGCCTGCCGCGCGCGGCCACGGTGCACGATCACGCGGTCGCGCCGCTGCCAAGGCCCATACCGGCCGGCGGCATCGAACTGCAGCGCATCGCTCCGAGTTCCACGCTGCGCCGCGGCGTGCCGCGCATCGTGCGCCGCGCCACCGGGCCGGTGCTGCTGGTCGCGCTCTGGTATGCGCTGTCGGTGAGCGGAATGCTGCCTTCGGAAGTGCTGGCCGGGCCGCAGACCGTGCTGTCTTCGGCCGCCGCGCTGTGGGCATCGGGCGAGCTGCCCGATGCCATCCTGATCTCGCTGCAGCGCACGCTGCTGGGCCTGGCGATAGGTGGCAGCGCAGGCATCGTGCTGGCCGTGCTGTCGGGCCTCACGCGGCTGGGCGAGGACCTGATCGACTCGGTGCTGCAGATGCTGCGCACCGTGCCCAATGTGGCGCTGATTCCGCTGCTGATCATCTGGTTCGGCATTGGCGAGGAACCCAAGGTCGCGCTGATCGCGCTGGCCACGGCGTTTCCGCTGTACCTCAATGTGTATGCGGGCATTCGCAACGTGGACCAGGCGCTGGTCGAGGCCGGCCGCACCCTGAACCTGTCGCCCACGGCCATGGTGATCCATGTGGTGCTGCCCGGCGCGCTGCCCAATGCGCTGGTGGGCCTGCGCTATGCGCTGGCGGTGTCGTGGCTGGCACTGGTGTTCGGCGAGCAGATCAATGCGACGGCCGGAGTGGGCTATCTGATGAGCACGGCGCGCGAGATGTTCCAGACCGATGTGATTGTCGTCTGCCTGGTGGTCTATGCGCTGCTGGGCCTGGTGGTCGATCTGGTGGTGCGCGCGCTCGAGCGTTTGCTGCTGGCCTGGCGGCCGGCGTTCAGCGGAGGCTGAAGGCATGGGCAACTCCACCCCCGCCGTGCGCGTGCGCGGCCTGACGCGGCGCTTTGGCGAACGCGCCGTGATCGACAACCTGGACCTGGACCTGCACGCCGGCGAGTTCGTCGCCCTCATAGGCCGCTCGGGCTGCGGCAAGAGCACGCTGCTGCGCATCCTGGCCGACCTGGACCACGACATCGCGGGCAGCGTCGAAGTCCCGCTCAGGCGCGCCGTCGCATTCCAGGCGCCGCGCCTCATGCCGTGGAAGCGCGTATGGCGCAATGTGGCGCTGGCCCTGCCCGGCCGGCCCGATCGGCAGCGCGCGCTGGCCGCGCTGGAGGAAGTGGGCCTGAGCCACCGCGCCGATGTCTGGCCCAAGGTGCTGTCGGGCGGAGAAGCCCAGCGCGCCTCGCTGGCCCGGGCGCTGGTGCGCGAGCCCGACCTGATGCTGCTGGACGAGCCGTTTGGCGCGCTGGACGCGCTGACCCGCGCCAAGGCGCAGGAGCTGGTCAAGGAGCTGTGGCAGCGCCACCGCTGCGCCATCCTGCTCGTGACCCACGATGTCGAGGAAGCCCTGCTGCTGGCCGACCGGGTGCTGGTGATGGACGAAGGCGTGATTCGCCATGAACTGCGGGTCGAACTGCCGCATCCGCGCGCCGTCGAGCATACGGACTTCAACGCCATGCGCGGCCAGCTGCTGGCCTGGCTGGGCGTGCGGCCCGCGCCCGCGGCCACGGCAGACATTGCCGAGGCCGTGCATGCCTGAAGACCGCATCGCGCTGCAGACCGACGTGCTGGTGATAGGCGGCGGCATGGCCGGAGCCTGGGCGGCCATTGCGGCCGCGCGCGCCGGCGCGGCCGTGATCCTGGTGGACAAGGGCTACTGCGGCACCAGCGGCGTCACGGCAACCGCCGGCCCGGGCCACTGGTGGGTCGCGCCCGATGCCAGGCCGCAGGCGATTGCCGCGCGCAGTCTCGCTGCCGCGGGTCTGGGCGATGCACAGTGGATGGCGGCGGTGATCGATCTCACCTGGCGCGTTCTGCCCACGCTCGCCAGCCACTATGACTTTCCACGCGACGAAGCCGGCGCGCTGCAATACCGCGGCCTGCGCGGCCCCGAATACCTGGCCGCGCTGCGCCGCCTGGCGCTGGATCTCGGCGTGCGCGTGCTCGACCACTGGCCAGCGCTGGAACTGCTGCGCGCCAGCGACGGCGCGATCGCGGGCGCGCGCGGCCTGCAGCGCCAGCGCGGCAACGCGCCCTGGCAGATTCGCGCCGGCGCGGTGGTGCTGGCCACGGGCGGCACCAGCTTCCGCTCCCACCTGCTGGGCGCGCACAACAACACCGGCGACGGCTACCTGATGGGTGCCGAAGCCGGCGCCACGCTGTCGGGCATGGAGTTCACGGCCGCCTACACCGTCGCGCCGCTGCGCTCCAACATGACGCGCACCATGCCGTACGCCTATGCGAGCTACACCGATGCCGGCGGCCGGGCGTTGGACATTCCCGCGGGCCCCGACAACAGCCGCGCGCTGGCGCGGGCGCTGCTGCAGGGACCGGTGTTCTGCCGCTTCGACCGCATGCCCGAACAGGTGCGGCAATGGCTGCCCACGATCTCGCCCAATGTGATGCTGCCGTTCGACCGCTGGGGCATCGACCCCTGGCGCGATCGCTTTGAAGTCACGCTGCACACCGACGGCACGATACGCGGCACGGGCGGACTGCGCGTGACCGGTGCCGACTGCGGCGTCGGCGTGCCGGGCCTGTATGCGGCGGGCGACGCCGCGACGCGCGAACTCGTGACCGGCGCCATCTCGGGCGGCGGCGCGCAGAACTCGGCCTGGGCGCTGTCGTCGGCGCACTGGGCGGCGCGCGCGGCCGCGGATTTCGCGCTGCGGCGCGGCCCCTCGGCCTCGGCGCTGCAGCCGCTGGGCCAGGCCGGGCTGCGGCCCGCAAAGAACGCGCGCGCTGTCGATGCCCGCCAGGCCATTGCCACCGTGCAGGCGCAGATGCATCCCTACGAGCGCAATCTGTTCCGTACCGGCGCCGTGCTGCGCGCCAGCGCGCAGGCGCTGGAGTCGGCCTGGACCGAGCTGCGCGACCACGGCCATGCAGCCAGCGATGCGCTGCGCCTGCGCGAAGCCGCGGCGCTCACGGCCAGCGCACGCTGGTCGGTTGCCGCCGCGCTGCAGCGCCAGGAAAGCCGCGGCATGCACCAGCGCGAAGACCTGCCGGCCAGCGATGCGCGGCAGGCACGCCGCCTGCAGGTCGGCGGCCTGGAACGCGCATGGGTGAGCCCCGACATGCAGACCCCTGCGGCCCCTCCCACGACACAGGACCAGCCACTGGCCAGCCACTGGCCAGCCACCCATGATCGAACTTGTTCTTGCCGATGCCTGCACCGCCTGCGGCACTTGCATCACCGCCTGCCCGGCCAATGTCTTTGACGCCGGCGCCGACGGCCGCCCGCACATTGCCCGCCAGGATGACTGCCAGACCTGCTACATGTGCGAGCTGTACTGCGGCGCCGACGCGCTGTTTGTCGCTCCCGACTGCACGGGCCCCACGCCGCTGGATGCCGAACAGGTGCGCGCCGCGGGCCTGCTCGGCCAGTTCCGGCGCGACTCGGGCTGGGGCGAATTCGCCGCCAGCCACCCCAACCAGCACTGGCGCATGGACCAGGTATTTCGCATGGCGCGCGATGCGTGCGCCCCCTGACTTTCTTCCAACCCGGAGACCTCCAGCATGTCCCTTGAATTCATTGGCTACATCGGCACCCAGCTCAGCTCGGAAATCATCGATGCCCCGCGCTCCGGCCTGGACCTGGCGCATGTCGAGCACACCGCGCGCATCCACGAGGACGGCGGCTTCGACCGCGCGCTGATTGCCTTTCATTCCACCTCGCCCGAGAGCATCCTGGTCGCCCAGCATGCCGCTTCGGTGACCCGGCGCCTGGGCTTCATGGTCGCCCACCGGCCCGGCTTCACCCAGCCCACGCTGGCCGCGCGCCAGCTCGCGACACTGGACATCGTCACGCGCGGGCGCTGCGCGGTGCACATCATCACCGGCGGCAACGAATTCGAGATGCGCCAGGACGGCAGCTTCATCGACAAGGAGGAGCGCTACGCGCGCAGCGACGAGTACCTGGAGATCGTGCGCAAGGCCTGGACCAGCGAGCAGCCGTTCGATCACCATGGCCGCTTCTACCGCTACGAGAAGGCGTTCTCCGATGTGCGCTCGCCGCAGAAGCCGCATCTGCCGGTGTACTTCGGCGGTTCGTCCGACGCCGCCATCGAGGTCGCGGGCAAGCATGCCGACGTCTATGCGCTCTGGGGCGAAACCCATGAACAGGTGCGCGAGACCGTGGCCCGCGTGCGCGCCGCCGCCGCGCGCCACGGCCGCAGCGTGCGCTTCAGCCTTTCGCTGCGCCCCATTCTCGCCAGCACCGAGGCCGCGGCCTGGGCGCGCGCCGAGACCATATTGGAGCAGGCACGCGAGATTGCCGCACGCAAGGGAAAGCTCGACAAGCCCGCGCCCGGCAACGTGGGCTCGCAGCGCCTGCTTGACGCCGCGGCCCGGGGCGCGCGCCTTGACAAGCGCCTGTGGACCGGCATTGCCGGCCTGCTCGGCGCCCAGGGCAATTCGACCGCGCTGGTCGGCACGCCCGAACAGGTGGCCGATGCGCTGCTCGACTACCGCGACCTGGGCATCAGCACTTTCCTGATCCGCGGCTTCGATCCCGTCGAGGACGCCATCGGCTATGGCCGTGACCTGCTGCCGCTGGTACGCGCCCAGGCGCTGACCCGGCCCGAGCCCGTGGCCGCCTGAACATGGCGTACACCTCGACCCACTGGGGCAACTACCGGCCTGTAGTCCGCGACGGCAGGCTCACCGGCATGGAGCCCGCGCCCTGGGACACCGATCCTTCGCCCATAGGCCAGTCGATTCCCGGCGCCATCGACTCCCCCACGCGCGTGCGCCGGCCCGCGGTGCGCCGCGGTTTTCTGCACCCGGCCACGCGCCACGACAGCGGCGCGCAGCGCGGGCGCGAAGCCTTTGTCGAAGTGCCCTGGGACGAGGCGCTCGATCTGGTGGCGGCCGAACTGCGGCGGGTGCGCGACGCGCATGGCAATGGCGCGATCTTCGGCGGCAGCTACGGCTGGTCCAGCGCCGGGCGCTTTCACCACGCGCAAAGCCAGCTGCACCGCTTTCTCAACGGCTTCGGCGGATATGTCTACAGCAAGGACAGCTACAGCCTGGGCGCGGGCCGGGTGCTGCTGCCGCACATCGTCGACGCCATGGACAACCTGCTGCAGCAGCACACGTCCTGGGAGGTACTGGAGCAGCGCTGCGAACTGTTCGTCTCGTTTGGCGGCCTGCCCGCGCGCAACACCCAGGTCAGCCCCGGCGGTGCCAGCGCACACGGCGTGCGCCCGGCGCTGCGGCGCATGGCCGCGGCCGGCCGCACGCGCTTCGTCAACATCAGCCCGGTGCGCGATGACATGGCAGAAGTGCCCCAGGCCCAATGGCTGGCGGTGCGCCCCGGCACCGACGTGGCGCTGATGCTGGGCCTGGCCCATGTACTCCTAGCGGAGAACCTGCACGACCGCGCCTTTCTTGCCAGCCATACCACGGGCTTCGAGCAGGTGCGCGATTACATCCTGGGCCACGCCGACGGCCAGCCCAAGACGCCGCGCTGGGCGGCCGAGCGTTGCGGCATCGCGGCCGAAGACATCGTCTCGCTGGCGCGCCGCATGGCCGCTCAGCGCACGCTGATCAACGTCGTCTACTCGCTGCAGCGCGCGCGCCACGGCGAACAGACCTTCTGGATGGCCGTGACCCTTGCCGCGCTGCTGGGCCAGATCGGCCTGCCCGGCGGCGGCTTCGGCCTGGGCTACGGCTGCATGAACTACATCGGCAGCGGCCAGACCAGTTTCTCGGGCGCGCGCCTGCCGCAGGGACACAACGCCGTGGCGCAGTTCATTCCCGTGGCGCGCATTGCCGACATGCTGCTGCAGCCCGGCGCGCCCTTCGAGTACAACGGCGGCCAGCACCGCTATCCCGATGTGCGCCTGGTGTACTGGGCCGGCGGCAACGTGTTTCACCACCACCAGGACCTGAACCGCACGATTGATGCCTGGCAGCGGCCCGAAACCATCATCACCCACGAGCAGTACTGGACAGCCCAGGCGCGGCACTCCGACATCGTGCTGCCCGCAACGACTGCGCTCGAACGCGACGACATCGGCAGCGCCAGCAACGAGCGCTTCATGGTGGCGATGCAGGCGGCCATAGCGCCCGTGGGCGAAGCGCGCGATGACTACGCCATCTTCACGGCGCTGGCCCAGCGACTGGACTTCGCCCAGGCCTATACCGAAGGCCGCGACACCGGCCAGTGGCTGCGCCATTTGTATGAGAGTTCGCGCCCGCGCGCGCAGGCGCAAGGCATTGCCCTGCCCGCTTTCGACGACTTCTGGCAGGCCGGCCACTTCGACCTGCCCGCGCCGCAGCGCCCGGTGGTGCTGCTCGAGCGCTTTCGCGCCGATCCCATTGCCCACCCGCTGCCCACGCCTTCGGGCCGCATCGAACTCTACAGCGAGACCATTGCCGGCTTCGGCTATGACGACTGCCCCGGCCATGCGACCTGGTTCGCGCCGGAGATGGACAGCAACAGCCCCATCCACCTGCTGTCGGTCCAGCCCGCGACACGGCTGCACAGCCAGTACGACCATGGCGCCGTCAGCCGCGCCTCCAAGATCGCCGGCCGCGAGCCCATCACGCTCAACCGCGCCGACGCCGCCGCGCGCGGCATTGCCGATGGCGACGTAGTGCGGGTGTTCAATCGGCGCGGCGCGTTTCTTGCCGGCGCACGGCTGAGCGACGGCATTCTTTCGGGCGTGGCCCAGATCGCCACCGGTGCCTGGTACGACCCGCTGGATGCGCATACGCCCCACAGCCTCGACAAGCATGGCAATGCCAATGTGGTCACGCCCGACATAGGCAGCTCGCGCCTGGGCCAGGGCTGCGCGGCGCAGACCACAAGCGTGCAGATAGAGCGCTGGGAAGCACGCTTGCCGCCGATCACGGCTTTCGATCCGCCGCCCTTTGCGCCGGCGACGGCGTGAACGGCGTGCGCGCCCGGCCGCAAGGGCTTGGGCAGCCGTTGCCGGCCCGCTGTGTCATGGGCCGGGTGCCGAGAACGACGCGTTGTTCACGAACCCGCTGTCGGTCAGCGTGCGCAGAAACGCCACCAGATCGGCCTTGTCGGCATCGGAAAGCGTGATCTGCGAGATGCGCGCGTCCTTGTAGGGGTTGAGCCGGCCGTCGCCCGCATACAGCCCGTTGCCCACCTCGCGCCCGCCGGCCGCATAGAAGTCGAGCAGCGCCTCGAGCGTGGCCATGCTGCCGTCGTGCATGTAGGGTGCGGTGAGTTCTATGTTGCGCAGGCTGGCGGCGCGGAACCTGCCCATGTCCTGCGCCAGCTGCGTGATCTCGAAGACGCCGCGGTTGGGCTCTGGATAGGCACCCATACCGCCCATGTTGAACAGTCCCGTGTTGTGAAACCGCGGATCGCGCTGTACGCTGGCAGCCGTGCTGAACTGGTCGTTGAAGTTGGGACTGCCATGGCATTGCAGGCACTTGGCCTGGTCGCTGAAGAACAGCTTCTGGCCGCGCATTTCCTGCGCCGTCAGCGTGATCTTGCCGGCCACGGACTGGTCGTAGCGGCTGTCGGCGGAAATCAGCGTGCGCTCGAACGCCGCGATGGCCTTGATGATGTTGTCCCAGTTGATGGGATCGGCCTCGTCGGCGAAGACGGCCTTGAAACCCTTCACATAGCTTGCATCGGCCTGAAAGCGCGCCAGCACTTCCAGGCGATTGCCCTCGTTCACGCCCAGCTCGACCGGGTTGGTGCCGAAGATAGGCGTGCGCATCTGCTGCTCGAGCGTGCGCTCGTTCGGGTTGGCCCAGTTGAGCGTGGTGCTGAAGGCCACGTTGGCCAGCGGCTGCGCATTGCGCGGATGGACCTCGCCGGTGGCGCCGCGCGAAAGCGCGCGGTTGTCGGTGAACGCGCTGGCCTGCGCATGACAGCTGGCGCACGACTGCGTGCCATTGCCGGAGATGCGCGGGTCATGGAACAGCGCGCGGCCCAGTTCCACCTTGGCCTGGCTCATGGGGTTGTCGGCGGGAACCACCGGCGCGGAAAAGCCGGCGGGCAGATTCCATTGCCAGGCTTGGGCCACGGGCGGCGTCTGCGGCGGGTTGCTGGAAGCGTCGGACGAGGAGCCACCGCCGCAGGCCGCCAGCAGTGCGCAGGCGGACCAGAGCGCCGCCGCGGCCATTGATTTCTTCTTCTGGATAGTGGGTCTCATACAGGGGATCGGGGGTGGTTCCGGCATAGCGCTATTCATTTATATAATAGCGCTTTCCTCCCCTGCGACAGCCCAGCAAAAGTCAGAGAGAAGCACATGCATATGAATTTCGGCACCGGCTCCCATCGAATCGCCAGCGGCCTGCGCCGCCTGTTTGTGCTGGGCGCGGCCAGCGCGTTGCTGGCGCTTTCGCTTTCGGCCTGCGGTGGCAGCGATGACGACATCGATCGCGGCCCGACGACCATCAGCCTCAATGCCAAGCTCAACGGCGTGTACTGGGACCCTGACGAATCGCGCCTGTATGCCACGGACGACAGCGCCAACAACATCCGTTCATGGGATGGCGACAAGAACTTCCCGGTGTTCGCGGCACTCACGCCCGCCCCCACCAGCGGCGCGACGCTGGGCCAGCTCACGCGCACGACAGACGGCACGTTCTACACCACGCGCTTCGGCTTCGGCACGGACGGCGCGGTGATCGCCGTGGCCAAGGACGGCAAGGCCGTCAACCTGTCGGGCACCGACGCGCTGCGCCGGCGCATAGGCATCACCACCACGCCGGATGGCGGTCTGATTGACGGCTGGTTCATCAAGGGCGCCAGCGGCGCGGTGAGCGAACTGAGCGTGAGCGGCGACAAGGCTGTCGAGCGCGAAATCATCACCGGCCTGGGCAAGCCCGTGGGGCTGGCTGTGGCGGGCGACCAATTGTTCGTGAACGATCAGAACACCGGCAGCATCCTGTCGTACTCGCTCAGCCAGGTGCGCAAGCAGCCTGCGACGCTGGCCCAGGGCAAGCTGCTGGCCACGTTCACCACGCTGGACGGCATCGATCTGATGACCGCCGCACCCGATGGCAGCCTGTTCTTCGGCGGCAGCGGCGGCCGGCTGTTCCGCATCGACGCCAAGGGCGAAACCAGCGTGCTGGCGAGCGGCTGGCCGAAGATGATGGGCGTCTCCTACGACGCAGCGAACCGTCGCCTGTTCGTGGCGGTCGCGGCCGCGGATGCGAGCAGCCAGGCCAGCGTGCGCATCCTGCCCGTCAACTGAACCACGACAAACGCAAGCCACCTCCGGGTGGCTTTTTGTTGCGCGTGCGTGCCGTTCAAGGCCGCGGCATCTGCGCGCAAGCCTGCTGCTGCTGCGCTGGGGGCATGCTCTTCCACTTCTGCGTGAACTCGGTCTTGTAGGTAGCGTACATGCGGTCGTACTCCGCTGGCGCGACCGCCATGTCCTTGATGGCCGCGGCACGCTGCTGAATGCGGCCGGCCTCGACATTCGCGGCACTCTTGTGGCCACAGGCCAGCGCCATCTCATTGAGGCTCGCAGCCATGCGGATGACGCCGCTGTTCACCGCGTCGGCTGCATTGTCACGCGCCACTGCGCTGGTTGCCATGGCGGCAGCAAGGGCCAGCCAGATTGCTTCTTTCATCGTTGCTCCTGTGGACGGATCGGTAGTACGACAGCCCGCGTTACTAAACTTTGCACAGCGAACTGCCCCTGCATTTTCACGGCGAGCCACAAGCTACACGCTGACGCCGGCATCGAACAGCCCGGCGCCGGACCAGGGAAGTGCCGCGCCCATGCCCGCACCACTTCCTACCCGGCGCGCCATGTCCGCAGGCAGGCGCGCCAGCACGCGCGGAAATGCCCGGCAGTAAGCTGTGTGAACACCGGCCATCTGCGCGAGCTGGCGATGGCTGAGCCAGAAGCCCTCGGGCACGGCACGCGCCACATGCAGCACACGCTGCTGCCAATCGTCGCTGAACAGGGGCGCGGCGGCGCGCCTCACGCCAATCACGTCGCCCTGGCGCAGCTCGCCGCCACGCAGCACGCGCGCCAGAATCCCGCGGTCGGCGCCAATCGTTCTGAGCGTGCCAGGGCAGCGCCGTTCCAGCAGGTTGCAGGGCTCGCAGACAAAGGTGATCCAGAGCACGACCTCGCTGCCGATGCGCAGCAGATCACCTGAAGCGAGTTGGCTCGTGGAGAAATCAACCCGCAGATTCTCTCTGAGCGCCGCGCAAGGCAGGCCCCAGCGTTGATACGCGGGACTTCCCGCGAGCAGCAACTGCCTCGGCGATAGCGGCGACGCATGCCGGTCTCCCGCAAGCCCGAAATCCGCAATCGCCTGGACCGTTGTCACCGGCCGCGGTGCGGGCTCCTTGCCTGCGCGGATGTACAGGGAATCCAAGCTGCCGAGCGCCTGCCAGGCCTCCAGGCTACCGGGAGTCCCAGCAGATAGGGTGCTGACCGGGGATATGTCGTTGGCGCGCATGGCTGCAAGCTCCTGGATACCAAGCGCTGTCGTACGGACAGCGTGGTTTGAGCGGCCATTGTTCCTTATCCCAGCGAAAGGTGGCGACATCGGCACGTTTTTGCCAGAGGGACCGAAGATCCGCGGCAAAGGAAAAAGCCCCAAGCGATTGCTCACTTGGGGCTTTAAGTCCTGGCGGAAACGGAGGGATTCGAACCCTTCGACGTCCCCCCATTTTCAGTAGCGCTTGGCTTTGGAGTCCGGGGTTAATTTAACTGGTTTTGGATCAGCCTCTGGGCATAGGCCGCTGGGGTCAATCCGCCAAGTACCTTCTTGGGACGCTCCTCGTTGTATTCCCGGCGCCAGGCTTCTACGATCACCCGGGCGTGCGCCAGGCTGGTGAACCAATGCTCGTTCAGGCATTCATCGCGGAACCTTCCGTTGAATGATTCGATGTAGGCGTTCTGGTTGGGCTTGCCTGGTTCGATCAGGAACAGTTGCACACCCCGTGCATGCGCCCAACTCACCATCGCGTGGCCGCAGAACTCCTAGCCGTTGTCGGTTCTGATCGCCTTGGGCAGCCCCCGCGTACTGGCCAACTGCTCCAAGATACGCACCAGTTGGTTGCCACTCAGTGCACGCTCCGGCACGATGGCTACCGCCTCGTGCGTAGCGTCATCAATCACGGTCAAGTTCTTGATACTGCGCCCTTCGGCCGTGCGGTCGAACACGAAGTCCATGGACCACACCTGGTTGGCCGCAGTCGGGCGCTCCAACGGGTGCCGCTCGGCCAGCGGGATTTTTTTGCGCTTGCGCTTTTTCACTTGCAAGCCCGCCTGGGCATAAAGGCGATCGACCCGCTTGTGGTTGATCACCTCGCCGGCCTGGCGCAGCTTCAGATAGATCATGCCCGCGCCGTAACGTCGATGACGTTGCGCCAAGGCGATGATCTTCTCCCTGAGGACGCAGTTGCGATCCGTCACTGGCTGATAGCGGTAGGCGCTGGGGCTCATGCCAACGACGCGCAGTGCTCGTCGTTCGCTTAGCCCTTGGCCGTTCATGTGGCGCACCAGCTCCCGCCTTGCGGATGCGCTCACCACTTTTTTCGCAAGGCCTCTTTCGTGACCTCGTTCTCCAACATGGCGTCGGCCAGCAGGCGCTTGAGCCGAGCATTCTCGGTTTCCAGCTCCTTGAGTCGTTTGGCGTCCGAGACCTATGCCGCCAAACTTGCTGCGCCACAGGTAGTAGCTGGCTTCCGAGAAGCCATGTCTGCGGCACAACTCTGCCACCGGTAGCCCTGATTCAGCTTCCCTCAGGAAGCCAATGATCTGCTCTTCGCTAAATCGCTTTTTCACGTCCAATCTCCTGTCGTTTGGATTGGACTGGAACGGCCCCCTGAATCTCAGGACACAGTCACCCACCTAAGATAAGAGGTAGGCATATGACTGTATTTATGACCAACATGAAGTCTGAGAGTGCATCGGAAGTGGTTGGGCCAGAGCGGCGCAGGCGCTGGTCTCTGCAAGACAAGCTGCAGATGGTCCGCGAAAGCTATGAGCCAGGTAACTCTGTTTCCATGGTTGCCCGGCGCCACGAAGTGAACCCGAATCAGCTGTTCCAGTGGCGAAAGCTGCACCAGGCCGGAGCCCTGTCGGCCGTGTCCGCAGGCGAGGCAGTGGTTCCTGCATCGGAGCTTGCGAAGGCGCTCCAGGAGATCAAGGCCTTGCAGCGAGTGCTGGGCAAGAAGACCCTCGAGAACGAGATCTTGAAGGAAGCGGTGGAGTACGGCCGAGCAAAAAATTGGATTGCGCGCTCGCCCTTGTTGCCGGAGGACGACCGTTGAAGCCGGTCTGCGAAGTCCTCGGCGTAGCGCGCTCGGGAGCAACGGCACGACGGGCTCGGCCTGCAGATTGGCGTGATGGCCGCTCGGCACGTCGCACGAACGATGAAGAATTGGTCGGCGAGCTGCGCGAGGCAGTTGCTCATCTGCCGAGCTACGGCTACCGACGTGCCTGGGGCGTACTGCGTCGTCAGCGCGAAGCGCGCCAAGCCCCAGCGATCAACCTGAAGCGAGTCCACCGAGTTATGCGTACGCATGGCTTGCTCTTGGCAAGCAAGCCAGTGCAGCCACGTCCGCAGCGCCGCCATGAAGGCCGCGTGGCCGTCGATTCAAGCAACCGGCGGTGGTGCTCTGATGGCTTTGAGTTCAGGTGCGATAACGGCGAGCCGGTGCGCGCTACGTTCGCGCTGGACTGCTGTGACCGCGAAGCGATGAGTTGGGTCGCGACCACCGCAGCGCAAACAGGCGCCATCGTGCGCGACGTCATGCTGGCAGCCGTGGAGCACCGGTTCGGGCAATCACTGCCCAAGAGTCCCATCGAGTGGTTGACCGATAACGGAGCGCCTTACGTCGCCCGGCACACGCGGGCCTTTGCGCAGGACATCGGCCTGCAGCCCCTGACCACACCGGTATGCTCGCCGCAAAGCAACGGAATGGCGGAATCGTTTGTGAAGACCATGAAGCGCGATTACATCGCCTTCATGCCCAAACCAGATGCGCGCACGGCCATTGCAAACCTGGGGCTCGCCTTCGAGCATTACAACGAACACCATCCCCACAGTGCCTTGAAACACCGCTCGCCTCGCGAGTTCAGGCAGTTGAGAAGTTCCCGAAACCAAGGGTGACTTGGTGTCCTGAGATACGGGTGGCAGTCCATGGACTCCACGTGCATCTACTACTCAAATCTTGGGGGGGGGGGGGGGGGCGTCGCCTTAACAGAGCATATTCTAGCATGTTTGAGGAATGGCTCTCCTCTGAAGAGGCTGGCTAAAGCATGCTGGAATTGGTTCAATTTGGGGCAGATTTAGGGATAGAACAACAATCCATCACTCATTCCCCACCAGCAGTTCAAAACCGCTTCAGATCCAACGTCATCCGGGCTACGCTAATTAAGCGCGGGAGCTTGCCTCTAACTGATTACACAGGATAATTGAATATCTGCAACGGGTGCAACAAAGGACAACATCAGCGCATCGTTTGATCCGCCCATGCAGGCAACACTTAAGAGCGAAGATGACTGCACTTGTGCCTGAGCTAGTAGATATGGCAAGCACTCCAGCCGTATCCACCGCTGACCTGCTGCGCCGCGCCCTTGTCGTGGCGCGCCGCCTCGCCGTGCCTGAAATTGTGGATTGGATCAATTCCGAGCTAAACGGCTACACGGGGAAGGTGCCTGACTACCGGCAGCTACGCGGGCAACTGAAGGTGATTAATCCGATCAATGGACCTATCCCGTTGACGATGCCTTCAGCCGCTGCGACCGAACGATTCAACCGAGCAGAGATCAGGCAAGGTGTACCGGAACTGGTTGAGTTGGCGAAAAGCACCACAGGCCTCTATGCAAGCTTTACTCCCCAGATCGAGCACGATTTAATGAAATGTATGGCAATGCCCATGCGCCCTGTCATCAGTCTATCAACAGTGCAGATGCACGGCATTCTGGAAAAGGTTCGAAGCCGCGTCCTTAACTGGGCACTTGACCTTGAAGGGCGCCAAATTATTGGTGAAGGCATGTCCTTCACTCCACAGGAGAAGCAGGCTGTACTGCAACAACACTACCACTTCGGCGACGTCTCGGGATCACAGATCCAGATTGGTTCCAACGGGTCAGCCCAGATGCAGGCCAATACCACTGGCACTGATATTGAAGCACTGCAAGGACTGATTCAGGGATTAGGAGAAGCGCTTGAACATGCCCAAGGGGATACAGCTGACGAACTGCGTGCAGAACTGGCGACGCTCAAGGCCCAGGCTACATCGCCAAAACCAAAGTGGGAGATCATCAAGTCCACGGCACGAAGCATCAAAACGGTAGCAGAAGGGGCTTCAGGTAGCCTTCTTGCAGGACTCGCACAGCCGTACCTAGCTACGCTAATGACTCTGGCAGCCAGGTAAGTAACCACCATCACTTTTACTCACGAAAAACAAACGACGCACATTTACGCCACATCCGATTTTACTCTCAGTTGTTCGCGCTCAGATTCGTCTATCAGACCTAAATTATGAAGATGCTCTACGAATGCTGAGTGACCAAGCTGCAATACTTGGGCTGCTTCTTTAGTTCTTTTTTTACCGTACTCTTGAAATACCTCTCGAGTGGCGGCACGAGAAGCCAAGAACATGATAGCAAAGGCATTCGCGCGCTTCTCTGTGCGAGGCGCGGTCCATGGACCGCTCACGTGAGATAGCCTTTTTGCTCTTGTCCGGTCAAACAATATATGACAAAGCTCATGCGCTAGCGTGAACTTACGCCCCAAAGAGGTTTTATTGAATACATTCGATGTATTTACCAGAATAGCAGGAGAAAAACCTGGTCCCGCTACAGCCACCCCACGTACTGAATCTGTCTCGAGCTTCACCTCCTCGACCGTTATTCCTAATTGTTTAGCGATTAAATGCATATTAACATCACGCTCTCCAAACGGAATTCCAAGCTCCTCTCGAACTTCTTCGGCAAGATAGTAGCCATCTTCATAAGGAGAAAGCACATTTACCCAACCGCGATCTTCAACGAGATTACTCAGACTCTCTCCCTCCACACCGTTCTGAAATTTCGCCAAAAACTCTATCAGCCTTACCGCATCCTTTTTCCCGATACTTGGACTGAGCCCACCAAACATAAGCACCGCTGGATCTAACTTAGCAATAGCAGGGAGACCCGCAACACGGACACTCGGATTTTGCAAATCGACCGTATTTCTAGCAAAATCTAGCAACTCTTGAACTTTATCACTTAGATATCCTAGCTCCAGACTTTTTATTGGAGTTCGTTTCAATTTATCGAAGCGAATCTTCATGCCTTCTATGGCCTTGCAATCCATTTTAGTAATGGCTGGCGCAGTCTTAAGAGCCCACTCCAGGAAGGACCAGAGAGGCCCTGCAACCGCAGCAACGTCGAACAATGCGTATCCGGGAGGGGATGTTAATGTGAAACCTTCTGGCGCGTGTACAGGCTGCCTGCCGGCCCAGGAAATTTCAATATCATCGCCCAAGCGACGAAAGCATACATCCGGAAACAATGCACTTGAGTCAGCAGCACGTAAGGCGTGCCGCATCCACCAACCTTGTACTGAGCGATATTGCTCTTGCTCTATCTCATCAGGTGAGGCGATGCTCCGTCCCTGTGCCGTGAAGACTGCCCAAGCCGCTGGCGCACCACTCATCTCCGGCCAAGCATAAGCTTCCTCATGGAGCATCGGTGTCCACTGAGCCAACAGCCAGTCAACCAAAGGTGCCAAATACCAAGCAATGTAAGGGTGATCAGAGCAGTTATGACGGCGCGCAGTCAGCACCTGATGGCCTACGGTAATTCGCAGATCGCCCGTCGACCATCCTCCGTCCTGCGGCAGCCTCTCCCTAGGTTCTATGTCTGGCGTCCACCGCGCAGCAATTTCGAACAGTGCGGGATTGCCGAAATGTATAAAGTTGTTCATCGTGCCCCTGTCTGGAGTGCCCAACGCAAATTGTCCTGATCTTGCCGTAAATATTTTGTAATCTGTCGGCGAGTTATCTGGCCGTCTTTTACCCACATCTGAACAATCTCTGACGGTACCGCTTCCCAAGGCACAGGGTAGCCATGCCAAGTCCCGTCACCGGTGGGTTTAGCCTCAAAGGCGATTCCCTCAGCTGTCGCGAAACGTTTTCGTCCGTCTGCGTGAGGGATGGCACTCTCGAAAAGTTGGTGTGCCCGCGTTGCCTCCCAACTATGTGCAAACGGATCATTCACGTAACCTTCTGTAGAGGTTGTGTGTGTCCACTCTGGGCATAGCGTTCCCTTCCGCTCACCAGCGGGGCGGTTCTTGTGCTTCTGAGACCCTCGATACAGGATCTGCGGCTTAGGCTTATCTCTCACGAATATTTATGACAAGTCAGAGTTGCAATTAGGGGAGTCTGCCCGACGAATCCATTTCGGCCACGAGAAAGAGATCTGGATGGCTCAATGCAGGTAAACGTGCAATTATCACATCCCAAGCCACCCCGTTCAAAGAGCCTCCTGGGTCTACTCTTCCGAGTGTGTGAGAACACCCTCTTTGGACCGACGGTCGGCCTCCATCGTCCCCTCAACCAAGCCAAGTTCTGCAGCTGTTTGCAGGCGTCCGAATGACCAAGCTTTGCATTCATTCTAAGCTTTGCGGCGAAGGGGGCGTGAGCAAGTAGCCCAGCAGACCAAGTCCCAGGCTGCCACGCCTATGTGAATGATCTTTGAAAACCCGCCCCCATGGCAGCCATCCCTGCAGTAGTACGTCGGTTACGTCAAAGTCAGCAGTCCGATCACTACCCCGCGGCAAACCGCCCCGCATCCATCGCATCGCGCCGCTTAACCGGCAGGTATACACCCTCCTGCGCCTGCTTGATGCGCTTAGTCCTCATGCGCACGCTCTGCGCCAGTTGCATGGGCTGGATCCGCCGACCCGGGTTCTTCTCATTGAACTTGACGATGTCCGCCCAAGCGTCCGCCTTGCCCTCTTCATCACCAGCCATTGCCGCCATCGCGAACTGCTCGACCAGCGTGGAGCGCCGCGCCTGCATCGCCCGGTCATGCTGGACGAAGGCGCTCTTGCCTACGAAGGAGTTGCGCACGCTCGAAGGAGAGAAACCCGAGGCCTGGCCCAGCAGCTCTGCCAAGTTCACCTCATCCTGCACCACGATGCCAGACTTGTCGCGAACGCCCTCGGTCCCGTAGCGCCAGGCCTTGAGCGGAGCGCGCAGCGCCGTCGGCATCATGCCCTCCAAGCCACGCAGATAGCGGCCCTCGCCCATGTCCTGCAGCCCCTTCAACGCGTTGATACCGATGCCGGCGACAGGCCCCAGCGCGGCAGCCATGGCCGACCCGCCCAGGCGCTGGCCCTCCAGCCCTTCCTGGATGTCCGGTAAGATCAGCCGATCAAGCCCGACACGCCCGGAAATATCCCAGGGCGTGAGACGTGACAGGCCATGCGCCATGACCTCGGCTGGCTTTTGCCCGAAGGTGTCGGCCATCACGTTCTGCAGCGCGACCTGGGCGTCCCACGGCTCATCGTCATCGCCGCCCAGCATCGAGGCCGCGGCCAGCAGCGTGGTGACCATGGGCAGGCCCAGCGCGCCTGCCGCCAGACCGTGCATGACCAGCAGACCGCCAAGCGTCTTGCGCGCCTCGGCCCGCTCCTGCGGCGTTGCACCCTTGAGCGACTGCTGCGCCGACCTGGCCAAGGTGTAGACCATGTTCTGGCCGTACTGCTTGAACAGCAGCAGCACCCGCGCGGCGTTGCCCTGCATGACGCGCGGACGGTTGTTGGCGCTGTAGTCGAAGTGACCGTCGTAGGTCGCCTGCACGGCATCGGCATAGGCCTTGGTGGATTCCGCACCGGTCTCGCGCGCCAGGCGGAAGGCGGCCACGAAGGTGATCTGCCGGTTGAACTTCTCGGTATGGTGGAACAGGAAGCTGGCCCACTTTATGATCGGGCGCAGCTTCCACATCACGCCCATGTCTTCGCCCTGCGCAACGCCGGCTAGGTCGTGGGCCATGGTGACGTCAATCACGCCGGAGCGCACGGCCTCGTCAAAGGCGGCTTTCTCGTCCGCATTCAAGGAGCCAGTGATATCGTTCTTGCCTCGCACCGCCTGCTGGCTGGCCTTCATCAGCGCGGCGCTGGCCTTGCCATAGCCCCAGCGCGCGCCCATGACCGGGTAGGCCACCAGGGCCGTCTGGGTCAAGTTGACCATGGCCGAAGCCGGCGACAGGCCCAGGAAGTTGATAAAGCCCAGGCTGGTCAGCCCGGTCGACAGCGAACTGCTTTTCGGGTTCATGGCCGATTCGTGGCGCTTTTGCATCTCGTCCAGTACCTGGCGCGCGCACCGAGTCGTAGCCCGCGTCAGCGTTGCGCACGCCGACAGCTGTTCAGGCGCCGTAGGCACATTGACGGCCTGGGCCCCAGCCTTCGACAGCGGGCCTGCAGTGGGATGAATCACAGGGGCTGCAGGTGCTGCGCCCACATCGGTGACCGGCGCTTCAGACAGATCAGTGCCACTGGGCTGGGCACGTTCCGCGGCCGGCAAGGCGTGGCCCCGCGATGCCGCATTCACACCGCCGCCCAGTACTCCACCCGCCAAACCTTCTGCTGCCGCGTGCCCAGCAACACCGCGCCATGACGGCGTATCGAAGCCCTCCTCTTGCAGCGCCAGGTTGCTTGCCAGTCGCTCCTGGCCGCCCTGCACGGCTTCAGCCACCACGCCCACCGCTGCCCGGCGCACGATGTTTGTACCACCTGCTGCTGCGCGGCCCGCCATGGCGCGGCTCACGACACCTTCCACGCCAGAGGTTCCAGCCACGACACCCAGGCCCGCGCCCAGGGCAATGCTGCCAGCATTCGGCCCGGTGTAGGCCTGCGCTTGCTGGGCCGCCTGCTGCGCAGCTTCTGGCGTAGCGCCCTGCTCCGCTTGCCCTTGCTTGACCGCGTCATAGATCGAGCCTTTGACCGCGCCGGCACCTTGGGCAGCACCCAAGCCTACGCCGAGGAGCCTGCGCCCGGCAGCGCTGCGCCCGGCGGGCGTGAGCATGGCGCCCACCACCGGCACAACAGAGCCCGCAGCCTCAGCCACCGTGCTGACCGGCGCTTCCGCGAAGCCGCCCAGGTGCGCACCCAGCTCGCGCAGCACCCGATCCGCTCTTCGTCGGTCTTGCCTTGCAGGGCCAGCAGGCGCTGACATGCAATCCCCAACTGCACCGGATCGTCTCCGGCAGCTTCCAGGTCCTGCTGCGCCTTCTCGATCCGCTGCGCGCTGCGGTTCTGATACCCGGCAGCTGTCTGCTCCTGACCGAACCTGTCCCGCGCCAGGCCCTGTTCCTGTCCAAACCGATCATTCCTGCCGGTCTCCAGAAGTCGCGCCCGCGCCGTGCCGCCTTGCTCCTGCATGCCCGTGCGCTGCGTGGCGCCCGCCTGCTGCAGCCCTTGCGGGCTGTGTGCCATTCAAATCGATTAGGTATTCGTCGACGAAACGCTGATGGCGAAGGTCCAGTGTGGGCCTAGCCAGAGTAGTGCGAATCTTGGGGGGGCTTCGATTCCGTACTGGCCTTGTCTTTGGGCAAACGTACCCAGCCGTCCCTCTTGGCGCGCTTGCGTATGACTCCCTCGGTGATGCCATGCTCCCCTGCAATGGCAGTGACCGCGCGGGAACCCGCGCGGAAGTCACGCTCGATGGTCTCCCAGTCGAGTGAAGTCTTTTCGGGGGCTGGTTGCTCAGGCGAGGACATGCCGGCAAGGATGCCGGTTCTGGTACGAAGTACGAAACCCCAGAGAGGGGACGATAAGATGCAAGAAATCTACAGGAGAGGCAGATGTTCGAACTACTCAACACAGGGATAATGGCTCACAAGCTTGGCAAGTGGCGTGGCCTGATCACTGTCGGGGGTGCTGCACTCCTGTTCTTCTTGGCCAGTCTGGTCACAAAACTGGAAGACCTCATACGCTCCCTAGGGCCTGCGCAGGCCACTACAGCCCCCAGCATCACCGCGCTAGGATGGTTTTCGCTCGGACTATTGGTCACTGGCGGGCAACTTCTCCTCTGGGCCTCCTGGCAGCTATATCGAGACCATGTGCATGGCGACTATTACCTCGACGCCGAAGTTTTCAAGGATCGTGGCTGGTAAAGACCATCGCCACACACGCTTCCATCAACCACCCGTCTGGGGTCAGAGCAGCTAGCTTTGATGAATGAAAGAGGAAATAAGATCATGGTCAACGGAAAAATGGAACCTGACTACTTCGAGGGAAAGAAGCAACTCGCCATCGCTGGATTTCACGAAGCTCAGTTAAGAATCGGTGAGACAACATGTTTGCTGAGTTCTTTGAACTATGACGTGCCAAATATCATCCATGCCGCTGGATTCCATGAAAACGTTCTTGCCATCAAGTCAATACTTGACAACGTTCGCCGAGATTTTGAAAAGGCTCGCTGGTCGGCAACTGGTACCGACCTGGAATTTTACGCTTGGCTAGTCGACCAAGGTCACGAGGACCTGGTGGTTTAGCACTAAGAATTAGCCGAGGGTAGAGAAATATTAAGAAATTCTCCACGTCTATCGAGATCAGCTGATCGTCTAGTCGACGATGATCAGCTGCAGTGGAAAAAAATCAAGTCCCTCCTTCTCGCACCATATTCGCAAGCGTGCCATCTGTACGTCGGTGTAGCCAGTGCCGTCCTCTAGTACCGCGATAGCGGCACCACTCCCGATAGCTTGGATCACAGTTTCTGACCGGCAGTATGTATGAGTTTCGACCAGCTCGGCAACTGC
The DNA here is from genome assembly GCF_057914905.1 of Comamonas sp. DB36. Lineage (NCBI taxonomy): Bacteria > Pseudomonadati > Pseudomonadota > Betaproteobacteria > Burkholderiales > Comamonadaceae > Comamonas > Comamonas sp. DB36. The sequence goes on from NZ_CP196631.1 coordinate 3,179,453, forward strand.
ATCGTCAAGAGCTACACCATGCTGCTCGTGAATAAATTCAGCTAGAGCGCTGTCTAATTCCAGAACTCCCGCGTGAAAGCTCAGCAGCTCGGCCACGCTAACTGCAGCGGCGGAAATCTTTGTCGGCTCCCAGTTGGCAACATGAGGGCGCTGTAGCAGCTTTTTTGAATGTTCGTAAGTTCGAATTTTAAAGCCAGACTTACCGTCTTTGGATGCGCCTCGTGCGACGAGAAGTTCCTTTAGATTCTCAAAATCCAAGTCGGGGCCAAACGGCATACGGACATCACAGAAGACAGAAATTTTGGTCCAAAGAAACTCTAAGAGGATGCGCGCGACATTGTGGTTGGCTGACGCTTGAAGGACCCAACCGTCCTTGGGGCCACCAGCTAGGTAAGGTTGCCCGGTACACTTCACTAAGCTGAAGGCTCCTGAGGTGATGAGAGACGGCAAAAGTTCTGGCGACACGAACGTGTGGTCGCCAACTTCGGATTCGGCAATACTGACCATTGCGGAACGAAGGCCATGCTCGGTAGCGTAACCACCAAAGCCGAGAAGCACCGTCAGCGGTGTATAGATTTGACGAGCAAGGAGGCTGAAGAGCAGGCGGTCATGATCAGGTAGGCTGTCCAAAACATGGGCATTGCTAGGTCCGATGCGGCCAGTAAGTTTTTCGAACGACGCTCGCGCTTGACTAAAGTCAAAGTCCTCGTCTGCTGCGTATCTGGCTAGGAAATCGTTTCTGCAGTGACGCAGAATTTCAGCCAAATGGGTGGCTCCGTCAACCAAATCCGCGCGTGTCAGGGTCTTTTTAACTTCAAGAACGCACAGAATTTGGCGGGCTGGATAGATGTACTGATCGGTTAAGCCGTAGCGCTGGCCTTCTCCCTTTACAAGCATTCCATCTATCTGATGGGGAAGACCTTCGATAAAGCCAGAGACCACGCGCAGATCCAGGTTGGGAGGCAGTACGAACTGTTGATCAATGCCCTCCTTTGCAATCGCTTCGTACGCGCTACCGAGCGTAGGCATATGCAACATCGAGATGGACTCGACTTTTTCTCGCTGTTTAGCGATGAAGGCGGCCAGTAGGTCGGAAGCGGTTTTAATCATAGTGACCGATTTTCACCTAAGGACTGCCATAATCTTTACATTTCCAAGTACGCTCGATCATTTTTTTGATGCAGTCAACTCTGGATTCCAGTTGGAAATTGAACGGCAAGCTGCGCATCTAAAGCACACGACAGGTAGGCAAGCAGGCAAAATTAGCAATCGACGCAGCACGAAGTACGCGCCTGCTCATCGAATTGTCTCAAGCTTGACCTGCGGTTGGTCCACCGATACAAGCGCCTGCCTCGCGACTATCGATGCCGATGATGTCCCAATTTTTGCAGGTTGCCGGTCTGCTCCTGTGACGCTATGCTCCGACACCCTGAATGAATTCGGCATACCTATGTTTGACCGTGAGTCGCTTTACCAACTGCTCTTCGCCAAAGAATGGGAGGGGCTATCCGAGCAGCTGTATCTTCACAGGAACCTTTTGAACCAAGATCCGGTTCTACAGCAAATCTCGCATCTCTTTGACACCGAATTCGTTGGGCACCTGCGAGGTCTACCTGCCTCAGAACAGGTGACTACAACTCGCCACATCTCGTTGTTAATAGCATCGAAGCGCAGCCAATTCAAAGAATCCTTCTGGCGGCCAGTGATTGAGATCAAGCTTCAGGCGATGTACGAAGTCAAAGACCGAAGCCTGCCAGGTGTGGCATCCGAATGGGCTAATGACATCCCGTTAGCGCGTGAACTTCTCATGCGCCTCCAGCAGGAGCGGCCTGAGGAATTGGCTGATGCACGCCGAAGTGCCTTAAATATCAAGGCTGCAACGACCGTGACGATGCCCAAGCCAACGCTGCATGTCACATCAATTTTCAAATCCCCTCAGGAGCGGGCCTTCTACTTGGCCATGCTCGAAGCTGCTCCAAAACTGCTGGTTTTCCCGAACCTTGCTATGAGCGTTGCTCTTAATTTGGCAGCAATCGAACCAAAGATTTCTACTGCTGCGAAGAGCTTCTTCTTTAGGTCTCAGTTTGACTGTGTCGTCGTCGATCCGGCACAAAACTACCGACCGTTGCATTTCTTTGAGCTCGATAGCCAATTTCACGACACCGCTGAAGCGCAAAATCGTGATCGCATGAAGGATGAGATCTGTTCCGCGGCTGGCATCAAGCTGCTGCGAATACGTGCATTCGAGCAGAAAGAATCAACGCAAGAAGCATTTGCGCAGCTTATTCGAGAGGTACTCTCACCTGTGCCCACCTAGCGTAAAGTCAACACTTCCCTGGCTTAATCCACAACGGGAGCAAGCTCGGCCCTCTAAAGTGACGCCCGACTCAGCCGATACAGCCGCCCCGCCTCGCTGGGATCAATGCCCGGGATCCTCCGATTCATTCGCTCAACCTTAACGCCCGATGCTGTGCGCCCTGTCCTCCGCGCTACCTCTGCGTCTGAGACCTTGCCCAGCAGCTCGAGCTCTTCGGGCTGCCAGGGCCGGCGCTTCGCACTGGTGCTGGCAGGGATGCCATGCTCATACCGTACTTTCGCGACTGTAGACACATCAACGCCATGCTGTTTCGCAACCTGCGAATCTGGTTTCGTGACCAGTTCTGCGAGGTGCACGTCACACCACCTCGGTAGCTTGGCCACCGGAATCCCCCTTCTCTGCCTCTCAGCTTGAACAACTGAAGCAGCAACCCCAGCGAGCCGGGCGACCTGCCGATCAGGAATCACGCCCAACTGCTGGAGCACGACATCTGTCCAGCGAAAGGACTGGAACGGAGGGATCTGCCTTTGGCTGCGAGCATACTGAACCTGGCCATCTCTGCACCCAAGTTGATCAGCCACATGGCATCGGCCAATCCGATGTGGGTGGCGATGCAACATGGCCACAGCCTGCAGGTGATGATGCGGGACTATGCGAAGTGGATTCCATCGGCAGATCGAGGCCAGAACCTGGCGGCCGTGAACGCAGCGATCGGGGCTACATCCGAGGCCAGGAAGAGCGCGATTTAGGGATGGTTTAGGGATGGTTTAGGGATGGAGCTCCGGGATGCACTCCGGAAAAGGAAAAAGCCCCAAGCGATTGCTCACTTGGGGCTTTAAGTCCTGGCGGAAACGGAGGGATTCGAACCCTCGATGAGGCTCTACACCCCATACTCCCTTAGCAGGGGAGCACCTTCGGCCACTCGGTCACGTTTCCAATAAAGCTATTCTAACCCGAGTTTTTTACGACTTCGGGGAAAAACGCAAAATTACTCCGATTTGTCCAGACCGAAGGCGGTGTGCAGCGCGCGCACGGCCAGCTCGAGGTACTTTTCGTCGATCACGACCGAAGTCTTGATTTCGGAAGTCGAGATCATCTGGATGTTGATGCCCTCTTCGCTCAGCGTGCGGAACATGGTGCTGGCCACGCCGGCGTGGCTGCGCATGCCGATGCCGACGATGCTGACCTTGCAGATGCTCGGGTCGCCCACGGCTTCCTTGGCGCCCAGTTCGGGAACGACCTTGCTTTGCAGCAGGTCCATCGCGCGCTGGTAGTCGCCCTGGCTCACGGTGAAGCTGAAGTCGGCCAGGCCGTCCTTGCTGATGTTCTGCAGGATCACATCGACTTCGATGTTGGCTTCGGCCACCGGGCCCAGGATGCGGTAGGCGATGCCCGGGGTGTCGGGCACGCCGAGCACGGAGATCTTGGCTTCGCCGCGGTTGAAAGCGATGCCGGATACGACAGCCTTTTCCATTTTTTCGTCTTCCTCAAAAGTAATCAGCGTGCCCGATTGGGCTTCTTCGGCGAGATCGATGTCCCAGGGCGTGAAGCTCGACAGCACGCGCATGGGCACCTTGTATTTGCCTGCGAACTCGACCGAACGGATTTGCAGCACCTTGCTGCCCAGGCTGGCCATCTCGAGCATCTCTTCGAAGCTCACGGTGGACAGGCGGCGGGCGGCGGGAACCACGCGCGGGTCGGTGGTGTAGACACCATCGACATCGGTGTAAATGAGGCATTCGCTGGCTTTGAGCGCAGCGGCCATGGCCACGGCCGACGTGTCGGAGCCGCCACGGCCCAGCGTCGTGATGTTGCCGTTGGGGTCAATGCCCTGGAAGCCGGTGACGATCACCACCCGGCCGGCCTCGAGATCGGCGCGCACGCGCTGGTCGTCGATCGACTCGATGCGGGCCTTGGTGAAGCTGCTGTCGGTGCGCACCGGCACCTGCCAGCCTGCATAGCTGACCGAAGGCAGGCCCTCGGCTTGCAGCGCAATGGCCAGCAGCGCCGACGATGCCTGCTCGCCTGTGGCGGCCAGCATGTCGAGCTCACGGTAGTAGGAGTTTTGCGGCTGCGCAGGCGCGAGTTCGCTGGCCAGGCCGAGCAGACGATTGGTTTCGCCACTCATGGCGCTGGGCACCACGACCATCTGGTGGCCGGCCCGGGCCCACTTGGCCACGCGCTTGGCAACATTGCGGATGCGCTCCGGGGAGCCCATCGACGTGCCGCCGTATTTATGAACGATCAGTGCCATTGGATATCAAGGTGACGAAACTTCGGACATGGCGCGAGGAATAGGGGCGTTTTGGCGCGCCAGCGGTTTTCGTACAAAAGTAGACCAAAACTCAGGGATTGTACCAACCGAGCAACTCCCCTGTTCTCACCACAAACCCGCGGCCCAATTTGAGGTGGATTTGGTGGCCGCGCGTGGTGCAGGCCGCGACCTGGCGCAGCAGCGCTTCGAGCTGGGCCGCGGCCGGCGTGGTCGCGTGCGCGGTGCGCAGCCAGTGGCGCAAAACATTGCCCTGGCGCGCGCGGCTCAGGGCCTGCAAGGCCGCGATGCGCGGCGGGTTGCCCACCGTCTCCAGATCGGCCTCGGCAACTTCCTGCAGCAGTTCAGCGGCCTGGGCGCAATGCCGGCTGCTGCGCGCGAACGTGTCGCGAAACTGCGGAAACGCCGCCTGCAGCTGGGGCAGCAGCTGCGCGCGTATGCGGTTGCGCGTGAAGCGCTGGTCGGTGTTCGTGGGGTCTTCGATCCAGCCCTGTTCGCGCGACGCAAGCCATGCACGCAGCGCCGCGCCTTCGACCTGCAGCAGCGGCCGCAGCCACGTCAATCCCAGCCGCTGCCACTGCGCGGGCATGGCCGCCAGACCGGCAACGCCCGCGCCGCGCGACAGCGCCAGCACCAGAGTTTCGACCTGGTCATCGGCATGCTGGGCCAGCGCGATGGCCGCCATGGGGCGGCCCGGCCAGGCATGCAAGGCGGCATCGGCCAGCGCCGCATAGCGGCTTTGGCGTGCGGCATCTTCCGGGCTCTGGCCAGCCGCATGGCGCGCGTCGACGCGGCATACCGTGAGCGGCACCTGCACTCGCGCGCACAGCACTTCGCAATGCGCGACAAAACCGTCGGCCGCGCTCTGCAGCCCGTGGTGCACATGGATCGCATGCACCTGGCCCGGCCAGCGCTGCGCGCAGCCCAGCAGCAGCGCCGTCGAATCGGCGCCGCCGCTGAGCGCCACGGCCAGCGGCAGCGGCGGCGCGAAGGCGGCGATGGCGGCATCAAACGACTGGGTCATGCTTTCCTTTTCTGCTCGGGCCCGGCAATGGCAAACGGCTCCCGCGGGAGCCGTTGATGGATGCGCCGCAGGCGCATAGAGTCGTTGAGCCCTTAGATCCTTCGACACGCTCAGGATCAGGGCAAACGGTCTCAGCGGTTCTCGGCCTTGGTGTCCGAGAAGCGGCCGTAGCTTTGCAGTCGCTCGTAGCGGCGGTCCTGCAGCTCCTTGGGGCTCAGGTCGGCGAGCTGGCGATAGGCATCGCCGAGCGCGCGCTTGAGGAAGGTGCCCATCTGCGTGGGATCGCGGTGCGCGCCGCCCACGGGCTCGCTGACGATCTTGTCGACCAGGCCCAGCGCCTTGAGGCGCAGCGCCGTGATGCCCATGGCCGAAGCGGCTTCTTCCGCCTTGTCGCCGGTCTTCCACAGAATGGATGCGCAGCCTTCGGGGCTGATCACCGAGTAGACCGAATATTGCAGCATCAGCACCTGATCGGCGACGCTGATCGCCAGCGCGCCGCCCGAGCCGCCTTCACCGATGACGGTGGAGATGATCGGGGTCTGCAGCTGCGCCATCTCGTAGATGTTGCGGCCAATGGCTTCCGACTGGCTGCGCTCTTCGGCATCGATGCCCGGGTAGGCGCCCGGAGTGTCGACGAAAGTGAACACCGGGAGCTTGAACTTCTCGGCGGTCTTCATCAGGCGCAAGGCCTTGCGATAGCCTTCGGGGCGCGTCATGCCGAAGTTGCGCAGCGTGCGCTCCTTGGTGTCGCGGCCCTTCTGGTGACCGATGACCATGCACGCATGGCCGTTGAAGCGTGCCAGGCCGCCGACGATCGACTGATCGTCCGCGAAGTGGCGGTCGCCGTGCATCTCGACGAAATCGGTGAAGATTTCGCGCACATAGTCGAGCGTATAGGGACGCTCGATGTGGCGCGCGATCTTGGTGATCTGCCAGGGGCTCAGATCGCTGTAGATGTCGCGCGTGAGCTGCAGGCTCTTCTTGCTCAGCTGGTCGATCTCTTCCGAGATGTCGACAGCACTTTCGGTCTGCACATAGCGCAGTTCTTCGATTTTGGATTCGAGCTCGGCAATGGGATGCTCAAAGTCCAGAAAATTCTTTTTCGCCAATGTTTTTCTCCTTGTCCCGGCCTTGGGCTGAGGGCCTCGGGTGTATCAATAGGCCACAGGCAGCGGGTCGAGCGAGCGCCAAATATACCAAGTCGCAACGCTGCACCAGGGCTTCCAGGCCTCCGCCACCTCGCGCGCATCGCTGCGGCTGACGGGATCGCCCGAGAAATAGTTCTTGCTGATCCCGCTGATCAACCCCGCGTCGTCGAGGGGCAATACATTGGGACGCATGAGGTAAAAAATCAGAAACATCTCGGCCGTCCAGCGGCCCACGCCGCGGATCGCCATCAGCTCGGCAATGATGGCTTCGTCGCCCATCGTCGCCCAGTCGTTGGTGTGCAGCCGGCCTTCGGTGAAGTGCACGGCCAGATCGACCAGGTAGTCGACCTTGCGCGCCGACAGACCGGCGGCGCGCATGTCGTCGACCTTCAGGCGCAGCAGATGCTCGGGCGTCATGCTCGCCGGCAGCAGTGCCACGCGGTTCCACAGCGTCTGTGCGGCCTTGACCGAAATCTGTTGGCCGACGATCGAACGCGCAAGCGTCACGAAAGCGTCGCCGCGCGTTTGCAGCGCCTGGCCCGCGTATTGCGGAATCAGGCGCTTCATGACCCGGTCCTTCTTGACCAGGTGCTTGCAGGCTTCTGCCCAGTAGGCAGGCGCAGACAACGGCGTGATCACCACGTTCGCTATCTCTTTAGGAGCATTCACCGCTGGTACCGCCTACATTAAACACATTGAAATGAAAATCCATGGGTTGCGGCGCTTATGGCGCGGCCTCCCAGGTGGTGCCGGCCGCGGAATCCTTGAGCACGATGCCCTGGGCCAGCAGGGCCTGGCGGATACGGTCCGCTTCGGCCCAGTCCTTCGCGGCCTTGGCCGCGGCACGCGCCGCGATCTGCGCCTGCACGGCGTCGGCGTCCACGCCGCCAGCCACGCCGGCCTGCAGGAAGGCCTCGGGGCGGTCCTGCAGCAGGCCCAGGCATGCGCCCAGCGCCTTGAGCAGGCCCGCAGTTTCGGCACTCTGGCTGCGATTGACCTCGGCGGCCAGCTCGAACAGCACGGCCACGGCTTCGGGCGTGCCGAAATCGTCGTCCATTGCGGCCTTGAAGCGTGCGGCCTGGGGCTGAGCCCAGTCGATCGCGACATCGGCCGCGGGCACCAGACTCAGCGCCGTGTACAGGCGCTTGAGCGCCGAGCGCGCGTCGTTGAGATGCACGTCGCTGTAGTTCAGCGGGCTGCGGTAATGGCTGCGCACCACGAAGAAGCGCACCGTCTCGGCGTCGAACTCCTTGAGCACATCGCGAATGGTAAAGAAATTGCCCAGCGACTTGGACATTTTCTCGTTGTCCACGTTGATGAAGCCGTTGTGCATCCAGGTGCGCGCCAAGGTCTTGCCGGTCGCGCCTTCGCTCTGGGCAATCTCGTTTTCGTGGTGCGGAAACTGCAGGTCGGCACCGCCGCCGTGGATGTCGAAGCTTTCGCCCAGCATCTCGCAGCCCATGGCCGAGCACTCGATGTGCCAGCCCGGGCGGCCCTGGCCCCAGGGGCTGTCCCATTTGACTTCTTCGGGCTCGGCGGGCTTGGCGCTCTTCCAGAGCACGAAGTCCAGCGGATCGCTCTTGCCGTCATCGACGGCCACGCGCTCGCCGGCCTGCAGCTCGTCGAGCGACTTGCCAGACAGCTTGCCGTAGCCCGGAAACTTGCGCACCGCGAAGTTCACATCGCCATTGCCGGCCTGGTAGGCCAGGCCGCGCTGCTGCAGCCGGCCGATCATGCTCTGCATCTGCGCCACATAGTCGGTGGCGCGCGGCTCGAAATCGGGGCGTTCGATACCCAGCGCGTCCGCATCCTGGTGCAGCGCCGCAATCATGCGGTCGGTCAACTGGCGAATGGTCTCGCCGTTCTCGACCGCGCGGCGGATGATCTTGTCGTCGATATCGGTGATGTTGCGCACATAGGTCACGCGCAGGCCGCTGGCGCGCAGCCAGCGCTGCACCACGTCGAAAGCAACCATCGAGCGCGCATGGCCCAGATGGCAGAGGTCGTAGACGGTCATGCCGCACACATACATGCGGACATGGCCCGGTTCTATCGGCGAAAACGCTTCCAATGCACGCGACAGCGTGTTGTAGATACGCAAACTCATGGAATATCTGTTACGAGGGAGAGAGGGGAGCGGCCTGCCGAAGATGACAGGCCCTGGGTCCCATGTAGCAAGAAGTGTGCGCCTGGCACAGGGGCACCCGGAAAGGGGGCACCAGGGTCCATGCGGGCTGACACCCCTCAGCTACAATTGATCGAAGTATAAGCCCGCGCCGCAGGCCCGTCCCTGCCCGCACCGAAAGCACCTACATGCCTGCACGCAACGCCCTCTCCCGCACCCTGCGCCTGTTGACCCTGGCCACCGTGCTCACCGCAGGCGCCGCCCATGCCGATGACTACGCCGAAGTGAACCAGTTGCTGCGCGCCGGCAATGCTGCGGGCGCCATCGCCCGCGCCGACAGCTACCTCGCAAGCAACGCGCGCGACCCGCAGATGCGCTTCCTCAAGGGCGTGGCCCAGACCGATGCCGGCCAGAAGGCCGATGCGATCGCGACGTTCACGCTGCTGATCGAGGAATATCCCGAACTGGCCGAGCCTTACAACAACCTCGCGGTGATCTACGCCGCCGACGGCGATCTCGACAAGGCCAAGGGCGCGCTCGAGGCCGCAGTGCGCAACAACCCGACCTATGCGGTCGCGCACGAGAACCTGGGCGACATCTATGCGCGCCTGGCCTACCAGTCATACCTGCGCTCGCAGGACCTCGACCCGCGCGCCGCAACCAACCTGCGCCCCAAGCTGACCCAGCTGCGCAGCATGCTGCAGCCCGCAGCCCCCGCGGCGAAGAAATAAGCCGGGGCCCAGGCCCTTGGTCCTGGCCGTTTCGGCCGCACCTGTTACCCCGATCCGAGCGACCGGCGGTCACTTTCGCCGCCGCAGGCCTTCCCACAGCCATTCCAATCCAGGAGTCACGCATGATTTCCCGCAGAAAAACCACTTTCACCCTGGCCGGCCTGGCGCTGTCCGCCGGCCTGTTTGCGGCCACCGGCGCTGCCGCCCAGACTTCGCCCCAGGTCGAGCTCAAGACCTCGCTGGGCGCGATCGTGCTCGAACTCGATGCCGCCAAGGCACCCAAGACCGTTGCCAACTTCCTGCAGTACGTCAACAGCAAGCATTACGACGGCACGGTGTTCCACCGCGTGATGGACGGCTTCATGATCCAGGGCGGTGGCTTCACCGCGGACATGCAGCAAAAGCCCACGCTGGCGCCCATCCCGCTGGAAGCGCGCAACGGCCTGAAGAACGACAAGTACACCGTCGCCATGGCGCGCACCGGCGATCCGAACTCGGCCACGGCCCAGTTCTTCATCAACGTCGCCAACAATGCCTCGCTCAATGCACCCCAGCCCGACGGCCACGGTTACGCGGTGTTCGGCAAGGTCGTGCGCGGCTCCGACGTGGTCGACAAAATCCGCGCTGTGCCCACGGGCAATCGCGGCATGCACCAGAATGTGCCCACGACGGCAGTCACGATTGTCTCGGCGCGCGTGCTGCCCTGAAGTTCGTCGGTAGCGGCCGGCTGAGGCGCGGCCGGCTGAGGCCACGCTGCCACCCCTTTTTTCACCCCATCTCCAAAGGAATTCCCATGAGCAACCCACAAGTTGAACTGCACATCACCGGCCACGGCGTGGTGACCATCGAACTCGACGCCGAAAAGGCCCCCAAGTCGACCGAAAACTTCCTGTCCTATGTGAACAAGGGCCACTACAACAACACGATCTTCCACCGTGTGATTCCTGGCTTCATGGTCCAGGGCGGCGGTTTCGAGCCCGGCATGACGCAAAAGGACACCGATGCGCCCATCGAGAACGAAGCCAAGAACGGCCTGAAGAACACCAAGTACACCCTGGCGATGGCACGCACCAGCGACCCGCACTCGGCATCGGCACAGTTCTTCATCAACGTCGCCGACAACGGCTTCCTGAACCACACCGCTCCCAGCGCGCAAGGCTGGGGCTATGCCGTGTTCGGCAAGGTGGTCAAGGGCACGGAAATCGTCGACGCGATCAAGGGCGTGAAGACCGGCCGCAAGGGCTTCCATGACGACGTGCCGCAGACCGACGTTGTGATTGAAAAGGCCGTGGCCCTGTAAATGGCGCGACCATTGCCCGCGTACGCAAGCCAGCGCCGCCCGGTGCTGCGCCGCCTGCTGCGCGGGCAGTTCTCCGGGGCCCCTCAGAAAGCCGCGCATGCCGCATCCTGATGCCCCCGCCCTGCCTTCGGTTCCCGCCGCCTTCGAGCTGCCGGTGCCCACCGAATGGCAGCGCATTGAATTCATTTCCGACCTGCATCTGCAGGCCGGCGAGCCACGCACCGTCGCGGCCTGGCTCGACTACCTGACGCACACCACCGCCGACGCGGTGTTCATGCTCGGCGACCTGTTTGAGGTCTGGATAGGCGACGATGTGCTGGACGACGCGCAGAGCTTCGAAGCGCGCTGCTGCGAACGCATGCGCGCGATCGCGCGGCACAAGGCCTTGTTCTTCATGCAGGGCAACCGCGACTTTCTCACGGGCCCGGCCTTTGCCAAGCGCAGCGGCTGCACCTGGCTCAGCGACCCGACCGCGTTCGAATTCGCCGGCCAGCGTTATCTGCTGAGCCATGGCGACGCGCTGTGCCTGGACGACACCGACTACCAGCGCTTTCGCGCCATGGCGCGCACCGCCGCCTGGCAGGACGCGTTCCTGCGCCAGCCGATAGAGGCTCGTCGCGCCCAGGCGCGCGGCATGCGCGACCAGAGCCATTCGCACCAGCGCGCGGCCATGGTCTATGCGGAGCTGGACCGGCAAGCGAGCCTCGACTGGCTGCAGGCCGCGCGCGCGACCACGCTGATCCACGGCCATACCCATAGACCCGCCGACCATGAACTGGCGCCGGGAATGCGGCGCATCGTGCTCAGCGACTGGGACCTGGATGCCACACCGGCGCGTGCCCAAGTGCTGCGGCTCGATCGCCTCCAAGGCCTGCAGCGCCTGCCCTGGCCCTGTCCCGCCGCATGAGCCTGCGCCGCTTCTGGAACCAGATCCAAAGCCGTCTGGCCCCCGTGCCCGAGATAGACGCCGGCCTGTGGCTCTCGGCCATCCAGGCCTATCCGTTCCTGCAGGCCCTGGCCCTGGCCGACCAGGCCAAGCTGCGCGCGCTGGCCGCGCTGTTCCTGCAGCGCAAGCAGTTCCATGGCGCGCACGGCCTGGAAGTGACCGATGCCATGGCGGTGCAGATCGCGGCCCAGGCCTGCCTGCCGCTGCTGCACTGGGGCACGCCGCGCGAAGCGCTGACCTGGTATGACGATTTCGTCGGCATCGTGGTGCACCCGGGCGAAGCCGTGGCGCGGCGCGAGTCCGTGGACGAAGCCGGCGTGGTCCACTACTACGACGAAGTGCTGCTGGGTGAAGCCATGGAAGGCGGACCGGTGATGCTCAGCTGGCAGGCCGTGGACGACAGCCGCCACAGCATGGCCGAAGGCACGAGCGTGGTGATCCACGAATTCGCGCACAAGATCGACATGCGCAACGGCGCGGCCGACGGCTGCCCGCCCTTGCCCCCGGGCTTCATGGGCAGCGCCAGCACGCGCGCGGCGCGCGCGCTGTGGCATGCGGCCTGGGAGCCGGCCTATGAGAAGTTTCGCGAACAGGTGATCATCGCCGAGCGCTTCGGCGGCGCCCAGCCCTGGCTCGACAGCTATGGCGCCACGGCCCCGCCCGAGTTCTTTGCCGTGGCCTGCGAAGCCTATTTCGTCAATCGGGCGCAGTTTGCGCAGGAATTCCCCACGCTGGCGCCGCAGCTCGCGGCGTTCTTCGAGCCCGGGCGCAAGGGCTGACCCTCAGCGCAGGCCGTCCAGCCAGGCCATGCTGGCCTGCAATTCATCGGGGCGGATTTCATGCGCGCTCGCGTACTCGCGGTATTCGAGCGCCAGCGGCAGCGCCTGCACGTGGTCGCGCATGGCGTGGGCACTGGTCAGCGGAATCACATTGTCGTAGGTGCCGTGGCTGATCCACAGCGACTTGCCGGCAAACTGCTCGGCCGGCGCCTGCAGCGAACGCACTTCGGGCAGCAGCCGGCTGTGCCAGACCATGGCCGCGCGCAGCGTCGCCGGCCGGGTCAGCAGCGTCGACAGCGCCATGATGCCGCCCTGGCTGAAGCCGCCCAGCACCGTGCGCTCGGGCGCAATGCCCAGTTCGTTTTGCGCCTGCGCCACGGTGCGCTCTAGCTGTTCGCGCGCGGCGCGCTCCTGCGCGACATTGATGTGGCGCGTGCCGTTGGTGTCCACGGTGAACTGGAACCAGGCATGGGCCTGCACTCCCATAGGGTAAGGCGCGCGCAGGCTCAGCACATGGAAATGCGCGGGCACATAGGCCGCGAGACCGAACAAATCCTGCTCGTTGCTGCCTACGCCATGCATCAGCACCAGCAGCCAGGGCTCGGCGCCTGGCGCTGCGGGTTCACGCTGCAGGAACTCTAGCGGCAGATTGGTCAAACGGGTCATGGCATTCCTTTTCCATCAGCGGATTCAATAGTGCGCAGCGCGGCAGGCGCAACGCGTGCCCGATCATGCCTCAGGCTCAGTCCGGATTCGGCTTGCCGCGCAAGGCCTTGGTGGCCGAGCGCACGCTCTTGCCTTCAAGGCGCCGGCGCTTGGACGCCATGGTGGGCCGGGTCGCGCGGCGCACGCGCGGTGCATGCGCCACCGAATCGACCAAGGCCTGCAGGCGCGCCAGTGCGTCGGCGCGGTTCATGTCCTGGCTGCGGAACTGCTGGGCCTTGATGACCACCACCCCGTCCGCCGTGAGCCGCTGGTCGCTCAGCGCCAGCAGCCGCTCCTTGACCGGCTCGGGCAGCGATGAAGCGCGCACGTCGAAGCGCAGGTGCACCGCACTGGACACCTTGTTGACATTCTGGCCGCCCGCGCCCTGGGCGCGGATGGCGCTCAGCTGGACTTCATCCATGCAGACAGTGAGAGACATGCCGCCATTTTGACCGCGTAGCCGGCCATTCAGAAGCCGGCCCGCGCTTTTCCCTTGTCGCCGGTGGCACAAACGGCACAGCCGCCCCATTGATGCAAACGCGCGACGCCGCCGCCGCAACCTTGTCAGCGCCGGAATTTGTCGCCACCATGGGCCTTATCTTCGCGTTGGAGGCAGCATATGCCCGACCCGAGCGCAGCCATGGAGCATCTGGACGTATTGATCATCGGCGCCGGCCTGTCGGGGCTGGCGGCGGCGTATTACCTGCAAAAGAGCCATCCGGCGCGCTCGTACGCCATTCTTGAAGCGCGCGCCGCCACAGGCGGCACCTGGGACCTGTTCCGCTACCCCGGCGCGCGTTCGGACTCCGACCTGCATACCTTGGGCTATGCGTTCAAGCCCTGGGGCCGCGCCCCGGCAATGGCCAGCGCCGCGCAGATCCTGGCCTATCTGCGCGAAGCCGCGGCAGAGAACGGCGTGGACCGCCGGGTGCGGCTGCAGCAGCGCGTGGTTGCGGCTGCATGGTGCAGCGCGACCGCGCTGTGGACGGTGGAGGTCGAGCGCGCCGACACCGGCACACGCCGGCAGCTTTCCTGCCGCTGGATCTTCTGCGCGGCCGGCTACTATCGCCATGACCGCGGCTACACCCCCGAACTGCCGGGCCTGGCGCAATTCCAGGGAACGGTGGTCCACCCCCAGCACTGGCCTGCGCAGCTCGACTGGAGCGGGCGGCGCGTGCTAGTTATAGGCAGCGGTGCGACCGCGGTGAGCCTGGTGCCCGCGCTGGCCGACAGAGCCGCGCATGTCACGCTGCTGCAGCGCACGCCTGGCTATGTGCTGGGCCTGCGCTCGGCCGACCCCGTGGCCGGCCTGCTGCAGCGACTGCTGCCCCCGCGCTGGGCGCACGGCCTGCTGCGACAGAGGAACATTGCGCTGGGGCGCGCGCTCTGGCGCCTGTGCCGGCACCATCCGCGCGTCGCGCGCCGGCTGATACGCGCCAACAACCGGCGCGCGCTGCCGCGCGGCTACCCCGTCGAGCTGCATTTCAATCCGCCTTATGCGCCCTGGGACCAGCGCCTGTGCATCGCGCCCGACGGTGATCTGTTCCAGACGATCGCCGCGGGCCGGGCCACGGTCGTCACCGACCGCATCGCGCATTTCACGGCGCAGGGCCTGCGGCTGCAATCGGGCGCAGAGCTCGCGGCCGACATCGTCGTCACCGCCACGGGACTGAACCTGCAGCTGCTGGGCGGCATGCGGCTGTGTGTCGATGGCACGGATGTCGATCTCGCGCGCAAGGTGGTGTTCCGCGGAATGCTGCTGGACGGCGTGCCCAATCTGGCCTATGCGATCGGCTACACCAACGCGTCCTGGACCCTGAAGATCGGCCTGGTATGCGAACACTTCTGCCGCCTGCTGACGCACATGGACCGCCATCGCCAGGCCATCTGCCGCGCCGAGCTGCCCACGCCCGGCATGCCCACGCGCGCCCTGCTCGACCTGGCTTCGGGCTATGTGCGACGCGCCTCGCCGCGCCTGCCGCGCCAGGGCCTGCGTCCGCCCTGGGCCCTGCCCATGGACTACCGGCGCGATGTCAAGACGCTGCGCCACGGCCCGCTGACCCATCCCTGCCTGCACTTCGGCCAGGCCACGGCACCTCCCGAGGAGCTTCCCATGACATCAGACCATTCCATCACCGCGCGCGAACGGCTGGATTTCGGCCTGCAGGGCGACATCCCGCGCTTCTGGCTAGACGGCCAGCCGTTCCGAACGCGTTTCTTCGACGCCATGTCGATCATGTTTCCCGAAGGCGAACGCTATTTCATCAGCTGCGTGCGCGACTTCCGCGATGCGGTCACCGATCCGCGCCTGCGCCAGGACATCCAGGCTTTCATCCGCCAGGAAGGCCAGCACGGCATGCTGCACAGCCAGTTCAACGAGCGGCTCAGGGCCCAGGGCGTCGATGTGGACCGGCTCGAAGGCTATACGCGCCGTTTCCTGTTCGGCTTCATGCGCCGCTTCCTGCCCAGGAAGCACACGCTGGCGGCGACCGCGGCCTGCGAGCATCTGACGGCCATCATGGCGCGCGGCCTGTTCGCGCGCCGCGGCGCGCTTGACGCCGCCGATCCACGCCTGCATGCGCTGTACAGCTGGCATGCCATGGAGGAGCTCGAGCACCGCGCCGTGGCCTTCGACGTGATGCAGCAGGTGGCGCGCGTGGGCTACCTGCGCCGCTGTGCGGCTTTGCTGGAAAGCACCCTGAGCTTCAACGTGCAGGTGCTGCTGTACCTGATGCTGATGCTCAGGTCCGACGGCTTCTCGCTGTGGCAGCGTCTGCGCCTGCTGGGCCCGGGCCTTTGGTGGGCCTACGGCCCGCGCGGCATCTTCACGCGCGACCTGGGAGCCTGGCTGCGCTATTTCAAACCCGGCTTCCATCCCTGGGACGAAGCCCAGATGCCCAGCTACCACCTATGGGTGGACACTTTCAACCGCACCGGCGACCCGCTGGCCGCGGGCCGCGCGGTGCACGCGGCCGCGATGCACACGCCCTAGCGCCCGCCCGCCGCAAGACATGACAGCAGCAGTGCATCGAAGCGCGCGGGCTGCTCGTATTGCACCCAATGACCGGCATCGTCGACCCAGTGCATCCCGGCGAAACGCGGCGTTGCGGCCACGAACGCCTGCTCGAGCGCCGCATGCCGGCCGCTGTAGAGCACGTCGTGGCGGCCATAGATGGCATGCACCGGGCATGCAACCCGACCCAGCGCCTGGGCCAGTACATCGGTCTGCGACAGGCGCCGACGCGGCAGGCGGTCGCGCAGCACGTTCTGCACATGCAGCGCCAGCGTGTCGGCATCGATGCGCGCCGGGTCGTGCAGCATCAAGGCCTGCAGGTTGTGGCGATGGGCCTGTTCGCGCGCGCTTTCGCTGGCCAGATGGCGCCAGCCCAGCAGTCGCACGGCCTTGCCGCTGCTCATCCACATGGCGGGCGCGCCCACCACCACCAGCTGGCGCACGCCTTGGGGGAAGGCCGCGGCCAGCATGCCGGCCGTCATTCCACCAAAGGAAAAGCCCACCAGATCAAAGCTGCGCGGGCCCAGCAGCTGCCGCAGCCCCTGCTCCAAAGGCGCGAGCATGGTGTCGACATCCTGCCCTTCGGGCACGCCGTCAGAGTCACCAAAACCCGGCAGATCCGGTGCCCAGACTTCGCGGCCCGCGGCCACCAGGGCTTCGATGTTGCGCAGCCAGTGGGTCCAGCTGCCGCTGCCGCCATGCAGCAGCACCAGCGGCACGCCGCCCCCGCCCTCGCCCCAGACATGCCAGACAATCTGGCCGCCCCCGGTTATGGGCGTGGCCACGCGCCGCGCCTGCGCCTGCAGCGCATCGATGGGCGCGCTCACCATTGCGCGACGGCGTCGATCGCCAGGCCGTAGCCGGCCACGCCGAAGCCGCACATCACGGCGCGCGCCGCGGCCGACAGGTAGGAATGGTGGCGAAAGCTTTCGCGCGCATGCACATTGCTGATGTGCAGCTCGACCAGCGGCACGCCCGTGCCCTTGACGGCATCGAGCAGCGCCACGCTGGTGTGCGTATAGGCCGCGGCATTGAAGATCAGGCCCGCGAGCTGGCCCTGGCCATGCAGGCGGCCGGCTTCGTGGATCCAGTCGACCAGCTGGCCTTCATGGTTGCTCTGGTGGAAAGCCAGCGCCAGGCCATGGCGCGCGCAGGCCTGTTCGCACAGGACCTTGACATCGGCCAGCGTCGCCGACCCGTAGATGGTCGGCTCGCGCGAGCCCAGCAGATTGAGATTGGGGCCGTTCAGGACATAGACAGTTTTCACACAACACTCCGGACGTCAGACCGCCGGATTATGCGTGGCCCAGCCTGTGCCTGGCGAGCGCTCAGCGATGACCGTGGCGATGCATCTCGCGGCGATCGTGGTGGCGGTGGCCATGGCCGCGGTGCTTGTCGTAATGACGCGGGTGGTCGCGGTAGTAGGGACGGCCGTAATAGCCGCGGTGCGAAGGCACGACATAGACCGGAGCGGCCTGGTACACCGGGCGCGGCGCGTAATACACCGGTGGTGGCGGCGCGTAATAGACGGGGCCGGAAGCGACATAGACCGGCGGCGCATTGGCAACGCCGACGGAAATGCCCGGCGACTGCACGCCCACCGACCAGACCACATCGCGCGCCTGGGCGGCGCCCGCGCCAGCCAGGGCGACGAACGCCAGTGCGGCACCGGCGACCCGCGCTCGCCACGATTTCAGCGAAAGGCTTGTTGTTGTCATCTGGAACTCCTTGTTCGAATCGGCGCGCCGGGGATCGGCCTGCCGCAGCGCAAAAAGCACCGCTTGAAGTACTTAACGCGCGACCATGGGAATAGGATGGCCTGAAACTGCGTCTAAATTGTTTCTATTCGCGACGAACAAGTTTCCGTTCGTAAGAACACCTCTGCCGCCCCCCGCGCCTAAAATGCCGGGATGAGTTCTTCCGACGCCACCAACACCCTCCCAGAACCGGTCAAGCCGAGTAACTTCCTGCGCCAGATCATCGAGGCCGACCTGGCCCGCGGTGCACATGCCCAGCGCCGCTGGGGCGGAAGCCCTGGCGATGCCGCGCACCATGCGGCCGGCGAGCCCGATCCGGCCAAGATCCGCACGCGCTTTCCGCCCGAACCCAACGGCTATCTGCACATCGGCCACGCCAAGAGCATCTGCCTGAACTTCGGCCTGGCACGCGACTACGGCGGTGTCTGCCATCTGCGCTTCGACGACACCAACCCGGAAAAGGAAGACCAGGAATACGTCGACAGCATCATGGATGCCGTGCGTTGGCTGGGCTTCGACTGGGCCCAGGCCGGCGAGGCGCCCGGAACGGCCGCGCCCTACCAGGCCAGCGACTATTTCGACTTCATGTACCGCGCGGCCGAATACCTGGTCGAGCAGGGCCTGGCCTATGTCGATGAACAGACGGCCGAGGAAATGCGCGCCAACCGCGGCGACTTCACCCGGCCGGGCACCAACAGCCCGTTCCGCGATCGCACGCCGGCGGAAAATCTCGAGCGCTTTCGCGCCATGCGCGACGGCCAGCTGGCCGACGGCGCGGCCGTGCTGCGCGCCAAGATCGACATGGCCGCGGCCAACATCAACCTGCGCGACCCGGCCATCTACCGCGTGCGCCATGCCGAACACCACAACACCGGCAACAAGTGGTGCATCTACCCGATGTACACCTTCGCCCACCCGATCGAAGACGCGCTGGAACACATCACGCATTCGATCTGCACGCTTGAATTCGAAGACCAGCGCCCGTTCTACGACTGGCTGCTCGACCAGCTGGTCACCGGCGGCCTGATCGCCGCGCCCCAGCCGCGCCAGTATGAATTCGCGCGCCTGAATCTGACCTACGTCATCACCAGCAAGCGCAAGCTCAAGCATCTGGTCGACAACGGCATCGTGCAGGGCTGGGACGATCCGCGCATGCCCACCGTGGTCGGCCTGCGCCGGCGCGGCTACACGCCGCAAAGCCTGCAGACGTTCTGCGAGCGCATTGGCGTGACCAAGGACTACAGCTGGATCGATTACGCGACGCTCGAAGGCTGCCTGCGCGAAGATCTCGAGAACCAGGCCCACCGCGGCATGGCCGTGCTCGACCCGGTCAAGCTGGTGCTGGAGAACTGGGATGAGGTCATGGGCGCGGGTCACCTCGAGCCCTGCACGCTGCCCGCGCTGCCCCACCCGCCCGAAGGCCAGGAACCCGCGCTGCGCCACTTCACCATAGGCCGCGAAGTCTGGATTGAACGCGAAGACTTCCAGGAAGTGCCGGTCAAGGGCTACAAGCGCCTGTTCCCCAGCAACAAGGTGCGCCTCAAGGGCGGCTATGTGATCGAATGCACGGGCTGCAACAAGAACGCCGCCGGCGAGATCACCGAAGTGCTGGCCCAGGTCGTGCCCGACACCAAGAGCGGCACGCCCGGCGCCGACAGCGTCAAGGTCAAGGCGGCGATCACCTGGGTGGGCGTGGCCGATGGCGTTTCCGCCGAAGTGCGCATCTACGACCGCCTGTTCACCGACGCCCAGCCCGACGCCGGCGGCAAGGACTTCCTCGCGCTGCTCAACCCCGACAGCCTCAAGGTCGTGACCGCATTTGTCGAGCCTTCGCTGGCCAGCGCCGCACCCGACACGCGCTTCCAGTTCGAGCGCCACGGCTACTTCGTCACCGACCGCCAGGACCACGCGCCCGGCAAGCCGGTCTTCAACAAGATCACCGGGCTGAAAGACAGCTGGGGCAAGTAAGCCCGGCATCCGACGCACGCAAAGGCTGCCGCTGGCAGCCTTTTTCATCTCCTCCGCACATCCCAGGACCCCATGCAAGCCCTGCTCCACGCCATCGCCACGATGGAACTGCCCACCGATGCCCGGCGCATCTTCCATGGCCGCGGCGGCCTGCATCCGGGCTGCGAACAATGGGCGCTCGATGCCTATGCGCCCGTGCTGCTGCTGACCAGCTTCAAGCCGGTGCCTGAAGAGGAACTCGCGGCCATAGGCGCGGCGCTGGAGCAGCGCTGGCAGCAGATAGGCGCCGGCGCGCCGCTCAACTGGGTGTTCCAGTGCCGCCACGAAGGCCGCAGCGATACGCGGCTCATGGCCGGCAGCGTGCCCGAGCCGCATGTTGTCACCGAGAACGGCACGCGCTACCGCGTGCATGTGCTCAAGGGCCAGAACCACGGCCTGTTTCTGGACATGGCCGAAGGCCGGCGCTGGGTGCACGAGCATCTGGCGGCCCACCCCGAACGGGAGCGCGGGCTCAAGGTCCTCAACCTGTTTGCCTATACCTGCGCGTTCTCGGTCGTCGCGCGCCAGGCCGGCGCCCGGCAGGTGCTCAATCTCGACATGAGCAGCGGCGCGCTGGCCATAGGCCAGCAGAACCACCAGCTCAACGAGATCAGCGACGGCGCGAGCTTTCTCGCCCACGATATCTTCAAGACCTGGGGCAAGATCACGCGCGGCGGCCCCTACCATCTGGTCGTCGTCGACCCGCCGAGCTACCAGAAAGGCAGCTTTGTCGCGACCAAGGACTACGCCAAGCTGATGCGCCGCCTGCCCGAGCTGCTGCGCCCCGGCGGCCACGCGCTGCTGTGCCTCAACGCGCCCGAGCTGGGCCAGGACTTCCTGCAAAGCCAGATGCAGGAACTCGCGCCCGAACTCGCATTCGCCGGGCGCGTGGCCAACCCCGCGGTGTTCGCCGATGTCTCGCCCGAGCGCTCGCTCAAGGTGCTGGTCTACCGCGCACCCGGCTGAGACCTACGAAACCGGCCTTGGGACGGCGGCACAATGGCGCCATGCACCTGAATACTTCCCATCTGTCGCGCCGAATGGCATTGCAAGCCACGCTGTGCGCGCTGGCCAGCCCCGCGGCTTTTGCAGCTCCCGCCAAATTCGACATCTGGCCCCACGAATCGCGCGTTCCCGGCGGTGTGGCGCGCCTGTCGCTCGGGCCCGCGGCCCAGCGGCCCAAGGTCAAGGCCGGCGATTTTCCGGTGCTGGTCGCGGGCGACATGATCGAATGGACCGCCATCGTGGGCATTCCACTGTCGGCCACGCCGGGCGTGCACCGCGTGCAGGTCGATGCCGGTGAAGGCCTGCAAAGCCTCGAGTACCGCGTGCGCGACAAACGCTATCAGGAGCAGCACCTCAAGGTATCGCCCAAGACCGTGGACCTCGCGCCCGAAGACCTCGCGCGCCATGAGCGCGAGCGCGCGCACCAGCAGCAGGTGATGGCGCTGTTCACCGCGCAGCGCAGCGAAGACCTGCGCATGCGCGTGCCCGTGCCCGGGAGGCGCTCGAGTTCCTTTGGCCTGCGCCGCGTGTTCAACGGTCAGTCGCGCAACCCGCACAGCGGCATGGACATCGCCGCGGCCACGGGAACGCCGGTCGTCGCACCGCTGCCGGGCAAGGTGGTCGATGTGGGGGATTATTTCTTTAATGGCGGCACGGTCTGGCTCGACCATGGCGCGGGCCTGCTGAGCATGTACTGCCACCTGAGTCGAACGGACGCCAAGCTCGGCGATGTGCTCGCCACGGGCGATGCATTTGCCGCAGTAGGCGCGACCGGGCGCGTGACCGGCCCGCACCTGCACTGGGGCGTGATGCTCAATCAGACCATGGTGGACCCGGCGCTGTTCGTGCCGGCGTAAGCGGCCGACACAACCCTTGAGGCGTCGCTGCAACGCCTCGCCGGCCGCGCCTGGCCGGCCGCGCCTCGCCGGCCGCGCCTCAACCGCAGATCCTCGATTTGCGGGGTCGTATCAGCCGCTTCTAGGCGCCTTATTCTTCAGGCAACGCTTCCGATTGCAGGAAGCGCTTGACCAGATCGAAGAAGTTCTCGTAGAACGCGTCGACCGCAATGGTCTCGCTGCCGACCTTGACCATGGAGTCGTTGCTGGCCGCGAACGGCAGCGACACCGAGCCCAGCGCGCCCACGCCCAGGCTCGCGGAGTTCGCGCTTTTCTTCAGCGCATAGCGGTCCTGCAGCGCGGTGACGAAGCCCAGGCTCACGCCGTGATCGGCGCTTTCGGGCACGCAGACCACGCGTATCAGCATCTGCAGATGCACCTCGGGCTCGGGCTGGAAACTCTTTTGCCCCTCGACCAGATCGGCGCGCGCGTTGTTGATCATGTAGCCCTGGCTCAGCAATGCCCGGCGCGCGGCTTCGCAGGTCTGTGCGGGGGTGGCATCGAACAGCCGTGAGTAGGTGGCGGTCGAGGAGAAATCCTCCTGCGAGCGCACGCGCTTCATCGGTTCGCTGGCGCAGGCGGTCAGGCTTGCGGCCAGCGCCAGCCATGCCAGCGGCAAGAGGCTGCGCCGCCATCCGTCCATCCGTTTCTGCTTCACCACCAGGCGCTCCTTGTTCAATCGGTTACAGACGACTTCGTCCGACCGCGAAAATGCTCTCAAATTTTATAGCACACTGATCGCATCACTGTTGGTCCGCAGGTTACAGAAGCGGGGACTTCCGCAGAAGTCGCCAGCCCGCACACACTCTTGCGCAAACGTCCGACAAGCACTGCCTTGACCCAACTACGTGAGGACCTCACTGGAACCGGGCATGCTGCCAACTGTTGCAATTTTTCAGCCAGCTCCGCTGGCACCGAAAGGAAACTTCATGCGATTTTTTGGGATCCTGGCCTTGTCGGCCGGCCTCACGGCCTGCGCGACTTCGCAGACTGCCACTCCTGAAACCAGTGCGGATGCCGCCACGCTAGAGGCCTACCATTGGCAATTGCGCGAAGTGCGCAACGACCAGGGCCAGCCGCAGGCGGGCTGGACCCTGCCGCCCGCTGCAGCCGCGGCCAACAACGCCGCGCCACCTGCCACGTCCCGCACGGTGGTGCTGAACTTTGCGCAGAACCAGGTCTCGGTGGGCAGACTGTGCAATGCGCTGTCGGCAGGCTACAGCCTGCAGGGCAATGCGCTGCATATCGGTCCCGTGCGCGGCACGCTGATGGCCTGCCCCGACTCCGCGGCCATGGTGCTCGAGCAGCAGGTCGGTCAAAGACTGCCCCAGGCCAGCCAATGGCGCATCGCCACAGCGCCGGCCGAGGCCGGCGCCACGCCCGCACCGATACTGACGCTGGTGTTCTCGGACGGCGGCCAATGGGTGCTCGAAGGCAAGCCCACCGACGCCACGCGCTACGGCAGCGCGGGCGAGCGCATGTTTCTGGAAGTCGCGCCGCAGCGCGTCGCCTGCAGCCACCCGCTGATTCCCAACTACCAGTGCCTGCAGGTGCGCAAGATCGAATACGACGGCCAGGGCCTGAAGACGCACACCGGCCCCTGGGAAAACTGGTACGGCGAGATCCAGGGCTACACCCACCAGCCCGGCGTGCGCAATGTGCTGCGCATCCAGCGCTACCCCGTGGCCAACCCGCCCGCCGATGCCCCGGCCTTTGCCTATGTGCTCGACATGACTGTGGAGTCGGAAATCGTGCGCTGAGCCAAAGCGCAGGCGCAGCCCCAGCGGGGGCGCGCGTTCAGCGGAAGCGGAACTGTCCGTCGACGAACATCGACGCGCGCTGCACGCCGTTGGTGTTTTCGTCGGTATAGGACCAGAAAGCCTTGACCGTGCCCCGGGCGGTGTCGACCACCTGGCTCACGGTGAAGCCGCTTTTTTCTATCCAGTTGAGAAAGTGCAAGGTGTCGCTGAGCTGCAGATAGCTCAGGCGTTCGCGGCCTTCGGACGTGCCGCCTTTGCAGTCAGTGACCTTCCAGAAAAGCAGCCCCTGGGGCGAATAATGAACCAGGGCCTGGCTGTCCGGAAAGTCGATGACGGCCTCGCGTCCCAGGAGGGAACTGGTGTTGAGCAACGACATGGCGCGGTTCCTTTGCTGGTTGAATAAACCACTCACTGGGCAGGCACTGGTTGAGATTGTTGGATGCAAAACTGCAGAAAAAATGTGGGAATAGACCTCGTCCCCTAGTCATCCAATTTGCATCCTCGGCAATGATGCACGCGCTGGCGCGCGGCGCCGAGCAGCGCGCGCGGCTTTGGCGCACAATCTCGGCGCGTGCCGGGGCCGCCTTTTCATGGCCCTCGCCCCTTTCCAGACAGGTCCGCGCTTTGGCTTCTCCCTTTTCCCTTTCCGCTTCTGGCGCCTTGCGCCAGCCTGGTTTTCTTCCTTTTCTCACTGCCCGCCTGCTGGGCGTGTTTGCCCAGCAGATGCAGGCCGTGGTCGTGGCCTGGCAGGTCTATGACCTGACGCGCGACCCGCTGTCGCTGGCCTATGTGGGACTGGCGCAGTTTCTGCCGATGCTGCTGCTCTTGATTCCCGCGGGCGACCTGAGCGACCGCATGAGCCGCAAGCGCATCCTGGGCGCGAGCTGGAGCGTCGCCGCGCTGTGCGCCGGCCTGCTGTTCTGGCTTTCCGCCCAGCACACGACCAACGTCCACTGGATCTATGCGGTGCTGGTGCTGTTCGGCTGCAGCCGCGCGTTCACCGGACCGGCCATGCAAAGCCTGCTGCCACAGATCGTCGCGCGCGAACATCTTGCCCAGGCGCTGGCGACCAACAGCATGCTGATGCGCACCGCCTCGATTGCCGCGCCGGTGCTCGGCGGCGTGCTCTATGCGCTGGGCGGCGGCGAGCTGACCTACGGCTGCGCCATGGCCGCGCTGGTGCTCGCGGTGCTGATGCTGGCGCGCGTTCCCGTGCTGCATGCCATGCCGCGCACCGCGCTGGCCGGGCGCATGTGGCAGCGTTTCGGCGACGGCATACAGTTCATCCGCAGCCGCCCCATCATCCTGGGCACGATCTCGCTGGACCTGTTTGCGGTGCTGCTGGGCGGCGTGATCGCACTGCTGCCCATCTACGCGCACGAAGTGCTCAAGGTCGGCCCCGAAGGCCTGGGCATGCTGCGCAGCGCCATGGCGATAGGCGAAGTCGCGACCGGGCTGTGGCTCAGCGCCCGCCCGATACGCCGCCATGTGGGCCGCGTGATGTTCGCCGCCGTCGCGCTGTTCGGCCTGGCCAATCTGGTGTTCGCGCTGTCGACCTGGTTCTGGCTGTCGATCGCCGCGCTGATGCTGGCCGGCGCGGCCGACATGGTCAGCGTCTACATCCGCTCGGCGCTGGTGCAGTTCTCCACGCCCGACACCATGCGCGGGCGCGTGAACGCGGTCAACATGCTGTTTATAGGCTCGTCGAATGAACTCGGCGAGTTCCGCGCGGGCAGCAGCGCGGCCCTGCTGGGCGCGGTGCCCGCGGCAATTGCCGGCAGCCTGTGCACGCTGGCCGTGGTCGGCGGCTGGATGGCCTGGTTCAAGCCGCTGCGCGATGTGGACCGGCTCGAGGACGCGGCGCGCATTTCGGGCGCGCCCGAACAGCAGGCCTGAAGAATCAGCGCCGGCGCTGGCGCAGCAGCTGCACCACGCCTTCGGCCAACAGCACGGCAATTGCGGCAAACACCAGTGCATAGGTCGGCCACTGGCCGGGCTGCAGGCTTTCGCCCAGCAGCAGCGCGACCAGCACCAGCAGCACGGGCTCGACATACGACAGCAGCCCGAACAGCCCCAGCGGCAGCCAGCGGCTGGCGGCCATGTAGAGCGCCAGCGCCACGGCGCTGACCACGCCCAGCAGCGGCAGCAGCGCCCACAGCGCGGGATGGTCGGGCAGCAGCGCCCAGCTCGAAGGCGCGCGGCCCATGAACCACAGCGCGGCCGGCACCAGCAGGGCCATGTCCAGCCAATGGCCGACGATTCCCGGAATGTCCAGCCGCCGGCGCAGCGCGAAGTACACGGGATAGCCCAGCGCCACCAGCCAGGTCTCCCAGGACATTCCGCCCGCCAGCCACAGCTCGTGCGCCACGCCCAGCGCCGCGAGCAGCGTCGCCAGGGCCTGGGCGCGTGACAGCCGCTCGCCATAGAACACGCGTCCGACCAGCACCATCGTCAGCGGCAGCAGGAAATAGCCCAGCGACACCGGCAGCGCGCGGCCGTGCAGCGGCGCCCACATGAACAGCCACAGCTGCACGCCCAGCATCGCCGCGCTCGCGAGCAGCGCCAGCGCCAGCGCGGGGCGCGCGCGCACGCGCCGCCAGACAGCCGCCAGCAGCGCGGTCTCCCCCAGCAGCAGCAGCATGAGCGTCGTGAACGGCAGCGTCAGCAGCACGCGCCAGCCGAAGATCTGTTCGCCGTCGAGCGGCGCCAGCCACGGAGAGAACGAATAAATCGCGCCGAACAACACCGATGCGAGCACCGACGCGACAATGCCTTTGAGCATTCCAACCTCTCCAATGCGGCGCACCGCGACAATCCCGTCCCGGGAAAACCCTGGATTGTGACCGCAGCGCGCACGCACCGCAATGGTGCACGCCGCGCTGGCGTACAGTGCGCACCCGCCCCGCCTTTTTTCTCAGGCCCCGCGCCTTGCCCGAACTGCCGCCCCACGACCCCGCCCCCGCCCTGCATGTGCTCTGGCGCGACGAACATCTGATCGCGGTCTACAAGCCCGCGGGCTGGCTGGTGCACCGCACCGGCCTCGATGCGCACGAAACGCGTTTCGTGATGCAGACGCTGCGCGACCAGATAGGCCAGCGGGTGTTTCCCGTGCACCGCCTCGACAAGGGCACCTGCGGCGTGCTGGTGATGGCGCTGCACGCCGATGCCGCGCGCGCGCTGGGCCAGGCGTTTGAAAACCAGCAGACGCACAAGCGCTATCTGGCGCTGGTGCGCGGCTGGTTGCCCGGCGAAATCGACGTCGACCATGCGCTCAAGCCCGATGACGCGCCGGCGGATGCCCCGGTGCAATCGGCGCAGACCAGGCTGCGCTGCCTGGCGCGGCTGAACTGGCCCGAAGCCTATGACCCGCGCCACGCGGGCACGCGGCTGTCGCTGGTCGAGGCCTTGCCGCTCACGGGCCGGCGCCACCAGATACGCCGCCACCTCAAGCATGTGGCGCATCCCATCATTGGCGACGCCACGCATGGCAAGGGCCCGCTCAACCGCTGGTGGGCCGAGCGCCTGGGCCAGCAGCGGCTATGGCTGCATGCGCAGTCGCTGAGCCTGCCGCACCCGGTCAGCGGGGAGATGCTGCATTTGCACGCGGACTGGGCCGCGCTTGCGCCGCAGGTCGCGGATGTGCGCGACTGGCAGGCCCTGATGGCCTTGCCGGGCTGGGTTACTCAGCCGCCTGCGGATGCAGCTCGACCGGCTCAGGCTGGGCCACAAATGCCCCGCTGAGCAGCTCGCCCAGACGCGCAATCGGCATCTTGAAGCCGCAGGCCTGGGCATGGCCGCCGCCGCCCATGGATTCGGCCATGGGAATGCAGTTGAACTCCGAGCGCGAACGCAGACCGACCTTGACGCCGCTGGTGCTGGCATTCCACATCAGCGCAAAGGTGCCGCTTTGCTTGGCCAGCAGGTCGCCGACCTGGCTGTGGAACATTCCGGGCGCATTGACCATCAGGCCGGCGACGCCGTTGAAGACCACGGGCTGCGCGCCTTCGGCAATGTCGGCGCAGAGCTTCTGGAATTTTTCATCCATCGCATCGCCGCGCGCCATGAAGGCGATTTCCTGCGCGGGCGTGAACGCCGCGATCTCGGCCCAGCGCTCGAAGGTGCGTGGCTCCATATCGAGCGCGGCCAGGAACGCCGGGCTCTCGGGGTATTGCCAGGTCCAGATGTCGCGGTCTTCGATGCAGCGGATCAGCGCGGGCACGGGCTTTTCGGAATGGAAGAACTCCCAGGCCAGGCGCGCGCCCGACTTGTGCATGTCGAAGTGCACCACGCCGCAGCGGCACGAATAGCCGTGCAGCTTCTCGGCTGCGCTCTTGTGGTGGTCCAGCAGCACCAGCTTGGCGACGCGCGACTCGATCTCGGCCAGCAGTTCGGGGCCGAAAGCGAAATCGAGCACATAGACCGCGCGTCCCGCGAGATCACCCAGTTCGTCGGCGCTGTTGATCTCGCCATGGTCGAGACCACGGAATTCGGCCTGGCCTTCATAGAACAGCCAGGCGGCTAGTGCCGCGCCGTAGCCATCGGGACAACGGCGGCCGTGGTAGAGGATCAGGGGACGGGGGTCGTTCTTGGCCGGGCCGACCAGCAGCTGCAAGGGCAAAATGGTTTTCATATTGGCGCCGATTGTCGCGCGTCTGGGATTTGGATGCTGGGCAATGACCGGCGCCAGCACCGTCAATCCTCGTCCTCGTCTTCGGGATAGTCGTCATCGTCCTGGTCGGTCACCAGTTCCTCGATCACCAGTTCGCGGTAGTGGAAGGCGGCGGTCGCGCCATAGGCATTGAGCACCTCGGCCACTTCATGCGCATCATCGTTGCCCAGCGCCACCAGCAGGCCATGCTGGCCCTGGTGCGCCAGCGCGCCTATGCGCTGCACGATTTCGCCTTCCAGGCCCGCCGACTGCAGTTCGTTTTCCTCCAGGCCCAGCGTGGGCACGATGTCGGTCAATATGGCCTCGGGCGTCGCATGGCGCACCGCGCCCGCATAGCCCAGCGCATGCAGTGCCTCGGACGCGGCATGCGCGACATCATCGGTGGGCACCATGGCAAACACATGGCCGGTGGGGTAGAAAACACCCCCCATGGAGGTCATGCTGGAATCCAGAGAGAACGGGGTCATGGTCATCTCCTCGGCATCAGGAACCACCACTAAACCACAAGGTCTGCGTCTTGGCTATAGGCAAATGCAGCGACATGCGCATGCGCCGCGCGTAGGCCTGCGCGCACATGCGATGCCGGTCTGCGCTGCCCCTGCGCGTCAGCGCCATGACGCACAGTCGTCGCTGGGGCAGCGACCGCTGCGCAAAACGATCCCGAGGACAACTTGATGGACAACTGGTGGAACATTGTCGGACGCACCGTCGCTTCCGAATTCGCGGACGTCAGCGATATCGAACAGCTCACACGCGTGGTGCTGCGGCTGACGCTTGCGGCATTGCTGGGCGGCCTGCTCGGCTGGCAGCGCGAAATCCATGGCAAGGCGGCCGGCATACGCACCCATATGCTGGTGTCCATGGGCGCGGCGCTGATCGTCATGGTCGCGCAGCAGGCGGGCGGCAACGCGGCCGATCTGAGCCGCGTGCTCCAGGGCCTGATTGCGGGCGTGGGCTTTCTGGGCGCGGGCACGATTCTCAAGACCGACCGCAACGGCGACGACGTGGACCAGGTCAAGGGCCTGACCACGGCCGCGGGCATCTGGCTGACGGCCGCCATTGGCGCCGGCGCCGGCATAGGCGAGGAAGTCACGGCCGTACTCAGCACCGTGCTGGCGTTTGGCGTGCTGAGCCTGGTGCCGCTGCTCGCTCCCGCGGTGCGCGCCGCAGCCAATGAGAACGCCGAAAAGCTCAGGCAGCGGAATGAAAACGAACCCTAAGACCGCGACACCGCTGTGCCATTGCCGCAGCAAACGACTTGGCACGCGGCGCGGCCGGATAATGGTCCATTGATTCTGATTTGCCGCAGTCACCGGCGATCCCTGCCCGGTGCAGCTGCGGTCTTCTGTATGCACACGACTCCCGACATCACTCCCCATCTTGGCCAGCTGCTGCGCTTTCGCCATGACTTGCACGCCCATCCCGAGCTCAAGTACGAAGAGCACCGCACGGGCGACAAGGTCGCGGCCTATCTGAAGGCCCTGGGCCTGAACGTGCACCGCGGCCTGGGACAGACCGGCGTGGTCGCCACCATCCATGGCAAGGGCCGCAGCGCCGAGAACCCGGGCCGCAGCATAGGCATACGCGCCGACATGGATGCGCTGCCGGTGCAGGAACTCAACGGCTTCGGCCATATCAGCACCCACCCTGGCCGCATGCATGCCTGCGGCCACGACGGCCACACCACCATGCTGCTGGGCGCGGCCACGCTGCTGGCCCAGCAACCCGACTTCGACGGCTCGGTGCACCTGATTTTCCAGCCCGGTGAAGAAGGCGGCGCGGGCGCGCGCGCAATGATGGAAGACGGCCTGTTCACGCTGTTCCCCTGCGAAGCGGTGTTCGCGCTGCACAACTGGCCCTTGCTGCCCGCGGGCAAGATGGCGGTGCGCGTGGGCCCCATCATGGCCTCGGCATTGCGCTTCGAGATCCGCATCAGCGGCAAGGGCGGTCATGCGGCCATGCCCCACACCACCATTGACCCGATTCCCGTCGCCTGCGCGCTCGTGGGCCAGCTGCAGACCCTGGTGTCGCGCAGCACCGACCCACTCGACAGCGCGGTGGTGACCGTGGGCCAGATCGCTTCGGGCACGGTGGAAAACATCATTCCCGACGACGCGGTGATCTACGGCACGGTGCGCACGCTCAAGACCAGCACCGAGAAGACGATGATCGAGGGCCTGCACCGCATCAGCGAGCATGTGGCCGCGGCGCACCTGTGCACGGCCGAAGTCATCATCAAGCCCGGCTACCCCAACACCACCAACCACGCGCACGAGGCCCGCTTCATGGCCAGCGTGATGCGCGAAATCGTCGGTGAAGAGAACGCCGACGGCGACATCCTGCCCGCGCTCACGGCGGAAGACTTCGGCTTCATGCTCGAAGTCGTTCCCGGCGCCTATGGATGGATAGGCAACGGACCCAACGGCCAGGCCGGCGTGGGCCTGCACAACCCGGCCTACGACTTCAACGACGACAACCTGGACCGCGGCCCGCGCTTCTGGGATCTGCTGGCGCGCCGCTGGTTTGAAACCACAAGCACCCCCTGAGCCGCTCACGCGGCTTCCCCCTCTCATCCTTCGGTGGATGGGGACGGCAGCCTCGGTGCGGGGCGGCCCTTCCTCGCTGCCCCCAGCTCAGTCACTCCAATGACATAGGCCAGTACTGACGTCGACCAGCGTATCAGGCGCCTGGCTGCAGCTCAGGCCGAGGGCGCGGCCGGTTTGCGGTTACGGATGCCGGTCTTCTTGGGCTTGGCGCGCGCGTCCTTCTTGGCCTGGCGCAGCGCGTCGAGTTCCATGCCCTTGTTGAACCATTCCTCGTATTCGGCCGGCGTCTCCAGCGTGATGCGCCCGAGGTTGTGGATGCGGAAATCGGTGATCACGATCTCGGCGGCTTTTTGCACGTTCACGCGCCCGCCGGTCATCACCGCGCCGCGCTTGCGGCCTATCGCTTCCAGCAGTTCGTCGTCGGGCAGCGCGGCAATCTCGCCATCGGTCTGCGTGAGCTTGTAGCGTTCGCGCAGATTGGCCGCGTAGTTGCGCTGCGCATAGCGCAGGAATTCAAGCGCGACCAGTTCCTCGTCATAGGCATTGCGGCCTACGGCGCCGCTCACGGCCAGGTTGTAGCCGCTTTGCTCGACGGCAATGCGCGGCCACAGCATGCCCGGCGTATCCCACAGATAGAAATCGTCGGCGAGCACGATGCGCTGCTCGAGCTTGGTCACGCCGGCTTCATCGCCGGTCTTGGCCTGGCCCTTGTTGCTCATAGAGTTGATCAGCGTCGACTTGCCGACATTGGGCACGCCGCAGATCAGCACGCGCATCGGCTTGGCCATGCCGCCGCGTCCGGGCGACAGCAGCTGGCAGGCTTCGATCAGCCGGCGCGTGGGCGTGGGCTCGGAGGCATCGAGCGCGACGGCGCGGGTTTCGGCCTGGGCGTTGTACCAGTCGAGCCACATCACGGTGCGCGCCGGGTCGGCCACATCCTGCTTGTTGAGCACCTTCAGCCGCGGCTTGTGCCCCGTGAGCTCCTGCAGCAGCGGGTTGGCGCTGGAGCCCGGCAGGCGCGCGTCCAGCACTTCAATGACCACGTCAATGTCCTTGATGCGCTCGGCGATCGCCTTGCGTGTGAGATTCATGTGACCGGGAAACCATTGAATGGCCATGGGGCAATACTTTCTGACGATTCGTCGCTAACAAGGGGCGCAAGGATAATCGGGTTCTGCTTTTTTCACGCACCGGTCGCTACATGTCCATACCAAACTCCATTCCCGCCCAGCACAAGGCCAACAACGACCTGCTGATCAAGGGCGTGACCTGCGCCATCATCGGCCTGGTCGTGCTGATCGCGCCCTTCTTCATGCGCGCCAGCGACCTGAGCAATCTGTTCCGCCAAGGCTACATCGTCGGCTGGTTCGCGCTGGCGCTGGGCGCGGCCTTTGTCATCCAGGGTCTGGTGCGCCGGCGCAAGACGCTGCAGGCCGAAGCCATGCTGGAGACCAGGACCACCTACACCGCCGAGCGCAAGAAGAACAAGCGCTGATGGAGACCATGGCCCCAGCGCTGCAGGCTGCCTGCGCGGCTTTTGCACGCTACCAGACCTTGGCCGAGGCGGCCGGCGTGGCGCTGCGGCCCACGCCCGTACAACCCACGAGCTGCTGCGGCCGCGGCTGCAACGGCTGCGTCTGGGAAGGCTTCTACGACGCGGCCACGTTCTGGGTCGAAGACGCGCAGGCCGCGTTGAACCAAGCCTAGCCCAGACCTTGCGGCGCCATATAGCGCTGGCGCCATTCTTCGAACGGCAGCGTATCGGCGGCTTCGCGCTCGCGCTGCGCCGCAATCGATTCGACCGCCTGGGCCTCGGCCTTGGCCTGCTGTTCTGCGGTCCAGGGCAGGTTCAGAAGCGTCTCGCGTGCCAGCTCCGACTGTGCGAGCGTGAAATCAAGGAAGCTGCTGTCGTACTGCTCGACCATGGTGCGCAGCACCTGGGCCGAAGGCGTGGTCTCGGGCGCGGCAACACGGGCCTGGGCCTGGGCCAGCGCCTGGCTGTAATCGGTCGTGCCGTGGGTCTGGTCCAGTGAGGCGGCCAGCGGCGCGCATGCGGTCAGCACTTCGTCGGCCCAGTCGCGCAGCAGCACGTCGCGGCCGCCGCGCTGCAGATGCAGGCCGGGCTCGCGCCCGCGCTCGGCGGCCAGATGCTGGTTGTGCTTGAGTTCGGCGATTTCGGTGGGCGTGTCGGGCGGGCTGTCGCTGAGCAAACAATGCAGCAGGAACACGTCAAGCATGCGCATGGTGCTTTGGGCTATGCCCACGGGCTCGAACGGGTCGAGGTCCATCAGCCGCACTTCGACATATTCGACGCCGCGCTCGCGCAGCGCGTGCAGCGGACGCTCGCCGCTGCGCACCGTGCGCTTGGGGCGAATCGTGCCGTAGAACTCGTTCTCGATCTGCAGCAGGCTGGTGCCCAGCTGGTTGTAGTCGCCGCCCGGATTGCGTATGCCCAGCTGCTCATAGGCCGGATAGGGCTGGGTCAGCGCTTCGTGCAGCGACCTGGCATAGCCGTCGAGGCCGTTGTAGCTCACATTGATTGCCGCCTGCGCATCGCTCTGGTAACCCAGGCGGCCCATGCGCAGCGAAGTCGCATGCGGCAGGTGCAAGGTGCGACCGCTAGCATCGAGCCGCTTCAGGCTGTGCTCGCGGCCTTCGACAAAGCACGAACAAAGTGCGGGCGACGAGCCAAACAGGTACAGCAGCACGAAAGCGTGACGGCGAAAATTGCGGATCAGCGCGAAATACTGGTCGCTGTCGACGCCCGGCATAGACCAGTTGTAGTGGATGCCCGAAATCATCTGCATGCGCCGGCCGTAGCGATGGCCCAGTCCCATGCGGTAGACGCTTTTCGAGCGTCCGGCATTCGACGAACCGTAGCGCGCCAATGGAATGGTTTCATCGGTGGGCAGGCCGCAGGGCATGCTCGACACCCACAGCATCTCGTTGCCGGCCTGCTTGAGGCTGTGGTAGACATGCTGGTGGACTTCGATCAGCTCATTGAGGCATTCGTCCACACCGCGGTGGGCGCCCGTGATCAGCTCGATCTGCGACTCGCTGTAGTCGGTGGTGATGTTCGGATGCGTCAGTGCCGATCCCAGCGCTATCGGGTGCGGTGTCAGCGCCAGCCCCCCCGTAGGCAGTGCGCGCAATCCTTCCTTCTCGATGCCGCGGCGGATCTGCGCGAGGCGGTCGGAGGTGGGGACTGGCAAGAGCTCCTGCGATTTGTTCATTATTGGGTACCGATACAACTGGTGGGAGCCGGAACTTAGCATGCCCGGCCCGGACGCCGAGATAATAGAGAAATGCCTGCAGTCGCGTCGCGCGGTTACAGATATTCACGTGCGCGCTTCCTGTCTCCCCGGCGCAGACGCGCACGCCAACCCAGATTGTGCTGGGATTGCTCGTTGCCCGCTTGCGTCCATGCGCCGAAAAATGAGGCACGCTGTCACTCGGCGTACAAAGTTGTTACCGGGTTTGCTGGACAAGCATGTGCACAACTTTCGTTTTTCGCCGTTAAACAGCCATAAGTCATTGATTTAAAAGGGGCCCACTCTGCCTGCTCAAAAAACAGGCAGCATGACCAATGCATGGCCGCTGGCCTGCAGAACCAGGCCAAACGGCATTCGAGCAAGGGTTAACCCTTGGCGCCGTTGCAGTTATGCCCGGCAAAACTGGACAATCATGTGGATAAGTTTTGGCAATCGCTGTAATAGCCGCGCAAGTTGTTGATTTTTCTGGAATTTATCCACAATGCCTAAAAATAAGGCACTGCACAGCGCCATCCGTGTGCGAAATCGCCCTCTATCCTTGCCTCTTTTCTCCCCGCCCCATCGCGCATGAGCAACCCTTTCACTCCAGATTTCTTCATCGCCAAACTCACGCCCAGCGGCGCGCAATGCGACGCCTGGGCCGACCAGCCACTGCTGCAGTCGCTCGAGCAAGGCTCCATCGACTGGCCCAGCTCCTGCCGCAACGGCACCTGCCGTACCTGCATAGGCACGCTGGTGTCGGGCAGCGTGCGCTACGAGATCGAATGGCCGGGACTGAGCGAGGACGAAAAGGCCGAAGGCTGCGTGCTGCCCTGCGTCGCCTATCCGCTGGGCGATCTCGTGCTGCAAGACCCTACGCGCTGATTTAGCCGGGAATGCGCGGCACGCGCGCCGTGCGGCTGGACTAAAATGCCGGTTTGAGGGTTTGGCTGCCATCCGGCTGCCGACCCCGGAGCGGCCCAGGCCGCATCGATCGTTCTTTGGGGGCACTGCCTGCGGTGCCAGCGACAGTTCCCCCTGGAATGCACGCTGCCTGCGCCGATTGAACACCGGCATCCCAAGAAAGTTCGCATGACCGCCCCCCTGCATCCCGTAGCCATCTCCCCGGTGGAAGACATCATTGCCGACATGCGCGCGGGTCGCATGGTGGTGCTGATCGATGAAGAAGACCGCGAAAATGAAGGCGATCTGGTCCTGGCCGCCGACCACGTCACGCCCGAAGCCATCAATTTCATGGCGCGCTACGGCCGCGGACTGATCTGCCTGACGCTGACTCCCGAACGCTGCGAACTGCTCAAGCTCCAGCCCATGGCCACGCGCAACGGCACCAAGCATTCGACCGCTTTCACGGTCTCCATCGAAGCCGCCGAAGGCGTGACCACGGGCATTTCGGCCGCCGACCGCGCGCGCACCGTGCAGGCGGCCGTCGCGGCCAATGCCCAGGCTGACGATCTGGTCCAGCCCGGCCACATCTTCCCGCTGCAGGCCGTGCCTGGCGGCGTGCTGATGCGCGCCGGCCACACCGAAGCCGGCTGTGATCTGGCCGGCATGGCCGGCTGCAGCCCCTCGGCCGTGATCTGCGAGATCATGAAGGACGACGGCACGATGGCGCGCCTGCCCGACCTGCAGCTTTTCGCCGCCGAACACGGCCTCAAGATCGGCACGATTGCCGACCTGATCCATTACCGCAGCCGCACCGAGTCGCTGCTCGAAGCCGTCGACAGCCGACCGCTGCAGACGCCGTTTGGCGAGTTCACGGTGCGCGTGTTCCGCGACCAGCCCAGCCGCTCGGTGCACCTCGCGCTGGTCAAGGGCAGCTGGAATGCCGACGACGAAGTGCCGGTGCGCGTGCACGAGCCGCTGTCGATTCTCGACCTGCTCGAAGTGGACCGCGAAATGCACTCGTGGAGCCTCGACAGCAGCCTGCGCTATATCAATGCCCAGGGCCGCGGCGTGGCCGTGCTGCTCAACTGCGGCGAAAGCGCCGAACAGCTGCTGGCGCAATTCGACGGCAGCGCGCGGCCGGCCCAGGCGCCCGAACGCGGCCGCATGGACCTGCGCACCTACGGCGTGGGCGCACAGATCTTGCGCGAATGCGGCGTGCTCAGGATGCGCCTCATGGGCCAGCCGCGTCGCATGCCCAGCATGGCTGGCTACGGCCTCGAAATCACCGGTTACATCCCCAAGGAATAGAAAATGTTTGGCGCAGAACAGGGCACAGGCCCGCAACTCAACGGCGCAGGCTTGCGCATAGGCATAGTCCAGGCCCGCTTCAACGAAAGCATCACCAACGCGCTGGCCGCGGCCTGCCGCGCCGAATTGCTGGCGCTGGGCGTGGACGAAAAGAATATCGACCATGTGCAGGTCCCCGGAGCACTCGAAGTGCCCGTGGCCCTGCAGGCCATGGCCGAACGTGAGCAGTACGACGCCCTGGTGGCGCTGGGCTGCATCATCCGGGGGGAGACATACCACTTCGAGCTGGTGGCCAACGAATCGGGCGCCGGCGTGACCCGCCTGTCGCTGGACCACCAACTGCCGATCGCCAATGCGATCATCACCACCGAAAACATGGAGCAGGCCATTGCACGCCAGACCGACAAGGGCCGCGACGCGGCCCGCGTGGCGGTCGAAATGGCCCAACTGCTCGCTACCTTGAACTGACATGAGCGAAGAACAATCCCCATCGGCCTCGGGCCGTCCCCCGCGCCAGGCGCGCACCGGCGCCACCAGCACGGGCGCGCGCAAGGCCGCGTCCAAGTCCAACCGCAGCCGCGCACGCGAATTCGCGCTGCAGGCCCTGTACCAGCACATCGTGGGTCGCAACGACGCGAGCGCGATCGACATGTTCACGCGTGACCTCGCGGGCTTCCACAAGGCCGACAGCGCGCATTACGACGCGCTGCTGCACGGCTGCATCACCACCGAAGCCGACCTCGACGCGCTGATCCTGCCCAAGCTGGACCGACAGCTCAGCGAGATCTCGCCCATCGAGCACGCGGTGATGTGGATTGGCGCGTATGAGTTCCAGCACTGCCCCGACGTGCCCTGGCGCGTGGTGCTCAACGAGTGCATCGAGCTGGCCAAGGAATTTGGCGGCACCGACGGCCACAAGTACGTCAACGCCGTGCTCAACGGCCTCGCTCCCAGCCTGCGCAGCGCCGAAGTCGCTGCCGACAAGGGCCAGAAGGCCGCCGACTGAAGCGCGCCGGGCCGCCGCCGGGGGCCTTGCGCCCCGGGCCGTACCCGGGCCCGGCTCCATTGGATATTTAACGCCCGCGCCCTGCGGGCAGGATGGCACCCGCCGATGCAAGTATCGAAACGCGCCCAGCGCATCGAGCCGTTTTACGTGATGGAAGTGGCCAAGGCGGCGCAAGCCCTGGCACGCGAAGTCGCAGGCACCAACGAGCCGATGATCTTCCTGAACATCGGCGAGCCCGACTTCACCGCGCCGCCGCTGGTGCAGCAGGCCGCAGCCCATGCCGTCGCTCAGGGCAATACCCAATACACGCCGGCGCTGGGCCTGGACGCATTGCGCGAACGCATCAGCCAGTGGTATGCGCAGCGCTTTGGCGTCGATGTTCCCGCGCGGCGCATTGTCGTCACCGCGGGCGCCTCGGCCGCGCTGCAGCTGGCCTGCCTGGCACTGATCGATTCGGGCGATGAAATTCTCATGCCCGACCCGAGCTACCCCTGCAACCGCCACTTCGTGAGCGCGGCAGACGGCAAGGCGGTGCTGATTCCGACCACGGCCGCCGAGCGCTTCCAGCTCAGCGCCGATAAGGTTGCCCAGGCCTGGGGCGAGAAGACGCGCGGTGTGCTGCTGGCCTCGCCCTCGAACCCCACGGGCACCTCGATCGCGCCCGACGAACTGCGCCGCATCCACGACGTGGTGCGCGCGCGCGGCGGCCTGACGATCATCGACGAGATCTACCTGGGCCTGTCGTATGACCCGGCCTACTCCCAGACCGCGCTGGCGCTGGGCGAAGACCTGGTCAGCATCAACAGCTTCAGCAAGTACTTCAACATGACGGGATGGCGCCTGGGCTGGATGGTCGTGCCCGAGGCGCTGGTGCCGGCCGTGGAGCGCGTGGCGCAGAACCTGTTCATCTGCGCCAGCACCATTTCCCAGCACGCGGCGCTGGCCTGCTTCGAGCCCGAGAGCATTGCCGAGTTCGAGCGCCGCCGCGCCGAGTTCAAGGCCAGGCGTGACTACTTCATTCCCGAACTCGAGAAGCTGGGACTGCGCGTTCCCGTCATGCCCGACGGCGCGTTCTACGCCTGGGCCGACTGCAGCGAAGCCGCGCGCAAGCTCGGCGTCGAAGGCAGCTGGGACTTCGCCTATGCGCTGATGCAGCGCGCCCATCTCGCCATCACTCCAGGGCGCGACTTCGGCACGGCCGAGACCGCCCACTACGTGCGCTTTTCCACCGCCAACTCCCTGCCCCAGCTGCAGGAGGCCGTGCGCCGCCTGCGCGCGCTGCTGGGCTGAGCACGCATGGATTTCGCCTTTCCCATCCGCATCTACTGGGAGGACACCGATGCCGGCGGCATCGTGTTCTACGCCAACTACCTCAAGTTCTTCGAACGCGCGCGCACGGAGTGGCTGCGTTCGCTGGGCCTGGAGCAACAAAAATTACGGGAACAAACCGGCGGTATGTTTGTCGTAACCCAGGCACAGGTCGATTACCACCGCCCGGCACGCCTCGACGACCAACTTTTGGTTACCGCTCGCTTACAAGCGAGCGGCCGTGCGTCGTTGACAATACGCCAGCAAGCTTTGCTGCAATCTGCCGCGGACGGTCCGCAATTGCTCAGTGAAGCCTCGATACGCATCGGCTGGGTCGATGGCGCAAGCATGCGTCCGCAACGAATTCCGATCAGCCTTCTGGAACAACTTTCATGAATTCCCAAAACATGTCCATATTCAGCCTGGTCCTGCAGGCCAGCTGGGTCGTGCAGCTTGTCATGCTGGCCCTGGTGGTCGCATCGGTCGCGAGCTGGGCCGCGATTTTCCGCAAGTCCAGCCTGCTCAAGCGGGTGCGGGCTTTCAACGACGCGTTCGAACAGGAATTCTGGTCGGGAACCAGCCTCAATGACCTTTACGCCTCGGCCGCGCAGAACGCCAAGCGCGGCGGGCCGATGGAACGCATTTTTGCCAGCGGCATGCGCGAATACCAGAAGCTGCGCGAACGCCGCATCGGCGATGTCGCCACGCTGATGGACGGCACGCGCCGCGCCATGCGCGCCAGTCTGCAGCGTGAAATGGACGAAATCGAAGCCGGCCTGCCGTTTCTCGGCTCGGTCGGTTCGGTCTCGCCCTATGTCGGCCTGTTCGGCACGGTGTGGGGCGTGATGCACGCGTTCACCGGCTTTGCGAGCATGGAGCAGGTCACGCTGGCCACGGTCGCTCCCGGCATCGCCGAAGCGCTGGTGGCCACGGCCATGGGCCTGTTCGCGGCGATTCCCGCCGTGACCGCCTACAACCGCTTCGCCCACCAGACCGACCGCGTCGCCAACCAGCTGGACACCTTCATCGAAGAGTTCTCCAATATCCTGCAACGCAACGTGGGCTCGACCGCGAGCAGCACGGCTTCCGGCCATTGAGCCGCCAATAGGAGCCTCACATGCCCGCAGTGTCTTCACGCGGCGGCCGCCAGCGCCGCACGGTCAACGAAATCAACATGGTGCCCTTCATCGACGTGATGCTGGTGCTGCTGATCATTTTCATGGTGACCGCCCCCATGCTCACGCCCGGCGCGATCAACGTGCCCAGCGCGGGCAAGGCCTCGCGCCTGCCGACCGAGAACCTCGCGCGCATCCTGATCGAAAAGGACGGCTCGATACGCCTGAAGACCGGCAGCAGCGAGCAGGTGGTGCGCCTCAACGAGCTGGGCGCAGCGGCCAAGGCCTGGCAGGCCCAGCAGCCCGAAGACAGCGCCGTCGTGATCTCCGCCGACAAGACGCTCAGCTATGACACCGTCATGCAGACCATGGGCCAATTGCAGCGCGCGGGCGTGAAGCGCGTCGCCCTCGACGTCAAATCCAGCCAGTAAACCCGGCCGTCCCCAGATCCTTGCCCTCCATGTCCCGACCGCCAGAACACGACCCTTTCGCCCCGCCTCCTCCCCCGCCGCGCCTGCGCGCGTGGCTTCTGGCGATCGTGGCGCACGGCCTGCTCGTGGCGGCAATGCTGTGGGCGGTGCGCATGCCGCCCGCAATGCAGGAGGCCGCGATCGAGGCCGAGCTCTGGTCCGCGCTGCCCCAGGAAGCCGCGCCACCGGCGCCCACGCCCGAGCCCACGCCGGCTCCCGCGCCCGAAGTCAAGCCCGAACCGCCGCCACCGCCGCCACCGCCGCCGCCTCCGGTTGTCGTGCCCCCACCACCGTCGCCACCGCCCGTGGTGCAAAAGGACGACGACCACGAAGCCGAGATTGCGCTGGAGCGCAAGAAAAAGCGCGAAGAGGCGCAAAAGCTCGAACGCGAAAAGGCCGAGAAAGCGCAAAAGGCCGACCGCGAGCGCGAGGAAAAGGCGCGCGAGCGCCGCGAGAAACTCGCCGAGGAGCGCAAGGAACGGCTGGAGAAGGAAAAGGCTGAAAAAGCCGAGCAGGCCAAGATAGAGAAGGCCGAAAAAGCCAAGGCCGAGAAAGCAGAGAAGGCCAAGGCCGAGCGCGAGGAAAAGGCGCGCGCGGAAAAAGCCGAGAAGGCAGAAAAGGCCGAGAAGGAAGAAAAAGCCAAGGCGGAAAAAGCCAAGGCCGAGAAGGCCGCCGCTGAAAAGGCCGCGGCCGAAAAGCGCAAGAAGGAAGACGCCGCCAAGGAAGCCAAGGCCGCGGAGGCCCGCCGCGCGGAAAACCTGCGTCGCATGCAAGGCCTGGCAGGCGCGGGCTCCGACGACTCCAAGGGCAGCGCCGAGCGCGGCAGCAGCCCCAACCAGGGCCAGGGCAATGGTTCGTCTTCGGGCGGGCCTTCGGCCGGCTACGGCGCCAAGGTCGCGGCCAAGGTCAAGCCCAATATCGTCTACCCCGACGACGTGGCCGGCAATCCGCGCGCCGAAGTCGCGGTGCGTACTTCGCCCGATGGCACCATCGTCAGCGTGCGCGTGACCCAGTCCAGCGGCAATCCCGCCTGGGACCAGGCCGTGGTGCGCGCGCTGCACAAGACCGACACGCTGCCGCGGGATATCGATGGCAAGGTGCCCAGTTCGTTGACGATTGGGTTCAGGCCAAGAGACTGAACCGGGGGGTTGTCTCTCGGCTGGGCCGTTCATTCTTCGACAAGCTCAGGACGAACGGGGAACAGGCCACGCCCAAACTCTACGTTCGCTCTGACTTGAGTCCATTCGAAACGCCCCCCGCCGTTCGCCCTGCGCGGGGCGGTTGAAGGGCGTTTGAGGGCGGGCACTGCGCGCGCCTTTGCCCGATACCCGGCAGTTTCAGGCCATGAGCGCCACCCGTTTTCTCCCAATCGGAGACAATTGCGCCATGCCTCTCAAAGCCCCCGAACTTCTGCTGCCTGCCGGCTCGCTCGAAAAGATGCGCGCCGCCTACGACTTTGGCGCCGACGCCATCTACGCGGGCCAGCCCCGCTACTCCCTGCGCGCGCGCAACAACGAGTTCCGCCTCGAACAGATCGGCCAGGGCATTGCCGAAGCCCATGCGCGCGGCAAGAAATTCTTTGTCACCAGCAATCTGCTGCCGCACAACGACAAGGTGCGCACCTATCTGCGCGACATGGAGCCCGTGATTGCGTTCAAGCCCGACGCACTGATCATGGCCGACCCCGGCCTGATGATGATGGTGCGCGAGAAGTGGCCCGAAGTGCCTATCCACATCTCGGTGCAGGCCAATACCGTCAACTATGCGGCCGTCAAGTTCTGGCAGCGCATGGGCATTGCGCGCATCATCCTGTCGCGCGAGCTGAGCCTGGACGAGATCGAGAAGATCCGCCAGGAATGCCCAGACATGGAACTCGAGGTATTCGTGCACGGCGCGCTGTGCATTGCCTATTCGGGCCGCTGCCTGCTGTCGGGCTACTTCAACCGCCGCGATCCCAACCAGGGCACCTGCACCAACGCCTGCCGCTGGAACTATTCGACGCAGGAAACCGCGGTCGACCCCAATACCGGCGAAGCCATGCCGCTGAAAATGGAAGGCGACTTCGACTTCGCCAAGGCCCAGCAGGAAGCCGAGACCGGCTTCTCGGCCTGCAACAGCGAGCCGCGCCACCCCAAGGCCGACCATGTCTACATGCTCGAAGAGCAGGGCCGCCCCGGCGAGCTCATGCCCATCATGGAAGATGAGCATGGCACCTAC
Source organism: Comamonas sp. DB36 (assembly GCF_057914905.1). Taxonomy (NCBI): domain Bacteria; kingdom Pseudomonadati; phylum Pseudomonadota; class Betaproteobacteria; order Burkholderiales; family Comamonadaceae; genus Comamonas; species Comamonas sp. DB36. The sequence continues at coordinate 3,222,034 of NZ_CP196631.1, forward strand.
ATCATGAACAGCAAGGACCTGCGCGCGATCGAGCACATCGACCGGCTCACCAAGATCGGCGTCGATTCGCTGAAGATCGAAGGCCGCACCAAGTCGCTGTACTACGTCTCGCGCACCGCCCAGACCTACCGCCGCGCGATCGACGACGCCGTCGCCGGCCGCCCGTTCAACCCGAATCTGATCACCGAACTCGAAGGCCTGGCCAACCGCGGCTATACCAGCGGTTTTCTTGAGCGCCGCCCCGCGCAGGACTACCAGAACTACGAGACCGGCCATTCGCTGCTGCAGCGCAGCCACTTCGTCGGCGAAGTGCGCGGCTTTGCCGACGGCCTGGCCGAGATCGAGACCAAGAACCGCTTCTCCGTGGGCGACACGCTCGAGATCATCCACCCCAGCGGCAACCGCCAGGTGCTGCTCGAGAAGATGTTCAATATGGAAGGCGAACCCGTGACCGTGGCGCAGGGCAATCCTATCCGCGTGCGCATTCCGCTCGAAGGCCCGGTAGACGGCGCCTTGATCGCCCGTCTGCTCTGAGCGCCGGGCCCCAAGTCCACCCTGACCCTGTGGGCTGCTTTGGCAGCCCCTTTCTTTTTCTGCCCCCTGTCCCATGAACATTGTTGTCAACGAAGAACTCAAGGCCTACATCGATCCGCTGAGCGCCGATGAACACGAAGCGCTGGAGCGCAGCATTCTTGCCGAAGGCTGCCGCGACGCGCTGGTGCTGTGGGGCGATCTGCTGGTCGACGGCCACAACCGCCACGGCATCTGCGTCAAGCACGGACTGCCGTTCGAGACCGTGCAGGCCACGCATTTCCAGAACATGGACGATGTCCATCTGTGGATGATCGACCAGCATCTGGGCCGGCGCAGCGTCTCCGACTTCCAGCGCGGCGTGCTCGCGCTGCGCAAGCGCGAGATCGTTGCCGCGCGCCGCGCCAAGGCCGCGGAGCACGCGCCCGCGCCCTCCGATGCCGCACCGGCAGAACCCGCTGCGGACGATCAGGCCATGGCCACGCGCGAAGCGCTGGCCCGCGTCGCGCGCCTGAGCAGCACCCAGGTCAAGCAGATCGAGACCATCCAGCAAAAGGCCACGCCGGAAGTTGTGGCCGCCGTGAAGGCCGGCGACATCTCGATCAATGCCGCCGCCGCCGTGGCCCAGCTGCCCGCCGAGGAACAGGTGGCCGCGGCCGCCGCCGGCAAGGACGAGCTCAAGCAGGCCGCCAAGCGCGTGCGCGAAGCCAAGAAGAAGCCGCGCGACGAGAACGCAGCGCAGGCCGACGGCGCCGAAGAAAATGTCGATGTCGCCGCCTTGCAGCAGCGTGTGGCAACGCTGGAGCAGGAAAATGGCATGCTGCGCCAGCAGATCAAGGCCTTGCAGGAAATGCTCCAGGAAAAGGCCTGATCTCTTTTCCTTTCCATTTTCACGGGATGCCATGACCGCCTTGTTCTCTACCCTGTGCCTGGACAGCGTCGAACTGTCCAATCGCATCGTGATCGCGCCTATGTGCACCTACAGCGCCCACGAAGGCTGCGCGACCGACTGGCATCTGATGCACTACGGCCAGTTGGCGCAGTCGGGCGCGGGCCTGCTGATCGTCGAATCGACGGCCGTCGAAGCCATGGGACACATCAGCCCCTGGGACCTGGGGCTGTGGAGCGATGCCGGCGAAGCCGCGATGCGCACGGTCGTCGAACATGTGCGCCGTTTCAGCGACATCAAGCTGGGCGTTCAGCTCAACCATGCGGGGCGCAAGGCGTCCAGCCTGCAGCCCTGGGCCGGCGGCGGCCCGCTGCCGCCGGCCCAGCGCTGGCCCACGGTAGGCGCCAGCGCGCTGGCGGCGGCGCCCGAAGTGCCGGTGCCCGCGGCCGCGACGCTGGCCGACATCGAGCGCATCAAGAAAGCCTTTGTCGACGCCGCGCTGCGCGCCCAGCGCCTGGGCTATGACCTGATCGAGCTGCATGCGGCCCATGGCTATCTGCTGCACCAGTTCCTGTCGCCGCTGAGCAATCAGCGCAGCGACAACTATGGCGGCAGTCTGGAAAACCGCTTGCGCCTGCTGCTCGAAGTGTTCGCCGCGGTGCGTGCAGCGCTGCCGCACACCCTGCCCGTGGGCGTACGCATCTCGGCCACCGACTGGATCGAAGGCGGCTGGGACGTGGAGCAAAGCGCGGTGCTGGCCAAGCAATTGCAGGCGCTGGGCTCGGCGTTCTTGCATGTGTCCAGCGGCGGGCTCAGCCCCGCGCAGAAGATTCCGGTCGGCCCGGGCTACCAGCTGCCGCTGGCGCGCGCGCTGCGCGCACAGCTCAGCATGCCCGTGATAGGCGTGGGCCTGATCACCGACCCGCTGCAGGCCCAGGCCGCGCTCGATGCCGGCGACGCCGACGCGATCGCGATCGCGCGTGCCGCGCTGTTCAATCCGCGCTGGCCCTGGCACGCGGCCCAGGTACTGGGCGCGCAGGTCACGGCGGCGCCGCAGTATCTGCGCTGCCAGCCGCATGGCGCGGGCGCGCTGTTTGCTCCGCGGGTTGCGCTTGCTGCCTAGCCCCGTGCCCTGCGCCGGCCTGCGCCTGAAACGCTACGAAGCCCTGGCCGCAGACATCGAAGCATCGATACGCAACGGCGTGCTCCAGCCGGGCGACCGTTTGCCGTCGGTGCGCAGCCTGTGCCACAGCCGCGGCATCAGCGCCTCCACCGTATTCCAGGCCTACTACCTGCTCGAGGCGCGCGGCGTGGTGAGCGCGCGCGAGCGCTCGGGCTATTTCGTTGCATCGGGAGTGCGGCGCATGCCGCCCGAGCCCGAACAGGCTTCGCAGCCGCCCGATGCCTCGGTCGCGGTCGATGTCAGCGCGCGCGTGTTCGACATCCTCGCGGCCAGCGACGCGCGCAGCGTGGTGCCGCTGGGCTCGGCTTTCCCCAGCCCGCTGCTGTTTCCGCTGCAGCGCCTGGGCCAGGCGATGGCCAGGGCCGTGAAAACGCTGGACCCATGGAGTACGGTCGATGACCTGACGCCGGGCAACGCCGCGTTGCGCCGCCAGATCGCGCTGCGCTATCTGGCCCAGGGCATGGCCGTTCCCACCGACGACATCATCATCACCAACGGCGCGCTTGAAGCGCTGAACCTGTGTCTTTCGGCCGTGACCCGACCCGGCGACGCGGTGCTGGTCGAGTCGCCCGCGTTCTATGCGGCGCTGCAGGCGCTCGAACGCCTGGGACTGCAGGCCATCGAAGTGCCGACCCACCCGCGCGAAGGCATGGACCTGGCGGCGCTCGAGGCGGCCATCGTGCGCCACCGGCCCAGGGCCTGCTGGCTGATGAGCAGCTTCCAGAACCCTTTGGGCAGCCTGATGCCCGAGGCGAAGAAGCGCGATCTTGTCGCGCTGATCACGCGCCACCGACTGCCGCTGCTCGAGGACGATGTCTACGGCGAGCTGTTTCTCGGCGCCCAGCGTCCGCTGCCTGCCAAGGCGTTCGACAGCGAAGGCCTGGTGATGCACTGCGCCTCGTTCTCCAAATGCCTGGCACCGGGCTGGCGCATAGGCTGGACCGTGGCCGGGCGCTTCTCCCAGTCGGTCGCGCGGCAAAAACTCACGACCACGCTGGGCGCCAACGCGCCGGCCCAGGCGGCGCTGGCCGAATACCTCGAGCGCGGCGGCTTCGACAAGCATCTGCGCCGCCTGCGCCAGTTTCTCGCGGCGGCCCAAGCGCCTTTTGCCGAGGCTGTGGGCCATTATTTTCCGCCGGGCACGCGCGCCACGCGGCCCGAAGGCGGCTATTTCCTGTGGGTAGAGCTGCCGCCCGGCTGCGATGCGCTGGCCATCCACGCCCAGGCGATCGCGCGCGGCATCAGCGTCGCGCCCGGCCCGATCTTTTCGGCCTCGCATGGCTATCGCCACTGCCTGCGGCTGAACTACGGCCACGGCTGGGATGCGCGCATCGAGGGCGCAATTGCCGTGCTGGGCGAACTCGCCCATGCGAGCCAGGCCAGGGCCGCGTCGGCGATAGCGCAAGGGGTGCAGTAATCGCTTCTCCAGCAATTGCCAGGCCCGGCGGGCTGCAAAGGCGCTGCGTCAGAACTCGAACTGCGCGCCCAGCTTCACGGTGCGTGGCGCGCCCTGCACCAGGCGATTCGACCCCGCCATGAGCCAATAGGCCTTGTCGCCCAGGTTCTCGACGTTGAGCCTCAATGTGGTGCGCGCGCCGGCAGTGCGTGTGACGTAGCGTGCGCCCAGATCGAAGGTCGCATAGCCTGGCAGCGACCAGTTGTTGGCCATGTCGAGTGCGCGCGCGCTCACATGCCGCCAACCACCGGTCAGCGTCAGCGGCATGCCGGGGAGCTCATACTCCGCATAGGCAGCGAACTGCCGCTTCGAGGCGCCGGGCGTGCGCCGGCCATCGTACTGGCCCAGCGATGTCGCGGTGTTCTGCGCGTCAAGGAATACGCCGCTGGCCAGCAGCGTCCAGGACCGCGCGAGTCTGGCCTTGCCCGACAGCTCCACGCCTTGGTAGCGTGCTTCGCCATCCTGGGAATAGCGGCCAGCCGACGTGGTGTACGTCAGCGCCTGCGTGGTCCGAAAGACAGCGGCCGACGCTGACCAGTCCACCTGCTCGGCCTTCAGGCCGAACTCGTACTGCCGGCTCTTGATCGGCGGGAACACCTCGTAGGCATTGGCAGCGGTGCGAGGCGCGGTCGAGCCCTGCTCTAATGCCTCGATATAGCTGCCATAGGCGGACAGCCACGGCGCCGGGCGAAAGACCGCGGCCAGCGTGGGAGTGACGGCACTCTTGTCGTAGCTGTTGGAGATGTAGCGGTTGTGGCGCGCGCCGAGAATCAGGTCCCACTGTTCGCCGAAGTGCAGCGTGTCCGACGCAAACAGACTGCGTTGGCGCTCGGGAAACGCCCAGCCGCCCTCGATCCAGTGGGTCGTGAGACCCGGATCGACGAAGTCGCCTGGCGTCGCCAGCGCAGCCGTTCCCAACACCTGCGAGCCGAAATCATTCGACTCCTGCGCGCGAATATGGCTGGCCGACACTCCCCATGCGATGTCATGCCTTACCCTGCCGATGTCGAAGCCACCGGTCACAAGCAATTGGCTCTGCTGCGATCTGACACGTGCCGGCAATGAGATCTGCTGCTCCGAATAGACGCCGGCCGCGTTCGCGAACAGAAAGCTGTGGTTGCTTTGCATGTCCTGTTTCCAGTCGCGGTGCGACAGGCGCGCGTCCCAGCCGGGCGCGATATGCCAGGCCAGCGACGTGCCGAACGAGGTGCTGCGCGCGTCGCTGTAGGTGAATGGCGAAGCCAGCCGCGTGCTGCCGTCCACGGCGGCCGGGGCTGCGGCAATCGCGTAGTTGGCTGCGCGGCCGTTGCCATTGGGGACCAGTTGGTAGTAGACGGCATCGACGCGACGCTGCTGCGCCAGCGCATCGACGCTCCACACCACATCGGGCGTGATGCGCCAGTCGAGCGCCACCGAAGCCGAGCGCCGTTTGATATGACCACCGTCCTTCACGTAGGTATTGCCCTGTTCCTCGACGGCGTTGACGCGGTAGCCGAAACGCTCATCCTCACCGAGTCGCCCGCCAATGTCACCGTGCACCAGCGCTGCGCCGCGGCCCGTGGCTTCGATCGTGATGCTGCGCACCTGCGCCTGCGGCGGGCGCTTGCTCACCAGATTGACGATGCCGCCCGGCGTGCCAAAGCCATGGAGAAACCCGCCCGCACCCCGCAGTATCTCTATGCTCTCCAGGTGCTCGACCGGTACCTGCGGCGCGCCCAGAAAGCCGATCAGATCCTGTCCGTCCAGCTTGTAATTGTTGCGATAGCCCAGCAGCAGGCCGCGCACCGACAGCACTTCGCCAGCGCCGTTGGTGTAGTTGCTGCCCTGCGCCACGGCGGCATCGCTCCTGACGGCATCGAGCAACGAATGGGCTTGCTGGTTTTCCAGCAACTCACGCGTGATCACGTTGAGGCTGAACGGCGTGTCCCGCAGCGCCTTGGTCCCCAGCGCGCCAACGCTGCTGCTGGCCGCGCGGTAGGCCTGGGCCGCAGCCCCGTCCAAAGGTCTATGTGCCGTCACTGTCACTGCCGCCAGCGTGCCGTCCTCACCGGAAACGTTGGCGCGGCGTATCCATGCGCCGTTGGCATTGACAAGTGCTTCGAGGCCGCTGCCTTCCAGCACGCGTGCCAGCGCCTGTCCGAGCGTCATGCTGCCCTGCAGCGCGGGGGCGACATGGCCGGCATTGAGCCGCGAATCCAGGCCTATGCCTATGCCTGCCTGCCGCGCCAGCGCGTCAATGGTGGCACCCAGCGGCTGGGATGGGATGGACAACTGAAGCACGCGTTCGGTTGCGGCCTGCGCTGGCTGTGCGATAGCGCAGGCAGGCAGACCGAACGCGCACAGTGCCGCGGCGCAGGTCAGAGCGAGTGCATGGGGGGCGCGCGCGCTGGCGCGCAAGGAGATCGGGATTGAATGGCGCATGGGTGGTTTCAGTAGAGTTCGAGGTGAAGACGCACTCGCACAACAAACACCCACAACTATTTTTCACTCCCCTGCCCGGCGCGCCAGGCGCGGCCCCACGACCCATGCATCGTCCCGGCGCTCGACCGTCACTGCCAGCATGGCGGGCAGGTTGCGCATGAAGGCTTCGGGCGTACGCATAGGGAAACTGCCGCTCAGGCGCAGCGAAGCCAGCGCGCCCGCGTCGCGCAGTCGAATCGGCCGGGCCAGATAGTCATTCCACTGCGCAATCGCATCGGGCAGCGGCGTGTCTTCGAACACCAGCCAGCCGTCGCGCCATGCAGCCACGCTGTCAGCGCGCGTCGCCGACGGCGCGTGCAGGCCGTTGCGGTCAATGGCCACGGCCTGGCCGCCGACCAGCACCACGCTGGCGTCGACGGCTGCGCCGTGGTCGGCAGCAAACACCGCCACGCGTCCTTGGGCCACCGCGACACGCATGCCGGCTGCGCGGGCGCGGACACTGAAGACCGTGCCCAGCACCTCGACACGGCCCCATTCGGTAGACACCGTAAATGGGCGCGACGCGTCGCGCCGCACCTCAAAGTGGATTTCGCCCTGCGCCAGGGTCACCTCGCGCCGGTCGCGGAAATAACGCACCGTCGCCTGAGTGTTTGCCGCCAGGTGCACTTTACTGCCGTCGGCGAGCTCGCGAGCGAGCAGTCGCCCGCGCTCGGTGCGCAAGGCAAAGTCCTCGGTCGGCAGGCGCCAGACCCAGCGACCGCCCACCACCAACGTGCCCAGGCCAGCGCCCAGGCCAAGCGCCTGCAACGCCCGCCGGCGTCCCGCGCGCGCGCGCTCGGGCCGCGCGACGCTGCCTTGGAGCTCGCCAGCCGCGGTCGCACGCCAGTAGTCGAGCGCCGTCAACGCCGCGCTTTCATGGCGTGCATCAGTCTGCCGCCAACGCGCGAATTCTTCGCGCGCCGCAGCCGCGTCCTGCGGTGCGCCGTGGTGCTGGCGCCCGATCAGCGACAGCGCGAAGCCAATCATCTGCGGCGATGGTGCGCGGCCAGAGGCGCTTGGTCTTGGCGGCATCGCGCTCAGCCCTTCAAACGCATGCAGTCCATGACCGCACGCACCACATGGCGGTCAATGGCATCGACGCTCACGCCCATATGCGCTGCCGCTTCGGCATAGCTGCAGCCGTAGATGCGCACCAGAATGAAGGCCTCGCGCCGCTTGCGCGGCATGCTGCCCAGGCGCGCGAGCAAGCGCTCCAGCCGCAGGCGCGCATCCACGTGCTGCTCCACCGACGGCGCCCTGTCATCGCAGACCAGAGCCAGCGTACGCAGCATGCGCGCTTCGGCTTCGCGGTGGCGAAAACCACTGATCGCGATATTCTTGCCGGCGCGGTACAGCAGGGCGCGCGGGTCGAGCACTTGGGTGCCGCGCTGGTGCAATGCAAGCACCCGGGCATAGGCTTCCTGCACGAGGTCGGAGGCCGCATCGCGATCGTTGAGCGAGCGCGCGAAAAAGTTGACGAGTTCGGAGTAGTACCGCGCGACCACAGGATTGCCTCATTTGGAAAAGGGACCAAAGGCGTCGGGCAGGGGCTGCGATGTGGCGGCGGCTGAATCGAATAGCTAAGCGACGAGCCGCGCAATTATAGGGAGCACCCATGCCGCGCGGCAACGCGTTCTCAAGGGCCGGGTGGAGCAAGACTGCGCAGCGCGCGCTGGCAGATGCGGCGCGTCGCGGCGCTGGGCTCGCCGTGCAGCCACTGCGCGCACAGCGCGCGCACCCAGTCCGGCCTGTCCTTGGCGGCGTCGTTGAGCCAGTTGGCGACCGAGTCCTGCACATAGACCGCCGCATCGGCATGCAGCGGCGACAGCAGCGGCAAGCCGCGTTCGGGCTGCTGCTTGAACGCCGCGATATGCGCGCACCACACGCCGCGCGGACGCAGCGCTTCGCAGGCAAAGCGGCGCAGACGCTCGGACGGCGCGCGCGTCCATGCGGCGAGTTGCGCCACCGCGGCATCGAGTTCCCGCGCCAGATGCGGCCGCACGGCCATCCAGGCCCATTCGCGCACCCCGAAATGCGCGTCGTCGGCCAGCGGGCGAATGGCCTCCAATCGCGCGGCGAGATCCAGCCCCGGGTCGGCGCCGACGATGAAGCAGGCCCAGCCGCGCACGGTATCCGATGGGTGGCCGCTGCAGACCACCATGGCCTCGCTGCCCAGCGCGTCGAACAGCAGGCCGCCGATACCGTTCATGCGCTGCAGAATGCCGCGTTCGCAGACCGCGCCCGCAGCCGCCATCACGGCTGCGGGCAATGCGGGAAACACCGCGCCCAGCAATTGCGCCTGGTCCACGGCCAGGCCTTCGACCAGCGTCGCGCTTTGCGCCCTGCCCTGCGACAGCGCCTGCAGCAGTTCGGCAGGAATATCGGCGCCGCGGCGTGCACCTTTGCGCTGGGCCGGTGCCGTCATGCAGGCCCCGCTTCGCCGCGCGCCGCAAGCCCGGCGGCCACCTTGTCCAGCAGACCCGCGAGCTGGCTGCGTTCATCGACCGAAAGCCCGCCGAACACGCCCGCAATCCAGCGGCCATGCTCGGCCACCACGGACTGCGCGAGCTGCCGACCCCGGGGCGTGAGCTGCACGCGCAGCGCGCGCCGATCCGCGGCGTCGGCCTGGCGCTCGATCAGCGCGTCGCGCTCCAGGCCATCCAGCAGGCCGGTGACGGTGGCGCGCGTCACGCCGGCCTGTTCGGCGAGTTCGCGCGGCGCGAGGCCAGCGCTGGCCGCTTCGAGCAGAAACAGCAGCACGAAGCGCCCTTCGGACAGGCCGTAGCCCGACAGCACCTGCGCGCAATCGCGGTCGATGGCCGCGGCCAGCGACAGCGTCTGAAAACACAGGCGTATGCGATCCTGGCCCGGCCATTGGCGCCTATCGGCTTCGGCCAGCAGCGCCTGATACTTTTGTTCGAACTTTTGCATGTTGCCATATTATATGGCGCCTAACAAAAACCCAAAAAAATACTCCAGAACCAATGTCATGGAGTATTTTGTCCCGGACCCGCTGCCTTGACGGCAGTATCCGTGCACATGTGCCGACTTGGCGCCGGCAGCTGCGCAGGTCAGCTCTGCAATTACTGGTTGGCCAGGCCGATGTGGGCTTCGCGGTAGTCAGCGATGAAAGTGATCAGGGTGTTGATGGCTTGACGCATGGTGTGCTTTCTATGAGATGCACTCAAACAACTGGTGGCTAGCATCTCCAACACCACCAGAGCGGGACACCTAAGTAGTAACCCGTAGCCCCTAGTATAAACCCTGTACGCGTTTTTACGCACGCTGTGCCACAAAACAACATGCTACGCATGTGGGCTTGTCACAACACCAGCAAAAACGGGAGCCAAGGCTCCCGTTGTATTGCTTGCCTTGCGGCACCAGGCCTTGCTCAGCCTTCGGCGGTAAAGCCCACGCGCTGCACGATGGGGCCCCACTTCGCGACTTCCGATTTCACCAGCGCCGCGAGTTCCGCGGGCGAGGAAGACATGGCTTCGAGACCGAACACCGCCAGGCTGTCGACGACTTCCTTGGAAGCCAGCGCAGTGCGCATATGGCCGTTGAGGCGCTGCACCAATTCGGGCGCGGCCTTGGCCGGCAGGAAAAATGCAAACCATTCGCTGTGCGCCATGTCGGCGTAACCCTGCTCGACCAGCGTCGGCACCTGGGGTGCGAACCGGCTGCGGCGCTGGCCGCTGACGCCCAGGATGCGGATCTTGCCGCTGGGCAGATGCTGCAGCATGTCGCCCACAGGGCCGCACACGGCCGAGACATTGCCGCCGAGCATGTCGAGCAGCGCCGGCTGCGTGCCGCGGTAACCTGCGTGCTTGAGGTCCACGCCGCCATGCTGGCCCAGCAGCGCGCCGATGAAGTGCGGCGTCGATCCCGGAGCGGGCGAGCCGAAGTTCGCGCCCAGCGGGTTGGCCTTGGCCCAGGCCAGGAACTCGCGCACATTGGTCACCTGCGCGGGCACGGCCGGCCCGACCGCAAAGCCGAAGTCGAACACGCAGCCCAGCGTCACGGGCGAGAGATCGGTGACCGGGTTATAGGCCAGCTTCTTGTAGATATGCGGATAGATCGACAGCATCGACGTGGGCGTCTGCAGCATGGTCATGCCGTCGGCGGGCCGGCCCTTGACGTAGTTGATTGCGATCTGGCCGCCCGCGCCGGTGCGATTTTCCACCACCGCGATCTTCGCGTAGCCCGGCGCCAGCTGCGTGCCCACGCGCCGGCAGATGGCATCCGACGTGCCGCCCGCGGCAAAGCCCGTGATGATGTTGAGGCTCTCGAGCGCTGCCTGGGCATGGGCCTGCATTCCCAGGCTGGCCAACAGGGCACCCGCGCCGCCCGCGCCCGCAGCGCCCAGCCATTCACGTCGATTCAGAGTCATTGATTGCTTTCTTGATATTGATGGAAGACGCGCAAGGCCGCCCTCTCGTTCAGCCTTCGTCACGCAGCCAGGTGACCGCGCCCGAGTGCGTGACCGCGCCCTGGTGGGCCGGCCGCACCGTCAGCGCGTATTTTTCCAGCAAGCCGCCCCAACGCACTCCCGTATTTACGCGAGCATGGGCATTGTCTTTGAGGCGCTGCGCGAGTTCTTCGTCGGACAGCGCGACGCTGATCGAGCGCGCCTGCGGGCGCGCGTCTATGCTGACCAGGTCGCCATCGCGCAGTACCGCGATCGGCCCGTTGTCCGCGGCTTCGGGGCCGGCGTAGCCTATGCACAGGCCGCGCGTGGCGCCCGAAAAGCGCCCGTCGGTCAGCAGCGCCACCTTGTCGCCCATGCCCTGGCCGTAAAGCAAGGCCGTGATGCCCAGCATCTCGCGCATGCCGGGGCTGCCCTTGGGGCCTTCGTTGCGGATCACGATCACGTCGCCCGCGGCATAGCGCATGGCCTGCACCGCGGCCTGCGCGGCCTCCTCCGATTCGAACACCCGCGCCGGGCCGCTGTGCACCAGTGTCTTGAGGCCCGCGGTCTTGAGCAGCGCGCCGTCGGGGCACAGATTGCCCTTGAGCACGGCCAGGCCGCCGTCGCGCGAAATCGGGTTGTCGATGGCGCGCACCACCTGGCCGTCGGGCGCCAGCGCCGAAGCGAGTTCCTCGGCCAGCGTGCGGCCGGTGAAGGTGAGTACGTCGCCGTGCAGCAGCCCCTGGTCCAGCAGGCTGCGCAGGATCACGCCCGCGCCGCCGATGTAATGCACATCGCGCGCCAGATAGCGGCCGCCGGGGCGCAGATCGGCAATCAAGGGCGTGCGCGCGAAGACTTCGGCGACATCGTCGAGGTGAAAGCGTATTCCCGCCTCGTGCGCGATCGCCGGCAGGTGCAGCGCGGCATTGGTCGAGCCGCCCGTGGCGCTGACCACGGCGCAGGCGTTTTCCAGCGCCTGGCGCGTGACGATGTCGCGCGGCAGCGGGCCCTTGCCCTCGGCGCTGGCCCAGACGGCGCGCATCAGCGTCTTCGCCGCGCGGCGCATCAGCGGCGCGCGTTCGCTGAACACCGCGGGAACCATGCTCGAGCCTATGGGCGCCAGGCCCAGCGCCTCGCTGACCATGCCCATGGTGTTGGCCGTGAACTGGCCGGCGCAGGCGCCGGCCGTGGGCAGGCAGCTGCGGCTGATCTGCGCGAGATCCTGCTGCGTGGCCGTGCCGGCCAGCACCTGGCCTATGGTTTCATAGGTGTCGACGACGTTCAGATCGCGGCCGTCGGGCCCGGGCGCCTGGCCCGGCAGCGCCGAGCCGCCGTGCACGAACACGCTGGGCACATTGCAGCGCAGCATGCCCATCATCAGCCCCGGCAGGTTCTTGTCGCAGGCGCCGATGGCAAAGATGCCGTCCCATTGATGGCCGCGCACCGAGGCTTCGACGCTGTCGGCAATCAGCTCGCGCGAGATCAGCGAGAAGCGCATGCCCGAATGCGCCATCGTGAGCCCGTCGCTCACGGAGACCACCGGGCATTCGTGCGGCGTGCCGCCGCCCGCGTAGATGCCGGTCTTTGCATGCTGGGCCTGGTCGCGCAGGTTGAGATTGCAGGGGCTCATTTCGCCGCCCGTATGGAACACGCCGATGTGCGGGCGTTCGATGTCTTCGTCGTCCTGGCCCAGCGCGTGCAGGAAGCTGCGCGTCGTGGCGCGCACCGTGCCCTGGCGGATGATGGCGGAGCGGAAACCGGGGGCGGCGTCGGGCTTGGCGTCTTCGGGCGCGCTGTCGTGGGGATTTGTCATGGTGTTGTGCGGAACGGGGGTGCGCACACCATAACCAAACACCGCGGCGGTGCGCAGCAGGGGCCGCGACCGCCGTCACCCAGGCGACAGCAGCAGTGTCAGCGCGGCACCAGAAACGTCGTCTTGGCCTGCACCGTGATCGTGCCGTCCGTGGGCGAATGCACTTCGAGCTGCACCGGGTGCGATCCCGGCGACGCCACACCATACGGTGCCTGCAGACGCACGACGATCCAGCGGTCGGCCGCGGCGTCAACCGTGACTTCGGTGTCCGAGGCCACGCGCAGGCCTTCGAGGCCCGATGCCGAAAGCTGCAGGCGCTGCGCCTGCTCGGTCGCATTGCCCAGTTGCACGCGATAGATGTTCTCGATCTGGCCGCCGGCGACGATGCGCGACAGCGTGCCGCGATCGCGCACCACATCGACCTTGAGCGGGACGCGCACGTAGAGGCTCGCCACCATCGCCACCGTGAGGCCCAGCAGCACCGAGCCGTAGATCAGCACGCGCGGGCGTAGCATGCGGCGCACGACCTGCATGCCGCGCCAGCCACGCGCCAGCGCGTTCTCGGTCGACAGCCGTATCAGCCCGCGCGGGTAATGCATCTTGTCCATCACCGAGTTGCAGGCGTCTATGCACAGGCCGCAATTGATGCACTGGTACTGCAGGCCGTCGCGGATGTCTATGCCCACGGGGCAGACCTGCACGCACAGCTTGCAGTCTATGCAGTCGCCCAGGCCCTTGGCCTTGTAGTCGATCTCCTTGGCGCGCGGGCCGCGGCTTTCGCCGCGCGCCGCGTCATAGGTGACCAGCAGCGTGTCCTTGTCGAACATCGCGCTCTGGAAGCGCGCGTAGGGGCACATATGGGTGCAGACCTGCTCGCGCAGAAAGCCCGCATTGCCATACGTGGCGAGCGCATAGAACAGCACCCAGAAGATCTGCCATGCGCCCTGCAGCGCCATGACTTCGACGGCCAGCGAGCGAATCGGCACGAAATAGCCGACGAACGTGAAGCCGGTCCACAGCGCAACCAGCAGCCACAGCAGATGCTTGGCGCTGCGCTTGAGCAGCTTCTCGCGCGTCCAGCCGCTGTTGTCCAGGCGCAGGCGCGCGCTGCGGTCGCCTTCGGTCTTGCGCTCTATCCACATGAAGATCTCGGTGTAGACCGATTGCGGGCAGCTGAAGCCGCACCACAGCCGTCCGGCGACTGCGGTGAACAGGAACAGCGCCAGCGCCGAAATGATCAGCAGCGTCGTCAGATAGATGAAATCCTGCGGGTAGAGCAGCCAGCCGAAGATGTAGAAGCGCCGCTGCTCCAGATCGAACAGCAGCGCCTGGCGCTCGTTGATCTGCAGCCAGGGAATGCCGTAGAAGAACAGCTGGGTGATCCAGACCATGGCCCAGCGCCAGCGCGCAAAGACGCCGCTGATCGAGCGCGGCTGGATTTTCCTGCGCGCCTCGAACAGCGGCTGCTCATGCTCTTCGATGGGCACGGACGCAATGGGAATGACCTTGCGCGGTGCTTTGCCGCGCTGTGACGTGGGGTGATCTGACATAAGGCCTCAATGACAACGGCGGCGGCAGCGCTTCGCGCCCCTGCGTACCTTGCCCGCTACTATGCGCCGCAAGCGCTTTGGATAACAGCAGCAGATGGGACGATTTGGGCCGTATCAGATGGATTCTTGATCCAGGTCACCATTTTCCTCCCACCGACCCGCCGCGCATGCCCGCGAGGCATGTGCGCAAAGCCAGGCATCATCGGGGATTGAGGATTCCGCATCAAAAGACTTTGGCATACCGGCCTCGCGGGGGCGGCAGATGCGTATCAGGCCGGCGCAATGGCTTCGGCCAGGATCGCAAGGCCTTCCTCGAACACTTCTTCCTCTATGGTCAGCGGGAACAGGAAGCGGATGACATTGGCATGGACACCGCAGGTCAGCAGCAGCAGCCCGCGTTCCAGCGCGAGTTCCTGAATGCGCTTGACCCGGGCAGCCAGCGGCGCGCCCGTGGCCGGGTCCTTGAACTCCGCCGCGACCATGGCGCCCAGGCCACGCACTTCGGCGAGCTCGGGAACCCGCGCCTGGAGCGCGCGCAGCGCCTGCATCAGCTTCTCGCCCAGCAGTTGCGCACGCGCCGGCAACTGCTCCGCTTGCATCACGTCGATGACCGCCAGCGCCGCGGCCACGGCCAGCGGATGGCCCGCATAGGTGCCGCCCAGACCGCCGGGCGGCGCGGCGTCCATCAGTTCGGCGCGGCCCGTGAGCGCGGACAGCGGAAAGCCGCCCGCGAGGCTCTTGGCCATGGTGATCAGATCGGCGTCCACGCCCATGTGCTCGAGTGCGAACAGCTTTCCCGTGCGGCCGAAGCCGGTCTGCACTTCGTCGACGACCAGCAAGATGCCATGGGCGTCGCAGATTGCGCGCAGCTGGCGAAACAGCGCCGCGGGAGCAACATAGAAGCCGCCTTCGCCCTGCACCGGCTCGAGGATGATGGCCGCGACGCGCTGTGGATCCACATCGGCCTTGAACAGTTTCTCCAGGGCAGCAATGCTGTCGTCGACCGTCACTCCCAGGGCTTGGGCGGGGAAAGGCACATGCCAGATGTCAGCGGGCATCGCTCCGAAACCGGCCTTGTACGGGTGGACCTTGCCGGTCAGCGCCATGCCCATCAACGTACGGCCGTGGAACGCGCCCGAGAAGGCAATGACCGCATTGCGGCCGGTGGCGACCTTGGCCACCTTGATCGCGTTTTCCACGGCCTCGACGCCGGTGGTGAACAGCGCGGTCTTCTTCGGGAAGTTGCCGGGAGTCAGCGCGTTGAGCTTCTCGCACAGCGCGATGTAGCTTTCATAGGGCGTGACCTGGAAACAGGTGTGGTGAAAGCTGTCGAGCTGTTGCTTGACCGCGGCCACGATGCGCGGATGGCGGTGTCCGGTCGCGAGCACGGCAATGCCGCTGCCGAAGTCGATCAGGCGCCTGCCGTTCACATCCCAGATCTCGGCGTTGCGGGCCGAGGCCGTGAACGCCTGGGTCTGGACGCCCACGCCGCGCGGACAGGCCGCCTGCCGGCGTTGTTCTAGGGCGGAATTCGCGTTGGCATCTTGAAGCATGGGCCATCCCCTCAAGCTGGCAGGAAGCAGAGACTCGTCTGCAAATTCTAGCGCTCCCGATTGCATCGATCCAAATGGCTGGACGGCGCGCGCTCCGCACGCCTGCGCTTGCCCCATGGTCGCACAGGCGCGCAGGCAGGCTCAGTCCTGCAGCAATTGCCGCAGCACGTAAGGCAGGATGCCGCCGTGGCGGTAGTAATCGGCCTCGATCGGCGTGTCGATGCGCAGCGTCAATGTGCGCCGCACCTGGCTGCCGTCGGCGCGCGTGATGCACAGTTCGGCATCGCTTTGCGGCGTGAGCAGCGGGTCGGGAATGACTTCGATGAACTCGTCGCCGACCAGGCCCAGGCTGGCCCAGCTGTCGTCGCCGCGCAGCTGCAGCGGCAGCACGCCCATGCCCACGAGGTTGTTGCGATGGATGCGCTCGAAGCTGCGCGCGATCACCGCCTTGATGCCCAGCAGCTGCGTGCCCTTGGCCGCCCAGTCGCGGCTCGAACCCGTGCCGTACTCCTCGCCCGCGAAGATCACGCTGGCCCGGCCTTCGGCCTGGTACTGCATGGCGGCATCGTAGATGGACATCTTGCGCGCCGCGCAGGCCGCATCGCGGTACAGCGTGAGCCCGCCCTCCTCGCGGCTGCCGTCGGCCAGCGGCGGCAGCATCAGGTTCTTGATGCGCACGTTGGCAAAGGTGCCGCGCATCATCACCTCATGATTGCCGCGGCGCGAGCCGTAGCTGTTGAAATCCGCCTGCTGCACGCCGTTCGCGCACAGCCATTCGCCCGCGGGCGATTTGGGATGGATGGAGCCGGCCGGCGAGATGTGGTCGGTGGTGATCGAGTCGCCGAACAGCGCGATGATGCGCGCGCCATGCACCGCATAAGGGTTGCTCGGCTGTATGCCCGTGGTCACGGGCTGGGCGATGTCGAGCGTGAAATCGGCAAAGAACGGCGGCTCGGCGATATAGGTGCTGTCGGGCCAGGTATAGGTCGCGCCGCTGACGCCGCGGATCTTTTCCCAGAGCTTGCCGGGCTCGCTGCTGACCTTCTCGTAGTTTTCCTGGAAGGCCGCACCATTCATCGCGTGGTGCATCAGCGCCTGCACTTCCACGGTGCTGGGCCAGATGTCGCCCAGATAGATATCCTTGCCGCCCCGGCCCTTGCCCACGGGCTGGGTCATCAAATCGGTGAGCACCGTTCCGGCCAGCGCGTAGGCCACGACCAGCGGCGGGCTGGCCAGGAAGTTGGCCTTGAGATTGGGGTGGATGCGGGCTTCGAAATTGCGGTTGCCCGACAGCACCGCGGCGCAGACCAGATCGCTCTGGCGAATGGCCGCGTTGATTTCCGCCGTGAGGTCGCCCGCATTGCCTATGCAGGTCGTGCAGCCATAGCCGGCGAGCGCAAAGCCCAGCTTCTCGAGATACGGCAGCAGCCCGGCTTCGGTCAGATAACGCGTGACCAGGCGCGAGCCCGGCGCCAGCGAGGTCTTGATGTGCGGCTGGACCTTCAGCCCGGCTTCGACGGCTTTCTTGGCCAGCAGACCCGCGGCCAGCATCACGCTGGGGTTGGAAGTGTTCGTGCAGCTGGTGATCGCCGCGATCAGCACATCGCCGTTGCCGATGGTGAACGCTCCCGCATCGCTGGTGCTGGAGGCCACGGGAGTGGGCACTTCAGCCGTCGCATGGGCCGTGGCCGGTTCGGGCTTGTTCGACTCCATTTCGGCGAGCTGGCGCTCCGCACCCGCGGGCGTGGGCCGCGACGCGGGCAAGCCCACATGCACCGGCGTGTCCTGCACCAGATGGCGGGTGTGCAGCACTTCGCTTTGCTGATTGAAACCGTTTTGCGCGGAAGGCGCGCTGAACAGGTGCGCGAACTGCGAGGCCACCTGGCCCAGCTCGATGCGGTCCTGCGGGCGCTTGGGGCCGGCAAGACTCGGAGTCACGCTGCCCAGGTCCAGCGACACGACGCGCGAATAGTCGATCTCGCCGCGGTTCGGCACACCGAACAGCTGCTGGGCGCGGAAATAGGCTTCGAACGCCTCGATTTCATCGGCGCTGCGGCCCGTGCCGCGGAAGTAGTCGAGCGTCTTGTCGTCGACCGGGAAGAAGCCCATGGTCGCGCCGTACTCGGGCGCCATGTTGCCTATGGTCGCGCGGTCGGGCACGGCCAGGCTTTGCGTGCCTTCGCCAAAGAACTCGACAAACTGGCCGACGACCTTTTCCCGGCGCAGCTGCTCGGTGATGGTCAGCACCAGATCGGTGGCCGTGACGCCTTCGCGCAGCCGGCCCGTGAGCTCAAAGCCGACGACGTCGGGCATCAGGATATAGACCGGCTGGCCCAGCATCGCGGCTTCGGCCTCGATGCCGCCCACGCCCCAGCCGACCACGCCGATGCCGTTGATCATGGTCGTGTGGCTGTCGGTGCCGACCAGCGTGTCGGGGTAGTGCACGCCGTCGTCACGCCGGTGCACGCCGCGCGCGAGGTATTCGAGATTGACCTGATGGACGATGCCGAAGCCCGGCGGAACGACGCCAAACGTGTCGAAGGCCTGCATGCCCCACTTCATGAACTGGTAGCGCTCCTGGTTGCGCTGGAATTCCAGCTTCATGTTCAGGTCCAGCGCTTTCTTCGTGCCGAAGTAATCGACCATGATCGAGTGGTCGACCACGAGGTCGACCGGCACCAGCGGTTCGATGGCTTCGGGCTTCTTGCCCAGGCGCGCGGCCGTGCTGCGCATCGCGGCCAGATCGGCGAGCAGCGGCACGCCGGTGAAATCCTGCAGCACCACGCGCGCGACCACGAAAGGAATTTCCTCGGTGCGCGCGCCGCGCGGCTGCCACTGCGCGAGCTGGCGCACATGCTCGGGCGTGACCTTCTTGCCGTCGCAGTGGCGCAGCACGGCTTCGAGCACGATGCGCAGCGAGACCGGCAGGCGCTGCACACTGGGGTATTGTTTGGCCAGCGCGGGCAGTGAATAGAACTTGCCGGCCGTGCCGGAAGAAGTCTTGAAGTTCTTGAGCGTGTTCGCAAACGCGTGTTTCATCGAGGCTCTCCTATTGCAGTCAGACCATTGTGCCCCTTACCTGTGACGAATGCTGTGGGCCAAGTTCGCATGAGGACAAGCGCCGCCCGCGCGTCGGCGTTCACCGCACGGCAGTAACATCCCAGGTCAGCAACAGCACGAGCGGCGCATGCATCTGCACGAGAAATACCTGCCCCGGCACCACTTCAGCGAACGCCATGCGCTGGACATCGCCGCGCCCCAGTCCCGCGTCATGACCGCGGCGCGCGACTTCAGGCCCGATGGCGACGCGCTGTTCAAATGCGCGATTGCCGTGCGCGAACTGCCGATGCGCGCGCTGCACCGACTGCAGGGTCGCACGGACTCGCGCCAGCCCACTTTCGGCATGGACAACTTCACGCCGCTGGAGCAGCGCGGCGACGAGGAACTGGTGCTGGGCCTGGCGGGCAAATTCTGGCAGACCGACTACGGCCAGGCGCGCATTGCCGACGGGCCGTCGTTTCTGGCGTTCAACGCGCCGGGCGCGGCCAAGCTGGTGCTGAGTTTTGTCGCCCAGCCGCTGGACGCCACGCACACCCGGCTGGTCACCGAAACCCGCGTCTTGTGCCTCGATGCCGAGGCCAGGCGCAGATTCACGCCGTACTGGTATCTGATCCGGCCGGTCAGCGGGCTGATACGGCGGCGCATGCTGGACGCCATTGGCCGAAGCGCCGTCGGCCACGCACACGCATAAAAAAACCCGCCGAAGCGGGTTTTTTCTTGGCTTGCCGAACGATCAGCAGGCTGGCGCGGTGTCGCCCCTCTTGGCGACTTCCGCGTACTCTTCAATCTGGTCGAAGTTCATGTAGCGGTAGACGCTGGCCTTGTCGGCATCGATCACGCCCATGGCCAGCAGGTACTCTTCCTTGGAAGGCAGGTAGCCCAGCTTGGAAGCGATGGCCGCGAGTTCGGCCGAACCCAGGTACACGTTGGTGTTCTTGCCCAGACGGTTGGGGAAGTTGCGGGTCGAGGTGGAGATCACCGTCGCGCCTTCGCGCACCTGCGCCTGGTTGCCCATGCACAGCGAGCAGCCGGGCATTTCGGTGCGCGCACCGGAAGCACCGAACGCCGCGTAGTGGCCTTCCTTGATCAGCTCGCTCTCGTCCATCTTGGTCGGGGGAGCGACCCACATCTTGACGGGAATGTCGCGCTGGCCGCCGAGCAGCTTGGCAGCTGCGCGGAAGTGGCCGATGTTGGTCATGCACGAACCGAGGAAGGATTCGTCGATCTTGGTGCCGGCCACTTCGGACAGGAACTTGGCGTCATCGGGATCGTTGGGGCAGCAGACGATGGGTTCCTTGATGTCGGCCAGATCGATCTCGATCACGGCGGCGTACTCGGCGTCCTTGTCGGCTTCGAGCAGGCTGGGGTTGGCCAGCCAGGCTTCGACCTTTTCAATGCGGCGCTGCAGCGTGCGCTTGTCTTCGTAGCCTTGGGCAATCATGTTCTTCATCAGCACCACGTTGCTGGTCAGGTATTCCTGCACAGGAGCGGTGTTGAGCTTGATCGTGCAGCCTGCGGCCGAACGTTCTGCCGAAGCGTCCGACAGCTCGAATGCCTGTTCGACCTTGAGGTCTGGCAAGCCTTCGATTTCCAGGATGCGGCCCGAGAAGATGTTGATCTTGCCGGCCTTGGCGACGGTCAGCAGACCGGCCTTGATCGCGTACAGCGGAATCGCATGCACCAGGTCACGCAGCGTGACGCCGGGCTGCATTTCGCCCTTGAAGCGCACCAGCACCGATTCGGGCATGTCCAGGGGCATCACGCCCGTGGCGGCGCCGAAGGCCACCAGGCCCGAACCCGCGGGGAAGGAAATGCCGATGGGGAAACGCGTGTGCGAGTCGCCGCCGGTGCCGACGGTGTCGGGCAGCAGCAGGCGGTTGAGCCAGCTGTGGATCACGCCGTCGCCGGGACGCAGGGACACGCCGCCGCGGTTGCTGATGAAGGCCGGCAGTTCGCGATGCGTCTTGACGTCGACCGACTTGGGATAGGCCGCGGTGTGGCAGAACGACTGCATGACCATGTCGGCCGAGAAGCCCAGGCAGGCCAGGTCCTTGAGCTCGTCACGCGTCATCGGGCCCGTGGTGTCTTGCGAACCCACGGTGGTCATGCGCGGTTCGCAGTAGGTACCGGGGCGCACGCCCTGGCCTTCGGGCAGACCGACAGCGCGGCCGACCATCTTCTGCGCCACCGTGAAACCGGCTTGCGTGGCGACGGGCGCCTGGGGCAGACGGAACACATTGGACGCTGGCAGGCCCAGCGACTCACGCGCCTTGGCCGTCAGCGAACGGCCGATGATCAGGTTGATGCGGCCGCCGGCGCGCACTTCGTCCAGCAGCACATCGCTCTTGAGCTGGAATTCGACGACGGTCTGGCCGTCGCGCAGGATCTTGCCCTGGTAGGGGAAGATGTCGATCACGTCGCCCATTTCGAGCTTGGAGACATCGACTTCGATGGGCAGCGAGCCCGAGTCTTCCTGGGTGTTGAAGAAGATGGGGGCAATCTTGCCGCCCAGCGTCACACCGCCGAAGCGCTTGTTGGGGACGAACGGGATGTCCTGGCCCGTGGCCCAGATCACCGAGTTGGTCGCCGACTTGCGCGACGAACCCGTGCCCACCACGTCGCCCACGTAGGCCACGGTGTGGCCCTTGGACTTGAGGCTTTCGATGAACTGCATGGGGCCGCGCTTGCCGTCTTCCTCGGGCACGAAGGCCGCGTCGGCACGCGTGTTCTTCAGCATGGCCAGGTAGTGCAGCGGAATGTCGGGGCGGCTCCAGGCGTCGGGCGCGGGCGACAGGTCGTCGGTATTGGTTTCGCCGGGCACCTTGAACACCGTGACAGTGATCTTCTGCGCGACTTCGGGACGGCTGGTGAACCATTCGGCCTCGGCCCAGCTCTGCATCACTTCCTGCGCCTTGACGTTGCCCGCCTTGGCCTTGGTTTCGACATCGTTGAAGAAGTCGAACATCAGCAGCGTCTTCTTCAGCGCCTGCGCGGCGACGTCGGCGACATCGGCGTCGTCGAGCAGCTCGATCAGCGGATGCACGTTGTAGCCACCGACCATGGTGCCCAGCAGCTCGGTGGCCTTGGCCTTGGAGATGAGCGCCACTTCGATGTCGCCATGCGCGACCGCCGCGAGGAACGAAGCCTTGACCTTGGCTGCGTCATCCACGCCCGGGGGAACGCGGTTCGTCAGCAGGTCCATCAGGATGACGTCTTCACCCACGGGTGGGTTCTTGATCAGCTCGATCAGTTCCGCGACCTGCTTGGCATCCAGCGGCAGGGGTGGAATGCCAAGCGCGGCGCGCTCAGCCACATGATCGCGATAGGCTTTCAACATGGTTCTCTCTCCAATGGTTTTCTAAAGTGGGGCGGCGTGCTGCCTCTCCCAGGGACGGCTTATTTGCTGCCGGTCGCCTGGTCGAACACGCTCGGGGGTGGGTTTTTCTTGATGGCTTCCGCCACCTGGAACTGCTCGGGGCTCATGCACTCGTCAGCCAGGCGCTGGCCCAGCTTCTGGTTCATGAGCATGGACTTGTTGGCAATCTGCAGCCAGACCGCGCCCGCGGCCTTGTCTTCCAGACGCACCGTGCCGGTGGACGTGGCCACGGGCACCATTTCGTACTTGAAGCCCTTGCCGTCGACCTGGAAGTGACCGGCATGCTGCTGGTGCTTGTTCACGTTGACATGCGCGCCCAGTTCACAGGCGATGCGGCCGGTGTGCACGCGCTCGGCAATGGCCAGTTCGTCGGGAGTCAGTGCCAGGGCAACCGTTGCCACACCCGCAGCGCCGGCGGCGGCGGCAGCGACTGCCGGGGCCTTGGAGCGGGACTTGGCCGGGCTTGCCTTCTTGGCCGCCGGCTTGGCGGCGGCCTTGGCCTGGGCCGCGGGCTTGGCAGCCGTCTTGGAAGTCGGGGCGGTGCCTGCGGCCAGAGCCAATACAGGAGCCAGGAGCAGGAAGGAGGCGATGAAGGATTTCATGTGAGCTCCAGCGATCATAAAAAAGGTCAGGAAAAAGAGGATGCAGCAAACCACGGCTGCACGCTGGCAGGCAGGCTGCGCCCCGTCTGGTGCGCGCGCTCGAGCAACTGCCAGTAATAGCGGTAGCTCGCGCGGTCATGGAGCACGCCGTCGGCACTGATTGGAGCCCAGTGCACTTCGGCGGCAGACAATAGTATCTGCGCGGCCTGGTCGATTTCCGGCTGGGCCGGCGCAAAGGCCGTCAAGATGGAACGGATCTGGCCCGGATGGATACTCCACATCCGTGTATAGCCGAACTCGCGCGCGGCGCGCGACGCCGCCGCCTGCATGCGATCAGGGTCTTTGAATTCGGTGACCACGCAATGCGAGGGCACCTTGCCATGGGCATGGCAGGCAGCCGCGATCTCGAGCTTGGCGCGCACCACCAGCGGGTGCTCGAACTGGCCTTGCACGCCCATGGCCGAGCCCGGAATCGCGCCGCCATGCGCCGAGACGAAGTCCATCAGGCCGAACGAGATGCTCTGCACGCGCGGATGGGCGGCAATCTCGAAGGCGCGGTAGACCGCGGCCGGCGACTCGATCAGCACATGCAGCGGCAGATGGCCGCCGGATGCGCGCTCCAGCGCCTTCTCGGCGAGCAGCACATCGTCCACGCTCTCGACCTTGGGCACCATGATGTACGACAGCCTATGGCTGGCCTCGCCGACGATGGTCGCCATGTCTTCGGCGAACGCCGGATGGTCGACCGCGTGCACGCGCGCCGCGACCCGGGCTTCGGGTGCCGACTCGCGCGCCAGCTCGGCGACCAGGCGCGCATGCGCGGCTTCATCGCCCACGGGCGCGCCGTCTTCGCAGTCGAGTGTCACATCGAACACGCAGGTGCCGAATTCCTGCGTCATTTCGGCCTGCAGCTCCAGGCTCTTGCGCATGCGCAATTCCACACCACTGTAGTGGTCGCAGACCGGCAGGCGCTGGGTGCTGGCCTGGGCGTCGAGCAGCACGGTGGCCGGATGGGCAGGTGTCTTGACGGAAGAATTGACGGGCAAGGAGCTCATGGGGCGCGTTTCGCAACAATGAACAGTCGGGGAAACGCCAGCAGGCGCAGGCCGTCGGCACGCGGGCTGTAGGCCAGCGCCACGCGGCGCTCGTATTCTTCAAGAAAGGCGCTTTGCAGTGCTTCGGGCAGCGGGTCGACGAACGACTTCAGGCCCGTGCTGCGCAGCCACTGCACGATGGCCCGGGCATCGGCCATAGGGTGCTGGTAAACGGTGTGCCAGACATCGACCTGGCGGGCCAGCGGCGCGAGCAGGTCGTAATAGTCATGGATGCCCAGAATGGCACGGCCGGCGGCCACCTTTGCGTCTATATGCGGCGCAAACTGCGGCAAGGCGGCAACCTCGCGCATCAGCAGATGCGAAGGCTCGGTGAAATTGTCCGGCATCTGGACGGCAAGCACGCCGCCCGGAGTCAGGGCCGCGAAAAGACGCGGAAACAGCTGCGCATGCCCGCCCACCCATTGGAGCGCGGCATTCGCGTAAATCAAATCGGGCGCCTGCGAAGGCGCCCAATCGGCGATGTCTGCCTGGTCGAATGCCAGGTCGGGAAGCCGCTCGCGCGCTTGCAGCAGCATCGCGGCGGAATTGTCCACGCCCAGGACATGCGCCTGGGGGAAACGCTGAACCAGCAGCTCGGTGGAATTGCCGGGCCCGCAGCCCAGGTCCACCACGCGGGTGGAACCGGTATGCTCCACCCGGGCCAGCAGCTCGCTGGCCGGGCGGGTGCGCTCCTGCGCAAAGCGCAGGTAGAGTGCGGGGTTCCAGTCGGCCATCGGGCTGCGCGGCTTTCTTTACAGCAGGTGCTTGACGCCGTCTTGCTCGCCTTGCAGCTCGGCCAGCGTCTTGTTGATGCCTTCTTGCGAGAAGGCATCGATTTCCAGGCCTTCGACGATCTTGTATTCGCCGTTTTCGGTGGTCACGGGGAAGCCGAAGACCACGCCGGCAGGAATGCCATATTCGCCGTTCGAAGGCACGCCCATCGTGACCCATTCGCCGTTCGAGCCCAGTGCCCAGTCGCGCATGTGGTCGATGGCGGCGTTGGCGGCCGAAGCAGCCGACGACAGGCCGCGTGCGGCGATGATCGCTGCGCCGCGCTTGCCGACCGTGGGCAGGAACACGTTGGCGTTCCATTCCTGGTCGTTGATCATTTCCTTGACCGACTTGCCGTCGACCGTGGCGAAACGGTAGTCAGCGTACATCGTGGGCGAGTGGTTGCCCCACACCGTGAGCTTGCGGATGTCGCCCACCTTGAAGCCGGCCTTGGCCGCGAGCTGCGAAGCCGCACGGTTGTGGTCCAGGCGCAGCATGGCGGTGAAGTTCTTTGCCGGCAGATCGGGCGCCGACTTCATGGCGATGTAGGCGTTGGTGTTGGCGGGGTTGCCGACGACCAGCACCTTGACGTTGCGCGAAGCGACAGCGTTCAGGGCCTTGCCCTGGGCCGTGAAGATCTGGGCGTTGGCGGCCAGCAGATCGGCACGTTCCATGCCTGGGCCACGGGGACGTGCGCCGACCAGCAGGGCGTAGTCGGTGTCCTTGAAGGCTTGCAGGGGGTCGGAATGGGCTTCGATGCCGGCCAGCAGCGGGAAAGCGCAGTCTTCCAGTTCCATGATCACGCCCTTGAGCGCGTTCTGGGCCTTTTCGTCGGGAATTTCCAGGAGTTGCAGAATGACGGGCTGATCCTTGCCCAGCATTTCGCCAGATGCGATGCGAAACAGCAGCGCGTATCCGATTTGACCAGCAGCGCCAGTGACGGCGACGCGAACAGGTGCTTTGCTCATAGTGATGACTCCAGAAACAGAAAAAATGGTGGGCGCATCTTGCACCAGCCTCTGTTGTCCAGCCAAGCCTGTGCCCCCGCAAACAGCCTGCAAGTGTACTCGCGATTTTGCCCGCCGGTCAATTTGTCTTATGTCTTATATAAGATATGATAGGCCCGCTGTGCAATGTGCGCCACGACGCGTCGCCGGGCGCCCACCATTCCACAAAACAACATGTCTTCCTCTCCAACCACCACCTCTGACACGCCCGTGGCGCCAGCCGCGCCGGGCCCGGCTTTCAGCCCCCTCTACCAGCAGATCAAGGGGCTGATCCTGCAGAGCCTGGAGGCCGGAGAATGGCGCCCCGGCGAGCTCATTCCCAGCGAAATGGAACTGGCCGCGCGCTTTCGCGTGAGCCAGGGCACGGTGCGCAAGGCCATTGACGAGCTGGCCGCGGAAAACCTCGTGATGCGCCGCCAGGGCAAGGGCACGTTTGTGGCCACGCACGCGGCCCAGCAGGTCCAGTACCGTTTTCTCAAGCTGCAGCCCGACACCGGCGACCAGCGCGAGGAAGGCCGGGCCCAGCGCCAGATCATCGAATGCAAGCGCGTGCGCGCCCCCGCCGAGATTGCGCGCCTGCTGGCGCTGCGCAGCGGCGACGCCGTGATGCAGGTGCGCCGCGTGCTGGCCTTTGTCGGCACGCCGACCATTCTGGAAGACATCTGGCTGCCAGGCCAGGCCTTCAAGGGCCTCACGGCCGAGCAGATCGGCGCCTACCAGGGCCCGACCTATGCGATGTTCGAGCTGGATTACGGCGTGCGCATGGTGCGCGCCGACGAGAAAATCCGCGCAGTTTTACCCGACGCCGAGCAGGCAGAACTGCTCCATGTAAGTACTTCTACACCATTGCTCAGCGTCGAGCGTGTAGCCTACACTTACAACGATGTTCCGATGGAGTTACGGCGCGGGCTCTACCGCACCGATACCCACCACTACCGTAATGCCTTGAATTGAGCCGTTAATTCATGAGCCAAGCGGCAGCAAACCAACGCAATTGGAGAAATAGCAGCATCGAGCGGGTCCTCGCTGCTGCATTGCAATAGAATTTTGCGGCGATCGCCTTGCCCGATTACGAAGCAGTTACCACCCACGAAAGCGCATGACATGACAGAGTTAGCCAAAAAGCGGCCAGAGTTCCGCAACATCAACCTACTCAAGGACGTCCCCACCTACCGCATGCCCGCGGCGGCCGTGGTGTCGATCTTGCACCGCATCAGCGGCATCATCATGTTCGTGCTGCTGCCGTTCATCGTCTGGATGCTGGACCGCTCGCTGACCTCGGAAATCTCCTATGACGCTTTCACCGCGGTGTTCCGCGCGGGCGCTGGCTTTGTTCCCGGCTGGTTCTTCAAGCTGATGGTGCTGGCGCTGATCTGGGCCTACCTGCATCACTTCATCGCCGGCCTGCGCCACCTGTGGATGGACCTGAGCCATTCGTCGGTGAACAAGGAATTCGGTCGCAAGTCCGCCGTCACCGTGCTGGTGATCAGCGTCGCCCTCGCCCTGGTGCTGGGCGCCAAGCTGTTCGGCCTGTACTGATCCGCCCCGCACACTGAACAAGAAGGAATACCCATGTCCGTGAATTACGGCTCCAAGCGCACCGTTGTCGGTGCCCACTACGGTCTGCGCGACTGGCTCGTCCAGCGCGGCACCGCAGTCATCATGACCCTGTTCACCATCGCGCTGCTGGCGCAGGTGATCTTCTCCAAGGGCGCCATCGGTTACGACCTGTGGGCCGGCATCTTTGCCGCCCAGTGGATGAAGGGCCTGACCTTCGCCACGGTCATCGCGCTGGCCTGGCACGTCTGGGTCGGCATGCGCAACGTCTGGATGGACTATGTCCCGGCCGTGCTCCTGCGCCTGGTGCTGCAGGTCCTGACGCTGGCCTGGCTGTTCGCCTGCACCGCCTGGGCTTTCCAGGTGCTGTGGCGCATGTAATCCGGCAAACGGTCTCCACGATTGAAGGTTAAGAATGAGCTATACCAAAGCAAAAATCACCAAGCGCAAGTTTGACGTCGTCATCGTCGGCGCTGGCGGCTCCGGCATGCGTGCCGCGCTGGAACTGTCGCGCGCCGGCCTGAACGTGGCCTCGCTGTCCAAGGTGTTCCCCACGCGTTCGCACACCGTGGCCGCCCAGGGTGGCGTGTCGGCTTCGCTGGGCAACATGTCCGAAGACAACTGGCACTATCACTTCTACGACACCATCAAGGGCTCCGACTGGCTCGGCGACCAGGATGCGATCGAGTTCATGTGCCGTGAAGCCCCCAAGGTGGTCTACGAGCTCGAACACTTCGGCATGCCGTTCGACCGCAACCCCGATGGCACCATCTACCAGCGTCCGTTCGGCGGCCACACCGCCAACTACGGCGAAAAGCCCGTGCAGCGCGCCTGCGCCGCGGCCGACCGTACCGGTCACGCCATGCTGCACACGCTGTACCAGCAGAACGTCAAGGCCAAGACCAACTTCTTCGTCGAGTGGATGGCGCTGGACCTGATCCGCAATGAAGCCGGCGATGTCGTCGGCGTCACCGCGCTGGAACTCGAGACCGGCGACCTGTATGAGCTGCAGGCCAAGGCCGTGCTGCTGGCAACGGGTGGCGCAGGCCGCATCTTCGCGGCTTCGACCAACGCCTTCATCAACACCGGCGACGGCCTGGGCATGGCGGCACGCGCCGGCATTCCGCTGCAGGACATGGAGTTCTGGCAGTTCCACCCCACCGGCGTGGCCGGCGCGGGCGTGCTGCTGACCGAAGGCTGCCGCGGCGAAGGCGCGATCTTGCTGAACAGCGAAGGCGAGCGCTTCATGGAGCGCTATGCGCCCACCTTGAAGGATCTGGCACCGCGTGACTTCGTGTCGCGTTCCATGGACCAGGAAATCAAGGAAGGCCGTGGCTGTGGTCCGAACAAGGACTACGTGATGCTCAAGCTGAGCCACCTGGGTGCGGATACCATCCACAAGCGCCTGCCTTCGGTCTACGAAATCGGCGTCAACTTCGCCAACGTCGACATCACCAAGGAAGACATTCCCGTGGTGCCGACCATCCACTACCAGATGGGTGGCATTCCCACCAACATCAACGGCCAGGTCGTGGTGCACGACGGCCAGTCCAACCAGGTCGTCAACGGTCTGTACGCCGTGGGCGAATGCTCCTGCGTGTCGGTGCACGGCGCCAACCGCCTGGGCACCAACTCGCTGCTTGACCTGCTGGTCTTCGGCAAGGCCGCCGGCCGCCACATCGTCGACTTCGTGCGCAACGGTGTCGAGCACCAGCCCATGCCCGCCGACGGCGCCGACCGCACCCTGGCGCGCCTCAACCAGCTGCAGGAATCGACCGCCGGCACCTATGCCCAGGACGTCGCGGGCAACATCCGCACCACCATGCAACAGCACGCTGGCGTGTTCCGCACGCAAAAGAGCATGGACGAAGGCGTCGTGAAGATCAACGCCATCCGCGACACCGTGGCTGCCGTGACCCTCAAGGACAAGTCCATGGTCTGGAACACGGCGCGCATGGAAGCGCTGGAAGTCGACAACCTGATCGAAGTCGCCCAGGCCACAATGACTTCGGCCGCCGCCCGCACCGAGTGCCGTGGCGCCCACACCGTGTACGACTACGAACACGATGCCGACCACCCCGAGTTCCCGCTGGGTCGCAACGACAAGGAATGGCTCAAGCACACCTTGTGGCACAGCGCTGGCAACTCGCTCAGCTACAAGCCCGTGAACCTCAAGCCCCTGACGGTGGACAGCGTGCCTCCCAAGGTCCGCACGTTCTGATCGCCCCGCAGCCCGACGAGAAAAAAATCATGAAGCGCAAATTCCAAATCTACCGCTACGATCCGGACAAGGACGCCAAGCCCTACATGCAGACCGTGGAAGTCGAACTCGACGGCCAGGAACGCATGCTGCTCGACGCACTGGTCAAACTCAAGGAACAGGATCCTTCGATCTCGTTCCGCCGCTCGTGCCGCGAAGGCGTCTGCGGCTCGGATGCGATGAACATCAACGGCAAGAACGGTCTGGCCTGCCTGACCAACATGAACACCTTGCCCGGTACCATCGTTCTGAAGCCCCTGCCCGGCCTGCCGGTCATCCGCGATCTGATCGTGGACATGACGCAGTTCTTCAAGCAGTACCACTCGATCAAGCCGTACCTGATCACCGAGACCATCACGCCCGAGAAGGAGCGTCTGCAGTCGCCCGAAGAGCGTGAAGAGCTCAACGGCCTGTACGAGTGCATTCTGTGCGCGAGCTGCTCGACCAGCTGCCCCTCGTTCTGGTGGAACCCCGACAAGTTCGTCGGCCCCGCAGGTCTGCTGCAGGCCTACCGCTTCATCGCCGACAGCCGCGACGAAGCCACGGGCGCGCGCCTGGACAACCTCGAAGATCCTTACCGCCTGTTCCGCTGCCACACCATCATGAACTGCGTGGACGTGTGCCCCAAGCACCTGAACCCCACGAAGGCGATTGGCAAGATCAAGGAACTGATGGTGCGCCGCGCCATCTGATGAACATGACGAACACTCTGCTCGATGAACGCGAACGCAACCTGCTTCAGTGGCGCAGCCGCCGGGGCCTGGTCGAGAACGATATCTTCATCGGGCAGTTCTTCGCCACCTACGGAGACCAGCTGACGCGCAGACACGCAGCTGGCCTGTCTGCCCTGATGGACTTGGCAGACAACGACCTTCTGGACCTGTTCCTTGCGCGCAAGGAACCCGAAGGCGCACTCGACACAGAAGAAATCAAAGAAGTGCTGGAACTGGTGCGCAAGCGCCAGCCCGGATCACTTTCACATGTAGGCTAGGCAAACTAGAGAAGGAAGTTGGAAATGAAACTCGCCGATAACAAAGCAACACTGTCGTTCACGAATGGCAGCCCCAGCGTTGAGTTGCCCGTGTACCAGGGCAACATTGGCCCGGACGTGATTGATATTCGCAAGTTGTACGGCCAGACGGGCATGTTCACGTATGACCCCGGCTTCCTCTCGACGGCAGCCTGCCAGTCGGCAATCACCTACATCGACGGCGACAAGGGCGAACTGCTGTACCGCGGCTACCCCATCGAGCAACTCGCGAAGAACTGCGACTACCTCGAAACCTGTTACCTGCTGCTGTACGGCGAGCTGCCCAACCCAACCGAAAAGGCCGATTTCGTCGAGCGCGTGACCAAGCACACCATGGTCAACGAGCAGATGCAGTTCTTCCTGCGTGGCTTCCGCCGCGATGCCCACCCCATGGCCGTCCTGACGGGCCTGGTCGGTGGCATGTCGGCGTTCTACCACGACAGCACGGACATCAACAATCCCGAGCACCGCGAAATCGCTGCCATCCGCCTGATCGCCAAGATGCCTACCCTGGTGTCGATGGCATACAAGTACGGCACGGGCCAGCCCTACATGTACCCCAAGAACGACCTGTCGTACTCCGGCAACTTCTTGCGCATGATGTTCGGCAACCCCTGCGAAGAGTACGTGGTCAACCCCGTGCTCGAGCGCGCCCTGGACCGCATCTTCATCCTGCACGCAGACCACGAGCAGAACGCTTCGACTTCGACCGTGCGCCTGTGCGGTTCGTCGGGCACCAACCCGTTTGCCGCGATCTCGGCCGGCGTGGCCTGCCTCTGGGGCCCTGCCCACGGCGGCGCCAACGAAGCCTGCCTGAACATGCTCGAACAGATCCAGGCCAACGGCGGCATCGCCAAGGTCGGCGAGTTCATGGAACAGGTCAAGGACAAGTCGTCGGGCGTGAAGCTGATGGGCTTTGGCCACCGCGTCTACAAGAACTACGACCCCCGCGCCACGCTGATGCAGGAAACCTGCAATGAAGTGCTGGCCGAACTGGGCCTGGAAAACGATCCGCTGTTCGCACTGGCCAAGGCCGTCGAGAAGATTGCCCTGGAAGACGACTACTTCGTGCAGCGCAAGCTCTACCCGAACGTCGACTTCTACTCCGGCATCGTGCAGCGCGCGATGGGCATTCCCGTGAACATCTTCACCGGCGTGTTCGCCCTGGCCCGCACCGTCGGCTGGATCGCCCAGCTGAACGAACAAATGGCCGACCCCGAGTACAAGATCGGCCGTCCCCGCCAGCTGTTCACCGGCTCGCAGCACCGCACCGTCAAGCCTATCGGCCAGCGTTGATTGCCGGCGGCTCAGGCCGCTTGCCACGACAGCCCGCAGATGCCTTCCGGCCCTGCGGGCTTTTTTGCGTCTGGCCGGTTCAGCGACTCTGCCCGCCGAACCGCTCGCGATAGGCCACGGGCGTGATGCCCATATGCCGCACGAACAGATGGCGCAGCGCCTGCTCCGAGCCCAGGCCCAGGCGCGCGGCAACGGTCTTGAGCGGCAGGTGGCCCGGCGCCTGCAGCAGCAGCTTGGCGCCCTCGAGCCGCGCGGTCTCGACAAAGGCCGAGGGGGTCTGCCCGGTCTCCTGCTGGAACACGCGGCGCAGGTGGCGCTCGCTCATTGACGCCTGCGCGGCCAGCACTTCCAGGCCCAGCGGTTCGGCGAGGTTTGCCAGCACGAAGTCCTGCACCGCCTTGACTGCGCCCGTCTGCACGGCCTGGCTGGCCAGCTGCACGCTGAATTGCGACTGGCCGCCCGGACGCTTGAGGTACATCACCAGATCGCGCGCCACGTCGAGCGCCAGCGCATGGCCGAAGTCTTCCTCGACCACGGCCAGCGCGAGATCGATGCCGGCCGTGACGCCGGCAGAAGTCCAGAGGTGGCCGTCGCGCACATAGATCGCGTCGGCATCGACATCGACCGCGGGGTAGCGCTGCTGCAGCAGCGCGGCGACGCTCCAGTGGGTGGCGGCGCGCCGGCCGTCGAGCAGGCCGGCGGCGGCCAGAAAGAAGCTGCCCGAACACAGGGCAATGACGCGCGGCACGCGCGGCGCAATGCGCGCCGTCCAGGCCACGAGTTCGCTGTGGGCATCGACGGTCTCGGTGATTTGGCGCGAGCCCACGAGCAGCACCGTGCAACCCGGCGCGGCTTCGGCCTCGGCCAGGCTCAGCGTCGCGTCCAGCGCCATCAGCGTGTCGGAACGCACGGCGCCGCGCGCGCTGGCGACCACGCGCACCGCATAGCCCGCGGGCCGGCCCTTGAGCGCCAGGTGCACGTTGGCATAGTCGAACACCGACATCGGGCCAATGGCCTCCAGCGCCTTGAAGCCGGGGTAGACCAGGATGTCGACGCGGTGCGCGCCGGCATGCGGCAAATGGGGAGTGGGAGCTGTGGAGTCCATGGGGAAGGAAGAAGGTCGGGCGGGCGCCGACCCGCGGGATGCGGACAAAGCAGGCCGCTTGTCGGCCATGGCGCTTTGCAGGGCCTGGGCCCTGTCCTAAAGTCGCGCCACTTTGCAATGCCGGCTGACTCGGCATTGTCCCCTACCTCAAGGATTCCCCATGAAAACCAAAGCCGCTGTCGCCTGGAAAGCCGGACACCCCCTGACCATAGAGACCGTGGACCTCGACGGCCCGAAGTTCGGCGAAGTGCTGGTCGAGATCAAGGCCACGGGCATCTGCCACACCGACTACTACACGCTGTCGGGCGCCGACCCCGAAGGCCTGTTCCCGGCCATCCTGGGCCATGAAGGCGCGGGCGTGGTGGTCGATGTAGGCCCGGGCGTGACCGGGCTCAAGAAGGGCGACCATGTGATTCCGCTGTACACCGCCGAATGCCGGCAGTGCAAGTTCTGCCTGTCACGCAAGACCAATCTGTGCCAGGCGGTGCGCGCCACCCAGGGCAAGGGCCTGATGCCCAACGGCACGAGCCGCTTCAGCATCGATGGTCAGCCCATACTGCACTACATGGGCACGTCGACGTTCTCCAACTACACCGTGGTTCCCGAAATCGCGCTGGCAAAAATCCGCGAGGACGCGCCGTTCGACAAGGTCTGCTACATAGGCTGCGGCGTGACCACAGGGCTTGGCGCGGTGCTGTTCACGGCCAAGGTCGAGGCCGGCGCGAATGTCGTGGTGTTCGGCCTGGGCGGAATCGGCCTGAACGTGATCCAGGGCGCGAAGATGGTGGGTGCGGACAAGATCATCGGCGTCGACATCAACCCCGAGCGCCAGGAAATGGCGCGCAAGTTCGGCATGACGCATTTCGTCAATCCCAAGGAAGTCGACAACGTGGTCGATGCCATCGTGCAGCTGACCGACGGCGGCGCCGACTACAGCTTCGAATGCATAGGCAACACCCAGGTGATGCGCCAGGCGCTGGAATGCACGCACAAGGGCTGGGGCCAGAGCATCATCATCGGCGTGGCCGAAGCCGGCGCCGAGATCTCCACGCGCCCCTTCCAGCTGGTCACGGGCCGCGAATGGAAAGGCTCGGCCTTCGGCGGCGCGCGCGGGCGCACCGATGTGCCGAAGATCGTTGATTGGTACATGGAAGGCAAGATCAATATCGATGATCTGATCACCCACCACCTGAAGCTGGACGACATCAACCACGGTTTCGAGTTGATGAAAACGGGCGAGTCGATTCGGTCGGTTGTAGTGTATTGAGAGCAGGCACGACCTCGAAACCCCGTTCGTCCTGAGCTTGTCGAAGGATGAACGGCCTGCGCTCGAAACATGACGACTGCGCATTCGTGGTTAGACGCAGGCTGCAAGAAAACCTACCACCCTCACCCGTGTCAAACTCCACGGGCCGTATTTTTCTGGAGAGAACCCCGCATGTCCGACGCCCTCGAATTGCTCAGCGCCCATGCCGCCTTTGGCGGCGCCCAGCGTTTTTACCGTCATGCCTCGAACGAGATCGGCCTGCCGATGAAGTTCTCGGTCTACCTTCCGCCCAAGGCCGTGGCCGGAGAGAAGGTGCCGGCCCTGGTCTATCTGGCCGGCCTCACCTGCACCGAGGAAACCTTCATGACCAAGGCCGGCGCCCAGCGCCTGGCCGCGGAACTGGGCCTGGCGCTGATCGCGCCCGACACCAGCCCGCGCGGCGCCAATCTGCCCGGAGAAGCCGAGAGCTGGGACTTCGGCGTGGGCGCGGGCTTCTACCTCGACGCAACGACCCGTCCCTGGGGCCTGCACTGGCGCATGGAAAGCTATCTGATCGAGGAGCTGCTGCCACTGGTCGGCCGCAAGCTGCCCATCGACCTGGAGCGCGTGGGCGTCTTCGGCCATTCGATGGGCGGCCATGGCGCGCTGACGCTGGCCCTGCGCCATCCGGGCACCTTCAAGAGCGTCTCGGCGTTCGCGCCGATTGCCAACCCCACGCAATGCGCCTGGGGCCGCAAGGCGTTCACCGGTTACCTGGGCGAAGACGAGACAAGCTGGGCCGCGCATGACGCGAGCCTGCTGATGGCCGCGCAGAAGTCCGTGCCCTACCCCGCCGGCATTCTTGTCGACCAGGGCCTGGCCGACAAGTTCCTGATGGAAAAGCAACTGCTGCCCGAAGCCTTCGAAGCCGCCTGCGCCCAGGCCGGCCAGCCGCTGACGCTGCGCCGCCAGCCCGGCTATGACCACGGCTACTACTTCATACAGACCTTCATTGACGACCATTTGCGCCACCACGCTGCGCAGTTGAAGGGCTGAACGCCGGCCCGGCACGGGCCGTCAATTCGCACCAAAATAGTGCGGGATTGATGCGTCATCTACAGTGGAGCGTTAGTCTTCAGCAAGGTACCCCCCATGTCGCGCAAACCGCAGATCATTCTTTCGTCCCTCGATCTCGATCGCATCGAAGCCTTGCTGGCGGCCATTCCCGCGTCCGTTTTTCCGGGCAAGGCCGATCTGGAAGCCGAACTCGACCGCGCCGATGTGGTCGAGCCGGCGCAGATGCCGCCCAACGTGGTGACCATGAACTCCACCGTGCAGTTCGAGATCCTCGAAACGCGCCAGGACTTCCGCCTGACCCTGGTCTATCCGCGCGACATCGACGGCAGCGCCGATCGCGTCTCCATCTTCGCGCCCGTGGGCAGCGCGCTGCTGGGCCTGTCCGTGGGCGACGAACTCGCCTGGCCAGGCCCCGGCGGCCGGGCCATGACGGTGCGCGTGACCGGCATCATCTATCAGCCTGAAAGCGCGGGCGAACTGCACCGCTGAGCGGCGGCCCCTGTTGCGGGCCTCACACAGGAGTCGCAGGAAAATGAGAAGCATTCTCAACGGTCGATATAATCGACCGCTTCATGCCTGCGTCCGCCTCCTCCACCCACACCCTGCTTGCCGCGTTTGAAACCCATTACGCGGAGTTGATTCGCTATATCGCGCGGCGCACCGGCAATGTCGAGGAAGCGCGCGGCCTGGCGCACGATACCTGGCTGCGCATTGCCGAGCGCCAGTCCGATGGCGACACCGCTGCCACGGACCCGCGTGCCTACCTGTTCACCATCTCGCACAACGTGGCGATGAACCATCTGCGGCGCGGCCACTGGATGGCTGGCTACCTCGCGGAATGCGAGCAGATCGATGCCGGCGCGCCCGCGCAGACGCCCGACGTGGCCGACAGCGCGATGTACCGTCAGGCCCTGGCCGTGGTCGAGAAAACGCTGGCCGGACTGAGCCCGCGTATGCGCGACACCTATCTCGCCAATGGACTGCATGGCGAAAAGCAGGCCGACATCGCGGCCCGGCTGGGAGTTTCGCTCAACACGGTGGAACGCGACATCGCCCAGGCCGCGCGCTGCATCGAGGATGCGCTGCATGCCTGGCGCAACACGCGCGCCCCGGCGCGTGCCGCCAGCAGCGCAGGCCGGCGCAAGTCGCTGGCCGCGCTGCTGGGCGTGTTTGCCGTCGGTGTCAGCGGCACGGCCGCGTGGCATCACCTGCAGCGCGAAGCCCTGCGTTTCCAGACCGCGCTGGCCACCGTGCGCGGCCGCCAGTTGCAGCGCGGCCTGCCCGACGGCTCCGAGCTCACGCTCGATGCATCGAGCCGCGTCGAAGTCGATTACACCGCCGAGCGCCGGCTGGTGCGGCTGCTCGACGGCGCGGCGTTCTTCGCCGTGCAGCGCGATACAGACCGGCCTTTCATCGTCGAGGCGCGCGGCGTGCAGGTCACCGTGCTGGGAACGCGTTTCGGCGTCGAGATCGACGGCGGACAAGGCGTGCTGGTACAGGTCGAATCGGGCCGGGTGCGCGTGGACACCGGTGGCCAGACCGACGAACTGACCGCAGGCCAGAGCCTGCGCGCCTTCGAAGGCCGGCTGCGGCGCGACGCCATCGAGCGGCCCGCCGCCTGGCGCCATGGCGAACTGCAATTCCATGACATGCCGCTGGCCGATGCGCTGGCGCGCGTGCAGAGGTATTCGACAACCCGCCTGAGCGCCACCCCTGCGGCCGGGCGGCTGCGCATCAGTGGCGAACTGCGCGTGGCCGATGCCGGCGACTGGCTGGCCTCGCTGCCGCGCGTTCTGCCGGTGCGGTTGAAGACGCTGGCCGATGGCGGCGTGGAAGTCGCGGCAAGGTAATTGAAAAAAGTTTTCAGGGTTTTCGCGGCTCGCGGGTCTTACAGGTAGTGAACGCATAACCTACCAACCAGGACCTTCGCCATGCAGAAGATATTTCCCTCGCGCCGCAGCCCGCTGGCGCGCGCCGTCATCGGCCTTGGCCTCGCGCTGGCCATCCAGTCCGCGCTGGCGCAGAACCTCGCGTTTGACATTCCGGCCCAGCCCCTGCCCGCGGCGCTGTCCGTGTTTGCGCGCCAGACCGGCTTGCAACTGGCATTTCCGCCCGAGCTTGCGCAAGGCAAGCAAGGGCGCGCCGTGGCGGGCGTGCGCGATGTGCGCAGCGCGCTCAATGAATTGCTCGCCGGCACGGGTCTGCAGGGCGAGGTGCAGGGCAAGACGCTGGTGATACAGCCGGTGCCGGCGTCGTCCGCCACCACGCTGGCGACCGTCACCGTGGCCGCCAGGGCAGATGGCCGCGCCATCAGCGAAGGCAGCCAGTCGTACGCGGCGCGGGGCGCCACCATAGGCAAGATGGAGCTGGCGCTCAAGGAGATTCCCCAGTCGGTCAGCGTGGTGACGCGCCAGCGCATGGATGACCAGAACCTGACCACCCTCGGCGAACTGCTGGACCACACCACGGGCATCACCACGCTGCAGACCCCCGCCGGCGGCAAATCGTTTGCCGCGCGCGGCTTCAACCTCAACACCGTGCAGTACGACGGCGTGCCCTTGTCGCGCCAGCGCTATTCCTCGGCCAGCCACCTGGCGGTCGGCACCGCATTTCTCGACCGCGTCGAAGTGCTGCGCGGAGCGCAGGGCCTGCTTGAAGGCGCGGGCAGCCCCGGCGGTGCGGTCAATCTGGTGCGCAAGCGCGGCACCGACGAAAAGCAGGTCCTGTTCACCGGCCGCGCCGGTTCCTGGGACCACTACGGCGGGCAGCTCGATGTAGCCGGTCCGCTGAACGAAGAGCGCACATTGCGCGGCCGCGCAGTCGTTGATTACGACGACCAGCATTCGTACGTGGACATCAAGAAGGAACGCAATCTGGGCCTCTATGCGGCGCTCGACTATGACCTCTCGCGTGACACCACCATCGGTGTCGGTTTCTCCGCCACGCAGGTGCGGGCGACGCCCTTCTTCTGGGGAGTGCCGCGCTACAGCAACCGGGCCGACCTGGGCCTGGACCGCTCGACCTTCCTGGGCGCGCGCTGGAACCGCTGGACCCAGGACGAGAAAACCGTCTTCTTCGACCTGGAACACCGCTTCAACGACGACTGGCGCCTGAAGGTCGCTGCCATCCATATCGAAGAGCAGAACTACCAGAAGTACATGGTGGGCTTTGGCGCGGTGAACCCGACGACGCGGCTGGGCACGCGCGGCATGACCTACGAGATGGAAAATACCAACCGGCACAGCGGCATCGACGCCAACCTCCAGGGCCGTTTCGAAGCCTGGGGCCTGCGCCACAGCCTGACCGTGGGCGCCAACGCCTCGCGCCTGACGTCACGCACCGCGCAGAGCGTCTTGAGCAATGTCAGCTCCATCGATGTATTTGCGCCCAATCCCGACGTCGCAGAGCCCAGCGCCGCCGCCATGGCCGCAGCCGGTGTCGCGCTGACGGGCTATGACCCGATCACGCAGCGCGGCGCCTATGGCGTGCTGCGCTCCCGGCTCAATGAGCAGCTGACCCTGGTGCTGGGCGCGCGTGCCAGCTGGTATGACTATGAATACCGGTCGGGCGCCAACCTGGCCAATGTATCGGCCAGCAAGGAGAGCGGCAAGATCACGCCCTATGGGGGACTGATTTATGCGCTAGGCCCGCAGTGGTCGGTGTATGCGAGCTACGCCGATATCTTCAATCCGCAGACGGCGCGCACCGTCGAAGGCGCTGCGCTCAAGCCCGAAGTCGGCGCGAACTACGAAGCCGGCGTCAAGGGTGAGCTGCTTGATGGCGCGCTCAACGCGTCGCTGGCCGTGTTCCGCCTGGACCAGAGCCATCGCGCGGTCACCGACTACGACGCCGGCGAAACCGCCTGCGGCGGCGACTACTGCTACCGCGCGGCGGGCAAGGTCCGCAGCCAGGGTCTGGAAGCCGAGGTGAATGGCAGTCTCACCCCCAACTGGAAGCTCTACGCCGGCTACACCTACCAGGACTTGAAGTACCGTACCGACGCCGTCAACGCCGGCAAGCGCTTCAACCCCGAAATCCCTCAGCACATCCTGCGGCTGTGGTCCGACTACCGGCTGCCGGGCGACTGGAAGAATCTGAGCCTGGGAGGCGGCGTCAACCTGCAGACGGGGACCTACTCTTCCAACTACAACCAGCGCCAGGGCGGATATGCGTTGTGGAATGCCCGCCTGGCCTACCGCATCAACCCGACCTGGACGGCAGCCGTCAACGTGACCAACCTGTTCGACAAGACCTACTACTCACGCTTCCTGGACGGCAATACCTACGGCAACTACTACGGCACGCCACGCAGCGTTCTGGTGACGGCGCAGGCGCGGTTCTGAGCGCTGGCGGCGGGCGATTCACGGGAGGGGCACTGCCCCTC
This sequence comes from Comamonas sp. DB36, assembly GCF_057914905.1. Taxonomy (NCBI): domain Bacteria; kingdom Pseudomonadati; phylum Pseudomonadota; class Betaproteobacteria; order Burkholderiales; family Comamonadaceae; genus Comamonas; species Comamonas sp. DB36. The sequence goes on from NZ_CP196631.1 coordinate 3,261,742, forward strand.
CATTCACATCCAGGCCGTCACCCAGGTCATCAGCATGCCCGTGCCCACCAGGCTGGCCTGCCAGCGCAGCGCGTCCTGCCAGCTGGGCATGTGGCGCTCGACGCGCAGGTACAGCACACGGCCCGTGGCCAGCGACAGCGCGAACGCGGCCCACAGTCCCACGAGATTGATGACCAGCGAATCGGGCCAGAACCAGGTCACCACCGCATTGACCAGCAGGCACACGGGAAAGTGCACCAGGAACACCGAATACGACATCTGGCCCAGCTGCTGCAGCCGCGCGGGTCCCGACACGCTGTAGAGCCTGGGGCTGCGCATCACCGCCACCAGGGCCAGCGCCGTGGCGCCGGCCAGCGCAATGCGCGTGCGCCATTCGAGCCACAGCGCAATGCCCAGCAGCAGCGCCATCAGCGCGCTCCAGGCCCAGGGCCGCGCCGCGCGCACTGCCCAGAAAGCCATCATGCCCAGGCCATAGGCGCCAAAGAAGTAGACCGCCCAATTGTCGAAATCGGCGTCGCGGTTGAAGCCCCACAGCGAGGCCGCGGCCAGCAGCACCACCACGGCCTGGCCTACCGTAGGCCGGGCCGGCGTTGCGGCATCCGTCACGCTGTTGAACCAGCGGCTCATGGCAAACAGCAACGCCGTCAGCGCAAACAGCTGGAAATCGATGGACACATACCAGACGCCGGCCGACAGCGACTCCTCGCCGACGATGCCCTGCAGCAGCAGCGCATGCGCGAGCAGCTGGAACAGGCCGGGCGCGGCAGACATCGAGGCATGGTCGAACCATGGCCTTATCAAGGTGGAGATCAGCACCGCCAGCACCAGGGCCACGGCCAGCGGCACGACCAGGCGCACGAAGCGCCGCGCGATCTGCGGCAGCACCTGGCTGTGGCGTGCCAGTCCCGTGGGCGCGAGGCTGGCCGCGGCCAGGTAGCCCGCGAGCACCAGAAACAGCTGCACGGCCATGCGCGCGTCCTGATCGAGCCATTCGATCAACGCGGGCAGCAGGGGCTCCACCACATCGGCCATGGGACCGTAGAACGCCAGGTGGTGCCAGACAATGGCGGCGCAGGCCAGGCCCTTGGTGCAGTCGATGACTGCATTGCGCGAGGCAGGTGACGAGGAAGACATAGACAAAAAATGGAGCGCGAGACGGTGCCAACCTACAACTGTGACAGCGGCTGCGTGGCTGAATGGGCGAAGGCCCAAAACATGCAGGCGGTATTCTGCGCTTTTCCGGCATTTGCTGCTGGCACCGCTGCAGGACGCGCGCTCAATGACCCTACTCAGTTATTTCGAAGTTCCAGTAGGTACTGAAAAGCCAGTCAACAAAGGGACAATGCCTTCATGACGCAAAGCACTCCTCTTCCTGAACTCAACCGCCAATTCATTTCTCACTTTGGCGAGATGGGCAGTCGCTGGGGCATCAACCGCACGGTGGGCCAGATCTACGCGCTGCTGTTTCTTTCGCCCGTGGCGCTCAATGCCGACCAGATTGCCGAAGCCCTGGCCTTCTCGCGCTCGAACGTGAGCATGGGCCTCAAGGAACTGCAGTCCTGGCGGCTGGTGCACCTGCGTCATCATCCGGGCGACAGGCGCGAATACTTCGATGCCCCGCAGGATGTCTGGGAAATCTTCCGCCTGCTGGCCGAAGAGCGCCGGCGCCGCGAGATCGAGCCCACGCAGTCGATGCTGCGCGCCGCGCTGCTCGAAGAGCCGGCCAGCGACGACGAGCGCTATGCGCAGGAACGCATGCGCGACATGCACGAACTCATAGACCGGCTGATGACCTGGTTCGATGAAATCCAGCGGCTGTCGCCCGACACCGCCAAGCAGCTGATGGGCATGGGCGCGGCCGTGACAAGGGTGCTTGAATTCAAGGACCGTTTGACCGGCAAGGGCAGCGCCCAGCGCGCTGCCCAGGACCGTCTGCCCCCCGGCGCGCCCTGAGCCGCGCCTAGCCCAGGGCCAGGCGGGCGCGTGCCGCCTGGTATTCGCTGCGCAGCTGCGCCACGCGTTCGGCCACGCTGGTCACGGCGTTGATCGTGCCTATGCCCTGGCCGCAGCCCCAGATGTCCTTCCAGGCCTTGGTCGATGCGCCGCCGAAGTTCATCTTGCTCGGGTCCGACTCGGGCAGGTTGTCAGGATCCAGCCCGGCCGCGCGGATCGACGGCGCGAGGTAGTTGCCGTGCACGCCCGTGAACAGGTTGCTGTAGACGATGTCATCCGAGTTGCCCTCGACAATCGCCTGCTTGTAGGCGTCGCTGGCACGCGCTTCATGGGTGGCGATGAATGCCGAGCCGATATAGCCGAAGTCCGCGCCCATGGCCTGGGCCGCAAGCACCGCGCCGCCCGAGGCAATCGCGCCCGACAGCGCCAGCGGGCCGTCAAACCACTGGCGGATTTCCTGCACCAGCGCAAACGGGCTCTTGCCGCCCGCATGGCCGCCCGCACCCGCGGCCACGGCCACCAGGCCGTCTGCGCCCTTTTCAATCGCCTTGTGCGCGAACTTGTTGTTGATGATGTCGTGCAGCACCACGCCGCCCCAGCCGTGCACCGCCTGGTTCACATCCTCGCGCGCGCCCAGCGAGGTGATCACGATGGGCACCTTGAAACGCGCGCAGACTTCCATGTCGTGCTCGAGCCGGTCGTTGCTCTTGTGCACGATCTGGTTGATGGCAAAGGGCGCGGCCGGACGGTCGGGGTGGGCGCGGTTGTAGGCGTCCAGCGTTTCGGTGATTTCGGCCAGCCAGTCCTCGAGCTGGGCCGCGGGCCTGGCATTGAGCGCGGGCATGGAGCCGACGACGCCGGCCTTGCACTGCTCGATCACCATCTGCGGATTGCTGATGATGAACAGCGGCGAGGCAATCACCGGCAGTGACAGGCCCTGCAGTGCCTTGGGAAGTTGCGACATGTTTGTCTCCTGTGTTTCTTCTTAGAAGTCGTCGATGGCCAGCGCCATCACGCTGTCAGCGCCCTGCACCACGCTGTCGCGCAGCGCCGTGACCTTGACCAGCACATGCTCGGCATAGAACTGGGCAGTGGCGATCTTCGCGCGCAGGAAGCGGTTGTGCTGTCCCGTCGGCAACAGTTGCTCGGCGACCCACAGCGCGCGGCCCAGTTGCCAGCCGGCCATCAGATTGCCGGCCAGCATCAGATAGGGCACGCTGCCCGCATAGGCGGCGTTGGGCTGCTGCTTGGCGTTGGCCAGCATGAAGTCGACAACTTCGAGAAACGCCTGGCGTGCGAGCTTCAATTGGCGCGCGACCGACAGTGCGGCGGGCGTGCCGCAGGACTGCAGCTGCTGCTCGGTTTCCTCGATCTGCGCGGCGAATGTGCGCGCCACCTGGCCGCCGTCGCGCAGCGTCTTGCGGCCCACGAAATCGTTGGCCTGGATCGCGGTCGTGCCTTCGTAGATGGTCAGGATCTTGGCGTCGCGGTAATGCTGGGCGGCGCCGGTTTCCTCGATGAAGCCCATGCCGCCATGCACCTGCACGCCCAGTCCCGTGACTTCCTGGGCCATCTCGGTGCTGTAGCCCTTGACCAGCGGCACCATGAATTCATAGAGCGCCGCGTGGTGGGCGCGCTGGGCGGCGTCGGGATGGTGATGCGCCAGATCGTAGGAAGCCGCGGCCGTGCTGGCCATCGCGCGACAGCCTTCGGTCGTGGCGCGCATCACCATCAGCATGCGGCGCACGTCGGGGTGGTGGATGATGGTCGCGCTGGCCTTGACGCTGCCGTCGACGGGACGGCTTTGCACCCGCTCCTTGGCGAACGCCGCGGCCTGCTGGTAGGCGCGGTCGGCAATCGCTATGCCCTGCACGCCCACGGCGTAGCGCGCGGCATTCATCATGATGAACATGTACTCGAGGCCGCGGTTCTCCTCGCCCACGAGGTAGCCGATGGCGCCCGCGCCCGCGCTGTCGGCAACGCTGCCCTGGATGCCGTCGCCGAACTGCAGCACAGCCGTGGGCGAGGCCTTGATGCCCAGCTTGTGCTCGATGGACACGCATTGCACATCGTTGCGCGCTCCCAGGCTGCCGTCCGGCTGCACCAGGAATTTCGGCACGACAAACAGGCTGATGCCCTTGACGCCTTCGGGCGCGCCCTGCACGCGCGCCAGCACCAGATGGACGATGTTCTCGGCCATGTCGTGCTCACCGTAGGTGATGAAGATCTTGGTGCCGAAGACCTTGTAGCTGCCGCCTTCCTGGGGCTCGGCGCGGGTGCGCACCAGCGCCAGGTCGGAGCCCGCCTGGGGTTCGGTCAGGTTCATGGTGCCGGTCCACTCACCGGTCACGAGCTTCTCGAGATAGCTGGCCTTGAGTTCGTCGCTGCCGGCCGTGAGCAGCGCTTCGATCGCGCCATCGGTCAGCAGCGGGCACAGCGCAAAGCTCAGGTTGGCGGCGTTGAGCATTTCGACACAGGCCGCGCCAATGGTCTTGGGCAGGCCCTGGCCGCCGAAATCCTGCGGGTGCTGCAGCCCTTGCCAGCCGCCTTCGGCGTATTGGCGAAACGCCTCCTTGAAGCCTTCGCTGGTCGTGACCACACCGTCTTTCCAGCTCGAAGGCGCGATGTCGGCCGGGCGGTTCAGCGGCGCGACCACGCCTTGCGCGAACTTCGCGCATTCCTCGAGCACCGCCTGCGCAGTGTCGAGACCGGCTTCCTCGAATCCCGGCAATTGAGCGACCTGGTCGATTCCGGCCAGGTGCTCCATGTTGAACAACATGTCTTGAAGAGGTGCTACGTAGCTCATGGAATTTCCTTTCGATGCCCGGACTTGCTTACTGGCTGATGCGTCCCGAGGCGCTGACAATGGACAGATCGACAAAGCGCGAACCGAACTGCGACTCGGGCTTGAACGTCACCCAGTAACCGCCAAGGTCATGGGCACTGAAATTGCGCAGGGTGGCAGTGACTTTTTCGCGGCTGACGGACTGGGCGCGGCGCAAGGCTTCGGCGACCACCTTGGCATTGACATAGCCTTCCATCATCGCGTAGCTCACGGGGATGTCCGCGGCCTTGGGTGCGGCAGCCACCGCGTCGCGGAATTCCTTGTTCAGGCGCATGGAAACGCGGTAGGGGCTGGGCACCACCTGAGCGATCGACAGACCGCTCATGAACTCGGGCGGCAGGCGCGTCGTGAGCTGCTCGATATCGGAGTCGGAATTCGCGTAGATCTGCGCCGTTCCCGAATCCATGCGGTAGGCCTCGACAAAGGCCGCGGTCGCCGGGCTGGATGCAACCAGCAGGATTGCCTGCGGGCCGGGCTTGGTCTTTTGCAGCTGTTCGACCGCCTGGGTCGCGGTGCTGCGTCCGCTCTTGAGCGTCACCTGGGCCACGAGCTTGGCGTTGGCCGGCGTCACGGCCTGCTGCACCAGTTGGGTCACGGCTTCGAGGTCGTCACGCTCTTCGACCACCAGCGCCAGACGCGTGATGCCGACAATCGCCAGATGGCTCGCGATCTTCGCCATCTCATCCTGCAGGCCGGCACGGGTGCTGAATATCGATGCAGCGCGCGCCACCTGGGCGTTGTTGCCCTGATAACCGACAAGACTGATGCGCTCCTTGTCGAGCAGACCGCTGCTGAGCACGCCGGCGAGATTGCCGTTGCCCATGAAACCGGCAAGCACGACGGGATTGGACTTGGCGAGCAGCTCGCGCGTGCGCAGCACGGTGTCCTCGGCATGTCCGCCATCGTCCATGACGACCAGCTGCACCGGCTGGCCCTGGATGCCGCCGGCCTTGTTGACCTGATCGAAATGCAGTCGCATGCCTTGCGCATAAGCCCTGCCCTGCGGGCCGCCCTTGCCCGACAACGGTGCCACCTGCCCCACCACCCACTGGGCATGCACGCCCACACAGCCCAGCGCGCAGGCCAGCGCAACTGCAGCCCGGGACCAGGGTGCCATGATCGATTTCATGCGGTCGTCTCCCTCTCAAGCGCGCCGGGCGCGCCGCCGTATTTTTATAGGACGGGGGCCTGTGCGCCAGGCGACAGGCCCCAAGAGACAGGCCCAGAGGGCCAGGTCCCTCTTCTAGAAGCGATGCTTACAGCGCCTTGAGCAGCTCGGGCACGGCCGTGAACAGGTCGGCTTCGAGGCCGTAGTCGGCCACGCTGAAGATCGGTGCTTCGGGGTCCTTGTTGATCGCCACGATCACCTTGGAGTCCTTCATGCCGGCCAGATGCTGGATGGCACCCGAAATTCCTGCGGCGATGTACAGCTGCGGCGCGACGATCTTGCCGGTCTGGCCGACCTGCAGATCGTTGGCCGCGTAGCCGGCATCGACCGCGGCGCGCGAAGCACCGATGGCCGCGCCCAGCTTGTCGGCCAGCGGCGTGATCACTTCGTCGAACTTTTCCTTGCTGCCCAGCGCCCGGCCGCCGGAAACGATGATCTTGGCGGCAGTGAGTTCGGGGCGGTCGTTCTTGGCGATCTCGCTGCCCACGAAGCTGCTCTTGCCCGCATCGGCGGCAGCGGCAATGGTTTCCACGGCGGCCGAACCACCGCTGGCGGCAGCGGCGTCAAAGCCCGTGGTGCGCACGGTGATCACCTTGGTCGCGTCGCCCGACTGCACGGTCGCAATCGCGTTGCCGGCGTAGATGGGGCGCTCGAACGTGTCGGGCGAGACCACCTTGGTGATGTCGCTGATCTGCGCGACATCGAGCGTGGCGGCAACGCGCGGCGCGACGTTCTTGCCGCCGGCCGTGGCGGGGAAAAGGATATGGCTGTAGCTGGAAGCGAGGGCCAGCACCTGGGCGGCAACGTTCTCGGCCAGGCCATGGGCCAGGCTTGCGCCATCGGCGTGTATCACCTTGGAAACACCGGCGATCTGGGCCGCGGCGGCGGCGGCGGCGGCAGCGCCTTCGCCGGCCACCAGCACATGCACGTCACCACCGCAGGCCACGGCGGCCGTGACGGTGTTGAGGGTGGCGGGCTTGATCGAGGCGTTGTCGTGTTCTGCAATAACGAGATTGGTCATGAAATTCTTTCGGGTATGGATACCTACGCTTCGACAAGCTCAGCGCGAACGGAAATGGGGCACAGCGCTCACCCCCCGTTCGTCCTGAGCCTGTCGAAGGATGAACGGCCTCGCCTAAAAAAGATGGCGGGCGGCTCAGATCACCTTGGCTTCGTTCCTGAGCTTGTCCACCAGCGCCGCCACATCGGCGACCTTGACGCCGGCGCCGCGCTTGGCGGGCTCGGAGACCTTGAGGGTCTTGAGGCGCGGCGTCACGTCCACGCCCAGGTCTTCAGGCGTCACGGAGTCCAGCTGCTTCTTCTTGGCCTTCATGATGTTGGGCAGCGTCACGTAGCGCGGCTCGTTCAGGCGCAGATCGGTGGTGATCACGGCCGGCGTGGCCAGCGACAGGGTTTCCAGGCCGCCATCGATTTCGCGCGTGACGTTGACCTTGTCGCCCGCGACTTCCACCTTGGAAGCAAACGTTGCCTGGGGCAGGTTTGCCAGCGCAGCCAGCATCTGGCCGGTCTGGTTGGCATCGTCATCGATCGCCTGCTTGCCCAGGATGATCAGGCCGGGTTGCTCCTTGTCGACCAGGGCCTTGAGCAGCTTGGCAACGGCCAGGGGCTGGAGTTCGACATCGGTCAGCACATGGATGGCGCGGTCGGCGCCGATCGCCATGGCGGTGCGCAGGGTTTCCTGGCATTGGGCCACGCCGCAGGAGACGGCGATGACTTCGGTGACCACGCCCTTTTCCTTGAGGCGCACGGCTTCTTCGACGGCGATTTCGTCAAACGGGTTCATGCTCATCTTGACGTTGGCGATATCGACGCCCGTGCCGTCGGATTTCACGCGGACCTTGACGTTGTAGTCCACGACGCGTTTGACTGGGACCAGTACCTTCATTGCTGCGGCTCCTCGATTTATGAGTTGAATTGACGTAAACGTAAACCTCAAACATTTTATGCCGCAAAGCAGCATTCCATGCAGCGTTCAGCGCCCCTGCCGGAAGCAGGTGATAAAAAGAACGATCGTTCTATTCTAGGGGTTATCAGCGGCGGCAGCGCCATTTTTCGCCGCTGCCATGGGCCGCCAGTCGCCGCGCCCTGCATCCTGGGCTTCGGGGTCTATGGGCCACGACAGCCGCTGCGCCGGCACGGCCAGCGAGACCTGCGCGGTGCGCAAGCCATCGAGCACGGCCATGTTCACGGCCGAACGCACATTGCCCTGGCCGTTGAGGGGATCGTTGATGTAATAGGTCAGCGTGAACTGCAGGCCGTGCGCCAGGATGTCGACCAGTTGCACAAATGGCGCTGGTTTCTCGAGCACGCGCGGCTGGGTCCGGGCTGCCGCCAGCAGCAGCGCCGTCACCTGTTCGACGTCGCTGTCGAGGTCCACGACAATGGTCGTGGAAAGCGAGAACCGTTGGTCGAAAGCCGTGAGATTCTCCACGCGCTGGGTGATCAGCGTTTCATTGGGCACGATGGACTCGCGGCCATTGGACGCGCGAATCACGGTGAAGCGGGTCTTGATGTCGGTGATCTGGCCCTCGAAGCCGTCGACGCGCACGTTGTCGCCGATGCGCAGCGCGCGCTCGATCAGCACCAGAAAGCCGCTGACGTAGTTGGAGGCGATCTTCTGCATGCCGAAGCCCAGGCCCACGCCCACGGCACCGCCCATCACCGACAGCGCTGTCAGGTCCACCCCGACGATGGACAGCGACACCAGCAGGCCCACGGTGATCAGCACCGTGCGCATCAGATTCATGGCCACCTTGCGCATCGACAGGTCGGTGATCACCTGGTTGAGCACACGCTGCTCGAACAGCGCCGCGCCCCAGAGCACCGCGATCATCATCAGCCCGGCCGATATCACGCCTTCGATCAGGGTCAGCAGGCTCACCTGGGTCTTGCCCAATGGCAGGTGCACGCTGTTGAGATCGGCCATCACGCCGGGCAGCAGCCCCAGGCTCGCGAGCACCGCCACGCCCCAGGCCAGCCAAGAGAAGATGCGCTCGAACAGCCGCGCCGGCGTCGATTCGGGAAAGGTCTTGGCCAGCACCCGCACGACAAAACGGATCACCGCCAGCGACAGCAGGATGGACGTCGCCACGCGCAGCCAGAACACCGGCTGGAAGTGACTCAGCAATGCCTGCGCCGTGGCCACCAGCACCAGGCACAGCAGCGGGAACATCGCCCCGCCCAGCGTCGTCGGGCCCAGCCAGACCGAATGCACGCTGCCGTATTGCGCGCGCAGACCGCGGGTGATGAGGAAGGCCAGCGCCACGCACAGTGCAATGAGGCCGAACTCGGTCCAGCTGCTGGAGCGCTGGAAATCTTCCATCAGCCGTTCAAAGGCATCGATACCATTGGTATTCATTCTTGTGCCTTCCACTGCGGCTGGCGCTTTTGCGCGAACGCGCTCACGCCCTCCTGGGCGTCGGCGTCCTGCATGTTCACCGCCATGGTCTGCCCCGCGAGCTGGTACGCGGCCTCTATGCCCAGCTCACGCTGCTGGTAGACCAGGGCCTTGCCCATGGCGACGGCCACGCGCGGCTTGGCGAGAATGGCCTGCACCAGTTGCTCGACGGCAGCGCCCAGCGCTTCGGGCGCGACCACGCGATTGAGCAGGCCCTGGTCCAGCGCCGTCGCGGCGTCGATGAAGTCGCCCGTGAGCAGCATCTCCATGGCTTTCTTGATAGGCAGGTTGCGCACCAGGGGAACGCTGGGCGTGGAACAGAACAGGCCATAGCGTATGCCGCTGGTGGCGAAAGTGGCGGCGTCGCTGGCCACGGCCAGATCGCATTGCGCGACCAGCTGGCAGCCCGCGGCCGTGGCCATGCCCTGGACCTGCGCAATCACCGGCACGGGCAGCTTGTGCAGGCTCAGCATCATGCGGCTGCATTGCGCAAACAGTTTCTGGTGGCTGGCCAGATCGCTGGCCGCGGCCATCTCCTTGAGATCATGGCCGGCGCAAAACGCCCGGCCCTGCGCGGCCAGCACCAGCACGCGCGCCGCGGGGTCGGCCGCGACGGCGTCGATGGCCGACTGCAGCGCCGCCAGCATGGGGCTGCCCAGCGCGTTGAAGCGCGCCGGGTCGTTGAGCGTCAGCGTGACGACGCCGCGCGCATCGCGCTGCACCAGCACCAGCGAATCGGCGGCGGTCGTGAAAGCATCAGGCATATGAGAAATTCCAGAAAAAGCTGCGCCGGCCGGGCGCGGTCAAAGATCGGCCAGAACGCGCAGATGCGCTTCCACGCTGCGCCCCAGCGCGCTCATCGCGTAGCCGCCTTCGAGGCAGGAGACGATGCGGCCCTTGGCGTAGCGCCGCGCGACGTCCTTGACGCGGCTGGTGATCCAGGCGTAGTCCTGCTCGTTCATCGCCCACTGGCCCATGTCGTCCTCGCGGTGGCCGTCGAAGCCGGCGCTGATGAAGATCATCTGCGGCTTGAACGCTTCGAGCCGCGGAATCCACATCATCTCGACGATTTCGCGGATGTCCATGCCCTTGGTATAGGCCGGCAGCGGCACGTTGACCATGTTGGACGCAGGTTCCTTGTCGCCCGAAAACGGAAAGAACGGGTGCTGGAACACGCTGACCATCAGCGCGCGCGGGTCGCCGGCGAGGATGTCTTCCGTGCCATTGCCGTGGTGCACGTCGAAGTCGACGATCGCCACGCGATCGAGGCCGTGGTGTTCAAGCGCATGCAGCGCCGCGACGGCCACGTTGTTGAAGAAACAAAACCCCATGGCCTGGGCGCGCATCGCATGGTGGCCTGGCGGGCGCACCGCGCAGAACGCGTTCTCGAGTTCGCCCGCGATCACCGCGTCGGTGGCCGCGATTCCCGCGCCCGCCGCATGCAGCGCGGCAGTCCAGGTGTGGGCGTTGATCGCGGTGTCGGGATCGATCTGCGCATAGGGCGCACCGCCGATCAGCTTGGCCTGCTCCAGCTGCTCGCAGCGTTCGCGCAAGGACTGCAAGTATTCGCCGTCGTGCGCCAGCGCGATGTCGGCCAGCGGCGCGGCGGGCGCGTCGCGGCGCTCGAGCGCGTCGCCCACGCCGCTGATCAGCAGCCGGTCCTCGATCGCGTCGAGCCGTTGCGGGCATTCCGGATGCCCAGGACCCATATCGTGCTTCCAGCACTCTCGATGGGAAAAATAACCGGTCTTGCCCACTGTGTCATGTCTCCGCAGTCGTTTTTCGGCTAACGTGGCGCCATGCAAGCACAGCCCCACATCCAATCACTCCTGAATCAGCTTAACACGGTGATTGTGGGCAAGACAGCGCAAGTCCAGGACTGCGTTGCCTGCCTGCTTGCCGGCGGCCACCTGCTGATCGAGGACGTTCCCGGCGTGGGCAAGACCACGCTGGCGCATGCGCTGGCCCATACGTTCGGCCTGCAGTTCTCGCGCGTGCAGTTCACCGCCGACCTGATGCCCAGCGACCTGACAGGCGTGTCAATCTATGAACGCGGCCAGGAAAATTTCGTGTTCCATCCGGGCCCGGTGTTCACGCAACTGCTGCTGGCCGACGAGATCAACCGCGCCAGCCCCAAGACGCAAAGCGCGCTGCTCGAAGCCATGGAAGAAAAGCAGGTGTCGATCGAAGGCCGCAGCCACCGCCTGCCCCAGCCCTTCTTCGTGATTGCCACGCAGAACCCGCTGGACCAGCTGGGCACCTATGCGCTGCCCGAAAGCCAGCTGGACCGTTTTCTGATGCGCATTTCGCTGGGCTATCCCGACCGCGCGGCCGAGCGCGAACTGCTGCGCGGCAACGGCCGGCGCGACCTGCTGGACTCGCTGCAGCCGCTGATCGACGCCGAGCAGCTCGCGCAGCTGCAGGCCCAGGTGCTGGCCGTGCATGCCTCGGATGCGCTGCTCAATTACGTGCAGGACCTGATAGACGCCACGCGCTCGGGCCGCTGGTTCGTGCAGGGCCTGTCGCCGCGCGCCGGCATAGGCCTGCTGCGCGCGGCCAAGGCCCAGGCGCTGATCAGCGGGCGCGACTATGTGGCGCCCGACGACGTTCAGGCCATTCTTGCGCAGACCGTGGCGCACAGGCTGGTGCCGGCCATCCATGCGGGGCGCGGCGCGCTCGAGCAGGTGCGCGCCATGCTTGACGCCACGCCGCTCGCATGAGCGGCGCGCACCCGGCCCGTGGCTGGCGCCCCCTGCGCGCCTTGCGCCGGGAGCTGCAGGGCCGCTGGATCGCGCGCCTGCCGCGCACCGACCAGTTACTGCTGACCCAGCGCAATGTCTACATCCTGCCGACCAGCGCCGGCTGGATGCTTGCGCTGACGCTGGCCGTGCTGCTGATCGCCAGCATCAACTACCAGCTCAACCTCGGCTATCTGCTGACCTTTTTGCTGGCCGGCAGCGCGGCCGCCGGCATGCTGGTCGGCCATGCCAACCTGCGCGCCCTGGTGCTGCACCTGCAGCCGCCCGCAGCGGTGTTCGCGGGCCAGCGCTGCGCGCTGCGCATCACGCTGGACAACCCCGCGCGGCGCGCGCGCCATGGCATCGCTCTGGCCGTGAGCCAGGACATTGAAGGCGCGCCGCAATGGGCCTGGACCGATGTGCCGGCCCAGGCCAGCGCCGTGGTCGAGCTGGCTTTCGTGCCGCGCCAAAGGGGCTGGCACCCGCTGCCGCGCATCACCGCCGAGACGCGCTTTCCGCTGGGCAGCTTTCGCGCCTGGAGCTACTGGCGCCCGGCCACGCAGCTGCTGGTCTACCCCGAGGCCGAGGCCGCGCCGCCGCCGCTGCCGCCGGCCCGCCCCCAGGGCACGGGGCGCGCGGGCACGCGCGCCGCGGGCAACGAGGATTTCGACGGCGTGCGCGCCTACCGCCGCGGCGATCCGCTCAAGCAGGTGGTCTGGAAAAAAGCCGCCCAGGCCTGGGCCACGGGCGGCGCGCTGGTCAGCCGCGACCAGCCCCAGGCCCAGCCCGGCCGGCTGTGGCTGGACCCGGCAGCCACCGGCCTGGTCGATACCGAAGCGCGCATTGCGCGGCTCACCGCCTGGGTGCTGGCCGCCGACCGCCAGGGCGTGCAATGGGGGCTGGATCTGCCCGGCGCCGTGCGACTGGCGCCCGACAGCGGGCTGTCCCACCGCGAGCGCAGCCTGCAAGCCCTGGCGCTGTACGCGCCCGCGCCCGGAGCCGCACCATGACGCTGCGCGCCCGCCTTGACGCCATGCCGCGCGACACGCGCGACACCTTGTTCCTGCTGGCCGTCGTGGCCTGGGTGATTGCCCCGCATGCGAGCCACCTGCCCTGGTGGACGCTGACCCTGGCGCTGTGCCTGCTGGCCTGGCGCGGCCTGCTGGCCTGGCGCGCCCAGCCCCTGCCCGGGCGCTGGGTCATGGCCGCGCTGCTGCTGCTGGCCGTGGGCGCGACCTGGCTCACGCACCAAAGCCTTGTCGGCCGCGATCCGGGCGTGACCCTGGTCGTGCTGCTGCTGACGCTCAAGACGCTGGAGATGCGCGCGCGCCGCGACGCGCTGGTGGTGTTCTTTCTCGCCTTCTTCACGCTGCTGAGCCACTTCTTCTATTCGCAGTCGCTGCCGATTGCCGCGGCGCTGCTGATCGCACTGCTGGGCCTGCTGACGGCCGTGGTCAACGCCCATCTTCCCGTGGGCCGGCCGCCGCTGAGCGAATCGCTGCGCATTGCGGGCAAGCTGGTGCTGTGGGGCACGCCGGTGATGCTGGTGCTGTTCCTGCTGTTTCCACGCATGGCACCGCTGTGGGGCGTTCCGGGCGACGATCTCGCCGGGCGCAGCGGCCTGTCGCCCGACATGACCGTGGGCGAAGTCGCCCGCCTGGCGCTTGACGACAGCATCGCGCTGCGCCTGCGCTTTGACGCGCCCCAGCCGCCGCCGCGCTCCACGCTGTATTTCCGCGGCCCGGTGCTGTCGGTGTTCGACGGCCGGCAATGGCGCGAGACACCGCGTTTCAACGCCGACACCTGGGAGGCCGATGCACCGACCGGACAACTGCAGGTGCGCGGCCCGGCGGTGTCGTACGAAGCCACGCTCGAGCCCCACCGCCGCCGCTGGCTGCTGACGCTGGACGCGGCACAGACCGCGCCCGAACTGCCAGGCCAGCGCGCGCGCATGACGCCGCAGTTGCAATGGCTGAGCCAGCGGCCCGTGACCGACGTGCTGCGCTACCGCGTGCAAAGCCATGTGGATTTCCGCCACGGCCCGCTGCAGGCCAGTCCTTCCCTGGCCGCCTATACCGTGCTGCCCGATGGCTCGGACCCGCGCACCGTCGCGCTGGCCGCGCAGCTGCGCGCCGAGATGGGCCAGGCAGGCAATGCCGCGTTTGTCGAAGCCGCGCTGGCGCGCCTGCGCAGCGGCGGCTACCGCTACACGCTGGAGCCGGGCGTGGTCGCGGTGCACACCGCCGACGACTTCTGGTTCGACAGCAAGCAGGGATTTTGCGAGCATATTGCCTCGGCTTTCGTGGTGCTGATGCGCGCGCTCGACATTCCCGCGCGCATTGTCACCGGCTACCAGGGCGGCGAAGTCAATCCGGTCGACGGCTACTGGACGGTGCGCAACAGCGATGCCCATGCCTGGGCCGAAGTCTGGATCGCGGGCCAGGGCTGGGTGCGCGTGGACCCGACCACGGCCGTCGCGCCCGGGCGCACCAGCGAACTGCAGCGCCTGTCGGCGCCGCGCGGCGCTTTCGGCCAGGCCATGGACAGCGTGATCGCGCCCGGCCTGGTGCAGCAGCTGCGCGCGGCCTGGGAGGCGATGAACAACGGCTGGAACCAGTGGGTGCTCAACTACACGCAGACCCGCCAATCCGATCTGCTGGGCCTACTGGGCCTGTCGTCGCCTTCGTGGCAGACGCTGCTGCAATGGCTGGCCGGCCTGGCCGGCGCCGCGGCGCTGGCCGTCTCCGCCTGGCTGTGGCGCGAGCGCCGCGCGCCGGCCGACGGCTGGCAGCGCCTGCGCCGCCAGGCCCATGCCCGGCTGCAGCAGGCGGGACTCGATCTGCCCGCCCATGCCCCACCGCGCACGATGGCCTCGCTGGCCAGCGCACAATGGGGGACCGACGCGGCGGCAATCGCGCACTGGCTGCTGCGCCTGGAGCGCCAGCGCTACGCCAGCCCCGCCGCCGATGCCAACCCGGCCCAGCACCTGTCCGAGCTGCGGCGCGAATTCAAATCCCTGAACTGGCCCCGCGCCAGTCGGCTCCAAGATCCATGAAAAGACTGCTTTCCACTGCCCTTGTCTGCCTCGCGGCCTGCACCACGACCCTCACCCTTCCCGCTTTTGCCCAGTCCGCGAAACAGCGCAGCGCGGTGCAGGGCACGATGCCCTATGCCGAACGCAGCGAGGCCATGCAGCTGGCGGCCGACATCGCCGCGCGCCGCGACCTGCCGCTGGACTGGGTCCAGGCGACGCTGGGCCAGGCGCGCTTCCTGCCCCAGGTGCCGCGTCTCATGACGCCTGCGCCCCAGGGCACGGCAAAGAACTGGAACGCCTACCGCGGCCGCTTCATCGACCCGGTGCGCATCCGCGCCGGCGTGCGCTTCTGGCAGACCCATGCGGCGGCGCTGGCGCGCGCCGAACGCGAATACGGCGTGCCCGCGGAAATCATTGTCGGCATCATCGGCGTGGAAACCGTCTACGGCCAGCAGATGGGCAACTTCCGCGTGATCGACGCCCTCGCCACGCTGTCGTTTGACTTTCCGCAGGCCCACCCCCGGGCCGCGGCGCGTACCGAATACTTCCGCGGCGAACTCGAGCAGTTCCTGAGCTTCACGCACCGCGGCGGCATGGACCCGTTCGCGCTGCTGGGCAGCTATGCGGGCGCGATGGGCCTGGGCCAGTTCATGCCTTCGAGCTGGGTCAAGTGGGCGGTGGATTTCGACGGCAACGACCACATCGATCTGTTCAGCAGCCCCGTCGATGCCATTGGCTCGGTGGCCAACTACTTCATTGCCCACGGCTGGAAGCCCGGCATGGCCACGCACTACCCGGTAGCGCTCAATGCCGCGCCCGAGCAGATGGCCGAATTGCTGGCCCCCGACATCCTGCCGACCTTCACGCCCGAGCGCATGCTGGCGCTGGGCGCGCGCCCTCAGCCGCCGGGCGACACGCACAACGGCCCGCTGGCGCTGGTGGAACTGCAAAACGGCGGCGCCGCGCCGCTGTACATCGCCGGCACCGAGAACTTCTACGCGATCACGCGCTACAACTGGTCGAGCTATTACGCGCTGTCGGTGATCGAGTTGGGCGAGGAAGTGAAGGCTGCGCGCGAGGCGGCGCGCAAACGCTGATCCTGCGCGCCCGCATGGCGCCTGAGCACCCTTTTTCAAGGGCCTGGGTGCTGAAATATTCATCACTTTTTTTGCTTGAAATCCTGTTGGGACGCCTGCACTTCGGAAGCAAGCGGCAGCCATATCGAACGCCGCGCCCCCAACAGGAGCTTTCGTGATGATTTTCACTGCACCCATGATTCGCCGTTCCAGCCAAGGTTTCCCGCGCGCCGCCGATCAGGCCTTGCAGCGCTTTCTCCAGTCCACGCTGACTCCGCCGCTCAACCGCCTGTCCGAAGCTTCGGCCTCGGCCAGCGCCGCGTTCACCGCGACCCAGGACGAGCATGCGACCACGCTGCAGCTCGATGTTCCCGGCGTTTCGCGCGAACAGCTGCAACTGCGCCTCGAAGGCGCGCAGGTGCACCTGACCAGCGTCGAAGGCGCGCCGCGCAAGGTGCAGCGCTCGTGGGAACTCGACCATGAGATCGATGCTGCGGCCAGCAGCGCCAAGCTCGAGCACGGCGTGCTGACGCTGCGCCTGGCCAAGCTCGCGCCGGTCGACAAGGCCGTGACCCTGAGCATCGAGTGACGTTCCGAGTCCAATAAAAAACCCGGCCAATCGGCCGGGTTTTTTATTGGGTGGCGACTCTCACTCGTGGCGCAGTGCCTCGATGGGATCGAGCCGCGCGGCGCGGCGCGCGGGAAAGTAGCCGAACACCACGCCGATTCCCGCCGAGAACACGAACGACAGCAGGTTCACGCTTACATTGAACACATAGGGCACGTCCATCACGCCGGCCAGGATCACCGAGGCGATGGTCGCCAGCGCAATGCCTATCAGCCCGCCGAGCGCGGCCAGCACCACGGCCTCGATCAGGAACTGCAGCAGCACTTCGCGCTCGAGCGCACCAATGGCCAGCCGCAGACCGATCTCGCGCGTGCGCTCGGTCACGCTGACCAGCATGATGTTCATGATGCCTATGCCGCCCACCAGCAGGCTCACGCCCGCGACCGCGCCCAGCAGCATGGTCATCACCTGGGTGGTTCCCGACAGCGTGTCGGCCAGCTGCTTGGTGTCGAGAATGTTGAAGTTGTCCTCGTCGGCCGGCGCCAGCTTGCGCAGCTCGCGCAGCAGCTGGCGCAGGCTGGCCTTGACGCGCTCGGGCTCGCTGCCGTCGGCCATCGACACCAGCAAGGTATTGATGCGCTTGGAGCCGGTGATGCGCCGCTGCAGCGTGTTGAGCGGCACCAGCACCATGTCGTCCTGGTCGTTGCCGAACGCGCCCTGGCCCTTGGAGGCCAGCACGCCAATGATCTCGCAGGAGAACTCGCGCACCCGCATCAGCTCGCCCATGGGATCGGCGTTGCCGAACAGCTCACGCTTCACGGTCGCACCTATGATGCAGACCGCCGCACCCGCGCGTATCTCCTCGGGCGTGAACTCGCGCCCCGTGGCCAGCTGCCAGTTGCCGGTCTTGAGCCATTCGTTGGTGCTGCCGATCACGCTGCTCGACCAGTTGCGCCCGCCCGCAACCACGGTGGCCGTCGCCCGCCCTTCGGCCGCGACCGCATAGATGCCGCCGATCTGCTGGGCGATCGCATCGACATAGGTGTCCTTGAACGTGGGCGCGCCGCCGCTGCCCGGGCCCATGCGCTGGCCGGGCCGGATCTGCAGCAGGTTGGTGCCCAGCCCGGAAATCTGGTTCTGCACGGCGAGGGTTGCGCCGTTGCCCAGCGTCACCATGGTGATCACCGCGCTCACGCCGATCACGATGCCCAGGATGGTCAGGAAGGAGCGCAGCAGATTGCGCCGTATCGAGCGCAGTGCCAGCAGGATGGAACTCAGAAACATCAGTGCGCCTCCGTCGGCAGGGCCAGGCCCTGCTCACGCGCCAGCACCACGGGTGCGGGGTTGAGCGTGTCGGTGTCGAGCCGCCCGTCGACAAAGCGCACGATGCGCCGGGCATAAGCCGCCATGTCGGGCTCGTGCGTGACCATCAGCACCGTGATGCCCAGGTCGGCGTTCAGGCGCCACAGCAGCTCCATGATTTCATTGCTGCGCTGGCTGTCGAGATTGCCCGTGGGCTCGTCCGCCAGCAGCACCACGGGTTCGGTGACGATGGCGCGCGCGATCGCCACGCGCTGCTGCTGCCCGCCCGAGAGTTCGGCCGGCGTATGGTGTTCCCAGCCGTTCAGACCGACGGCCGCGAGCGCCTTCTTGGCGGCCGCATGGCGCTTGGCCGTGGGCTCGCCGCGGTACAGCAGCGGCAGCTCGACGTTCTCCAGCGCCGTGGTGCGCGCGAGCAGGTGAAAGCCCTGAAACACGAAGCCGAAGAACTGGCGCCGCAGCAGCGCGCGTTCGTCGCGCGTGAGCGTTTCCACATGCGCGCCCTTGAACAGGTATTCGCCCGTGGTCGGACGGTCGAGGCAGCCCAGCATGTTCATCGCCGTCGACTTGCCCGAGCCGCTGGGGCCCATGATGGCGACGAAGTCGCCCTGGGCGATGTCCAGGTCCACGCCCTTGAGCGCCTGGAACGCAAGCCGGCCTTCGCCGTAGACCTTGGTGATGTTGCGCAGGCTGATCAGCGGGTGTTCGGCGCCGGCCGTCATTTCGTGCTCCCGGAGCGCTGGTCGGTGATCACCGCCATGCCCGGCTGCAGCGTCTCGCTGCGCACCTCGGTCATGCGGCCGTCGCTGATGCCCGTGACCACCTTGACGGCCACGGCCTTGCCCTCTTCGAGCACCCATACTTCGCGCGGCGTCTCGCCGCCATCGTTCTTGCCACCCGCCGCGCCGCCGCGGCGCTGGCCGCCGCCGCCGCCGCCGGGGCGCGGGCCGCGCGGCATCAACTGGCCCATGATGCCGCCGCCGCTGCCTTCGCGCGCCGCGGGCGCAGCGCCCGGCACCGTGGGCGTGAAGCGCAGCGCGGCGTTGGGCACCAGCAGCACGTCCTTGCGTTCGGTCGAGGTGATGGTGGCCGCTGCCGTCATGCCGGGGCGCAGGCTCAGGTCTTCATTGGCGACTTCGAGCGTGGCGATATAGGTCACCACGTTGTCGGTCTTGGTCGAGCCGTAGGCGACGCGCGTCACGCGCGCCGGATAGGTGCGCGACGGGTAGGCGCTGACCGTGAACGTCGCCTTCTGTTCGGGCTGCACAGTGCCCACATCGGCTTCGTCCACGCTCACTTCGAGCTTGAGGCGCGACAGGTCTTCGGCCAGCGTGAACAGCGTCACGGCCTGCAGCGAAGCGGCCACGGCATTGCCGGGATCGACAGCGCGCGTCAGCACCACGCCGTCGATGGGCGAAGTGATCGAGGCCTTGGACAGATTGGTCTGGTCGGTGGACAGCGCGGCGCGCGCGTCCTGCACCGACGCGGCAGCGGCCTGCTCGTCGGCGACCGCGCGCTCCAGCGTGG
The DNA here is from genome assembly GCF_057914905.1 of Comamonas sp. DB36. Lineage (NCBI taxonomy): Bacteria > Pseudomonadati > Pseudomonadota > Betaproteobacteria > Burkholderiales > Comamonadaceae > Comamonas > Comamonas sp. DB36. The sequence goes on from NZ_CP196631.1 coordinate 3,281,389, forward strand.
CGCGGCCGGTGTCGAGTTCCGCGGCCGACGGCACCTTGCCGCCGGACAGGCGCGCGACTTCCTCGAGCCGGCCCAGATTGGCCCGCGCTTCCTTGGTCGTCGCCCGCGCCTGCGCCTGGCGCGCCTGGGCCGAAGCCAGCGAGGCGCTCGAACGCGCGACCTGGGCGCTGAGCTTGGCGGTGTCGAGCTCGACCAGCACCTGATCCTTCTTCACGCGGTCATTCACATCGACGCGCACATTGCGCACCGTGCCCGACAGTTCACTGCCGATATTCACCTGGCGCGTGGGCACCAGCGTGCCGTTGGCCGCGACCGTGAGGCGCAGATTGCCGCGCTTGACTTCCTGGCTCACGTACTGCGGCAGCGCGCGCGCGGCCTTCACGGACTGCCAGTAGGCCAGGCCCGCGCCCGCGGCAACCAGCACCGCCACGCCGGCCCAGACGGAAGTACGGCGCCACCAGGGGCGCGACACCGTGGCGCCGAGCAGCGCTTCCTTGCTGGTGGTGGCTTGGGATTCTTTGTTGTTGTTCATATGCGGGATCCGTCGGTGATTCAATTCGTGGCCGGCGCGGCGGCACTGCTTTCGGCGCCGCCGGGCGTCCAGCCGCCGCCCAGGGCCTTGTACAGCCGTACATGGTCGGCCGTGAGCGTGGCCTGGGCGCTGGCGAGGCTGTCCTGCGAGGACAGCTGGGTGCGCTGGGTTTCGAGCACGGTCTGGAAGTCGACCAGGCCGCTGCTGTAGCGCTGCTGCGCGAGCAGCGCGGCATTGGCGGCGGCTTGCGCTGCGACGCGCAATTGTTCCAGCCGCAGGCCGTCGCCCTGCAGCGCGGCCAGTGCGTCTTCGACTTCCTGCAGCGCCGTGAGCACGGTGGCTGCGTAGTTCAGCCGCGACTGCTCCAGGCCGGCTTCCTGCACGCGTACCTGGGCGCGCGCCGCGCCGCCATCGAGCAGCGGCACCGAAATGCTGCCCAGCAGCGAACTCACCACCGAGCCGCCCTGGGTCAAGGCGCCCAGCGTCAATGCGCGCAGGCCCAGCGAGCCGCCGAGGCGAAAGCTGGGGTAGCGCGCGGCATCGGCCTGCGACACGCGCGCCAGCGCGGCCGCCACACGCGCTTCGGCGGCAATCACATCGGGGCGCTGGCGCAGCGTCTCAGCGGGAATCTGGAGCGCCAGCGCATCGGGCGCCTGGGGCACGCGCGCCACGGCGGCGAGCTGGGCGTCGAGCGCCGCCGGGTTCTGGCCCGTGAGCACGGCCAGCGCATGGCGCGTCTGCGCGAGACTGGCCTCGAGCGCCGGCACCTGGGCCGCGGTCTGCGCGGCCGCGGCCCGCGCCTGCTCGGTGGCCAGCGAGGTGGTCAGTCCGGCCTGCATGCGCCAGTCGGTGATCTGCAGCGTTTCCTGCTGGCTCGCGAGGTTGCTGCGCGCAATCGCCAGGCGTTGCTGCAGATTGCGCAGTTCGATATAGCTGAGCGCCACTTCGGCCGCGAGCGACACGCGCGCGCCTTCGAGCGTGGCCTGGGCCGTGCGCACATCGGCGTCGCCGGCCGCGACGCCGCTGGCAATGCGCCCGAACACATCGATTTCCCAGCTTGCATCGAGGCCCGTGGAAAAACTGTTGCCCGTGGAATTGCCCGAGCGCGAGCGCTGGGCCGAGCCCGAGCCGTCCAGCGAGGGCGACAGCCCGGCGGCAGTCACATCGCGCTGGGCGCGCGCCTGGCGCAGCGCGGCCTGGGTCGCGGCCAGCGAAGGGTTGGCCTGCAGCGCCTGCTCGACCAAGCCGGTCAGTTGGGCATCGCCCAGGCCTTGCCACCAGCGGGCCAGCGATTGCGGATCGGCATCGGGGGCATAGACCAGATGGCCGGGCGACCAGGTAGCGGGCACGCTCAGCGCCGGCAGGCCAGCGCTGGGCGGCTGCGACGTAGCGCAGCCGGCGAGCGCCAGGGCCACCAGCGCCGCAGCCAGCGCCGCGCCGGGCCGGCGCGCGGCAAGAGGATTGTTCTGCAAAGTCAGGGTAGGCATGGCAACCATTGTGCCGCCCGCCCTTGTCAGCCCGGCTTCGGGCGCGTGAAGTTTTTGTAAATCGCCCGCCGCGCTCAGGCGAGCGAGTCCAGCGGCCAGCGCGGCTTCACATCGAACGCGTACTCGGCGGCCGGCTGCTCGCGGCCCGACTGTATGCGCATGGCCGCTGCCATGGCGATCATCGCGCCGTTGTCGGTGCACAGGTGCAGCTCGGGATAGTGAACCCGCACCTTCATCTTCGCGCAGGCTGCATTGAGCTGGGCGCGCAGCAGGCGGTTGGCGCCCACGCCGCCGGCAACCACCACGCGCTGCATGCCGGTCTGCTTGAGCGCGGCCAGCGTCTTCTTGACCAGCACATCGACGATCGCGGCTTCGGTGCTCGCGGCCAGATCGGCCTTGCGCGCGGGCAGGTCGTCGCCGAGCTTCTTGGCCTGGGTCAGCACCGCGGTCTTGAGGCCCGCGAACGAAAAATCGAGGTCGCCGCTGTGCAGCAGCGGGCGCGGCAGCTTGAACGCCAGCGGGTCGCCTTCCTGCGCCAGCTTCGACAGCGCGGGACCGCCCGGATAGCCCAGGCCCATCAGCTTGGCCGACTTGTCGAAGGCTTCGCCCGCGGCATCGTCAATCGTTTCGCCCAGGATCTCATAGGCGCCCACGCCATCGACGCGCATCAGCTGCGTGTGGCCGCCCGACACCAGCAGCGCGACGAACGGAAACGTAGGCGGGTCCTGGCTGAGGAACGGCGACAGCAGATGGCCTTCGAGGTGGTGTATGCCCAGCACGGGTTTGCCCAGAGCCGCGCCCAGAGCGCAGGCCACGCCCGCGCCGACCAGCAGCGCACCGGCCAGGCCAGGGCCGCGCGTGAATGCCACGACATCGACATCGGCGAGCTTCTTGCCCGACTCGGCCAGCACGGCTTCGGTCAGCGGCAGCACGCGGCGGATATGGTCGCGGCTGGCGAGTTCGGGCACCACGCCACCATAGGCCTGGTGCATTTCGATCTGGCTGTGCAAGGCATGCGACAGCAGCGTGGGCACGGCCGCGCCCTCCGATGGATCCTGCAGGCGCACCAAGGCCACGCCGGTTTCATCGCACGAAGATTCAATACCCAGTATCAGCAAGCTCATGGGCTGAAGTGTAGAACTCCTTGGGGCCGCCGCGCGCCCGGGCGCGCAAATGGCCCTGCAGCTCAGCCGCGCTGGCCCGAAATGTAGTGCTCGAGCTGGTCGATGGTGAACTGCTGCTCGGAAATGATGGCCTTCACCAGGTCACCAATGGAGACCAGACCGATCAGCTGGTTCTGCGCATCGAGCACCGGCAGATGGCGTATGCGCTGGCGTGTCATCAGCGCCATGCATTCCTCGCAGGTCTGCGCCGCGTCCACGCAATGCACCGATGCCGTCATGACTTCACGCACCGGCGTGGTCGCCGAATTGCGGCCCTGGAGCACGATCTTGCGCGCATAGTCGCGTTCGGTGACGATGCCAGCGATATGGCCGGGCTGGGAGCCGTCCAGCACCATCAATGCACCTATGCGGTGTTCGGCCATGCGCTGCAGCGCCTCAAGCATGGAGTCTTCGGGGCCCACGGAATGCACTTCGGCGCTTCCCTTGGCCCGCAGGATGTCTGCAACAGTCGTCATACCCGGCTCCTGAAGTCGAACAAGCATGACCAGTGTCGGTGCAGCCGGGCGGCAATGCAATAACCAAAACCACCCGGACGAGAAAAAATCCTGGCGCGCAGGCCAGCTTCAGCGGCGGCCGCCGAGAAAACCCGCGCCGAGCTTGAACAGGTCGCCCATATCGAGCTTGCCGTCGCCGTTCTGATCGAGCAGCCCGGACAGCAGATCGCCCGCGGCGCCGCCCTGCTGCTGCACCTGGGCCTTTTCCTGGCCCAGCACCTGGCCCAGGCCGCCGGCGTCCAGCCCGCCCGACTGCACGCGCTGGGCGAGAAACGCCATCACGATGGGCGCGAGGATCTGCAGCAGTTGGCCGGCATTGGCGCCCAGGCCCGTAGCCTGGGCCAGTCCGGTCTCCGCCTGCTGCTGCTTGCCGCCGAAGATATGGCCCAGGATCGATGCGCCATCGGGCGCCTGCGACTGGCCCGCGCCGCCGCCCAGCAGGCCACCGAGCATTCCGCCCAGCATGTCGCCCAGGCCATTGCCGGCGGCAGCGCCTGCATGGTCGCGCTGCAGCGCGCCGAACAGATCCATCGCGCCTTGCGGCTGGGTGGCATTGCTGCCCAGCGCTCCCAGCAGCATGGGCAAGGCCGTGCCCACCGCCTGCTCGGTTTCCGCCGGGCCCATGCCCAGCTGCTGCGCCATGCTTTGCATGGGCGCGCCCTGGAGCTGGCCCAGCAGTTCGTTGGTCAAGGAGTTCGAGGAATTCATGGTGCGGTTCCTTCGCGCCATGCCCTACGGCGCGGCGCATGCGTCAACAAAAAAGATCTTCAGCGGCATGGTATGCGCAAAACCGCCAGGAAAAAGCCCTCACCCGACAACCCGGCACCTGGAATGGAATTGTTCACAATTCGCGCCCTGCGCCAGGCCTGCGGCTTGCGCGATTTCTCCGGCACGGGCTTTCTTCGCGCACCTATCCAAAGACCCGCTCACTTCCGAACCACGGCGCTCCGGTAGCGATACAGCATGGCGTATGGGCTAGCGAGGAACGGCCATGAACCAACATTTGCACCGCGTCATTTTCAACCGCGCACGCGGACTATGGATAGCCGTGCAGGAGACCGCCACCGGCGGCCATGGCGGCTTGTCCAGCAGCGCGCTTCCTGTCGCTGCCGCACTGTGCCTGCTGCTCGCCGCGCCCGGCGGCCTGGCGCAGATCATCGCCGACCCATCGGCGCCCGGCCGCGAACGCCCCATGGTGATCAACGCCGCCAACGGCACGCCTGCCGTGCAGATCCAGACGCCTTCCGCCGCAGGCGTAAGCCGCAACCGCTATCAGCAGTTCGACATCGGCCAGCGCGGCGAGCGCGGCGCCATTCTCAACAACAGCCGCACGCCGGTGCAAAGCCAGATCGGCGGCTGGGTGCCGGGCAATCCCTGGCTCGCGAACGGCAGCGCCAAGGTCATCGTCAACGAAGTCCAGTCGGCCGCGCAGTCGCGGCTCGCGGGCACGCTCGAAGTCGCGGGCCAGCGCGCCGACGTGATCGTGGCCAATCCTTCGGGGCTGCTCGTAAACGGGCTGTCGCTGATCAATGCCGCCGGCCTGACGCTGACGACAGGAGCGCCGCGCTATGACGCAGGCGGCAATCTCGAGGGATTCAGCGTGCGCGGCGGTGCGGTCCATATCGAAGGCCATGGCTTCGACGCAGGCCAGGCCGACTATGCCCAGGTGCTCGCGCGCGCGATCGCGCTCAATGCGGGCCTCTGGGGCCGGGACCTGCGTGTGGTCACAGGCATCAATGAGCTTTCCGCGGACGGCGCGGTGCAAGCAAGCACTCCCAACGGCGCGCAGGACAAACCGCTGTTTGCGCTGGATGTTGCGCATCTGGGCGGCATGTATGCGCACAAGATCACGCTGATAGGCACCGAGGCCGGACTGGGCGTGCGCAATGCAGGGATTCTGGCGGCCACGACCGGCCCATTCATGCTGTCCGCCGATGGCAGGTTGAGCAATTCGGGCGTGATCGCGAGCCAGGGCCCGGGCGCAGACCTGGAGATCTCGGCCAGAGCAATCGACAATCGCGGCACGCTGGCCGCCCAGCGTCTGGACCTCACGGCCGCGCGCCTGGACAATGCGGGCCGGATAGTCCAGACCGGTGCGCAACTGCTGGAGATCAGCAGCCTCGCCGTGTCCAACCTGGGCGAAAATGCGCTGCTCGGCGCGCCTGCTCCACCCGCAGCGGGGCCAGCGCCTGGGGTCCACGCAGCGCCTGAGCCCACGGCGCCGGCCGATGCGGCCCTGCGCCGCGGCAGGATCCACGTCTCGCAGCGGCTGGAAAACACCGGCGAACTGCTTGCCAGCGGCGCGGCCGACGTCAAGGCCATCCACTCCTTTGTCAACAGCGGTTCGGCCGATCTGCGTGAGCTGCACAGCGAAGGCCTGCTCGATAACCGCAAGGGCGCCTTGCAGCTGCAACGCCTTACGGGCGCGCAGACGTCGGTGCTGAACACGCAAGGCACGCTGTTCGTCGCCACCGATCTGCGCTTCGTGGCGCGTCACATCGACAACACCGGCGGCGTGCTGCGCAGTGCGCAATCCCTGTTCGCAGAGGTGCCCACCATCACCAACGACGCCGGCACCTTCAGCGCCGCCGGGGGGCTGCATCTCAACACCGGCGCGTTGAGCAACAGAGGCGGCACGCTCCTGACCGCTGGCGCGGCGAATCCGCTGCACATCACCAGCGCCACGGGCATCGACAACAGCGAAGGCGGCTGGATCCAGTCCGGCGGCGATCTGCAGCTGTTTGCCGGCGATGCGCCCATCAACAACCAGCGCGGGATGATCAATGCCACGCGTGATCTGCTGATCGAGAGCCGCGGGCCGGTCGACAACCGCCAGGGTCAGCTGCAAGCGGGCAGCGCATTGACGCTGCGCGATACCGGCGTGGCCCAGGGAACGGCGTTTGATCAGGCCACGCAGACGCTGTCCAACGAAGGCGGCCAGATCTTCTCCGCCAACGCCCTGTATATCCGCAACCAGGCTGTCACGGGGGCCGGCCGCCTCGATGCGCTGGGCGACCTGACGCTGGAGCAGGCCAGGGACCTCACCCACCAGGGAACGATGTCGGCCAACGGCAAGCTGAAAATCGAAATTGACGGAAAGATGAACAACCAGGGCCGGCTGCTTGGCGGCACGGCCACCGAGATCGTGGGTACGCAGATCGACAATCAGCATGGCGCCGAGATCAGCGCCCGCCAGGGCACAACGGCCATCCGGGCCAGCCAGGGCATTGCCAACCGCGGGCTGATCGATGGACAGGACACGCGCCTCGATGCCCACAGCGTCGACAACATCGGCACCGGCCGCATCTACGGCGACCATCTGTCCATTGCGGCCAAGCGGCTGGAAAACCGCCCTGACCATGCCGAGGGCAGCACGCCTGTGATCGCCGCGCGCCAGGACCTGGATCTGGGCGTGCCGCTGGTGATCAATGCGGACGGTGCAACGCTGCAAAGCCTGGGCGACATGCGAATGGGCGAAAGCCTCGATGCCCGGCGCCATGCCGTCGGACGCGGCCAATTGCTGAACAACACCGGAGCGCGCATCGATGCCCAGGGCAACATGAAGCTCGAAATGCGCGTCATCAACAACCTGAATGCCGGCGTGGAGACCGCGTCGCTGGCAGACGTGGAAAAAAGGGCTGGTGGCGACCTGATTGCGCTCGAGGGCAAGGAGCCGGAAAGCGCCGCGCTCTACAGGGAAGTGCAGCCGGGAACATTCGTGCCATTTTCTGCGAGCAAGGGGGGATTCGAACCCGACATGCCCATTCCCGGCTCGAAGTCCGACGGGCGGATGTTCAAGCCTGTCTTTCCAGACAAGTTCCTGAGCACGCTGCCCCCGGCATTCATCAGAACGGCAACGTCGAACAAGTACGGCGAAGACTTTCCGAAAGACATTCATCTGCAGCTGGAGCCCGAGGGCTCGCCACGCTTTGCCGAATTCGGCATTGCGCGCCCCAAAGACTACACCGCCACCGCACCCCTGCCCTGGAACTTTGGCGCCATCCTCAATGAGGCCGGCCGCGCCGAATGGCAAAGCGATGCCGACAGGAAGGCTTTCGAAGCAGCGCAGGTCTCGTACCAGAAGTCCATCAATGCCGCGATGCAGCTCCATGCCGCCATTCTGGAGGTCATCGAGAAGAACAACCAGACACTGGACAGCGCGCGCATCTACACCAGGATTTTCAATGTCACTCAGACCATCCATAGGGACAGAGTCACAAAGACCCTGCCCGCGCGCATAGAGGCCGGCGGCAACCTCGATTTCGCCACCAGCCAGGTGAACAACATCGACTCCACGGTGACCGCAGGGGGCCGCATCGATGGCCAGCAACCCCGCAACCAGGCCAGCAAGGGCAAGCAGAAAACGCTGACCCAGGGCGACGCCATACGCTACAACTGGAAGTTCGACGGCGGGGGCCACGGTCACCAGAGTCTGTACAACTCGCCGCAGCAGCCCTACAGCGCCACGGCTGTCGGCACTTTCGACCTGCCCACCGTGGTCTTCAGGCAGTACCACCCTCGCGGCCCGTCCACGCGCCTCGACGCCAACCCCAACACCAGCGACAACGCACAACGGCCGACGCCGGTAGTGCAGGAACACGCGACCGAATCCGGTCTGCTGGCCCGCACGCTGCAAGCGCGTGAGGCCCTGCCGCAAAGCGCTCTTTATGTACTGCACCCGGCCAGCGCCATTCAGCCGCTGATAGAAACCGATCCCGCATTCACGCGCGGCCAGCCATGGACTTCGTCGGACCAGATGCTCGAGGCACTGGACGCTTCGCCTGCCGCCACGCAAGAAAACGGACATCAACAGCCGCAGGCAGTGCCATCCACAGACCCGCCTTTGGCCGTGGGCCATCGGCGTGGCGATGCGCCCTTGCGCGACCGGCTGCAAAAGCGCCTGGGCGATGGTTTCTACGAACAGCAACTGGTGCAGCAGCAGGTGGGCCAGCTCACGGGCCGGCGCTTTCTGGGCGACTATCGCAGCAACGATGCGCAATACCAGGCGCTGCTGCAAAGCGGTACGACCTTTGCCAAGGCCCACGGACTGCGCCCCGGCGTGGCGCTGAGCGCCGCGCAGATGGCCAAGCTCACCAGCGACATGGTCTGGCTGGTCGAGCAGGACGTGACCCTGCCCGATGGCACGGTGCAGACGGTGCTGGTGCCCAAGGTCTATGTGGTTGCCAGGCCAGGCGATCTCGATGCGCGCGCAGCGCTGGTCAGCGCCGACGCCATCGTCTTCGAGACCGACAAGGATGCATTCAACAGCGCCACCATTGCGGGCCGCAGGCTGGTGAAAATCACCGCACACGACATCAACAACGTGGCCGGCAACATCGCCGGCAACGTGGTGGGGCTGCATGCCAGGCGCGATATCAATGTGGAAGGTGGAACCATCTCGGCCACAGAAGCCCTGCTGGCACATGCCGAGCGCGACATCCATGCGGCCTCGACCGCGCGCAGCCCCTTGGACGGGGGCGACACCAAGGTCGATCAGGTCGCGGCCTTCGTGCTTCGTCCAGGTACCACGGACAAGCCTGCCGCGCCTGTCGACGGCGCCGAGCCGCCATCGGGTCTCCATCTGACCGCAGGCAGAGACATCAGCCTCGACGCTGTGCAAATCGCAAACGCCGTAGAAGGCAGCGCAAGCTCCGTGATCGCGCAGCGCAATGTCAACCTCGGCACTGTGACCACCACCCACGACGCGAGTGTCACCTGGGACCCGAAGAATCATCTGTTTGTGCAAGGCAGCAAGGAAGTCGGCACGCAAATCCATACCCGGGGCCTGACGCATATCCTGGCGCGCAACGACATCAACGCGCGCGCCGCGCAGGTGCAGAGCGGCGGGCATCTGCGGGTCGATGCGGCGCGCAACGTCAACATCACGGCCGGCCAGACCACGCGCGCGCTCGATGACGCGTATTTCAGCCGACGTTCGGGATTGCTGGGCTCGAGCAGCACAACCCATGCCCACCGGGTCGAAGCCACGGGCACACAGGCCAGCAACTTCGGCGGCCAGACGGTGCACATCAAGGCCGGCCAGGGTATCTCCGTCATTGCCAGCAATGTGCTGTCGGACGCACACACCAAACTGGAAGCCAAAGGCAATGTGAGCATTCTGGCGGCGCCGGAAACATCCAGTCAGCAAAGCCACCACCAAAGCAAGCGCAGCGGCGTGTTCGGCAGCGGCGGGCTGGGCGTCACGATAGGCAGCCAAAGTCAGAGCACGGATCAGCGCGTGACACGCACGGCCAGCGCGCCCTCCACCGTGGGCAGCGTCCTGGGCAATGTAGAAATCACTGCGGGCAATGCCTATCGCCAGATCGGCAGCGACCTGTTCGCGCCTGAAGGTGATGTCAAGGTGCAGGCCAAGGGCATCGAGATCACCGGCATCCCCGAGACCGAGCAAGGCGCAACGCGCAGCCAATCCCGGCAAAGCGGCCTGACCGTCTCGCTGTCATCGCCCGTGATAGGCATTGCGCAGACCGCCTCCAGCCTCGCCGATGCGGCCGGCAGGACCAGCGACAGCCGCATGCAGGCACTGGCCGCGGGCGCGGCCGCGCTCAATGTCTATACCCAGCAGGATGTGCTGAGAGGGCTGGCCGAAGGCAAGGGTTCCGGCCTGAACATCCACCTCACGCTGGGCAGCAGCAGGAGCCAAAGCGAACGCTCCTGGACCCGCAGCACCTTGCGCCAGAGCCAGGTGGTGGCCGGCGGCAATGTGAGCCTGGAGGCCACGGGCGCCGGCAAGCAAAGCAATCTCCTGATCCAGGACAGCCGGGTCCATGCGGGCAAGAAGGCAACGCTGATATCCGACAACCGCATCGACTTGCTGACCACGCCGGGCACCTACAGCGAATCGAGCAGCAACAGCAGCCGCAGCGCGGGATTCGGATTCTCGTTGGGTGCCAGCGGTCCCGCCATCAGCGCCAGCGGCAGCAAGGGCCAAGGCCGCAGCCGCAGCGAAGAACAGACCCATGCAAAAACCCTGGTCTCGGGCGGCGAAGGCGTGGACTTCCATGCGGGCGGCGACATGCTGATGCGCGAGGCCGTGATCAGCGCCCCAAAAGTGCTGGGGCGCGTGGGCGGAAATCTGATCATTGAAAGCCTGCAGGACAGCGCGCGGTTCGAGGGCCGGCAAAGCAGTGCCAGCGGCTCGATCGGGCTTGGTATCGGCTTCGCCGCAGGCAGCGCCGGATTGAGCCGCAGCCGCGCCCGCGGCGACTTCGCCAGCACGGGCACGCCGGCCGGCATCCAAGCCGGAGACGATGGTTTTGACCTTGAAGTCAAAGGCAAGACCGTGCTCAAAGGCGCAGTGATCGCCAGCACCCAGGATGCGATCGACAACCAACGCAACCGCCTGGTCACCAGAACGCTCATCACCAGCGACATAGAAAACCGCAGCGACTTCGAGGCCAGCGGCTTCAATCTTTCGGGCGGAATCACATCAGGCGGCCAGAAACAGGGCCAGGCCGCCGGCAGCGATACCGTGACCGATCCCGAAAAATGGTCGGCGCAAAACCTGGGTCGTCCAGGCACAGGCGCGGCCGCCGCAGGCGTAAGCCGTGACCACCGCAGCCAACGCAGCATCACGCGCAGCGGCGTGAGCCCCGGCGCAATCGTCATCACCGACGAAGCCGCCCAACTCGCCCAAACCGGCCAGACCGCCGATGAAACCGTCGCCAGCCTCCACCGCGATGTGCGCACCAACGATGCAAATCCCGGACTCACCAAGAAATGGGATGGATCGCAGTTGATACAGGAGCAGGCGGCCAATGCGGAAATTGCGGCGGCGTTTGGGCAGCAGGCGAGCCAGGCCATCGCTAAATATTCTCAGGACAAAGCACGAAATCTACGGCAACAAGCACAGCTGGCTGCGGGGGATGAGCGAAAACAAAAACTGCTCTTGAACGAAGCTCAAAAATGGGATGAAGGGGGCTCCTACCGAGTAGCCCTACATACGGCAGCGGGTGGTCTGGGAGGGGGGTTACCCGGGGCTGTGGGAGCTGCCAGTGCAGCGAGCGTCGCACCACTGCTTGAAAAACTTCAGGACGGACTGGCCAAAGGTCTGGAGAACTCAGGCACTAGCCCAGATTTTGCAAAAACTGCCTCGCAAGCCATGACGGAAATCGCCGCAGCCGCCCTTGGATATATGACTAGCGGCGGAAATCCGATAGGTGCCGCAACAGCATTTACTACGGATGCGAACAATCGGTCACTGCATTTAACAGAAGCCAAAAAGCTCGCCGAACTTAAAGTCGGAAAAACCGCCAATGAACAAGACCGGCTGGATGCAGCAGCTTGTGCATTGGTTCGCTGTGCAGATGGCATACCTTTGGATGATCCCCTTTACGGAAAACTAAGGGCAATGCAGCTCGAAGGACAGTCGTACGAGGAAGAGAAAATCTCACTCCTCAAGACAGGTGAATTCCTTTATCAACCCTATCTTGACCGGGCGCGCGACTTTATAACAAAACATGGGGAAGCTCAACAACGCTTGAGTGGCGCAGTAAATCTAGTAGCAGGCACCATCGGATCCGAAGCAGGAGTCGCAATGGCCGTAGGCGGCGGGCTAGGTTGCGCGCCAAGTGCGGGAGTCAGTTGCGTTCTTGTTCCGATAGGTGTTTACCTAGCAGCCGCATCCAATCAACAGGCAACTGAGGGCCTCAAGTCCGCACTCAAAGAATATCAACCCAAAGAGGGAAGACACACAATTGCATCGTTTAATCCGAACAATCACCCCGGAGATCGCTACCCGTTCTCAGAGGTAGGCATTGGTACTGTTGAAATAGGTGTGGCGATCGCCGCAAGAAAAACCATCTCAAGAATACCAGCAAGAGCGGATGAATTAAAATCTTCATCAAAAAAATCCTCTGCAGGAGAATACGTTCCCGAAACGGGTAAACCGGCAATACAACGTGATATCGATGGAGACTTCCAGACTTTGGGTTTATCAAATGTAGAGCCCATGAATTTTCCAGACGGTGTGAAAATGGTTAAAAAATTACAGAAAACTGGTTTTACAGAGGAAGAGTCTATAGACATAGCGAGACAATTTATAAACTCCGGAAAAACGCCACCTGTAGCCACACCTTTGGAAAATTATGAAAAGTTGGTAAAAGTAGTTCCTGCGGGGGGAAAGCCTAGCACCACCACAGGTTATTGGATGCGCGAAAAAGAACTAGAAATACTAATAAAAAGTCCTTCCACGATTTCTGACAAACTCGGATTGCCGCCAGGAATGCAGGCGGATATTTTTGACATCTACCAAATAAATTCTACCCAAGGTACATTAGTTTTTGAAAGTAAAATTGCAAAGACCACAGTAAACAACATCCCAAACGGTTCTGGAGGAGCAATGCAAATAATTGTTGTTGACAGGACAGAATTTACGATTCCGGTAAAAACAGGAACAATCAACACTAAAAGGTAAAATTTATATGCCAATACATAAACTAGTTGAACTAAATGGGAAGCATGGTGGCTGGCTTGAAATTGACCCAATAAAAACCAAACGCGTTGCTAGTGATTTCAAGAAATGGCTGCTCACCATCGATCCCAATCATGACCCATTTCTTTTCCTCAAATATGATTTACCACTTGTGGATGCCGTATTAAACAATCAAGTCAGCCTTCCTTACAAAGGAAATCGCCCTCATACCAGAGCATTAGGAGAAGGATTGTTACCAAGAGAATACACAATAATATCGGCCCCTTTTTACAACACCATTTTTGGCGCTCTATACGCACCTCCAGAAGTCATAATGAAAGACGATAAATATTATGCCTGGACAGAATTCGAGGACCCCGAATAAATAGTTCACCACAAATTCAGCCACCTACCTTGGCGGTTTACAGAACCAATGAGCCCCCCAAAAAAAAATATGGGGATTTTGAAAAATATACAAAATACTGATTCACACAGAATTAGTGTAAGCACAACAATATAATCTGACGAATTTTAAAAAAATCACTTATAACCACACCTCTCTAATCCATGGATAATTAATGGAATTGAAATAATAAAATCAACCTCAACAAAGTGAAAAAATAATCAATCACATACAATTCTTGCTCGAATGATCCTGCTACTAGAAGCCGGAAATTTTCCCAACTGGGTCGCGACTTTGGAAAAGATAAAAATAGACTTCGATAAAAATCCCAAAGAAAAATCATTGGAACTTCTTTCAATGTAGCGAGGCGCAGGATCTTTAAATGACATCGTATTCCATAAAAACGGGAAAGCATTAATCTCCGAAAACACTGAGTTTGACGAACTCAGAATTCGCCTTTTCGATATTTGTAAAAGTTTCATTTAATTTCGTTGGCCAGGCATGTCGTGCCTTCGGTCGTCCGATTGACCTCAAAGATGCTTGGATGCGCCACTTGGGGACCACTGCGACACCGGGTTGTATCCGCCCAACCACCATATAACCAAAAGTTCTAAAAAATGCCCGAAAATAACGCTACCAACCAATCCAGGTAGCGACTCATGGGCATCAGCCACTACATCAAAGACATAGGCCGCGGCGCGCGGGGCGCGCGTGCGGTGACGCGCGTGCAGGCGCAGGATCTGCTGGGCCAGGTGCTTGACGGCCAGGTCACCGATCTGGAGATCGGGGCGTTCTGCATTGCGATGCGGATCAAGGGCGAGTCGGCCGACGAGATGGGCGGATTTCTCGATGCGCTGCATGCGCGCAGCCGCAAGTTCGCTGCGAGCACCCGTCCGACCGTGGTGCTGCCCAGCTACAACGGCGCGCGCCGCCTGCCGGTACTGACACCCTTGCTGGCGCTGCTGCTGGCGCGCGAAGGCCTGCCGGTGCTGCTGCACGGCATGCGCACCGAGGCGCGCCGGGTGCTGGCCAGCGATGTGCTGGAAGCGCTGGGCATCCCTGCCACGCATGCACCGCAGGACGTGTCGGTCGAGCTGCCTGCCATTGCGGCGGGAACGATCGCGCACATCGCGACGGGAGAGCTGCAGCCCGGCCTGGCCCGGCTGCTCGCGGTGCGCGAGGTGATAGGCCTGCGCAACCCCGGACACAGCGCCGCCAAGCTGTATATCCCTTGCGCCGGCCCCAGTGTGCTGGTAACGAGCTATACCCATCCAGAATACGCGAGCATGCTGCAGGAATGCCTGCAGGCCCAGGGCGCAAGCGCGCTGCTGTCGCGCGGGCTGGAAGGTGAGGTGGTGGCCGATCCGCGTCGCTCACCGCGCTACGACGGCTTTTTGCATGGCGCGCACCGCGTGCTGCAGGAGCAGCAGCCCGGAACCGCCAGTGAAGTCGCGGGCCTGCCCGAAGCCATCGATGTCGCGACCACGGCCGATTACACTCGCCGCGTGCTTGCGGGCGAACTGCCCGTGCCCGAAGCGATTGCCCAGCAGGTCGCGTTTATTTTGCAAATCGTGCAGGCGCTGGAAGCCGCACCCGAATCGACACCACGGCGCCCAGCGTCAGACGGAGTTCAGCCATGAACCACTCCTCCTCTTCCCGGCCCGCAGGCCGCTGCACCCTGGTCGGCGCCGGTCCGGGCGACCCGGAACTGCTGACCATCAAGGCCTTGAAGGCCATCCAGGCCGCAAGCGTGCTGCTGGTCGATGACCTGGTCAGCGATGCCATCGTCGCCCATGCATCTCCCACGGCGCGCATCGTCTATGTGGGCAAGCGCGGCGGCTGCAAGAGCACGCCCCAGGCGTTCATTGAAAAGCTGATGCTGCAGGCCGTGCTGGACGGCGACGACGTGGTGCGGCTCAAGGGCGGCGACCCGTTCATTTTTGGCCGCGGCGGCGAAGAGGTCGAGCATCTGCGTGCGGCGGGCATTGAAGTCGAGATCGTCAACGGCATCACCGCCGGCCTCGCCGGCCTGACTTCACTGGGCGCGCCGCTCACGCACCGCGCGCATGCACGCGGCGTGGTGTTCATTACCGGCCATGCCAAGCCCGGTGCCGACGACACCGACTGGGTGCAGCTCGCCACCACGGCACATGCCTTGCGCCTGACCCTGGTGATCTACATGGGAATGCGCGGCGCCGCGCATATCCAGCAAGGCCTGCTGCAGGGCCTGCCGCCGCAGACGCCCGTGGCCGTGATCCAGCACGCCACCCTGCCCGGCCAGCGCCATGCGGTCACCACGCTGGCGACAATGCAGGCCACCATAGACGCCGAGAAGCTCGCCAGCCCCAGCGTGATCGTGGTCGGCGACGTGGTGCAGGGCGTGGCGGCCTGGGCGGCCGCGCCTGCGCAGGCACAGCACGCGGCTTGAGCCGCTGCGTTGGAGGCTTGAACGCGAGGCTGAATTTCCCTGCCGGGCACTTGCAGCCTGTGCCTCACACGCACTTCGACAAGCTCAGTGCGAACGGTCGACCGGCCGCTGTGCGGCGTCAGATGGTTTCGGCTGCCGCTGCCTGGCGCACCTGCTCGTAGCGCTCGGCCTGTTCCTTGCGGATCTGCTTGCGCAGCACGGCCGCGCCCCAGCGGCGGCGTTCGTCGTAGTTCGCCGGCTTGAGCGGCGGCACGGCCACGGTCTTGCGGTCGTCGTCCACGGCCACCATGGTGAAGAAGCAGCTGTTGACATGGCGCACGCTCTGGTTGCGGATGTCTTCGGCGACCACTTTGATGCCCACTTCCATCGACGAGGTACCGGTGTGGTTGACGCTCGCCAGGAAGGTCACCAGTTCGCCCACATGGATGGGCTGCAGGAACATCACCTGGTCCACGCTCAGAGTCACGACATAGCGGCCCGCATAGCGGCTGGCGCAGGCGTAGGCGACCTGGTCCAGCTGCTTGAGAATCGCACCGCCGTGCACGTTGCCGGAGAAATTGGCCATGTCGGGCGACATCAGCACCGTCATGCTGAGTTGGTGTGCAGGTTGGTTCATGGCGGCGATTGTAAAAAGATGGCGAACCAGCGGCCGTTCGCGGGCTATTTGCCAGCCCCGGGGCAAGCGCGCGCGGCTCGGGGACAATGCGCGCTGGCCCGCGGCGCTGCTCCCAGCGTTGCGCCCACCCGCGCCCTAGGCGCCCCGACCTGCCCTGCCTGCCTGTGACCACCCCTCTTTCCTACGACGCCATCATTCTCGGCGCCGGCGCTGCCGGCCTTTTCTGCGCAGCCCAGGCGGGCCAGCGCGGCCTCAAGGTGCTGCTCATCGACCATGCCGAAAAAGTCGCCGAGAAGATCCGCATTTCGGGCGGCGGGCGCTGCAATTTCACCAACCGCGAACTTGATGTGCGCCAGCCGCACAAGCATTTCGTCGGCCGCAATCCGCAGTTCTGCCGCTCGGCGCTGTCGCGCTTCACGCCCGCGGATTTCATTGCGCTGATGGACCGCCACGGCATTGCCCACCATGAAAAGCACAAGGGCCAGCTGTTTGCCGACCGCTCGGCCGAAGACATCATCGCCATGCTGCTGGCCGAATGCGCGCTGGGCGGCGTCGAGCGCTGGCAGCCGTGCAAGGTGGGCAGCGTCTCGCATGACGCGAACGGCTACCTGCTGGCCACGGACCGCGGCCCGGTGCGTGCCCCCAACCTGGTCATTGCCACCGGCGGGCTGTCGATTCCCAAGATCGGTGCCACCGACTTCGGCTACCGCCTGGCCCAGCAGTTCGGCCTGCCGCTGATCGAGCGCACTCCCGGCCTGGTGCCGCTGACCTTCGACGGCGCGGCCTGGGAGCCCTATGCGCAGCTGTCTGGCCTGGCGCTGCCCGTGGAGATCAGCACCGGCAGCAAGAAGGAGCGCATGGCGTTCAATGAAGACCTGCTGTTCACCCACCGCGGACTGTCGGGCCCGGCCGTGCTGCAGATCTCGAGCTACTGGCAGCCGGGCACGCCGCTGTCCATCAACCTTGCTCCCAATGTGGATTTGTCCGCAGCCCTGGCCCAGGCCAAATTGCGCTCGCGCAAGCTGATCGCCAACGAACTCGCCACCTGGCTGCCCAGCCGTTTGGCCGATGCCTGGGTGGCCCAGGACGCCGAGCTGCAGCGCCCCATCGCCGAAGCTTCGGACAAGGCCTTGAACCGCCTCGCCGAGCGCCTGAGCCGCTGGGAAATCACGCCCAACGGCTCGGAAGGCTACAAGAAAGCCGAAGTCACGCTGGGCGGTGTAGACACCAAGGTGCTGTCGCAGCAGAGCATGGAGTGCAGGACCCAGCCCGGACTGTTCTGCATTGGCGAGGTGGTCGACATCACGGGCTGGCTCGGCGGCTACAACTTCCAGTGGGCCTGGGCCAGCGCGCATGCCTGTGCGAATTCCTTGCAGCCGGCTGTAACTGGTCTATAATCCTTGGCTTTGCTGGCAATGCCCCGTCGGCCAATACTAGTTATAGACGGGGAACAACCGCCGCACATGGCGCACAGGCTCGATCTCCTTTGCTCCCGCTGTCGGCAACAAATATTTGGAAACATTAGCTAATGACCACCATCCGCGTAAAAGAAAACGAACCCTATGACGTCGCTCTGCGTCGCTTCAAGCGCACGATCGAAAAGCTCGGCCTGCTGACCGACCTGCGCGCTCGCGAGTTCTACGAGAAGCCCACTTCCGAGCGCAAGCGCAAGAAGGCAGCCGCCGTGAAGCGTCACTACAAGCGCGTTCGCAGCATGCAGCTGCCCAAGAAGCTGTACTAAGCTCAAGCCGGCCTTCAAAAGCCGCAAACCCGCGCTCGGGACGCCAGGCGCGGGTTTTTTGTTTTCCGATTTCCGATTTCCACTTTCAGGAGCTATGCCATGAGCCTCAAAGACCAGATTACCGAAGACATGAAGACCGCCATGCGCGCCAAGGACAGCGAGCGCCTGGGCACCATCCGCATGCTGATGGCGGCCATGAAGCAAAAGGAAGTCGATGAGCGCGTGGTGCTCGACGACGTGGCCATCATCGCCATCGTCGACAAGCTGATCAAGCAGCGCAAGGACAGCATTGCCGCCTTCGAGACCGCCGATCGCCAGGATCTGGTCGACAAGGAAAAAGCCGAGCTCGAAGTGCTCAAGGTCTACCTGCCCCAGCGCATGTCGGCCGAAGAAGTCACTGCCGCCGTGCAGGCCATCGTTGCCGAACTCGGCGCCAAGGGCCCGGGCGACATGGGCAAGGTGATGGGCGCGGTCAAGACCGCGCTCGCAGGCAAGGCCGACATGGGCCAGGTGTCCGCCGCCGTGAAGGCCGCGCTGGCCGGCTGAAACGCCACGCCCCATGCAAAAGAGCGCCCGAGGGCGCTCTTTTTTGTCTATGCGGTTTGTTCCGGGGGCTGCGCGCCATGCAAAAGAGCGTTCTCGGGCACTCTTTTCTGTCTACGCGGTTTGCTCCGGGGGCTGCGCCCCCGGCGCGACCCGCGCAGCGGCGGAGCGTGGGGGCATCAATTAACTGCCCGCGACCTTCATGCGGTTGATCAGCATCGAGCCCACGGTCTTGGCGCCGTAGTTGTAGGCGTCGGAGCCAATGGCCTCGATGCCCTTGAACATGGTCTTGAGGTTGCCGGCAATGGTGATTTCATGCACGGGAAAAGCGATTTCGCCGTTCTCGACCCAGAAGCCGCTGGCGCCGCGCGAGTAATCACCGGTCACGTAGTTCACGCCCTGGCCCATCAGCTCGATCACGAACAGGCCCGTGCCCAGCTTCTTGAGCATGGCATCGAGGTCGTCGCCTTCGCGTGTGAGGCGCGAGCTCATCACCAGGTTGTGCGAGCCGCCCGAGTTGCCGGTGGTCTTCATGCCCAGCTTGCGCGCCGAGTAGCTCGACAGGAAGTAGCCTTGCACGCGGCCGGCATCGATCACCTTGCGCGGCTGCACGCGCACGCCTTCCTCGTCGAACGGCGAGCTGCCCTTGCCGCGCAGGATGAACGGGTCTTCAAGCACATCGATGTGCTTGGGGAACACCGGCTTGCCCAGCGAGTCGAGCAGGAAGCTGGTCTTGCGGTAGAGCGCGCCGCCGCTGACCGCGTGCACGAAGCTGCCCAGCAGGCCCGAGGCCAGCGTGGATTCAAACAGCACGGGGCATTCGGTGGTCGGGATCTTGCGGCTGCCCAGGCGGCTCAACGCGCGCTGCGCGGCGTAGCGGCCGACTTCGGCGGGCGAGGCCAGCTCGGAAGCGGCGCGCATCGAGCTGTACCAGGCATCGCGCTGCATTTCGGCGTTGCGCCCGGGCAGCGAAGCGATGGGCGCGACCGACAGGCTGTGGCGCGAGCTCGCATAGCCGCCGCGAAAGCCGTTGGAATGGGCGCTGAAGAAATGGCTTTGCTGGGCCGAGACGCCCGCGCCTTCGCTGTTGGTGATGCGCTTGTGCGTCTTGAGCGCCGCGGCTTCGCATTCCATGGCGATGGCGGCGGCCTCTTCGCTGGTGATGGCCCAGGGGTGGAACAGGTCGAGATCGCGGTGCGTGCCGGGTTCGGCGATGTCGGCGGCATCGGGCAGACCGCCCGTGGGGTCTTCTGCGGTGAAGCGCGCGATGTCGTACGCGGCCTGCACGGTCTGGGCAATCGCGGCGTCGGAGAAGTCGGAGGTGCTGGCATTGCCGCGGCGGTTGCCCAGGTAGACCGTCACGCCCAGCGACTTGTCGCGGTTGCGCTCCACGGTCTCCAGGGCGCCCTTGCGCACGCTCACCGACAGGCCGCAGCCCTCGGAGGCTTCGGCGCCGGCGTCGGTGGCGCCGAGCTTCTTGGCATGCACCAAGGCACGGTCCACGAGGTCTTCAAAGAAGGGGCGGCTGTAGCTGAAGCCGGAATCGGCCTGCGTTGCGGCGGTGCTTACGGAGCGGGGGCGGGGTTTTTTCATAGCGACAGCTATGATACTTGCCACTGCGATGCGCCCTGCATTGCCATCCTATTGCCCCCTACCATGTCACGCAAACCAAAAAAAGGCTACTTCGTAAAAGGCCAGTTCGTTGCCGAAGGCAGCGAACTCGACCTTGAACTCAAGGCCGAACTCAAAGGAACCTGGGACTCCAGCCGTACCGATATGAAGCGCGAAAGCGACGCGCTGCAAAAGCTCGGCGAAGACCTGCTGAACCTGCGCAGCGATCTGCTTGCGCGCCTGCAGCTGTCCGACAAGCTGCTCGACGCGCTGGCCGAAGCGCGCCGCATCACCAACTTCGAAGGCAAGCGCCGCCAGATGCAATACATCGGCAAGATCATGCGCAAGCTCGAGGAGCCGCTGGTGGCCGCGATTCATGCGGCCATGGAAGAGCAGCGCAGCGGCTCGCCCACCGAGAAGCTCACGGTGCTGCAGGCCGAGCAATGGCGCGAGCGCCTGATGGCCGATGACGGCGCGCTGGCCGAATGGCTGGACAGCTTCCCGGCAACCGACTCGCAGCAGATCCGCGCGCTGATCCGCCAGGCGCGCAAGGACGTTCCGGCCGGCACGCCCGCCGCTGCCGAACCCGTCGAAGAAGGCACGCCCAGCGCGCCGCGCAAGGTCAGCCGCGCCTACCGCGATCTGTTTGCGCTGCTGCGCGAGCAGCTCTCGGGCAGCAATGGTTTTCGCGGCGCGGTAACGCCTGCGGCGCCCGCAGCCGATGACGACAGCGATGACTGAGAACGCCGCAGCCTGCGACGCAGTGCGCATTGGCATCGTGTCGGTCAGCGACCGCGCAAGCAGCGGCGTCTACGTCGACCAGGGCCTGCCCGCGCTGCAGGACTGGCTGGGCCGCGCGCTGCGCAACCCGGTCACTTTCGAGTCGCGGCTGATTCCCGACGAGCAGGAACAGATCAGCCAGGCGCTGATCGAGCTGGTCGACGCGGGCTGCTGCCTGGTGCTCACTACGGGCGGCACGGGCCCGGCGCTGCGCGACGTGACGCCCGAAGCCACGCTGGCCATTGCCGACAAGGAAATGCCGGGCTTTGGCGAGCAGATGCGCCAGATCAGCCTGCGCTTCGTGCCCACGGCCATCCTGTCGCGCCAGGTGGCGGTGATCCGCGGCCAGAGCCTGGTCATCAACCTGCCGGGCCAGCCCAAGGCCATTGCGCAGACGCTCGAAGGCCTCAAGGATGCCGACGGCAAGAGCCTGGTTCCCGGCATCTTCGCGGCCGTGCCTTACTGCATCGATCTGCTGGGCGGCCCCTACCTCGAGACGCGCAGCGAAGTCTGCGACGCCTTCCGGCCCAAGAGCGCACAGCGCGCGCCGTCGGCACGCTGACCGCACCGAGCGCCTCCACCGAGGCGCTTTTTCTTTCTACTGTTTGCCCGCCGGCCAGCTCACCCTGGCCGCTGCCGTTTCCGGCCTGTTACCCGCTCTATGTCCCAATTGAAACTCACCCTGATGCTGGCGCTGTTCACCATGCTCGGCCCGCTGGGGATAGACACCTATCTTCCTTCGTTCCACGCCATCGCCCAGGAATTCGCGGTGGACGCCACGGTGGTGCAGCAGACGCTGAGCGTCTATGTGCTGGGCCTGGCGGTGATGATGCTGGTCTACGGCACGCTCTCCGATGCGATAGGCCGGCGCCGCGTGATGCTGTTCACCGTGACCGGCTTCGGCCTGGTGTCGCTGCTGGCCGCGCTGTCGCCGAGCATTGAGACGCTGATCGCGCTGCGCGCCGCCCAGGGCGTGATGGCCGGCGCAGGCATGGTGGTGTCGCGCGCGATGGTGCAGGACCGCTACCACGGCGCCCAGGCGCAGCGCATGATGGCGATGATCATGGTGGTGTTCGGCCTGGCGCCCGCGCTCGCACCCATTCTGGGCGGCTGGCTGCAGCTGCATGGCGGCTGGCGCGCGTCGTTCGGGTTTCTGGCGCTGTTTGCGCTGCTGCTGCTGGCCACCGCCTGGCGCGGCCTGCCCGAGACGCTGGCGCAGGAAAAGCGCACGCCGCTGGCCTGGCGGCCGATCGCGCGCAACTACCTCACTGCGATCCGTCACCGACCGTTTCGCCGCATGCTGCTGGCCATAGGCCTGATGGGCTCGGGCATGGCGGTCTACATCGCCTCGGCCGCGGAGTTCGTCATCACGCTGCTGGGCCAGGACGAGACCGGCTTTGGCTGGCTGTTCATTCCACTGGTGGGCGGCGGCATGCTGGGCTCGGTGATCAGCACCGTGCTGGCGTCGCGGCTGTCGCCCGCCCGCCAGAAGCAGATCGGCTTCACGATCATGGCGCTGGCCTGCACCATCAACGTGGGCTACAACGCGCTGTTCACTGCCACCCTGCCCTGGGCCGTACTGCCGATCGCGCTGTACACGCTGTCCTGGTCGCTGATCAGCCCGCTGGTGGTGCTGCAGGCCGTGGGCTTCTTTCCGACGATGCGCGGCCTGGCGTCTTCGCTGCAGGGCTTTGTGCAGATGATGCTGTTTGCGCTGATCACGTCCGCGCTGGTGCCGCTGCTGTTCCACAGCGCGCTGTGGCTGGCGCTGGGCCATGCGGCGCTGATCGTCAGCGGAATGACGCTTTGGTACTTCTGCGCGCGCGAGCACCACGGCTGACGCACAGGACGCAGGCCGCGCCGTCATAAAGCGGCAAGAGAGTGTCATCTGGTTTACACAGACTGTAACTAGCATGTGACAAACCGCCCGCAAGCCGAGGTCACCTCCGGCGCTGCGGGCCTGCTTTCCTCTCAGCTCTGTGCGTCCATGTCCTCCTCTCTCGCCCTTCGACTGCCGGCCCAGGCTCTGACCCTGGCGCCGACCGAAACTCCCCACGCCTTCCCACCTGCCGCACGCACGCGCATTGCCTGGCGGCGCTCGCTGGGCGCGCGCCTGCAGCTGATCTTCGCGCTGGCGCTGGCGCTGGGCTGGGGCTGCGCCGGCGTGGGGCTGTGGGCGCTGGACCGCAGCCAGGACGCGCTGCACCGCGTGATGGCCGAGCGCAGCGCCGCCGAGCGCCAGGTCGCCGACGCGTTCTGGCTGCAGTCGCGCAACATCGAACGCCTCAAGGCCATGGCGCTGAGCTCGGAGCCCGAAGTCGGCGACGTGCTGGGCGCCGAGGTCGCGACCGACGAAAAAGCCTATGCCCAGCTGCGCCAGACCGTGAGCCAGCGCACGCACAGCGCGGCCGAGCAGACGCTGTGGCAGGACCTGGACCAGCGCCATGCGGACTTTCTGGCCGCCAGCGCGGCCCTGGTCACGGCGCGCGACAGCGGCCTCACGCAGCGCATACGCGAGACCGTGGACCAGCGGTTCCTGCCCGCGGCGCAGGCGCTGACGCAGCAACTGCAGGCGCTGTCGAACTACCAGCGCCAGGCGATGGACGACGCCGCGCGCGCTGCCGGCGAAAGCGCCGCCACGGCACGCAGCGTGCTGCTGGCGCTGTGCGCGGCCTCGGTGCTGCTGGGACTGTGGCTGGGCTGGGCGCTGCGCCGCTGGATCGTGCAGCCGCTGGCCCAGGCGCACAGCGCGGCCCAGCGCGTGGCCGCGCTCGACCTGCGCACCGACCTGGAAAGCCGTGGCCGGGACGAAGCCGGCCAGATGCTGGGCGCGATGGCGCGCATGCAGACCAGCCTGCGCGATCTCGTGGGACAGCTCCAGGGCGCGACGCGCCATGTGGCCCACGCTTCCGAAGACATCGCACGCGGCAACCACGACCTGTCGCAGCGCACCGAGCATGGCGCGCTGCAGCTGCAGGCCGCCAGCGAGCATCTGGCAATGCTGTCCGAGACCACGACGCTGGCCACCCAGGCCGCCGAGCGCGGCCAGCAGGTGGCCCAGCAGGCCAGCGCCAGCGCCCAGGCCAGCGGCGCCTCGATCGAGGCGCTGGCCGGCACCATCCACCACATGGCGGGCAGCGCCCAGCGCATTGCCGACATCACGGGCGTGATCGACACGCTGTCGTTTCAGACCAATCTGCTGGCGCTCAATGCAGCCGTCGAAGCCGCGCGCGCCGGCGAACATGGCCGCGGCTTCAGCGTGGTCGCGGCCGAAGTGCGCGCGCTGGCCAACCGCAGCGCGGCCGCGGCCAAGGAAATCAAGCAGCTGGTCCAGGCCTCGAACGCCCAGGTCGATGAAAGCAGCCGCCTGGCCGTCCAAGCGCGCGCGCGCACCGCGCAGATGCTCAAGGCCATAGAACAGGCAACGCTCAGCATGGCCGACATCACCAGCCAGGCCCAGGGCCAGCAGCAGGACATCGCTGCGCTGCACGAAGCCGTGCATGCGCTCAGCGACCACGCCCAGCACAACTCGGCGCTGGTGCAGGAATCGGCCGCCGCGGCGCTGAGCCTGCAGGATCAGGCCGGCGCGCTGTCGCGCATCGCGACGCGCTTCGCGTTGCCGGCCTGAACCTCACCACCTCAGGCAGCACCCGTTCGTGGTGAGCTTGTCGAACCATGAACGTCACGCCCCATGCCACGCGCGCTGCATGGCCGTGGTCGCCGCGGCCCGACAGTCGCCAGCGCCTTACCTGACCGGCGTGATCGGCAAGTAAAACTGCCCGCCGGCCTGCTGGAACTCCTGCGCCTTGGCCTGCATGCCCTGGGCCAGCGCCGCGTCCTCGGCCAGGCCCTTCTGCGCGGCGAATTCACGCACTTCCTGGGTGATCTTCATCGAGCAGAACTTCGGCCCGCACATCGAGCAGAAATGCGCGACCTTGGCGGCGTCCTTGGGCAGGGTTTCATCGTGGTAGGCCTGGGCGGTGTCGGGGTCCAGCCCCAGGTTGAACTGGTCCTGCCAGCGGAAGTCGAAACGCGCCTGCGACAGCGCGTCGTCGCGCGCGCGCGCTCCCGGATGGCCCTTGGCGACGTCGGCCGCATGCGCGGCGATCTTGTACGCCATGATGCCCTGCTTGACGTCGTCGCGGTCGGGCAGGCCCAGGTGCTCCTTGGGCGTCACGTAGCACAGCATGGCCGTTCCCATCCAGCCGATCATGGCCGCGCCGATGGCGCTGGCGATATGGTCGTAGCCCGGAGCGATGTCTATGGTCAGCGGACCCAGCGTGTAGAACGGCGCCTCATGGCAGTGCTTGAGCTGCTCCTCCATGTTCGCCTGGATCAGATGCATGGGCACATGGCCCGGGCCTTCTATCATGGTCTGCACGTCGTGCTTCCAGGCGATCTGCGTGAGCTCGCCCAGCGTCTGCAGCTCGGCGAACTGGGCTTCGTCATTGGCGTCGCTGGCGCAGCCCGGGCGCAGGCCGTCGCCCAGGCTGAAGCTCACGTCGTACTGCTTCATGATGTCGCAGATGTCCTCGAAATGCTCGTAGAGGAAGCTTTCGCGGTGGTGCGTCATGCACCACTTGGCCATGATCGAGCCGCCGCGCGAGACGATGCCCGTGCGCCGCGCGGCCGTGAGGTGGATGAAGGCCAGGCGCACGCCTGCGTGGATGGTGAAGTAGTCGACGCCCTGCTCGGCCTGCTCGATCAGCGTGTCGCGGAAGATCTCCCAGGTCAGGTCCTCGGCCACGCCGCCGACCTTCTCCAGCGCCTGGTAGATGGGCACGGTGCCGATGGGCACGGGCGAGTTGCGCAGAATCCAGTCGCGCGTGGTGTGGATGTTCTTGCCCGTGGACAGGTCCATCACGTTGTCCGCGCCCCAGCGCGTGGCCCAGACCAGCTTCTCGACTTCCTCCTCGATGCTGGACGTCACGGCCGAGTTGCCGATGTTGGCATTGATCTTGACCTTGAAATTGCGCCCTATGGCCATGGGCTCGATTTCAGGGTGGTTGATGTTCGCGGGAATGATGGCCCGGCCGCGCGCCACTTCCTCGCGCACGAATTCCGGCGTGATGATCTTCGGGATGCGCGCGCCCAGCGGGTTGCCCGCGAGGCGCTGCTCGCGCGCCGTGTCCTGCTGGTAGGCAGCTATCCATTCGCGCCGGCCGTTCTCGCGCAGCGCGACGTATTCCATTTCGGGGGTGATGATGCCGCGGCGCGCGTAGTGCATCTGCGTCACGTTGGCACCGCTCTTGGCGCGGCGCGGCTGGCGCTGCAGGCCCGCGGCCTCGGCGCGCAATTGCTTCAGGCGCAGTGCTTCATCGCTGCGGCCGCCGTCATCGAGCGCGACGCGCGGGCGGCCAACGTACCACTCGGTGTCGCCGCGCGCGTCTATCCAGGGCGCGCGCAGGTTGGGCAGGCCCTGGCGGATGTCGATCTGCACGCCAGGGTCGGTATACGGGCCCGAGGTGTCGTAGACGCTGACCTGTTCGCCATTGGTCAGCGCGATGTCGCGCACGGGCACGCGCAGTTCGGGATGCAGCTGGCCCGGCAGATAGCTTTTGCGCGACGCAGGAAAAGACTGGCGCGATTGCGCGAGCAGATCCGCAAAGGACGGGGCTGGGGGGGTGGAAAATTCCGTATCGCGGGCATTCATCGCAGTCTCCTCGGATGGTGGTTGGATCAACAACGCTCCGAGGAATGCCAGGCCGAGCCTGTCGCCCGCCCATTGCCGCTGGGGCTGTGGACGGACCACCGCCGGCCGGGGGACTTGCCCCGCACGCGCACCCAGGTGCACGAGCAGCCATGGGTGGCGCGGATGGAAGAAAGCACTGCAGTCTTGATCGGTGGCAGGCACATTGCCCCCCACCACTGACTTCTGCCTCCCCCACCCCGCTTCAGGGTCTCGCTCTTCTTCCGCCGGTATGAACCGGATCAAGTTCGTCGGGTTCGCCAGCCAGCCTGTTCACACAGACCGCCTGGCATCTCAGCGCATAAGCACACCCCGGAGCTGCGATGAGTATAACGGCGTCGGCGACGCAATGGAATCGGGGCGGCGAGCGTCAACGGCCCTGGGCGCTGAGCAGCCGGTCCAGCCGCGGGTAGACGCGCCGCGCATTGCCCTCGAATACCTGCTGCATCGCCTGCGCCGAAAGCCCCTGCACCGCATCCACATAGCGGCGCGTATCGTCGAAATGAAAGCCGGTCTGCGGATCGATGCCCTTCACGGCGCCATGGATCTCGGAAGCGAAAAGCACGTTCTCGACCGGAATCACATCGAGCAGCAGGTCGATCCCGCGCTGATGGTAGACGCAGGTATCGAAGAACACGTTGTTCAGCAACTGCGTCAGCGGCGGACGCTGCAGCTGCTGCGCCAGCCCGCGGTAGCGCCCCCAGTGGTAGGGCACGGCGCCGCCGCCATGCGGAATCACCAGGCGCAGCGTGGGAAAGTCCTTGAACAGATCCGACAGCAGCAGCTGCATGAAGACCGTGGTGTCGCCGTTGAGATAGTGCGCGCCTGTGTGGTGAAAGTTGGCATTGCAGGAGCAGCTCACATGCACCATTCCCGGGACGTCCAGCTCCACCATCTTCTCGTACAGCGGATACCAGTGGCGGTCGGTCATGGGCGGCCCGCTCCAGTGACCGTCCGACGGATCGGGGTTCACATTGCAGCCGACAAAGCCCAGCTCGGTGACGCAGCGCTCGAGTTCGGCCACGCTGGCCCAAAGGTCCGCGCCCGGCGATTGCGGCAGCTGGCATACGCCCGCGTATTCGCGCGGATAGAGCTGGACCACGCGGTGGATCAGGTCGTTGCAGGCCTGCGCCCAATGCGCGCTGGTCTGCACGTTGCCCACATGGTGGGCCATTGCCCCGGCCGTGGGCGAGAACACCGTCATGTCCACGCCGCGCGCGCGCTGCGTCGCCAGCTGGTTGCACTCCAGGCTCGCGCGGATCTCGTCGTCGCTGATGCGCGCGTCGGGGTACAGCGCCGGGGCTCCGGGCTCGAACAGGCGCGCCTTCTGGCGCTGGCGATAGTCGCCCAGCGCCTTGGGCGCGGTGGTGTAGTGGCCGTGGCAGTCGATGATCATGGGCGGGTCGGGAGCTTCAGTTGAGATGGATGCCCGATTCGCGGATCACCTTGTCCCACGCGGCGGTTTCCTTGCGCGTGCGCTCGGCCAGTTCCTGGGGCGCGCTGACATGCAGATCCACGCCCTGCTCGCGCAGGCGCGCCTCGAACGCCTTGTCGGCCGCCAGCTTGCCCAGCGCCGTGCCCAGCTTTTCCACCACTGCCGGCGGCACGCCGACCGGGCCGAACAGGCCATACCAGGTGGTGTATTCGAAGCCCGGCAGCCCGGCCTGCTTGATGAGCGGGAAATCCTTGTAGGTGGGCGACTGCGACCTGGAGCTCACGCCCACGACGCGCAGCAAGCCCTTGTCCACCATGCCCTTCATGGACGGCAGGCTGCTGAACATGGCCTGCACCTGGCCAGACGCCAGATCCGTCATGGCCTGCGACGAGCCCTTGTAAGCCAGATGCCGGCCCTGGATGCCGGCCTGCTGCATGAACCACTCGGACGCCAGATGCGCCAGCCCGCCCACGCCGGCGGAAGCAAAGTTCAAGGTGCCGGGGTTGGCCTGCGCATGGTCAATAAGTTCCTTGACCGTGCGCACCGGCAGCTGGCTAGACACCACCAGCACATGCGGGCTGGTGGTGACCATGCCCACCGGGGACAGCTGCGTGAGGATGTCCACGCGCTTCCTGCTCAGCAGCGGCTGGATCACGACGTTGCCCGAAGCCGCGAACAGCAGCGTGTAGCCGTCGGCCGGCGCACGGACCACGGCATTGGTCGCGGGCACGCCCGCGCCCCCGCCCAGGTTCTCCACCACCACGGACTGGCCCAGCTCCTTGCCCAGGGCCTGGGCGACTTCGCGCGCCACCACATCGGCCGGGCCTCCAGCCGCAAAGGGCACGATGAAGCGCAGGGTCTTGCTGGGGAAGGCGTCGGCCTGGGCATGCGCATGGTGGGCAACGAAAGTCGCGCACGCGCAGATGGCTGCCTGCAGCAGCACTCGCTTGGTGGTCATTGTTGTCTCCTTGGTGAAACCCTCTGATCGGGGCCAGCAGACATCGTAGAAACACCATGGCGACAACGGAACACCGTTTCACCTAGCGTAACGGCCGCCGGATCGCGCCAGCAGGCACAACGGCCTGCCGATCTCAGTTTGGATGCCAGGTGGACCGCAAGGCGGCGACGGAGACGCCGCCCAGCTGCCAGGAAATCTGCGCCGCGGTCTGCGTTATGACAGGACCAAAGGATTCCAGTTGCGCCGGCGTCAGGCGATCGACCGGACCCGAAACGCAGACCGAGCCCAGCACGGCGCGGCGCACTCCGTGCACGGCGGCGGAGATGCTCGCGGCACCCGCGCTGCGCTCGCCCGCAGTCACGCTGTAGCCCGTGCGGCGAATCGCGTCGTAGACCGCACCGGCTTCGCCCAGCGCAGCCAGAATCACGTGGCCGGCGGAGCCTTTGTCCAGCGGCAACAGTTCGCCCGAACGCACATGGCGGCGAATGCCGCGCGGCCCCTCCACGCGCAGCAGGCAGCTGCGCACGCTGTTCTCGTAGACGTAGAACGACGCGCTCTCGCCCGTCGCTTCCGCCAGCGCCATCAACTGCGGCTCGATGATGGCGTTGACGTCGAACTGCGCCTGATAGCGCGCGCCCAGAAAGCCCGCGCTGGGTCCGAGGCGCCAGGCGCCGTCCGCGGCGCGCTGGACCAGAAAGCCATCGGCGGCCAGGGTGCGCGCCAGTCGCAGCACCGTGGGCTTGTGCATGGCCGTGCGCCGCGCCAGCTCGGCGAGCGAAACAAAGCTTTCATCGCCCGAGAAGGCCTTGAGCAGCGCGAGCGCGCGCGCGACCGCAATGACATGCGTCATCGGTGCCTCAAAAGCCTTTCAGTTGCAGCCATTCGCCCGGATCGGCGCGCGTGGCGCGCAGGCGGTTGATCGGCGCGTCGATATCTTCCCAGCCGAGCGCAATGCCGAAGGCCACCTCATAGCCTTCGGGCAGCGCCAGCGCGCTGCTCAGCGTCTCGCCAAAGCGGCGCCAGAACCCCTGGGCGCAGGTCGCCAGCCCCTGCTCCACGGCCAGCAGCATCAGCGACTGCAGATAGATGCCCAGATCGGCCCACTGGGCCAGCCCCATGCGCGCATCGACGCTCACGAAGATGCCTACGGGGGCGCCGAAGAACTGCGCGTTGCGCGCCAGCTGATTGAGCCGTGCGAGCTTGTCGTCGCGGCCTATCGACAGCGTGCGGTACAGGTCTTCGCCGTTCTCGAAGCGGCGGCTGCGATAAGGCTCCCAGAGGCTGGGCGGATAGGAGGTGCCGGTGGGCCCGTCCTTGGGCTCGGCCCGGGCCACCACTTCCAGCAGTTGCGCCAGCGGCGCGCCGGTCAGCGCAGTCACGCGCCAGGGCTGCAGGTTGCCGCCCGAGGCGGCGCGCGCGGCCGAGTGCAGCATCGAGCGCACCACGGCGGCCTCGGGCACGCGGGGCAGGAAAGCGCGCACCGAGCGGCGCGCATGCAGGGCATCTTTCACATTCATGGCATTGGGTCCTCCAGACGACACACGGGCGAGTCTAGCCGCCGCCGACGGAACACAATGGCAGGCAGCGGTCACTCACCTTCCTTTATGGGAATGACATGTGTGAAGTATGCGATCGCAGCGCGCGTCGGCGCGCTTTTCTGACGCTTGCGGCGGCCAGCCTGTTCAGCGGCCCATTACAGGCTGCAGACCTGCAGCCTGCGCCCGCCCTGGCTCCGGACGAAGCGCTGGCGCGACTGCAGGCCGGCAATGCGCAGTTCGTCCAAGCCCCCTCGCTGTGCGCGGCCCGGCTGTCTGAGCAAAGGGAGCAGCTCGCGACCCACCAGGCACCGTGGGCCGCCATCGTCTCCTGCGCCGACAGCCGCGTGCCCCCCGAATTGCTGTTCGGCGGCCTGGGCCTGGGCCAGCTGTTTGTCGCGCGCAATGCGGGCCATATGCCCGATGCCGCCACGCTGGGCACCATTGAATACGGCTGCTGCGTGCTGGGCATTCCACTGGTCGTGGTGCTGGGCCATGAGCGCTGCGGCGCGGTGGCTGCGGCCTGCGCCGTGGTGCAAGGCAAGGCGCGTTATTCCGGCTTCATCGCGCCGCTGGTCGCGGCCATCGTTCCCGCGGCACGCGCGGTGGCGGACCAGCCCGGCGATTTTCTCGACAACGCGGTGCGCGAAAACGCGCGCCGCACGGCGCAGGTGATTGCGACGCGCAGCGCATCGATCGCCCAGGGCGTTGCCGACGGCAAGGTGCGCATCGTGGCCGCACGCTACGACCTGGACAGCGGACGCGTCGAATGGCTCTGACGCGGCCTACTTGCCCATCAACTGGTCGATCTTGTCCTTCTCGAACTTCTGCGGCCGCTCCGATTCGCAGGGCACGCAGTCGTCGGTCTTGGTCTGGGCCGAGAGTTTCTCTATCGCCTGCCACAGCAGCGCGATCTGCTGCTCGTGGCCGGCCGCGCCTTCGCTCAGTCCGCGCATGGCCTGAGAGATGGGGTCGTCTTCCTGGGTCACGCCATAGGCCGTAAACGCGCGCGGCGCGGCCGCGGGCGCGTCGTGGTCTATGACATCGGCGCTCTGACCGGCCTTGGACGGCAGGATGCGAGCGGGAATGCCCACGGCCGTGGCGCCGGCCGGCACGGGCTTGATGACCACGGCATTGCTGCCGATCTTCGCGCCGTCGCCGACTTCGAAGCCGCCAAGCACCTTGGCGCCGGCGCTCACCACGACATCGCGGCCCAGCGTGGGGTGGCGCTTGACGCCCTTGTACAGCGACGTGCCGCCCAGCGTCACGCCGTGGTAGATGGTGCAGCCGTCGCCCACCACCGCGGTCTCGCCTATCACCACGCCCATGCCGTGGTCGATGAACACGCGCTCGCCTATCACCGCACCGGGATGGATCTCAATGCCCGTGAGCCAGCGCCCCATGTGCGAGATGAAACGACCCAGCCATTGCAGGTCATGGGTCCAGCACCAGTGCGCGGGCCGCTGCAGCCAGATGGCGTGCAGGCCGGGGTAACAGGTCACCACTTCCCAGGTGCTGCGTGCCGCAGGATCACGGTCGAGAATGCACTGGATATCGGAGCGCAGGCGTGCGAGCATCGCGGGGAGAAATTAGTGGGAAGTCGGTCAGTCTAGCGGTTTGGCGGCGTGCTTTGCAGCATGGCTTTGGCGACACCGCGCAGGATGTGGATTTCTTCGGGGCTCAGTTGCGCGCGATTGAACATCTGGTTCAGCCGCGGCATGAGCTTCTTGGGCGCCGCGGGATCGAGGAAGCCGATGTGCGTGAGCGCCTGCTCCCAATGCGTGAGCATGCCGCCCACCTGGGCCGCATCGGCGCGGTCGGGCAGCTGCGCGGGCGCGGCGTTCTCGAGCGCGAAGCCGCCCAGCGCCTGGCGCCATTCATAGGCGATCAGCTGGATTGCCGCACCGAGATTGAGCGAGCCGAATTGCGGATTCGAGGGAATCGACAGCGCCACGTCGCAGCGGTACACATCTTCGTTGGCCATGCCGAAGCGCTCGCAGCCAAACAGAAAGGCCACGCCGGTTTCCGGGGCGGCCGGGGTTTCGGGCGCGGCAGATGCGGGGCGCAGCTTGCCCTGGACCAGCATCTCCAGGTGCTGGCGCGGCGCGCGCGTGGGCGGGCCGAAGTCGCGCGGCGTCATTGCCGTGGCGCACAGGTGGCTCATGCCGTCGAGCGCCTCGTCCAGCGTCTCGACGATGCGCGCCTGGGCCAGCACATCGAGCGCGCCACTGGCGCGCTGTATGGTCTCCTCGCGCCGCAGCACGTTGGCCCAGCGCGGCGCAACCAGCACCAGGTCGTCGAAGCCCATGGTCTTCATGGCGCGGGCGGCAGCACCCACATTGCCGGCATGGCTGGTCTGGATCAGGACGAATCGGGTCTTCATGGCATTCACAAAAGCGTTGGCAAAAGGCGGCAGATGCCAAAGGTTGCAGCACAAAGCGCAGCAGAAATCGGGCAGGCCGGGTAAAATCGCCAGCCATTGTCGCCGCCCGCATCGCCGAGGCCGGCCTTCCCCTGTTCTTACCCGCGTGTTGCGCTGCCTTTTTGCAGCGCGGCGCCAACGCTCACAATCTATGTCGTCTACCCTGCATCCCATGCTCAACGTGGCTATCAAAGCCGCACGCGCCGCCGGCGCCCTCATCAACCGCGCGGCTCTTGACGTGGAATCCGTGCGCATCGCACAGAAGCAGGTCAACGACTTTGTGACCGAGACCGACCAGGCGGCCGAAAAAGCCATCATCGAAACGCTGCTGACCGCCTACCCCGGCCACGGCATCCTCGCCGAGGAAACCGGCCAGGAATTCGGTGCCAAGGATTCCGACTTCGTCTGGATCATCGACCCGCTCGACGGCACGACCAACTTCATCCACGGCCTGCCCGTGTACTGCGTGAGCATCGCTCTGGCCGTCAAGGGCAAGATCGAGCACGCCGTGGTCTACGATCCTTCGCGCAACAACCTGTTCACCGCCACGCGCGGCCGCGGTGCGTTCCTCAACGACCGCCGCATCCGCGTGAGCAAGCGCGCGCAGATGCGCGACTGCCTGATCGGCACGGGCTTCCCGTTCCGCCAGGGCGACAACTTCAAGGCCTTCATGGCCATGGTCACCGACGTCATGCCGCGCGTCGCGGGCGTGCGCCAGTCGGGCTCGGCTGCGCTGGACATGGCCTATGTCGCTGCGGGCTTCAGCGACGGCTTCTTCCACAACGGCCTGAGCATCTGGGACGTGGCCGCGGGCTCGCTGCTGATCACCGAAGCCGGTGGTCTGGTCGGCAACTACACCGGTGAAGCCGACTTCCTCGAGCAGCGCGAATGCATGGCCGGCAACCCCCGCGTCTACGGCAACCTGGTCACGCTGCTGGGCAAGTACAGCAAGTTTGCCGGCGCAGGCGAAAAGGCCGGCGTGCGCCAGGCCCTGGCCGAAGACGGCGAGCCCGCCGCTGAAGAAGCCGCTCCCGCGGACGACCAGGCCTGATTTCAGCGCCGCAAAGAAAAAGCCGCCTTGCCAGGCGGCTTTTTTTCGTCTGCGCCCCGGCTCAGGGCGCGGGCAAGGCCGGCGCCACCGACGCCACGCTGCCCAGCCGCTGGTGCCAGCCCACAATCGCAATGCGCCTGCCACAGCGGTCGAACACCGGCATGATCTGCACCAGTTCCTCGTGCAGCCGGCCCGCGCTGTCGCGGTTGACCAGCCGGCCTTCCCAGCGCTGGCCGGCCATCAGCGTGGACCACAGGTCGCGATAGGTCGCCTGCGGCGTCTGCCCGCTGGCGACGATCGATGGCTTGTTGCCGCGCAGCGCAGCCAGAGCGTGGCCGCTTTCCTGTTCATAGCGTGAATTCGCCCAGATGATGCGGCCGTCGGCATCCGTGAGCACCGCGGCCATGGGGCTCACGCGCAGCGCCTCGCGCAGCACGTCATGGCGCTCCTGCACCGCGCGCAGGCAGCGGCCCAGCGTACGCAGGCGCAGCACCATCGCGCCCGCCAGCATCAGCAGCGTGAACGACACCGAGGCCACCCACCAGCGGTCGCGCCAGGTCATCAGCACGCTCACGTTGTCCAGCGCCACCAGCTCCCACGCGCCTTCGGGGTCGTTCCAGTTGAGCGCACGCCGGTCGACCAGATGGCGCGCGCCATCGACGCGCACTTCCACGCTGTCTTCGGCGAACGGCAGGGCCGACGCCACGCCATTTTCGAAATGCCCGCCGAACAGCCCGCTCTGGCGCACGGCGTCGATGCGCTGCTGCGTCAGCGGCGCGGTCATCGCATAGCGCCAGTCGGGCCGCGTGGAGGAAAACGCCACGCCATGCGGATCGAGCAGCAAGGTGGTCAGGTCGTTGCGATTGAGCACGGCATCGAGCGCCGCGGCGTCGGTCTTGAGCACCACCACGCCCAGCACGGGTGAATCGATCGATTCGCCGGAACGCACGGGGGCGACATAGAACAGGTTGCGTGCATGCGTGCCCGCCTCCAGCGCCGCGAACACGCTGGGCCGGCCCAGCATGGCCTGGCGGAAATAAGGCAGGAAAGCCTGCAGCCGTGCGGGCGACACGCGCTCACTGTCGTCCTGGGCCATGCTGCGGCCGTCGCGGTCCATCACATGCACGCTGAGCACGGGCAGGCGCATGCGCAACTGCGCGAAATGCAGCTGCACCACTTCGGGCGGCACATCGAGGCCGCGCGCGAGATCCTTGATCGCCGGGTCGGCCAGGCCGACCGCGACCGCGCCCGACAGCGTGACGCTTTGCAGCGTCTGCGCCAGCAGCGCCTGGCGCGTCTCGTCGAGAATGCGTTCGCGCTGCTGGGCGCGATCGTCCAGGCGCCACAGCGTCACCGCCTGCACCGCGAGCAGCGCGCCCACGCCGGCAGCGAGCGTAAGCCCCAGCAGCTCGCGCAGGCGCGAGCCTTCGCGCCGGGGCGCAGGCCCTCCCGGGAGCCAACCCGCCATGGCATTCAGGCCCTGGCGCCAAGCCGCCATTGCCCGTGTTCGTTCACTCTGATCCTGCATGCCAGCCCTCTTGCCTCTGTGCACCGCGGCCGGCTCATGGCCGCCACGATCCAGCATTTCGTTGTTATATGCCGATCGGCAGACGGACTTGTAGCGCCCGTTTTCTGCCTGGTCCGCGCGCTGATGTGGTGACACCAAGCCGCGTTTCCGCTGGCAGATACTAACAACCCTGGCGAGGGTTACCCCTGAAAGACAAACGAGCAGCCCCGGTGCAGGGGTGCCGCGGGGCTCATGCGGCAGGCGCGGCCAGCCACTCGATCGCGCTCTCGGACTGCGCCGGCGGCGCGAAACCGGTGATGCTCGCGGCCGTGGATTGCTCGACCAGCACGCAGGTCTTGCCGGTGCGCCGGCAATGGTCCTGCACGCGCCAGTAGGCGCCGTGGCTCAGGCAGCCGGTCTGGCAGATCACCAGGTCGGCGGCCTCGAAGCTGGCCTCGAGGTCATCGGCCCCGGCATCGGAGCTCAGGCCGGGCAGCGCAACCGCGCCGGTCTCGGCCGGCGCGCGGTGATCGCGCAGCTGCCATTGCAGGCGCTCGAGCGCCATGTTCTGCATGAGGACGCGCACCGCATCCATGCGCTGTGAACGCTCCCAGGACAGCGCGGTGTCGCGCACGATCACGGCCGCGCGCAGCCGCATGGCTTCGCCCTGCAGGCGCGCGATTTCCGCGGCCTGGGCGCGCACCAGCGCGTCGCAGCGCGTCTGCGCCTTGCCGAAGTGGCGCATCAACGCGTGGTACTCGCTGATGAGTTGCGGGATTTCGTGCGCGGCAAGGTGCATGGTCGGCCTCGGCAGAGTGCGGTCGCGGCACGCGGGCCGCAGGAAATGGAATGCCGGGAAAGACCTGGATGCCAGGCCATCGTGCGGCGGTCTAGCCCTGATTCGTCCCCTGCGGGAAGCGCTTTACAGGATAGGCCGCAGTGTATATCAATTGAGACTTATTCTCATTCAAATCACTTGTCCGACGCGTGCGCAATGCGGCGGTGGCTCACGCCGGCGCAGTCTAAGTCCACGCGCTGGGTGTGGCACTTGGCGCCGGACACAGCACAGCCGCGTCATCGACAATAATGTGCTCTTCACCCGCACGGCCTCGCCTGCCGCGCCGGGAATGCCACCGGCACGCACTGCGCCTTGCCGGTTTTCCCCAGAGGATTTTTTGCGACTGCGCGTAGATTGCAGCAATCTGCGCCACCTGCCCCCGAAATTGCCGGGCTGCACGCCATTCCAGCAGCCAACCTAAGTTATTGATTCAAAAGTGATTATCGAGAATACCGAAGCCGAACAGGGGCTGGCCAGCACGCCGCTTTCCGCGCACACGCCCATGATGCAGCAATACCTGGGTCTCAAGGCCGGGTACCCCGACACGCTGGTGTTCTACCGCATGGGCGACTTCTACGAGCTGTTCTACGCCGATGCCGAGAAGGCCACGCGGCTGCTCGACATCACGCTGACGCAGCGCGGCCAGTCGGGCGGCCAGCCGATTCCCATGTGCGGCGTGCCTTTCCACGCGCTGGAGAACTACCTGGCGCGGCTGATCAAGATGGGCGAGTCGGTGGCCATCTGCGAGCAGGTCGGCGAAGTCGGTGCGAACAAGGGACCGGTCGAGCGCAAGGTGGTGCGCGTCGTCACGCCGGGCACGCTGACCGATGCGGCGCTGCTGTCCGACAAGAGCGAAGCCATGCTGCTGGCCGTGCATGCGGGCGCGCGCAACCGCTGCGGCCTGGCCTGGCTCAGCGTGACCCAGGGCCGGGTGCACCTGGCCGAATGCACGCCCGAGGAACTCGGCGACTGGCTGGTGCGCATCGCGCCCAGCGAAGTGATCTACAGCGCGGGCGTGACCGAGCGTTTCGAGAAGCAGCTGCACAGCCTGCGCCAGAGCGGCAGCCTCGCCTGCCCGCTGAGCCCGCGGCCCGACTGGCAGTTCGACCAGGCGCTGGGCGAGCGCAAGCTGCTCGAGCAGCTGGGCGCGGCCAGCCTGCTGGCCTGGAACGCCGAGGGCC
Source organism: Comamonas sp. DB36 (assembly GCF_057914905.1). Classification (NCBI taxonomy): domain Bacteria; kingdom Pseudomonadati; phylum Pseudomonadota; class Betaproteobacteria; order Burkholderiales; family Comamonadaceae; genus Comamonas; species Comamonas sp. DB36. The sequence goes on from NZ_CP196631.1 coordinate 3,319,254, forward strand.
TGGGCCTGGCGCATGCGGCCTCGGCCGCGCTGCTGTCCTATGCCGAGCACACCCAGGGGCGCACGCTGACCCACCTGCACAGCGTGCAGGTGCAGCGCGACGACGAGCTGATCGACCTGCCGCCGGCCACGCGCCGCAACCTCGAGCTGCTCAAGACGCTGCGCGGCGAAGACAGCCCCACGCTGTTCTCGCTGCTGGACACCTGCCAGACCGGAATGGGCAGCCGCCTGCTCAAGAACTGGATGCTGGAGCCCAGGCGCGACCGCAGCGCCGCGCGCGAGCGCCTCCAGGCCACCGACGTGCTGCGCGGCAGCCAGGGCTCGGGCACCGCGCCCTGGCAGATGCTGCGCGCCGAACTCAAGGGCGTGAGCGATGTCGAGCGCATCACCGCCCGCATCGCGCTGCGCCAGGTGCGCCCGCGCGAACTGGTGGCACTGGCCAGGACGCTGGCCAAGGCCCAGCTGCTGTCCGCGACCGGCGCCTCGCCGTCCGCCTATCTGAACCAGGTCTTTGCCGACACCCTGCCGCCCGCGGGCTGCGAAGCGCTGCTGCTGGCCGCGCTGCTGGAAGAGCCCGCGGCGCTGGTGCGCGACGGCGGCGTGATAGCGGGCGGCTTCGACGCCGAGCTTGATGAGCTGCGCGCCATCCAGACGAATTGCGACAGCTTTCTGCTCGACCTCGAGACGCGCGAGAAGGCGCGCAGCGGCATTCCCAATCTGCGCGTGCAGTTCAACAAGGTGCATGGCTTCTATATCGAAGTCACGACCAGCTATCTGGACCGCGTGCCCGACGACTACCGCCGCCGCCAGACGCTCAAGAACGCCGAGCGCTTCATCACGCCCGAACTCAAGAACTTCGAGGACAAGGCGCTATCGGCCAACGAGCGCGCGCTGGCGCGCGAGAAGTGGCTCTATGAGCAGATTCTCGACCAGCTCCAGCCCCATGTGCCGGGCCTGACTCGGGTCGCCGGCGCGCTGGCCACGCTCGATCTGCTGTGCACGCTGGCCGAACGCTCGCTCACGCTGCAGTGGTGCGCGCCCGAGTTCGTCAGCCAGCCCTGCATCGAGATCGAAGGCGGCCGCCACCCCGTGGTCGAAGCACGCCTGGCCGAAACCTCCAGCGGTGCCTTCATTGCCAACCACACGCGCATGAACGCCAATGCGCGCATGCAGATCATCACCGGCCCCAACATGGGCGGCAAGTCGACCTATATGCGCCAGGTGGCGCTGATCGTGCTGCTGGCCAGCATGGGCAGCCATGTGCCGGCCACGGCCTGCCGTCTGGGGCCCATAGACGCCATCCACACGCGCATTGGCGCGGCCGACGACTTGGCCAACGCCCAGTCGACCTTCATGCTCGAGATGACCGAGGCCGCGCAGATCCTGCATGCGGCGACGCCGCACAGCCTGGTGCTGATGGACGAGATCGGCCGCGGCACCAGCACCTTCGACGGCCTGGCGCTGGCCAGCGGCATCGCCAGCCATCTGCACGACAAGACGCGCGCGTTCACGCTGTTCGCCACCCACTACTTCGAGCTCACCGACCTGCCGGCGAAAGCGCGCCAGGCGGTGAATGTGCACGTGGGCGCAACTGAATCAGGAAGTGACATTGTGTTTCTACATGAAATACAGCCCGGGCCTGCCAGTAGAAGCTACGGTATCCAGGTGGCTAAACTTGCGGGAATGCCCACCGCAGTGCTCTACCATGCGAGACATACGCTGGCAGCGCTGGAAGAGCGCGCCGGCGAAGACCGGCGTCAGGTGGATCTGTTCGCCGCGCCGCAAGCGCCCGAACCCCACGCCGAAGTCAGTCTGCTGCAGCAACGCCTGCTGGGCCTGGAACTCGATACGCTGAGCCCGCGTGAGGCCCTCGATATTTTGTACGCTCTTCAAGGACTCGCTCAAAAGCCATGACCTACTGTGTAGCCATCAAACTAGACGCGGGGTTGGTGTTTCTGGCCGACTCGCGTACCAATGCCGGACTCGACCACATCAGCTCTTTTCGCAAGATGATGGTCTACGAGTCGCCGGGCGACCGCTTCATGGTCTTGCTGTCGGCCGGAAATCTGTCGATTTCCCAGTCGGTGCGCGAAATCCTGCAACTGCAGCAGCTGCGCGACGAACATACCGGCGAAATGCTGACCATCTGGAACGCGCGCAGCATGTTCGATGCCGCGCGCATCCTGGGCGCGGCCGTGCGCCATGTCTATGACCGCGACGGCGTGGCGCTCAAGCGCGCCGGCCTGGACTTCAACGTCTCGCTGGTGCTGGGCGGCCAGATCCGCGGCGAAGGCATGCGACTGTTCCAGGTGTACTCGGCCGGCAACTTCATAGAAGCCACGCACGAGACGCCCTACTTCCAGGTCGGCGAATCAAAGTACGGCAAGCCCGTGCTCGACCGCGTGATCACGCCGCAGACGCCGCTGGACGAAGCCGCCAAGTGCGCGCTGGTCTCGATGGACAGCACCATCAAGTCCAACCTGTCGGTCGGCCTGCCGCTGGACCTGATCGTCTACGAGGCCGACCAGTTCTCCAGCGACAAGATCGTCTGCATCGACGAGACCAACCCCTACTACCGGCTGCTGCACGACAACTGGGGCGAACGCCTGCGCCATGTGTTCGACAGCATAGAGGACCCGGCTTGGGACGGCGGCGCGACCAATGCGCCGATCCGTGTCGCGAGCCGGCGCTGCCACCCGCTGCACAAGATCACGCCGGCCATCGTCGCGGCCCAGCCCGCACCCGCTGCGCCCGCGGGCCTGCGCCAGGCCGGCGCCTACTCCGCGGCTTCGTCGCTGCGCGCGCCCGCGCACCTGCCCATCGCTCCCGTGCACCCCGACCATCTGATGGCCGGCGAAGCCGACCCCGCGAATCCGCCGGCCAAGGCGCCCGACGCCCAGGACGACGAAGACACTTCCACGCCCTGAGCGCAGCCGTCCCATGCTGCCCATCGTCTTTTCCCACGCCAACAGCTTTCCAGCCGCCACCTACCGCCTGCTGTTCTCGCTGCTGCGCAAGCGCGGCTGCGAGACGCGGGCCGTCGACAGCTTCGGCCATGACCCGCGCTACCCCGTCAGCAACAACTGGCCGCATCTGGTGCAGCAGCTGGCCGACTTCGCGCGCGCCGAGGTCGAGCGGCGCGGCGAGCCGGTGTTCTTCGTCGGGCATTCGCTGGGCGGTTTCCTCAGCGTGATGGCCGCGGCGCTGCACCCCGAACTCGCGCGCGGCGTGCTGCTGATCGACTCGCCGCTGATCAGCGGCTGGCGCGCCAATGCCCTGGGCATGGCCAAGCGCACCCAGCTCGTGGGCTCGGTCTCGCCGGGAAAGATCAGCCAGCGCCGGCGCAACCATTGGGCCAACGACGACGAGGCGCTGGAATATTTCCGCACCAAGAAGGCCTTTGCGCATTGGCACCCCGACGTGCTGCACGACTACGTGACGCGCTGCCTCAAGGACCACGACGGCAAGCGCATGCTGGCCTTCGAGCGCGAAGTCGAGACCGCAATCTACAACACCTTGCCGCACAACCTCGACGCGCTGCTGCGCCGCCATCCGCTGCGCTGCCTCGCAGCCTTCATCGGCGGGCGCAGCTCCCAGGAAATGAAGCAGGTGGGCATGGACATGACGCTGCGCATCACGCAGGGCCGCAGCATGATTCTCGACGGCAGCCATCTGTTCCCGATGGAACGCCCCGAAGCCACGGCCGCGGCGATCGAGGCGTCACTGCTCAATCTGGTGTCGCTGGGCAGCGCTTAAACGGAACGCGACAGCCCGCCGTCGACGCGGATGTTCTGTCCCGTGATGTAGCCCGCACCGTCGGACAGCAGAAACGCCACGGTCGCGGCGATTTCCTCGGCCTTGCCGTAGCGCGCCATGGGCACGGTCTCGCGGCGCGCATCCGTCTGCGGCAGGCTGTCTATCCAGCCCGGCAGCACATTGTTCATGCGGATGTTCTTGGCGCCGTAGCGGTCGGTGAAGATCTTGGTGAAGCTCGCCAGGCCCGCGCGAAACACCGCCGATGTGGGGAAGGTATCGACAGGCTCGAACGCCCAGGCCGTGGAAATGTTGACGATGGCGCCGCCGCCCTGCTTCTCCATGATGGGCACGACCAGGCGCGCGGGCCGCACGGCGTTGAGAAAATAGACTTCCATGCCCTTGTGCCAGTCTTCATCGGTGATGTCGAGAATCGGTGCGCGCGGGCCGTGGCCGGCGGAATTCACCAGCGCATCGATGCGGCCCCAGCGCTGCATCGCCAGATCGACCAGGCGCTGCAGGTCTTCGGTGGACTGGTTGGAACCCGTGACGCCCACGCCGCCGAGCTCATTGGCAAGGGCTTCGCCCTTGCCCGAAGACGACAGGATCGCGACGCGGTAGCCGTCCTGCGCCAGCTTCTTCGCCGTGGCCGCGCCCATGCCGGAACCGCCGGCGGTGATCAGTGCCACTTTTTCTGCTGCCATGAATTCTCCTTGATTGAATTGCCTGCCCGCTGCGGGCATGGACCGTCATCATAGGGACGCTGCCCAGCCTTCAGGCACCGATGCGCAGATTGCGCCCGGCAAGCACGCCCATGGCCACGGCCGCCGCCGCGAGGGCCGCGCAGACCAGCAGCGGAACCTGCCAGCCCCCGAGCCTGTCATGCAGCGCGCCCATGGCCATGGGTGCCACCGCCGCCAGCAGATAGCCCACGCTTTGCGACATTCCCGACAGCGCGGTCGACTGCGCTACATCCCGGGTACGCAGCGCAACGAAGGTCAGGCCCAGAATGAACGTCGCGCCCGTGCCCATGCCGAACAGCACGGACCACAGCCAGGAAAGCGAAGGCAGCAGCCAGAAGCCCAGCAACGCAAGGGTCGACATTGCCGCGGCCAGCGCCGCGGCCAGGCGCTGATCGGTCATGCGCCGCACGATGGGCCCGAGCACCAGGCCGGGAATCGCCGAAGCCAGCTGCAGCACGCCGTGCAGCGTTCCGGCCTGCTGGGCCGAGATGCCCGACTCTGCCAGGATGGACGGCAGCCAGCCTATCGCCACGTAGTAAATCGTCGAGTTCAGGCCCAGATAGAACGTGATCTGCCAGGCCAGCGCGGAGCGCCAGATGGGCACCGGCGGCTGCGCGCGCGCGTCTGCAGGTGCCGGCACCCTGGCGCTGCGCCACTGCGTTGCCCAGACCGCCATCGCCGCCAGCGGCACGAGCACGAAGCCCGCGAGCGCGGCCTGCCAGCCGTAGGCATCTGCCAGCGGCACGGCCACGGCCGAGCCCAGGGCGGCTACCACTCCCATGGAGAGCACATAGGCGCCGGTGATCGCCGCCACGTTGTCGGGAAAGTCGCGCTTGACCAGGCCGGGCAGCAGCACATTGCCCACCGCAATGCCCATGCCGAGAATCCAGGTTCCCAGATACAAAGTCCATTCCCAGCCGCTGGAGCGCAGGCCTATGCCCAGCGCTATCGTCGCCATGGCGCACAGCAGCGTGCGCTCCAGCCCCAGGCGGCGCGCAATTGCCGCGGCGAACGGCGACAGCAGCGCAAAGGCCAGCAGCGGCAGCGTCGTCAGCGCTCCCGCGGCCGTGGTGCTCAGGCCGAAGTGCTCGGTGATGGGCCCGAGCAGCGGCGGCAGGCCGGTGGCGGGAACGCGCAGGTTGGCGGCGACCAGCAGGGTGCCGGCAAGAAGCACCGCGTGGCGCGCGGATCGCTGTTTCGTCAGAGTGGTCATCGCTAAGGCTCGAAGTACTAAGCCTTACTGTACGAAGCCCGGTCGTGCTTGAATATAGAAGAAAAGACAGATGATCGCTAAATCATGACAAATCACGCCTCCCTTTCGCGCCTGCTGTGCAGCTATGACGCCGACCTCGACACCCGGCCGGCCGTGGGCCTGCATGTGGAAATCTCGCAGAACGACGCCGAGCAGCCGATTCACCGCCATCGCAAGGGCCAGCTGGTGCTGGCCTTGCACGGCAGCGTGACCTGCGAAGTGCCCCAGGGCATGTGGATGGTGCCGCCCCAGCACGGCGTCTGGATTCCCGGCGGCATGCCGCACAGCAACCGCGCGACCGACAACGCGCGCATCTGCTTTCTGTTCATAGAGCCGGCCGCAGCGCGCATGCCCGAACAATGCTGCACGCTGGCCATCAGCGCGCTGCTGCGCGAGCTGATCCTGCATCTTGCGGCCGCGGGGGAAGCCGGCAGCGCGCGGGTCGAAGCCTTGCTGCTGGAACTGCTGGTGACTGCGCCCGTGGAGCAGCTTTATCTGCCGGTGTCGGACCATGCAAAGATACGCCGCATGGCCCGCTGCCTGACCAAGGACCCATCGGACCGCACTTCCCTTGCACAGTGGGCCCAGCGCCTGGCGATGAGCGAGCGCTCGCTTGCGCGGCTGGTGGCGCAGGAAACCGGGCTCACCTTCGGCCGCTGGCGCCAGCAGCTGCACATCCTCGTTGCGCTGCGCCAGCTGTCCGAGGGCGCGACCGTGCAGCAGGTCGCGGGCAATCTGGGCTACGACTCCGTGACCGCGTTCATCACCATGTTCAAGAAAGCATTGGGGCAGCCGCCCGGGCGCTACTTCGCGGGCTTGAAATGAAGTGCGACCACCGCCTGCAGCGCCACGACAGTGTGGGCCGCATCGCGCGCGAATTCGGCGCGCCACACAGCGCTCCAGTCCGCGGGTCGGCCATCGCTGTCCCAGCGCTCGAGCGCCAGCGCATTGAGGATTTCGGCGTCAAGCCAGGCCGCCCGATATTGCGCCAGCGCATCCGCATCGCTGGCGTGGTCGAACAGAAACTCCGTTTGCGCGACGCAGCGCGCGAACGCCACGACATCGGCAGTGGCGTTGCGCGTCAGGCGATGGAACTCGCCAGCGCTCATTCGCCGTGCCAGGCGATCACTCCGGTCCAGGCCGTGACCAGCACGATGATGCCGAACACGATGCGGTACCAGGCAAACGGCACGAAGCTGTTGCTGGAGATGTAGCGCAGCAGCCAGCGCACGCAGAACCAGGCGCTGATGAACGAGAACAGCAGGCCCACGGCAAACATCGGAATGTCGGCCGCGGTCAGCAGCGCGCGCTGCTTGTAGAGGCTGTAGACGCCCGCGCCAATCAGCGTGGGCATGGCCAGGAAGAACGAGAAATCGGTCGCCGCCTTGCGCGACAGGCCCAGCAGCATGCCGCCGATGATGGTCGCGCCGCTGCGGCTGGTGCCCGGCACCATGGCCAGGCATTGCGCCAGGCCGACCTTGAGCGCGTCCATGGGCGTCATGTCATCCACCGAATGCACGCGCACCGAGGCGTTCGGGCGGCGCTCGGCCCAGAGGATCACGAAACCGCCCAGTATGAACGTGGTCGCGACCACCATGGGCGTGAACAGATGGGCCTGGATCAGCTTGCCGAAGGCCAGCGCCAGCACCACGGCAGGCAGGAAGCCGATGAATACATTGAGCGCGAAGCGCCGCGCGTGGGCGCTGGTCGGCAGCTCGACCACGGTGCTGCGTATCTTCTGCCAATAGACCAGGATCACCGCGAAGATCGCGCCGGTCTGGATGGCGATGTCGAACACCTTGGCTTTCTCGCCTTCGAAGCCCAGCAGGGCGCCCGCCAGAATCAGGTGACCCGTCGATGAAATGGGCAAGAACTCGGTCAGGCCTTCGACCACGCCCATGATGGCGGCCTTGACCAGCAATACGATATCCACGGAAATGTCCTGTTTGGCGGTTGAAAGCCTGAGATTATGGACGCGCGCCGCAAAATGCCCGCGCTGCAGGCGCGTAACAAGAGATTTCCTCTATCGGATCCTGATTCCGATTGGCGCCTGTTTTTTGTCATTCCGCGCCATGCATCTGCATTCCGTCGCAGGGCGCTGGCGGCAGCGCCGGCCGGCGCGCACAGTCATGCCATCGCTTTCACCGAACGGAGCCCTGCCATGACCTTTTCCACCTCCCCTGCAATGAACGAAGACGCGCTCGAGCGCCTGGCGCGCCGGCGCGCGGGCATGAAGATGGGCTGGGCGATTCACGCCACGGTCTATGTGCTGGTCAACCTGCTGCTGGCCGCACTGTCGGCGCAGCAGGGTCGGCATTGGGCCGTCTACCCCGCGCTGGGCTGGGGCCTGGGTCTGCTGATCCATGGCGCTGTCGTCTGGCTCCACCTGCCCGGCGGCAGCCTGCATGACCGCCTGCTGGCACGCGAGCGCCGGCTGCTGCAGCGCCAGCGTCAGGGCTGAGCCGTGCGCAGCGATGCGCGACAATGCCACCGACCATGTCCATCGCCCCATTGATGCCGCATTTCAATGCGCGGACCTTCGGCCTGCACGGCCTGTGCACGGCCGTGCTGTGCTGCCTGACCGCGCTCGCGCTGCAGGCCACGGGCCAGGGCGCGTGGGACGCGCAACTGGTCTACTCGCTGTGCGTGGGCCTGATCAGCTGGCTGGTGATCGACCTGGGCCGGCTGCTGCTCACGCGCCGCCAGCCCATCCCCTGGCCTGCGGGCTGGCGCGGCCCGGCGCTGGTGGTTGCGGGCATCGCCGCCGGCGCGCTGCTGGGCGGCGCCATGGGCCGGCTCTACCGCGGCGATGAGCAGCCGTTCTCGCTGACCCAGGCGCTGACCAGCGCCGCGGGCCTGACCACGCTGGCGCTCACTGCGGCGATCAGCATCGCCATGTGCCTGGTGCTGTTTCACCGCGGCAAGGCGCAGGAACTGCAGCGCGCCATCGTCCAGAGCCAGCGCGACACCGCCGAAGCCCGGCTCAAGCTGCTCGAAGCCCAGCTCGAGCCGCACATGGTGTTCAACACCCTGGCCAACCTGCGCGTGCTGATTGCCAGCGACGCGCCGCGCGCCGAGGCCATGCTCGACCACTTCATCGCCTATCTGCGCGCCACGCTGGACGGCGCGCGCGCGCCGCAGCATGCGCTGCGCACCGAATTCGCGCGCCTGCACGACTACCTCGAACTGATGGCGGTGCGCATGGGCGCACGCCTGCGCTACCAATTGGAGCTGCCGGCCGAACTCGCGCCCGCAGCCGTGCCGGCCCTGCTGCTGCAGCCCCTGGTCGAGAACGCGATACGCCACGGCCTGGAGCCGCAGATCGCGGGCGGCGAAATCGTGGTGCGCGCCTGCGCAACGCCGGATGGCCGGTTGCGGCTCGAGGTACTGGACAACGGCGCGGGCCTGGCGGCGCAGGATTTCGCCAACGGTCCGGCGCCACGGCATTTCGGCCTGGCGCAGGTGCGCGAGCGCCTGCTGACGCTCTACGGCGACCAGGCCGGGCTGCTGCTGCAAGCCCGCGCCGAAGGCGGAACGCGCTGCAGCGTGGTGCTGCCGCTGCATCTGGAGAACCCGCAATGACATCCCCGGCGCGCGCGCTGATCGCCGAAGACGAACCCCTGCTGCGCCAGGCGCTGGAGCAGGCGCTGGCGCGCGCCTGGCCCGGACTCGAGATCGTTGCCAGCGTGGGCGACGGCCTGAGTGCCGTGCGCCAGGCACTGGAGCTGCAGCCCGACGTGCTGTTCTTCGACATCCGCATGCCCGGTCTGAGCGGGCTCGAAGCCGCGGCCGAACTGGCAGATGCCTGGCCCCATGCCCAAGAAGGCGGCTTGCACTTTCCCGCGCTGGTGCTGGTCACGGCCTACGATCAGTACGCGGTCCAGGCATTCGAAGCCCAGGCGGTCGACTATCTGCTCAAGCCCGTGCAGGCGCAGCGTCTGCAGACCACGGTAGCCCGGCTGCAGCGCCTGCTTGCGCAGCGCGCGTCCAGCCGCAACACGGCCGCGCCGCAGGACCTGGAGCGCACCCTGGCCCAACTGCGCCAGCTGCTGCAGGCGCCGAGCACGCCCCCGGCACCGGCCGCGCGGCTCACGGTAATTCAGGCCGGCGCGGGCGCGCATATAGATCTGGTGCCCGTGGACGAAGTGCTCTGCTTCGAAGCCGCCGACAAGTACGTACGCGTTCTCACGGCCGAACGCGAGTACCTGATACGCACGCCGCTCAAGGAACTTTGCGACCAGCTCGACCCCGAAGTGTTCTGGCAGATACACCGCAGCACGCTGGTGCGCGCCAGCGCGATTCGCGCGGCGCTGCGCGACGAATCCGGGCGCCTGCAGCTGCAGCTGCGCGGCCGCGCGGAGCGGCTGAGCGTGAGCCGGCTCTATGCCCACCGCTTCAAGGCCATGTAGCCGGCGCCACAATGTCGGCTTTTTCGCGGAACGCACATGGCACTGGACTATCTGGATTTTGACTACAGCGAAGACGACGAAGGCACGGCCACCTGGGACGCGCTGGCCAGCGTCACGACCGAGCGCCTGCCCGCGTTGACCACCGAAGTCGAGCAGCTGCTGCGCTGGGCCAGCCGCGCGTTCGCCGGCCGGCGCGGACCGATAGAAGAAGGCGGCGACTGGGATTTCGACCTGCATGCGCAGCAAGAGGACGGCGCGCCCCTGAACGTGCGCTATGACGAATCCACGGGCCGGCTGCAGCTTGCCGCGGCACAGGCAACGGGACAGCGCACCACGCTGGGGCTCACGCTCAGCGCCAGCGCGGCCTTCAGCGACGCCTTGCGCAGCCGTTTCGGCATCGACTGAAAATGGCGTAAAAACGTCAAAAAAACGACAATTTACCCGACCAAGGTAAACCCCTATTGCTACCAAATCAATAGCAATATATGCACTAAAAATATAGTAAAAGTCCTATATTGAACGTAGTAATTTTCCTGCATCTGCTCTTTAAAATCGGTGCTTGCAAAAAATCACCGGAAGCCTCCTACCCGTGGCCGGCCCGGCAAGACAAACGGCCTTTTGATTGGAGACACCATGCAGGCTTTACTCAAATTTTCGAGAGGGGTCGACTGGCTTAACACCCAGGTCGGCAAATACATCATCTGGCTCATTCTTGCCTCCACCGTCATCAGCGGCGTGAACGCAGTGGTGCGCAAGGTGTTCAACACCAGTTCCAACGCCTTTCTCGAAGTGCAGTGGTATCTGTTCGCTGCATCCTTTCTGCTCGCAGCAGGCTATACCCTGCTGCAGGGCGAGCATGTCAAGGTCGACGTGATCGCCAGCCGCCTGTCCAAGCGCAAGCAGATCTGGATCGATATCTTCGGCTTCGCCTTGTTTCTCACGCCCATGAGCCTGGCCGTTCTGTGGCTGGGCATTCCGTTCTTCTGGCAGGCGTTCCAGACCGGCGAAATGTCGAGCAACGCCGGTGGACTGATCCGCTGGCCCGTCTATCTGATGATGCCGCTGGGCTTTGGCCTGCTGCTGCTGCAGGGCTGGTCCGAGCTCATCAAACGCATTGCTTTCCTGCAAGGCCTGATCGACGACCCGACCGCCAAGAAAGTCGAGAAGACGGCCGAAGAAGACCTGGCGGAAGCCATCCGTAACCTGGCCGAAGCCTCCAAGGGCCCAAGCAAGAAGCCCAACGCTTGAGCGCAGGAGACACTTTTCATGGAATTCCTGACCCACAACCTGGCCCCGATCATGTTCGCGGGCCTGATCTGTTTTCTTCTCCTGGGCTTTCCGGTCGCGTTCAGCCTCGGCGCCTGCGGAATGTTCTTTGCCTTCATCGGCGTCGAGCTGGGCGTGCTGCCCGAAGCGCTGCTGCAGGCCCTGCCGCTGCGCATCTACGGCATCATGCAGAACGACACGCTGCTGGCGATCCCGTTCTTCACCCTCATGGGATTGATACTTGAACGCAGCGGCATGGCCGAAGATCTGCTCGACACCGTGGGCCAGCTGTTCGGCCCGGTGCGCGGCGGCGTGGCTCTGGCGGTGATCTTCGTCGGCGCGCTGCTGGCCGCAACCACGGGTGTGGTCGCGGCCTCGGTGATCTCCATGGGCCTGATATCGCTGCCCATCATGATGCGCTATGGCTACGACCGACGCATTGCCTCGGGCGTGATTGCGGCCTCGGGAACGCTGGCCCAGATCATTCCGCCATCGCTGGTGCTGATCATCCTGGCCGACCAGCTGGGCCGCAGCGTCGGCGACATGTACAAGGGCGCGTTCATTCCCGGCCTGATGCTGACCGGCTTCTACGCGCTGTTCATCATCGCCCTGGCGATCTTCAAGCCGCACATGGTGCCCGCACTGCCGCCCGAAGCGCGCACGCTGCGCGATGACAACGGCAAGTCGGGCATGCCTTCGCTGCTGGTGCTCACCGTGCTGTGCGTGGGCGCGTCGATCTATGTCGGCCAGCACATGGCAGACCTGCACACGTGGTGGACCGGCGAAGCGGTGGAAAAGGTCGCGCTCGACGAGACCATCGTCGTCTCGATGTGCTTTGGCGTGGCGCTGGCATTCATCGCCGCCTCGTTCAATCGCATCACGCGCCTGGGCCTGCTGTCCAAGGTCGCCGAACGCGTGACCTTTGTGCTGATCCCGCCGCTGCTGCTGATCTTCCTGGTGCTGGGCACCATCTTCCTGGGCGTGGCAACGCCCACCGAAGGCGGCGCCATGGGCGCGCTGGGCGCGATGGTGATGGCCATGCTGCGCGGGCGTCTGAACATGGCGCTGCTGCGCCAGGCGCTGATGTCGACCACCAAGCTGTCGTGCTTCGTGCTGTTCATCCTGATCGGCGCGACCATGTTCGGCCTGACCTTCCAGGGCGTGGACGGACCGCTGTGGGTCGAGCATCTGCTGGCCGGTCTGCCGGGCGGCCAGCTGGGCTTCCTGATCGTCGTCAACGTGATGGTCTTCTTCCTGGCCTTCTTCCTGGACTTCTTCGAGCTGTCGTTCATCATCGTGCCGCTGCTGGCTCCCGTGGCCGACAAGCTGGGCATCGACCTGGTCTGGTTCGGCGTGCTGCTCGCGGTCAACATGCAGACTTCGTTCATGCACCCGCCGTTCGGCTTTGCGCTGTTCTTCCTGCGCAGCGTCGCGCCCACCAAGGCCTATGTCGACAAGGTCACCAAGAAGATGGTCGAGCCAGTGACCACCATGCAGATCTACGCAGGCGCGATTCCGTTCCTGGTGATCCAGCTGGTGATGGTCGCGCTGATCATCATCTTCCCGGGCATTGTCTCCAGCGGCCTCGATGAAAAGGTCGAATACGACCTCGACAAGGTGCGCCTGGAAATGGAAGCCAGCATGCCGCCCGCAATGGACTTCGAGGACCCGAGCCTGAACATGCCCGGAGGCGCCGCGCCTGCCGACGCAGCGGCGCCCGACGCGCCTGCGGCAGATGCACCCGCTGCCGACGCTGCGGGCAGCGACAACGACGCCCTCAAGGCCATGCAGGAAGCGCTGGAGCGCGAAGGCAAGAAGGAATAAGCCAGGCCTGCACCCTGCCCCCAAGCCCCTGCCGGTTCGCCTGCAGGGGCTTTTTACATGGGCTGCGTATCAGCTGCGTATCAGCTGCGTATCAGCTGCGTATCAGCTGCGCGAAAGCTTGCTGATCGCGATTTCGGCGGCCTTCTGGATATGGCTGCGCGACGCCTTCTCGGCGGCGTCGGCGTCGCGACGCAGCAGCGCGTCGACCAGCGCCGCCATTTCCTGCCCCGTCGCGGACTTGCGCTCGGCCGAGCTGATGGTCATGGCGCGCAGGCGGTTGATGCGCGCGTTCAGCGACTGCACCATCTCCCAGGCGACGTCCAGGCCGCTGCCCAGGAACATGCGCCGGTAGAAGGCCGTGGTGCGCTCCATCACCAGCGCGAATTCATCGCGCTCGAACGCCTGCTGGATGCTCGCATTCAGCCGCGCGAGTTCCTGCAGCGTCTCGTCCGAGGCGCGCTCGGCGCACAGGCGCGCGGCCTGTCCTTCAAGCAGCGCGCGCAGATCATAGATCTGGCGCGCGCGGTCGACATCCACCGTGGCAACCACCGGCCCCTGATGGGCTATGGTCTCGACCAGGCCTTCGGACTCGAGCTGGCGCAGCACTTCGCGGATCACGGAACGGCTCACACCCAGCAACTCGCAGAGCTTGCGCTCCACCAGCCTGTCGCCCGGCGGAAAATAGCCGCCGAAGATGGCCTCGTGCATTTTCTCCAGCGTCAGCTCGCGCAAGGTCTTGGCCGACCGGTCCACTTTGAGCGAGGGAGAAAGTGATTCAAGCACAGAGGGGGTTCCTGGTTCAGAGCGCCGTGGCAAAGGGCTTGAATGTGCGGCCAGCCAAGCGGCATTCTAGTACCTGTAACAGACACCAACAACGCCTCACGCAGCGGCGCTGATGAACCGCAGAAGCCGTGCATTGACCGCATCGGCATCGGTCAGATTCATCATATGGCGCGCGCCCGGAACGATCTCGGCCCGGCCCTGGGGCGCAAGCGCGGCCATGGCCTGCGACATCGCCGGGCTGGAGTTCGGGTCGCCTTCGCCGGTCATGAACAGCGCGGGCATGGCCAGCTGCGGCAGCTGCTGCGCATGGACTTCGTCCGAGGCCGCAAACAGTCCGTAGGCGCGTGCATAGCCCAGCGCATTCACGTCGGCCAGGATGTCGGTCGTCAAGGCCGCGATCGCATGCAGGTGCGCGGGCACGGGCGTGCCGAACCAGCGTGCAATGGTCGAGTCGACCGTGGCCGCGACGCCTTCGCTTTGCAAGGTGCGCGCGCGCTCCAGGACCGCTGCGCGCTGCGCGGGCGAGCGCTGGAACACCGCGTTCAAGGCCATCAGGCGCTGGCAGCGCCCGGGGTGGCGCAGCGCGAACTCGATGGCCACCAGCGCCCCCATGGAATGGCCCACGACATGGGCCCGGGCAATCTGCAGATGGTCGAGCAGGCGCAGCAGCTGATCGGCGAAATCCGCGAGCTGCACGCCCTCGGCCGGCAGCCGGCTTTCGCCATGGCCCAGCATGTCGTAGGTCAGCACGCGGTGGGCTTGCGACAGCGCTTCGATCTGCGGCTGCCAGCTGCGCTGGTCCATGCCCACGCCATGGATCAGAACAATGGTTTCACCCGCGCCCCGGCTCCGATAGGCCGTGCCGTCGAAGGCGCAGCTTGGCTCAGACAGTTTCATTGGAGCCCAGCGCCGCGAGATCCTGGTAACGGTCGCCGATGCGATGGTGCGGACGGCCGCCGACCGATGCGCCCAGCGCCACCACGATCTCGTTCGGGCCCGGCGCATCGTTGATCGCGAACTGCAGCGTCAGATAGTGCGAGCGCTTGCCTTCATCGTCCTTGTGCATCATGGGAATCGCCAGCGAGCAGTTCGGGCCGCCGCGCACATTGGTGAAGCTCAGATAGCTCTTGGCGCCCACGGCCTTGCGGTAGAAGTTGCCGAAATGCAGCGTGTGGATCAGCGCCGAAGCGTGTTCGACTTCGCCGTCTATGCCGACCACGGCGGCCTTGCCATAGGCCTCGATGGCCGCGGCCGAGCCCGCGAGCGCCACGATGCGGTCGGTCAGCGCCTTGCCCAGCACGGGTGCGATGCGCATGATTTCGGGCGTCAGGTTTTCCTCGAACGCGCGGCCGGCCCAGGGGTTGCGCAGCACGGCGGCAACGCCGAACAGTTGCAGCGGCGTGGCGCAGGCCTTGCCGCCTTCGATCAGGCTTTCCTCGGTATAGGCGACGATTTTGCGTACGCCAATGTTCTGCAGATCGGTCATGGTCTTCTCTCTGATGGAATGCACGGTTACTGTGGCTTGATGTCCGCGGCCTTGATGACCGCGCGGTACTTTTCGACTTCCTGCGCCATGAAGCTGTTGAGCTTGCCGGCCGACTCGCCCGAGGCGATCACGCCCTGCTCGGCGAGCTTCTTGACGATCTCGGGATTGGCCATCACCGCGCGCGCCGCGGTTTCCAGCTTGCTGGTCACATCGGCCGGCGTCCTGGTCGGCACGAACAGGCCGAACCACACGCCCAGATCCACGGCTTCGAGACCGGGTACCTGGCCTATGGCCGGAATGTCGGGCGCCAGCGGCGATTTCTCGCGGCCGAGCACGCCGTAGGCCTTGATCTTTCCGGCCTTGATGAACGATTGGGCCGCGGTCAGCGTGGAAATCCCCAGCTCGATCTGCCCGCCCATCACATCGACCAGCGCCGGCGAGGCGCCGCGGTACGGGATATGGGAGATCCTGGTGCCGGCCTTGAGATTGAACAGTTCGCCGGCCACATGCATGGGCGTGCCGTTGCCGGCCGATGCGAAGTTCAGCACGTTCTTTTCATCCTTGGCGTAGCTGATGAGTTCGGCCACCGTATTGGGCGGCAAGGCCTTCTTGCCGACCAGCACCATCGGACCCGTGCCGACGAACACCACGGGCTTCAAGTCTTTCAGACCGTCGAACTGCAGCGCCGGGTTGATCAGCTTGTTGATCAGCACTTCCGAGCCCGAACCCAGCAGCAGGCTGTAGCCGTCGGCCGGGGAGCGCACGGCGCGCGTCATGCCCAGCACGCCGCCCGCACCCGCGGTGTTTTCGACCACGATGGACTGGCCCAGCCTGGCTGACAGCTCGGGCGCAATGGTGCGCGCGATGATGTCCGAGCTGCCGCCGGGCGCAAACGGCACGATCAGGATGATGGGCTTGTCGGGATAGACCGCCCAGGCGCTGCCGGCAGCAGCCGCCACCGCGCCCACAAGGATTGCCCGGCGCGTGAAGCGCAGACAACGATTCTTCAAAGCACCATGCAATCCATTCACAGCTGTCTCCTTAGTATCTTTTGTCAGATGGTATACCAACATACAAGTCAAAGAAAAGCCAAATATCGTTGGTGTTTTCCCGGGCTCGAAGGCGAAAAAAAGCCAGGCAGGGCCTGGCTTAGGGGTGAGAACGGAATGCTGCGGTCAGAGCTTCTGGGCCGCCATGTAGTTGTCGAAACGCGACTCGGCAAAGCGGAACCAGAGGATCTGGTCGCGCTGGAAGTTGCGGTAGTCGGCGTAGATCTTCTTCCACTCGGGATTGCTCTTGTCGAGCTCGGCGTAGAGTTCCATGGTTGCCTTGAACGATGCATCCATGACGCTTTGCGGGAACGGCAGCACCTTGGCCTTGGCGGCCACCAGTTGCTTGAGCGCACCGGGATTGCGCGCGTCATAGCGGCCCTGCGTGATCACATGGGCCTCGTGGGCCGCGGCCTGGACAATGCCACGGTACTCGGGCGTCAGCGCGGCCAGGGCCTTCTGGTTCACATAGAACTCGAGGTTCAGACTGCCTTCCCACCAGCCGGGGTAGTAGTAGTAGGGAGCGACCTTGTTGAAGCCCAGCTTCAGATCGTCATAGGGTCCAATCCACTCGGCCGCATCGATCGTGCCCTTTTCCAGCGATTGGTAGATTTCACCGCCGGGGATGTTCTGCGGCACGCCGCCCATGCGCTCGATCACCCGGCCCGCAAAGCCGCCCACGCGGAACTTCAGGCCCTTGATGTCGGCCGGCGACTTCACTTCCTTGCGGAACCAGCCACCCATCTGCGCGCCCGTATTGCCGCCCAGGAAATTGACGATGTTGAACTTGGCGTAGAACTCGCGCATCAGCTTCTGGCCGTTGCCGTCGACCATCCAGGCCGTGAGCTGGCGCGAATTCATGCCGAAGGGAATCGCTCCGCCAATGGCAAACGCTTCATTCTTGCCGAAGAAATAGTAAGGCGCGGTGTGCGCGACTTCGACGGTGCCGTTTTGCACGCCGTCGACCACGCCAAAGGCCGGCATCAGCTCGCCGGCCGCGTGTACGGTGACGTCAAACTTGCCCCCGGTCATTTCCTTGACCGCGCGGGCAAACACTTCGGCCGAACCGTAGATGGTGTCCAGGGACTTGGGGAAACTCGAGGCGATGCGCCAGCGCACCACGGGTTGTGCATGCACGGCGGGCGCGGCCCCGGCCGCCAGAACACCGGCAATGCCGGCATTTTTCAAGATGGAACGACGATCCAATTTGTGTCTCCTGTGTGATACCGAGCCTGCGCGCCTGCAGCGGCGGCAGGGCGAAAAAAAACCGGCCAGGGCTTGGACAGTCCTGATACCGGTTTCGTGCCATGGGCTGGATCGCGTAGGCGTTGCCAGCCATGTTCTTTTTACAGCTTGACCGAAGTCATGTAGCTGTTGTAACGGAACTCCGAGAAGCGCTCCCACAGCAGCTGGTCGCGCTGGAAGGCGCGCATGTCCTGGTGGATCTTCTTGAACTCGGGCGACTTGGCTTCGTGTTCGGCAAAGACTTCCATCGAGGCCTTGAAGCCGGCGTCCATGACGTCCTTGGGGAAAGGCTTGAGCTGGGTCTTGTCGGCCACGAGCTTCTTGAGCGCGATGGGGTTGAAGGCGTCGTACTTGGACGTCATGTCGCGCGCCGCGATCTTGGTCGCGGCATCGACGATGGCCTTGTTCTCGGTCGACAGCGCGGCATAGGCCTTGGTGTTGACGAAGAACTCGAGCTCGGCGCCGCCTTCCCACCAGCCGGGATAGTAGTAGTAAGGCGCGACCTTGTTGAAGCCCAGCTTCTGGTCATCGTAGGGACCGACGAACTCGGTAGCGTCCAGCGTGCCTTTTTCCAGCGCCTGGTAGACATCGCCCGCGGGCATGTTCTGCGCGACCACGCCCAGCTTGTCCATGGCTTCGCCGAACAGACCGCCGCCCAGGCGCATCTTCAGGCCCTTGAGGTCGGCAACGGACTTGATTTCCTTGCGGTACCAGCCGCCCATCTGCGTGCCGGTGTTGCCCGCGCTGTAGCTCTTGAAGTTGTAGTTGGCGAAGAACGCATCCATCAGCTTGCGGCCGTTGCCATGGTCCATCCAGGCATCCATCTGGCGCGCGGTCAGGCCAAAAGGCACGGCGCAGGCAAACGCGAAGATCGCATCCTTGCCGGTGAAGTAGTAAGGCGCGGTCTGCGCCATTTCGATCGTGCCGTTCTGCAGCGCATCGACCACGCCGAATGCCGGCATCAGCTCGCCTGCGGCATGCAGGGAAACTTCGAACTTGCCACCCGACAGGGCCTTGACGGTGCGGGCGAACATTTCGGCGCTGCCGAAAATGGTGTCAAGCGACTTGGGGAAACTCGATGCCAGGCGCCAGCGCACGGCGGCCTGCGCATGCACGGCAGGCGCGACACCCGCGGCCAGAACGCCAGCGATACCCGCCTGCTTGATCAATGAACGACGATCCATGTAAACACTCCGGTAATAGGCCTGGCTGAACGACGGTCAGCTCCCCCGTGGAGATGGGCTACCCATCCAGGCTGGTTGTCAGAGATTGTAAAAACGCCACGGTCGCAAACCGTCCTGGGTAAACCCGGCTTTACCCGCATTCGGAGCATATTTTTTGCATGCAAAGCGCGCGAACACGCGCATTCCGTGGCCAGAAACGAAAAAAGCCGCCTGGCGGCGGCTTGGGGTCATGGCGCAGACGCGCTCAATCGCGCAGGAAACGCGCGCGCACCGATTGCGCAATGCCAGCGGCGTCCAGCCCCTGCAGCGCCAGCAGCTTGGCCGGATCGCCATGCTCTATGAACTGGTCGGGCAGGCCCAGCTGCAGCACCGGGCGCTGCACGCCCGCGGCCTGCAGCGCTTCGAGCACGGCGCTGCCCGCGCCGCCCATGATCGCGCCCTCTTCGAGCGTCACCAACGCGTCGTGGCGCGCCGCGACTTCGAGCAGCAGTTCGACATCCAGCGGCTTGGCCCAGCGCATGTTGACCACAGTCGCGTCCAGCGCTTCGGCCGCCTCGAGCGCGGGATACAGCAGGCTGCCGAACGCGAGGATGGCGATGCGCGGACCGGCTTCGGCCTGGACCATCGATTCGCGGCGGATCTCGCCCTTGCCGAAAGGCAGGCCTTCGAGGCTTGCCAGCGGCTGCACGCCCGCACCGCTGCCGCGCGGATAGCGCACCGCGACCGGGCCGTTCTGCGCGAACGCCGTGCTCAGCAGCTGGCGGCATTCGCGTTCATCGGCGGGACAGGCCATGGCCATGTTGGGAATGCAGCGCACGAACGGGATGTCGTAGTTGCCCGCATGCGTCGCGCCATCGGCACCGACCAGGCCTGCGCGGTCGAGCGCGAACACCACGGGCAGGTTCTGCAGCGCCACGTCGTGGATCAGCTGGTCATAGCCACGCTGCAGGAAGGTCGAGTAGATCGCGACCACGGGCTTGACGCCTTCGCAGGCCATGCCCGCGGCAAACGTCACCGCATGCTGCTCGGCAATGCCCACGTCGTAGTAGCGCAGCGGAAAGCGCTGCTCGAACTCGACCATGCCCGAGCCTTCGCGCATGGCGGGCGTGATGCCGACCAGGCGCTCGTCCTGGGCCGCCATGTCGCACAGCCAGCGGCCGAAGACCTGGGTGAACGTGGTCTTGGGCGGGGTCGACGGCTTGACGATGCCGACTTCGGGATCGAACTTGCCCGGGCCGTGGTAGGTGACGGGGTCGGCTTCGGCGAGCTTGTAGCCCTGGCCTTTCTTGGTCACCACATGCAGGAACTGCGGACCTTCTAGGCCCTTGATGTTTTCCAGCGTGGGAATCAGCGAGTCGAGGTCATGGCCGTCGATCGGTCCGATGTAGTTGAAGCCGAAGTTCTCGAACAGCGTGGCCGGCACGACCATGCCCTTGGCCGACTGCTCCAGGCGCTTGGCGAGCTCGAGCAGCGGCGGCACCTGCTTGAGCACGCTCTTGCCCATGTCGCGCGCCTTGGCGTAGAACTGCCCGCTCATCAGCTGGGCCAGGTAGCGGTTGAGCGCGCCCACGGGCGGGCTGATGCTCATGTCGTTGTCGTTGAGGATCACCAGCAGATTGGCGTCCGACACGCCCGCGTTGTTGAGCGCCTCGAACGCCATGCCTGCAGTCATCGCGCCGTCGCCGATGATGGCCACGGCGCGGCGCTTCTCGCCCTTGCGCTTGGCGGCCAGGGCCATGCCCAGCGCGGCCGAGATGCTGGTCGACGAATGCGCGGTGCCGAAGGTGTCGTACTCGCTTTCGCTGCGCAGCGGAAAGCCCGACAGTCCGCCGAGCTGGCGCAGGCTGGGCATGCGGTCGCGCCGGCCCGTGAGTATCTTGTGCGGGTAGGTCTGGTGGCCCACGTCCCAGACCAGGCGGTCATAGGGCGTGTTGAACACCGCATGCAGCGCCACGGTGAGTTCCACCGTGCCCAGGTTGGAACTCAGGTGGCCGCCCGTGCGCGACACGCTGTCGAGCACATAGCTGCGCAGCTCCGCGGCCAGCGTCTTGAGCTGGGCACGCGAGAAGCGGCGCATGTCGGCGGGGCTTTCGACCGTCTGCAGCAGGGGATAGGAATTCGTGGACATTTGCTATTTTTCTAGTAGCAGCCAATGCTCATCGAGCATATGCAATAGGCCAATTTACTGTAGTTCTCACATTCGGCGCACCGGGCGGGCGACAAGACCCGCGCGCGCGCAGGTCGGCCGCGCTGCCTCAGTGCGAGCGGCGAATCACCTGGTCGGCCAGCGCCGACAGCGCGCGCGTATCGGCCAGGCCGGTTTGCGCCAGCGCTGCATGGGCCTGGGCTGCGAGCAGGTCGGCATAGGCGCGTGCGCCTTCGAGCCCCATCAGCGAGACATAGGTCGGCTTGTCGTTGGCGGCATCCTTGCCTGCCGTCTTGCCCAGCGTGGCCGAATCCGCGACCACGTCGAGGATGTCGTCCACCACCTGGAACGCCAGGCCCAGCGCCGCGCCGTACTCGGCCAGCGCGGCGCGCGTGCCCGGGCTGACATCCGCACAGGCCGCGCCCATGAGCACGCTGCCCTGGAGCAGCGCGCCGGTCTTGAGGCGGTGCATCTGGCGCAGCTGGTCTTCGGACAGCTGCAGGCCCACGCTGGCCAGGTCTATGGCCTGGCCGCCGGCCATGCCGCGCGCGCCGGCGGCGCGCGCCAGCAGACTGCACAGCCGCGCCTGCATGGCGGCCGGCAGTTCGGCATGCTCGTCACCCGCAGGCGCGATCAATTCAAAAGCCAGCGCCTGCAGCGCATCGCCGGCCAGCAGCGCCCGGGCTTCGCCGAACTGCACATGCACCGTGGGCTTGCCGCGGCGCAGCACGTCGTTGTCCATGCAGGGCATGTCGTCATGGACCAGCGAATACGCATGGATCAGCTCGACCGCGCAGGCCGCGCGCAGCGCCGCAGTCTGCAGGCCGCCCACGGCCTCGCAGGCCGCGAGCACCAGCAGCGGGCGCAGGCGCTTGCCGCCATCGAGCACGGCATAGCGCATGGCTTCGCCCAGCTGCGCGGGCGCGTCCACACCGACCCAGCGCGACAGCGCCTGCTCGACATCGGCCAGATGGCGCTGCATCCAGGCAGACAGATCGAAGTCCGCATGGACCGGAGTGGGAAGCGTCACGGCGTTCATTCCTGGCTCCAGACCTGGAGCGCGCCATCGTCGAGCAGCTGGATCTGGTTCTGCACGGCATCGAGCTGCTGGCGGCAATAGGCCAGCAGGGTTGCGGCGCGCTGGTAGCCGCTGAGCATCTGGTCCAGCGGCAGCTGGCCCGACTCGATGCGCGCGATCAGCTGCTCCAGCTCCTCCAGCGCAGCTTCATAACTGGATGGCTCGGACGGGGGGGTTGGGGCAGCGGAAGCCTTGGGCATGGGTGCGAGCAGAATGAGATAAAGCGATTGATTTTAGGCGCTGTGTCTGAACCCCTGCACAAAGCCGGACGCACAGCACAATTCACGCGGTCTGCGCCTATGCCATCAATACACGTACCTGCAAGGCGGAAATAACCCTGCCGGCTATAATCCCATTCCCGTCGAACCGGCCTGGCGCATGGCCATCTGTCCGGGTTCTGCAGCATTTGCGGCTTGGTTGCCGAGGTTGCAATTCCCGTGAAGTGACCGCGTCCGTGGCCGGTTTTGTTTTTTCTTCGTGTGCGCACGCGCACCCTCCCTGTGGGGAGTCTTTAGGTCAGGTCACCCATGTCTGATTTAAGTCTTCAACTGCAGCAGGCCGCAAGCCAACTACCAGTTTCAAGCTATTTCGACGAAGCGCTTTTCAAGCGCGAGTTGGATACTATCTTTGCGTCCGGCCCACGTTATGTCGGGCACCAGTTGAGCGTTCCCAATCCCGGCGACTACTACGCCCTGCCCCAGGAGGGCGAGGGTCGCGCACTGGTGCGCAATGCCCAGGGCGGCATCGAGCTGATCTCGAACGTCTGCCGCCACCGCCAGGCCGTCATGCTCAAGGGCCGCGGCTCGCTGCAAGGCCATGGCAAGGGCCATGCGGGCGGCAACATCGTCTGCCCGCTGCACCGCTGGACCTACAGCGCCAGCGGCGAGCTGCTGGGCGCGCCGCATTTCAGCCAGGACCCCTGCCTGAACCTCAACAACTACGGACTGCGCGAGTGGAACGGTCTGCTGTTCGAGGACAACGGCCGCGACATCGCGCGCGACCTGGCCGACATGGGCCCGCGCTCGCAGCTGAACTTCGACGGCTACGTGCTCGACCATGTCGAGATGCACGAGTGCAACTACAACTGGAAGACCTTCATCGAGGTCTACCTCGAGGACTACCACGTAGGCCCGTTCCATCCGGGACTGGGCAACTTCGTGACCTGCGACGACCTCGAGTGGGAGTTCCGCAAGGAGTACTCGGTGCAGACCGTGGGCGTGGCGCCCTCGTTCGGCAAGCCGGGCTCCGAGGTCTACAAGATCTGGCACGAGGTGCTGCTCAACTACCGCAACGGCGAACTGCCCGAGCGCGGCGCGATCTGGCTGACCTACTACCCGCACATCATGGTCGAGTGGTATCCGCATGTGCTGACGGTCTCGACCCTGCACCCGGTGAGCCCGACCAAGACCATGAACATGGTGGAGTTCTACTACCCCGAGGAAATCGCCGCCTTCGAGCGCGAATTCGTCGACGCGCAGAAAGCCGCCTATATGGAAACCTGCATCGAGGACGACGAGATCGGCGAGCGCATGGATGCGGGCCGGCGCGCGCTGCTGGCGCGCGGCGACAACGAAGTCGGTCCTTATCAGAGCCCCATGGAAGACGGCATGCAGCACTTTCACGAGTGGTACCGCAATGCCCTAGGCGCCGACCAGCCCAAACCCTGAGCCTGCGCCCTTTGATGACACCCCAGCTGCAACCGCTTGACCCCGCAGGCGTTTGCAGCTTTTTTTTGGATTGCGCTAGTTTTCTGTATGCAAGTTCTCTGGATGGTGCTCGCGGCCTTCTTCTTCGCCACGATGGGCGTGAGCATCAAGTTCGCCGCTGAATACTTCAATACCGCCGAAATCATTTTCTACCGCGGCCTGATCAGCATGGCGCTGCTCTGGGTGCTGGCAAGAAAACAAGGCGTGACGCTGCGCACCAGCCTGCCGGGAATGCATGCCTGGCGCTCGCTGGTCGGCGTGGTTTCGATGGCCGCCTGGTTCTACGCCATCGCCAAGCTGCCGCTGGCCACGGCGATGACGCTCAACTATATGAGCAGCCTGTGGATCGCGGCCTTCATGGTGGGCGGAGCGCTGATGGCCTGGCGGCCCTCGCCGGCCACGCCGCGGCCCGCGCTGCACATGCCGGTGATCGTGAGCCTGCTGGTGGGCTTCGTCGGCGTGGTGCTGATGATGCGCCCTAGCATTGGCGCCGACCAGGGCCTCGCCGGCATCGTCGGACTGATGTCGGGAATGATTTCGGCCGTTGCCTATATGCAAGTGGTCGCGCTGTCGCGCCTGGGCGAGCCCGAGCAGCGCGTGGTGTTCTATTTCTCGGTGGGCTCGGCTGTTGCGGGCGCCGCCGCCATGCTGTTCATCGGCGTTTCCGACTTCCCGGGCTGGCCCGCGCTGTGGCTGATTCCCGTGGGCATTTTCGCCGCCGGCGGCCAGCTGTGCATGACGCGCGCCTACGCCAATGCAACCACGCGCCGCGCGACCCTGGTCGTCGCCAACCTGCAGTATTCAGGCATTGCGTTTGGCGGCGCCTACAGCGTGCTGGTGTTTGGCGACCTGATTCCGCCCATGGGCTGGCTGGGAATGGCACTCATCGTGGGCAGTGGCATCGCAGCCACCGTGCTGCGCGCCAGGAACTGAAGCCCCCCCAGCCGCAGGCCTCCATGGCGGCGCGCGCCGTCGGATAATGGACTGCTAGAACACGCCTCCGCGCAGCGGGGGTTCTGATTGTCTGCCGAGGAGCGCTGATGTCCAAGACCACCTACACCACCCTCATTTCCCCCGAACAGCTCGATGCGCTGCAGCTCAGCGGCCAGCCGTGCATGGTGTTCGACTGCAGTTTCGACCTGGGAAAACCCAGTCTCGGCCGCCAGCAGTACGAGCAGGCGCACATTCCCGGCGCGGTCTTTGCCGACCTGGACCACGATCTGAGCGCCAAGCACGGCATGCCCAGCAGCGACGGCTCGGTCGCGGTCTCGCAGGCCGACCAGCCCGCCTCGGGCGGGCGCCACCCGCTGCCCAGCCGCGAGCGCTTCTCGGTCTGGCTGTCGAGCGTGGGCTTTTCCAACGACATGCAGGCCGTGGTCTATGACCGCAACGGCGCCAACTACTGCGGCCGGCTCTGGTGGATGCTCAAATGGGCCGGCCATGACGCCGTGGCGGTGCTCGACGGCGGCCTGCAGGCCTGGCAGGCCGCGGGCCAGCCCGTGAACCAGGGCAGCGAACCCAGCCACTTCCAGACCAGCTTCACGCTGCAGCCGCCGCTGCGCCGCCTGATCAGCGCGCGCGAAGTGCTTGCCGGCCTGGGCTCGCCGGCGCAGACGGTGATCGATGCGCGCGCCGGTGCGCGCTTTCGCGGCGAAGTCGAGCCGCTGGACCCGGTGGCCGGCCATATTCCGGGCGCGCTCAACCGCCCGTTCAGCGAGAACCTCGCGGCCGACGGGCGCTTCAAGCCGCGCGAACTGCTGCGCGCCGAATTCCAGCAGCTGCTGGGCGAGCGCCCGGCCGATAGCGTGGTGCACCAGTGCGGCAGCGGCGTCAGCGCCCTGCCCAACCTGCTGGCGATGGAAGTCGCTGGCCTTGGCCAGACCGCGCTGTTCGCCGGCAGCTGGAGCGAATGGTGCGCAGACGCCAGCCGGCCCGTGGAACGCGGGTGATATGACAGATTCGCGCATGGTTCGAAAAAACCACAGCTGCGCGAATTAATTGGTTACAGGATTTGCGGGATAGGGCCAGGCATCTGGCCTGAGGGCTGGCATTGGCAGCAGGAGATTCAAGAAGCGCAACGCCCATTTTCCAACAGTGCTTGTAGGAATTTGCCTTACAAGCCCCCCGGCCTAACCAGACACGACGCACCTCCCTCACCCGACTTAATTATTGTTTGGCCCTGTTTAACAATCCATTTCAACAGATCGCGACACCACACACCTCCGGTTTTTGTGCTCTGTTCCCGCTCTGACGCATTTGAAAAGGATTGATCCATGACTAACGAACAACTGCTTGCCGAAATCCGCGAAGCCAACCTCACCTACCTGATGCTGGCCCAAACCATGATTCGCCAGGACAAGGCCGAAGCCGTGTTCCGTCTGGGTCTGAACGAGGAAGCCGCAGACATCCTGACCGCGCTGTCGTCGGCCCAGGTGCTCAAGCTGGCTTCGCGCAACACGCTGCTGTGCAGCTTCCGCGTGGACGACGAACTGGTCTGGAGCTTGCTGACCAACCACTCGTCCAACAAGATCGGCAACGACGCGACGAACACGCTGCACGCCAACATCCTGATGGCCAGCCGCGTTTCCGAAGTGCTCTGAGCACCTCGTCCCCGCCTCATCCTTTCGCGAAAGACCTGCCCCATGTCAGCCCCCACCAAAAGCGTTCTCAACGAATCCAAGCAGATCGAACGCGCTGCAATGCTCATCCAGATGGGCGCGCGCATGCAAGTGCTGGAATCGGAAACCACGCTGTCCTACGAGCGTCTGATCCGCCTGTACAAGGAAATCGCGGGCAAGTCGCCGTCCAAGGGACAGCTGCCCTTCTCGACCGACTGGTTCCTGACATGGCAGGAAAACATCCACAGCTCGCTGTTCCTCAACATCTACGAATACCTGTCCAAGGCCGTGGAGCTGGACACGGCCGAGCAGTTGACCAAGGCCTACCGCCTCTACACCGAACAGATCGAAACCGCAGGCCTCGAAGCACTGCTGTCGTTCACCCGCGCCTGGCGCCTGGTCAAGTTCGTCGATGCCAACATGCTCACGCGCACCGCCTGCTCCTCCTGCAAGGGCCAGTTCGTGACCGAGCCCTACGAGAACGCGCGCCACTACCAATGCGGCCTGTGCAACCCGCCCGCACGTGCAGGCAAGAGCAAGAACGCTGGCGCATTGATGCTGCACTGATCTGCCCCCACTGATTTCCTGCAACGCCCCGATGGCCTGGCCCTCGGGGCGTTGTGCATTTGGGGGCCAGCGCAGCGCTGGTTGAGGAAGATCCGTTGATGGTTCGACGCGCCTGGCGAGGAGTTTCAAGAAACAGCGGGTCTCATCCCGCGTTCGTCGCGTTCGTCCTGAGCTCACCCAGCCGGCCGCGTCGAAGGATGAACTGCCTGCGCTCAAGTCATGAGGACGGGCCGTTCATGGTGCGACGTGCCCGGCGAGGGACGCTCACCACGAACGGTTTGTGGCGGCCGAGCGATTTTTGGCGGCCTATGTGCACAGCCATGCCCTCAATCTCCCCCGTTCTCCTGAACCTGCCTCGCCGGCCGCATCATGGATGAACGGCCTGCCCCTCCCAGAGAGCCTGACACGGCAAACCCGCCGAGGACAACGCCACAAAATCTTACGCACTCAACAGATTTCTTTACCTCCACTCAATAATCTAAATACAAATTGTTATCATTAGCAATTACTTTAGAGAGGGGATTTCAAATGGTTCGAGTTTCAACGCGTGGATCCTTGTCGTTGGCCGTATCGCTGGCCTGTGGCGCCATGGCGACGCTGCCAGTGCAGGCGCAGACGGCGGATGCCGTGCTGTCGAACGTGGTGGTCACGGCCTCGGGCACGGCCGTGGAGATCCGCGAAGCACCCGCGAGCATCAGCGTCATCACGCGCGAGGACATAGAGCGCAAGCCCGTGACCAGCATCGGCGAGCTGCTGTCCACGGTGCCGGGCGTGACCGGCGGGCTGTCGGGCACGGGCGCGCAGTCGAAGATCCGCTTGCGCGGCCTGCCCGAGAAATACACGCTGATCCTGGTGGACGGCAAGCGCCAGGGCAACTCGGCCGCGGTCAACTACCGCGATGACCTGGGCCAGCAGGACCTGGACTGGATATCGCCCGAGATGATAGAACGCATCGAAGTCGTGCGCGGCCCCATGTCCTCGCTCTACGGCTCGGACGCCATGGGCGGCGTGATCAACATCATCACGCGCAAGATCGCCAAGCGCTGGTCAGGCTCGAGCACGCTCAACTACAGCCGGCCAGAAGACAGCGAGCGTGGCGACACGCGCCAGCTGGGCTTCAACATCAGCGGCCCGCTGTCCGACAGGTTCGGCCTGCGCCTGGGCGGCAACTACACCGAACGCGCATCGGACGAAGGCAACGGCGGCTTTCCCGGCGCCTACCAATCCACGGCGGGCTCGCGTAAGCAGAACTTCAACGCCCTGCTGAACTGGCAGCTCACGCCCGACCAGGTGATAGGCTTTGAAGCCGGCCAGGGCACGCAGCGCGCCACCGGCTCCAACAGGCGCCTGGCCAATGGCAACCAGGCCATCGGGCAATGGGGGCTGAGCAAGCTGGAGCACAGCAACTTCGGCCTGAGCCACGAGGGCCGCTGGGGCGAGGTGCGCTCCAGGCTCAACCTGGTGCACAACAAATACGAAGACAAGAACGACACCATAGGCAACCATTCCAGCGAGACCGCGCTGGACGGCCGCGTGGACCTGCCGCTCAAGCTGCTTGGCTTCGACCAGGCGCTCACACTGGGCGGCCAGTGGAAGCGCGAGCAACTCGACAACCGCGACACCATAGGCCTGGCGCCCATCGACTACACAGGCAATCCGGTGACCGGCTCGGCGCTCAGCGCCAGCACCTGGGCGCTGTTTGGCGAAGACCAGATCTTCCTGCGCGAAAACCTGGCGCTGACGCTGGGCCTGCGCATGGACCACCATGAAAAGTACGGCAACAACTGGAGCCCGCGCGCCTATCTGGTCTACCACCCGCAGCCCGAATGGACGCTGCGCGGCGGCGTCTCGCGCGGCTTTCGCGCGCCGGGCCTGAAGGAAAACTCGCCCAGCGCCGCGACCCAGTCGGGCGGCAACGGCTGCCGCAGCCTGGCGGGAATGGGCTGGACCAGCAACAGCATCAACGGCGACGGCTCGCGCGGCTGCTACATGGCAGGCAACCCCAACCTGCAGCCCGAGACCAGCACCAACTTCGAGCTGGGCACGAGCTGGGACCGCAACGGCTGGTCGCTGGGCGCCACCTACTTCCACACCAACTTCAAGAACAAGATCGACTACCAGCCGCTGGGCCTGTACAACGGCTTCTGGTGGACGCGCATGGCCAACGTCCAGAGCGCGCGCACGCGCGGCCTCGAAGGCACGTTCAACGTGCCGCTGGCGAAGAACCTCGCATGGAACACCAACCTCACCAAGATGCTGGAATCCAAGAACCTGACCACGGGTGCCTCGCTGCTCGCCGTGCCCAAGCTCACGGTGTACTCGTCGCTGCAGTGGCGGCTGCAGGCCGCGTGGAGCGCGGCCCTGAGCCTGCGCCACACGGGCAAGGAACTGGTGACCACGGGCACGGCCACCAGCTTCGCCAAGGCCTACACGACGTTCGACGTTTCGACCAACTACCACGTGAACGACACGCTGACGCTGCGCGCCGGCGTGGTCAACGTCGGCGACAAGCAGACGCGTGACCTGGGCAGCAACTACGACAACGGGGGCCGCACCTACTTCGTGGGCTTGACCGCGCGCTTCTAAGCGCCTTGCCCTTCCCGGTCGGGCGCAGCGGCCGGGCGGGCCCGCTACTGCGGCTCGGCCTGCAGTTGCGCGCAGGCCGCGCGCAGCGGCTCGAGCTGCTGGCACACCAGCACCAGCGGGCTGAACGGATCGGCCAGCGTGTCGCTTTGCTGCTCGAGTTCCTGCGCCAGCGCGGCCGCGCGGCCGTCGTCGGCGGGCAGCGTCTGGCGCGCCTTGAGCGCCTGGGCCATCTGCTCGAGGCTGTCGGCCGCGTGGCGTGCGGCCTCGACAGCCAGCGGATGGCTGTCGCTCTGGGCCAGCTTGTCGCGGTGCGCGCCCAGCGCCGAAAGGTAATTGAGCAGCGTGTGCGACAGCAGCAGCAGCTGCATGCCCACGCGCGCATGGCGGCGCACGGCGCGCGGCTCGAGCAGCAGCTGCGACAGCGCGGTGGACAGCGCCGCGTCGGCGTTGTGGGCGTTGCGCCGCGCGAGCCGGTAGTCGAGGTCGTCGTCCTTGCCGCTCGCGTACTGCGACATGATTTCGCGCAGATAGGCCGCGTGCGCCGCAATCGCCTGCGCGACCAGCAGGTGCAGGCGCCGGCCCTGCCAGTCGGGCAGCACCAGCAGCATCGCGGCGGTGGCGATGGCCGCGCCGATCAGCGTATCGAGCAGCCGCGGCCAGATCAGCGCATAGGCGTTGCCCGTGGTCTGGTGAAAGCACAGCAGCACCAGCAGCGTGATGGCCGCGGTCGCCGTCACATAGCGCTGGGTGCGCGTGACGAAGAACAGCACGCCCGCGGCCACGGTGATCAGCGCCTGCGCGGGCAGGCCGGGAAACAGCCGCATCAGCGCCCAGCCCGCGACCAGGCCTATGACCGTGCCCAGAATCCGCTGGGCGACGCGCGCCAGCGTCGCGCCGTAGGTCGGCAGGCAGACGAACAGCGTGGTCAGCAAGATCCAGTAGCCATGCTCGGGGTCGGTGAACTGCATGGCGACAAAGCCCGCGCCCAGCGCCAGCGACAGCCGCAGCGCATGGCGCAGCAGCGGCGCGCTGGGATGCAGCTGGGCGCGAATCCGCGCCCAGGCTTCGGCCAGCGTGCGCGGGCGGCGGTTGAACAGGCTGGGGTCGGCCAGCGCCGCGCCCGCCGTGGGATGCGCGGCCGCGGCAATCTGCGCGTCCAGCGTGCTCAGGTTGCGCACCAGCGCGCGCAGCGAACGCAAGGCGTGCTGCCAGGCAGGCTGCTGCCGCGCCGCGAGGTAGTCGATCGCACCGCGCAGGTCTTCCATCGCGCGCGCGCCTTCGGCGTCGGGCTGGAACGGCGCGCGCAGCCGCAAGGCTTCGGCGAGCTGGCTGCAGGCCGCGCCCTGCAGGCTCAGCACGCGCTGGCAACGGTAAAGCACGTCGCTGTGGAACAGCAGTTGCGCCCATTCGTTGTAGCGGTAGTGCGAAGAACTGGCACGCTCGTGGATGTCCTGGGCAATGAAGTACAGGTTCATGTGGCGCAGCATCTCGCCATCGGCAAGCGGCCTGGGGCCCAACCGATTGAACAGGCTTTCCTTGACGATGTTGAGCTGGGCCACGACGCGGCCATTGGTCTGGGCCAGCGCCATGCGCCGGCGCTCGAGATCGACCGCGCGCACCGGCTCGAACAGGCTGGCTTTCAGGCGCAGATAGGCGCCCAGTTGCTCGAACAGCGACGCCAGGTTCTGGCGCACGGGCGCATGCGGAAACAGCGCGCACCAGCCGACCGACAGCAGCCCGTACCAGGCCGCGCCCGCGAGCAGCAGCACCGGCACCGGCCAGGCACCGGGCGCGGCCGCATGGCCAGCCCCCGGCGCCATGCTGATGGCCGTGTAGAGCGCCAGGATCACCGACGCCGAGGCGATCGCGCGGTAGCGCTCGCCGGCAGCGCCCAGCAGCGTGAACACGAAAGTGAACAGCACCAGCGCCAGCACGAAGCCCAGCGGCTGGCGCAGCAGCGCCTCGACGCTGAAAGCGACCAGCGCAAAGCACAGCAGCGTTGCCGCCAGCGCGCGCGTGCGCCCGCGCCAGCTGTCGTCGGTCTCGGCCAGCGCGCTGACGATGATGCCCAGGAACAGCGCGATCACCTGCGGCAGGCGGTCCTGCCACCAGCACAGCGCCATGACCGCGCCCAGCGCGATGCTGATGCGCAGCCCATACGCCCACGCACCCTGGGCCAGCGCGCGTTGCACGCTTGTTGCAATACCGGATCTCACATCGTCCTTTCGTTCACCCCGACCTGCCAGCAAGCTTCGCGCCCGCAGCGGCGCTCAGCCCGTATTCCGCAGCCCGGCGGCAATGCCGTTGATGGAGATGTGGATGCCGGTCTGCACGCGGTCGTCGCCCTGCCCCGCGCGCCAGCGACGCACCAGCTCGACCTGCAGATGGTGCAAGGGGTCGATGTAGGGGAAGCGGTGGCGGATGGAGCGCGCCAGCGCCGCGTTGTGCGCCAGGCGCTGCTTGTCGCCGGTGATGCGCGTGAGCGCGTCGGCCGTGCGATGCCACTCGGCCTCTATGGCCTCGAAGATGCGCCGGCGCACGCGCGTGTCGCTGACGAGTTCGCTGTAGCGCGAGGCCAGCGCGAGATCGCTCTTGGCCAGCACCATGTCCATGTTCGACAGCAGCGTGCGAAAGAACGGCCACTGGCGGTACATGCGCTGCAGCAGCGCCATCTGCGCCTTCGCGTCCTTGCCCGGCTGCGCGAGGAAGTCCTGCACCGCCGCGCCGAAGCCGTACCAGCCCGGCAGCGTGAGGCGGCACTGGCCCCAGCTGAAGCCCCAGGGAATCGCGCGCAGGTCCTCGATCTTCTGCGACGGCTTGCGCGAGGCCGGGCGCGAACCGATGTTGAGTTCGGCGATTTCGCGTATCGGCGTGCTGCCGAAGAAATAGGCGGTGAAGCCCGGAGTCTCGTAGACCAGCGAGCGGTAGGCGCCCATGCTGGCCTGCGACAGCTGGGCCGCGGCCGCGAGAAACGCGGGCGTGGCCGACTTGGTCGGCTGCAGCAGCGTGGCCTCGAGCGTGGCCGCGACCAGGGTTTCCAGGTTGCGCCGGCCGATCTCGGGGTTGGCGTACTTCGAGGCGATGACTTCGCCCTGCTCGGTCAGGCGGATCTGGCCGCGCACCGTGCCCGGCGGCTGGGCCAGGATGGCCTGGTAGCTCGGACCGCCGCCGCGGCCCACGGTGCCGCCGCGGCCGTGGAACATGCGCAGCCGTATGCCGTGGCTGGCAGCGAGTTCGTCGAACAGCTCGACCAGCGCGATCTCGGCGCGGTACAGCTCCCAGTTGCTGGTGAAGATGCCGCCATCCTTGTTGCTGTCGCTGTAGCCCAGCATGATGTCCTGCTCGCCGCCCGAGCGCTGCACCTGGGCCGCGACGCCCGGCAGTTGGTAGTAGGCGCGCATGATGGGCGCGGCATTGCGCAGGTCTTCTATGGTCTCGAACAGCGGCACGACAATCAGGTCCGCGCGGCCGTCGCTGTCCAGCGTGCCCTGCATCAGTCCGACTTCCTTTTGCAGCAGCAATGCTTCGAGCAGATCGCTGACGGTCTCGGTGTGGCTGATGATGTAGTGGCGTATGGCCTGCGTGCCATAGGCCTCGCGCATGCGCCGCGCGGTCTCGAAGATCGCGAGTTCGCTTTCGGTGTGCGCCGAGTACTGCGCGCCCATCACGCGCAGCGGGCGCGCGTCTTCGAGCAGGCGCACCAGCAGCGCCTGCTTGGCGTGCTCCTGCAGGCGGCTGTAGTCGGGCTCCAGCCGCGCCGTCGCCAGCAGCTCGGCAACAACGATCTCGTGCTGGTCGGAGCTTTGGCGCAGATCCACCGTGGCCAGATGGAAACCGAACACCTGCACCGCGCGTATCAGC
Source organism: Comamonas sp. DB36 (assembly GCF_057914905.1). Taxonomy (NCBI): domain Bacteria; kingdom Pseudomonadati; phylum Pseudomonadota; class Betaproteobacteria; order Burkholderiales; family Comamonadaceae; genus Comamonas; species Comamonas sp. DB36. Next base: position 3,352,809 of record NZ_CP196631.1, read on the forward strand.
GGGCGCAGGCGTTGCGCGGCCAGCGGCCCGCCATGGTGGCTGCGCAGCGACTGGTCGATCACCTGCAGATCGGCGAGAAACTCCTCGGCGCGCGCGTAGCCGTTCTGCGGCGCGACCGCATGGCGCGCGGCGTCGCCGCCGGTCAGCGTCTTGAGGCTCGCGGCCAGGCGCGCATAGATGCCGGTCAGCGCGCGGCGATAAGGCTCGTCCTGGCGGTGCACATTGGTGTCGGGCGAGCGCTCGGCCAGCGCCTGCATCTCGGGCGTGAGCTGCACCAGATGGGCCGACAGCGACAGCTCGCCGCCCAGGTAGTGGACTTCGGTCAGGTAATGGCGCAGCGCGACTTCGGCCTGGCGGCGCAGCGCCAGTTGCAGGCTGTCGGCCGTGACGTTGGGATTGCCGTCGCGGTCGCCGCCTATCCACTGGCCCATGCGCAGAAAGCTCGCCACGGGCAGGTCGCCGAGCTCCTCTTCGAGCTCGGCATATAGCTTGGGAATCTCGCGCAGGAACGTGGCTTCGTAATAGGTCAGCGCGTTCTCGATCTCATCGGCCACGGTGAGCTTGGAGCGGCGCAGCAGCCGCGTCTGCCACAGCTGGGCGACGCGCGCGCGCAGCTGGGCCTCGTTGTCGGCCAGTGCACGCGGCGTGAGCGCGTCCTTGGCGCTGTTGTAGAGCTGGGCGCGCTCGCTGACGTCATCGCGCGTGGCGAGCAGTTGGGCGATGTCGCGCTCGGCCGACAGAATGCTGTGGCGCTGCACTTCGGTCGGATGGGCCGTGAGCACGGGCGCGACATAGCTTTGCGCCAGCATCTCGGCAATGGTGCCGGGCGCGATGCCGGCCCAGCGCAGCCGCGCCAGCGCCACGCCAATGCTGCCTTCCTGCGTATTGCCCGCGCGCTCGTGCAGCGCGCGCCGGCGGATATGGTGGCGGTCCTCGGCCAGGTTGGCCAGATGGCTGAAATAGGTGAATGCGCGGATCACGCTCACGGTCTGGTCGGCACTCAGGCTCTTGAGCAGCTTCTTGAGCTGGCGGTCGGCGTCGTGGTCGGCATCGCGGCGGAACGCCACCGACAGCTGGCGCACCTGCTCCACGAGCTCGTAGGCGGCAACGCCGTCCTGCTCGCGAATCACATCGCCGAGAATCCGGCCCAAAAGGCGGATGTCCTCGATCAGCGGCCCGTCTTTGTCTGTCTTGCGGCCGTTCTTTCCGGCGGAGAGGTCGTCATTCTTGCGAGAAGGGTGGGTCATGGTGGATATTTCCTGAGCCAAAACGAGTGCAGCGCAGCATGCTAGCATTCCCTGTTGCCCTGAGGCCGATGCCGTCGATGCCATGAACACCGCTACTTCCCCCGATACCCCCCTTGTGATCGCCACGCGCGAAAGCCGCCTGGCCCTGTGGCAGGCCGAGCATGTGCAGGCCAGGCTGCAGGCCCTGGGCCATGCGGTGGAGTTGCTGGGCATGACCACCAAGGGCGACCAGATTCTCGACCGCTCGCTGTCCAAGGTGGGCGGCAAGGGCCTGTTCGTCAAGGAACTCGAGGTCGCGCTCGAGGAAGGCCGGGCCCATATCGCCGTGCATTCGCTCAAGGACGTTCCCATGGAGCTGCCCGAAGGCTTTGTGCTGGCCTGCGTGATGGAGCGCGAAGACCCGCGCGATGCCTTTGTGTCGCCGAACTACGCCTCGCTCGCCGACCTGCCCCAGGGCGCCAACGTCGGCACCTCGAGCTTGCGCCGCCAGGTGCTGCTGCAGGCGCTGCGCCCCGACCTGAAGATCACGCCGCTGCGCGGCAACCTCGACACGCGGCTGCGCAAGCTCGACGAAGGCCATTACGACGGCATCGTGCTCGCGGCCGCCGGACTCAAGCGCCTGGGCCTCGAAGCGCGCATCCGCAGCTGCTTTGCGATCGAAGACATGCTGCCCGCGGCCGGCCAGGGCGCGCTCGGCATCGAAGTGCGCGCCGAGCGCGCCGACCTGATCGCCGCGCTCGCACCGCTGAGCCACCAGCCCACCTGGCTGGGCGTGGCGGCCGAGCGCGCGGTCAGCCGCGCGATGGGCGGCAGCTGCTCCATGCCGCTGGCCGCGCACGGCATCTGGCATGGCGACGAGCTGCATCTGCAGGCCGCCTGGGGCGATCTCGACGGCCAGCTCGCGCTGGTCCAGGTCGACGACCACGCCGTGGTCACCACACATGCGCAGGCCGAAGCGCTGGGCGAAGCCGTCGCCGCCCAGCTGCGCGCCGCCGGCGCGCGCACGGCCCTGCCCGGCAGCGGCGACTGAGCCGCGAGCGCATCCATGCGCCCGGCCCGCATCCTCGTCACCCGCCCCGCGCCCGATGCCCAGCATTGGGCCGGCTTGCTGCAGGCGCGCGGCCTGAACGCCGTGGCGCTGCCGCTGATCGACATCGTCGCCTGCACGCCCGCGGCCGCGCAACTGGAACAGGCGCGGCGCGACTGCGCCACGCCCGGCCACTACCGCGCCGTGATGTTCGTCAGCGGCAATGCGGTGCAGTTCTTTTTCGACCCGTGCGCGCCCACGCGCATTGCGGCGCCCACGCGCGCGTGGTCGCCGGGCCCGGGCACGGCCAGGGCGCTACAGGCCGCGGGCGTGCCCGTGCAGCAGATCGACGGCCCGCCGGCGGACGCCGCGCAATTCGACTCCGAATCGCTGTGGCCCGAAGTGCGCGCGCAGATCCTGCCCGCAGACCGCGTGCTGATCGTGCGCGGCAGCCAGGGCCAGGCAGCGGCCGCCAACGGCCAGGGCCGCGAGTGGCTTGCCGACCAGCTGCGCCAGGCCGGTGCCACGCTCGAATTCATCGCCGTCTACCAGCGCCGCGCGCCGCAACTCGCGCCATCGGAGCAGGCGCTGGCACGCGAAGCCGCGCAAGACGGCACGCTGTGGCTGTTCAGCAGTTCCGAGGCCGTTGCTAATTTACAACAAATCTTGCCCGACACCGACTGGCAGCAGGCGCGCGCTCTTGCGACCCACCCGCGCATCGCTGCCGCCGCACACCGCGCGGGCTTTGGCCATGTACAGGAATGCCGGCCTTCGCTAAATGACGTGGCGGCCTCGATAGAATCAGCACCATGAGCACAGAAGCCGTCCACGACCAGCCAACCTCTGGGCCCCATGCGGCCCAGGGCCTTGCCGCACCCGCAGCGCGCCCTTCCTCGCCGCTGGCCCTGTACCTGCTGGGTACGGTCGCCGTGGTGGCGCTGGTCGGCAGCGGCATGCTGTGGCAGCGCATGAGCAGCATCCAGGAACAGCTTGCCCGCCAGAGCGCCGATTCCGGCACCCAGGCCATCGAGGCGCGCACCATGGCGCGCGATGCGCAAGATCTGGCGCGCGACAGCGCGGCGCGCATTTCGGTCATGGAAGCACGCGTAGGCGAAGTCGCGCTGCAGCGCAGCCAGCTGGAAGAACTGGTGCAAAGCCTTTCGCGCACGCGCGACGACACGCTGATTGTCGATATCGACACCGCGGTCCGCATGGCCCAGCAGCAGTCGCAGCTGACCGGCAGCCTCGATCCGCTGGTCGCCACCTTGCGCAGCGCGAGCCAGCGCATAGAGCGCACGGCACAGGCACGTCTGACGCCCGTGCAGCGCGCCATAGAGCGCGACCTCGAATCCATTTCTCGCCTTGCGGTGACCGACACCGCGGGCCTGCTCGCGCGGCTCGACGACCTGTCGCGCGGCGTCGACGATCTGCCGCTGACGAATGCCGTCGCCAAGCCCAGCGCCGTGCGCGGTGGCGCACCCGCGCCCGTGCCCGCGACGCCCGAAGATCCCGCGCTGTCGGCAGCCGACTGGGCCTGGTGGCAGGCCTGGGGGGGACGCGCCTGGAACGTGGTACGCGCGGAAATCTACGATCTGGTGCGCGTGAGCCGCATCGACCAGCCCGAAGCCGTGCTGCTGTCGCCCGACCAGGGTTTCTTCCTGCGTGAAAACCTCAAGCTGACGCTGCTCAACGCGCGTCTGGGCGTGCTCGCGCGCCAGTACGACGCCGCGCGCAACGACCTGGTCGCAGCGAGCGTCGCCATGGGCAAGTATTTCGATCCGGCGTCGCGCCGCACGCGCAACGCCCAGGCGCTGCTGGAGCAGATCCAGCTGCACCTTAAGAGCAACGAGCAACCCTCACTGGACGAAACCCTGGCCGCGCTGGCAACAGCCGCTGCCGGGCGCTAGTCCGTACGACGAGGAATATCCATGCGCGCTGCACTTTGGTTCATCGGCCTATTTGGCATCGCTGTCGCGGTGGCCTTGTTCGTGGGCAACAACCAGGGCACGGTCACCCTGTTCTGGCCGCCCTATCGCATCGACCTGTCGCTCAACATGGTGTTGCTGCTGCTGGTCGCATCCTTCTTTCTGTGCCATGCGGCGCTGCGCGGGCTGTCGGTGCTCACCCAGCTGCCCCGCCAGGCGCGGCGCTGGCGCGAGCAGCAAAAGGAGCGCGCCATGCACCACGCGCTGCTCGACGCGCTGTCGCACCTGCAGGCCGGACGCTTTCTGCGCGCGCGCAAGTCGGCGCTGTCGGCGCTCGCGCTCGAGGAATCGCTGTCCACGGCCCTGGCCGACGTGCCGCACGGCCGCCAGCTGCGCGCCACGGCCCACATGGTCGCAGCCGAAGGCTCGCATGCGCTGCAGGACACGCCGCAGCGCGAAATCCATCTGGCGCAGGTGCTCGAATGCGCGCCGCACGACGGCACGGCCGTCGAGCAGGAGACCCGCGAAGGCGCGCAGATGCGCGCCGCGCGCTGGGCACTCGACGACCGCGACGCGCTGCTGGCGCTCGAACGCCTGGCCGCCCTGCCCCAGGGCGCGAGCCGGCGCACGCTGGCGCTGCGCATCAAGCTCAAGGCCGCGCGCCTCGCTCGCCATACCGAAAATGCGCTGGAAACCGCGCGCATGCTCGCCAAGCACCGCGCGTTCTCGCCTGCGGCCTCGGCCAGCATCGTGCGCGGACTGGTGCTCGAGCTGATCAATGACGCGCGCGACACCGGCCGCCTGCAGCAACTCTGGCTGGACCTGGACCCCGACGAGCGCGCCATGCCCGAAATCGCGATTCCCGCGGCGCGCCAGCTGGTGCGCCTGGGCGGCGACCTGTCGCAGGCGCGCGCCTGGCTGCTGCCGGTCTGGGAATATGCGACCGCGCGCATGGATGTGCTCAGTGAGAGCCAGATGCAGACGCTGGTGCTGGCCCTGCAGGATTGCCTCGACGGCCTCGACAGCCAGTGGCTGGCGCGCATCGAGACCGCAAGCCGCAACAACCCGCGCGAGCCGCGGCTGCAATACCTTGCCGGCATGGCCTGCGTGCAGCGCCAGCTGTGGGGCAAGGCCCAGCAGCAGCTGACCCAGTGCGCACCGCAGCTGGGCCCGGGTCCGCTGCGCGTGCACGCCTGGCAGCAGCTCGCGCGCATGGCCGAGCACCGCAACGACAGCGAAGCCGCGGCCGCGGCGTGGAAGCAGGCAGCGCTGGGGATTTGAGCCGCAGCATTCACCCCGACGCGCCGGCCGCGCTCGGGGTGGGCTCCAGAGAAATCCGGCTTCGACCAGCTCAGCCCGAACGGGTTGAGCCCGCCAGAATCGCTCGACTTCATCTTTTTTGAATTGAGCCATCAATCTCACTGAACTCTTTTCATTCCAACGCTTCCTATACTGGGAAAACATGCCAGCCGGCATGTGACGGACAGTCCGCCAATTCCCAGCCATGTCTTCAAAACCAATAACAACCCACGCTCCCGCCCGCTATACCGCCACCGCCAAGCTGCTGCATTGGATTCTGGCGCTGGCCTTGATCGCCGCCATCGGCATAGGCCTGTACATGGTCAGCCTGTCGTTCTCGCCCCAGCGGCTCAAGCTCTACAACTGGCACAAGTGGCTGGGCGTGTCCATCCTGGCGCTGAGCCTGCTGCGCCTGGGCTGGCGCCTGGCCAACAAGCCGCCCGCGCTGCCCGCGGCCATGGCGGCCAAGATGCCCGCCTGGCAGCACAAGGCCCACCACGGCACGCACCATGCGCTCTACGCGCTGTTCTTCCTGGTTCCGTTGCTGGGCTGGGCGTATAGCTCGGCGGCAGGCTTTCCCATCGTGTTCCTGGGCCTGGTGCAGCTGCCCGACTGGGTGCCCGTGAGCCCCGCGCTGGCCGAAACCATCAAGCCGCTGCACCAGTGGAGCGCCTATGCGCTGGCCGGCCTGATCGTGCTGCACATTGCCGCGGCGCTCAAGCACCAGCTCATCGACCGCGACGGCCTGCTGCTGCGCATGCTGCCCGAGCGTCGCGGCTGAATCCAGCACCCGTACCTGCACCCACTTTCTGCCTTGATTCTTTGAATATCCGGAGTTTTTCATGACCTTGCGTACCCTGGTTTCCTCCATCGCCCTGGCCGGCGCCGTGCTGTCGCCCGCCGCCTTTGCCCAGCAAAAGCTCGTTCCCGCCCAAAGCTCGGTGGGCTTCACCATCAAGCAGATGGGTGTGCCGCTGCAAGGCCAGTTCAAGCAGTTCGATGCCAATGTGCAGTTCGACACCGCCAAGCCCGAAACCAGCAAGATCCAGTTCACCGTCAACACCGGCAGCGCCACCATGGGCTCCAAGGAAACGGACGCCGAACTGCCCAAGGCCACCTGGTTCAACGTGCCCGCGTTTCCCCAGGCACGCTTCGAGTCCACGGCCGTCAAGGCATTGGGCGGCGGCAAGTACCAGGTCGATGGCAAGCTGAGCATCAAGGGCCAGTCGCAGAACGTGAGCGTGCCCGTCACGCTGACGCAAAGCGGTGCCACCACCATTGCCGCCGGCACGCTGCCGATCAAGCGCCTGACGTTCAAGATCGGCGAAGGCGAATGGACCGACACCTCGATGGTCGCCGATGATGTGCAGGTCACGTTCAAGCTCGCGCTGACCGGCGTCGGCAAGCTCTGACCCTTTTCCCGCGCCCTGGCTGCGGCCAGGACATGATTTTTTGTCTCGCTACCCCTTTTCACTCAGGAGTTTTTACATGCGCACCACGCTTTTCGCTCTCGCCGCCGCCGGCCTGTTCGCTTCCGTTGCCCAGGCCGCTCCCGCGACCTACGCCATCGACCCGACCCACACTTTCGCGACGTTCGAGATCGACCACATGGGCGCGACCACCAACCGCGCACGCTTCGACAAGAAGCAGGGCACGGTGGAATTCGACCGCGAAGGCAAGAGCGGCAAGGTCGAAGTGACGCTGGACATGACGTCGGTGAACTCGGGCACGCCCAACTTCGACAAGCACCTGCAAAGCGCCGACATCTTCAATGTCGCCAAGTTCCCAACCGCCAAGTTCGTTTCCGACAAGTTCGTGTTCGACGGCGACAAGGTCAAGGAAGTCACGGGCCAGCTGACGCTGCTCGACAAGACCCAGCCCGTGACCTTCAAGGCCAACAAGTTCAACTGCTACCCCAGCCCCATGCTGCAAAAGCGTGAAGTCTGCGGCGGCGACTTCGAAGCCACGATAGACCGCACGGCCTTCGGCCTGGACTACGGCGTGAACTTCGGCGCGGCCAAGCAAGTGCGCCTGGTGCTGCAGATCGAAGCCGTCAAGCAGTAATTAGCCCCCCTGAGCGGCTGGCGCCGCTTCCCCCAGGGGACGGCACCATCGCTGCGGGGCGGCCCTTGCTCGGTGCCCCCATGCTGGGGTGCGCCAGCTTCATAGGCTGTGGCCATCGCTATGAATCACTGACGGGCCGCCACCACCGGCACTTCGCAAGAGGTGTCGGTTTTTTTTCGCCTTCGGCGCGCGCTCGAAAGAAAAAAGATTACGTTTAGGTGAATTGATTTAAAATAGAGCAACTCACTATTTCAGGAGATTCCATGGCTGCCCTCTCGCCCCTGTCCGCGCTGCCGCCCGCCGCGCCCATCCAGCAGCTGCATCACTTCGCCTACAAGGCGCGTGACGCCGAGGAAACGCGCCACTTCTACGAAGACATCCTGGGCCTGCCGCTCTATCACATCATCCAGAGCGACTATGTGCCCAGCACGGGCGAGTACTGCCCCTACACCCACTTCTTCTTCCGCCTGCAGGACGGCTCGTTCATCGCGTTCTTCGACCTGGGCGACGACCTCGCGGCCGAGCCTTCGCCCAACACGCCCGCCTGGGTCAACCACATCGCGTTCCGCGTCGACACCGTCGAGGAACTCGAGAACGCCAAGGTGCGGCTGCAGGCCCATGGCGTCGAAGTGCTGGGCGTGACCGACCACCACATCTTCAAGAGCATCTATTTCTTCGACCCCAACGGCATACGCCTGGAGCTTTCCGCGCAGCTGGCCGATGCGGTGCAGATGGCCAAGGAAAGCACCACCGCGCATGCGCGCCTGGCCGAATGGACCGAGCGCAAGAAGCAGTGGCGCAGCGAGCGCGCAGCCGGCAAGGCCGCCGAACCGCTCAAGCCCCAAGGCAACGACCGCCCCGAATTCGTGCCGCAAAAGAGCCAGGCCTGAGGGCTTTGCGACGGATATTGGCCGCGGCGCGCCCGCAGACCGGCAGGGTCGGTAAAATCAACGCAAATCCGTCATCTACTAACCCCTGTGGACGGCATCTTCCCCCTTCGATGGGGGCGATGCCGTTTGCATTGGCACCCCCTCCATGAGCGACTCCATTGCACAGCCGGGCCTCGACAGCCTCTCCAAATCCTTTGAACCCGCGGCCCTCGAAGCCCATTGGGGACCCGAATGGGAAAAGCGCGGCTACGGCGCGGGCGGCGTGCGCGGCACGGGCAAGGCCGACGCCGCCCAGCCTTCGTTCTCCATCCAGCTGCCGCCGCCCAATGTGACCGGCACGCTGCACATGGGCCATGCGTTCAACCAGACCATCATGGATTCCCTCACGCGCTACCACCGCATGAAGGGCTTCAACACCACCTGGGTGCCGGGCACCGACCACGCGGGCATCGCCACGCAGATCGTCGTCGAGCGCCAGCTGCAGGAGCAGGGCATCAGCCGCCACGACATGGGCCCCACGCCCATCGAAGCGCGCAAGAACTTCGTCAGCAAGATCTGGGAGTGGAAGGAACAGTCGGGCAACACCATCACCACGCAGATGCGCCGCATGGGCGACAGCGTGGACTGGCAGCGCGAATACTTCACCATGGACCCCAAGCTGTCCACGGTGGTCAACGAGACCTTCGTGCGCCTCTATGAGCAAGGCCTGATCTACCGCGGCAAGCGCCTGGTGAACTGGGACCCCAAGCTGCAGTCCGCGGTCTCCGATCTGGAAGTCGAGAGCGAGGAAAAGGATGGCTGGCTGTGGCACATCGCCTATCCGCTGAGCGACGGCTCGGGCCAGCTCGTGGTCGCGACCACACGCCCTGAAACCATGCTCGGCGACACGGCCGTGATGGTCCACCCCGAAGACGAACGCTATGCGCACCTGATCGGCAAGACCGTGACACTGCCGCTGGTGGGCCGCGAGATTCCGGTCATTGCCGACGACTATGTCGACAAGGAATTCGGCACCGGCGTGGTCAAGGTCACGCCCGCGCACGATCCCAACGATTACCAGGTCGGCCAGCGCCACAACCTGCCGATGATCGTGGTGCTGACGCTGCAGGCCACAGTCAGCGACGAAGCGCCCGAAAAATACCGCGGCATGGACCGCTTCGTGGCGCGCAAGGCCATCGTTGCCGACCTCGACGCGCTGGGCCTGCTGGTCGAGACCAAGAAACACAAGCTGATGGTGCCGATCTGCACGCGCACCGGCCAGGTCGTCGAGCCCATGCTCACCGACCAATGGTTCGTCGCCATGACCAAGGTCGGCGAAGGCGATGCCACGGGCAAGTCGATCACGCAGAAGGCGATCGACGCCGTGGCTTCGGGCGAAGTCAAGTTCGTGCCCGAGAACTGGGTCAACACCTACAACCAGTGGATGAACAACATCCAGGACTGGTGCATCTCGCGCCAGCTCTGGTGGGGCCACCAGATTCCGGCCTGGTATGACGAGGACGGCAACGTGATCGTCGCGCGCGACGAAGCCGAAGCCCAGGCCAAGGCCCCGGGCAAGACGCTGCGCCGCGACGAAGACGTGCTCGACACCTGGTACTCGTCGGCACTGGTGCCGTTCAGCACCATGGGCTGGCCCAACCAGACCGACGCCGCCGACGACGACTTCAACCTCTACCTGCCCTCGTCCGTGCTGGTCACGGGCTACGACATCATTTTCTTCTGGGTCGCCCGGATGATCATGATGACCACGCACTTCACGGGCCGCGTGCCGTTCAAGCATGTCTACATGCACGGCCTGGTGCGCGACGCCCAGGGCAAGAAGATGTCCAAGTCCGAAGGCAATGTGCTGGACCCGGTCGACCTGATCGACGGCATCGATATCGACGCGCTGCTCGACAAGCGCACCGTGGGCCTGCGCAAGCCCGAGACCGCGCCCCAGGTGCGCAAGAACACGCAAAAGGAATTCCCCGAAGGCATCCCCGCCTACGGCGCGGACGCGCTGCGCTTCACCTTTGCCGCGCTGGCCTCGCTGGGCCGCTCGATCAACTTCGACAGCAAGCGCTGCGAAGGCTATCGCAACTTCTGCAACAAGCTCTGGAACGCCAGCCGCTTCGTGCTGATGAACTGCGAAGGCCAGGACTGCGGCCTGCAGGCCCACACCAAGGAGCAGTGCCAAAGCGGCGGCGAGTTCGAAGGCTACATGGAGTTCAGCCAGTGCGACCGCTGGATCACCTCGCAGCTGCAGAAGGTCGAGGCCGAGATTGCCAAGGGCTTTGCCGAGTACCGCCTCGACAACGTCGCCAACACGCTCTATGACTTCGTCTGGAACGAGTTCTGCGACTGGTACCTGGAAATCGCCAAGACGCAGATCCAGCACGGCAATGCCGCCCAGCAGCGCGCCACGCGCCGCACGCTGATCCGCACGCTCGAAGCCATCCTGCGCCTGGCCCACCCCATCATTCCGTTCGTCACGGAAGAACTGTGGCAGAAGGTCGCACCGGTTGCCGGCCTGCCCGGCGAGTCGGTGAGCATTGCGCGCTACCCCGAAGCCCAGCCCGAGAAGATCGACGAAGCCGCGATCGCCCATGTGGCGCGCATCAAGTCGATGGTCGACGCCTGCCGCACGCTGCGCGGCGAGATGAACGTCTCGCCCGCACAGCGCGTGCCGCTGTTTGCCGTCGCCGGCAACGCCGAGGAAAGCGCCTTCCTGCGCACCGTGGCGCCCGTGCTGCAGGCGCTGGCCAAGCTCAGCGAAGTCAAGGTGTTCGATGACGAGGCCGCCTGGGCCGCTGCCGCCCAGGCCGCGCCTGTGGCCGTGGTCGGCGACATCCGCCTGTGCCTGTTCATCGAGATCGACATTGCCGCCGAGAAGGTCCGCCTGGCCAAGGAAGCCGCGCGCATCGAAGGCGAGATCGCGCGCGCCAACGTCAAGCTCGGCAACGAAGCTTTCGTCGCCAAGGCGCCGCCGGCCGTGATCGAGCAGGAAAAGAAGCGCGTCGCCGATTTCGGCGCCACGCTCAACCGCCTGCGCGACCAGCTCGCCCGCCTGGGTTGATGCAGCTGCCGCCGGGGCCTGCCCCCGGCGCGCAGTGCACGCCTTTTCCCGCTTCCCGTAGAGAGACTTCATGCCCACTACCACCACCAACGTGCGCAAAGCCGTATTTCCCGTCGCCGGCCTGGGCACGCGCTTCCTGCCCGCGACCAAGGCCTCGCCCAAGGAAATGCTGCCTGTGGTCGACAAGCCCCTGATCCAGTACGCCGTGGAAGAGGCCTATGCCGCCGGCATTCGCCACATGATCTTCGTCACGGGACGCAGCAAGCGCGCGATCGAAGACCATTTCGACACCGCCTACGAGCTCGAGAACGAACTGGAAGCCGCCGGCAAGCAGGAGCTGCTGGAACTGGTGCGCTCCATCCAGCCCGCCGACATGAACTGTGCCTTCGTGCGCCAGCACCGTTCGCTGGGCCTGGGGCATGCGGTGCTGTGCGCCGAAGCGCTGGTCGGCGATGAACCGTTCGCGGTGCTGCTCGCCGACGACCTGATGGTCGGCCCCGAAGGCGGCAAGCCGGTGCTCGCGCAGATGACCGAAGCCTTCCAGAAGCAGGGCCGCTCGCTGCTGGCCGTGCAGGAAGTGCCACTGGACCAGGTCAAGCGCTACGGCATTGTGGCCGGCGAAGCCGCGGGCGGCGCGCTGATGCGCGTGGACCGCATCGTGGAAAAGCCTTCGCCAGAAAACGCGCCCTCGCGCATGGGCGTGGCCGGCCGCTATGTGCTCACGCCGCGCATCTTCCATGAGATCCGCAACCAGCCCCAGGGCGTGGGCGGCGAGATCCAGCTGACCGATGCCATCGAACGCCTGATGGCGCACGAAGCCGTCTATGCGTTCCAGTACCAGGGCAAGCGCTACGACTGCGGCAGCAAGGAAGGCTTCCTGCAGGCCACGGTCGAACTCGCGCTGCAACACCCGCAGGTGGGCGACGAGTTCCGCGCGTATCTCAAGACGCTGGCGCTTTGATCGCCGGCTCGCCTGGAGCACAGCTTGTTGATCGAGGTGTGAACGCGCAAAACCGTTCGTGGTGAGCTTGTCGAACCATGAACGGCCCGTCCTCCAGACGGGAACGGCCGCGCCGAAGGCTCAGCGCCGACGCAGTATGTGAATGAACTCGTTGCCCTGCGTCTGCTGCTCGACCAGCTCATTGCCGGTCTGGCGTGCAAACGCCTGGAAGTCACGCATCGAACCGGTGTCGGTGGCAACCACCTTGAGCAGCTGACCGGTCACCATCTCTGCCAGGGCTTTCTTGGCCTTGAGGATGGGCAGCGGGCAATTGAGGCCGCGGGTATCGATTTCTTTGTGGATGTCCATAGCGCTGCATTTTAAGCCGTCGCGGCATTCTCGTCGCGGCGCCAGAAATCGATGAACTCGGGCTCATGGCCGCGGCTGCGCAGCCAGGTCGCGAGCGCCTGGCCCGTGCCCGCGGGCCAGCACTGCACCTTCTCGGGCGCGACCAGTCGGTACTCGAGCAGCTCGGGCGACAGCTGCACCTGCCCCGTGGCCTCCACATGGTAGGCAATGATCACCTGGTTCATGCGCAGGAACTCGTAGGCGCCGATCAGCTGCTGCGACTGCACCACCAGACCGGTTTCCTCCAGCACTTCGCGCGCAATGCCCTGCTCGGGCGATTCGCCGGCTTCCATGAAGCCGGTGATCAGCCCGAAGACCTTCTCGGGCCAGGCGGCGTTGCGCGCCAGCAGCACCCGGCCTTCGTGCTCGACGATGGCCGCGAGCACGGGCGTGGGGTTGTTCCAATGCGTCCAGCCGCAGGCCGGGCAGCGCAGGCGCTGCACGTCGCCGCCGTCTTCGGCAACGGTGAGCCACTGCAGCGGGGTGGCGCAATGGCTGCAAAACCGGGTTTCATACTGCATGCGCAGATCCTTGAACAGAACGCGAAACGCTGCCAGCGCAGCAAAGCCCGGCAGGCCGCCGGATCAGGCCGGGAAGACGCCGGTGGACAGGTAGCGATCGCCGCGATCGCAGACCACGAACACGATGGTCGCGTTTTTCTCGCGCTTGGCAATCTCCTGCGCGACCCAGCAGGCACCGGCCGCCGAGATGCCGGCAAAAATGCCTTCCTCGCGCGCCAGCCGGCGGCACAGGTCTTCGGCATCATCCTGGCTCACCGACACCGTTTCATCGACCAGCGAAGCGTCGTAGATCTTGGGCATGTATTCCTCGGGCCACTTGCGTATGCCGGGAATGCGCGAACCTTCCTGGGGCTGGGCGCCGATGATGCGGATCGCGGGATTCTTTTCCTTGAGGTACCTGGCCACGCCGGTGATGGTGCCGGTCGTTCCCATGGCGCTGACGAAATGGGTGATCTCGCCGCCGGTCTGCTCCCACAGCTCGGGGCCCGTGGTCTCGTAGTGCGAGCGCGGGTTGTCGGGGTTGGCGAACTGGTCGAGGATGCGGCCCTTGCCCTGCACCACCATCTGGTCGGCCAGATCGCGCGCGTATTCCATGCCGCCGCTCTTGGGCGTGAGGATCAGCTCGGCGCCATAGGCCTTCATGGTCTGGGCGCGCTCGACCGACAGGTCTTCGGGCATGACCAGCACCATGCGATAGCCCTTGATCGCCGCAGCCATGGCCAGCGCAATGCCGGTATTGCCCGAAGTCGCCTCGATCAGCGTATCGCCAGGCTTGATCTCACCGCGCTCCTCCGCGCGACGGATCATCGACACCGCCGGCCGGTCCTTGACCGAACCCGCCGGATTGTTGCCCTCCAGCTTGCCAAGAACCACGTTGCCGCGCTCCTTGTTGTCCTCAGCGCCAATACGTTGCAGCGCAACCAGGGGCGTCTGGCCGATTGCGTCTTCGATGGTCAAATACGTTTTCATAAGCCTCAAATGTGCCATAATTCGCGTCTGCACAAATTCAAGCCCGGGTGGTGAAATTGGTAGACGCAGGGGACTCAAAATCCCCCACCGAAAGGTGTGCCGGTTCGATTCCGGCCCCGGGCACCAGACGAAAAAAGCCGTTAAGTTTCAATGACTTAGCGGCTTTTTTCATGGTCTTTTCTGCCTGCGCAGCGGAGAGACTTAGGCGCAAAAACTCCAAATGCCCACCTTGAGGGAATGGAAAAACGGGCCCGCACACCGCATGCGTACCCCCCTGCAAAGACCGCTGTACGTTCGCCTTTCAACGCCCGCCCGGGCCGCGCGTGCCGCCAACAGCAGACGGCACGCGCGCCGTACAAGCCCGATAAAAGCTTCAACCACCCCTGACTATCACCGCTACCCCTGGCATCTGCGCGCAGGTATCGCCTCCCGTCTGCCCGTGACAGGCATGGGTTTAGATCCATTGAAAGACCCGGTTCAATCCATTGAAATGATGTAAGAATTTAATTCTTTTAAAATTCAGCGAACTATTCTCAAACAATTCAAATGAACCCCTCGTCACGCCAACAACTCTCCGATCTCCATCGGAGTATTGAGCGCGCACTAAGATATGGGCCGCGCACTGCTCAGCAACTCATGCAGGAGCTAGGAATAAGCCAGGCAACTCTTTCGCGAACTATTCGTGATCTATCCTCTACGGTCACGATGTTCCGTGTCCCGGGCCAGCGCACACCGCACTACGCCCTGCTGCGCACCCTGCCGTTGAGCCTGAACCCACGCCAGCGCATTTATCGCTTCCTCTCCACTGGCAACATTGCCCCGTTCGCTGATGTTGAGTTCCTGACCGGTGGCGGCACGCTGGAGCGCACGGACTCCGGCATCACCCGCGTCTACGAAGGCCTGCCTCCCTACATGTCCTTTGCCGCGCCGTCAGGCTTCCTTGGGCGCCAGCTCGCCCATACAGCCGCTCTCGAGCATGCGTTCCCGACCAGCCTCAAGGACTGGAACGACGATCACCGCGTCGCGTTCCTATTTACCCAGGGCGTGAATCTCCCTGGCAACCTCGTCTTCGGAGACGCCCCCCTGCAGCGTGAACTGGATCTCCTGCGCCTTCCAGGATCGGAGGCCGACGAGAAGCTCGACTACTACTACGGAATCGCCCAGCAGCTCAAGAACGCCTCCTACGGATCGAGCGCTGGCGGCGAGCAGCCCAAATTCCTCTGGGTAGGCCAGGACACAGGCCACGTAATCGTCAAGTTCGCGCGCATCGGCAGCCGCATGGCTGAGCTTCTCCCGCTGGAGCACCTTGCCCTGAACTCGCTCGCTGACGTCGGCCTGCCCGCGGCCAAAACCCAACTATTCATGCACAAGGAGTTCGTTTTCCTCGAGGTCGTTCGCTTTGACCGCGTGGGGGACAAAGGGCGCGTGGGGATGCTCTCGGCCGGCGCCATTGACGACGAGTTCTTCGGCATGCGTGACACCTGGCCGGAGTTCGCCGCGCGCTGCGTCACTGCAGGCTATCTCAACAAGCAAGACGCCGAGCACGTGGGCGTGATGGCCGCCTTCAGCGAACTCATAGGCAACACAGACAGGCACTTCGAGAACATCTCCATGCTGATCGGCGAGGACGGCGAATACCTCGGCATCGCGCCCGCCTACGACATCCTCCCGATGCGCTATGCATCGATCGGAGGCGGCGTCGACCCGGAACTCGTGCCCATTGAGCCCAAGGTCGGCACCATCGGTGCCGTACCTTCTGTGTGGAAGCGTGCAGCGGCCGCGGCCGACAAATTCTGGAGCGCGGTCGCCAATACGGAGCTGGCCGCCCCCATCCCGCGTTCGATCCGTGAACTGGCCATGCGCAACCGCGAGGTCGCGCGCGATTTTGCGGCGCCGCTTCTACCCGCGTAGCCTAAGCATCCAGGACCCCGGGGCACCAATCCGTCAGGACCTGAAGGCGCTGGCTTATCAACCGCTGGTAATGCCAACGCGAGAGGCTGTGAACCAGCGTTCATTCCATACGCTCCGAGGAACAAGCTAGCCAAACAGCGCTAATCCATAGGCGCGAAAGCTCTCCATCAGAGAGGCGCTTTGTGCGCTTCTTTGCGCCCAAATCCTGCGGAAAACCGCATGTTTCCTAGCTTTGCTTTGTGACTCAAAATGCCTCACCAAAAGGTGTGCCGGTTCGATTCCGGCCCCGGCACCAAACGCAAAAAGCCGTTAAGTTTCAATGACTTGATGGCTTTTTTCGTTTCCGGTCCGCCGCGCGTTTCCAGGCCCGAAACTGGAAAAGTCAGGTCGCCATCAGGGCGATCATCTGAGCCAGGCCCCGACCAGAACCTGGGGCAGCAAGCCAACCACAGGCACATATCTTGCGTAGCTTCGTCCCGAAGCCACTGTCGGATACACGATACAAACACAGCGGCACAAGTTGTAAATAGATGAAACCACTCGTAAAGCTTCTGTAGCATTGCGGGCGTCCTTCCCCCCACGTTGAAACTAATCCATGCCTGCCCTGTCCCTTCGCCAGAAACTTCTGGCACCGCTGGTTTTCTGTCTGCTCGCGCTTCTCACTCTCACGCTGTTCAACGCCTATCAGGCCCGCGACAAGGCCTATGAGGCACGCCAGCTGGCGCTGCGCGATTTCGTCGATTCGGCCGACAGCATGATTGCCGGCATCGCGGCCGAAGCCAAGGCGGGCAAGCTTTCCGAAGAGGACGCCAAGGCCACGGCCATAGCGCGCGTCGGGCAACTGCGCTACGCCGGGGGCAATGGCTACATCACCAACATCACCACGGGCTCGGTGGTGCTGAACAATCCATCGACGCCGAAGTTCAACGGCAAGTTCATGGGCGACTTCCAGGATGCCAAGGGCGGCTACCTGTATCGCATCATTGCCGCCGTGGGCTCGTCGGCCCAGGGCAACGGCATCATTTCCTACTGGTGGCCGCGGCCCGGCGCGAAGGAGCCCAGCGAGAAGATCGCCTACGTCAAGCGCTCGACTTCGTGGAACTGGGATCTGGTTGCGGGCGACTATGTCGACGACATACAGCAGGCTTTTGTGGCTTCGCTGATCAAGTCACTGGTGGTGCTGGCCGTGCTCGCTGCATTGCTGGCCGTGATCGCCTGGCTGACCATGCGCAGCGTGCTCAATGCCATCGGCGGTGAACCCGCGGTCGCAGCCGAGATCGCCAACCGCATCGCGGGCGGCGACCTGTCGCAATCCGCGCTGCAGGGCGCGTCGCGCGCGCCCGAAGGCAGCGTGATCGCCGCCGTGGAACGCATGAGCGCGCAGCTGCGCCAGCTGGTCACGCGCATCCACGAAACCGCGGGCGTGATCCATCACTCGGCCGGCGAGATCGCCACCGGCGGCCTCGACCTGTCGCAGCGCACCGAGCAGCAGGCCAGCTCGCTCGAGGAAACCGCAGCGTCCATGGAAGAGCTGACGGCCACGGTGCATCAGAACGCGGAAAATGCCCAGCGCGCAAGCCAGATCGCGACCGGCGCCTGCACGGTCGCCGAGCGCGGCGGCGCGGTGGTGGAACAGGTCGTGTCCACCATGGGCGAGATCAACACGTCTTCGCGCCGTGTGGTCGACATCATCAGCGTCATCGACGGCATCGCCTTCCAGACCAACATCCTGGCTCTCAATGCCGCGGTCGAAGCCGCGCGTGCGGGCGAGCAAGGCCGTGGTTTCGCGGTGGTGGCGGGCGAGGTGCGCAGCCTGGCCCAGCGCAGCGCCGAAGCCGCCAGGGAGATCAAGACCTTGATCCAGGCATCGGTCGAACGCGCGGACGCGGGCGCCACCCTGGTCAACCAGGCGGGGGAGACCATGCGCGAAGTGGTGTCCACGGTGCGCAACATCACGGTCATCGTGACGGAAATCGCCTCGGCCAGCCGCGAGCAAAGCAGCGGCATCCAGCAGGTGGGCCAGGCCGTGACCGACATGGACCGCGTGACCCAGCAGAACGCCGCGCTGGTCGAGCAGTCGTCGGCCGCGACCCAGGTGCTGCAGGACGAGTCGGAGAAACTCTCGCGCCTGACCGCGTCGTTCAAGCTCTAGGCGCTTGCGCCGCCGGCCTGCAGTCATCGCGCTGCAAGCCCCGTGCCGGGTCACACCGTGGCCTGGTGGCCGGCAGGGCCGGGGTCAGCGGCCTGCGCTGCTGCCGGAGTCCAACTTGAACACTTCCACCGCGCCGACCAGCGCGTTGGCCTGCTGGCTCAGGCTGCCGGCTGCGGCGGCCATTTCCTCGACCAGTGCCGCGTTCTGCTGCGTTGCCTGGTCCAGCTGCATGATCGCTTCGCCGACCTGGGCCACGCCTGTGCTCTGCTCGCTGCTGGCCGAACTGATCTCGCCCATGATGTCGGTCACGCGGCGGATCGCACCCACCACTTCAATCATGGTCGCGCCGGCCTTGTCCACCAGTTCGGTGCCCTCTTCCACCCGCTGCACGCTTGCGGTGATCAAGACCTTGATCTCTTTGGCCGCTTGGGCGCTGCGCTGCGCCAGGCTGCGCACCTCGCCCGCCACCACCGCGAAACCACGGCCTTGCTCACCCGCACGAGCGGCCTCCACCGCCGCGTTCAACGCCAGGATGTTGGTCTGGAAGGCGATGCCGTCGATGACGCTGATGATGTCGGCAATCTGCTTGCTGCTGTCATTGATACCCTTGATGGTGGTCACCACCTGGGCCACGACATCGCCGCCCTGTCCCGCCACGGCGGATGCGCTCATTGCCAGCTGGTTGGCCTCGCGTGCGTTGTCGGCGTTCTGCCTGACGGTGGAACTGAGCTCCTCCATGGATGCGGCGGTTTCCTGCAGCGCGCTGGCCTGCTGCTCGGTGCGCATCGACAGGTCGTTGTTGCCCGATGCAATCTCGGCGCTGGCCGATGCCACGCCCTGCGCATTGGCGCGCACGCCCGACACCAGATGTGCGAGGTTGTCCCGCATGGTGGTCAGACCGCGCAGCAACTGGGCGATTTCATCCTTGCCACGGGCTTCGATGGGCACGGTCAGGTCACCGCGTGCGACCGAATCGGTGATGGCCACCGCATTGCCCAGTTGCCGGGAAATCTGGCGGATCATGGCCCCGCCGACCAGCAGGGCCAGCAGCACGCCCAGCGTCACTGCGCCAGCGGTGAAGATCCAGGCGGTCTGATAGGTCTCGACGGCGTTTTCATATCGCGTCCTGGCCTGATCGAGCTGAACCTCCATCAGTTGCCCCAGCACCTCCTGAAGCGGATCCATCGCCGGGTACAGCTCCTTGGCGGCAAACGTGGTCAAAGCCGCCATGTCTGCCGATTTGAAATGTCCCACGAGCACATCGACGGCGGCATCGGCCTGGACCTGCAGCGGCTTGAAGCGCGCAACCAACTCGGCTTCCGCGGGTACCAGCTTTGTCGCCAGATAGGCGTTCCAGTGGAGATCGATCGCCCGGCGCGCATCCGCTACCGACTGCAGGCCCTGCGCGGCCGTCATGCCGCCATCTCGGACCTTATGAGCGGCATCCACCACATTGACCGCATACATGTCGGCAACGATCTTGATCTGCTTGAGAGGAACGACCCGATCCTGATACACGGACTTGAGGCCGGCATTGGACTGCCCCATTCCCAGGAGTCCAACGCCACCCACCAGCAGCACGAGGCAGCACAACACCGCCAGAATTCCGGCCAGCCGAATGGAAATTTTCAGGTTATTCATAGGTTTTGCCTTGATGGGGATCCAGAGCGCGTTTCAACACGGCAGGCCCGAAGTCAGCGCCGAGCCGACGAACGGGGGGCTTGCCCGGTCGCAGGACAGCCGCGGCTGATCCGGAGATTGCAGATGGCGCAGACCACAGGTGAGTGCATGTAATTTTCGCAACAGTTATCAAATTATAATGATAAAAATGATTACACAGGCAATCTATTTACGAGTTTGCGCTTGAAACCACGTTACGGCGACAATCCGCCGATCACACTCCCAAAAGCCGTATCATTTTCCGGCGCGCATTCCTGGTTTTCCACCTGTCGGGCCGCCACTCACTAGAGCAGTCAAGCCGACTGCGCAGAGATTACCGTGACTCGACACTGCGCTGCGGCCAGACAGACAGGTGCGGCCTGCGGCGCCGGCGAAAAAAAACCCACCGGGGCGGACCCCGGCGGGCAAGTGCTGGCTCGAGGCCGGCACGGAGACATCTGGAAATGCAGAATCAGGGCTGTTTCTTGCCTGGCCCGGCGCTGGCATCGGCAGGCGTGGCCGATTCTGCCTTGGAGCCCGCGGCAGCGCCGCCCAGCGCGCCGGCCACGCTACCGACCATCCCGCCTACAAGCACGCCCGCCGGTCCGGCCACCGCTGCGCCTACCGCAGCGCCTGCGGCCGCGCCGGCGACAAGGCCGCCGCCCATCAGCACCGAACCCGACTCGCGTTCAGCATCTTCGGGGGACAACTGCACCTGGGCCGCGGGATCAGGATCCTGGGAGGGAACGCCGTGGCCTGGCACGGCCTGATCAGCCAGATCGGGGTCAATGGGGTTTTCTGACGGGCGTGGGGTGATCGGTGCAGTCATGCGGCGCTCCTTTGGCAATGGATGGCGGGCCAGCGCCCGCTGTCCTTCGGTTGTACCGTGCGCGCCGCCAACCATCCGCCGTCAGGATGGCCGCGATGCTGTCAGTCAATGCCTTGTGCGCCACCCATGCACGCGTGAAAAACAGGGCATGACAAGCCTGTAGCGACAGCACAGCGGCATGCGGCGTTCACTGGCAAGAAGCCGGCCAGCGCGCAGCTACATTGGATTCGCGCAGGCGCGGCGGCCTGCCGCAGACCGAGGCCCCCATAGAACCGCAAAGGAGTTTGCCGTGCCAAATTTCCGCTCGATGCTCTGCATCCGCCGCAGGCTGGCTCACATGTGCCTTGGCGCTGCGCTTGCCGCGCTCGCGGCCTGTGGTGGCGGAGACAGCCTGCCGGACCTGCCCCCGGGACCGCCGCAGACATCCGCCGAACGCAGTCTGCCGTCGGTCGTCGCCGACTGGGTCAAAGGGCAGTTCGGCTCCACGGCGCGACACGCCAATCGCTGTGCCGCACCGCGCAGCGGCACCGATCCCTACACCGGCATGCCCTATCCCGACCGGCCGGGGCGCACGCTGGACGAGAACCACTGGCTGCGCTCCTGGACCCACGACAACTATCTCTGGTATGACGAAGTCGAGGACCGCAATCCCGCGCTGCATTCCACGCCGGATTACTTCGCGCTGCTCAAGACCGAGGCGCTGACCCCATCGGGCGCGCCCAAGGACCAGTTCCATTTCTTCCTGCGCACCGACGAGTGGAGCGCGCTGTCGCTGGCGGGCGAATACCCGGGCTATGGAATGCGCTGGTCGGTGCAGCAGGCCAACCCGCCGCGCGAACTGATCGTCGCCTACACCGAACCCGACTCGCCGGCGACCGCGCCGGGAGCCGGTATTGCGCGCGGGGCCCGGATACTGGCGATCAACGGCATCGATCTGGTGCACGAAAGCGACCCCGAACGCCTCGACAGCATGCTCAGGGCGCTGCAACCCCGGGCAGCGGGCGTGAGCACCCAGTTCACGATCCTCGACGCCGGAGCGAACGTGCCGAGGATAACCACGCTGCGCTCCGCGCAGGTGACCTCGGCGCCGGTGCAGAACGTCAAGACGTTCGAAGGCCCCAACGGGCGTACGGTAGGCTATCTGCAATTCAACGACCACATGCGCGCTGCCGAGCCGCAACTGGCCCAGGCCATCGCGACATTGCGCAACGAAGGCGCGACCGAACTGGTTGTGGACCTGCGCTACAACGGCGGCGGCTACCTTTACATCGCCAGCCAGCTCGCCTATATGATCGCTGGCGAGATGAACAGCCACGGCAAGGTGTTCGAGCGTGCGATCTTCAACCACAAGATCCAGGCGCGCGGCCTGGGCTTGCCGCCCATGCCCTTTTTCTCCACGGGCAGCGGAAACTCTATGCCCACGGGCCTGCCCCTTCCCAGCCTGGACCTGCGCCGCGTCTATGTGCTCACGGGTTCGGACACCTGCTCGGCAAGCGAATCGCTCATCAATGGCCTGCAAGGCATAGATATTGAAGTGGTGAAGATCGGCGCCGCCACCTGCGGCAAGCCCTACGGCTTTCTCCCGGAGGAAAACTGCGGCAATACCTATTTCAGCATTCAGTTGCAAAGCGAGAACGCCAAGGGATTCGGCGACTATGCCGACGGCATGCAGCCCACCTGCAGCATTCCCGACGATTTCACGCAGGCGCTGGGCGATCCGCGCGAGGCGCGCATGGCCGCGGCGCTGCATTACATGGCCAGCGGCGCCTGCCCTGCGCCGTCGGCGGTTGCCAGCACCAAGCAGTTGCGCAGGACGCAGGCACGCTCCGGGCCGATGCTGCGGCCGTTGCAAGGCCTGCACCAGCGCATTCTGCAGGCGCGTTGATCGGTGCGACGGTCCGCGCCCCCGCGCTGGATGACGTTTTTTCTCCACAGATGCGAAGAACAAAGCTGTGGATAAGCTGTTATCAGTGTGTGAAAAAGCGCGCCAAGTCCTTGCCCAGACTGCGCCTTGGCTATCTTGCCGCAATTTGAGGCATGGTAAACCCGCGGTCACGCGTTTATCGTGCCGTCGGAGTTCGCCACCACCTCGATACGACGCTCAGGCGCCGTGCCGCTTCAATCTTCCTGTCGGCGTATCAGATCCCGTCCCAAGGGAGTGATGAACCACTTCTTTGCCGCATCCTGATGGGCGAGACCGAATTCCAGCAGGCGCTTGGAAATATGCTCGCGCGCTGCGGACTCGAGCGAAATGGTTTCGCCCATTTCGAGCTTCTTGAGCGCAGCCAGCTCGTCCACGGTGGGCTCGAAATGCAGCAGGTGGTCACTGGTGGTCATGGCACTCTCCTGGCCGCGCGCTCGCAGCCGGTTATCGGACACTGTAACTGATGCCCAGCGTATTCTCTTGAGCGCGGATGCGCAAGCGTCCGCAAGCGCTTTCTGCGCCATCCTGCGATGATTGGCACGGTCGCGCTGCGCCCGCGCCCGCTGCCTGTTCCTTTTTCTTTGCCCATGCTTTACGCCATCACTGCTCTGTTCGCGCTCCAGCTGCTTGGAGAAGCCATTGTTCACTTCACCCATCTGCCGCTTCCCGGCGCCCTGGTCGGCACACTGCTGCTGCTCGCCGCGCTGATATTCCACGGCCGCACGCCCCAGGCGCTCGAGCGCGTGGGCACGGTGCTGCTGCAGAACATGATGCTGCTGTTCATTCCCGTGATTGCCGGCGTCATGCTCGAGTTCGACAATCTCGCGCGCCAATGGCAGCCGTTCGTGCTCGCCTGCATCTTCGGCGCGGCGATCACTTTCATCGCGACGCTGCTGAGCTTTCGCTGGATGCTGCGCTGGCAGGCACGCAAGGATCAGCCATGAGCGCCGCCTTCGGATCCTGGCTTGCCGCTTCGCCCCTGCCCTGGCTGGTGCTGACGCTGGGCTGCTATCTGGCCGCGATGGCGCTGTATCGGCGCAGCGGCTGCCACCCGCTGCTGATACCGGTGTTCACGGCGGTGATCGTCGTCGTCGGCGTGCTGCTGCTCACGGACACGCCCTATGCAACCTACCGCAGCGGCGTCGCCATGCTGGGCATGCTGATAGGCCCGGCCACCGTGGCGCTGGCGCTGCCGCTGTATGCGCAGCGCGCGCGCATCCGCGCGTTGTGGCTGCCGCTGACCGTGGCCTTGCTGGTGGGCTGCACCGTGGCCCTGCTTTCGGCGCTGGGCCTGGGCTGGATACTCGGCGCCAGCGATGCGACGCTGATGGCGCTGGCGCCCAAGTCGGCCACGATACCGATTGCGCTGCCCATGGCCGAGCGCTATGGCGCCACGGCTTCGCTGGCCGCGGTCGCCGTGGCAATCACCGGCATCGCGGGCGCGATGCTCGCACCGCTGCTGCTGCGGCTGCTGCGCTCCACCGACCCCGCCGAGCAAGGCTTTGCGCTGGGCCTGACCGCGCATGCGATAGGCACGGCGCGCGCGCTGCAGATCCACCCCACCATGGGAGCGTTCGCGGCCCTGGCCATGGGCCTCAATGGCGTGGCGACCGCGCTGCTGATGCCGCTGTGCCTGGCGCTGCTGGGACGTTGAACGCCAGCGAGTTATCCCCGCGCCAGGCCCCCAAGCATGTGGACAACTGCGCCCCTTGCCGGGGATAAGCGGGACAAGTGGCTGTCGGAAAAGGGATTTTTCTCAGCCGCCTGTTTTTTAGGCAGCCATGGAAGCCAGGGCCAGGCGCTTTTGCTGCGCGCCGGCCCAGCCACACCACAAAAGCCCCAGCAGGGCCAGCGCGCCGCCGGCCCAGCCTATGTGGGCCAGCGAAGCGTGCTGAATCACCTGGTTGCCCAGCAGGGCTCCGCCGCCAATGCCGATGTTGTAGATGCCCGAAAACATCGCCATGCCGACATCGGTCGCGTCCGACGCCTGGCGCAGCACCTGGGACTGCATGGCCAGACCGAAGCAGATCATGCCTATGCCCCAGACCGACACCACGGCATAGAGGCTCCAGGCATGGCTCGCGGCGGGCAGCAGCAGCCACAGGCACAGCACCAGTCCCGCGCAGGTGCCGAGCAGAAAACGGTGCGGATAGCGCATGCCCCAGCGGCTGAACAGCAGGCTGCCGATCAGGCCCATGCCGCCAAACAGCAGCAGCGCCAGCGTGACGCTGTCGCTGCCCAGCCTGGCAATGGAATGCACGAACGGCTCGATATAGCTGTAGGCCGTGAATTGCGCCGTGATCACGATCGCCAGCAGCACATACAGCCAGGCCAGCGACTTGCGCCGCAGCAGCATGGGAACGCTGCTGAGCGAGCCCGCGTTCTCGCTGGGCAGCAAGGGCAGCAGCCGGAACAGACACAGCATGGCCGCGGCCGCGACCGCGCCAATCGCAATGAAGGTCGTGCGCCAGCCCAGCAGTTCGCCGACCACGCGGCCCAGCGGAATGCCCAGCACCATGGCCACCGAAGTGCCCACGGCCAGCAGGCTCAGCGCCTGCGCCTTCTTGCCTTCGGGCGCCAGGCGCACCGCAAGCGAAGCGGTGATGGCCCAGAACACCGCATGCGACAAGGCCACGCCCACGCGGCTGATGAGCAGCAGCGCGTAGCTGTTGGCGATTCCGGACAGCATGTGGCTCACTATGAATACCAGCAGCACGCCCATCAGCAGCCGGCGCCGCTCGACGTTGCGCGTGAGCAGCATGCAGGGCAGCGAGGCCAGCGCGACGATCCAGGCATAGACCGTAAGCATCAGACCGACCTGCGCGGCCGGCATGCCGAAGCTGGCCCCGATGCCGCTGAGCAGGCCGACGGGAACGAATTCGCTGGTATTGAAGACAAAGGCCGCAATGGCCAAGGCAACCACCGCCAGCCAGGAGGTGGGTTGTTGGGAAGTGGAGATGGACATGGGGGCGCGTGGGACACGCATGAATGACGCAGGGGACCGTGGACGCCCCCCTGCGCCGGGGGGCTGTTCAACCACGGCCCGGAGCATAGCCGCCGGCCCGCGGCTGCGCGCCGGCGCGGCGAGTGCCCCTATGCGCCAGTAGGCGGTTCATGCCGCCGGCGCGCGCAGCGCCTCAATAGGCAATCGTGAAACGCTGGCGCACGTGGGCCGGGCGCTCGAGTTCATCGACCACGGCGACCGCCAGATCGGCCGCCGAAATGCTGCCCGGCTGGTCGCCGTTCATCAGCGGCTGGTCCTTGCCCACGCGGTATTTTCCGGTGCGCTCGCCCCGGCCGCCGGGCAGAAAGCCTATGGGCGGGCTCAGGAAGGTCCACTCGAGGTCGCGCTCCTGGGTCTGCAATTCGGTCAGCAGATCGCGCGCCGCGCGCGCGCCGTCGCGGATCGCGGCGGGGAACTCAGGGGTGTCGACGATCTGCACGCCGGGCGCCGCATACAGGCTGCCCGCGCCGCCGACAACAATATAGCGCTTGATGCCCGCGGCTTTCGTGCCTTCCTGGATCGCATGCGAGCCGTTCATGAAGTCGGCGTAGATGTCGGGGTTGCCCCAGCCCGCATTGAAGCCGCTGAGCACCGCGTCGCAGCCGGCCACGGCCTGGCGCACCTGCTGCGCGTCCTGCACATCGGCTTGCACCACGGTGAGGCCGGCGCGCGGCGCATATTTTTTCGGGTCGCGCGCCAGCGCCACGACCTCATGGCCGCGCTGCAGCAACTCGTCCAGCAGGGCTGAACCCACAAATCCTGTGCCACCAATCAATGCGACTTTCATATCTGCTCCCAAGAACACTGTGAAGAAGGCCTTAGCATAAGCCGCGGCCACTTTTCGCGGTAGTTGGTGTCGACGACAATCACCTTGAAGCTGGACTTAACAATCAAGGGCTGCAATGGATGATTTCAAACGCATGGCAATCTTTGCCCAGGTGGTCGAGCATGGCTCGATGAGCGGCGCGGCGCGCGCGCTGGGCATGAGCCCGTCGGCCGTGAGCCAGCAGCTGCGCCAGCTCGAGCGCGCGGGCGGCGTCACGCTGCTGCACCGCACCACACGCCAATTGACGCTGACCGATGCGGGCAGCCGCTTCTATGCGCAATGCGCGGCGATGTGCGCGGCCGCCGCGCAGGCGCGCGCCGAACTCGCGGCCGAGCGCGACGCACCCAGCGGCGAGCTGCGCATTGCCGCACCCGTGGGTTTTGCGCGCCATATCGCGCCAGCGCTGGGCGACTGGCTCGCGAGCCACCCCTCGCTGCGCCTGCTGCTGCTGGTCGACGACGCGCCCATCGACCTGGTACAGGGCCGCGTCGATCTGGCAATCCGCTTTGGCGCCCTGCGCGACTCGGGCTGGGCCGCGCGCCGCCTGGGCCATATGCCCTGGTGGCTTTGCGCCGCGCCGCAGTGGGTGGCGCAGCATGGCGCACCCGACCATCCCGCGCAGCTCGCGGGCGCGCGCTGGCTGGGCATGAACGGCCGCCTCGAATGGGAATGCCGTCACCCGACCGAAGACGCTTACCAGTGGCGGCTGCAGCCGCTGATTGCCAGCAACAACCACTGGTCGCTGCAGCAGATGTGCGAAGCCGGCCTGGGCCCCGCGCTGCTGTCCGCAATGGATGTCAGCGAAGTGGTTCAGCAAGGCCAGCTGCAGCGCCTGCTGCCGCAGTGGACGCTGGGCGGGCTAGACATATGGGCGATGACACCGCAGCGCGACGCCCAGCCCGCCAAGGTGCGCCAGGCGATCGCCGCGCTGCAGGAGTATCTGGCGCAACTGCCGGGTGTGGACGCGTCTTAGAGGGACTGCACGCGCTGCAGCTGGGCCATTGCGCTCAGGCAGGACTGCGCGACTTCGACGCCCTTCTTGACGAAGTGGGCGCGGAAGAACTCGAGGTGGTCGGCATGCTCGTGGAAGTCGCGCGGCGTGAGCACGGCCGACAGCACGGGAACGTCGGTGTCGAGCTGCACGCGCATCAGGCCGTCGATCACGGCGCTGGAGACGAACTCGTGGCGGTAGATGCCGCCATTGACCACCAGCGCGCAGCCGATGATCGCGTCGAAGCGGCCGCTGAGCGCCAGGCGCTTGGCCATCAGCGGAATCTCGAACGCACCGGGCACGTCGAAATGCGCGATCTGCGTGGCGGGCATGCCTTGCTGGGTCAGCTCGCCGACCAGCGCATCGCGCGCCTGGTGCACGACATCGGTATGCCAGCTCGCGCAGATCACCGCGACGCGGCTGTTGCGCGCCACGCTGCCCCATGCAGGGGCGGTGGCAACGGCGGAAGAAATGGAGGAAACGACAGCAGTGGAAGTCTGATTCATGACAAGTGGATAACGTTGACAACATGAATCAGGGCGCGCGCGAAGCTGCGCGACCACAGGGCCGGAATTCGGGCGCACTGCGGCTGCGAGGAAATGCGCGATCTCTTTCATCCGGACTATGACCGTCGGCCCTGGAGTCTCACCAGGTCTGCTGACCCTGTGGCCGGAAGGCCGCAGGCGCTCGCGGGCTGCTGTGGTCACTGCCGGAGACAGGCCACAGATACCGCCGGTGGGGAGTTTCACCCCGCCCTGAGAACGCTGGCCTCCGAAGAGGCCGTGGTTGATTCTATCGACAGTTGGCACGGCCCGTTCGCAAGCTGGGCGCAAAACTGTTCTGCGCAACATGGATGCTGCCGCTACATTTGGCAACAACCATGGCGGCGAGGCAAAGCTTGTTTGGATGGCATCTATTCCGTCAACCAAAAGCATAGGCCGCGCGTATAACAACAAAGCATTGCGGTTTCCACCGCATCGCGCCCCGGGCCAGCCATGCAGAGGGCGTCCATCGCATCCACGGCGCTGCCGGGAATGCACCACCTGACGGAGACCTATGCGCACCATTTCCATTCGCCTGCTGGCCGCAAGCACCCTGGCCATCCTGGTCACCGGGTGCGTGCTGCCACCAGAGCCCTACTACGACAGCCCGGGCCCGGTCTATCAAAGTCCGGGACGGGTCTACGGCAATCCCGGCCCCATCGTGTATGAGCAGCCCACGACGATCTACCGCAGCGCTCCGGTCTATGTCGTTCCCGACCGGCGCGACGAACGCGCCTGGCGCGAGCATGAACGCCGCGAACAGGAGCGCATGCGCATGGAGCGCGAACGCGAGCGCGACCGGGATCGCATGCAGCGCGAGCGCCAGCGGGAACATGCCGAGCGCCAGCGCGACCAGTTCGAGCGCCAGCGCGAGCAGCAGCGCCAGCAGTCCGATCGCCAGCGTGACCAGCAACGCGATCAGCAGCGCGCCCAGGCCGAGCGTGAGCGCCAGCAGGCCGACCGCCAGCGTGAGCAGCAACGCGCCCAGGCAGAGCAGCAGCGTGCCCAGCAGCAGCACCAGCGCCCGCCGCAGCGCGAGCGCGAGCGCGATGAGGATCGCCGCGGCCCGCGCGACGGCGATCGTCCCGGCGTTCCGCGCGGCGACCGCGGCAGCTGATAGCGGCAGGCCATGAAGCTGCGCCTGCCTGCCCGCCACCGCCATGCCTTGGGGCTGGTGCTGGCCGCGCTGTGGCTTTGCGCAGCACCTGCCCAAGGCCAGGTGCTGCGCTGCACCGATGCGCGCACCGGTGCCGTCACCTATACCGATAGCGGCTGCGACAGCGGCCGCCAGGCCGAGCTGGTGCTGCCCGCGCGCAGCCCCGAAGCGCTGGCGCGTGAGCGCGAAGAGGCCGCACAGGCGATTGCGCGCAAGGAACAGCGCCTGCGCGAGGAAGCCGCGGCCGCGGCTCTGGCTCCCGCACCCGCTGCGCCCGCGGCGCCGCAGCCACCCGCAGAAAGCGCGCGCTGCGCCGATTCACGCCAGCTGCTGCAGGACCTGCTCAACCGCCCCGACCGCTCTTCTTCGCCGGCGTATGCCGAGCAGCTTGCCGCCGCGCGCCAGCAGATGGAGATCGACTGCCTGGGCCCGAAAGCCTATGGCGAACTCGAACGGTCGCGCGCCCAATCCACTGTGCCGTCGGCCCCGGTGATCGTCGTGCCCGCGCTGCGCCCGCCGCGTCCGCTGCCGCCGCAGGTGCAGCCACCGCGCCCGCAGATCACGCATTGCAACGTGTTCCGCTGCTACGACCGCAACGGCAACATCTATCCGCGTTAACGCACGGGCTTGCCCTGCAGGCCCTGCGCCACCGTCGGATAGCGCAGCGCCACGCGCAGCTCGCGCTGCATGCGCGTGGTGCGCAGCCGACGCGATTCACCCATGAAGCTCAGCAGAGTCAATGGCAGCTCGCCCTGGGCCTGGCTGCGCGAGACGCGCGGCGGCCGGGGGAGCCCATAGAGATCGGCAGCGAAGTCGAAATAATCGCCCATGTGCATGACGCTTGCATCGGCGACGTTGTAGACGCGCTGCGCGCTGCCGCGCCACAGCGCCGCCTGGCAGGCGCGCGCCAGATCATCGGCATGGATGTGGTTCGTATAGACATCGTCTTCACGGCGCAATACGGGTGTGCCGCGCAGCAGGCGCGCGCGCGGCGTGCCGCCTGCGCGGTCGGGAGCATAGATGCCGGGAATGCGCAGAATGCTCGCGCGCAGGCCCTGGCGCCCGGCAAAACGCAGTGTGCGCTCGGCATTGACGCGGCGCATCGCGCGCCCGGTATGCGCCGCGGGCGGGCGGCTTTCATCGACCCAGGCACCGCCGCAGTCGCCGTAGACGCCGCTGGTGGACGCGTAAACCAGGGACTGCGGCCAGCCGCGCCGGCGCAGCGCCTGCACCAGCGCCGTGGTGCGCGGGTCCAGCCACCAGCGCGGCGTTTCCTCGGATGCGGCCGGCGGCGGCGCGAGATGCAGCACGCGCGTGCCCAGGCCCGCGAGGCGGCGCAGGCTGCGCGGGTCATCGAGATTGCCCAGCAGCGGCGTGATGCCCAGCGCGCGCAGCTCGGCACGGCGCTCGGCCGACGAGGTCAGCGCCAGCAGCCGCACGCCGCGCTGGACCTTGGCCACGCGCTGGCCCACATCGCCGCAGCCGATGATCAGCAGGCGCTGGCGGCGAAAGCGTGCCGGCCGCGCGCCAAGAGGGTTTTGGTTTGAAGGCAAAATTCACCCTGTTATGCGGGCCGGCCATCCCGGCCCAGAAAAGCTCCTAGGATAACGAGAACATGACCCCGATTGCGAACCCCACCCACCAGATCATCGTGCAGCCCAGCGGTCGCGCCTTTGCGAGCCAGGGGGATGAAACCATTCTGTCCGCCGCGATCCGCGCGGGCGTGGGCATGCCCTATGGCTGCAAGGATGGTGCCTGCGGTTCGTGCAAGTGCAAGAAGCTCAGCGGCAGCGTGGTGCACGGCCCCCACCAGGCCAAGGCCTTGACGCCCGAAGATGAAGCCGCGGGCTATGTGCTGACCTGCTGCGCCACGCCGCAAAGCGATGTGGTGCTCGAGTCGCGCCAGGTCACGGACGAAAGCGCCTTTCCGGTCAGGAAGATGCCGGTGCGCGTCGCGGCGCTGGAGAAAATGGCGCACGACGTGATGCAGGTACGCCTGCAATTGCCGGCCATGGAGAAATTCCGCTACCACGCGGGCCAATATGTGGAATTCATCATGCGCGACGGCGCGCGCCGCGCCTATTCGATGGCCACGCCGCCCCACTTGCAGGAAACCACGCCGGGCATAGAGCTGCATATCCGCCACATGCCCGGCGGCCTGTTCACCGACCATGTGTTCGCGACCATGAAGGAAAAGGAAATCCTGCGCATCGAAGGCCCGTTCGGCAGCTTCCATCTGCACGAGGACAGCGACAAGCCGGTGATCCTGCTGGCTTCGGGAACGGGCTTCGCGCCCATCAAGGCGCTGATACTGCACATGCAGCACCTTGGCTTCAAGCGCCCGGTCACGCTCTACTGGGGCGGACGCCGACCTCAGGACCTGTACCTCGACGGCTGGATTCGCGCCCAGGCCGCGGACCTGCCATTCCTGACCTACGTTCCCGTGGTCTCCGATGCCCAGCCCGAAGACGCCTGGACCGGCCGCACCGGCTATGTGCACCAGGCCGTGCTCGATGACTTTGCCGATCTCAGCGACCACCAGGTCTATGCCTGCGGCGCGCCCATCGTCGTCGACTCGGCGCGCAGCGCCTATACGCGCCAGGGCGGCCTGCCCGAGGACGAGTTCTTTGCGGACGCTTTCACTTCGGAAGCCGACAAGCACGGGCCTGCCTGATGCCCCGCCGGCCGCGCCTGGCCGGCCGCGCCTCGCCGGCCGCGCCTCGCCGGCCGCGCCTCGCCGGCCGCGCGCACAAACCCTGAGCCAAGCCACGCTTGGGCCGTGAAAGCGGCCCGAAATTGCCTATTTCACGCAGCAAAACTGCATTGCCTGGTTTGCACTGACGACGGCATGCAGTTTTTTTGCAAGAATGGATAGGCAATGAATCGCCGTAACAGTCTCCTCTCGCTCCTCGCCGCCACCGCGGCCCTGGCAGCCCCCCTCGCCCAAGCCCAAGAACCCATCCGCCTGATCGTGCCTTATGCACCGGGCGGACCGCTCGACATCACGTCGCGCGCGCTCGCCGAACGCGTGCGCGATACGCTGGGCGTGGTGATCATTGAAAACAAGGCCGGCGCCGGCGGCAACATCGGTGCCGACGCGATCGCCAAGGCTTCGCCCGATGGCCTGACGATAGGCCTGGCCGCCACCGCGACCCACGCCGTGAACCCCTGGCTCTATTCGCGCATGCCCTATGACGCCGGCAAGGACTTCGCGGGCATCACGCAGATGGTGCGCGTGCCCAACGTGCTGGTGGTCAACGCCGACTTCGCCGAACGCAACAAGATCAGCAGCATCGCCGACCTGCTGGCCTACGCCAAGAGCCATCCCGGCAAGCTCAACTACGGCAGCGGCGGCAACGGCAGCGCCGGCCACCTGGCCGGTGAAATGCTCAAGCAAAAGGCCGGCATCTTCGCGCTGCACGTGCCCTACCGCGGCGCCAACCCCGCCCAGCTCGCGCTGCTGTCGGGTGAAGTCGACTTCAACATCGACAACCTGGCCGCGGCCGCGCCCAACATCCGCTCGGGCAAGCTCAAGGCCCTGGCCGTGACTTCGCTCGCACCCACGTCGCTGCTGCCAGGCGTGCCCGCGCTGTCCAAGACCTTCCCCGGCTTTTCGATCGACACCTGGTGGGGCCTGGTGGCTCCCGCAGGCACGCCGCAGGCCGTGCTCGACAAGCTCAACAAGGCGTTCACCGATGCGCTCAAGGCGCCGGAAACCAAGACCCGCTTTGAAATGCTGATGGCCGAGCCCGTGGCTTCGAGCCCAGCGGCCTTCGACCAGTTCATGGCCGCGGAACGCAAGAAATACCAGCAGGTCGTCAAGGCTTCGGGCGCCAAGGTCGACTGATCTTGCGCTCCATGAAAAAACCCCGCTGCAGGCAACTGCGGCGGGGTTTTTTCATTGCAACTGGTTCACCGCGTGGATTCGCTTGCCCTTGAGGACAGGCCGTTCGACAGCCCCACCCACTGCGGTCCTTCGATGCGCGCTATGCGCTGGTCCCCCACAGCCGCGAGCTGCGCGGCCGTGACCAGTTCGGGCGCGATTTCCGCCAGCGGCAGCAGCACAAAGGCGCGCTCGCCAACACGCGGATGCGGCACAACGAGGCGTTCGCAGGAGATCCGCTGCTCGCCATAAAGCAGCAGATCGAGATCCAGCGTGCGCGGCGCGTTGCGGTAGGGGCGTTCGCGCCCGGCCGCCTGCTCGATGGCCTGCAGCGCGTCCAGCAGGTCCAGCGGTGCCAGCGTGGTGATGAGCTCGACCACGGCATTGAGATAGTCGGGGCCGCCGGCGTCAATCGGCGCGCTGGCGTACAGGCCCGAGACTTTCTCCACGCGCGTCGCGGGCATGGCGGCCAGCGCCTGCACGGCGCGCGCCAGCGCCGCGCCGCGGTCGCCCAGGTTCGCACCCAGGCCTATCCACGCGCGCACCTGGGGTGCCTGCGCTTCGGTCATATGGCCAGACCTCAATAAGGAGAGGCGTCGTCGGTGGTATCGCGCGCCGCGCCCTTGTCGGTCGCGACTGCGCCACCGGTTTCACCACCGTCAGCACCTTCGGTGGGCTTGCGGCGGCGACGGCGGCGCTTCTTGGGCGCGGCGCCGTCTTCGGTTTCGGCGAACTCGGCTTCGGCTGCGGGCGCAGCTGCTTCGGCAGCCGCGGCTGCCGCAGCCTTGGGCGCGCGGCGCGGCGCTGCGGACTTGCCCGCGGCGGGCGCCGGTGCGGGCGCTGGCGCCGCGGCCTTGGGGCGCTGGCGCTGTTCTTCGCGCGCCTGGGCAATCAGGTCGTCGCGGCGGTCGTCATCGGCCTGCTGGAATTCCTGCCACCAGCTCGCCAGCGACTCGTCGACTTCGCCCACATCGGCGCGCAGCCGCAGGAAATCGAAACCGGCGCGAAAGCGCGCCTGCTCGACCAGACCCAGCGGCGTGACGCCCGAGCGCTTTTCGAAGCGCGGCTGCATGATCCAGATTTCGCGCATGTCGGCGGCAAGCTTGCCGCGACCGGACACATCGCCAATGCGCTGGTTGAACACGTCGTCGATCGCGTCCTGCAGTGCCGGGAACGAATGCTGGCGCTGCTGCAGGCGCTGCTCCCAGCCGAGCTTGACGTCCTGCCACAGCACGCAGGCCAGCAGGAAGCTGGGCGCGACCGGCTTGCCTTCGCCCACGCGGCGGTCGGTGTCGGTCAATGCAGCCGTGACGAACGGGTGATCGGCGCGCTCGACAACCACGTCAAGCAGCGGATAGATGCCGCGGTCCAGGCCCAGCTCGCGCAGGCGCGAGATCGACGCCAGCGCATGGCCGGTCTGCAGCAGCTTGAGCATTTCGTCGAACAGACGGCTCTGCGGCACTTCGGCCAGCAGGTGCTGGCTCGCGATCAGCGGCGCGGCGGTCTTGGGCTCGAGCTTGAAGCCGACATGGTGCAGCTTGGCCGCGAAACGCACTGCGCGGATGATGCGCACCGGGTCTTCGCGGTAGCGCGTGGCCGCGTCGCCGATCATGCGCAGCACGCGCTTCTTCGCGTCCTGTATGCCCTTGTGGTAGTCGACCACGATCTGCGTCGCCGGATCGTAGTACATGGCGTTGATCGTGAAATCGCGCCGCGTCGCGTCCTGATCCTGCGGACCCCAGACGTTGTCGCGCAGCACACGGCCGCTCGCATCCACGGCATGCTTCATGCCCGCGAGCGCGGCCTTGCTGGTGCGCTCGTTGCCGGTCACGCTTTCGGCCAGGCTGTTGTCGAGAAACGCGCGGAAAGTCGAGACTTCGATCACTTCGTTCTCGCGTCCGCGGCCGTAGACCACGTGCACGATACGGAAGCGCTTGCCGATGATGAACGCGCGGCGGAACAGGCTCTTGACCTGTTCGGGCGTGGCGTTGGTGGCGACGTCGAAATCCTTGGGCCGCAGGCCCAGCAGCAGATCGCGCACCGCGCCGCCGACGATATAGGCTTCGAAGCCCGCGTCCTGCAGCGTCTCGACCACGTCGATCGCGCGGCGGTCCACGAGTTCGGGGTTGATGCCATGCACCGAAGCCGGCACTTCCTCGCGCTTGCCAAAACGCAGCTTGTGCGCGCGCGCGGCGGCGCTGGGCTTGCCCAGCAGTTTATCGATGAAGGTTTTGATCATGGGTGTTCAGTAAACAGGTCCAGTATGCGCCAACCGCGCTGCTGGGCCAGGGCGCGCAGGCGCGCGTCAGGATTGGTCGCGACCGGATGGTCCACTTTTTCGAGCAAGGGCACGTCGTTCATCGAATCGCTGTAGAACGTGCTCTCCACCCCGCTCCAGTCAAGCCCGCGCTGCTCCAGCCACTGCTGCATGCGCAGCACCTTGCCTTCGCGCATGGTCGGATGACCATCGATCTCGCCCGTGATCCAGCCCGACGCATCGCGCGCCAGCTGCACCGCCAGCAGTTCATCGACACCCAGCGCCTGGGCGATCGGGCGGGTGATGAACTCGTTGGTGGCGGTGACGATCACGATCTCGTCGCCGGCCTCACGGTGCGCCTGCAGCAGCGCGCGTGCGGCCGGGCGGATGGCCGGCGTGATGACTTCGCGCATGAACTGCGCGTGGGCCGCATCCGCGGCCTCGGCGCCGCGCGCGCGCACGGCTTCGGTCGCAAAGCGCACGTAGTCATGCACATTGAGCGTTCCCGACTGGTAGTCGGCGAAGAACGCATCGTTGCGGCGC
This sequence comes from Comamonas sp. DB36, assembly GCF_057914905.1. Taxonomy (NCBI): domain Bacteria; kingdom Pseudomonadati; phylum Pseudomonadota; class Betaproteobacteria; order Burkholderiales; family Comamonadaceae; genus Comamonas; species Comamonas sp. DB36. Next base: position 3,388,831 of record NZ_CP196631.1, read on the forward strand.
CCGAATTCCTCCGGGTCCGTCCAGCCGATGCGGGTCGTGAACACGCCCCACTCGTAGTCCGAGTCCAGGGGCAGCAAGGTATGGTCGAGATCGAACAGCGCGAGCCGCGGGCGGACGTTGGGCGCAGAGGATGTTGGCATGGAGTTCCAGAAAAAGAGGCCTGGCAGCTGACGGGCTACTCGGTCTCCAGCATGGTCTTGAGCAATGGGATGGTGATCGCCCGCTTGTTGCGCAAGGCAAAGCCATCGAGCATGTCGAGCAACTGCATGAGGCTGCCCAGATCGCGCGAGAAGCGCTTGAGCATGTAGTCCATCACGTCGTCGCCGAGAAACACGCCGCGGGCATCGGCCTCCTGGCGCAGCACCGCGCGGCGCGCGGGTTCGTCGAGCAGCCGCAGCTGGAACACATGGCCCCAGCCCAGGCGGCTGCGCAAATCCTCGCGCAGCTTGAGGTCGGCGGGAGGCAGCTCTCCGGACGCAAGCACCCAGCGGGGAATGCCTGTGGCCGGGCTGGTCGCATTCACGAACCAGTTGAAAGCCCGCGCCTGCTGCATGGGTGTGTACAGGTGCACATCATCCATCAGCACGGCCGACCAGCGTTCGTCGAACTCCGGAGGATAGCCTATGGACGCATCCATCCAGCCGACAATGGCCCCTTGATCGCGCAGCGCTTCACGCACCGACTTGAGCAAATGGGTCTTGCCCGAGCCCGATTCCCCCCAAAGATAGGTAGGCACGGGCGAACGCGGCATCTGGCTGCGGCCTTCGCCGACCCAAAGTCGCAGATGTTGCAACACTGCGATGTTCGGACCCGCGAAGAAGCGCGACAGCGAGGGACTCGTTGCCAGACCGATATCCAGCGCCATTTGCTTCATGGACGGCATACGGACCACGCCCTCCCACCTGAGCCCAGGGGGAGCCGTGCGCGACAGGCTGGCAATAGGAAGTTCGGCAACATTACAAAGGACAGAGCAAAAAGCCCCTGACACAGGTTGATGCGACAGGGCTCGAAAGGCGCAACCACGGCTGCGCCACGCTGATTTTAGTCTGCGCGCGCGCGCAAAGCACACAGCTTGCCTGCACAGACCCGGGGAAAAGCCCTTGAAAGCAGCCACATGGACCCCGGGAAGCGGGCCGGGGCCGTAAAATCCTCGAGTTCCGCCCCTGCCGGGCACACCTGCACTGACCATCCCATGAGCTCTTCTGCCACTCCATCCACTCCTATTTCCTATAAAGACGCTGGCGTCGACATTGTTGCCGGAGATGCTCTGGTCGAGCGCATCAAGCCGCTGGCCAAGAAAACCATGCGCGAAGGCGTGATGGCCGGCATCGGCGGTTTCGGCGCACTGTTCGAAGTGCCCAAGCGCTACAAGGAACCCGTGCTGGTTTCGGGCACCGACGGCGTGGGCACCAAGCTGCGCCTGGCATTCGAGTGGAACATGCACGACACCGTCGGCATCGACCTGGTCGCGATGAGCGTCAACGACGTGCTGGTGCAAGGCGCCGAGCCGCTGTTCTTCCTCGACTACTTTGCCTGCGGCAAGCTCGACGTCGACACCGCTGCGGCCGTGGTCGGCGGCATTGCGCGCGGCTGCGAGCTGTCGGGCTGCGCGCTGATCGGCGGCGAAACCGCTGAAATGCCGGGCATGTACCCCGAAGGCGAATACGACCTCGCGGGCTTTGCCGTCGGCGCCGTCGAGAAGTCCAAGATTCTCACCGGCCAGAACGTGCAGGCCGGCGACGTGGTGCTGGGCCTGGCTTCGGCCGGCGTGCACTCCAACGGTTTCAGCCTGGTGCGCAAGTGCATCGAGCGCGCCGAAGCCAACGGCACGGTGCCCGCGACCCTCGACGGCAAGCCTTTCAAGCAAGCCATCATGGAACCCACGCGCCTGTATGTGAAGAACGTGCTGGCCGTGCTCGCCGAGCACCCGATCAAGGCCCTGGCCCACATCACCGGCGGCGGCCTGCTGGAAAACATTCCGCGCGTGCTGCCCGACGGCCTGGCTGCACACCTGGATGCCGGCAGCTGGCCGCAGACCGAGCTGTTCGCCTGGCTGCAGGCCACGGCCGGCATCGACGCCGTGGAAATGAACCGCACGTTCAACAACGGCATCGGCATGGTGGTGGTGGTGCCCGCCGAACAGGCGCAAACCATCGCCACGGCCTTGCAAGGCCTGGGCGAAACTGTCTATACCATTGGACGTATCGCCGCGCGCGGTGACGGCCAGCCCGTCGAAGTGCGCTGACCCAGCCAGTACCACAACGCGCCCAGATGTCCGATTACCTTCCAGTTCCCCGAGAAGATTTCCTCCAGACACCTTCGCGCAGCGTGGTAAACGCCAGCTATCTGCTGATGGCCGGCACCTTGCTGCTGGTCATGTGGCAAGGGCTACTGCCCGGCCTGCTGAGCGTCTGCGTGGGCTTCATGCTCACGCGCGCGCTGGCACGGCTTCTTTCGCGGCTGCAGCGCCGCCGGATTCCGGGCTATCTGCCCCACTGGGCGCAGGTGATTGCCGCCGCGGTGGTCATGCTCGCGCCGCTGGCGCTGCTGACCACGGCCCTGCCCCATACGCGCGGCTACATCGTCGAAGCCCCGCAACAATACAAAGAGCTGCTCGACTACCTGGCACGCACCGTGCTCGAGCTGCGCCACAAGCTGCCCGCCGACATCGCGAGCCAGCTGCCTGATGGCGCGCGCGAAATCCAGACCATGATCGCCTCCTACCTGGGCGCCAAGGCCGGCGTGCTGGCGATTGCCGGACGGGCCTGGCTGTCGGGCCTGCTGCACGCCTATGTGGGCCTGCTGATCGGCGCGCTCGCTGCCGTGCGCCATATCCCCTTCCAACGCCCGCCGCTGGTCGACGCGCTGTACCGGCGCATCACGCTGTTCGGCGAAGCTTTCGGCCAGATCGTCGCTGCGCAGTTCTGGATCGCCGCGTTCAACACGCTGCTCACGGCTTTCTTCCTGCTGCTGATCCTGCCCTACTGGGATCTGACGCTGCCCTATACGCCCGCGCTGATCACGCTGACCTTTGTCGCCGGCCTGATTCCCATCGTCGGCAACCTGCTGTGCAATGCCGTCATCACGCTGGTCGGGCTGTCGGTGTCGCCCGTGGCCGCCGCGGCCTGCCTGGGCTTTCTGATCCTGATCCACAAGGCCGAGTACGTGATCAACGCCAAGGTCGTGGGCCGGCGCACGCACATGGGCGTGTGGGAGCTGCTGTCGGTGATGTTTGTCGCCGAATCGGTGTTCGGCCCCGCGGGCCTGGTGGCCGCGCCGCTGTTCTACGCGTATCTCAAGAAAGAGCTCGAGGCGCGCAAGCTGGTCTAGCCAGAAACAAACTGCGCGGCTCAGCCCTTGAGCGCCGACAGGCGATTGGCGATCAGGCCCGCATCGGGCCGGTCGCCGGCATGCAATAGATAAGTCTCCCAATCCGCCACGGCTTCGCGCGTGCGGCCCTGCTCGGCCAGTACCGCCCCACGGTCACGGTATTCGGCCCAGTCGTCGGGCAGCAGCACGATCAGGCGATCGAGCGTGGCCGTGAGCAGCGCCCACTGGCTCTGGGCAAAGTAGATTTCCTTGAGATTGCGCAGCAGGCGCTCGAGAATGTCGCGCGCCGTCGCGGCCTGCAGATGCAGGCCCAGCGGAATGGTGTCTTCGCGCCGCCCGCGGCCCAGTCCGAAGGGTTCGAGGCGCTGGGCGAGTTCCTGCGCCGAAAACGAGGTACCGGTGAGCGGGTCCATGACCACCTGCCCTTCGGGCAGCCCCACCTTGAGCAGGAAATGACCGGGGAACGCAATGCCCGCGGCCTGCAGCCCCGTCGCCTGGGCCAGCTCCAGCCAGACCAGCGCCAGGCTCACGGGAATGCCGCGGCGCGTCGCCAGCACCACGGGGATGTAGCTGTTCTCGGGCGCGTAGTAGTTGTTGACGTTGCCGCCAAAACCCATTTCGCCAAAGAAGAAATGGTTGAGCACCTTGAGCCGCTGCAGCGGCGTATGCGCGCCCACCAGATGGCGCGCGAGCCGCACCTGCATCTGGTCGATATCCGCCAGCACGGCCTGGATATCGAGTTCGGGGAATTCGTCTTGCGCAATGCAGACGGCAGCCTCCATCAGCGGCAAATGCTCGTCGCTTTGCACCAGGGTGGCAAAGTATTGCAGGGAAGAAGGCGCATCAAAACGCAGTGACATGCTGTCCTTGTACGACCAGGCGCCGACGAGCGCAAGAGGGAAGGCCGCCGACACTTTCTTCGCCAGCGGCCACGGCCTGCCTACCTTATAACCAAAAACCGATACATCTCTTATCTATGCAGCAACTGCCGCAGCTTCAGACCTGCGGCCCACAGCGCGCCGAAATACAGCAGCGCCGCCGCCGCCATGATCAGCGCCAGCCAGCCCATACGCAGCAACTGATGCTCCTTGAGCGCTATCCAGTCCAGCGCCTGCCCGCTCCAGGCGAGCAGCACGGCCAGCAGCACGCTGGCCGCGAGCACCTGCAGCACCAGCTTACCCCAACCCGGCCGCGGGACATAGGTGCCGCGGCGCAGCAGCACCACCAGCAGCCAGGCCGCATTGACCAGCGCCGCGATACCGATGGACAGCGCGAGCCCGGTATGCGCCAGCCAGGGCACGAAGGCGAGATTGAGCAGCTGGGTGATGACCAGCACCACCACGGCGATCTTCACCGGCGTGCGTATGTCCTGGCTCGCGTAATACGCGGGCGCGAGCACCTTGATTGCGACCAGCCCCACGAGACCGGCACCATAGCCGGCCAATGCCAGCGCGATCTTGCCGACATCGCGGTCGGTCAGCGCGCCGCGGTGGAACAGCGTGGCGACCAGCGGCTCGGCGAACACCAGCAAGGCCACGGCGCAGGGCACGGACAGCACGACCACCAGGCGCAGACCCCAGTCGAGCATGGCCGAATAACGCTCGGCGTCGGCTGCGGCCTTGGCGGCGGCCAGCTGCGGGGTCAGCACCACGCCCAGCGCCACGCCCAGCAGCGCCGTGGGAAACTCCATCAGCCGGTCGGCATAGAACAGCCAGGACACGCTGCCCGGCGCGAGGTAGGACGCGATCTGCGTGTTGATCATCAGCGAGATCTGCGCCACGCCCACGCCCAGCAGGGCCGGTGCCATCAGCGACAGGATGCGGCGCACGCCAGCGTCCTGCCAGGCAGTGCGCACCGTGCTCCAGCGCAGGCCTATGCGCGGCAGCAGGCCCAGGCGGCGCAGCGCGGGCAGTTGCACCGCGAGCTGCAGCACGCCGCCGAGCATCACGCCCGCAGCCATCGCGTAGATGGGCTCTATGCCATGCGCGGCAAAGCGCGGCGCCGCGATCAGCGCCGCGCCAATCATGCTCACGTTGAGCAGCACCGGCGTGGCCGCGGGCACGACGAAACGCTTCCAGGTGTTGAGCACGCCGGCCGACAGCGCGACCAGCGACATGAAGCCGATATAGGGGAACATCCAGCGCGTCATCAGCACGGCGGCGTCGTAGCTCGCGGCGTTCTGCTGCAAGCCGCTGGCCAGCAGCCATACCAGCAGCGGCGCGCCGATCACGCCCAGCACGCAGGTCAGCAACAGCGCCCAGGTCAGCACGGTGGCGACATTGCCGATCAGCATGCGCGTCGCCTCGTCGCCGTCCCTGGCCTTGGTCGCGGCCAGCACCGGCACAAAGGCCTGGCTGAAAGCCCCTTCGGCAAACAGGCGCCGGAACAGGTTGGGAATGCGGAAGGCGACGTTGAACGCGTCGGTCAGCGCGTTGGCGCCGAACATGGAGGCCATGAGCAGGTCGCGCAGCAGCCCGGTGACCCGGGAAGCGAGCGTGAGCAGCGAGACAGTGGAGGCGGCTTTGAGCAGTGACACCCGCGCAGTGTATGCGCTGCACGGGCTTTAGGCGCGCATATTCACTCAAGCCAGCAACAAGTGATACAATCGCCGGCTTCGCTGACATCATCCTCAGACACAAGGAATTTGAATCATGGCATCTGCTAAACCCAAGAAAAAGAACCCCCGCCTGGCCTCCGGCCGCAAGCGCGCTCGTCAAAACGTTGTACTGAACGCCGCGAACACTTCGCTGCGCTCCAAGTACCGCACCGCTGTCAAGAACGTCGAAAAGGCTGTTCTGGCTGGCGACAAGACCAAGGCATCCGAACTGTTTGCCAAGGCACAATCCGTGCTGGATACCATTGCCGACAAGGGTATCTTCCACAAGAACAAGGCTGCTCGCGATAAGAGCCGTCTGTCCGCCAAGGTCAAGGCCCTGGCACTGGCCGCCTAATCCACATTTAGGCAATCGCACGGATGGCGCAAGCCATCTGCCGTTTGTAACGGGTGCGCTGTTAGCGAACGCAAAGACCGCCTTAGGGCGGTTTTTTCGTTGGGGGTGGAGTATGGATAGCGCCTATTGCTTGAGGGTGGACGTTCAAGGTTCGACCGGGCCGCGTAGGCAAGCTCACCACGAACGGATAACGAGTTCCTTGCCCAAACACACAAACACCGTTCGCCCTGAGCTTGTCGAAGGGCGTTTCAGGGCGTGATTCCCACCTGACACTGCACCCACAAAAAAGCCGGCATGAAGCCGGCCTGGTCGGGATGCCAAACAACGCGCGACTAGGCCTTGGGCGGCGCGTCCGGCAGCAGGCAGGCTTCGGCGATCTGCAGGTTGTTGTCTTTGGCGAAGTTGATCACGAAATCCCAGGCCATGGGCTCGTGCTCGCGCAGGTCGGCGTGCAGCACCACGCACTTGGTGCCGTTGAGTGTGGTGGGAATGCACCAGGGCGAATAGCTCAGATGGCTGCCTGAATAGGCCCCCCCGGGGCGGAACTGGCTCATGACGCCGGCCAGGCGCTCTGCCCAGTCGCTGGGCCTGAAGGTTTTCCCATCCCGGGTCAGGCCCTGGATGAACAGTTCTTGTGAGTTGGGGGAGACCATCGATATCGCTGTAGAAAGTGATGTGACCCTAGCGGGATCACCGCCGGCAGGTCAATGGGAGATTCTAACTCTTATACAAGAGTTAAGCTAAGCAACCGAGTAGTCCATGGGTCCATTGCACCGCTGTAATGCGTAATCCTCAATTTTCATCCTGCCTGGCCCATCTAAAATTGTAGTTCGCTCAACCTGGACACGGACGCAATGTCCATGCCACCCCTGCATTCTTGGGAGATTTTTGCAATGACCGCTTTCATTGAGGCTGCCTCGCCCCACGTGATGAACACCTATGGCCGCGTCCCGATCGCTCTGGAACGAGGCCAAGGCTGCCGCGTCTGGGACGTGAACGGCAAGGAATACCTCGATGCGCTCGGCGGTATTGCCGTGAACACGCTGGGCCACAACCACCCGCGTCTGGTGCCCGCGCTGCAGCAGCAGCTCACCAAGCTGATCCACACGTCCAACTACTACCATGTGCCCGGCCAGGAAACGCTGGCCAAGCTGCTGGTCGAGCGCTCGGCCATGACCAACGTGTTCTTCTGCAACACCGGACTCGAAGCCAACGAAGCCGCGATCAAGATCGCGCGCAAGTTCGGCGTCGACCAGGGCATTGCCCGGCCCGAAATCGTGGTCTATGACCATGCGTTCCACGGCCGCTCCATCGCCACCATGACCGCCACCGGCAACCCCAAGGTGCGCGAAGGCTTCGGCCCGCTGCTTGACGGCTTCATCCGCGTCGCGCCCAACGACTACGAAGGCCTGCTCGCAGCGACCGAAGGCAATGCCAACATCACGGCCGTGCTGATGGAGCCCATCCAGGGCGAAGGCGGCCTGCACCCGATGCGCGTCGAGTACCTCAAGCAGGTGCGTGCGCTGTGCGATGCGCGCGGCTGGCTGCTGATCCTGGACGAAGTCCAGGCCGGCATGGGCCGCACCGGCAAGTGGTTCGCCCATCAGTGGGCCGGCATCGTGCCCGACGTGATGACGCTGGCCAAGGGCCTGGGCTCGGGCGTGCCGATCGGCGCCGTCGTCGCCCATGGCAAGGCCGCGACCGTGCTGCAGCCGGGCAACCATGGCTCCACGTTCGGCGGCAACCCGCTGGCGATGTGCGCCGGCATAGAGACCATTCGCATCATGGAAGAAGACGGCCTGCTCGCGCATGCCGCGAGCGTGGGTGAGTACCTGCGCGCCGCGCTGCGCACCCAGCTGGGCGCGCTCGAAGGCGTGGTCGACATCCGCGGCCAGGGCCTGATGATAGGCGTCGAGCTGTCCAAGCCCTGCGGCCAGCTGATAGGCCAGGCCGCCGCCGCCGGCCTGCTGCTGAGCGTCACGGCCGACACCGTGATCCGTCTCGTGCCGCCGCTGATCCTGACCGAGGCCGAAGCCGACGAAATCGTGGCCAAACTGCTGCCTTTGGTGCAAGCTGTGCTGGCTGCCTAAACTGCAAGGAATGAAGACGTATGAAGCATTACCTCCAATTCAGTGATTTCACCGCCGAGGAATACGCTTATCTGTTCGAACGTGCCGCGCTGATCAAGAAGAAATTCAAGAACTACGAAAAGCACCATACGCTGGGCGACCGCACGCTGGCCATGATCTTCGAGAAGGCCAGCACGCGCACCCGCGTGAGCTTCGAGGCCGGCATGTACCAGCTCGGCGGCTCGGTCGTGCACCTGACCTCGGGCGACAGCCAGCTGGGCCGCTCCGAGCCCATCGAGGACAGCGCGCGCGTCATCAGCCGCATGACCGATCTGGTCATGATCCGCACCTTCGGCCAGGAGCGCATCGCGCGCTTTGCCGAGTTCTCGCGGGTTCCGGTGATCAACGGCCTGACCAACGAGTTCCATCCCTGCCAGATCCTCGCCGACATCTTCACCTTCATCGAGCACCGCGGCTCGATCCAGGGCAGGACCGTGGCCTGGGTCGGCGACGGCAACAACATGGCCAACACCTGGCTGCAGGCGGCCGACCTGCTGGGCTTCAAGGTGCATCTGAGCACGCCCGGCGGCTATGAAGTCGACGAGCAACTGGCGTTCAACGGCAAGGCCGCGAACCCCGGCAGCTACGCGGTGTTCAAGGACCCGCTCGAAGCCTGCGCGGGCGCCGATCTGGTCACGACCGACGTCTGGACCAGCATGGGCTACGAAGCCGAGAACGAAGCGCGCAAGAAGGCTTTTGCCGACTGGTGCGTGGACGCCGAAATGATGGCCGCGGCGCGCCCCGATGCGCTGTTCATGCACTGCCTGCCCGCGCACCGCGGCGAGGAAGTCGAGGCCGAAATCATCGACGGCCCGCAATCCGTGGTCTGGGAAGAAGCCGAGAACCGCATGCATGTGCAGAAGGCGTTGATGGAGTACTTGCTGCTTGGCAAACAGATAGGCTGATTCGCAGTCGGCCTTTCATCCTTCGACGGGCCCGGTGCGAACGGATAAGACCGTTCGCACCGGGCCCGTCGAAGTGCGTTTCAGGGCACGCATTTTTTCCCGCAGCCCCTCAGAAAGTTTCCGGCCATGGCCTCCTTTGAAGAAATACAGCAACGCGAAACCGGCCTGCAGCAGCACCTGAGCGGCGCGCAGATCGTGATGATCGCGATTGGCGGCGCGATCGGCACGGGCCTGTTCATGGGCAGCGCGTTTGCCATCGGCTTTGCCGGTCCCAGCGTGCTGCTGAGCTATGCGATAGGCGCGCTGATCGCGCTGCTGCTCATGGGCTGCCTGGCCGAAATGACCGTTGCCCACCCGACCTCGGGCTCATTTGGCGCCTATGCCGAACACTACATCGCGCCCTGGGCCGGCTTTCTCGTGCGCTACGCCTACTGGGCCGCCGTGGTGCTGGCCGTGGGCATGGAAGTCACGGCCGTGGGCCTGTACATGGGCTACTGGTTTCCCGACTCGCCGCGCTGGCTCTGGGTCGCGGTGTTCTCCGCGGCGCTGGTCGCGGTCAACGGCTCCAGCGTCAAGGCCTTCGGTCAGGTCGAGTACGTTTTCTCGATGATCAAGATCGTCGCCATCGTGGCCTTCATCCTGATCGGCGCCTATGTGGTGTTCGGCGCCCAGCGCCCCGACATCGGCTTTCACCATTACACCGCCCGGGGCGGCTTCTTTCCCAACGGGCTGTGGGGCACCTGGGTCGGCGTGATCGTCGCGATCTTCAGCTATCTGAGCCTGGAGGCCATCGCGGTGGCCGCGGGCGAGGCCCAGGATCCGCAAAAAGCCATCACCAGCGCGTTTCGCACCACGGTGCTGCGTCTGGTGCTGTTCTATCTGCTGACGCTGGCCTTGATGCTGGCCATCGTGCCCTGGCATGCGGCCGGCACCGACCGGAGCCCTTTCGTGCAGGTGATGGAAATCATAGGCATTCCCGGCGCCGCCCATGTGCTGAACTTCGTGGTGCTGGTCGCCGCGCTGTCGGCGATGAACAGCCAGCTGTATGTGACTTCGCGCATGATGTTCAGCCTGTCGCGCGGCGGCTATGCGCCTGCGGCGCTGGGCCATCTCAACGCGCGCGGCGTGCCCACGCGCGCCATCGCGGTGTCCTGTGCGGGCATTGCCGTGGCGATGGTGCTCAATGTCTGGCAGCCCGACAAGTCGCTCGTCTGGATGATGTCGATCGCCATGTTCGGCGCGATGTTCACCTGGTTCATGGTGTTCGTCACCCACCTGTTCTTCCGCGCGCGCTGGAAGGCCGAAGGCAGCCGGCCGCTGGCGTTTCGCATGTGGGGCTTTCCGCTGCTGACGCTGCTGGGCGCGGCGCTGATGCTGGGCGTGCTGGTCACGACCTACTTCACCGAGGAATTCCACCTGACGCTGCTGACCGGCGTGCCTTTCCTGGGCGTGCTGCTGCTGGTCTACGCGCTGTGGTTCCGGCGCCGCTGAGCGCGCGCGCGGCCTGCACGCGGTTTACAGTGGAGTGACCATGCCACAGCAACTCTGGGACATCTCCCCTCCTATCCACGACGCCAGCCCGGTGTTCCCGGGCGACACGCCCTACAGCCAGCAATGGTGCGCGACGATCTCGCCGCAATGCCCGGTCAATGTCAGCGCCATCACGCTGTCGCCGCATGTCGGCGCGCATGCCGATGCGCCGCTGCATTACGCCGCCGACGGCGCGGCCATAGGCGCGGTCGATCTCGATACCTTTCTGGGACCCTGCCGCGTGATCCATGCGATCGCGCCCGGCCCGCTGCTGCTGTGGCAGCATATCGAACATGCGATCACGCCCGATTTGCCGGCGCGCGTGCTGGTGCGCACCTACGCGCAGGCACCCACGGGCTGGGACGGCGATCTCGCCGCCTATGCGCCCGAGACCGTCGAGCGCCTGGCCGATCTGGGCGTGCGGCTGATCGGCATCGATACCGCGAGCATCGATCCGGCCAGCAGCAAGACGCTGGACAGCCACCAGGTGATACGCCGGCGCGGCCTGCGCGTGCTCGAGAACCTGGTGCTCGACGCCGTTCCCGAAGGCGACTACGAACTGATCGCGCTGCCGCTCAAACTCACGCAGGCCGACGCCTCGCCCGTGCGCGCGGTGCTGCGCGCGCTGCCTGCAAACCACTGATGGAGACAAGCAACCCATGACAATCACCTTGCAAGACTGCCGCGAACGCGACGCCCAGGACCCGCTGCGCGCGCTGCGCGATCACTTCACGCTGCCCGCGGGCCAGATCTACCTCGACGGCAATTCGCTGGGCGTGGCTCCCAGGGCCGCAGCGGCGCGCGTGGCCCAGGTCGTGCAGCAGGAATGGGCGCAGGACCTGATCACCTCCTGGAACAAGGCTGGCTGGGTCGATCTGCCCATGCGCCTGGGCAACCAGTTCGCGCCCTGGCTGGGCGCGCGCGCCGATGAAGTGGTGTTCACCGACACCACCTCGATCAACCTGTTCAAGGTGCTCACCGCCGCGGCGCGCATCGCGGCCGAGGACGGCCCGGCGCGCAAGAAGCTGCTGACCGAGCGCAGCAACTTCCCCACCGATCTCTACATTGCCGAATCGATCTGCGAGCAGCACGGGCTGCAGTTGGTGCAGCTCGAGCCCGAGGAAATCCTGCACGCGCTCGACGACGACGCGGCCATCCTGCTGCTGACCCATGTGAACTACCGCACGGGCGCGATGCACGACATGGCGGCCATCACCGCCGCGGCCCATGCGCATCGCATCCTGTGCGTCTGGGATCTGTGCCACAGCGCGGGCGCGGTGCCGATAGACCTGCACGCGGCCGACGCCGACTTCGCCGTGGGCTGCGGCTACAAGTACCTCAACGGCGGACCGGGCGCGCCGGCCTTTGTCTGGGCCCATCCGCGCGTCGTCAACCGCAGCGCCCAGCCGCTCGCGGGCTGGTTCGGCCACACGGCGCCGTTCCAGTTCACGCCCCACTACACTCCGGCCGAAGGCATTCGCCGCTACCTGTGCGGCACCCAGCCCATCATCAGCCTGTCGGCGCTGCAATGCGGGCTCGACGTGTACAGCGCCAGCGAAGCGCTGGGCGGCATGCAAGCATTGCGCGCCAAGTCGCTGGCGCTGACCGACCTGTTCATCGCCCTTGTCGAATCGCGCTGCGCGGGCCATGGGCTGGAGCTGGCGACGCCGCGCGCGCATGAAAAGCGCGGCTCGCAGGTATGCCTGGCGCGCGCCGAAGGCCTGGGAGTGAATGGACTGGGCAGCGGCGCCTATGCCATTGTCCAGGCGCTGATCGCGCGCGGCGTGATCGGCGACTTCCGCCAGGGCGACGGCGGCGTGGGCGTGCACAAGGACATACTGCGCTTTGGCTTCACGCCGCTGTATGTCGGTTTCGAGGACGTATGGAACGCGGTCGAACAGCTGCGCCAGGTGCTGGAAAGCGGCGAATGGCGCGAAGCGCATTTCCACCAGCGCAATGCAGTGACTTAAGCCCCCACGCTCGCCCACTGCGTGTGGCTCGCTGCCCCCCGAGGGGGCCTTCGCCGGCTTGGGGCGGCCCGGCACCGACTCAGCAAGCCCCCACGCTCGCCCACTGCGTGTGGCTCGCTGCCCCCCGAGGGGGCCTTCGCCTAGGCATTCACCGCCTGCATCGCCCACAGATGCGCGCCCACTAGCGCGCGCCAGGGCGCGAACAGTGCGAGCCAGGCCTGGGCGCGCGGCTGGTCCACCTCGGTCTGCAACAGCCGCGCAATGCCGTGGCGCACGACCACATCGCCGTGCAGCGAGCCGTCGAGCCAGCCAAAACCGCGCAGCAGCGTATAGCTGACCGTCCACGGGCCTATGCCCTTGATCGCGAGCAGGGCCTGGGCGATCTGCGCGGCCGGCAGTTGCGGCGCGGCAGCCCAGTCGTCGAGCGGCAAGGCCCCCGATTGCACGCCTTCGGCCACCGCCAGCAGACTTTGCGCCTTGGACTGCGACAGGCCCGCGGCGCGCAGGCGCTCCAGGCCCAGCGCCAGCACCTGATCGGCATGCGGGTGGCAATACAGTCCGCTGCGATGCCGCAGATCGGCCGCGAGGATGAGCCGCCGGCGCAGCGACACCGCTGCCGCGACGCTGATCTGCTGGCCCATGATGGCCCAGGCCAGGGCCTCGAACGGCGTTCCCGCGACCGGCACACGCAGCCCTGACTGCTCGCGCAGCACCGGCCCCAGCAAAGGATGCGCGGAAAACTGCGCCTCGAACGCCTCGATGTCCTGCGTCAGCCCCAGCATGCGCCGCACCAGGGGCAGCGCCTCGTGCCGGGCCTGGTCCTGGCCGCCCGCAGCCGTCTGCCACTGCACCTGCGCCTGGCCCGGCGCGAAATCGATTTGCAGGCACACCGGCTGGCCGCGCCACCAGATGCCTTTGCGCAACGTAGCGGCCCCGACCTGCTCGGCCAGCGCCTCGCGGTCGCGCGCATGGAAAGCGAGGATGCTGTCGGCGCGGAAATTCAGCGGCAACGGCAACTGCCATGCCGCTGGCGTCTCGGGACTGTGGACCATGCGTAACTTCCAGAAAAAGATGCCGGGCGGGAAAGCCAGGGCGCCGCCTGCGGCGCGCCCGGCCTATGATGTGATCGACTGTTTATTGTCCCGCTTCCATGACCGCAACCACCCCACCCCTCGCCCCCGAAGCCATCGTGCAGCAGGAGCGCGCCCAGCTCGACTTCAGCCAGAGCATGAGCTATGGCGACTATCTGCAACTCGACCAGATCCTCACGGCGCAAAAGCCGCTGTCGCCCGATCACAACGAGCTGCTGTTCATCATCCAGCACCAGACCAGCGAGCTGTGGATGAAACTGATGCTGCACGAACTGCATGCGGCGATCGCCCATGTGGCCGGCGACGAGCTGCCCAAGGCGTTCAAGATGCTTGCGCGCGTCTCGCGCATCATGGAGCAACTGGTCCATGCCTGGGACGTGCTGGCGACGATGACACCGCCCGAATACAGCGCGATCCGCCCATATCTTGCGCAGTCCAGCGGTTTTCAGAGCTACCAGTACCGCTGCATAGAATTCTCGCTGGGCAACAAGAACGCGGCCATGCTCAAGCCGCATGCCCACCGGCCCGAACTGCTGGCCGAAGTCGAGGCCGCCTACCGCGCGCCCTCGCTTTACGACGAAGCCCTGCGCCTGCTCGCGCGCCGCGGCATCGCCGTGCCGGCCAGCCATCTCGAACGCGACTGGACCCTGCCCTACTGCGCCGACGATGGTGTGGAGCAGGCCTGGCTCACGGTCTACCGCGACCCCACGACCCACTGGGACCTGTACCAGCTCGGCGAGGAACTCACCGACCTCGAGGACGCATTCCGTCTCTGGCGCTTCCGCCATGTGACCACGGTCGAGCGCGTGATCGGCTTCAAGCGCGGCACGGGCGGCACGGGCGGCGTGAGCTATCTGCGCAAGATGCTCGACGTGGTGCTGTTCCCTGAAATCTGGACGCTGCGCACCGCGCTTTGACGACCCCGCCCCTGGGTTTTTCCTAGGACCGCCAGCGCCTCGGGCGACAGGCGGCGGCCCCGGCGCAGGCTAGGCTAGGCCATGAGGAAAATTGCGCCGTGAATCCGCCCCAGACATCGCCCCTGCCCCCTGCCGCTGGCGCGCCTGACGCCGATGCCTGCCTGTCCTCGCGCGCTGCCTGGGCCATGCTGCTGGCGCTGATCAGCGGCTTTGCGCTGAGCCAGGCCTATCGCACGGTCACGGCGATCATCGCCGTGGCGCTGCAGACCGACTTCGGCCTTTCGCCTTCGGCGCTGGGCCTGTTCGCAAGCCTGTTCGCGCTGACCTTTGGCGCGGTGCAGCTGTTCATGGGAGTGGGCATAGACCTCTATGGCCTGCGCCGCACGGTGCTGGTTGCCGCGCCGCTGAGCATTCTGGGCGCGGGCCTGTCGGCCTGGTCGCCCAACTACGGCTGGCTGCTTGCGGGCCAGGCGCTGATCGGTCTGGGTTGCGCGCCGGCCTTTCTCGCCTGTACGGTGTTCATCGCAAGGCATTTCGCGGCCTCGCAGTTCGCCGCGGTCTCGGGCATGAGCCTGGGGCTGGGCGGCATAGGCATGCTGTTCACGGGCTCGCCTCTGGCCTGGCTGGTCGAACACTACGGCTGGCGCAGCGGGTTCGCGACGCTGGGACTGCTGTCCGTGCTGTCCTGGCTGCTGATCGCCTGGAAAGTGCATGAGCCCGCGCAAAGCGCCAGCGCCGCACCGCGCCAGAGCTGGCTCGCGGCGACGCGCGAATTCGGCCTGCTGCTGACCCAGCCCTACAGCTGGGGCATTCTGGCCATGGCCTTGGTGACCTATGCATCCTTCCTGACGCTGCGCGGCCTCTGGCTGGGGCCGCTGCTGATGGAGCGCCAGGGCTGGTCGCTGGTCGCCAGCGGCCACCTGGCCTTGGTCGTATCGCTGATCTCGCTGGTCAGCCCCGGAATGTTCGGCCGCATGGACCCGGGCCCGCTGCGCCGGCGCCGCCTGCTGGTCACCACGACTTCTCTCATCGCGCTGCTGTACGCGGCGCTGGGCCTGCTGCACACCGGCTGGCTCAATGTGGCGCTGATCATCGTGATCGTCATTGTTTCGGGCGGATCGGTGCTGCAATACGCACATGTGCGCTCGTCCTACCCGCCCGAAGCCACGGGCCGGGCCATGGCGCTGCTCACCATGGCCATGTTCCTCGGCGCCGCCCTGATGCAGTGGCTCACGGGCCTGATGGCCTCCTGGGCCACGCGCTACGGCTTCGATCCGTTTGCCGCCGTGATGCTGGGCATTGCGCTCATGCTGTGCCTGGGCGCGGCGGCGTTCCAGATGCTGCCGGTTTCAGACCGTCTACAGCGAACTGGCGCTTGACCCGTCGCCGCGGTAGAGCCAGGGCAGGTCCATCACGCGCGCGCCCAGCAGCTTCAACGCGGCATCGCGCCCCCAGCGCACCGGGCCGGTCGCGTGGAAGATGCGGCCGTTGCGCTGCGAGCGCGCCTGCACGCGCGCGTTGCGCTGCCAGCGGTTGAGCGCGTAGCGGCGCAGCCGCAAGGGCACATCGAGATCATGCATCGACAGCGCGCGCTGCAGCTCGGCCGCGTCTTCTATCGCCATGCCCGCGCCCTGCGCGAGATATGGCCGCATGGGGTGGCTGGCATCGCCCAGCAAGGCAACCACGCCCTGGGCCATTTCCGCAGGCGAGCGCAGCGGCGGGCGGTCGGCCAGCGGCCACAGCCGCCAGCCCATGCGCGGCACGCTGCGCACCAGGTCCTGCAACGCACTGCAGGCGCCGGCAAGCACGGTTTCCAGATCCTGGGCGTTGGCCGCATGGTCCCAGCGCTCCATGTCCTGGGGCGCGGGCCCCTGGACAATGATCACCAGATTCTGCAATTCGCCACGGCGCACCGGATACTGGATCACGTGCAGCCGCGGGCCCAGCCAGGCCGTCACCTGGGAAGTGCGCAAACGCTGGGGCATTTCGGCCTGGCGCACCATCGCCCTGTAGGCGAGATGACCCGTGGAGCGCGGCGGTTCATCGCCCAGCATCTGCATGCGCAGGCGACTGTGCACGCCATCGGCGCAGATCAGCGCATCGCCTTCGATCAGCTTGTTGGCCTCGGTGCGAACCGTCACCACGCCATCGGCCTCGCGATAGTGCGCAATGGTCTGGGCCAGATTCAGATGCACTTCGGCATAGTCGCGCAGTCCGCCGAGCAGCAGCGCGTGCAGATCGGCGCGATGAATGGTCACATAGGCCGCGCCATAACGCTCGACCACGGCTTGCCCCAAAGGCATGCGCGCCAGCGCCTCACCGGTCACCGCGCTGCGCACCTGCAGGGCTTCGGGCAACGCGACCACCGATTGCAGGTCCTTTTGCAAGCCCCAGGCCTGCAACCGCCGCACCACGTTTGGTCCCAGCTGTATACCCGCGCCGACTTCGCTGAATTTCTGCGCGCGTTCAAACAGCCGCACATCGCAGCCCGCCCTCGCGGCCCCTATACCTGCAGCGAGTCCGCCGATTCCCCCCCCTGCAATCAACACCTGCTTTTTCATACGCCCATTGTGCCGCGTTCCGCGCCGCGTCGAAATCATCCGCATACGGTTTATCTGTGCAGTTGCTGGAAATCGTTTTCAAACAGCACTAATCTGCAGGACGAGAGGTCATTTGTAACTATTTCGGCAGCAAACTTCAAACGAACCATTTTGGTGCATTGCGAGTTCAATAATATCGAACACACCCGTTAAAAAGTTTGGTAGCCGACAAATGTCCCATGATCTGATTGCATTCCTGCAATCTTGCACGTCCATATTGAGCGCAAAAATTGGACAACAAAAAAGGCCTGCATTGCAGGCCTTTTCTTGAAAGCGAAGCGCAATTAAATTGCGAACTTTTCACGCTCTTCGTTCTGGATCCACTTGGGAGCCTTGCCACGACCGGTCCAGGTCTGACCGGTATTGGGGTCGCGGTACTTGGGAGCGACCTTGGCGCCAGTGCCGGCGCTGCGTGCTGCGCGTGCAGGAGGAAACACATCTTCAGGCGTCATTTCATACTCGGCAACCAGGGAACGCACACGAGCGACAGCATCCGACAATTCGCGGCTGCGGGCCTCATGAATCTGCTGTTCCAAGGCTTCTTTTTGCTTGAGCAATTCTTTGTATGAATTCATGGTTCGTATCTTATGGATAGGTGAAAAAGTGACTGGATATTATAGAAAAATATAAAACCACGCCAGCATAAAAACTATACGTAATTACCACAACATTTACATCGCTCTATTTTAATTCCACGGCTCAAGCGCTCTGCACTGGTTTCTCTGCAAGCACCTTATCAATCCGTTTTCCATCCAGGTCCACAATTTCAAAGATCCATCCCGCACAGGCAATTCTTTCACCAACTGCAGGCAATCGACCCGTTTCAGCCATCAAAAGGCCCGCAATGGTGTTATACCGGCCGCGATCCTCTTCAGGCAGGTCGCGGATATCGAGCCGCGCCTTGAGTTCCGAGACCGGCATCAATCCATCCAGCAGCCAGGACCCATCTTCGCGTGGCGTGGCCCATGCATCAGTATGCGCGCCGGGCTTGAGTTCGCCAGTAATGGCTTCGAGTAAATCGCGCGGCGTCATGATGCCTTGCACCACGCCGTATTCATCGACCACGAAAACCATGCGGCCGGAGCGCGCGCGCAACTGGTCGAGCAATTCCATGCCGCTGAGCGTTTCAGGCAGGAATGCCGCAGGCAAGGCATGCTCGCCCAGCTTGCCTTCGGCCGCCGCGCCCAGCGCCAGCATGCGGGCCACGCTGATGACGCCCACCACGTCGTCGAGCGAACCACGGCATACCGGATACCACGAGTGGCCGCCTTTTTCCTGGCCGTCGGCCGACAAGCGCAAGCCTTCGAACACCGAAAGATCGGCATCGAGCCACTGCACGTCGGAGCGCGGCACCATCAATGAAGTCAGCGAACGGTCGTCGAGACGGAACACGTTCTGCACCATCTGGTGCTCATGGAATTCGATCACGCCCGCATTGCGGCCTTCCTCAAGGCTGGCGACGATCTCCTCTTCCGTGACTGCCCGGCTGGCGGAGTCATTGACGCGCAGCAGCGTGAGCACTGCCTGGGTCGATGCCGACAGCAGGCGCACGAAAGGCTTGGCAGCCGAAGCCACCCAGGTCATGGGACGCGCAATCAGCCGTGCCACGGTTTCAGGGTACAACTGGCCAATGCGCTTGGGAACCAGTTCGCCAAAGACGATGGTGATGAAAGTGATGACGGCGACGACAATGGCCGTGGCCGAGACGCCCGAAGCGCTTTCGGGAACACCTGCATTGCGCAGCCATTGGGCCAGGCCGTCGCTGAATGCGGCCTCGCCGATGATGCCGTTGAGCATGCCGATGGAAGTGATGCCCACCTGCACCGAAGACAGGAACTGGGTTGGATTTTCCAGCAATACCAAAGCGGCCTCGGCCCCCTTGTCGCCGTCTTCGGCCATGCCCGCAAGACGGGACTTGCGGCTCGACGCCAATGCCAATTCCGACATGGCAAACACACCATTGAGCAGGGTCAAGAGTGCAATCAGCAGAAAATCCATGAATCAATAAGTAGAAAGAACATCATGTCAATGTACTGTATCGGCGATATCCAGGGATGCGATGAAGCCCTTGGTCGACTGCTCGATGTCATCGATTTCTCACCCAGCCGCGATACCTTGTATCTGCTGGGCGATCTGGTCAACCGCGGCCCGTCATCGCTGCAGGTTCTGCGCCGCTGCATTGCACTGGGCGACGCCGTGCGCCCGCTGCTGGGCAACCATGACCTGCATCTGCTCACCACCGCCCATGGCCTGCGCGGCCCGGGCAAGCGCGACACGCTGCAGCCCATACTGCAGGCGCCGGACCGCGCCGATCTGCTCGACTGGCTGCGCCAGCAGCCGCTGGCGCGGCTGCACACCACGGCGCGCGGCGAGCGGCTGCTGATGGTGCATGCGGGCGTGCTGCCCTCCTGGGATGTGGATCAGACCCTGGCGCTGGCCGGCGAGGTCGAGGCCGTGCTGCGCGGCGACGCGCTGGTGGATTTCCTGGCAAAGATGTATGGCAATGCGCCCGCGGCCTGGAGCGACGACCTGCAGGGCGCCGACCGCCTGCGCGTGATCGTCAACGCGCTCACGCGGCTGCGCTTTTGCACGCCCGCGGGCGTGATGGACTTCGACAGCACCGAAAGCGCCAGCGACGCCCCGCCCGGCCTGGTGCCATGGTTCGACGCGCCCGCGCGCCGCAGCGCGGACACCGCGATCGCTTTCGGCCACTGGTCGCAGCAGGGGCTGGTCGCACGCCATGATCTGATAGGCCTGGACACCGGCTGCGTCTGGGGCGGCTGCCTGAGCGCCATGCGCTTTGGCGACTCGCTGGCCGAACGTGAGCTGCTGCAGGTGCATTGCGCACAGGCCCAGGCACCCAAGTAACGGGCATAAAAAAACCGGGCCAGGGCCCGGTGCAAAGAGAAGCTGGATGGCGCGCTCAGGCCAGCGTGTACGCCGTCTTGACGGTGGTGTAGAACTCCTGCGCATAGCGGCCCTGCTCGCGCGGACCGTAGCTGCTGCCCTTGCGACCGCCGAACGGCACGTGGTAGTCGACGCCTGCGGTCGGCAGGTTGACCATGACCATGCCCGCCTGGCTGTGGCGCTTGAAATGCGTGGCGTATTTCAGGCTGGTCGTGGCAATGCCCGCGGCCAGGCCGAACGGCGTGTCGTTGGCCACGGCCAGCGCTTCTTCGTAGTCACGCACGCGGATCACGCTGGCCACGGGGCCGAACACTTCCTCGCGGTTGATGCGCATCGCGGGCGTGGAGTCGACGAACAGCGCGGGCTGCATGAAGAAGCCGTCCTTGGCGCTGCCCGTGTGGCAGGCGACGCGCGCACCGCCCGCGGCCAGCACTGCGCCTTCGGCCTGGGCGATTTCAACGTAGCTCAGATCCTGTTCGAGCTGGGCCTGGCTCACCACGGGGCCGATGTCGGTGCCCGCAGCACGTGCATCGCCGACCTTGATCTTGGCCATGCGCGCCTGCAGCGCTTCGATGAAGGCCGGGTAGATCTTGTCGGTCACGATCAGCCGGCTCGACGCCGTGCAGCGCTGGCCCGTCGAGTAGAAGCAGCTTTGCGCCGACAGCTCGACGGCCTGGTTCAGGTCGGCGTCGTCGAGCACGACCTGCGGGTTCTTGCCGCCCATTTCAAGCTGCACCTTCTTGCCGCTGGCCACGCAGGCCGCGGCAATGCCCTTGCCCACGCCGACCGAGCCGGTGAAGCTGATGGCGGCCACATCTTCATGCTGCACCAGCGCTTCGCCAATGACGCGGCCGCGGCCCATCACCAGGTTGAACACGCCCGCGGGAATGCCGCTGCGGTGGATGATGTCGGCCAGCGCCCAGGCGCTGCCTGGCACCAGGTCGGCGGGCTTGAGAACGACGCAATTGCCGAAGGCCAGCGCGGGCGCGATCTTCCAGGCAGGGATGGCGATGGGAAAATTCCAGGGCGTGATCAGGCCGACCACGCCGATGGGCTCGCGCGTGATCTCCACGCCTATGCCGGGGCGCACCGAAGGCAGGGTCTCGCCGGCCAGGCGCAGGCATTCACCGGCGAAGAACTTGAAGATCTGGCCCGCACGGCCGACTTCGCCAATCGCTTCGGGGCGGGTCTTGCCTTCCTCGCGCGCCAGCAGGTCGCCCAGCTCTTCCTTGCGCGCCAGGATTTCATTGCCGATCTTGTCGAGCGCGTCGTGGCGCGCCTGGATGCCCGAGGTGCTCCAGGCAGGAAAGGCGGCCGCGGCCGCGGCCACGGCCGCATTCACGTCCGAAGCGTCGCCCTGGGCGTATTCGCCCACCACGTCGGACAGGTCGCTGGGGTTGGCGTTGGGGCTGTAGCTCTTGCCTGCAGTCCACTGGCCGTTGATGAGATTGTCGAATTGGGTCATTGCTCGGTTCCTGAAAAAAATCGGTTCATGCCGCGCCATGGGCTTCGACATACAAGGCGTAAAGGGAATGGCTGCTGGCCATGTACAGGCGGTTGCGCTTGGGGCCGCCGAACTCCAGGTTGGCGCAGCGCTCGGGCAGGCGGATGAAGCCTATCGGCTTGCCCTGCGGATTGAAGACCTTGACGCCGTCCATCTCTTCGGATTTGGCCAGCGGCAGGTGGGCGCGCATGCCGCCGCCGATATCGCTGGTCTCGGGGCTGAAAGCGCCGCTGAAGCCCCAGCCGCACCACAGGTTGCCGTCACGATCAACGCGAAAGCCGTCAAGCGCACCCGGGCCGTCGGCGTCTATGAGCTTGGTCTTGTTCGACACGGACGTGCCGTCGGGCGAAACGTCGAAGCTCCAGACGCTGCGGTTGGGCGTGCCTTTCCACTCGACGACATAGAGCTTCTTCTCGTCGGGCGAGAACGCCAGGCCGTTGGGGTTGACGAGATCGGTGACCACGGCGCTGATCTGGCCGTCCTTGCCTATGCGGTAGACATAGGTGCCGGCCTGCTCGGGCGCAGCGCGCGAACCTTCCCATTCGCCGTTGATGCCGAACAGCGGATCGGTGAACCAGATGCTGTCGTCCGACTTCACCACCACGTCGTTGGGCGCATTGAGGCGCTTGCCCTGGTAGCGGTCGGCCAGCACCGTGGTGCTGCCGTCTCGCTCGGTGCGCACCACGCGGCGCGTGACCGAATGCTCGCAGGAAATCAGCCGGCCCTGGCGGTCGCGCGCATTGCCGTTGGCGTAGTTGGCGTTTTCCTTGTGCACCGAGAACTTGCCGGTCTTTTCCTCGAACTTCATCAGCCGGTTGTTGGGGATGTCGCTGAGGATCAGCGTGCCGGTTTCAGGGAAATAGGCCGGACCTTCGGCCCAGCGCATGCCCGTGCCCAGCTGCTCGATGGTGCTGCTGTAGATGCGGTACTTGGCAAAGCTCGGATCGAGAATGAAAACCGCGGGATCGGGATAGCGCTGGTGGGGCGAAAAGCCGAAGGACTGGGCCCCGGCGGCGGCGCCCCAGGCGCCCAGGGCGCTGGCACTGAAAGTCTTCAACAGCTGGCGACGGTGCATGAGAAATCTCCTGTGGTTGGCATCAGCGCGCGGCGGACCAGGGCACTTCGGCCACGGGCTCGCCGGTGGCAATGAACTGCTGCAGGTTCTGCAGCACCAGGTCGGCCATGGCGCGGCGGGTATCGTGCGTGCCGCTGGCGATATGCGGCGCGAGCACGGCGTTCTCGAGCGTCAGCAGATCTGCCAGCGGACGCGGCTCGTCCTCGAACACATCGAGGCCCGCGCCCGCGATGCGGCCGCTGCGCAGCGCTTCGACCAGCGCCGCCTCGTCGACCACGCTGCCGCGCGCCACATTGACCAGAAAGCCCTGCGGGCCCAGCGCATCGAGCACTTCGGTGCTGACCAGATGGCGCGTATGGTCGCCGCCGGCGGCGGTGATGATCAGGAAGTCGGACCAGCGGGCCAGCTCCAGCAGCGACGCCAGGTACTGGTGCGGCGAGCCGTCGATGGGGCGGCGGTTGTGATAGCCCACCTCCATGTCGAAGCCCGCGGCGCGGCGCGCGACGGCGCTGCCTATGCGGCCCATGCCGAAGATGCCCAGTCGCTTGCCCGAGACCCGCGTCGTGAGGCCGAAACGCTGGCGGCTCCAGTCGCCGCGGCGCACGAAGCGGTCGGAGGCGCTGACACCGCGCGCCGTATCGAGCAGCAGCGCCCAGGCCATGTCGGCCACGCAATCATCGAGCACGCCCGGCGTATAGCCCACGCGCGCGCCGCGGCGCAGCAACGACTCCTTGTCCAGCGCGTCGAAGCCCACGCCGAAGCTGCTGACGAACTGGAGTTCGGGCAGCGCGTCGACGACGCGCGCCGGCAGACCCATGGCCGCCGAGGTCACCGCATAGGCAAACTGCCCGCCCTGCTCCGCCAGAAAACGATCCGGATCGCTTTGCTCCGAGAGGATCTGCACGTCGTAGGCCTGCGCCAGTTCAGCATCGAGCTGGGGCAGCGGCATCTTGCCGTATTGGAGAACGCGGGGTCGGGAGGGTGCCATGCAGGGAAGTCCTTGAGTCGTTCGGAGGGAAAGGGGGGGGGAAACCGCGTACCGTCACCCGTGCGGCCGCAGGGGCTGCGGCTGCGGTGCAGCGGGGCGCATTGCAAAAGGACAGCGTCTGGCGCTTTGCAATGCACCCCGGACCGCAAGATCGCTCCTGCGGTCCGGAGCCTGGGGCTTATTGCTCCACGAGCTTGATCAACGCTGCCAGTTCTTCGATCTCGTTGGGCTTGAGATCAGCCAGCGGCGCACGCACGGGACCGGCGTCGTGACCGACGATCTTCGCGCCGGCCTTGACGATGGATACTGCGTAACCGGCGCTGCGGTTGCGGATCTCGAGGTAGGGCATGAAGAAGGTCTTGAGCAGGTGGTGCTGCGTCGCGTGGTCGTCGTTCTTCACCGCTTCGTAGAAGCGGATCGCGGTCTTGGGGATGAAGTTGAAGACCGCCGACGAGTACACGGGCGTGCCCAGCGCCTTGTAGGCCGCGGCATAGACTTCGGCCGTGGGCAGGCCGCCCAGATACGCCAGGCGATCGCCCATGGTCAGGAACATGGCCGACATGGCTTCGATGTCACCCACGCCGTCCTTGAAACCGACCAGGTTGGGATTGCGTTCGCACAGCTTGGCAACGGTTTCGGGCGTGAAGCGGCTGATGCCACGGTTGTAGATGATCACGCCGAACTTGACGCTCTTGCAGACGGCTTCGACGTGCGCGGCCAGGCCTTCCTGGCTGGCTTCGGTCAGGTAGTGGGGCAGCAGCAGGACACCGTGTGCTCCGGCGCGTTCGGCTTCCTGGGCGCACTGGATGGCGAAACGCGTAGGGCCGCCGGCACCGGCGATGATTGGCACTTTGCCCTTGCAGGTGTCCACAGCGGTCTTGATGATCGCGGGATACTCGTCGGCCGTCAGCGAGAAGAACTCGCCCGTGCCGCCGGCAGCGAACAGCGCGGTGGCGCCGAACGGAGCCAGCCATTCCAGGCGTTCGGCATAGCTCTTGGCATTGAAGTTGCCTTGGCTGTCGAAGTCGGTCACGGGGAACGACAACAGACCGGAACTCATCACGCTTTTGACTTCTTGGGGGCTCATGGCAATCCTTAAGGAACAGAATGAAAAAATAGGCTGGACTTCAGTCCAGTTGCAGATTGGAGGTCTGCACCACGGTGCGCCAGCGTGCACGCTCGGCGTTGAAGAATTTGTCGGTTTCGGCCGGAGTCATCGTCACGACTTCGGCGCCCTGGCCCGTGAGGCGGGCACGCACATCAGGCGTGCGGATGGCGGTCAGCAGGATCTGGTTCACGCGCTGGACGATGGCATCCGGCGTCTTGGAAGGCAGCACCACGCCTTGCCAGGTGCCCGAGGCGAAGTCCTTCGCACCCTGTTCGGCCAGCGTGGGCACGTCGGAGATCAGCGGCATGCGCGTGGTCTTGGAGATGCCCAGCAGCTTGAGCTTGCCGCTTTGCACATGCGGGTAGGTGGCCAGCATGCCGTTCATCAGCACCTGTGTCTGGCCGGCAACGGTGTCCTGCACCGCCTGCACGCCGCCCTTGTAAGGCACGTAGACCCACTTGGCGCCCGTGAGGCGGGCGAGTTCCACGCCGGCCAGATGCGGCGCGCTGCCCGTGGCCGTCACGGCGAAGTTCAGGTCCTGCTTCTTCGACAGCTCGACCAGTTCCTTCAGATTGGTGGCCGGCACCGAAGGGTGGACCACCAGCATGTGGGGCGAGTAGGCCAGCATGGCCGCACCGCGCAGATCCTTGGAAGGGTCGAAGCTGAGCTTGGTGTAGACCGAAGGCGAAATCGCCAGCGCGCCCAGGTCTGCCAGCAGCCAGGTATAGCCATCGGGCGCGGCACGGCTCACGAACTCCGCGCCCAGATTGCCGTTGGCGCCGGCCTTGTTCTCGATCACGACAGTCTGCTTGAGCTCCTGCGACATGATCTGACCGATGGAACGCGCAATGATGTCGGAGCTGCCGCCCGGAGGATAAGGAACCACCAGACGGATGGGTTTGCTGGGCCAGGGATCCGCCGCGAATGCGGGAGCGCAAAGCAGGCCGGTGCCGGCAAGCGCCAAGGCAGTGCACAGAAAACGTGAGCGGGAAAGCATTTGAAGTGTCTCCGTATAGTGGTCAGTCATCATACAACTAGACTTTTAAAAACTCACGCAAAAAATCCTAGGGGTAAACACGAGGTCGAAAAAGCGCTGAATCCGCAGCCCCCCCTGCATGCGCCCGCACAGCGGGCGCGCAGCCGGCAACCGGCTGGATCAGGCGGGAGAAATGGGCTCGGAGAGCTGGCTCAGGCGCTGGGCCAGGCGCAGGCGCTCACGCGAATTGGTCAGGTGGATGCGCATCGCCGCACGCGCGGAGTCCGCGTCCTGGCGCTCGATGGCCGCATAGATTTCTTCATGCTCGCGGTTCACGCGGCGCAGGTAGTCGGGATCGCGCGCCGGCGTATGAATGGACGCGATGCGGTTGCGCGGAATCAGCATGGTGCCGAAATGCTGGAGGATGTCCTGGAAGTAGCGATTGCCCGTGGCCTGGGCAATGCTCAGGTGAAATGCCAGGTCATGGCTCACGGTCTCGTTGCCCAGCGCAAAGTGGTGCTCGAACGCCTGCAATGCATCCCGCATCGCCTGCAGGTGCGTCGACTCGCGGCGCTGCGCGGCCAGGCCCGCGGCTTCGGTTTCGAGGCTGATGCGCAGCTCCAGCACGGCCAGCACGTCGACCGACTCGCTGAGCTCGTGTGCGTTGAGCTGCATGCCCGGGCTCTGCCGCGTGGGCAGCACGAATGTGCCTATGCCGTGGCGCGTTTCCACCAAGCCGGACGCCTGTAGCTTGGACAGCGCTTCGCGCACCACGGTGCGGCTCACGTCATAGCTGCGCACCAGCTCCGATTCAGTGGGCAGCTTGTCGCCTTCGTGCAGCAGACCCTGGCGTATCTTGTGGTCGAACTCCTCCGACAGCAGATTGGCCAGGCTGCGGCTGCCGCGGCTGGTCTTGCTGCGCAACGCAGAACCCTCCGCAGGCAATAAAAAAGCGGCAGATTGGGGTAATTCCGATGTCGGGATGCTCATGGGTCTGATGATAATTGGTTTTAGTTGTATGACAACATATCACTTATCATGGTTTACGGCAGTAGCCAGGCGACAAGGTCGCGCCAATTCGTGGGACGCCTCAAAGTGAGCAGTCACCTTTTCGCACCCTGCGCGCCTACCGTTGAGACGAAAGTGATGTGCCTTGGAATGGCGGCCGTGGACGCATGGCAGGCCGCACCGATGAGGTCGTGATGAATTCAAAAATCGAAAGCAGCCGATGAGCAGTCCCCTTTATATCCGCATGCATGCCGCCGACAACGTGGCCATCGTGGCCAACGACGGAGGCCTTCCTGCAGGCACGGTGTTCCCCGATGGCTTGCGCCTGGTCGACAACATTCCGCAAGGCCACAAGGTCGCGCTCGAAGACCTGGCCGAAGGCGCCGTGGTGCGGCGCTACAACGTCGTCATAGGTTATGCGCTCAAAGCCCTGCCGCGCGGCAGCTGGATCAACGAACGCACGCTGCGCATGCCCGCGGCGCCGGAGCTCGAAGGCCTGCCCATGGCCACCGTGAAGCCGCCCGCACTGGCGCCGCTCACCGGCTACACGTTCGAAGGCTACCGCAACGCCGACGGCTCGGTGGGCACACGCAATATTCTCGCGATCACCACCACCGTGCAGTGCGTGGCCGGCGTGGTCGACACCGCGGTGCAGCGCATCAAGAGCGAGCTGCTGGCGCGCTACCCCAATGTCGATGACGTCGTGGGCCTGGAGCACAGCTACGGCTGCGGCGTGGCCATAGACGCGCCCGACGCCATCATTCCCATCCGCACGCTGCGCAACATCAGCCGCAACCCCAACTTCGGCGGTGAAGTGATGGTCGTGAGCCTGGGCTGCGAAAAGCTCCAGCCCGAGCGCCTGCTGCCCCCGGCCGAGGCCCCGCTGCTGCCCATGCAGCGCCTGGGCACGGCCCCTGCCCTGCCCGCCGCCGACAGCGCGCTCGATGTGGTCTGCCTGCAGGCCGAGGAGCATGTGGGCTTCATGAGCATGATCGACTCCATCGTGCGCCAGGCCGATGTGCATCTGCAGCGCCTGAACCAGCGCCGGCGCGAGACCGTGCCGGTCAGCGAACTGGTGGTCGGCGTGCAGTGCGGCGGAAGCGACGCGTTCAGCGGCGTCACCGCCAACCCGGCCGTGGGCTACGCCACCGACCTGCTGGTGCGCGCCGGCGCCAGCGTGATGTTCTCGGAAGTCACCGAAGTGCGCGACGGCATAGACCAGCTGACTTCGCGTGCCAGCACGCCCGAAGTCGCCCAGGCGATGATCGACCAGATGGCCTGGTATGACGCCTATCTGGCGCGCGGCCTGGCCGATCGCAGCGCCAACACCACGCCGGGCAACAAGAAGGGCGGGCTCTCCAACATTGTCGAGAAGGCCATGGGCTCCATCGTCAAGTCGGGCTCCACGCCGATCACGGGCGTGCTCGCTCCGGGCGAAAAGCTCAAGGAAAAAGGCCTGATCTACGCCGCCACTCCGGCCTCCGACTTCATCTGCGGCACGCTGCAGCTTGCAGCTGGCATGAACCTGCACATCTTCACCACCGGACGCGGCACCCCCTACGGACTGGCCGCCTGCCCGGTGATCAAGGTCGCGACGCGCAGCGATCTCGCGCGCCGCTGGCATGACCTGATGGACGTCAACGCCGGACGCATTGCCGACGGCGACGCGACGATAGAAGACATGGGCTGGGAGCTGTTCCATCTGATGATTGAAATCGCCAGCGGCCGCAAGAAGACCTGGGCCGAGCACTGGAAACTGCACAACTCGCTGGTGCTCTTCAACCCCGCCCCGGTGACCTGACAACTACATCCCCTGCACGCCTGAAACAACAGGCGGCATTTCATTTCAACCAGGAGACAAATCTCATGCAACGTCGACAACTACTCAAGGCCGCGGCCGCTCCGCTGGCCCTGGCCTGCATGCCTGCGGCCGTTATGGCACAGAGCAACTGGCCCAAGGCCAAGGTCATCACTTACATGGTGCCTTTCGCCGCAGGCGGCACCACCGATCAGCTCGGACGCCTGATTGCCCAGCAACTGGGCCCGGCGCTGGGCACGACGGTGGTCGTCGACAACAAGGCCGGCGCAGGCGGCAGCGTGGGCTCCGAGCTCGCCTCGCGCACCGCGCCCGATGGCTTCACCATCCTGGGCGGCACGATCAGCTCGCATGCGATCAACGTGAGCCTGTACCCCAAGCTGGGCTATGACCCGCTCAAGTCGTTCACGCCGATCACGCTGATAGGCACCAACCCGCTGGTGCTGGTGGTTCCGGCCAACAGCCCGTACAAGAGCCTCAAGGACGTGCTCGAAGCTTCGCAGAAGAAGTCGGGCGGACTGTCGTCGGCCTCAGCCGGCGCGGGCACGTCGCAGCATCTGGCGCTGGAAATGCTCGCCTGGAAGTCGGGCGTCAAGTTCACCCATGTGCCTTACAAGGGCAGCGGCCCGGCGATCCAGGACGTGATGGGCGGTCAGGTCGACATGATGTTCGACACCACCGTGGTTGCCGCACCGCACATCCAGAGCGGCAAGCTGCGCGCGCTGGCGGTGACGTCCAAGCAACGCATCGAGTCGCTCAAGGACGTGCCCACGGTCGCGGAATCGGGCCTCAAGGGCCTGGGCGACTTCGAGGTCACCTCATGGCAGGCCATCTTCGCGCCGACCAATACGCCGGACACCATCGTCCAGCGCCTGCACCAGGAAATCGCCAAGATCCTGGCCACGCCCGACATGCAGGGCCGTCTGAAGACCATGGGCATGGAGCCGTCGACGCTGTCGACCACCCAGGTCGCGGCATTCCAGAAAGCCGAAGTCGCCAAGTGGGCAACGGTGATCAAGGAAGCGAACGTCAAAGTCGATGGCTAAGCCGCCCGCCCAGACACAAAAAAAGCGCCTCACGGCGCTTTTTTTGCGTTGGCGTCAGCCGATCAGGACTGGGCAAGCTCCGGCGCGCGGAACAGGGCCGCGACCTTGCGCTTGGACTTGATCGAAGGGCGCGAAGCGGGCTGGCGCGTGTCGTCCCAGGTGGCCGCGGGGGCCGCGGCCGCAGCCACGTAAGGCCGGTCGAAGAACGGATCGGCCGCGGGGCGCGAGGCCGGACGCGAGGAACGCGGTGCCGGAGCCGGGCGACCAACGACGCCGCGCGCCGTGTCTTCGCCTTCGCCGCGCCAGGCGCGGCGGCCGTCGTTCATGCGGCCCTGCTGGCGCGGCTGCTCGAGCTGCAGCGCCTCGACGTCGATCTTCTTCTTGATCAGCTTCTCGATTTCGCCGACCTGGCGCGCGTCGCGCGAGGAAACCAGCGTGACCGCCAGGCCCGAGGCGCCCGCGCGGCCGGTGCGGCCTATGCGGTGCACATAGTCTTCGGCGTTGAACGGTACGTCGTAGTTGAACACCGCGGGCACGTCCTTGATGTCCAGACCGCGCGCGGCGACGTCGGTGCAGACCAGCAGGTCGACATTGCCGGCCTTGAAGGCTTCGAGCGCCTTGAGGCGTTCGTCCTGGCTCTTGTCGCCATGCAGCGCCGTGGCGCGCAGGCCGTCGCGCTCGAGCGTGCGCGTCAGGCGGGCGCAGCCCAGCTTGCTGTTCGAGAAGATGAAGGCCTGGCGGATGCCGCGTTCCTTGAGGATCTTGTGGATGGCCAGGCGCTTTTCGTCTTCGTCGGCGGCGCTGAAGAAGCGCTGCTCCACGGTGGACGCGGTCTCGTTGGGCCGTGCGACTTCAATGGTCACCGGGTCCTGCAGGTAGCTGCCTGCCAGGCGCTTGATTTCAGGCGAGAAGGTCGCGCTGAACAGCAAGGTGGTGCGGGTCTTGGGCAGGTAGGACAGGATGCGCTGCAGATCGGGCAGGAAGCCGATGTCGAGCATGCGGTCGGCTTCGTCGAGCACCACGTATTCGACTTGGTTGAGGATGGCGGTCTTGGCTTCGATGTGGTCGAGCAGACGACCCGGCGTGGCCACCAGGACTTCGACGCCCTTCTTGAGCTCGGCCGTCTGGGGCTTCATGTCCATGCCGCCGAACACCACCATGCTGCGCAGCTTGGTGTATTTGGCGTACAGCGCGATTTGCTGGGCGACCTGGTCAGCGAGCTCTCGCGTCGGCAACAGCACCAGCGCACGCACCGGATGGCGCGCGGGCGAAGTCGAGCTGTTTTCGTGCTTGAGAAGACGCTGCAGCAGCGGCAGCGAGAACGCGGCCGTCTTGCCGGTACCCGTTTGGGCGGCGCCCATCACGTCCTTGCCAGTCAAGACAACGGGAATGGCCTGCGCCTGAATGGGCGTCATCGACTCATAGCCCATCTCGGCAACGGCACGGGCGAGGGGTTCCGACAGGGATAAATTGGAAAAAGAACTTGTCATTTAGCCTACTATTGTCGCACCTAGCGGCGAACCCACCTATTTGCCCCGGCGATTCAAGGGCTTCATGCGCAGCTTATGCACGACAAACCCCTGCGCGCAGGGGTGTCGTGGCGTCACAGTTGCCTGGCGCTGAATGTGTCGCAGCCCTTGAGTTCGCCGCGTTGCAGGCCGCTGTGGAACCAGCGCTGGCGCTGCGCGCTGGAACCATGGGTAAAGCTGTCGGGCACGACGGCACCGCCCGCGGAGCGCTGCAATGCGTCGTCGCCGATCTTGGCGGCGGCGTTCATCGCCTCTTCCACGTCGCCCTGCTCGAGGATCTGGCGCGCATTCTGCGCATGGTGGGCCCAGACGCCGGCCAGGCAGTCGGCCTGGAGCTCGAGCCGCACCGACAGCTGGTTCTGCTCGGCCTTGCTGACGCGCCCGCGCATGCTGTCGACCTTGTCGGTGATGCCCAGCAGATGCTGCACATGGTGGCCCACTTCATGCGCAATCACATAGGCCTGGGCGAAATCGCCGGGCGCTCCCAACTGGTCCTTGAGCGTCTGGTAAAAGCCCAGATCGATATAGACCTTTTGATCAGCAGGGCAATAGAAC
The DNA here is from genome assembly GCF_057914905.1 of Comamonas sp. DB36. Lineage (NCBI taxonomy): Bacteria > Pseudomonadati > Pseudomonadota > Betaproteobacteria > Burkholderiales > Comamonadaceae > Comamonas > Comamonas sp. DB36. Next base: position 3,420,766 of record NZ_CP196631.1, read on the forward strand.
GGCCCCATGGCCGACTGGCCCGTGCCGCAGGCAGTCTGCGTCGCGCCGCGAAACAGCACCAGGCGCGGCTGCTGGTAGCTGCCGCCATTCTTGCGAAACAGGTCTCCCCAGACGTCTTCGGTGTCGGCCAGCACGGTCGACACAAAGCGCGCCATGGTGTCGTCGGCCGGCGCCCGGCCCGCCGGCGCGGGCTGCTGCACCGCGACCGGGCTGCCGCCGCCGCTGAGCATGCCCAGCAGCGTCAGCGGGTTGATGCCCAGCACCCAGCCGCCGATCAGCGCCACCACGATCGTGCCTATGCCTATGCTGCGGCCGCCGAAGACCGGTGAGCCGCCTCCCTGGCCGCGTCTGTCTTCGATGTTATCCGATTCACGGTTGCCGTCCCAGCGCATAAAAACTCCTTTTGCGCCGGCATGCGCGACGCGATCAACGGCATATTACGTCGGCGCAGGCCCGGGCGCAGCGCCCGCCGCGCAAATTGCGCCAAGCAGGCCCAAGCTCCTACAAGCGCTGCGGACTTGACCTGTGTACATTCGAGGCCATGCACCTCCTCACTGCCCGCCGCCCAGCGCCGCTGCGGATGTTCCTGCGTGGATACCATGGGGCCGTCGCCCGCACGGCCCCGGCCGCCGCGATCGAGGTGCACATATGAGCCAGCCCTTGCCGCCGCACTCCGACCCGCCGCCCCCGCGCCGCCCCTGGAGCCTGCGCACGCAGATTGCGGTGGTCTTCGGCAGCCTGGTCGCGCTGGTGGCCGTGCTGCTGTCGCTGGCCTTTGGCGAGCTGCTCAAATGGCGCATACAGCAGGAGGCCGCGGCCTCGCTGCACATGGTCGCCCACAACGCGGCCAAGGTACTTGCCGAAGGCCTGTTCGAGCGCAGCCGGCTGATGCAGGTGCTGGGCTCGTCCCAGGACCTCTGGGAAAAAGGCATAGACGCACCGGAAGTGCTGCCGCTGCTGCAGCGCATGCATTCGAGCCGACCCTACAGTCGCTGGATAGGCGTGGCCGATATCCACGGCAATGTCGCGACCGACTCCAACCGCATTCTGCAAGGCAAGAATGTGGCCGATCAGCCCTGGTTCCAGGCCGGCCTCAAGGATCTGTATGTCGGCGACGTGCATGCTTTCGAAGGGCTGGCCCGCAGACTGCCGCCGAGCAGCAGCGGCGAGCCGCAGCGCTTCCTCGATTTTTCCGCACCGATTTTCCGCCACGGCGAGACCGTAGGCGTGCTGGGCCTGCATCTGAGCTGGGACTGGGCGCGCGATGTACTCGAAGAGCTGCGCCCCACCTATGCCGACCATGCACAAATAGAACTGTTCGTGTTCGACCGCCGCGGAGAAATTCTCTATGCGCCCAATGGCCGCATCGCGCCCTTTGTGACGCTGGGCCAGAAACTGCCGCAGACCGAACAGCCGTCCGCGAGCGCACGCGACAGCATGACCACGCCGGGACTCGCGGGCCTGGCGCAATGGGAGGATGCCAGGACAGCTTTCCTGACCGCCGTGACGCGTCTGCCGGCGCGCAACCTCGCCAGCGACCTGGGCTGGAACGTGGTCGTGCGCCAGCCCGTGGCCACGGCTTTCGTCGGCGCCGACACCGCCGTGCTTCAGGCGCTTGCCGGCGGCATCGCGGCCGCCATGCTGGCCGCGCTGATCGCTTCGCTGGCCGCGCGCCGTCTCAGCGAAGACCTCAACAGCCTGTCGCGCGCCGCGCTGCACATAGAAGCCGGCACACCCGGCGCAGTCGTTCCGCAGGCCAACAGCACGCGCGAAGTGCAGCGCCTGTCGCGCACGCTGGATCACATGACGCGCCGCCTGCTGACCATGAACGAAGAGATGGAGGTAGTCGTGCGCCAGCGCACGCTGGAGCTCCAGCACGCAAACCAGGAGCTCGAGCGCCAGGCCAGCAGCGACCCGCTGACCGGACTGCTCAACCGCCGCGGCTTTGACGCGCGCCTCACGACCGCGGTCGCGCTGGCGCAGCGCAGCGGCCGCCCACTGAGCGTCATCACCATCGATGTGGACCACTTCAAGCGCGTCAACGACACCTATGGCCACGAAGTCGGCGACAACGTGCTGCGCACGCTCGCGCAGCAACTCAAGTCCAGGCTGCGCACATCGGATGCCGTGGCCCGGCTCGGCGGCGAGGAGTTCATCGTGCTGCTGGCCGACACCGCGCCCGTGACAGCACTCGAGATAGCCGAACAATTGCTGGTGGTCGTCGCGGCACTTGCAAGGGACGACGCGGGCACGGTCACCATCAGTGCCGGTGTGTCGGCATTGCGACCCGAAGACGAAAATGGAAACGCGATGTTGCGCCGCAGCGACGCAGCGCTTTATGCAGCCAAGACCGCAGGGCGCAATCGCGCCGTGATGCACCTGTGAATACGGCCTCGCCCTTCAATGGGTTTCGGCGGTACGCGCGCAGGGAGGATGATCGAAATAGGCCGACAGCCGCACGCTCAGTGCGCGCAGTTCCGGACAATCGATCTCGGCGGCCGCAGCGAGCTGCTGGCGCGCGTAGCCCAGATCGCCCAGCATCATTGCCGCATGTACGGCGCGCCCATGACCGGCCATCTTCAAGATGAAGGTGTCGAGTTCGTGCTGCGGCCAGTAGGCGCTGTGACAGCGCTCGGCGCGCCAGGGATTTTCAGGCGCGGCACGCATGCCGCAGTCGGGGTCCGCAGCGAGAACAGGTGCATGCAGACCGCGGTTCATGGGCGCACGCCACGCAAACTTGAACATCGCCAGCATAAGACCTCCAGATCGTTCCGGCACACCCCATGTCTGCCATATAGACAATGCATGGTAAGAGTTGTGTGTGACAGAAACATACGGACAAATGCGCTGACCGATGTCGGAAATAGCCTATAGGCAGGCAACGCCCCTGTCAGAGATTCAGGCGCGTGGCAAAGTGACGCCGCTTTGACCCTGGTACTTGCCGCCGCGGTCCTTGTAGCTGGTCTCGCAAACCTCGTCGCTTTCGAAGAACAGCACCTGGGCACAGCCTTCGCCCGCATAGATGCGCGCCGGCAGCGGCGTGGTGTTGGAGAACTCCAGCGTCACGTAGCCTTCCCACTCGGGCTCGAACGGCGTCACGTTGACGATGATGCCGCAGCGCGCATAGGTGCTCTTGCCCAGGCAGATCGTCAGCACATTGCGCGGAATGCGGAAATACTCGACGGTGCGCGCCAGCGCGAAGCTGTTGGGCGGAATGATGCAGCTGTCGCCTTCGAAATCGACAAAGCTCTTCTCATCGAAGTTCTTGGGATCGACCACGGTGCTGTGGATGTTGGTGAACACCTTGAATTCGGGCGCGCAGCGGATGTCGTAGCCATAGCTGCTGGTGCCGTAGCTGATGATCTTGCGGCCTTCGGCCTCGCGCACCTGGCCGGGCTCGAAGGGCTCGATCATTCCGGTGCTTTCCGCCATGCGACGGATCCACTTGTCGCTCTTGATGCTCATGGGAATTCCTGCAAATACTGCTCAGACGCCTGAAAACCAAGCGTAACAGGCTATTTTGCTTGAGAAATAATGGTTTGCTCGACCACCCGGTCATCTCCGAGCACGATCAGCGCGAACAGCAGTTCATCGAGATTGCGCGCGGCGCGGGTCTTGCGCGCGAGCAGCGGCGTGGCTTGCGGGTCGAGCACCACGAAGTCGGCTTCGCAGCCCGGCAGCAGATTGCCGACCACCCCGCCCAATCCCATGGCCGCGGCCGCGCCGCCCGTGTGCTGCCACCACAGATCCGCGGGCGCGAGGCTCAGCCCGCGCTTGGTCTGGCCTTCGCGCCCCACCGCATAGGCCGCGAGCATGGTGTGAAACGGCGAAAAGCTCGTGCCCGCGCCGACATCGCTGGCCAGGCCATGGGCAAAGCCGGCCTCGCGCGCGCTGGCATAGTCGAAGAAACCGCTGCCCAGGAACAGGTTGCTGGTCGGGCTTACGGCGGCGGCCGCGCCGCGCGCGCGCATCAGCGCGCGGTCCTCAGCGTCGAGATGGATGCAGTGCGCATAGACCGCGCGTTCGCGCAGCAGACCGAAGTCGTCGTAGACCGACAGATAGCTGCGCGCCTGCGGAAACAGCGCGCGCACCCAGCTTATCTCGTCGAGGTTCTCGGCGACATGCGACTGTATCCAGACATCGGGATGGCGCGCCGCGAGTTCGCCCGCGCCGCGCAGTTGAGCCTCGGAGCTCGTCGGCGCAAAGCGCGGCGTGATCGCATAGCCGAGCCGGTCCACGCCGTGCCAGCGCTGTATCAGCGCCTCGGTGTCGAGCAGGCTTTGCTCGGTCGCATCGCGCACGCCGTCGGGCGAATTGCGGTCCTGCAGCACCTTGCCCGTGACCAGGCGCATCTGCGCTTTCTGCGCCGCGCCCATCAGCGCATCGACCGAGGCGGGATGGCTGGTGGCGAACGCCAGCGCCGTGGTCACGCCGTTGCGCAGCAGCTCGGCAATGAAGAAATCGGCGACTTCCGCGCTGTAGTCCGGGTCGACGAAACGCTGCTCGTGCGGAAAGGTGTAGTTCTCCAGCCAGGGCAGCAGGCCGTCGGCGGGCGCGCCGATCACATCGGTCTGCGGGTAGTGGATATGCAGGTCGACAAAACCCGGTGCGATCAGCCGCCCGGCAAAGTGCTGCACGGGCAGGCCCGCATAGGCCGGCGACAGCGCAGCCCAGCTGCCCGATGCCTGCACGCGCGCGCGGCCATCGGGCGTGCGCGCCACGGCCAGCAGCCCGTCTTCGTCGTACAGGGGCTGGCCTTCGGGGGTAAAGCGCAACAGGGCGCCGCGATAGATATGCATGCGAGAAGCTTAACGGCAGGCGGTGAAAAACCGTGTTGTATTCAATGGCCCAGCGTGCCTTGCACGCCCTCGACCAGCCATTTCATGTCGAGGATCTGCGCATCGCTGAGCTGGCTGCCCTTGGCGATCACCACATGGCCGGCGTTGTCGCGCACATCGGCCTTGGCAGCGGCAAACGGCTGGATACGGCCCTGTGCCATCAGCTGCTGCTGCGCCAGCACTTCCTTTTGCACGGCAGCGGGCACCTTGCGGCCAAACGCTTCGAGGCGGATCATTCCGTCCTTTACCCCGCCCCAGACATCGCCGCTGGTCCAGCTGCCGTCGCGCACGGCGCGCGCGCGCCGCGTGTAGTAGTCGCCCCACTGGTGGGTCACGGCCAGGATCTGCGCATCGGGCGCGACCTGGCGCATGTCGGAGTGGTAGGCGATGGCGAACTTGCCGCGCTCCTGCGCCGCAACCATGACCGCATTGCTCGCCGAATGGAACGCGAGCACGTCGGCGCCCTGGTTCATCAGCGTCATCGCCGCATCGCGCTCCTTCGCGGGATCGAACCAGGTGTCGAGCCAGATCACCTTGACCTGGGCGTTCGACTTGACCGAGCGCATGCCCAGCGTGAAGGCGTTGATGCCCTGCAGCACCTCGGGGATGGGAAAGCCCGCGACATAGCCCGCGACGCCGCTCTTGCTCATGCGCGCCGCGGCAATGCCCGACAGATAGCGGCCTTCGTAGTAGCGCGCATTGGCCGTGGCGACATTGGCCGTGCGCTTGTAGCCCGTGATCGATTCGAATTTCACATCGGGAAAATCGCGCGCCACGCGCAGCGCGGGCTCCATGTAGCCGAAGCTGGTGGTGAAGATCAACTGGTGGCCATTGCGCGCGAGATCGCGCAGCACGCGCTCGGCGTCCGGCCCTTCGGCGACATCGGCGACCACGGTGGTCTTGAGCTGCCCGCCCAGCGCGGCCTGCGCCGCCTTGCGGCCCGCGTCGTGCTGGTGCGTCCAGCCGGCGTCGAACACCGGTGTGACATAGACGAAGGCCGCCGACAAGGGCTTGTCGGCGTCGATCTTGGCCGGCGTCTGGGAAAAAGCGGGAGCGAAAAAACAGGCGGCCGCGAGCGCGGCTGCGAGGTTTTTGTACATGGTGGTCCTCTACATGGCCCGGAAAAAACAAGGCCTGCCCCAGCGGGCACTGGAAGCAGGCGGGGCGGATTCTAGCCTGCGCCGCAGATGCCGACCGGCGCAGGGTTTCTGCGCTGGCACGGCGGCCGCGGCGCGTCCTATCCTCAAGCCAAAGGAGATAGAAACATGCCTGAGTTTGTCGACCGTTCGCCCCCGGGCGAGTGCATTTTCTGCCGCATCGTACGCAACGAACTGCCCGCGGCGCGCGTGCATGAAGATGCACTGACGCTGGCCTTCATGGACATAGGCCAGGTCACGCCCGGCCATGTGCTGGTCGCCACCAAGCGCCATGCGGCCACGCTGCTGGACCTGACCGAGGCCGAGGCCGCGGCCGTGATGCAGACCGCGCAGCGCCTGGCCAGGGCCCAGCAGGCCGCGTTTGCGCCCGACGGCATCACCTTGCTGCAGGCCAATGGTGCAGCTGGCGGCCAGACCGTGGGCCACTTCCATGTGCATGTGGTGGCACGCCACACCGGCGACGGCGTGAGCTTCGCCTGGCCGCGCAAGGAGCCCGGGGCGCAGGTGATTGCGGGCTATGCGGCGCAGCTGCGCGCGGCGCTGGGCTGAGCCCCGGACAGCCAGTCCTCATTCCCGAAGCGCAGGGCGAAGTGGGAAAGCCGTTCATGGTGAGCCTGTCGAACCATGAACGCCCGATCCTCAAGCCGCCAGGCCGTTCATCCTTTGAGGCGGCCGGCGCGGCAAGCCAGGGACCAATGAATCAACCATTCTCCCAAGCCCAACGCTTCACTGCGCGGCAATCGCATCCTCGGCGCCATGGCGCACAAAGCACTCGTCGAGCTGTTCGATCCAGGCGCGCTTGCGCGCCTCGCCGACGAAGCTGGCCTCAAGGCTGTTGCGCGCCAGCTGGTAGGCCTGGGCCGCGCCCATGCCGGTGGCGGCAAACAGCTGCGCGAAGTTCTCGTTGATGTAGCCGCCGAAATACGCCGGGTCGTCGGAGTTCACCGTGACCATCAGGCCGGCGTCCAGCATCTGCGGCAGGTTGTGCTGGGCGAGATCGGGAAACACCTGCAGCTTCTGATTGGACAGCGGGCACACGGTGAGCGCAATGCGCTCGCGCGCCAGCCGCTGCATCAGCGCGCTGTCGTGCTGCGCCTGCACGCCATGGTCTATGCGTTCCACCTGCAAGGTGTCGAGCGCGCCCCAGATATAGGCCGGTGGCCCCTCTTCGCCCGCATGGGCGACAAGGTGCAGGCCCAGCTCGCGGCACTGCGCGAACACCCGCGCGAATTTCTCGGGCGGGTGGCCCAGCTCGCTGCTGTCCAGGCCCACGCCGATGAAGCGGTCACGCAGCGGCATGGCCTGGGCCAGTGTCTTGAACGCATCGTCCTCGCTGAGGTGGCGCAGAAAGCTCAGGATCAGCGCGCAGGAAATGCCCCAGTCACGCTCGGAATCGCGACATGCGCGGTACAGGCCGTTGATCACCGAGGCCATGGGCACGCCGCGCGAAGTATGGGTCTGGGGATCGAAGAAGATCTCGGCATGCACCACATGGTCGCTGACCGCGCGCGCGAGATAGGCGCGCGCCATGTCGTAGAAGTCCTGCTCGTGCAGCAGCACGCTCGCGCCCGCGTAGTAGATGTCGAGAAAGCTCTGCAGATCGGTGAACGCATAGGCCCGGCGCAGCGCCTCGACGTCGGCGTAAGGCAGCTCCACCTTGTTGCGCGCGGCCAGCGCGAAGATCAGCTCGGGCTCGAGCGAGCCTTCGATGTGGATATGCAGCTCGGCCTTGGGCATGTCGCGCAGCAGGGCCGCCAGGGACGCATCGGTCAGGGCATGGGACATCAGCAGACTCCAAAGGAAATGCCGCGCGACTTGAGATAGCGGCGATAGGCGACCGACATGCGGTCGGCGGCGGAGTTCAATTCTGCGCGCGGATCGAGCGGCAGGCATTTGGGTTGTTGCGATTCCAGCACCGGCTGGTCCTGCGTGAAGATGGTGTGCTGGAACGCCTGCAGCTGCGCGTCGGCGGTCTCGAAGTCGGCGACCGCGAGACGGAACCAGACACGGCTGGATTCGGGCGTGACCGGGCAGATGAACAGGCCTATCGATTCATACCAGCCATCCTTGCTCGTGCCCTCCTCGGGCAGCTTGTTGAGCAAGGCCGTGTACGGATCGGTGACTTCGTAGGTGTAGTGCACGTCGGCCGCGGCCGTGGAATGCAGGTTCGACTGCGGCTGGCGCACCTTGCAGTTGGTTGCCTTGACGCCCGTGGGCGTGGTCTCGACGCCATAGCGCTCCATGGCCGTGGCGTCGCGCGAGCCCAGCCAGCCTTCGTGCACGAAGCCGAAGTGCGACATGTCGAGGAAGTTCTCTATGATGCGCGGCGCGCTCGCGGCCACGTCGTAGGGGCCGCAGTTGAGCTTGCGCAGGCGCGCGTCGTCTTCCGCGGGAAACTGCGGCAGCGGGATCTCGGCGGCTTCGAGCTGCACCCAGACCAGGCCATGGCGCTCCTGCAGCGCAAACGCGCGCACGCAATGCGCGGGCGGCGGCACGAAGTCGGGCACGGCAGGCACTTGCGCGCAATGGCCGTCGCCTTCGAACTGCCAGCCGTGGTACGGGCATTCGAGCCGGTCGGCCTGCACGCGGCCCATCGACAGCCGCGCTCCGCGGTGCGGGCAGCGGTCGACAAACGCATGGGCCTGCCCGGCCAGATCGCGCCACAGGACCAGGTCCTGTTCCAATAATCGCACGGCCAGCGGCGCATGCACGACGGCTTCGGTCAGAGCCACCGGATGCCAGAGAGATTTTTCCATCGCGCCGAGTGTATTCGCCAAGCATAAGGGCTGCCGACGGCAGCCCTTATGACCTGGCGTTCAGGTAAAGACTTACTTCTTGTCGCCGCCGGGAACGTTGCCTTCCACGCCCTTGACGTAGAAGTTCACGCCCGACAGGAACTTGTCATCGGCCACGGTGTCAGCGGCAACGACGGGCTTGCCGTCCTGGCCGACGATGGGGCCCTTCCAGATCGTGAAGCTGCCGTCCTTGAGGCCGGCCTTGACTTCCTCGACCTTGGTCTTGATCTCGGCCGGCACGTCTTCGGCGATGGACACCAGGTCGATCGCGCCTTCCTTCACGCCCCACCAGCTCGAACCCGTGGCCCAGCTGCCATCCAGCGCTTCCTTGGTGGCCTTGCTGTAGTAAGGCGCCCAGTTGATGATGGCCGAGCCCAGGTGGGCCTTGGGGCCGTAGGCGGTCATGTCGGAATCCCAGCCGAAGGCGCGCTTGCCTTTTTCCTGCGCGGTCTTGAGCACGGCGGGCGAGTCGGTGTTCTGGAACAGCACGTCGGCGCCGCCGTTGATCAGCGAAGTCGCGGCTTCGGTTTCCTTGGGTGGGCTGAACCATTCGTTGACCCAGACCACCTTGGTCTTGATCTTGGGATTGACCGACTGCGCACCCAGCGTGAAGCTGTTGATGTTGCGTATCACTTCGGGAATCGGCACCGAGCCGACCACGCCCAGCGTGTTGCTCTTGGTCATCGCGCCGGCAATGATGCCCGCCAGATACGCGCCTTCATAGGTGCGGCTGTCGTAGGTGCGCACGTTGGCCGCGGTCTTGTAGCCCGTGGCGTGCTCGAACTTCACGCCCGAGAAATCGGGAGCGATCTTCTGCAGCGCTTCCATGTAGCCGAACGTGGTGCCGAAGATCAGCTTGTTGCCCTGGCCGGCCATATCGCGCAGCACGCGCTCGGCGTCCGGACCTTCGGGCACGCTCTCGACGTAGCTGGTCTGGATCTTGTCGCCGAACTCCTGCTCGAGCTTCTTGCGCGCCTGGTCGTGGGCATACGACCAGCCGCCGTCGCCGACCGGACCGACATACGCAAACGCGATCTTCAAGGGCTCGGGCTTGGCCGGCGCAGCGGCTTCGGGCGCGGCCACGGGCGCGGGCGCGGGCTCTTCCTTCTTGCCGCAGCCGGCCAGGGCCGCGGCGGCGACGGCCGTGAGCGCCGCCAGCTTGAACATCGAACGCTTGTGCAGATCAGTCATATTTCTTCCTTGGAAAAAAGCAAAGTCAAAACAACGGGAACATGGCCGGAGCCCGGGCCGAGGGGCGCGCTCCTGCCTGGTCGCCTGGATGCAAAGCAACTAGCAAGTTACGCGCCTGCCACGGCAGTTACTTGGTGGCGCCGGGCACGTTGCCGTCGATGCCGGCCACGTAGAAGTTGATGCCGCTCAGGAAGGCATGGTCGCCATTGGCGCCTTCGGCCAGCAGTTCCTTGCCGGTGTTGTCCTTGAGCGGGCCCTTCCAGATGTGGAAGCTGCCGTCCTTGAGGCCGGCCTTGGCGGCGGCGACCTTGTCCTTGAGGTCCTGCGGAACGTCTTCGGCGATGTTCACCAGATCCATAGCGCCTTCCTTCACGCCCCACCAGTCCTGGCCCGTGGTCCAGGTGCCGGCCAGCGTGTCCTGCGTGATCTTCTTGTAGTAAGGCAGCCAGTTGATTTCCGCCGAAGCCAGGTGGGCCTTGGGCGCGTAGGCGCTCATGTCCGAATCCTTGCCGAAGGCGCGCACGCCGCGCTCCTGGGCGGTCTTGAGCACCGCGGGCGAGTTGGTGTTCTGGTAGAGCACGTCGACGCCGCCGTTGATCAGCGTGGTCGCGGCTTCGGATTCCTTGGGCGGGCTGAACCATTCGTTGACCCAGACCACGCGCGCCGTGATCTTGGGGTTGACGCTTTGCGCGCCCAGCACGTAGCTGTTGATGTTGCGCAGCACTTCGGGAATCGGCACCGAGGCGACGACGCCGATCTGGTTGGACTTGGTCATGCCGCCCGCAATGATGCCGGCCAGGTAGGCGCCTTCATAGGTGCGCGCGTCATAGGTGCGCACGTTGTCGGCGGTCTTGTAGCCCGTGGCGTGCTCGAACTTCACGCCCTTGCTGTCGGCAGCGACTTTCTGCACCGGCTCCATGTAGCCGAAGCTGGTGGCAAACACCAGCTTGTTGCCCTGGCCCACCATGTCGCGCAGCACGCGCTCGGCGTCCGGGCCTTCGGGCACGCTTTCGACCAGCGAGGTCTGGATCTTGTCGCCGAACTCGGCCTGCAGCGCCTGGCGCGCCTTCTCATGCTGGAAGGTCCAGCCGCCGTCGCCCACCGGGCTCACGTACATGAAGCCGATCTTCAGCGGTTCGGCGGCAGCGGCCGCCACGGGTGCGGCAGCGGGCGCAACGGCCTCTTCCTTCTTGCCGCAGCCGGCCAGCACGGCCAGGCTCACGGCCGACAGCGCGGCAGCTTTGAGAAGGGAGCGTTTTTGCAGGTTCGTCATTCTTGTTCCTCGGATTGCTTGTTATAGAAAGTACCGCTTCAGGAGCCGGGGTAGAACGGCTTGCCCAGCGAGGCCGGCATGTTCGCACGAATCCAGGCCGGATTGCGCGAAATCAGCACCAGCACGACGATGGTCGCGAGGTACGGCAGCATGCTCAGTAGCTGGCTGGCCAGCTGCACGCCCGAAGCCTGCAGATGGAACTGCAGCATGGTCACGCCGCCAAACAGATACGCGCCCAGCAGCACGCGCGCCGGCCGCCAGGTGGCAAAGGTGGTCAGCGCCAGCGCGATCCAGCCGCGCCCGGCCACCATGCCCTCGACCCACAGCGGCGTGTAGACCACGGAGATGAAGGCCCCGGCCAGGCCGCACATCGCGCCGCCGAACATCACGGCCGCCAGGCGTATGCCGCGCACGTTGTAGCCCAGCGCATGCGCCGACTCGGGCGACTCGCCCACGGCGCGCAGCACCAGGCCGGCGCGCGAACGGTAGAGGAACCAGATCATCGCGATCGCCAGCAGCACCACGATGTAGACCAGCGGATGGTGGCGAAACAGCGCGGGGCCCAGCAGCGGGATGTCGGCCAGGCCGGGAATCGCGTACTTGGGCAGCTCGGGCAGCTTGGCCTGCACATAGTTGAGGCCGGCAAACGCCGAGAAGCCGGCGCCGAACAGCGTCAGCGCCAGGCCCGTGGCCTGCTGGTTGGTGTTGAGCCAGATGACCAGCAGACCGAACAGGCCGGCAAGCAGCGCGCCCGCGGCCATGCCCGCGCCAAAGCCCACCCAGGTGTTGCCGGTGTGCACGACGGCCGCGAAACCGGCAATCGCCGCGCACAGCATCATGCCTTCGGCGCCCAGGTTGATGATGCCGGCCTTCTCGTTGATCAGCAGGCCCAGGGCCGCCAGGGCCAGCACGGTGCCGGCGCTCAGCGTGGAGCCGAACAGCAATGCATACGACTCCATCACGCGCCTCCCTTGGCCACGGCGGCGGCTGCCGCGCGCGGTGTGCGCTGCCAGCGCAGGCGGTAGGTCACCAGCGTGTCGCAGGCCAGCAGCGCGAACAGCAGCAGGCCCTGGAACACGCCGGTCAGGGATTTGGGCAGGCCCAGGCGCGACTGCGCGAGCTCACCACCGATATAGAACATGCTCATGAGAATGGCGGAGAAGATCATGCCCACGGGGTGCAGACGCCCGACGAAGGCCACGATGATGGCGGCGAAACCGTAGCCGGCGGGAACATAGGGAGTGAGCTGGCCCATGGGGCCGGCGACTTCGAGCGCACCGGCAAGTCCCGCCGCGCCCCCGGAGATCAGCAGCGCGGTCCAGAGCGCGCGGCGCGAGGAAAAGCCCGCGTACAGCGCGGCCGCCGGCGCCAGGCCGCTGACCTGCTGGGCAAAGCCGGCACGCGTGCGCGCCAGGAACGCCCACAGCGCGCCCGCGCCCAGCAGCGCCAGGATCACGCCGATGTTCATGCGCATGCCGTCGATCAGCTTGGGGATCTGCGTCACGCGCTCGAATGTCTTGCTCTGCGGAAAGTTGTAGCCCTGCGGGTCCTTCCACGGGCCGTAGACCAGATAGCCCAGCACCAGGATGGCGACATAGACCAGCATCAGGCTGACCAGGGTCTCATTGGCGTTGAAGCGGTCGCGCAGGAAGGCGACGATGCCGGCCCAGACCATGCCGCCGAGCACGCCGGCAACGAGAATCGCCGGAACGATCCAGGGACCGGTGTTCTTGTCGGCCAGCAGCGCCAGGCCGCCCGCGGCAATCGCGCCCATGACGAACTGACCTTCGGCGCCGATGTTCCACACATTCGAGCGAAAGCACACGGCCAGGCCCAGCGCCACCAGCAGCAGCGGCGTGGCCTTCATCACCAGTTCGCCCAGCGCATAGCCCGACTTGATCGGTTCCCAGAAGAACGCCTGCAGGCCGCGCACCGGGTCCTTGCCCAGCAGCATGAACAGCGCCACGCCGATCAGCACGGTGATCGCCAGCGCCAGCACCGGCGAGGCATAGGTCCAGACCTTGGAGACCTGGGGGCGGGGTTCAAGCTTGAGCATGTGCACCTCCCGCGGCCACGCCATGCGCCGGTTCGTCATGCCACAGTCCGCTCATCCATTCGCCTATGCGCTGCACCGTGGCCTGGGCCCGGGGCACGGAAGGCGACAGCTGGCCCTTGGCCACGACATGCAGTCGATCACAGATTTCAAACAATTCGTCCAACTCCTCACTGAGCACCAGCACGGCGCAGCCCGCATCTCGCAGCGCCAGGATTTCGCCGCGGATCTGCGCGGCCGCGCCCACGTCCACGCCCCAGGTCGGCTGCGAGATGATCAGCAGCTTGGGCCTGGCTTCGATCTCGCGGCCGACAATGAACTTCTGCAGGTTGCCGCCCGACAGCGACTTGGCCGCCGAATGCGGGCCGCCGGCCTTGACCTTGAAGCGCTCGATGATGCCGCGCGCCTGGCTGTGCAGCACATCCATGCGCAGCCAGCCGCCGCGGCCCACGGCGTCGTCGCGCGTGAGCAGCAGGTTGTGCGCCAGGCTCATCGACGGCACGGCGCCCCGGCCCAGCCGCTCCTCGGGAACGAAATGCAGGCCCAGCGCGCGGCGCTGGCGCGGCGACATGCGGCCCGCGTCCCGGCCCGAGACCTGGACCATGGCCGGCGCGGCGCGCCGGTCTTCGCCCGACAGGCTGTAGAGCAGCTCCTTTTGGCCGTTGCCCGAGACGCCCGCGATGCCCACGACTTCGCCGGCGCGCACTTCGAAATCTATGCCCGCGAGATCAACGCCGAAATGGTCGGTGCGCGCCAAGGTGAGGCCCTGCACGCGCAGCACGGTGGCGCCGGTGGCGACTTCGCGGTGCGTGAGCGCAGGCGGCTCGGCGCCTATCATCAGCCGCGACAGCGAGGCGTTCGATTCCTCGCCCGGACGGCACACGCCCGTGACCTTGCCGCCGCGCAGCACCGTGCAGCTGTCGCACAGTTCGCGGATTTCATGCAGCTTGTGGCTGATATAGAGAATGCTGCAGCCTTCGGCAGCGAGTTTGCGCAGCACCACGAACAGCTTCTCGACGGCCTGGGGCGTGAGCACCGAAGTGGGCTCGTCGAGAATCAGCACGCGCGGGCGCGTGAGCAGCGCGCGGATGATTTCAACGCGCTGCATTTCACCGACCGACAGGCTGTGCACCGGGCGCTGCGGGTCTATGGACATGCCGTAGAGGCTCGCGGTTTCGTCGATGCGGCGCACGACTTCGGCCAGCGCGATCTGCTTGTCGAGGCCCAGCCAGACGTTTTCCGCCACCGTGAGCGTGTCGAACAGGCTGAAGTGCTGGAACACCATGGCAATGCCCAGCTGGCGCGCTTCCTGCGGATTGCGGATCTGCACCACCTTGCCATCGACCTGCAACAGGCCTTCGTCGGGCTTGACCGAACCGTAGATGATTTTCATCAGCGTCGACTTGCCCGCACCGTTTTCGCCCAGCACGGCATGCACTTCGCCGGGCTGCACCGTCAGCGAGACTCCGCTGTTGGCCACGACGGCCGGGTAACGTTTGGTAATGCCCGTCAATTGCAAGCGCGGCGGTGGCATGCCGGGCGCGGAATTTGTTTCAGGGGGATTCATGGGCGCGATTGTCTCTCAATTTTGCAAACACATTCCATAAGATATCCTGCAAGTGCTTGCCTGGCTTAGCCAATAAGCTATTAAAAATATAGCAACAAAGTCACGCTTCGCATTGCACGGCGCACTCCTTCGCCCGCCTCGAAACAGCGTGTCCAGCGGCCGGCATGCAGGGTGCTTGCCGGACAACTGCGCCCGCAACCGTGCGTAAACGCGCAATCGGCCAGTCTGCTGCAAGCAAAACCCGTGCGCATTGGTGCTTTACCGTAGCGTTGGCCCGCGCCTCGGGTGCGGCACCGATGGACGCGGAGCGCGCGGAGCATGAAAATTGCTAGGTAACAGAGCCATGGCACCATGGCCCCACCCCCGATGTTTCCCCGCTGCTTTCTCCACGTCGATCCATGACCCTCTCTGCCTTGCAATTCATACGCCGCGGCCAGACCGTGACACTGCACGCTGTGCCGCCCGAACGCACGCTTCTCGAAGTCCTGCGCGAAGACCTGGGCTGCACCGGCACCAAGGAAGGCTGCGCCGAGGGCGATTGCGGCGCCTGCACGGTGGTGATAGGCGAGGCCGTGGCCTCGGCCGAAGGCGAGCAGCTGCGCTATTCGGCCATCAACAGCTGCATACGCCTGGCGCATTCCGTGCACGGGCTGGCGCTGTGGACCGTGGAAGACCTCACGCGCGACCCGCTGATCGCGCGCGACCCGGCCGCCAGCATCCACCCGGCCCAGGAAGCCATGGTCAGCTGCCACGGCTCGCAATGCGGTTTTTGCACGCCGGGCTTCGTGATGAGCCTGTTCGGCATGTACCAGAACCGCGTGTGCCAGGGCCAGGCCATCACGCGCGAGCAGGCCCAGCATGATCTTTCGGGCAATCTGTGCCGCTGCACCGGTTACCGCCCCATTCTCGATGCCGCCCAGCAGATGGCCGATCTGCCGCGCGCCCGGGTCGACGAGGCCGCGCTGCTCGCTCAGCTGCACCAGCTGGCCGCGCCCGCGCTTGAAGGCGCAGATTACCTTGCGCCGCGCACGCTGGCCGAACTGCTGCAGGCACGCGCCGCACATCCCCAGGCGCAGATCGTTGCCGGCGGCACCGATGTGGGCCTGTGGGTCACCAAGCAGTTCCGCGAGTTCGGCCAGGTGCTCGACGTGACGCGCGTCGCCGAGCTGCGCGAGATAGACGCCAGCGGCGAACAGCTGGTGATAGGCGCGGCGGCAACGCTGACCCAGGCGTTTGCGGCGCTGCAGGCGCTGTGGCCGCAGCTCGATGAATTTGCCGCGCGCTTTGCCGGACTGCCGGTGCGCAACGCGGGAACGCTGGGCGGCAACGTCGCCAACGGCTCGCCCATAGGCGACTCGATGCCGCTGCTGATCGCCCTGGGCGCCCAGGTGGTGCTGGCCAGCCTTCGCGGCCAGCGCCGATTGCCGCTCGAAGACTTCTACACCGGCTACCGCAAGAACCAGCTGGCCGCCGACGAGGTGCTGACGCACATCGAAGTGCCCAAGCCGCGTGCCGGCGAACTGCTGCGCGCCTACAAGGTCTCCAAGCGCACCGACGACGACATTTCCGCGGTCTGCCTGGCGATACAGCTCACGCTGCGGGACGGTCAGGTGCAGGCGGCGTCGATTGGCGTGGGCGGCGTCGCGGCCACGCCGGTGCGCGCGCGCGCCACCGAAGCCGTGCTGACCGGCGCCCCTTGGAGCGAGGCCACGCTGGCGCGCGCCGCCGACAGCTTGCGCAATGAGTTCCAGCCGCTGTCCGACATGCGCGCCAGCGGCGAGTACCGCCGTGCGCTGCTCGCGCATCTGCTCGAGCGCTACTGGCTTGAAAGCACGGGTTCAGGACCCGTGCTCGCCACCCTGATTCCGCTGGCACAAGCGGCCGCCGTCCAGAAAGCCAAGGCATGAAAGTCCTTCACCCGCTCTCCCCCGAAGTCGCCGCGGCGATTGCGCCCGCGCGCGCTCTGCCCGCCATGGGCCAGTCGCATTTCCACGAAAGCGCCCGCGCCCAGGTGCTGGGCACGGTGAACTACATCGATGACCTGCCCGAAACCAAAGGCACGCTGTATGCCGCGCCCATCCTGTCGAAAGTCGCCCACGGCCGGCTGCGCGGCGTCGACAGCCGGGCGGCCCAGGCGCTGCGCGGCGTGCGCGGCGTGGTGCTTTCGCCCGACGTGCCCGGCGACAAGCTGCTGGCCGCGTTCGGCCACGACGAGCCGGTGTTTGCCATCGACAGCGTGCAGCATGTGGGCCAGGTCATAGGCCTGGTCATTGCCGACAGCATGCGCCAGGCGCGCCGCGCCGCGCGCCTGGTCGAATGCGATATCGAGACCCTGCCCGCGGTGCTTGATGTGCACAGCGCGCATGCGCAGCAAAGCTATGTGCTGCCGCCGGTGTTCGTGCGCCGCGGCGACGCCCAGGGCGCGCTGATGCGCAGCGAGCACCGGCTCAGCGGCCGGCTCGAAGTCGGCGGCCAGGAGCATTTCTATCTCGAAGGCCAGATTGCCTATGCGCTGCCGCTGGAGCAGGGCCAGTGGCAGATCCTGTCGAGCACCCAGCACCCGGGCGAAGTCCAGCATTGGGTCGCGCACGCGCTGGGCCTGGAAAACCACGCGGTCAAGGTCGAGTGCCGGCGCATGGGCGGGGGCTTTGGCGGCAAGGAAACCCAGGCCGGCCACCTGGCGGTCTGGGCCGCCGTGGCCGCGCACAAGTTCGGCTGCCCGGTCAAGCTGCGGCTGGACCGCGACGACGACTTCATGATCACCGGCAAGCGCCACCCGTTTGCCTACGAATACGATGTGGGCTTCGACGACAGCGGCCGCATCACCGGGCTGCAGCTGGAAATGCTGGTCAACTGCGGCTTCTCGGCCGACCTGTCGGGCCCGGTCGCCGACCGCGCGATCTTCCACGCCGACAACGCCTATTTCCTCAGCGACGTGGAGATCGCCTCCTACCGCTGCAAGACCAACACCCAGAGCCATACGGCGTTCCGCGGCTTCGGCGGCCCGCAGGGCGTGATCGTCATCGAGGCCATCATCGGCGACATCGCGCGCCAGCTGGGCCGCGATGCGTTCGACGTGCGCCTGCACAACCTCTACGACGCCGACCCGCAGGGGCCGCGCAGCCTCACGCACTACCAGATGCGCGTCGAAGACAACATCCTGCACGCGCTGCTGCCCACGCTGGCCGAGTCGGCCGACTACCGCGCACGCCAGGCCGAGATCGCGGCCTGGAACGCCGGCCAGCCCATCATCAAGCGCGGCCTGGCGATCACGCCCGTCAAGTTCGGCATCAGCTTCACGGCCACGCTGTTCAACCAGGCGGGCGCGCTGGTCCATGTCTACACCGACGGCAGCGTGCAGGTGAACCATGGCGGCACCGAAATGGGCCAGGGCCTGAACACCAAGGTGGCGCAGATCGTCGCCGACGAACTGGGCGTGCCGCTGGCGCGGGTGCTGGTCACGGCCAGCGACACCAGCAAGATTCCCAACGCCAGCGCCACGGCGGCCTCCAGCGGCACCGATCTGAACGGCCGCGCGGCGCAGTACGCGGCGCGCACCGTGCGCAACAACCTCGCGGCATTCGTCGCCGGCCTGGACCACTGCGGCGCGGGCGCGGTGGATTTCGTCGGCGGCCTGGTGCGCACGCCCAAGAGCGAACGCCGCTGGGAAGATGTGGTCGGCGAAGCCTTTGCCAACCGCATCCAGCTGTGGAGCGACGGCTTCTACCGCACGCCCAAGATCCACTACGACAAGCACACGCTCACGGGTCGGCCGTTCTACTACTTCGCGTATGGCGCGGCCTGCACCGAAGTGGCCGTCGACACGCTGACCGGCGAGAGCCGCGTGCTGCGCGTGGACATCCTGCACGACGTGGGCCACAGCATCAACCCGGCGATCGATGTCGGCCAGATCGAAGGCGGCTTCGTGCAGGGCATGGGCTGGCTCACGACCGAACAGCTGGTCTGGAACGACAAGGGCCTGCTGACCACGCACGCTCCCAGCACCTACAAGATTCCCACGGCCGGCGACATTCCCGCGCATTTCCGCGTCGACCTCTGGCCCGAGGCCAACCGCGAAGACAACGTGGGCGGCAGCAAGGCCGTGGGCGAACCGCCGTTCATGCTGGCCATCAGCGTCTACGAAGCCCTGCGCAATGCGATCGCGGCGACGCGCAGCGGCGCGCTGGCGCGCCAACCGCTGGCGCTCACGGCGCCGGCGACGGCGGAGAATGTGTTGCGGGCGCTGGGGAGGGTTTAGGGGCGGACCTGGCGTTGGTCACAGACCTAAGCCAGTGAATAGTGCTTGCAAACCCTTCGTGGTGCGCTGGCCTGGCCGGGTGTATCGAACCCGACCCGTCCTCATGCTTTGAGTGCAGGCCGTTCATCCTTCGACGGGCTCAGGACGAACGGGGAAAAAGTACTGCGCCCAGGACTGGCCTGCGTGAGCGGCCGCCTCGCCGTAACCTCTCCACGAACGGGCAAAAGGCTCAATCCGGCGCCACGTTCTCCGCCAAGGCCTTTGAATGCTGGTGCACGCGCCCCCGGCCCTGGCGCTTGGCTTCGTAGCAGGCCATGTCGGCCGCGTGCAGCACAGCCGCGATATTGGCCTGGCGCGCGTCAAGCACCACCATGCCTATGCTCACCCCCAGCCAGAAGCGCTGGCCCTGGTACGACGCCTCCCAGGCGCTGGTGGCCTGGCACAGCTGGTCGGCCTGGGCCAGGCCTTCGCGCACGCTGGCGTCGGGCAGCAGCACGGCGAACTCGTCGCCGCCCAGACGCGCGACCATGCCGGGTTGACGCACCATCGTCTCCAGAAGGCGCGCGAAATGGCGCAGCAAGGCATCGCCTGCGTCGTGGCCGGCAAGATCGTTGACGCTGGCGAAGTGATCGAGATCGAGAAACAGCAGCACCCCGCCTTCGCCCGGCGCAGGCTGGGCCTGGTCGCGCAGCGGTTTGCGGCGTTCGTCGAGCCAGTGCTGCAGCCACAGCGTCAAAGATTCACGATTGGGCAGCTGCGTCAACGCGTCGTGCTGGGCCAGCCACTGCGGCTGGGTGCGCGCCGCGCGCTGATCGGTGACATCCCTGACCATCCAGACCACGGCCGCCACCGCGCCCGCCTCGCGCCGCAGCGCCGAAGTGACGCGCCGGCCCTGCAGGCGCAGCCACACCGGGCTGCCGTTCTTGCGCATCAGGCAGACTTCGCCATCGAACTGGCCATAGGCGCGCATTTCCCAATGAATGCGTTCCATCAGCCGGCGGTGCTCGGCGTCGCTCGCGCAGAGTTGGCGTATGGGATAACCCTGGAGCTCCTGCGGTGCATAGCCCAGCATGTGCGCGGCCTGCGTGCCCAGCAGCTCCACGCGGTCGTGGCGCGTGACCACGACCGCCACCGGAGCCTCTTCGAGAATGGTCACGGTCTGCGCCTGAAAGCGCGCCGCACGCCGCGCCAGCGTATCGCGCTGGCGCGACAGCGCGTGCAGCGCGCGCCACAGCACCGCGACTTCGCCCCAGGCATGGGCCAGCGCCGGCATGCGGGCCAGCCGCGGCGCGCCGCCGGGCCCATGGCGCTGCAGCATCTGCGCCGCGCGCGCCGTCAAATCCATCCAGGGCTGGGCCAGCAGCACCATGACAGACGCGGCCAGCAGCGCGATCAGCGCCGCACCGAGCAGCGCCGCGCTGCCCCAGCCTGCAGCCCCCCAGAGCGGCGGCGCGGCCAGCCGTGTGACGCGCACCAGAAACCATTGCGGCAGCGGCATGCCGGCCAGCGTGTAGAGATAGTCGCCCTCGGTCTGGCTGGCGCTGCGTATCTGCACCGGCAACTGCTGCTGCAGCATGCGCGCGAAAGGCAGGCCCAGACCGGCTTCGTCGCGCACATGGCCCAGCCAGCGCGCGGGGTTCGAGTGGGCCACGATGCCGCCGTCGGGCGCGACCAGCATCAGCCGGCTCGCGGTCCAGCCGTCGGCGGCCGCGGGCGGCAGCAGCGCCTGGGACGACAGGCGCATGCCGCCGGCCATCACGCCCATGACCTCGCCCGCGCTGGTGCGCAGCGGCGCGGTGAACAGCAGCCGCAAGTCATCGTTCTCGGTCTGCAGCACCGTGCCGACCATGGGCTTGCCGCCGGCCAGCGTGCGCCGCAGCAGTTCGCGTTCATTCGCGTCCAGCGAATCGAGCGGAAGGTCCTTGCCCGCGCGCATATAGGCCATGAGGCGGCCGTCGGCCAATGCCACGCTCACCGAGTCGAACCAGTCGACCAGCGGCAGCTCCTCGTGCAGCGCCAGGCCCAGCGCCTGCCTGTCCTCCAGGCGCGAAAGCGGCATCGCGTCGGCCAGGGTCAGCAACACTTTTTGCTGCTGCTCGACGCGCGCGGCGAGCAGGCGCGCCACGAGTTCGACTTCGTCGGTCTGCTGGTCGCTGGCGCGCGTGAGTGCCTCCTGGGCCACGCCGCGGTGCACATACCAGGCCGTGCCCGCGCTGGCCAGCAGCACCGCCAGGACCAGCAGCAGCAGCAGGCAGCGCAGCAGCGGTCCCAGTCGTGCACGCGGCAGCAGACGGCCCTCGTCAGAGAGGCCTGCAGCGCGGGAGAGATCGGCATCAAGGGCCATGGGCTTAGGGCGAACCAATGTGCAGCCAATATAAGCAGCCGCTGTGGCCCGCCCTAGGGGTGGAACCCTCATACCTCCACGAAAACATTTGTAACCCGTCGGCCCGCCGACATTCGGCGCCGCACCGGGCTCAGGGCAGATGGCTGGCGAGCTCGCGCAACGCTTCAGGCCTGGGCAGTTGCAGCAGATTGCCGCGGCCCGCGATCAGACCCTGGTCGCGCAGTCGGCCCAGCGCGCGCGAGAACGTTTCGGGCGCGATGCCCAGTTGCGCAGCAATGTGGCGCTTGCGTTCGCCCAGCACCACCTGCTGGCCGCCTGCGGGCGTTCCCTGCGCGTGCTGCAGCAGCCACTGCGCGCAGCGCCCTTCGGCGTCCTGCAGCAGGCGACTGATCGCCAGATCGGTCTGTTCGCAATAGGCCTGGGCCATGTCGTCAACCAGGCCGCGCAGCAGCGGCGGCAGGTCTTTGAGCCCGGCTTCGAACGTGCGCAGCGGCACGCGGCGCAATTGCACCGCGCCTTCGGCGACCATGTCCAGGCTGCAGCAGCGTCCGCGCAGCACAAAGGCCGCGTCCAGCCAGGCCGGGCCCACGACGCTACCCAGCCGGTGGCGCAATCCGCCCTGCGGCTCGCGGATTCCCAGCGCGACCCGGCCGCTGTCGAGGTACAGCACATCCTCGCAGCGCATGGCGCGCGCACGCAGCAGCGCGCCGGCGCTGCGCCGTTCAGCCGGAGAGAAAACGTCGATGCGGGACAGGGGCAACATTGCGCCACTGTGCCGCAGCGCGCCGGCGCGCGACTTGCGCCAGGTCAAGAATCGTCTGCGTCGGCACCGAGAATCAGCAGCGCGCGGAAATCGTTGACATTGGTGAACGTGGGTCCCGTGACAACGAGATCATCGAGGCCGTTGAAATAGGTCCAGGCATCATTGCGGTCGAGATGGTCCTGCACCGACAGGCCCAGTGCGCGCGCCCGCGCCAGCGTATCTGGCGTCACGCGCGCACCGGCATTGTTCTCCACGCCGTCGATGCCGTCGGTGTCGGCGGCCAGCGCCCAGACGCCGGCCTGGCCCTGCAGCGCCTGCGCCAGGCCCAGGCAGAACTCGCCGGCCCGCCCGCCCCGGCCCTTGGCCGCACCGGGCGCGCGCGCGCGCACCGTGACCGTGGTCTCGCCGCCGCTGAGCAGCACGCAGGGTGTCTTGAACGGCTGGAAAACCTGGCCCGGGCGCGCCGCGGCGCGCGCCAGCGCCGCATGCACGCGGCCGACTTCGCGCGACTCGCCTTCGATTTCATCGCTCAGCACCCAGGCATCGATGCCGGCCGCGCGCGCCTGGGCCGCAGCGGCTTCGAGCGCCTGCTGGGGCGCGGAAATCACGGCCAAGGTGTGGCCGGCGAAACAGGCGTCGCCGGGCTTGGGGGTCTCGAGCGTGCCATCCCGCAGCGCCGCGCGCACGCTGTCAGGCAAGGCAATGCCCAGCCGGTCGATGATGGCCAGCGCCTGGGCGCAGCTGCCGGCATCGGCCACGGTGGGACCGCTGGCGATGGTTGCGGGATCGTCGCCGGGCACATCGCTGATGGTCAGCGTGACCACGCGCGCCGGCGCGCAGGCCGCGGCCAGGCGCCCGCCCTTGATGCGCGACAGATGCTTGCGCACGCAGTTCATCTCGGCGATGTCGGCGCCGCTTTCGAGCAATTGGCGGTTGATGCGCTGCTTGTCTTCGAGCGTCAGGCCTTCGGCCGGCAGCGTCAGCAGCGACGAGCCGCCCCCCGAGATCAGGCACAGCACCAGATCATCGGCCGTCAGGCCCTGGACCAGCGCCAGGATGCGCTGCGCGGCGCGCATGCCGGCCGCGTCGGGCACGGGGTGCGAAGCTTCGACGACTTCTATGCGTTCGGCCAGGCCTGCGGGGCGCACGGGGATATGGTCATAGCGCGTCACGACCAGGCCGCTCAAGGGGGCGTCGGCAGGCCACAGCGCCTCGACCGCCTGGGCCATGGAGGCCCCGGCCTTGCCAGCACCAATCACCACCGTGCGGCCGCGCGGCGGCGCGGGCAGGTGTTCGGCGATCGCATGCAGCGGCAGCGCGCTGCGCACCGCGGTGGCGAAAAGGGCGTTCAGGAATTCGCGCGGCTGCCGGTGTGGATCGGGCAGCGCGCTTGTCTCGCAAAGAGTTTTTGTGGTCATGGCCCCGGATTGTGCATGGCATGCAGGTCCGAGACCAGAGGCGTTCATCGAACGGGTGCGCCGCCTTCGTACCAGCGCTTGACCAGGTCGCGCTCCGCGTCGCTGAGCGCGCCCGGATTGCCAAACGGCATCTTGCGCAGCACCACGACCTGCTGGTAGATCTGGTTCGCATGCAGCTTGACTTCGTCGGGCGCGTCGAGCTTGACGTTCTTCTGCGCCAGCGTCGCGGAGCTGTGGCAGACCACGCAATGCTGGGTGAACAGCGGCGCCATGGCTTCATAGCCGGGAACGCCGGCTGCCGCCGCCACCGGCGCTGCGGCTGGCGCTGCAGCCGGCGCAGTGGAGGCCGCAGCAACCGCCGCGGCCGCCTTGGGAACGGGCTTGAGCCAGACGGCGGTTGCCACCAGCACCAGCACGCCGGCCAGCGCATAGGGCCAGGGGTGGGCGTTGCGGCCCAGCTTGAAGCCGTGGCGCATGACGAAGAACTGGCGAATGGCTGCGCCCGCGAACATCATCAGTATCAGCACCAGCCAGTTCTGCGCATGGCTGTGCAGCCAGCCGTAGTGGTTGGACAGCATGGCGAACAGCACCGGCAGCGTGAAGTAGGTGTTGTGCACGCTGCGCTGCTTGCCGCGCTTGCCGTGAATGGGATCGACCGGCCGGCCTTCCTTGAGATCCTTGACCACGGTGCGCTGGCCGGGAATGATCCAGAAGAACACGTTGGCGCTCATCGAGGTCGCGAGCATCGCGCCCATCAGCAGGAAGGCCGCCTGGCCCGGGAAGATCTGGCACGCAAGCCAGGCCGCGAAGCAGACCAGCACCAGCACCAGCGCGCCGACGATGGCGTCGCCGCGCTCGCGCTGGCCGAAGATGCGGCAGATGCCGTCATACAGCAGCCAGAACACCACCAGGAAAGCGAGCGCCGCGGCAATTGCCGCATGCGGATGCAGCGCGTGCGGATTGGACGGATCGACCAGGTAGATATTCGCGTTCCACAGGTACGACACCGTGAGCAGCGCGAAGCCGCTGAGCCAGGTCGTGTAGCTTTCCCAGTAGAACCAATGCAGATGGTCGGGCAGCTTGGGCGGCGACACCGCGAACTTCACCGGATGGTAGAAGCCGCCGCCGTGCACGGCCCAGAGTTCGCCGCTCACGCCCTGTTTCTTGAGGTCTTCGTCCTGCGGCGGCGTGAGGCTGCTGTCGAGAAACACGAAGTAGAACGAGGACCCGACCCAGGCAATTGCAGTAATGACGTGCAACCACCGGAGCAGCAGATTGGCCCAATCGAGAATGTAGCTTTCCATAGCCTCAACCCTGGCAGCGTGGGGCTGCCGTGAAGATCCACCTGCCCACCACTGCGGGCGCTCTGGGCAGGAGAAGATCGCGCACCTGCAATGGTTGAACCACCGCTACGGCACCGCTGCGACCAGTCTGTACTGGCGGCAAGTGTATACAAAAAGTCACGAAATCTGGGCCAAAAAGTGGCTGCACTGCATGCGCGCAACGCGCACTGCCTCGGTGCGCGGCAATTCACAGGCTTGGTGCAGCATTTCTCCAGGGTTTTCCATAAAGGTCAGAAACATGAGCTAGCGCTCACTTCACTCATGAGAAATCAGGCATCCATAGATCGAAACTACTGAATAGTGCGTTTGCGATTGATGCAATTGCCATGCAGGCGACCACCGTTACCCATGCGCATCCCGTATCATGAACGTAAATACCGAACATGGTTCTAAAAAACCGAACAGAGACTTCGACATGAGCATTCTGGAAAACGTACAGCGCCTGCTGACGGTGTATGCCCAAGGCGTCGCCGACCTGAGCTTCAGCGAGGTGGCCGAGCAATTGGACCTGCCCAAGAGCTCGGCTTCGCATCTTCTGCACCAGATGCACCGCTTCGGCCTGCTCGAACAGAACCCGCGCACGCGACGCTACCGCACCAGCACGCTGCTGGCCCAGGCCTCCCAGCCCCAGGGCCAGAACGCCTCCTGGGATGCACTGTGCTGGCAGGTGCTGGAGCATCTGTCCGAGCGCACCGGCCTGACCGCCTACCTGTCCACGCTCAACGGCGCGCAGACCATGGTCATACAGCGGCTTGATGGGCGCTCGCCGGTTCAGGTCGTCTCCCCACCGGGATCGCTGCGCGCGGCCTGCGACACCGCCATGGGCCGGGCCATGCTGTCGCGCCTAACGAAGGAAGAATTCGAGACACTGTATGGCAACGATGCCCAACGCCCCATCGAGCCGCCGAGCCAGGCGCGGCTGGCCAATGTGGGCGCGCTGATCGCGGAAGTGGCCGTGGCCACGCGCCAGCACCATGCGGTGCTGGTCGACGCCGCGCTGCCGGGTGTGGGCGCGGTCGCGGCTGCGGTGCGCCACCCGATGAGCGGCGAGCTGCGCGGCTTTTGCGTCTCGTTCGTCGCCGGCGTGCACGCGCCCATGGATCTGCCCTCGATCAACCGCTACCGCCAGCTGATGCTCGACGAAGTCGGCACGCTGGGGCGGCGCGTCGGCGACCGCTTCTGGACCGAACCCGCACTGCCCAGCGCGCAGTGGTCTCCCACCCTTTAAGGCCTGCCACCATGCAACTCCTGCTTCTGAGCAACTCCACCAGCCCCCTTGGCTTTCTGACCCACGCGCTGCCGGCAATCACCGAATGGGCCGCAACGGGAAGCGCACGAGCGCGCGTACTGTTCGTGCCCTATGCCGGCGTCACGCGCACCTGGGACGCCTACGAAACGCTGGTCGCCGATGCGCTGCGCCCCGTGGGCCTCGACGTGCAATCGCTGCACCGCGAAGCCACGCCGCTCGAAGCCATTGCGCGCGCCACGCATATCGTGGTGGGCGGCGGCAATACGTTCGCGCTGGTGCGCCAGCTGCGCCAGACGGGCCAGCTCGCGGCCATCGCCGAGCGCGTGCGCTCGGGCGGCGCGCGCTACCTGGGCTGGAGCGCGGGCGCCAACCTCGCCTGCCCGCGCCTGAGCACCAGCAACGACATGCCGATTGTCGACCCGCTGGGCTTCGACACGCTGGGCCTGGTGCCGTTCCAGATCAACCCGCATTACACCGAAGCCCACCCCGAAGGCCACCGCGGCGAGACCCGCCAGCAGCGGCTGCGCGAGTTCGCGCTGCTCAACCCCGGTGTGCCCGTGCTGGGCCTGCCCGAAGGCACGGGCCTGCGCGTGGACAACGACAACTACACCTTGCTGGGCGATGCGCAGACGCCGGCCCGCTGGTTCACCGCTACCGAGGCGCCGGCAATCCTGCCCATGGGCGCCTGGAAATTCTGAAGTTCTGACGCCATGAAACACGTATCCCATCTCATCGACCTCCTGTCCAGCGCCCATGTGAGCGGCGCCAGCATCGCAGAATTTCTCGGCAGCTTCGGCGTGGGCAGCATCACCGTCACGCCCGTGAGCCAGGACGGACTGTCGACGGACTTCATCGCGATTGAAATTCCCGGCAGCAACCCTGCGGCGCCACGCCTGGGCATCGTCGGGCGCCTGGGCGGCGTGGGCGCGCGCCCCAGCGTGACCGGCCTGGTCTCCGACAGCGACGGCGCCGTGGTGGCGCTGGCGGCCGCGGCCCAGCTGATGGAAATGCACAAGCGCGGCGATGTGCTGGAAGGCAGCGTCATCATCCACACGCATATCTGCCCGGCCGCGGGCACGCGGCCGCAGCACCCGGTGCCGATGATGAAGTCGCCGTTCGCGATGCGCGAAATGATGCGCCACGAAGTCAGCCAGCGCATGGATGCGATCCTGGCCGTCGACACCACGCGCGGCAACCGCCTCGTGAACCAGCGCGGCGTGGCACTCACTCCCGTGGCCAAGCAGGGCTATCTGCTGCCGATCCCCGATCTGATGCTCGATCTCATGGGCTGGGTCAGCGGCCAGCTGCCGCTGACGCTGCCGCTGACGACGCAGGACATCACGCCTTACGAGAACGGCCTGCCGCATGTGAACTCCATCATGCAGCCGACGATCGCCACCGACGCCCCCGTGGTCGGCGTGGCGCTGACCGCCCAGACCACAGTGCCGGGCTGCGCCACTGGTGTGACCAATGCCTGGGACACCGATGTCGCCATGCGCTTTTGCGTCGAAGTCGCCAAGATGTTCGGCGCGGGCAAGCTGCCTTTTGTGCATGCCGAACATTGGGCCCAGCTGCAGGCGCGCTACGGCTCGCTGGCCCATCTGCAGACCGTGGGCAACGTGCCCGCGAACGCATAAAGGCAGCCGCCATGGCACGCCGCATCGCATTCTTCACCATCGGCGAATCGCCGCGCTCCGACGTCGTGCCTGAAATGGCGCTGTGCCTGGGCGAGCATGTACGCATAGACGAGTTCGGCGTGCTCGACGGCCTCGACGCCGCGCAGCGCGCCGCGCTCGCCCCCCGGCCCGGCAGCCACCGCTTTGCTTCGCGCCTGCGCGACGGCACACCGGTGGAGCTGGACCACCACGCGACCGAGGCGCGCCTGGCGGCGCTGATGCAGCAGGCCGACGACCAGGGCTATGACGCGCTGGTGCCGCTTTGCACCGGCACGGTGATCGAGCGCATGCGCAGCCTTGTGGTCGAGCCGCAGCAGGTGGTCGACCACCATGTCGCGGCGCTGTCGGCGCATTGCACCACGCTGGGTCTGATCGTTCCGCTCGCGGCCCAGGTCGCGACTTTTCACCTGGCCCAGCCCGTGGCCTGCGCGGTCAGGACCGTGCACGCCTCGCCCTACGAAACCGACGCACGCGCCGCGGCCGCGGCGTTCGACGCCGCGGGCCGCGCGCTGGCCGACTGCGATCTGATCGTCATGCACTGCATGGGCTACGGCCAGGCAATGCGCGCGCGCGTGGCCCAGGCCAGCGGCCGGCCGACGCTGCTGTCGAACCGCATCGTCGCCGACGCACTGGCGCAGCTGCTGGCCTGAAACCATCCCGTTCGTCCTGAGCCTGCCTCGCCGGCCGCGTCGAAGAACCGTTTTTTCACTGTGAGTTTGAGGAGTTTTCCATGTCGATTCGTCCCATGATCCATGCCGGTGTCTGCGCTTTGACCCTGGCCACCACCGCCCTCGGCTCCACCGCGGTCCTCGCGCAGTGGAAACCCGAGCGTCCCGTCAAGCTGCTCGTGGGCTTTGCGCCCGGCGGCTCGGCCGACACGCTGGCGCGCCTGATCGCGGAACCGCTGGGCCGCAAGCTGGGCCAGCCGGTGGTGGTCGAGAACGTCCCGGGCGCGGGCGGCAACATCATGGCCCAGCGCCTGTCCACGGCCCCGGCCGACGGCTACACGCTGGGCATGGGCGCGGCCGGCTCGATGTCGGTGACCTTTCACCTGAACCCCGCGGCCACCAAGTACAAGCCCGAGAGCTTCGCGCCCGTGACGCTGCTCGCGACCCAGCCCAACGTGGTGATCGTCAACAACAACGTGCCCGCGGCCAACATCAGCGAGCTCAAGAGCTACATCCAGAAGAATCCCCAGGCCAGCTACGGCATCGCGGGCATAGGCATCTCCAACCACCTGATTGCCGAGTCCATGCTCAGCCGCCTGGGCGTGAAGATGGAAGCCGTGGCCTACAAGGGTGCGGCGCCCGTGATCACCGACCTGCTGGGCGGCCACATTGCCATGACCGTCGACAACATCACCACCGCCGCGGCGCTGGTCAAGGAAGGCAAGGTCAAGGCCCTGGGCGTGACCACCGCCAAGCGCGCGCCCCAGCTGCCCGAAGTCCCCACGCTGCAGGAGCAGGGCATCAAGAACTTCGACATGCCCACCTGGCAAGGCCTGTTCGCGCCCGCCGGCATGCCTGCCGACGTGATGGGCAGCTATTTCCAGGCCGTGCAGGAAGTGCTCAAGGATCCGGCAACGCGTGAAAAGATGGCCCAGCTCGGCTCCGAGCCGGTGATAGGCGTGTCGTCGGCCGACTTCGTGAAGTACCTGGCAAACGACCGCCAGCACTGGGCGCAGACCATCAAGGCGGCGAACATTCAGCCCCAGTAAGCGCTGTCAGGCAGCGGCAGGCTCAGCCCCGCCGCTGCAGCAGCTGCGCGGCCACGGCCACGGCAATCACTTCGGGCTCCTTGCCCGTGATGCCGGCCAGGCCTATGGGGCATGTGACCTGGTCCATTTCCTGTTCGCTGAAGCCGCGTTGCGCCAGGCGTTTGCGGAACACCGCCCACTTGGTCGCGCTGCCTATCAGCCCGATGAAATCGAGGTCGGCGCGCTCGCGCTGGCGCTGCAGGCAGGCGGCCACCACTTCCAGGTCTTCGGCATGGCTGAAGCTCATGATCAGCACCTGCGAATGCGCGGCAAGATCGGCCACTGCGCCCTCGACCGGCGCGGAATGCTCGCACACCACGGCTGCGCCGCTTTCCTCCACCCACTGCGTCTCGAACACCGCGTCGCGGCTGTCGATCCAATTCAGTTTGCAGGGCAGCGTGCTCAGCAGCCGCACCAGCGCATGGCCCACATGGCCGGCGCCGAACAAGGCCACCTGCAGCGCGGGCGCGAGACGCTGGCCGGCGCGCGCGGCCAGCGCCTGCAGTCCGGCCAGCTCGCCCCGGGCCAGCGGCTCGAAGCGCAGCCACACGACGCCACCGCAGCACTGTCCCAGGCTGGGGCCCAGCGCATAGCGCTGCTCCAGGGCCGTGCCGCCCTGGGCAAGCAATGCTCGCGCCTGCGCCATGGCCTCGAACTCGAGATGGCCGCCGCCTATGGTGCCTACCAGTTCGTCGGCCAGCACCAGCATCCAGGTGCCGGCTTCGCGCGGCACCGATCCCTGCGATCGCAGCACTTCGACCCAGCAGGCCGGAGCGGCCGCCAGCTTGTCACAGGCGGTTTTTAATGTATTCAAACGAAAATCCTTCCCCACTTTGCCAGCGCAGTGCATGGTTTTGGACGTTGGCGTCCCTGGACCCGCAGGCTTTCAGGATAACCTCGCGGCATGCCAGATAAGCGTTCCCCCTCTTCCCCTGCAGCCGCGGACAGCGGCCGCCCGCGTTCCTGGCTCTGGGCCAGCCTGATGGCCGGTGTCGCCTCGCTGGTTGCCGCCTGCAAGTCGCCACCCGTGCCGCCCGAGCCCGGCCCGGGGCCCGGACCCGCCCAGCAGGGCCAGGCCAGCGTCGCCCCCATGCCTTCGGGCGCGGCCACGCCGCGCGCCTACCGCGCCGATGCGGCCAAGCATCTATACGCCAACAACGCGCAGCGCATCTACAAGGGCCAGCTACCGCCCATGCTCTATGCGGTCGGCGTGCTCGAAGTCGACATTGACCGCAACGGCCGCGTCCAGCGCCTGAGCTGGATGCGCGCGCCCAAGCACGCGCCCGAGGTCATTGCCGAAATCGAACGCACGGTGCGCAGCGCCGCGCCCTACCCCGTGCCCGCGCGCATGGGCAAGGTGACCTATACCGATACCTGGCTCTGGGACAAGTCGGGGCAGTTCCAGCTCGATACGCTGACCGAAGGCCAGCGCTGAGCGCCTGCTTTTCCGCGCATGAATGGCTGATGGCCGTCTGCCCCTGGCCTGTCGAAGCGCGTCTGCGTTCTCGGCCAGTGCGGCCTGCAGCGCGCGCTTCTCGCAACAGCACACAAAATACCGCGGCTTCGACAGGCTCAGCCCGAACGGGTTGTGTGAGCGCGCCTTGAACCACCGTCGCCCTGGCCAAATTCACGGCCTACACAATCACGACCCGCGATAAGTCGAATAGCTCCAGGGGCTGACCAGCAGCGGCACGTGGTAGTGCTGATCGACGTGGGCGACGCCGAAGTCCAGGCTCACGCGGTCGAGAAAGCTGGGTTCGGGCAGCGCCACGCCACGCGCCTTGAAATACGCGCCCACATCGAAAGTCAGGCGGTAGGTGCCGGCCTGCAGGCTGGCGTTGTCGAACAGCGGCGCGTCGGTTCGGCCGTCGCTGTTGAGCACCAACTGGCGCAGCAGCGTGGCCTGATCGCCTGCGGTGCGATAGAAAGATACGGCCATGCCGGCCGCGGGGCAGCCGTGCATCGTGTCGAGAACGTGGGTACTCAGGCCCATAGGGAATCTCCTGTGTGCAAAAGCCTTGCCGGATGGAGGCCTGTGACACAAAATTGTATACAAATTTTGTTCTACACCCGCTAAGATTGCGCCATGGAATCCACGACCACCCGCACGATCGCCGAGGCCCTGACCCGCGCCATCGTGGAGCACAAGCTGCGCCCCGGAACCAAGCTGGGCGAACAAAAACTCGCAGACCATTTCGGCGTCTCGCGCACGCTGGTGCGCCAGGCGCTGTTCCAGCTCACGCAGAACCGCCTGGTCACGCTGGAGCCGGCGCGCGGCGCCTATGTCTCCACGCCTTCCGTGCAGGAAGCGCGCCAGGTGTTTGCCGTGCGCCGCATGCTTGAAACCGAAATGACACGCGCCTTTGCCGCGGGCGTGACGCCCGCCAAGATCAAGGCGCTGCGCACCCATGTGGCCGCCGAGCAGGCCGCGATGGACCGCTCAGACGTCGGTGAGCGCACCGAACTGCTGGGCGACTTCCACGTGCGCATGGCCGAACTGATGGGCAACGAAGTGCTGGCGCAGATGATTGCCGACCTGACTTCGCGCTGCGCGCTGATCATGCTGATGTACCAGTCCGACTCGGCTGCCGAGCATTCGCACGAGGAACATGCCGAGATCGTCGCGGCGCTGGCCGCCAAGGATGCCGATCTGGCCGTGCGCCTGATGCAGGAACATTTATTGCATGTCGAGGCCGGGCTCACGTTCGACCGCGAGATGCCCGCCAACGACCTGTCCCAGGCCCTGTCCTCACTTTCTGTTTGAAGCTCCCGCGCATGCTGTACGACGCCACCGCCCCCTATCCCCGTGACCTCGTCGGCTACGGCCCCAGGCCGCCCCACGCCCAATGGCCGGGCCAGGCCCGGATTGCCGTGCAGTTCGTGCTCAATTACGAGGAAGGCGGCGAGAATGCCGTGCTGCACGGCGACCCGGCAAGCGAGCAGTTCCTGTCCGAAATGTTCAATCCCGCGGCCTATCCCGAGCGCCACATGAGCATGGAAGGCATCTATGAATACGGTTCGCGCGCCGGCGTCTGGCGCCTGCTGCGCGAGTTCGAGAAACGCGGCCTGCCGCTGACGGTGTTCGGCGTCGCGTCGGCGCTGCAGCGCCACCCCGACGTGACCCGGGCGTTTGTCGAGCTGGGCCATGAGATCGCCTGCCATGGCCTCAAGTGGATCCACTACCAGGGCGTTCCCGAGGAAGTGGAGCGCGCCCATATGCGCCAGGCCATGGAGATCTTCCAGCAGCTGCTGGGTGATCGCAGCGAACACGGCCTGGGCTGGTACACGGGCCGCGACAGCCCCAACACCCACCGGCTGGTCGCCGATTACGGCGGCTTTGCCTACGACAGCGACTACTACGGCGACGACCTGCCGTTCTGGATGAAAGTCGCGAAAAGCGATGGCAGCAGCGCAAACCAGCTGATCGTGCCCTATACGCTCGACTGCAACGACATGCGCTTCGCCCTACCCCAGGGCTTCTCGCACGCCGACCCGTTCTTCCAGTACCTCAAGGACACCTTTGACGTGCTCTACGCCGAAGGCGACCCCGCGGGCGACAACGCGCCCAAGATGATGAGCATTGGCATGCACTGCCGGCTGCTGGGCAAGCCCGGCCGGATCACCGCGCTGCAGCGCTTTCTCGACCATATCCAGCAGCATGAAGCCGTCTGGGTATGCCGGCGCATAGACATCGCTCGCCACTGGGCGCAGACCCACCCCTGCCAGGATTGAACTCATGCCCTTGACGCTGGAACAACTGAATCAGGCCGACCCGGCCCAGGCCCTCGCGCTGCTCGACGGTCTGTACGAACATTCGCCATGGATTGCCGCGGCCGCGCTGAACGAGCGGCCGTTCCGCTCGCTGGACCATCTCAAGCACGCAATGGTCAAGGTGCTGGCCGATGCCTCGCCGCAATCGCGCATCGATCTGATACGCGCCCACCCCGAACTCGCGGGCAAGGCCATGGTCGCGCGCAGCCTCACGGCCGAATCGACCAACGAACAGAACCGCGCCGGACTCACGCAGTGCTCGCTGGAGGAATTCGCGCGCATCCAGCAGCTCAATGCCGACTACAACGCGCGCTTCGGCTTTCCTTTCATTCTCGCGGTGCGCGGGCCGCGCGGCCTGGGCCTGGCCAAGCAGGAAATCATCGACACGTTTGCGCGCCGCCTGCACAACCACCCCGATTTCGAATGCGCTGAAGCCATACGCAACATCCACCGCATCGCCGAGATCCGTCTGAACGACAAGTTCGGCCATGTGCCCACGCTGGGCAACGATGTCTGGGACTGGCAGGAATCGCTGGCCCGGCATTCGGACCCGGGCTTTGCCGAACTCGGCCAGCTCACCGTGACCTATCTGACCGACGCCCACCGCGCCTGCGCCCAGCGCATCAGCGGCTGGATGCGCGACTGCGGCTTCGACGAAGTCGCGATCGACGCCGTCGGCAATGTCGTCGGCCGCTACCACCCGAACGCCGCGGACGGCCGCTACCTGCTCACGGGCAGCCACTACGACACCGTGCGCAACGGCGGCAAGTACGACGGCCGGCTGGGCATCTTCGTGCCCATGGCCTGCGTGCGCGAGCTGCACCGCGCGGGCCGCAGGCTGCCGTTCGGCATCGAAGTCGTGGCCTTTGCCGAAGAGGAAGGCCAGCGCTACAAGGCCACGTTCCTGGGCTCGGGCGCGCTGATCGGCGACTTCAAGCCCGAATGGCTGGACCAGGAAGACGCCGACGGCATCACCATGCGCGCGGCCATGCAGCACGCCGGCCTGTGCCCCGACGACATTCCCGCGCTGCAGCGCGACCCGGCCCACTATCTGGGCTTTGTCGAAGTGCATATCGAGCAGGGCCCGGTGCTCAACGAACTCGATCTTCCGCTGGGCGTGGTCACCTCGATCAACGGCAGCGTGCGCTATCTGTGCGAGATGACCGGCATGGCCAGCCATGCGGGCACCACGCCCATGAACCGCCGGCGCGACGCGGCCACGGCGGTTGCCGAACTCGCGCTGTTCGCCGAACAGCGCGCGGCGCGCGACGGCGACTCGGTGGCCACCATAGGCCAGTGGCAGGTACCCAACGGCTCGATCAATGTCGTGCCCGGGCGCTGCCAGTTCAGCCTCGACATGCGCGCCCCCACCGATGCCCAGCGCGACGCGCTGGTCGCCGACATCCTTGCCGAGCTGCAGGCGATCAGCGCGCGCCGCGGACTGCGCTGCAGCACCGAGCTGGCCCTGACAGCGTCCGCCGCGCCCAGCGACCCCGCATGGCAGCAGCGCTGGGAAAAGGCCGTCGACTCGCTGGGCCTGCCGGTGTATCGGCTGCCCAGCGGCGCCGGCCATGACGCCATGAAACTGCATGAAATCATGCCCCAGGCCATGCTGTTCGTGCGCGGCCTCAACGCCGGCATCAGCCACAACCCGCTGGAAAGCACCACCGCCGACGACATGCAGCTCGCGGTCGACGCCTTCACCCATGTACTGAATCAATTGAGCGACGCAGAGCAATGAGCCAAGAAACCATTTACAAGGCCCTCGACACCTGGATCGATGCCCATTTCGACGCCGAAGTGCGCTTCCTGCAGGCGCTGGTGCAGGTGCCCACCGACACCCCGCCGGGCAACAACGCACCGCATGCCGAGCGCACCGCGGCGCTGCTGCAGGACTTCGGCATGCAGGCCGAAAAGCACGCCGTGCCCACGCCCGAAGTGCAGGCCTACGGCATGGAATCGATCACCAATCTGATCGTGCGCCGGCCCTACGGCCCCGCGGGTTCGGGCCGCACGATTGCGCTCAACGCCCATGGCGATGTCGTGCCGCCGGGCGAAGGCTGGAGCCGCGACCCCTACGGCGCCGAGATTGCCGAAGGCAAGCTCTACGGCCGCGCCTCGGCCGTGAGCAAGAGCGATTTCGCCAGCTTCACGTTTGCCGTGCAGGCGCTCGAAGCCGTGGCCCGGCCCCAGCAGGGCGCGATCGAGCTGCATTTCACCTATGACGAGGAGTTCGGCGGCGAACTCGGCCCGGGCTGGCTGCTGAAGAACCAGCTCACCAAGCCCGACCTGATGATTGCCGCGGGCTTCAGCTACGAAGTCGTCACGGCGCACAACGGCTGCCTGCAGATGGAAGTCACGGTGCACGGCAAGATGGCGCATGCGGCCGTGCCGCATACCGGTGTCGACGCGCTGCAGGCCGCGACCGCGCTGATGAACGCGCTCTACGCCGAGAACGCCAAGTACCGCAAGATCACCTCCGCGGTGCCGGGCATCACCCACCCTTACCTGAACATCGGCCGCATCGAAGGCGGCACCAACACCAACGTCGTGCCGGGCAAGGTGCTGCTCAAGCTCGACCGGCGCATGATTCCCGAGGAGGATCCGGTGGCGGTCGAAGCCAGCCTGCGCGCCGTGATCGCCCAGGCTGCGGCCGACTTCAATCAGCTGCATGGCTATGCAGGCGAGGACGCGGTGCGCATCGACATCCGGCGCATCCTGCTGGCGCGCGCCATGACGCCGCTGGCCGGCAACCAGCCCCTGGTCGATGCCATCCAGCAGCACGGCGAAGCCGTGTTCGGCGCCAAGCCGCCGGCCGTGGGCACGCCGCTCTACACCGATGTGCGCCTTTATGTCGAGCACGGCATTCCGGGCGTGATCTATGGCGCCGGCCCGCGCACGGTGCTTGAATCGCATGCCAAGCGCGCCGACGAACGCCTGGATCTCGAAGACCTGCGCCGTGCGACCAAGGTCATTGCGCGCAGCCTGCACGATCTGCTGGGCTGAGCCCCGCCCCTCCCCGTTCCAGGCCCTGCTTCCCCAGGGCCTTTTTCATGTCTTTATGGCGACGCGATTAGGGTAATCGCCATCCAACTTCAAGGGGTCTTGCGGTTCAATCTGTATACACATTCTGTATGGAAATTGAACCCCGGCGCAGCAGCCCTCGCTGCCTGTGCAAAGGACCCCCATGGAACCCACGATTCACCCTGTCGACGAAAAACTGCCCATGGGCCGCCTCACGGCCCTGGGCCTGCAGCATGTGCTGGTGATGTATGCCGGCGCCGTCGCCGTGCCGCTGATCATCGGCCGCGCGCTCAACCTGCCCGCCGAACAGGTGGCGATGCTGATCTCGGCAGACCTGTTCTGCTGCGGCCTGATCACGCTGATCCAGGCCATGGGCGCAACCCAATGGTTCGGCATCAAGCTGCCGGTGATGATGGGCGTGACGTTTGCCAGCGTCGCGCCCATGGTGTCGATGGCCCAGAGCACGTCCGGGCCCGCGGGCGCGGGGCTGATCTTCGGCTCGGTCATAGGCGCAGGCGTGGTGTCGCTGCTGCTGGCCCCGGTCATCAGCCGCATGCTGCGCTTCTTCCCGCCCGTCGTGACCGGCACCATCATTTTGGTGATCGGCATCAGCCTGATGCGCGTGGGCATCAACTGGATCTTCGGCAATCCCGTGGGGCCGACCGCGCCCAGCGTGCCCAATCCCGAACACATCAAGTGGCTGGCCGAAGCCCAGGCCGCGGCCGGCGCGCCCGGCAGCTCGCTGCCGCCCGTGCCCAAGGGCTTTTCCGTCGTTCCCACCCTGCCCAACCCGCGCTACGGCGACCTGACAGGCGTGGGCATTTCCGCTCTGGTGCTGGTGTCCATCCTGCTGATCGCGCGCTTCGGCAAGGGCTTCATTGCCAACATCTCGGTGCTGCTGGGCATCGTGATCGGCGGCATCGCCACCGCCTCCATGGGCCTGATGGACTTCCACAAGGTCGCCGAAGCCCAGTGGTTCAACGTGGTGCTGCCGTTCGAGATAGCGCTGCCGGTGTTCGACCCCATGCTGATACTGACCATGTCCCTGGTGATGATCGTGGTGATGATCGAGTCCACGGGCATGTTCCTGGCGCTGGGCGAGATGACAGGACGCAAGATCAGCCAGGACGACCTCACACGCGGCCTGCGCACCGACGGCCTGGGCACGCTGATAGGCGGCATCTTCAACACCTTTCCCTACACCAGCTTCTCGCAGAACGTGGGTCTGGTCGCGGTCACCGGCGTCAAGAGCCGCTGGGTCTGCGTCGCCGGCGGCGTGATCCTGGTGGTGCTGGGCCTGCTGCCCAAGATGGCCGCGCTGATCGAATCCCTGCCCACGGTGGTGCTCGGCGGCGCGGGCCTGGTGATGTTCGGCATGGTGGCTTCCACCGGAATCCGCATTCTGAGCAACGTGGATTTCCAGAAGAACCGAAACAATGCCATGATCGTCGCAGTGTCCATAGGCGTGGGCATGGTGCCGCTGGTCGCGCCCAATTTCCGCCAATGGATGCCGCATGCCATCCATCCCCTCATTGAATCCGGTATCCTGCTGGCCTCACTTGCCGCTGTGGCATTGAACATTTTCTTTAACGGAACGCGCGGCGACACTGCCGACGTTGTGCGAGCTGCCCGCCAAGCCGACGCCCACTGAGCGAAGCACAGGCCCGCAGCCGCCGCCGGCTACCGCCGGCCCTCCTCCCCCCTGCCGCGAGGCTCGGGGGATTTGTTTTCCCTGCCAGCGGGACATGGTCATCGAGGCCATGACCCGTGCTGCCATCAGGTAAGCTAGCAGTAAGCCATTTGTTGTCGAGAATTTTCGTATGACCCAGAACCTGTCCACCGCCGAGCAAGCCCTGCGCGATGCTGCGCGCGAATACCACCGCAGCCCCAACAAGGGCAAGATTTCGGTCACTCCGACCAAGCCGCTGTCCAACCAGCGCGACCTGTCGCTGGCCTACTCGCCCGGCGTCGCCTATCCCTGCCTCGACATCGAGGCCGACCCTTCGCTGGCCGCCGAATACACCGCGCGCGGCAACCTCGTGGGCGTGATCACCAACGGCACGGCCGTGCTGGGCCTGGGCGACATCGGCCCGCTGGCGAGCAAGCCGGTCATGGAAGGCAAGGGCTGCCTGTTCAAGAAGTTCGCCGGCGTCGATGTGTTTGACATCGAACTCGCCGAACGCGATCCGGACAAGCTGATCGACATCATTGCCGCGCTCGAGCCCACGCTGGGCGGCATCAACCTCGAGGACATCAAGGCCCCCGAGTGCTTCTACATCGAGCAGGAGCTGTCCAAGCGCATGAACATTCCGGTGTTCCATGACGACCAGCACGGCACGGCCATCATCTCCAGCGCCGCACTGCTCAACGGCCTGGAACTCGTGGGCAAGGACATCGACAAGGTCAAGATCGCCGTCTCCGGCGCGGGTGCCGCGGCAATCGCCTGCGTCAACGTGATGGTGGGCCTGGGCGTGAAGCGTGAAAACGTGTTCATGTGCGACTCCAAGGGACTGATCTATGAAGGCCGCCCCGGCGGCTTCGACGCGTCCAAGGCACAGTACGCGCAAAAGACCGAAGGCCGCACGCTGGCCGACGCGGTCAATGCCGCCGACGTGTTCCTCGGCTGCTCGGCTCCCGGCGTGCTCACGGCCGAAATGGTCAAGACCATGGCCGACAAGCCCATCATCCTGGCGCTGGCCAATCCCGAGCCGGAGATCCGCCCCGAACTGGCCAAGGCCATTCGCCCCGACTGCATCATCGCCACCGGCCGTTCGGACTACCCGAACCAGGTGAACAACGTGCTGTGCTTCCCCTACATCTTCCGCGGCGCGCTCGATTGCGGCGCCACCAAGATCACCGAGGAAATGAAGCTGGCCTGCGTGCGCGAAATCGCCAACCTGGCCAAGGCCGAGATGAGCGACGAAGTCGCCGCGGCCTACCAGGGCAAGGAACTGTCGTTCGGCCCTGATTACCTGATTCCCACGCCGTTCGACGTGCGCCTGATCCTGCGCATCGCGCCCGCCGTGGCGCGCGCTGCCGAAGCTTCGGGTGTCGCCACGCGCCCGATCGCCGACTACGACGCCTACCGCGAAAGCCTCACGCGCTTCGTCTACTCGACCAGCATGTTCATGCGCCCGGTGTTTGCCGCGGCCAAGCAGAACCTGCAGCGCGTGGCCTACGCCGAAGGCGAAGACGAGCGCGTGCTGCGCGCGGTGCAGGTCGCGGTCGACGACGGCCTGGCCAAGCCCATCCTGATCGGCCGCCCCGCGGTGATCGCCACGCGCATCGCCAAGGCCGGCCTGCGCCTGCAGCCGGGCAAGGATGTCGAAATCTGCGACCCTGAAGACGACCCGCGTTTCCGTCAGTACTGGGAGACCTATCACAAGCTGATGGGCCGCAACGGCGTGACCCCCGAGAACGCCAAGGTTGCGGTGCGCCGCTCCAACACCCTGATCGCCGCGCTGATGGTGCATCTGGGCGATGCCGACGCCATGCTCTGCGGCCTGGTCGGTCGCTTCGACAGCCACCTCGAGCACATCGAGAAGGTGCTGGGCCTGAAGGACGGCGCGCCCGGTTTCGCCACCGTGAACGCGCTGATGCTGGAAAGCCGCACGCTGTTCATTGCCGACACCTACATCAACGACAACCCGGACGCCGAACTGCTGGCCAGCATTGCCCAGATGGCGGCCGAGGAAGTCGCGCGCTTCGGCCTGCCGCCCAAGGTCGCGTTCCTGTCGCACTCGAACTACGGCTCGTCGACCCGCCCCTCGGCGCTGAAGATGCGCGCCGCGCGCGAGCTGTTCTCCCAGAACGTTCCGCACATCGAGTGCGACGGCGAAATGCACGGCGATGCCGCGCTGTCGCCCGAAGTGCGCGCCCGCGCGCTGCTGGAAAGCTCGCTCGACGGTGAAGCCAACGTGCTGATCTGCCCCAACCTCGACGCGGCGAACATCCTGTTCAACGTGCTCAAGACCACGGCCGCCCATGGCACGACCATTGGCCCCATGCTGCTGGGCAGCGCGGCCGCCGCGCATGTGCTCACGCCTTCGAGCACCGTGCGCCGTGTGGTCAACATGACCGCATTGGCCGCCGCGCAGGCACAGGCACTGCGCGCCTGAGCCGGCACCCTGCGATTGCAGGGTCTGGAATGAAAAATGCACGCCTTCGGGCGTGCTTTTTTTTGCGCCGGGGCTTGCCCTGGAGCTGAATGCCGGGGCGTTCACCCTTCGACGCGGCCGGCCCTCAAACTGGAGATCTGGACGTTCACCCTGCGACAAGCTCAGGGCGAACGGGGACAGTGTTCATGGTGGGAGCGCCTCGGCGGCCCCCTCGAACCATGAACGGCCACCCGCTCGAACCAGAGGTCTGGACGTTCACCCTTCGATCAACTCAGGACGGACGGGGTTGCTAGATCTCGTCGATTGCCGTGCTGGCCTGCGCCACCTGGGCGGCATCGCCGGTGATCGCAAAGCGGTCGCGGCAGGTCACATAGAAGCTCGCGCCGAAACGCCCCACGGGAAAGTAGTCCTGCAGGGACACGCGCCACTTCTCGGTGTCGACCAGGCCGTCGCGCACCGCGAGCCAGACCACGCGGCCTATGAACACATAACGGCTTTCGGTTTCCATCACTTCGTGCAGCCGGCACTCGAAGGCCACGGGCGCTTCGGCGATGCGCGGCGGCTGCACGCTGTGCGAAGGCACTGAGCTCAGGCCCACATGCACCAATTCGCTCTGCGTGACCGGCAGTCGGTCACCACAGCGGTGCATGGCTTCGGCAATCGCTTCGTCGGCGATATGCACCACGAATTCGCGCGTGCGCAGTATGTGTGCCGCGGTGTCCTTGAGGTGGCCGTCGCTGAGCTTGTTGATGCTCACCATGACGATGGGCGGGTCCTCGCCCACCATGTTGAACATGCTGAACGGCGCGGCGTTGACGGTGCCATCTTCGGCCAGCGTGGTGATCAGCGCGATGGGACGCGGCACGATCAAACTGGCCATCAGCTTGTAGCGGGCATAGCTGTCTATCTGGGTGAAATCGATTTCGGTCATGACGGGCCTTGGGGAATGTCGGGGGCAAGCGCTGCGGTGCCAGCACGGGGAATAAAGGAATTTCGCAATAAGCATGCCGCAATGGCCCCCACGCTGGCTCGCTGCGCGTAGCTGCGCTGCCCCCCAAGGGGGCCGTCTTGCCTTGGGGCGGCCCGGCGGCAAGACAACCGCCCAGCAAATACGCACCAACTCGGCGCACAAAGTCGCGGCCTGGAGTGTATGCACGCACTGTATGCAAATTCTGCCGCACCGCATCGGTGCGGTCACGCCGCCGCAACGCCACTCAGGAGCCTTTGCAAGCTGGCATTGTTTTTGCGCTGTCATGGTTACTTGCCTTATTCGTTTCAAGGACCACCATGCAAAAGCGTTTCTTCCTGAAGGCCAGCGCGGCCGCCCTCGCCCTGACGTGCGCTGCCGCGCATGCGGCCGACACGCCGATCAAGTTCCAGCTCGACTGGCGCTTCGAGGGCCCGGCGGCGTTCTTCCTGCAGCCGGTGGCCAAGGGCCACTTCAAGGCCGAAGGCCTGGACGTGCAGGTCGATGCGGGCAGCGGTTCGGGCGGTGCGGTGCAGCGCGTGGCTTCGGGCACCTATGACATGGGCTTTGCCGATCTGGCCGCAGTGATGGAATTCCACGCGAACAACCCCGACGCGCCCAACAAGCCCGTGGCCGTGATGGTGGTCTACAACAACACGCCGTCGTCGGTGATGGCGCTCAAGAAAAGCGGCATCAAGACGGCCGCGGACCTCACGGGCAAGAAGCTCGGCGCGCCGGTGTTCGATGCCGGGCGCAAGGCCTTCCCGATCTTCGCCGCCGCCAACAAGGTCGGCAACGTCGCCTGGACGTCGATGGACCCGCCGCTGCGCGAAACCATGCTGGTGCGCGGTGACATCGACGCGATCACGGGCTTCACCTTCACTTCGCTGCTCAACCTCGAGGCGCGCGGCGTCAAGCCCCAGGACGTGGTGGTGCTGCAGTACGCCGACTACGGCGTGAAGATGTACGGCAACGTGATCATCGCCAGCAGCAAGCTGATCCAGGAGAACCCCGAAGCCGTGCGCAAGTTCCTGCGCGGCTTCACCAAGGGCGCCAAGGAAGTGATCGCCAAGCCCGCCGACGCGATCGCGGCGGTGAAGGCGCGCGACGGCATCGTCAACGTGCCGCTGGAAACGCGCCGCCTGCAACTGGCGATCGACACCGTCGTCAACAGCCCCGACGCGCGCGCCGAAGGCTTCGGCCAGATCAACGCTTCGCGCATGGCGCTGATGGCCTCGCAGGTCTCGGACGTCTACGCGACCAAGCAGCGCGTTCCCACGGCCACGGTCTGGAACGGCAGCTTCCTGCCCACGGCAGCGGCCCTCGACATCCTGCCGCGCAAGTAAGTGCAGCGCGCCGCCCCACCTCACCAGGAACTTCCAGTGAACAAACGCTCATTCCTCCAGACCGCCGTTGCCGTCGCAACCCTGACCGCCTCCGCCTGGAGCATTGCCGCAGCGCCCACGCCGCTGAAATTCCAGCTCGACTGGCGCTTCGAAGGCCCGGCCGCATTCTTCGTGCATCCGGGCGCCAAGGGCTACTACAAGGACAACGGCCTGGACGTGACGGTGGAGGCGGCCAGCGGCGCGGGTGCGATCCAGCGCGTGGCCTCGGGCACGCATGACCTGGGCTTTGCCGATCTGTCGGCGCTGATGGAATTCCACGCCAACAACCCCGACGCGCCGATCAAGCCCGTGGCCGTGATGGTGATCTACAACACCACGCCGGCTTCGGTGATGACGCTGAAGAAAAGCGGTATCAAGACAGCGGCCGACCTCACGGGCAAGAAGCTGGGCGCGCCCATCTTCGACGCCGGACGGCGCACCTTCCCGCTGTTTGCCCAGGCCAACAACGTGGGCGAAGTGCAGTGGACCACCATGGACCCGCCGCTGCGCGAGACCATGCTGGTGCGCGGCGATGTCGATGCAGTCACGGGCTACACCTTCACCAGCCTGCTCAACCTCGAGGCGCGCGGCGTCAAGCGCGAGGACATCGTCGTGCTGCCCTATGCAAGCCACGGCGTGAAGCTCTACGGCAACGTGATCATTGCCAGCCCCAAGCTGATCGCCGAGAAGCCCGAAGCGCTCAAGGCCTTCCTGGCGGCGTTTGCCAAGGGCGCCAGGGAAGTCATTGCCCAGCCCGCGGCGGCAATTGCCTCGCTCAAGGCCAAGGACGGCCTGGTCAACACCGACGTCGAGATCAAGCGCCTGCAGCTGACCATTGAAACCGCCATTGACGGCCCGGGCGCGCGCGAGGAAGGCTTCGGCCAGCTGCGCCTGCCGCGGCTGCAGCTGATGGCCGAACAGGTGGCCAAGGCCTATGGCACCAAGAACCCGGTGCCGGCCAACGCCGTCTGGAACGGCAGCTTCCTGCCCCCGGCCGCCGCGCTCGACGTGCTGCCCAAGAAATGATGCCCGCGGGCTGACATCCCTCCAAAGAAAAGAACCGCATGACGGACTCCGCACCTCCTTTTGTCGACTTCCGCAATGTCTGGCTCGCCTACAACGAAGAGCTGCGCGCGCAGAACCATTTCGCCGTCGAAGCCATCGACCTGCAGCTGCAGCAAGGCGAATTCATTGCCATCGTCGGGCCTTCGGGCTGCGGCAAGTCCACCTTCATGAAGCTGGCGACGGGCCTGCGCATGCCCTCGATTGGCCGCATCCTGATCGACGGCCAGCCCGTGACCGGGCCGCTGAAGATCTCGGGCATGGCGTTTCAGGCGCCGTCGCTGCTGCCCTGGCGCACCACGGTCGAGAACGTGCTGCTGCCGCTGGAAATCGTCGAGCCCCACCGCAGCCAGTTCAAGGCGCGCCGCGCCGAGTACGAGGAACGCGCGCGCCGCCTGCTGCAGAAAGTCGGTCTGGCCGGCTACGAAGACAAGTTCCCCTGGCAGCTGTCGGGCGGCATGCAGCAGCGCGCGAGCATCTGCCGCGCGCTGATCCACGAGCCCAAGCTGCTGCTGCTCGACGAGCCGTTCGGCGCGCTCGACGCGTTCACGCGCGAGGAGCTGTGGTGCATTCTGCGCGATCTGTGGACCGAGCAGAAATTCAATGTGATCCTGGTGACGCACGACCTGCGCGAATCGGTGTTCCTCGCCGACACGGTCTATGTGATGAGCAAGAGCCCGGGGCGCTTTGTCGTCAAGCGCGAGATCGAGCTGCCGCGCCCACGCGACCTCGAGCTGACCTATACCAAGGAATTCAGCGACATCGTGCACGAGCTGCG
Source organism: Comamonas sp. DB36 (assembly GCF_057914905.1). Lineage (NCBI taxonomy): Bacteria > Pseudomonadati > Pseudomonadota > Betaproteobacteria > Burkholderiales > Comamonadaceae > Comamonas > Comamonas sp. DB36. The sequence continues at coordinate 3,465,552 of NZ_CP196631.1, forward strand.
CGGCCACATCGGCGCGCTGCGCCACAGCGCGCCCAGCACCACAGCCAGCGTTTGAGACGCCGCAAGAAAGTCACACCATGAAAATCTCTCCGCGCGTCGAACGCTGGTCCCCCTGGCTGCTGATGCTGGCCATCGTCATCCTGTGGCAGGTCATCTGCTCGGCCTTCCAGGTTTCCGAATTCATCTTCCCCAGCCCCTGGCTGATCCTCACGCAGTTCGTCGAATTCAGCGGCGTGATCGCCATGCATGCCTGGCGCACCTACTGGGTGACCATGGCCGGCTTCGGCCTGGCCATCGTCGTCGGCGTGCTGCTGGGCTTTCTGATCGGCAGCTCGCGCCTGGCCTATGCCGCGCTGTACCCGCTGATGACGGCGTTCAACGCCCTGCCCAAGGCGGCGTTCGTGCCTATCCTGGTGGTCTGGTTCGGCATTGGCGCGGGCCCGGCGATCCTCACGGCGTTCCTGATCAGCTTTTTCCCCATCATGGTCAACATCGCCACCGGACTGGCCACGCTGGAGCCCGAACTCGAGGACGTGCTGCGCGTGCTCGGCGCCAAGCGCTGGGACGTGCTGACCAAGGTCGGCCTGCCGCGCTCGCTGCCCTACTTCTACGGCTCGCTCAAGGTCGCGATCACGCTGGCCTTCGTCGGCACCACGGTCTCGGAAATGACGGCCGCCAACGAAGGCATTGGCTATCTGCTGATCTCGGCGGGCTCGTCCATGCAGATGGGCCTGGCGTTTGCCGGCCTGCTGGTCGTCGGCGCGATGGCGATGGCGATGTACGAACTGTTCAGCTGGGTCGAGAAGCGCACCACCGCCTGGGCCCACCGCGGCTCGAACAACCACTGAGCATACGCACCAGCGCCGCCATTCCATGCCGCCCCCAACGGAGACATGCCTTGACCCTGCCTGCCCCACACCCGCCGCAACCTTCACTTGCACCACAGGCCAGGGACGAGGACTTGCTGCGGCTGGCATTCCAATGGGCGGCGACGGCGCGCGCGCGCGGCAACCGGCCGTTTGGCGCGGTGATCGTCGCGGCCGACGGCCAGTTGCTGGCCGAGGCCTATTGCAACATCAGCGAAAGCGGCGACTGCACGGGCCATGCCGAAATCAATGCGCTGCGCCAGCTGCGCACGCCGGCGCAGCTTGAAAGCCTGGCCCAGGCGACGCTCTATGCCTCGGCCGAGCCCTGCATGATGTGCGCCGGCGCCATCCTGTGCAGCGGCATACGGCGCGTGGTGTTCGGCCTGGCCAACGACCATCTGCGCCAGCTGTGCGGCCAGCGCATAGACAGCTTTCGCAGCAGCATGGCCGCGGCCGAGCTGCTGGCGCTCGCGCCCCAGCCGATCGCCTGCATCGGGCCCCTCCTGACCGAAGAGGCGCTCGAACCGCACGCGGGCTACTGGGGCAACTAGCACCACAACAGTGCACAGGGCGCGCTTCTTGCTTGTCATCGGGCATCATCTGGATCTGTTTGGATTTTCCCCATGCCCTGGCTTGCGCAACTTGAACTCGAATATGCCGTCTCGCACGGCCGCAGCGTGGTGCACCACCGCCACAACGGCCCGCTGCGCGTGCTGCGCAGCCTCTACCCCGAAGGCGATGCGGTGTGCCACAACGTGCTGGTGCATCCGCCCAGCGGCCTGGTCAGCGGCGACACCCTCGACATCCGCGCGCGCGTCGCCAGCGGCGCCCATGCGCTGCTCACCACGCCGGGCGCGACGCGCTTTTACCGCACCAATGGCGCGCCCGCGCTGCAGGACACGCGCCTGACGCTGGACGCAGGCGCGCGCCTGGAATGGCTGCCGCTGGAATCCATTGCCTACAGCGGCTGCGATGGCCACAACCGGCTGCAGCTGCAGCTGGCACCCGGGGCCGAACTGATAGGCTGGGACATCACCGCGCTGGGCCTGCCGCATGCGGGACTGCCGTTTGTCACCGGCCGCTACACCCAGCACCTGGAGCTGCCCGGCCAATGGCTGGAACATGGCACGCTGGCTGCGGGCGATGCGCTGCTGATGGACGGCCCGCTGGGCCTGGCCGGCCAGCGCTGCCTGGGCTCGATGTTCTTCGTCACCGGCAGCGCGATCGCGCGCGAGCGCCGCGAAGCCGCGCTGGAGATGACGCGCGCGCTGATCGAAAGCCATGCGCTCGCGCCGCGCTGCGGCGTGACCAGCCCGCACGACCAGGTGATCGTGCTGCGCGCGCTTGCGCCCATGGTCGAGCCCGTGATGCAGCTGTGGCAGCAGGTATGGCGGCTGTGGCGCGCGCACTTCTGGGATATGCCGGCCATCGCTCCGCGAATCTGGGCGATGTAGCGGGCACCAGCACCAACGCTCGCTCGGTCTGGCGCAGAATGCAGCACCTCTTCCAACACGTTCCATGAGAAAGCCTTCTGATATGCGCGTAGCCATCCTTACTGGCGGCGGCGACTGCCCCGGCCTCAATGCCGTCATCCGTGCCGTCACCAAATCGCTGATCCACCACGGCAACGCCGAAGTGCTGGGCATTGCCGACGGCTTCGAAGGACTGATGGGCGAGAACCCGCGCGTCAAGCCGCTGGCCTGGGACGAGGTCTCGGGCATCCTGCACCAGGGCGGCACCATTCTTGGCACCAGCAACAGCGCCAACCCGCTGCGCGACGCCGCGACGCTGGAGCAGACCGGCAGGAACATCCAGGCGCTGGGCCTGGACGTGGTCGTGGCGATTGGCGGCGACGGCACGATGAGCCTGGCCCACGGGCTGGAGAAAGTCGGCCTGCGCTGCGTGGGCGTGCCCAAGACCATAGACAACGACATCGCCAACTGCGAACGCAGCTTCGGCTTCGACACCGCCGTGGCCACCGTGACCGAAGGCCTGCGGCGCATAGAGAGCACGGCGATGAGCCACCACCGCGTGATGATCGTCGAGACCATGGGCCGGCACGCGGGCTGGCTGGCGCTGGAATCCGGCATCGCGGGCGCGGCCGACATCATCCTGCTGCCCGAAATCGACTATGACCTGCAGGCCGTGATCGATGTCTGCCGCGCGCGCGAGGAACGCCAGCGCTACACCATCATCTGCATAGGCGAAGGCGCCAAGGAAAGCGGCGCCAGCCAGACCGTGCGCGAACGCGTGGCGCACAGCCCCGACCCGGTGCGCCTGGGCGGCGTAGGCCATGTGCTGCGCGAGCGGCTGCAGCCGCACCTCAAGAGCGAAGTGCGCACCACGGTGCTGGGCCATGTGCAGCGCGGCGGCGACCCCACGCCGTTCGACCGCGTGCTGGCCACGCGCTTTGGCCACCACGCGGCGCAGCTGGTGATACGCGGGCAGTTCGGCCGCATGGTCACGCTGCAGGGCGGCGAGATCACCAGCGTTGAAATCTCGGCAGTGGCCAACGTTCAACGCACCATTGCGCTGGATCACAGCCTGCTGGTGATGGCCAGGGATATCGGGATTTCGCTGGGGGAGGCGGGACCGGGGGGCTGATTTCCGGCTACCCGTTCGTCCTGAGCCTGTCGAAGGATGAACGGCCGTTCCTCCAGTTCTAGGACAGGCCGTTCATGGTTCGACGGGGCCGCCGAGGCAGGCTCACCACGAACGGGGAGAGGGAAAGCGCACTTTCCTGGAAGCCCCTGCGCCCCCGTTCGCCCTGAGCTTGTCGAAGGGCTCGCTGCCTGCTGGGCTGCGCCAGTTTCACGCATCGCGCAACATGGCAACCGTTCAAATTGCCACCAGCTGACGAATCCCTTTTTCCTGCATTTCGCTGCCCGGCCCCTGGGCAATCACCGCGCCGCGCTGCATCACCAGGTACTGGTCGGCCAGCTCCTCGGCAAAGTCGTAGTACTGCTCGCACAGCAGCACGGCCATGCCGCGCTCGCGCGCGAGCATGCGTATCACGCGGCCTATGTCCTTGATGATGCTGGGCTGTATGCCTTCGGTGGGCTCGTCGAGAATCAGCAGCTTCGGGCCGGGCGCGAGCGCGCGCGCGATCGCCAGCTGCTGCTGCTGGCCGCCCGACAGATCGCCGCCGCGGCGCTGCATCATCTGCGCCAGCACCGGAAACAATTCAAACAGATCGGGCGGAATGGGCGTCGACGCGCTGCAATACGCCAGGCCCATGCGCAGGTTGTCTTCGACCGTGAGCCGGCCGAAGATCTCGCGCCCCTGGGGCACAAAGCCTATGCCGGCACGCGCGCGCTCGTAGGGCGTGAGGCCGGCAATCTGCCGGCCCTGCCATTCGATGGAGCCGCTGCGAATCGGCACGCGGCCCATCAGGCTCTTGAGCAGCGTGGTCTTGCCAACGCCATTGCGCCCGAGCAGCACCGTGACCTGGCCGGGCTCGGCGCACAGGCTCACGTCGCGCAGGATGTGCGAGCCGCCGTAGTACTGATGAAGGTTCTGGACTTTAAGCATGATTGTGCGGGCTCAGCGCCCCAGATAGACCTCGACCACGCGCTCGTCGGCCTGGACCTGGGCCAGCGGGCCCTCGGCCAGCACCGCGCCGTCGCACAGCACCGTGACTTTCTCGGAGATCGCGGCAATGAACGACATGTCGTGCTCGACCACCATCAGCGAATGCTGGCCCTTGAGGCGCAGGAACAGCTCGGCGGTGCGCACGGTTTCCTCGTCGGTCATGCCGGCCACGGGTTCGTCAAGCAGCAGCAGCTTGGGCTCCTGCATCAGCAGCATGCCGATTTCCAGCCACTGCTTTTGCCCATGGCTCAGCACGCCGGCCTCGCGCCGCACGGCATCGGCAAGGTGAATGGTGTGCAGCACTTCGGCCAGCCTGTCCTTTTGCGCGCTGTCGAGGCGGAAGAACATCGAGTGGCGCACGCCCTTGTGCGTCTTGAGCGCGAGTTCGAGGTTCTCGAACACCGTGAGGTTCTCGAACACCGTGGGCTTCTGGAACTTGCGGCCTATGCCCAGCTGGGCAATCTCGGGTTCGTTGTAGCGCAGCAGGTCTATGGTCGAGCCGAAGAACACCGTGCCGCGGTCGGGCCGGGTCTTGCCGGTGATGATGTCCATCATCGTCGTCTTGCCCGCGCCGTTGGGGCCGATGATGCAGCGCAGCTCGCCGGGTGCGATGTCCAGGCTCAGGCCGTTGATTGCCTTGAAGCCGTCAAAGCTCACATGCACGTCCTCGAGGTACAGGATGCGGCCATGCGTCACGTCGACTTCGCCGGGCACGGCGGTGCGCGCGTAGCTGGCGTTGCGCCCGCCCGAGTCGCCCGGCTCCTGCGCCGCGCGGCGCTGCGCCAGCGCTTCGAGGCGCTCGGCGCCGGCTTCCATTTGATCGGGGGTCATGGCGTTTCTCCTTGGGGTTTGGCCTTGCGCCAGCCGCGCATCTGGCGCACCAGGCCCACCACGCCCTGGGGCAGGAACAGCGTCACGGCAATGAACAGCGCGCCGAGGAAATACAGCCAGAACTCGGGTGCGCTGACGGTGAGCCAGCTCTTGGCGCCGTTGACGATGAACGCGCCCACGATCGGTCCGATCAGGCTGGCGCGCCCGCCCACGGCGGCCCAAACGGCCATCTCTATGGAGTTGGCGGCGCTCATCTCTCCGGGGTTGATGATGCCCACCTGCGGCACATAGAGCGCGCCCGCGATGCCGCACATCATGGCGCTGATGCACCAGATGGTGAGCTTGTAGGGCAGCGGCGAATAGCCCGAGAACATCACGCGCGTCTCGGCGTCGCGGATGGCCTGCAGCACCCGGCCGAACTTGCTTTGCACCAGCCAGCGCGCAAACAGATAGCAGCCCAGCAGCATGCAGCCCGTGAGCACGAACAGGAACATGCGCATTTCGGGGGTCGCGATCGCCAGGCCCAGGATGCGCTTGAAATCGGTGAAGCCGTTGTTGCCGCCCAGGCCGGTCTCGTTGCGGAAGAACAGCAGCATCGCCGCATAGGTCAGCGCCTGGGTGATGATGGAGAAGTACACGCCCTTGATGCGCGAGCGGAAGGCAAAGTAGCCGAACACGAAGGCCACCAGGCCGGGCACGGCAACCACCAGGAACAGCGTGGCGACAAAGCTGTCGCTGAGCTGCCAGTGCCAGGGCAGCTCCTTCCAGTCGAGAAACACCATGAAGTCGGGCAAGGCGCTGCCCGAGTTGCCGTCCGCGCCGATCTGGCGCATCAGGTACATGCCCATCACATAGCCGCCCAGCGCGAAGAACAGTCCGTGGCCCAGGCTCAGAATGCCCGCGTAGCCCCAGATCAGGTCCATGGCCAGCGCGCAGATCGCGTAGCACATGATCTTGCCGATCAGCGAAACCGCGTAGTCGGACAGATGGAAGGCGCTGCCCGCGGGCACCCACAGATTGAGCGCGGGCGCCAGCGCGCAGATGGTGATCAGCGCCACCAGGAACACGGCCCAGCCGCGGCGCGTGAGCAGCGGCTTGGGGTCCGGCAACACGACAGAAGGAACAGAAGAATTCAGCTGCATATCAAGCCTCCGCGCTGCGGCCCTTCATCGCGAAGATGCCCTGGGGCCGCTTCTGGATGAAGATGATGATGAAGACCAGCACCGCGATCTTGGCCAGCACCGCACCGGTCCAGCCTTCGAGAAACTTGCCCAGGATGCCCAGGCCCAGCGCCGCGTAGACCGTGCCCAGCAACTGGCCCACACCGCCCAGCACCACGACCATGAAGGCATCGACGATGTAGCTTTGGCCCAGGTCGGGGCCCACATTGCCCACCTGGCTCAGCGCGCAGCCCGCCAGGCCGGCGACGCCCGAGCCCAGCGCAAACGCCATGGTGTCGACGCGCGCCGTGTTCACGCCCATGCAGGCGGCCATGGCGCGGTTCTGCGTGACGCCGCGCACGAACAGTCCCAGGCGCGTGCGGCCTATGGTCCAGGCCATGGCCAGCAGCACCGCGGCCGCGAAGACAATGATCACCAGCCGGTTGAGCGGCAGCGTCAGATTGGGCAGCAGCTGCCAGCCGCCGCTCATCCAGACCGGGTTCTCCACCCCCACGTTCTGCGCGCCAAACAAGGTGCGCACCGTCTGCATCAGCACCAGGCTGATGCCCCAGGTGGCAAGCAGCGTTTCCAGCGGGCGGCCGTAGAGAAAGCGCAGCACCGTGCGCTCCATCAGCGCGCCCACGGCGGCCGCGGCCAGGAAGGACAGCGGCACGGCCGCGAGCAGATACCAGTCGAACGCACCGGGAAAATAGCTGTGGAACAGGTTCTGCACCATGTATGTCGCGTAGGCGCCGATCATCATCAGCTCGCCATGCGCCATGTTGATCACGCCCATCAGGCCATAGGTGATCGCCAGACCCAGCGCGACGAGCAGCAGGATGGAGCCCAGGCTGATGCCGGTGAACACCACGCCCAGACGCTCGCCCCAGGCCAGGCGGTCGTCGACCTGGGCCAGCGAGCGCCGCAGTTGGGCTTTGACTTTCTCGTCGCTTTCTTCGGCCAGCCGCGTCTGCAGCAGCAGGCGGGCCTGGGGCGAGCCGCTTTCGCCCAGCGACCCGGCGGCGCCGCGGCGCTGGTCGGCATCGTCGCTGCCCAGCAGCGCGGCGGCGCGCGCCAGTTCCAGCGACTGGCGCACGGCGCTGTCTTTTTCCTCGGCCAGAGCGCGTTCGAGCAGCGCAATGGCCGCGGGCGAGGCCTGCTTGAGCATCGCCTGCGCGGCTTCGCGGCGCAGCGCGGTGTCGGGCGCAAACAGATCGAGCGCGGCCAGCGCAGCGGATATCTCACCGCGCAGCCGGTTGTTGTTCATGACGTCTTCGGCGCCGTCGGGCAAAGGCGTGGCCGCGCCCGTGGCCGGGTCGCTGGCCTGGCCGTTGCGCACGATGAGCGCGCGGCCGTCGGCCACCACCACGGCGTCATCGCCGAGCGCGCGCAGGTAGGGGGCCAGCGTGGCGTCGGGTTGCTGCAGCGCAGCCTGGATGGCGGCAATGCGCGCCTCCGAGTCGCCCTGCGCCATGGCCAAGGCTTGCGCGGGCGTGAGCGCCTGGGCCGCCGTGGAGCCCAGCAGCACTGCCGCGAACGCGACGCAGCGCAGCAGTGTGGTGGTGATTGAGTATCCAAGCATGGTGTGCCGATTCCAGAAAAAGCGCGCGTCCTGCACCGCAGGCCGCGCCAGACGAGAGGCAGCAGCGCAAGGCGCCGCTGCCAGGGATCAGCCGATCACTTTTTCTCTGGCTCATCCTTCTTCTTGTCGTTGCCAGGGATGTACGGGCTCCAGGGCTTGGCCTTGACGGGCGCGGGCGTCTTCCAGACCACGTTGAACTGGCCGTCGGCCTTGATCTCGCCGATGAACACGTTCTTGTGCAGATGGTGGTTCTTCTCGTCCATCTTGCTGACGATGCCGCTGGGTGCCTTGAAGGTCTGGCCGGCCATGGCCGCGATGACCTTGTTGACGTCGGTGGACTTGGCCTTCTCGACGGCCTGCTTCCACATGTGGATGCCGATATAGGTGGCTTCCATCGGATCGTTGGTCAGCGGCTTGTCCTTGTGGCCGGCGATGTTCTTGGCCTTGGCGTAGTCGCTCCACTTCTTGATGAACGCCGTGTTCTCGGGGTTCTTGATCGACATGAAGTAGTTCCAGGCGGCGAGGTGGCCGACCAGCGGCTTGGTGTCCACGCCGCGCAGCTCTTCCTCACCCACGGAGAAGGCGACGACGGGCACATCGGTGGCCTTGAGGCCGGCATTGCCCAGTTCCTTGTAGAACGGCACGTTGGAGTCGCCGTTGATGGTCGAGACCACGGCCGTCTTGCCGCCCTGGCTGAACTTCTTGATGTCGGCAACGATGGTCTGGTAGTCGCTGTGGCCGAACGGCGTGTACTTCTCGTCGATGTCGCTGTCCTTCACGCCCTTGGTCTTGAGGTAGGCGCGCAGGATCTTGTTGGTGGTGCGCGGGTAGACGTAGTCGGTGCCCAGCAGCACCCAGCGCTTGGCGCCGCCGCCGTCCTTGCTCATCAGGTAGTCGACGGCCGGAATCGCCTGCTGGTTGGGCGCCGCGCCGGTGTAGAACACGTTCTTCGACAGCTCCTCGCCTTCGTACTGCACGGGGTAGAACAGCAGGCCGTTCATTTCCTCGACCACGGGCAGCACCGACTTGCGGCTGACGCTGGTCCAGCCGCCGAAGATCACGGCAACCTTGTCCTGGCCCAGCAGCTGCTTGGCCTTCTCGGCAAACAGCGGCCAGTTCGATGCCGGGTCGACGACCACGGGCTCGAGCTTCTTGCCGAGCACGCCGCCCGAAGCGTTGATCTCATCGATGGCCATCAGCACCGTGTCCTTGAGCACGGTTTCCGAAATCGCCATCGTGCCCGACAGGCTGTGCAGCACGCCGACCTTGATGGTGTCCGCGGCCCATGCGGGCATGGCACCGAAACCCAGGCCGGCGACGGCTGCGGCGGCAGCAAGGGATTGAAGGGTGAAACGACGTTGCATGATCAGCGGCTCCTGAGGTGGTTGAACAGGTGCCGCGAAAGCTCTCGGCTTTGTTGTGCACCATGGAACCAATGCTAGGGAGCGGACCGCTTTCGGGATATACGCCGGATGGCGTATGGGGCGTGCAATGCGGGGGCGTTGCGGCATGCATGCCTGGCCTTTCGCACGATTGAAAGGTGGCGGCCGGCGGTCAACAAGCGGCATCTTCCGGCATGGCAGGCGGCGCCATCGGTTCACCATCCAGGCCTCCAAAAGCTCTTGTCGGTTGGTGCATCCATGCTTTTTCGTGACCCACGCCTTGCGTCAGCCCTGGGCCTGACACTGGCCGAGCAATTGCTGCTTGCCCTTTCCACCTACTTCATTGCCCAAGCCGGCGCCGCGCTGGCCGTTGGCGACCTCGATCGCGTGCTGCGCGCCATCTCGCTGTTCTTCAGCTTTGCGTTGCTGGCCTATGTCGGCAGTTCTGCTGCAAGTTTGCTGAGCACGCGCGCCGCCAACCGGATCTGGCAGCGTTACGCCCACGCCACACTTCGCGCCGCGACGCCAAGCCTGCAGTACGCATCGGACAGCAATCGCAAATCAATAACCCAATGGCTGGGCGGCGAGGCAATCTCCACCATCGCGCAGGCCTGCGATCTGCAGCGCGAGCTGCTGTCGGCGAGCCTCAATATTCTGTTCACGCTGGCGGTGTTCTACCTGGCCCTGGGCTGGCAAATTGCGTCGGCCATCGCGGTGTCGCTGCTGGCTTCCTTTGCGCTCGTCCTCGTGCAGCGTCAACGGATTGAACGCTCGGCCGCGGCCATGCAGCACAGTCGCCAGGCCGCAACGCTGGCCATCGAGCCGGCGTGGAACGGCGCCATGTTCGGCAGCCGCGCCATGCGCGCGCAGGCACTTTGCAAGCTGGATGCAAAGGCGCAGTTCTACTTTGCCGAACTCCACGGCTATGTGCTGCTGGAGCAGGCCGTTGCCTGCGGCCCCGTCATCATGGCCACCTTGGCATTGCTCGGGCTGATCCAGTTCACGGGTCTGTGGACGGCCAGCATTGCCGGCGCGCTGGTGGCACTTCTTCCACGCAGCCTTCAGGTGTTTGGCAATGTCCATGCGCTCAGCGTTTATCTGAGCCAGTTTTTCCTACTCAGGGCCAAGCTGCGCAATCTCGATGGCTTCTGTACGAGGCTGGAAGGATTCCCGCTGCACCAGGTGTCGCTGCACGCCATTGGCATACAGAGTCCACGAAGGCATTGGGCTGCGGCCGAGCTGCTGGAGGGCTTGCGGCAAGGCAGTCTGGCGCGCGGGCGCTGGACCGTGACCGGGCCCAATGGCTCGGGCAAATCGACCTTGCTGAAGATCATCAAGGACAGCGCTGCCGATGCGATATTGATCACGCCCGAGACCTATTTTCTCGACACCGGCAGCGGGCTTTCAACCGGTCAGCGGCGCGTCAAGGAAATCGAGAATGCGCTTTCCATGGCGCCAGCCTTGCTCATGCTCGACGAATGGGATGCCAATCTGGATGAGGGCAACTGCGGGAAGATCGATCGGCTGCTGGACGAGGCTTCCCGGCGCATGCTCATCATTGAGGTTCGCCATCTGCGATCGGGCGGGCATCCTAGCGCAGGACGTTCATCCTGCGATCCTTCGACAGGTTAAGGGCTAGCGACGAACGCCGGCCAAGGTTTGCCCTAACCACCCTGCCCGCGCAACATCGCCGCCGCGTCCTGCGCGCCCATGGCCAGCGCGCAGCCCAGCGGGGTCGTGCCCTGGGCATCGGTGGCGTCGACGCGCGCGCCGCGGGCAATCAGCAATTGCATGATGTCCAGGCGGTTGAACATGGCCGCGAACATCAGCGGCGTGCGGCCGTCGGGCGAAGGGCTGTCGACGCCGGCGCCGTGCGCGAGCAGCAGTTCGGCCATCGCCAGATCGCCCTTGAAGGCCACGCCGGCCAGCGGCGTCTGGCCGCGCAGATTGGCCAGCGCCGCATCGGCGCCATGCCGCAGCAGCAAGGCCGCGGCGTCGGCGTGGCCATGGTAGCTCGCCAGCATCAGCAGGCTGTCGCCCTTGGCGTTGCGCAGATCGGGTGGCAGGCCCGCGGCCAGCCATTGCGCGAGGCTGACGTCATCGCCCTGGCGCGCAGCATCGAACACCTTGTCGGCAAAGGCCAGGGTTGCATCATCGAGGCCTTGAGGCGCGGGGGAGGTGGGTGTTTCTTGCGTCATGAAAGCCAGTGTAGACAGGCCTGCGCCACCGCGGGTTTGTAAATCCGGATGGCGCGGATTGCCAAACTTCATCACGCCGGCAGGCGCGCCATCGCCATCGCCGCGGCCGCGGTGCGCGTTTCCACGCCCAGCTTGGCAAAGATGCGTTCCAGGTGCTTCTTCACGGTGGCCGGGCTGCAGCCGACGATGTCGGCGATGTCGCGGTTGATCTTGCCCTGGGCCAGCCAGTAGAGCACTTCGGCTTCCTTGGCGGTGATGCCAAAGCCCTGGCGCAGCGTCTCGCGCGCCGCAAGGTCAGACTCCTCGCGCATCACCAGCAGCAGCTCACCCTCCTCGGCTTCGGGCGACGGCGGGTGCAGGCGCAGCACCAAGGGACCCGAGCCCGTATCGAAGGTCCAGCGCGGCGGCTCCAGCTGCAGCGCCAGCGTGGGCTGCTGGCGCTGAATCCAGGCGGTGATGTCATCGGGCAGCACGGCGCGCAGGCCGTCAATGCCCAGGTGGCGGCGCAGCAGTTCGCGCGCCAGCGGCGTCTGCCACAGCACGCGGCCGTCTGCAATGCGCACCGTGAGGCTGGCATAGCCGAACGCGTCCAGCGCGCTGCGCGCCTGCACGGCCTGCTGCTGCTGGGCGCGCGCGCGCCGCGCCGTGCCCAGGTGCACGCCCATGCGCGCCAGCACTTCCGCGGGCTTGATCGGCTTGGTCACATAGTCGACGCCGCCGGCCGCCAGCGCGGCAATCAGATGCTCGGTCTCGGTCAGGCCGGTCATGAAGACGATGGGAATCGGCGCCGTCTGTGCATCCGCCTTGAGGCGGCGCGCGACTTCGAAGCCGTCCATGCCGGGCATCATTGCGTCAAGCAGCACGATGTCGGGCAGCGCCTGGGCGGCGCGCGCCAGCGCGGCTTCGCCGCTGGTCGCGACCAGCACGATGTAGCCCGCGGCGTCGAGCGCGTCATGCAGCATTGCCAGGTTGTCGGGCACATCGTCGACGATCAGCACCAGGTTGGCGTCACGGGTGAGCGAGGGGGAAAGATCCATCATCAAGCCTTGTCATTCAATTGCGCGGCCATGGCCTCGAACTGGAACTGCTGCGCCTGCGCGCGCAGCCGCTGCCACAGCGCGGCGGCCTGCGGATGGTCCTGGGCCAGCTGGGCCAGCGCCTGTTCGACGCCGCGCATATAGCCCCATTCCAGCGCCTGGCGCAGCGCCGCGAGCGCGGCCTCGGGCACGCCCTCCAGGCCGGCATCGGCCGGCTGCACGCGCGCCGCAGGCAAGGCAGTCGCCGCCGGCGGGGCGCTGCGCCACACGAGTTCAAGCCGGTCCTCCAGCCACTGCAGCAGCTCGCTGTGGCGCACCGGCTTGACCAGGAAGTCCTGCGGCGTGATGCCCACGTCATTTGGCATTTCGCGATCGAAGGCATTGGCGGAGACTATGGCGCACGCGACTTCGCCCAGCGGCAGCTGCCGCAGCTGGCGCAGGCATTCCCAGCCGTCCATTCCGGGCATCGCCAGGTCCATGAAGATCGCCTGCGGCCGGTAGCCCGCGGCCAGCAGCGCCAGCGCCTCCTGGCCGTTGGCCGCGTGCTGCACCGCGAAGCCCAGCGGCACCAGCAGCTGGGCCAGCAGCTCGCGGTCGGCCTCCTCGTTGTCGACCACCAGCAGCCGGCGCGTCGCGCCCACGTAGCCCACGGGCCGGGGAACGGCGGGCAGCTGGGCCGGGCCGCGTTCGAGCGAGGGCAGGAACAGGCGGATATGAAAGGCCGCGCCCTGGCCCGGCTGGCTGCTGACGCTCAGCGCCCCGCCCATGAGTTCGGTCAGCATCTTGGCCATGGTCAGGCCCAGGCCCGCGCCGGCGCTGGACTGCGCGCCCGAGCCGCGCGCAAACGGCTCGAACACCTGGGCCTGCTCGGCCTCGCTCAGGCCAGGCCCGGTATCGATCACCGACACATAGGCCATCTGCCGGCTGTGGCGCACGCGCAGGGTGACGCTGCCGCGCGTGGTGAACTTGATCGCATTGCCCAGCAGGTTGAACAGGATCTGGCGCAGGCGCTTTTCATCGGTGCGCACCCATTCGGGCAGCGTGCCCTCGGGCTCGTAGTGGAAGACCAGCCCCTTGGCCGCGGCCTGCAGTTCGAACATGCCGGCCATCTCCCGCAGGCCGGCGGCAAACTGCATGGGCTGAACCTGCAGCGCGAGCTTGCCCGACTCGATGCGCGCGATGTCCAGCGTGCCTTCGATCAACGACAGCAGATGTTCGCCGCCGCGGCGTATCACGGCCACGGCCTGGCGCCGGTGGGGCGGCACGTCGGCGTCCTCGCCCATCAGCTGGGCATAGCCCAGGATGCTGTTGAGCGGCGTGCGCAGTTCGTGGCTGATGGCGCTGATGTAGCGGCTCTTGGCCTGGTTGGCGAGATCGGCCGCGCGGCGCGCGTCCTCGGCCACGGTGCGCGCATCTTCGGCGGCGCGCCGCGCCTGCTGCAGCTGGCCGTCGGTCGCGCGGTGCAGCGCGATCTCGCGCACCAGCAGTCCGGTCTGGCGATTCGACTCCTGCTGCGCGACCTTGCGGCTGTGCTGGGCCAGCACCAGCCACCAGGCCACGACGCCCGAGATCAGCAGCAGGCCCACGCCCACCTTGAGCAATACCGTCTGCAGCACGGCTTCGGCGCCGGGCAGCGCATTGGCCGGCAGGCTGCGCGCATGCGTCTGCAGCTCCAGCAGATAAAGCAGGCCTATCACCGCGGCCAGAGTGGGCACGATCAGCAGCATCAGCAGAACGAAGTGCAGCAGGCCCTTGTCAAGCAGCCGCCACATGCTCGCCGGCAGCAGCCGGCGCGCGGCCGCGCGCCACTGCACGGCCAGATGCGCCTGGGGCCGGCACAGATCGCCGCAGCGCGCGTCCAGCGTGCAGCACAGCGAGCAGATGCCGCCCTGGTAGGCGGGGCAATGCACCATGTCGGGCGCTTCGTATTCGCGCTCGCAGACCACGCAGCGCTGCAGCCGCGGCGGGCCGGCGCAGGCCGGCGCCTCCATGGCCGGCGCCGCCGTCGGCACCAGGTAGTAGCGCCCGCGCGTCCACCAGGCAATCAGCGGCGAAGCGATCAGCGCCACCAGCATGGCAATCACCGCCGAGAACGCCTGCGCCAGCGGCCCGAACGCGCCCAGGTGCGCGGCCACCGACAGCAGCGACGACAAGGCCATCGCGCCCACGCCCACGGGATTGATGTCGTAGAGCCGCGCGCGCTTGAACTCTATGCCGCGCGGCGACCAGCCCAGCGGCTTGTTGATCACCAGATCGGCAACCACGGCCATGATCCAGGCAATCGCCAGGTTCGAATACAGGCCCAGCACTTCGCCCAGCGCGCGAAACACGTTCATCTCCATCAGCATGAAGGCAATCAGCGTGTTGAACACCACCCACACCACGCGCCCCGGGTGGCTGTGGGTCACGCGCGAGAAGAAATTGCTCCAGGCGAGCGAGCCCGCATAGGCATTGGTCACATTGATCTTGAGCTGCGACAGCACGACAAACAGCGCCGTCGCGGCCACCGCCCAGCCGTAGTCGGGAAATACATAGTTGTAGGCCGCGAGGTACATCTGGTTAGGATCGACGGCGTGGTCGGGCGGAACGGCCTGCGAGATGGCCAGATAGGCCAGCAGCGCGCCGCCCAGCATCTTGGCCACGCCCAGCAGCACCCAACCCGGCCCGCCCAGCATCACCGCCCCCCACCAGCGCCAGCGGTTGCTGGCGTTGCGCACCGGCATGAAGCGCAGGTAGTCGGCCTGCTCGCCCATCTGCGTGATCAGCGCAATGCCCACGGTCAGACCCGCACCAAAAAGAGGCAGACTAAAGCCTGCCAGCTGGCCTTCGCGCTGCTGACTTGCACCCGGATAGTGCAGCACTTCGGAAAACACCCCAGGCTGGTGCATCAACACAAACGCAAACGGCACGATCAGCATCAGCAGCCACAGCGGCTGGGTCCACACCTGCAGCCGGCTGATCGCCGACACCCCGTGCGTGACCAGCGGAATCACCACCAGCGCGCAGATCAGATAGCCCCAGCGCGGCGGTATGTCGAGCGCGAGTTCCAGCGCATAGGCCATCACGGCGGCCTCGAGCGCGAAGAAGATGAAGGTGAAGCTCGCGTAGATCAGCGAGGTGATGCTCGAGCCTATATAGCCAAAGCCCGCGCCGCGCGTCAGCAGATCCATGTCGACGCCGTGGCGCGCCGCGTAGACGCTGATCGGCAGCCCGGCGGCAAAGATGATCAGCCCGGTGCAGACAATCGCCCAGAACGCATTGATGAAACCGTACTGCACCAGCAGCGTCGCGCCCACGGCCTCGAGCACCAGGAACGAGGCCGCGCCAAACGCGGTATGCGCCACGCCCCACTCCGACCAGCGGCGCCCGCGCTGCGGCGTGTAGCGCAGCGCATAGTCCTCCAGCGTCTCGGTCGCCACCCAGCGGTTGTAGTCGCGCCGCACCTTGACCACGCGCTGCTGCGCGGGCACGCCCGCGGTATCGGACGGCATGCAATGTGGTTCAGAAGGGGCTTGAATCATGGCAACAGGACTGCGTGCAGCTTCTGTGCCATGTTGCAGCATGGCACGCACCTTGCTGCAAACCAGCCATCTGCATCGCCTTGCGGGCCCGCGCCCGCCACGACGCCATGGAACTCACTCCTCGCGAAAAAGACAAGCTGCTTCTGTTCACCGCGGCCCTGGTGGCCGAGCGCCGCAAGGCGCGCGGGCTCAAGCTCAACTACCCCGAAGCCATGGCGCTGATCAGCGCGGCGGTGATGGAAGGCGCGCGCGACGGCAAGACCGTGGCCCAGCTGATGAGCGAAGGCCGCACGGTGCTCACGCGCGCCGATGTCATGGACGGCATTGCCGAAATGATTCCCGACATCCAGGTCGAAGCCACGTTTCCCGACGGCACCAAGCTGGTCACGGTGCACGACCCGATTGTCTAACCCCCTTTTCAAGCCTTTGCCATGCAAGCCAAACCCCTGATTGCCGCCGCTGCAGCGGCCCTCGCCGCACTGCCCATTGCCGCCCTGGCCCACCCGGCCGCGGGCGGCGCCCACAGCCACGGCCTGCTCGACACCGCCGCCCACGCCCTGGCCCACCCGTTCACCGGCGCCGATCACCTCGCGGCCATGGTCGCCGTCGGTGCCTGGAGCGCGCTCACGGTGCGCCCGGCCTGGCGCGCGCCCGCGGCGTTTGTCGCGCTGCTGGTGGCCGGCGCGCTCGCAGGCTTTGCCGGCCTGCAGCTGCCCGGGGTCGAGCCCATGATCGCGGCCTCGGTGCTGGTGCTGGGCCTGCTGCTGGCGCTGCAAAGGAAGATGCCCTGGGGCGCGGCGGCGACGCTGGCCGGCGTGTTCGCGTTCTTCCACGGCGCGGCCCACGGCTATGAGCTTGCGGGCGACTCCGGCCTCACGGCCGTCGCGGCGCTGGCCGGCATCGCGCTGGGCTCGGGCCTGCTGCATGTCGCCGGCATGCTGCTGGGCCGCATGGTGCTGCAGCGCCACCGCCTGCTCACGGCGCTGGGCGGCGCGGCCACGGCCGCGCTCGGTGTGTTCATGCTGACCCGCCTGGCCTGAGGAGAAAAGCCATGGTGCCCGGTGAACTGATTCTCGACGCGGGCGAACATGCCCTCAATACAGGCCGCCGCTGCACCACGCTGCTGGTGCGCAATGCCAGCGACCGGCCGATCCAGGTCGGCTCGCACTACCACTTTGCCGAAACCAATGCCGGCCTGGATTTCGACCGCGCCGCGGCCCATGGCATGCGGCTGAACATCGCCAGCGGCATGGCCGTGCGCTTCGAGCCGGGCCAGCAGCGCACGGTGGAACTTGTCGATTTCGCGGGCGATCGCCTGGTCTACGGCTTTCGCGGCCTGGTCCAGGGCGCGCTCGACCAACAGCCTGGAGACCTTTGAACATGGCCACGATGGAACGCCGCGCCTATGCGGAAACCTTTGGGCCCACGACGGGCGACCGCGTGCGCCTGGCCGACACCGATCTGCTGCTGGAAGTCGAGCGCGACTACACGCTCGCCGCGGGCAGCTACGGCGAGGAAGTGAAGTTCGGCGGCGGCAAGACGATTCGCGACGGCATGGCGCAAAGCCAGAGAAGCCGCGCGGAAGGCGCGATGGACACGGTGCTGACCAATGCGCTGATCGTCGACCACTGGGGCATCGTCAAGGCCGACATCGGCCTGAAGAACGGCCGCATTGTCGCCATCGGCAAGGCCGGCAACCCCGACACCCAGCCCGGCGTGGACATCATCATCGGCCCGGGAACGGAAATCATCAGCTGCGAAGGCTGCATCGTGACGGCCGGCGGCGTCGACACGCACATCCACTTCATCGCTCCCCAGCAGATCGAGGAAGCGCTGACCAGCGGCATCACCACCATGATAGGCGGCGGCACGGGCCCGGCCACGGGCACGTTTGCCACCACCTGCACGCCCGGCCCCTGGCACATGGAGCGCATGCTGCAGGCCGCCGATGCGTTTCCCATGAACCTCGGATTTCTGGGCAAGGGCAACACCAGCCTGCCCGCCGGCCTGCACGAGCAGATCGATGCCGGCGCCATTGGCCTGAAGCTGCACGAAGACTGGGGCAGCACGCCCGCGGCAATCGACAATTGCCTGAATGTCGCCGAACTCACCGACACGCAGGTTGCAATCCACACCGACACGCTCAATGAAAGCGGCTTTGTCGAGGACACCGTCGCCGCCTTCAAGGGCCGCACCATCCACACCTTCCACACCGAAGGCGCGGGCGGCGGCCATGCGCCCGACATCCTGAAAGTCGTGGGCCTGCAGAACGTGCTGCCCAGCTCGACCAACCCGACCCGGCCCTACACCATCAACACGCTGGACGAGCATGTCGACATGCTGATGGTCTGCCACCACCTCGACCCGTCGATTGCCGAAGACCTGGCGTTTGCCGAAAGCCGCATCCGCAAGGAAACCATTGCCGCCGAGGACATACTGCACGACCTGGGCGCAATCAGCATGTTCAGCTCCGACAGCCAGGCCATGGGCCGCGTCGGCGAAGTGATTCTGCGCACCTGGCAGACCGCGCACAAGATGAAGCTGCAGCGCGGCGCCCTGCCCGGCGACAGCGCGCGCCACGACAACTTCCGCATCAAGCGCTACATCGCCAAGTACACGATCAATCCGGCAATCGCCCACGGCATCAGCCACGAAGTCGGCAGTCTCGAAGTCGGCAAATGGGCCGACATCGTGATCTGGAAGCCGGCGTTCTTTGGCGTCAAGCCGGCGCTCATTCTCAAGGGCGGCAGCATTGCGATGGCGGCGATGGGCGACCCCAACGCCTCGATTCCCACGCCCCAGCCCGTGCATTACCGGCCCATGTTCGCGTCGTTTGGCGGTGCGCTGGCCCGGTCGTCGCTGACCTTTGTCTCGCAGGCCGGTCTTGCCAACGGCATAGGCGAGCGTTTCAAACTCGCCAAGACGCTTTCAGCGGTGAAGAACATCCGCGGCATAGGCAAGCGCCACATGCTGCTCAACGACTACGCGCCGGCCATGGAAGTCGACCCGCAGACCTACAGCGTGCGCGCCGACGGCCAGTTGCTCACCTGCGAGCCCGCGGTGTCGCTGCCGATGGCCCAGCGCTATTTCCTGTTCTGAGGAGAATCGCCTTGGCGCTGCGTCCACCAGGCCAGCCAGTCGTCGGTGTCTATCACCGCCCGCCCCTGCACGCCCGCGGGCTGGGCGACATAGATCAGCACCGGCATGGGCTGGGGCGGGCCGCCGTCCAGCGGCAGCAGCTGCACATCGACAATGTGCTTGGCATATTCGCCGATATCGACCGGCCAGATCTCCTCGACTTCATCGAGCTTGCGCTCGAGCGTGGGGTTGAGTTCATAGACTTCGGCCAGCACCTTGTAGCTGCCGTCCAGCACCAGGCCGGGGTAGGGACCGAGGTCATGCAGCTGCCCCGGCAGCCGGCAATGCCCGAGCCAACGCACATCGGGCTGCCAGCGCCTTATGTCATTGGAGCCGCCGCGGCGCAGGGTGCCGTATACGGCCACCTGCCGGCAGCCACAGGGGATATGGGGAGTAGGATTGAAATCAGTCGGGGCCGTCATGCGTGCATGCTAAAACGTTTTCCACGCTGCGCTGCGAAACGCCCTTCGACAGGCTCAGGGCGAACGGCAGTGACGCAGTGGAGATTGCGCTTGGCGCAGCGTGTCGGTTTTAACCGTTCGTCCTGAGCCTGTCGAAGAATGAACGTGCCCGCTCAAGTGCCCCATTGCCTCCCCCCAGTTCACCAGACCCAATGCTCTCCATTCAAAAACTCATCCCTCAAGGCAAAGGCCTGGCCCGCGTGCTGCTGCAGCGCGCCACGACCATTGAACTCGACTGGGACGTGCGCCAGAAAAGCCGTTTCGCGGCCACCGACTCGCAAGGCCGGGAGCTGGCCATCTTCCTGCCGCGCGGCCAGGCCGTGCGCGGCGGCGATGTGCTGATTGCCGAAGACGGCTCCATGGTGCGAGTGATTGCCGCGCCGCAGAAAGTGCTTTACATCACCACCTGCCCCGCGCATGGCACGCCCTTCGATCTGATGCGCGCCGCCTACCACCTGGGCAACCGCCATGTGCCTATCGAGCTGCAACCCGATCACCTGAAGATAGAACCCGACCATGTGCTGGCCGACATGCTGCGCAGCATGCACCTCACCGTGGTCGAGGCCGATATGGCGTTCGAGCCCGAAGGCGGCGCCTATGGCGGCCATGTGACCAACGACGGCCACAGCCACCATGCGCATGGCAATGCGCATGGCAATGCCCATAAGCATGACCACGGGCACAGCCACGATGATGAGCATGGTCATGTCCATGGCCCGGGTTGCAACCACGCGCATTGATTCACCAGACCATGGCCCTGCGTCTCCCCAGCCCCACCGCGCGCCCGCCCCTGCCCTGGCGCCGCCGCCAGGCCGCGGCCGCTGCCGAACAGGCCGCGCCCGCCGTCGCCCCGCACAGCCTGCTGCAGCTGATGTGGCTGGCCTCGCCGGCGCTGCCGATTGGCGGCTTTTCCTACTCGGAAGGCCTGGAGGCCGCGATCAGCAGCGGCTGGGTCGGGGGCGAAGCCGATGCCGCGCGCTGGATCGTGCAGCAGCTGCAGCTCACGCAGGCGCGCGGCGACATGGCGGCCATTGCCCAGGCCCTGCCCGCCTGGGCCGGCGATGACCGCGCGCGCCTGGCCGCGCTCAACGCCTGGGTGCGCCAGACGCGTGAAAGCAGCGAGCTGCGCCTGCAGACCGAACAGATGGGACGCTCGCTGATTGCCTGGCTGCGCAACCAGCATGCGGGCGACGCGGCGCGCCTGGACGCCATAGAGTGGCTGAGCGCGCAGGACGCGAGCTACCCGCTGGCATTTGCGCTGGCCGCGCATTTCAGCGGCGCCTCGGCCCGCCCCGCGCTGCTGGCCTATGCCTTTGGCTGGGCCGAGAACATGGTCCAGGCCGCGATCAAGGCCGTGCCGCTGGGCCAGAGCGCGGGCCAGCGCATCCTGGCGCAGCTTGCCGAACGGATTCCCGCCGCCGTAGACCAGGCGCTGGCCCTGCCCGATGCGCAGCGCCAGGCCTTTTCGCCCATGCTGGCCATTCTCTCGGCCCAGCATGAAAATCAATACTCACGACTGTTCCGCTCATGACTTCGCCACTTCACCATATCCCGAATCGCAGCAAGAAGCTGCCCCCGCTGCGCGTGGGCATAGGCGGCCCCGTGGGCTCGGGCAAGACCACCCTGCTGGAAATGCTCTGCAAGGCCATGCGCGAACAGTACGATCTGGTCGCGATCACCAACGACATCTACACCAAGGAAGACCAGCGCCTGCTCACCGTGAGCGGCGCCCTGCCCGCCGAGCGCATCATGGGGGTCGAGACCGGCGGCTGTCCGCACACCGCGATACGCGAGGACGCGTCGATCAATCTCGAAGCCATCGATCGCATGCTGGGCCAGTTTCCCGATGCCGACATCGTCTTCATCGAGTCGGGCGGCGACAACCTTGCGGCCACGTTCAGCCCCGAGCTGTCCGACCTGACGATCTACGTGATCGACGTAGCCGCCGGCGAGAAGATTCCGCGCAAGGGCGGCCCGGGCATCACCAAGAGCGACCTGTTCATCATCAACAAGACCGACCTGGCCCCGCATGTGGGCGCCAACCTCGAGGTGATGCGCGCCGACACCGAACGCATGCGCGCCTCGCCCAAGGGCCTCAAGCCCTTTGTCATGACCAACCTCAAGACCCAGGAAGGCCTGGCCCAGGTGGTGGCCTTCATTGAAACCCAGGGCCTGCTCAAGGCTTGAACGCAACGAGGATGGGCGCGCTCCATCCGGCCCAAATGCGTCTGTGGAACTCGGAGCAATGCGGTCAGAAGCTCTTCTTGATTTTTCCATCGATGGAGAAGAGTCCTGCGCCAAACGCGGCAAAGAAGAGATTGCCAATGGCCCAGATGCTGGAAAGCTGAATGGCCTTGTGCTGCAACAGCTCCACAAGAACCAGCCCGCCATCGGCCAGGCGCTTGGCGCCGCCGGGCGTGACAAATTCCGGGTTGGCCTTGAGCGCCTCGATTCCTGCGCTGGTGAGCAGCGGTGCCGCGTCGTAGGGAAAATGCAGGTGAAAGTACAGCGTCACCAGAAGCATGCCGGTGCTCGCCAGTGCAAACGGGCGCGTACACAGCCCGAGGATGAGCGAAATTCCGCCGACCACCTGCATCACCGCCAGCAGCGGCGAAAACAGCCAGCCGGGGTGAAAGCCGATCATCTCCACGAATCCGACCTGGCCCATGGGGTTCATCAGCTTGGGCCAGCCTTCATAGAGCATCCAGCCCCCCAGCGTCAAGCGCAACAGCAGCCAGGCCAGAGGCATCGCGAAATGCTGGTACATGTCGCCCAGCCGGGGAATGAAGAGGCTGTCGCGTGAAACATTGAAATCAAGGTTGTTCTTCATAGGAATGCCGCAAGAAGTGGTTTTCTCTGACCAAGATACGCGTCTTCGTGCGCGCGGATATTGAGCCAACGCAGGGGCGTGGCGAATTGCCCATGCATTCTTCAGCTGCGGCGCCCACGCAGCGCCCGCCCAGACCCCGGGCGCCGCGATCTGTGTGTAAAATCGCACCCTTCGGAGGTTTGGGTGAGTGGTTTAAACCAGCAGTCTTGAAAACTGCCGACGGGTAACTGTCCGTGAGTTCGAATCTCACAGCCTCCGCCACAGCACAAAAAAATCAACGACACGCTTGAGGGTTTGTCGCACATACAAAAGCCAGTTGCAGTATCTGCAGCTGGCTTTTTTGTTGCCAATGATTTGGCCTGAATCGGGTTGGCACTGACGCGTCCTGCGCATCAATGACACTTCCTGACTTTTGACCTGCGGGTGCATTGGTTACCATTCCTTCAAACGTGTATGGAGGGGGCCGTGAACCACGCATTGCCGCAGCAGCGCCGACGACCACGCGTACGCATGCTCATGCTGGCCCTTGCCTGGCTGGCATCGGTGGCCGGTCTGGGGTCGTGGATGTCGCAACGCATCGTCGCCGCGGAGCTGGACGATCTGGCGGTCAGCGCCGAATACGAAGCCCGGACCACGGCGCGCATCATGGACCGGCTGTTCACCGAAATGGTCAGCGTGACCAATATGGTGGCGCGCCAGGGGTCGGTGATACAGCTGGCCGCGCGCTACCGCACCGATCCTCCCGGTGCCGCCGATCTCACGCGCCAACAGCGCGCGCAGCAGTTCATCCGGGACCCGCTGGTGCGCAAGGTCGGCGACTTCATGAATGCGCTGTCCGGCGATCTGCGCTATGCGCGCATCTACCTGAACAACATGTCGGACGACACGGTGACGGCCAGCAACTGGGCCGATTCCGACAGCATCGTGGGCATGATCTACACAGGGCGGCCCTATCTCATGGACGCGCTGCGCGACGGCAACGGCCATTCGTTCGGCATCGCCAAGCTGAACAAGACGCCTTCCTACTTCGTCGCCAGCCGCATCGAGAATGACGAGAATGTGCCGCAAGGCTACGTCACGGTGAAGTTCGATGCCGCGGAAGTGGCGCGCTTTCTCGTGGGGCGCCACATCGCGCTGATCGTCGACAGCCAGGGGCGCGTGACCACGGCCTCGGCGGCGGCGTTCATGCTGCGCAATGCGGCGACGCTGCTGCCGCCCGATATCGCACGGTCTGCGGGCGCGCGCCCATCGCCGGACTCCGATGAGGAACTGGGCCGGCCGCTGGACGCGCAAGCGATGGCTGGTGCCGAACAAGCCGGCCAATGGTGGATCGACGGCAAGCCCTATCTGCTGCGCAGCGAGGCGCTTTCCAACACGCAATATCAGTTGCTGACGCTCGCGCCGCTGGACCATCTCGCTGCGATGCGCACGCAGCACCTGTGGATCGCCGGACTGGTCGCAGCCGTGGGTCTGGCGTTCATTTTGCTGTGCAGCCACATGATCACGCAGATGCACACGCGCCGCAAGGACGAGCAACATGCGGCCAACCACGACGCCTTGACCAACCTGCCGAACCGGCGCCATGTGCTGGCCCAACTGCAGCGATTGTTCGCCATCGCTCAACGCACGCAGCAATGGGTCATGGTGGCCTTCATCGATCTCGATGGCTTCAAGGCGATCAACGACAGCCACGGGCATGAGGTCGGCGACCAGTTCCTCGTCGAGGTGGGCCAGTGCTTGTCCACAGGCCTGCGCAGCAGCGACATGCTGGGCAGGCTCGGCGGCGATGAGTTCGTGGTGATCGGCCTGGCGGCGCCGCCAGCAGCCCAAGATCCGGATGCCACCATCAAGGCCATGCGCAACAGACTGGCGCCGCTGCTGATCGGACGCTACTCCTTCGACGAATGCTGTTTCGACTATGCGGGCGCGAGCTTCGGCATTGTCAGTGTCGATCCCGCAGTCAGCTCCCCGCAGATGGCTCTCAAGGCCGCCGACGAACGCATGTATGCGGACAAGCAGGCCCGGCGCGCGCAGCGTCAGCAGCCGGCTGGCGTGCACCAGCAGCCCACGCCAGCGCAGGCGCCCATGGAGGCAACGGCTTCTGCAGCCCTGACCCCTGGCCGCGCCTAGCGCGGCAGCTTCTTGCCCGGCTCCTCTTCCACCCTCGATTTCTCCTTGCGCTGGAACAGCCCTGCCGTCGAGTCCATGACTTCCGACGTCGCGTGCGAAATGCTGCGCCCCGCGCCCGTGACCATCGCTCCCGTGGCCGCCGTGGCACGTTTCGCGCCGCCGACCACCGAGCCGGCGGCCTTGCCCACCGCGCTGCCCGCGCCGGCCCACACCGACTTCACGATCTGGCCGCCCTTTTCCTGCGTGATCGCGCCCAGCAGCGCCAGCGCGGCCAGGGTCGCGCTGCGGCGCACGGCGGCGCGTTCGGGCCTGGCCAGCGGAGCGCAATAGCTCTTGGCGATCAGGCCCACGCGCAGGGTCAGAAAGGCGTTGGCCGAGCCGTTGGCAATGCTGTTGGCCAGCAGGTTGCCCACGCCTTGCAGCCCCGGCACCGCGGCCGCCAGCGAAGGCACGACCGAGTTCACCAGCGGGCCCGCGAGCTCGGCGAAATCGAGCTCTTCGAGGTGCGCGGCCACCAGCATCGCGCCGCCCACATTCGAATACAGATACCAGAGCTGGCGCGGCGAGGGTCGCAGGTTGTAGAGCGCGCCGATCTGCCATATCAGGCGCAGTTGCGTGCCCAGCACCACCAGTCCGTCCAGATGCCCGTTCTGCAGCAGCGCGGTGCTGACAAAGACATTGCTCGCCGTGCCGCGTATCAGGCCATCGGCCTGCGCGCTCAGTGCCAGCAAGGCGGCGGGAACATCACCGCCGGAAGCCAGCGCCGCGACGGCGCTGTCTGGATGCTGGGCCAGATGGCGTTGGAGCCAATCGGCGTAGTCGGCGTGTTCCTGCGCAGATGCGTCCACCGGCGGCTGCATGGCCTTGGGCAGGCGCAAAAGCAGTACCAGCGGATAAAGCACCAGAGCGCAGAAAAATGCCAGCAGCGACCAGAAGACGGGCTGGCCCGCACCCAGGTAAACGCGGTCGGCGGCGGCAGCCAGCTGCGTGAACGTGGCCACGACAGCGGCCACTGCGTACAGTACCGCCACGACCGACACCACGGCCAGGACTTTGACTAAGACTTTGTTCACGGCAGTGGAATCTTTGCAGCTTTGGCAATGCACGGTCAGCAGCACAACGGCTGACCCAGGCGACAAGCATAGCGGCTCCGGTAGGCATTGGGGATTGCAGGGCGCCCGATCTTTCATTTCGCCTCAAGCACGACTGGCGTCTGCGGTGTCCAATAAGTCGTCCGATTGCGCCCGTTTCGCTTTGAGTAATACATCGCCGCATCTGCCCGCTCAAGGCAGCGCTCAACCGATGAATCACGCTCGCCCATGGGGCACACGCCCAGGCTCACCGTGAATCGAATCGGCTCCTGCCCTTGCACGGCCACGGCAAGATGCGCCACCGTCTCGCGCAGGTTTTCCGCCCGCCGGAACGCGGCTTGTTGGTCGACATCGGTGAGCAATACGGCGAATTCCTCGCCCCCCAGGCGTCCCAGCATATCGTCCTTGCGCAGCTCCTTGGACAACGCAATCACCAGGTGCTTGAGCACCTCGTCGCCCACGGCATGGCCATAAGTATCGTTCACATGCTTGAAGTGGTCGATATCCAGCATGATCAGGGCCGATGGTCGGCCAAGTCCCAGCCGCAAACGCTCCAGTTCGGACTCCATCCGGCCAATGAACGCCCGGCGATTATGGGCGCCCGTCAGGGCGTCCGTGGATGCCAGCGCCTCGAGTTGCGTCTCGCGCAGTTTGTAGTCCGAGACGTCATGGAAAACCCAGCAGCATCCGAGCAGGCCGCACTGCGTGCGCAGCGGCAGCTGTTCAATCTGTATGTGCCGGCCATCGGGCAATGCATGTATCACCCGTCCCTCGCCCGCGGCGCACGCGTTGGCGTTCTCCTGCGCATCCTGCGCCAAAGCCTGCGCCATCGCGGCGGGCAGATGGGGCAGCAGCACCTGCGTCGTATTGCCAACCAGATCAGATACGCCCAGCGCAAGATCAAACATCGCCACCAGCATCTTGTTGATGGCCACTATCTTCTGCCCACTGCCCTCTGTCACCAGGATGCCCGAGGGGAAGTGCTCAATGATGGCCTCCATGCGCTGTTGTGCCTGCTGAAGTTCTTTTTCCGCCTGGTGGCGCGCATCGATATCGAACAGCGTCCAGATCACGTTGCCGTCGGGATCCTCGGGATCCAGCAGGGTTGCCTGCATGTCGAACCAGCACAGGCGCCCGCCTGCGACCTGCATCGCCCACTCAGTGCGCACGGTTCCCTGAAGCTGTAGGCATTCGTACACTGCAGCGAAGCGCTCGAAGCTCTCGCTCGATGCGTGCAGCGCGCGGAAAGAGGAAAGCGGCGACTGCGCGCCCGCCGGAATGCCAAAGACCTTGGCGGCACGGCCATTGGCATAGACTATGTCCCTTTTGTGGCTGGCCACCAGTACCACGGCCGTGCCGCGCTCAAGCAGCGCGCGCACCATATAGGCCTGCTCCACCCGTTCATGGATATCGGAATGCATTCCCATCACCCGCAAGGCCTGCCCACCTTGCGCGCGCTGGGTGACCTCTCCGCGCGACTCCATCCATCGCCACGTGCCATTGGCGTGGCGCATGCGCATCTCCACGCGGAACGGCTCGCCATTCTCCAGGTGCCGCTTGAGCAGCGACTGCACGCGTGACTGATCCGCCGGATGCAGGCACTGCAAGAAATCGGCCAACGTGAATGCGCCCATGGACTGATCTGGCATGCCCAGCATTTCGTAGCACCGCGCGTCCCAGAGCACCACATCCTGAATGCAATCCCATTGCCACAGTCCATCGCGCGCCGCGCCAATCGTCAGCCGCAGCCGCTCCTCGCCGCGGCGCAGCGCTTCGCGCAGAATCTCGTCCTGCGTGACATCCAGGATATAGCCATGCCACAGCACCGAACCGTCCTTGAACAGTTGCGGCCTGGCGTGGCCCTGGAGCCAATGCGTGGCGCCATCGGGACATTTGACACGGTACTTGTGCGCCCAGGCGCTTCGGCCGCGCACCGCTGCGTCGATAGACTCCCGCAGCGCACGCAGATCCTCCTTGTGGATGCGCTGCGCCAAGCGCGCCAGCTTTTCGCGCGCACCCGGGCCATCAATGCAGTGCATGGCGTAGAAACCGGGATTGGTGAACGGCAGGACATGCCCTCCTGCGGAGTCCACGCGATACTGGAACAGACCTCCGGGCACCTCCTGCGACAGGTGCATGAACCTCTGCTCGGCTTGTATGCGCTGATCCTCCTGGCGCCAGCGCTGAAGTGCCAGCCATGCGGTCAGCAAGGCGCCGGCGAAAATCAGCAAGGTGCCTGCGCCATTGCGCCAAAGGCTTTGACTTATGGTGTCATTCAACGGACCGAAGGCCGCTTGACGATCCAGCCCGGCGCTCACCATGACGGGAAAGCCGCCCACCCGGGTCCAAGCGTACAGGCGCTGTATGCCGTCAACCTCGGACAGCGCTTCGTAGTGGCCTTCCGGGAGATCGGGGGCAAACAGCGCCATCCGCTCGGCGGACAGCCCTCTCCCCAGGACCCGGTCTTGCTGTTGAGAGCGCGCCAGGTAGGTTCCATCCTCGCGCAGCAGCAAGATCACGTCGCGCGGGTGATCAAAGATGGCCTGCAACTGCCGGGACAGATACTCCGGAGACAGCGACAGCACCAGCACGCCCGCGAATTGGCCCTGGCGTTGCAGGGCGCGACTGAGTTGAATGCTCCACTGCCGGGAAACGCGCCCCTGCACGGGACGCCCTATAAAGGTGCCCTGGGTCAAGCCTTTGAGATGCGCCTGGAAATGCTCGCGGTCGACGACCGAGATCGGCGACGTGGAGCGTGCCGAGTCTTCCAGGCTCGAATACACCACATGTCCCTGCGCGTCCACCACGGACACCTGCACGATGGTTCCGGGTGGGTACGCCCCTTGAACGCTGGCCACGGCGCGTTCAAACGCCAGAGGATCGCCAGACTCAAAATCGCGGGCCATCTCTCCCAGGGAATAGTCCAGGCCCGAAAGCATGGCCCCGACATGCGCGGAAATAGCATGGGACATCTGGGTGACCCGCAGCCACGTCTGCTCCTGCGTGTAACGCTGCATGTATTTGTGACTGGCCAGAAGCGTGGCCCAGTACACACCGGTAGCGAACACAAAGAAGCAAATGCCGATGATGATGGCCAGGGATGTTCTGGCACGCGAGCGAGAAGACTCGCCAGGAGGTGAATCAGTGAAGCGAAAAGACATGAACCGAATGAGAAAAGCGAAAAAACCTGCGATGCAAGCCACCCACAGCCACGCACTCGGCGACCTGGCACTCCTAAGCGCAACAAACTAAACGGCCTGAACAAGGATAGAGCTCCCCCACCGGCAGAGACCGAGCATATCCAGACGCGCGCGCTGCGCATGCTACACCGACAGACACGGCACCGCCTTCGGCCATCGGGCGCCTGGACTCCGCTGGCAGGTGATCTTCATCTGGCCAAGTTCCTTGAGGGTTCTGGTGGCGTGGCAACTCCCGGTCTCTCAAACTCGACTCGCAGGAACACATACAACCTATTGGACCTTTGCACCCAGGCTGCGCGCAGGCGCCGGCCTGGCCGCCCACCCGGTCCTGCGCCGCCCGCCAGCGGCCGCTGCGTCGGGCAGGCCCCTGGCACTTGGCAGCCTGCACTCACTGCAGGCGCAATAGCACTTCCTGCAGCTCGTCCATCCCCACGGGCTTGACCAGGTGGCTATCGATGCCCGCCTCGCGCGAGCGCCGGCGGTCATCCTGCTGGCCCCAGCCGCTGACGGCCACGAGGGTCGGGCAAGGCGTGTTCTCGGCGCGCACGCGACGCGCGAATTCAAAACCGTCCATGCCCGGCATGCCGATGTCGAGGAAGACCAGATGGGGTGCGAATTCCGCGGTGGCGACCAGGCCGGCAGCGCCGTCATACGCGGCGCGCGCATCCATGCCCATCAGTTCCAGCAGCATGCGCAGCCCCTCGGCCGCGTCGACGTTGTCGTCGACCACGAGCACGCGTTTGCGCTCCATTCCATCGGTCGCTTCGGTCGCGTAGCTCGCGTCTGGAGCCGGATCGGGCGCGGCGGCGGCCGGCGTGGCGTGCAGCGGCAGCCGCACCGTGAAGACGCTGCCCAGGCCGGGCCCTTCGCTGCGGGCGTCCACCTGGCCGCCCTGCATCTCCACCAGGCTGCGCACCAGCGTCAGGCCCACACCGATGCCGCCTTGCGCCAGATTGGATGTCTGCGGCGACTGGGCAAACAAATCGAAAATGCGCGGCAGCATGTCATGCGCAATGCCCCGGCCGTTGTCTTCGACGACGATCAGCACATCGCTGCCATCTCGCCGCGCGCGCAGCGCGATGCGCCCGCACTGATCGGTGTACTTGGCAGCGTTGTTCAGCAGATTGGCGATGATCTGCGACAGCCGCACCGGGTCGGCATGCACGGTCAGGATCTCGTCCGGGAGATCGAGCGAAAAATGGTGCTGCCCGGCGTCGAGTTGCGGCCGGCTGGTCTCGAGCGCGCTGCGCAGCGCATCGCTCACGTTCACGGCTTCGGGCCGCAGCTCCACCTTGCCGCCCGCGATGCGCGAGACTTCGAGCAGATCGTCGACCAGGCGAACCATGTGGTCCACCTGCCTTTGCAGCAGCGGCACAAGGTGGGCCGCGGTCTGTGGGTCGCCCTGCGACAGCTGCAGCACCTGCAGGCCGCTGCGCACCGGCGCCAACGGGTTGCGCAGTTCATGCGCGAGAATTGCGAGGAACTCGTCCTTGCGCCGGTCCACTTCGCGCAACTGCGCCTCCTGGCGCTTGCGCTGCGAGACATCGTTGAACAGCACGGCCACCTGGCAGTCTTCGGGCGCTCCTATGCGAAACGCATAGACATCGTAGTGGCGCTGCAGCGCTTCGGCTGGCAGCTCGAAGCGCCGGGACTCGCCGGTCTTGGCGATATGGCCGTAGACCTCGAACCACCAGCGCTCATGCTCGGGCGCAATCGACAGCATGGAGCGGCCGACGGCGTCGCTGATGCCCGTGTGCCGCTCGAACGCTTGGTTGACTTCGAGGAAGGTGTAGTCGCGGCCGTTGCCGTCGGCGTCAAATTCCATGCGGATCACGCAGTAGCCTTCGTCGATGGAATCGAACAGCGTGTGGTAGCGCTGCTGGCTGACGCGCATCGCCTGCTCCGCGCATTTGCGCGAGCTGATGTCGCTGGCGGCGCCAAACCACTCGATCACTTCGCCGTTGTCGTCGAGCACCGGAACCGCCCGGGAATGCGTCCAGCCTATGGTGCCGTCGACGCGGATCACGCGGTGCTCGAGCTCGAACACGCCCTTGCGCTGCACCGCGTCGCGCACCGCCAGCGAGACCACGGCCTGGTCTTCCCGCGGGATGTACAGATCGAGCCAGCGGTCCGTGGGCGCCTCGGTGTCGCGCAGGAATTCCTGGCCTTTGAGATGGCGCATTTCGGCCCAGTCGGGACCCATGCGGTAGACCACATCCGAGGTCGCACCGAGAAAGCTGCGAAAACGCTCCTCGCTCTGCGCCACGGCCTGCTGTATCGCATGCCGCTCCAGATAGTCGCCCATCTGGTGGGCAAGCAGCTTGAGCAGACGGAATTCGACTTCGCCGGGCGGCTGCTCGTAGGGGTAGAACATCGCCAGCATGCCCAGCAGCACGCCGGCGCGATTGCGCAGCGGCAAGGCCACCACGGTCTGCCACCCGGCCTGGCGCGACAGCCCCAGCCAGGGCAGCGCAGCGGCCTGTTCGCCGCCCTGCGGCGCAGCGCCATCGAGGCCATGCGCGAGGAAATGCGTATCGTGCAGCGATGCCACCACCTCTTGAGCCCAATGCGCGGCCTGCGGCGTCTTCAGCAGCGCAGCGGCAGGCGCGGCGAGATTGAAAGCCATGAACTCGGGATCTTCGGACGGCGGGCTGAAGACGTACAAGGCCGCTGCATGGGCATCCACCAGCTCACTTGCGGCTTCCAGCAGGCGCTTGAGGCACTCGGGCCGGTCCGTGGTCTGGCGTGCGCAGAAGCTTGCAACCTCATAGAACCGCGTGATGACTTCGAAGTCGCGCTCGGTGGCGCGCTGGCGTTTAGACATGAGGTTTCCTGAGGGGCATGGCGAAACGAAAATGGCAAGGCCGGGCAAAACATTCGGCGCAACGGAAAAAACAATTATCCATGCATGGCCGCCCGGAACGCACCGGCGGGTCAAGAAGCCATGGCGTCTCGAACGCCGCCGTGGGTGCGGCCTTCAGCTGCGCTTGCCCGGCCTGCGCAACAGATAGATATCCATGATCCAGCCATGCGCCTGGCGTGCCTGCGCGCGCCGGGCACTGATCTGCGCCGCGACCTGTGCGAGCCGGCCGCGCAGCAGGATCTGCTGCGGCATGCCCAGATAGGCGCCCCACCATATTTCGACATCGGGCTCGCTCACCTGTTCATAGGAACGCTGGCCGTCGAGCATCACGACCAGCGTGTCGACGCCAGGCGGCCAGCCATGGTCGCGCAGCTGGCGGCCCGTGGTCACCAGAAACGGCGCGCCTATCTCGTTGAGCGCAATG
Source organism: Comamonas sp. DB36 (assembly GCF_057914905.1). Taxonomy (NCBI): domain Bacteria; kingdom Pseudomonadati; phylum Pseudomonadota; class Betaproteobacteria; order Burkholderiales; family Comamonadaceae; genus Comamonas; species Comamonas sp. DB36. The sequence continues at coordinate 3,497,857 of NZ_CP196631.1, forward strand.
CCATGCGCGCTGCACAGCACCTGCATCGAGGTGATGCCAGGCACCACCTTCACCTGCTCGGACCGCAGGCCCAGGCGTGAAGCGATGCGCAGCGTGCTGTCGTAGAGCGCCGGATCGCCCCAGACCAGCAGCAGCACGCGGCCCGCGCCCGAAGGCAGATGCGCCGCGAGGCTTGCCTGCCAGCGCCGCGCGATGGCGTCATGCCACTCATCGACCTGGTTGTCGTAATCGTCGCCGGTCTGGCGCCGCTGGGGCATGTCGAAATGCGCAATCCTGCCGCCGTCGACGCCGAGCTGCTGCAGCAGCGCCAGCCGCACCTGCGCCAGCTCGGCCTTGTTGTCTTCCTTGTGCGGCAGCAGCACCAGATCGGCGCCGCGAATGGCGTTCTCGGCTTCGCGCGTGAGGTGATCGGGGTTGCCGGTGCCTATGCCGACCAGAAACAGTTCCAGCATCAGCTGCCCTCTCGTCCCGCGGGAAAGCGCGGCTCGTCGCCGCGCGGCCGGTAACGCCGGTCATAGTCGTTGGCGTAGAGCCGGCTCAGGCCGAAGCCTTCCTGGCTCAGCGTGCGGCCCACGAGAATCAAGGCGCTGCGCTGCAGCGCATTCGCCTGGGCGGCCGCAGCAAGCTCGTCCACGCGCGTGCGCACCACCAGCTCGTCGGGCCAGGATGCACGCCAGACGATGGCCGCCGGGCAGTCGGCGCCGTAGTGCGCGAGCAGCTCGCGCTGCACCTCCTCGGCCATGTGCACCGACAGGTGGATGGCCAGCACCGCACCCGTGGCCGCGAAGGCCGCGAGCGTCTCGCCGCTGGGCATGCTGGAGGCCCGGCCCGAGGTGCGCGTGAGCACCACCGTCTGGCACGATCCCGGCAGCGTCAGTTCGGCCTCGAGCGCCGCGGCCGCCGCGCTGAACGAGGGCACGCCGGGCGTGACCGTATAGGGAATGTCGTGCTCGCGCAGGCAGCGCAGCTGCTCGCCCATGGCCGACCAGATGCTCAGATCGCCCGAATGCAGACGCGCCACGTCCTGGCCCTGGCCATGGGCGGCACGCATTTCGGCAACGATGTCTTCCAGTGACAGCGGCGCGGTGTTGACCAGGCGCGCGCCCGGCGGGCAATGCGCGAGCAGCTCGGTGGGCACCAGCGAGCCCGCGTACAGGCAGACCGGGCTGGCAGCCAGCAGATCGCGCCCGCGCACGGTGATGAGGTCGGCGGCGCCGGGACCGGCGCCTATGAAATGAACGGTCACAAAGGAACTCCTGTTTCCAAAATTCGGGAAGGCCAGTCGAGTCGTGCAACGGCCAGCGTGGCCTGCCGGTCTACGGACACGACACGCCGCAGCACCAGCGTGATCTGCGGCGCCGGCGAGCCGGCCTGGCTGCGCGCCGCATGCAGCGCCAGCGCTTCGCTGACGCTGCCGGTCGCAAAGCGGCCCACGAGGCGCGGCGACAGCGACGGCGTGGCGATCCGCGCAATCGCGCTTTCTGGCCAGGCCTGCAATGCGGCATGCGGCACGGCCCCGGCGGCCCACGCATGAAACGCCGCCCAGGCCGGCGTCTGGCGCCTGGATTCAAGCAGCGCAAAGGTGCATAGGCCCGGCGCCAGCAGGGCGCAGGCCTGGGCCCAGCAATCGGCAAACGAGGCCTGCTGCGCCGCGGCGCGAAAACCCCAGCCCGCAAACCACGCTGTCATGGATTCCAGGCCCACTGCACCACGGGTCGCGCCGCATTCCACGACTGCATGCGGCCCAGCGGCTGGGCTTCGCTCCACTGCAGCTGCAGCAGCTGGCCGCCATGCACGCGGTGCAGGTCCATCAGCAGCGCCTGGGTTTCCAGCGCCACGGCATTGACCACCAGGCGCCAGGGCGCGCTCAGCCGCGCGCGCAGCGCATCGAACAGCGCGCGGTCGAAGCCGCCGCCGACAAACACCGCCTGCGGCGCAGGTCCCAGGGTGTCCAGCAGCGCCAGCGAATCGCCCTGCAGCACCTGCAGCTCCACGGCATAGCGCGCGGCGTTCTGGGCAATGCGCGCCGCGCGTTCGGCATGCTGCTCCACGCACAGGGCCTTGCCGCCCGCGAGGCACCATTCGACGGACACCGAACCCGAGCCCGCGCCCAGATCCCACAGCAACTCGCCCGTGCGCGGCGCAAGCAGCGCCAGCGTCAGCGCGCGCACCGGGCTCTTGGTGATCTGGCCGTCGTGCAGGAAAGCATCGATGCTGCGGCCCGGCACCTGCACGAAACCATTGCCGCCGCCGGCCTCGAACGCCGCGGCCACGGGCGCGGCCACCGGCGTCTCGACCAGGCCCAGCGCAAGTTCCCCGGCTGTTCCCGCGCGGATACGCTGGGCCTCGCTGCCGGCCTGCGACACCAGCCACATGCGGCTCGCGCCCCAGCCATGCTGCTGCAGCCAGGCCGCGATGGCCTGCGCCGCGGCGCCGTCGCGCAGCAGGCAGATGAAGCGTTCGCCTTCGGCCAGCAGCGGCGTCAGGTGTTCAAAGCTGCGCGCATGCAGGCCCAGGCAATGGATCTGCTCCTGCGACCAGCCCAGCTCACCCGCAATCCAGGAGAATGTCGACGGCTGCGGATGGTTGCGCCACTCGCCCACCTGCAGATGCCTGGCCAGCGACGCGCCCGCGCCGAAATGAAACGGGTCGCCCGACACCAGCACGGCAACGCGCGTCTGCGCGCGCAGCCGCAGCACGGGCGCGACGCTGAACGGCACAGGCCACAATTGGCCGCGCGCGCCGACCTGGGCCAGTTCCAGGTGGCGCGGGCTGCCGAACACCACGCTGGCATCATCCAGATCCCGGCGGGCCGCGGCGCTCAAGGCGTCCAGTCCCGACGGGTGAATACCGATTATCGAAAGCCAGGGATTGGCCATGACACAGGTTCTCCTCTTAGGCGGCACGTTGGATGCACATGTTCTCGCGACGCAGCTGCAGGCCGCGGGCGTGGCGGCGACCTACTCGTACGCGGGCGTGACGCGCACGCGCCGCACGCCCCCCCTGCCCACACGCGTCGGCGGCTTTGGCGGCGTCCAAGGCCTGGTGCAGTATCTGCAGGCGCAGCGCATCAGCCATGTGATAGACGCAACCCACCCGTTTGCCGCGCAGATGAGCCGCAATGCCATCGATGCCTGCGCCGCGCTGGGCATTCCGCTGCTGGCCATGGAGCGCCCGGCCTGGCAGGCCAGCCCCGGCGACCAGTGGCTGCATGTGGCCGACATGGACGCCGCAGCGCTGGCACTGACGCCGCAGATGCCACGCGTTTTTCTGGCCATAGGCCGCAAGCAGCTGGCGGCATTCGCGCCCCGGGCGGCAGACCACCATTTCGTGCTGCGCGTGATCGACCAGACCGATGAAGCCTTGCCGCTGCCCGCCGCGCGCTGCACGCTGCTGGTCGCGCGCGGGCCGTTTGCGCTCGACGACGAGCGCGCGCTGCTGCAGCGCCATGCGATCGACTGCATCATCAGCAAGAACGCCGGCGGCGCCGATACCTACGCCAAGATCGAGGCGGCACGCGAACGGGGCCTGCCGGTCATCATGGTGGACCGTCCCCTGCTGCCCGCACGCCTGCGCTGCGAAATGCCGCAGCAGGCGATGCAGTGGCTGACCAGCCAGCGTTGACGCTTCACGCATGGTGGTAGCTGCGCGGCGTATAGACATGGCGGCCCACCCGGCGCGTCAGGCGGTTGCCGACAATCACCACGGTGCGCATGTCGGCCATCTCGGGCGTGGCCGCGGCCAGCGCCACGACCTTGAGCGTCTCGTCGGGCCGGCTCACGTTGCGCGCAAAGCAGATCAGGCGCTCGGGCTCGCATTCATCTTTCAACGCCTGCAGCGCGCGGCTGAAGCCTTCGGGCCGTGATTTCGAGCAGGGGTTGTAGAACGCCATGGCGAAATCCGCCTGCGCGGCCAGGCGAATGCGCCGCTCTATCACCGCCGCCGGCTTGAGGTTGTCCGAAAGATTGATGCAGCAGAAATCATGGCCCAGCGGCGCGCCCAGGCGCGCGGCCGCGGCCAGCATGGCCGTGATGCCGGGCTGGACCTCGACCTCGACCGCGGCCCAGCGCCGCTGCTGATCGGGCGTCGCCCCTTCCAGCACTTCAAAGACGGCGCTGGCCATGGCAAACACGCCGGGATCGCCCGAAGACAGCATCAGCACCTGGCGGCCCTGGGCGGCGAGATCGAGCGCGGCGCGCGCGCGCTCGAGTTCCTCGCGGTTGTCGCTGGCATGCAGCTGCAGATGGCCCAGGCCCTGCAGGCGTTCGATATACGGAAAATAGCCAAACGCATCGGTGGCCGCGGCAATGCTGGCGCGCACCTGGTCGGTGATGAGCGCGTCGTCGCCCGGACCCAGGCCCACGATGCGCAGGCTGGCGCGCGCGGCTGCAGAATGGTTCATCGGGCGTGCCTCACATGTCGTTGGCCGGGCGCCGGCCCTGGCCGTGCACGATCACGATGGAGAAATACGGACAGCGCTCGGGCGCTTCGGCCAGGCGCATGACCTGCTGGTCGGCCATGGTGCCGTTGATCACCAGCCAGGCCTGGTCCAGCTTGCCCTGCTCGGTCAGCAGCGCGCGTATGCGGCCCAGATGCCGGCCGACCTTCATGATCACCAGCGCGTCCGAGCGCGCCATGTGTTCGCGCAGCGGCGCGTCGGGCAAGGTGCCGGGCAGCACGCTGAGCACATCGTCGCCCCAGGTGATGGGAATGCCGGTTGCATGCCAGCAGCCGACCATGCCCGGAATGCCGGCCAGCACTTCGACCGGCACCTCGCCCGCCTGGCGCAGGCGCACGTACAGGTGCATGAACGAGCCGTAGAGGAACGGATCGCCCTCGCACAGCACGATCACATCCTCGCTGCGCGTCATTTCCGTCAACCGCGACTGCCAGTCGAGATAGAAGTCCGACAGCTGGGCGATATAGCGCGGGTCGTTGTGCGGAATCTCGGTGGTCAGCGGGTACTCCATGGGGTACTCGGTGACTTCGGCGTGCAGCATGCCGTCGACCAGCTGGCGCGCCTTGCCCGGATGGCCGCGCTTGCGGAAGTAGGCCACATGGCGCGCATTGCGCAGCAGGCGGTCGGCCTTGACGCTCATCATTTCGGGGTCGCCCGGGCCCAGCCCGACGCAGACGATCTTTCCGCGGTTCATGGCAGCCCCTTCACTCGACCGGCGTGGCCAGCGCGTTCACGGCGGCAACGGTGATTGCCGAGCCGCCCAGGCGGCCCTGCACGATGGCAAACGGAATCCGGCCCCAGGCGCGCAGCGCGTCCTTGGACTCGGCCGCGCCCACGAAGCCCACCGGGCAGCCGATGATGGCCGCGGGCCGCGGACAGGCCGGGTCTTCGAGCATGTTGAGCAGATGGAACAAGGCCGTGGGCGCATTGCCGATCGCCACCACCGCGCCTTCGAGATGCTCGCGCCACAGTTCGAGCGCTGCGGCGCTGCGCGTATTGCCCATTTCGGCGGCCAGGCCCACGACGCGCGGGTCCTGCAGCGTGCAGATCACGGCGTTGTCGGCCGGCAGGCGCTTGCGCGTGATGCCTTCGCTGACCATGCGCGCGTCGCACAGAACGGGCGCGCCGCGCAGCAGCGCGGCCTCGGCGGCCGCGGCGAAATCGGCCGAGAAATGGATATGCGCGGCCAGCTCCACCATGCCCGCGGCATGGATCATGCGGCAGGCCACGCGCTCTTCGAGCGCAGTGAAGCGCGCGAGATCGGCTTCGCGGCGGATGATGCTGAACGACTGGCGGTAGATCTCGTCACCGCGCATCTCATAGGTATAGGTCATGTAATAGTTTTTTTAGGTTTGCCGGCGCGTCGGTGGACGCCGGCCAGGAAATCGGGGTGCGCGAATCGCTGCGCTGGTCGGCGCGGCCCAGGTCCAGCCGCGGCGCACCGCCAGCGTCCAGGCGCGCGACGATCACGGCGGTCGCATCCGCCGACAGCGCGCAGCACTTGGCGCAGCCGCTGACATGAAGGTGGGTGTCTGGCGGCACCTGGGCGGCCAGTGCCAGCGCCAGGGTCTGCGCCGGCGCGTGGCCCTGGGCGCAGCGCGGCGCGCCGGTGCAGGCCGAGACGCGCAGGCGCGCATCGTCGGCCTGGGTGATCCAATGCGCGGCATCGAGCGGCGCGGCAGGCGCCATCGCGTCCCAGGGCAGCAGCAGCGAACGCCAGGGTGTGACGCGGATCTCGGCGTCCGCAGGCAACTGCACCGCCAGTTCCGACATTTCCGCCGCGGCTATGCGGCCCAGCGGCGCGGCGATGACGCGGCCATGGACTGAATGCAGGCCAGGTGCCAGCGCTGCGCAGAAACCTGCGCCCGCCGCGCGCCAAGGCGCCATCTGCAATGCAGGCAGCGGCGGCGTACGGTGCGCGAGCAGAGCGCGCAAACGCGTGGGTGCGGGCGCCAGCGCCATGCGTTCGGCCGCAAACCACGCCGCGATCTCGACCGCGGCATCCACGGCCTGTTCGGCCTGCGCAAAGCAATACCAGGGCGTGGAATCTGCCAGCGCCAGCCCATAGCCCCGGTCCGCGCTGACCCACAGCTGCAGGTCCGCTCCCGTGGCCTGCATGCGCCGCGCCGGGTCGTCGACCAGCAGCCCGAACTTGCCGGGCAGCGCGGCCAGTCCCTGGCGCGCCAGCGCCTGCGGGCTCAGGCGCTGCACCGCCGCCAGCGACAGCGTCCGGGCCAGTGCATGCGTCGCGTCACCTGCGGCATACAGCGGCGTGCAATGCACGGCCGGCGCGAGATCGGCGTCGGCGTCTTCGGGCACCAGCCGCGCGGCAATCAGCCGGGCGCGCACCGTCTCCAGTTCGGATTCGCCCACGCCGCGCAGCTGCACATTGCCCAGCCGCGTCAACTCGATCTGGGGGTGGGCATGGGCCAGGGCCAGGTCCGCAAGCACGCGCCATTGCGCGGCGCTGAGCGCGGCGCAGTGCGGGCGCACGCGCACCATCCAGCCGTCCTGGGCGCGCATGGGCTGCCAGGCGGTAGGGCACCAGCCCTGGACCTTGATGGCCGCCGTCATCGGGGCAAGGGCGCGGCCGCCAAAAGACAGACATGCAGCGGCGCGGCCAGGGAGCCCCTCGGGCACCACCCTGCCCTTGCGGGCAGATCGCCAGATGCTTGCTGCATGCAAAATCAATCGTCAGTCTGGCCGCGTCCCGGGCCGGATGAATGAATCGTGCAGAGGGGTGAGAAATGCAAGGCGCGGCTGCACAGGCAGCCGTCCACCAAGCCCCATGCACTCCCGCTGCGGCCTTGTTCACAACAGGCCGGTCTCCGGACTCACAGAGTTCAGTCCAGCGGACTGAATTCCGCACACGCCTTCCCGCTTGCGCAGTGGCCGCCATCGGCGTGGGCGATGGCCTGTGTGCAGATACTCTGATTACCGTTGCGGGTGCAGTGCAGGGTTTGTGGAGGGTCCACGCACCTGCTTCCCGTTTCATTTCTGGCGTGCAATACGCCATGAAACACCTGTGATCGGGGCGAATCTTACGCTATGTGGCCATGCACCCGGACCAGCGCGTGATCGTCCCGGCGACCAGCCGGTGCATTGCACTCAGCGCAGAAAGCGCTCGGCGAGCTGGCTCCAGAACGCGGCGCCATAAGGCAGGTTGACGTCGTTGAAGTCGTACCTGGGGTTGTGCAGGCCGCGCCCGCCTTCGGCCGGGCCGTTGCCTATGCGCACCAGCGCGCCCGGGCAGCGCTGCAGCATATAGGCGAAGTCTTCGCTGCCCATGAGGCGCGGAAACTCGCGGTCCACCGCATCGGCGCCGACCAGATCGGTCGCCACCTCGGCGGCCAGCGCCACGGCGTCGGCGTCGTTGACGACCACGGGATAGCCTTCGACATAGTCGATCTCGGCGCTGCAGCCATGGGCCTCGGCCACGCCCGTGATCAGCGCGCAGATGCGCTGCTTGAGCAGCGCGCGCATTTCGGGCGAGAACGAGCGCACGCTGATGCCGATCTCGGCGTGGTCCGGAATCACGTTGAGCGCGTCGCCGGCGCGCAGCCGGCCCACGGTCACGACGGCCGATTCGGCGGGATCGACATTGCGCGCCACCACGGTCTGCAGGCTCATGACGATGGCCGAGGCCGCGACCAGCGGATCGACCGCAAGGTGCGGCCGCGCCGCATGGCCGCCGGTGCCGACGATCTTCACGAACACCCGGTCGCCCGCGGCCATGAAAGCGCCGCTGCGCAGCATGAAGCGCCCCTGCGGCATGCCAGGGTGGTTGTGCATCGCATAGACCGCGTCGCAGGCAAAGCGCTCGAACAGGCCTTCGTCGACCATGGCCTTGCCGCCGCTGTCGAAGCCGCGCTCCTCCGCGGGCTGGAAGATCAGGTGCAGGCTGCCGCTGAAACGCCGGTGGCGCGCCAGGTACTTGGCCGCGCCCAGCAGCATGGTCATGTGGCCGTCATGGCCGCAGGCATGCATGCGGCCCGCAACGCAGCTCGCGTGTTCGGCGCCCGTGGCTTCCTGGATGGGCAGCGCGTCCATGTCGGCGCGAATGCCCAGGCGGCGCTTGCCCTCGCCCAGGCGCAGCGTGCCGACCAGGCCGGTGCCGCCAATGCCGCGCGTGACTTCGTAGCCCCACTCCTGCAGCCTGGCCGCGATGAAGTCCGACGTGCCATGCTCGGCAAACGCCAGCTCGGGGTTGCGGTGCAGATGGCGGCGTATCGCCACCAGCTCCTGCTCGTAGGGCAGGAAGTCGTAGATGCGCGGGTACTCGCCTGAGCGCTCGAGGGTGGCTGTCATTCGAGAACGATGTTGTTGGCCTTGGCGATGCGCTGGTAGAACTTGATGCGTTCGACGATCTCGGCCTGGTAGGCCTGGGGCGACACGTCTTCGGGCACCATCATGCCCTTGTCCACCCAGGTCGCGCGCGTCGCCGGGTCCTGCAGCACCTTGCGCGTGGCGCGGTACAGCCGCTCGATGATGGGCGCGGGAGTGTTCGCGGGCGCGGCCAGGCCGGTCCACGAGGTCAGGTTCAGATCGGGCAGCTTGAGTTCGGCGAACGTGGGCACGTCGGGCAGCTGCGACACGCGCTGCGGCGCGGCCACGGCCAGTGCGCGCAGCTTGCCGTTGCGGATGTTGGCCAGGTTCGACGACAGATTGTTCCAGGTGAGCTGCACCTGGCCGGCCAGCAGATCGCTGAGCGCCACGCCCGAGCCGCGGTAGGGAATATGCGTCATCGGCAGCTTGGCCTGGTTCTTCATCAGCTCCATGCTCAGGTGCGAGACCGAGCCCGTGCCGGCGCTGGCGTAGTTCAGCTTGGCCGGATTGGCCTGGGCGTACTTGACGAGTTCGGCAAACGTGCGCACCGGCAGATCGGCGTTGACCAGCAGCACATTGGCCAGGCGGTCGATCAGCGTGATCGGCGCGAAATCCTTGACCGCGTCATACGGCAGATTGGGGTTGACGGCGGGGTTGACCACATGCGTGCTCTGCGAGGTGACGATCAGCGTATAGCCGTCGGGCTTGGCCTTGGCGACGTAGACCGAGCCCATCGCACCGCCGGCGCCGCCCTTGTTGTCGACCAGCACGGGAACGCCCAGCTCGCGGCTCAGGCGGTCGGCGATCAGCCGGCCCGAATTGTCCACCGAGCCGCCGGGCGTGAACGGCACGACCAGCGTGATCGGCTTCGAAGGGTATGCGGCCTGGGCATGCGCAGCCGCCAGCGGTGCCAGGGTTCCGGCCGCGGCCAGGCTTACGAATTCGCGTCTGTTGAAGTGCATGTTTGCCTCGATGAAGAAGGCGCGATGTTACGAACGCCGGCCGGCGCCGACAAACGACAATTTCATCCGACGCGATGACATAATGTAATCACCCTCATCATGAAGATCCGCTCACCTTCCCTGGTCGAACTGCATGCGTTTCTGGCCGTCTGTCGCCAGGGCAGCTTTAGGCGCGCGGCCGAGGAACTGTGCGTGACCCAGGCGGCCGTGAGCCGCGCCGTGCAGCGCCTCGAAGAGCATCTCGCGGGCGGCCGGCTGTTCGAGCGCCTGCCCGCGGGTGTGGCGCTGACGCCGCGCGGCGTGCAGCTGCGCAAGCTGACCGAGCGCCATGTGCTGGCCCTCGAATCGGCGGCCGAGACCATGGGGCAGCTGGCCCAGCCCCAGCGCGTGCGCCTGAGCGTGATTCCCACGCTGGCCATCCAGTGGCTGATGCCGCGCCTGCCGCTGTTCAACGAGCGCCACCCCGATGTGAACGTGGAGCTGCGCCAGTTCAAGCACGACGAGGACTTCACGCGCGACGACGTCGACCTGTGGATAGAAGTCAAGCGCCCGCGCCGGCGCTGGCCCGACCATATCCAGACGCGCTACCTGCTGGGCCGCGAACTGATTCCGGTGTGCACGCCGCGCTGGCGCAAGGAGTTTCGCGCACCGCAGGACCTGCAGCGCGCGACCCTGCTGCACCACACCAACTTTCCCGACAACTGGGAGCGCTGGTTCACCAAGGCCGGCGCGCCCTGCAAGCCCGCGCTGGGCCCGGGCTTCGATCTCACCATGCACCTGATCGTCGCCGCCAAGGCCGGCATGGGCGTGGCCGTGGTGCCCGGCTGCCTGGTCGAGCGCGAGCTGCTGCAGGGCGAACTGGTGATGCCGTTCGACATCGATGTGTCGTGCGGCCGCGGCTATTTTCTCTGCAGCAAGCGCGACACGCCGGCCTTCAGCGCGCGCGACAAGTTCGCCGACTGGCTTGCCGACCAGGCGCATGCGGGCGGGTCGGCCACGCACGCCGACTGAGTCCGGCCCCGGGCCGCCTGCTAAAGTCGCGCTCCATGACTTCCGTAGAACGCACCCAACAGGCGCTGCGCGCCATTGCCGATGCCGGCGCTGAAGGCGCCCGCATCTTCACCCAGGTCTATGACGCGCCGGCGCTGGCCGCCGCCGCCGCCGCCGATGCGCGCGCCGCGGCCGGCATCACGCTGGGCCCGCTCGATGGACGCATCGTCTCGATCAAGGACTTGTTCGATGTTGCCGGCGAAGCGACCACGGCCGGCTCCCGGGTGCTGCGCGACGCGCCGCCCGCGGCCCGCGACGCGGTGATCGTTCAGCGCCTGCGCGCCGCCGGCGCGGTCATCATCGGCAAGACCAACATGACCGAGTTCGCTTTCTCGGGCATAGGCATCAATCCCCACTACGGCACGCCGGGCAATGCGTGCGATGCGACGCGCATTCCCGGTGGCTCCTCCGCGGGCGCGGGTGTCGCCGTGGCGCGCGGCATGTGCGAGATCGCCATCGGTTCGGACACCGGCGGCTCGGTGCGCATTCCCGCGGCGTTCAATGGTGTGACCGGTTTCAAGCCCACGCAGGTGCGCGTGAGCCGCGAAGGCGCGTTCCCGCTGTCGTTCTCGCTGGACACCGTGGGCCCGCTGGCGCGCAGCGTGAGCGACTGCGCCCAGGCCGACGCCGTGCTGTCGGGCCAGCCAGCGCAGCCGCTGGCCGCGCGCGCCGTCGCCGGACTGCGCGTGGGCCTGCCGCGCGGCCTGCTGTTCAGCCAGACCGATGACCAGGTGCTGGCCGCATTCGAGGCGGGCGTCGCCGCGTTGCAAAGTGCCCGGGCGCGCGTCAGCGATCTGGCGCTGGACGAACTGCTGGGCGCGCCGTTCCGGCTGCAGGAACAAGGCACGCTGATTGCCGCCGAAGCCGCGCATATCCACGGTGCGCTGCTTGCCGCGGGCCGCGAAAGCGAGCTCGATGCGCTGGTGCTGTCGCGGTTGCGCCGCGGCGAGACCATTGCGGCCGCGCACTACGTCGGCGTGCAGCAGGCGCGCGCGCGGCTGCAGCCCCAGCTCGATGCCGCGATCGCCGATCTCGACATCCTGCTGCTGCCCACGGTGCCGGTGATCGCGCCGACGATAGCCAGCCTGGACGACGAAGACCTGTTCCACCGCACCAACATGCTGGTGCTGCGCAACCCTTCGGTGTTCAACTTCTACGACCTGCCCGCGGTCTCGCTGCCGCTGCCGCGCCAGTGCGGCGAAATGCCCGTGGGCTGGATGCTGGTGGGCAAGCGCAACGCCGACCGCGAGATGCTGGCCGTGGCCGCGGCGCTCGAGCAGTTCCTGCTGACGCTGGGCTGAAGCGCGGCGCGCCGCCCTCAGCTTTCGACTGGCCGCAGGTTCTCTAACGCCTGGGTCAGATCGGCGATCAGGTCGCTAGGGTCTTCCAGGCCGATATGCAATCGGACCACGGGGCCGCGCGCGCTCCAGTCCGTGACGCTGCGCGCCTGGTCCATGTGGGCCGCGGTCACCAGGCTTTCATAGCCGCCCCAGGACGCGCCCAGCCCGAACAGCTGCAGGCCGTCGATGAAGCGGTCCACCGCCGCGCTCGCGGTGCCGGGCGCAAGCTCTATCGACAGCAGGCCATTCGTTCCCTGGCAGTCGCGCAGCCACAGCGCATGGCCGGGATGCGAAGCCAGCGCCGGGCAGAACACCGTGCGCACCGCGGCCTGCGACTGCAGCCAGTGCGCGACCTGCAGCGCATGCGCCTCATGCATCTGCAGGCGCGCGGCCAGCGAACGCATGCCGCGCAGCACCAGCCAGGCGTCGTCGGGGCTGACGGTCATGCCGAAGGCATCGCAGCGCGCGGCCAGTGCCTCCCAGGCCGCGCGCGTCGTCGCCACCGTGCCCATCATCACATCGGAATGGCCCGACAGGTATTTGGTCGCGGCCATGACCGACACGTCGGCGCCCAGCGCCAGCGGCCGGTACTGGCAGCCCGAGCCCCAGGTGTTGTCCGCCACGACCAGCGCGCCATGCGCATGGGCCACGGCGGCCAGCGCCGGCAGATCGCACATCTCATAGACCAGCGAGCCCGGGCACTCGGCATACACCATGCGGGTGTTGGGCCGCAGTTTGGCCTGCAGATCGCTGCCGTCCGCCGCAAAGAAGCTGTACTCGATGCCATAGGGCTGCAGGAACTGCTGCGACAGATGGCGTACGGGCTGGTAGGCGCTGTCGGTCAGCAGCACATGGTCGCCGGGCTGGAGGTAGCTCAGCAGCGTCATGCCTATGGCCGCCAGCCCGGTGGGCAGCAGCCGCGTGCGATAGGCGCCTTCAAGCTCGCTGACCGCGTCTTCCAGCGCGAACGTGGTGGGCGTGCCGCGTGCACCGTAGCTGAAGACCCGGTCATGGCCGCGCGCCGCGCGCATCTCGCGCTGGTGCTGCGTGTTGTCGAACGTCACGGTGCTGGCCCGGACCAGCGGCGGATTGACCGCGCTGCCGCCCGTGTAGGCCGGGTTTCTGCCGGCTCTGAGCAGACGGGTGCGCAGTCCTGGGTCCGGAAAAGAGTTGCTGTCGGTCGTCATGGTGTGCGTGAAAAAATGCAGCCGTGCCCGGCGCGCGCCGCGCGCCGGCCGGGCGGGCCGCGTTGCAGGTCAATCCACTTCAATCCACTTTGGCGCCGGACAGTTTGACGAGCTTGCTCCAGCGCTCCACATCCTGGCGCAGCTGCGCCGCGAACGCTTCGGGCGTGCTGGCCACGACTTCGCTGCCGCCTTCCACAATCATGCGAGTGACTTCGGGAGTGCGCAGCGTGCGCACGATGGTCTCATTCAGGTAGGCCACGCGTTCGGGCGAAGTGCCGGCCGGCGCGAAAAATCCATACCAGTCCTCGAAATGGGTGTCGCGCAAGCCCATTTCCTCCAGCGTCGGCACCTTGGCGAACACGCCTATGCGCCGCGGACTGGTCACGGCCAGCGCGCGGATCTGCCCCGCCTGGATCATGCTGCCCACCGACGATGTCGAGGTGATCATCACATCGACCTGCTGGCCCAGCAGATCATTGAGCGCCGGGCCCGCGCCCTTGTAGGGCACATGGGTCATGGAGACACCGTTTTCCTTGGCCAGCACCACGCCCACCAGATGCGACAGCGTTCCGTTGCCGGGCGTGGCGAAGGTGATCTTGCCCGGATCGCTCTTGGTGCGCGCGGCCAGGTCGGCAAAGCTCTTGATCGGCGAAGCCGCCGCGACCACGATGGCAATCGGCGCGGCATTGATCTGCGTGATAGGCACAAAGCTCTTGAGCGGATCGAAGCCCGGCGACTTGTACAGCGAAGGATTGACCGCCAGCAGCGACACCTGGCCCGTGAGCAAGGTATAGCCATCGGGCTTGGCCTCGGCCACCGCGCGCGCGCCGATGTTGCCGCCGGCCCCGCCGCGGTTCTCCACCACCGATGGCTGGCCCGTGGCGTCGGTCAGGCGCGCGGTCACCCAGCGCGTGCTGGCGTCATTGCCGCCGCCCGGAGGGAAAGGCGAAATGAAGCGTATGGGCTGGTCGGGAAAGCCGTTGCGCTTGGCCAGCGGCTCGGCCGCGGCCGGCGCCAGCGCGGCCAGCGCAGCCAGCCCTACGAAGGTGGCAGCCAGCACTCTTTTCAGGGATGCGGTGGGGTTCATGGTCTTGTCTCCTGGTGATGGTGGGTTTAAGCGTGTTCCGCCGCTGTCTGGGGCAGCTTGAAGGCGGAACGCTCGAGCGCGTCGAGCTGGGGCAGCAGGCCGGTTTCCCAGGCCAGGTACTGCCGCGCAGCTTCCTTGTTGCCGTCGTGCCGGTCGTGCACGAAGAACAGATAGTCGATGCATTGCGCATCCATGGGCTGGTCGGGCGTGCCTTGCAGCGGCAGTCCGGCCTGCTTCCAGGCCGCCATGCCGCCTTGCAGCAGCGCCGGCGCGCGCGGCAGTTCCAGCGCCGCCCATTGCGCCAGCGCCGGCTCGTCGGCGATCAGCACCACGGGGCGGGTCTCGGCGCGCAGATCGCGCGCCAGATGCGGGCGTATGGACCACTGCGCGCCGCGCACATGGCCGGCGCGGTAGGCCATGCTGGGACGCAGGTCGACCAGCGCGACTTCGCCCTGCTCCAGGCGCTGCGCGAGTTCCCGGGCGCCGATCTCGGGCAATGCGGGCGGCTGCGGCGCGGCGCGCGGCACCAGCGCCAGCCCGCTGTGCAGTCCGTGCTGCAGAACACTGGCGTCATGCCCCATCTGCCGCAGCCAGCTGGCCACGACGGGAGCGCGCACGCCGTCGCTGTCGAACAGCACCAGCCGCGCGCCGCGCACACCCACGTACTGGTCGCCCGCCTGCATCAGCTGGCCGCCGGGCGTGTGCTGCGCGCCGGGCAGCGAGCCGGCCTCGAACTCCTCGGGCGTGCGCACGTCGCACAGGAACAGGCTGCGCTCGCCATCGGCGGCCCAGGCCTGCACCGTGGCCGCATCGACATGGGGCACTTCGAAGCGTTCGGCGAGCTCGCGTGCCGCGGCCCGCAGCGCCGTGTCGCCGGAATCGGCGCCATAGCGGCGCGCGCCGCCATGCTCCAGCGTGTAATCCGCGAGATACCAGCCCTGCGTGCCGTTTTCCAGCGCGAACACCGGGTTGGGCAGGCCCAGATTGATCAGCGTCTGCGCGCCCATGATGGAGCGCGTGCGGCCCGCGCAGTTGATGACGATGGGCGTTTGCGCGTCGGGCACCAGGCTGCGAATGCGGTAGGCGAGTTCGCCGTTCGGGCAGCACAGCGCGCCGGGAATGTTCATCTTGTGGAACTCGCTCACAGGCCGGCCGTCGAGCACCACCAGCGGCTCGCCCGCGGCCTGCATGGCAGCGAGCTGCTGCGCCGTGATGCGCGGCGTGCCATAGGCATGCTCGACCAGCTCGCCGAAGGTCTTGGACGGCAGATTGACGCCCGCAAACAGCCGGTAGCCGGCCGCGGTCCAGGCGCGTGTTCCGCCGTCGAGCACGGCCACTTGGCTGTAGCCCAGCGCCGCCAGACGCGCCGCGGCACGCTCGGCCACGCCCTCGGCTTCGCCGCTGTCATAGACCACGGTGCGCACGCCCTGGCGCGGCACCAGGCGCGGCGCATCGACTTCGAGCCGGCTCAGGGGCAGCGGCGTGGCATAGAACAGATGGGCCTCGCCGTACTGGCCGTGTTCGCGCACGTCAAGCAGCGCGATCTCCCGGCCGTCATGCAGCCAGGACTTCAGAAGGGGAGCGGTGACGTATTCAGTCATTGCGGTTTGGGGGAAATTTGGACAACACCGCTCCCGTGCGCCTTCGAGGCGCACCGGTGCAAATGCGGAAGATGGAAAGAGGGAAGCGGCTGCTCAGCGGCGCGTCTGCACGCCGATTCCCATGGTCTGGCAGGTGCCGGTCTCGAGGTCGTAGCTGGTGCGCGCAGTAAGCGTCTCCAGCGCCCGGCCGTACATGTGCAGATGGCGTATCACCTGATCGCCGCGGATCTCCACCGCGTGGATGTCTTCGGGCATCAGCGCAATGCCCTGGCCCGGAGCGACCACCACCAGATCGGTCTCGCGCAGCGTGCCCTGGCCCGCGACGCTGCCGTCATCGGTGCGCTCGTAGACGCGGTTGTGCTCCGTGCCCTCGACGGCCGCAATGCAGGCCCAGGTCGTGTGGTTGTGCGGCACGATGCGCTTTCCGGGGCGCATGACGTTGAGATACAGCGCATAGCTCTGGTCAGCGTCCTCGGCAATGAGGTAGCGGGCCTGGTGCTCGCCCGCTTCGGGCGCCGGGTAGTCGGCCTGCTGCCACAGCGCGGTCTGGCCGGCAAGCCCGTCGAGCGCCTGCAGCACCGTCTCCAGGCTCTGGCGGTTCACGGGCGCGGCGCCGATCGCGCTCTTCATCGTGTCAATGGCCTGGGTCACGGCCTGCTGGCGTTGTTCTGTCATCGTGTTCATGGAATGCCTCGTCAAATCGGTACAGTCCACTGTAGTCAAGCCCCGCCAAGGAAACAATCCATGTCTGCCCAACGAACACTTCAATAAAATTAAAGTATGGAGACACTTGATCTTGACCTGCTGCGCACCCTGACGACCATTGCCGCACAGAAAAGCTTTGCCGCGGCCGCGGTGCAGCTGGGGCGCACGCAGTCGGCCATCACATTGCAGATGCAGCGGCTGGAAGAACGCATAGGCCACCCGCTGTTCGAGAAGCAGGGCCGGCAAAAGCAGCTGACCGAGCGCGGCCAGCGGCTGCTGGGCTATGCGCGCCACATGCTGGCCATCCACGACGAGGCCTTGCGCAACCTGCAGCAGCGCCAGGTGCAAGGCCTGGTGCGCATAGGCGCGCCGCACGACGCGGCCGACAACATGCTGCCGCCCGTGCTGCAGGAGATCGTGCTCAACTTTCCCGGCATGCAGGTTGCCGTCCATGTGGGGCGCAGCCCCTTTCTGATGGAATCACTCAAGCAGGGCGAGCTCGACCTGGCGATCTCCAACCGCGAGGATGCTGGCTACGAAGGCTTTGTGCTGCGCTCCAGCCCCACGGTCTGGCTCTGCGGCGCCAACTATGCGCACGACCCGGCCAAGCCGATACCGCTGGTGCTGGCCGACGGCCCCAGCATCTTCAGCCGCGTGGGCTGCGACGCGCTCGATGCGGCCGGCATCGCCTGGAGCAAACGCCACATGTGCACCAGTCTTGTCGGCATACGCGCCTCGCTGCGCGCCGGCCTGGGCGTGACCGCGCGCGGCGTGGAGCAGCTGGATCCTGGCCTGCGGGTGCTGGGCAAGGGCGACGGCATGCCGGCCTTGCCCGATCTGGTCTACAGGCTCTACATCCGCAGCCATGTCGTCAATCCGATCACGCGCCAGGTGTTCGAGAACCTCAAGGCGCGCATGCACCAGCCCGGCGCCGCGCAGCCACCGATGATTGCCTGAGCGCGCTCAGCGGCCGGGCATCTCGAGCCGCAGCGCGCTGTCGCCGGGCTTGACCGTGATGGTGGCGCTGCGCAGATCGTCGGCCGCGGGCAGCGCCGCGCCGCTGGGCGACAGCCGCACGGCAATGCGCAGTGCCGCGAAATCCGTCATGTCGACGGCCGGGTTGAGCAGATGCTCCGCGCCCAGCGCAAACCGTGCAGGCAGCGGCCTGGCCGGCAGGCGCAGCACGGCAACCGGCTGGGGCTGGGCGTCGGCGCGCACGATCACGAACACCTTGGCTTCGCGCGGCAAGGGCATTGCCTGCACCGATGCCGGCCAGTGGATTTCGCCCGACAGCCGGTCCGCGCGCGCAGCGGCCGGCGGGGTGGGCGCTGCCGGTGGCGGCGCCGACGCGTCCAGCGTCGCTAGCTGCAGCAGGTCGTCCTGCACGCGCAGCGCGATGTCCGACCCGGGCTCGAGCAGCGCCAGCAGCGCGCGCCAATGGGTCGCGGCCAGCGCGAAATCGCCCTGGCGCACGGCCGCGCTGCCGGCCAGCGCCAGCGCCTTGTGCTGGCGCGGATCGAGGCGCAAGGCCTCCTCTATCGCCGCGCCGGCCTGGCCTTGCAGATCGCCGCCCTGGGCCGAGCCCAGCGCATCGGCCATGTCGGCCAGCAGGCGCGCTTCCAGCTCTCTGTCGGGTTCGCCCTGGCGCGCGCCGACGAGGGCCTGCGCATAGGCCCGGGCCGCGGCGTCGTAGCGCTCCAGCGTCTCGTACGAGCGCGCCAGCATCACCCAGCCCGGCACATTGCGCGGCTCGGCGCGCAGCCGCCGCGCCAGGCCTTCGACCATGGCCTCGACCTGGGCGTCGGCACCGCCATGGCCCACCTCATCGGCCTGCGCCAGCCGCGCCGCGGCCTGGGGATCGCCGACCTGCAGATAGAGCGCGAATGCCGCCACGGGCAGCAGCACGGCCAGGCCCAGGGCGCTGGCGCGCGGCAGCCACGGCCAGTGGCGCGCGCGTGGCTGCGCGGGACGGTGCCCGAGCTCGGCCAGCAGGCGGCGCTGGAGTTCGTCCCTGGCCTGGCCATGTTCCAGGTCGCTCAGGTGGCCGGCGCGCTGCTCGCGCGCCAGCTCCTCCCATTGCGCCTGATAGAGACGGCGCAGCACGGCGTCGCTGCGGATCTCGCCGGGGCCTGCATGTTCGCGCAGCAGCGGCGCCAGCAGCACCGCAAGGCTCAGCAATATCAGCGCCAGCGCGCCCAGCCACAGCCAGTGCATCGGGGTCATGGGCGATTCTCCTCATCGGTCTGCTGCAGCCAGTCGTTGGCGCGCTCGCGCTCGGCAGGCGTCAGCGGCATGGCGCCGGCCGAGCGCTGCTTGAGCGTCCTGCGCAGCAGCGCCAGGCCCGCGAACACCGCCAGAAACGGGCCGCACCACAGCAGCCAGGTCGAAGGCCGCCAGGGCGGCGTATAGCGCACGAAGCTGCCGTAGCGCTGCTCGAAGAACGCCACGACTTCGGCGTCGCTGCGGCCCTGCGCGAGCTGCGCCTTGATCTCCTCGCGCATGTCCTTGGCGATGGGCGCCTGCGATTCGGCCACGGTCTGGTTCTGGCATACGACGCAGCGCAGCTTCGCGGCCAGCGCGCCTTCGCGCTGCGCAAGGCCTGCGTCGGCCCTGGCCTGCAGCGCCAGCGCGGCCCAGGCCATCAGCAACATGGTGTGGCGCATCTTCATTGCACGGCCTTCACGACAGGCAGCAATTTCTGCTGCCAGACTTCGGCCGTCACCGGCCCCAGATGGCGGTAGCGCACGCGGCCCTGGCCGTCGATCACGAAGGTCTCGGGAACGCCCTGTATGCCGAAGTCCATGCCCGTGCGGCCGTCGGCGTCCACGGCCGAAGCGACATACGGGTTGCCCGCGACGCGCAGCAAGGCCCTGGCCTTGTCGGGCTGGTCCTTGTAGTTCAGGCCGTAGACCGGCACCTGGTCGCGGCGCGAGAATTCAAGCAGCAGCGGCAGCTCCTGGCGGCAGGGCGCGCACCACGAGGCCCAGACATTGAGCAGCCAGACCTGGCCGCGCAGCGCGGCCTGATCGAACGGCTGGCGCGGGTCTTCCAGCAAGGGGCGCGCGATGGCCGGCGCCGGCTGATCAAGCAGCGCGGTCTGCAGCGCGCGCGGATCGCGCTGCAGTCCCAGGCCCAGCATCACGGCCAGCGCGAGAAAGATCGCCAGAGGCAGGGCAAAGCGCATCAGGCCGGCCCTTCCTGCAGAGCCGCCGCAGCGCGCCGGGGCGCACGCTGGCGCGCAACGCGAAAGCGCGCGTCCATCAGGCTCAGTCCCGCGCCCAGCGCCATCATCAGGGTGCCCAGCCAGATCCAGTCCATGAACGGCTTGATCTGCAGGCGCACGCTCCAGCTGCGGCCGGCTTCATCGAGCGGCTCGCCAAGCGCGACAAACACATCGCGCGTCCAGCCGCTGTCGATGGCCGCCTGGCTCAGCCCCATGGTCTGCGCGCGAAAGACGCGCTTCTCGGGAAACATCAGCCATTCCTCATCGCCGTGGCGCACGCTGAACTGCGCGCGCTGGGCATCGTAGTTCGGGCCGGCCGCGGGCGCCAGGCTGTCGAAGCGGAAGCGGTAGCCCGCCAGCTCCACGGTTTCGCCCTGGGCCACGCTGGTCTCGCGCTTGCTTTCCAGCCCGTCGGCCAGGCTCACCGCGAGCACGAAGATGCCCACGCCCGCATGCGCCATCAGCATGCCCCACCAGCCCCAGGGCTGGCGTGCCAGCCGCTGCCAGCCCTGCCCCTCGCGCCAGCCCGGCGCCAGGCGCTGCCAGGCATGGGCCAGCGTGCCGAACACGCACCACAGGCCCAGCGTCACGCCCAGCAGCGTGGCCGGCGAAATGCGCGGCCCCAGCCGGCCGTTGGACAGCAGCAGCACCACGGCGCAGACCACGGTCCAGGCCAGCGCGGCGCGCAGCCGGCGCCAGATCTCGGCCCAGGTGCTGAGCTTCCAGCGCGCGACCGCACCCAGAGCCATCAGCGCCACGGCCGGCAGCACCAGCGGCAGGAAAACGGCCTGGAAATACGGCGGGCCCACGGAGATCTTCTCGTCGCGCAGCACGTCGAGCGCCAGCGGGTACAGCGTGCCTATCAGCACAGCCAGCGCGGCCGCGCTGAACAGCACGTTGTTGACCAGCAGCAGCGTCTCGCGCGACAGCAGGCCGAACTGGCCGCCGCCCTGGCCCAGCGACGCGGCGCGCCAGGCAAACAGCCACAGCGAGGTGCCGACCACGGCCACGATGAAGCACAGGATGAACAGCCCGCGCCCCGGATCGACCGCGAACGCATGCACCGAAGTCAGCACGCCCGAGCGCACCAGAAACGTGCCCAGCAGGCACAGCGAGAACGCGCAGATCGCCAGCAGCGCCGACCAGCTGCGGAACGCGCCGCGCTGGTCGGTCACGATCAGCGAATGCAGCAGCGCCGTGCCCAGCAGCCAGGGCATGAAAGAGGCGTTTTCCACCGGGTCCCAGAACCACCAGCCGCCCCAGCCGAGCACGTAGTACGCCCAGGCGCTGCCCAGCAGAATGCCCAGCGTCAGAAAGCCCCAGGCGGCCAGCGTCCAGGAGCGCGACCAGCGCGCCCAGGCCGCGCCCAGCTCGCCCGAAATCAGCGCCGCCAGCGCAAACGCGAACGGCACGGCAAAGCCCACATAGCCCATGTAGAGCAGCGGCGGGTGAAACACCATGCCCGGGTCCTGCAGCAGCGGGTTCAGGTCCTTGCCTTCGAGCGCGGCCGGCACCAGGCGCGTGAACGGGTTCGACAGGAACAGCAGGAACAGCAGCAGGCCCACGCTGATCCAGCCCAGCACCGCGAGCACGCGGGCGACAAATTCGGGCGGCAGCGCGCGGCTGCGCCAGGCCACCGCCAGCGTCCAGCAGGCGAGCATCACCTGCCACAGCAGCATCGAGCCTTCATGCCCGCCCCAGACGGCCGTGAGCTTGTAGACCATGGGCAGCTCGCTGTGCGAATTGGCCGCCACATAGAGCACCGAGAAGTCGCCGGCCCAGAAACACCAGGTGAGGATGGCAATCGACAGCAGCGACAGCAGGCAGTGCAGCGCCGCCGCCGGCCGCGCCAGCGCCACCCAGCTGCGAATGCCCAGCTGCGCGCCGGCCAGCGGCAGGCAGGCCAGCAGCGCCGCGACGATCAGCGACAGCACCATGGAGAAAACGCCCAGTTCAGCGATCATGGCCTGGCCTTTTCTTGCTTCGCATCTTCGAGCGCGTCCTTGAGCGCTTTGGCGGCTTCGGGCGGCATGTAGTTCTCATCGTGCTTGGCCAGCACTTCGGTGGCGCGGAAGATTCCCGTGGGCAGCAGCAGGCCGGCGACCACCACGCCCTTGCCTTCGCGAAACAGATCGGGCAGCAGGCCCTGGTACTGCACGGCCACGCGCTGCACCTGGTCGGTCACCACAAACTGCACCTGCACGCCGCCTCCTGCAGCGCCGCCGCGCTGCACCGAGCCGGCCTCGACCAGCCCGCCCAGCCGGAACGCCGCGCCCTGCGGCGCCTCGCCCGCATGCACCTGGCTGGGGCTGTAGAAGAACATCACGTTGGCATCGAGCGCGCGCAGCACCAGGGTCACGGCCGCGGCGACCAGCACCACGCCCGCGAGCACCCAGAGCAGCCGCCGTTGGCGCGGTTTGATCACGGCATCTCCTTGTCGTGCACGGCGCAGCGCGCGCGCCGGCTGCGCCGCCACAGCAGCAGCACTTCGGCGACCAGCAAGGCCGCGCCCAGGCCATAGGCCAGCATCAGATAAAAGCCATGGTTTTGCATTACAGCTGCTCCTCCTGGGCACGCTCGAGAATCAGGCAGCGGGTGCGCACCAGCGCCACCGCCAGCGCATAGGCCCAGCAGGCCAGCGCCATCAGCAGCATGCCCGCCAGCATGGTCTGGTTCATGCTGGGCGCGGCGTCCCAGCGTATGGTCGCGCCCTGGTGCAGTGTGCTCCACCACTGCACCGAGAAATAGATGATGGGAATGTTCACCACGCCGGCCAGCAGCACGATGGCGCCGGCGCTGTCGGCGCGCTGCGGGTCCTCTATGGCCGAGACCAGGCCCAGGTAGCCGAGGTACAGGAACAGCAGGATCAGCTCCGAGGTCAGGCGCGCATCCCAGACCCACCACGCGCCCCAGGTCGGCTTGCCCCAGGCCGCGCCGGTCCACAGCGCGATCACGGTGAACAGCGCGCCCGTGGGCGCCAGCGCGCGCGCCAGCAGCGGCGACAAGCGCGTGCGGTAGACCAGGCCCAGGCCCGCATGCGCGGCGGCAATCAGGTAGATGAACATCGACATCCAGGCCGCGGGCACATGCAGGAAGATGATGCGGTAGACCTCGCCCTGCTGGTGGTCGGTCGGGGCCAGCACCAGGCCCACCCACAGCCCGGCGGCGGCCAGCAGCAGCGCCAGCGCGGCAAACCAGGGCCAGGCGCGGCCGGCCCAGTCAAAGAACACCGGCGGCGAAGCCAGCTGGCGCCAGCGAAAGCCGGACTGCGCCGCCTGCGGCGCGCGCGAAGTTGCGGTCAAGAGCTTGTTCATATCATTCCAGCGCCAGGCGCAGCGCCTGTGCAATGGCCCATGGCATGGCCAGCAGCGCCAGGCACAGGCAGGCGCCCAGCAGGTTCAGCGCGGGCGCGGCACTCAGGCCCAGGCTGGCCTGGGTCACCGCATGGCTGCCAAAAATCAGAATCGGAATGCTCAGCGGCAGCACCACCAGCGCCAGCAGCAGCTGGCCGCGCAGGCCCAGCGTCAGCGCCGCGCCCAGGGCCGCGAGCAGGCTCAAGCTGGGCGTGCCCAGCGCCAGCGCGGCCAGCAGCACCCCGACGGCATCGGCGGTCATGCCGTACTGCCAGCCCAGCACGGGAGCGGCCAGCAGCAGCGGCACGGCGGCGATCAGCCACTGGGCCGCGACTTTCATGCCGACCAGCAGCCACAGCGGCGTGGCAGCCAGCGCCCATTGCTCCAGCGAACCATCGGCCAGCTCGCCTTCGAACAGCTGATGCTGGCCCAGCAGCAGCGCCAGCAGCGCCGCGACCCAGACCACGCCCGGGGCGATCTGCCGCAGCAAGGCGCTGTCGGGCCCCAGCGCCAGCGGAAACAGGCTGCCGACCAGCACAAAGAAAAGCAGGCCGCCCAGCGCCTGCGCGGGCCGGCGCTGGGCCAGCCGCATCTCGCGCACGAAGACGGCTTTCAGCATGCGGCCTCCGGCGCGCCGGCGCACGGCAGGCGCGACAGGTCCAGCGTGCGCATGCCGCTCTCGGGCAGCGCCAGGCCGCGGTGGGTCGCCACAATGGCCAGCCCGCCGGCAGCGCAATGCGCCGCGAGTATTCCGGCAAGGCAGGCGCTGCCCTCGTCGTCGAGCGCATTGTCGGGCTCATCAAGCAGCCACAGCGGACGATTGCCCAGCACCACGCGCGCCAGGCCCAGGCGCCGGCGCTGGCCCTGCGACAGCCGCCCGAAAGGGCGCGCGGCCAGGTCCTGCAGGCCCAGCGTGGCAAGAGTACGGGCGACATGCGCGGCATTCCAGGCCTGGCCTTGCAGCGCCAGCGCGAAGCGCAGGTTTTCCAGCGCCGTCAGCGCATCGTTCATGCCGGCCTGGTGACTCAGATAGGCCAGCTGCTGCTGGTAGGGCGCGGCGCTGGGCGCCAGGGTCTGGCCCGCCCAGGCAAGCCGGCCCGCGCGCCACGGCATCAGCCCCGCGAGGCTGCGCAGCAGCGTGCTCTTGCCCGCGCCGTTGCGCCCCTTGAGCACCAGCAGCTGGCCTGCGCCCAGCTCGAACGACAGCTCGCGCAGCAGCACACGGCCATTGCGCACGCAGCCCCAGCCGGACACCGCAAGAGACAAGTCAGCCCAGGCCGTAGGCTCCATGCAGTTACGGCTTGACGGCCACCGCCGCCACGGGCATGGGCACGACCTGGCCCGGGCTGTCGGTGGGCGCCTGGCCCGGTGGAATATGCGGCAGCTTGTGGGCAATGCCCTTGTGGCAGTCGATGCAGGTCTTCTCCTTGTTGGCGAGATAGGTCGAATGCATGTTCTGCGCACGCAGGCTCTGGCGCGTCATGTCCATGGAGTCGTAGTTGTGGCAGTTGCGGCATTCGAGCGAATCATTGGCCTTGAAGCGCGCCCATTCATGCTGGGCGAGTTCCAGCCGCTTGGCCTGGAACTTCTCCGGCGTGTCGACGGTGCCGAAAATCTTGCCCCAGACTTCCTTGGAGGCCTGCATCTTGCGCGCCATCTTGTCGGTCCAGTTGTGCGGCACATGGCAGTCCGAGCAGATCGCGCGCACGCCCGAGCGGTTGGTGTAGTGGATGGTGCTCTTGAGTTCGGCAAACACGTTGTCGCGCATCTCGTGGCAGCCCGTGCAGAACTTCTCGGTGTTGGTCAGCTCCATTGCGGTGTTGAACGCGCCCCAGAAAAGAATGCCGGCAATGAAGCCGCCTATGGTCAGGAAACCGAGACTGAAGTGCACGCTGGGGCGGCGCATGACCGCCCAGTAGCGCTTGATGAAATTCATCATGGTGGTGACCTTTTGCTGCCGGGGGCCGCGTCAGTTTTTCTTCTGGGGCTTGCCCGGCGCCTGGTTGCGCAGCGATTGCAGCAGCAGCGTGTCGACGTCGACAAACGTGTTGTTGACCAGCGGCCGCACCGGGTCCTGGGCCACATGGCACTGCATGCAGAAATAGCGCCGCGTCGAGACCTGGCCCAGCATGTTGCCGTCGCGGTCCATGTAATGCGTGATCGACACCGGCACGGCCTGGAACATCTCGGCCTTGGTGCGCGAATGGCAGTCAAGGCACTTGTTGAAGTTCTTGTCGATCTGGTAGCCGTCGACGCGGTGCGGGATGATGGGCGGCTGCATCGCATAGTTGCGCGTGCGGCGCACGTCGTCGTTGACCGCGTTGCCCAGCACCGGCGGCTTGGTGGTTTCCATGATGGGCGTGGGGCCGCGCGCGTTGTCGTGGAAGTTCTGGCCCAGGGGCTGGGCCCAGGCCGCGCCCGTGCAGAGCATCAGCAGCAGGCCCAAAGTACGAATGAATTGCATGATCCACACTCCTATGGCTAGACCTTGGTCAGTTTCACTGCGCACTTCTTGAAGTCCGTCTGGAATGAAATCGGATCGGTGGCGTCCAGCGTGACCTTGTTGATCAGCTGGCTGGCGTCGAACCAGGGCACATAGACCAGGCCGCGCGGCGGCTTGTTGCGTCCGCGCGTCTCGACGCGCGAGCGCATCGCGCCGCGCCGCGAGGCTATCTCCACTTCGCTGCCGCGGCGCAGGCCCAGGGCCTTGGCGTCCTCGGGGTGCATGTAGCACAGCGCATTGGGCACGGCGCGGTGCAGCTCGGGAACGCGGCGCGTCATCGAGCCCGAATGCCAGTGCTCGAGCACGCGGCCCGTAGACAGCCAGAACGGAAACTCCTTGTCGGGCGACTCGGCCGCGGGCTCGTAGGGCAGCGCATAGACAATCGCCTTGCCGTCGCTGTTGCCGTAGAACTGGTAGCCGCTGCCGGCCTTCACGTAGGGGTCCGAGCCTTCGCGGTAGCGCCAGCGCGTTTCCTTGCCGTTGACCACGGGCCAACGCAGTCCGCGCACCTTGTGGTACTCGTCGAACGGCGCGAGGTCATGCCCATGGCCGCGGCCAAACGCCGCGTATTCCTCGAACAAGCCCTTTTGCACATAGAAGCCGAAGTGCCTGGCTTCGTCGTTCTCGTAGCCGGCCTCCATCTGCGTGGCCGGGAACTTGTCGACCTGGCCGTTGCGGTACAGCACGTCGTACAGCGTCTTGCCGCGGAACTCGGGGCTCTTGGCCAGCAGCTCCTCGGGCCAGACTTCCTCGATCTTGAAGCGCTTGGAAAACTCCATCAGCTGCCACAGATCGGAGCGCGCCTCGCCCGGCGCCTTGACCAACTGGTGCCAGAAATGCGTGCGCCGCTCGGCGTTGCCGTAGGCGCCCTCTTTCTCCACCCACATGGCCGTGGGCAGTATCAGGTCGGCGGCCACCGCCGTGACCGTGGGATAGGCATCGGACACGACAATGAAGTTGTCGGGGTTGCGGTAGCCCGGATAGCCTTCCTGGGCAAGGTTGGCACCCGCCTGGATATTGTTGTTGACCATCACCCAATAGGCATTGAGCTTGCCGTCCTTGAGCATGCGGTTCTGCTCGACGGCGTGGTAGCCGGGCTTGCCGGGAATCGTGCCTTCGGGCAGCTTCCAGAGCTTCTCGGCGGTCTTGCGGTGGGCGGGATTGGTGACCACCATGTCCGCCGGCAGGCGGTGCGAGAACGTGCCGACCTCGCGCGCCGTGCCGCAGGCCGAAGGCTGGCCGGTCAGCGAGAACGGGCTGTTGCCCGGCGTGGCGATCTTGCCCACCAGCAGGTGGATGTTGTAGATCATGTTGTTGGCCCAGACACCGCGCGTGTGCTGGTTGAAACCCATGGTCCAGAACGACACCACCTTGCGCTTGGGGTCGGCATACAGCTCGGCCAGCGCCTCGAGGCGGTTGGCGGGCACGCCG
Source organism: Comamonas sp. DB36 (assembly GCF_057914905.1). NCBI lineage: Bacteria > Pseudomonadati > Pseudomonadota > Betaproteobacteria > Burkholderiales > Comamonadaceae > Comamonas > Comamonas sp. DB36. Next base: position 3,525,084 of record NZ_CP196631.1, read on the forward strand.
GTCAGCTCGGCCGTGTACTCGAGCGTATAGGTGGAGACGAACTTGGCGTACTCCTCGTAGGTTGCGGGCTTGGAGCCGTTCGCATCGCCGGCGTTCTTGGCGGCTTTTTGCAGCGGATGCTCGGGCCGCAGGCCGTAGCCGATGTCGGGGTTGCCGATCTTGAAATTGCAGTGCTTGGAGACGAACTCCTGGTTCACGCGGCCCGTGCGGATGATGTGGTTGGCAATGTAGTTCAGGATGGCCAGGTCGGTCTGCGGCTTGAACGTGAGCTCGATGTCGGCCAGCTCGTACGAGCGGTGCTCGAAGGTCGACAGCACGGCCACCTTGACGCCCTGAGCGCTCAGGCGCCGGTCGGTCACGCGCGTCCAGAGCACGGGGTGCATCTCGGCCATGTTCGAGCCCCAGAGCACGAAGGTGTCGGTGGCCTCGATGTCGTCATAGCAGCCCATGGGCTCGTCCATGCCGAAGGTGCGCATGAAGCCGGCCACCGCCGAGGCCATGCAGTGGCGCGCATTCGGGTCGATGTTGTTCGAGCGAAAGCCGGCCTTGAACAGCTTGGACGCGGCATAGCCTTCCCAGACCGTCCACTGGCCCGAGCCGAACATGCCGACCGAGGTCGGGCCCTTGTCCTTGAGCGCCTTCTTGAACTTCTCGGCCATCACGTCAAACGCGGTGTCCCAGGAGACATGCTGGAACTCGCCGTCCTTGGCGTACTGGCCGTTCTTCATGCGCAGCATGGGCTGGGTCAGCCGGTCGGCGCCATACATGATCTTCGACAGGAAATAGCCCTTGACGCAGTTCAGCCCGCGGTTCACCTCGGCCTGCGGATCGCCCTGCGTGGCGACCACGCGGTTGTCCTTGACGGCCACCATCACGCCGCAGCCCGTGCCGCAGAAACGGCAAGGCGCCTTGGACCAGGTCAGCTGCGCGTTGGCGCTGCCGGCCGCGTCCTGCGACACGGCCTGGATCGGAATGCCGGCCACGGCCCCCGCGGCGGCAGCTGCCGATTGACGAACGAAATCACGCCGGGTGCTGGTCATGGCCGACCTCCTGGTTCAGAAAATGCCGGGATTCGGCGTGTTGATAGACGAGAGAGACGTTGAGCACGCCGGCGATCTGCTGGATCTGCGCCACCTTGTCCATGATGGCGCCGGCATGGGGGCCTTCGAGGGTCACGACCAGCTTGCCGTCGGGATGGGTGCCATGCACCTGCGCGTCATCGACCTGCAGCAGGGCTTGCGCGACATGGGACAGGGTCTGCGGCATCACATGCACCACGAGACTCGCGATATGGAGTTCGTCGGGCAAGACGCGCCCGGGCTCAGACATGCGGGGGCCCGGCAAACATCTGATAGAACCAGACCAGGAAACCGTAGGCGGCGATGATCGCCCCCGCTAGTACTGGTGCCACCACGATGGTGAGAAACGCAAAGCTGCGCAACTCCTCTTTGGCTCTATCAGTCATGGGTTCACCGTTTCCGGGACCTCGACGGGCCCCTGTAGCGCTGCATATTGCGGCCCACCCACCGAGTGGCCTTGCCGGCTCGACGTTGCATTGACCTTTGCGCAGCGGTTATTGCGACATATCGGAATGCTAATGCCGCAATACCCACCAGGACTTGATATGAATCAACTCCGGGCAAGGCATTTTCTGAACAACTGCGGCAGGCGCATTCAAGTGCATTTAAACCTGCGATCCCGGACAAGCGCAAGCACAAAAGATAATCGCGGCGAAAATCTTCCGACCAAATAATTCTCGTTCGCGATGGCAAATCGGCTTGCGTGCCGCAGCTGCGCGGGGCCGGCAACAGACCATGCATGGCGCTTTGCGCGCGCGTCGCCGACTGTAGGAAGAGGCCGCATATGCTGATTCGGAGCTACCAAAGTCGATCTTGTTCTTTGGATTCGGCCGGGGATGAAGCTAATATTGTCCCCAATGAAGAATGCCTTCCGACAGGGCTTTCAACGGCGCCTTCGCCAAGCCATTCTTCCAAAGTGACGTGCAGAGAAAACGCGGCAAGCCTCCATGCTCCTGCGAATATCAGCGCCCTCACAGCCTTTGTCGCGAAACCCTTGTCTTGCTGGAAGGACTGCAATGAAGAAACCCCTGCATTGGTTCTGTACCCTGGCGCTGGTGACCTGAAGCGCTGCGGCTGGCGCAGGCCTGTCCTGGCGCCGGCGTGATGAATTGAGACCGCCGCCCCGCGGCGGCATGAATCTGCCGTGCCCTGGCGCACGGCGTCTGATGCGCTCCCTGGCAGCGCATCAGACCACTTGCCGGCACGCGGCAAGCGCTGTGGGCAGACCCGCCACGCAGGCCTTTTTGCGAAACCGCTTAAAATAAGAATTATTCTCAACAAGCGCATCCGCCGCCGCCCATGGCCTCGTCTCTTGTCTCCCTTTCGCGCAAGCAGCCCCGCTGGATGGGCCTGGGCACGCTGCACGCGCGCGATTTCCAAGGGCCGGACTACCGGTTTCTGGACGCCCAGGTCGAGGGGCAGGACGCCTTGCTCAGCGGCCATATCCAGTCGATCCAGATACAGCCCGGCATCTGGCTGCACGGCGTCGAAGCCAGGGATCTGCGCACCCTGCACACCACCACGCCGGCCGAGCCCGGCGTGCATATCGTGGTGCTGCTGGAAGGCAGCGTGGATGTGGCGTTTGGCGGCCAGCCACTGCAGATGCAGGTGCCCGATGCGCCCGGCCTGCAGGCCTGCGGCGCGCTGGTTCATTCGCGCCCCGGCGACCAGTTCGAGCGGCACTGGCGCTGCGGCAAGTACGAGCGCAAGCTGAGCCTGAGCGTGGCGCCCGAACAGCTGCCGGCCTTGGGGCTTGCCGACCAGGCTCTGCCCGCGCTGCTGCGCGCCTGGATCGACAGGCAGCAGCTGGCGATACATCCCTGGCAGCCTTCGGCGCGCGCCATTGCCGTGACCGAGCAGATCATCCAGCTGGCACGCGAAGGCAGCGCCCCGCTGCTGCTGCTCAGCCGCACGCTCGAGCTGCTGCACGAAGCGCTGCAGTCGCTCGATGGCGCGGCGCCGGACAGCAGCGCGCCGGCCGCCCTGGGAATGCGCGAACACCGCCGCATGGCCGGCCTGAAGGCGCTGCTCGACAGCAACGACCCGCCGCTGCAGCCGCTGGGCCAGCTCGCGCGCGACATCGGCCTGAGTCCCAGCGCGCTGCAGCGCCAGTTCAAGCAGCTCTACGGCACGACGATTGACGACTACCGGCGCGACCGGCGGCTGGAACGCGCCTGGGCGCAGCTAGAGCAGACAGGCTGCAGCGTGGCGGAAGTCGCGCACTGCGCGGGCTACACCAGCGCCGCGAACTTCGCCACGGCCTTCAAGCGGCGCTTCGGCATTTCTCCCAAGCTGGTGCGCGCCAGGCTCTGAGGCGCCGCCGGCGCGCGGCGCGGCGGAATCCGGCGTACAACTTAAATGAGAAGCATTTTTAATTGAAACGCAAACATCTGCCGTGCTTGCGCAAACCACCGGCCTGACCTTAGGTGCTGAAATCAACGGCTGCCAAACAGGGGTAAGCATCCGCCCGCGCATCGCGCCGCGGCCGGACGGCGCTCCGCCACCATACCAACAGGTCAGAGGGTCATGAACACCACAACGCAACCACCCGTTTCCCGCGCCGCCGTGCGCTGGGCCGCTGCCGCCAGCTTGGCCGCAAGCGTCGCCCCGGCGCTTGCCCAGCCCGTCGAGGCGCCGCTTGAAACCGTCGTGGTGACGGCCAGCGGCGTGCAGCAGCGCATCAAGGATGCGCCCGCATCGATCAGCGTGCTGACGCAGGAGGACCTGCGCAAGGGCAACTTCACTTCCGTGGCCGACGCCGTGCGCCAGGTCGAAGGCGTGTCGGTGGTCGGCGACAACCCCAACGCCACGGACATCATGATCCGCGGCCTGCCCGGCGAATACACGCTGATCCTGATTGACGGCCAGCGCCAGAACACGCGCGAGACCATGAACCGCGGCACGACCGGCGTGCAGGCCAATCTGCTGCCCCCGGTCTCGGCCATAGAGCGCATCGAAGTCGTGCGCGGTCCTATGTCGTCGCTGTACGGCTCCGAAGCCATGGGCGGCGTGATCAACATCATCACCAAGAAAGTGCCCGGCCGCTGGGGCGGCAGCGTCGCGGCTTCGACCACGCTGCAAGGCGACAAGGACTACGGCAATTCGCGCGGCGGCGAGTTCTGGATCGGCGGGCCGATCAAGAGCGACGTGCTGGGCCTGCAGCTGTGGGGCAAGAGCGACAGCCGCAGCGAAGGCGACACCTACTATCCCGGCGCCGAAGGCGCCTACGGCCGCAAGAACCAGAGCCTGGGCGCCAAGCTCACGGCCAGGCCAGACGCGCGCCAGGAAGTGGTGCTTGACCTGGGCAGCGAACGCACCAGCACCGAGACCACACCGGGCCGCTCCACCCTGCCCGCCTATGCCTGGAACAGCGTGCGCCATTCGCGCGACCACTATGGCATCAGCCACAACGGCCGCTGGGACTTCGGCCAGTCCAAGCTGTCGCTGTACCGCGAGGAAGGCGAGAACACGGACTGGCCCCAGGCCGTGAACTACAGCAGCCGCAAGCTCACCAACACCACGCTCGAAGGCAACCTGACCCTGCCGTTTGCCAGGCATGTTCTGCGCATGGGCGGCCAGCGCCAGCGCAGCACGCTGGGCGGCATACGCAACGAGGCCGCGGTCGCGGGCTATCCGGTGAACATCAACAGCGTCTCGCTCGACAGCCATGCGCTGTTCCTCGAGGACGACTGGCTGATCACCGAGCAGTTCACCTTGACCGGCGGCGCGCGCATGGACCACGACGAGCGCTATGGCAAGCATTGGTCGCCACGCCTTTATGGCGTCTACCACGCCAGCGAGGCGCTGACGCTGCGCGGCGGCGTGACAACCGGCTTCAAGGCGCCGGCACTGCGCCAGAGCACGGCCGGCTACTGCATGACGACCGGCGGCAACTCGGGCTATCGCGGCCCGCTGTGCGGCAACCCCGACCTGCAGCCCGAAACCAGCACCACCCGCGAGTTCGGCCTGACCTACGAATGGGCGCCCGCCAGCCGCGTCACGGCCACGCTGTTCAACACCGACTTCAAGAACAAGGTGGTGAGCTTCGACTCGGGCCGGCCCGACCCGCTCAACCCCGCCTCGGCCAACCATCTCTATGTCTACGACAACGTCGACCGGGTGCGCATCCGCGGGCTGGAACTCGGACTGCAGCTGCCGCTGGCGCGCGACCTGCGCCTGAACTCCAGCTACACCTATACGCAGTCGCGCCGCCAGGGCGGCACCGAAACCGCGTTTGACGGCAGCTCGCTGGACGGCCAGCCGCTGGAGAAGACGCCGCGCCACCTGCTCAATGCCCAGCTCGACTGGCAGGCCACGGGCAAGCTGCTGACCTTCGCCCGCCTGAACTTCATGGGCAACGCGGTCTACGCGGGCTACCGCAACGGCGCCGCGGTCACGCGCCAGCGCGGCAGTTCGGCAACGCTGGACCTGGGCGGCAGCTACAGCCTGAGCAAGACCGTCGCGCTGCGCTTCTCGCTGCTCAACGCCACCGACCGCAAGGTGCCCGTGGACCTGCGCACGCGCACCCAGGGCCTGGACGGCAACTGGATGATGGACGAAGGACGGCGCATCTGGCTGGGACTCCATGCGGACTTCTGACATGACACCCGGCAGCACGCGCCGGCAGTGGCTCGCCCTCGCCGCCGCGCTGGGCGCGGGCCCGGCCTTGGCCAGCACCCAGCCGGTGCAGATCACCGATCTGCGCGGGCGCAGCGTGCGGCTGGCGCGCCCCGCGCAGCGCATGGTGCTGGCCGCGACCGACGACTTCGTGATGCTGTCCATGCTCGCGCCCCAGCCGGCGAAAAACGTGGTTGCCTGGAACAAGTGGCGGCTGGACGCGCAAAGCCTGCAGATGCTGCGCGGGCCCGACCCGCGCGCCTTCGCGCACATGGCGCAGCTGGCGATAGACGGCCCGCAGAACCTGCATGCCGAGGCGCTGATCGCGCTCGAGCCCGATCTCGTGGTGCTCGATCCGTTCTACGGCCAGGCCAGCCAGACCGTGTCCCGGCTGGAAAAGGCCGGCATCGCAGTGGCGGTGCTGGAAGTCAGCCCCGATCTGCGCCAGGCCGAGCCCACGCGCGGCCTGGTCCAGTTCGGCATTCTCACCGGCCATGAAGCGCGGGCGCGCGAACTGGCGGCGTTTCTCGAGCAGCGCCTGGCGCGCATACGCGAAGGTGTGCAGCGCCTGCGCGCGCGCAATGCGCGCTTGCCGCTGGTGCTGATGGAGCCGCATGCGGGCTCGGCGCCCTGCTGCCTGTCGATGGGCGCGGGCAAGAATCTGGGCGACATGGTGCGCATGGCCGGCGGCCGGCTGATCGGCGGCGAGCTAATTGCCGGCATGGCCGGAACGCTGAGCACCGAATACGTGATGGCCCAGGACCCCGAGATCTACATCGGCACCGGCGGCCTGCACCTGCAGTCGCGCGGCGGCCTGCTGCTCGGGCCCGGGGTCGCGCCGGGCCAGGCCCAGGACAGCCTGCGCCGCGTGGTGCAGCGCACGGGTCTGGCGCAGACGCGCGCCGTGCGCAACGGCCAGGTGCATGGCCTCTGGCACGGCGGACTGGGCATCGTCAGCCTGGAATGCGTTGCCACCTGGCTGCATCCGCGCGAGTTTGCCGACATCAAGCCCCAGGCCACGCTGGACGCGCTCAACCAGCGCTTTCTCGCTGCGCCCTGGCGCGGCAGCTTCTGGACTTCGCTGCAACCATGACTGACTTTCCTGCCGTGGACCCTGGCCTTTCCTCGCCGGCCCTGGCCGAGCCGCTGCGCGCCTACCGCGCAAGCCAGCGCAGGCGCTGGTGCCTGGTCGCGCTGCTGCTGGCGCTGACGCTGGCCGCCATGCTGCTTGACATCACCAGCGGGCCTTCGTCGCTGCGCTTCATGCAGGCCCTGCACGGCCTGTGGCAGCCCGACTCGCTGCCACCCAGCCTGCATGTCGTGCTCTGGGATCTGCGCCTGCCCGTGACCCTGCTTGCGGTGCTGGTCGGCGTGGCGCTGGCAGTTGCCGGCGTCGAGATGCAGACCGTGCTGGGCAATCCGCTGGCCGAACCGTTTACGCTGGGCGTGTCGTCGGCCGCGGCGCTGGGCGCTTCGCTGGCCATCGTGCTCAACTGGGGCATTCCGGGCCTGCCCGCGGCCTGGCTGGTCTCGGGCAACGCTTTCATCTTTGCGCTTGGCGCGCTGGCGCTGCTGCAGCTGTTTGCGCGCCGGCCCGGCGCCGATGCGCAGATTCTGGTGCTGTTCGGCATTGCCATTGGCTTTGCGGCCGCGGCGCTGCTGTCGCTGGTGCAGTTTGTCGCCAGCGAGGACGCGCTGCAGCAGCTGGTGTTCTGGAGCATGGGCAGCCTGGCGCGCGCCGACTGGCTGGGCGTGGGCCTGCTGGCCCTGGTGATTGCCTGCGTGCTGCCGTTTTCCTGGCGCGCTGCCAGCGCGATGACCGCGCTGGGCCTGGGCGACGAGCGCGCGCGCAGCTACGGCATCGACGTGGCGCATCTGCGCCGCTGGGCGCTGCTGCGCATCAGCCTGCTGGCGGCCGTGGCCGTGGCGCTGGCCGGCACCATTGGTTTTGTCGGCCTGGTCGGCCCGCATGTCGCGCGCCTGCTCGTGGGCGACGGCCACCGCCATCTGCTGCCCGCCGCCGCGCTGGTGGGCGCGCTGCTGATGGTGCTGGCCTCGGTGGTCAGCAAGTCCATCGTTCCCGGCGTGCTGCTGCCGGTGGGCATCATCACCGCGCTGGTCGGCCTGCCGGTGTTCGTGCTGCTGGTGCTGCGCCGCACGCGGGGTGCGGCATGAAAGCCTGTACACCCACGCTCGCGCCGGCGCCGCTGGCAATTGACAATCTGCAGGTCGACTACCGCCAGCGCCGCGTGCTGCAGGGGCTCACGCTGCCGCCGCTGGCCCCCGGACGCCTGCTGGCCCTGGTCGGGCCCAACGGCGCGGGCAAGTCCACGCTGCTGCGCGCGCTGTCGGGCCTGGTGCCGGCGCGCGGCCAGGTGCGCTTTGGCGCCAGCGAGCTGCTGACCCTGCCCGCGGCGCAGCGCGCGCGCCAGGTGGCCTTCATGCCGCAACTGGGCGCGGCGGGCGGCTCGCTCACGGTGCTGGAAGCCACGCTGGTGGCCATGCACGGCCTTGCAACGGCCTCGCCGGCGCGCGCCATGCAGGCCCTGGAACAGCTGGGCATGGCGCCACTCGCGATGCAGCCGCTGGCCCACCTTTCGGGCGGCCAGCGGCAGATGGCGGCGCTGGCCCAGGTCATGGTGCGCGACTGTCCCATCGTGCTGCTTGACGAGCCGGTCAGCGCGCTCGACCTGGCCCATCAATGGCAGGTGATGCAGACCGTGCGGCAGCTCGCGCACGCGGGACGCATCGTGATCGTGGTGCTGCATGACCTGTCGCTGGCCGCGCAATGGGCCGACGACATCGCGCTGCTGCAGGCCGGCCGGCTCTGCGCCTTCGGCCCGCCGCAGCAGACCATCACGCCCGAACGCCTGCGCGCCGCCTACGGCGTGAACGCGCGCGTGCGCAGCTGCGAGCAAGGCCGGCTGTTCGTGCTGGTCGATGGCCCGGCCGGACCGCACCCGCAGCCGCCCGTACAAACCGCTTGGAGCGGCTAACACCCGCCAGCAAATCGCCGATTTGCGGTGGACAACAGGAAATCAGGATGACATTGCTACAGGCCCGCACCTGCGTGCGCACCGACCAGGCGCAGGCCATGGTCGAGACCATCGTCGAACACATGCGCGAACACGATCTCGCGCCGCAGCGCGAAGGCGCGCGCTGGACCGTGGCCCATGACCTGGGACTGGCCAGCCTCTGGGCACAGGACGGCTCCATCCACGCGTCGGCCAGCGCGCCCGGCATCGAGGCGCTGCAGGACATCAAGCTGATGCTTGCCCATCTGATTCTCGAGGCCACGCAAAGCGACGACGCGGCGCTGGTCTGGGACGGCGACGGCAGCGCGCTGCAGCGCCCGCCCGCGTTTCGCGTGCTGCGCGTGCTGGCGGTCCAGTCGCTGACGCCGCACCTGCGGCGCGTGCGCTTTGCCGGCAATGACCTGGCGCGCTACGCCCAGGACGAGAACATCCACTGCAAGCTGATCTTCCCCCTGCCCGGCATCACCGCCCCCGAGTGGCCCACGCTCTCGCCCAGCGGCATGCCGCGCTTTGCGCAAGGCGACAAGCGCCTCGACGTGCGCACCTACACCATGCGCGCGATCGACGGCGCCGCGGGCTGGCTGGACGTGGACTTCGTGCTGCATGCGGACGCCGGCCCGGGCTCGGCCTGGGCGGCGCAAGCGGGCGTGGGCCAGGAAATCGGCATGAGCGGCCCGGGCGGGCGCACGGCCGCGCCCGCCGACTGGATGCTGCTGGCGGGCGACGACACCGCGCTGCCCGCCATGCTGCGCATTGCCGCGGCGCTTCCCGCCGCCACCCGCGGCCAGGTGTTTGCCGAAGTCCAGGGCCCGCAGGACCAGCTGCCGGTGGTCGCGCCGCCCGGCCTGCAGTGGCACTGGCTGCACCGCGGCGCAGCCGCGCCGGGAACGACCAGCCTGCTGCTTGATGCACTGCGCGGCGTGCAGTGGCCCGCGCCGGCGGGCACGCGCTTTGTCTGGGCCGGCGCCGAGTTCGAGGCGGCGCAGGCGATACGCCACTGGGCCCGGGAAACCCGCGGCCTGGAAAAGAGCGAGCAGCTCATCGTTTCCTACTGGCGCCGCGGCATGGCCGAGCACGAATTCAAGAAGACCTGACGTGGCCAAGCCTTCGGACGCCGGCGCACGCGCCGGCTGGCGCGCCTGGTGCGCGCGGCACGCGCTCGACCTGTCGCCGCTGCAGTCGCCGGGCTTTCGCCTGCTGTACACCGCAAGGCTGGTGTCGGTGCTGGTCTATGGCGTGCTGGGCGTTGCCGTCGCCTGGCAGGTCTGGAGCCTGACCCAGTCGTCGCTCAAGGTGGCGGGCGTGGGCCTGGGCCTGGCGCTGGGCACGATTGCCGGGCTGCTGTGGGGCGGCGTGATTGCCGACCGCGCAAACCGGCGCACGGTGATGGTTGCCGGGCGTGCCGTCTATGTGCTGGTGGTGCTGGTGCTGCTGCTCAACAGCCTGCAGGCCACGCCGCAGCTCGGCTGGATCTATGCGGCCACCGTGCTCAGCGGTCTGGCCGGCGGCATCAGCGCCCCGGCGCTGATGGCCACGCTGCCCACGCTGGTGCCGGCCAAGCAGCTGCCCGCGGCGGGCGCGCTCGGCGCGCTGGCCGAACAGCTGGGCCGGCTCACGGGGCCGCTGCTGGCCGGGCTGCTGCTGGCCCGCGGCGGCAGCAGCGCCTGCTACGCCCTGGCCCTGGCCGGGGCGGTGCTCACGCCGCTGCTGCTGCTGCGCCTGCCGGCGCTGCCCGCGCCCGCGAGCGCCGCGCAGCGCGTGAGCCCCTGGCAGGCCTGGCGGGAAAGCGCGCGCTTTGCGCGTGCCAGCCCCGTGGTCGGCGGCCTGCTGCTGCTGGATATATTGATGGCGGTGTGCGCCACGCCCTGGGTGCTGCTGCCGCAGCTGGGCGTGGAGACGTTTGCCGGCGACGCCCAGCTGGTGGGCATGCTGCATGCCGCGCCCGCGGCCGGCGCGTTCCTGGCCGCGGCCACTTCGGGCTGGACGCGGCGCCTCGATCGCCCCGGCCTGCTGCTGATTGCCGCGGCCATGGGCTGGGGCCTGGCCCTGCTGTGCGTGGGATGGGCGGCGCAGCCGTGGCTGGCGCTGGCCCTGCTGGTGCTGGCCGGCGCGTGCGACACCGTTGCCGACATCGTGCGCGGCGCGCTGCTGCAGCGGCATACGCCCGATGCCTTGCGCGGGCGCATTTCCGCGCTATGGCTGCTGGAGATGAATCTGGCACCCGCGCTGGGCGGCCTGGCACTGGGCGGCGCGGCGCAGCGCGCCTCGGCCGGCATCGCCCTGGCAGGCGGCGGCGCGCTTTGCGTGCTGGCCGCGCTGCTGACGGGCGCGCGCAACCGCGCGCTGCGCGCCACAGGCTGGCAGCGCTGAGGCCGCGGCGCTCAGTTCTCCAGCGTGATCTTGAAGGCCTTGATCAGCGAGCCCCAGCGCACGGGCTCGTCGGCGACGATCTTGTCGAACTCCTTGCCGTGGGTGCCGGCGGGAACATAGCCCAGGCCGATCAGGCGCTGGCGCACTTCGGGAACGCGCAGCGCATTCGACGCGGCCTTGGCCCAGGTCGCGACCTGCTCGTCGGACGTGTTGGCCGAAGTCACGAAGGCAATCCAGCCGACCAGCTCGTTCATTGCCGGATAGCCCTGCTCGCCAAACGTGGGCACATCGGGGAAGCCTTCGGAGCGGCTGGGCCCGGTCACGGCCAGCGCGCGCAGCTTGCCGTCCTTGCCCAGGTGCTGGCCGGCGACGCCGAAGTCGGCGACCACCGAGTCCACCTGGCTGCCCAGCAGGTCGTTGATCGCGGGCGCCGTGCCCTTGTAGGGCACATGCACCTGCTTGAGTCCGGCGGCGTTGTTGAAGGCTTCGCCCGCGACATGGCTGGAGGTGCCCGCGCCGTAGGAGCCGAAGCTCTGCGGATTGCGCTTGGAAAGCGCGACAAACTCGGCCAGCGTCTTGGCGGGATGGTTCTTGTTGACCAGCAGCACGAAAGGCGTGACGCCCAGCTGCACCACCGGCTTGATGCCGTTGACGCTGTCGTAGGGTACCTTCATCAGATGCGGCACCACGGCCAGCGTGGAGCCCAGCACCAGGCCGAACGTCGGGTTGCTGGCCGGCGCGCGAATCACATCATTGAGCGCCAGCGTGCCCGAGGCACCGGGCTTGTTCTCGGCAACGATGGTGACATTCAGCGTCTTGCTCATTTCATTGGCGACGGCGCGGCCAATGGTGTCGGAGCCGCCGCCCGGTGCCAGCGGCAGCAGCATGCGCACCGGCTTGGCCGATTGGGCCAGCGACAGCCCGGACACCGCCACCATGCCGGCGGCGGCCACCATCTTCAGAACATTGCGCTTGGAATTCATCTCTTGTCTCCTGCTTTTGATTGGTAATGCCGAACGCAGGCGCCTCAGGCGCGCGCGGCTATGAGTTGTTGGGTCGACAGGCAGGCCTCGCGGTACTGCTGCACCAGGCCGGCAATGAAAACGCCCGCCGGCTGGATCTCGCTGAGCACGCCTATGCCATGGCCGCAGCCCCAGATGTCCTTCCAGGCCTTGGGCTTGCCCGCGGCCCAGTTCATCTGGCTCGCATCGCCCACCGGCAGGTTGTCGGGATCGAGGCCGGCGCGCGCCATCGACGGCTTGAGGTAGTTGCCATGCACGCCGGTGATCAGGTTGGTGTAGACCACGTCGTTGGCGGCGCTGTCGACAATCATCTGCTTGTGGCCTTCTACGGCATTGGCTTCCTGCGTGGCGATGAAAGCCGAGCCCATATAGGCCAGATCGGCGCCCATGACCTGGGCGGTGAGGATGGCGCGGCCGCTGGAGATAGAGCCCGACAGCGCCAGCGGGCCGTCAAACCACTGGCGGATTTCCTGCAGCAGCGCAAACGGCGACTGCGCGCCCGCATGGCCGCCCGCGCCGGCCGCCACCGCAATCAGGCCGTCGGCGCCCTTCTCGATAGCTTTCTTCGCGAACCTGTTGTCGATCACGTCGTGCAGCACGATGCCGCCCCAGGCATGCACCGCCTCGTTGATTTCCTTGCGCGCGCCCAGCGACGAGATGACGATGGGCACCTTGAAGCGCGCGCAGACCTCCATGTCGTGGTCCAGCCGGTCATTGCTCTTGTGCACGATCTGGTTGACCGCAAACGGCGCCGAAGGCTGGTCGGGATTCTGGCGGTCGTATTCCGCGAGTTCGGAGGTGATGCGTTCCAGCCAGACTTCAAGCTGGTCGGAGGGCCGCGCATTGAGCGCCGGAAACGAGCCCACGATGCCGGCCTTGCACTGCGCAATGACCAGATCGGGCGTGGAGATGATGAACAGCGGCGCGGCAATCAGCGGCAGGCGCAGCTTGTCTTTGAGCGTGGAAGGCAAGGCCATGGAAAGTCCTGGTGAAGTCGGTTTCAGATGCGGCGGTCGACGCCGGCCCAATACGGCGCGCGCAGCAGGCGCTTGAAGATCTTGCCGGTGTCCTCGCGCGGCAGGCTGTCGTGGAAGGTGATGGTCTGCGGAATCTTGTAGTTGGCGATCTTCTCGCGCAGGCGCTGGCGTATGGTGTCCGCCGCCAGCGTGCTGCCTTCCCTGAGCTGCACCGCCGCGGCCATGGACTCGCCGAACTCGGCGTCGGGAATGCCGAACACCGCGACGTCGCTGACTTCAGGCATGGTCAGAATGCTGGCCTCGACTTCGGCGGGGTAGATGTTCACGCCGCCCGAGATCACCATGTCCGACTTGCGGTCGCAGATGAACAGATAGCCGTCGTCATCGATGAAACCCATGTCGCCCAGCGTCACCAGCCCGTCGCGGCTGATGCTCTGGCGGTCGTCCTCGCGGCCGATATAGGTGAAGTCGGGCATGGCCGGCTGGCGCACATAGATCAGGCCGATCTCGCCGCGCGGCAGCTCCTGGCCGTCGTCGCCGACGATGGACAGCTGGGCGCTGCCCAGCGCGCGGCCCGCGGAACCGGGCTTGGCCAGCCATTCCTGGGCGGTGATGAAGGTGGTGTAGCCGGCCTCGCTGGAGCCATAGGCTTCGGTGATCGTGGGGCCGAACCAGTCGATCATGCGCAGCTTGAGTTCGCGCGCGCAGGGCGAGCCCGTGGACGACACCTGCTGCAGCGAAGACAGGTCGTAGGCCGCGCGCACTTCGTCGGGCAGCGCCAGCAGGCGCTGGTACATCGTCGGCACGAGATAGGCATGGGTGACGCGGTGCTCGGCGATCAGCTGCAGCGTGCGCTCGGGCTTGAAGCTGGGCTCGAGCACCAGCGTCGCGCCCACCGCGCAGGCATGGGACACGAACGACATGGTCGCGCTGTGGTACATGGGCGCGCTCAGCAGCGCCACCGATTCGGGCGTGGTGCCGTAGACCGCGCCCGGCACCTTGGCGGCTTCGGCGTCGACCTGGGCGCGCATCTCGGGCGCGACCGGCAGGCGGCGCACGCCCTTGGGCTTGCCCGTGGTGCCCGAGGTGTAGACCACGGCGTTGAAAGGAAAGCGCTGGCTCTCGGGCAACATCTCGCCCTGCTGGCCCAGCGCCGGCCAGGCCTGGCGGGCGACGTGATCTGCATCTTCGTGCAGCGGTGCGACGAGCAGCGCCACGCCTTCTGGCACGCCGGCGCGAATCGTGTCGACCAGGTCTTCGTGCACCACCAGCGCCTGGGCGCCGCTGTCCTTGAGCAGGAACTCCACTTCGCCGGCCTTGAAGTGCCAGTTGAGCGAGACCAGGTAGACGCCCGCGCGCTTGCAGGCAATGACGGTGGCTACATAGCTGGGGCTGTTCCTGAGCATGACGGCCACCGTGCCGCCTTCTTGCACGCCCAGCGCCTGCAGGCCGCGCGAGACACGATCTGCCAGAAGCGCCAGCGCCGCCTTGCTCCAGTGCTGATTTCCAAAGACCAGGGAAGGAACCAATTTTTTCTCCGAACTCGCCAGATGATGCAAACTAAACAGTGTTCAATTTAACCCATGGATTGCGCCATGCCCAGGCCGCAGGTCCTAGGGACTTCCCTTGGTTTGACTGCGTACAGGAGAGCAGGTGTCCCCGAGTTGACTAGACTCGGCGGGCACGAGAGTGTGAAGAGGATGGAATGAAGCCTGAAAAATCCAGCCCACCGGCCGTCAAACCCCAGGGACAGTGGCACCACGGCAATCTGCGCGAATCGCTGGTGCAATGGGGCGTGGCGCTGCTGCGCGAAGTCAGCCTCGACCAGCTGAGCCTGCGCCAGATCGCCAAGTCCGCGGGCGTCTCGGTGGGCGCGCCGGCCCACCATTTCGGCGACAAGGACGGCCTGCTTGCGGCCATGGCCGCGCAAGGCTTTCGCGAGCTGATCGCGCTGCGCCGCAGCTACCTCGCAAAGCTTCCAGCGGATGACCAGCAGGGCCGCATGCACGCGCTGGTGCGCGGCTATGTGGAGTTCGCCCAGGCCAATGGCTCGCTGTTCGAACTGATGCTGGGACCAGGCCTTGGCAACCGCTTGCAGTATCCCGAACTCGCCGAGCAGGGCCGGGCTTCCTACCTGCTGTTCTGCGAGATCGCCCAGCCTCTGCTGCCGCCGCCCGACCAATGCGCGATGCCGCATGCGGACGCGCTGCAGATGCTGTGGTCATCCATCCACGGCCTGGCGGTGCTGCGCGTGCACCGCCGCCCCGCGCCCATGAAGGCCAGCCGCTCACGCACGCTGGACCACCAGGTCGAGACCATGACCCAGTTCTGTCTCGCTGCCATTGCGGGTCTCAGGACTCCCTGAAGCCCCTCACTGCGCGCGCAGGAATTCCTCCAGCGCATCGCAGGCGTACTGCAGGCTTTCCCAGCGCGTGTCATGGCCGGGCGAAAGCCGCAACAAGGCATCGAGGCCGCGCGCCTGCATGTCCCAGGGCGTGAACGCCAGCGGGCTGATCGCGGCCTCGACGCCGCGCTGCTGCAGCGCCTGGTGCAGGGACGCGGCGCCATGGCCGGCACAGGTGAACGTCACGATGCCCGAGCACGCATGCGGCCCGGTACGCAGCGTCTGCACGCCGGGCAGCGCATCGAGCCGCTCGCGCAGCCAGGTGGCGCGCTGCTGTATCTGCGCCTGGATGTGATCCATGCCCAGGGCGGCCCATTCGGCGAGCGCCGCACCCAGGCCCAGGCGCAGCGCGACCGACGCTTCCGAAGGCTCGAGCCGGCGCGCATCGTCGCGGTAGTCCCAGCAATCACCGCCCTGCCAGGGCCGCGCGAAATGGTCGGCACCCAATGGACGCAGCCGCGGCAGGAAGTCCGGATGCACATAGACAAACCCCGTGCCGCGCGGGCCGCGCAGCCATTTGCGCCCTGGCGCCGTGAGCGCCGCGCATTGCAGGCTGCGCACATCGACCGGCCACTGCCCCACCGCCTGGGCCGCATCGATCAGCAAGGGCACGCCGGCGCGCGCACACAGGCTGCCCACGGCCTGGGCGGGCTGGACCAGCGGGCCGTTGGCCGGCATCCAGGTCAGCACCACCAGGCTGGCGGGCGTGCGCAGCAGCGCCTGCAGCGCGTCCAGGTCCACGGCGCCCTGCGCGTCGCTGGGAATCTGCTCCACCTGCACGCCGTGGCGCGCCGCCAGTGCCATCAGCAACCCCAGGTTGCCGCCCCACTCGCCGCGCGGCGCCAGGATGCGGCCGCCGCCGCGCCAATCCATTGCCTCGACCACGCGGCTCCAGCCATCGCTGTTGCCCTGGGTCAGCGCGATGTCCTGCGGCGACGCATGGATGGCCGCGGCAATGCCGGCGTAGACCTGGGCCAGTTCGGCCTGGGCGGCGCGCGCCGCGCCATAGCCGCCGAGCTGTTGTTCGCACAGCGCGTGGTGGTGCATGGCATGGAGTGCGGCGTCGGCCAGCGGGCCGCAGGCGGCATGGTTCAGATAATGCATCACGAAAGCAGGTACGCAGACGCCGCCCAGCATAGCCCAGAAGAACGGCTGGCGAGCGCTGCGGTCACGCCGCGCCGGCCTGGCCCATACAGCTGCGCAGATAGTTTTCCAGCCGCACGGCACTGGCGTCGGGATCGGCGCAGCCGACATGGCCGTCCGGACGTATCAGGTAGGCGGCGTCGCGCTGCAAGCCGACCGCGGCGTGCGGCGGACCGAAATCGAAGCACTGCAAGGCAATGCCCTGGACGGCGCACCAGGCGGCCAGGTCGGCGCGCGCCGCGCCATAGACATGCACCTGCCAGGCAATGGCCGCCAGCGGTGCGTGGTTGTCGTCCGCGCGCACCCAGGGCAGACGATCGCCGCCGCGCACTTCGCCGGCCTGGCCTTCGCTGATGGGGCTGTCGTGGTAGCTGATCAGCGTCTGCGACAGGATGCGGAACAGGTACTCGCGCACGTCGTCTATGCCATAGGCCAGCGGCGCGACGATGGGCGCGATGCGCGTGCGCACGAAGTCGGCAAACGGCCCGTGGGCGGTGATGAACTGGAACACGCGGTCCGTGGTCTCGACCAGCCGCAGCGCGAACGCGCGGCGCTCGGCTTCATAGCTGTCGAGCAGGGCGTCGGGCGCGCCCCGGCGCAGCACGGCCGCCATTTTCCAGGCAAGGTTGATCGCATCGCCTATGCCGGTGTTCATACCCTGGCCCCCTGCCGGGCTGTGGATATGCGCAGCGTCGCCGACGAGAAAGGCCCGGCCCTGGCGATAACGGTCGGTCACGCGGTGGTGCACGCGGTAGGTGGAAAACCAGTGGACCTGGTCCACCTCCAGCCCGATGCGGGCAATCGCGCGGTGGCCCACATCGTCGAAGGTCAGCGTGTCGGCGCGGTCCGCGTCCTCATTGTCGGCGACGCCGATCAGCCGCCCCTGCCCGTGCTCGTTGTAGGCCAGCCAGGCGACGAAATCGGCCTCGTCGAGCGCGATGTGGATGTCGCCGCTGGCGGCCGGGCCACGCGCCTGCACGTCGGCCACATAGAAGAATTTGCCGTAGGTGCCGCCCGGAAAGCCTGTTCCCATCTGGTGGCGAACGATGGAGCGCGCGCCGTCGCAGCCCGCGACAAAGGCCGCCGCGCAGCGCTGCTCACGGCCATCGGCAGCGCGCAGCTGCACCGCTACGTGGTCGCCGCAATCCTCGAAGCCCAGGCATTCCGTCTGGCGCTCCACTGCCACGCCCAGCGCCTCGAGCCGCGCGATCAACAGGCGCTCGTGCCGGTCCTGCGGATAGATCAGCACAAACGGATAGGGCGTCATATCCCGCCCCGCCGAACCAAAGCGCAGCGTCGCGCGTTTTGTGCCGCGGGTCCAGAGGTTGAGCGCGGGATTGCGGTGGCCCGCGGCCAGTACGGCGTCGGTCAGATCGAGCTGGCGGTACAGCTCCAGCGTGCGCGCCTGCACGGCCAGCGCGCGTGACGTCGTTCCCGGCGCGCGGGTCTTGTCGACGATGCGCACCCGCACGCCTTGCGCAGTGAGCCACAGCGCAAGTACCAGGCCGGTAGGACCGGCGCCAACGATCAGCACGTTGTCATGGAAGTTCATGGGGACGGCGCAAAAAAGCCGCAGCGCCAACACAGTGTGTTCCGCGCGCATCACGCGTTTTGTAGGCGATCACGCAGTCTGGATTTTAATAGTTGAAATCTATCAAACATGAAACTATCATTGTTTTATCAATAACAATCACTTGATCCCATGCGCCCTCTTCTTCTGTTTGCAGCCTGCGCTGCCCTCTGTGCTCCCCTGGTCCTGGGCGGCTGCGCGACGGAAACGTCGCAGGCGCTGGCCGTGTCCCAGACAAAGGCCGCCACGCGCAGCTACCAGGGACCGCGCAGCCCGATCGCCGTGGGCAGGTTCGACAACCGCTCCAGCTACCTGCGCGGCGCTTTTTCCTCGGGCAGCGACCGGCTGGGCAGCCAGGCCAAAACGCTGCTCATCAGCCACCTGCAGCAGACCCAGCGCTTTCTGGTGCTCGACCGCGACAACATGGAGCAAACCCGGTTCGAAGCCAACCTGCACGGCAGCGCGCAGCCGCTTCAGGGCGCCGACTACGTGCTCACGGGCAATGTCTCCGAATTCGGCCGCAAGGAAGTCGGCGACAGGCAGTTCTTCGGCGTGCTGGGGCGCGGCAAGACCCAGATCGCCTATGCCAAGGTGACGCTGAACATCGTCGACATCCGCACTTCGGAAGTCGTGCGCTCGGTCCAGGGATCGGGCGAATACCAGCTGGCGAACCGCGAGATCGTCGGCTTCGGCGGCAGCGCCAGCCATGACGCCACGCTCAACGGCAAGGTGCTCGACCTGGCGATCCGCGAAGCCGTCGATCGCCTGGGCGAAGCCGTGGACGCAGGCCTGCTGCCCGCTTTGCCCGCGACCATGCACTGAAAGGCCAGACCATGAAACTCCGCACTCCTATCCTGCACGTCACGGCCATGGGGCTGGGCTGCCTGCTTCTGGGCTGCGCGGCGCTGGCGCCGCTCTATGACTGGAAAAGCTACCCCGATCAGGTGTACAGCTATCTCAAGAACGACGGTACATCCGCCGAGCAACAGATCCAGGCGCTGGAAGAAGGCCTGGCGCAGATGCAAGACCCTGCCGCGCTGCCGCCCGGCTACCAGGCCCATCTGGGGCTGCTGTACCTGAAAGTCGGTCGCACCAACGATGGGCTGCTCGCCTGGGAACGTGAAAAGGCGTTGTTTCCCGAGTCGACCCGCTACATCGACCATCTCATGGGCAACCTGAAAAAGAATGGGAACTGACATGCCCACACCTTCCATCACCAAGGTGCTGCAGGGGTGCGCCTGGCTTGTGGCCTGCCTCTGGCTCACGGGATGCGCGAGCACGCCGGCGCAGGGCAACAGTGCATTCCGTGCGGCAAATCCGGCGTCCATCCTGGTGCTGCCGCCCGTCAACGAAGCCCCGGAGGTCCAGGCGACGGCGAGCGTGCTGTCGCATGCGACCTTTCCATTGGCCGAAGCCGGCTACTACGTGCTGCCCGTGGCGCTGGTGACCGAAACCCTGCGCGAGAACGGCATGCAGAGCGCCGAAGATGCACACGACATCCCCGCGGCCAGCCTCAGGGATATCTTTGGCGCGGATGCCGCGCTGCACATCAGGATCACGCGCTACGGCACCATCTATCAGGTGATCGACAGCACCACCGTGGTCAGCGCGCAGGCGCAGCTGGTCGACCTGCGCACCGGTGACCTGCTCTGGTCGGGCAAGGCATCGGCCTCCAGCAAGGAAAGCGGCAACAGCACGGGCAGCGGTCTGGCCGGCATGCTGATCACCGCACTCGTCAACCAAATCCTGAGCACGGCCACCGACGCCTCGCACAACGTTGCGGGCATCGCCACGCAGCGGCTGCTTTCCGCCGGCGGCGCGAACGGTCTGCTGTACGGGCCGCGCTCACCTATGTACGGCAGGAAGTGAGCCATGACCATGCAACTGACCCCACCCCACTCCGTTCTTGACGACAAGCCCGCGCGCGTGGCGAAAGGCTCGCGCAGAAAACCACCGCCGCCGCAGGGCGTGCTGGTCGTGAGCCTGTGGCCGCTGAGACTTGTATGCCGCAGCCCCGCGACACCCGTCAAGGGCCGCCCGCCAGGCAAGAAATCCGCGACGGCCTGACCTCCGGCCGGGGCGAGAGCCGCCCCGGCCGCGCAGTCATTCGACGTGACCTGGCGCGCGGTTGAGCAGCAGATTGCGCTGATCGGCGCTGAGCGACAGATAGCGTTCGTAGTTGCGCAGAATGTCGGCAATCAGTTCTTCCTGGCGCAGATACTGGATGTCGTAGCCTTCGCGGCCATCGGCGAAGAAGGTCATGGGCTCGACGACATGGCGGCGCGCATTGGCTTCCTCGTCGGTGACTTCGGTCAGGATGAACCCGGGCAGCTTGCGCTTCACCGGGCGCACGCCATAGACGAAATCGCGCAGCTCGGCGATGGGAATGACCAGCCGCACCGATCCCGCAGCGTCGCCGTCATGGCCCGCGCTGTCGTCGTGCACCACCGCGTGCACCCCTTGTCGCTCCATTTCCGCGGCCACTTCGCGCATCGCGGGCAGCACGGTCTTGCGCAGGAAGCTGCGCACGTCGAGGCTGCTGGGCTGGCGCACGATCAGCTCCAGACGCTTGCGCCAGTGCTGGCCGTTCCAGAAGCTGGTCGCGGGCGCCCAGTCCTGGGAGGCGTTGCGCAGGTCGGCTTTCATGCCGCGCCACAGCCCCACGCACAGCACCGCCATGATCGCGGCCACGGGCAAGGCCGCGACCAGGGTCATCGCCTGCAAGGCCTTGAGTCCGCCGGCGAGCATCAGCGCAATCGCCGTCACGCCCAGCACCGCGGCCCAGAAAAGCCGCTGCCACACCGGCGAGCGCGGATGACCGCGCGATGCGATCGCATCGACCACATAGGCGCCAGAATCTGCCGACGTCACGAAAAACATGGCGATCAACAGGATGGCCAACCAGGACACCGTCTTTGCCAGCGGCAGGTACTCGAAGAAGCGGAACAGCAGCGCGTCGACATTGCCCGCGGTCTGCGCCAGCGCGCCCTGGGCCACATGGGTGTCTATCCAGATCGCGCCGTTGCCGAAGGCCGTCATCCACAGCAGGTTGAAGGCCGTGGGAATCAGCAGCACGCCGACGATGAATTCACGCACTGTGCGGCCGCGCGAAATGCGCGCGATGAACATGCCCACGAAAGGCGACCAGGAGATCCACCAGGCCCAGTAGAGAATCGTCCAGCTGCCGAACCAGGCCGGGTCCTGCGCGGGCTCATACGCAAATGTGCGCAGCGACAGGCTCACCAGGTTGGACAGATAGTTGCCTATGTTCTCGCTGAACGCCTGGAACAGGTAAACCGTGGGCCCGAAGATCAGCACGAAGCCCAGCAGGATGAAAGTCAGGATCAGATTGATTTCCGACAGCCGGCGCACGCCCTTGTCCAGGCCCGAGGCTGCCGACAGCCCTGCCAGGCCCACGACCAGCACGATCAGGCCGATGCGAAACGCGACCGTTCCGGTGTCCCAGCCGGTCACGATGTGCAGGCCCGCGGCAAGCTGCAGCGCGCCATAGCCCAGCGTGGTCGCGAGCCCGGCAATCGTTCCCACGAGCGCAAACGTGTCGACACCATGACCTATGGGACCGTTGATGCGCTGCTGCAGCAACGGATACAGGCCCGAGCGCATGGTCAGCGGCAGGTTGTAGCGAAAGCCGAAATACGCGAGCACCAGGCCCATCACACCGTAGACGGACCAGGCGTGAATGCCCCAGTGAAAGAACGTCGATGTCAGCGCCTCGCGCGCCGCGGCGGGCGTGCCCGCGGCTTGCGTGGGCGGGTTCAGGTAATGCTGCAGCGGCTCGCCCACGCCGAAGTACATCAGCCCTATGCCCATGCCCGCGGCAAACAGCATCGCGCTCCAGGAGATGAAATTGAACTCCGGCTTGGCGTCGTCGGGCCCGAGCCGGATGTCGCCGTAGCGGCTGAACGCCAGCATCACCAGAAACACCGGGAACATCGACACGACAAGGGTGTAGAACCAGTCGAAGTGGCTGATCACCCAGGCCTGGGCGCTGGAGAAGACGCGGTCGGCCAGCTGCGGAAACACGCCGCACAGCACCAGCAGCGCGGCCAGCACGATCAGCGCGGGAACGACCACCGGAGCCGAGAAGGTCATGCGGGGGGCGGCGTCGTTCGGTTTGGCTGACTCATTCATGCGCATCTCCTGTGACGGGATCAATGACGTTCATCGCAACCAACAGCGACAGTGACTGCAATGGTATACGCGCCCGAACGCAATGGGGCCATTCATTCGCAGTTGCGGCTCACACCCCCAGGTGTTCGTGCCACAGCGCGCGATCGGCATTGAGCTCGGCAGACGTTCCCTGCCAGACGGCATTGCCGCGCTCGAGAATCACGTGGCGGTCGGCCAGCGCCACGAGCCGGTGCACATACTTGTCGACCACGAGAATCGTCTGGCCCGCGTCCCTGAGCGTCGCCAGGCAGCGCCAGATTTCCTCGCGTATCACGGGTGCCAGGCCTTCGGTGGCCTCGTCGAGAATCAGCAGCCGCGGATTGGTTGACAGCGCGCGGCCTATGGCCAGCATCTGCTGCTCGCCGCCTGAAAGCTGGTTGCCCATGTGGTGAGCGCGCTCCCTGAGCCGCGGAAACACGCCGTAGATGCGCTCCAGTGTCCAGGCATCGCGTTGTCCGTTGCGCTGCGCGGCGAAAGCGATCAGGTGCTCGCGCACCGAAAGATTCGGAAAGCAGTGCCGCCCTTCGGGAACGATGGCCACGCCCAGGCGCGCGATCGCGTCGGGCGACTTGGCGTTCACCGATTCGCCGGCGAAGAGCACTTCGCCCTTGCTGGGCCTGAGCGCGCCGATGATGGTCTTGATGGTGGTGCTCTTGCCCATGCCGTTGCGGCCCAGCAGCGTCACCACCTCGCCCTGCATGATGTGGAAATCGATGCCGAACAGCACCTGGCTTGCGCCATAGCCGGCTTCGAGGCCTGCGCAGGCCAGCAATGGAATGTTCTTCATGCAGCCAGCCCCAAGAGATCGGTCTCTGTGCCCAGGTACACCGCCTGCACCTGCGGATCGGCCTGGATCTCGGCGGCCGTCCCGCAGGTCAATACCTTGCCGTAGACCAGCACCGAGATGCGGTCGGCGAGCTGGAACACCGCGTCCATGTCGTGTTCGATCAGCAAGATGGCCATGTCCTGGCGCAGTCGTTGAATCAACTCGACCATTTCGGCCGACTCCACCGGGCCCATGCCCGCCATCGGCTCGTCCAGCAGCAGCAGCTTGGGTGCCGCGGCGATCGCCAGCGCGACATCGAGCTTGCGCTGCGCGCCATGCGGCAAGGTGCCGGCAACGCGGCCCCATTCGCCGGCCAATGTCACGCGCTCGGCCAGCGCCTGCGCGGCCGCGAGCAGGTCGTGGTCGGTTTCACGCGGCTTGGCGAAGCGAAAGCTCGAGCCCGCATGCGCCTGCACCGCGAGCAGCAGGTTCTCGCCCACGGTCTGCTTAGGGAAGATGCTGGTCACCTGGAAACAGCGTGACAGCCCCGCGGCCACGCGCCGGTGCGGCGCAAGGTGGGTGAGGTCGACGCCGTCCAGCGACAGCGTGCCGCCGTCGGCGGGCAGCAGCCCGGAAATCAGGTTGACCAGCGTCGACTTGCCCGCGCCGTTGGGGCCTATCAAGGCATGGATTTCGCCGGCGTTGACCGCAAAGCTCACATGGTCGGTGGCCAGCAGCGCGCCAAAGCGCTTGACAAGTTGATGCGCGACCAGCAGCGTCATGGCGCGGCCTTTCTTGAAGCGAGTGCCGACAGGCCCTTGGGCGCGAGAAACACCACGGCGATCAGCAGCAGGCCCATGGGCGCATGCCAGTACTCGGTGAACTGCTTGAGCACTTCTTCGAAAACCAGCCACACGGCCACGCCCAGCGGCGCACCCCAGCGCCGGCCCACGCCGCCAATGACCACCATCACGATGAGCAGCGCCGATTGCGTCCAGTGCATCAGCGACGGGCTGATGAAACCGTTCTGCGTCGCGATCAGCGCGCCCGACAGGCTCGCGACGCCGCCGGCCGCGGCAAACGCGCAGAGCTTCAGAAGATAGGTGGGATAGCCCATGGCCTGCATGCGCGTCTCGTTGTCGCGAATGCCTTCGAGCGCGCGGCCGAAATGCGAGGCTTCGACACGCCACAGCGCCAGCAGCACCAGCGCCACGATGGCCAGCACCACCCAGTACAGCGGCGCACCGCTGGCGGCGATCGCGTTCTCGCCGCCGATCAGGTGCAGCGGCGCATAGAGCGTATAACCGTCGTCGCCGCCGTACTTGCGCAGCGACACCGCGAGATAGAACAGCATCTGCGCGAACGCCAGCGTGATCATGATGAAGTACACGCCCTTGGTGCGCAGCGCGACCGCGCCTGTGAGGCCGGCAACCACGACGCCCGCCACGCCGGCCAGGCCCCAGACAGCCCAGGCCGAAGTCCAGCCGGCTTCGGCCAGCGCCGCGACCGCGTAAGCGCCCACGCCCACAAAGCCCGCATGGCCCAGCGCCACCAGGCCCACGCGGCCCATCAGGAAGTTCAGGCTGGCCGCGGCCAGCGCGACAATCATCAGTCGGCGCACGAAGCCGGTGTAGTAATCGAGATCGAGCAGCGGCGCGAGCAGCGGAACCAGCGCCAGGGCCAGCACCAGCACGGCGATGCCGGCGCGCGCGGCCCAGGGCGAAGCCTTGGAATTCATGGAAGACTCACTCATACGCGGGCCGGGAACAATCCCGAAGGCTTGAAGACCAGCACGCCGGCCATCAGCATGTACATGGCGATGCTGGAGATCGCCGGCCCCACATCGGCGGCCAGCGCGGGCGCGAGCACTTCGCGCAGCAGCGGCGGCAGGAACGCGCGCCCGGCGGTATCGACCAGGCCGACCAGCAAGCTCGCAACGAAGGCGCCGCGCACCGAACCTATGCCGCCGATCACGATCACCACCAGCGCGGGAATCAGGATCGCTTCGCCCATGCCGATGGAGACGGCGCTGATAGGCCCCATCAGCGCCCCGGCCAGCGCGGCCAGCGCCGCGCCCAGCGCGAACACGATGGTGAAGACCCGGGAGACACGCACGCCCATGAACTCGGCCATAGCGCGGTTGGACGCTCCGGCGCGCACCAGCATGCCCAGCCTGCTGTGATTGACCAGCACATAGAGACCCGCGGCCACGGCCAGACCCGCGCCCAGGATCAGCAGCCGGTACGAGGAATACGGCAGGCCCAGCAATTGCACCGGGCCCGACAGCAGCGCGGGCGTGGGCGCCATGATGGGTGACGGACCCCAGAGAAACTTGACCACGTCATCGGCCACGAGCACGATGCCGAACGTCGCCAGCACCTGGGACAGATGGTCGCGGCCGTAGAGCCGGCGCACCAGCAGCGCTTCGAGCAGCACGGCCAGCAGCACCGTCACCAGCACGGCCACCAGCACCGCGGCAAGAAAGGAGCCCGACTGCGCATGCACCGTTGCCGACACATAGCCGCCGGCCATGAACAGCGAACCATGGGCCAGGTTCAGCGTGTCCATGATGCCGAACACCAGCGTCAGCCCGGCCGCGAGCAGGAACAGCATGAAGCCATAGCCCAGGCCGTTGAAGATCTGTTCGAGAAAAAAAGTCAGGTCCATTCGTCGCTCCGCGCGATTCGGTAATGCGTTCGTCCTGAGTCCTGAGCCTGTCGAAGGATCGAAGGATGAACGCAGGGCCTAAAGCAATACGAAATGCTGTTTGGGGGCACGCAGATTGCGCCCTGAAACGCCCTTCGACAGGCTCAGGGCGAACGGTATTTATCTGCTGGATCCCGCTGTTGGGCAAAATCTCCAGCCCAGTCACTTCAACGCGCACTGCGCCGCAAACGCATCCTGGTGCGCGGTCAACACCTTGCCCGGCTGCAGCTGGTTGGTCACGCGGCCGTCGGCGCCCTGCACGATCTTGCGCAGGTAGTAGTCCTGGATCAGGAACTGGTTGTTGCCGTACTTGACCGGGCCGCGCACCGAGTCGAACGCCGCGGTCTTGAGCGCCTTGGCCAGCGCGGGCTTGTCGCCGACCTTGCCGCCCAGTTGCTTGACCGCCGCGTCCATGTTCATCACCACGTCGTAGGCAAACGCCGCATACAGCGACGGGTAGCGGCCGTTGTAGGCCTTGCGGAACTCGGCGACGAATTTCTGGTTCGCGGCGACCGGCAGGTCATGCGCGTACGACGAGGCATTGAACAGGCCGACCATGGAGGCGCCCACGGCCGGGATGATGTCCTCGTCGGCGGTGAACGGCGAGGAGATCAGCGTGATGTCCTTGTTCAGGCCCGCGGCCATGAACTGCTTGATGAAGTTGATGCCCATGCCACCGGCCTGGAAGATGTAGACCGCTTCGGGCTTGGCCGCGCGCAGCTGGGCCAGCTCGGCGGCGAAGTCCAGCTGGCCGACCTTGGTGTAGATCTCGTCGGCCAGCGGCTTCTTGTACAGGCGCTTGAAGCCGTTGAGCGCATCCTTGCCCGCGGGGTAGTTGGGCGCCATGATCACGACCTTGTTGTAGCCCTTGTTCGCCGCGTACTGGCCCGCGGCTTCGTGCATGGAATCGTTCTGGTAGCTGGTGCCGAAGAAGTAGGCATTGCACTGCGCGCCCGCGAGCTGGCTGGGGCCGGCGTTGGCCGACAGATAAGGCACCTTGGCCGCGAACAGCGTGGGGCCCACGGCCAGCGCGACATTGGAAGCCACGGGACCGGTGAACAGATCGATCTTCTCGCGCTGGATGAAGCGGTCGACCAGCTGACGCGCCTGCTCGGGGTTGCCGGCCATGTCGGCCTGGATGAACTCGGCGGGCACGCCGCCCAGCTTGCTGCCCAGCAGCTTGATGGCCAGGTTCAGGCCGTCGCGGATTTCCGCACCCGGTGCCGCAAACGGTCCGGAAATATCGAGCGCCACCCCCACCTTGATCGGTGCGGGCGCCTGCGCCCGGGCCGCACCGGCCATGACCACCGAACCCACGGCAAGCGTGGCGACACCCTTCAGAAACCGGGAAGCGAAAAGAGCAGACATTTTGACCTCTGGATTTGAAATTGCGATCGACCCCACGGATGCGCAACGCATCCCCCCATCTTTTGCAAGCAGCGATTGTGCCTGCGGATGCCGCCGGCCCGATCGACATATGCAGCCCAAACACCGGCGCTGGCAGGAATGCCACATGCGCCCAGGGCGCGCCCACCGTCAGCGGGGCTCGCTACAGACACAGTAGCAAAGCGCCTTCCATGGATTTTCCTTGGCCGGGAAAACATGTATTTATGTACAGTCTGTGAATGTTCACACCTGTCGACCGCTCCGGTTTTCACGTCCATTGTCTGCAGCGCAGGGAGACCGCAAGCGCGGCTTGAAGCATGGCGAGCGTCAGCCTGGTGCCCCCGCACCGTTACTACTATCTGCACAACTTCCAGCGTGCATTGGCCTGGATAGAACAGCGCTACAGCGACCTGCTTGATGCGGGCGAACGCGAGTTTCTCGCGCAGTTCGCCGCGCTGCCTGCGCTGTCCCAGGCCTTGCTGGTTCGCATGCTGATGCGCCGCGGGCCGTGGTTTCGCGCCTCCAAGCTGGTCTACGAGGAGATTCCCGGCATCGAGGGCGCGGCGCAACCGCTGCTGTCCCTGGGCTGGCTCGACACCCAGGCGCCCATGCTGCTCGAGGAACTGTTCGATCTGCACACGCGCAGCGAACTCGCCGAAGTCTTCGCCAGCGCCGAGCGCGGCAGCAGCCCGCGCAAGTCCGACTGGCTGCAAGCATTGGCCGGCGTGCATGCGGCGCCGCGGCGCTACGCCGAGTGGCATCCGCAATCGCGCGAGCCCGTCTGGCGCGTGATGCTGGGCGAACTCAGCGAGCGCCTGCGCTTGATGTTCTTCGGCAACCTGCACCAGAACTGGACCGAGTTCGTGCTCGCCGACCTGGGCGTGTTCAAGTACGAAAGCGTGGCCTTTGACGCCGCCTCGCGCGCTTTCCAGACAAGGGCAGACATCGACGCCTATCTGGCGCTGCAGGCCTGCCGCCAGGCGCTCGAAGAAGGCGCCGAGACCGCGGCCATGCTGCAATCCATCGCCGCCTGCGAAAGTCCCAACCCCTGGCTCGAAAAGCGCCGCGCCAAGCTGCTGCTGCGCCTGGGCAATGCCTGCGAGCGCGCGGGGCTGTTTGATGAGGCGCTGCAGACCTATGCGCAGTGCAGCTACCCCGGCGCGCGCCACCGCCGCATACGCGTGCTCGAACGCCTGGAGCGCCATGAGGAAGCCCTGGCGCAGGCGCTGCAGGCGCAGCTGGCGCCCGAAGGCGATGAAGAACTGCAAAAGCTCCAGCGCATGCTGCCGCGCCTGCTGCGCAACACGGGCCGGGCCAAGGCGCGTCCACGCCCGGCGGCCAGCCAGGCGCTGGTGCAGATGCGCGCGGACATCGTGCTCGATGCGCCCACGGCGCCGATGTCGGTCGAATACGCGCTGCGCGCGCATTGGCACGACGCTGCGAGCCCCGTGTTCTATGTCGAGAACGCACTCATCAACTCGCTGTTCGGCCTGCTGTGCTGGCCCGCGATCTTCGCGCCCGTGCAAGGCGCTTTCTTCCACCCGTTCCAGAGCGGTCCGGCCGACCTGAGCGCACCCGATTTCAGCGCGCGCCGCGCCGCGGAGTTCGCCCGCTGTCTCGCGCTGCTCGACACCGGCGAATACGCGCCCGTCATTCTGGCGCGCTATGCCGACAAGCAGGGCGTGCAGTCGCCGTTCGTGTTCTGGGGGGCGCTGACCGAGCCGCTGCTGCGCCTGGCGCTGGACTGCATCAGCGCCGCGCATCTCAAGCTGCTCTTCACGCGGCTGCTGGCCGATGTCAAGACCAATCGCAGCGGTTTTCCCGACCTGGTGCGCTTCTGGCCCGCCGAACAGCGCTACGAGCTCGTCGAAGTCAAAGGCCCGGGCGACAAGCTGCAGGACAACCAGATCCGCTGGCTGCAATACTGCAGCGACCACGGCATTCCGGTGAGCGTATGCCATGTGCAGTGGCGCGTGGCCGGAGACGGGCCATGACCTATACCGTCTCGGTGCGCACGCTGTGCGAGTTCACTGCCAAGCAGGGCGACCTCGACCTGCGCTTCACGCCTGCGCCCACGGCCCAGCAGGGCATCGAAGGCCATCAGCTGGTGCAGTCGCGGCGCGGCGCCGATTACGAAGCCGAGCTCGCGCTGCAAGGCGACTACGGGACGCTGCGCGTGCGCGGGCGCGCCGACGGCTACGACGCCGCGGCCGGACAGCTCGAGGAAATCAAGACCTACCGCGGCAACCTCGACGCGATCCGCGCCAACCACCGCGCGCTGCACTGGGCGCAGGCGAAGATCTACGGCCATCTGCTGTGCAGCGAACGCGCATTGGCGCGGCTCAAGGTCGCGCTGATCTACTTCAACATCGGCAACCAGAAGGAATACGCGATTGCCGAAGCCTTCGAGGCCGCCGAACTGCAGGCCTTCTTCGAGGCGCAATGCGCGCGCTTTCTGCAATGGGCGCAAAGCGAACACGCGCACCGCCGCGCGCGCGACCAGGCGCTGACGGCGCTGACCTTTCCTCTGGGCAGTTTTCGCGCGGGCCAGCGCGCGCTGTCGGTCGCCGTGTACCGCTGCGCGCGCGCGCCCGAAGGCGGCAGTTGCCTCATGGCCCAGGCACCCACAGGCATAGGCAAGACCATAGGCACGCTGTTTCCCATGCTCAAGGCCTGCCCCGATCAAGGCCTGGACAGAATCTTCTTCCTGACCGCCAAGGGCACGGGCCATGGCCTGGCCACCCAGGCGCTGACGCAGGTCAACCAGCAGCTGCAGACCGCGGGCGCGAAGCCGCTGCGCGCAATCACGCTGCACTCGCGCGAGAAAAGCTGCGAGCACCCCGACAAGGCCTGCCACGGCGACTCCTGCCCGCTGGCCAGGGGCTTTTACGACCGGCTACCGGCGGCGCGCGCCGCGGTGCTTGAGGTGAACGCCGTATGGGACGGCGCGCGGCTGCGCGAAGTGGCGCTGGCGCACGAAGTCTGCCCCTACTACCTCACGCAGGAAATGGCGCGCTGGAGCGATGTCGTGATCGGCGACTACAACTATTTCTACGACGGCACGGCCATGCTGCATGCGCTGACGCAGGCCAACCAGTGGAAAGTCGGCGTGCTGGTCGACGAAGCCCACAATCTGCTGGACCGCGCGCGCAGCATGTACACCGCCGAGCTGTCGCCGCTGGCGCTCGCGGCCGCGCGCAAGGGCGCCAAGGGCCGCATACGCACGTCGCTGGACGCGCTAAACCGCGCATGGAATGCGCTGCACCAGAACCAGCAGCAGACCTACGAATGCCATTCCGAGGTGCCGCTGGACTTCATGGCCGCGCTGCAGAAAGCCATCTCGCTGATTGCCGAAGCCAACGCCGACCAGCCCATGCTGCCCGGCGACCCGGTGCTGGGCTTTTATCTCGAAGCCCTGCAGTTCGCCGTGCTCGAGGAAAAGCTCGACGAGAACGCGCTGTTCGACATCACCTTGCAGGCACCGCAGCGCGGGCGCAAGCGCGCGTCCATGCTGTGCATTCGCAACGTGATTCCCGCGCCGCACCTGCTCGCGCGCCATGCGGCCGCGCATGCGACGGTGCTGTTCTCGGGCACGCTGAGCCCGGCCGCGTTCTACCGCGACACGCTGGGCCTGCCCGCCGACACGCCATGGATAGACGTGCCCGCGCCGTTCAAGGCCGCGCAACTGGCGGTGCATATCGTGCGCGATGTCTCCACGCGCTACCAGGACCGCGAAGCGTCCATAGACCGCATCGTGGCGCTGATCTGCGACCAGTTCCACAAGCGCCCGGGCAACTACCTGTGCTTTTTCAGCAGCTTCGACTATCTGGAGCGCGTCGCCGACGCGCTGTGCGCTCGCCCCGATGCGCCGCCGGTCTGGCGCCAGGTGCGCGCCATGGGCAACGACAGCCGCCAGGCTTTCATAGACCGCTTCCAGGCCGGCGGCCAGGGACTGGGTTTTGCGGTGCTGGGTGGCGCGTTCGGCGAAGGCATAGACCTGCCCGGCGACCGACTGATAGGCGCGTTCATCGCCACGCTGGGCCTGCCCCAGCTCAACCCGGTCAACGAAAGCATGAAGCGCTGCATGCAGCAGCGCTTCGGCACGCGTACCGGCTACGACTACACCTATCTGTTTCCCGGCCTGCGCAAGGTGGTGCAGGCCGCGGGCCGCGTGATCCGTTCGGAAAACGACACCGGCGAGCTGTTCCTCATGGACGACCGCTTCGCGCGCGATGAAGTGCGCCGGCTGATGCCGGTGTGGTGGGGCTGAGCTTTCAATGACCCGGGGCCAGTCGCCTGGCGGCGAGCGCAGCCCAGTCCCACTGGCCGCCGATGTTGCATCCGTGCAATCGATCGCTTCACCGCTGCAACACCGGCAGATCACAGAATGCCATCGGAGCGCCACGATCAGGAGAAAAGCTTGTCAATTCAACGACTTGGAATCTCGTGGTTTACCCCTATCGCGGCTGGCACACAGTTTGCGGTTTCACTGCGATAACCATGAATCCAGGAGACTTCGATGTTCTTGAATCGCCGCCATCTGATGGCCTATGCCGTTTTGCTGACCCCGCTGGCCCATGCCGCCGACCCGGTGGACAACTGGCCGGCACGCCCCATTCGCCTGGTCGTGCCGTTTGCCGCCGGAGGCGCCAATGACCTGATGGCGCGCGCGGCCGCCGAAGGCGCGTCCAAGGTGCTGGGCCAGCCCGTGGTGATCGACAACCGACCGGGCGCCGGCGGCACCGTGGGCGCCGACATCGTGGCCAAGGCCGGCGCCGACGGCTACACGCTGCTGGTCAGCGCCGCGGGCGTGATTTCCAACAGCATGATCAAGAAGAGCATGCCTTTCAAGGACGACGCGCTGCAGCCCGTGGTGATGATAGGCCTGGCGCCATCGGTGATCGTCGTGCCCAAGAATGCGCCCTACAACAACCTGCGCGACTTCGTCGAAGCCTCCAAGAAGGGCCATGGCTTCAACTTCGCCACCGCGGGCACCGGCAGCACGCCGCACTTCGTCGCTGAAATGCTCAACGTCAAATACGGTGCCCAGTTGCAGCCCGTGCCCTACAAGAGCGGCTCCGAAAGCACGACTGCCGTGCTGGGCGGCCAGGTAGAGGGCACCTCGGAGGCCAGCATCATCGCCCTGCCCCACATCCTGCATGAAGGCAAGTTCAAGGCCTTGGCCACCACCTGGACACAGCGCATCTCGGCCTACCCCCAGCTTTCCACCGCCGTGGAGCAGGGATTTGCCGATCTGCAGATCGCGCACTGGGCCGGCATCCATGCGCCCAAGGGCACGCCACCGGCCATCCTCGACAAGCTTGCGGCGGCCGTGGACAAGGCCATGAAGGAGCCCGCGACCGTGGAAAAGCTCAAGGGCCTGGGCATCGAGCCGATAGGCGGTACACGCGCCGAGTTCGTGAAGTTCGCCGATGCCGAACGCAAGCGCCTGGGTGAAATCGTCAAGGCCGCGAACATGCAGGAGAAGTAACTTCTGGCGGGCGCCGCAGCCGCCGCGCCGGCGCCAAGCCCGCGGCGCTTACGGCGCTTACGGCGCTCACGGCGCGATGCCAGCCCAGGCCAGCGCCAGCAGCGCCCCCGGCCCGAGCGCACAGGCCGCGCGCGCGGCCCAGCGCGGCGCGGCGCTGATCGCGGCCACGCAGCCTACGGCGCCGGCCGACATCAAGCCCAGCCAGGCAACGCTGCCCACCGTCGCACCCCAGGCCCAGACACAGGGCAGCAAGGCGGCCAGCAGCAGCGCCGCACCCAGGCAGCGCAGCCGCCGCGCGGGCGGTGTGCCGCGCGTGCCCGTGAGCTGCTCGTAGTGGCGCTCCATCGCAAACGCCAGCGCGGCCATGCCGGCAAATGCCAGCCCCAGCGACAACAGACCCGCAAGCCACTCGCTCATGCTTTCACCTCTGCTTCGACGCTGGCGCCGGAGCGACGCACGCTGCCCGCAATGGACTTGCGCCGCGCCATCGAGCGCCGGCCCCAGACCGCCGCCAGGCCCGTGGCCAGCGCAAACAGCTCCACGCCCGCGCTTTCCCAGTCGCCGCGCAGCAGCTGCGCGCCGAGATGATCGCCCACCGTGAGCGCATTGAGCAGCGGCAGCAGCAGGCACAGCACGGCCAGCAGTCCCAGTTGCTCCTTCCAGGCGGCCGCGGCCGGGCGCGCGAGCGCATGCACCAGCGCCAGCGCCCATACGCCAAAGAAGACCGCGAGCTCCCAGTCGTCACGGTGGGCCAGGCCCAGCGGCACCAGGCGGTTGGCCCAGAGAAAGCTGATGCAGGCCAGGCCCAGGCCGGCGATGGCGGCGACATTCGCGGCTTCTATCAGCCGGTAGACGCGCGCCGTCGCGCTGCCGAATTCGCCCAGATGCCGCGAGCGGCGCTTGACGATGAACAGGATGGCGCCCGTGGCCATCATCGCGCTGCCCGCCAGGCCGCAGAGAAAATAAAGCCACTTGAGCGCGAACCCGCCGAACGCGACCATGTGCAGCCCGGCCAGCACCGACTGCGTGAGCGAGGCCTTGCCGCCGTCGACGCCGCCGGGCAGGCGCACCTGCAGCACTTCGCCCGTGGCCGCGGAAAACATCGCCAGGCCGCTGGTGGGGCTCAGGCGCTGGCGCGCGCCCGCGTCTTCATTCCAGCCATAGACGCCTATGCGCGCCGCCGCGTCGCCCGGATGATCGATCACCACGGCGCGCACCGGCTGGCCCATCAGCTGCTCGCCGCGCCGCGCAAACGATTCGAGGGCCGGCAGCGCCATGGGCTGGCCCGAAGGCCGGGGCTTGCCGGGTTCGTTGAGCGCGGCCTGGAAAGCCATCGCCCCGTCCGCGCCGAACTGCGTGACCACGCCCGCGGGCATGAATGTCAGTCCGGAAATCACGATGCCGGTATAGGCAATCATGAACTGGAACGGCAGCGTCAATACCGCCACCGCGTTGTGCGCATCGAGCCAGCTGCGCTGGCCCTTGCGCGTGCGGAAAGTGAAGAAGTCCTTGAAGATGCGCTTGTGCGTGATGACGCCGCTGACCAGGGCCACGAGCATCGCCATGGCGGCAATGCCCACGATCCACAGCCCCACCTTGCCCGCGTGCAGCTCGTAATGGAAGTCGACGAAATGGTGGCCGCCCAGCGTCTGGCGTGCGGGCGCATGGTCCGCCGCGGCCAGGGCTTGCCCGGTGGCCGTATCGAGTTCGGCCGAAGCGTACTGGCGCTGGCTGTCGAACCAGAAAACGCGCAGCTCGCCCGCACCCTTGGCATCGGCCGGCCACAGCTCCCACATGCCGGCGCCCGCATGGTGCTCTTGCATATAGGCCACGCCCCAGTCCAGTCGCTGGCCCAGCGACGCCGTGGGCTTGGCCGCGGCCGCCAGAGCGGCAGCCTCCTCGGCGTGGTGTTCGGGCGTCATCCAGTGGGTGATGGGCTCCTCGAACACGGCCAGCGTGCCCGTGAGAAACACCGCGAACAGCAGCCAGGAGAACCACAGTCCGCACCAGGTGTGCAGCCAGGCCTGGGCCTGGCGGAAACCGCCCTGCCCGGCGCCGGAAGTCGCTTGTGCCTTGGCCATCTCAAGCGCCCCAGCGCGGCAGCAGCGCCGCCAGCGCGGCCAGCGCGGCCAGAGCGGCCAGAGCGGCCGCGGGCAGCAGCAGCCCGGCCCAGACCCGGCCCGGCGGCACGGGCGAGAACGCCCAGATCACCGCCGCCACATAAAGCGCAAAGCTCAGCTGCACGCCCGCGAGCACGGCCTCGGCGCCGCCGGGAAACACGGCAGCGGCAAACACGCTCCAGGCGCTGGCCAGCAGATAGCCGCCGAACACGGCGGCCAGCACGCGCGACACGACTGGCAGGGCACGGCCCTGCCGGGGGATGGCGATTTTTGTCACGTTCAGAATTTACCTTGCAGCGTCACCACCACGGCGCGCTTTTCACCATAGAAGTTGCCATAGCCCGCGTAGCCCACGGTGCTGTAGTAGGCCTTGTCGAACAGATTGCTCACATTGACCGCAACTTTCCAGTCCTTGTCGATGGCGTAACCCAGGCGCGCCGACCAGACGGCGTAGCCTGGCGATGTGAACTGGTAGGGTGTCCAGGCGCCGTCATAGCCGCCGGTCGCGGGGTTGTAGGCGCTGATGCCCGACGCGCGGTAATGCGCGGCCTGGGCCACCACTCCCGCGCCCAGGCTCCAGGCCTGCAGGCTGCCGCCAAAGCGGTAATCGCCCCAGGCCTTGAACAGATGGCGCGGCGTCACCGTGCTGAAGCGCGCGTCGTCGGCGCGCTTGTTGACGTTGTCATTGAACGTATAGCCCACGGCCACCTGCAGGTTGGGCGAGACGCGGCCGGTCAGCTCCAGGTCGATGCCGCGGCTGCGCAGAAAGCCGTCGCGAAAGTAGCAGCAGCCGCCGCGCCAGTCGGTCTGCGGATAGTCGGGATCGACCACCGCCTCGCCTTTCTTCTCGGTGTGGAACAACGCGGCGCTGGCCGTCAGGCCCTGGAGCCATTCACCCTTGATGCCCAGTTCGTAGCTGCGGCCGCGCACGGGATCGAGCGGCGCGCCGGGCAGCGGCGCCGAGAACTTGCCGGCCTGCGACTGGTAGATCTCGGCCGTGCTGGCATAGATGCTGGCGCGGGGCGACAGGTCGTAGACCACACCGGCATACGGCACGAACACATGGCCTTCGCGGCTTTGCGAGCTCAGGCTGCCGTCCATGTCGTGCTGGCTGCTGCGGTCCTGCAGCGTGTAGCGGCCGCCCAGGATCACCGCCCAGTCGTCGACCGGACGCAGGCGCACCGAGCCGTAGAGGCCCGACTTCTGCAGGCGGGTCTGCGAGCCGCTGGTCCAGTCGCCCAGCGGATAGCCGGGATCGGCCGGCGGCGTGCGGTTGAGGATGTCGGCCGGGCCTATGCGCGGCCAGAGGCTGCGCGTGACATCGCGCGTGCGCTGCAGATCGGCGCCGAGGATCAGATCGTGGCGCCGGCCGAACGCATCGAAGCCGCCCTGGGCGTTGATGTCCAGGCTGGTTTCGCGCGTCTTCGACTTGCTCTGGTGTATCCACCAGTCGGCACCGACCAGCGTGCCGGGCGCGGGCGCGCTCTCGATCTCGGCACCGTTGACGCCCTCGTTGAAACGCGTCTGGCGCAGCTGTGCCTTGAGCTGCCAGCCCGCCGCAAGCTGGTGCTCGAGCTTGGCGAACAACGCGGTGTTCTCGCGCTCTATCCAGTTCCAGGGCGCGCCCATATTGGTATTGCGCGACAAGCCCAGATCGCTGCCATCGGCATAGCGCGGCAGGCTCGCGTTGAAGCCCGTGTTGCGATCGGTCTGGTGGCTGCTGCCCAGCGTCAGCAGCGTCTCGGGCGCCAGATCGAACTCCAGCGTGCCGTACAGCATCTGGCGCTTGAGGCGCGAAGGCTCGGCCATTTCCTTGCGGTCGTGGGTCACGGCCACAAGGCGCGCGCGAATGCTGCCTTCGGCGTTGAGTGCGCCCGTGGTGTCGAGTTCGGCGCGGTAGTTCGCCATGCTGCCGCCCGACAGCAGCACCTGGGTCTGGCGCTGGGCCAGCGCGCGCTTGTAGGTGTAGTTGATCACGCCGCCGGCTTCGCCTGCACCGAACAGGCCGTCGGCGCCGCGCAGCAGCGTCACGCTGTCGAACTGCGCCATGTCCTGGCTGCGGCTGCCCGAACGCGTCGACGTCGCACCGCCGCCGTCATAACGGATGTTGCTGATGGTCAGGCCGCGCGCGGAGTAGGTCGTGTCGAGCCAGCTTTCCTCGCGCGTCACACCCGTGGTCTGGGCCATGACGTCATCGAGCGTGCGCAGCGCCTGGTCGTCCATGCGCTGGCGCGTGACCACCGTCACCGACTGAGGGATCTCGCGCAGCGACTGCGCGGCCTTGCCGACTTCGACGGCGCGTGGCGTGTAGGCGCCGCTGGCTTCGCTGTAGACGCTGGGCGCGGATTTCTCGGTCACGCGCACTTCGTCGAGCGAGACCGAGAAGTCCGCTTCCTGGGCCAGGACGGCGGCGGGCAACAGACTGACCAGGCAGGCGGCGGCGGCCGTGGCGCGCAGCGCGGGCAAGGCCTGGTGGCAGGAGCAAGGGAGACGGCGTTGGTGCATAGAGCGGTTTGGGGACATGGGCCTGGAGAGCGACCCGGCCCGGAGTGCCGCGCGGCGACGCCATGGCCCGGCACAACCCGGGCGGGCGGCAGGAATGCTGTGGCTGGAGCGGTCGCGACCATTCGTGGCTGGCAGACTACAAGCGAATGGGAATGAATCTCAATCGCATGACTGGCGGCGATTCTAGGGCGGCCGCCCGGCGTCTGCACAGCCTGTTGCAAAAATGGAACAGGCAGCACGACCCGTCCCCAGGGCCGCGCCGTCAGACCCTGCTCAGAACTGGTAGCGCAGCGTCACCGACGCACTGCGCGGCTCGCCGTAGAAGCCGGTTTCAAACAGGCCCAGGCCCGAGTAGTACTTGGTGTCGAACAGGTTCTTGATGTGCAGCGCCGCCGACAGCTGCTGGCTGAACTGGTAGCGCGCCATCAGGCCGACCAGCGAATAGCCCTTCTGGCGGATGCTCGCGTAGTCATTGGCCACGGGGTGCCAGACGCGGCCGTCGGTCGCGCTCTGCCAGGCGACGCTGGCGCCCACCGTGAGCGCGTTCCAGTCGCCGCGCAGCCGGTAGCTGGTCGACAGCCGCAGCGTCTGCGCGGGCTGGGTCAGCATCTGCGTGGCGCCGTAGACGCTTTCGCCCTGGGCATTGCGCACATGGGCATAGGCATAGCCGGCCTGCAGGTTCCAGCCCGGTGCGATCTCGCCGCTGATCTCGGCCTCCAGGCCCTTGCTGGTCACGCCCTTGATGGGCCGGTAGACCGACTCGCCGTCGACGAAATCGACATACTCGGCCAGGTTGTCCTGCTGGATGCGGAATGCGGCCAGGCTGGCGTTGACGCGGCCGTCGAGGAATTCGCCCTTGACGCCGGCTTCGAAGCTCTTGCCTTTGACTTCCGGCAGGAACTGGCGGTTGGCGTCGCGCGAGGTCTGCGGCGAGAAGATGCTGGTGTAGCTGCCGTAGACCGAATAGCGGTCGTCGAGGTCATAGACCATGCCGGCGTAGGGCGTGACCTGGCCGCGCGTGCGCATGCCGCTTTCCAGCGCCGGCGTCACGCCGTCGCTGTAGACGCGGCTGTCGCTGGCGTCGACGCGGCTCACGCGCGCGCCGACAATCACCGACAGCGCGTCCGTGGGCCGCAGCCGCGTGGCGCCGTAGAACGACGACTGGCGGCGCTTGTCCTCATACGCCGCGATCGGCGGGAAAGCCGGCTGCGGATAGTCGCCGTTCCAGCCAAAGATGCTGCCGGGCAGCGCCGGGTACAGCGACTCGGACCAGGGGCCGTCCGT
The DNA here is from genome assembly GCF_057914905.1 of Comamonas sp. DB36. NCBI lineage: Bacteria > Pseudomonadati > Pseudomonadota > Betaproteobacteria > Burkholderiales > Comamonadaceae > Comamonas > Comamonas sp. DB36. The sequence continues at coordinate 3,563,750 of NZ_CP196631.1, forward strand.
GTTGGTATCGGACCAGGTCGCGCCGAACATCGCCTCATGCTTGCGGCCCAGCAGCTCGTACGGGCCCGACAGGCTTGCGCTGAGCGTGTTCTGCGTGCGGTTGCCGCGGAAGTCGCCCATGAAGAAGTACATGCCTTCGCCGCTGACCGGGTCGGGATAGCCGCCGCTGGCCGAGCCCAGCAGCGAGCGGTGCTTGCTGCTTTCGCTGTTGGCGCTGAGCTTGAACTTCCAGTCGTTGGCCAACTGCTGCTCCAGCGTCGCAAACAGGTTGCGCGAAGTGAGCTTGCGCTGGCTCCAGGTGGTCGCGGGATTGAAGGAACGGTCCCAGTCGGTGCGGCTGCCGTCGCTGAAGAACAGCGGAAATCCCGTCCAGGTCGAGCCGCGCGGATCGGTGTTCTGGTAGTCGGCGCCCACCGTCAGGCGCGTGTCGCGCGTGAGATCGGCCTCGACCACGCCATAGAACACGCTTTTCTTCTGCTGGTAGTGGTCCAGATGGGATTCACGGTCCTGATAGGCCGCGACCACGCGGCCGCGCACGCTGGCGCTGGCATTGAGCGGGCTCGACAGATCGAGCTCGGTGCGCGCGTTGTTCCACGAGCCCAGGCTGGCCGTGACCGCGCCCGCAAACTGTTCGCTGGGGCGCTTGCGGATGAAATTCACCGCGGCCGATGGATCGCCCGTGCCGCCCATCAGCCCGGTCGCGCCCTTGACGATTTCCACGCGGTCGAAAATCGTCATGTCGCTGTTGGTCGCACCCCAGTCGTAGACCCCGTCATAGTCCTTGGCAACGCCGTCGTACTGGAACTGGGTGATGGAGAAACCGCGCGCATTGAAGCTCGAACGCTCGCTGTCGTAGCTTTGCACCGTGATGCCCGCGGCCTGGCGCATCACGTCCGACACGCTGGTGCTGCCCTGGTCGTCCATCTGCTGGCGCGTGACCACGGTGACCGACTGCGGCGTCTCGCGCAGCGCCAGGCTCAGGCCCGTGGCGCCGGCCGAAGGCCCGGCCACATAGCTGCCCGAGCCGTCGGTGCGGCCGTCGCCGCGCGCCGCGGCCGTGACGGTCACCGCGGCCAGCGTGGCGCCGCCCGCGCCCTGCGACGTGGGAATGGCGCGCAGCGCATAGCCGCCGCCGGCCGAACGCACGACCATCAGGTCCGTGCCCTTGAGCGCCTGCTCCAGCGCCTGCTGCACCGCGAACTGGCCGTTGACGCCGCCGCTGCGCAGGCCGTCGGTGATCGTCGAATCGAACGTCAGCAGCGCGCCCGCCTCGCGGCCGAGACGGTTGAGCACGGTTTCCAGCGGACCCGCGGGAATCGCGTACAGCCGCTGCGCCGCGCCCTGCTGCGCAGCCGCCTGGGCCCGGGCCGGCTGCGGTGCGAGCGCGGCGGCAACGGCCAGGCTTGCCAGCGTGCCCGCGCACAGCACGCGCAGCGCCAGCGCCACAGGGCCGGGACGCAAGGGCACGCAGTCGGGAGAATCGGCAAAGGGAAGCTGCTGCACAGTCTGGAGGCGCATGGAAAGCCTTGAGAAAAGAGATGGATGAATGGAGCTGTGAGCGCACATTCCTGCGCTCCTTGCCCTGATGACACCCAGCTGTGCGCAATCAGCTCATTTATTTTCAGGCCCTTGCGTGCACGCCCGGCTGGGGCCAGGCAGGGTCCAGGCCAAAGCCGAACGAGTCCATCGACAGCACGCCATTGGTCATGCCGCCGGGAATCAAGGCGGCGGCTTCGTGCGCCGCGCTCGCGCCCAGCGCCACCAGCAGCGGCAGGTAATGTTCCTCGGTGGGATGCGCGCGCTCAGCATGCGGCGCGCGGACACGGTATTCGACCAGCGCCTGCGCGTCACGGCGCGCCACGGCATCGGCAGCCCAATCGGCAAACGCCTGCGCGTACTCCGGGTCGCTGATGTGCGAGCGGAACTCGTAGAGGTTGTGCGTGAGGCTGCCCGAGCCGATGATCAGCACGCCGCGGTCGCGCAGCGGCGCCAGCGCCCGGCCCAGTTCGAGCGCGCCCTGGGTAGTCATTCTTGCGGGCAGCGACACCTGCAGCACCGCAACGTCGGCCGCGGGCTTGAGATAGCGCAGCGGCACCCAGGCGCCGTGATCGAGGCCGCGCTGCGCGTCCAGCGTCGCGGGCAGGCCGGCGTCGGCAAGCATACGGACAATCTCGGCGGCAAGTTCGGGCGCGCCCGACGGCTCGTAACGCAACGCATACAGCGGTTCGGGGAAACCACCGAAATCATGGATGGTTTCGGGACTGGCCGTGGCCGCGACACGGATGTCGCGCGTCTGCCAGTGCGGCGACACCACGACGATGGCCGACAGATCCTGCAGCGCTGCGCCCAGCTGCTGCAGATGCGGCCCGAGTTCGCCGGGTTCGAGCGCGAACATCGGCGAGCCATGGGAGATGAAGAGAGAAGGTGCGCGAGACATGGTGAAACTCCAGGGTCGGCGGGCGCGCTGCGCCCGCGTCTTGTGGGTGGATGCGGGCAGCGTCCTTTATGACGCCTGCACCTTGCGCCGGCCGATCAGCGCATCAATGCTGAAGGCACCTGCTCCCTGTGCCGCGAGCAGCAGGAAACCTCCGGCCATGCCGATGTTCTTCCAGAAGTTGATGGCCTGCATCGTATCGCCGAAGTTCGCGTGGAAAACCAGCGCGGTGACGACCGAGAAGCCTGCCAGGGCCAGTGCGACCCAGCGCGAGAACAGGCCGGCCGCGATGGCCAGGCCGCCGCCGAGTTCCAGCAGGATGACCAGCGGCAGCAGCGCGCCGGGCACGCCCATGGCTTCCATGTATTGCTGGGTGCCCGCATAGCCGCTGATCTTGCCCCAGCCCGAAATGATGAAAAGCAGCGAGAGGCCTATGCGGCCCAGCAGTGAGAGGGTGGCGTTCATGGTGTTTTCCTTGGCGATCAGTTGCGATGTATCCAGGTGGGGGCGATCTGCGTGCCATGGCCCGCGCCATAGGCGAAATAGATGTTGAGGCCGGCCACCGGCTCGAGATAGCGCGCATTCTTCAGGGCGCCCGCGTCTATCGGCGTGAAGCCCATGCTCTCGGCCAGCGCCCGCACCGTCTGCTTGGCGCGCTCGTCGTCGCCGGCATAGAACACCGGCACGTTCTGGTCGGCGGAAAACGCCGGACCTTGGGCCAGTACCTGGGCCAGCACCGTGTTGAACGCCTTGACCACCTGGGCGCCGGGCAAGGCCTTGGCGATCTCTTCGGCCGCCGATGTGTCATGGCCCAGCGTCAGGCCCATGTAGTCGGGCGTCAGCGGGTTGGTGATGTCGATCACGATGCGGCCTTGCAGCGAACCCAGGGCCTGCAGCGCGGGAACGGCATCAGCGTAGCCGGTGGCGACGATGACCACCTGCGAGTCGCCCAGCGCCTCGCTGGCGACTGCGGCGCTTGCGCCGGGGTGGGCGGCGGCCAGGGCCTGGGCCTTGGCCGGGTCACGCGCGGTGACGCGCACCTGATGGCCGGCGGCGGTGAGTTGCTTGACGAAGCCCGCGCCCATGTTGCCGGCGCCGATGAGAGTGATGTTCATGATGGAAATCCTGTTGCGAAGTGGAGGGACCTGATTCGTCGCTTGCCAGTTTTGGCTGGCATGGATGAACTTTATTGGTTTGTACTTTGCAGATAAATCCTCTTATGATGGACAAATTGTTCCGAAATTTGAGACTATGGATCTTTTTCAATCCATGATGACTTTCACTGCCGTGGTCGAGGCCGGCAGCTTTGTGGGTGCGATGGATTCCGCAGGCCTGTCCAAGCCCGCGGTCTCGCGCCATGTCAATGAACTCGAGGCCCACCTGGGCACGCGCCTGCTGCAGCGCACCACGCGCCGCCTGTCGCTGACCAGCGAAGGCCAGGCCTACTACCAGCGCTGCAAGGAAATACTCGCGGCCGTGCAGGAAGCCGAGGGCGAGGTCGGGGTCAGCGCGCTGCAGGCGCAGGGACGGCTGCGCATAGGCGCGCCGCAGACTTTCGGCGCGCTGCATCTGGCGGCGCTGTGGGGGCGTTTCGCGGCCGACAATCCACAGGTCACGCTGGACATTGTTCTGTCGGATCGCGTGGTTGATCTGGTCGAGGAAGGCTACGACCTGGTGATACGCATCGCCCGGCTGTCCGATTCCAGCCTGGTGAGCCGCGAGCTGGCGCGCACGCGCATGGTGCTGTGCGCCTCGCCGGATTACCTCGCGCGCCAGGGCACGCCCATGCACCCGCAAGAACTCACGCGCCACGCCGTGATTTCCTATTCCTACTGGTCATCGGGCGACAACTGGAGCTTCGCGGGCCCCGCAGGCGAAGTGACCGTGCGCACGCATTCGCGCATCCACGCCAACAATGGCGACACCTGCCGGGCCGCGGCACTGGCCCACCAGGGCATCATTCTGCAGCCCGACTTTCTGGTCCATGAAGACCTGCGCAGCGGCGCGCTGGTGGAGCTGATGCCCGACTTCCGCGCCGCGGAACTCGGCATCTTCGCGGTCTATGCCACGCGCAAGCAGCTGCCGCTCAAAGTGCGCCGGCTGGTGGACTTTCTCGTCGACGCGCTGCATGCGCCGTCCTGGGCGCAATCCAGGCAACGCGCCTAAGCCGGCCGCACCATCACCCAGTAGCGCGAGAAGAAGTGCACCTGCACGGGCAGCGCGCTGGTCAGCGCCGCGAGCACGCGGTCGGTGTCGGCCAGCGGGTAGGCGCCCGACACCCGCAGGTGGGCGACGGCCGGGTCGCAGCCCAGCCGGCCGCGCCGGTAGCGGCCCAGCTCGGCAAGAAAATCGTCCAGGCGCATGCGCGCTGCGACCAGCATGCCGTCGGCCCAGGCGGCTGCGGCGTCATCGAGCGCACCCGTGCTGTGCGCCTGCTGCGCAGTGAACCTGCCCTGCTCGCCGGCGTTCAGCCGCTGCGTGGCCTGCGCTGCGCGCGCGGGAGTCAACTCGACCGCGCCCTGCAGCACTTCGACGCTGACGCTCGCCGCACGCTCGCGCACCGTGAAGCGCGTGCCCAGCGCGCGCACGCGGCCCAGCGCGGTCTCGACAACGAATGGCCGGCGCTGGGCATCGGCCGCGGTCTGCACCAGGATTTCACCGCGCACCAGCTGCACCACGCGCTGCGCGCTGCCGTAGCGGATGTTGATCGCGCTGTCGGTGTTGAGCACGACGGCACCGCCATCGGGCAGCGCGAGCCGGCGCTGCTCGCCCAGCGCCGCGACTTCATCGGCGGCCCAGGCGCGCCAGGCGGGTGTCTGGCGCAGCAGCGCGAAGCTGCCGCCGGCCACGACCAGGCCCGCGAGCAGCTGCACGCTGCGCCGCCTTCGCGGCGCATGCGGGCCCGCGAGCGTGGCGCGCGCCAGCGGCAGCGAAATTCCGGCCATCTGCCGGCCCACGGATTCGATGCGCTGCCACGCGGCTTCATGCTCCGGACTTTGCGCGCGCCATTGCTGCCAGGCCGCGCGCTGGCGCGCAGAGACCGGCGCGCCGCGCAGCGTCAGCCACCACTGCACCGCCTGTTGGGCGACTTCGGCGGGAATGCCAGGCTCGTTATCGCCCGCGGTGTCATGCAATGCCCGCATCGCGCCTACTCCGGGAAAAAGCAGCGCAGCGCGGCCTTGGCCAGGTGGCGCTTGACGGTGGAAACCGAAATGCCCAGTTCGGCCGCGATCTCGCCATGGCCCAGTCCTTCGATCTGCGCGAGCAGGAAGGCCTGCTTGGCCAGCGCGGGCAGATGGCCCAGACGGCGGTCTATCTCGATCAGCGTCTCGAGCACCATCAGCCGTGCTTCGGGCGGTGGTGCAACCGGTTCGGGCAACGCCGCCAAGGCGTCAAGGTAGGCCTGCTCGATCGCGCGCCGGCGCACCTGGTTGAGCAGCAGATTGCGCGCCACCGTCACCAGATAGGCGCGCGGCTCCTGCAAGGGTTCGCCGCCCTGGCTGCACAGCAGCTTGAGAAAAGTGCTTTGCGCAAGATCGGCCGCGTCAAACGCATTGCCGACTTTCTTGCGCAGCCAGCCCTGCAGCCAGCCATGGTGGTCGGCATAGAGCGCGGCGATTTCGCTGTGGGCGGAAGGTTGTACGGCAGGCATGGGCGGGGTCCCGATTCTCCCGCGGCACGACAAGACCGCAATGAACAAGAATCATTCCCATCCGATTGTAGCCATACGCCCATGTGCTGCAGAAAACCAGGAAAAGCCGCGCAACGCGCGGCCCATCCTCAGAAAAAAGCGCCTTCCTTGGCCAGCAGCCACTGCGGCGCATCCTGCAGCGCCAGCGGCCGCAGGAAACGTTCGATCGCCGCATAGCCCACCGACGTGGTGAACGGCGCGGTCGATGCCGGAAACGGCCCGCCATGGTGCTGGGCGGCGGTGACCGCCACGCCCGTGGGCACGCCCGAGAACAGCACGCGGCCCGACACCTGCACGGCCTTGCGCACCAGCGCCAGCAGCGCCGCGTCAGGCAGCTCGTCGCCTGTAGGCACACCCCATAGCGTCGTGGTCAGGGTGCCGCCAATGGCATTCAGCACCGCCACCGCCTGCTGCATGTGATCGACGCGCACCACCAGCGCGGCCGAGCCGAACACTTCCTCGTGCAGTGCGTGATCGGCAATGAAGTCCGCGGCATCGACCTGGGCCAGGAAAGGCTGGGGGCCGCCTTCACGCGGCGCGCCGTCGACCAGCACCTGCAACCGGGCATCAGCGCGCCATTGGCCCACGCCGCGCTCGAACGCTGCGCGTATGCCCGCATTGAGCATGGCATGCGGGGCCAGCGCGGCCAGGCGCGTGGCCAGCTGCTGCACAAAGGCCTCGCCGGGCCCATCCTTGAACACCACGATCACGCCGGGGCTGGTGCAGAACTGCCCCGCGCCCAGGCAGATCGAATCGGCCAGCGTCTGCGCCAGCGCGTCGGGGCCGCCTGCGCCGTCCCTCAGCGCCGCGGGCAACACCACCAGCGGGTTGACCGAACCGAGTTCGCCGTAGAAAGGAATCGGCCGCGCGCGTTCGGCCGCCAGCCGCGCCAGCGCCGTGCCGCCCTTGAACGATCCCGTGAACGCCACGGCCGCAATGGCCGGTGCCTGCACCAGCTGCACGCCCACTTCGATGGCCGCGCCTTCGACCAGCTGGAACACGCCCGCGGGCAGACCGCATTGCGCAACCACCGAGGAGGCGATGGCCGCGACGTCGCGCGAGAGCTGCGCGTGGCCGGGATGGGCCTTGAGCACCACGGGACAGCCCGCGGCCAGCGCGCTGGCGCTGTCGCCGCCCAGCACCGAGAACGCGAACGGAAAATTGCTCGCGGCAAACACCGCAACCGGGCCCAGCGGCGCCTGGATGCGCGTGAGCCGCGGCCGGCCCGCGGGCGGGGCACCGGCGATTGCCGCTTCATCGAGAAAGGCCTGGGCCGCGCCCTGCTCCAGCGCGTCGGCAAAGCCGCGCAGCTGGAAAGCGGTGCGCGCCAGTTCGCCTTCGAGCCGCGCCAGGCCCAGCGCCGTTTCGCGGTCGGCAACCGGCAGCAAGGCCGCGGAGTTGTCGGCCAGGGCCTGGGCCAGCGCGCGCAACAACGCGGCGCGCTGGGCATTCGTCGTGGCCGCAAAAGCGTCGGCGGCCGAGGCGGCGGCAGCGACGGCGGCGTCTATCTGTTTAGGCGTGGATTCGCCCCAGGCAGCGCCCAGCAAGGCGCCGCTGCGGGCATCGGTGGATTGCATCATCTTGGTTCTTCCAATGGAAAAGGCGCCGCTGAAGGCGCCCGAATTCAGTCCCTGCCCGCCGCTCACTCGGGCTGAATGCCAGCGGCCTTGATGATCTTGCCCCAGCGCTCGTACTCGGCAATCTGGAAGCGGTTCATTTCATCGGGCGAAGACAGCGCGACTTCCATGCCCGACTGTTCGGCCACGTTGCGCACCGCCGCGGTCTGCATGGCATTGCGCATCAGCGCATTGAGCTTCTGCACCACGGGCGCGGGCGTGCCCGCGGGCGCGTACAGCGCGTTCCAGTAACCGAACTCATAGCCCGGCAGCGACTCGCTGATCGCCGGCACGCCGGGCATCAGCGACAGCCGGCCGGGGCTGCTCAGGCCCAGCGCCTTGAGCTTGCCGGCCTTGACCTGGGGCACGGTGGTCGCCAGATCGACAATCATCAGATCGGTCTGGCCGGCAATCAGGTCGATGACCGCGGGCGGGTTGGCCTTGTACGGCACATAGTTGAACTTGGTGCCTGTCATCTGCTGGAACAGCTCGGTCGCGACCTGGGCCGACGAGCTGCCCGAGCCGTAGTTGAGCTTGCCCGGCTGGCGCTTGGCCAGGGCCACGAGTTCGGCAATGCTGTTGACACCCAGCTTGGGGTTGACCACCAGCAGCAGCGGGCCCTTGGCCAGCAGCGCCACGGGCGCGAAATCCTTGAGCGGGTCGTAGGCCAGCTTCTTGAGCAGGTGCGGGTTGGCCGACTGTGTGGTATTGGTCGTCATGAATACCGTGTAGCCGTCGGGCTGGGCGCGCGCCACCTGCTGGGCCGCAATGCTGCCGAAGGCGCCGGCGCGGTTCTCGACAATCACCGACTGCCCGGTTTCCTTGCCCACTTCGGCGGCCACGGCGCGCGCCAGGCCGTCGGTGGCGCTGCCCGCGGTCGAGCCGATGACGATGGTGATGGGACGCGCGGGAAAGTTCTGGGCGGAAACAACGGAGCACAGCGGAGAAAGCAGTGCGAGAGCAAGGAGAGTGCGGCGTGCAGGCATGGTTTGTCCTTAATAGTTATGGGTCGCTCACAGGGGAGAGGCGCGCGGCGGCGGCACAGCCCGCCGCCGCGGCGCGCAAGCTGCTCAGGCCTTCCAGCCGTTGAGCAGCGCATCGAGCTGCTGCTGCTGGGTGGCGCTCAGCGGCCAGGCCGACGGCGCGCGCGTCGCGCCGCAGTCGTTGCCCATCCATTGCAGCGCGGCCTTGACGACGGTGACGTTGGCGCCGTTGTTCTCCTGGGCGCGCAATTCCTCGAACGGCAGCATCTGGCCGATCAGGCGCATCGCCAGCGGGTAGTCGGCCTGCTCGAGCGCGTTGTAGATCGCCACCGAACGCTCGGGAAACACATTGATCAGGCCCGACGTGAAGCCGCGCGCGCCCACCGCATACAGCGGCGGCGCCCAGACTTCGGCCAGACCGCCGACCCAGGCGAGATCGCGATCGGCGGTGCGGCGAATGATTTCGGCCAGCAGCAGCGGCGTGGGCGAAGCCCACTTGACGCCCACGACCTCGGGAATGCGGCACAGCGCCTCAATCGTTGCCAGGCCGATGTTTTCATTGCGCAGATAGAGCACCAGCGGCAGGCCTTCGGCGGCCTCGGCAATCTGCTGCACATAGGTGACCACGCCGCGCGGCGCGACAAATGGGTCTGGCGGCTGGTGCACCATCAATGCTGCGGCGCCGGCCTTCACGGATGCCTTGGCCAGCGCACGCGCCTCGTGCACGCTGCGGCCCACGCCGCCGAGCAGCGGCACGCGCCCGGCCACGCATTCGGCCGCCACATGCACCATGCGTTCGGCCTCCTGCGCCTGCAGCCCATAGAATTCACTGGTGTTGCCGTTGGCCACCAGCACATGCACGCCAGCATCGACGGCGCGGTCGACCACGGGCTGCAGCGGTGCGCTGCAGATGGCGTCCTGCGCATCGAAAGGCGTGACGAGAATGCCGGAAATGCCGTTGAGCGCTGCGCGCAGTGCCGGGCCGGTAAATGAAGTCATGTGGGCTCCCAGAAGACTGTTGGTCGAAAACAGCAACTCTAGAAGTGCATCGAGGCGGCGTCCAATCCAGACATCGGATGCCGCAATTCAATAAATGAATCATGTTCCAACTGTCCCAACTTCGCTGTTTCGTGGCCGTCGCTTCCGAGCTGCATTTCGGCCGCGCGGCCACGCTGCTGAACATGACCCAGCCGCCGCTGACGCGGCAGATCCAGCTGCTGGAACATGAAGTCGGCGTGCAGCTGCTAGAGCGCGCGGGCGGCGCGGTGCGTCTCACGGTGGCCGGCAAGATCTTTCTGCGCGAAGCCGAGGACATACTGCGGCGCAGCCAGGCGGCAACCATTGCCGCGCGCCGCGCCATGCAGGCCGAAGCCGGCAGCGTGACGCTGGGCTTCATTCCCGCGGCCAGCTTCACGCTGCTGCCCCAGCTGCTGGCCTTCGTGCGCGCGCGCCTGCCCGACGTGCACCTGGTGCTGCGCGAGATGCAGTCGGTCGATCAGATCGAGGCCCTGGGCGCGGACCGCATCGACATCGGCATAGTGCGGCCGTTTGCGCCGCGCAGTTTCAGCGCCTGTGCCCCCTTGCTGCGCGAGCCGTTCATGCTCGCCATGCCGCTCGATCACGCGCTCGCGGCGCTGGACGAGGTCCCCCTGAGCGCGCTGCAGGGCCAGGCCTTCATCGAGTTCTGCCCTTCGGAGTCACGTTACCTGTACGAGATCGTTGCCGGCCAGCTGCGCGCCAATGGCGTCGCGCCCGAAACCGTGCAGACGCTGAGCCATACGCATTCGATCCTGGCGCTGGTTGACGCGAACGTGGGCATCGCGCTGGTGCCGCGTTCGTCCATGAAGCTGCGCTATGCCAACGTCTGCTTCAAGCCCATCGCCCATGTGACCGGACTCGACGTCGAAATGCACCTCGCCTGGCGGCGCGAAGGCCGCCATGGCGTGGCCAACACGCTGCGGGAATTGCTGCAGGCCGGGTTTCCCGCGCCGGCCTGAGCCGCCCGCTCAGACGCGCTGGATGAAGCCGTCGAGCAGCTGCGCAAACGCCTCGGGCTGCTCGACGCAGCTGATATGCGCGGCCTCGATGGTCGCCAGCTCGGCGCCGGCAATGCCGTCGGCGATCTGCTGCGACAGCGCCATGGGCGTGGCCGCGTCCAGCGTGCCGCCAATGACCAGCGCCGGGCAGCGGATGGAAGGATTGGTCAGATGCAGTTCAATGCCCCCGACCGCGGCGCAGGCCTGGGCGTAGGGCTTGGCAGGAATCCGCACCAGCGCTTCGCGCATCTGCGCCACGCGCTGCGGATGGCGCGCCAGGAAATCGGGCGACAGCCAGCGCTGCAGCGCGCCGTCGGCAATCGAGGCCACGCCCTGCGCCGCGACGGTCTCGATGCGCGTGCTCCAGCCCTGGCGCGCGGCGGCGTCGTAATGCGCGGCCGAATTGGCAATGGTGATGCTGCGCACGGTGTCGGGGTGGAGCGCGGCAAGCGCCTGGGCCGTCATGCCGCCCATGGACACCCCGGCAAAATGCACCGGGCCGCGCCCCAGGCGCGCAATCAGCTCGGCCGCGTCGGCGGCCAGATCATGCATGTTGAAATCCGCGTCGCTGGCCGGCGAGCGGCCATGGCCGCGCTGGTCGTAGCGCACGACGGTATAGCGGTCCTGCAGCAGTGCGGTGACTTCGTCCCACATGTGCAGGTCGCAGCCCAGCGCGTGGCTCAGAACGATGACGGGACCTTGTCCCTGGACGATGGAATGCAATTCGGGCATGGGCAACAACGAAGAAATGGGAACGAATGAAAAAAGGGCCTGCAAGCAGGCCCGGTAAGGATAAGGTCAATCCACCTTGATGTTGGATTCCTTGATCAGCTTGGTCCAGCGGTCCGTCTCGGTCTTCAGATGGGCGGCCAGCGCCTGCGGCGTGCTGCCTATGGGCTCGGCGCCGATGGCGCTCAGGCGCTTCTTGACTTCGGGGTCGTTCATCGCTTCGTTGAGCGTCTTGCCCAGCTTTTCAACGATGGGCGCGGGCGTTCCGGCGGGCATGAAGGTCGCGAACCAGGGCGAAACTTCGTAGCCCGGAACCCCGGCTTCGGCCACCGTGGGCACATCGGGCAGCGAAGGCGAGCGCGTCTTGGTGGTGATGGCGATAGCGCGCAGCTTGCCGGCCTCGATATGGGGGCGTGCCGAGGTGATGCTGTCGAACATGAAATCGACCTGGCCGCCGAGCAGATCGGTGACTGCCGGGCCGCTGCCGCGGTAGGGCACATGCAGCATCTTCACGCCGGTCAGCGAGGTGAAGCTTGCACCCGCGAGATGGATCGAAGTGCCGTTGCCGGCCGAGGCATAGGTCAGCTTGTCTGGGTTCTGCTTGGCCTTGGCAATCAGGTCCTTGACGCTCTTCACGTCCGACTGCTTGGGTCCGGCGACCAGGATGTTGGGCACTACGGCCAGCAGGCTCACGGGCGCGAAATCCTTGATCGGGTCGTAGCTGAGCTTGTTGTAGAGCGCGCCATTGGTCGCCATGCCTATCGACGTGATCATCAGCGTATAGCCGTCGGCCGGTGCCTTGGCAACCGCGTCGGCGCCGATGTTGCCGCCCGCGCCCGCCTTGTTCTCGATGACGAAAGGCTGGCCCAGCTTGCGGCCCGCGACTTCGCCCAGCGTGCGTGCAATGGCGTCCATCGCGCCGCCCGGTGGAAACGGCACGATCCACTTGACCGGCTTGTCGGGCCAGTTGCCGACCGAGCCTTGGGCGAAGCCGGAAACGGCGCAGGCCAGCAGTGCGGTGCCAGCCATTGCCTGGCGCAGGAAAGTACGTTTCATTTTTTGTCTCCTTCAGAGGTTCTTGGTGCCGGACAGCGACGCTCAGGCGATGGCCGAGGGGTGGCGCGCCAGCGGCGTCACATCGATGTCCATATAGGGGAACAGCGGCAGGCCCTGCAGCAGATCGTGCAGTTCGTCGTTCGACGCCACATTGAAGACGCTGTAGTTCGCGTATTCGCCGACCACGCGCCAGATCGACTGCCAGCGGCCGTCGCGCTGCAGTTCCTGCGAATAGGCTTTTTCGCGCAGCTTGATTTCGTTGACCTGCTCGGCGGGCAGGTCATGGGGAATGCGCACATCCATGCGGACAAGAAACAACATCGGAAACTCCTTTGAGGGTGGGGCCGCAGGCGTACAACATGCGGCCGGATAAATGTCAGGCGCGCGCCGCGCCCAGGTCCACGTGCAGCGGCTGCTGGCCGGCAAGCGCGCGGTCGAAGCGATCGAGCTGGCTCAGCGACACCGTAACGCCGTAGCCCGGGCCGTCGGGCAGCTGCAGCGCGAAGTCGCGTATGGCCATCTGCTGCTCGACGATGTCGTCGACCAGCAGCTGCGGGCCGAACAGCTCGCAGCCATGGTGGGCGCCGGGCAGCGTCGCAAACACATGGGCCGAAGCCGCGCTGCCTATCGACGTTTCGAGCATCGTTCCGCCATACCAGCCGATGTCGGCGGCCTCGGCCACGGCCGCGACCTTGCGCGTGCGCAGCAGTCCGCCGTGCTTGGCCACCTTGAGCGAGAACACATGCGCGGCCTGTTCGCGCGCCAGCATCATTGCTTCCTGCGGCGTGCAGACGGTCTCGTCGGCCATGATCAGCGCGCCCTTGAGTTCCTGCGTCAGCTGGCGCAGCGCGGGAACGTTCCACTTGGCCACGGGCTGTTCGATCAGCGTCACCCCGGCTTCGATGAGCTGAGGCAGATAGCGGCGCGCGGTATTGCCGTCCCAGGCCTGGTTCACGTCCACCGTGAGCGTCGCGCTATCGGGCAGACCGCGTGCGATGCGGCTCACATGGGCCACATCGTCCTGCGGTGCGCGCGCGCCTATCTTCATCTTGAAGATACGGTGGCGGCCCTGCTCCAGGCGCAGCTGGGCTTCCTGAAGGTCGCGCTCCACATCGCCGCTGGCCAGGGTCCAGGCCAGGGGCAGGCTCTGGTGCAGCTTGCCGCCCAGCAACTGCGAGGCGGGAATGTCCAGCGTGCGCGCCAGCGCATCGATCAGCGCCATTTCCACGGCCGATTTCGCGAACGCATTGCCCTTGCAGGCCAGGTCCATGCGTGCCAGCACCTGTTCGATGCCGCCGGCCAGCTGCCCGAGCACCGCGGGCGCCAGGTAGTTCTCGATCGCATGCGCAATGCTTTCAGGCGACTCCTCGTTCCAGGATGGACCGCCAATGGTTGCGGCCTCGCCGAAGCCGCAGGCGCCGTTGCGCAGCCACAGCTGCACGATGACCGGGCTCTGGCGCTGTATGGAACCAAACGACAGCTTGTGCGGGCGGATGGTGGGGATGTCCAGGATGCGCACCTGGATGCGTTCGATGGTGAATTCGTTGCTCATGCGGATCTCTTTGCTGCGGCGGGGCAGGAAGAAAAATGCCGCTGGAGTACAGCTTAATGTCGGTTATTTAACCAATCCAATGATTTATTTCTGTTGATTCATTCGATAATTTCGAACGTTTAACTTTCTGCACTTGCTTGCTTCCATGGAAATCCGCCAGCTGCGTTACTTTCTCGACATCGCGCGTACCGAGCACCTCACGACCTCGGCCAAGCAGTTGTTCGTCACCCAGTCGACGCTGTCCCACGGCCTGCGCCAGATAGAGGAAGAGCTGGGCGTGCCGCTGTTCGAACGTGTGGGCCGGGGCCTGAAGCTGTCGCAGGCCGGGCGGGTCTTCAAGGACTATGCGGCGCGCGCACTGCAGGAGCTCGAAGCCGGGCGCATGGCGCTGGCCGATCTGGCAAGCCTGCAAGCCGGCCAACTCACCGTGGGCGTGATTCCGACTTCACTGCACACGCTGGTGCCGTCGGCCGTGGCGACGTTCAACGCGCGCTACCCCAAGATCCATGTGGTGCTGCGCGAACTGCTGGCGCCCGAGATCGAAGCGCTGCTGCTCAGCGGCGATCTCGACATGGGCATGGCGTTTCATCCTGCGGGCGTCGAGGGTGTCGACTCCGAGCCGCTGTTCGAGGAACACATGCAGTTTGTCGCCCATGCCTCGCACCCGCTCGCGGCCCAGGCGCCCCTGCAACTGCAGCAATTGCAGGACGTGCCGCTGGCACTGCTGTCGCGGCGCTTTGCGACGCGGCGCCTGCTCGAGGAGCACTTTCGCGCCGCGGGCGTGCAGCCCAGGGTCATGGTCGAGATGGAGTCGGTGCACGCGCTGATCGCCGCCTGCCACTGCGGGCCGCAGCTCGCCTGCATCGTTCCGCAGCGCGCCGCCGCGCTGCACGGCCAGGGGCTTTGCGCGCTGGGCCTGCAGCCGCCGCTGCTGCGCACCGCGAGCCTGCTGTGGAATGCGCGCACCTCGCGCAGCGCGGCCGCGCAGGCGTTTGCGGGCCTGCTCATCGAGAGCGTGCAGCAGCAATGGAGCGCGCCGGCGGCCTACTCCATTCATGCATGAATCTCATATCTGGATGCAAACAAATCGTTTGCCTGGGTAAGAACATCGGCCTACGATCGGCTCCAGTTCCTGCCCACCATGCGCAAACTGCAGCAAGGTGGCCGCAGCCCCCCGCTACCCACCGCATCCGAGGAGACACAACATGGCCGGCAACTTCCAATGGGACGATCCCTTCCAACTCGACCAGCAGCTGACCGAAGACGAGCGCATGGTGCGCGATGCCGCGCGCGACTACTGCCAGGGCCAGCTGGCGCCGCGCGTGCTGGAAATGTTCCGCCATGAAAAGTCCGACATCACCATCTTCCGCGAGATGGGCGAGCTGGGCCTGCTGGGCCCGACCATAGGCACCGAATACGGCGGCGCCGGCCTGAACTATGTGAGCTACGGCCTGGTGGCACGCGAGATCGAACGCATCGATTCGGGCTACCGCTCGATGGCCAGCGTGCAGAGCTCGCTGGTGATGGTGCCGATCAACGAATTCGGCAGCGAAGAACAAAAGCAGAAGTACCTGCCCAAGCTGGCCAGCGGCCACTTCATCGGCTGTTTTGGCCTGACCGAGCCCGACCACGGCTCCGACCCGGGCTCCATGGCCACGCGCGCCCACAAGGTGGACGGCGGCTACAAGCTCAAGGGCAGCAAGATGTGGATCACCAACAGCCCCGTGGCTGACGTGTTTGTCGTCTGGGCCAAGGAAGTCTCCGAGACCGGCGCCGTCGGCCAGATCCGCGGCTTCATCCTGGAAAAGGGCTGGAAGGGCCTGACCGCTCCGGCAATCCACGGCAAGGTCGGCCTGCGCGCCTCGATCACCGGTGAAATCGTCATGGACGATGTGTTTGTGCCCGAAGAAAACGCCTTCCCCGAAGTGCGCGGCCTCAAGGGCCCATTCACCTGCCTCAACAGCGCACGCTTCGGCATTGCCTGGGGCGCGATGGGCGCGGCCGAAGCCTGCTGGCACACCGCGCGCCAGTACACGCTGGACCGCAAGCAGTTCGGCCGCCCCCTGGCCGCCAACCAGCTGGTGCAAAAGAAGCTGGCCGACATGCAGACCGAAATCACGCTGGGTCTGCAGGCCGCGCTGCGCGTGGGCCGCATGAAGGACGAACACCAGAACGTGGTGGAAATCACTTCGCTGATCAAGCGCAACAACTGCGGCAAGGCGCTGGACATCGCCCGCCTGGCGCGCGACATGCTGGGCGGCAACGGCATCAGCGATGAATTCGGCGTCGCCCGCCATCTGGTGAACCTCGAGGTGGTCAACACCTACGAAGGCACGCACGATGTGCACGCGCTGATTCTGGGCCGCGCGCAGACGGGAATTGCGGCGTTCGCGAACTGATTGCACTGAGCGGGGAGGCAGGGCCTGCCCGAGCCGCCCGGCGGTTCCGTACGTCCTGAGCCTTAAATCATGAGGACAGGGCGTTCATGGTTCGACAAGCTCACCACGAACGCTTGTTCCGTTCGCCCTGCGTCTTATTCATGAGGACACGGCGTTCATGGTTCGACAAGCTCACCACGAACGGTTATTCCGTTCGCCCTGCGTCTTATTCATGAGGACAGGGCGTTCATGGTTCGACAAGCTCACCACGAACGGTTGTTCCGTTCGCCCTGCGTCTTATTCATGAGGACACGGCGTTCATGGTTCGACAAGCTCACCACGAACGTTTGTTCCGTTCGCCCTGAGCCTGTCGAAGGGTGAACGGCCTGCCCTCCAGTAGAAGCCCCCATGACCACATCCCCTCCCTCCGCCCTCGCCGGCATCAAAGTCCTAGACCTCTCGCGCGTTCTTGCCGGCCCCTGGTGCACGCAGATGCTTGCCGACCTGGGCGCCGATGTCGTCAAGGTCGAGCGCCCGGTCGCGGGCGACGACACGCGCCACTGGGGCCCGCCGTTCCTGCGCGATGAAGACGGCAACGACACACGCGAGGCCAGCTACTTCACGGCCTGCAACCGCAACAAGCGCTCGATCACCATCGACATGGCCCACCCCGAAGGCCAGGCGCTGCTGCAGCGCATGGCCTGCGAGGCCGATGTCGTGGTCGAAAACTTCAAGGTCGGCGGACTGCGCCAGTACGGCCTCGACTACGACAGCCTCAAGGCGCGCAACCCACGCCTGATCTATTGCTCGATCACCGGCTTCGGCCAGGACGGTCCCTATGCCGAACGCGCGGGTTACGACCTGATGGTGCAGGCCATGTGCGGTCTGATGAGCATCACGGGCCATGCCGACGGCGCGCCCGGCGGCGGCCCGCTCAAGGCCGGCGTGGCGGTGATCGACGTGTTCACCGGCCTGTATGCCAGCAATGCCATTCTTGCGGCGATCAACGCGCGCCACGCCAGCGGCCAGGGCCAGTACATCGACATGGCGCTGCTGGACGTGGGCATGGCGGTGCTGGCCAACCAGGCCGCGGGCTATCTGGCCACCGGCCAGGCCCCGGGCCGCGCGGGCAATGTGCATCCCAGCCTCGCGCCCTACCAGGACTTCGTGACTTCCGACGGCAACGTGATGCTGGCCATTGGCAACGACGGCCAGTTCGCACGCTTTTGCGCCGCCATCGGCCAGGCCGAATGGTCCCAGGACGCGCGCTTTGCAACCAATACCGCGCGCGTGCAGCACCGCGCGGCGCTGCTGGCGCTGATGGAGCCCGTGCTGCGAACGCGCACCACGGCCGCCTGGATCGCGCTGTTCGAAGACAAGGCCGTGCCCTGCGGGCCGATCAACACCGTGGCCCAGGCCTTCGACGACCCCCAGGTCAAGGCGCGCGGACTGCGCATAGAACTGCCGCGCGCTACCCACGACGCCATGCCCGCCGTGGCCGGGGTCGCCAACCCCATGCGCCTGTCGGCCACGCCCGTGGTCTACCACCGCGCGCCGCCCGCACTGGGCCAGCACACCGATGAGGTGCTGCAGCAGATGGGACTGGACGCCCAGCGCATAGACGCGCTGCGCAGCGCCGGCGCCATCTGAAGCCGCAGCGCGCGCGGCCTGGCCGGCCAGCGCGGCGCGCCAAAGGGGCCGGACAATATCCCTGTCCGGGCCTCTATTAATATGCGAAAAATCCCTGGAGATTTGATGCAGGACAAACAACGTCTGCAAAACAAATCGCCACCCAGGGAAACTACTGAAGCATTTAACTGTCGCCGAATATTTGGACCACCCACAATCAACTAGCATATTGCCAGGTTGAACAAAATATTCCCTGGAGACAATTCAATGGTTCGCAAAAGCATTTTGGCCTTGGGCATCCTGTCCCTTTTCGGCAGCGCCTTCGCGCAGTCGGCCTACCCCAACAAGCCCATCAAGCTGCTCGTGCCTTTTGCCGCGGGCGGCACCACCGACCTGATTGCGCGCGTGATCGCCGATCCGCTGGGCCGCGAGCTCGGCCAGCCGGTGATCGTCGAGAACCGCGGCGGCGGCGGCGGCAGCATTGGCGCGGCGGAAACCGCGCGCGCCACGCCCGACGGCTACCACCTGGGCATTGCCACGGTGTCGACCACGGCCACCAACCCGGCCATCAACCCCAAGATCCCCTACAACGTCGCGACCGACTTCACGCCTGTGATCAACATTGCGGCCACGCCCAACGTGATTGCCGCCAATCCGCAGTTCGCGGGCAAGAACTACAAGCAGTTCCTCGAGGAAATCAAGAAGAACCCGGCCAAGTATTCGTATGCTTCGCCCGGTACCGGCTCGATCACCCATCTGATGATGGAAATGTTCAAGCTGTCCACCGGCACCGACATGATGCACGTGCCCTACCGCGGTTCGGGCCCGGCGCTCAATGACGCCGTTGCCGGCCAGGTGCCGCTGATTTTCGACAACCTGCCTTCGGCCCTGCCCTTCATCAAGGAAAAGCGCCTGGTCGCTCTCGTGGTCGCCGCACCCGAGCGCATTCCCGCGATGCCCGACGTGCCGACCTTCAAGGAAGTCGGCCTCGAGGCCGCGAACCGCATGGCCTACTACGGCATCGTGGGCCCGAAGAACCTGCCCAAGGACATCGTCGACAAGGTCAATGCCGCGACACGCAAGGTGCTGCAGGACCCCGCGATCCGCAAGCGCATCGAGGAAACCGGCTCCATCATCCAGGCCGGCACGCCCGAGCGGTTCGCCCAGCAGATGAAGGAAGAACTCGCGGTCTACAAGGATGTGGTCGTCAAGCAGAAGCTGACCATGGACTGAGCTGCGCTCAACGAAAAAAACCCCGCAGCGCGGGGTTTTTTCGTTTCTCGGCCTGGGCCGGCAGATCAGCTGCCTTCGCCGAAAGTCAGTTCGCCGGCGGCGCGTGCGTGCTGCAGGTCGGCGACCACATCGGCGCGCGACAGCGGCTGGCCCTGGGCGGCATTGAGGGGGTAGTCGGTCTCGAAGTACTGGGCCAGCTGGCCCTGGGCGCGTGCCTGTTCGAGTTCGGCCAGCACCTGGGCGCGGGTCTTGCCTTGGGCTTGCGCCTGGGCCGGGAAGCTCTGCGGATTGAGCTGGTTGAGCGGCAGGCCGGTGAAGTTGTCGATGATGTTGCCGCTGCGCTGGGCCTGGGCCAGGTCGGCCAGCACTTGGGCGCGGGTCAGGCCTGCGGGCTCGGCAGCCATGGCCTGGCCGGCAACGGCGGCGGTGAGGGACAGAATCAGGATCGAAGCGGTTTTGCGAATGGAGGTCATAGTGTCTTTCATGCGGTGTTCAAGGAAGGCAGCGGTCCCAGGGGCCGGTACCCAGCGGCATGGAGTCAATTCTGTGACCGAAGCACTGACGCCAAGATTGCGCAGACATTACGTTTTTGTCATGTGAAAGAACGCATTAGCCACTACCATTACTGTCTTCCTCCGGAGCGGAAAAAACATTCCATGCGCATATTGATCATTGAAGATGAAGTCAAATCCGCTGATTATCTTCAAAAGGGTTTGACAGAATCCGGCTATCAAGTCGAAGTCGCATACAACGGCGTGGACGGTTTTCATTTGTCACGCCATTCCGATTTCGATCTGCTGATTCTCGATGTCATGCTTCCCGGAATGGACGGCTGGAGTTTCATTCGAAAATTTCGAGAAACCCACCAGACGCCGGTATTGTTTCTGACAGCGCGCGACGCCATCGAGGACCGCGTCAAGGGGCTGGAACTCGGTGCCGACGATTATCTGGTCAAGCCTTTCTCCTATGCCGAACTGCTGGCGCGCGTGCGTACGCTGCTGCGCCGCACGCCGCTGCGCGAGCCCGACGTGTTCCGCCTCGCCGACCTTGAAATGGACCTGCTGCGCCGGCGCGTGACGCGCCAGGGCCAGCGCATAGAGCTGACCAACAAGGAGTTCGCGCTGCTCCAACTGCTGCTGCAGCACCAGGGCCAGGTGCTGTCGCGCACGCGCATTGCCTCCCAGGTCTGGGACATGAACTTCGACAGCGACACCAATGTCGTCGATGTCGCCATACGCCGGCTGCGCGCCAAGATCGACGACGGCTATGACACCAAGCTGATACAGACCGTGCGCGGAATGGGTTACCGCATCGAAGAAGACGCAGCATGAAGAAAATCGAGCAGATCAGCCTGCGCCTGCGGCTTGCCTTGATGTTTGCCGCCGTGAGCGCGATCTTGTTTGGCGCCATGGGCTGCTACGTCTACGACGCGCTCAAGAGCGAACTCAAGCAGCGCGACGACGAAGCCCTGATTGCGCGCATAGAACGCATACGCATTCTTTCGATAGACCCCGAATATGTCGAAATCCTGCGCCTGCACCCGCACCTTTATGCACATGCGCTGGGCAACAAGGAAAACATTCTCTGGATCACCAACGACCGCGGCGAACTGCTGGTGGAAATCAATCCCACGGGCATGCAGCGCCCGGCCTTTCCCGCGGACGGCTCGCCCATGCTGTTCAACAACCCGGGCCCCGAAGCCGCACGGCTGGCCTGGGCGCATGTCGTGTGTCCGCCCGGCGTGCTGCATGTGATCACGGGCACGGTGCTGACCACGCGCATCCAGATGCTGGAAGCCTATCGCGTCAAGCTGGCCCTGGCCTGGCTGGTGGGCGTGCTGTTCGCGTTCGCGCTGGGCTGGGAAGTCGTGCGCCGCGGCCTGCTGCCGCTGCGCCGCCTGAGCCTGCAGGCCGCGGCCATCCATCCGCAGCAGCTGGGCCTGCGCCTGGACGCCCAGCGCCAGCCCCAGGAACTGCAGGGCCTGACCTGCGCGCTCAATCTGATGCTGTCGCGGCTGGAAGAAGGCTATTCACGCCTGTCGCGCTTTTCCGAGGATCTGGCGCACGAGATGCGCACGCCGCTCAACAACCTGATGGGGCAGAACCAGCAGGCGCTCAACCAGCCGCGCAGCGTGGAGGAATATGAAAACCTGCTGGTGTCCAAGCAGGAGGAATACGAGCGCCTGGCGCGCATGATAGACAACATGCTGTTCCTGGCGCGCGCAGAGAAGCCCGAAGCCATGCTGCAACTGAAGCCGCTGGACCTGGCCAATTTGGCGGGCCGGGTCTGCGACTATTTCGAAGGCATGGCCGACGAGCGCGACATGCAGATGCGCAACCTCGCCCAGGGCTGGCTGATCGCCGATTCGGCGCTGCTGGCGCGTGCCATGGCCAATCTGGTGTCGAATGCGCTGCGCTACGGCGCAGCCGGCAGCGTGGTCACGATCAGCAGCCAGGTGCATGCGCTGGGCCTGGACATCGAAGTCTCGAACCATGGCGAGCCCATAGGCGCCGAGCATCTGCCGCGGCTGTTCGACCGCTTCTACCGTTGCGACCCCGCGCGCGCCCAGCCCGGCGATTCGGGCGGACTGGGCCTGGCGATTGCCCAGTCGATCATGCACATGCACAAGGGCGAGGTGCTGGTCGACAGCCAGCCCGAGGAAACGCGCTTCATTCTGCGCTTCGGCCCGGGCTCGGTGGCACAGCCTCCGGCCGCTTAGAACAGTACGCGGCAGCGGATGGTGCCGGGGATATCCGCGAGCTGCGCCAGCGGCAGTTCCACCGTGTCCGCGACGATGTCCATCACCATGTAGCCCAGCTTTTCATCGGTGCGCAGGTACTGGCCCGCGATGTTGATGCCGTGCTGCGCGAACACCTGATTGACGGCCGACAGAATGCCCGGCACGTTGTGGTGCACATGCAGGATGCGCTTGTGGCCGGGGTGCGAGGGCAGCGCCACTTCGGGGAAGTTCACGGCCGAAGTCGTGGTGCCGTTGTCGCTGTACTTGATCAGCTTTTCGGCGACTTCCAGACCGATGTTGGCCTGCGCCTCGGCGGTCGAGCCGCCGATGTGCGGGGTCAGGATGACGTTGTCCAGGCCGCGCAGCGGCGACTCGAACTCGTCCTTGTTGGTGCGCGGCTCGACCGGGAACACGTCGAGCGCGGCGCCCAGCAGGCGGCCCGCGCGCATGGCGCTGGCCAGCGCGTCGATTTCCACCACGGTGCCGCGCGAGGCATTGATCAGAATGGCGCTGGGCTTCATGGCGGCGATCTCGGCCGCGCCAATCATCCATTGCGTAGAGGGCAGCTCGGGCACGTGCAGGCTCACGATGTCGCTGACGGCCAGCAGCTCCTGCAGCGAGGCGGCCTGGCGCGCATTGCCCAGCGGCAGCTTGGTGGTGATGTCGTGGAACACGACCTGCATGCCCAGGGCCTCGGCCAGCACCGACAGCTGGGTGCCGATCGAGCCGTAGCCGACGATGCCCAGCGTCTTGCCGCGGATCTCGTAGGAGTTGTCGGCCGTCTTGAGCCAGCCGCCGCGGTGCGAGGCGGCGTTCTTGGCGGGAATGCCCCGCAGCAGCAGGATGGCTTCGCCCAGCACCAGTTCGGCGACCGAGCGGGTATTGGAGTAAGGCGCGTTGAACACGGCAATACCGCGCTCGCGCGCGGCATTCAGGTCGACCTGATTGGTGCCTATGCAAAAGCAGCCCACGGCTACGAGCTTGTGCGCGGCCTGGAACACGGCTTCGGTCAGCTGGGTGCGCGAACGGATGCCGACGAAGTGCACGTCGGCGATCTTGCGCTCGAGTTCTTCGGGCGGCAGCGCGCCGGAGAGCGATTCCACGTTGGTGTAGCCCGCGTTCTGCAGCAGCTGCAGCGCGCCGGGATGGATTCCCTCCAGCAGCAAAAACTTGATTTTCGACTTGTCCAGCGACGTCTTGTTGGTCATTCAAAGCTCCGGTTGCGCAATCCTCCATTACAGCGGATTCTCGATACCGCTACGCCGGATAGGTGCTCCTGAGAAATGCTCGCATTGCGCCCGCGCGCGCTGCGCCCAACCGACGCGTGCGCCAGCCCTCAGGAAAGCACCTGGAAGTACTGCGCCAGCGGCTCGCGCTCGGTCTGCGTCTGGTTGTCGGGCGCCAGCGGGTCGGCCCAGCCCAGGGCCACGCCGCAGACCACGACTTCACGTTCCGGCAAGCCCAGCGCTTGGCGCACGATCTCGGGATAGGACGCGAGCGCGCCTATCGCGCAGGCGCCCAGGCCCCTGGCGTGCGCGGCCATCAGCAGGCCGTGCAGGCACATGCCCAGGTCCATGAAACCGCCATGGCCGAAATCGCGGTCCAGCGTCACCAGCAGCGCCACGGGAGCGTCGAAGAAACGGTAGTTGCGCTCGAACTGCTGCTGGCGCGCCGCGGCATCGCCGCGCGCAATCCCCAGGCTGCGGTACAGCGCCTGGGCCGAAGCCACCTGGCGCTTGCGCAGTTGCATGGGCATGGGCTGGGGAAAGTAGTCGTACTCCTCGCGCGCTGGCTGCTGCGTGCGCACCGCCGCGCACAGCGCGGCGCTCAGGCGCGCGCGCGCTTCGCCCTGCAGCGCCCAGAAGCGCCCGGGTTGCAAATTGGCGCCGCTGGGCGCCTGGCGCGCGGTTTCAAGCAGGCTTTCGAGCAGCGCCTGGGGCACGGGATCGGGCAGAAAACCGCGCACCGAGCGGCGGCTGCGCGCGAGCTGGGCGTAGTCGGTCATGGAATCGGAAGAAGAGGAAGACATGGGTGTT
The DNA here is from genome assembly GCF_057914905.1 of Comamonas sp. DB36. Classification (NCBI taxonomy): domain Bacteria; kingdom Pseudomonadati; phylum Pseudomonadota; class Betaproteobacteria; order Burkholderiales; family Comamonadaceae; genus Comamonas; species Comamonas sp. DB36. Next base: position 3,587,863 of record NZ_CP196631.1, read on the forward strand.
GCTGCGCGCTCAGGCGCGCAGGCTTTGAAAGATTGCGGCCGCGCCCAGGCCGCCCGCGCCTGCGATGCAGGCCAGGCCATGCGCCGCGCCATCGTCCAGGGATTGCAGTTGGGCCAGCAGGCGCACTGCGGCGACAGCGCCCGAAGCGCCTATCGGGTGGCCACGCGCCAGCCCGCCGCCCTGGGCATTGAGAAGCTCGGGGTCCATTCCCAGTTCGGCGCGGAAGTCCAGGCCTTGCACGGCGAATGCATCGTGCAACTCCCAGCGCGCGATGTCCTGCACGCCCAGCGCCAGGCGGCCCAGCAGCGCGCGTGCCGCGGTCGCGGCGCACAGCATGGGCGTCTCGGGCGCGCCGCCCACGCTCACCGCGCCGCGCCACAGCGCCGCGGGCGCAAGCCCCCATTCGCGGCAGGCCTCGGGCGTGGCCAGCAGCAGCAGCGCCGCGCCATCGGCCCTGGGCGAAATCGCCACGGTGCTGACGGCGCAATCGGCCCCGCCCTGGGCCATTGCCGGCAAAGCGGCAACAGGCATGCGCGCCACGCGCTCGGCGCGCAGCAGGCGCGGGTAGGCGTCATGGTCCAGGCCGGGGAAGGCGACGATTTCCGCCGCCAGCTCGGCGCGTGCCGCAAGCGCTTTGCCATGGCTGGCGATCGCATACGCGTCCTGCGCCGTGCGCAGAGATTGAATGCGCTGCGCATGGTCGGCCGCGGCCTGCAGCATGTCGGGATCGCGCTCGGGCCAGGGCGCGAACGCCGGCCGCTCATAGGCGATGGCCGGCTCCTGCGGCTTTAGCGGCCGGTGCTGGCGAATCGGCGCGCGGCTCCAGGCCTCGGCGCCGCCCGCGAGCACGATGCGCGCCTGGCCCGATGCCAGCAGGCCGCAGGCCAGCGTGATCGCGTCCAGCCCGGCGCAGCATTGCGTGTCCACGGTGTAGGCCGCGCTGCTTTCACGCAGGCCGGAAGCCAGCGCGAGCATGCGCGCGGGATTGCCGCCCGCGCCCAGCGCATTGCCCAGCACCACGGCATCGACCGCGGCGGCGGGAAGATTCGCGCGTGCCAGCAGCGCCTGCACCAGCGGCGCCGCGAGTTCATGGGGCTGCAGCCGCGCCAGCGCCCCGCCCACGGCAGCGACCGGACTGCGCGCCCAGGCAATCACAGGAATGGCGGCGGCGTTCATGACCAGGGCCGCAGACAGCGCGGCGCGCTCGCGCCCTCGCCCTGCACTTCGCTCAGCAGCGCGCGCGCAATCGCGCCGTGGTCGGTCTTGCCGCTGGCCGTGAGCGGCCACGGGCCCTGCCACAGCCACCAGTGGCGCGGTGCCTTGTAGCTTTCCAGCGCCGCGCGGCACCACTGCGCCAGCGCCAGCGCGTCGGGCATGGGGCAGACATCATCGACCGGCAACTGCAGCACCGCGTGCACCGCATGGCCGCGCAGGCCATCGGCCACGCCGTGCAGCGAGACCTGGCCCAACTGCGGATGGGCCTGCAGCCGCGCCTCGACTTCTTCGGGAAAAAGGTTCTTGCCCTGGGTCACGATCATGCGGCTTTCGCGTCCGCGCAGATGCAGCCAGCCCTGGGCGTCGATATGGCCGATGTCGCGCACCGACAGCCAGTCGCCGCGGCGCAGCGCGGCCGAGCCGTCGGAATGCCCCACATAGTCGATGAACAGCATGGGGCTGCGCACCCAGATCAGCCCCGGCTCGCCGCCGTTGTCGGCCGCGCCCCCGGCCAGCGGATCGGCGCCGATATGCAGCCTGACATTGCTGAACGGCCGGCCCACGGCCTGGGCCGGGGCCTGCGGGTCGGCGTCCATCCAGGCGATGTAGCTGGCTTCGGACGCACCATAGAACTCGACGATGCGCGCGCGCGGAAACAGCGCCTGCAGCGCGGGCGTGCGCTCACGCATCCAGCGCGCGCCGCTGATCAGCAGCAGCGCCACGCCTTCGACCGGCGGCGCCTCGCGGCGCTGCGCCCACTCCAGCATCAGCTGCAGCTGGCTGGGCACGGCGACCAGCACCGGAAAATCACCCGACTGCAGGCGCGCAAGCGCGCGGCCCGCCGAAAAGCGCTCCTGGATCTCGACGCCCGCGCCGCTCCACAGCCCCCACAGCGCGGCGAACAGGAACAGCGAATGCGACAGTCGACCGGGCGCGAACACGCGCTCGGTCGCGGCGCTGCCCAGGTCCTGGGCAGAAACGCGAAAGCTCTCGGTCCACGAGCGGTGGTGGCGGCGAAAGCCCTTGGGCAGGCCGCTGCTGCCCGAAGTGAAACCGATATAGAACGGCGTCTCGGGGCCGGGCGCGGGCATGTCGGCCGGCGGCAGCTGCGCGAACCGCGCGGCGATCTGCGCCTGCACGGCCGCGGGCCATTCGGGGTCGGCAACGGCCGCGCAGCGGCCGCTGGCAACCACCGCGAGAAAATCGACAATGCGCTCCAGGCCCGTGCCGCTGCCATCGAGCAGCACCGTGGCCGGCGCACGGCTCGCGTGCAGCGCCTGGGCCTGCGCGGCGACGCGTGCCTGCAGTTGCGCAAAGCTCAGCTGTTCGAGTCCATTGGACAGCGCGATGGCTTGCGGCTGCACCCGGCCCCAATGCGCCAGCGGCCCATGCACCAGTTCAAACGCCGCGGGCAAGGCCGCGCCCAGGTCAGGCAAGGCCAGCGACAAAGGCGACGGAATCTGCATAGTCAACCAGCTCAGGCGTTGCGTCCGCCAAAGCGCCAGTCAGGCAGGGCCTTGGCCACGGTGTGCACGATCAGCGCGCACAGCACGCACTTGATCAGATCGCCGGGAACGAACAGCAGATCGCCCCAGAACGCCTGGGCCAGCGGAAGCTTGGCGACCAGCACCAGGCCCGCGATGCCGAAGCTGTGCAGCACCAGCACGCCACCGACCACGGACGCGATCAACGCGCTCCAGGCCGTGCGCATGGGCGTGGACTTGGGCAACATCGCCATCACCAGGCCGGTGGCGAATGCGGCCGCGGCAAAGCCGACGAGGTAGCCTGCAGTCGGCGACATGAACACGCCCAGGCCGCCGCGGCCGCCGGCCAGCAGCGGCAGGCCCGCGGCCACGGCCACCAGGAACAGCAAGACGGCCTGCAGCCCGCGCCACGGCCCCAGCAGGCAGCCGGCCATCATCACGCCCAGCGTCTGCAGCGTGATCGGCACGCCTATGGGCAGGTCGATTTTCGGGATCAGGCCCATGACCGCGATCAACGCGGCAAACAGGCCCACGAGGGCCATGGATTCGGACTGGCGGCGGGAAATGGCGGTTTTCATCGTTGGCACTCGGGTTGGATCAATCGGAAAAGCGGAAATCGGTTCATCAGCCGCCCAGGCGGGCATACAGCGCGTCGGCCACGCGGCGCGCGGCCTGCAGCATCTGCACCGTGAGCGGCGCAATCAGCCGCAGGCCGCCGGCCTGGCCGGTGCGCAGGCGGTAGGCATCGTCGAGTTTTTTCCATTGCACGAAAAAATGCTCGGTGAAGCGCAGCATCAATCCCAGCTGCAGGGAAATGCGCTCGGGCTGCAGTCCCAGGCGGGCCAGCGGCGCGAGCCAGCGGTCCAGCACTTCAAGCAGGTCCATGGGGCGCGTGGTCACCGTGAGTGCCACGCCCAGCACGCAGGCGCTGGCCAGCCGCAAGGAACTGACCGCGGCCAGCGCGGGCCGGCCCATCCACAGATGGAACAGCGCGACCAGCAAGGCGCCCAGCAGCACCGAGAAGATCAGCCGGCGCGCGATGCGCGTGGCCTGGCCCAGGCTGAACCACAGCAGCGCCGCACCCAGCGCGCAGACCGCGAGCACCCAGGGGTTGGTGATCAGGAACAGCAGCGTGCCGAACAGCGCCATGCAGGCCAGCTTGAAGCCGGCGCCATAGCGGTGCAGCCAGGTGGGGAAGTCGCTGTATAGGCTGCCCATGGCGTCAGATGGCTTGTGCCGGCGTGGCCGCGCGCAGCGCGCGCCGCGCCGCAATGTCCGTCGCAACCGCGGCCTCATAGGCCGCGCAGACCTGCTCGCCCGGACCGTCGCCACGCACCTGGCCCTGCTCCAGCCAGACCACGCGCGCATAGTCGCGCACATGGGCCAGCACATGGGTGGAGACAATGACCTGCTGGGAAGCCGCAGCAATGTCGTCGGCCAGCTGGGCCTGGCCCGGCAGGTCGAGGCTGGCATAGGGTTCGTCGAGCAGCACGGTGCGCGGCGCAGCGATCAGCAGCGCGAGCCAGCAGACCATCTGGCGCTGGCCCTGGCTCAGGCTGCTGATCGCGCGCTCGGCCCAGTGGGCCAGGCCGCGCCGGGCAAGAAACTCACGCGCCTGCGCCTTGGCCTCGCGCTTGGCCAGGCCGCGGGCCTGCAGGCCCAGCGCCAGCTCTTCCTCGACGATGGGGAAGATGATCTGGTCGTCGGGGTTCTGGAACATCATTCCGACCCAGCGCGTGCGTTCGCGCCCGGCCGCATGCAGGTTCTGCCCGTTGAACAGCACTTCACCCGCGGCCGGCGCCTCAAGCCCGCACAGCAGCCGGAACAGGCTGGTCTTGCCCGCGCCGTTGTCGCCAATGATGCCTATGCGCGGCTGGTCCCAGACCAGGCTCAGGTTATCAAGTACCTGGGTGGGGCCGCGCAGCAGCCGAACACCGCAGAGTTCGATGCGCGGCGGAGAAAGAATGCCCAGACCGGAAACGGTCTCAGCGCAGGAAGCAGACATAAGGCAATCGAATGAAAGAGTTCATGGTCAGCGGCCGCAAAGGTCCTGAAAACCAAATTTCGCTCATCTTGCCACTAAAGACATGCGTTCTCGCACCAACTTCTCGCAAATAAGCTGAGCCTTTTGAGGCACTGCATGTTCCGGCAAAAAAGAGCGAACATAGCGGGAAGTTGCAGGCTGTTCGGTGGGTTTTCGTACTTTGGTCGCCATTGGACGCGCATCTGCAGGCAAAACCCGGCCCCCTGCGTCGCCAACGCTCGGGAGATGCGCGACGAAGGGTGCATGGTGACCGCTGAAACAACAACGCCCCGCCAGCACAAAGGCTGGCGGGGCGCATGAGGCTGCGGCGGGCGGCTCAGAGAACGGTCAGCGCCGGCTCCTCGAAGATCAGCTGGCTGATGCGGTTCTCCGCGCCCATGATCGCCACGCGCGGCACATGGGCCGCAAGCTCCTTGGCGTCGACATAGGCGTAGGCGATGATGATCACGATATCGCCCTTTTGCACCAGGCGCGCGGCCGCGCCGTTGACGCAGATCACGCCGCTGGCGCGCTCGCCCGCGATCACATAGGTCTCGAAGCGCGCGCCGTTGTTGTTGTTGACCACATGCACCTTCTCGTTGGCAACTATGCCCACGGCGTCCATCAGGTCCTGGTCGATGGTGATCGAGCCTACGTAGTTGAGATCGGCCTGGGTGACCTGGGCACGATGGATCTTGCTGTTCATCAGCATGCGGAACATGGGCTTACCTCTGGAAAGTGATGTTGTCTATCAGTCGGGTGCGGCCCAGGTAGACCGCGGCCAGCGCGATGCAGCTGGACTCGTCGTCGCCCAGCGCCAGCAGATCGGGCCAGGCCAGCAGTTCCAGGTAGTCGATGCGGCTGTCTGGAATGGTGGCGATATGCGCGCGCGCGGCCTGCAGCGCGGCGTCGGGGCCGAAGCCGGCCTGCAGCTTTTCGCGGCACAGCTGCAGCGCCGCATGGATCGCGGGCGCATGCGCGCGCTCCTCGGCATTCAAATAAACGTTGCGCGACGACTTCGCCAGGCCGTCGGCCTCGCGCACCACGGGAATCACGCAGATCTCCAGCGGCAGGTTGTAGTCGCGCACGAAGGTCTGGATGATCGCGACCTGCTGCGCATCCTTCTGGCCGAAGAACGCACGATCAGGCTGGACCAGATTGAACAGCTTGCAGACCACCTGCAGCACGCCGTCGAAATGCCCGGGGCGCGAGGCGCCGCAGAGCATGTTCGCCTGGCGTCCGGCGACGATCAGCGGGCCCGCGGCATGCGGGTACATCTCTTCGGTAGCGGGCGCGAACACCGCGTCCACGCCATGCGCCTGGGCCAGCGCGCAGTCGGCATCGAGGTCGCGCGGGTAGGCATCGAAATCCTCGTTGGGGCCGAACTGGCGCGGGTTGACGAAGACGCTCATCACCACCAGGTCGCAGTGCCGGCGCGCATTCTCGACCAGGGCCATGTGGCCCGTGTGCAGCGCGCCCATGGTCGGTACCAGGGCAATGGTCTTGCCTTGGCGGCGCGCGTCGGCCAACCACAGGCGCAGGTCGGCAATTCGGGTCAGGCGTTGCATGACAGCCAATCTTTCAGGGACGGGGTTCAGGAGGCGGCGGGTACGATGCCGCCGTAGATCCGTTCGAGCACGGAATCGTCAATGTTGTACGTGTGGGCTTCGGCCGGAAACGCGCCGCTGCGCACCGCTTCGGCGTAGGCCGTCAGGCCGGCCTGCAGCGGCGTGCCGACATCGGCAAACTGCTGCACGAACTTGGGAACGCGGTGGCTGCCGTAGCCCAGCAGGTCGTGGAACACCAGCACCTGGCCGTCGGTGCCCGGGCCCGCGCCAATGCCTATGGTCGGAATCGCGAGCTGGGCGCTGATGCGCTTGGCCAGCTGCTGCGGCACGCATTCGAGCACCAGCGCGCAGGCACCCGCGGCTTCGCAGGCCAGCGCGTCGTTCATGATCTGCTGCGCTGCCGCAGTGTCGCGGCCCTGCACCTTGTAGCCGCCGAGCACGGCGGCCGACTGCGGCGTCAGGCCCAGGTGGGCGACCACGGGAATGCCGACATGGGTCAGGCGGCGTATCACCTCGATCACCTCGCCTGCGCCTTCGACCTTGAGCGCGTCGGCGCCGCTGCGCTGCATCATGTCGACCGCACAGCGCGTGGTGCTTTCGAGCCCCGCGTGGTAGCTGCCGAACGGCATGTCGACGACGATGCAGGTCGCGGGCGCGCCGCGGCGCGCGGCCTTGGCGTGGTGCACCATGTCGTCGACGGTGACCGGCACCGTGGAGTCGTAGCCCAGCACCACCATGCCCAGCGAATCGCCGACCAGAATGGTGTCGGCCCCCGCGGCTTCGGCATAGCGGGCGCCGGGATAGTCATAGGCAGTGACCATCACGATCTTGCGCTCTTCGCGCTTGAACTGCTGGAACTCGGTAGTCGATTTCATGGCGCTGTCTCGGTATTCCGGGGCCTGCCGCGCAAGTCCCCGGGAGTCTTGTCGTTTTTCGCGCGCCGACCATACCACAGCCGCCCGAAAGCGGCTTGCGCCTGCAACCTAAATATCGATGGCCGCGGCCGATCCGGCCTTCTTGCGCAGCTCGAATTTCTGGATCTTGCCGGTGCTGGTCTTGGGCAGTTCGCCGAACACCACGGCGCGCGGCAGCTTGAAGCCCGCGAGGTATTTGCGGCAATGCGCGACGATGTCCTCGGCGCTGGCGCTGGAGCCGGCCTTGAGCTCGATGAAGGCGCAAGGCGTCTCGCCCCACTTGGCATCGGGCTTGGCGACCACGGCCGCGGCCAGCACGTCGGGGTGGCGGTAGAGCACGTCCTCGACTTCGATCGACGAGATGTTCTCGCCGCCCGAAATGATGATGTCCTTGCTGCGGTCCTTGATCTTGATGTAGCCGTCGGCGTACTGCACGGCCAGATCGCCGCTGTGGAACCAGCCGCCCGCGAAGGCCTCCTGCGTGGCCTTGGCGTTCTTGAGATAGCCCTTCATCGCGATGTTGCCCTTGAACATGATCTCGCCCATGGTCTCGCCGTCCTGGGGCACGGGCTGCATGGTTTCGGGATCGAGCACGCGCACATCGCCCTGCAGGTGAAAGCGCACGCCCTGGCGCGCATTGAGCCGCGCGCGCTCGCCGATGTCGAGCTGGCCCCAGTCGCCATGCTGGGCGCAGACGGCGGCCGGGCCATAGGTTTCGGTCAGTCCGTAGACATGGGTCAGATCGAAGCCCATGCGCTCCATGCCTTCGATCATCGAAGCCGGCGGCGCGGCGCCCGCAACCATGGCCTTGACGCCCGTGGGCAGGCCCTCCTTCATCGCAGCGGGAGCATTGACCAGCATGCCGTGCACGATGGGCGCGCCGCAGTAGTGCGTCACGCCATGGTCGCGAATCGCATCGAAGATCGCCTGCGGGTCCACGCGCCGCAGGCACACGTTGACGGCCGCGCGCAGCGCCAGCGTCCAGGGAAAGCACCAGCCGTTGCAGTGGAACATCGGCAGCGTCCAGAGATAGACCGCATGCTTGGGCATGTCCCACTCGAGCACGTTGCTGATCGCGTTCGTCGCCGCGCCGCGGTGGTGGTAGACCACGCCCTTGGGGTTGCCCGTCGTGCCACTGGTGTAGTTCAGCGCAATCGCATCCCATTCGTCGGCCGGCAGCGTCCAGGCGAAATGCGCGTCGCCGCTGGCGAGAAAGTCTTCGTAGTCGAGGCCGCCCAGCGGCTGGCTGCTCGCGCCATACAGCGCGTCCTGCACTTCGATGACCAGCAGATCCTTGGTCGATGCGCGCAGCGTCAGCGCCTTGGCCAGCAGGCCCGCGAACTCGGGATCGACGATCACCACGCGCGCTTCGCCATGGTCGAGCATGAAGGCGATCGCTTCGGGGTCGAGCCGGGTGTTGAGCGCATTGAGCACCGCGCCCGCCATGGGCACGCCGAAATGCGCTTCGACCATGGGCGGCGTATTGGGCAGCAGCACGGCCACGGTGTCGTTCTTGCCTATGCCGTTGCGCTGTAGTGCGCTGGCCAGTTGGCGGCAGCGCGCATAGGTCTGGCCCCAGGTCTGGCGCAGCGCGCCGTGCACGATGGCCAGGCGCTCGGGGTAGACCTCGGCCGTGCGTGCAATGAACGCCAGCGGCGTCAGCGGCGCGGTGTTCGCGGCGTTGCGGGGAAGGTCGCTATCGAAAATGGAAGTCACGGCAGAAATCCTTGCAGGCAATGGAAGGTGAGGCGCTGCGCGCGGGCGCGCGGCTTGCGAGCACTTTACCCGGCGCCGGCGCGAAGCGGTAGGTGGAAAACCGCAGAGGGGGCGGCGGCCACATGTCGTAAGAGCGCATCCCGGCTCGGCTGCGAGCGATGCCGGCATGGTCGGTCTGCGCCGGCCGCGCAGCGACCTTCACCCTGCGCTGTCTTAGGCAATCTTTTTATACTCATGGGCTTTGCCTGAGGCCGGCCGTGTTGCGCGGATGCCGGACGATCAGGCCCAGGGCCTGCCGCACGCCCAGCGCCCTCCCCTCCCGCGCCCTGCCCCGCCCGAACGCCTCACATGTCCACTGAAACGCCCGCACCGCTGCGCATCCTGTCCGTCATCCCGCCGATGACGCAGCTCAACACGCCCTACCCGTCGACGGCCTATCTCACGGGTTTTCTGCGTTCGCGCGGCATGCCGGCGGTGCAGGAAGACCTGGCGCTGGCGCTGGTGCTGCGCCTGCTGTCGCCTGCCGGCCTGCAGCAGGTCATTGATCTGATCGAAGCCCAGCATGCGGAAAACCCCGACCGGCCTTTCAGCCCGGCCGTGCAGTCCTTCATGGGCCAGCGCGACCGCTATCTCGCCACCATTGCGCGCGTGATCACCTTCCTGCAGGGCCGCGACAGCACGCTGTCGCACCGCATCGTGAGCCGCCAGTACCTGCCCGAAGGCCCGCGCTTCGACGCGCTCGAAGGCTATATCGACGACGGCAGCGGCGACCCGCTGGGCTGGGCCTTCGGCGCGCTGGGCCAGCAGGACCGCGCCAAGCACCTCGCGACGCTGTACCTCAACGATGTCGCCGACGTGCTGCGCGACGCCGCCGACGAGCGCTTCGAGTTCGTGCGCTACGCCGAATCGCTGGCCGGCAGCCAGGCGAGCTTCGATCCACTGGCCCAGGCGCTGGCCGCGCCGCAGACGCTGGTCGACGAGGCGCTGCACCAGCTGACGCTCGAAATGCTGGAACGCCACCAGCCCAGCGTGGTGCTGCTGTCGGTGCCGTTTCCGGGCTCGGTCTACGCGGCCTTCCGCATCGCCCAGACCATCAAGGCGCAGGCCCCGCAGACCAAATTGGTGCTCGGCGGCGGCTTCGTCAACACCGAACTGCGCGAGCTCACCGAGCCGCGCGTGTTCGACTACTTCGACTTCGTCACGCTCGACGCAGGCGAGCGCCCACTGCTGGCGCTGCTCGAGCACCTGCAGGGCCAGCGCGGCGCCTCGCGGCTGGTGCGCACCTACCAGCGCGATGCGGAAGGCGTGGTGCGCTACACCAACATGATGGAAGCCGATGTGGCGTTTGCCGAAGTCGGCACGCCCACCTGGGATGGCCTGCCGCTGCACCACTACCTGTCGCTGCTCGACATGCTCAACCCCATGCACCGGCTGTGGAGCGACGGCCGCTGGAACAAGCTCACGGTGGCCCACGGCTGCTACTGGAAGAAGTGCAGCTTCTGCGATGTGAGCCTCGACTACATAGGCCGCTACGAAGGCGCGAGCGCCGAAGTGCTCGCCGACCGCATCGAAGCCATCGTCGCCGAAACCGGCCAGACCGGCTTTCACTTCGTCGACGAAGCCGCGCCGCCCAAGGCGCTCAAGACCCTGGCCCAGGAGCTGCTCGACCGCGGCGCCGACATCAGCTGGTGGGGCAATATCCGCTTCGAGAAGACGTTCAGCCCCGAGCTGTGCAATCTGCTCGCCGACAGCGGCTGCATCGCCGTCTCAGGCGGGCTCGAAGTCGCGTCGGACCGGCTGCTGGCGCTGATGAAGAAAGGTGTGTCGGTCGACCAGGTGGCGCGCGTCACCAAGGCGTTCTCCGACGCCGGCATCCTGGTCCATGCCTACCTGATGTACGGCTTTCCGACGCAGACGGTGCAGGACACCGTAGACGCGCTCGAATACGTGCGCCAGCTGTTCGAGCATGGCTGCATACAGAGCGGCTTCTTTCACCGCTTCAGCTGCACCGTGCACTCGCCCGTGGGCCTGAACCCCGAGGAATACGGCATCACGCTCACGCCCATGCCCGACGTGCAGTTCGCCAAGAACGACATCGGCTTTCACGACCCCAGCGGCGTGGACCACGACGCGCTGGGCGCGGTGCTCAAGAAAGCCATCTACAACTACATGCACGGCATAGGCGTAGAGGAAGACGTGCGCAGCTGGTTCCCGTTCAAGGTGCCCAAGACCACCGTGCCGCGCAACAAGATCGAAAAAGCCTTGCGCTTCAAGGGATAGGCGCGGCCGGCTGAGGCGCGGCCGGCTGAGGCGCGGCCGGCTGAGGCGCTGCCGGCTGAGGCGCGGCCGGCGCAGGCGTGGCGACGGCCGCCGGTGCCGCCGCCGCAGGCAGCAAGGCATCGATCCATTGCATGCGCCAGGCCAGTACCCCCAGCGACAGCGCCAGCAGCCCCGCCACCGCCCACCACACCCAGGACCGCGAATCCGCATAGGGATCGTGCAGCAGGCGCGCGGCCTGCACCGGCACCTTGGCGGTCTGCGACAGCGAGCGGCCCAGTCGCAGGCTGATGTTCATGCGCCCGTTGATGGCCCAGCCGCTGGCGTCGAGAATCGGCCCGAGGCTGCGCTGGCGCAGCTTGAGCCAGGCGATCAGCATGCTGGGCCCCGAAATCGCGACGATCATTCCCAGCAGCGCGATCGGAATCCACGGACCCAGTTCGATGAACTTGCCGAAGATGCCCACGGCCACCGCGCTCAGGCTGCCCAGCGCCACGCCTATCGCCGCCACCGTGCCCACATCGGTCTTGCGCGCCGCCGGCGCTGTGGCCGCGCTCACCGTCGCAGCCGGAGCACTGGCCAGCGACTGGGCCTGGGCCGACAGCCCGGCCGTGACGCCATCGTCCTTGGCCGCCGCGCGCTTGGCCACCTGCTCCTCGATCATGCGCAGGAACTTCTTGTAGGGCGCCGAAAACGCCTGGCCTATGCTGGTCGGGTTCTCGATGATCTTGCTGATGGTCGCGTCCCAGTCCCGGCCTTCGCGGTCGTAGAACAGGCCGTTGCGCCCCACCAGCAGGAAATCGACATCGCCGGCCGTGAAAGCCGCGACGATGCTGCGCTTTTCACCGTTGCGCCGGCAGTCGCAATACGCCAGATAGACCTTGGCCAGGCCCGCGAGCTTGGCATGGGCGGCGGCGTCGGCGACATCGACCGTGAGTTCGCAGCTGCGGCCGTCGAGGTACAGCGTTCCGGCCTGGAAAGCCGCGCCTTCGCGCCGGTAGAACGCGGCGAACGAGACGAAGTTGTTGAGCAGCTTGAGCAGATCGCGTTGAAAGCGTATCAGCTTCTCGAGCCGCAGCGCCTGCACGCTGTGCGCGCTTTCCTCTTCATCGTGCGCTATCAGTTGCTGCAGACGCTGCTCCGTGCCGTCCTCGAGCAGGGCCTGCACTTCGGTCAGCGGCATCTCGCCCAGCGCCGTTTGCGGATAGCTCGCCAACCATGCCTGGCAAGGCGCGAGCTGGGCCTGCAGGCCATCCCACTGCGCGGCGCTCAGGATCAGCGTGTCGTGGCCCAGCAGCGGCACGACCACGCAGCGGCGAAACGCCTGCATGGCCGCGCGCCAGGCCGGGTTGATGCCATGCGTGAGCGGCAGATCGCCGCCCGCGACGATGGGCGCCAGCGGCAGCGCGGCGATCGATTCGCTGGCGCTGCTCAGCAGGTCCTGGCCCAGCGCGGCATAGCCTTCGGCGCTGGGGCTCAGCGGCACCAGCGCCGTGGCGTCGAACGCCGCCAGCCGCGTGCGCGCGAAAAAGTCCTCGATCTTCGCCTGCACGGCGTTCAAGGCCTGGGCCGCGGCCACGGCCTGCTCGCGCTGCGGCAGCACGCAGGCATGCTCCACCGACTGCGCGTTCCAGGCCTGGAGCGCGCGCAGGTCGGCAAAGAAGGCATCGAGCGCGGCGCGGCCCATGCCAGGCTCGCCGTCGCTGCCTTCGGTGCTGGCGTAGCGCTCCATGATGCGGCTGACCAGGTCGGCGAGCTCGGGCGCGTCGGGCAGCGTCTTGGGGTTGATCAGGCCGTCGCCGTTGAACGGCATCGCGTGCAGCGCGGCCAGCCGCTGCTGCACATCGGCGAGCGCGACCGCGGGTGCGTCGGCGCGGTCCGCCCAGCGCAGGATGCGCTCGGCTTCGGCGCGCAGCGCGGCGCCGTCCTCGGTGTCGGTGCGCAGGCTCGCGAGCTGCAGCACATCGCTGCCGCTGGTCAGCACGTCGGGGTCGTTGACCTGGGCGACCGCCCATTCGCAGGCGGCGACCAGTTCGGGCGCGCGTATGCGGCCGTCCTTGTCATGGTCAATCAGGTCCAGCGTAGCGCTGTCGAACTCTATGCCGCGCGTGGGGCAGGCCAGCGCCACCCACAGTGTCTGGTCCAGCTCGCCGATGCGAGCGATATCTTCTCCGGTACGGATGGCCACCTGGTCCACCCCTCCGGCACGGAAAAACTGCCATGCGTGCTTGTGCATCCAACTCCCTGCTCGCGGGCCACGCCCGCTTCATCCACGACCCGATTCCAGGCCGACACCAGCCGCAGCCGCGACCTCTCAGACAGAGTGTAAAAGTCCTACAAGAAATTAATGGCACGCAAGGAAATTGACCATTTCCGCCCGCCATTGGCATTCTGCTGGCGAAATTCTCCCTGGCCATGTCGCGGCACCTGGGTTTCCCCTAGGTTTGCTTTGTAATTTAAATACCAGAATCAGCACAATATTTACAGAAGACGCACACCATGCTTCCCGAAACACCCGCAGGATCGCGCCCGCCTCAGGAAAAGCGCTATCTGCAACTTGCCGGTTTGTTTCGCGACAAGATCGTGACCGGGCAATGGCCTGTGGGCAGCTCCATTCCCACCGTGGAACAGCTCGAAGCGCTGCACAGCGCTTCGCGCACCACGGTGCGCATGGCGCTGGGCAGTCTGGTCGCCGAAGGCCTGCTCAAGACGCGCAAGCGCGGCGGCACCCAGGTCATGGCCGCGCCGCGCCGCCCGCCCTCGTTTCTGCTGCCTTCCACCTGGAAGGATCTCGTGGTATTTCACGGCAACACCGGCTACCGCACGCTGGAAAGCCAAGCCGATTGCCGGCCCGTGATTCCAGCGGGCCTGACCACCGTGCAAGGCGAACTCGCGCCCTCCTACCAGCGCCTGCTGGGCCTGCACTGCTGCGGCGACCAGCCGTTCTGCCTGAGCCAGATGTATGTCGAGCAAAGCCTTTACGCCCGGATTGCGCCGCAGCTGCCCCAGCTGTCCATCGTCGAGGCGCTGACGCGCGGCCCACGCCCCCTGGCCGCGGCGCGCCAGCGCCTGACCATCGCTGCGGCCGACGAGCCGATACAGACACATCTGGGTGTGCCTTTGGGCACGCCGCTGCTGCAGACGCTGCGCTGGGCCAGTGACCGCAAGGGCCAGATCGTTCACTGGGCGCAGCTGCGCTTTCTCAGCGAATACGCGCACATTGAAATGGACCTGCTGTAGTTCATGCGGTGTAGGTGCAGCGCCTGTTTTACGCTCTGTGACGTTGGCCGCCCCTGGTTTAGGCTAAGGTGCAGGCAACCGTATCATTCGACAGGAATTCCCATGCCGCTGCGCACCACCGCCCTTTCCGTTTCCGCCATCGCGCTGGCCCTGCTTGCAGGCTGCAGCAGCATGGACGCTCCCTGGAGCAGCGGCCGCACCAGCGCCGCGCCGCCGCCCGCGCCCAAGCAGATCTGCAATGCCCAGCCCGCGCAAAGCTTCATCGGCCGCACCAACACTTCGCAGAACCTCGAACAGGCACGCCAGCGCTCGGGCGCAGCCATGGCGCGCGTGCTGCATCCGGGCCAGGTGACCACGCGTGAATTCAACGCCGAGCGCCTGAATCTGGAAGTCGATTCCACGGGGCGCATCCTGGCGGTGCGCTGCGGCTGATCCCGGCTCATTTGCCTTGAGGCCAGACCGTTCATGGTTCGACGGCGGCTGGCCAGTGCAATTGGAACACCTGCTTTGCCATGTCGATGGCGATCACGGCAGCGTCCATGACCGTCTCCTAGGCAGCAAGACGTCAGACATCGGCCCTCGACCGTTCAGAGCGCAAGCCTCCAGCAAGAAAGGCTTGCATACCATCCAACGGGACGCTTGAGACATCCTTGCCTTGGCGTGCTGTTTGCAGCGGCTGCGCGCCGGCCGCACCTTGCCGGCCGCGCCTGGCCGGCCGCGCCTGCACACCACCGCAAATATTCGATTTGCTGGATTCTGCTGAGCGCTCCAGCCCCGATCATCGCGCAGCGGATTTACGCAGCTCCTCCAGCCAATTTCGTTCGAACCGCATCGCACCGAGATCGCCGGGCCTCTCGCACCGGCGCTGACCGCGCTCGTCAATCTTTCCTTGGACTCCCGCAGTCGTGGGCACGACAGACGCAGCGCGCCCCGGCTTGACCTGCGGACTGAAGCGTTCTTTTGCTTCACGTTCAATCCATGCCCACCTGCCCGACATTCTCCGGGATAGGGCTATGCGCCGGCTTGCATCAAAACCTGAGCGATTCACGCACAAAAGACATATTGATCATTTTTTGTAACGATTGTTTCATTTTTATAATTTCACTATTATCATTTCAACCATCGCAGACCCGATCCTGTGCAACCCCCCGGAGCGCCCTCAATGACCGCCCTTACCCGCATCAGTCCAGACCATCATGAGTCCATAGCCTGCGCCGTGCCGCAGGAGTATCTGACCTTTCGGGTCGGGGCCGAAGAGTACGGCATCAGCATCCTGTGCGTTCAGGAGATTCGCAGCTACCAGGCACCGCTTCGGATGCCCGGTGCCTCGGCCTTCAGTTCCGGCGTGTTGAACCTTCGCGGTGAGATCGTGCCGGTGGTCGACCTCAGGGTGCGATTCGATACGCCCCAGCGCTTTGACGCCATGACCGTCACCGTGGTGGTCAATCTGGTATCGGGCTGCACCTTGGGTGTGGTCGTGGATTCGGTGTCGGATGTTCTCGACCTGAAAGTCGACAACATTCGTCCCGCCCCCGCTCTGAGCGGCGCTGTCGATTCGCGCCATATCACCGGAATCGCCAGTGTTCAGCAGGATGATCAGGCGCGCACGCTGGTACTCCTGGATATCGACCAACTCATTGCCAGTGCCATGACCGGCCTGGCTCCTTAAACGATCGAAGGAAAGCGCCATGAAAGCCAAGACCATGTCCGTCCGGGCCCAACTGATCTGCGCCTTTGGTGCGCTTTCGCTGCTGCTGCTGCTCGTGGCAGGCCTTGCCCTCAAATTCATCAGCGATGCGAACCAGAATTTCGTCAATTACGTTCAGGGCGTCAATGCCCGCGCCACCGTGGCGGACGCGGTACGAACAGCCGTCGATCGCCGTGCCATCGCAGCGCGCAATCTGGTCTTGGTGAGCAAACAGGCAGACCAGGACGTTGAAAAGGCAGAGGTCCTGCAGGCGCACCGTGACGTCACCGAGCGCATGGCCAAGCTGCAGCAAATGGGCACTGCTGATGGCCTGCCGCAGAAGGCGCGCGACTTGATTGCCGACATGGCGCGCATAGAGCAACAATATGCTCCGGTCGCACTGCGCATTGTCGATCTGGCGCTCAAGAAGCAATACGAGCAGGCCACTCTCCAGATGAATGAAGAGTGCCGACCGCTGCTCGCGGCGCTCACCCAGGCTGCAACCACCTATTCCACCTACACCTAGCAACACGCTGCGCAAATGATTCAGGAGACGGCTGCGCAATTTGTGCTGGAGCGAAACTATCTGCTTCTGGTCTGCGCACTCGGATTCATTGCATCTGCAGGCGCAGGTGTCTTTATCATCCGGCGTCTCATGCGCGCTCTTGGCGCAGAGCCTGCCGACCTCAGCGTCGCTGCGCAAAAAGTGGCCGATGGCAATCTGAGTTCGGTCTCAGGCTCGGACCGGGCGCATGCAGGCAGCGTGCTGGCTTCGCTTGGCGCCATGCAATCGAGCCTGGCCGCGATTGTGACCCAGGTGCGGGAAGTCTCCGACTCCATCGCCACGGGCTCTGCCGAAATTGCCACCGGCAATGCCGATCTCAGCCAGCGCACCGAAGAACAAGCCAGCGCGCTGCAACAGACTGCGGCCACGATGGATGAGCTTGGCACCACGGTACGCAACAATGCGAACAACGCCCAGCAGGCCAACGAATTGGCCATGAGCGCGTCCGGGGTGGCAACCAAGGGTGGTGACGTGGTCAATGAAGTCGTCAGCACCATGAAGGGCATCAATGACAGCTCCAAGAAGATCTCGGACATCATCGGCGTCATTGACGGCATCGCATTTCAGACCAATATCTTGGCTCTGAACGCTGCCGTCGAAGCGGCTCGCGCTGGAGAACAAGGACGCGGCTTTGCCGTGGTCGCTGGCGAAGTTCGCAATCTGGCGCAGCGCAGCGCACAAGCCGCCAAGGCGATCAAGACACTTATCTCGAACAGCGTTGGTCAGGTGGAACAAGGCACGGCCTTGGTGGACCGCGCCGGACAGACCATGGAAGAAGTCGTCAATGCCATCCAGCAGGTCAGCGTCATCGTCGGAGAAATCAGTTCGGCAAGCAAGGAACAAAGTGCCGGGGTTGACCAGGTCGGCATGGCTGTCGCGCAGATGGACCAAGTGACGCAACAGAATGCCGCCTTGGTGGAGGAAAGCGCCGCCGCCGCTCAAAGTCTGCGCGTACAGGCGGGACAACTGGTTCAAGCCGTGGCCGTGTTTTCATTGGATGAAAGCGCGCGTTCTGTCGACATCGCCAGCGCTGCATCGAGCCAGCAACAGGAAAGACGCCTTGGCCCTCAGCGTGCAGCCAACATTGTTCGCCCCGCATTTGGCCAGAGGCTGCAAGTGGCAACCAGCGCCGCCCGCAAGCCACAGGCTACGAGCTCCGGCGGCAAGACCGGCACCGATGACTGGAGCAGCTTCTGAAGGGGGCAGGCCGGCAAACGTTCGCCAAGGTCGAAAAACCGCGGCCTTGGCGACCGTGCATGGGGTCACAGACCGAAAACTGACCGCCTGAGTTCGGGCCGCTCAAAGGATTGAAGGGGCGGCACCTGCCCTTTCAATCCGCCAGAAACAGCTCCTGCAGATCGCTGAGGAAATCAAACCCCAGCTCCGTGGGCGTGACGCGGCCGTCGGCCCGCGTGATCAGGCCCTTGCGCTCGGCGGTCTCCAGCCCCTTGGCGATGGAGCTCAGCGGCAGGCCCGTGCGCTCCATGTAGTGCTGCAGCGTGAAGCCTTCGCGCAGGCGCAGCGCGTTGAGCATGTATTCGAACGGCAGCTCCGCGCGCTTGACCTCATTGTCCTGGGCCAGCGCATGGCCGGCCAGCGCCTGGTCCATGTAGCGCGCGGGGTCGCGAAAGCGCACCTGGCGCACCACGCGGTGGGCGAAGCTCAGCTTGCTGTGCGCGCCCGCGCCTATGCCCAGGTAGTCGCCGAACTGCCAGTAGTTGGTGTTGTGGAAGCACGCATGGCCGGGCTGCGCATAGGCCGAAATCTCGTAGCGCTGCATTCCCGTGCGCGCCGTAGTCTCGCTGATGCGGTCGAGCATCGCATAGGCCGTGTCGTCCTCGGGAATCGCGGGCGGGAACTTGGCGAAATAGGTGTTGGGCTCGATGGTCAGGTGGTAGATCGAGATGTGCGGCGGCTTGAACGACAGCGCCGTCTGCAGATCGCGATCGAGGTCGTCGAGCGTCTGGCCGGGCAAGGCATACATGATGTCGAGATTGAAGGTCTCGAAGGCTTCGGCGGCCTCGGCCACGGCGGCGCGCGCCTGCTCGCCGTCGTGCACGCGGCCCAGCGCGCGCAGGAAACGGTCGTCGAAGCTCTGCACGCCTATCGACAGCCGCGTCACGCCGGCCGCGCGGTAGGCGCGAAAACGGTCCTTCTCGAACGTGCCGGGGTTGGCCTCGAGCGTGATCTCGCAGTCGGGCTCCATGCGCACGCGCGCGCGCACCGCCGCAATCAGCCGGTCTATGGCCGCGGGCGAGAACAGGCTGGGCGTGCCCCCGCCCATGAAGATGCTGTGCACCGTGCGCCCCCAGATCAGCGGCAGCGCGGCCTCGAGATCGGCAATCAGCGCGTCGATATAGCGCGTTTCGGGCAGCCCGGTCTGCGCGTCGCCATTGCGCCACTCATGCGAGTTGAAATCGCAGTACGGGCACTTCTTGAGACACCAGGGCAGATGGATGTACAGCGACAGCGGCGGCAGGCTGCCCAGCTGCAGCGTGCCCGGGCGCATGTAGTGCTGGATGTCGCGCTGCACGGCGGGCCCGCTGTCCGCGCCCACGGATTCGATCGGAATCATGGTCACATCCAGCGTTCGCGCACCAGCGCCAGCATCTGCTTTGTGGCCAGGCCGCGGTGGCTGTGCGCATGCTTGAGCGCCGGGTCCATCTCGGCAAACGTCAGGCCCAGTTCGGGCAGGAACAGCACCGGATCGAAGCCGAAGCCGTTGGCGCCGCGCGGCTCGGGCGCGATCAGCGCCTGCACGCGGCCCACGGCGATCAGCGGCTCGGGATCGCGCGCGCCGCGCACCCCGACCAGCGTGCTGACCATGGCCGCGCGGCGATTCTCCACGCCCTGCAACTGCTCGAGCAGCGCGCGCACGTTGTTGGCGTCGCTCTTCTCGTAGCCGAACTGGGTGCAGTAGTAGGCGGTATCGACACCCGGCAAACCGCCGAAATGATCGACGCACATGCCGGCGTCGTCGGCGATCGCGGGCAGGCCCGTGCGCTCTGCCGCGAAACGCGCCTTGCTCAGCGCATTCTCGACAAAGGTGCAATGCGGCTCGGGCGCCTCGCCTTCGAACAGGTCACCCTGGCAGACGAGTTCCACGCCCAGCGGGGCGAACATGGCTTGCAGCTCGGCGAGCTTGCCGCGGTTGTTGGAGGCTAGGACAATTTTCATGAAGCAAATGGCAGGGCCGCGCCGGGCGCGCCTGCGATGACAAAAAGGTTTTCAGCGCCGCGGCCCACCGGGGCGGCGGATCGCGGCATTGATTTCGGCGATCGAGCGTTCGATGGCAGCGTCGCTGAGTTCGTCTTCCAGCGCTTCGAGCACTTCGGGCTGAAGCGTCGACTGGAACATTTCGTCGTCCAGCGTTTCGGTGGAAATGCCGTCCAGCGGACTTTGCGGTCCGGGCATTTCCCATTCCAGCGCGATCGCGGTGACATTGTCGCTGTTGCTGCCCGCGCGCTGCAGCGCCGCCTCCACCAGCCGTGGCACGCACAGGGATACTGGATCGCGCGCCAGACCCGCGAGCAGCTCCGCCTCGCTGATCGGGTCCCACAGGCCGTCGGAGCACAGCAGCAGGCGGTCGCCGCGCGCCAGCCGGCTCGGCCCGGCGCGGTCATAGATGGGCAGCGACGGCGACCCCAGGCAGGTGAACAGCAGGTTGCGGTTGACGCTGCCGGCCTGCGCCGGCCCGGAGCGTTCGGCGACCTCGCGATAGGAGTGGTCGCGCGTGCGCGCCAGCAGCGCGCCGCCATGCGTCAGGTAGAGCCGCGAATCGCCGCAGTGGATCCAGTGCACCTGTCCCTGCTGCAGCAGCGCCGCGACCAGCGTGGTGCGCGGCGCGTCGGCCATGCCGCGCTCGTGCGCATAACGCAGGATCTGCTGATGCGCCTGCAGCAGCGCATCGGCCAGAAATGCCGGCACATCGGCGATCTGCGGTGTGGCGCGCGCCTCGAACAGCGCAAAGAACTGCTGCAGCGCGAGCTGCGCCGCCACATCGCCTTCGGCATGGCCACCCATGCCGTCGGCCAGCACGAGCAGGCAGGCGTCACGGGTATAGCAATAGCCCATGCGGTCTTCGTTCCTCTCACGACCGCCGCGGCGGCTGAGTTGAAAGACCGAGAACTTCATGGCGCGGGCGGCGTGCCGCGCGCGCCGCTGATTTTCTGCACGCTCTTGCGCGTATCGCTGACCAGCGCGCCGATCTGCAGGCGCATCTTGTCGGCCATGCTCAGGCGCGTATGGCGGCGCTCGCCCTCACGGTTGAGTTCCTTTTGCAGCGCGAACACCGACTGCGGCCGCGACAGCGGATCGGTCGCCATGCACCACTCGACCACCTCGATCAGCTTGTCGGAGTAGATTCCGCGCAGCTTGGACAAGGCCTGGCCCAGCCGGTCCTTCTCCTGGCGCTGGGGCGCGGCAGGAGGCGGCATGCCCTGCATGCAGGCATACATGCAGGCGCCGATCGCATAGATATCGGTCCACGGCCCCATGGCCTCGCCGCGGCGGTACATCTCGGGCGCGGCAAAGCCCGGCGTATACATGGGCCGGATGAAGCTGCCTTCCTTGGACAGCACTTCGCGCGCCGCGCCGAAATCGATCAGCACGGCGCGGTCGTCGTCGGTGATGAAGATGTTGGCCGGCTTGATGTCGAGGTGCAGCATCTTGTGCTGGTGCACGATGCGCAGCCCGCGCAGCACTTCGTCGAACAGCGAACGTATCGAGGATTCGCGCAGCACCTTGTCGGTCTTGACGCTGCGCGCCGTGAGAATGAAATCCTGCAGGTTCGCACCTTCGAGATAATTCATGACCATGTAGACGGTCTCGTTCTCGCGGAAGAAATTGAGCACGCTGACCACCGACGGGTGCGACAGCTGGGCCAGCGACCGCCCTTCCTCGAAAAAGCTCTTGAGACCCAGCCGATAGAGCGACAGCTTCTCGGGCACGACACGCGGCAGGCGCTCGCCCGGATCGCGCAAGGCCAGCGACGCAGGCAGATACTCCTTGATCGCCACCTGCTGGCCGGTGGCGTCCATTGCCAGGTAGACCACGCCAAATCCCCCGGCAGCCAGGCGCCGCAGAATGCGGTATCCCCCTATCACGCTATCGGACGCAAGGGGGGCAGGCTTGTTCTTGGAAGACATTTTTTACGGGTAAACCTCGTGAATGGGGCGGAACCCGGATAATCAACGGATTGCAAGCAACCATCAAAAGTCCAATGTCAGTTTACAGCATGACCGGATACGCCAGCGCCCAGCACGGCGCGTCTGCCGAGGGTGCTGAGGCGCCTACGGGCAACCGGCGACTCGGTCTCGAGATCCGTTCGGTCAACAGCCGCTTCCTCGACCTGTCGTTCCGTCTGCCCGACGAGTTGCGCATGCACGAGCCCGCGCTGCGCACCTTGCTCACCGCGCGCCTCAAGCGCGGCAAGGTCGAAGTGCGCGCCGCGATCGAAGCCGAAGACAGCGGCGCTGTCCCCCAGCCGTCACCCCATCTTCTGCAGCGCCTGTTGTCGGCGCAGGACACCATCCAGGCCTGGCTGCCCAACGCGCGGCCGCTGAGCGTGTCCGATGCGCTGCGCCTGTGCGGCGCCAATGACGGCGACCGCGGCCAGGATTGGAGCAGCGTGCTGCCCGCGCTGGCCGCCGAAGCGCTCGAAGCGCTGGTGCAGGCGCGGGCGCGCGAAGGCAAGCGCCTGGCCGACATGCTGCACGACCGGCTGCAGCAGCTGCGCGCGCTCGCCCGCACCGCCACGCCCCTGATCCCGCAGCTCGTCGAGCAGCAGCGCACGCGTTTTGTCGAGCGCTGGAAAGAAGCCATGGCGCTGGCCGAAGGTTCGGTCGCGCCCGAGGCCGCGCAGGACCGCGCGCTGACCGAAGCCACGGCGTTTGCGATCCGCATCGACGTCGCCGAGGAAGTCACGCGCATGGACTCGCACCTCGATGAAATCGAGCGCCTGCTCAAGAAGGGCGGCGAAATCGGCAAGCGCCTGGATTTCCTGATCCAGGAGCTGCACCGCGAAGCCAACACGCTGGGCTCGAAGTCCGCCGCGCTCGAGCTCACACGCATCAGTGTCGACATGAAGGTCCTGATCGAGCAGATGCGCGAGCAGGTGCAAAACATCGAATAAACCTCCATTCCACAGGGCGCGCAAGCGCCCTTTTTGCAAGACGCCGCCCACCCGGCGCACCGATTCGCATATGCAACATACCGGAAATCTCTTCGTCGTCGCCGCCCCCAGTGGGGCCGGCAAGTCCAGCCTGGTCAAGGCCTTGCGCGAGCTCGACGCCCATGTCTCGCCGTCGGTCTCGCACACCACGCGCGCGCCGCGCGGCCAGGAAAAGCACGGCCGCGAATACTTCTTCGCGTCCGAGCAGGAATTCGACGCCATGGTCGCCAACCAGGCCTTCCTCGAATGGGCCAATGTCCACGGCAAGCGCTATGGCACGTCCAAGCGCGCGCTTGCCGACCGCCTGGCCGGCGGCGCCGACGTGCTGCTCGAGATCGACTACCAGGGCGCGCTCCAGGTCAAGAAGGCCTTTCCCGAAGCGGTGCTGATCTTCATCCTGCCGCCGAGCTGGGAAGAGCTGCGCGCACGCCTGGAAAACCGCGGCGAGGACAGCCCTGAAGTCATCGAATTGCGCCTCAAGAACGCTTCCGAGGAAATGGCCCAGGTGCAAAAGTTCGACTTCGTTATAATCAACGAGTTGTTCGAGACTGCGCTTTTTGATCTGAAAGCGATCATTCACGCCCAGCGACTCAAGTATGCGGCCCAGCGAAGTGCGCGTGCCGATACCTTCGAGTCGCTCAATATCACCTGAATTTCCCCTGGAGTATCCTGATGGCACGCATCACCGTTGAAGACTGCCTGGAGCAAATCCCCAACCGCTTCCAACTCGTTCTGGCCGCAACCTACCGCGCCCGCATGCTGAGTCAAGGCCACACGGCCAAGATCGAAAGCAAGAACAAACCGGCGGTCACCGCCCTGCGCGAAATCGCCGCCGGCAAGATCGGCCTGGAGATGCTCAAGAAGGTTCCGGGCTGACCGGACGCTGCCGCAGGCAAGCTGTCATGGCAAGCCTAAATGGCAACAGAGGCACCGCTTTGCGGTGCTTTTTTTTGTGCAATGAGAAACGCATCAGAGAGCGCGCTACATTAAAGGTATGAAAGCGGTCCAGCCCCAGTCTCCTGTCCACGACGCCAACCTCCCTGAGAATGCCCCGGCACCAGAGAGTCAGATGAGTGCGACCGCCGTTTCCACAGACCCTCCGTCCACGGCTGCGGCCTCGGCCACGGCCGTTTCGCGCGCCGCGTTTGCCGCGTTGCTCGACAATCTGGGCTATCTGGACGCCACAAGCATCGAGCAGGTGCGCCAGGCCTATCTGTTTGCCGACCAGGCCCATACCGACCAGTGGCGCAGCAGCGGCGACCCGTACATCACCCATCCTATCGCCGTGACCGCGCTGTGTGCGTCCTGGAAGCTCGATGCGCCCGCACTGATGGCGGCGCTAATGCACGACGCGATGGAAGACTGCGGCGTGACCAAGGGCGACCTGGCCATGCGTTTCGGCACGCCCGTCGCCGAGCTGGTCGACGGCCTGACCAAGCTCGACAAGCTGCAGTTCAATACCCGCGAAGAGAATCAGGCCGAGTCGTTTCGCAAGATGCTGCTGGCCATGGCGCGCGACGTGCGCGTCATCCTCATCAAGCTCGCCGACCGCACGCACAACATGCGCACGCTGTCCGACATGCCGCGCAGCAAATGGGGCCGGATCGCCTCCGAGACGCTGGAAATCTACGCGCCCATCGCCCACCGCCTGGGCCTGAACCAGACCTACCGCGAACTGCAGGACCTGTCGTTCCGCCATCTGCACCCCTGGCGCTATTCGACGCTGTCCAAGGCGATTGCCAAATCGCGCACGCGCCGTCGCGACCTGGTGCAGCGCGTGCAGACCGAAGTCGACGCGAAGTTCGCCCAGCATGGCCTGCATGCGCGGCTCGCGGGCCGCGAAAGCACGCTGTACTCGCTGTATCTGCGCATGGAGCGCAACAATCAGAGCTTTGCCAAGGTCACCGACATCTACGGCTTTCGCGTGATCGTGCCTTCGGTCACCGAATGCTATACAGCGCTGGGCGTGCTGCACCAGATGTACAAGCCCGTGCCCGGCAAGTTCAAGGACCACATCGCCATTCCGAAGAACAACGGCTACCAGTCGCTGCACACCACGCTGGTCGGCCCTTCGGGCGTGAGCATAGAGTTCCAGATGCGCACCGAGGAAATGCACATCGTCGCCGAAGCCGGCGTCGCCGCGCATTGGCTCTACCAGGCGCAGCAGCGCCCCGGCGACACCGAGCAGATGAGCACCCAGTGGCTGCAGTCGCTGCTCGACATCCAGAACGAGACGCGCGATGCGACCGAGTTCTGGGACCATGTCAAGGTCGACCTGTTCCCCGACGCGGTCTATGTTTTCACGCCCAAGAGCGAAATCATGGCCATGCCGCGCGGCGCGACCGTGGTCGACTTCGCCTACGCGATCCACAGCAAGATCGGCAACCACGCGACGGCCGCGCGCATCAACAACGAAGACGTGCCGCTGCGCACCGAGCTCAAGAGCGGCGACGTGATCGAGATCATCACCGCCGAGAACGCCCGCCCCAACCCGGCCTGGCTGGGATTTGTCAAGACCGCGCGCGCGCGCTCCAAGATCCGCCACCACCTCAAGACTTCGGCCCAGAGCGAGTCCGCGAGCCTGGGCGAGAAACTGCTGTCGCAGGCGCTGCGTGCCGAGGGCATAGAGCATCTGCCGCCCCAGGACGACGCCAATCAGGCGCTCTGGGACCGGCTGCTGCAGGACACCGGCAACCGCAGCCGCAGCGAGCTCATGACCGACATCGGCATGGGCCGGCGCATAGCGAGCCTGGTCGCGGCGCGCATCATGGTGCTGCTGGGCGACCATGGCCAGCGCCCCAACGCCGTGCTGCTGAGCCAGGAACGCTACAGCGCCAAGGACAAGATTTCCCAGGGCACGGTGACGCTGGACGGCAGCACCAATGCCTCTATCCGTTTCGCACATTGCTGCCGTCCCGTGCCCGGAGATCCGGTGCTCGGCTATCTGGGCCGCGGCGAAGGCCTGATGGTGCACCACGCGCACTGCGCCATCGTCAAGCGTCTGTATGAGAAGGACCCGGACCGTTTCATCTCGGTCGAGTGGGCCGAAGGTCTGACCCACATGTTCGAAAGCGGCATCCTGGTCACGGTGCGCAACGGCAAGGGCGTGCTGGCGCGCGTGGCCTCCGAGCTGACCGACGCCGAAGTCGACATCCAGCACCTGGAGATGGTCGACGAAGCGCCCATGGGCACGACCGATCTGCGTTTCGTGGTCTCGGTCAAGAACCAGCAGCAGGTCGAAGCCGCGCTGCGCAATCTGCGCCGCGCCCCGGTCGTCATCAAGGCGACGCGCATCATGCCGTCAGTGGATTAACACCCCCTGAGGCGCTTCGCGCCCGCCCCCTCTCTCACTGCGCGGGAGCGGGACTGCCCTTGCTCGCTGCCCCCTTGCTGGACCGCGCCAGTTGCGAGGGCTGCAGCCCATTCCGGCGCTTGGAATGGCCCGTGACTTCGTTGCTGACTAAGATTTTGCTTCGGGATAGCTCACGTCAAGCACCTCGAGCAGGCGCACGCCGCCCGGCGTCTGCAGCGCGACTTCGTCGCCCACGCGCGCCTTGAGCAGCGCGCGCGCCACGGGTGAAATCCAGCTGACCTCGCCCTGCGCGCTGTTGGCTTCGTCTATGCCCATGATGGTCACGCTGCGCTCCATGCCGTCATCCTCGACATAGGTCACGGTCGCGCCAAAGAACACCTGCTCGCTGCCCGCGTGCACGGCCGGGTCCACGACTTCGGCGATTTCCAGGCGCTTGGTCAGGAAACGTATGCGCCGGTCGATCTCGCGCAGGCGCTTCTTGCCGTAGAGGTAGTCGCCGTTTTCCGAACGGTCGCCATTGCTCGCCGCCCAGTGAACGATCTCGACGATCTGCGGGCGCTCGGTGTCGATCAGCGCGAACAGCTCGTCGCGCAACCGCTGGTAGCCCCGGGGCGTGATGTAGTTCTTGCTGCCCGCGGGAATGGGCGGCAATGCACCGAGTTCGTCATCGTCGTCCCCGGCATCTGATTCTTTGGTGAAGGCTTTGCTCATGCGCTGATCTTTGCATCAAACGCGCTGCAGCAAAAGCCACGGGCCTTTCACCAGCACGGGCACGACACCGTGCGATCTGGACAGCGGCGGAAAAAAGAATTATAGTTAAAACCTATTGTTAAATTATCTGCTTAAGAAAATGACTATTTTTCATGTGAAAACATTGGCTCAGGGCGTCGCATTGGCGGGTCTGCTGCTCACTGCAGGCCTGGTTTTCGGCCAACACGCCGATCTGCTGGAGCAAGCCCAGCGCGGCGATGCCAAGGCGCAGCTTAGCCTGGGCGCGATGTACGAAAACGGCGACGGAGTCGCGCAAAGCGACCGCCAGGCCGCTCAGTGGTACCAACGCGCCGCCGAGCGCGGACTGCCAGCAGCCCAAGACGCATTGGCGTCGATGTACAACGCCGGACAAGGCGTCGAAGCCAGCGAGCAGCAGGCGCTCAAGTGGTACCGCCTTGCGGCCGACCAGGGCCATGCGCCCGCGCAATTCACCTTGGGCGCGAAGTTCGAACGCGGCATCGAGGTCGACCGGGACGACGCGCAAGCCGTCAAGTGGTTTCGGCTCGCGGCCGGCCAGGGCCATGCCAAGGCGCAGCTCCATCTGGGATTGATGTATGCCAGCGGCCGTGGCGTCGATCAGGACAGCGCTCAGGCCGCCATGTGGCTGCAGCGCGCCGCGGGCCAGGGCGATGCCGTGGCACGGGATGTGCTGCGCAGTGAAGATTTCGCGGCGCAAACGGTTTCGCCGACTGCGCAGCGCGCAGCCGGCAAGGGACAGGCCGAGACCAGCGGTGAGTGACCGCAGGGCGCGCGGCGCGCGCTGAACCCTGCCCTTTTCGCGCCCAGATCCCTGAGGGCAGGTTCGCGCAAAACGAAAAAGCCTCAGAGTGTTTCCACTCTGAGGCTTCACGTTTGGTGCGGCTGGCAGGAATCGAACCCACGACCCCTTGGTTCGTAGCCAAGTACTCTATCCAGCTGAGCTACAGCCGCTAAGCTATCGATTATAGCCCAAAAAATCGGAGTGAAAGCAAAACTTGAGAATTCTTTGTGTGTGCTGCGCTTTTCTGCCGCGCATGCACACAGGATTTTTTCCTACACCGATGCAATAGCCAAAACAATAACATCCGCTTTATTTAATAGCTAAACACTATGTCAAGACGTTTGTTCATTGATCTTCTTATGGTGACCCTGCTGATGGGCGCCGCATTGTGCGCTGCCAAGGGCGTTCTGGAATCGTCCATCGCGTCTTACTTCGGCGCCTGGGTGCTGGTGATCAGCGCTGCTCTGCTCTGGCTCGAATCGCGGCGTGCACGGCGCGATTCCACAATGGTCATCGACGACAGTGCCCGGCCGCGCACCGAACAGTTCAAATGAAGGATTCCTAGGGTCGATTTTTCGTGCACCAACGAAAAAGCCCCAGAACATTGCTGTTCTGGGGCTTGTCGTCTGGTGCGGCTGGCAGGAATCGAACCCACGACCCCTTGGTTCGTAGCCAAGTACTCTATCCAGCTGAGCTACAGCCGCGTCTGGCAGCGAAAGGTTTTCACCAATCCACTGCGCCAAGAACGAAAGTATAACCCAGTTTTTTGTCCCCACTGAAGAAAACAGTGTCCACCTCCAGGCATTTGCCTTGAAAACGCAATGCACACTCCGACCGAAGTGCCGATCCGGATGACCACCATAACCACTGCGCAGGCACCGCCGCGGAGTCTGGAATCCCTGACCGCAAGCCACTGATAGAACCGAGCGCGACAAGCGGCAAGCAGCAGCACATCATCCAGATAGCCCAGCAAGGCAATGAAACCGGCAATGAGATCGATGGGGCTGAGCGCATAGGCCACGACCAACAGCCTTGGCATGCCACGGCGTTTCCGGGTGCTTTGGCGCGAACCACAGGTTCAGGCCGTCCGGTGAAATGTCCACAGGCGTGCCTGCGGGGCCGTCAGCGAAACGAAAATCGCGCGCCACCGGTACGGTTTGTCATCACAGTTTCATGCCTTGCCTCAAATACTGCGGGCTTCCCCTTTTTGAGCCTTTCTTGCGCATGCAAACTTCCGTCCATTTTTCCGCTCCCAAGCAAACATTCGCCCTGCGCGCCATCGCCCTGGCCACGTTGTTGACCGTGGCCGCCTGCGGTGGCAGCGACGACGAGACAGCCGCATACGTGATTCCCGCAGCGCCGGCGGGCCTGGGCACCGAAACGGTCAACGTTGCGCCGCCGGCGGCAACGAGCATGCCTGCATCGCGCACCGATGTGCCCAAGTACCGCGAAGATGCCACCGTCTACAACTCGGGCAGGCATGACGCGACGGCCAATGGCAACAACGCCTGCTATGCCGACCACACAACGAACAGCACCCTGCGCATCCTGTCGGGCTTTCTCGATATTTTCGAGCCTTCCGAACGGAAAATGAACGGCTTCAAGGCCGCGGACTACGCCGGTATCTTCGCCGACGGTGCAACCACGCCGAACACCAGCACGGCCGGCGTACCGGGCTGCGACCTGTTTGGCCTGACCACCTGGAACGGTGTATGGCATGTGCTCACCACGGACAACACCAGCGGCGCGCCCGGCCAGGCGCCTGCCGCGGGCACCACGGGAACCATCAAGAACAAGGAACTGTTCCTGCAGAACATGGAGTACTCCTCCAAGCTGACGACGAAAACCGAGTACACCAGCGCAGAGCGCGAGTCCATCGCGCTGGACGACACCGGCAACAAGGTGACGCGCACGGTCAAGGGCGGTGCGCTGGGACCACTGGGCCAGGCCTGGGACGATCTGGCGAAGAATCCGAGCTCGGGATGGGGCGACACAAATCCCCTGACCAACCCCGAGTTCGGCGCCGTGCTGCAGTTCGTCGACAACGCCACCGTAGGCAACATCGCCTCGGACAATGGCCCCAAGGGCTTCTACAAGTTTGCCCGCCCCTATCGCTGGTCAGCAGCCGACAGCAGCCTGCCCACGGTCAAGGTCCTGCCCGAACTGCTGGCGCGCCGCGCCGCGGGCGACAACGCGGCAGCGGCACAGACCCGCGCGCAGCAGGACTCCGACTTCCCCAGCGGCCACACCGCCGAGTTCGTGCGCTACTCGATGGCCATTGCCTATATGACTCCACAGCGCTTCCAGGAAGCCGTGGCGCGCGGCCTGGAAGCAGGTGAGAACCGCATCCGCGCCGGAATGCACTCGGCGCTGGGCGTCATGGGTGGCCGCATGCTGGGCTCGTCGGTCTGGATGCCCCTGATGAAGGGCGCAGGCGATCGCGGCCTGGCCTACACCGAAGCCCAGCGTCTGGCGGTATTCCAGCAGGCACAGGCGCAATTGCGCGCAAAAGTAGGCGTGAACAGCGGCACGGAACTGTGGAATGCAGCCCACTCGGCCAACGCCAGCGAAGACCGTTTTGCGGATTTCGCGACATCCAGGGCCGAGTACCTGCGCCGCCTGACTTTCGGCTTCGCCAAGGACAGCACCAAGGCCGGCAAGCCGGCCGTGGTGCCCAAGGGAATGGAAACGCTGCTGGAAACCCGCTTCCCGTATCTGAGCGCAGACCAGCGACGCGCCGTGCTCAAGACCACGGCCATCGATTCGGGCTATCCCGTGCTGGACGACGAGGAAGGCTTCGGCCGCCTGAACCTTTTCGACGCGGCCAGCGGCTACGGCAAGTTCGAGGCCGACGTTGCCGTCACCATGAATCAGAGCACAGAAGGTTTCTGCGTCTCTGGCTTCTGCTCCTTCGACCGCTGGCGCAATGACATCGGCGGCGCCGGCAAGCTGACCAAGCGCGGCACCGGAACGCTGGCCCTGACGGGCGCCAACACCTACAGCGGCGGTACCATTGTTTCCGGCGGCACTTTGCGCGCGGATTCGGCGACGGCGATGGGCGCTGGCGCGGTATACGTCGATGGCGGCACGCTGGCCACCCACGGCATCCAGGTGCGTGTGGCCGGCAGCTACACGCAAAAGTCCGGCGCGCTGAACCTGGCACTGTCCAGCAGCACCGCCGGCACACTGGTGGTCGCCGACCATGCAGCGCTGGCAGGCGCACTCAACGTGACTTTCGCCAACGGCTATGCGCCCAAGGCGGGCGACCAGATCGTGGTGCTGACCGCCAAGGGCGTGCACAACAAGTTCTCATCGGTGGCCGTGAGCGGTTTTGCCAAGTCCACCGTGACCTATAGCGGCAACAGCGTGACGATTACGCTGGCCGGCTGATCCAACGCCAAAATCAAAGGCCTGCGCGGAAACTCCGTGCAGGCCTTTTTTACAGAAAATGAAGCGCAAAGAAAAAAGCCCAAGTGACTTGTCACTTGGGCTTTTTCATTTTGGCGGAGAGGGTGGGATTCGAACCCACGGTACCTTGCGGTACGCCTGATTTCGAGTCAGGTACATTCGACCACTCTGCCACCTCTCCTGTGTGTCGAAGCATCTATTGTAGCACTGTTTTTCAGGGCTGAATCAAAGTTTTTCCGCCCATGTATGGCTGCAGCACTTCGGGCACGCTTACCGAGCCGTCGGCGTTCTGGTAGTTTTCCAGAACCGCCACCAGGCAGCGGCCCACGGCCAGGCCCGAACCGTTCAAGGTGTGCAGCAGTTCGTTCTTGCCCTGGGCGTTCTTGAAACGCGCCTGCAGGCGGCGCGACTGGAAGGCTTCGCAGTTCGAGATCGAGCTGATTTCGCGGAAGTTGTCCTGGCCGGGCAGCCAGACTTCGAGGTCATAGGTCTTGGCCGCGCCAAAGCCCATGTCGCCCGTGCACAGGCTCATCACGCGGTACGGCAGGCCCAGCTTCTGCAGCACGGCTTCGGCATGGCCCGTCATTTCCTCGAGCGCCTCGTAGCTCTTGTCGGGATGCACGATCTGCACCATCTCGACCTTGTCGAACTGGTGCTGGCGGATCATGCCGCGCGTGTCGCGGCCGTAGCTGCCGGCTTCCGAGCGAAAGCACGGGCTGTGGGCCGTGAGCTTGATCGGCAGATCGGCTTCGGCCACGACCTGGTCGCGCACGAAGTTGGTCAGCGGCACTTCGGCCGTGGGAATCAGGTACAGCGCCGCATGGTCGGGAACGGGCTCGCCGTCCTGGCCGCCCTTCTTGGCCGCAAACAGATCGCCTTCGAACTTGGGCAGCTGGCCCGTGCCCTTGAGCGAGTCGGCGTTGACGGCGTAAGGCACATAGCATTCGGTGTAGCCATGCTCTTCGGTCTGCAGGTCGATCATGAACTGCGCCAGCGCGCGGTGCAGGCGCGCGATCGGGCCCTTCATCACGGTGAAGCGCGAACCCGAGAGCTTGACGCCCATGTCGAAGTCCAGGCCCAGCGGCGTGCCGACGTCGACATGGTCCTTGGCTGCGAATTCGAAGGCCTTGGGCGTGCCCCAGCGGCGCACTTCGACATTGCCCGACTCGTCGCTGCCCACGGGCACGCTTTCGTGCGGCATGTTGGGCACGGCCAGCAGCATGGTCTGCAGCTCGCCCTGGATCTGCTCCAGGCGCGTGGACGAGGTTTCAAATTCGGTCTTGATGGCCGCGACCTGGGCCTTGGCGGCTTCGGCGCCTTCCTTGTCGCCCTTGCCCATCAGCATGCCGACCTGCTTGGACAGCTGGTTGCGCTGGGCTTGCAGTTCCTCGGTGCGCGTCTGCAGGCGCTTGCGCTCGGACTCGAGAGACTGGAACGCCTCCACGTTCAGGAAAGCCTGGGGCTTTTTACGGGTTTCCAGCCGCGCGATGGCGGTGTCGAGGTCTTTGCGAAGGAGGAGGATGTCTAGCATAGACGGCAATTCTAGTGGCCCGCGCACAAGACCACAGAATTGGCGGCAGAGACTGATGCGCGCCAGGTGTCTACCAGCGCCAGGCCATGTCAAGATCGCAACCGCCCGCCTTCCACTCAACCACGGCATATCCCACCATGTTTTATGTTCTAGGCCCCGACGGGCCGATCTACCGCGGCGGCCCCGACCAGTTGGCCCAGGTCGCTCCCGTACGCCGCGTGCAGCGCCCGCAGGCGCTGCGCACGCGCAGCGCCGATGTCGAGTTTTCCGCCGATGCGGCAGTCGAGCCCGAGACCACGCCCGCGCTGCCGCGCGCGGCGCAGGAAGCCGTCGATGCCTATGCGGCGACGGAAAAAGGCCCGCAAGTCGAGCGCCAGCCGCTGGAATGCGTGCGCGATGTGATGACCCGGGGGGCGCTCACCGTGGCCGCCGACATGCGCGTCAACGATGCCTGGCAGATCCTGGCCGAACACCGCGTCGCGCAGGCGCCCGTGCTCAATGCCCAGGGCCGCGTCGTGGGTCTGCTGCTGCGCGCCGACATGGCGCCGCTGGACCTGCTGCCCACGCCCGGATCGGTGCAGGAAGCGATCGACCTGGCCAAGCGCCCGGTGCATGCGGTGATGATCAGCCCCGTGCCCGCGGTCGCGGCCGACACCGCGCTGCGCCGGCTCGCCAGCGTGCTGCTCGACACCGGACTGCCGGGCCTGCCGGTGACCGACGAGCTCGGCCATCTGGCGGGCTTTGTCTCGCGCACCGACATCCTGCGCGCGGTCGCGGCCGATCCGCCGCTCGATCTGTGGAGCTGAAGCCGGGCGCAAGCGCCCGGACGCGGCTTCAGTGGCCGGGGCCCAGTTCGGGCGCCTTGCGCACTTCGATCTCCAGGCCCGTGGCCGCGTCGATCTTGAGGCCCTTGGGCAGCGGGAACTTCACGGTTTCCTCTATGCCGTTCATGCTGCGCACCGAGGTCGCGCCCAGTGCCTTGATGCGGTCTATGACTTCGCGCACCAGCACTTCGGGCGCCGACGCGCCGGCCGTGAGGCCTACGCGCGCCACGCCATGGAACCAGGCCGGCTGCAGCTCCTGGGCGTTGTCGACCATGTAGGCACGCGTGCCCAGGCGCGCCGCGAGTTCGCGCAGCCGGTTGCTGTTGGAGCTCGTGGGGCTGCCGACGACGATCACCACGTCGACCTGCGGGCTCAGCACCTTGACCGCGTCCTGGCGGTTCTGCGTGGCGTAGCAGATGTCCTGCTGCTTGGGAACGCGCACCTGCGGAAAGCGCTCGCGCACCGCGGCCATGATGGCCGCGGCGTCGTCGACGCTGAGCGTGGTCTGCGTGACCACGGCCAGCAGTTCGGTCTGCGCGGGCTGGACCTTGGCGACGTCCTCGACCTCCTCGACCAGGTGGATGCCGTGGTCGAGCTGGCCCATCGTGCCTTCGACTTCGGGATGGCCCTTGTGGCCGATCATGATGAACTCGTAGCCTTCCTTGGCGAGCTTGGCGACTTCGACATGCACCTTGCTGACCAGCGGGCAGGTCGCATCGAAAATCTGGAAGCCCCGGCGTTTTGCTTCCTGCTGCACCGCCTGGCTCACGCCATGCGCGGAAAACACCAGCGTCGCGCCCGGCGGCACATCGTCAAGCTCCTCGATGAAGATCGCGCCGCGGGTCTTGAGGTCGTTGACCACGAACGTGTTGTGCACGATTTCATGGCGCACGTAGATGGGCGCGCCGAACTTGGCGATGGCCCGCTCGACGATCTCGATCGCCCGGTCGACGCCGGCACAGAAGCCGCGCGGCTCGGCAAGAACGATTTCCTGGGGCTTGTCCATGGCTCAGAGCACCCCGATGATCTGCACCTCGAAGGTGACGGGCTGGCCGGCCAGGGGATGGTTGAAGTCGAACAGCACCGCGCCGTCCTCGCGCACGCGCACCACGGCGCCGGCATAGCTGCCCAGGCCGTCGGGCGTGGGGAACTGCACCACGTCGCCCGCGGTGTACTTCTCATAGGGGTCGCCGAGCTCGTTCATGAGCTTGCGCGCCACCCACTGCTGCATGTCTGCGTTGCGCTCGCCAAAGGCTTCGCCCGCGGGCAGCTCGAACGTCGTGCGCTGGCCCTCTTCGAGGCCGATCAGGCGCTGCTCGACCGCAGGCGACAGCTCGCCCGCGCCCAGCGACAGCGTCGCGGGCTTTTCGCCGAAAGTGTTGATCACATCGCCTGCCGGGCCGGCCAGGCGGTAGTGCAGGGTCAGAAACGATCCGGCCTGCACCGTGGGTACGGCAGTCTGCGAAGCCAAAGTGGGTTGTGCGCTAGATGTCATGAGAGTCCCGATAAACTGGGGTCTATTGTAGAAACCCGGCCATGCCCCCACGCAGCGGCTTGCAGATGCCCCTTGGCAGCGCTGCCGCCCTCCTCCCGGCGACATGGCCAGGCAGGAGTTGCGCCATGCCCCTCAAAGACCTGCCGCGCGCTGCCCGGCCGCGCGAAAAGCTGCTGGCCCGCGGCCCCGGTGCGCTGGCCGACGCCGAGCTGCTGGCCATCGTGCTGCGCACCGGAATCAAAGGCAAAGGCGTGCTGCAGCTGGCGCAGGAACTGCTGGAGGCGCCGGACACCGACCCCGCGACCGGCAAGGCACGCGGCGGCTTCGGCGGCATTGCCGGCCTGCTGCAGGCGCCGCCCCAGGATCTGGCGCGCGTCAAGGGCCTGGGCCCGGCCAAGCGCGCCCAGCTGCTGGCCGTGCTCGAGCTGGCGCGGCGCGCGCTGGCCCAGCGCCTGCGCGCGCGCACGGTGTTCGACAGCCCGCAGGCCGTGACCCAATACCTGCAGCTGCACCTCGCGCCCAAGCCGCATGAGGTCTTTGCCGTACTGTTCCTGGACCAGCAGCACCGGCTGATCGCAATGGAGGAAATGTTCCGCGGCACGCTGGCGCAAAACAGCGTCTATCCCCGGGAAGTCGTGCTGCACGCGCTGCAGCACCAGGCCGCGGCCGTGGTGCTGGCGCACAACCACCCCAGCGGCGGCGTACAGGCCAGTCCCGCCGATGTCGCGCTCACCGAGATACTGCGTGGCGCGCTGGCACTGATTGACGTGCGCGTGCTGGACCACATCATCGTCGCGCCCGGTGCGGGCATGTCGATGGCGCAGCAGGGCTTGCTGTGACGGCTTGAGGACAAAAACAGCGTGGTTTCCAGGGTATGCGCGGGACCTGGGCCGGAGCTTGGCCATATTCGGATAAAAACGCCCCATGCGCGTGAAATCCCTCCAAGACCTGAAACCGGTCCGCAAAGCCCTGGCGGCCGCGGCGCGGCAGGCCGCGCTCATTGCCGAGGAGCAGCGGCGCATCGCGCTGCGCCCGGCCACCGACCGCGCGCTGTTCCTGCAGGCGATAGGCGGCGTGCGGCCGCTGCGCCACACGGGCAACCGGCTGCCGCCTCTGCCCGGCAACGTGCTGCCCGTGCCTCAGCAGCGGCTGCTCGACGAGCAGGCCGTGCTGCGCGAAGCCATCAGCGACGAGTTCGATGTCAGCACGCTGCTGCTGACCGACGACCAGCTGAGCTATCTGCGCCCCGGCATGGGCCACGATGTCGCGCACCGGTTGCGCGCGGGCCACTGGAGCGTCCAGCGCCAGCTCGACCTGCACGGCCTGCGCACCGACGAGGCGCGCGAAGCCCTGGGCGAATTCATACGCCATGCCCAGCGCGACGGCGCGCGCTGCGTGCGCGTGGTGCATGGCAAGGGGCTGGGATCACCGGGGCGCATGCCCGTGCTCAAGGGCCGGGTGCACAGCTGGCTGGTGCAAAAGCAGGAGGTGCTGGCGTTCGTGCAGGCGCGGCCCAATGACGGCGGCGCGGGCGCGTTGATCGTGCTGCTGCAGCCCCACATTCCGCGCCACGGCGGCAGGTAGGGCAAGGCTTCAGCGCGTCACGCGCTGCAGCGGCATGGGCGACATGGTGCGCCCATAGATGCGGCGCACCCGGTCGGCGAGCGCGGGATGGGTCGCGAGGCGCTCGGCCCAGCGGCTGCTGTTTTCCACATCGACCAGCAGCATGTGCTGCACCGCGTGGTGGTCGAGCGCATACTGGCCGCGGCGCGCATCGTAGCTGCCGTCCTGGCGCTGGCCCATGACCTTGCGCAGCACGCCGCCCAGGCCGTCCTTGCTGCGCGTCCACTGCACGGCGCGCGCATCGGCGAGGTACTCACGCTGGCGCGAGACCGCGGCCTTGAGCCAGCGTCCCGCGAGCCAGCCCGCGAAGCCCACGCCCTTGATCACCGAGCCGAACCACCACATCGCACCGCCGCGCTCGCACATGCTTTCGCCCAGCTGGTAGACCAGCTCCAGGCCGTAGACCATGCCGGCGAGCTGCATCTTGAGCCGCGTATCGCCTTCATGCAGATGGCTCAGTTCATGCGCGACCATGCCCTGCAGTTCCTCGCGGCTCAGATGGTCCAGCGCGCCCTGGGTCACGGCGATGATCGCGTCCTCCTCGTCCCAGCCGGCGGCAAACGCATTGATTGCATCGGTGCGCGCCAGCACCATGGCCTGGGGAGGTGTCATGTGCGCGGCAATGCACAGCTCCTGCACCACGTTGGCGAAGGTCTGCTCCGCGAGGCTGCGGTCGGGCCGCACTTCACGCGCACCAATGCGTTCGGCCAGGCGCAGCCCGCCGGCGCGCAACTGGTCGGTTTCCACCCACCAGCCGCCCAGCACGAACAGCAGCGTCATGCCGATGTTGACGGCCGCGAAGCCCGCAGGGAAAGGCAGGTTGCCGCCCAGCATCCAGGACAGCGCGAGCCAGGCGAGCACCAGTCCGCTGTGCACTGCGGCCACCAGCAGCGCCACGGCCAGCGCAAAGGCCAGCAGCAGGCGTGCGGTGGCGCTGCGCGCCTGCTCCTGATGGCGCCAGAATTTCATGCCAGCTCCAAGGTGCGCAGATCAGAACCGCAGTTGGGGCACGGCGCGCTCGGCGTCGCTGGTGGTCGACTCCAGCATCGCGGCCGCGCCAAAGCCCAGCGCGCGCGCCAGCAGCACGTCGGGAAACTGGCTCGCATGGTTGTTGAATTCCAGCACCTGGTCGTTGTAGGCCTGGCGCGCAAAGCCGATGCGGTTCTCGGTGCTGGTGATTTCCTCGCTCAGGCGCAGCATGTGGGCGTCGGCCTTGAGTTCGGG
This sequence comes from Comamonas sp. DB36, assembly GCF_057914905.1. Classification (NCBI taxonomy): domain Bacteria; kingdom Pseudomonadati; phylum Pseudomonadota; class Betaproteobacteria; order Burkholderiales; family Comamonadaceae; genus Comamonas; species Comamonas sp. DB36. Next base: position 3,625,673 of record NZ_CP196631.1, read on the forward strand.
ATAGGCTTCACTGAGCATCATCAGCCGGCCCAGTTGCGCGCCCAGCGCCGATTCGGCCTGCGACAGCAGGCCTATGGCCGCCGCGTCCGCGGGCCGGGCGCGCGCCTGGTCGGCGGCGCTGCTGGCCGCGCCACGCGCGCGGATCACGGCTTCGAGCGTGCTGGCCTCATGCGCCATGTAGCCGCGCGCCACTTCGACCAGATTGGGCACCAGATCGTGGCGGCGCTTGAGCTGCACATCGATCTGCCCGAACGCATTGGCAATGCGGTTGCGCGCCACCACCAGGCGGTTGTAAGCCATGACGGCCCAGGCCGCCACGGCCAGAACCACCACCAGAAATATCCAGCCGATCACGCCCATAAATGCTCCTGCACGGTTTGTATCCAACGGTTAGTGACCCCGATGGTAGCGGCTGCGCGCCAGCAAGCAAGCGCGACGGGAGCGGCTCAACCGCCCTGATTTCTCATCCAGTCGGCCGTGCCCATGAAACTCTGGGCCAGGCGCTGGCGCAGCGTCTCGGGAACGCCGGTCTCCAGCATGGCCTGGTCCATGCACGCCACCCACTGGTCGCGCTCGCGCACGCCGATCTTGAACGGCATGTGGCGCATCTTCAGGCGCGGATGGCCGAAGCGGCTCTGGTAATGGTCGGGGCCGCCCATCCAGCCGCAGAGAAACCAGAACAGCTTCTGGCGCGCGCCATCGAGCTGCGAGCCATGGGCTGCGCGCAGCTCGGTGTAGGCCGGTTCGAGATCCATGAGGTCATAGAAGCGGTCGACCATGCGCTGGATGGCGGGCTCGCCGCCAATCCATTCGAAGGGCGTGTCAAAAGGCGGTTTTTCTTCAATCTGCATGGGGTTCAAGCGCTGGCAGGCAGCGCGCCGGAAACATGAAACATGCGCCATTGTCCCGCAGCTTGACATGGCCCTGCGCGCGCGCGCCCAGCCTGGCAACAGCGCATGGCAAGCGCCACCACCCATCTGCAATTTGAATCAATCGATTCGAACAATCGATTTCACAGATCAAACCCAGATTTCTATATTGACTGCGAGGGTGCGCCCTCGGCACAGCCACTACATCAACAAAGCAAGGAGACAAGCGTGCGTATATTCCAGATTTCCAGCGTGGCGCTGGGCATTGCGGCCCTCGCGGGCTGCGGCGGGTCGTCGAATGATGAAGGCAACTCCGCAGCTCCCAAGCTCACCATGCAGGTGACATCGACCCAGGACTTCCCGGGCAGCTACGGCGACGTGGGCGCCTATGAAAAAGTCAGCGGCACGCTGTCCGGCGAACTCGATCCGCGCAATCCGAAGAATGCGGCCATCCAGGATCTGTCGCTGGCGCCCGTCAACAGCCGCGGAATGGTCGAGTACGCGACCGACTTCGTGCTGCTCAAGCCCAAGAACATGGCCAAGGCCAGCGGCATACTGCGCTACGACGCGCCCAACCGCGGCAACATCCTCACCATGCCCAACCCGAGCGCAGCGCCCGGCGACGCGGTCTATCTGGAGCGCGGCTATGTGATGCTCTACGCGGCATGGCAGGGCGATGTGCCCAAGACAACGCCTGAACGCCTCACGGCGCAGGTGCCGGTCGCGAGAAACCCCGACGGCAGCAGCATCACGGGGGCCTACCGCACCGAGCTGGTCCCGTCGGCTGCGACCTCGACCATGGCCCTGCCCGGCGGCGTGTTCAACGGCTCGATGATTCCCTACGCACCGGCCAGCCTGGACAACAGCCGGCCCGGCTATTCGCTCACGCGGCGCATCAACGAAACCGATGCGCGCCTGCCCATCGCCGCGGCTGACTGGAAATTCGCCAGCTGCAGCGATGCCACGCCATTTCCCGGAACGCCCGACGCGACCAAGGTCTGCCTCAAGCAGGGCTTCGATCCTCTGTATCTCTATGAACTGGTCTACGAGGCCAAGGACCCCAAGGTCATGGGCGTGGGCCTGGCGGCGCTGCGCGACGCGGTGGGCTTCTTCCGCAAGGCCGAGAAAGATTCGGCCGGCAACGCCAATCCGCTGGCCGGGCGCATCGCCCACACGATTGGCCAGGGAACGTCCCAGTCGGGCAATGCGATGAAGACCTTCCTGCACCTGGGCTTCAACCAGGCGCTCGACGGCTCGCGCGTGTTTGACGGCATGTTCGCCCATGTCGCCGCGCGCCAGACCAATGTCAACACGCGTTTCGCCGTTCCCGGCGGCGGCGGCGGACTGCGCACCGACCACACGGCCTTCGGCCAGACCGCGCCGCGCGGGCTCGACAGGAATTACGCGGACGGCATCAGCGGGCGCGACGGCGGCGTGATGCGCCGCTGCAGCGCGAGCGACACCTGCCCCAAGTTCTTCCTGGGACTCTCAGGCACGGAATTCTGGCAGCTGCAGGGCTCGCCCGCGCTGACCAACACCCAGGGCACGCAGGATCTGGTGCAGCCCGAGAATGCGCGCATCTACTACTACGCCAGCACCCAGCATGGCGGCGCGGGCGGCGAAGCCAGCATCAGCTACGCGCCCGGCCGCAGCGTCTACCCTTCGGGCACGGTGGTGCATTTCAACGACACCTTCCGCGCGCTGTTCATCGCGCTTGAAGACTGGGTGACCACGGGCAGGCAGCCGCCCGCGAGCCAGGTGCCCAAGGTGGCCGACGGCAGCCTGGTGCGGCCCGAGCAGTTGAAATTTCCGGTGATGCAAGGCCTGCAATGGAAGGTCGGCAGCCAATTGACCGATATTCCGGCGTTCAACTATCTGGCGCGCTACAACGACTTCGAACTGCTGGACTTCGGCCCGCAGTTCCGCCCCGAGGATGAGGCCGGCATCGCCAGCATCTTCCCGCCGCGCCAGACCGGCAAGCACTATCCGATCATGGTGCCCCAGGTCGATGCGGGCACGGGCCTGACGCAGGCCGGCATACGCTCGGTCGAAGCCCAGGCGCCGCTGGGAACCAGCATAGAGTTCAACTACGTGGCCAGCGACAAGGTGGTCGACCTGGCGAATCTCGCGGGCAGCTACATTCCGTTCCACAAGACCCAGGCCGCACGCCTGGCCGCGGGCGACACGCGGCCCTCGCTGCAGGAGCTCTACGGTTCGCAGCAAGGCTATGTGCAGGCGGTGCAGGCGGCCGCCGACCGTCTGGTGGCGCAGCGCCTGCTGCTGGCGCGCGACGCGCAAGCCATTGTGCAAAAGGCCCAAACCAGCGCGATCTTCGACTGAGGCGCCGGCGCCAGGCGCGGGCCTGCAGCTACTCCGCGGCCTGGCGCAGCGTGGTCATCACCGGGCGGCGCAGCACTTCGCGCAGCCCCCACCAGCCGGCCAGCCAGGCGAGCACGGCGCCGGCCAGCGCTCCGCCCAGCGGCACCCAGGGCGAGGCGCGCCAGGCGAAGTCAAACACATAGCGCGCCAGCGCCCAGCCCACGGCCATGGCGACGCAGCTGGCGAGAAAGCCCGCGAGCAGGCCCACGCCGGCCAGCTCGGCGCGCTGCACCTGGCGCAGCAGGCTGGCGCGCGCGCCGACGGCGCGCATGATCGCGTACTCGCGTGCCCGCTCCTCGCGCGTTGCCGTGACGGCCGCGAACAGCACCACCAGGCCCGCGGCCAGCGTGAAGATGAACAGGAACTCGACCGCGCGAATCACCTGGTCCAGCACCTGCTGCACCTGGGCCAGCGTGCTCGCCATGTCGACGTTGGTGATGTTGGGAAACTGGCGCACCAGCGCGTTGTCGAAGCCCGGCGTCTGCGGCGCGCGGTAGGCGGCAAGATAGGTCACGGCAACGTCGGGCAACTGCTCGACCGGATACATGGCAAAGAAGTTGGCGCGCATCGAGCCCCAGTCGACCTTGCGCAGGCTGGTGATGCGGGCCTCGTTCTGCACGCCGCCGATATCGAAGGTCAGCCGGTCGCCGAGCTTGAGGCCCAGCGTCTCGGCCAGGCCTTCTTCCAGGCTGATCGCGCCTTTCTCCTCCGGCGTCCAGCGGCCCGCGACCACGGGGTTGTGCTCGGGCGCCTGCGCGGCCGTCGAGAGATTGAACTCGCGGTCCACGAGGCGCTTGGCGCGGTCCTCGGTGTAGTCGTCGGGGTGGACCTCGCGGCCGTTGACCTGCACCAGCCGGCCGCGGATCATCGGATACCAGTCATAGCGCGCCACGCCCTGGTCCTTGAGCACTTTCTGGAAGTCCCGGGCCTGGTCCGGCATGATGTTGATGACGAAGCGGTTGGGGGCGTCGGGCGGCGAGGCCGCGCGCCAGCTGCCTATCAGGTCGGTGCGCAGCAGCACCAGCAGCACCAGCGCCAGCAGCCCCACGGCCAGGCTGCTGACCTGCAGCACGGCGTAGACCGGACGCGCCGATATCTGCCGCGTCGCCAGCACCAGCCAGCGCGGCGCGGTCGATTCGTTGACCAGGCGCCGCAGCATCTTCACGGCCAGCCAGGCCAGGCCGGCAAACAGCAGCACCGCGCCGCCGAAGCCGCCGACCGCGATCAGCCCCAGCTTCACATCGCGGCTCACGGCCAGCAGCAGCGCCGCGAAGCCGGTCACGCCCAGGCCCAGCACCAGCCACGAGGCCGGCTTGATCGCGCCCAGATCGCGGCGCATGACGCGCAGCGGCGGCACCTGGGCCAGCTGCAGCACGGGCGGCAGGCCGAAGGTGAACAGCAGCGTCATGCCCATTCCCAGGCCGAACACCACGGGCCACAGGCTGGGCGCGGGCAGCGCGGCGTCGACCAGGCCCGCCAGCAGCTGCACGAACACATGGTGCACGCCGTAGCCTATGGCCACGCCCAGCGCGCTGGAGAACAGGCCCACGAGCGCGAACTCAAAGGTGTAGGCGCCCGCGATGCGGCGCTGGCTCTGGCCCAGAACGCGCAGCATGGCCGAGGCATCGAGGTGGTCGTTGGCAAAGCCGCGCGCGGCCAGCGCCACGGCCACGGCCGACAGCAGCGCGGCCAGCAACGCCACGAGGCTGAGGAATTTCTCGGCGCGCGCCAGCGTCTGGCGCATTTCGGGGCGGCCGCTGTCGAGTGACTCGACACGCATGCCATGCGCTTCGCGCGCCACCACGGCCGCGTCGGCCCAGGTCTGGAATTGCCGCACCGCGGCGGCGTCGCCGGCCACGGCCAGGCGGTACGTCAATCGGCTTGCCGGCTGCACCAGGCCCGTGGCGACCAGATCGGCCGCATTGAGCATCACGCGCGGCGCAAAGCTCATGAAGCCCGAGCCGCGGTCGGGTTCGAGCACCACGATGCGCGCGATGCGCAGCGAGGCATCGCCCAGCAGCAGCGCGTCGCCCATGCGCAGATTCAATGATTCGAGCAGCGGCGCATCGACCCAGACTTCGCCGGGCGCGGGAATATCGCGCGTGGTCTGGCCCGCCTCGCCGGGAGCGTTGGCGATGCGCAGCGATCCGCGCAGCGGATAGCCCGCGGGAACGCTCTTGAGCGCCACCAGGCGGCTGGCGCCGCCCTGGGCATCGGACGCGCGGCCCATGGTCGGAAAGCTGGCCGTGACCAGGCTCTGCAGGCCCAGCTGCTGCGCGCGTTCGGCAAACTGCGCCGGCGGCGGGTTGTCGCTGACCACCACCACATCGCCGCCCAGCAGCTGGCGCGCATCGCGCTCCAGCCCGCCCTGCAGCCGGTCGGCAAAGAAGCCCACGGCGGTCAGCGCCGCCACGGCCAGCGTCACGGCGACGATCAGCAGGCGCAGCTCGCCCGCGCGCACATCGCGCCACAACGTGCGCCACCCCAAAGCCCAAGCAGAAGATCCGTTCATGGACGCAACAATAGCGGATTGCGGCGCGCGGCAATAGGTGAAAGACCGCATGGGATTGCGCGGCTGCCTGGCCATGGGCGTCCAGGTGTGTTTGCGGGCGCCCTCTGCGTGCGCCGAAGCAGCATCGCGCAGGAACCCAGGCCCTGCGTTCATGGTTCGACAAGCTCACCACGAACGGGCAAACCGCGGGCCCTGGGCCTGTCTCGCCGGCCGCGTCAAGGCATGAGCGGCCGGTAGGTGGAAAATCAGGTGTTCTTGCTGACCGTGATGGTCGGGAACTTGGAGCTGAAATCCTTGGCCTTGAGCGCGATCTTCACCGCCATGTCGCGCGCCACGCGCTTGTAGATCTGCGCGGCCTCGCTGTCGGGCTCGGCGACCACGGTCGGCTTGCCGCTGTCGGCCTGCTCGCGGATCTGCAGCGACAGCGGCAGCGCCCCCAGGTAGTCCATGCCGTAGTCGGCGGCCATCTTCTTGCCGCCGTCGGCGCCGAAGATATGCTCCACATGACCGCAGTTGGTGCAGACATGGGCCGCCATGTTCTCGACGATGCCCAGGATGGGAACGCCCACCTTCTCGAACATCTTGATGCCCTTCTTGGCGTCGATCAGCGCGATGTCCTGGGGCGTGGTGACCACGATGGCGCCCGTCATGGGCACGCGCTGGGCCAGCGTCAGCTGGATGTCGCCCGTTCCCGGCGGCATGTCGACCAGCAGGTAGTCGAGGTCCTTCCAGTTGGTCTGGCGCAGCATCTGCTCGAGCGCCTGCGTGGCCATGGGGCCGCGCCAGATCATGGCTTCGTCCTGGTTCACGAGGAAACCGATGGACATGACCTGCACGCCGTAGTTCTCCAGCGGCTCCATGGTCTTGCCGTCCACGCTCTCGGGCTTGCCCGTGAGGCCCATCATCATCGGCTGGCTGGGGCCGTAGATGTCGGCATCCAGCAGACCCACGCGCGCGCCTTCGGCGGCCAGCGCCAGCGCCAGGTTGGCGGCGGTGGTGCTCTTGCCCACTCCACCCTTGCCCGACGAAATGGCGATGATGTTCTTCACCTGGGGCAGCAGCTCGACGCCGCGCTGCACGGAGTGCGCCACGACCTTGCTGGTGATGCCCACCGAGACGTTCTCGACGCCGGCCACGGTCTTGGCGGCGTTGACGAACTGGCGGCGCAGTTCAGGCACCAGGCTTTTGGCGGGGTAACCGATCTCCACGTCGAATGCCACGTCGCCGGCACTGATCTGCAGATTGCGCAGCGCGCGCGTGCTGACGAAATCCTTGCCGGTATGCGGGTCCTGCACGCTGCTGAGTGCGGCCAAAAGCTCTTGTTCTGTGACTGCCATTCTCGATTCACTCCTTTGGGGAAAGCCAAGTCTATCGAAGGCCCGCTGCCCGCGCGAGAAGCAGGACAATGCAGGCTTGGCATTTTTCCCACGCACCGTACCGACCCGAGGATCCCGTGAAATTCAAGATGGCCCCCAATTCCCTGTTTGCGATCCTGCTGCGTTCGCGCTGGTGGCTCAGCTTTGCGCTGGCCGCGGGCGTGACGCTGATCTGCATGCTGGCCCTGCCCGCGAACATCGCGCCGTTCGGCGCGCTCGCGGCGACGCCGCTGTGGGTCGTGGGCGTCATCGCCGCCTGGCGCCAGCTGCGCGCTCCCAGCCCGGCCCAGGTCGACCGGCTGCTGACCGACGCCGCGAACCAGCCCTGGCGCGGTTTTGCCCAGCAGCTTGAGAGCGCCTGGCGCAGCGAAGGCTATGAAGTGCAGGCGCTCAACCAGGGCGTGATCGATTTCCGTCTCGAGCGCGCGGGCCAGACCACGCTGGTCAGCGCCAGGCGCTGGAAAGCCGGCCACCACGGCGTAGAGCCGCTGCGCGAGCTCGAGACCGCGCGCAACCGCGCGGCCGCGGCCAAGGCCGTCTATGTCGCGCTGCAGCCGCTGGGCGAGAACGCCGCCATCTACGCCCGCGACCAGCAACTGGTGGTGCTGGGCGGCGCCGACCTCGCGGCGCTGCTGTCCAAGGCGCGCGCCTGAAGTCGCGCCCGGCGACGCAAAAATCTAGGGTTTGACCCAAATACAGCCCAATGGCCGCGGAGCACACTGAGGACGCCTATGATCCAGACCTCCTTGCCTGACAGCAGCGCACGGATTGCTGTGCCTTCGTCCTCCCCTACCACGGGCCTGCTGCTCACGGGCGGCGGAGCACGCGCGGCCTATCAGGTCGGCGTGCTCGAAGCCATTGCGCATATCCGGCGCGGCTGCGGTCATGGCCATGGGCCCAATCCCTTTCCCATCATCACCGGCACATCGGCCGGGGCGATCAACGCCGCGGCCCTGGCCTGCGGCGCCGACCATTTCGACCTGACCGTGCGGCAGATGGCGCAGATCTGGAGCCATCTGCACACCGAACATGTCTATCGCGCCGATGCGCTGAGCATGCTGCGCAGCGGCGCGCGCTGGCTGAGCCTGCTGTCGCTGGGCTGGGCGCTCACGCGCTGGCGCACCATGCGCCCGCGCTCGCTGCTGGACAACACGCCGCTGGGCGAGCTGCTGCAGACCGACCTCGTTCCGCTCGCACGCCTGCCCGGGCTGATTGCCCAGGGCCATCTGCGCGCGCTGTCCGTGACGGCCTCGAGCTATACCTCGGGCGAGCATGTGAGCTTCTACGAGACCAATGCCGCGCTGCAACCCTGGGTGCGCTCGCAGCGGCGCGCGATAGGCGGCCATATCAGCCACGCCCATCTGCTGGCGTCTTCGGCGATTCCTTTCATCTTCCCCGCGACCGCGCTCGACATAGGCACGCATGTCGAGTACTTCGGCGACGGCTCGATGCGCCAGACCGCGCCGCTCGCGCCGGCCATCCACCTGGGCTCTGACCGGGTGCTGGTGATTGGCGCAGGCCGCATGCAGGGCGCGCGCGAAAGCGCGCCCACGGGCGTGGTGGCAAGCTATCCGACGATTGCGCAGATTGCGGGTCATACGCTGTCGAACATCTTTCTCGATGCGCTGGCGCTCGACGTGGAGCGCGCCCAGCGCATCAATGCGACGCTGGCGCTGATCCCGCCCGAAGCGCGCGTCAACAGCGGCCTGCGCCCCATCGATCTGCTGGTGATCGCGCCGTCCCAGCGGCTGGACGCGATTGCCGCGCGCCATGTCGCCGGCCTGCCGCGCAGCATGCGCGCGTTGCTGGGCGCCCTGGGCGTGACCACCGATGCCAACGACGCGCGCGGCGCGGGCCTGGCCAGCTATCTGCTGTTCGAGCCCGGCTACATCCGCGCGCTGATGGCGCTGGGGCGCAAGGACACGTTCGCCCAGCGCGCGGAAGTCGTGCGCTTCTTCCAATGGGACAAGGCCGCCGCGGCGCCTGCGGCCAGCGCGTGCGAAGCGGCCTGCGCATAGGCCGCGCAACCCCACTTCAGCCACAGGCCGCGCAAGCCTCTAAAATCACGGGTTCCCCTAGAGAAAGCGCTTTCCGATGTCTGCACGCAAGATCTTCGCTACCACAGCCCTGCCCTACGCCAACGGCAACTTCCATATCGGCCACATCATGGAGTACATCCAGGCCGACATCTGGGTGCGCTTCCAGCGAATGCAGGGCAACGACGTGAATTTCGTCGGTGCCGACGACGCCCATGGCGCGCCCATCATGATCGCCGCCGAGAAGGCCGGCATCACGCCCCAGCAGTTCGTCGCCAACATCGCGGCCGGGCGCAAGCAGTACCTCGACGGCTTTCACATCCAGTTCGACAACTGGCACAACACCGACGGCGAGGAGAACCATGTCCTCGCCAAGGAGATCTACCTGGACCTGAAGAAGGCCGGGTTCATCGACACCAAGGTCATCGAGCAGTTCTTCGATCCCGAGAAGAACATGTTCCTGCCCGACCGCTTCATCAAGGGCGAATGCCCCAAGTGCCACGCCAAGGACCAGTACGGCGACAACTGCGAAGTCTGCAGCGCCGTGTACGCGCCCACCGACCTGATCAAGCCCTACTCGGCGCTCAGCGGTGCCCAGCCCGTGCTCAAGAGTTCGGAGCATTTCTTCTTCCGCCTGTCGGACCCGCGCTGCGTGGAGTTCCTGCAGGAATGGACGCAGAACGGCAAGCATGTGCAGCCCGAGGTGGCCAACAAGGTCAAGGAATGGTTCAGCGTGCGCACCAATCCCGACGGCACGACCAGCGAAGGCCTGGGCGACTGGGACATCTCGCGCGACGCGCCCTATTTCGGCATCGAGATTCCCGACGCCCCGGGCAAGTACTTCTACGTCTGGCTCGACGCTCCCGTGGGCTACCTGGCCTCGCTGAAGAACCTGCTCGACCGCCGCGGTGAAGACTACGCGGCCTACATGGCCGATGAAAAGCTCGAGCAGTACCACTTCATCGGCAAGGACATCGTCACCTTCCACACGCTGTTCTGGCCCGCGATGCTCAAGTTCAGCGGCCGCAAGACGCCCAGCCAGATCTTCGTGCACGGCTTCCTCACCGTGAACAACGGCGAGAAGATGAGCAAGAGCCGCGGCACGGGCCTGGACCCGCTCAAGTACCTGAGCCTGGCGATGAATCCCGAATGGCTGCGCTACTACCTCGCCGCCAAGCTCAACGGCCGCAATGAAGACATAGACTTCAACCCCGAAGACTTCATGGCGCGCGTCAACAGCGACCTGATAGGCAAGTTCGTCAACATCGCCTCGCGCGCCGCCGGCTTCCTGTCCAAGCGCTTTGAAGGCCAGCTCGCGGCCCTGGGCGCCGAAGGCCAGGCCCTGCTCGAGCAGCTGCGCGCCCAGGCGCCGGCCATTGCCGAAGCCTTCGAAAAGCGCGACACCGCGCGCGCCGTGCGTGAAACCATGCAGCTGTGCGACCGCGTCAACGCCTACGTCGATGCCAACAAGCCCTGGGAGCTTGCCAAACAGGAAGGCATGGACGCGCGCCTGCAGGAAGTCTGCACCACCTGCATCGAAGCCTTCCGCCTGCTGGCCGTCTACCTCAAGCCCGTGCTGCCATCGGTCGTGCAGCAGGTCGAAGCCTTCCTCAACGTCGCGCCGCTGACCTTTGCCGATGCCCAGCAGCTGCTGGGTGCAGGCCACAAGATCGGCAGGTACGAGCACCTGCTGCAGCGCGTCGATGTCAAGCAGCTGGACGCGCTGTTCGAGGCGCCGCCCGCTCCCGTGGTTGAAAAAGTGCTGCCCGGTGGCGAGGAGATTGCCGAGACGATTGGCATTGACGACTTCGCCAAGGTCGACCTGCGCATCGCCAAGATCGTCCACTGCGAAGCCGTCGAAGGCTCGACCAAGCTGCTGCGCCTGACGCTGGACGCCGGCGAAGGCCGCACGCGCAATGTGTTCAGCGGCATCGCCAGCCACTACCAGCCTGCTGACCTGATTGGCAAGCTGACGGTGCTGGTCGCCAACCTGGCGCCACGCAAGATGAAGTTCGGCATTTCCGAAGGCATGGTGCTGGCCGCCAGCCACGCCGACGAAAAGTCCCAGCCCGGCATCTATGTGCTGGAGCCGGTCGCCGGTGCCACGCCCGGCATGCGCATCCACTGAGATTGCCGCGCATGGCTTTGTCGCCACCATGGCGCTGGCTGCTGGCAGCCGGCGCAATAAGCCTGCTCGGCGGCTGCGCCGTCGTTGCCGTGACTTCGGCGGCCGTGAGCGTCACGGCCGGCGTGGTCGGCCTGGCGGCCGATGCCGCCATAGGCACGGCCCGCATCGCGGGCAAGGGAATCGGCAAGGCGGCCGACGCGATGATGGGCGACGACGCCCCGGCGCCTCCGGACAACAGCGGTGTGAACGTCAAGTACAACATTGCGCCGGCGCCAGCACCTGCGCCTTGATGGCGCATGAACTCCACCCTCCCGTTCGTCCTGAGCGAGGTAAGCGAGGCTAAGCCGCGCAAGGCGTTGAAAAGAAACAGCGGGCGCCCACCGTTCGTACTGAGCCTGCCTCGCCGGCCGCGTCGAAGGATGAACGGCCTGCCCTATAAATTCATTCACGGCCCATCGCGCTGCACCATGCTGCGCCCGGTGCGCAGCACCCGGCCATCGGGCCCGAACGTCACGGTGAACAGCATTTCCGTGGTCGGCGGATCGACATAGCGCCAGTCCCAGTCGGTTTCCTGCTTGCGCTCATATTGCGTGCGCTTGGCCGGCTTGCCCAGCATGCGGCGCACCTCCTGCTCGCTCATTCCCGCGCGCACCTGGTCGAACATGTGCGGCGCCACCACCTGGCGCAGCGCCGTCATCTTGCCGTTGGGGCCTATGGTGATCATGTAGTTCTGGTGGCCCGCGGGCTGGCGGTTGTACTCGAAGGTGCGCGAACCGTCGGCTTCCTGCCAGACGTTCTCGGGCTCGCCAAAGCGGTCGCGCACGTCGACTTCGGTGGACACATCCTCCTCGAGTTCGGCAATGCGCTGCGGGTCGCAAGCCGTCAGTGCCAGCAGCCCGAAAGCCGCGCCCAGACTCCATATCCAGCGATAGATTGGTCGCATAGCGCCATGTCCCGTAAAATCATGTATTCCTACGAGGTTAACAGTCCATGTCTTTTTTCGCCCGCCCTGATTACAAATCCGACACCACCCAGTTCATCGAGCAGTTGCGCGCGCAAAAGCCCGATCTCGAAGCACGCCAGCTGGCCGGCCGCGCCCTGCTGTGGGACAAGGACGTCGACAGCGAAATCTGGCAGGAATACCGTGCCGGCCGCGTGGAACAAAAGCCCTACGTCTACCAGACCAAGGCCTGAGCCTGACGACGGCCAGGCAGCTGCCTGCTGAGACATGAGCGGCCCGACCGACGGCGCAGCCGTGATCGCCCTGCCGGGCGAGGCAGCTGCGGCGGCGCTCGCCCCCGACGGCCTGGTGGACATCGTCGACCGGGTGGCTTTGGCGCGCCTGTATGGCGAGCCGCTGTTTGCCCTGCCCAACGACCTGTACATTCCGCCCGACGCGCTCGAAGTCTTTCTCGAAGCGTTTGAAGGCCCGCTCGACTTGCTGCTCTATCTGATCCGCAAGCAGAACTTCAACATTCTCGACATCCCGATGCTGAGCGTCACGCGCCAGTATCTGCGCTATGTCGAAGAGATCCGCAGCCGCAACCTCGAGCTGGCCGCAGAGTACCTGCTGATGGCCGCGATGCTGATCGAGATCAAGTCGCGCATGCTGCTGCCGCCCAAGAAGTCGGCCGACGCGCTCGAAGCCGAGGATCCGCGCGCCGAGCTGGTGCGCCGGCTGCTCGAATACGAGCAGATCAAGCTGTCGGCCGCCCGGCTGGGCCAGTTGCCCCAGCATGGCCGCGACTTCCTCAAGGCCCAGGTGCATATCGAGCAAAGCCTGCAGCCGCGCTTTCCCGACCTCATGCCGGGCGAGCTGCAGCAGGCCTGGCAGGACATCCTCAAGCGCGCCACGCTGATCCAGCACCATCGCATCACGCGCGAGGAACTCAGCGTGCGCGAGTACATGAGCCAGATCCTCAAGTCGCTGCAGGGCAAGCGTTTTGTGCCGTTCGAAGACCTGTTCCAGCCCGCGCGCGGCTCGACGGTGCTGGTCGTGACCTTCATTGCCCTACTCGAGCTGGCCAAGGAAACGCTGATCGAGATCACCCAGGCCGAAGCCTTCGCACCGATCTATGTGCGGCTGGCCTACACACCGCTCTAGGCCGTGCGGCCTGAGCTGACCCGTCATCCTTCCCCGGACGTTTCACCATGGCATTGCACGATTTCGACGTACTCATTGTGGGCAGCGGCCTGGCCGGCCTCACCGCCGCGCTGGAGCTCGCGCCCACGCACCGCGTCGCGGTGCTGACCAAACGCAGCCTTGACGACGGCGCCAGCAACCAGGCCCAGGGCGGCATTGCCGCGGTGCTGGCCGAAGACGACAGCTTCGACGCCCACATCAACGACACGCTGATCGCGGGCGCTGGCCTGAGCGACCTGCCCGCGACACGCCAGGTGGTCGAGAACGCGCCCGCGGCCATTGCCTGGCTGCAGTCGCTGGGCGTGCCGTTCTCCGAGGAAAACGGCGAGTTGCACCTCACGCGCGAAGGCGGGCACAGCGCGCGGCGCATCGTGCACGCCACCGATGCCACCGGCGCGGCCGTGCAGCGCCAGCTGATAGAAACCGTGCGGCGCACGCCGGGCATCACCGTGCTCGAGGACCACACGCTGGTCGACGTGATCACCTCCAAGCGCCTGGGCCTGGACGGCGCGCCGCGCTGCCTGGGCCTGTACGCGCTCAACGGCAAGACCGACGAAGTCGACACCTTCCGCGCGCCGCACACCATCCTGGCGACGGGCGGCGCGGGCAAGGTCTACCTCTACACGACCAACCCCGACACCGCGACCGGCGACGGCATTGCGGCCGCCTGGCGCGCGGGCTGCCGCGTCGCCAATCTGGAATTCATACAGTTCCACCCCACCTGCCTCTACCACCCGCATGCCAAGTCGTTCCTGATCAGCGAAGCCGTGCGCGGCGAAGGCGGACAGTTGAAATTGCCGGCGGCGCTGGGCGGCCAGCGCTTCATGGATGCGCACGACGAGCGCGCCGAACTCGCGCCGCGCGACATCGTTGCGCGCGCCATCGACTTCGAGATGAAGAAGCACGGTCTGGACTGCGTCTACCTCGACATCTCGCACCAGAGCCCCGAATTCCTGCAGGCCCACTTCCCCAACATCCTGGCCAAATGCCTGGAGCTGGGCATAGACATCACGCGCGAGCCGATTCCCGTCGTGCCCGCGGCGCACTACACCTGCGGCGGCGTGCTCACCGACCTTGCCGGGCGCACCGATGTCGCCGGCCTGATGGCGATAGGCGAAGCCGCCTGCACGGGCCTGCACGGCGCCAACCGGCTGGCCAGCAACTCGCTGCTCGAATGCATGGTGTTCGCGCGCAGCGCCGCCGACGCGATCCGCGCCGCCGCGCCCGCCCAGGCCTGCGCCCTGCCCGGCTGGGACGACAGCCAGGTCACCGACGCCGACGAAGCCGTGGTGATCGCCCACAACTGGGACGAGCTGCGCCGCTTCATGTGGAACTATGTGGGCATAGTGCGCAGCAACAAGCGCCTGGAGCGCGCGGCGCGGCGCATTGCCTTGCTGAGCGCCGAAATCGACGAGTTCTACGCGCGCTTTCATGTCTCGCGCGACCTGCTCGAGCTGCGCAACCTGGTGCAGGTGGCCGAACTCATCGTGCGCTCGGCGCAGATGCGCCACGAAAGCCGCGGCCTGCATTACAGCCGCGACTACCCCGCGCTGGCCGCGCCCAGCGCCCCGACCATCCTGGTGCCGCCGGCCACCCGCTGAGCGCGCCGCCCGTTTTTTACCGAGGAGACTTCCATGCCCCATCTTTACGTCGAATACAGCGCCAACCTGGCCGGCCTGCCCGAAAAGCAGCTGCTCACCGAACTCGTGACCACCGTCTGCGACCACCCGACCATCAACGACGAGTTCGACGTCAAGGGCCGGATCGCCAAGACCCAGGACTACGTGATAGGCACCGTTGCCGGCTCGCGCGGCTTCATCCATGCCGAACTGCGTCTCATGGCGGGGCGCACGCCCGAAGTCAAGAAGGAGCTGTCGGACCGCATCGCCGAAGTGCTGCGCCGCCTCACGCCCCATCCCGAAGGCATGTTGGTGCAGGTCAGCGTGGAGATCGGCGACATGGACCGCGGCAGCTACCACAAGAGCAAGCTGTAAGCGCAGGACAAGCAGGCAGGGCCGAGGACTACAACGCCCGGCCCATCCACGGCACATAGTGTGAGGCTACCCCCCATAAGGAGCCCACGATGCCACGACAGCCTGCCAAGCCCACGCCCGCCAAAACCAGCGACACGGCCCCTCGCGGCCAGGGGGATGAACTCCAGCAGCAGGCCGGGGGCAGCCATCCCGTGCTGACCACCCAGCAGGGCATTGCCGTCCCCGACAACCAGAACTCGCTGCGCAGCACGCCGCGCGGGCCCACGCTGCTCGAAGACTTCATCCTGCGCGAGAAGATCACCCATTTCGACCATGAGCGCATTCCCGAGCGCGTGGTGCACGCGCGCGGCAGCGGCGCGCATGGCGTTTTCGAGCTCACGCATTCGCTTGCCGAGCACACCACCGCCAAGGTGCTGTCCGAGAAGGGCTTGCGCGTTCCGGTGTTCTGTCGCTTCTCCACCGTGGCCGGCGGCGCGGGCTCGGTCGACACGCCGCGCGACGTGCGCGGCTTTGCGGTCAAGTTCTATACGCCCGAAGGCAACTGGGACCTGGTGGGCAACAACATTCCGGTGTTCTTCATCCAAGACGCGATGAAGTTCCCCGACCTGGTCCATGCCGTCAAGATGGAGCCCGACCGCGCGTTCCCACAGGCCGCGAGCGCGCACGACACGTTCTGGGACTTCATCTCGCTGATGCCCGAATCCATGCACATGGTGATGTGGATCATGAGCGACCGCACCATTCCGCGCAGCCTGCGCATGATCGAAGGCTTTGGCGTGCACAGCTTCCGCCTGGTCAACGCCCAAGGCAAGAGCACCTTCGTCAAGTTCCACTGGCGCCCCGTGCTGGGACTGCAGTCGACCGTCTGGGACGAGGCCGTCAAGCTGCAGGCCGCCGACAACGACTTCCACCGCCGCGACCTGTTCGAATCGATCACCGCGGGCAATTTCCCGGCCTGGGACCTGGCCGTGCAGCTGTTCAGCGAGGAAGAGGCCGATGCCTTCGACTTCGACCATCTCGATGCCACCAAGCTGGTGCCCGAGGAACTGGTGCCGCTGCAGGTCATAGGCCGCATGACGCTGGACCGCTGGCCCGACAACTTCTTTGCCGAGACCGAGCAGGTGGCTTTCTGCCCGGCCAATGTGCCGCCGGGCATCGATTTCTCCAACGACCCGTTGCTGCAGGGCCGGCTGTTCTCCTATCTCGACACCCAGCTCACACGCCTGGGC
The DNA here is from genome assembly GCF_057914905.1 of Comamonas sp. DB36. Taxonomy (NCBI): domain Bacteria; kingdom Pseudomonadati; phylum Pseudomonadota; class Betaproteobacteria; order Burkholderiales; family Comamonadaceae; genus Comamonas; species Comamonas sp. DB36. The sequence continues at coordinate 3,642,339 of NZ_CP196631.1, forward strand.
AGCCCGAACTTCACGCAGATTCCCATCAACGCGCCGCAGTGCCCGTTTGCCCACAACCAGCGCGACGGCCACATGCAGATGCAGCGCCCCAAGGGCCGCGTGGCCTACGAGCCGTCGAGCCTGCAGGCCGACAGCCCGCGCGCCAGCGCCGCCACCGGCATGCGCCACTTCGCCGAAGCGCCCGATGACGGCGTCAAGGGCCGGGTGCGCGCCGAGAGCTTTGCCGACCATTTCAGCCAGGCGCGCATGTTCTTCCAGAGCCAGAGCGCCATAGAGCAGGCGCACATGGCGTCGGCGCTGGTGTTCGAGCTGTCCAAGGTCGAGACGCCCTCAGTGCGCGAGGCCGTGGTCGGCCAGTTGCAGCACATCGACAAGGGTCTGGCCGAGCGCGTGGCCAAGGGGCTGGGCATGGCCAAGCTGCCCGCGCCGCCGCCCGCGGCCCAGCCCGCCAAGGATGTGCCGGTCTCGCCAGCGCTGCGGCTGATCGACCGCATGAAGCCGACCCTGGTCGGCCGCTGCATAGGCTTGCTGGTGGCCGACGGCTCAGATGCGGAATCGATAGCCAAGATACGCAAGGCCGTGGAAAAGGCCGGAGCCACGCTCAAGCTGGTCGCGCCCAAGGTCCAGATCCAGCTCAGCGACGGCAGCACGCTGGCTGCCGACGGCCAGCTCGCGGGCACGCCTTCCGTGTTGTTCGATGCCGTGGCCTCGGTGATTCCGCTGGAACAGGGCTCGCTGCTGTCGCACGAGGCCGCGGCCGTCGACTGGTTCCGCGACGCCTTCGGCCACCTCAAGGCGATTGCCGCATGCAAGGGCACGCGCCACATTCTTGCGGCCGGCGGCGTCGAACCCGACGCTGGCGTGTTCACTCCCGAGCAGATCGCGGAGTTCCTCGAGGCCGCGCAGACCCGCCAGTGGGCACGCGAACCCAAGCTGCGCACGCTGGCCTGAGCGACCTGCCCCAGGCTGCAGCGGCCCTACCGCGCGGGCCGCTGCACCGGCCGCGGATTGAAGTTACAGTCTGCGGCCTATGTCGACTCCCGATTCCCTCTCCTCCGTGTCGACCGCTGCCAGCGATCGCCAGCGCAAAATCCTGCTGGCGCTGAGCCTGCTGCTGATCGCCTGCAATCTGCGCCCAGTGTTCGGCAGCCTCTCGGTCGTTCTGCCCGAAATCATGCGCGACACCGGCCTGAGCGCCGCCGGTGCAAGCCTGCTGACCACGCTGCCGATTCTCTGCCTGGGCCTGTTTTCCGCGCCCACGCCCTGGCTGTCGCGGCGTTTCGGCGCCGAACGCGTGCTGCTGCTGGCGCTGCTGCTGATCGGCAGCGGCACCCTGCTGCGCGCTGCGGGCAGCCTGCCATTTCTCTTTGCCTCGTCCGTGCTGGCCGGCGCGGGCATCGCCATGGGCAATGTGCTGCTGCCCAGCCTGGTCAAGCGCCACTTCGCGCGGCATGCGGCGCTGATGACCGGCATGTACATCCTGGCAATCTGCATAGGCGCGACGATCGCCACCGCAGCGACCGTGCCGCTGGCCACCAATATGTTTGCCGGCGCCTGGCCCTATGCGCTCGCGGTCTGGGCCCTGCCCGCGCTGCTGGTGCTGGCGCTGTGGCTGCCGCAGGCGCTGCGCATGCACACCGAGCCCACCGATCCCGCGGCGCGCAGCGGCAGCCTGGGGCGCGACGCGCTGGCCTGGCAGGTCACGGCTTTCATGGGGCTGCAGTCGTCGCTGGCCTACATCGTCATCGGCTGGCTCGCTCCCATCCTGCGCGAGCGCGGCCTGGAAAGCGATCTCGCCGGCTATGTGGTGGCCATCTCCACGCTGTCGCAGCTTGTGACTTCACTGGTCGTGCCCTCGATCGCCGCGCGTTGCCGCGACCAGCGCGCGCTGGCCGTGGGGCTCACGGCGCTGTCGTTCGCGGCGCTGATGGGCCTGATCCTCGCGCCGCTGGCCACGGTCTGGCTCTGGGCGCTGCTGCTGGGCTGCGGCCAGGGCGGCTTGTTTGCGCTGGCGCTGAGCCTGATCGTGATGCGCAGCGGCAATGCCCAGGTCACGGCCCAGCTGTCGGCCATGGCCCAGGGCTGGGGCTACATGCTCGCGGCCTGCGGGCCGCTGCTCACGGGGCTGCTGCACCAATGGACCGGCAGCTTCGCTTCGAGCATCTGGTTGATCGCGCTGCTTTCGGCCGCCATGGCCTGGAGCGGCTGGGGCGCGGGCCGCAATCTGCTGGTCCGGCCCGCGGCCGGCGCGCGATGAGCTCCGGCTCCGGGCGGGCGCTGTGCACGCGCTGCGCGCGCCCGCAGCGCAACTGCATCTGCGCGCTGGCCCAGCGCGTGAACTGCGCAGCCGAAGTGCTGATACTGCAGCATCCGCTGGAAGTGCATGAAGCCAAGGGCACGGCGCGGCTGCTGCACCTGAGCCTGGCGCGCAGCCGGCTGGAAATCGGCGAACAGTTCGACGCGCAGCAGCTGCAAGACTGGCTGCAGCAGGACTGGCAGGGCGACGCCGGCGCGCCCGCGCCGCGCAGCGTTCTGCTCTACCCCGAGTCCGCGCCCGACCCTGCCCTGCCGCTGGCGCCCGCGCCGGCGCTGCCCGCCGAGTGGCTGCAGGCGCCCGCGCGACTGCGTCTGGTGGTGATTGACGGCACCTGGCGCAAGAGCCGCAAGATGCTTTACCGCAATCCGTTGCTGCAGCAGCTGCCGCGCCTGGCGCTGCACGAGCTGCCCGCATCGCGCTATGCGATACGCCGCGCGCACCGGCCCGGCCAGCTGTCGACGCTGGAAGCCACGGCCTGCGCGCTGGCCCAGCTCGAACCGCACAACCAGGAGCCAGGCCGGCTGCTGCAGGCCATGGACGCGCTGGTGCAGCGCGAGCAGCAGTGGCGGCCTCAGGGCTGAGGCGCCGACTCCAGTTCGGCCGCGAGCCAGCCACGCAGGCTGTTGAGAAAGGCCCAGGCCTCGACGCGCGGCACATCGTCCAGATGCAGCACGGCTTCGCGCACGCGCCCGGCGCGCAAGGCCACGGCGCGGCCCACGCCGGGCAGCAGGCCGCAGGCCAGTGGCGGAGTGATCCAGCGGCCATCGATCAGCGCCGCGATATTGCCGCGCGTGCATTCGGTGATTTCGCGCTGCTCGTTGAACAGCAGCGTGTCGAAGACCAGCGGATCGGACGGCGTGAACGCCTCGTAATGCGCACGCCGCGTGGTCTTGTAGCGCACGAACTGGCCATGGGCCCAGCGGTCTTGCAGCGGCGCCGCGGCCAGCTGCAGGCGCACCGGCGCAGGTGTGGGCGCGCAGGCAAAGGCCTCGGCCACGGCCTCGCCCTGCGCATCGAGCTGCAGCCGCACGCGCCATAGCCCGCTCGGATGCGCGGCGGCAACAGCCGCGAGGCTTTGCGCCACACGTCCGGACCAGGGATAGGCGAAATGCGCGGCCGCATCCTGCAGGCGCTGCAGGTGCTCGGGCAGATGGCGCCACACGCCGTCTTCCAGCGCCAGCGTCTCGAGCAGCGCGAACGGCGCGCTCGCGCGCTCGACGAAGGCGCTCTTGTGCAGCCATTCGCGCCACTCGCCGTCGGCCTGCGCGCCCGATGTGATGCCGCTGCCTATGCCGCAGACCGCTTCGCTGCCGCGCAGCACCACCGTGCGGATAGGCACATTGAACGTGGCATGCATGCGGCCCGCGCCCGTGGGCCGCAGCACGCCCAGCGCGCCGCAGTAGACGCCGCGTGCATGGGGTTCGAGCGCATGGATCATCTGCATCGCCGCAACCTTGGGCGCGCCCGTGATCGAGCCGCAGGGAAACAGCGCGGAGAACACATCGGCCAGCCGCGTGCCGGAACGCGTCACGGCCTGCACGTCCGAGGTCATCTGCCAGACGCTGGGCAGGGCCTGGGTATGGAACAGCCGCGGCACCTTGACGCTGAACGGCTGGGCAATGCGCGACAGGTCATTGCGCAGCAGGTCGACCACCATCACGTTCTCGGCGCGCTCCTTGGGCGCGCTGCGCAAGGCTTGGGCCAGCGCCGCATCCTGTTCGGGCGTATCGCCGCGCGGCGCCGTGCCTTTCATGGGCCGCGCGAGAATGCGCTCGCCGTCCCAGTCGAAGAACAGCTCGGGCGATACCGACAGCACCTGCTCCTCGCCGGTGTCCAGACAGGCCGCGTAGCCGCCGGGCTGGGCGCGCAGCAGCGCGTCGAACAAGGCCTGGGGCCTGCCCTGCAACAGCTCGCCGCGCAGCGGCGCCGTGTAGTTGACCTGATAGAAAGCGCCGCCCGCTATGGCCTCGTGGATCTGCGCCATCGCCACGTCGAAATCCGCGCGCGTGAGCGTACTGTGCCATTCCACGCGCGCCGCGTCGCTGGCTTGCGGCAGCGCCGCATCGCCATCGTCCCAGGGCATGGCCTCGGAATAGGCCGCGAACCAGGCCAGCGGGCCGTCGGCCGCATGGGTGACCAGCGCCGGATCGAAAGCCGCAGCGGCTTCGTAGCGCACAAAGCCCAGGCACCAGGCGCCGGCGCGCGCCGCGGTCTCGGCCGCGTCGAGCACGGCGCGCACCTCGCCCGGCGCGCGCGCGATCCAGACGCTGTGCGGCGTGCCGAAACGCATGCGCAGGCGCGCTTCAGCGGCGCCGGCCGCGCCCTGCGGCAAGGTGAAATCAATCCGAGTGTCCATGGTCCAAAGCGCTTTCCACGCCCGCAAAGCCGGCGCGGGCCGCCATCAAACCGGCATTATCCCGCCAGGACTCAGGCGGCGCCGAGATGCGGCACCAAGCCCGCAATGGGCGCACCGCTCCTGAGCGCCGCGGTGAATGCCAGCATGCGGTCTATGGGCTGGCGCGCGCGCGGAATCAACGCCGGATCGACATGGATCGCGTTGCGGCCGGTCTCGAGCACATCGGCAACCCCGGCCAGGCCGTTCATTGCCATCCACGGGCAGTGGGCGCAGCTCTTGCAGGTGGCGCTGTTGCCGGCCGTCGGCGCCTCGATGAAGCGCTTGTGCGGAAACAGCGTGCGCAGCTTGTGCAGCATGCCGTTATCGGTGGCAACGATGAACTCGCTGGCGTCCATGTCGCGCGCGGCGTTCAGGATGCCCGAAGTCGAGCCCACGGCATCGGCCAGCGCCACCACATCGGCCGGGCTTTCGGGATGCACCAGCACCTTGGCGCCCGGGTGCTCGCGCTTGAGCGCTTCGAGCTCGAAGGCCTTGAATTCGTCATGCACGATGCAGGCGCCGTTCCACATCACCATGTCGGCGCCGGTCTCGCGCTGGATATAGCCACCCAGATGGCGGTCGGGCGCCCAGAGGATCTTCTGGCCGTCGGCCTGGAGCGCGCGCACGATATCGAGCGCGCAGCTCGAGGTCACGACCCAGTCGGCGCGCGCCTTCACGGCGGCGCTGGTGTTCGCATAGACCACGACCGTGCGGTCGGGATGCTGGTCGCAGAATGCGCTGAAATCGTCGACGGGGCAGCCCAGGTCCAGCGAGCAGGTGGCATCGAGGTCGGGCATCAGCACGGTCTTGTGCGGCGACAGGATCTTGGACGTTTCGCCCATGAACTTCACGCCCGACACCACCAGCGTCTGCGCCGCATGGTCGCGGCCGAAGCGCGCCATTTCCAGCGAGTCGCTGACCAGGCCGCCGGTTTCCTCGGCCAGATCCTGCAGATCGGGGTGCACGTAGAAATGCGACACCATGACCGCGTTCTTCTCCTTGAGCAGCGCACGGATGCGGTCCTTGAGCGCCGCGCGCTCGGCAGGCGCAGGCTCTGCCGGCACGCGCGCCCAGGCATGGCGCGTGGCGCAGACGCCCGCGTCGCTCAGCGGCTGCTCGTACTCCACGTCCATGCGTGCATCGGCGATGGCAATCATATTTCCTCCATGCGCATAGAGAAGTCGGTGGCGCGCACATCCTTGGTCAGGCCGCCGATAGAAATGCGGTCTACGCCGGTCTCGGCCAGCGTGCGCAGGCCTTCAAGCGTCACCCCGCCCGAGATCTCCAGCACCGCGCGCCCGGCGTTGATTTCCACGGCCGTGCGCAGCATGTCGAGCGGCATATTGTCGAGCAGCACCATCTTCGCACCCGCATCGAGCGCCTCGTGCAGCTCGTCGAGGTTCTCCACCTCGATCTCGATGAATGCGGCCGTGCTGGCCACGGCCTGGGCCGCGCCCAGCACGGCGGCGATGCCGCCGGCGGCCGCAATGTGATTTTCCTTGATCAGCACCGCGTCATGCAGGCCTATGCGGTGGTTGCTGCCGCCGCCGCTGTGCACCGCGTACTTCTGCGCCAGGCGCAGGCCAGGCAGCGTCTTGCGCGTGTCGACAATCTTCGCGCGCGTGCCGTCCACTGCGGCCACATACTCGGCGGTCTTGGTCGCCACGCCCGACAGCAGCTGCAGGAAGTTCAGCGCCGTGCGCTCGGCCGACAGCAGCGCGCGCGCCTGGCCTTGGGCTTCGAACACCAGCGCGTTGGCCGCCAGACGCTGGCCTTCCTGCGCATGCCAGGTGATCATCACACCCGGATCGAGCGCACGCAGCGCTTCCTCGACCCAGGGTCCGCCGCACAGAACGGCGCTTTCACGCACGATCACGCGCGCCCGCGCGCGGCGTGCCGGATCTATCAGTGCAGCCGTCAGGTCGCCTGCGCCCACATCTTCTTGCAGCGCCAGCGCCACATCGTGGCGGGCCAGTGCGCGGATGGCCTCTTTGTCGGTCCAGTCATTCATGGGCCCGAAGTCTAGACGCATAGCGTGCGCCGCGAACAGGAATTTGTGACCAATTCCAAGCCCGTGGGCAGGCCGCAACGTTGCCCGCCGTCAACCGGTGGCTGAAAGCCGCCGCGCCAGCGCCGCCGCCTCGTCCTGCAAGGCCTGCAGCAGCGGCTGCACTTCGGGCAGCGCGGGCCGGTGCAGCGGCAGCAATGCCTGCACGCGAAACGGAATCGAGAACGCCAGCGGCCGCCACAGCAGCCGCTCGCTGGCGCAGGCCAGGGCCGTGAGCGGATTGACGATGGCCAGGCCCAGCCCCTGCTCGACCATGGCGCAGACCGCCACCGCATTGTGCGTCTGCACGCGCAGATCGCGCGCCACCCCCGCCTGCGCGAACACCGCGTCGATCTGGCGCCGGTAGGGATCGTCGGCCGAGAGGCTCACGAATGGCTGGCCGGCGAAATCCTGGGCGTGCAGCACGGCGCGCGCCGCCAGCGCATGGCCCGCAGGCAGCACGCAGACTTCGTCGAGCGCCAGCAGCGGCAAGGCCTGGGTGCCAGCGGGCGCGGTTTCATGCTCGCTCAGGCCCAGGTCGAAGCGCTGCGCCGCCATCCATTCCTCGAGCAACGGCGACTCCTGCGGCGTGACCGCGAGCCTGGCCTGCGGATAGTGCGCCAGCAGCCGGGCAGCGGCGCCGGGCAGCAGCGCATGGCTCAGCGCCGGCAAGCACAGCACGCTGATCTGCGCGTCCTCGGCCCGGCCCAGCGCCAGCGCCTTGTCGACCACGCGTTCCAGCCCCTGCCACGAGCGCTGGACTTCGTCCCACAACGCCAGCGCGCGCGCGTTGGGCCGCAGCCGCCCCTGGCTGCGCGCGAACAGCGCATAGCCCAGCAACTGCTCCAGGCGCGCGAGCTCGCGGCTCACCGTGGGCTGGGAACTCGCGAGCAACGCGGCCGCGCCCGTGGCGCTGCCCGTGGTCATGACGGCGCGAAAGACTTCGATATGGCGGTGGGTGATGCGGGAAGTCATCGCCAAAGCATATCGAAAATGAATGACATGGGAAAAACAAAGCATTGGACGGCATGCACAGACGCGCGCATGATGGCGGCCATTTCGCGGGCAAGCTGCCCTGCGCCCCTCCCTCTTTTTGCCTCTGGCCGCACTGCAATGACCTGCCCTTTCACTTCCGCCCAACTGTGGTCGCTGGCCGACCAATTCGGCACGCCGCTGTGGGTCTATGACGCCGCGACCATACGCGCGCGCATTGCCGAGCTGTCGCGCTTCGACACCATCCGCTTCGCGCAGAAGGCCTGCTCCAACATCCACATCCTCAAGCTGATGCGCGAACAGGGCGTGAAGGTCGACGCGGTCTCGCGCGGCGAGATCGAGCGCGCGCTGGCCGCGGGCTTCCAGCCCGGCGGCGCCCACGCCGAAATCGTCTTCACGGCCGACGTGATGGACGAAGCCACGCTGGCCACCGTGGTCGCGCACCAGGTGCCCGTGAACGCCGGCTCTATCGACATGCTGCACCAGCTGGCCGCGGCCTCGCCCGGCCATGCGGTCTGGCTGCGCATCAACCCCGGTTTCGGCCACGGCCACAGCAACAAGACCAATACCGGCGGCGAGCACAGCAAGCACGGCATCTGGCACACCGACCTGCTCGAAGCGCTGGCCGCGATCCGCAGCGGCGGCCTGCACCTGGCCGGGCTGCACATGCACATCGGCTCGGGCGTGGACTACGGCCATCTGTCGGAAGTCTGCGGCGCCATGGTCCAGCTGGTGCAGACCACCAAGGACGCGGGCCATGACCTCGAAGCGATCTCGGCCGGCGGCGGCCTGTCGATTCCCTACCGCGCAGGCGAGCCGGTGATAGACACCGCCCACTACCACGGCCTCTGGGACGCGGCGCGCAAGCAGGCCGAAGCCATCGTGGGCCATGCGCTGGGCCTGGAAATCGAGCCCGGCCGCTTCCTCGTCGCCGAATCGGGCGTGCTGCTGGGCACGGTGCGCGCCACCAAGAACGCGGGCAACAACCACTTCGTGCTGGTCGACACGGGTTTCAACGAACTGATGCGCCCGTCGATGTACGGCAGCTTCCATGCCATGCACATCGAGCGCCGCGACGGCGTGAGCCTGCCGGCGCGCGACAGCGTGGTGGCGGGCCCGCTGTGCGAGTCGGGCGACGTGTTCACCCAGGGCGACGGCGGCGTGGTGCTGCCGCGTTCGCTTGCCGGCGCGACCGTGGGTGACCTGCTGGTGATCCACGACACCGGCGCCTATGGCGCGTCGATGTCAAGCAACTACAACACGCGTCCCCTGGCCGCCGAAGTGCTGGTCGACGGCGAACGCGTGCAGCTCATTCGCCGCCGGCAGACGGTGGAGCAATTGCTGGCGCTGGAATTGGGGCTTTGAGCGGCACGCGCTGAAACGCCCTTAGACCGGCTCAGGGGGACCGGCATGGAGAGGTTCGATGCGGCCTGCTCTCGAGCAGGCCCTCAGGCTACTCTTCCCTGGGATCCCTGGCCATCAATGACTTGACGGCTTCGCTCACATGCAGCCGGCCGTCGAGCAAGGCCACCACGGTTTCCGTGATCGGCATGTCTACGCCCACGAGCTGCGCGCGCTGCAGCACGGTGCGCGCGCTGTACACGCCTTCGGCCACATGGCCCAGCGATTGCACGGCCTCGTCCAGCGTCTTGCCTTCGGCCAGCAGCAGGCCGACCTTGCGGTTGCGCGACAGGTCGCCGGTGGCCGTGAGCACCAGGTCGCCCAGGCCCGACAGGCCCATGAAGGTCTTTTCGGTCGCGCCCAGCGCCAGCCCCAATCGTGTCATTTCCGCCAGGCCGCGCGTGATGAGGGCCGCGCGCGCGTTGAGGCCCAGCTGCAGGCCGTCGCACAGGCCGGTGGCGATGGCCAGCACGTTCTTCACCGCGCCGCCGACTTCGACACCGACGATGTCGGTGCTGGCATAGACGCGCACATGGCTGCTGTGGAAAGCCGCGACCAGCGCTTCGCTGACCTGCGCATGGCTGCTGGCCGCGACCAGCGCCGTGGGCTGCTGGCGCGCGACTTCGAGCGCAAAGCTCGGACCGCTGAAAACGCCGGCGCGCAGTTGGGGAGCGACGGCCGCGCAGACTTCGTGCGCCATCAGGCCGGCGGCGCCGGATTGGGACGCGGCCTCGAAGCCCTTGCTGAGCCAGGCGACGGGCGCGCGGCTTTGCGCCAGGCGCTGCAGCCATTCGCGCAGCGCCGCCATCGGCGTGGCGACAATGATCAATTCGGCCTGGGCTGCGGCGGCCGTGATGTCGCCATCGATGACCGTGAGACCGGGGGGGAAGGCGATGCCCGCGAGATAGCGCGTGTTTTCGCGCGCCGCGCGCATCGCCTGGGCCTGGGCCGCGTCGCGTGCCCAGAGCCGGACCGCATGGCCCGCGGGATGCGCGGCCGCGCTCATGGCCAGCGCCGTGCCCCAGGCTCCGGCACCGATGACGAGAATATTCATGGCTTGAATCCGCATGGACCGGCGCGAGGGCGGCGCGGCGCGGCCGCGCGCCCTCGGTGGCGACTTATTGCAGTGCGGGGTTGGCGTCAGCGCCCTGGGCAGCGGCCTGGGCCTGCTGCTGCTCGTACATCGCCTGGAAGTTGATTTCGGCGAGGTGCACGGGCGGGAAACCGGCGCGCGTCACGACGTCGGCGACGTTGCCGCGCAGGTAGGGATAGATGATCTGCGGGCAGGCGATGCCGATCACGGCGCCCATCTGGTCTTCGGGAATGTTGCGGATCTCGAAGATGCCGGCTTGCTTGGCTTCGACCAGGAACACGGTCTTGTCCTGGATCTTGGTCTGCACGGTCGCGGTTACGGCGACTTCATACACGCCTTCGGCCACGGGGGTGGCTTCGACACCCAGCTGGATGTCGACGCTGGGCTGCTCTTGTTCCAGCAGGATTGCGGGCGAGTTGGGCTGCTCAAGCGACAAATCCTTGAGGTAAACGCGCTGAATCTGGAATACGGGATTTTCTTGGTCGGCCATGGCGTCGGTCTTTCTCACTTAAACGAACCGGAATCAAAACAAAGCCCGCCCGGGAGACGCTCCCGCAGCAGGCACTTGGGAAAAGCATTATGCAGCCGCGGACAGTGCCGCGGCCAATCTGCGCCGGCGATCAGGCCGCGAGCAGGGGCTGCAGGCCTCCCTGCGCGTCGAGCGCGATCAGGTCGTCGCAGCCACCCACATGGGTCTCGCCGATGAAGATCTGCGGCACCGTGCGCCGGCCCGTGGTCTTCATCATGACGTCACGCGCGGCCGGATCCATGTCGATGCGGATCTCGTCGATCTGCTCCACGCCCTTGGACTTCAGAATCTGCTTTGCACGAATGCAGTAAGGGCAGACAGCGGTGGTGTACATCTTCACAGCTTGCATCGGAGTTCTTTCTTCTAAGGGGGACAAGACCCACAGATGGGGTCGGTTCAGCCTTTTTCAATCGGCAGGTTGGCTTCGCGCCAGGATTTCATGCCGCCGGCCAGCGCCTGGGCGCGGGGATAGCCGAGCTTGCGGGCAATGCCTTCGGCGCGCTGGGCGCGCGGTCCCTTGGCGCAGACCAGGATCACCGGCAAGGCCTTGTTCTTCACGATGCTGGGCAGGCGCTCCTGCAGCTCGCCCAGGGGCACGTTGCGCGAACCGTTGACATGGCCTGCGGCATATTCCTCGGGCTCGCAGACATCGATCACCACAGCCTTCTCGCGGTTGATCAGTTGCACTGCATTCGCGGCCGAAAGCGTTCCGCCCGTACCGCCCTTGAGCATGGGAGCGAGCAGCATGGCGCCGGAAACCAGCGCCAGCAAAATTAAATACCAGTTATCGATGATGAAATTCACGTCATTCCTTGGGTTGGCAAACCGGTCAATTTTAGAATGGCAGTCTTTGACCTCCGGTCATCTCCTGCTTTGTCGTCTTAAGGGACCCCATGTTCAAGCTCGTTCTGATACGCCACGGTGAATCCACCTGGAACCTCGAAAACCGCTTCACCGGCTGGACCGATGTGGATTTGACCCCCACCGGCGTGGAACAGGCGAAGAACGCCGGCCGTCTGCTCAAGGCCGAAGGCTATGACTTCGACGTGGCCTATACCAGCGTGCTCAAGCGCGCCACGCGCACTCTCTGGCACACGCTGGATGAAATGGACCGCACCTGGCTGCCCGTGGTCCACAGCTGGCGCCTCAACGAACGCCATTATGGCGGCCTGCAAGGCCTCAACAAGGCCGACATGGCCAAGCAATACGGCGACGCGCAGGTGCTGCAATGGCGCCGCAGCTACGACATTCCGCCGCCGGCGCTCGAGCCCACGGACGAACGCAGCGAGCGCGGCGATGTGCGCTACGCCAAGCTGCAGCCCGAGCAGATTCCGCTGACCGAATGCCTCAAGGACACCGTGGCCCGCGTCATTCCATTCTGGAACGAAGCGATGGCGCCCGCCATCCTGGCCGGCAAGCGCGTCGTGGTCGCCGCACATGGCAACTCGATCCGCGCCCTGATCAAATATCTGGACAACATCTCCGACGACGAAATCGTCGGCGTGAACGTGCCCAACGGCATTCCGCTGGTGTACGAGCTCGACGACAACCTCAAGCCGCTGCGCAAATACTATCTGGGCGACGCCGAAGCCGCTGCCAAGGCGGCTGCGGCCGTGGCGGCGCAAGGAAAAGCCTGAGCTTAGCCGGCACGGCCTTCCACAAGACGGCACAATAGAGCACCGGTGCGTCGCGCGCCGGTGTCTCAAGGCTGCCCCGGTCAACCGCGTGGGGCAGACACCTGTCAGGTGTATATTGAAGCGGTAAAGGTGTTTTATGGGCCAAAAACTCAAAATTGCTGGATGGGTCTCCGCGGGCGTTCTTGCCGGTGCATTGACCACGGTGTCCCTGCAGACCATGGCCCGTGGCGCCATGTCTCCCCTGCCACTGGAAGAAATCCAGCAGTTGTCGGCGGTGTTCGGTCTGATCAAGACCGACTACGTCGAGCCTGTGGATGACAAGAAGCTGATCACCGATGCCATCTCCGGCATGGTGGCCAGCCTTGATCCGCACTCCCAGTATTTCGACAAGAAATCCTTCAAGGAATTCAAGGAAGGCACTTCCGGGCGTTTCGTCGGCGTTGGCATAGAGATCACGCAGGAAGACGGCCTGATCAAGGTGGTTTCACCCATCGAAGGCTCGCCCGCATTCCGCGCCGGCCTCAAGACCAACGACTTGATCACCAAGATCGACGACACCGCCGTCAAGGGCCTGTCGCTCAACGACGCGGTCAAGCGCATGCGCGGCGAACCCAATACCAAGGTGCTGCTGACCATCCTGCGCAAGGACGAAAGCCGCAGCTTCCCGGTCACGATCACGCGCGAGGAAATCAAGACCCAGTCCGTCAAGGGCAAGGTCATCGAGCCAGGCTACGCCTGGATTCGCCTGAGCCAGTTCCAGGAACGCACCGTCGACGACTTCGTGCGCAAGGTCGAGGAAATCTACGCCAAGGACCCCGGACTCAAGGGCCTGGTGCTCGACCTGCGCAATGATCCGGGCGGCTTGCTCGATGCCGCCGTCGCCATCTCGGCGGCTTTCCTGCCCGACGGCGCGACCGTGGTCTCGACCAACGGCCAGCTCGAGGAAAGCAAGGCGATCTACAAGGCCGCGCCCGAGTTCTACCTGCGTCGCGGCCAGGGTGATCCGCTGCAACGCCTGCCCGCCGCGCTCAAGAAAGTGCCCGTGGTGGTGCTGGTCAACGAAGGCTCGGCTTCCGCCAGCGAAATCGTTGCCGGCGCGCTGCAGGACCACAAGCGCGCCACCGTGCTCGGCAGTCAGACCTTCGGCAAGGGCTCGGTGCAGACCGTGCGTCCCCTGGGTCCGGACACCGGCATCAAGCTGACCACGGCGCGCTACTACACGCCCAGCGGCAAATCGATACAGGCCAAGGGCATCGTGCCCGATGTGATGGTCGACGAAACCGCCGAAGGCGACATGTTTGCCGCCTTGCGCATGCGCGAAGCCGACCTCGACAAGCATCTGGGCAGCGGCCAGGGCGACGAAAAAGCCGCCGAAGCCGCGCGCGAAAAGGCGCGCGAGGAAGCCCGCAAGCGCCTTGAAGCCGAAACCAAGAAGCCCGCGGCCGACCGCAAGCTGCCCGAATACGGCACGGCCGATGACTTCCGCCTGCAGCAGGCCTTGCGCCAGCTCAAGGGCCAGACCGTGGTTGTCAGCAAGACGCTGACCGAGCGCGAAATCGAAAAGAAAGAAGAGTAAGCCGCCCGCTGTCCCCCGGGCAGACTGAGCGCAACGGCCGGGCCCACAGCCCGGCCTTTTTCATGGACTATCCACATTCCATCGCCATGACTGATGACCAGCTGCTGCGCTATTCGCGGCACATCCTGCTTGACGAGATCGGCATCGAAGGCCAGGAGCGCATTCTTGCGGCCCATGCCGTGATCATTGGCGCCGGCGGCCTGGGCTCGCCCGCGGCCCTGTTCCTCGGCGCCGCGGGCGTGGGCCGGATCACCGTGATCGACGACGACACCGTGGATCTGACCAACCTGCAGCGCCAGATTGCGCACACTACCGAGCGCGTGGGCAGCCCCAAGGTCGAGTCGATACGCGCTGCGGTGCACGCCATCAACCCCGAAGTGCGCATCACGGCGCTGCAGCAGCGCGCGGATGCCGAGCTGCTCGACCGCCTGCTGCCGACCGCGACCGTGGTGCTCGACTGCTGTGACAACTACCGCACGCGCCATCTCGTCAATGCCGCCTGCGTGCGCCACCGCATTCCTCTGGTGGCCGCGGCGGCGCTGCGCTTCGATGCGCAGCTGATGGTCGTGGACCCGCGCGACGAGCAGGCGCCCTGCTACGCCTGCGTGTTCCCACCCGAAGCCCATTTCGAGGAAGAGCAGTGTTCGACCATGGGCGTGTTCGCGCCGCTGGTCGGCACCATGGGCAGCCTGCAGGCCGCGCAGGCGCTGCAGCTGATCGCAGGCTGCGGCCAGCCGGCCACGGGCCGGTTGATCATGTTCGACATCCGGCGCATGGATTGGTCGAGCATGCATGTCACCAAGATGACCCATTGCCCGGTTTGTGGTAACCATTCGTAGGAATCGGCCTACTTTTGCAGCACGCAGTCGCTGGCAAAATGTCCCGATGGACGTCCAAGCGAAACGTGGGCTGCCACGCCTGTCGCAGAGTCCCGAAGCTGCGGCAGCCGCCTATTACCTGGACACCACCGTGAAATTGCGTACGTATATTGTTGAAGACAATGCCACCATCAGAGAGAATCTGATTGCCACGCTCGAAGAGCTGGCCGAGATCGAGTCCGTAGGCATCGCCGAAACAGAATTCGAAGGCACTGACTGGCTTACGCGCCACACCGGGCAGTGGGATGTGGCGATTCTTGACCTGTTCCTGCGCCAAGGAAGCGGTCTGGGCGTGCTGGCCGCCTGCAGCAAACGCCTTGCGCACCAGAAGATCGTGGTGCTCAGCAACTACGCGACGCCCGACGTGCGCACGCGCTGTGCACAACTGGGCGTCGACGCAGTGTTCGACAAATCCAACGAGATCGACGCGCTGGTCGACTATTGTGTCGAGCTCAGCGCCCAACACAAAGCCAACAAACTCAATCAATCAGCCGGTTCTTGAGCGCGTAGTAGGTCAGATCGCTGTTCGACGACAGCGCCATCTTCTCCATCAGCCGCGTGCGGTAGGTGCTCACGGTCTTGACGCTCAGCGACAGCGACTTGGCGATGTCGCCTGCGGTCTCGCCGCGTGCCAGCTTCAGAAACACCTGGAACTCGCGCTCCGACAGTTGCTCGTGCGCAGGCGCATCGTCCTTGCGGTTGAGCTGCTGGGCCAGCAGATCGGCCACGGCCGGCGTCAGATAACGCCGCCCCAGAGCGATCGTGCGAATCGCTTCGGCAATCTCCTGCGGATCACATTCCTTGTTGAGATAGCCGCTCGCACCCTGACGAATCAGGTTGATCGCGTAATGCTCTTCGGGATAGCCGCTGAGAATCAGGATCCCCATTTCAGGCGCCTTGGCGCGCAGCATGGCCAGTGCATCCAGCCCGCTTTGGCCGGGCATGGAGAGGTCCATGAGCAACACATCAATTTCCTGCTCGCGCACCAGATCGATGGCTTCGCGGCCGTTGGCGGCCTCGCCCACCACCCGTAAATCTACATGTTCCGACAAAAATTGGCGCAGGCCGGAACGAACGATAGCGTGGTCATCCACAATGCCTATCTTGATCATTGAAGTCTTTCTCCCTAAGACGGGCGACTGCCCTTCAGTTACCACAAGTGAACACTTAGTTACGACACACCTGTTGAAAATCCGGTGTGTCGACGTGTCTTGATTATGCAGAATATCTCGCTGAAACTCCTCAGCAGGAGGAACAACATGCGTTGGTCACAATTACGCAGGCTCGCAATCAGCTTGCCGCTCGCCATTTTGGCGGCAGTTTTGCTCGTCGGAATCAATGAGGCAGGATACAAGCGCTCACGCGACGCGCTGGACAACCTGTCACACATTCACAACGCTCGCACATCGCTGAGCATGTTGCTGCAGAACATGCTCGATGCCGAGACCGGCATGCGCGGCTACCTGCTCACCAACGACGAGCGCTACCTCGAACCCTACGAAAAAGCCGTGGCGTCGGTGAACGGCAACCTCGACAACCTGCGCAACATCTTCATGACGTCGCGCCCCGACCTCGACTCCTTCGCGCCGCTGTCGCGCCAGGTCGCACGCAAGCTGTCGGAAATGGAGCTGAGCCTGCGCCTGTACCGTCAGGGCAACGAGGAGGCCTGGCGCTTCGTGCTGTTCACCGACCTGGGCAAGGAGAACATGGATGCCATCCGCGCCTACAGCCGGACCTTGATGGAAAGCACCACCGAGCGCAGTCGCATCAGCCAGGCGGACATCGAACAATCGCTGCTGCTGTCGCGCATAGGCATTGCCACCGTGACCGTCATCGGGCTGCTGGCGTTCTACATGTACCTGCGCCAGGCCCACAGCCTGCAGGCATCGAACGAACGCGAGCAGGCGCTGCAGCATGACGAACGCCTGCGCCTCGAGGAGCTGGTGCGCGAACGCACGTCCACGCTGACCGAGCTCGCCAACCACCTGCAACAGGTGCGCGAAGACGAGCGCGGCCATCTGGCGCGCGAACTCCACGACGAGCTGGGCGCGTTGCTGACCGCGGCCAAGCTCGATGTCGCGCGCCTGAAGTCGCGCATAGACATGAGTTCGCCGGAAATTTCCGAGCGCGTCCAGCATCTGATCGAAGCCCTCAACAGCGGCATTGCGCTCAAGCGCCGCATCATCGAAGACCTGCGCCCTTCATCGCTTGCCAACCTGGGGCTGATCACCTCGCTGGAAATCCTCACGCGTGAATTCGCCAACCGCAGCAACATCGAAGTCGAGGCCAACCTCGAACCGGTGGTGCTGTCGGAAACCACCCAGCTCACGGTCTACCGCATCGTTCAGGAATCGCTGACCAACATCGGCAAGTACGCCAAGGCCAGCCATGCGGTGGTCACGGTGCACAACTACCCCACCTACGTCGCGGTGCAGATCCAGGACGACGGCGAAGGCTTCGACACCGCCACGGTGCGCCTCAACTCGCACGGTCTGGCCGGCATGCGCCACCGGGTCGAAGCCGCTGGCGGGCGGCTGACCGTGTCCTCCGAGGTGGGCAAGGGCACGACCATTTCAGCGGTGATCCCGCTCACTTCGGCGACACCCGGCATCGCCTGAACTCCTGCGCCAGGCTGGGGCCTGGCAGCGCGGCGCGGCGCTGTAGGAGCAGGACCACTCAGGCAACCACCATAAGCCTGACGAGGTCGCCCGTTGGACACTGGCAGCGCGGCACCGGTCCGACTCCTACAGTAGTTGTTACAGCAACGCCTGCAGCAAGCAATCTTTCAAGCTTGCCGGTGCGGGCTTCTAAGGAGAATTGCATGTTGCATTACGCCGTCGTTTTTCTGGTCATCGCCCTGATTGCAGCCATCTTCGGCTTTGGCGGTATCGCCGCAGGCGCAGTGGGCATTGCCAAGATCCTGTTCTACATCTTCGTGATCATGGCCGTCGTCACGTTTGTGCTGAGCCTGTTGAAAAAACGCTGAGCCTGCCCCCACGCCGCCGCGACCGAAATTTATTAGGAGGAATCCATGAGCTCGAATACCCCTGCAGACAACACCCAAAAAGCCGCTGATGCCACCAAGGATCTGGTGAACCACGCCGCCGAAGCCGCCAAGGAAGGCGTCAACGCCACGCGCAAGGTCGCCTCCGAAGCCGTCGACAAGGCCCAGGAAGGCCTTGAAGCCGCTCAAAAGCAAATCAATCCGGTGATCGACGACCTCGCGGCACGTGCCCAGGACCTCGCCAACCGCAGCATCCATTTCTGTGCCGACAGCTCCGAGCGTGCGCGCCGCCAGCTCCAGTGCGCAGCCGAAGCCACCAACCGTTATGTGGTCGATCAGCCCGCAAAATCGTTGATGCTCGCAGCTGCCGCCGGCGCCGCCGTCGCCACCGCCCTGCTGTGGGGCTCGCGTTCACGGCATTGAGCCGGCGCGACCTTCCTTTGTTCTCCAAGGCCATGACGCCTGTCCCATTCTAAAAACGTATTTATCCACCTCTAAGGAAGACACCATGAAATTCACCCGCGCCATTGCTTTCGCTGTCGTTACCGGTGCCACTCTTGTGGCCGCGACTGGCTGTTCCGTTTTCCGTGACCAGCAGTCCGTTGGCTCCTACGTGGATGACGCCGGCATCACCACCGCAGTCAAGGCCAAGATGGCCGAAGACAAGTCGGTGGCGGCCAGCTCGATCAGCGTTGAAACGCTCAACGGCACGGTGCAGCTGTCCGGCTTTGCCAAGTCGCAGACCGAAAAGAGCCGTGCGGAACAAATCGCACGCTCGACCAATCACGTGCGTGAAGTGCGCAACAGCATCGTGGTTCGCCCCTGAGCTGCGGGGCCTGGCAACAGGTCCCACATCGCCCTACAAAAAGGGCCGGAAGCAATTCCGGCCCTTTTTGTCGTTAGAGTAGGCCCATGCAGGTATTCAATTGCGACCAATGCGGTCATCTGGTTTTTTTCGACAGCGTTCAGTGCCTGCACTGCGGTGCGGCGCTCGCTTTCCTGCCGCAATCGCTTGAAATGGTGGCGATGAAGCCGCTGGACGGCGGCTGGTGGCAGCGCGCCTCGCCTGCAGGCAGCAAAGCCGAGATCTATCGCTTCTGCCGCAACCGCACGCTGTACGACAGCTGCAACTTTACGGTGTCCGGCGGCGATGCCCATGCGCAGTGCGTGTCGTGCCGCCAGACACGCTGGCTGCCCGATCTGTCGGACCCGTCCAACCTGCGGCGCTGGAAACAGATAGAAGCCGCCAAGCGCCATCTCTATTACTGTCTCGCGCGCCTGGGACTGCAGCCGGTGCGCGGCGAGCGTGCACCGCAATACGATCTGCTCGAGGAAGTTCCGGGCCAGCCGCCCGTGATGACCGGGCATGCGAGCGGCACCATCACGCTCAACGTCGCCGAGGCCGATGACGAGGAACGCGCGCGCCGGCGCCTGGCATTGAACGAACCCTATCGCACGCTGATCGGCCATCTGCGCCATGAGTGCGGGCATTTCTTCTGGGACCTGCTGGTACGCGACACCGAGCATCTGGAAGGCTTTCGCGCGCTGTTCGGCGATGAACGCGAGGACTACGACCAGGCCCTGCAGAACTATTACGCCAAGCAGGACAAGCTGATAGGCTGGCAGGAGAAGTTCATCAGCAGCTACGCCCAGTCCCACCCCTGGGAAGACTGGGCCGAGACCTGGGCGCACTATCTGCACATGGTCGACCTGCTGGAAACGGCTGCCGCCTACCAGACCCATGTGACCGTGCCCGACCCGGCCCAGCCCCATGACCAGCTGGTGCAGGACCCGTTTGGTCCGACCCAGCCCGACTTCAACGCCATGCTCAAGCAATGGGTGCCGCTGACCCTGCTGCTCAACAGCCTCAATCGCAGCCTGGGCCACCAGGACGCCTACCCGTTTGCGCTCTCCGCGGGCGCACGCCGCAAGTTGCTGTGGGTGCACGAACTGCTGCAGCAGCACCGGCTGCGGCGACAGCCGGCGGCGCCCTTGTCATCCGTTGAATGACGGCCGGTCAGCCGCCGGCGGGTCCGGCGACTTTCTGGCGCAGGCGCGCGTAGACATCGGCCGAGACAAATTTATCGACTTCACCGCCCAGCGTCGCGATTTCGCGCACGAAGGTGCTGCTGATGAACTGGAACTTGTCGCTGGGCGTGAGAAACACGGTTTCCACTTCAGGCATCAGCGTGCGGTTCATTCCCGCAAGCTGGAATTCGTAGTCGAAGTCGGTCACCGCGCGCAGCCCGCGCACCATGGCCTTGCCGCCGCGCTGCACGACGAAATCACGCAGCAGGCCGGAAAAACTCTCGACTTCAACCTGGGGATAGGGGCTGACTGCCTCGCGCACCATGGCGATGCGCTCCTCGAGGCTGAACATCGTTTTCTTGTGGTGACCTGCGGCCACGGCGACGATCACCCGGCCGAAAAGCTGGGTCGCGCGGCGCACCACATCCTCATGGCCCAGGGTGATCGGATCGAAAGTGCCGGGATAGACGGCAAGCACGTTTTCGGCCATGGTGTGGAAGTCTCCAAAGTAGCAAGAGGGCGGCGCTGCACCGTGAGGGTGCAGGCCTTGGCGCATTATGCCCAAGCGCCGGCGCGCTGCGCGGCAGCTCAGTCCGCGGCCGGTGGCGCCTCTTCGGCAGCGGCAACCGCTGCCACGATGGGCGCCTTGCGCAGCAGATGCGCATGCACCGCACCGGCCTTGAGGAAGCGCTGGCGCACCAGGCCCAGCGGCGCGAGCGCAGCGTCGTCCCACTCCGTGGGGCCTTCGAGATAGATCCAGCCGTCATCGCTGACCGCACTGCGCGCGGCGCGCAGCGCCGACGGAAACAGCGCGCTGTCGGTGAACGGCGGATCGATCAGCACCAGATCCAGGCTGTCCGCCGTGACCTGCTGCAAGATGCTCAGGCCGTCGCCGCGCTGCACCTTGACCGCCGTAGCCCCGAGGCGCTGCTGCAGGGACCGCAGCTGCGCGACCAGACCGGCATCGAGCTCGACCATGATCACGTCCTTGGCACCGCGCGATGCAGCCTCGAAACCGAGCACGCCCGTGCCCGCGAAGGCATCCATGCAGCGCCAGCCCGTGAGGTCCTGGCCCAGCCAGTTGAACAGCGTTTCGCGCACGCGGTCGGGCGTGGGCCGCAGGCCCGGGCGCTGGGCCACGGACAGCCGCGTGCGCCGCCACTGGCCGCCGATGATGCGGATCTCACCCGAGCCGCCGGTCGTGCCGGCCTTGGCCGCGGCCGCGGCCTTGGCGGCCTTCAAGGCCTTGCCCTTGAGCGGCGCGGGCGCCTCGACGACTTCGGGCAGATCGCGCGTGCGCACGCGCGTCTTGTGTTCGAGTGCCTTGATCGCATCGGCCACGGCCATGGATTGCACATCGATATGAATACGTGAACGGCTCATTGTTTGCTTCCTCCGACCACCACAGTCACCATGCGATCGGGCTGGAGCATGCGGGCCATCGCGGCACGCACCTCATCGGCGGTCAGAGCCTCGACGCGTTTTGTCCAATGCTCGAGATAGTCGAGCGGTAAATCGTTCCAGGCGATGTTCGCGACGTTCGACAGCAGCTTGCGGTTGCTGTCGATGCGCAGCGCGAAGCCGCCGACCAGGTTGTCCTTGGCTGCGCGCAGCTCGGCCGCTGTAGGGCCCTTGGCGACGAACTCAGCCAGCACCTGCTGCGAGACCTTGACGGCCTCGGGCGCCTGGTCGGCGCGGGTCTGCAGGCCGATCTGGAACGCGCCTGCATGCAGTCCGGGCGCGAAGCCGCTGTAGACGCTGTAGCTCAGGCCGCGCTTTTCACGCACCTGCTCCATCAGCCGCGAGGTGAAGCCACCGCCGCCCAGGATATGGTTGCCGACCATCACGGCCAGAAAATCGGGGTTGCGCCGCGTGATGCCGGGCTGGCCGATCAGCACATGGGCCTGGGCCGAGGCAAACGGAATATCGATGGTGCGTGCCGCGCTGAGCGCCGGCACATCGGGCAGCGCGGGCGGCTGCGGGCAGGCCGAACCAGGCCGGGCGGCGGCGTCATGGGCCTGCAGCGGCGCGAGCAACTGGGTGACCAGCGCATCGGCCTGGGCGCGATCGAGCGCGCCGACGATGCTCACGCGCGCGCCGCAGGCATTGATCAGCTTGCGGTGAAACGCCTGCATGGCGCTCACATCGATGCGCGCCAGCGTGGCTTCGGACGTCTGCTGGCCATAGGGGTGGCCGCCGTAAACGGCCGCGGAAAAGGCCTTGGCGGCGACGGTCGCGGGTCGGGTATCGGCTTCCTTGAGCGCGGCGCTCCAGCGCGCGCGGTCGCGCTGCCAGATGTCCTGCGGCCAGCTGGGCTCGGCGATCTGGCGCGCGGCCAGGCGCGTGGCCTTGGCCAGCAGATCGGGCTCGGTCAGCGAGCGCAGCACATAGCTGAAGCCGTCATCGTCGGCCGCGGCACCGAAGTTCGCGCCCAGGTCCGCCCAGGCTTCGCCCAGCGCGTTCTCGTCCTGGGCCGGTGCGTCGCCGCTGGCCAGAACGCCCTTGGAGGCCATCAACGCCACGGCCGAGGCCAGGCCGGCCTGATCGGCGGGGTCACGGCGGTTGCCGGCGTCGAATGCCACCTGCACGTCGACCATGGGAATGCCCGGGCTGTCGACCAGCCAGACCTTGGCACCGCTGGGCTGGGTCCAATGCTGGATAGGCAGCAGCGCCCAGGCCGGCTGGGCGGCGAACAGGCCGCCGGTGAGGGCCAGCAGCAGGCTGGCGGTGCGTGTGGGAAATGCTTTCATGCGTTCACTCCGAAGCTGGCTCAATGCAGGGGCTGCTCGGAGGCAGACTCGGGACGGCGGGGCTTGGCCGGATCAAGGGGCTGGGGGTCCAGCGTGGCAATGGTCAGCTGGTCGTCGCCGAAATAGCGCGCGGCGACATCCTGGACCTGGGCCGAAGTGATCTGTTTCAGCTGCTGCAGCAGGCGCTCCTCGGCATCGATCGGCATTCCCATGCTCCAGTAGCTGCCCAGCGTCTGCGCCTGGCTGAACACCGAATCGCGCTCGTAGACCGTGCCCGCAATCCACTGCGTCTTCACGCGTGCCAGCTCGGTGGCGTCCACGCCTTCGCGCGCCACGCGCTGCACTTCGGCGCGCAGCGCGGCCTCGACTTCGGCCACCGTCTTGCCCGCCGCGGGAATTCCCGTCAGCATGAACATGCTCGGGCCGCGGCCCAGCAACGACGCCGAACTGCCGGCCGAATCGGCAACCCGCTGCGGGCCCTGTTCCAGCGCGCGCTCCAGGCGCGCACCGCTGTAGCCGCTGAGCACTTCCGACAGCATCATCAGCGCCAGTGCATCCCTGTCCTGGGGACCGATGTTCTCGAGCCGCGAAATGCCAGGCACCTTGAAGCCCAGCGTGACGAAAGCCTGTTCAGCCGGCAGCTTGAGCGCCACGCGGCGCAGGCCCTTTTGCTCGGGCTCGACCTGGGGCTTGCGCGCCGGCGTGACCTTGGCGGGGATGCTGCCGTAGTACTTCTCGGCCAGGCGCCTGACCCTGGCGACATCGACGTCGCCGGCCACGACGACCACCGCGTTGGACGGCACATACCACTTGCGGAAGAATGCGCGCGCGTCGTCGGGCGTCATCGCTTCCAGGTCGCTCATCCAGCCGACCACGGGCCGGCGATAGGGCGAAGCCGTATAGGCCGTCGCATAGAGCTGCTCGAACAGCGCGGCGCGCGGCTGGTCGTCGGTGCGCATGCGGCGCTCTTCCTTGACCACTTCGAGTTCCTTGCGGAACTCCTCGTCGGGCCACTGGTTGTGCGCAAAACGGTCCGATTCGAGGCGCATCACATCTTCGAGGCGCTGCGACGGAATCTGCTGGTAATAGCCGGTGTAGTCGCGGCTGGTGAACGCGTTGTCGCGCCCGCCCAGCGCCGCGACGCGGCGCGAGAACTCGCCCGCGGCCAGGGCTTTGGAGCCCTTGAACATCATGTGCTCGAGCACGTGGGCCACGCCCGAAGTGCCGTCGACTTCGTCCATCGAGCCCACGCGCACCCAGACCATGTGCACTGCCGTGGGCGCGCGCCGATCGGGTTGAACAATCAGCTGCATGCCGTTGGCCAGCGTGAACTGCTGCGCCTTGGTGACGGCGGCCGCAGCGGCTTTTGCAGGGGGTTTTTGCGGGCTCGCAGGCGGCAAATTTTGCGCCCCGGCGCTCAGGCAGGCCACGAGGCCCAGGAGGGTAAGAGCACGTTTCATAGAATGCTCAGATTCTACGAACCCGCCAATGTTCAGTTTTTTCAAAAAAAAGCCCCTTCCTTCCGCCGTACCACCCGCCGATGAGCTGGTGAGTACGCCCGCGTCCGCGCCTATTGAGCACGAGCATGTTCCGGAAATTGTTCCGGACATTATCCCGGAGTCTGCCGCGAGCGCGCCGGATACGGGCGCCGTGCGAAGTCCGCAGGTGATTTCCACGCCACCGAGCGAGCCGGCGCCCGGAGCCATGGGCCGCCTGCGCCAGATGTTCGGCGCGGCCAAGCCCGTACCGGCCGAGGCGCCGGTCGCTGCTCCGCCCGTCGTTGTTGCCGCGCCACCGGTGGCGCCCACGGCGCAGGCGGCGACTGTTCCTGCCCTTGCTGCGGCGGAGCGCGCCAGCTGGCTGGGCCGGCTCAAGGCCGGACTGCGCAAGACCGGCAACAATATTTCAACGGTGTTCACGGGCACCAAGATCGACGAAGCGTTGTACGAAGAGCTCGAAGATGCGCTGCTGATGGCCGATACCGGCGTCAAGGCAACGCAGCATCTGCTCGCCGACCTCAAGCGCCGCGTCAAGGAAACCAAGGCCACCGAGCCCTCGGCCGTCAAGGAGCTGCTTGCGCAGTCGCTTGCCGACCTGCTGCAGCCGCTCGAGAAGCCCCTGGTCATAGGCCAGTTCACACCCACCGTGATCATGGTCGCGGGCGTCAACGGCGCGGGCAAGACCACGTCCATAGGCAAGCTCACCAAGCACCTGGCCGATGAAGGCGCAAGCGTGCTGCTGGCCGCGGCCGACACCTACCGCGCAGCCGCACGCGAGCAGCTGGGCGTCTGGGCCACGCGCAATACCGTTGAAATCGTGAGCCAGCAAGGCGGCGACCCCGCAGCCGTGAGCTTCGACGCCGTGACCGCGGGCAAGGCGCGCAAGAAGGATGTGGTGCTGGTCGATACCGCGGGCCGCCTGCCTACGCAGCTGCACCTGATGGAAGAACTCAAGAAGATTCGCCGCGTGGTCACTAAGGCCGACGCCACGGCGCCGCACGAAGTGCTGCTGGTGATCGATGGCAACACCGGCCAGAACGCGCTCGCCCAGGTGCGCTCGTTTGACGACGCGCTGCAGCTGACCGGCCTGATCGTGACCAAGCTCGACGGCACGGCCAAGGGCGGCGTGCTCGCCGCGATTGCCCAGGAACGCCCCATTCCCGTGTATTTCATCGGCGTAGGCGAGAAGCTCGAGGATCTGGAAACGTTCAATGCCAAGGAATTCGCCCAGGCATTGCTGAGCTGAGCGCTTCGGTGGTCGCAATGCAGGTCGCGCCATCCTGATTGGTATTGCCTGTCCCCATGCCGGTCGGCAAGATCGACCGGCCTACGTACCATCCTGACAAACGGTAGCAATGGACGATTGAACGGCAACTGCCCTGGCTCGGATACATGTAGTATCAGACGTCACTATTTATTCCATTTAATCCCCGTGATCCCTCCCCGGAGCCAACAAGGTTTCTCGCTCGTCGAGATTCTCGTGTGCATTGCAGTTCTGTGCTTCGGCATGCTGGGTCTTGTGGGCCTGCAAGTCGCCGCCTTGCAGGCCAATCGCGAAGCACGCCTGCAGTCAGCCGCCGTGCGTCTGGCGGAGGAAATGGCAGAAATGATGCGCGGCAACAAGGCGCAGGCCATTGCCTTGACCAATAACCCGTATCTCGTCGATGTCAGCAGCACATCGACGCTGACCGCAACCAAGTGCGGCCTGCCCGGAGGAACCGGCACCTGCGACTCGATTGAGCTCGTCGCCAAGCGCGATGTCTATGAGTGGCTGACGCGCGCCGTGACGGGCGTCAAGGACTCCTCGGGCGCATTGCTGACGCCGCCCGAGCTTCCCGGCGCGAGAGTCGTCATCTGCCAGGACAATGCTCCCTACGATTCAGCCGGGCTGCCGCAGTGGAGCTGCAGCGGCACGGGGGGAACCTTGATGCTGAAAATTGGCTGGACTCGCAGCAACACGCTGCGCGGCGCGACCGGCACGGACGCCACCAATGTGACTGCCGCAAATACCGGTGCCTTCGACAAGGCTCTGCGCCCCGCAGTCACTTTCCCCATCACGCCAGGAAGTATCAATGAGCCCTGAAAACTCTTCGCGTCGCCGCGCGATGCAGCGCGGCATGACGCTGGTCGAGCTATTGGTCGCTCTACTGCTGGGCAGCCTGATCGTCCTGGCGGCGGTGGCTGCACTGACGGTGTCGCGGCAAGGCTTTCTCGCCGTCGATGCTTCCGCACAGCTGCGCGACAATGCCCGCTTCGCCACCAGCATCATTCGCCGCCTGGCGACGCAGGCTGCATATTTGGATTTCAAGCATGCAAGCACCACAGCCGGAGCGGCATTCAAGGTCGGGGAGTCAACGACGGCCGCGATCGAACCGAGCATCAAAGGATTCAACAACGCCGCCTACGATGTCCAGTTGATCAACGGCACGACCAACGCGGTCACGACGACCGGCCTCAACAACAGCGACATGCTGGTGGTGCGCTATCAGATGGGAACGGTCACCAAGACCGACGGCAGTGAAGGTCCGGACCAGACCATGATCGATTGCAGCGGCGCCACTTCCACGGCGACCGCGGCGACCATGTCCGAGCGCATGGTCAGCGTGTTCTACGTCGCGCAGGACCAGGGTGAACCCACACTGATGTGCGCCTGGCTCGACGGCAGCACCTGGAAGCAGCAGCCGCTGGTGCCCGGCGTGGAGAGCCTGCAGTTGCTTTACGGCGTTGACGGCGTCACCGCCGGGGCTGCGCCCAGCGCGGCCACCGACTCGATTCCCGAGCGCTACCTTCGCGCAGATCAACTGGTGACCAGCAGCTTGACCGACACCAATGCCAACTGGGATCGCGTTCGCTCCATACGCGTAGGCATGGTCATGCGTGGCCCGCCTGGTTCCTCGTCCAATGGAACGGTTGCCGCACAGTATCCACTGGGGCCGCAAGGCCTGATGAATTCCGCCGACGACCCGGGCAGCACATTTGCCGCAAAGACCGACGGCAGACTGCGCCAGACGGTCTCATTCACGATCCACCTGCGCAATGCAGCGATCACCCGCCAGGACGCCACCTGATGCGCGCCAAACGCTTTTCTTTTCTGCCTGCCACCGCCCCGCGGCCCGACCAGCGCGGCGTATCGCTGATCGTGGTCATGATGCTGCTGGCCATCATCGCCATTCTGGGCATGGGAGCCATACAGATTTCAATGATGAGCGAACGCGGCGCGCGCAACGAACGCGACGTGCAGATCGCATGGCAAGGCTCAGAGGCCGGCCTCATGGATGCCGAATACGACATTCGCGGCCCTGGGACCGCGACACGCAAGAACCTGTTCACGAAGAACGATTCTTCGGCATTTGCAATCGGCAGCTGCGGAACCACCGGAACCGGCAAGGGACTGTGCGATCCTGCAACGGTGACGGGCAAGCCCCTGTGGCTCAGTGTGGATCTGGCAGCCGACAGCCCTGCCGCAGCGGTCTATGGCGACTTCACAGGACGCGCGTTCAAGTCGGGCAGCAGCGGGCTGCAGCCGGTCAAAAAGCCGCGCTACATCATTGAAGTGCTGCCGGACAGGAATTCTTTCGGCGACGCCAGCGGGCGGGTGGACAAGAAATTCGTGTACCGCGTGACATCGATGGGTTTCGGGCCT
Source organism: Comamonas sp. DB36 (assembly GCF_057914905.1). Classification (NCBI taxonomy): domain Bacteria; kingdom Pseudomonadati; phylum Pseudomonadota; class Betaproteobacteria; order Burkholderiales; family Comamonadaceae; genus Comamonas; species Comamonas sp. DB36. Next base: position 3,670,129 of record NZ_CP196631.1, read on the forward strand.
CGGGAAGACATCCAGGTCGTGACGCAAATACTTTTCCGCAAAGAATGATCCCGGAGTGACCATGAAACTATTGCCTCGTGTGCGCCTGGCTCGATGGGCGCTTGCAATTGTCGCCCCCCTGTCAATAGGTTACGCGGTTCATTCACTGAGCCAAAGCAGTCCGCCGAACATCACTGCGATCGCGCTGAGCGCTGACCCGCTGTATGCGCAGGGTTCGGGCCAGAAGCCCACGCTGACGCTGGCCATATCGGTCGAGCATCCTACCGTGGGCGCAGCCTACCGCGGCACCTATGCTCCGGCCACCTCCTACCAGGGCTACTTCGATCCGTTGAGTTGCTACAGCTACGACAAAGCGTCCACGACCAAGCATTTCACGCGGTCCGCGGCCTCCGATGCCGCAACCCACAGCTGCAGCGGAGCAGGCTTCAGCGGCAACTTCCTCAACTGGGCTGCAGCCTCGTCCATCGACATCATGCGCCTGGGCCTGACGGGCGGCGACCGGATCGAGGATTCCGAGTCCTCGACCATCCTGCAGCGCGCAGTAATTCCCAGCAACTTCTACGACGATGGTTCCTACTTTCCGCGCAAGAATCTCTCCAACGCCGTCGCGCGGCAGGCGCTGCCTGCCGAGTTCTTCACGAGCGGCGATACGAATACCGTGCGGATCAGCAACTGCCTGAATCGAATTCACATCTTCAGCAACGGTACGGCAGCAACCAAAGCGGGAGCAGATGCCTGCAATGACTCCGCCGCCGTGATGGGTCCGATACTCCAGCGCGAGACCAACTCGAACATGCCGAACGGCTACACGCAATGCGCCGCGGAAAACGCCACCTGCACGTTCACAGGAACGGCGGAAGTCATCTACGGCAGCGGCAAGAAGTGGCATCGCCGCCTGGTCACCAACGGCATCGCATGCAACAACAGTCAGTGGGGCGAGGACCCGGCGTCAGGCGCGGGCAAAAGCTGCCACTACAAGGCTACAAACACGGCGCTGTCCACCCCCATGAAGACCATAGGGGGGGAAGAAGCGCTCTACGTTCGGGTGAAGGCCTGCAGTACATCGGGCGGCGCCCTGACCGACTCGCGCGCCTCCGTGTGCCAGCGCTACCCCAACGGCAACTACAAGCCCGTGGGCAACATGCAGAAGTACAGCGACCGCATCCGCCTCGCGGCTTTCGGCTACCTGATGGACAACGGCGACCAGCGCTACGGCGGAGTGCTGCGCGCGCCCATGACCTATGTCGGACCCAAGACCTACGACGCCAACGGTGACCCTTCGGTGGATCTGAACCCGAACCGCGAATGGAACCCTGACAATGGCGTTTTCATTGCCAATCCGCGGGATGCCACGGAGGGCATCAGCGGGGTGATGAATTACCTGAACACCTTTGGACGCACGGGCACGCCCGGTACCTACAAGGGCAACGATCCGGTGAGCGAGCTGTATTACGAAAGTCTGCGTTATCTGCAGGGCCTGGCGCCAACGCCGCAAGCGGTTTCCGGTCTCACGGCCAATGACGCCAGGCGTGCGGGATTTCCCGTGTACGCGAGCTGGACCGACCCGTTCGACGGTGGCTCCAGCGACAAGAACTACGCCTGCCTGCGCAACAGCGTCCTGCTGATCGGCGATGTGAACACCCACGCCGACCGCTCCATCCCCGGCAACTCGATCATCTCGAATTCCGACTTCGATCGAACCGCCGAAGTCAGCCTGGCGAACAACATTCCGAACTTCAAGGACTGGACTCGTGTCGTGGGCGGCTTCGAGGCGGACCAAGCGATCAGATACCTTGACGGCCGTGGCGACTCGCAGGTCACCAGCAACACCACAACGATCAAGAACACCGGCCTGGCCGACCTGGACAGCCTCAGCATAGGCTCTGGCGGCAAGTCGTCGTATTACATGGCCGGCATGGCCTACTGGGCGCATACGCATGACATCCGCGGCAGGGACTGGACGGAGACAGCCAAGCGCCGCCCCGGCATGCGAGTGACCACCTACGTGGTGGACGTGAACGAAAACAGCGCCAACAACGATGCCACGGCCCGCCGGCGGACCCACTTCTTCCTTGCGGCCAAGTACGGCGGCTTCAACGATGTGACCGGCACCGGCAACCCGTATGAGTCGTCGAACGACGCCCGCAACTGGGAGAAGGAAACCGATCCGGGCGAGGCCAAGACCTATTTCCTGGTCAGCGATGCAGACAAGTTCCTGCGCTCGCTGGACGACATCTTCTTCGCCGCGGCCAAGGCCAGCAATACGATTTCCTCGCCAGCAGCGTCCACCAACACCTTGTCCACCACGGACGGGTATTACTACACCGCCAGCTTCAATACGGAACGCTGGTCCGGGGACATCAAGCGCAACACCATCAAGGTCAGCGACAACGGCGATGTGAAGGTGGGCGACGCGGCATCGGCGGTCTCCGCCGCGGCGCGTCTCGACGCACTCACCGACACGCAAACCAGCGGACGCAAGATCGTTGTCGGGCTAGAAAGCGCGGCCAGCTCGGGCGGCTCGGCAGCCCTGTTCACCTGGAGCACGATAGGCGACACGCTCAAGGCCCACCTGAACAAGGCCTCGCCCACCGCCACGGCCGACAACGACGGGCAGAACCGCCTCAACTTCCTGCGCGGCTATCGCTCACAGGAAGCCGTCACCTTCCGCCAGCGCAATTCCCGCCTGGGCGACATCGTCAATTCGGCAGCGGCCTACTCCGCCGCGCCCACCACGCGCTACAACACGGCGGCCTATCGCACGTTCTACGATACCAACAAGAACCGCACAAAAGCCGTCTTTGTCGGCGCCAACGACGGCATGCTGCATGCATTCAACTCCACCACCATGGACGAGCTGTTCGCATATATCCCCAGCTGGATGGCTCCCAAGCTCTCGCAGCTGACCAACACCAATTACAACTCCTCCGGCCACACCAGCTACGTCGATGCGCCGCCCGCAGTGGCCGAAGCCCAAGTAGGCAGCGACTGGAAAACCGTGCTGGTGTCGGGCACTGGCGGCGGCGGGCAAGGCGTGTTCGCTTTGGACGTGACCAACCCGAGCGACTTTGCGGCCGACAAGGTCCTTTGGGAATTCACGGACCAGAACGATCCAGACATGGGCAACGTGGTGAGCCAACCACGCATCGTGAAGCTGCGCACCAGCGCTGCCGGCGCCGCCACGGCCACCTACAAATGGTTTGCAGCGGTAGCCAGCGGCGTCAACAATTACGTCAATGACGGCACTGGCCGCTACAGCACCACCGGCAAGCCTGCGCTCTTCCTGCTGGATCTGTCGAAGGCATCAGGCACCGACTGGTCGCTGGGCACCAACTACTTCAAGGTGAGCCTGCCCATCAGCAACGTGGAGGCAACCGGCACGCAGGAAGTAAATGCGTCCGGAACCGGCACCGGTGTCGGCAAGGCCACCGGTCTGGTGAACTTCGATTTCACCAACGACCAGGCGGATGCCGTCGAATTCTTCTACATGGGCGACCTCCACGGCCAGTTCTGGAAGCTCGACATGGCCAAGGCCAACTTCTCGAGCGCCACCGAAACCAACTGGAACCTGCTGAGACTGACGTCCTATAAGAACACCGACGGCACCATTCCGTTGCCCATGTACATCGCGAAAGACAGCAGCAACAAGGTCCAGCCCATCACCATGGTACCCACCATTGCGTTTGGGCCCTCCAACTCCTACATCCTGGCATTTGGCACCGGCAAATATCTCGAAGCCAAGGACAACATGGTCGGCTCCAATACCCAGGCACAATCTTTTTACGTACTGTATGACAGCGGCAACGCCGCATCGAAAGATGTTGAACCCGACACGGACGGCACAGCGCGCTTCAACGGCCGCGCGCGTCTGAAGGCCGGCTCGATCACGAACAGTGCAATCAGCGTGGAGTCGTTCTACTGGAATCGCCCGCGGGACAGCAACTCCACCGACAAGAAAGCAGGCTGGTATATCGACTATCCCAAGAGCGGCAGCCTGGGCGGTGAAAAACAGATCGGCGCCGCAGCGCTGTTTGGGCAGACCGTGCGCTTCACCAGCCTGCTGCCGCCAAGTGCGTCCACGGATGCCTGCGGAGGTGGATCGAGCTATTCATACGAAGCCAATCTGGCCAGCGGCCTGGGTACCGTCACGACCATGTCCAGTGGTGCGCAGGGCTCGCCGATGTTCTTCTATACGAACTCTTCGCTCTCGAACAGTGACTCCACCGGAGCGCGCGTCAAGACAGACAAAGGGGTGTTCGTGCATCCCGACGCCACCGCCACTTCAGGCGTGAGCGTCTCCGAGCCAAAGACCGCCACGTCGCAGGTCGGTCGCCTGAGCTGGCGCCAACTGAACAACTACCGCGAACTGAAAGACAAGACCTGGAATTGACCATGACCAAGCACAAACGGCACATTGAAGGCTTTACGCTCATCGAATTGATGATCACGGTTGCCATAGTCTCCATTCTGGCAACCATAGCCTACCCGTCCTACGCGGAGTACATGCGAAAGACACGCCGCGCCGAAGGCCGCACGGCAATGATGGAATTGCTGCAGCAGCAGGAGCGGTACATGACGCAGAACAATACTTACCTGGCCATCGCCACGGCAGGCGACAGCGCCGTAGCCTTCAAGACCTTCTCGGGGGACTCCCGCGGCAGTGCCGCGTACTGGCTTGGTGCGCGTGCCTGCCCCAGCCAGACCATCAACAATTGCGTTGAGGTGTTCGGCGTGCCCAAGTACTACACCGACCCGTCCATCACGGAACTCACCGTTACCAGCACGGGCGTGAAGAGCTGCACCGGCAACAACACGAGTGTCTGCTGGAAATGACGCCATTTGCCCCGCACGCCTCATCGACCACCAGCACAGGCGGACGGGGCTTCACGCTGATCGAGCTGCTGGTGACCATTTCGCTGCTGGTCATCATCATGGCCATTGCCGCACCCAGTTTCATGGGATATCTGCGCAATGCAGAACTGAGCGGCATCAGCAATAGCTTTCTGGCGGCCCTGAACGCGGCCCGCACCGAAGCAATGAAGCGCAACATGTTCGCTCTGGTGACGCCGAAGAACAACGACAATGACTGGGCGAAAGGCTGGGTGGTGTTTGTCGATACCGACAATGACATGGCCTTTGACAGCACCAAGGACATCCTGGTGATGCAACAGGAGGCGCCCCCGCCCTACATCACGCTTTCGGGCAACAACAGCACGGCGGCCAATCCGAGCTATGTGCGATATGACGGCTCGGGCTTTTCGCGTCCCGCAAGCGGCGACCTGCCCAACACCACGTTGACCATCGCGCGCAGCGATGCAAGCACCGACTACCGCCAGATCCGACGTATCAAGATCGCAGTCACCGGAAGGGCCAAGATCTGCACTCCCAAGGCGTCGGATGATGCCAATTGCCTTTCCACGGACTGAGGATATGGACAGGCCTTGCTCCCGTCGCACGCTCTGGTGCCGGAGCACCTAACACTTGCACGCCTGGACTGAGTACCGGTTCGACGCCCTGAGGGCATTGCCCCGCAGGGTTGGCACAAGTTGTCAATGGTTAAGGAACTTCTGCCTTAGCACTCTCTCCAATAGACTGCTAATATGAAGATATGGAAGAAAGGACTTCAATGACCTCCACATCCGCAAACATTGCGACGACCACTTTGGCGCCCACCAACCCTTGGGCACTGGTGCCTCCACTGGGCAACCTGGACGCCTATATCACGGCAGTCAATCGTCTTCCCATGCTCACGCTGGAAGAAGAGCAGGATTACGCGCGTCGCCTCAAGAATGACAGCGACCTGGACGCGGCCGGCCGACTGGTGATGTCGCACCTGCGCCTGGTGGTGGCCATTTCGCGCCAGTACCTGGGTTACGGCCTGCCGCATGGCGACCTGATCCAGGAAGGCAACGTGGGCCTGATGAAAGCCGTCAAGCGTTTCGACCCCGAACAGGGCGTGCGCCTGGTGAGCTATGCCATGCACTGGATCAAGGCCGAGATCCACGAATACATCCTGAAGAACTGGCGCATGGTCAAGCTGGCCACGACCAAGGCGCAGCGCAAGCTGTTCTTCAACCTGCGCTCGATGAAGCAAGGGCTCAAGGCCGACGCCGCCGCGCTCGACGAGAGCACGCACCGCGACACGCTGAGCCCGCACGAGATCGACACCGTCGCGCAAAAGCTCAACGTCAAGCGCGAAGAAGTCATCGAAATGGAGACCCGGATGTCGGGCGGCGACGTGCTGCTCGATCCCTCTCCTTCCGATGACGGCGAGAACGCCTTCGGCCCCATCGCCTACCTGGCCGATGGTTCGCATGAACCCACGGCGATGATCGAGTCGCGCCAGCGCGACGCACTGGCCACCGACGGCATCAGCCTGGCGCTGGGCGGCCTGGACGAGCGCAGCCGGCGCATCGTCGAGGAGCGCTGGCTCAAGGTCAACGATGACGGCTCGGGCGGCATGACGCTGCACGAACTCGCTGCGGTCTACGGCGTCAGCGCCGAGCGCATTCGCCAGATCGAATCGGCGGCGATGAAGAAAATGAAGAAGACGCTGGCCGAATACGCCTGAGTCTCCCGGCAGGGATAATCGGCGCACCGCCTTTGCAGGCGGTGCGCTTTTTTCATGGCGCGCCGATTGCCAAAGACACTCCATTCCAATAATGATCCGAGGAGCCCGCATGATTTCCAGATTGAACCGCCGCACGCTGCTGGCCTCGGCGGCCTGTGCCGCGGCTGCCGCCTGCACCCCTGCCCTGGCAGCCGATCCAGCCCAATGGCCCACGCGCCCGGTCAAACTGATCGTCGGCTTTCCGGGCGGCTCGTCGCCCGACCTGGTCGCGCGTACGCTGGCCGAGCCGCTGGCCAAGATGCTGGGCCAGCCGGTCGTGGTCGAGAACAAGGTGGGCGCGGGCGGCAACATCGGCGCCGACGCCGTCGCCCATGCCACCGACGACCATACGCTGGGGCTGATGATCAACGGCAACATGACCATCGCCAAGCTGATCAACCCCAAGGCGACCTATGACCCGCTCAAGGACCTGCAGCCCGTGAGCCTGATCGCCACCGCGCCGCTGGCGCTGGCCGCATCGGCCCAGGCACCGGGCAGCACGGCCGCCGAGTTCTTCGCCGCGGCGCGCGCCAGCGGCGACAAGTGGAGCTACGGCAGCCCGGGAATAGGCACGGTCGCGCATATCGGCATGGAGCTGCTCAAGGCGCGCGCCGGCATTGCGCCGGTGCATGTGCCCTACCCCGGCAACCCGCAGGTGATCAACGCCATCATCGGCGAACAGGTGCAGCTCGCGCTGCTGCCGCCCGCCATGGCCGCGGCCCAGGCGCGCGCGGGCAAGCTGCGCGTGATAGGCGTGACCTCGACCAGCCGCTCGTCGCTGGTGCCCGAGTACCCCAGCCTGTCGGAAGCCGGCATTGCCAACTATCAGATGGAAATCTGGAATGCAGTCGCCGCGCCACGCTCCATGCCCCGGCCCATCGTCGAGCGCCTGGGCACGCTGCTGAGCGAAATAGCACGCCACCCCGACATCCGCGCCAAGCTGTTCGCCCAGGGCTGGCAGGTTGCGGGAACCTCGTCAGAAGGCCTGGCCAACCGCATACGCACCGACGCCAAGGTCATGGGCGACATCATCCGCAGCCAGAAGATCACTGCGCAATGATCTGATCAGGCCTTCTCCGCCAGCAGCATGCGTACATCGGCTGCCAGGACCTGGGGGCCCACGCCGTAGCGCTCGTAGACGCGCAGGCGCCCCGCGGGGTCATAGACATAGCTGCCGGCCGAGTGGTCCAGCGTATAGCTTTCCGGCGTAGGGCCTTCGACCTTCTTGTAGAAGATCTTGAAATCCTTGGCAATTGCCGCGGTCTGCTCCGGCGTGCCGCGCAGCGCGACAAAGCTGGGATCGAAGCTCTCCATGTAGGCCTTGAGCATCTCGGGCTTGTCGCGCTCGGGGTCCAGCGTGACAAAGATGCCCTGCAGGCGCTCGCCATCGGCGCCCAGCAGCTTCTTGACTTCGGCCAGCTCCTGCAGCGAAGTCGGGCAGACATCGGGGCATTGGGTATAGCCGAAGAACACCACCACGGCCTTGCCCGCGAAGTCCTTGAGGCTGCGCTGCTGACCCGAAGCATCGGGCAGCGTGAAATCGCGCGCGTACTCCGCGCCCGTCACATCCACTCCCTGGAAACTGGCCTTGGGTTCGCGACCGCAGCCCGCGAGCAGGCCTGCGGCCCCCGTGCCCAGCGCCGAGGCCAGCAACAACTTCAATACACGTCGTTTATCCATAGTCGTTCAAAAAATATAGTGGTCCGCCAATAGTGCGGCGAACAGAAGACTCAGGTGTATCAGCGAAAACCGGAAGGTCTTGCGCGCCAGGGCGTCGGAGTAGCTGCGCCACAGCCGATAGGCATACGCACAGAACCCCAGGCCCAGCACCACGGCCACCGCCAGATAGAGCCAGGAACTCATGCCGAAGACGAACGGCAGGAGGCATCCGGCAAACAATACCAGCGTATAGAGAAACACCTGCAAACGGGTGAATTCATTGCCATGGGTCACGGGCAGCATAGGCAGGCCGGCCTGGCGATAGTCTTCCACGCGGTACAGCGCCAGCGCCCAGAAATGCGGTGGTGTCCAGAGAAAGATGATCAGGAACAGGATCAGCGACTCGGGCGTGACCTGGCCGGTCATCGCGGCCCAGCCCAGCACCGGAGGCATGGCGCCCGAGGCCCCGCCGATCACGATGTTCTGCGGCGTCAGCGGCTTGAGGATCAGCGTGTAGACCACGGCATAACCGACGAAGGTCGCAAGCGTGAGCCACATGGTCAGCGGGTTGACCCAGACATAGAGAACTGCCGAGCCGGCCGCGCACAGCAGCGTGGAAAACGCCAAGGCCTGGCCGTCCGACAACTGGCCCTTGGCCGTGGGCCGCCAGGCCGTGCGCTTCATCTTGGCGTCTATGCCTTTTTCGACCAGGCAGTTGAACGCCGCGGCCGCGCCCGCGACCAGCCAGATGCCCGCGCAGGCCACAGCCATCAGCACCAGTTGCTGCGCTGCCGGCCAGCCGGGAATGGCCAGCACCATGCCGATCAGCGCGCAGAAGACGATCAATTGCACCACGCGCGGCTTGGTCAGCGCGTAGAACTGCGCAAAGCGCGACGGGGCGGAAACGGTGGCGGCGAAGCTCATGCGGAAACTCGAGAAGAAAGGGACGGCATTTCAGCGGGCAGGGGCGACGGTATCGGGGCGCCCCGCCTTATCCCAGGAGGCGGCCGCGCGCATCAGCCGGTCGAGGTCGCGCTTGGCCTTCGCGGCGCTCGCTTTGTCGAGCGATGCCGGCATGCGCATCATCCAGTTGCCCATGGGATCGACCAGATACAGATGGTCTTCGATGCGCTGGCCCGGCGCCGGCTCCAGCCAGCCGGCAAGGGCCTGCGGATCGACGCGCAGCACCTGGCCCTGGGCCATCGCGGGCGCGAGCGCCGCGGGCGGCTGGACCGCATCGTTGATCAGCCAGACCCAGTCGAGCCTGTCCTTTTCGCGGCCCAGGCTCTCGCGCAACTGGCGCTGCAGGTAAAGGTGTTGCTCGCAGGCCGAATTGCACTGCCCGCCCGCGACATTGACCAGCAGCCACTGGCCCTTGAGCGAAGCCAGCGGCACGGTGTCGCCGGTCAGCGTGCGCGCATTGATATCGGGCAGCGTGCGCTGCGGCTGTATCAATTCGCCGAAGTTGCGCCGGCCTTCGGGCCGAACCACGTAATAGGTGAAGTAGGAGGCGATGACCGGCGCCGCGCAGACCAGCAGCACGGCAATCATCTGCCAGCGCCCGGAACGCGTGCGCTGGGCCTGCATCGCCTCGCCCGCCGCAGGCAGGCCGTGCACGCTCAGGCCCAGCGGCTCGGCCGCGGCGCGCTCAGGCGCCGGGTTGCTGGCGTGGGCGAATGAAGCGTCGGAAGAGTTGAAACCAGACATAGAGAACCGCCATCAGGAGACTGATACCAAACCATTGAAATGCATAGCCGTAGTGCTTGTCCACCCCGGCATCGATGCGCGGCCAGTCGCGCTGCAGGCCTTCGCTGTCGGCCCCCGTCTGCACCACGCTCATGGCGAGCAAAGGCAGGCCGGTTTGCGCGCGAAACCGGGTCACATCAAGATTCTGTCGGATAGGCGACGTTTCGGAAACAGGGTCTGCACCGGGTGCCATTTCGTACAGCCGCGCGGGCGCCAGTGCAAGCCTGCCGGCGACTGCCACCGGGCCCGCGGGCGTATCGACAGGAGCGAGCGCCGTGCGGTCCTGGAAATTGCGCGCTATCCAGCCGCGCTGCACCAGCACCACCGCGGGCGTGGGCCCATCAAGGGCCAATGGCGTCAACACGAAAAAGCCCGGACGGCCATGCATCTGCCGGTTGTCGAGGTAGATCGTATGGGAGCCTAGCCAGCGGCCCTGCAGCGCCACGGGGCGGTGGACCAGGTCTGCGGCCGGCGTCTGTTGCAATGCCTGCTGCAGTGCCGCAGCGCCCAGCTGCGGCTGTTCGCCCCGTGCCTCGATGGCCGCGGCCAGCGCCTGCTTTTGCGCCGCGCGGTCCAGCTGCCAGCAGCCCAGCGCGGCCGTGGCGCCGATTCCCACCGCCGCTGCCAAGGTGATCACCCAGAAGCGCATGCCTGCTGGCGAACCCTCTGGCCTTGTGCTTTTACTCACCGGATAATGATCTCCATGAAAATCTTCATCGCCTTGGCCTTTCTGGGCATTCTCGCCAGCCTGGGCAGCGCCTTGTTCTTCATGATGCGCCGCCCGCCCGATGGCGTAGAGGATAACCGCAGGCGCAGCCAGCATATGGCGCGCGCGCTGGCGCTGCGCGTGGGCTTGTCGGTGCTGCTGTTCCTGTGCCTGCTGATCAGCTGGAAGCTGGGGTATATCCAGCCTACCGGGCTGCCGGTGGGACGCTGAAGCGGCGAAGCCGGCGCAAGGCCGGCTCTCGCAACGTGGTGGCCCAGGCCACCGCCTCACCGATTACATCCAGTAGACCAGCACGTACAAGCCCAGCCAGACCACGTCCACGAAGTGCCAGTACCAGGCTGCGCCTTCGAAGCCGAAATGCTTGTCGGCCGTGAAGTGGCCTTTTTGCAGCCGCAGCGTGATGAAGAACAGCATCAGCATGCCGACGAACACGTGGAAGCCGTGAAAGCCCGTGAGCATGTAGAAGGTCGAGCCGAAGATGCCCGACGACAGCTTGAGGTTCAGGTCGGTGTAAAGGTGGAAGTACTCATAGCCCTGCACGCACAGGAAGATGAAGCCCAGCACCACGGTGGCCCACATGAAGGCAATCGTGCGGCCGCGATGGTTCTCGCGCAGCGCGTGGTGGGCAATGGTCAGCGTCACGCCCGAAGTCAGCAGCAGCGCGGTGTTGATGGTCGGCAGCCAGAACGGACCCACGGTCTGGAACGGCTCCACCGTGCCCGCGGGCGAGGCCGTGGCACCGGCGGCCATGCTGGGCCAGATGGCCTTGAAGTCGGGCCACAGCAAGGCGTTCTCTATGCCGCCGAGCGCCGGCACCGAATGCGCGCGGCCCCACCACAGCGCGGTGAAGAATGCGCCAAACAGCATCACTTCGGAGAAGATGAACCAGCTCATGCTCCAGCGGAACGACAGATCGATCTTGCGCCCGTAGAGCCCGCTCTCGCTTTCATGGATGGCGTCACGGAACCACTGGTAGAGCACGACCAGCCACCAGGCCAGGCCGAAGAACAGGCTCCATTTGCCCCATTCGTGGCCGTTGATCCACTGCCCCGCGCCGAGGATCACGAAGAACAGGCCCGCGGCCGCCATGATCGGATGGCGCGATTCACCGGGCACGTAGTAGTAGGGCGTTGCGCCTTGGGTAGTTCCACTCATTTCCTGCTCCTGACTCTCTAGGTCCTTGCGTCCGTCTGTAGCTTGGCGCTCAGACGATCCAGTTCACAATCAAGATCAAGCCTGCGACCAATAGAAAAATGGCCACCAGCCCCCCCACCACCACCTGCAGCGGAGTGATGCTTTCAACGTCTTTCTGGTATTCGCTGCCCTTGCGCACGCCCAGCAATGCCCACAGCATGGTGCGTGCGGTGCGCAGCGGCGAGGCTTTTTTCTGCGGTTGGTTCATAGCACGGGCTCCTTGGCACCGGGCGCCGCGGCCTGCTGCTTGAGACCGCCTGCGGGCGCGGGCGGCGTCTTGCCGCCGACTTCGAAGAAGGTGTACGACAGCGTGATGGTCGTGACGTCCTTGGAAATCTTCGGGTCGATCACGAAGGCCACGGGCCATTCCTTTTTCTCGCCCGGCTCCAGCGTGTACTGGTTGAAGCAGAAGCACTCGAGCTTGATGAAATGCGCGGCCGCCTGGTGCGGCGCATAGCTGGGAATCGCCTGCGCGGCCATGCGGCGGTTCTGTACGTTCTGGAACTCGTACTCGACCACCGTGAGCTCGCCCGGATGCACCTGCACCGAACGCTGGCGCGGCTTGAAGTCCCAGGGGCCGCGCGCGTTGGCGTCGAACTCGACGGTGATCGTGCGGCTCATGTCGACCTGGGAGTTGGCCGGCAGCTTGGCATTCGGGCCGATCTGGCCGTTGCCCGGCACCTGGCGCTCGGAGATCGCCAGGATGTTGATTCCCAGCGCTTCGCAGACATGCTTGTAGATGGGAATCAGCGCATAGCCGAAGGCGAACATGCCGACGGCAATCACCGCCAGCTTGCCGACCATCTTCGTGTTTTCCTGGCGCATTCCCACGGCGTTCCTTTTACTGCGCACCCAGCCACAGCATCTTGGCCACGAAGCCCGCCAGGAAGACGGCGGCGATCGAGGCCAGGATCAGTGCGAGGCGCAGATTGCTTTTACGTTGATCAGGTGACATTACCAATTTCCCCATTTATCCATGATGCTCTTGTTCCGCTCGCAGACCCTTGAATCGGCAAGGCCCAGCTCAGGGGCACCGAGCAAGGGCCGCCCCGCAGCGAGGGTGCCGTCCCCCTCCACCGAAGGATGAGAGGGGGAAGCGGCGCAGCCGCTCAGGGGGTGCTTCATTTCATCCAATCACGCGGGTTGCGGTCGCATCCAGCTTGGGCGGGTTCTCGAAGGTGTGGAACGGTGCGGGCGAAGGCACTTCCCACTCCAGGCCTTCGGCGCCTTCCCAGGGCCGCTGCGGCGCTTTCTCGCCCTTGCCGCGCATTGCGGGCAGCACCACGAAGAAAAAGAAATACACCTGGATCAGACCGAAGCCGAACGCACCGATGGAGGCCAGCATGTTGAAGTCGGCGAACTGCATCGGGTAGTCGGCGTAGCGGCGCGGCATGCCCGCCAGGCCCAGGAAGTGCATGGGGAAGAAGGTGATGTTGAAGAACACCAGCGAGCCCCAGAAATGGATGCGGCCGCGGGTTTCGGAATACATCACGCCGGTCCACTTGGGTGCCCAGTAGTAGTAGGCGGCAAACATCGAGAACAGCGAGCCCGCGACCAGCACGTAGTGGAAGTGGGCGACGACGTAATAGGTGTCCTGCAGCTGGATGTCGATGGGGGCCATCGCCAGGATCAGGCCGGTGAAGCCGCCCATGGTGAACACGAAGATGAAGCCCACAGCGAACAGCATGGGCGTCTCGAAGGTCATCGAGCCGCGCCACATGGTCGCGATCCAGTTGAACACCTTCACGGCCGTGGGCACGGAGATCAGCATGGTCGCGTACATGAAGAACAGCTGACCCGTGACCGGCATGCCCGTGGTGAACATGTGGTGCGCCCAGACGATGAACGACAGGATGGCAATCGATGCCGTCGCGTAGACCATGGACGCATAGCCGAACAGCCGCTTGCGCGCGAACGCGGGCACGATCTGGCTCACGATGCCGAAGGCCGGCAGGATCATGATGTAGACCTCGGGGTGGCCGAAGAACCAGAAGATGTGCTGGTACATCACCGGGTCGCCGCCGCCCGCGGGATTGAAGAAGCTGGTGCCGAAGTGGCGGTCGGTCAGCGTCATGGTGATCGCGCCGGCCAGCACGGGCATCACGGCAATCAGCAGATAGGCGGTGATCAGCCAGGTCCAGGCGAACATCGGCATCTTCATCAGCGTCATGCCCGGAGCGCGCATGTTGAGGATGGTGACGATGATGTTGATCGAGCCCATGATGGACGAGGCGCCGAGAACGTGCATCGCGAAGATGCTGGTGTCCATGGACGGGCCCATCTGCAGCGTCAGCGGCGCATAGAGCGTCCAGCCGGCCGCGGGTGCGCCGCCGGGCATGAAGAACGAGCCGATCAGCATCGCGCCCGCGGGCACCATCAGCCAGAAGCTGAAGTTGTTCATGCGCGCAAACGCCATGTCGGAGGCGCCGATCTGCAGCGGAATCATCCAGTTCGCGAAGCCGACGAAGGCCGGCATGATCGCGCCGAACACCATGATCAGGCCGTGCATGGTGGTCAGCTGGTTGAACAGCTCGGGGTTCACGAGCTGCAGGCCGGGCTGGAACAGCTCGGCGCGTATCAGCAGCGCGAGCACGCCGCCCACCATCAGCATGGTGAAGGCAAACAGCAGGTACAGCGTGCCTATGTCCTTGTGGTTGGTCGCGTACATCCAGCGGCGCCAGCCGGTAGGCGGCGCGTGGTGGTGATCGTGGTGCTCGTCGTGGCCCGCGTGGCCTGCTGCCGGACCGTGGTTGTCAATTACTGCGCTCATCTTCGATTCCTCGGTACGTTAGTGCCCGCTTACTTGCTGCGCTCAGCGACGATTTCGGACGGCTGCACCAGCTGGCCGGTCTTGTTGGACCAGGCGTTCTTGGTGTAGCTCGCGACGGCGGCGAGGTCGGTATCGCTGAGCTGCTTCCACGACGGCATCGCACCGTTGGCAGCGCCCTGGAGCAGGATGCGGATCTGCTGCGCATGGTCGGTGTTGAGCACCACGGCCGAGCCGTCAAGCGGCTTGATCGGGCCCGCGCCCTTGCCGTTGGCCTGGTGGCAGGCAGCGCAGTTGGCCGCATAGACCTTCTCGCCGCGTGCCAGCAAGGGAGCGAGTTCCCAGACCCGCGTCGGGTCGTCGAGCTTGGCGGCCGCGAGCTTGCGCTGGCCTTCGACCCATTGCGTGTATTCCGCCGAATTGACCACCTTCACGTGGATGGGCATGTAGGCATGCTCCTTGCCACACAGCTCGGCGCACTGGCCGTAGTAGTCGCCGACCTTCTCGGCGCGGAACCAGGTGTCGCGCACGAAGCCCGGAATCGCGTCCTGCTTGATGCCGAAGGCCGGCACCATGAACGAGTGGATCACGTCGTTGGCGGTGGTGATCACGCGCACTTTCTTGCCGACGGGAACGACCATGGGGTTGTCGACCTTGAACAGATAGTCGACCGGCGCGTTGCGCACATCGCCGCTGTCGGACATGGCGCGGTGGCTGCTGTCGAGCGTGGACACGAAGCCCAGGCCCTCGCCTTCGCCGTTGATGTAGTCGTAGCCCCACTTCCACTGGTAGCCCGTGACCTTGATGGTCAGGTCGGCATTGGTCGTGTCCTTCTGCGCCACCAGCACCTTGGTGGCCGGCAGGGCGATCACGATCACGATGAGGAACGGCACGATGGTCCAGATGACTTCGACGGTCACCGACTCGTGGAAATTCGCGGCCTTGGCGCCGCGCGACTTGCGGTGCTTCCAGATCGAATAGAACATCACGCCGAACACGCCGACGAAGATCGCCGTGCATATGCCCAGCATCATCCAGTGCAGGTATTGCTGCTCCTGGGCGATGCGCGTCACCGCGGGGTGCAGGTTGAGCTGATTGACGGCCGGGCCGCCCGGCAGGTCCTGCACGGCGTGGGCCGCCGCTCCCATCCCTGTGCCTGCCATGGCGACGAATGCTTTCAGCTTGGAGGAAATGCTTTTCATGGTTCTCACTTGCTTCTAAGGCTCAAGTTATGCAGGGCACCGCGTGGTTCGGCCCCCTGGACCGCAGCGTGCGCTGGCACACGGCAACGGCTGCGCCGCGCCTGGAAGACGCCCGCTGGAAAAAAGGAAGTCTGGTGCGTGTCAGTGCGCACCGAGAATTGCAGGCAATGCAGCGGCCGCGTTGTCGATGCGACAACCGCGGTGCAGCGTTTCAAACGATCTCCATTCCATGCGCGAGCCAGTCGCCCGTCTACCCGCTGGCCCGACCCCGTGGCAAAGCGAAACACCAATTTTTTCTCCCATCGTGGCAGCAACGCCGAGGGTTCCTTCCCTGCCTTGAAGTGAGGTGCGCAGGGAAAGCTCTTTCACGTGGTCAACGCGGGCGATCTGCCCGTCCATGTGACCCGCTCTTATGTGTCATTGCAAAAATTGTATGTCGGGAAGCTGCCAAAGCAATGACCAGAAAGTGCCATTCGGACTAGCGCAAACCCGGGTTGCGCCCGCCACGCAACATGGAACGCATGTCCTCGAGAGACACGGCGCTGCTTTCGCTGACCTTGAGCCGGGGTGTGGGCTTGTAGGCATGACCGTAGACAATTTCAAAGGTCAGCGCCAGCTGACCATCGTGCGCGGGCGAGGCCAGCCGCTGCAGCAGCGCGGCTTCAAGCTCGCTGCGCCAGCGACGTCCGCGCAGGCCCGCAAAACGCGCCGGGTGCAGGTTGCAGCCGAGCTCGCGCAGCTCCTGCAGCAGGCGCTGCGGCGTGGCAAAGGTCAGCGTGATGTGCTCCATGTCCATCACTGGTTCGGCAAAGCCGGCCTGCACCAGCATGTCGCCCCAGTCGTGCATGTCGGTGAACGCATGGCCGGGCACGGGCCAGCCCAGGTCGGCATAGACCGCGTGCAGTTCACGCAGCGTGTCGGGCCCCAGACAAGAGAACATCACATAGCCGTCGACCGCGAGCGCCTGGTGCCACTGGGCAATCAGCCCCTGCGGGTCGGCCGCGGTATGCAGCGCCATGTTGGCCCACAGCATGTCGACACTGCCGGGCGCGGGCGGGCCGAACTGCACGGCGCCGCCGAGCCAGCGCGCGGGCTGCCACCAGCGCTTGCCCAGTTGCTCCCGGGCCTGGTCCATGCGCCGCGGCGCGCCCTCGTGCACCTGCACGCCGGCCTGCGGGTAGCGCGCGGCCAGCAGGCCATGCGCCTGCAGGCCGCCGCGCACCGGCTCCCAATGACACCAGTTCTTGGGCGCCTGGACTATCCATTCGAGCCGCTCGTCCATGCGCCGCGCGATCTCCTCGTGCAGCCAGGGGGACAAAGGCGGCGCGGCCTGATGCCAGCGCGCGGCGGCCACGGGATCGATGGTGGGAGGAAGCAGATCGGAGGACATACAGAAAAGGAGAGCAGGCGACAGGAAAGTTTTTCAGGCAGCGCGCGCGCATGCCCCTGCCGCCATTGGGCCACAGCCCGAAAAAACACATAGCACGCACGGCGGCGGCGTATAGTTTTTGCCATGTTTTCACGCCCCGGTGCATGGCTGCTTCAGGGCCTGGCGCAGCTGCAGCAGGCCCTGCCCAGCCAATGCGCGATCTGCGCGCGCTGGCCCGGCAAGCGCATCTGCGGCGACTGCGCCGCGCGCTGGGCAGGCGTGCAGCCGCGCTGTCGGCATTGCGCCCTGCCCCTGGCGGGCGGCGCGACCGAATGCGGTGCCTGCCTGCGCGCGCCGCCGGCGTTCGACGCCGCCTGGGCGGCCGTGGACTATGGCTACCCCTGGTCGTCGCTGCTTGCCCAACTCAAGTTCCAGCAGGACCCGGGCGCGGCCCATGCGCTCGCGCAGCTGCTGGCCCAGGTTCCCGGCGTGGCGGCCGCGCTGGCCGCGGCGCGCTGGATCGTTCCCGTGCCGCTGTCTGCCCAACGCCTGCGCGAACGCGGCTTCAACCAGTCCGCGCTGCTGGCCCGGGTGCTCGCGCGCCAACCCCGGGCCGGAGATTGCGCCAACCTGCTGGTGCGCACCCGCCACACGGCGGCGCAAAGCGGATTGCAGCGTGAGCCGAGGCTGCGCAATCTGCGTGGCGCATTCGAAGTGCCGGCGCGCTGCGCCGCGTTGCTTGCAGGTCAGCGCGTGGTGCTGGTCGACGACATCATGACCACGGGAGCAACGCTGGAAGCCGCCGCTCAGGCTCTGCGGCGCGCGGGCGCAATCCACATTTGTGCCATGGTTGTCGCGCGTACCCAGCACCTGCCACGACAATAGGGGCATGTTTCATATTGTTCTGGTCGAGCCCGAAATCCCCCCCAACACGGGCAATGTCATCCGGCTCGCGGCCAACACCGGCTGCACGCTGCACCTGATAGAGCCTCTGGGCTTTTCGATGGAGGATCGCCTCATGCGCCGCGCGGGACTTGACTACCACGAGTACACCCAGGTCAAGAGGCATGCGGGCTGGACCGTTTTTCTGCGCGACGAACTGCCCGACCCGGACCGCATGTTCGCCATGACATCGCACGGCAGCAGCCCGCTGCACAGCGCGCAGTTCGAAGCCGGCGACTGGCTGATCTTCGGCTCGGAAACGCGCGGCCTGCCCGTGGCCCTGCGCGAGAGCTTTCCGCCCGGCCAGCGCCTGCGCCTGCCCATGCTGCCGGGCCAGCGCAGCCTCAACCTGTCGAACGCCGTGGCCGTCAGCGTCTTTGAAGCCTGGCGCCAGCTCGATTTTCCCGGCGCAAAGCTCGACTAGACGCAAGGCGTCAGGCGGGCGCGCCGTAGCTCTGAATCAGTGATTCCGCGACGCAGACGGGGCGCTCGCCGCCTTCGCGCTCTATGGTCACCGCCCAGGTCATCTGCAGGCCGTCGGGCGCTATGCGCTCGGCCTGCTGCAGCGTCATGCGCGCGCGCAGCCGGCTGCCCACGGGCACGGGCGCGGGAAAGCGCACGCGGTTGAGGCCATAGTTCACGCCCATGCGTGCGCCGTCGAACGCAAACGCGCTTTCAAAGAAGCGCGGCAGCAGCGACAACGTCAGAAAGCCGTGCGCGATAGGCGCGCCGAACGGCCCGGCCGCCGCGCGCTCTGGATCGACATGTATCCATTGCTGGTCGCCCGTGGCGTCGGCAAACAGCTGGATCTGCTGCTGGGTGACCGTGATCCAGTCGGTCACGGCGACTTCCTGGCCAAGGCAGGACAGCACTTCGGAATAGGAGGTAAAGGTGCGCATGCGAGCCACTGTAGTGGGCGCGCGGCCCGGCCGTTGTCTGCCAGGCGACAAGCCCGGCTCAGCCCGCGGCCGGCACGCTGCGCTGGACGAAGAACAGCGCCATGCCCACGCCCATCAGCAGCCCGCCGAACACCCGGTTCTGGATGCGCAGCGCGCGCGGGCTGCGCATCAGCCGGCGCAAGGCGCTCGCTCCCGCCGCATAGCCGTGCATCACCGTCGCGTCGATCGCCAGCATGGTCACGGCCAGAATCAGCAGCTGCGACCACAGCGGCCGGCTGGGCGTCATGAACTGCGGCAGCACGGCGACCATGAAAATGATGCCCTTGGGGTTGGTGGCATTGGTCAGGAAGCCGGTCAGCAGACGGTTGCGCAGGCTCAGCGCGACCGCGGGCGCGCTGTCTTCGGTCAGCGGCCCGGTGCTCGAGCGCCACTGGGAAAAGCCGAGATAGATCAGGTAGAGCGCACCGACCACCTTGACGATGTTGAACGCCCAGGCCGAGGCCGCGAGCAGCGAGCCCACGCCCACTCCGGCAATCACCAGCACCAGCATCAGCCCCAGCTGAAGCCCCCAGATGGTGGCGCTGGCCTGGCGCAGGCCGTAGCGCAGGCCATGGCTCATGGACAGCACCGCGCCCGAGCCCGGAGACACCGCGATGATCCACGCGGCAAGGAAAAAGGCCAACCAGGTCTGCAGGTCCATGAATCGGGAGCTCGGTGCGAAAAACCGTCGATTCTAGGCCTGGGGCTCAAACCCGCGCCCGCAGGGGGCTAGCACCCCGTGATACGCTGCGCGCCATCATGTTCAACCCTTCCCAAGCCGATGTCCGGCGCTTTTTCTGCGGGGTGCGCGCCAAGATGCTTGCCGAGGCGCCGATGGAAGCCATCGAAACCCTCGCCAGCCTCTGGATTGCCGAGCACCCCGAGTATTTTGCCGACCTTGCCGACGCCGATGCAGCCGTGGCGCGCAACTACGAAGACCCGCCGGGCCAGACCAATCCCTTCCTGCACCTGTCCATGCATTTGTCGATCAGCGAGCAGTGCAGCATCGACCAGCCGCGCGGCATACGCCAGGCCGTCGAGCTGCTCACGCGCCGGCTCGATTCATTGCATGACGCGCATCACGCGGCGATGGAGTGTCTGGGCCAGATGCTCTGGGAAAGCCAGCGCGCCGGGCGCCCGCCGGACGGGGACGGGTATATCGCCTGCGTGCAGCGCAGGGCGACAAAGGACTGAAGTCGGAATTCGCAGGCAGGGGTTCGCCCTTGGGCTCAGGGCGAACGCGGCGCGCTCGCGACAAGCCCTGCAAGCCTTCAGCGGAACTTGGACTGCGGCACGGTCTTCAGGTCGCCGTCCAGGCCCCCGATATAGCCCGCGAGCTGCTTGAGCTCCTGGTTGGTGAACTGCTGGGCAATGCCGGCCATGACGCCGTTGGTGCGGCCGACCTGGGGGTTCTTGTCGATCTTGTACGACTTGAGCGCGACATACAGGTAGTCGGCATGCTGGCCGGCGATCTTGGGGTAGCTGGGATCGATGGGCTTGGCGAAGTTGTCGCCATGGCACGAGATGCAGGCGCCGCGCTTGAGCAGCTCGGCCACCTGCACGCTGGGTTCATGCACCGGCTTGGCCGCGCCCGCGGGAGCCTGCTTTTCGTAGAACGCCGAGACATCGGCGATGTCCTGGTCGGTCAGCGAATTGGCTATGCTGCGCATGGTCGGGTGCTTGCGCTCGCCCTTCTGGTAGGCGACCAGCGCGGCGGCAATATAGCCCGCGCCCTGGCCCGAGATCATGGGCACCTTGTGCACTTCGGGAAAGCTGGCCTGGTACCCTTGAATGCCGTGGCAGCCTATGCACATGGCCACCTTGGAAGCTCCGGCTTTGGCATCTCCCCGTACCTCCTGGGCCTGGGCCACGCCGGTCACGCAGGCGACAGTCAAGGCAAATATCGTGGTCAAAGTCTGATTCATTTTGCGAGCACAATCCTTTGGAAGTTCTGCTTTGCCTCGTGGAGCGAAATGATTATAGGCAGCAACCGTCAAACTACCCCATCAATACTTACGCTGATATACCGCCATGAAATTTCAAGGTTCACAAAATTACGTAGCGACACAGGATCTGATGCTGGCGGTGAACGCAGCCGCTACCTTGCAACGGCCGTTGCTGGTCAAGGGCGAGCCCGGCACGGGCAAGACCATGCTTGCCGAGGAAGTGGCGCAGGCGCTTGACCTGCCGCTGTTGCAGTGGCACATCAAGTCGACGACCAAGGCCCAGCAGGGCCTGTATGAATACGATGCCGTGAGCCGTCTGCGCGACAGCCAGCTGGGCGATGAACGCGTCAAGGACATTCACAACTACATCATTAAGGGCGTGCTGTGGCAGGCATTTACCGCCGATCGCCCCGTGGCATTACTGATTGACGAAATCGATAAAGCGGATATTGAATTTCCCAACGATTTGCTGCGCGAAATCGACCGCATGGAGTTCTACTGCTACGAGACCCGGGAAATGGTCCGCGCCAAGCACCGCCCGCTGGTTTTCATCACCTCGAACAACGAGAAGGAACTGCCCGACGCCTTCCTGCGCCGCTGCTTCTTCCACTACATCAAGTTCCCCGACGCCGACACCATGCGCCAGATCGTCGCCGTGCACTTCCCCAAGCTGCAGGCCGAGCTGCTGTCGGCCGCGATGAAGACCTTCTACGACGTGCGCAACCTGCCCGGCCTGAAGAAAAAGCCTTCGACCAGCGAGCTCATCGACTGGCTCAAGCTGCTGGTGGCCGAAGATATCCCCCTGGAGGCGTTGCAAAGCGCCGACAACAAGGTGAGCGTGCCGCCGCTGGTGGGCGCGCTGCTGAAGAACGAACAGGACGTGAGCCTGTTTGAAAAGCTGGTCGCGATGAACCAGCGCAACCGCTGAGGAAAGACCTGCATGACAAATGTTCGACAACTGCTGGTCGAGGGCCTGTCCGATGCGCTGGGCTTCGTGGTCGGCGCGCTGCTGGGCTACGGCCTGGGCCGGCTGCTGGGCCTGGACCTGTTTGCCTCCGGCTACGGCCCCTCGACGCTGGCTGCCATCGTGCTGATCGGCCTGTTCGGCGGCGGCGGCCTGCAGGCCGCGCGCATCTGGCGCACCGAACGCAACAAGCCTGAATCCAAATGAACCCGCCCTTCGCCTCCCCTGTCGTGCTGCAAGGCCATGGCCTGCGGCTGGAACCCCTGACCATGGAGCACGAGCCCGGCCTGCGGGCCGCCGCCGCGGACGGCGAACTGTGGAACCTGCGCGTGACCTCGGTGCCGCGGCCCGAAGACACAGCGGCCTACATCCAGCTGGCGCTCGACATGCAGACGCGCGGCGAGCGCCTGCCCTGGGCGGTGCTCGACGCCAACACCGGCCGGGTGCTTGGCTGCACCAGCTACCACGACCTGATTCCCGCCGTGCGCCGCGTCGAGATCGGCTGGACCTGGTATGCGCGCAGCGTGCAGCGCAGCCATGTGAACACCGCCGCCAAGCTGCTGCTGATGACCCATGCGTTCGAGACGCTGAATTGCACGGTGGTCGGCTGGCGCACCGACATCCTGAACCTCGCGAGCCAGCGCGCGATCGAGCGCCTGGGTGCGCGCAAGGACGGCGTGCTGCGCTCGCATGCGCTGCGCCGCGACGGCAGCATTCGCGACACCGTCATGTACAGCCTGCTGGCCAGCGAATGGCCCGAGGTGCGCGCCCGTCTGAGTGCGCGCCTGCAGGCGCCGCCCCTGCCTGCCGGAGACTGATCCATGCTGATTGACTTCTTCTACACGCTGCGCGCGGCCAAGCTGCCGGTCTCCGTCAAGGAATACCTGAGCCTGCTCGAAGCGCTCGAGGCCGGCGTGGTCGGCCCCAAGAGCGCCGACGGCTGGAGCCTGGACGACTTCTACCACCTGAGCCGCACGGTGCTGGTCAAGGACGAGAAGCACTACGACAAGTTCGACCGCGCGTTTGCCGCCTATTTCAAGGGCGTGGAAATGGTCGCCGACCTGACGCGCGAAGTCCCCCAGGAATGGCTGCGCAAGCTGCTCGAGCGCGAACTCAGTGCCGAGGACAGGGCCGCGATCGAAGCCATGGGCTGGGACGAGCTGATGGAGACGCTCAAAAAGCGCCTCGAAGAGCAAAAGGAACGCCACGAAGGCGGCAGCAAATGGATAGGCACGGGCGGCACCAGTCCGTTCGGCCATGGCGGCTACAACCCCGCAGGCGTGCGCATAGGCGGGCCGGGCCGAAACAAGAGCGCGGTCAAGGTCTGGGAGCAGCGCGCCTACCGCGACTACGACGACCAGCAGGAGCTGGGCACGCGCAACATCAAGGTCGCGCTGCGCCGGCTGCGCAAGTTCGCGCGCCAGGGCAATGAGCTCGAGCTCGACCTGCCCGACACCATACGCAGCACGGCAGCGAACGCGGGCTACCTCGACATCAAGATGGTTCCCGAGCGGCACAACAACGTCAAGGTGCTGCTGCTGATGGACGTGGGCGGCACCATGGACGAGCACATCAAGCGCGTCGAGGAGCTGTTCTCGGCGGTCAAGAGCGAGTTCAAGCACCTCGAGTTCTACTACTTCCACAACTGCGTCTACGACTACATGTGGAAGAACAACCGCCGCCGCTTCGCCGAGAAGTTCGACACCTGGGACATCATCCGCAAGTACAACAAGGACTACAAGCTGATCTTCGTCGGCGATGCGACCATGAGCCCGTACGAGATCCTGCAGCCCGGCGGCAGCGTCGAATACCAGAACGAGGAAGCCGGTGCCGAGTGGCTGCAGCGCCTCACGCATGCGTTTCCGCGCTTCGCCTGGATCAACCCCGAACCCCAGGGCGTGTGGCAATACCGCCAGAGCATCAGCATCATTCAGCAGCTCATGAGTGACCGGATGTACCCTTTGTCACTGAAAGGCCTGGAGGACACCATCCGCCTGCTGTCAAAATAGGCCCATGCCCCAGCCCCTCTTCACACGGACGCCGGCGATTCGCCCGGCGTTTTTTTTGACCACGGTGCTGCTGCTTTCCGGTTGCAGCCTGTTGCCGTCGAAGGAAAAATCGCACGATGCCCAGGCCGTCGCCAGCATCTCCGACAACCCGAGCTTCACGCTGAAAGTCGAGGCGCCCGATGAGGTGCGCACGCTGCTTGAAAAGCACATGGAGCTGCAGCGCTTTCGCCAGCAGCCCGACCTGCAGCGGCGCGAACTGTCGCGCCTGCTGGGCGCGGCTGACCGCAACATCCGCAATCTGATAGGCACGCTGGGCTACTTCAGTCCGACGATAGTGCTGGAGATCCAGGACGCACCCGAAGAAAGCGACGAGCGCTTCATCGTCATCGTGCGCGTGGACCCCGGACCGCCGGCGCACATTTCCGCGGCCCAGGTCGGCTTCACCGGCCCCACGGCCGAAGACCCCGCGGGCGCGGCACAGCGCGCGCGCATCCAGTCCACCTGGCCGCTCAAGCCCGGCCAGCGCTTCACCCAGTCGGCCTGGGGCAGCGCCAAGAGCCAGGGCCTGCGCAGCCTGCAGCAGCGCCGCTATCCCACGGCGGCCATCGCCAACAGCCAGGCGGTGATCGATGCCGACACCCAGGAAGCCCAGCTCGACGTGACCTATGCGCCCGGGCCGGCCTATACGTTCGGCGCCTTGCGCATCGACGGCGGCGAACGCTACAACACCGTGGGCACGAGCCGCATCGCGCGCCTGCCCGAAGGCCAGGAGTATTCGCAGCAGACGCTGCTCGATGCGCAGCAGCGGCTCGCGAGCAGCGGCTACTACGACTCGGTCTTTCTGACCCTGGACACCAGCGCTGCCCAGGCCGACAGCACCGAGGTCAACGCTCCCGTGATCGCCCAGGTGCGCGAAGCCAAGCTGCAGAAATGGGTGCTGGGCGTGGGCGTGAGCACCGACACCGGCCCGCGCCTGAGCGTGGACCATATCCACAACCGCCTGCCCGGCATAGGCTGGCGCGCGGTCACCAAGCTCAACATCAACAAGAAGAATCCGCTGCTGTCGTCCAACTGGACCGACCTGCCCGACGAGACCGGCTGGGCCTGGTTCGGCGGCGCCAAGGCCGAGCGCGAACAGTCTGGTGACTTCGACGCCACCAGCCTGCAGCTGCGTGCCGGGCGCAGCCGCAGCGAAGACCATATCGATCGCAACTATTACCTGCAGTACGACGCCGCGCGGCTGCAGGGCGGCGAAGACCTGCCGTCAAGCTCGTCGATCACCGCCAACTACGGCTGGACCGGCCGTTACTTCGACAACCCTACTTCGCCCACCTCGGGCTATGGCTTTGCCTGGGAAGTCGGCGCGGGCACCACATTAACTCCGGCGCGCGAGCCTTTCGGCCGGGTATCGGCGCGCTGGCTCACGCTGATAGAAATGGGCCAGCGCGACGACATCACGCGCCGGCGCAGCCGGCTGGCGCTGCGCGCCGCGGGCGGCGCGGTGATCGCTCGCGAAGACGTGAGCATTCCCGTGACGCAACTGTTCCTCACGGGCGGCGACACCACGGTGCGCGGCTACAGCTACCAGTCGATCGGTGCACGCACCGACAACGGACTGGTCACGGGCGGCCGCTACATGGCTTCGGGCAGCGTCGAATGGCAGCGCCCGATCACCGTGCGCGGCAACACCACCGACTGGGAAAACACGCTGTTTCTCGACGCCGGTACGGTCACCGACAACACCGAGGCGCTGACCGTGCGCGCCGGCGTGGGCACGGGCATACGCTGGCGCAGCCCCGTGGGTCCGGTCCAGGCCGATCTCGCCTATGGCATCCAATCCAAAAGTCTGAGGCTGCACCTGCGCCTGGGCTTCACTTTCTGACCCATGGCCGAGCCGACTGTCCCCCCTTCCCCTTCCCCCCAAACGACGCCGGCGGCGGCGGCACCTGCACGGCGCAGCCGCTGGCGGCGTGTCTGGCGCGCGCTGGCGGTGCTGTTCGTCTCGCTGCTGCTGGTGCTGATCGCGGCGCTGGGCAGCGCCTGGTGGTGGGCCGGCCAGGCCGATTCGCTGGCCTCGCTGATCACGCGCGTCGCGCGCTGGCTGCCTGAAGGCCAGTCGCTGGAGGCGCGCGACGTGTCGGGCACGCTGCGCCAGGGCGGGCACATCGGCTGGCTGCGCTGGCGCGGCCCGACGCTGAGCGTGGAAGTCGAGAAGACCGACATCGGCTGGGAACTGCAGCCGCTGCTGCAGCGCGAAGTCCAGGTGGGCAAGCTGCATGCGCAGCGGCTGGAAATCACCAGCACGCCGCCCGCCGAGGCCAGCCCGACCGAGCCGCTGCAGCAGCTGCGCCTGCCGGTGCGCATACGGCTGCCGTTCGAGATCGACCAGCTGATCTGGAACGGCCCGCCGCGTGCCGAGATCGCGCAGCTCAAGGGCAACTACCACTACGACGGCCAGCACCACCGGCTCGACGTGGCGCGCGTGGACTGGGCCGACGGCAGCTACCGCGCGCAAGTACAGCTGCAGGGCGACGCGCCCATGCAGCTGCAGGCCACGCTGTCGGGCCGGCTGCAAGCACCGCTGCCCGATCAGGAGCGCAGCCAGACCGTCGAAGCCGAAGTCAAGATCACCGGCACGCTGGCCACCGAAGCCGCAAGGCTGGAAATCACCGCCGACGCCAAGGCCCCCAGCGACAGCGCAGCGCTTGCGCCCAGCGCGCATGTGACGGCCGTCGTGCGCCCCTGGCTGGCCCAGCCGCTGGAACAGGCCCAGGCCACGTTCGAGCAGCTTGATGTGGCGAGCTTCTGGCCCGCGGGCCCGCGCACGCTGATCGCGGGCAGCCTGCAGGCCGGCCCCGAAGCCGACGGCAGCTGGGCGCTGCAGACCCAGCTGAACAATGCCAAGCCCGGCCCCTGGGACAAGCAGCAGCTGCCGCTGGACCGCCTCCAGGCTCAGGTGCGCTACGCCGAAGGCGTATGGGAAGTGCGCGAATCGCGCGCCGATATCGGCCAGGGCAACATTGCGCTGCAAGGCCGCTACACGGTGGCCAACAAGACGGTGGACGGCCGTGCGGACGTCACACGGCTCAATCCCGCCAACATCTACAGCACGCTGGAAGCCGCGCCGCTGCAAGGCAAGGTCGAAGCCACGACGCGTGAAGACCAGAGCGTGACCTTCACCGCCGCGCTGCAGGCCGAGGCCAGCCGCGCGCGCCGCGGCGCGGGCAAGCGCGCGCCGCTGGCGCTCGAAAGACTCGATGTCCAGGGAGAATGGCAGGCCCCGTGGCTGCGCCTGAGCGACTTGCGTGTCGATGCCCTGCAGGCGCGCGTGCGCAGCAGCCGCGTTGAAGTCGAGACCCGGACCATGCAGGTCACGGCCCGTGCCCAGGCCGAAGTGCCGGGCGGCAAGCTCGACATCGATGGCCAGCTGGGCCGCGAAGCCGGCAAGGGCCGGGCGGATCTGGCCATCGCGTCGGCGCCAGCGCTGCTGCAATGGGTGCGCGGCCTGCCCGGCGTGAGCGATCCCCTGGCCGGCGCCAACCTCGAAGGCCAGGGCCAGCTCGCGCTGCAATGGCAGGGCGGCTGGGGCAAACTGCTGCAGCGCCTGCAGGCACCCGCAGGCCAGTTGCCGACCACACCCACGGGCTTGCAATTGCAGGCCGATCTCGACGTTCCCAGCCTGCGCTATCTGGCGGCGGGCGCCGAGCCGCTGGCCGTGCAAGGACTCAAGCTCAGCCTCAAGGGCACGCCCGAGCAGGCGCAGCTCGACCTGCAGGGCAAGGCCCAGATGGGCGAACGCAAGCTGCAGCTGAACACCGCGCTCAGCGCCGGGCTGTCGAGCCTGCGCAGCGGCGCCGCCAGCGACTGGCAGGCGCGCATAGAGCGGCTGCAGGCCAGCGCCGAACTCGGCAAGGAGTTCCCCGGAACCTGGGCCGCGCAGCTGCAATCGCCGCTGACAGTGCGCCAGAGCAGCCCCGGACAGACCGTACGCGCCACCCAGTTCGACGCCAGCGCCAGCGCGCTGATCGTGACGCCACCGTCGCTGCTCGAAGGCCAGTCGCGCATCGAATGGCAGGACATCACCGCGCGCTCCCAACCCAAAGGCAGCTGGGCCATCAAGACCCAGGGCCGCTTGCTGAACCTCCCCATGGCCTGGATCGATGCGCTGGGCGTTCAAGGCAAGGAAGGCCCGCTCACGCGCGCCGGCATCAGCGGCGACCTGAAGCTCAATGGCGACTGGAACATAGACACCACGGGCCCGCAACTGCAGGCCAGCGCCACGCTCGAGCGCGCCGAAGGCGACATCCGCATTGCGGTCGATGAAGGCAATACCGCGACCATCGTGCGCAGCAGCGGGCCTTCGGCCAGCAGCAACAGCGGCGAGACCAAATCCACGGCACGCGCCGTGACCGTGCAGGGCGCGCGCATGCGCGCCCGCATCCAGCAGGCCAGGCTCAACGTCAAGGCGCAAGGCGATGACGTCGTCGCGCAGCTCGACTGGGCCAGCGAGCGTGCAGGCAACGTCAAGGCCCAGCTGGGCACGCGCCTGGCGCGCAGCGCCGACGGCTGGGCCTGGCCCGAAGACGCACCGCTCTCGGGCAAGGTCTCGGCGCAGCTGCCCGATGTCGGCATCTGGTCGCTGTTCGCGCCGCCGGGCTGGCGCGCCTCGGGCACCTTCAGCGCCGACGCCACGCTGTCGGGCAGCCGACTCGATCCGCGCTGGCAGGGCACGCTGCAGGCCAGCCGCCTGGGCATCGCTTCGCTGCTCGACGGCGTGGACCTGAAGAACGGCAGCCTCAAGGGCAGCTTTGCCGGCAACCAGCTCAACATCACCGAGCTGCGCTTCGAAGGCGGCCAAGGCAGCAGCGCGCGCATCCTGGGCTACAGCGGCAACCTCACGGCCGCTCCGGTCAGCGGCGGCGAGCTGGTCGGCCAGGGCAGCATTCGCTGGGACAAGCTAGGCGAAAGCGAAGGCTCGGGCCTGCGCATGCAGTTCAATGCCGAAGCACGCAAGCTGCAGGTGCTGGTGCGCGCCGACCGCCAGCTGAGCGTCTCGGGCAACCTCCAGGCCCAGCTCGACCAGGGCCTGTGGACGCTGCGCGGCAAGCTCACCGCCGACCGCGCGGCCATCCTGCTGCCCGAAGATTCGGCGCCTTCGCTCGACTCCGATGTGGTCGTGCGCTCCGCGGCTTCGCGCCAGGCGCAGCAGGAAGCCCAGGCGCGCCAGGCAAGCCAGACCAGCGCCAAGGCGCAGACCGCCAAGCCGCCCGATATCGCCGTGAGCCTGGACCTGGGCAATGACTTCGCGCTGCAGGGCTTCGGCATCACCACGCGCCTGGTCGGCCAACTCGAAGTGCTGGGCCCGGTGCAAGCCGGGGGGCCGCCGCGCATCACCGGCGAAGTGCGCACCGAGCAGGGCCGCTACCGCGCCTGGGGCCAGTCGCTGGATGTAGAAACCGGCATCGTGCGCTTCAACGGCAGCTACGACAACCCCTCGCTCGACATCCTGGCGATACGCCCGAACATCTCGGTGCGCGCCGGCGTGCAGGTCACGGGCTCGGCCAGCGATCCACGCGTGCGCCTTTACTCCGACCCGGAAATGCCCGATGCCGAAAAGCTCTCCTGGGTGGTGATGGGCCGCGACCCCTCCGAAGGCGGCGCCGAGGCCGCGCTGCTGCAGCAGGCCGCGCTGGCGCTGCTCAGCCGCGGCGGCACGGGCGAGAACTTCGCGGGCCGCGTGGGCCTGGACGAAATCGGCTTCAAGGGTCCGGGCAGCAGCGACTCGTCGGATGGCGCGGCGCTGACGCTGGGCAAGCGGCTGTCGAAGAACCTCTACATCACCTACGAGCAAAGCCTGTCGGGCGCGATGGGCACGCTCTACGTGTTCTACGACCTCTCGCGCCGCCTCACGCTGCGCGGCCAGACCGGAGAAAAAAGCGCGGTCGACCTGATCTACACGGTGCGCAAGGACTGAACCCTCGCCCCGATACCGGCCTGTCCGGTTTCGGGGCTTCGCACACGCTTACAATAACGCCGCGTCTCCTCATAGTTCAATGGATAGAACGAGTGCCTCCTAAGCGATTCCAGAGGGTGGCATATATATGCTAAGTTGTTGATTTTTATGAAGACTAGGGCCCTACTAATCCCTCGAAACCCACCTTGATCCAAAGCAGTCTTGGAACAAATTTGGCACTGGAACGAGGCAAAACAGTAGACCAGAAACGACAACAGGTAGCACATGGCTACCTGTTTTTGTATGTACAGTCAATCGGTGGTGTCCCCACCAGGAATCGAACCTGGATCTGATTCTTAGGAGGAACCTGTTCTATCCATTGAACTACAGGGACACACGATCAGCCTCACACTTTAACATGAGCGGATGACCTTAGACAAGAAGTGAGATAGAGATGGTAGATCAGCAACTTATTGATTATTTAAGGATAAAGACCAAAGGCAAGTTGTTGATGTCTCCTGAACAACTGTCTGAAGAGATTGGCATTCCGACCAAGCAGCAATCCAAGCTCAGGAAGGAAGGCAGGTTTCCGATCCTCTTCAAGAACATTGGACGGCTGGTCTACTACTCTGTCTATGACGTGGCTAACTTCCTCTTGAATGGTGAAACCTCACCTTCAAAAGAAGTGCCAGAAAAAGCACCAGCAGCAGCCACACCCCTACCCAAGAAGACGCCAGCCAAGACCACTGCACCAGTGCAGGACTTGTCTCATATCTTCATGCTCAGGGCCTTTGCCCAGTCTTTGGAAGAACGGGCTACAGCTATGCTCAACTTGGCAGAGAACTTGAAGGACTATGCCAACAAGAAAGAAATGATGGAGAGCTTTGCAGAGAATTTTCCACCAAAAGGACATTAAGCAGTTAAATTCATGTGGATTTTACTGATATAAGACGATAATCATCGCCT
Source organism: Comamonas sp. DB36 (assembly GCF_057914905.1). Classification (NCBI taxonomy): domain Bacteria; kingdom Pseudomonadati; phylum Pseudomonadota; class Betaproteobacteria; order Burkholderiales; family Comamonadaceae; genus Comamonas; species Comamonas sp. DB36. Next base: position 3,701,121 of record NZ_CP196631.1, read on the forward strand.
TTTTTACTGTACATTCTTGACACATCTTGGTACACTTGGGCCCCTTTGCACCAAAGGAAACCATGCGGAGAGATTGTGAAGAATTCATTGCTAACGAATTCCGTTCTTGTGTTCAAAACACAATTACACGATTAGCTGCGGAAGACACCTATCGCCCTTTTCATAGTGCCCTACTTTCAGAGCAAGCTTTGTTCTGGAGTAGATTTGAGCGATCTTTTAGCACTTCATTCGGGCAACGAGTTATTGAAAAAATTTCTCAAGCTGCCGCGATAGCTGGTGGAGCCGAAGAAGCTATAAATCAAAGGGCTACTATAGTCAGTCTTTCAGCTTCCCAACTAAATGCTATTGAAGACCATGTTTCTGGCTTGCGCACAGGAACAAGGCTAGCCAATTGGCATTCAGATATAGCAGGGCTTTCATCCGTCATTCCTCAAGTAGAACAATATCAAATCAGAGTTATATCTGACTTGTATTGGAGAAAGAACGGCATCAACAACTACATGAGCATCAAAACGGTCAAACCAAACATTGATCAAACAGCCGAAGCTAAACGTGACTTATTGAAGCTCAAGCTTGCTGACCCAACAGCCAATGTCTATTATGGGCTTTATTACAACCCGTATGGCGAGAGCAAGCTTGATTATGCATGGAGCCCACCAAAGAACATCTTCAATTTCAACACTGATCCATGCATCCTGATCGGCAGAGAATATTGGGATACTTTGGGTGGAGCCGGATTTTACGAAGAAGTTCTTGCAATAGCTGCCAGAGTTGGAGAAGACACAAGATTGTCTTTACAAAATTTGCGATAAAAAACGGCCCCATTGGGGCCGTTTTTTATTTATGCCACATCAAACAATTCCATATTATTAGACTTTTTAGTTTTTTGTTTTGATTCCTTTTCCGCGACATCAATCGCTGAATGTTTGGCAAGCCAAGTCTTGTGATCCGTTTCCTTATACCTTGAGTAAGAAAATCCCTCATAGACTTTAGTTTGCCTTCCATTCATATGATTAATAATCAATTTACCAATGGCTTCACCCAAACCAGCAGGAACGGCATTGCCGACCTGTTTATATTGATCAACCAAAGAACCACAAATAACCCAATCATCAGGAAATTGCTGAACCCTTTTGTATTCCTGAATGCTTAATGGACGGTTTTCTACTGGATGTGCCAAATCAGTTGCTGGCATTGCAGGGTGGGTGACTAGTGTTGGAGAGGGTTTATCCCAAGCCAGCCTTCTAAAGAAACCGGTCTTCCCGCCACCAGCATAGAAAGATTTCCCCAAGGCTTCTTTTTGAAGTTCAAGAGGAAGATGTTTCCAGTATTCACCAGATCCAAGCAATTTGTAATAACGAAGCCTACCTTCTGGAAAGGTCAAATGCTCGTGCTTGATGCTTTCAAGACCTTCAACCGCACTCCTAAAAGTGTTCCACTGTGGAAGATTGAATTCTGACTTATCGCTATGAGTTGGCTCCAAATAGGGAAGCTCTTCACCACCACGATGACAAATTAAAACCACTCGTTCCCTAACTTGTGGTGATCCATAGTTGGCAGAGTTGTAGAGATTGAAAGAGACACCATAGCCAGCTTTCTTCAATCGCTCAACAATCAGCAACAAGGCCCCGCCAGCCTGCTCTTCTTCATTTAATGGATTTTCCTCACCTCTTTCAGCATGAGGGCGATGGGACAATGGAGCAGACAGCAGTCCACGCACATTCTCAAGAACAGCATATTTTGGCTTGAGTTGTTCAATCAACTCAAGATAACGAATAAGAGCACCACCACGTTGATCACTGAAGCCACGGCGAGATCCAGCAGTGCTGAATGCTTGGCAAGGTGGGCCACCAACAATCAAATCAATGTCTTCATTGAGGGACAAGCCAGCCGACTCCCTAATTTGTTCGGCAGAATAATTCCAAACATCGCCAAGAAGGGCAATGTCAGGATTATTTGCAGCAATAGTTTTCCTGCAAGCTTTATCAAACTCACAAGCAAGCATTACTTCAATACCTGCTTTTCTAAGTCCCAAATCAAGACCCATCGCACCAGAAAAGAAGCTCAAAGCAACAATATCAGGCTTGTGCTCGGCAGTTCTTTTTTTATCCGGTGGATTTACATGATTCTGAGGAATGGCTAGGAATTTTTCCAAATTTTCACGATCAACAAGCCATTGCTTTCCAAGCTGCTGCCCAGCAATCTTGCCTTGCTTTAACAGTGTGCGCACTCGCTGCTCAGTCAGTTGCATCAGTTCAGCAGCTTCTTTGGTGGAGATGACGTCTGGAACCATGTTGTTTCGCTATCGAAAATTTTTATAGTCCAATTATAACACAAACAGCAGCACTAGCAATACCCAAAAAGAAAAAGCCAATCAGTGATTGATTGGCTTTTTCTTTTAACCAGACTATTGACAATAAAATATTATTCAATACATCATAATTAACATTTTCTCAGACTGTGCGATTTAATAATATGACTTTTTGACAGATTGTCAATACAAAATACAAAACAAATTGCTCAACAGAGAACTGTTGGGCATTTTTTATACCCAAGAAAGATAGATTGAATTATTATATGTCATTGGGCAGCTAGAGCAATCTTGCGATTTAAAAGACCCTTTACTCAGCATCGGTCAATCTATGAAGAAGACAGAATATTTAAAGTGCTTGTTCTTGGTTGTATAGCGACGAATGAAACAGCAAAACTTGAGTGATACAGGCATCATTAACAACCAGGAAGAATCCTGTGTTCCACACAACAAGCAATTTGAAAATTCTGGAAGTATTCAGTCAGTCATTTGTGTGACGAAAAGAGCATGGCTCATTAGAGATAGCAGTTTGGCAAAAATTACAGCGATACGGCATAGGATAAGCCCGAACGGCAGCAGGTGAGAAGCTACCAGCCCCGCCAAATGAACGAGCCCAATAACACAAAATGCCACTATGCAGCTAGTGGAGCTTCTTTCAAGCTACTGAAGGCAGGTTATTCATACCGATCTACCACGGTAATCCCCCCGCAAATCCAGTGCGCTGAGAAGTAGAGAGTCTCACAGAAGAATCTCTACCATGAAGAAATCGCGTTTCACCGACAGCCAGATCATCGACGTACTCAAGCGGGCAGAGGCCGGATTGACCGTCCCCGAGCTGTGCCGTGAACTGGGAATCAGTTCGGCGACTTTTTACAAGTGGCGAGCCGAGTTCGGTGGCATGGACGCCTCGCTCATGGCGCGCATGAAGGAGCTGGAGGAGGAGAACCGGCGATTGCGCAAGATGTATGTCGAGGAAAAGCTCAAGGCCGAGGTTGTCTCTGAGGCTCTCGCAAAAAAGTGGTGAAGCCATCTCGCCGATGCGAGATGGCTCAACATGCAGTGCAGCAACATGGACTATCGATCCGGGCTGCTTGCCAGGCGTTTCAGATCAGCCAGGCCTGCTACCGCTACGAGGCCCGGCGTGGCATCGAGGACGACGAGATCGCCCACTGGCTGCTGCGCCTGACCGACAACAACCGCAACTGGGGCTTCGGGCTGTGTTTACTGCATTTGCGCAATGTGCGCCGTTTCCCCTGGAACCACAAACGCGTGTACCGGATCAACCGGGAGTTGGAGCTGAACCTGCGCATCAAGCCGCGCAAGAGACTGGTGCGCGAGAAGCCAGAGCCGCTCACGGTGCCCGAGCACTGCAACGAGGTCTGGTCGATGGACTTCATGCATGACCAACTGGAAGACGGGCGCAGCATCCGGCTGCTCAACGTGATCGACGACTTCAACCGTGAGGCCCTGGGCATCGAGGTGGACTTCTCGCTGCCGTCGCATCGCGTGATCCGCACGCTGGCGCAGATCATGGCCTGGCGCGGCAAGCCGCGAGTGATCCGCTGCGACAACGGGCCCAAGTACATCAGCGCCACGCTGCTGAACTGGGCAAGCACGCGTGGCATCCACATTGAGCACATCCAGCCCGGCAAGCCCGAACAGAATGCCTACGTGGAGCGCTTCAACAGGACAGTCCGCTACGAGTGGCTGTCGCAGTACCATCGATCCGACCTTGACGAGGTCAGGGAGTTTGCCACGCAATGGATGTGGCGCTACAACCATGAACGCCCGAACATGGCCTTGGGCGGGATCACCCCGAAACAACGGCTGGCCATGGCCGCATAGTTCTACTTCTCGGAACGGTGGAATTCGGGGGGGGGGGGGGTGATTACCATGCTGATAAAGGGATTTTTAAACTTGTTGATGTCCCCTCCTAAGCGCTAGATGCAGGTTCGATTCCTGCTGAGGATCATATTCAAGGCTGCAATGTCATACCGACATGCGGCCTTTTTTCTTGGGTCCCTGCCCCATGGAACATGTGCTTGGTGGTTGCGAGACGACCGCCTAACTTCTTGACACAAAGTTACGTTACGATGATTTTCCAGACAGTCGCCTTTCGGCTGTCAACCATGGGAGGAAAACATGACGTTCCAGGAATCCATTCGGGTTTGCTTTTCCAAATATGCGGATTTCAGCGGGCGCGCGACCCGCTCCGAATACTGGTGGTTTGTTCTGTTCATCATCCTTGCCAGCCTGGGCATTTCGATGATCAGCGACGTTCTGGGCGGCATCTTTGGCCTGGCGACCCTGCTGCCGTCGATCGCTGCCGCGACGCGCAGATTGCATGACACCAACCGCAGCGGCTGGTGGCAGCTGATCTGCCTGGTGCCGCTCATCGGATGGATTGTGCTGATCGTGTTTCTCGCCCAGGACAGCACAAGCGAAAGCGCCTACGCCCAGGCCTGAGGGTCACCAGCTCAGACCATGGTCAAATCGGCCGCCGTTGCCGGCCGTCCATACAACCAGCCCTGACCTCTTGCCTGCGGGTGCAGCGTTTTCAGCAACTGCTCCTGCGCTTCGGTTTCTATGCCTTCGACGATCAGTTGCACCTTGAGTGCGCTGGCAATCGACATGATTCCCGGAATGACTTCGCTCGCCAGCGATTCCGTGCCAATCGCATTCGTGAAGGCGCGGTCCATCTTGATCGCGTCCAATGGCAGCGCGGCGAGATACGCGAAGTTCGAATAGCCCGTGCCGAAGTCGTCGATCATCACCATATGGCCGGCATCGCGCAGCGCCTGGAATGCATGGCCCAGGTCCACATAGTCCGCCGTGGAGCGCTCGGTGACTTCGAGCGCGACCCGGCTCGCGGGAATGCGGTGTTCACGGCACAGTTCTCCCAGATAGTCGCGGAAATGCCGATTGGTGATTTCCTCCGAAGCCACGTTCACGCTGACGTAGAAAGACTGCTCTGAACGCAGCCGGTCGCCGAGATCACGGAAGGTGCTTCTGAGCACCGAACGGGTCAGCGCATCGAGCCAGCCCATTTGTTCCGCCAACGCAATGAACTGGTCCGGCGGAATGTTCTTGCCGTCCGCATCCGACCAGCGTGCAAGCGCCTCGACGCCGACCAGGCGCCGGTCTTCGAGCATGCGTATGGGCTGGTACATCACGCGGATCGCTTCCCTGTCGATCGCTCTCTTGAACTGGACCGCCATGGCGCTGCGTTGCGCGAAATATCCGCTGACCGTGAGCCCAATGCCCGCTCCCGCGAAAATGCCCAGGGACCCCAGCGCCGCGAGCAATCCCCACGACTGCGCCCACAGCGGCGAGCGCGGGCTCGATTGCACCACGCAGATGGAGCGGCTCGCATGGCACAGCGCAATCGCGTATTTGTGCAGTGCGTCCAATGACTTCTCACGAAACGCCTTGAGCAGGCGCTCGCCGTCGCCGAAGCTGCGGAACACATAGGCGCCATCACGCGAAAGAACCAGCGTCTTGATCGCCGGATCGGCAAAACCCACGCCGTCGAACGCTCCGGGCGCGGTCACCACGGCCATTGCGCCATGGGCGGTCATGTCCGACTGCACCTCGCCTATCGGCGTGGAGATGATGTCGCGCCAGAAACGAAAAGGTGCAATCGCATGATGCGGTGCGGGCAGCGCAAACGGCGTGGACAGACTTCCCCATGCGGCACTGCACGCAATGGCACCTTTTTCCAGGCGGGCGACATCGCGCACGAAGCGCGAATGGAAGCTCAGCAGCCGCAGCTGATCGAGGTCCGCGGCGCTGCAGGGAACGGTATCGAGGCTGCGCGCTTTCTGCAGGATGAGATCGGTCTGGTCGGCAATGTCGACGGCGCGCACCAGGATGCGCGTCGCGTGTTCATGGAGCGTGGCGATGTTTGCGCGGTCTATGAGCTTTTGCGCGGCCACCAGCGTGGTGGCCAGCGTCACGGCCATGGAGGCGATGAGAATGACCTGGGTGTGGCGTCCCGAAGAACCGAGAACTTTTCCAAAAACGGATAGCGGCATGGGAAATTTCTGGACCGGCGCGATTTCTCCACTTGCGTCGTGGAACTGCTGAACTCGCCGGCAGCTGAAACAAAGTCGGCTCGAAAGAGCGCTGAGCGTACGCCACAGATGATCTCAGGCATTGCGGCCGGTGCCAAGCAGATGCCGCGGAGATTTCTACAGACATTCCCTGCGCGTGCCGGACCAGAGCCCGGCCCGCGCACCCTGATAAAGTGATAGGCCATTCCAAGCGCAACACCATGGCCTTGCCCCCGCCCCTCCAAGTCGATCTGCGCAGCTACGCGGCGCACAGTGACGAGCACAGCCACAGCTTTTCGCAGCTGGTGCTGCCGCTCGCCGGAACGCTGCAGATGCGCATAGGCGCGCATGACGGCTGCGTGCAGCAGGGCCGCGCGGCGTTCGTGCCCAGCGGCACGCTGCACTCCCAGGCCGGCCGCGGCGCAAACCGGTCACTGGTGCTGGACCTGGGCGATGCCGACGTCACGGGAGAGTTCGTCGAACACATGGCTGCGCGCCCGTTCGCCCCCGTGTCGCCGGCCGCATACCGCCTCATCAGCTACATGGGCCTGGCGCTGCAGCAAGGCAGCGCGCGGGGCGAGATCGTCGCACATTGGGTGCCGTTGATGCTGGACGCGCTGAGTGCCCGGACCGCGCGCCCCGTATCGCGGCTGAGCGCGCTGCTGGCCATGGTCGAGACCCGGCCGGGACAACCCTGGACGACCGAATCCATGGCGCGCGAGGCCTGCCTCAGCGTGAGCCGGCTGCATGCGCTGTTTCGCAGCGAACTCGACACGACGCCGGCCGCCTGGCTCACGCAGGTGCGACTGGAACGCGTGCAGGAATGGCTGGCGCAGACCAATCAACCGATTGCGCAGATCGCCCTTGCAGCAGGCTATTCGGACCAGAACGCGCTGACGCGGGCGATGCGCAAGGCCAGGGGCATCACGCCGGCCGCATGGCGCCGCCAGGCAAAAGCCCGGGCCTAGTTTTCAGGAGTCCGGGCCCAGACCCGGCGCGGCCAAACAGCGACAGTACAGGCATGTCCCTGCACACGCTTTCCGCCCCCCTCATCGACCGAAGAACCTTCACGGGCATTGCCTGCGCCATGGCCGCCGGCGCGCTCTGGGGCCTGGTGTTTCTTGCGCCCGAACTGGCAAACGAGTTCACACCGCTGCAACTCGCCGCGGGGCGCTTCCTGGCCTACGGCATGTTTGCCGCCGCCCTGCTCTGGCCCCGCTGGCCTGCGCTCAAAGCCAAGCTCGCCGCGCGCGACTGGTGGGTGCTGTGCGGCCTGAGCTTTCTGGGCAACGCGCTGTACTACGTGCTGCTGGCAAATGCGGTGCAGCGTGGCGGTATCGCGATGACGTCGCTGGTCATAGGCTTTCTCCCCGTGGCGGTCACGGTGATAGGCAGCCGGCAAAGCCAGGCCCTGCCGCTGCGCCGGCTCGCGCCGTCATTGCTGCTGGGGCTGGCCGGGGCGGCCTGCATAGGCTGGGAGTCGCTGGGCGGGCAGGCCGCGCGCGGCGGTCTCGCGGGCGTGCTGTGCGCGGTAGGCGCGCTGGTGTCGTGGACGCTTTATGCGGTCGGCAACAGCCGCCAGCTCGCGCGGCTGCCGCAGGTCTCCGCGCACGACTGGAATCTCGCCACCGGCGTGGTCACGGGCGCGCAGGCCGTGCTGCTGCTGATGCTGGCATGGGCGCTCGAGAGCAATGACCACACGTCGGCGCAATGGTGGCTGTTCATTGCCGTGGTGAGCGGCGTGGCGCTGGCTGCGTCCATAGGTGGCAACGCGCTGTGGAACCGTACCAGCCGCCTGCTGCCGCTCACGCTGGTCGGGCAGATGATTCTTTTCGAGACGCTGTTCGCGCTGCTGTACGGCTTCCTGTGGGAGCAGCGCCTGCCGACCTTCTGGGAAATGGCGGCGATGCTGCTGGTCGTTGCCAGCGTGCTGGCGTGCGTGCACGCGCACCGCCCCAGTCAGCGGACAGAGCACACCAACCTGCCCTAGCCTTCAGACGCCGGCCCACAGCGCCAGCAGCGCCAGCGCCGCCGGCAGCGCCTGGATCAGCAGGATCTTGCGGCTGGCCGTGAAGCCGCCATAGAGGCCGGCAAGCAGCACGCAGGCCAGAAAGAACAGCTGGAACTCCAGCCCCGCGCCGCCGCGCGCCAGGCCGTAGAACAGGCCCGCGGCAAGAAAGCCGTTGTACAGGCCCTGGTTCGCCGCCAGCGTGCGCGTCTGGGCCGCGAATTCCGGCGTCAGGCCGAAAGCGCGCCGGCCCGCGGGCTTCTCCCAGAGGAACATTTCAAGCACGACGATGTAGCAGTGGATGGCCACGACAAGGCCTATGAGAATGCTGGCGATCATGAAGCTGCTCCGGTATCAAACAGGAATCGGCGGCGCGGCGTGCGCGGAAGATCTCAAGGGCGCAACAGTACCTTGCCCTTGCGGCCCGGCTGCAGACTCGCGGCCGCGGCCCGGGACACATCGGCCAGATCGTAGACGGCTTCGACCGGGAGCTTGAGCGTGCCGCTCGCGGCCAGGCCCAGCAGCTCGCCTATCAGACGGCGCTTGTCGTCGACCGACAGCGCCGCGCTGACCTTGCTGCCCCAGAAGCCCTTGACAGTCGCCTGCTTGAAGATCAGGTCGCCCGAAGCAATCTGCATGGGCTCGCCGGCCATGGTGCCGAACGACACCAGCAGCCCGCCTTCGCCCAGCAGCGCCAGCAGTTCGCCGCTGGCCTTGCCGCCAATCGAATCGACCGCGGCGCGCAGCGGCGCGTCGCCGGCCAGCGCGCGCACTTTTTCCTTCCAGCCGGGCTGGGCGGTGGAGACCACGTTCGCAATGCCCAGCGCCGCGAGCTCGTCAACGCCCGCGTCGCGGCGCACCAGGTTGATGGTGTGCACGCCGCGCGCCGCCGCCAGCATGGCCAGGGTCTTGCCTACGGCACCGTTGGCGGTGTTCTGCACTATCCAGTCGCCGCTTTGCACTTCCAGGAATTCAAGCAGCATCAACGCGCTCAGCGGCATGGCAATCAGCTGGGCTGCCGCCTCGTCGGCGATCGCCGCGGGCAGCGGCACCAGCAGCGGCGCGGGCGCGATGAAATATTCGGCCCAGCTGCCGTGCACGCCGGCGACGGCAACGCGCTGGCCCGGCGCCACGCCCTGCACGCCTTCACCGAGCGCATCGACCGTGCCCACCGCTTCGCTGCCGCCTATCGCGGGCAGCGTGGGCTTGTAGCCGTACTGGCCGCGCACGGTCCACAGATCGTGGTTGTGTATGGGCGACAGCAGGGTCTTGATGCGGACTTCGCCCGGACCGGGCTGGGGCACGGGGCTTTCGCCCAGCGCGAGAACGTCGGCGGGTTCGCCGAAAGAGGTGTGGATGGCACTGCGCATGGAGGCTCCTGGTGGATTTTATTGGGATGGCTCAGGCCAGCTGCTGCAGCAGCGCCTGGGCGCAGGCGGCGGAACTGCCGGGGTTCTGGCCGGTGACCAGACGGCCGTCGGTGACCACAAACGATTGCCAGTCGGGGCCTTTTTCGTAATGGCCGCCCAGGCGCTGGAACTCGTCTTCGATCAGGAACGGCACCACCTTGGTCAGGCCCACGGCCTCTTCCTCGCTGTTGGAAAAGCCCGTGACGCGGCGACCGGCAATCCAGGGCTTGCCGTCGGCGCCGCGCACCTTGATCAACGCGCCGGGCGCGTGGCACACCAGCGCCGCGGGCTTGTCGGCGCGCGCAAACGTTTCGAGCAAGGCGATCGACGTGGCGTCATTGGCCAGATCCCACAGAGGACCGTGGCCGCCGGGATAGAACACCGCGTCGAAATCGGCCGCATTCACCTGGGCCAGGGGCAGCGTGTTGGCCAGCAGTTGCTGGGCTGCGGGGTCCTGGCGAAAGCGCTCGGTCTCGGCGGTCTGGGCGTCGGCTTCGTCGCTTTTCGGATCGAGCGGCGGCTGGCCGCCCTTGGGCGAGGCCAGCGTGATGTTCGCGCCCGCGTCCTTGAACACGTAATACGGCGCAGCGAATTCCTCGAGCCAGAAGCCGGTTTTCTTGCCGGTGTCACCGAGTTGATCGTGCGAAGTCAGTACCAGAAGAATGTTCATTTTGAAGTCCTTTCAGGGGAGGGAGACGCCACGGCGGGCGCCCGGTGATTGCAGGCCAGCAGATGTTCGGTAGCCGCCAGCGCCTGGTGCAGCGGCGTCCTGTCGCGCCCGAGCTTCGCCAGCAACGCCGCACCCAGCCACATCTGGTAGAGCACCTGGGCCAGGGCCTGGGCATCGGCGCCCGGCGGCAGCGAGCCGTCTTCGCGGCCTTCGCGCACGGCAGCGGCAATGCGCGCCACCAGCGCGGCCACGCCGTCGTTGAGGATGCGGCGCATGTCTTCGGACAGGTCGGCGACTTCGGCGGCCAGCTTCACGACCAGGCAGTCTTCGGCCCAGCCGCGGTGCTCGGCCGTGCCCAGCCAGGCCTGCCAGTACGCCATCACGCGATCACGGCCGCTGCTGTGCTCGGCCAGCAGGGCCTGCAGGCGCTGGCCATAGTCGGCGACATACTGCTCGAGCAAAGCGCAGCCAAAGGCTTCCTTGGAGGCGAAGTAGTGATAGAACGAGCCCTTGGGCACGTTGCAGGCCGTCAGCAGCTCCTGCAGCCCGACGCCGACAAAGCCCTTGCGCAACACCAGCGCATGGCCGGAGTCCAGCAGCTGCTGGCGCGTGGCTTCGGCTTTCTTGGTCAATTTCATGCCTGTATTTTATACAGAATAGACCAGTCGTCTAGTTTTTTGATGTCGCCTGGAAGACAGGACAGCTGCATCCGCCGCCATGACCCCAGCCTTGGCGCGAATGGCATGCTGCGGGCACAATCGCCCTCCCCTTCACTGTTTCATTGCCGCACCATGCCCGCCACCGAAATCACCGTCACCTCCGCTGGCAAAGTCGCGGGCCAGGAACTGCTGGTTCCCACGGGCCAGGAAGGCGCGCATTACGCGCATATCCAGGACTGGCTCACGGCCCAGCTCAAGGCCAAGAAATCGGTGCGCGACGTGAGCCAGAAAGTGCTGGTCAAGGGCATCAAGCAGTGGGCGGTCTATGAAGGCAAGTCGGGCGGCAAGCCCGTGCGCTGGGTGTTCAAGATCACCTGAAGTCAGCGCGCGGCCACGGGCATGGCGGGCGCGAAATGCCTGGCGCCGACAACGCACAGAATGACAGCCAGCGTCACGCCCACCATGCCCAGACTTACGGCTTCGTGCAGCAGACCCGCGGCCAGCGCCAGGCCGAAAAACGGCTGCAGCAGCTGCAGCTGGCCCACCGCGGCAATGCCGCCCTGGGCCAGGCCGCGGTACCAGAAGACAAAGCCTATCCACATGCTGAACACCGACACATAGGCCAGGCCCAGCCAGGCGGTGGCGCTCACCTGCGCCATGTCTGCGGGCCAGCGCAGCGCCGCCAGCAGCAGCATCGCGGGCAAGGCCAGCACCAGCGCCCAGGAAATCACCTGCCAGCCACCCAGATCGCGCGACAGCCGCCCGCCCTCCGCATAGCCCAGGCCGCAGATGGCGATTCCCAGCAGCATCATCAGGTCGCCGCGCCAGGACGCCGCCATGCCCTGCGAGGCGGCAAAGCCCATCACCAGCGCACTGCCCAGCAGCGAGAAAAACCAAAATGACGGCTGCGGGCGCTCGCCGCCGCGCAGCACGCCGAAGATCGCCGTCGACAGCGGCAGCAGGCCCATGAAGACGAGCGTATGCGCCGCGGTCACCTGCTGCAGCGCCAGCGCTGTGAGCAGCGGAAAGCCCAGCACCACGCCCAGCGAGACCAGCACCAGCGAGCGCCATTGGTCCGCGGTCGGGCGCCGCTGGCGAAACAGCGTCAGCGCGGCCAGGGCCAGCAGCCCCGCGATGGCCGCGCGGGCGCCGGTGAGGAACAGCGGGTCCAGCTCCATCACCGCAACGCGCGTGGCGGGAAGTGAGCCGCTGAAGATCAGCATGCCGATGAAGCCGCTGCTCCATCCGCTCGATGTTTTGCCCATGATGTGCTTTCTTGTGTGGCGATGTGAAAGCGTTGATGCTAGGCAGCACCATCAATACAATCAAATAATTGTCATGGATACACTGCGCTATGCCCCAAGCCCGCTACAAACCCCTGGTTGACCGACTGGCGAAAGACATTCGCTCGGGCCGGCTGCCGCCGGGCACGCGCCTGCCCACGCACCGCCAGCTCGCGGCGCGCGAAGGCTTGGCGCTGGTCACGGCAACGCGCGTCTATGCCGAACTCGAAGCCATGGGCCTGGTCAGCGGCGAGCAGGGCCGGGGCACGTTTGTCAAGGAGACCGCGCTGTACGCGGGCCAGAGCATAGACCTGCACAGCGCGGCCGCCGACATGGTCGATCTGAGCTTCAACTACCCGTCGCTGCCCGGACAGGCCGAGCTGCTGCGCGTCGCGCTGCGCCAGCTTGCGGGCTCGGGCGACCTCGAAGCGCTGCTGCGCTACCAGCCGCATGCGGGCCGGCTGCACGACCGCGCCATGGTTGCGCGCCACCTGCTGCGCCGCGGCCTGAGCGTGCCGGCCGAGCAGGTGCTGCTGGTCGATGGCGCCCAGCACGGCATCGCGATCACGCTGATGGCGCTGCTGCTGCCCGGCGATGTGGTGGCCGTCGATGCGCTGACCTATCCGGGCTTCCGCCTGATCGCACAGACCCAGCATCTGGAACTCGCGCCGATTGCGGCCGCCGGCGCCGGCCCCGATCTCGAGGCGCTGGAAAAGCTCTGCCGCCAGCGCAGCGTGCGCGCGATCTACACCATGCCGACGATGAACAACCCGCTGGGCTGGGTGATGGATCTGCCGCGCCGCCAGGCGCTGGTGGCCATCGCGCGCAAGTACGGCGTGATCCTCATCGAGGACGGCGCCTACGCGTTTCTGGCCGAGGACCCGCCGCCGCCGCTGGCCACGCTGGCGCCCGAATGCACGGTCTACATCTCAGGCTTCTCGAAGAACATCGCCGCCGGCCTGCGCGTGGGCTTTGTCGCCGCGCCCCTGCCCTGGGTCAGCAAGATGGAGCGCGTGATACGCGCCACCATCTGGAACACGCCCGGGGTGATGACCGCGCTGGTCAGCAGCTGGATAGACGACGGCACGGTGGTGCGGCTGGAAGGCGAGAAGCGCCAGGATGCGCGCGCGCGCCAGCGGCTCGCCACGGAAGTGCTCGGGCCGCTGCCGCGCGTGGGCCACCCCGGCTCGTATTTCGTCTGGCTGCCGCTGGCCGAGGAAGTGCGCGCCGACCGCGTGGCCGTGGCGCTGATGCGCGAGCAGGTATCGGTATCGACGGCGCAGCCGTTCGCGACATCGACCCATGTGCCGCATGCGATCCGGCTCGCGCTGGGCTCGGTCGCGCCCGACGCGCTGCGGCTGGCGCTGGCCAAGGTGCGCCGCGCCATCGAGCAGCACACCGACTGTTGAACGCCGGCGCGGGGCCATTGCTGCCAAGGTGCACGCACTGCCGGCTGCAGCCCGCACAATGCCCGCTGTCGCCCGCGGCATCCCCCCCGTTCTTCCCTGTTGCCTGACCATGCGCCTGTTTGCCGCCTTTCCCGCCTTTTTCCGCGACAACTATCCATCCGCCGAACGCCTGGGCGTGCCCGTGGCGCGCTGGCGCGCCAGCCTTTACCGCACGGTGTTCGAGACCAACACGCAGATGGGCAGGTCGTTCGAGCGCTATCTGACGCTGGCCATCGTGCTGAGCCTGGGCGTAGTGATCGCGCACAGCATTCCCGAGATCTCCCAGGGCTGGCGGCTGACGGCGCTGCGCGCGCTCGAGTGGCTGTTCACGCTGGCGTTCACCGTGGAATACGCGCTGCGGCTGATCTCGGTGCGCAAGCCCTGGCGCTACGCGCTGAGCTTCTACGGCATCGTCGATCTGCTGGCCATCGTTCCAGCCTATCTCGCGATCTTCTTTCCCGACGCGCAATTCCTTGCCGTGGTGCGCGCTCTGCGTCTGGTGCGAACCTTCCACATCTTTCCCGTGCTGCGCGGCTTTCTCGACGAATACCTGATGCTGGGCCGGGCGCTGCAGGCCAGCGCGCGCAAGATCTTCGTGTTCCTCAGCGTGGTCGCGGTGCTGGTGTTCATCACGGGTACCTTGATGTTCGTGATCGAAGGGCCCGAACATGGCTTCACCAGCGTGCCCATGGGCATCTACTGGGCGATCTCCACCGTGACCACCGTGGGCTATGGCGACGTCACGCCAGCAACCTCGCTGGGCAGGTTCTTCGCTTCGGTGATGATGTTGCTGGGCTGGGGCATCCTGGCCGTGCCCACGGGCATTGTCGGCGCCGAGATCGCACGCAGTCCGCGCGCCAGCGGAACGCGCGCGCGCATGAAAGGCGTCGAATGCCAGGCCTGCGGCGAGAACCGGCATGAGGAAGATGCGCGCTTTTGCCGCCGCTGCGGCACGCGGCTGCAGCCTGCCATGGCACCCGCAGGGCAGGCGCAACCGGCTCCTCACGGCCACGCGCCAGCGACTGCCGAAGCGGACAGCACCTGCAGGCTGTAGGCCCGGCGCGCAAGCCCAAGCCGGCAGCCTGCGACATGGACCCGCGCCCCGTTGACAGGGGCCGGTGGCAGCCCACTACAATCGCTTCACTGCGCGTTTGCGCACGCCACCATTTCACCAATGCAGAGGGAGTTTTGACATGTCCAGCAATTCCGACGACGACAGCCAACAGCGGTTCGCGCTGGGCCTTGTGTTTGCCCTGATCGCCCTGATCGTCTCGACCGTGATCGGCACCGTGGTCTACCAGCGCGTGCTCAAGGCCCCTTCCGCGGCAAGCGGCGCGGTCGTACCAGCCGTGCTGGTCGTCGAAGAAGCGCTGGTGCGCGTCGACAACGGCGTGGTCAAGTTCTACTTCGCCACGGGCAAGGCCGATGTCGCCATCGGTGGCAATGTCGCGCTGGCCGACGTGGTGCGCGGCGTGACGAACGGCAAGCGCGCGCGCATTTCGGGCTTCCATGATGCGACCGGCGATGCCGCCGTGAATGCCGAACTGGCCAAGCAGCGCGCCCTCGCCGTGCAGGCTACGCTGCTCACGCTGGGCGTGGACCAGAACATGATCGAGCTGAGCAAGCCCGAAGAGACCCTGGCCGGCGGCAGCAATGCCGAGGCGCGCCGCGTTGAAGTGATTCTGATCGACTGACCGGTCTCTTCCACCCAGCAGCCAACCGGCAGCCTGCAAGGGCTTGCCGGTTTTTTTGTGCCCGCAGCAGGACCGGGAAAGCCCTGCGATGGCGGCGATGGAACTGCGTGCAGGTGCCAGTTACCAATGGACGCAAAGCTAGGAATTCACACAACGCAACGCCTATAGGCAACCCAGGAGCAAGACTCATGAGCAGTGTTTCAGGTGGGCCGCTTCCGACTCTGGTCGATCTTTCACCCGCATCCACGGCGTCCTTCAAGCCCTTCAGTGCATTGGCCAAAGTGGCCGAGAAAATCGCGCACGGTCTAGGCAGCATTTTCAAACGCATGGGCTCGCAGCCGGCATCGTTTGGCCCGCAGTTCGGCGTGCGTTTTGCCAGCCAGGCGGCGCCAGGCACGACGCTCAACGGATACCGCGTGCTCGGCGACAAGGCCAAGGGCGTCGAGCCCGGATTCACCGCGCTCAAGGACTGGCAAGCCGACGATGATGCCCACCTAAGACAGCCCGGCCATGCGCTGCATGGCGCCGCCAGGCAGTGGGTCGTGGAGCAGATGCGCGCCGGCGTGGGCCCCCATTGCCCGGCTCTGGCACAGACAGTGCACGCGGCGGTGGAGCTGCTCGCGCACGAAGGCGCTGGGGATGCCGCGCGCGCTGACATGCTCAAGACCATGCAGGACCCGCAAAAAGGCAGGCTCCACTTCATCATGTGCACCGACCGCCAGCTGGTCAACGAGATCGCCGAGCACGCGCTCACGCTGCTGGTGGAGAACGACAGTCCCATCGAAACAGCGCATGTGCATGACGCGCTCAAGCAGCACCTGATGGAAACACAGCCGAAGTTCACCGAAAAGCACTACATCAAGCTGGACTACTACGAGGCCAACAAATCGCTGACCGGCAACTACACCATCCCCTACGCCAAGACCAAGACAATCGGGTACTTCCCCGTCGTGAGCAACCTGCTGCACAAGCTGGGCAAATCCATTTCGCCGCGTGAAATCAATCAAGGCGCGGTCAACGAGAAGCTGGCAAACGACCTGATGGGCGTGCTGGGCATGAAGACCCAGACGCTGGATCTGGTCAAGGCCACCTATGCCGACGGCACTCCCAAGCTGATGCTCGACAGCACGCACATCCAGGGCTTCAACGATTTCGACGGCAAAAAGGATGCCGCCAAGGGCAGCATCTACATCAAGGACGGGGTACTGGTGAAGAACAGCCGGCTGCCCACGGATTCGCCCGGCGAGTTCAACGGCCCGCCGCAGCTGCATACCGGCATCGAGGAACTGGGCGACAAGAAAGTGATGATGCTGCTGCTTGCCGATCGCGACGCCCTGGGCAGCAATGGCGGCAACAAGGGGTATGTGGCCAACCAGTTCTTCGCCATAGACCCCGGCCATGCGCTTGAAGAAAAGTTGCTGAGCAAGCGTGGCGATGTCAAGAGCGATCTGTCCTTTGACCCGGCCTCGGCAGCGGGACCCAGGGACTACAAGAACTTCAGCATCTTCGACCAGTCGACCTTTGCCCAGAAGATGGAAGGCGTGCGCAAGCTGCAGCAACTCCAGGGGCGCGACAGCGCATTGTTTGACGAATACGCCAAGCAATACGGCCCGGAGAACGGCAGCGAGGCGCTGGACTTTCGTGACCAGTTGCTCGCGACCCAGGCGCAGTACATTGGCCGCAGAAACGACATACTGCAGACCTTCTCCAGCCGCCTGGCGGTCGACAACTACGCGTTTGGCGCGCAGGTCGACAACGACCCCGCGCTCAAGCGCAACTACCGCGACCAGACGCTCAACCTGCTTGACGGCCTGGAGAAGCTCACGTCGACCACCGTGGGCCGCGCCGACGGCAAGAAGGACGGCGTTCGCCTGAACATCCCGCAGGTGCGCAAGCCCGCAGACCGCAAGGCATGGGATGTGCGCCAAAACGGCGACAACATCGTCTTCAGCTTCCATGGAAAGCCTGCGGAAGCCAGGAAGATGCTGGAGACGCTCAGGGATTTCTGCCGCCAGACCAGCGTCCAGTCGTTGCCGGACTTCGCGACCGACGGCGCCGGCGCCATCACGCTGAGCGTGCCCAGGGACCAGATACTGCAGGCGCAGTCAGCCCTGGACTACAGCCGGATCATGCAATACAAGCACGGCTGATCGCCGCCCTTCACTTTCTCATTGGAAGCCTTCATGAACGCCGTCGCATCCTCGCAGCCCTACTCGCCCCAACAGGTCCTGGCCCAGGCCTTCGACCTGGAGCCGGCGCTGCTTTTCAGTGAAACCGGCCAGGGCCAGATACAGCTCGACGGCGCCTTGCTGCATCTGCAGCTCTATCAGGAAAATGCCAACGTGCTGCTGCTGATGGCCGACCTGGGACAGCTGCCGGCCAACGACCGGCGCGTCATTTACCAGCAGATGCTGGTCGCCAACAGCGGCTGGAGCGCGCTGGCCGGCGGTGCGCTATGCACCAATGAGAGCGGCGAGCGCGCGCTGCTGCGGCTGCGGCTCGATCTGAACACGCTTGACAGCGAAAAGCTGACCCATTGGCTCACGGCCTTTGTGACCGCGGCCGAGCATTGGGCCGCGCAACTGGGGGCTGCCTCGCCGGTCCCCGATCAGCACGCAGGCGCCATCACGGCGTCGCCGCAGAGCGTCGCCTTCCTCCACCCCATCCATCTGGCCTGAGCCGCGCAAGAACATGCCCACTCTCGATTTTCCAGGATTGGTACAACGCTACTGTCAGTCCGTGCGCCTGCCTTCGCCTGTGCTCGACAATGGCGCACTGTGCGTGATCGAGCCCGAAGACAGCAGCGCCGTGATTCTTGCCTGGGACGAGGAGCGCGACGATGTCGTGATCATCGTCCCGCTGGACACCCGGTCCGCCGAACTCGACAGGCAACAAGCCCATGACATTCTTTGTGCGGCTTTCGTCGGGCAGAACCTGCGCGGCGCGGCCGTGGGCATAGACCCGACGACGGGCGTGCTGACGCTGTGGCGCCGGCTGGCTGGCGAAGCCGCGAGCCTGTCGCGGCTGACGCTGGATATCCGCAACACCGTCGAAGTGGCGCAGGAACTGCGGCGCTGAAAGCGCTGCGCTCAGAGCTGGAAGCCGACGGTGCGCACCATGCCTTCGAAGATATCGCGCGGCCACGACGGCCGGCGCAGCACATAGGGATCGGCGCCGGCGAGCAGCGCCTCGTGCCAATCCTGCAGCCACTGCACTTCGGCCCGGCCGTAAAACGCGGTCATGGCCTCGTAGTTGAGGAACAGGCTGCGCGCGTCGAGGTTGAGCGAGCCGCTGAGCGCCCATTCGCCATCGACCAGCACGCATTTGGCGTGCAGCATGCCGGGCAGCAGATGGATTTCGGCGCCGGCCTGAGCAAGCTGGCGCAAGGCGCGCTCGCGCGCCCAGTCGGCGAGGCGGTGGTTGGAACGCCGCGGCAGCAGCAGACGCAGGCGCACGCCGCGCCGGCAGGCCAGCGTCCAGGCAGCGAGCAACGCATCATCGGGAACGAAATACGGCGTCACCGCGACGATGCTTTCGCGCGCCTGGAACGCCGCGGACAGCAGCAGCGCGTGCAGCGTGTCGTCGGCATGATCGGGGCCGCTGGGAATCCACTGCGTCCAGGACTGGCCCGGCGCGGGCGCGAGCGCCGCGGGCCGCACCACCGCGGGCGCGCGGTGCTTCTTGCGGTGGATGCGCCCCGGCGCGGCGCGCCAGTCGGCGTCGAACTGCGCCAGCGCCTGGGCCGCAAGCGGGCCTTCGACGACAAAGCCCAGGTCTATCCAGGGCGGCGCGCCGTTCTTGCCGATGAAGTATTCGTCGGCAAGATTGCGCCCGCCGCTCCACAGCAGCCGGGCATCGGCAACCACGAGCTTGCGGTGGTTGCGCAGATTGAGCCGGCCGTAGAGCGGGTTGTGCAGCAGCGGCATGAAGCGCCGCACGGCAATGCCCATGCCGCGCCAGTCGCGCAGCAGCGTGCGCGGCGTCTGCAGGCTGCCGATGGCGTCGATCAGCACGCGCACCCGCACGCCGCGCGCGACGCAGCGCTGCAGGGCCTGGGCCACCTGCTCGCCCGTGGTGTCGGCGGCCAGCACATAGGTGCTGAGCACCAGTTGATCCTGTGCGCTGTCTATCGTCGCGAGCAAGGCCGCGAGCGCCTCTTCGCCGCTCGACTGGAACTGCACACGCGTGTTGCGCATGGCTTCGGGCAGGTCGAGCGCACGCAGCAGGCGGGCCACCCATTCGGGCGGCGCCGTGCCCGCGTCTTCCACGCCATCGCCCAGATAGCCCTGGTCGCCCCAGGTCTGCGGCGCCGGCAGCGCCGCCGGTTGGCGCTGGACGGGGCGCAGGAACTTGCGGCTGCCTATCAGCAGGAACAGCGGCAGCGCGCCGTAGGGAAAGGCGATCATGGCCACGACCCAGGCCAGCGCGGCCGAAGGGTGGCGGCGCTGCTGGCCTATGCGCGTGGCCACCATGTAGACCAGCAGGCTCGCGATGACCACGATGCTGTGGCCCAGGCCCGAAAGCAGCGCCAGCGTGGTCAGGTGAAAGGTCAGCAGGTTCATGCCCCCAGCATAGCGGCTGTCGCCTTGCGGGCGCTGCGTGCCGGCCCTACGGCGGCCCCGCCGCGGCGTGGGCCAGCGCGAACGGGCCCAGCCAGGGCTGCCGTGCATCGACCACGGTGGCGGGCCGCGCGGCCCTGGCCAGCAGCCACCAGCGGGTCTCGTTATGCGGGCCCTGCTCTATGCCGTCCTGCAGCACCGCGAGCCCGTGCAGCGTGGCCGCGAGCGCCGGCCCCAGGCAGGCCAGCGCCTGATCGTGCGCCGCCGCGACGGCCTGGGCCGCGGCGCCGGCCGAGGTGCTAGGCTGCAGGGCCAGATGCGGCAGATGCTGGCGCAACCAGGGAGCGGCCTCCTGCAAGGCCACGGGGTGGGCGCAGACCGCCTGCAGCTGTGCCAGCGCGACACCGGGGCGCGCCATCAGGCTGTAGCCCAGCTGCAGCCGGCATTCGCCCACGACCTGCAGCACGGGGCCAGGCAGCTGGCGCCAGGTCTCTTCAAGCAGCGCCAGCACTAGCGGCAGATAAGGCGTGGCGCCGACCAGGCGCGTGCTCACGGGCAGGCAGACCGCATCGACCGAGCCGCGCGCCAGCGCCTGCAGGGCTTGGTCTGCAGCCATGGCCTGCATTGCGGGTCCGGGCTGCAACTGCGCAGTATCGCGCCACTGCAGACAGGCCTGATGGGTCCAGGTACCGGCCGGCCCAAGATAGGCCAGGCGCCGGCCGGGCGCGCGCAGCGCATCGGGCCAGCGCGAGTAGACGCCGGGCGCGCAGCCCGGTTTCATGCGGGCAGCAGCGCCAGCACTTTCTCGGGCGGACGGCACAGCGCCGCGCCGCGCGGCGTGACGACGATGGGCCGGTTGAGCAGCACCGGGTGGGCGGCAACCGCGGCAATCAACTGGGCATCGGTGACCGCGGGTGCCTCGAGCTGCAGTTCGGCGTGGACCGTCTCCTTGCTGCGCAGCAGATCGCGCACCGGCATCTGCAGTTGCGCGATCAGCGCCGTCAGCGCGGCGGCATCGAGCGGCTGGGCGATGTAGTCGACGATGGTCGGCTCTATGCCGCGCTCGCGTAGCAGCGCCAGCGCACCGCGCGAATTGCTGCAGCGGCTGTTGTGGTAGATCGTGACCGGGAAATCCGTGGCGGGGGAAGAAGGGTTCTGGCTCATGGCACCAGTTTACCCAGCGCCCGTCACTTCGAACGCAGCGTGCGGCTCAGCATGATCACCGGCACCAGCCCCACGGCGACCAGCGCCAGCGAGGGCAGCGCGGCTTCGCCCAGGCGCTCGTCGCGCGCGAGCTGGTAGGCGACCACGGCCAGGGTGTCGCTGTTGAACGGCCGCAGCACCATGGTCGCGGGCAGCTCCTTCATCACGTCGACAAACACCAGCAGCGCCGCCGCGGCCGTGGAGCGCTTGAGCAGCGGCCAGTGCACGCGCGCCATCAGGCCCCAGCTGCCCGTGCCCAGCATGCGCGCCGAATCATCGAAGCTCACGGGAATGCGCGCATAGCCGCTTTGCATGGACTGCAGCGCGACCGCGCAAAAGCGCACCAGATACGCCCAGACAATGCCCGTGGCCGTAGCCGTGATCAGCGATGCCAGGCCCCAGTCGGGCGCGGCCGCCTGCAGCCAGCCCACGGGCAGCAGCAGGCCGACGACAATCACCGCGCCGGGCACGGCATAGCCCAGGCTGGCAAGCTGCACCACGCCACGCGTGAGCGCGTCGGGGCGGCGGCGCACGGCAAAGGCCAGCGCCAGCGCGATCGCCACGGCCAGCACCGCGGTGATGCCGCCCAGGCGCACGCTGTTCCAGGCCCAATCGAGAAAACGCGACCAGGGCAGCACCGACCAGTCGGCCGCCAGCGGGCGCAGCATGAAGAACACCGGCGCGACAAAGCCCATCAGCACCGGCAGCAGGCAGACCAGCCAGGCGATGGCGGCATGCGTGCCGCGCAGGCGCATAGGCTGGGCTTCGGCCGAGCCCGCGCGGCCCACGCCGTTGGTCACGAAACGCATGCGCCGCTGGGCGCGCACTTCGACCTGCAGCAGCACAACCACCAGCACCAGCAGGAAGGTGGCGAGCTGGGCCGCGGCAATGCGGTTGTCCATCGACAGCCAGGCCTTGTAGATGCCGGTGGTGAAGGTCTGAATGCCGAAATAGCTCGCGACGCCGAAATCGGCCAGGGTTTCCATCAGCACCAGCGCCACGCCTGCGGCCACGGCCGGACGCGCCAGCGGCAGCGCCACCGTGAGAATGCGCCGGCGCAGCGGCGCGCCCAGCAGGCGCGCGGCTTCCATCAGGTGCGCGGCGCGCTCGCCCAGCGCGGTGCGCGCCAGCAGATAGACATAGGGATAGAGCGAGAAGATGAACACCCAGACCGCGCCGCCCAGGCTGCGCACTTCGGGCAGCAGCCGGCCTTCGAGGCCGTAGGTTTCGCGCAACCAGACCTGCAGCGGGCCGCTGAACTGCAGGAAATCGGTATAGGCATAGGCAGTGACGTAGGCCGGCATGGCCAGCGGCAGCAGCAGCAGCCATTCGAGCGTGCGCCGGCCGCGGAAATCAAACAGCGTGACCATGGCCGCGGCCACGGTGCCGACCACGGCCGCGCCCAGCGCCACCATCAGGCCCAGCCAGACCGTGGTCCAGACATAGCCGGGCAGCACGGTGGACGCCATTTCGCGCAGGATGGGACCGGCCTGGGTGTCGGTGCCGCCCCAGGGCAGCCAGGCGGCGAACACCGCGAGCACGGGTAAGGTGAGCAGCAGCGCCAGCAGGATCAGGGGCAGGGAGCGGAAGGCAAGAGTGATGCGGCGCAAGATATAGCTCGGCTGGGGGAGGGAGGCACGGGAGCTGCGGCGTCGGCCAGGGCCTTTCGCGCAAATGCGAATTCTAAGCATTTGCACCGCCCTACAATCAAGGAATGTTTCTCAAGGTCTCCCAACTCGGGGTGCGCTATGCCGGCCGCCCGCAGGCCGCCGTCCAAGGCGTTTCATTGAACCTGAACGCCGGTGACATCGGCGTGCTGATCGGCCCCTCGGGCTGCGGCAAGACCACCTTGCTGCGCGCCGTGGCCGGGCTCGAGCCCGTGAGCAGCGGTGAAATCCGCCTGCAGGACCAGATCGTCAGCAGCGCCACGGTCTCGCTGCCGCCCGAACAGCGGCGCATAGGCATGGTGTTCCAGGACTACGCGCTGTTCCCCCATCTGAGCGTGGGCGCGAACGTGGCCTTTGGCATCCACACGCTGCGCAAGAGCGAGCAGGCGCAGCGCGTTGCCGAAGTGCTGACGCTGGTGGGCCTAGAAGGCAGCGCCGCGCGCTTTCCCCACGAGCTGTCGGGCGGACAGCAGCAGCGCGTCGCGCTGGCGCGCGCGCTCGCGCCGCGCCCGCAGCTGATGCTGCTCGACGAACCGTTTTCCAACCTCGATGTCGACCTGCGCGAACGCCTGGCGCACGAAGTGCGCGCCATTCTGAAAGCTGCGGGCGCGACCGCGCTGTTCGTGACCCACGACCAGCTCGAGGCCTTTGCCATCGGCGACGTGATCGGCGTGATGAACCACGGCGAGCTGCACCAATGGGACGACGCCTATACGCTGTACCACCGGCCCGCGACGCGCTTTGTCGCCGATTTCATAGGCCACGGCGTGTTTCTGCCAGCGCGCCTGGTGATGCGCGAGAACGGCGTGGTCGCCCAGACCCCGCTGGGCGAACTCAGCGACATGGCCGAATGCCCGCTTCCCGCAAGCTACCCCGATGGCGAATGCGACGTGCTGCTGCGCGCCGACGACGTGGTGCATGTCGACGACGCCCCGGTCAAGGCGCAGATCGTGCGCAAGTCATTCCGCGGCTCGGAATTCCTCTACACCATGCGCCTGGCCAGCGGCCAGACCGTGATGGCCCATGTTCCCAGCCACCACAACCATGAGATCGGCGAATGGGTGGGAATGGCGCTGGCGATGGAACATGTGGTGGCGTTCCCCAGGGAAAAGTAGCGCCTGTCTGAGGGCAGGCCGTTCATCCTTCGACAGGCTCAGGACGAACGGGAGACCATCCCGTTCGCCCTGAGCTTCTATGGTTTTCGTCAAGCGTTTACCGCCATCCGTGAACCATCGAAGCAGCTTTTCTGCTTGAACAGCGCGAACGCTACACGCAGCAGTTTTCGAGCAAGCACGATCAGCGCAGCTGTCGTGCTCAATCCCTTTTTGCGCTGAGCCTCATACAACCCGCTCCAAGTCTTGGTTCGCGCAGCTGACATCGCGGCTGCAAACAGCAGGCGCCGGATCTCCGGCCAACCCCGCTTGGACAGCCGCCTTTGGCCCATCTTCTTGCCCGAATCATTCGGGCGTGGGTCCAGTCCGGTGAATGCAACCACTGCATCCGAACTACGTTCTTGCATACGCCCGAACAGCATCACAAGCAGCGATCCGCAGACCAGACCCAGTCCTGGTACAGAGGTAATGTGTTCGAATGCCTGTTGGCTGGGTGGGTCCATCTTGATGGCCGCAGCAAGTTTCGCATCGACGCGCTCGATGGCTTGCTTCAACGCCTGAAGCACCGGGGCATCCAAGCTCTTGAGCATCTTGCTGTGGCTGCCCGCTTGCGTCAGCGCGCTGCGCTGACGCACCAAGGTTGCGCGGTGGCCAATGAGTTCACGCACTTCTTCTTGGGTCTGTGTGGGCGGCTGCCATTGGCGCAGTTGCTCATGCTCACGGCAAACGTAGCGCGCCAGCATAAGGGCATCAATGCGGTCGGTCTTGCCGCGCTGGCCCACAGACTGCGCATAGCGGCGCGCGTCCAGCGGGTTGAGCACATAAACGCTCAGGCCTGCTGCATGTGCAGCCTGTGCCAGCGCCTGGTGATAGCGGCCTGTCGATTCAAGCCCTATCGCGCATCCACAAGGCAGTGCGCGCAGCAACTGGGCTATACCTTTGGCGGTGTTGTCGAATCGCTGCACACGAGTCTGTCCCTGAATGGCGACGTCCAAATGCGCGCTTGCCACATCCACACCAACAAAATTAGTAGCTTGTTGGATCTTCATCGCTCAAAATACGAGTGCCGGGGTGGACCCTGCTGTCGGCGTGAGCTTGCAAGAATTGGCGATCGAGACTGCAAATGCAGGTGACGTCGCCAGGTTCCTTATCGACGCTCGGCGCAGGGATGGGGTAATGACTCAAGAAGTCGGTCCGTTGGGTCTAAAGCAACGGCCGATGCCTGTCGATGTCCCTCCATCCCGGCTCCTCGCCCTTTCTTGAAGTTTGGTTGATGGAGACCAAACCATACAAGCTTGTCGAAGGGCAAAACGGAGAACCCCATGGGCTTCTGGGTCTACATCCTGCGCTGCCACGACGGCAGTTATTACACCGGGCATACCGATGCGCTGGAGCGGCGGATTGCGGAGCACGCTTCCGGCGCTTTCACTGGTTGCTACACCTTCCAACGACGGCCCGTAGAGTTGGTCTTTGCGCAGGAAGTTGCCACGCGGGAAGAAGCGCTTGCGGCCGAACTGCAGATCAAGGGCTGGAGCCGTCGCAAGAAGGAAGCGATGATCCGGGGAGATTGGGCCGAGGTTTCGAGGCTGGGACGTTCATCCTTCGATCCTTCGGCAGGCTCAGGACTCAGGACGAACGAGGATTGAACACCCTGCTCTATTTAAGATTTTCAACCTTCTCCACCCCGTTCGCCCTGAGCCTGTCGAAGGGCGTTTCAGGGCGCAGCCTGCTACAGGCAAACCCTGAACAAGACCTACTTCCGCCCCAGCAACTTATCCAGAAACTGCTGAGCCCGCTCGCTCTGCGGATTGGAAAAGAACGCATCCGGCTGCGCCTGCTCGATGATCTGCCCCTGGTCCATGAACACCACGCGGTCGGCGACCGAGCGCGCGAATTCCATTTCGTGGGTCACGCAGACCATGGTGATACCCTGGCCCGCGAGTTCGACCATGACGTCCAGCACCTCGTGCACCATCTCCGGGTCCAGCGCCGAGGTGGGCTCGTCGAACAGCAGGATCTGCGGCGCAAGGCACAGCGCGCGCGCTATCGCCACGCGCTGCTGCTGGCCGCCCGAGAGCTGCTGCGGAAACTTGTGCGCCTGCTCGGCAATGTGCACGCGCTCGAGCTGGGCCAGCGCCTGGGCTTCGGCCTCGGCGCGCGGCAGCTTGCCGACATTGCGCGGCGCCAGCGTCAAATTGTCGAGCACGCTCAGGTGCGGGAACAGATTGAACTGCTGGAACACCATGCCCACGCTGCGGCGCACCTGCTGCACTGCGCGCAGGTCTTCGCGGCCCTCGACGGCCAGCGCCACGCCGCCCACCGACAGGCTGCCTTCCTGGAAAGGCTCGAGCGCGTTGATGCAGCGAATCAGCGTCGACTTGCCCGAGCCCGAAGGGCCGCAGACCACGAGGCGCTCGCCGCGCGCGATCTCCAGATCGATGTCGCGCAGCACATGGAAGTCGCGCCCGAACCATTTGTTCAGGCGCTCGAAGCGGACCATGGGAGTGTCTGGCATGCAGCTTTTCTTTCAACGGGCCAGGCCGCGTGCATGCCGCTGCTCGACCCAGAGGCTGTAGCGTGACATGGCCGCGCAGACCACAAAATAGATGGCGGTGATGAACAGGTAGCCCTCCACCATGAACGGGCGCCACTCGGGGTCGCCGCTGAGCGCCAGGCCCAGCGATCCGGTCAGCTCGTAGAGGCTCACGATGGTGATCAGCGAGCTGTCCTTGAAGATAGAGATGAAGCTGTTCATCAGCCCCGGCACCACGGCGCCCAGCGCCTGGGGCAGCACCACCAGGCGCTGCGTCTGCCACCACGACAGGCCTATGCTGTTCGCAGCCTCAAGCTGGCCCAGGGGAACCGACTGAAGACCGGCGCGCACGGTCTCGGCCAGATACGCCGCGGCAAACAGCGCTATGCCCAGCAGCACGCGCACCAGCACGTCGGGCGTAGCGCCCACGGGTAGGAACAGCGGGAACAGAAAGCTCGCCATGAACAGCACCGAGATCAGCGGCACGCCGCGCACCAGCTCGATGAACAGCGCGCACAGGCCGCGTATCGCGGGCATGCGCGAGCGCCGGCCCAGAGCCAGCAGCACCGCGAGCGGACAGGCCAGCACGATGGACAGCGTGGTCAGCATCAGCGTCAGCGGCAGACCGCCCCAGCGCTCGGTGGGCACTTCGGCCAGGCCGGCGACGCCGCCGCGCATCAGCGCGAAGAACACTGCCCAGACCAGCACCCAGGCCAGCACCAGCCAGCGCGTCCAGAAACGCCGCATGCCGCTGGCAATCACCAGCGCCAGCAGCAGGCCGGTGGCCAGCACCGGGCGCCATTGCTCTTCGAGCGGGTAGCGGCCCAGCAGGATCAGTCGGTGCTTCTCGGTGATCACGCCCCAGCAGGCGCCCATGCCGCGCGCGGCCTGGCAGGCGTCGGCATCGGCCTGCCAGACGGCGCGCCACAGCAGCCAGTCGAGCGCGCCGGGCAGCGCCCACAGCGCCCAGGCGAGCAGCGCCAGCGTGGTCAGCGTGCTGACCCAGCTGCCGAACAGTTCGCGCCGCACCCAGGCGCGCAAGCCGCCTGAACGGGGAGGAGCGGGCCGGGCAGGAATCGTTTCGCGGGGCTGCATGCTCATGGCTCCTGGCGCGCGAGATCGCGCTGGTCGAGCCGTCCCATCAGCAGCGCGGTGGCCAGCGACAGCGTGAGGTAGACCAGCATCACGATGGCAATGCACTCGAGCGCGCGGCCGGTCTGGTTGAGGCTGGTGTTGGCAATCGACACCAGATCGGGGTAGCCCACGGCCACGGCCAGCGAGGAATTCTTTGTCAGGTTCAGATACTGGTTGGTCAGCGGCGGCGCCATCACGCGCAGCGCCTGCGGGCCGGTGACCAGGCGCAGCGTCTGCCAGCGGCTCAGTGCAATGCTTTGCGCGGCTTCGATCTGGCCGCGCGGCACGGCGGCAATGCCGGCGCGCACCACTTCGGCAATGAAGGCCGCGGTGTAGAACGTCAGGCCCGCGAGCACCGCGAGAAATTCGGGCGACAGCGCCGCGCCGCCGTCGATGGCAAAGCCGTCGATGACGGGAACGCTCCAGTGCCAGCCATCCGCGCCGTGCACGGGAAAAGGCAGCACCAGCCCCGACTTGCTGAGGAACACCGATTGGCCCCAGGTCCAGGCTTCGGTGGTGTCGGGCAGGTATTCGACCAGCAGCAGATACCACACCAGCAGCTGCACCAGCAGCGGAACGTTGCGAAACAGCTCGACATAGCCGCGGCACAGCGCGCGCACCGGCAGGTTGCGCGAGAAGCGCCCCACCCCGACCAGCGCGCCCAGCAGCGTGCTGAGCACGATGCCCGCGAGCGCCACGCGCAGCGTGTTGAGCAGGCCGACGACAAACGCGCGCAGGTAGGTGTCGGTGGACTCGAACGCAATCG
Source organism: Comamonas sp. DB36 (assembly GCF_057914905.1). Taxonomy (NCBI): domain Bacteria; kingdom Pseudomonadati; phylum Pseudomonadota; class Betaproteobacteria; order Burkholderiales; family Comamonadaceae; genus Comamonas; species Comamonas sp. DB36. The sequence goes on from NZ_CP196631.1 coordinate 3,729,629, forward strand.
GCTGTTCGCCTATGTCGAAGCCCGCGGTCTGGCGCAGAAAATCCCAGCCGCTGCGTATGCCGCGCGCGGCCATGTTGGCCTGGGTGTTGTAGACCAGCCAGCCGAGCAGCGCCACGACGCCCAGCAGCGCCAGCAGCTGCCAGACCCGCGCGCGCGTCGCGGGGTGGTGCCAGGACCAGCCCGGGCGCGCGCGCGCCGGCGCGCGCCGCGCGGGAATCAAGGCTGCCGGGCGCGGTTCGCTCATCGCACCGGCAGGGCGTACATCAGGCCGCCGTCGGTCCAGAGCTTGTTCTTGCCCCGGGCCAGGCCGACCGGCGTCTTCTCGCCGACGTTGCGCTCATAGATCTCGCCGTAGTTGCCCACGGCCTTGATCGCGCGCACCAGCCATTCCTTGTCCAGGCCCAGCAGCTTGCCCGTGTCCTCGGTCTTGCCCAGCAGGCGGCCAATGGTCGGGTCGGTGGTATCAAGCTTGAGCTTGTCGACGTTCGCCTGGGTGATGCCGTTTTCCTCGGCCTCGACCAGACCGTGCACGACCCAGCGCACCACGGCCAGCCACTCGTCGTCGCCGCGGCGCACCAGCGGGCCCAGCGGCTCCTTGGAGATCAGGTCGGTGAGGATCACATGCTCTTTCGAGTCCTTGGCTTCCTTGGCGCGCACCGAGGCCAGGCCCGAGGCATCGGTCGTATAGGCCTGGCAGCGGCCCGCGAAATAGGCGGCGTTGGCGGCGTCGAACTTGTCGAACACCACGGGCTTGAGGTTGAGCTTGTGGATGCGCGAGAAGTCGGTCATGTTCTTCTCGGAGGTGGTTCCGGCCTGCACGCAGACCGTAGCGCCCTTGAGCTGCTTGGCGCTTGTTACCTTGGTCTTGGCCGGCACCATGAAGCCCTGGCCGTCGTAGAACACCACGGCGGTGAACGCCAGGCCCATGGATGCGTCGCGCGTCAGCGTGACCGAGGTGTTGCGCGACAGCACATCGACTTCACCCGACTGCAGTGCGGTGAAGCGCTGCTGCGAGACCAGCGGCACCCACTTGACCTTGCCCGCATCGCCCAGCAGCGCCGCGGCGATCGCCTTGCCCACGTCCACGTCGAGACCGCTCCACTGGCCCTTGCTGTCGGCGGCCGAGAAGCCCGGCACGCCGCTGCTGATGCCAATGCTGATCTGGTCGCGCTGCTTGATGGTGTCTAGCGTCTTGCCCGCATGGGCCGTGGTCGCCGCGGCCAGCGCCAGGGCCAGCAGGGATAAACGGGAAATTTTCATGGATGCACCTGTAGCTGTGATGTGAAAAAGCGCTGCGTGCAGCGTAACGCAAGCGCTGCGTTCTGCGCGGGACTTCAGGCCTGTAGGTTATCGCGGATTTCCGCGACCCCTATGCGCGAAAAACGACTAAGCGCGCCGGAGACGGTCGACTTCGGCCTGCAAGTCGCGTGCCCAGGTGCGGCGGTCGCGGCCGTCGGCGGTCTGGGCCTGGCCGTAGCCTACACGCGCAATGATCGCCGGCGCGCTGAGCGTGCGCCAGACCGAAGTCCACAGCGGCGTATCGCCCGCGTAGATCGGCGCTTCGCTGTCCTCGCCCGTCGCCGGGTCGATGAAGCGCAGCCCCAGCGGCTGCACGGGCGCGCCCGACTGCAGCGCGGCTTCGATCAGATTGGCGCGAAACGGCAGCAGTTCGCGGCCTTCGCCGGTCGTGCCTTCGGGGAACACCGCCAGCACATCGCGCTGCGCCAGCGCCTGGGCCATGACGTTGACCATGCGCAGCGTGTCGCGGCGCGAGTTGCGATCGATGTAGAGCGTTCCGGCGGCGCGCGCCAGCGTGCCCAGCACGGGCCAGGAGGCGACATCGGCCTTGGAGATGAAGCGGCAGTGGCGCGCGGCGTGCAGCACGGGAATGTCCAGCCACGACAGGTGATTGGCGACCAGCAGCACCGGCCCGCCCACCGGCGGCGTGCCATGCACCTGCAACTCGACGCCCACGCGCGGCAGCAGGCCGCGCGCCCAGGCCTGGACATGGGCGTTGCGCTGCTCCACCGACAGGCGCGGAAAGCGCGTGAAGATGACCCACAGCCCATGCAGCAGATGGCCTGCGAGGCGCAGCAGGCGCGCGCCGGCGCGGCCGCGCCGCGCCCAGCCGGACTCAGCCACGCTCGAAGGCAATGCGCCCCGCGACCAGCGTGCAGCGCACGCGCGCCGGCAGTTCGTAGCCGCCAAACGGCGTGCACTTGCCCTGGCTCACCAGCGCTGCGGGCGTGACTTCCCAATGCGCGTCCGGATCGACGATGCACAGGTCGGCGGCGCCGCCCACCTGCAGCTGGCCGATCTGCTCCCTGAGCTCGCCCAGCGCCGTGCCCAGCACGCGCGCGGGCGCGGCGGTGATCACTTCAATGGCGCGCGCCAGCGGCACTTGCTGCGCCTGCGACCACTTGACGGCCAGCGACAGCAGCAGCTCGACGCCGGTGGCGCCGGGTTCGGCTTCGGCAAACGGCAGCACCTTGGCGTCGTCATCGACGGGCGTGTGATCGGACACCAGCGCGTCTATCGTGCCGTCGGCCAGCGCGGCCGACAGCGCGTCGCGGTCGCGCTGCTGGCGCAGCGGCGGGTTCAGGCGCGCGCTGCTGTCGAAGTAGCCGATGTCGGTATCGGTCAGGTGCAGCGAATTGATGCTGACGTCGGCGGTGACGCTCAGGCCTTCGGCCTTGGCGCGGCGCACCAGCTCGACGCCCGCGGCGCTCGACAGCCGGCACAGGTGAACGCGCGCCGCCGTGCCGCGTATCAGCTCGAAGATCGTGTGCAGCGCAATCGTCTCGGCCGACACCGGCACGCCCGACAGGCCCATGCGCGTGGCCAGCGGGCCGCTGGCCGCCACGCCCTTGCCCAGGTGCATTTCCTGCGGGCGCAGCCACACGGTGTAGCCATAGGTCGCAGCGTACTGCAGCGCGCGCTGCAGGGTCTGGGTGCTGGCCAGCGGCACGTCGGCCTGGCCGAAGCCCACGCAGCCCGACTCGGTCAGCTCGTTCATCTCGGTCAGCACTTCGCCGGCCAGGCCACGCGTGAGCGCGCCCAGCGGGAACAGCCGCGACTGGTGCAGCTTCTCGGCGCGGAACTTGAGCATTTCCACCAGGCCCTGCTCGTCAAGCACGGGGTCGGTGTCGGGCGGGCAGACCAGGCTGGTCACGCCGCCGGCAACGCTGGCCGCCATCTCGCTTTGCAGCATGCCTTCGTGTTCGTGGCCGGGCTCGCGCAGGCGCACGGCCAGATCGACCAGGCCGGGCAGCACCCAGCAGCCCTTGGCGTCAATCACGCGATCGGGCGCGAAGCCCGCGGGCTGGGCGCCGATGGCGGCGATGCTGCCGGCGTCGACCGCGATGTCGCAGACCTGGTCAAAGCCCCGGGCCGGGTCGATGACGCGGCCGTTCTGGATCAGTAGTTTCATACTTCACACCCAATGCCCCGTCCGGTCACGGACGGCTAGCAAAAATTTCAAGTCAAAAATTGATGGCCTATGAAACTGGCGCTCGCCAGCACGGGGACACCGAGGAAGGGCCGCCCCGCACCGAAGGTGTCGTCCCCCTCCACCGAAGGATGAGAGGGGGAAGCGGGGGCCGGCCATCCGGCGCAGCCGCTCAGGGGGTGCTTCAAGCCTCATTGCCGGCAACGATGGACATCACGGCCATGCGCACGGCAATGCCGAACGAGACCTGCGACAGGATCACGGCCTGCGGGCCGTCGACCACTTCGGAGTCGATCTCGACGCCGCGGTTGATAGGTCCGGGGTGCATCACGATGGCATCGGGCTTGGCCAGGCGCAGCTTCTCGGCCGTGAGACCGAAGGCCTTGAAATATTCCTGGCTCGAGGGCAGCAGCGCGCCGGTCATGCGTTCGTTCTGCAGGCGCAGCATGATGATCACGTCGGCGTCGCGAATGCCTTCTTCCAGCGTGTGGAACACGCGCACGCCCATCAGCGACAGGTCGGAAGGCACGAGCGTGCGCGGACCGACCACGCGCACTTCGGCCGCGCCCAGCGTGGTGAGCGCATGGATGTCGGAGCGCGCCACGCGCGAGTGCAGCACGTCGCCCACAATGGCCACGCGCAGGTTGGAGAAGTCCTTCTTGTAGTGCCGGATGGTGTACATGTCCAGCAGCCCCTGCGTGGGGTGGGCATGGCGGCCGTCGCCGGCGTTGACCACATGCACGTGGGGGGCCACATGCTGGGCCACGAGGTAAGGCGCGCCCGACTCGCCGTGGCGCACGACAAAGATGTCGGCGGCCATGGCCGACAGGTTGGCAATGGTGTCGAGCAGCGACTCGCCCTTGCTCGCCGAGCTGCGCGCGATGTCCAGATTGAACACGTCGGCCGACAGCCGCTTGGCGGCGATCTCGAACGTGGTGCGCGTGCGCGTGCTGTTCTCGAAGAACAGGTTGAACACGCTCTTGCCGCGCAGCAGCGGCACCTTCTTGACTTCGCGGTCGTTGACGCTGACGAAGTTGGCCGCGGTGTCGAGGATATGCGTCAGGATGTCCTTGGACAGGCCTTCGGTCGACAGCAGGTGAATCAGCTCACCGTTCTTGTTGAGCTGGGGATTGCGCTTGTACAACACGGTCAGGCCTCTTGGATGCGGAAATGGAAGCGTCCCTGGTCGTCGCGCGCCAGCGCCAGCGCCTGGGCCGGCGGCAGCGCGATGCGCGCCGCGGCGAAGTCGGCCTGGATGGGCAGCTCGCGGCCGCCGCGGTCGACCAGCACGGCCAGGCGCACGCAGTCGGGCCGGCCGTAGTCATAGAGTTCGTTGAGCACGGCGCGTATGGTGCGGCCCGTGTAGAGCACGTCGTCGAGCACCAGGATGTCGGCGCCGTTGACGTCGAAGTCGATCTGCGTCTGGGCGCTGGTGGCCATGCCGCGCTGCGCGAAGTCGTCGCGGTGCAGCGCCGACGACAGCACGCTGGGCGTGCCGGGCAGGTTCAGGTCCTTGTGCAGGCGCTCGACCAGCCAGGCGCCGCCCGAAGTGATGCCCGCCAGGCGCGTCGACGCTCCCATGAGGCTGCGCACGCCGCGCAGCAGTTCACGGTACAGCGCCTCGGCGTCGAGCACCAGGCTGCCGCTGCCGGCGCCGCCGGCGATGGGATCGTTCATGGAAGACTCCTCAGAAACTGTTCAAGAATGATGCAGGCCGACGCGGCGTCGGCATCGCGCGCACCGCCCGAAATGGCTTCGGTGGTGCTGTAGCGCTCGTCGACTTCGAACACCTGCAGGCCGAAGCGTCCGCGCAGCTGGCGGCCGAACTTGAGCGCGCGCGCGGTGTTCTCGTGCGCCGCGCCGTCGGGGTGGTAAGGCACGCCTATGACCAGCGCGTCGGGCTCGAATTCCTTGATGCGCGCCGCGACCTGCAGCATGCGGGCATCCGCGCCTTCGGCCTTGATCGTCGCCTGCGGAGTCGTCAGCCCCATCATGCGGCTGCCAGTGGCCACGCCCGTGCGCTTGGTGCCGAAGTCAAAGGCCAGAAAGCTCTGGAAATGCGTGGGCACGACCACGGCGGCGCGCAGCGGCGCATCCGTGGAGGCGCGCGCGGGCGACGGTGCCGCAGGCACCGTGTCGGGAGAATCGCTCATGCGTGCCCCACTTCCGGGGACAGCGACCAGGCCTGCAGGCCCAGAAGGCCCAGGGCACGGTCGTAGCGCTCGGCGACGGGCGCCTCGAAAATCAGCGCCACGTCGGCGCCCACCGTGAGCCAGGTGTTTTCGGACAGCTCGGATTCAAGCTGACCCTCGCCCCACGAGGCATAGCCCAGCGAGACGAACACCCGGCGCGGGCCGGCGCCGTTGGACAGCGCTTCGAGCACATCCTTGGAGGTCGTCATTTCGAGACCTCCGGGAATGGTCATGGTCGAGGCGTAAATGGACTCGTCGGACGGAATGCTGCCTTCGGCCGTGAAGGCCTCGTGCAGCACGAAGCCACGGTCGGTCTGCACCGGGCCGCCCCGGTACACCATGTCGGTGCGCAGGTCTTCGCGTCCGAGGGAAAGATCGATCTTGTCGAGCAGGCCTTCAAGGCTCAATGGCATGGGCTTGTTGATGATCAAGCCCAGAGCGCCACGCTCACTGTGCTCGCACAGGTACACCACGCTGCGCGAAAAAGACTCATCTTCGACGCCGGGCATGGCAATCAGAAAATGGTGCGTCAAGTTGATAGGCGCAGAATCAGCGGGCATTCCTAGATTTTAACGGTGATCCATGGCACTTTCGGGACCTGTGGGCTTGGTCTGGTTGCGACGCGACCTGCGCACGCGCGACCACGCCGCCCTTTTTCATGCATTGCGCGGCTGCGCGCAGGTGCATTGCGTCTTTCTTTTCGACGACGCCATCCTCGCGCCGCTGGCGCGCGCCGACCGGCGCGTCGAGTTCATCCACGACAGCCTGGCCTGTGTCGATGTCCAGCTGCGCACGCTCGCCGGCCAGGCCGACGCCGGTCTGATCGTGCGCCAGGGCCTGGCCGAAGAGGAAATTCCGCGCCTGGCGCAGCAGCTGGGCGCCACGGCGGTGTTCGCCAACCACGATGACGAGCCCCAGTCGCTGGCGCGCGACGCGCGCGTGCGCGCTGCGTTGCAATCGGCAGGTGTGGCGCTGCACACCTACAAGGACCATGTGATCTTCGAGCGCGACGAAGTGCTGACGCTTGCGGGCGCGCCGTTCAGCGTGTTCACGCCCTACAAGAACGCCTGGCTGCGCAAGCTCAACGCTTTTTATCTGTCGTCCTACCCGGTGGAGCGCTATGCCGCCCACCTCGCGCCCCGGCCCGCGCAATATCGCCACCTGCCCACGCTCGCCGAGACAGGCTTCGAGCCCACCAATCTGCACCAGCTGGCACTGCCCACGGGCAGCGTCGGCGCGGACCAGCTGCTCGCCGACTTCGTGCCGCGCCTGGCGCAATACGGCGACACGCGCGATTTCCCGGCCGTCAAGGGCCCGAGCTATCTGAGCGTGCACCTGCGCTTTGGCACCGTGTCGATACGCGAACTGGCGCGCCTGGCCTGGACCGAATCGTCGCAGCACCAGAGCCCGGGCGCGGCCGTGTGGCTCAGCGAACTGGTGTGGCGCGACTTCTATCACCAAATCCTGGCCCATCATCCGCGCGTGGTGACCCAGGCTTTCAAGCCGGCCTACGACGCCATTGTCTGGGAAAGCGGCGCCGAGGCCGAACGCCTGTTTGCCGCCTGGTGCGAAGGCCGCACCGGCTACCCGCTGGTCGACGCGGCCATGGCCCAGATCAACCAGACCGGCTACATGCACAACCGGCTGCGCATGGTCGTAGCCAGCTTTCTGGTCAAGGACCTGGGCATCGACTGGCGCTGGGGCGAGCAGTACTTCGCCGAGCAGCTCAATGATTTCGATCTCGCGGCGAACAATGGCGGCTGGCAATGGGCGGCCTCCACGGGCTGCGACGCCCAGCCCTACTTCCGCATCTTCAACCCCATCAGCCAGAGCGAGAAGTTCGATGCCGCGGGCCGCTTCATCCGCCGCTATCTGCCGCAGCTCGCCGCCCTGCCCGACAAGCTGATACACGCGCCGTGGAAGGCCGGGCCGCTGGAGCTGGCGGCGGCAGGTGTGTCGCTGGTCGATGCAGGCGAAGCGCTGGGCGCTTCAAGCTATCCGCGCCCCATCGTGGACCATGCCGAGGCAAGGGATCGCACGCTGGCGCGGTTTTCCGTGGTCAAAGGGGCCGTGGACTCTCAATAAACAGCGGCGCCGGCTCAGCACGAACGCTTGGTCCGTTCGGGCTGAGCCTGTCGAAGCCCCGGTATTCAGCCGTTCACTCCGCGCCAATCACTTACGCAACCGACGTGGTATGAGCCATCGCCAACGCAGCGTAATGCTGCACCAGGCTCAGCAGTTCCTCATCCGAATACGGCTTGCCCAGATAGTGGTTGACGCCGATCTGCTGCGCATGTTCGCGGTGCTTTTGCGCAATGCGTGACGTGATCATGATGATGGGCAGATCGTGCAGCCGCGCATCGGCGCGGATGTTGCGCGCCAGATCGAAGCCGTCCATGCGCGGCATTTCGATGTCGGACAGCACCACAGCCGGGCGCGCGCCCTGCAGTTTTTCAAGGGCCTGCAGGCCGTCGGATGCGACCTCGACACGATAGCCTTCGCGCTGCAGCAGGCGCTGGGTCACGCGGCGCACGGTGATCGAATCGTCGACCACCAGCACCAGCGGCACCTCGCCCGCGCCCGCGGCCTGCGGCTGCACCGTCGCCACGCCATCGCCATCGCCGTCGGCCAGCGGCTGCGGCGCCCGCGCGGGCTGGCGGCGCAGCTGCTCGCGCACCCGCTCGCCATACACGGTGGCCAGCGCCACCGGGTTGTAGATCAGCACCACCGCGCCCGAGGCCAGCACCGACATGCCGGTCAGACCCGGCAGACGCGCGAGCTGCGGGCCCAGAGGCTTGACCACGAGTTCCTGATTGCCCAGCACTTCATCCACATGCAATGCGAGCCGCTGGGCCGCGCTGCGGAAGATCACCACGGCGCGCGTCTTGCCCACGTCTTCGAGGCTTTGCGGCGACGACTGCCACAGCGCTCCGCCCCAGAAGAACGGCAGCGTTTCGCCGCTGGCAGCGTCTTCAAGCTGACCACTGCGGTAGGCCTGCTCCAGCGGCGCCAAAGGCACGCGGCGCACGATTTCCACCAGGTTGGCGGGAACGCCCACGGCGAACTGGCCCACGCGCAGCATCACCACCTGCGTCACCGCCGTGGTCAGCGGCAGCACCAGGCCGAACGAGGAGCCCGCGCCCGGCGTGCTGTGGGTCTCGATGCGCCCGCCCAGCGCGTTGACTTCGGAGCGCACCACGTCCATGCCTATGCCGCGCCCCGACACGCCCGTGACTTCGCTCGCCGTCGTGAAGCCCGGCTGGAAGATCAGCTGGCCGGCCTGTTCGGCCGTGATGTCGGCATCTTCGGCCACGAGGCCGCGCGCCACGGCCACGGCCTGGATGCGCTTGAGGTCCAGGCCCGCGCCATCGTCGTCGAAACGCACGCGCACATCGTTGCCTTCGTGCTGCAGCGTCACGCTGATAGTGCCGATCGCATCCTTGCCCTGCGCCTGGCGCTGCGCGGGCAGCTCGATGCCATGGGCCACGCAGTTGCGCAGCAGGTGTTCGAAGGCCGGCACCATGCGGTCGAGCACGCCGCGGTCCATCTCAATCGTGCCGCCGACGACGTTGAGCCGCACCTGCTTGCCCATTTCCTTGGACGTCTGGCGCACCACGGCGTAAAGGCGTTCGGAAATCGCGTCGAATTCCACCATGCGCGTGCGCAGCAGGTCGCGCTGCAGATCGCGCGCCTGGCGGCCCTGGGCGACCAGGTCGTCTTCGGCCGCGGCCAGATCGCGCTGCAGATTGCGCTGCACCGTGGCCACATCGTTGACCGACTCGGCCATCATGCGCGTGAGTTCCTGCACGCGCGTGAAGCGGTCGAACTCCAGCGGATCGAAGCCCGCGGCGGAGTCCTTGGACAGCGCCAGCCGCGACTGCATCTGCGTCTCGGCCTGGACTTCGATGTCACGCAGCTGCTGGCGCAGGCGCTCCAGGTTGCCGTTGAGGTCGTAAAGCGAGGCGCGCGCCTGCACCAGGCGCGCATCGATACGCGAGCGTGCAATCAGCACTTCGCCCGACTGGTTGATCAGCCGGTCGAGCAGCTGGCCGCGCACGCGCACCGACTGCTGCGAGGCCGAGCGTGCGGCCGTGAGCGGAACGATAGGCGTGAAGGTCGGCGCGCGCAGGCCTTCAATGCGTTCACGCGCCGGCTCGGGCGTCTCGGCCGCAGCGACAGGCGCCGCGGCGATGTCGTCGCCGAGCGCGCGCAATGCCGCGAAATGGCCGTTGAGGATGTCGAAGCTGCCCAGCAGCGGTTCGATCTGCGCGGCCTGCGCTTCCTGCGCGTCTATGTGTTCAATCGCCGACTCGAGCCGGTGGGTGATTTCGCCCAGGCGCATCGCGCCCGCCAGGCGCGCACTGCCCTTGAGCGTGTGCAGCGCGCGCAGGCTGGCATTGCGCGCTTCGAGGCGCTGCGGATGCGCGGCCCAGTCGCGCAGCGCCGTGCCCAGCACCGGCAGCAGTTCGGCCGCCTCTTCCTCGAAGATAGGGAACAGGTCGGGATCGAGCGCGTCCAGCACTTCGATGTCGTCATCGATGGCGCTGTCCAGGGCCATGGCCGGCTGCAGCACGGGTTCGGCCGCAGATTCGGGTTCGGCCGCAGATTCGCGTTCGAGTTCGGCTGCACATTCGGGTTCGGCCGCCTGCGGTGCATCAATCGCGGGCGCGGCGTCGGCGCTCAGCTCCTGGGCCCAGATCGCATCTTCGGCGTCGAGTCCCTGGGCGATGGCGCCCTCGCCCACGGCGCTGCCGATCTCGCTGTCGAGCACCTGCTGCAGCGCCTCTTCCACGGAGGCCAACGGCGTCTTGAGAAAACCCGCGGCGAACTGGTGCAGCAGGCGGCGGATCTCGTTGGCCGCGGCCAGGAACACCGCCAGATGCTGGGCATCGCCGAAGCCCTGGGGCCTGACATGCATCAGCGCATGCTCGAGCGCGCGCGACAGCCGCGACAGGTCCTTGAAGCCCACGGTCGCGGAACTGCCGGCCAGCGAATGCGCCCAGCCCACGGCTTCCTCGGGCTGGGGCCGGTGGGCTTCGAGCGCCCATTCCTGCAGCGCCACATCGAGGCGGCGCGACCATTCGTCGGCTTCGTTCAGATAGACGTTGTACAGCGGCAGATGGATGCGCAGGCCGTCGATCACCTTGACGTTGTCGTCCACGGGCTCGGCCGGCTCGGACAGCGCTTGCGGCGATGCTGCGGCCTCGACTTCGGCTTCACCCTGTGCCGCGATCTCGACCTCGGGTTCGGGTTCGATGACCGGCTCGGCTGGCGGTACGTCCACCGCATCCTGCGCGCGCGTGGCGTCGGTCGCAGGCGCCTCGGGCGCCCAGTTCCAGCCTTCGTCCAGCGGCTCGGCCGCGGCGGCCGGCGCCTGCGCGGGCTCGGGCGTGGGTTCGGGCAGCGCCTCCTCTATCTGGGTATCGTCCCAGCCGGGCGTGTCGTCCAGCCACTCGTTGCCGGTCTCGGCCGCGGGCTCAGGCTCGGCCGCGGGCTCGACGCTCTCGACGGGCTGCGCCGCCACCTCGGCGGCGGGCTCAGGCTCGGGCTGCGGCGCTTCGACGGGCGCGGCATCGGGCAATTGCTCGCTCGCCTGGAGCGCGGATTCAAATGCGGCAAAGTCGATTTCCTCGACCTCGCCCGGCAGATCGGGCTGCGGCGCGGTGCCGGTTTCTATGCCGGCGTCCGTTTCCTGCGCTGCGGGCAGCAATTCTTCGGCCACGGGCTCCGGCTGGCGACGCCGCAGCGACGGCTGCAGCGCCACGGGCGCGCGCTGGCCTTCGAGGCGCATCGCGTCGGCCGCGGCGCGAAACGGCGTCGCCGACCATTCCTGGTCCTGGCCATCGGCAATCGCCTGGGTCCAGGCCGAAAATGCGTGCAGGGCCTCACGCGCCAGCGACTGCCAGGCGGCGGGCATGGGCTTTTGTTCGCCCAGCCAGGCGTTGAGCATCTGCTCCATGGCCCAGCCGGCTTCGCCGAACTCGTCGAGTCCGACCATGCGCGCGCTGCCCTTGAGCGTGTGGAACACGCGGCGCAGGCTGGTCTGCGCATTCCATTGCGCGGCGTCGCCCTTGAGCGCATCGAGGTCTTCCAGGCCCTGGCGCACGACGTCACGCGCCTCCTCGAGGAAGATTCCGCGCAGTTCCTCGTCTGTGTCTTCTTCGGCCACGCTCAGCGGCGCGGCCGCAGCGGCCGCAGCGGCCGCAGCGGGCGCCATGGGCGCAGGTTCAGGCTCGGCAAGGGCCGGCGCTTCGACCGGCGGCGGCTGGACCGCGACCGGCGCCGGCGCCGGCGGCGCGGCGACCGGCAGCACGGGCGGCAAGGGCTGGGGAGCGCGCGCTTCGACGCGCTGCGTGCGCTCTTCGGGCGCATCGGTCGCGCGCACGCGGTTGCGGCCCATGATGATGCGCAGCTCGCCCGACGGCTCGTCGTAGATGAACAGTTTGCGCGCCAGGTTGCGCTGGTAGCTGAGCATGTCGATCAGAAAGCCCAGCGCGCCGAGATTGTTGCCCAGCCGTGCAAACACCTGCGGCTGATCCGCCGCGGGAATCTCGTCGCGCATCAGCTGCTCGACGGTATCGCGCATGCGCACCACGGCCAGGCAGGCCTGCTCCAGCCCCAGCACCGACAGCACGCCGCGCATCTGCGCCATATGCTGGGCTGCCTTGGCCAGCACCTCTACCTGGGCCGGCTGGCGGAAGAACTGGTCGAGCAGATGCTCGGCCTCGGCCAGCGTGGCGCGCAGTTCGCCGACCACGCTGCCCATGGTCTGGCCGTCGCTGACATGGCGGTAGAGGTCTTCCATCCAGGGCTCTAGCGGCTGCGACTCCATGCCCTGGCGCGCTTCGTCCAGGCGCTGGGCGAGCCGGCCCGAATGCGCGGCCATCGACTCGTCGGCGAGTTCGGGCGAGGCCAGCGCGGCCTGCAGATAAAGAATGGCGGTCGCGACTTCGAGCGCCAGCGCGGGCGCGGGCGGCTCGCCGCTGCGCGCCATCCATTCGATCACGCGCTGCAGCGCGCGCGCCAGCCCGGTGCTGTCGGGGTAGAGCTTGTTGAGCGAATCGCAGACCTGGCCGAACTGCTCGACCACGGGCTTGATCTTGCTGCGGTCGCCGCCGGCCAGCGCCGACCAGCAGTCGGTCGCCGCGGCGACGCGCTTGCGCGCCTGCGCCAGCAGCGCGGGATCGAAGCGGCCGAAGCGGGCCCGCTCGTAGTCGATGCGGGGGTGGCGCGCCAGACCAAAGGACTCGCGCACCGCGCGCAGCACGGGCGCCTGGACGCTGGCGTCGGCCGGCTCGGCCGCCTGGGCGCAGAAGAACAGCAGGTCCTGCGTCAGTCGCTCGGGCAGGCGGTTGTCGCCCTTGGCCATGGCCGCGTACTGCATCAGCACGCGCGAGGCGGCGCGCTTGGCGTAGAGGTCGGGCTTGACCAGGCCCTGGGCAAAGGCATCGAAGAAGCCCGCGGCGATCTTCCAGAACGTGCGCGCGCCGGACTCGGTCTGCGCGGCGACAAAGCCCAGGCAGGTCGCGCGCAGCTGGGCCGCGGCCGCCGGATTGCCGGTCTTGACCAGCGCCAGCACGCCGGCATCAAGCAGCGCCCGCGCCTGCGGCCCATAGGCCAGGGACTGGGGGCTTTCGGGCAGCACGGGCTCGCGCATGCGCCGCTCGGCAGGCCACAGATCGGCCGGATGCACCTTGTCGTTGCCGGCCAGCGCCTGCGCCGCGCGGTATTGCGGAAACAGCGCGACCGCGGGCACGGCCCGGCCGGCGAGCAGCGTATCGAGGTATTCGAGCAAGGCGAAGCTGGCGTTCTCCAGCGTGCTGGCCGCTTCGGCCGTGCAGCGCTGGGGGTCCTGCTCCAGCCGCAGCACTGCGGCTTCCATCGCATGCACCAGACGCGCGGCGGCGCGCAGGTCCACCATCTCCAGCGCGCCGCCGACCTGGTGCAGCGCCTGCTGCACGGCCAGCGTGTCGAGCGCGGCCTGACCTCCCTCGGGAGCGAGTTCGGCCTCGCGCGCGAAGCGCGCCAGCAACTTGGCCGCGCCTTCCAGCGATTTGCGCAGCTCGTCGATGACCCATGCCAGGGGTCCGAGATCCTGCTCGCCCTGCGCAGCATCGGCCGAGTTTTTCTCGGCGGCGTGGGGAAGGAAGGCGTCAGTGGAAGACATGCGGAACTCCGCGGCGGACTAACGCCGGTGTAGGAAAGGGGAAACGCCTCAGGCGATCTTGAAGCGGGCGACCGACTGACGCAGCTCCTCGGCCATGTGCGACAGTTCGCGCACCTGTTGGGCCGTACTGCGCGTGCCTTCGCCGGTCTGCTCGGTCACCGCGAAAATATGCTGGATATTGTCTGCCACGCCGTTGGCCAGATCGGCTTCGCGCGAAGTCGATTGCGAGATCTGCTCGATCAGCTCGGCCAGGCGGCGCGACACGCTGTCGATCTCGGTCAGCGCCGTACCGGCGGTATCGGACAGCTGCGCGCCCTGCACCACGCCCTGGGTCGAGCGTTCCATGGCCGCGACCGCATCCTGGGTATCGGTCTGAATCGCCTTCACCAGCACCGAGATCTGCCGCGTCGCGTCGGCCGAGCGTTCGGCCAGGCGCTGCACTTCCTCGGCCACGACCGAGAAGCCGCGGCCGGCTTCGCCGGCCGATGCGGCCTGGATGGCGGCGTTGAGCGCCAGCACGTTGGTCTGCTCGGTAATGTCGGAAATCAGTTCGGTGATTTCACCGATCTCCTGCGACGACTCGCCCAGGCGCTTGATGCGCTTGGAGGTGTCCTGGATCTGGTCACGGATGGAGTTCATGCCGCCGATGGTGTTCTGCACCGCCTTCAGGCCTTCGTCCGCGGCCTGCAGCGACTGGCGCGCCACCGCGGCCGATTCCTGGGCCTGGGCCGACACCTGGTTGATGCGGGTCGCCATGTCGAGCACCGAGCGGCCGGTTTCGCGGATCTCGCGCAGCTGTTCGGTCGATGCCGCGAGCAGTTCGGTCGAGGTGCTGTCCACCTGGGCCGTGGTCTGGGCCACGCGCGTCGCGGTGTTCTGCACGCTGCCCACCAGCAGTCGCAGTTCTTCCACGGTGTAGTTCACCGAGTCGGCAATCGCGCCCGTGATGTCTTCGGTCACGGTGGCTTCCTGCGTCAGGTCGCCTTCGGCCACCGACTGCAGCTCGTTCATGAGCCGCAAAATGGCCGCTTGGTTGGCGTCGTTGACGCGCTTGGCTTCGTGCTCCTGGCGGCGCGCATCGCGCTGCTGCTGTTCGGCCGCGCCCTGGCGGCTGCGGCTGTCGAGCAGCTGCACGCGCGAGATGCCCACGCCGCACAGCAGCACGAACAGGCCCACCAGGCCCAGCAGCGCGAACTGGCCCGCGCCCAGGCCTGCCGTGGAACGCAGCTGCACCTGCAGCGCCTCGAGGCCGCGGCGCAGCGCTTCGCTGTCGTTGTTGATCGTCGTCTGGCCTTCGCGCGCGGCCACCAGGCCTTGCAGGTTGCCCAGAATGGCGCTGGCGTCGGTACGCGTCTTTTCGTACAGCTCGATCAGCGCCTGCAGCTGTTCACGCGTCTGCGCGTCGCGCGTCGCGGGCAGGCGCAGCTCGCTGCTGCCGTTGAGCAGGCTCTCGGCGATTTCGCGGAACGAGGCCAGATCCTTGCCCAGCAGGAACACGGCTTCGGGGCTCACGCCTTCGGTGGTCTGGAATTCGTTGGCCGACTTGCCTATGCGCTGGGTCAGCATCACCAGCTGGCCGGCGGCCGAAATCTCGGCCGGCGAAGCGCCCTGCTGCAGCTTGAGCGAAGCAATCGTTTCGGCGATTTCAAGCAGCTCGGACGACTGGCGGTTCACCGCGCGCAGCGCGTCACCGACCTGCATCAGCACCTGGCGCTGGGCCATCACCTGCTTGGCGCTGTTTTCGGCACGCTCCATCAACGGCGTGATGTCCTTGAGCGAATCGGCGTACTCGGAGCCCAGCGGCTGCACGCCCAGCGCGTCATCGCCGCTGGAGAGCGCGCGCACGCTGCGCGCCAGCACGTCGGCGCTTTCCTGCAGCGCGTCGAACGCCTGGCTGTTGCCGGTCATCGCCTGCGAGGCCGACTTGGCCAGCCGCTGCGACTGCATCAGCGCCTGGCCGTTGGCGGCCAGCTGCTGGGCCGAACGCTCGGCCTGTTGCAGCACCCAGCCGGCCATCAACGCCAGCACGGTCACACCGACCGCGAGCATGATCAGCAGGCGGCGCTGCTGCTGCGCCGCGGGCGCGCGGCCCAGCAGCGGCAGCGCTACCTGCTCTTCATTGAGCTGCTGCTCCTCGTCGGTGTAAGCCGAGAGACCACTGTCACCGTAGAGGCTGGCCGGCGCCTCGCGCGCGGGTTCCTGCGCCAGGCCCGCGTCAGGCTGATCGCTCAGCCCTTCGCCGCTGCCGGCGGAACGGCGCTGAAACATTTTTCCAATTTTCTGGGCAAAAGACATGACACAGCCTCACAGGGGAAAACTCAGGCACGGATATGGAGAAATTCAGGGTCTTGCGCGAGGCTTTGCAGATCGATTTCCTGCCAGGAATCGCCGGCCTCGTCGAAGTAGGTCGCGCCCCAGTAGCCTGGAGCGTCGAGCGGGGCATCCTGCATGCCCGTGAAATTCTGCGCGCCGCGCAGGCCCAGCAGGCGGTCCACGAGCAGCGCCGCATGCACTTCGAGCGCCGGATTGAACGCCAGCAGGCTCGCATCGGCCAGCGTCATTTCGTTGCGCGCCACGGCCTTGCCCTGCAGGCCGGGAAAATCGACCACGGCGACCAGCGTGCCGCGCAGGTTGGCCACGCCCATCAGCCAGGGCTGGGTGTAGGGCACGCGCAGCACGCCCGACCAGGGAAAGATCTCGCCCGCATGCGCGAGCGGCATCAGATAGCGGCTGCCGCCTGCCTCGACCGCCAGCCAGCTGGCCGCAGCCACGCCTTCGCTGCGTGCCGCCTGGAGGCGCGCGGCCAGCCGCGCATGCAATTGTCTCAATGCTTCACGATTGGCCATGGGGCAGCGCCGCTCAGCCCAGCGCGTCGATCTTGGCCTGCAGCTCTGCCGGGTCCACGGGTTTGGTGATGTAGGCGCGCGCGCCCTGGCGCAGACCCCAGACCTTGTCGGTTTCCTGGCTCTTGCTGGTGCACATGATGATGGGCACGTCGGCATATTGCGGGTCGCGCGTGATCGCCCGCGTGAGCTGGAAGCCGTTCTGTCCCGGCATCACCACGTCCATCAGGATCAGGTCGGGTTTTTCCTCGGCAAGGCTGCGAAAGGCCTCTTCGGCGTTTTCCGCGCAGCGCACCTGCATGCCTTTTTTCTGCAGCAGATCGGTCAGAAACATCAGCTCGGTCTTCGAGTCATCAACGACCAGCACCTTCTGAACAGCCATCACATCGCTCCTTGGGAAATCTTGCCGAATTGCCGCACGGCTTGCAGCAACTGGTCTTTGGTAAAAGGTTTGGTCAGGTATTCCTGACAGCCGACCATGCGGCCGCGGGCCTTGTCGAACACGCCATCCTTGGAAGAAAGCATCACCACCGGCGTATCGGCATAGCGCGCATTGCGCTTGATGATTGCGCAGGTCTGGTAGCCGTCGAGCTTGGGCATCAGGATGTCGCAGAAGATCAGCTGCGGCTGGTGGTCGTTGACCTTGGCCAAGGCGTCATAGCCGTCGTCGGCGAGCAGCACTTCATAGCCACCCTGGCGCAAGAAAATTTCGGCACTGCGCCGTATGGTGTTGCTGTCGTCCACCACAAGCACCTTCAAAGGTGCGTCCGCTGTCGTTGTCACTTGAGAGCCTCCCAGTCAAACCACGGCACAGGTGCACCCTGCGCTCAAATTTCAACCATCTCGAAGTCTTCCTTGCGGGCAGCGCATTCCGGACAGGTCCAGTTCATCGGAACGTCCTCCCAGCGGGTTTGCGCTGGAATGCCATGTTCCGGACAGCCGAGCTCTTCGTGGTACAGCCAGCCGCAGATCAAACACATCCAAGTCTTAGGGTTCGTCACAGCTTAAAGGGCCTTCACATAGAATGCAACGATTGTATCCAGTCATCACCCTGACATTCCCAGGCATTGGCGCAGGGGCAAACTAAGGCCCATCATGGCAACAACTCCCACCCCACCCACCGCCCTGGGCGCACCCGCGCCCGAAGACTTCGACGTCGCGCAGCCGGTGTGCGTGCTGGTCTTCAACGCCAGCGACCCCAGCGGCGCGGGAGGCCTGACGGCCGACATCACCACCATCGCTTCGGTCGGCGGCCACCCGCTGGGCGTGGTCACCGGCACCTATGTGCGCGACACCAGCCGCATTTTCGAGCATTACGCGTTTGCCGACGACTGCGTCGACGAACAGGCGCGCACGGTGCTCGAGGACCTGCCGGTGCGCGCGATCAAGGTCGGCTTCGCGGGCAGCCCCGAGAACCTGGCCGTGATCGCCGAGATCTCCTCCGACTATCCCGATCTGCCCATCATCAGCTACATGCCCGAGCTGTCCTGGTGGCGCGACGACCTGCTCGATCAATACCTGGACGCGTTCCGCGAACTGGTGCTGCCGCAGACTTCGGTGTTGGTCGGAAACCACAGCACGCTGTGGCGCTGGCTGCTGCCCGACTGGGACGCGAGCCGCAGCCCGAGCGCGCGCGACCTGGCGATGGCGGCCGACGAGCTGGGCGTGCCCTATGTGCTGGTCACCGGCATTCCGCTGCCCGAGCAGTTTCTCGACAACGTTCTGACCACGCAGCACGCCGTGCTCGCCAGCCACCGCTTCGAGATGTTCGACGGCTCGTTCAGCGGCGCGGGCGACACCTTGTCGGCCGCGCTCACGGCGCTGGTCGCCAGCGGCAACGACCTGATCAGCGCTACGCAGGAAGCGCTCGAATACCTGGACCACAGCCTGGACAACGGTTTCCGCCCGGGCATGGGCCATTTCCTGCCCGATCGCATGTTCTGGGCCCAGCCCGAGGACGACGAACTCGATGCCGAGGCCGAAATCGAGGAAGCGGCGCCCCAGCCCGCGACCCCGCTGGGCCGCTCGGTGAATGAACCACTGCCCCTCGAGGGCTTTGTGATGCCTCCCCATGACACAAAACACTGACCTGAATCTTCCCCTGTTCGAACGCGCCAAGGCCGTGATCCCCGGCGGCGTCAATTCGCCGGTGCGCGCCTTCAATGCCGTGGGCGGCACGCCGCGCTTCGTGCAGCGCGCCCAGGGCGCCTATTTCTGGGACGCCAACGGCCAGCGGTTCGTCGACTACATCGGCTCCTGGGGCCCGATGATCCTGGGCCATGGCCACGCCGAGGTGCTGGCCGCCGTGCAGGAAGCCGCGCTTGACGGCTTCAGCTTCGGCGCGCCGACCGAACGCGAAGTCACGCTCGCCGAAAAGCTCATCGCGCTGCTGCCGTCGATGGAAATGGTGCGCCTGGTCAGCTCGGGAACCGAGGCGACGATGAGCGCCATGCGCCTGGCGCGCGGCTTCACGGGCCGCAAGAAGATCATCAAGTTCAACGGCTGCTACCACGGCCACTCCGATGCGCTGCTGGTCAAGGCCGGCTCGGGCCTGGCGACGTTCGGCAATGCGACCAGCGCCGGCGTCACGCCCGAAGCCGTGCAGGACACGCTGGTGCTCGAGTACAACGACATCGCCCAGCTCGAAGAAGCTTTCCAGCTCTACGGCGAGCAGCTGGCCTGCGTGATGATAGAGCCGATTGCCGGCAACATGAACTTCGTGCGCGCCAGCGTAGAGTTCACGCGCCGCATCCGCGAGCTGTGCACGCAGCACGGCGCGCTGCTGGTCTACGACGAAGTGATGACCGGTTTCCGCGTGGCCCTGGGCTGCGCGCAAAGCGTCTACGCCAGGGATATTGCGGGCTTTGCACCCGACATCACGGTGCTGGGCAAGGTGATTGGCGGCGGCATGCCGATGGCGGCCTTCGGCGCGCGCCGCGAAATCATGGCCAAGCTCTCGCCGCTGGGCCCGGTCTACCAGGCCGGCACGCTGTCGGGCAACCCGATTGCCACGGCCTGCGGCCTCAAGACCCTCGAGCTGATCAGCCAGCCGGGCTTCCATGAACAGCTGCACCTGCGCACCGGCCGCCTGATCACGGGCCTCACGCAAGCCGCGCACGAAGCCGGTCTGCCGTTCTGCGGCGACCATGAAGGCGGGCTGTTCGGCTTCTTCTTCCTGCCCGAACTGCCCACGACCTACGCCGAAGTGATGCGCACCGACGGCCAGCGCTTCAACAAGTTCTACCACGGCATGCTGGAGCGCGGCCACTACTTCGCGCCCGCGCTCTACGAAGCCGGCTTCGTGAGCGCCGCGCATACCGACGCGGACATCGACAGCACCATCGAGGCCGCGCGCGCGGTGTTCAAGACGCTGTAAGCGCTGCGCCCCATGAAAAAGCCCCGCAGGTTTTGGCCTGCGGGGCTTTTTTCGTTCAGGGCGCCGGGTCCGGCTGCTCCAGCACCCAGGCCGCCATGGCCTGGGCCTGCGCCACGCTGATGCCCGGCTGGCGCGGCATCAGCTTGCGCCCCCAGACGCCCGCGCTGCCTTCGCGGATCTTGCGCTCCAGGTATGCATGCGCGTCGGGCCGGCTGCGGTAGCGCTGGGCAATCTGCGCAAAGCCCGGTCCCACATGGGTCTGCTGCATGCCGTGGCAGCGCAGGCAGAACTGGCTTTGCACCAGCGCCCAGCCTTCGCTGGCCGCGGGCAGCGCAGCCGGTTTCTCAGCGAGCGCTGCGGGCGCGGCCGGTGGCGGCTTGCGGCTGACCAGGCTTTGCCAGGCCAGCCAGGCAAACAGCGCCGGCACCATGGCGACGGCCACGCCCAGCCACACCCGGCGCCAGCGCCTGGAGGCAGGGGAAGGCGGCTGCACCATAGCGCGTCAGATCAATGACGGAAGTGGCGCACGCCCGTGAAGACCATGGCCACGCCGCGCTCGTTGGCGGCGTCAATGACTTCCTGGTCGCGCATCGAGCCGCCGGGCTGGGCCACGCAGGTCGCGCCTGCATCCACCACCACGTCGAGTCCGTCGCGGAACGGGAAGAACGCGTCGCTCGCAACCACGGTGTGCTGCAGCGACAGCTTGGCGGCCTCGGCCTTGATCGAGGCAATGCGCGCCGAGTCGAGGCGGCTCATCTGGCCCGCGCCCACGCCCATGGTCATGCCGTTCTTGCAGAACACGATGGCATTGCTCTTGACGTACTTGGCGACCTTCCAGGCGAACAGCAGGTCCTGCAGTTCTTCCTGGGTGGGCTGCTTGACGGTCACGATCTTGAGATCGGCCAGTTGCAGTTCATGGTTGTCGGCGGTCTGCAGCAGCATGCCCGAGCCCACGCGCTTGGTCTCGATCACGTTGCGCACCTGGTTGTAGTCGGCCGGCAGAGCGATCTTCATCAGGCGCACATTGACCTTGGACTTGAACACTTCCAGCGCTTCGGGCGTGAAGTCGGGCGCCATCAGCACTTCGGTGAACTGCTTGGCGACGGCCTGGGCCGCGGCCAGATCGACCGTGCGGTTGAAGGCGATGATGCCGCCGAAGGCGCTGGTGGGGTCGGTCTGGAAGGCCTTGGCATAGGCGTCATGCGCATTGCCGGCCACGGCCACGCCGCAGGGGTTGGCGTGCTTGACGATCACGCAGGCCGGGGCTTCGAAGCTCTTGACGCACTCCCAGGCGGCGTCGGCGTCGGCGATGTTGTTGTACGACAGTTCCTTGCCCTGCAGCTGCACACCCGTGGCCAGCGAGCCGGCAGCGGGTGCGAGGTCGCGGTACCAGGCGGCCTGCTGGTGGCTGTTCTCGCCGTAGCGCAGGTCCTGCACCTTGATGAACTGGCTGTTGGCCTGGCCGGGGAACGTGGCGCGCGTGGGCACATATTCCTCGGACAGCTTGTCTTCCTCGAAATTCACGCTCGACAGGTAATCGCTGATCGCGCCGTCGTACTGGGCGATGCGGTTGAACGCGGCGACCGACAGTTCGAAGCGCAGCTTGTGCGACAGCTTGCCTGCGGCCTGCAGTTCGGCCAGCACGGCCGGGTATTGCGAGGCATCGGTCAGCACGCCGACATCGGCCCAGTTCTTTGCGGCGGAACGCACCATGGCCGGGCCGCCGATGTCGATGTTCTCGATCGCGTCGGCCAGCGTGCAGCCGGGCTTGGCGACGGTGGCTTCGAACGGGTACAGGTTCACGACCAGCAGGTCGATGGTGTCAATGCCGTGTTCCTTGAGCGCCGCCATGTGGGCGGGCACATCGCGGCGCGCGAGCAGGCCGCCGTGGACCTTGGGATGCAGGGTCTTGACGCGGCCGTCGAGCATTTCCGGAAACGCGGTGACTTCGGCCACTTCGGTCACGGGCAGGCCCTTGTCGGCGAGCAGCTTGGCGGTGCCGCCGGTCGACAGCAGGCGCACGCCCATGGCATGCAGGGCCTGGGCGAATTCAACGATGCCGGTCTTGTCGGAGACGGAAAGAAGTGCGGTGAGGGACATGGTGGGATATTTTCAAAAGGAAACAGGGGAAGGCAGGCACGGGCGGGCCGCCTTCGAAGGAGGTTGCGCGGCTCAGAGCAATTGGTGCTCGACGAGCTTCTTGCGCAAGGTGTTGCGGTTCAGGCCCAGCCATTCGGCGGCGCGGGACTGGTTGTGGTCGGCCTGGCTCATCACCACTTCGAGCAGCGGCTTCTCGACGACGCGCAGCAGCATGTCATACATGCCGTTGGGCGCTTCGCCATCCAGGTCGCGGAAATAGCTCTCGAGGCTGTCGCGCACGGTTTGTTCTATGTTCTGGTTGCTCATGCAGTCTGTCCTGCGGATTCTTCCTGAAGCTGGGCCTGGTCGTACGCAGCCGCTGCCGGCAGCCGGTCCATCTGCGTGGCCAGTTGCTCCAGGTAGTCGGCCACGGCCTGCCATTGCACGCCGCAGTCTTCGATGGTGTTGATATGTTGGCGCAAGGCCTCCCCCCCGGGCAGGCTGCGCAGGTACCAGGCGATGTGCTTGCGCGCGCTGCGCACGCCCGTGCCTTCGCCGTAGAGGCTGTAGTGGTCCTGCAGATGGTCGAGCAGCAGGCGGCGCAGCTCGACCACCAGCGGCGGCGCCATGTGCTCGCCGGTTGCCAGGAAATGGCCGATCTCGCGAAAGATCCAGGGCCGGCCCTGGGCCGCGCGGCCGACCATGATCGCATCGGCGCCGGTATAGGCCAGCACATCGCGCGCCTTCTCGGGCGAGGTGATGTCGCCGTTGGCGACCACGGGCACGCGCACCGCGGCCTTCACCGCGGCAATCGTGTCGTACTCGGCAAAGCCTTTGTAGCCCTGCTCGCGCGTGCGTCCGTGCACGGTGAGCATCTGTATGCCCACGCCTTCGAATGCACGCGCCAGCACTTCGGCGTTCCTGTGGTCGTCGCTCCAGCCGGTGCGCATTTTCAGCGTCACCGGCACGTTGGCCGGGGCGCAGGCCTCGACCACGGCCTGGGCGATCTCCACGGCGAGCTTCTCGTTTTGCATCAGCGCCGAGCCGGCCCACTTGTTGCAGACCTTCTTGGCCGGGCAGCCCATGTTGATGTCGATGATCTGCGCGCCGCGGTCCACGTTGTAACGCGCAGCATCGGCCATCATCTCGGCATCGGTGCCCGCGATCTGCACCGCGATGGGACCGGGCTCGCCGTCATGGTTGGCGCGGCGCGAGGTCTTGAGGCTGTTCCACAGGTCCTTGCGCGACGTCACCATTTCGCTGACCGCATAGCCTGCGCCCAGCGCCTTGCACAGCTGACGGAAAGGCCGATCCGTCACCCCGGCCATCGGGGCGACAAACAAGCGGTTTTCCAGCGGAATATGACCAATGCGCAGCGCAGCCATCGACGAAGGTGGGTTGGGAAAGGGAGGCGGGAAAAAGAGGCGAGATTGTATCTGCTTAATTTTTCAGCACAAAGAATGCGGTTGAAAGCCACCGGAGCCGCATCAACTACCCCGCACGCCCGCCGCCAGCGCGGCGCGGCTTGCGCTACGGCGCTGCCTGTAGCCCATCTTTGGAGTTCGGCGAACAGCGCCTTGCTTCGTTTTCCCAGCGGTTTTTGTAGTCCGGGATGCCGACTTTCCTGCCACGGCGCGTACGGCACAGGGCGCGTCGCAAGCGTGCCCCATAATTCGGCGGACAGTAAACAGAAGTAACTTAAAGAGGCTACTGTGAGTACAAGCTATAACAATTTTGCACTGCTTTTGCAGGGCGATTCTTCGGCAGTTTTGGATGGCTGGATGGCAGCCGCAGGGGCCGCAAGCGCCTCGCCCAAGGCGCGCGCTGAAGCCAGTGCAATTTTGACCACGCTGCTGCCGGCAATCGAGTCGAATCAGACGCATGGCTCGGGCGCGGCTGCCTGGCAACCGGTGAAAGCGGCCCTGGAAAATCTGTCCGCTTCGCGTGCGGCCCAGGGCACCACGGCCGGCAACACCAGCGCTTTCGTTCTGGCGCTGAAGCAGCCGATTTTTGTCGCGCTGCAAAAACAGCTGCCCTCCGACACCCTGGCATTGGTGCAGGCCATTTCGGCGGTTTCGTCGCTGGTCGACACGATGGCGCAATGGACCATGGATGCCTACCAGCGCTCGCGCGAGCAGCTGATTTCACGCCAGCAGGAAGAGCTGCTCGAGCTGTCCACGCCCGTGATCAAGCTGTGGGACGGCGTGCTGGCCGTGCCCATGATAGGCACACTGGACTCCAACCGCACCCAGCTGGTGATGGAGGCGCTGCTGCAGCGCATCGTCGACACCGAATCGACGCTGGCCATCATCGACATCACCGGTGTTCCCACGGTCGATACCCTGGTCGCCCAGCATCTGCTCAAGACCGTCACGGCGATTCGCCTCATGGGCGCGGACTGCATCATCAGCGGCATTCGCCCGCAGATCGCCCAGACCATCGTCCATCTGGGGATAGACCTCCAGTCCGTGACCTCCAAGGCCACGCTCGCCGACGCACTCGCGCTGGCGCTCAAGCGCAACGGCTATACCTTCACCAAGACAAAATAGGTTCGAGGCCATGTACCGCATCCCAATCTTGCGCATGGGGCGATCGTTGCTCGTTACCATCCAGATCGACATGGAAGACCAGACGGCGATGGCGTTGCAGGACGACCTGGCCGAGCAGATTTCAAAGACCGGTGCCAACGGCGTGCTGATCGACATCTCCGCGCTGGAGATCGTCGACTCGTTTGTCGGCCGCATGCTGGCCGGCATCTCGGGCATAGGGCAGATACTCGATGCCACGACGGTCGTGGTCGGCATGCAGCCCGCCGTGGCGATCACCCTGGTGGAACTCGGTCTGTCGCTGGACGGCGTGAAGACGGCCCTCAATGTCACCCGTGGACTGGCGCTTCTCGAAGCGTCCGCCGAGGGAGACGCTCTTGTCGAATGACACCCAGGGCGTCGAGCCATTACGCAACGAAGCCGACATCGTGACCTGTCGCCAGGCGGTCCGCAAGCTGGTCGTCCAGCTCAAGTTCTCCCTGGTCGATCAGACCAAGATGATCACCGCGGCCAGCGAGCTGTCGCGCAACACCGTGGTGTATGGCGGCGGCGGCGAGATGGAGTGGGAGCTGGTGACCGACATGCTCAAACAGGGATTGCGTCTGCGCTTCAAGGACCAGGGGCCGGGCATTCCCGATCTGGGACTGGCGCTCAAGGATGGCTGGACCTCGGGCAAGGGCATGGGCCTGGGCCTGTCCGGCAGCAAACGACTGGTGCATGAATTTGAAATCGAATCGACCGTTGGTGTGGGCACCTGCGTCAGCGTGACCCGGTGGAAGTAGTTCAGGGCGCGAGCCACGTCGCATTTGCGATGGACGATCCGAGTTGCGTGGGCGAGGCGCGCCGGCATGTCGCGGCGATCTGCCGTGAGTTAGGCATGGACGAGGTGCGCAGCGGCCAGGCCGCGATCATCGTCAACGAACTGGGCAGCAACCTCTGCAAGCATGCGCGCCAGGGCCAGTTGTGGATCGCCGCGCGCAAAGGGCAAGCACCGGAGATCGAGATTCTCTCGGTCGACGACGGCCCTGGCATACGCGATCTGTCACAGGCCATGCGCGATGGTTTTTCCACGGCCGGCTCGCCGGGCACGGGCCTGGGCGCGGTGCAGCGGCTGGCGACCGATTTCGACGTCCATTCCGAAGTCGGCAAGGGCACCGTCATCCTGGCGCGCCTGCGAACCGCAGCGGCCAGGACGGGCGCATTCAAATGGGGCGTGGTGGCCCTGCCGGCGCCGGGTGAGACCGTGTGCGGCGACAGTTGGGGCGTGGCGTTCGACGGGCACCGCGCCGCCATGCTGGTGGCCGACGGACTGGGTCACGGAGAGCATGCGGCCGAGGCATCCATGGCGGCGGTCGATCTGTTTGCCAAGCAACCGTTTGCCGGCCTGAAGGAGGCGCTGGAAGAAGCCCATGTCATCTTGCGCATGAGCCGCGGCGCGGCGGTGACGCGCGCGCAGCTCGATGCCGAGACCAACAGCCTGCTGGCGGCGGGCGCGGGCAATGTGGCGATGCGCATCGTCAGCGGAGTGTTCAATCGCTCCGTGCTCGCGCAAAATGGCACGGTGGGCGTGCAGATGCGACGCGTGGAGGAAACAAGAATGGACTGGCCGGCGCATGCGCTGGTAGTGTGTCACAGCGACGGCCTGCA
The DNA here is from genome assembly GCF_057914905.1 of Comamonas sp. DB36. NCBI lineage: Bacteria > Pseudomonadati > Pseudomonadota > Betaproteobacteria > Burkholderiales > Comamonadaceae > Comamonas > Comamonas sp. DB36. The sequence goes on from NZ_CP196631.1 coordinate 3,755,927, forward strand.
ATCACGCTGGCCGCCGCAAGCCATCACAGCACTCATAGGACGGGACCCCACCCTGGCGGCTGCCGTCCTGGTCCGGGACTACGGTCGCGGGCGGGACGACGTCACCGTTCTGGTGATGCGTCGAGACGACTAGGAAACCCCATGAACGACGTGACCGGACTTGACCCTGATACCACCAGCGAGCGCAGCGATGACCTGGCGGGGGCGCTGGCCGCCGCCGAGTCGGAGCTGGTCGCCTTGCGCTCCGAACTGGAGGAGACCAACCGCGGCGTGCTCGCGCTCTATGCAGAACTCGATTCCCAGGCGGACCATCTGCGCCAGGCAACCGAACTCAAGAGCCGTTTCCTCGCCTATATGAGCCATGAGTTCAGAACGCCCATAGGCGCGATCCAGAGCATTGCGCGCATTCTCCAGGACCGTGTCGACGGGCCGCTGACCGACGAGCAGGCCAAGCAGGTGGGCTTCATCCAGACCACTTCGGCCGAGTTCGCGGACATGGTCAACGACCTGCTGGACCTGGCCAAGCTCGAGGCCGGGCGCATCGAGGTGTCGCCCGCGTGGTTCGAGATGGTGGACGTTTTTTCGGCGCTGCGCGGCATGTTCAAGCCCATCGCGGTCAATCCGGAAGTGACCTTGATCTTCGAGGAACCCGTGGACGTGCCCAAGCTGTTCTCGGACGACCGCAAGCTGGCGCAGATCCTGCGCAACTTCATCAGCAATGCCCTGAAATTCACGCTGCGCGGCGAGATCCGTGTGAGCGCCACGCGCGTCGGCGAAGACTCGGTACAGTTTGCGGTGTCAGACACCGGCATAGGCATTGCCTCCCAGTTCCATCACGCGATTTTCCAGGACTACACGCAGATCGACTCGCCCATCCAGAAGCGCCTGCGCGGCACCGGCCTGGGGCTGTCGCTGAGCAAGCGCCTGGCCCAATTGCTGGGCGGCGACGTGGCCGTCCAAAGCGAATCACAGAAGGGATCGACGTTCTACGTCACCATTCCCATCACTTTGGCGCTGCAACCCGCCACGCCAGCGGATCAGCATACTTCCCCCTAAGCCATATGCAGCCCACCTCCGCCAGGCTCAATGTCAGCATAGACCGGTCCCTGCACACCGTGCTGGTCGTCGACGACAATCCCGTCACCTGCTATGCGACCTCGCGCTCGCTGCGCGCCGCAGGCTTTCGCACGATTGAAGCCGATACCGGGCAAAGCGCGCTCGACCTGTCGCTGGGCGACATCTCCGCCGTTGTTCTCGACGTGCATCTGCCCGATATCGGCGGCTTCGAAGTCTGCCGCGAAATCCGCGAGCGCGAGACCACGCGCTCGCTGCCCATCGTTCATCTGTCGGCCGCGTTCATCGCGGACACCGACAAGGTGGCCGGCCTGGACGCGGGCGCGGACGCCTACCTGACCCACCCCGCCGAGCCCGCCATGCTGGTCGCGACCATACAGGCCCTGGTGCGCGCGCGGCTCGCCGAGCAGAGAGTGCATCAGAGCGAAGCCAAATTCCGCTCCATCTACGAACAGGCGCAAAGCGGCATCGCCCTGATCGACGACCTGGGCCAGTTCGTCGACGCCAACCCCGCCATGCTGGAAATGATGGGGCGCAGCGCCAAGGAGGTGCTGGGCCGCGCGGTGGCTGAATTCTCCGCGCCCGGGCATGAGGCACACATCCAGCACATCATCACGGCACGCAATGCCCAATCGCTGTGGCGCGAGGAAGTGGTTTTCCTGGACGCCGACGGCAAGCTGCTGCATCTCGAATGGAGCATGGCGGCCGGGGTGGGAAGCGAGCTGCGCGTCGCCGCGGTGTCGAACGTCTCCAATCGCATAGCGCTCGAACAGGAACGCGAGCTGCTGCTGGAAAGGGAACAGGCGGCGCGCGCCGCGGCCGAACGCTACAGCCGCTCCAAGGACGACTTCGTCGCCGTGCTTTCGCACGAGCTCAGAAACCCGCTGAGCGCCATCATGATGAACGTGCACCAGTTGCTGCGCCGCTCCCCGCCCGAGGAGTTCGCCAAGAGCCTGGATGCGATCAAGCGCAACGCCAGCACGCAGGCGCGCATCATCAGCGATATTCTGGATGTCTCCAGAATCAACTCCGGCAAGCTGGCGCTGGAGCGCGAATGGATAGAGCCCGGCACGCTCATTTCGTCGTCGCTGGATTCGCTCAAGGCATTCATGGAGGCCAAGCATCTGACGCTGAGCCTCGACATCCCCAACAACAGCATCAAGGCATTCCTCGATCCGGCGCGGTTCCAGCAGATCTTCTGGAACATCCTGAACAACGCCATCAAGTTCTCCAACGAAGGCGGGACGCTGGAAGTCATTCTGTCGACCAGAGACAGCCAGCTGCTGCTGACGGTGCGCGATCACGGCAAAGGCATAGAGCCGCTGTTTCTCGACCGCATTTTCGAGAAATTCACCCAGGTGGCGACGCCTGGAAGCCGGTCCGCGGGCGGCCTGGGCCTGGGCCTGTCCATCGTGAAGCACCTGGTCGACCTGCACGGCGGCGAGATATCGATCACCAGCGCGGGACTGGGACTGGGCACCAGCGTCAGCATCACCCTGCCCCAAGGTCTGGTCGGGGATGAACCGTCACCGGGCAACGATGCAGGCGCCATGTCGGGCGGGGCCGAGGATCTGCTGGGCATGCGCATTCTGGTGGTCGAAGACGACAGGGAAGCCGCGGACCTGCTGGTGCTGATTCTCCAGGAGCGCGGCGCGACGGTCTCGATGGCCGGCGACTACGAGACGGCTGTCGCCGCGCTCAAGGCGCAAGTCATCGACATGCTGGTCAGCGACATCGGCCTGCCCGGCAAGGACGGCTACGATCTCATTCGGTATGTGCGCGCCTCGCAGGACGCCTATGCCGGCGTGCCGGCGATTGCGCTCACGGCTTTCGGCCGTGAAACCGACAGGCAGCTGGCCATGGACGCAGGATTCAACTTCCACCTGGCCAAGCCGCTGCAGCCGCAAAAGCTGCTCGACGCCATCAAAGCGCAGAGCGCCGGCAAGGCGCGCGCCAGCGCGCCCTGAAGCCGGCGCGCGCCAGCTACGGCGCGCTGGGGGATAGAGCGCTTTCTATGCGGCACAACGCGGCTTCGAGCTCCTCGGGCTCCACGCTCTTGAGCAAGGACCGCACGTTGGGGCCTATCGTGGCCAGGCCATGCAGCATCTCATAGCCTGAGAACAACAGCACATGCCGCTGCGCGTCATGCCGCAGCCAGTGCTTCGCCAAATCGGTGCCGGACATGCCGGGCAGACTGACATCGGTGATGAGCACATCGAAGCGCGCACAGTCTTCCAAGGCGAGCGCGGCTTCGGCATGCGGCAGGGAAACGATTTCGCGATGCCCGGCTTCCATCACCGCAGCGACACCCTCACGGATGTCTTCGTCATCTTCAACGTACAGGTACGAAATCACGCTGCGGCACTCAGAAAGCGGAAAAGCTGCATTGGGCACATAGGACTTTCCATAGACCCGCATTTTCTCCGAATTGAAGCCCTTCACTGATAAATATTGTCAGCTGGCCTGCAGGTCGCTGCGCCCGCAGGCTGCAGCCGCTAGCCTGGCCGCTGCCTGGCCGCTGCCTGGCCGCTGCCTGGCCGCTGCCTGGCCGCGGCCAGGTTCGGCGACTCAGCGGGGCACGAATGCCCACCATCTGTCAGGCACGGCACGCAGGCCTTCGCGGCCCATGAGCGTGCGCAGCCAGGCGCGGTTGTACAGCACGTCGGGCGACAGCGCATCGTCTGGCGGCTGCACCAGGGCCGCGGCGCGCACGCGCTGCGCGCGGCCAGACGCGGCCTGGGGCGCGGCACTTCCCATGTCGAGCAGTTCGCCATCGGCCAGCGGTCCGCGCACGGTCTTGGCGGCGCGCACGCCATCGACGACCAGCACCGCGACCGCGAGCACCTGCCGATCGGCTGCGGCCTGCGCGCTCGATGCAAGCTGCGGGCAGCCGAGCACGCGCAGCGCCATGCCGTCGCGTGCCAGCGTGGCGTGCACCGCCTGCAGATGCGCGCGCTGGCCGGCCAGACCCCGGCACTCGGTCTGCGACAGCACCGAAGCGATCTGCGCCGTAGCCGCAGACTCGCCCTGCCCGGCCACGCCCTGGGGGGGCAGCGCCGCGCAACCGGCCAGCCCCAGGGCCAGCACGCCCACGCCACTGCAGACCCAGCTGCAGCCCCTCGCCCTGTCCATTTCTTGTTCTCCAGGCATAGCGCAACACCTCTCTTTGTTTCGTCAAGTAACCACCTTAACCGTGCTCGGCACAAAGACAAGCCAGTCCAGGCCTACACTTGCGTCACATGGAAATCTGGTTGCATCAGTTGTTGGAATGGTTGTCGCTGCCGCAGTTCGGGCTGAGCACGGTATTCCTCGTCGCCCTGATCTCGGCGACCTTGCTGCCGCTGGGCTCCGAGCCTGCGGTCGCGGGGCTGCTGCATCTCAACCCCGATCTGTTCTGGCAGGCGATTCTTGTCGCCACGGCCGGCAACACGCTGGGCGGGGCGATCAGCTGGTGGATGGGGCTGGGAGCGCACAAGGCCTGGCATGCGGCCAGGCAGCGCCGTCTGATCGATGGCGGGCCGCGCACCGGCAAGGCCGCGCGCCAGCCTTCGCGCCATGAGCGCAAGGCGCGCATCTGGCTGCGCCGCTTCGGCGCCAAGGCCTGTCTGCTGAGCTGGCTGCCGCTGGTCGGCGACCCGCTGTGCGCGGTCGCGGGCTGGCTGCGTCTGCCGTTCTGGCCATGCCTGCTCTACATGGCCATTGGCAAGTTCTTCCGCTACCTGCTGATGACCAGCGCCATCATCTGGATCTGGCCGACCTGAGCTCGGTCACAGATCCTTGCGAATCAGCGCGCCGGTAAACAGCACCGGCCCCGTGGGTCCGGTTTCGCTGGGCACGCCGCCCTTGGGCTCCAGGCTGATGGCCAGCGTGGGCACGGCCTGCACCTGGGCTTCGCGCGCCGGCAACTGCTCGATCCGCCCCTGGCCCAGCACGCCCAGCGAGCGCGGCGCGCCCTGGGGCGGCAAGGCCCAAAGTTGCAGCGATCGGTCCGCATCTTCGCGAAAGCCGCCGACGCGCTGCAGCACCAGACGGTTCTGGCGCGCATCGAAGGTCACCAGCATCGACGGGTCCTGCTTGCCATCGGCAAGCACGGCCACATACTGGATCTGCGGCGTGGCCTGCGCTATCTGCAGCTGGCTTTGCAACTGCGCCAGCTGCTGGGCCGTGGTCTGGCGCAGTCCCTGGTGCGACCACAGGCCCACGGCAACGGCGGCCACCGTGGCAAACGCACCGGCCCAGGCCGCATTGCGCCACCAGGAGAGCCGGCGTTCGGGCACGGCCCGCGTGCGCGCAGCGCGCGCCTTTTCGGCCTGCAGCAGATTGTCGATGCGCGTCCAGACCGCGGCATCGGGCTGCACCGGCGCCTGCACTTCGGACAGCGCAGACCAGCGCTCCTGCCACAGCAAGGCCGTGGCACGCACCTGCGCATTTTCACGCGCCAGTTGTTCGAAGCGCCGGCGCGCGCCGCCACGCAATGTGCCCAGCGCATGGGCTGCGGCAAGGCGGTCGAGCAATTCAGTGTTCTGTATCAGATTCATGGTCAGCGCTCCTCGCGCTCATACATGCCGCGCCATGCATTTGCGCAATTGCTCCAGGCTGCGGCGCACCCAGGTCTTGACGGTGCCCAGCGGCAGTTTCAGCTGGCTGGCCAGCTCGCTGTGGCTCAGGTCGCGCAGATAGGCCAGGCTCACCACCTCGCGCTGGGCCTGCTCCAGCCGCTGCATGCACTGGTGCAGCACCAGCGCCTGCTCGCTGGCCTGCGCCAGCTGCATCGGGCCGAGCGCGTCGCTGGCCGGCAGAAAACCTTCGGCATCGTCGAGCGAGACACTGACATGCATGCGCTCGGCGCGGCGCCGGCGCAGAAAGTCCAGCGCGCGGCTGCGCACCACCAGTCCCATCCAGGCCAGCGGCGGGCTCAGCGAAGCGCGGTAACTTCCGGCATTGCGCCAGATGCCCAGGAAGCTCTCCTGCAGCACATCCTCGGCCCATTCCTTGTTGCCGAGAATGCGCAATGCCAGCCCGTAAAGGCGGGCGGCACTGTGCTCATAGAGCTGCTTGAGCGCAGCTTCCTCTTGCACGGCAATGCGGTCCAGAAGGTCCATCAGTTCGCTGTCCGGTGTATTGGCGCTCATCCACACATTGTGCGTAGAAGTGCCGGTTTGCAGACGCGCTGTTGGTTTGCTGCCAACCCAGGAAATCGTGTCTTGCATACTTGGCTATACGCAGGCAATAAGCCATTGGATTCAGCAACGATGGCGACCGGGCCATGACGGCCCTTCGACGGCGGCTTCTGTCAGTCCGCCTTGAGCCCTATGCTCTTGACCAGTTCGCCGAAGCGCTCGGCCTCGACCGCGTGGTGGTCTATGAACTGCTTGCGCGTCATCACCGCCGGCGTTGCGCCCAGGCCGGCAACGATGTCGCGCACATTTTTCTGCTCCATCGCCTTGGCAATGCCGTCGCGCACCTTGTTGACGACCACGTCGGGCACGCCCGTGGGCGCGTAGATGCCGAACAGCGTGTCGGCGTCAAAGCCCGGCAGGCCGCTTTCGGCGAGCGTGGGGACATTGGGGTACTGGGGCGAGCGCTGCGGGCTGCCCACGGCCAGCAGGCGCAGCTTGCCGGCATCGACATGCTTGAGGCCCGGACCCGGATCGAACCAGTACTGCAGCTGGCCGCTGATCACATCGTTGAGCGCGGGCGCCGCGCCGCGGTAGGGTGCATGCACCGCATCGACCTTGGCCATGCGCTTGAACATCTCGCCCGCGAGATGCGGCGAGCTGCCCTGCCCCGGCGAGCCGTAGCTGACCTTGCCCGGATTGGCCTTGAGGTACTGGATGAACTCGGCGACGTTCTTGGCCGGCACATCGGGGTGGGTCTCGAGGTAGACATGCACGCGCGCCACCGCCGCGATGGGCGTCAGATCGCGCGCCGGGTCGAAGGCCAGCTTTTCGTAGATCATCGGATTGATCGTGATCGCGCCGCCGGAGCTGAGCAGCAACGTATAGCCGTCCTTGGCCGCGCGCACGGTCTCGGCGATGCCGATGTTGCCGCCCGCGCCGGGCTTGTTCTCGATGATCACGGGCTGGCCCAGCGTCTTGGACAGCTGGGGCAGGATGGCGCGCGCCAGCACGTCGGCCGCGCCGCCGGGCGCGAAATTGACGACCAGGCGCACGGGCTTCTCGGGCCAGTTCTGGGCCGCGGCGGGCAGCGCAAAGCTGCCCAGCGCGGCCACGGCGAGCGCCGAAAAGGCCTTGAGGCCCTGGCGACGCGTGGCATGGGAATGGAATGTCATGATGTCTTGTCTCCTTGTGAATTTCTTGTTGTTGCGCGCCGCTGGCCGCGCGCCGCTAGCCGCGCGCCGCTAGCTGCGCGCCCCCCGGCTCAGGCCACTTCGACTTCGACGAGCATGGGGCGCGGCGCGGCGATCGCCGCCTCGAGCACGGCGCGCAGCTGCAGCGCATCTTCGACATGCACGCCGTCGCAGCCCTGGGCCCTGGCCAGGCCCACGAAATCGATGTCGGGCAGCTCCGTGCCCTCGACCTTCTCGCCGTCGCGGTAGCCGAACACCTTGGCGAATTCCTGCAGCGCCGCGTAGCGCCGGTTCTTGAGGATCACAAAGGTGATCGGCAGGCGCAGCTGGGCCGCGCTCCACAGCGCCTGGATGGCGTACATGCTCGAGCCGTCGCCGATCACGGCAATGACTTTCTTCGCCGGCTCGGCCAGCGCCACGCCCACGCCCGCGGGCATGCTGTGGCCCAGGCCGCCGCTGCACATGGTGTAGAAAGTGCCGGAATGGAAGATAGGCAGATGGGCCTGGATGGTCGAGCGCGAACTCGGCGCCTCCTCGACGATGATGCTGCGCGGATCGCGCACCTCGGCCAGCGTCTGCATCGCCCAGGCGACCGACATGCGCTGGCCGGCTGCGGGTGGCTGGGCGCGCGGCGCGGCAGCACGCCTTGCGGGCGCCGCGCGCGGGGCCGGCGCGGGGCGCGTGAGCAGCTCCTGCACGCCCAGGCGGATATTGCCTATGGCCGCCGTGCCCACCGGGGCCCAGGCGGCAATTGCCGGGTCCTCGATCAGCTGGTACAACGCCGCGCCTTGCGGAATGTGCGGGCCCTGGCCTTCGACATGGTAGGTGAAGGTCGCCGCGCCGACGGCAAACACCACGTCGTGGCCGCCGAGCAGCTGCACGATGCGCTCGCGCATCGCGGGCAGGAAGCCGGCAAACAGCGGATGGTCCTCGGGAAAGCTGCAGCGCCCCGACATCGGCGCGACATAGACGCGCGCCTGGTGGCGTTCGGCCAGGGCGACAACCGCGTCCCAGGCCGCGCCGCGGTCCACGGCCGCGCCCACGACCAGCGCGGGCGCGCGCGCGCCGTCGAGCGCCGCGCCTATCATGTCGAGCACGCGCGGGTCGGGCCGGCTTTCAAAGCCGACTTCGCGCACCGCGATGGGCTCGGCCGGGTGGTCCCAGTCATCGGCGGGAATCGACACCAGCACCGGGCCACACGGCTCCTGCATGGCGATGTAGTAGGCGCGCGCCAGCGCCTGCGGCACGTCCTCGGCACGCGCCGGCTCGCAGCTCCATTTCACATAGGGCTTGGGCAGTTCGGCCGCCTGACTCGAATGCAGGAACGGGTCGAACTGCAGGATGGAGCGCGCCTGCTGGCCCGCGGTGATCACCATGGGCGTGCGGTTCTTGAACGCAGTGAAGATGTTGGCCATCGCATGGCCCACGCCAGCGGCCGAATGCAGATTCACGAAGCTGGCGCGGCGCGTGGCCTGGGCATAGCCGTCGGCCATGCCGACGACCACGGCCTCCTGCAGGCCCAGCACATAGGAGAAGTCCTCGGGGTAGTCGCGAAACAGCGGCAGCTCGGTCGAGCCCGGGTTGCCGAAGATGCGCGTCATGCCGAGCTGGCGCAGCAGGTCGATCACCGCGTGGCGCACGGTGAAGGAGCTGGGATCGGGGGCGGAATTCTGGGGGGTTGTCTCTTGCATTTCGGTTCCTTGGCGTACAGCGCATCGTGCCCGCGGTCATAATTTCCAGCAACTGCATAAACCATCTAAGAGATATTCATCCCATGGATATAAACCGGCTGGACCTGAACCTGCTGCGCGTGTTCGATGCGGTCTACCGCCACCGCAGCGTGAGCCATGCGGCCGAGGAGCTGGGCCTGTCGCAGCCTGCCGCGAGCCAGGCCGTCACACGGCTGCGGCTGCTGCTGGGCAATGCGCTGTTCGAGCGCGTGCATGGCGGCGTGCGCCCCACGCCGCGCGCCGAGCGCCTGGCGCTGGTGGTGCGCGAGGCGCTGGCCGCGCTCGAAGTCGGCCTGGGCGAAGCCCAGGACTTCGATCCGCGCGCCGCGCAGCAGGTGTTTCGCATACATCTGAGCGATATCGGCGAAGCCCGCTTCCTGCCCGCGCTGATGGCGGCGCTGCGCGCGCGCGCGCCGGGCATACGCATAGAGACGCTGCCCCTGCCCATGGACGCCATCGCCGATGCACTGGACCGCGGCACGCTGGACGCGGCCATAGGCTTTCTGCCCGGCGTGCTGAGCACCGAGCGCAGCGTGCTGCTGCAGGACCACTACTGCGTGCTGCTGCGCAGCGGCCACGCGCTGCTGCAAAAAGGCCAGAACGCGCGTCTAGGCATCAAGGCGCTGCGCCAGCTCGAGTTCGTCGCCGTGCGCTCGCACTCGGAGACGCTGCGCATCCTGCAGGCGCTCGAACTCACGCACCGCATCCGGCTGTCGGCGGCCCACTTCCTGGCCGTGCCGTCGATCGTGAGCCAGACCGATCTGGCCGTGATCATGCCGCACGAGATCGCCGCGGGCTTCGTGCGCGGCGGCGGCTATGCGGTGGTCGACGCGGGCTTGCCCGACCACCGCTTCGAGGTCTCGCTGCACTGGAGCCGGCGCTTTTCCCAGGAGCCGGCCAAGGTCTGGCTGCGCGCCTGCATCGAGGAGCTGTTCAGCCAGCCGCAGCGCGCCATGCCGCGCACCTGACGCCGCCTGTCAAAGCATCCCGGCGCTGCTGGTGCGGCGGGGCTTGCGCAGGGCCTTGTCCGCATACATGGCCCCATCCGCTGCGGCCAGGGCCTCCTCCATGGAGTCGTACGCCAGGCGGAGCGCAGACCCGACGGAGGCGCGGATCTCGGCCTGCGCCAGTGCTTGCCTGAGCCGCTCCTCCATCTGCAGCGCTTCGCGCTTCGATATGTTGGGAACCAGAACCGCGAATTCATCGCCACCGATGCGCGCCACCACGTCCTTGCCGCGGAACTGGCTGCGAATCAAAGTGCCGGCGGCACGCAGATGGGCATCGCCGGCCTCATGCCCGCCAGAATCATTGATCAGCTTGAGATCGTCGAGATCGATCATGATGATCGCCGAGTTCTGAGTGATTCTATGCAGTGCATTTTCCTGATCGTGGAGCGCCCATTCCCAACCACGGCGATTGGCAAGCCCCGTGAGCAAATCAGTCTCGGCAACATACTTCAGGCGTTCGGCCTCGCGGCGCGAGTCTTCCGCGTCCGCATAGCTGATCTGCAAGGTGCTCAGCGCCCGGGCCACAGTGCAGACCAGGAATTTCTGCGCGTAGGTCAATGGCTGCTGCGGGCTGGGATCAAGGGCGCACAGGGTCCCCGACAACTCGCCGTTTTCCTTCCACAGGGGCAGGCCGATGTAGGCGCCGATCGGCAATCCCACCTGTTGGTTGATGGGCGCGGCCTGGTAGACGCCAATCTTCTGGGCATCCTCGGCGAAGAAGGGCCCGTCACCCCGCACCATATGCTTGCAATAAGTATCGCTCCACGAAAAAAGCTTGCCGCGCTTGGCTCCATAACTGTTGTCGAGGCTGTGCACCACGACCCAGTCATCATCCTCGAGCGTCGTCACCATCCATAGAGCAAACGGTATGTGCTCCTTCAGGCATTGCAGCAGTTCCCTGTGAGCCTCCTCTATGCTTTCGAAGGCACTGGCATTGCAAAGCGACAGGAGTTCATCGTCTCTTGTTTTTTCATCCATCATTTTCTGCCGATTTCAATTCATGTTTTAACAAAACCAACAAAATCCAAGCATGAAAGCGGGCGTGAAAACAGATAGCCCTGGAAACTCCTGCATCTGCTGTCCAGCAGGAATTGATGCTGGGCCAAAGTCTCCACGCCTTCGGCAATCACATCCAAGCCCAGGCTCTCCCCTAACGATATGATGGTGCGCACAATCGAAGCGTCGCCGCTGTCAGTCATCAAATCCCGCACAAATGACTGATCGATCTTCAACTGATCCAAGGGCAGACGCTTGAGGTAATTCAAGGAAGAATACCCAGTTCCAAAGTCATCGAGGGAAAAATAAACTCCAATGGATTTCAGCAATCGCATTTTCTCAGCAATGCTGTCGACATCCTGAGCCAAAATACTTTCCGTCAGCTCCAACTCAAGCAACTCAGGATTTATCCCCGTTGAATGGATGATGGAAAGCAGATTTCCCACAAAATCCGGATGGTGAAACTGTTTCGCACTGACGTTGACCGCCAGCCTGAGTGTTGACAAATCAGGGTCGGTTTTCCAGGCCGACAAGGTGTCACACGCTTTGCGCAAAACCCATTGTCCCAGTTGAAAAATAAATCCGCTGCCTTCCGCCATCTCGATGAACTGCGATGGCGGAATCGGGCCCCTTTCGGCATGGGTCCAGCGGCACAGAACCTCGGCACCCATGACCTTGCCTGTCACTCCCACCTGGGGCTGATAAAGCACATGAAACTCATTTCCAGCAAGTCCTGCGCGCATATCCTGCACCAGACCCACGCGCTCCGCCATGACTTTCTGCAGCTCCCTGTCGAAAAACCTGTATCCATTGCGTCCATCGCTTTTTGCGTGGTACATCGCGGAATCTGCACCGCTGATTATTTCATCCAGGGATTTCTGGCCTCCATCAAAGACCGCGATACCTATGCTCGCTGAAATCCTATGCTCCCTGAGATCAACAGCAATCGGCATCGATATCTGCGCCAATATTTCCTGGCAGATTTTTTCCGCGCCGGCTCTGGCCAGCGCGAGAAACTCTCCCAAGCCTGTCAGGATGACAATCAATTCGTCGCCGCCGAACCTGGCCAGGATATGGGGATCACCCACCACGCTCCTGATTCGGCAAGCGGCCTGCCGCAATATCTCGTCACCACATTGATGACCCCACTGGTCATTCACAGACTTGAATTTATCAAGATCTATCATCAGCACGGCGCCGAAAACCTGCTGTATACCGGTCTCGTCGAGTATCTTTTGCGCCGACGCCAGGAAATTCCGCCTGTTGGGAAGCCCGGTCAAAATGTCGAAATACGCCAGATGCTGGGCCTGCTGCTCCGCGCGCGTGCGCTCAGTGACATCTCTGGACAGAACGATGAATCGGGCCGCGGCATCATTGAAAGTCTGCTTTCTTGCAATCGAAAGCTCGAAGGTGCGAGTGTCATCGCCCAGCGGGATTTCAAGACGACTGCCGGTGCTTCTGCCCGAAGCATTTGCCTCGCGTATGGAGCGATGCACGACCTCTGCGGCCGCGGGAGGAAGAATGTCCCATACCGTGCGGTTCAGCATCTGATCCGCCGGCATGATGAAACCGGCTTTGTTGCTGGCGCGCAGTTCGAGATAGCGGGCATCCAGGTCCATTTCAAACAGCAGATCCGGGATGGCGTCCAGTGTGCCGTTCAAGTCTTCAGTCACCTCCCGCATGCTGGCGGTCATCTGCAGTGCCAAGGCCTCGGCGCGATTGCGCGATGTCAATATCAAAAAGACGATGTACCCCAGGGAGATGCTCAGCAGTGCGCCGATGGCGGCAATCCAGTGATGCGTTGCCGTATGCTGTGCCCCTACGTAGTTCGTCGTCGGGTCTATCCTGAAGTGCCATTTCCTGCCGCCAAATTGCAGATAGTCCGAACTGGAGAATTCGGAATCGACAATTCGCGTTGCATCAATCGTCGCGCCATCCAGGAATCCATGCAGTAAGACCTCCCTGCCCCCGGCTTCCTTTTCAAAGAACACCAGTTGCAAGCCTGGCGGCAGGCTCGCCGCGATTGGCTGGAGAACATCGGCCAGGCGAAAAGGAACATCCACCCAGCCGCTCAGCGCTTTTGGGGCTTCAGGCGCTCCTGGCGCCTCCAACCGGCTCAGCCCCCTGTAAACCGCCAGATACAGCACAAATCCCGCGACCGGCGCGGCGGACGCATCTTGCACCAGCGATATCTTCTCGGACGCGACCAGATCGCCGGTCTCGCCCGCCAGTTCCGCTGCAGCGCGCGCGCGTTCCACAGTGAAGATATCGAAACCTATGGAATTCCTGTTGGCTTCCAGCGGCTCCATGAACATGATGGGCGCATGGGTGCGCAGCACACCGGCAGAAGCTGCCTCATACATCTGCGGCGGTGCGCGAAACAGCGGCATGGCACTGTTTTGCGCATTGCGGCCGGAGCGCAGTTTTGCGAAACCCACACCCTGCAGGCCCGGGGAAATCGCCTGCAGGTTCAGCGAGCGCACAAATGCACGGAACTCGCTCGCAGTGACCTCCTGCGATGCGTCAAGAAAGCCTTTGACGCTGCGGGTGATCAGATCAAATCCATTGAACTGATTGCTCAGCAGGGATTTCACATTGCCCACCTCGAAGGCTATCTCCGAGCGCACTTCCTGCTCCACGAGCTGATTCCTTGAAATCCAGTAGCTCACGGGGATGCACATGGCCAGCAAGGCGGTGATCGCTGCAATCGCCAATGCCTTGGCATTGGCCATGGAATCGACCTCGGGCATCACTTGTGAACGCAACTGCGAGGGGATGGATGCGCAGGGCTTCACTGATGGACCCTTCGTGACAAATATTTCTGAATCGCGCTGGCGCAGCCCTAGTGTTCCGAGTGCAGTGGCATCGTAAGCCAAACCCCAGAACTTGAATTCCTCGTTTGGAAATTTTGCGCAACTATCGATTCGCGGAGAAGATTCCTTTTGGCGGCGGCAGGCAAGACTCGATCGGCGACTGCGCGTGGCAGGCCTCACGGCGCCGGGCGCGCCGCCAGCCGGCGCTGCAGCCAGCGCATCAGCGCGCCCAGCACCGGCAGCTTGGCGTAAAGCTCTTGCGCCGCATCCCAGTAGTCGCGATGCAGGTCCACGCTGCCATCGGCCGCGAAGTGCAGATGGGTCGCGCCGCGTATGCACATCTGCGCACCGCCGGCGCGCTCGAACAGGAACTCCCAGGTCAGAAAGGCCTGGTCGCCTTCGCTCACGGCCTGGTCCACGATGAAGCGCGGCGCCTTGACGGTCGCGAACATATGTTCGAACACGCAGCCTATCGCGGCCCGGCCCTGGACTTCGTTGAACGGGTCCTTGAAGCGCGCCAGCGGGCTGTAGAGCGCGAGCAGCGCGGGCACGGTCTCGGCGCGCAGCGCTTCATAGGCCAGCACCACGGCAGCCAGTCGGGGGTCGGAGGAAAACGTGGGCATGGGATCAGGCTCCGGTGGTGCGGCGCACGGCGGCGAAGTACCAGGCATCTGGCAGGCAGCGCAGCAGCCGCACCCAGGCGGTGAAGCGGCGCGGAAAATTCATCTCGAAACGCCCGCGCGCCCAGCCCTGCAGCATGCGCGCGGCGGCCTCGTCGGCGCTGATGAGGCCGGGCATGGGAAAAGCGTTCTGCGCGGTCAGCGGCGTCTCGACAAATCCCGGGTTGACGATGGACACGCCTATGCCGCGCGGCTGCAGATCGAGATAGAGGTTTTCGGCCAGATTGTTGAGCGCGGCCTTGGTCGGCCCGTAGGCCAGCGACATCGGCAGGCCGCGGTAGCCGGCCACGCTGCCGACCAGGCTCAGATGGCCCTGGCCTGCGGCCAGCAGCTGCGGCAGCACGGCGTCCAGCAGATGCAGCACGCCGCCGTAATTCACGGCCAGATGCTGCTGCATCTCGGCCAGATCGAAGGCCGTCGCGCTCTGCGCACGGTAGTGGCCGGCGCAATACAGCAGCAGCGCCAGCCCCTGTCTCTGGCCGACCAGCGAGCGCACCTGCGCGGCCGCGGCATGCATGGCCTGCAGATCACCCACGTCCAGCGGCAGCGCGACGCAACCCGGGTGGCTGGCGACGAAATCCGCGAGCGCGGGCGCCTGGCGGGCCGAGACGATCACGCGCGCGCCTTCGCTGTACAGCGCCGAGGCCGTGGCGCGGCCTATGCCAGAAGACGCGCCTATGACCCAGACCCAGCGGCCGGTCCAGTCGCGCAGGGGCGCGTTGAGAGGGGCTCCGAAGAAAGGCATGGTGGTCAGTCCTTGGGCGGCTTGTCGAACGCCAGCGTGATGTCGCCCAGGTGCAGGCCGAACTTGGTCATGGCGGTGCGATTGAGCAGCACGCGCGCGTCCATGCGGTACATCCAGTCGTCGAGCTCGACGTTCCACACGCGGCCATCGACGGGCAGGGCCAGCGTGTACTTCCAGTGGAAGGCATTTCCCGCGCTCTGGCCCACGGCCTCGCCGATCACATCGTCGGCGCGCCCGGTATAGCGGCCGTCACCCAGGTGCTTGAGATGCCACACGCGGCGCTGCGTCGTGCCGTCGCTGTAGACGAAATGCTCGTCGAGCGTGCCGTTGTCGCCGTCCCAGCGGCCGCTCATCTGCACCGAAAAGCGCTTGACCACCTTGCCCGAGCGATCGGTGAACATGCCCTGCGCCGTGAGCGGGCCGCTGAAATACTCGCGCAGGTCCAGCACGGGCGTTTCCTGCGCATAGTCCTTGACTTCGGGGCCGGCGCAGCCCGCGAGCAGCGCCGACAAGGCCAGGCCCAGGGCCGCGCGCCGCGGCAGCGCAAATGTGGATGGCTTCATGTCGTGTATCTCCAGGTGGGGTTGTGGCGTTCGGCGAACCAGAGCGCCAGCGCGGCGCCCAGCTTCAACAGGCAAGGCAGGCCCGCGTAGAGCCAGGCCAGGGCCTGAAGCGCGGCGGCGTCGGTGCTGCCGCTGCGGTAGCCGGCCCACGACAGCAATGGCAGCGCCAGGCCTGCGGCCAGCGCAAGATTCAGTTTGGTGGCGCAGGTCCACCAGCCCAGATAGCGGCCTGCGTCGCGCCCGCCCGCGCCCGCCTGGTGGATCACGCCGGTCAGCAGCGCGGCCGGCAAGGCCAGGTCCGCGCCCAACGCCAGCCCGCTGGCCACGCAGATCACGGCGAACAGCGCGCCATCGCCCGCGCCCAGCCAGGGCGTGCCGACGAAGGCCAGAACGCTCAGGCCCATGCCCGCGCGCCAGCTTGGCGCCAGGCCCCAGCGCGCGACCGCGCGCACCCACAGCGGCAGCCCCAGCGCCGCGGCGCCAAAGTAGCCCAGCAGGAACAGCGGCTGCCACTGCGGCGCCTGCAATCGGTCGGCGACAAAGAACGGCAGCAGCGTCGCGGGAATCGCGCTGGCCACGCCGTTGAGCATGAACACCAGCATCAGCCAGCGAAAGTCCGCATTCGCCCAGGGCGAGCTGCGCGAGAAGTCGGCCGATGGCGACGCCTGCGCGACTGCCGCCACCTGCACGCGGCGCAGACTCCAGAGCCCGAGCAGCAGGCCCAGCGCCAGCAGCGCGCTGGTCGCGTCAAAGCCCAGCCACAGCGGCAGCGCGCTGGCGAGCAGCACGCCGACCAGCGTCGCGCCTTCGCGCCAGGCCGTGACGCGCGCGCGCCAGGCCGGCGCCCCGCCCCAACGCGTGCCCCAGGCCTGATGCAATATGCAGACCGCGCTATACGCCAGCGTGGTCAGCAGCAGCGCACCCGCGAGCCAGGCCAGCATCGCCGTCTCGCTGCCCTGGGGCGGATGCCACAGCGCGGCAAAGCCCAGCGCCAGCAGCATGCAGGCCAGCGTCGCGGCCCACCAGGCATGGAGCTGGCCGCGCGCGAACAGCCGATCGGCCAGGCGCCCCAGCGCGGGATCGATCAGCGCATCGAGCGCGCGCGTGGCCAGCAGCACGCCGCCCAGCGCCGCGAGCGGCGCGCCGGCGACGCTGGCGTAATGGTGCGGCAGGTTCACGTAGAGCGGCAGCGACACGAAGGCCAGCGGCGCGGCCAGCGCGCCATAGGCCAGGCCCGTGCGCCAAGGCAGTTGCGGGGAGACGTGAACGGCGGTGGCCATGGCAGCAGCCCAGCCTCAGTCCGCAAGCCCGAGCAGCGACTTGCGCAGCGCGGGCGCCGACGTCTGCTCGGCGAGCCAGATGCCGAAGAACAGCCGCGCGTACTCGGCATCGCGGACCTGTGCCGTCTGGCGCGCATTGTGGAAGAAGCGCACGCCGCCCTGGCCGTCGCTCAGCCCCAGCAGCCGGTCCTGCGCCGCCACATCGGGAAAAGCCTGGGTCATCAGCGCGAGCCATTGCCGCGCCTGCTCCTCGCTGAACGCGCCTATGCGGCGCATTTCGGCGACCGAACGTTCGGCGATCGCCAGGCCTTCGAGCTTGCGGTCATAGAGCAGCTCGAGCGCGATGGGCTGGCGCGCATACTGCGCGGGCACGAAGCCCGGGCCGGACCACAGGCGCGCCTCATAGACGCGCAGGCCGAAGAAGCGCAGCACGCCCGTGCCGACAAGGCGGGCATCGGGAAGATCGGTGCGCAGTTCCTCGGGCCGGACGGGAGCAGCGGGGACGGTAAGAGGCATGGCAAGAAGAGGTGCGGCGAGAACGCCACCGCCTTGCTGCAGCAGCGTGCGTCGCGTGGGACGGCCGGCAGTCATGGCAGGGGCTTTCTCAGGGTGAATTGGATGACATCGGTATTGCCGGTGTCGAACGCGGCTTCGCAGTAGGCCAGGTAAAACGTCCAGATGCGCGCGAAACGCTCATCGAAGTCGAGGCCCTGCAGTTCGCCGCGATGCGCGCTGAACGCCTCGCGCCAGCGGCGCAGTGTCTCCGCATAGTCGCGTCCGAACGCCAGCCGCTGCTCGACGACAAAGCCCGCGCGTTGCGCCTGGGCTTCGAACGCCGAGGCGCTGGGCAGCATGCCGCCGGGAAAGATGTACTGCTGGATGAAGTCCGTCGAATTCAGATAGCGCTCGAACAGATCGTCGCGGATGGTGATGGTCTGTATGCAGGCATGGCCGCCGGGCTTGAGGCAGGCGTGCAGCATGTCGAAATAGCCGGCCCAATACTCATGGCCCACGGCCTCGAACATCTCGATCGACACGATCGCATCGAACGGCGCGCTGCGGTACTGCGCCGGCAGATCGCGGTAGTCCTGGTAGTGCAGCGCGGCCCGGCCCTCGAGCTCGGGCGCGCGCACTCTTTGCTGGCCCCACAGCAGCTGCTCCTTCGACAGCGTGACGCCCGTGACCTGGGCGCCGAATTCGCCGGCCGCGACTTCGGCCAGCGCGCCCCAGCCGCAGCCGACTTCGAGCAGCCGCGCGCCCGGCTGCACGCGCGCTTCGCGCAGCGCGCGCCGCACCTTGGCAAGCTGCGCGGCCTGCAGGTCCACGCCCTGCGGGTCGCGGCCTTCGAACCAGGCCGCGCTGTAGTTCATGCTCGGGTCCAGCCACAGCTGGTAGAAATCGTTGCCCAGATCGTAGTGGGCATGGATGTTCTTTTCGCTGCCGGCGCGCGTATTGCGCCGCAGCAGGTGGCGCAGGCGATAGGCCAGCCGGCCCCACCAGCTGCCGTAGACCATGGCCTCGATGTGCGCGCGGTTGGCGATGCACAGCCGCAGCAGCGCCGCCAGGTCGGGCGTATCCCATTCGCCATCGATGTAGCCTTCGGCCAGGCCGATGTCGCCCGATTTCCAGACGCGATCGAACATGCGCAGATCGCGCACATTGAGCTGGGCGCGCGGCATCTCGCCATCGGCGCCCGTGCCCGGATGCTGCGGCAGGCGCAGCACATGGTTGCCCGGCAGATGCAGTTCGAGCTGGCCTACGGGCAGACGTTCGAGCAGGCGCAGCACGCGCTCTGTGGTGGCCGTCGCACGGCGGGGGGCGGCCGCGACCGCGTTGGGGGCAGTGGTGGTGTTCATCGCGATATGAAGTGTTCGGGGGCCGCGGGTTTGGAAATGAAAGGCAGACGCTTGCGCCACAGGCGCAGCGCCTGCCAGTGGATACGGGCCATGACGCCCAGCGTCATCAAAGGCGTGCCGAAGAACGCGCGCCGCAGGCTCGCGGCGTCCAGCGTGTGCAGCGTTCCGGCGACGCTGGTCTGCAGCAGCGGGCCGATGTCGTCATGCAGATCGACGCAGGCGCGCGTGCGCGCCGGCTGGCCGGCGGCGGCGCCCGAGCGCTCGAAGCGAAAGCGGTAGTGGCCCTCGATGCGGCAGAACGGCGAGACATGAAAGACCTTGCGCGCCGTCTGCTCCAGCCCCCAGTCGAGTTCGTCGCCGGCGAGCAGATAGGCATGGCGCTCGCCGAAGGTGTTGTTGACTTCGGCCAGCACCGCCGCCAGCGAGCCGTCGGCGCGGTGCGCATACCAGAAGCTCACGGGCTTGAACACATAGCCCAGCACGCGCGGAAAAGTGTGCAGCCAGACTTCGCCATCGGCGTCGGCAATGCCTTCGCTGTGCAGCATGGCGTCGAACCAGGCAAGCGCGTCGTCACCGCCTTCGCCATGGTCGCAATCATGAAAGCTCATCAGCGCGCGGTGGTTGCGTGCCAGCGCCGCGCAGGGCGCGTCGCGCAGGCTGCGCAGCGGCAGCAGCAGGAAGTAGCTGGGATAACGGAACGCATGCGCGACCGGCCGCAGGCGCCGGTGCCAGACATGGCCCATGCCGATCAGCGGCCGTGCGGGGGTGGGGTTCATAGCGCCTCCTGCGAGACGCGCAGCGGCATGCGGCGCAGCGCCTGCATCACGCCCTGGGCCGCGTCCAGGCCGGAGCGCAGGCCGTCCTCGTGGAAGCCATAGCCTGTCCATGCGCCGCAGAACCAGGTGCGGCGCTGGCCTTGCAGCGCTGCGATCGTGCCCTGGGCCTGGATCGCGGCCAGGTCGAACACCGGATGGCTGTATTCGATGCGTTGATGGATCTGGCTTTCATCGATCGGCCGCGAAGGGTTCAGCGAGACGATCACCGGCTGCTGCCAGGGCAGTGGCTGCAGGCGGTTGAGCAGATAGTGCAGGCAGACCTGGGCCTGGTGCGCATCGGCGCCCGCGGCGCGCTCGTAGTTCCACGCCGCCCAGGCCGCGCGCCGCTGCGGCAGCACCTGGGTGTCGGTGTGCAGCACCGCGACATTGGGCTGGTAGCGGATCGCGCCCAGCACCGCCGCTTCAAGCGGCGTCGCATCGGCGCCGAGCAGCCTCAGCGCCTGGTCGCTGTGGCAGGCCAGCACGACCGCGTCGAAAGCTTCAGTGCCCTGCGCGGTCTGCAGCTGCACGCCGGCATCGCTGCGGCGCAGGCCCAGCACCGGGCTGTGCAGGCGCGCCTGGTGCGGGCCCGGGGCCTGCAAGCGCGCGACCATGCGGCGCACATATTCGCGCGAGCCGCCGCGCACGGTGTACCACTGCGGCCGGTCCGTGACCTGCAGCAGGCCATGGTTGTGGCAAAAGCGCACCAGCGTCGCTATCGGAAACTGCAGCATCTGCTCGGTGGGACAGGACCAGATGCTGCCGATCATGGGCAGCAGATAGTCTTCGCGGAACGCCTTGCCGAAGCCATGGGTGTAGAGGAAATCCGCAATCGGGCTTTGCAGTTCGTGTTCGACCTGGCGGCGCGCGAGATCGGTGGTGATGCGGTTGAAGCGCAGGATTTCCGACAGCATTCCCCAGAACCGCGGCCGCAGCAGGTTGCGCCGCTGGGCGAACACCGCGTTGAGCGATGTCCCGCTCCATTCGAGGCCGCTGCGGCCTGGTGCATCCAGGCATTGCACCGACAAAGACATCTCGGACGCCGCGCTTTCCACGCCCAACTCGGCGAACAGCGCCGTGAGCAAGGGGTAGGTGCGCTGGTTGTAGACCAGAAAGCCCGTGTCCACGCCATGCTGCAGGCCTTCGAGCGTCAGGTCCACGGTGTTCGCATGGCCGCCGAAATGGCTGCCGGCCTCGAACAGCGTGACCTGGTGGCCCGCATGCTGGTCGGCGAGCCGCCATGCGGCAGACAGGCCGGCGATGCCGGATCCGATGACAGCGATGCGGTGCATGGTGGATTCCCCTGATGTACTTGAAAGATCAATTACTGAACTCATGAGTTCACAATATATCCGTTAAGTCTCCACTTTGCACTATAAAGTTTTCGGCTTGCGGGTTTCGCTCTAGAATCAGGCCATGGAAACCCGTTCATCGATCAAAGAGCAAATCCAGCGCCTGCGCCAGGAAGCCATAGTCACCGCCGTCAACCGCCTGCTGGCCAGCAAGGGCTATGACGCCATGACCGTGGATGAGGTCGCGGCCGAAGCCGGCATGGCCAAGGCCAGCCTCTACAAGCTGTTCACATCGAAGGAAGAACTGGCGGGTGCGGCCATGGTCGGCGTGCTCGACCGCGCGCTGGCCTTTGTCGACGGCCTGCGCGCCCAGGCGGCCGAAGCCGCGCAGACCGACCAGCCTTTGTCGCCCGTGGACCAGTTGCGCGCGGTCATACGCTGGGCCATGCAGACCCAGCTCGAAGGCGAGATGCCGTCCCTGCCCGCGCAGAACTCGAGTCTGAGCGCTTCGCTTCAGTCGAACGATGCCTATATGGACCGGCTGATCGCGCTGAGCAACCGCCTGAGCATCTGGATCGCCGAAGCCCAGACCAGCGGCCAGCTCAACGCCCAGCTGCCATCCGAGCTGGTGCTCTACACGCTGTTCGCGCGCGCCTGCGACCCCGTCGTGGCCCTGCTCAAGGAGTCGGGCCAGTACACCAATGCGCAGATCCTCGACTGGGTCACGCAGACCACGTTCCAGGGCCTGGGCAACGGCCCGCAGGCGCCGCTTCCAGCCTGAGCGCCTGCGCGCGCATGCGGCGCCGGACGACGGCGCCGCGGCCCGATGTTCCGCAAGATCGTGCTCGATCCCTGTTGGAACTAAAAGGCAAAGATGGCGACGCTGACCTATGTCGACGAGCAGACCGAAGGCTGGCGCCGCGTGCGCAGCGGCAAGGGCTTTTCCTACCGGGCGGCCGACGGCAGCCTGATACGCGATGCCGAACAGCTCGCACGCATTCGCCAGCTGGCGATTCCCCCGGCCTATACCGATGTCTGGATCTGCCCCGATCCCCTGGGCCATCTGCAGGCCACGGGCCGCGACGCGCGCGGGCGCAAGCAGTATCGCTACCACGCGCTATGGCAGGAGCAGCAAAAGCAGGCCAAGTTCGAGCGCATGCTGCGCTTCGGCCGCGCGCTGCCCCGGATACGCCGCGCGGTGGAACGCGACCTCGCGGCGCGCCGCCCCGGCCTCGAAGTCGTGGCCGCGACCGTGGTGCGGCTGCTCGACCGAACCGGCATGCGCATAGGCAACGACGAATACTCCGAGCAGAACGGATCGTATGGCCTGACCACGCTCAGGAACCGCCACGCCAAGGCCAGCGCCACCCAACTGCAACTGCACTTCAAGGGCAAGAGCGGCGTGATGCAGCAGGTGTCCATCGCCGACCGGCGCGTGGCGCGCATCGTGCAGCGCTGCCAGGAACTGCCGGGTCAGCGGCTGTTCCAGTTCCTCGACGAACACGATGAGCTGCAGCATCTGCGTTCGGACCATGTGAACGACTACCTGCGCACGCTGTGCGGCGAAGACTTCACGGCCAAGGATTTCCGCACCTGGCATGCCAGCGTCTGCGCGATGGAGCTGGCGCTGGCCGCGCGCTGCGCCGGCCAGGAACAGGCGCAGCTGAGCGCGAGCGCGATCAACGACATCGTCAAGCAGGTCGCGCAGCGCCTGGGCAATACCAGCAGCGTATGCCGCAAGTTCTACATCCATCCCGAAGTACTGAACTTCTGCGAACGCCAGGCGGCGGACGCAGGACATGCGGCGCGCAAGAAGCTGGGAATGAGCCCGGCCGAATGCGCGCTGCTGCAGCTGCTCGATGCCTGCGAACCGGCCAAGCCGAGAAAGCCGGCCGCGCGGCGCTCAAAGCCCAGGCCTGGCACGCGGTGACAGACGGCTTTTCGTCCTATGGCGTAGGCGGGCAGCAAACGCTAGGCTGGAATTCCAAGCAGACGGCGGAGAACGCAGTGCGCCCACATGGGCCGCATCCGCCCCCAACCAGAGGAGCAACGCAATGGATCCCACAGAACACCGCGCCTACGGCGTGTTCAAGCCCATAGGCCACATGGTGGTTTCGTTTCCCGATGCGGCCAGCGCCGACGACGGCCAGGCGGCGCTCACGGCCCTGGGAACGGAACCCGCCGACATCCACCGCTACAGCGCCGCGCAGATGCTCGCGCAGTGCGATGAAGACATCGCCAGGGCCAGCCCTGCAGCCTCCGTCGGCCAGGAGCTCAATCTGGTCAAGGCCAACCGTGAACTCGCCGCCCAGGGCTTCCACTTCATCGTGGTGCGGGTCGACAACGATGACGTGGCACGCCGTGCCGCCGATGCCTTGCATGCCCAGGGCGCCGAGCGCGCCCAGCTCTACGGCCGCTTCATCATCGAGGAAATGATCACGCGCGCCGCCGATCTGCCCCAGGTCAAGGAATCGCCCGACACCGGGCTCGATCCGCAAACGCCTTCGGGCGAGGAAAAGGAAAGGGCGCAGATGCGCCCTCCTGAATCCACGCCCTGATGCGGCGCAACGGTGGCTCCCGCTCTGCGGGCGCCGCCGTTGCGCGCGGCGTCGTTACGCGTTGTCGGCGCGGCGCGCGGCGTCGCGCAGTTCGCGGATCTGCAGATGGTTGCGCTTGGCGCCTTCGTACTGGCGCTGCACCACCACGCGCACGTCGGCGGGCAGGTCTTCCTCCAGCGCCTTGCGGTAGCGTTCCAGCGCCTTGTCTTCGCCGCGTTCGGCTTCTTCCAGCATGTTGAGGTCGCTGTAGCCGGCGAGCGTTCCCTTCACGGCGACCCAGCCGCGATGCGCGGCGCCGGCGAGCGTGCCGCCATCTGGCGTGGAGCGGCCGCCAAGCTGGCCGACGACACTGCGCAGTTCTTCCGCGGCCAGGCGACAGTCCTGGGCACGCGACAGGAAGGTCTGCTTGAGACTGCCGGTACGTGCATGTTCCGCGCTGCTGGTGAAGCCGAATTCGCCGTCCTTGCAGTTTTCTATCAGGTCGTTCAAGGTCTCGATGACTTGCTTGTTGTCCATGGTGCGGTTTCCTGGTTGATTGACGAAACGGCCCGCTTCGCTGGGCGGGCCTGGTTCGCGGCCTATGCCTTGGCCGCGACGAGGATGTCGCGGGGAAACCTTATTTGACGGCCTTGCCGAATACCCTGGAGTCGGTCTAGCGCCCATCTGGGGCGCGTCCTGGGCCTACAGGGCGCGGCTCTCAGAAGCGATGGTGGAGCGCGAGTTCCCAGCGCCGCCCTTCCCCCGCAAACCATTGCGTGCCGGTGTAGTAGGCGGTCGTGAAGAACGGCCGGTCGAAGACATTGAAGCCGCGCAGCGTCAGCTTGGTTGCCGCACCCGCCTGCCATTGCAGCGCCAGGTCGGCCGTGGTGTAGGCCGGCAGCGTCAGACGGTTGGCGCTGTCCGCGTGGCGCCTGCCGACATGGCGCAGGCCGCCGGACAGCGTCCAGTCGGGCCGCGGCGTCCAGCCGACCCAGACGTTGGCGACGCGTTCAGGGACATCGACGGGCACATTGCCGTTGCGCGACACCGCGGCTCCGCCGGCGAATTCGCTGAAATCGTCGTAGCGCGCCTGCAGCAGTGCGACATTCGCCTCGACCCGCAGCGCGGCTGCGGCCTGCAGCGCCAGCGTGGCTTCCACGCCCCGCGACGAGCGCCGGCCGACCTGGCGGCGCAGCGACGGGTTGCCGGGGTCGCGCGTCAGCAGGTTGTTCTTGCGGATCGCATACGCGGCCAGCGTCGCGTCGCCCCGGCCTTGCCAGAACGACTGCTTGATGCCGACTTCGAGCTGCCGCCCCCTGGAGACATCGAAACGCGCATTGTCCGCAGACAGCATCAGCAGGCCGCTGACCGGATCGGCGGCGGCGCTGGCCTGCGCGTAGAGCGCGACATCGGGGTGCAGTTCGTAGACCGTTCCCAGGCGCCAGCCGCTGTGCGCGTAGCGGCGATCGAAAACCGGCGTGCCGGCCACAAGGTCATGGCGCGCGAGCCGCGCATGGTCGAAGCGCGCTGCCGCGGCCAGCGACAAGCGCTGCGTCAAGGCGATCCTTTCTTCGGCGAACAGCGCGTACTGCCGCGCCTGGTTGCGGTCGCGCGGGATGAAAGGCTGCTCGCTGAAGTAATGGCCGGGATCGGGGTACCAGGGATCGACTGGTGCCGCGCTGCCCGAATAGCTGTTGTGGCTGTACCGCAAGGCCGCGCGGTTGACATCGAAGCCCAGCGAAAGCTGGTGGTCGCGCCCGAACAGCTTTCCCGTGAACGCGACATCCGTGGTGTTGCCGGTCTGCGTCTGCGCATGGCCGATCTCGGTGTTGTCGGGGCGGTCGATCAGACGCGTTGCGGCATTGAATGCATAGGTCTCGGCATTGCGCCAGTGGCGCTCGCTGGTGATGTGGTACAGCGTGCTGCGCACGGCGACATCGCTGCTCGCTGCCCATTGCGCGCTCAGCTGCGTCCAGCGGTCGTGCAGGCGGATGTCGCTGTCCTCGACGTTGTAGTTGCGCCGGTGCCGCGCGCGCGGCTGCACGCCATCGATCAGCGGCACGCCGAAGTAGCGCGCCGGCGCCTGCCGGCCTTGCGCCAGCGCGAGCTGCAGCTGCAGATCGCGCGTCGCATCCCAGCGCAGCGCGGCCGTCGCCGTGGCGTTGCGCAGCTCGCCGCGCTCCACCCAGCCCTGCGATCGATCGGCGCTCAGATCGAGCCGGTACGACCATTGCGCGTCTATCGCGCCGCCGCTGCCCAGCGCCAGCGCGCGCCGGCCCGCGCTGCCCGCCGAGGCCTGGACCTCGCTGCGCACCGGAGCGCGCGTCGGCTTCTTGGGAATCACATTGACGACGCCGCCGATGGCGCCGTCGCCATGCACCACCGACGCCGGCCCGCGCAGCACTTCGATGCGGTCTATGGACCAGGTGTCGAACGGAAAGCTCACCCCCACGCCACCATATTGGCGCCTGCCGTCATACAGCCGCAGCACCGCCGTCGTGTCGGTGAAGCCGCGCGCCGAAAGGCTCGCGCTGTTGCCCGCATGGCCCAGGCTGGTGATGCCCGCAGCGCGCGTGATCGCCTCGCGCAGCGTGCTGTCGCCGCGCGATTCAAGCTGGGCGCGGGTGATCACTTCGACGCTCGCCGGAGTCTCGCGCACACTGAGATCAAGGCGGCTGCCGGTGGCCGTGGCGCGCTCCAGCGGACCCGCGCCGCCCGCGCGGACCGTGATGGTCTCGAGCTCGGCGGCAGGCTGCGCGCCGCAGGGCAGCGCGGCCAGCGCCAGCGCAAGAACGGCCAGCCGGGGCCTGAAACGACCAGCGAGTAAAAAGGCATCAATCATAGTTTTTTATTATTGCAAAACTTGATTGATAGTCAAATCCATACTCTAACGACAACAGCCACGAGGCGGCCGTGTCTTTCGCAACTCGGGATAATCGCGCCATGCAAGCCCTGCGCATTTCCTCAGCCCTGCTACGCCTTGTCATGGCGTGCTATCTGCTGGTGCTGGGAATCGCCGCTGCCGCGCCGGTCTTTCATCCGCAGCGCATGGAAGTCGTCTGCAGCGCCGCTGGCGCGATGAAGATGGTGGCGCTGGACCACGAGGCCGGCGAGCACACGCTGGACTGCTCGCTGTGCCTCGCGCCATCGCTGCCCGTGCCCGAGTTCTGCAGTGCGGTGCCGGTGCACCAGCCGCTGGCGCATGCGCTGACGCCGCTGGTCGCCGCGCATATCGCGGGCCGCAGCGGCGCGCGCTTTCCGCCGCGCGGCCCGCCCGCCATCGGCTGATCCGGCCCTGCCCCGTCTCCCGGCGCAGTCCTTTGCGCGCGCCATGCCCACCAGCATATGGCCGCGCTCTTTCCCGATTTCGCGCACGCACCGCTGACACCCAGGCCGCGCAGTGCGCGCCGATGGACACGAGATTCCCATGACGACTTCCGTCCCCGAAACCCGCGCTCGGCGCGCTTCTCCCGACCTCTACCGCGCGGTCTGGCGCTGGCATTTCTACGCCGGTCTGCTGGTGCTGCCGTTCCTGATCTGGCTGGCGATCACCGGCGGCCTCTATGTGTTCAAGAACGAGATCGACGGCTTCTTTCACCAGCGGCTGCTCACGGTGAACGCGGCCGCGACGCCCGCGCGTGCGCCCACGCAACTTGCGGCCGCGGCGCTGGCCGCGCACCCGGGAGCGCTGATCAAATACACCCCGCCGGCCGCGGCCACGCGCAGCGCTGAAGCATTGATCGCGACCCCGGGCGGAGAGCGGCTCGCGGTCTTCGTCGACCCTTACCGCGGCGAAGTGCTGGGCGCGCTGCCCGATGGCGGCAGCGTCGCCTGGACCATTCGCAAGCTGCACAGCCTCAAGTACTTCGGCAAGGTCGCGCGCGGCGCGATCGAGATTGCCGCGGGCTGGGCCATCCTGCTGGTGCTGACCGGCATCTACCTGTGGTGGCCGCGCGGGCAAAAAGGCGGTGTGGTCACGGTGCGCGCCACGCCCGCCAAGCGGGTTTTCTGGCGCGATCTGCATGCGGTCACGGGCCTGGGCGTGGGCGGCATGCTGCTGTTCCTCGCGGTCACGGGAATGCCCTGGTCGGTGCTGTGGGGCAATCAGATCAACCAATGGGCCAACGGCAGCAACTTCGGCTATCCGGCGGGCGTGCGCGTGCAGGTGCCGATGTCCGAACTGCGCCTGGCCGACGGCCAGACCACGGCCTGGTCGCTGCAGCAGGCACGCCTGCCCGAGTCGGGCCATGAAGGCCATGAGGGCCATGAAGACCACGACGGTCATTCGGGCCATGACGGCCACGAAGGGCATTCCGCGCACGCGGGCCATGTGCCGGCCGATGTGCCGCCGCAGCCCGCGGCATGGACGCTGGACCAGGCCGTCGCGGCCTTCGATCGCCTGGGCCTGGCGCCGGGCTACGCCGTGCAGCTGCCCAAGGGCGCGCAAGGCGTCTATTCGGGCTCGGTCTATCCCGCGGATCTGGCGCAGCAGCGCGTGGTGCATCTGGACCAGTACAGCGGCCGGCCGCTGCTCGACATGCGCTACGCGGACTACGGCCCCATGGGCCGGGCGCTGGAATGGGGCATCAATGTCCACCTGGGCATGGAATGGGGCGTGTTCAACCAGGCGCTGTTGGTCGTGACCTGCCTGGCCATCGTGCTGCTGTGCGTCAGCGCGGCCGTGATGTGGTGGAAGCGCCGGCCCGCGGGCGGCCTGGGCGTTCCGCCCGCAGCCGCGAACCGCAAGCTGCAGGCCGGCGTCTTCGCGCTGCTGCTGGTGGGCGGCGCGGTCTTCCCGCTGGTTGGCGCGTCGATGCTGGTGATGGCCGCACTGGACTATCTGGCGTTTGCGCGCCGCCCGGCGCAGGCCTGAGCCCGCCCCCGGCCCGCCCTAGGGCGCCAGCGCATGGACCACCAGCCGCAGATGGCGGTCTTCATCGACGGTCAGCGAAGTGTGCTCATACGCCTGGCGCCGGCCGTCGATCAGCAGTTCGCGCATGCCAGTGCACGGCGCGTGCACCTCGTTGCGGTGCCACCATTGCTTGAAGGTCGGTGAGACCCGGGCAAGCTCATCGACCAGTTCATGGATATCGGCCTCCTGCGTCGCGCGCGCGAAGTCGCGGCGAAAGCTCGACAGCATCTGCTGCGCCTGCGGCTCCCAGTCGGCAAAGCGCGCATGCAGCAGCGGATCGGTGAACAGCAGCCACAGCAGATTGCGCCGCTCGGGCGCATGCGCGCCGAAGCCGAACAGTTCGTCGGCAGCGGTGTTGAAGACCAGCACATCCCAGCGCAGATTGAGCACATAGGCCGCATGCGGCGCGAGGTCGTGCATCAGCCGGCGCACCAGCGGCGGCACCACGCACCAGGTCTTGCCGGGCTCGGCCGGCGGCCGCGCATGCGCGAGCAGGAACAGATGGCGGCGCTCGGCGGCATCGAGCTTAAAGACGCGCGCCAGGCTGTCGAGAAACGCGGCCGACACGCCGATGTCGCGCCCCTGCTCGAGCCAGGTGTACCAGGTCAGGCCCACGCCCGCGAGCGCCGCGACTTCCTCGCGCCGCAGTCCCGGCGTACGCCGCCGCCCGCCGCTGGGCAGACCGGCATCGGCAGGCGACAGCCGCTCGCGGCGCGCGCGCAAGAAGGCGGCAAGCTCGTGGCGCGTGCGCTCCAGGGTACGAATGGCCATCGCATTGCTTTCAGTAACAGCATAAACGGTTAAATTGTAATTGGTTGGAATGAATCACAGAATGCGCCCTCACCCACCGAATGCGCTGCATGAAATCCTGTTCCGTCTCTTCCAACCCGCCCTGGCGCGGCCTGGCCGTGCTGCTGCTCGCCGGCTTTGTCACCATCTTCGATCTGTTTGTCGTCAACGTCGCCATTCCGAGCATGCAGGCCGGACTCGCGGTGAGCTTTGCGCAGATCGGCTTCATCGTTGCGGGCTATGAACTCGCTTTCGGCGTGCTGCTGATCACGGGCGGGCGGCTGGGCGACCGCTTCGGGCGCCGCCGGCTGTTCGTGCTGGGCATGGCGGGGTTCACCTTTGCGTCCCTGCTGTGCGGACTCGCCCCCGACGCGAATGCCTTGATCGCCGCGCGCGTGCTGCAGGGGCTCGCTGCCGCACTGCTGTTTCCCCAGGTCTATGCCTCGATACGCGTGCACTTCGACGGCGACGCCGGCCGGCGCGCGTTCGGCCTGCTGGGCATGACGCTGGGCCTGGCCGCGATCGCCGGCCAGGTGTTCGGCGGCTGGCTGGTGCACGCCGACCTGTGGGGCCTGGGCTGGCGCACGATCTTTCTGATCAATGTGCCCATAGGCCTGGGCGCGATCGCCGCGGCACGCCACATTCCCGAGTCACGCGCGCCCGAGCGCCCCGCGCTCGACGGCCGCGGCGTGCTGCTGGTGAGCGGCGGACTGGCCAGTCTGCTGGTGCCGCTGATCGAAGGGCCGGCGCAAGGCTGGCCCGCCTGGAGCCTCTGGACTCTGGCCGCGGCCGTGCTGCTGCTCGCGGCCTTCCACCGCCAGCAACGCCAGCGCCAGTCCGGGGGGCAGTTGCCGCTGGTCGACATGCGGCTGCTCGGCCAGCGCCGCTTCGCGCTGGGCGCGCTGCTGGTGCTGCTGGTCTACTCGACATCGAGTTCGTTCTTTCTGGGCTTCGCGCTGCTGCTGCAGTCGGGCCTGGGGCTGGACCCGTTCATGGCGGGCAGCATCTTCGCGCCCTGCAGCCTGGGCTTTGCCTGCGCCTCGCTGGCCGCACCGCGCCTGGTCGCACGCTGGGGCGCGCGCGCCATCGTCGCCGGCGCCGTGGCGTATGCGCTGTCGACAGGCCTGCTGATCGCCCAGGTCGCAGTCGCGGGTGCGGCGCTGGCGCCGGTGCAGCTGATTCCCTTGCTGATCGTGGTCGGCGCCGGCCAGGGGCTGATCATGACGCCGCTGCTGAATCTGGTGCTGGCCTTGGTGCCCGCTGCCCAGGCCGGCATGGCTTCGGGCGTGATCGCGACGCTGCAGCAGATCGGCGCCGCGCTGGGCGTGGCCGTGGTCGGCATGCTGTTCGGCGCAGCGCTCGCGGCGGATGCCGGCGCTGCGGGCCAGGCCGCGCGCTACAGCGCGGCGTTTGTCGCGGGAATGGGCTACAACTTCGGCGCGGCGCTCGCAGTCTGCGTGCTGCTTTGGCTATTGGCTGCGGCCCGGCCGGCGCGCTGAATCAGCGCAGAACATTGGCGCTGAGACAGTCGATGAACGCGCGCAGCTTGGGAGAGAGATCGCGGCTCGCGGGCCACAGAATCCACATCACGCCGCTGTCGCCGCTGCAGTCGTCGAGCACCGTCTGCAGCCGGCCCGCGCGCAGGTGCGGCGCGGCAATGAAATCGGGCAGGCAGGCAATGCCCTGGCCGTGCAAAGCCAGGTGGATGCGCATTTCAACGCTGTTGCAGACCAGCGACTGCGGCAGCTCGGGCAGGGCTTCATCGGGTGCGGGCGGCAGCGGCCAGGCCTCGAGCCGGCCCGTGCTGGGATAGCGGTAATGCAGGCAGATATGCGACTGCAGCTCGGCCGGGCTTTGCGGCCGGCCATGCGCGGCAAAGTAGTCGGGCGAGCCGACCAGCACGCGGCGGAAACTGCCCAGGCGGCGGCGCTTGAGGCCGGAGTCGGCAAGCACGCCGGTGCGCACCACGGCATCGAAGCCGTCGCCGATCACGTCGACCATGCGGTCGGAAAAATCCAGGTCCAGTTCCACCGCGGGATAGCGGCGCATGAACTCGGCGATCACGGGCTCGAACAGTCCGCTGTGCCGCGGCAGGCTCACGCGCAGCTTGCCGCGCGGCGCGGCGCTGGCCTGGGTCATCTCGAGTTCCGCGGCCTCGACTTCGCACAGGATGCGGCGGCAGCGCTCGAGGAATTTCTCGCCTTCGGCCGTCAGCGCCAGCGTGCGCGTGCTGCGGTGAAACAGGCGCACGCCCAGCCGCTCTTCGAGCCGCGCCACGGCCTTGCCCACGGCCGAAGGCGAAACCCCCAGATCGCGCGCCACGGCCGAAAAGCCCAGGCGTTCGGCGACGCGCACAAAGATACCGATGCTGCCCAGGTTTTCCATCATGACATTGCTCTATTCAAGACATCCATGTCCTAAGTATTCGGAAATGTAGCCGGTTTTTCTTTTACCCATGCACGCCTAACCTACGGCCCTCTCCTGCTGCAGCGCCTGCGCGCTGCCTGCAATCCCTGCAAATTCTCTGGCGAAACTTCTTCATGTCTTCGATTTTTTCCCCTGCAGCCCTGCGCTGGCTGCAGCTGCTGGCCGCCTGCCTCACCGCCCTGCTGATCCCGCTGTGCTTCACGGGCCCGGCCGTGGTGCTGCCCGCGATCAGCCACGAACTGGGCGGCAGCTCCGCGCAACTGGCCTGGATCATGAACGGCTACATCCTGAGCTATGGCGGCGCGATGATGGTCGCCGGCAGCCTGACCGATCTCCATGGACGGCGGCGCATCTGGCTGATCAGCCTGGCCTGGTTCTGCCTGTGCACCTTCGCCATTCCCTTCGCGCCCAGCGTGCTGTGGATCGATCTGCTGCGCCTGCTGCAGGGTCTGGGCGGCGCCGCGGCCTTCGCCGCCGCCATGTCCTCGCTCGCGCCGCTGTTCGAAGGCCGGGCGCGGGCCCGCGCTTTCAGCCTGCTGGGCACGACGTTCGGCCTGGGCCTGGCGTTCGGCCCGCTGATCTCGGGCTGGCTGGTGGAAATCAGCAGCTGGCAAGGCGTGTTCCACGCGACCGGCGTGGTCGGCGTGCTCGGCTGGCTGCTGGTCGCGGCCAGCGCTTCGCGCGATCTCCCCGCGGCCCGGGGCGGGCTCGACTGGCCCGGCGCGATCAGCTTCACGCTGGCGCTGGGACTGTTCACCTACGGCATGCTGCTGGTGCCCGAACAAGGCTGGGGCGATGCCACGGTCATTGCCTGCCTGCTGGCCAGCGCCGCGATGTTCGCCGCGTTCGCGGCGATTGAAAAGCGCGCCGCGCGCCCCATGCTCGAACTGGATTTTCTGCGCGACCCCGGCGTGCTGGGCGTGCAGGCACTGGCCGCGTCGCCGGCCTTTCTGTTCATCGTGCTGATCGTGCTGCTGCCCAGCCGTTTCATAGGCATAGACGGCTACGGCGCGCTGCAGGCCGGACAGATGATGGTCTGGCTCGCGGCGCCGCTGCTGGTCGTGCCCTTCGCCGCCGCGCTGCTCACGCGCTGGTTTGCGCCGGGCACGCTGTCGGGCGCGGGCCTGCTGCTGGTCGGCGCGGGGCTGGCCTGGCTGGCCCAGGCGTTCGGCCAGGGCACAGGCGCGGCACTGCACGCGCCGCTGCTGCTGATAGGCGTGGGCATAGGCCTGCCCTGGGGATTGATGGATGGTCTCGCGGTGAGCGGCGTCGCGCCCGAGCGCGTGGGCATGGCGACGGGGCTGTTCAACACCGTGCGCGTGAGCGCCGACGGCGTGGCGATCGCCGTGGTCAGCGCGCTGCTCGCCGGGCTGATACAGCAGCGGCTGGCCGCGCAGATCGGCGCATCGGTCCCGCCCCAGGCCCTGCTCGAGGCATCGGGGCGCGCGGCGCTGGGCGAGCTGCAGGCGGGCGCGGCGCTGCTGGGCCCGCAGGCCGCGCTGCTGGCGCAAAGCTATGCCCAAACCTTCATCCAGGTGCTGCAGCTGCTCGCGGGTCTGGCCGTGCTGACGGCCGCCGCCGTGGTCTTCCTGCTGCGCCGCCCGCAGAGCGCGGCGGACGCGATCAGTGCGCGAATCGCTTCAGGATCAGCGTCGCATTGACGCCGCCGAAACCAAAGCCGTTGAGCATCGCGTGCTCTATGGCCTGGGGCCTGGCCTGGCCCATGACCAGGTCCAGGCCTTCGGCCAGGGGATCGGGGTTCTCGAGGTTGAGCACCGGAGGAACGATCTGGTCGCGCAAGGCGAGCACCGTGAAGATCGCGGCCGCGCCGCCAGCCGCGCCCAGCATGTGGCCCAGCGCCGATTTCGTCGCCGTGATCGAAGGGCCCCGGCCCGTGCCGAACACCTTGCGAATGGCTGCGAGCTCGCCCTTGTCGCCCACGGGCGTGGACGTCGCATGGGCATTCAGGTGCTGGATGTCGCCGGGCTGCAGCCCGGACTGGCGCAATGCGGCCAGCATGGAACGCGCCGCGCCCGAGCCGTCTTCAGGGCCCGAAGTCACATGGTAGGCATCGGCCGATGTGCCATAGCCCACGACTTCGGCCAAAGGCGTCGCGCCGCGCGCCAACGCATGTTCGAGCGATTCGAGCACCAGCAGGCCCGCGCCCTCGGCCATCACGAAGCCGTCGCGCGCCGCATCGAACGGCCGCGACGCCGTTGCCGGGTTGTCGGCGCCCGAATTCGACAGCGCCTTGGCCGCGGCAAAGCTGCCCAGGGCCACGCGATCGATGGTGGCTTCGCTGCCGCCGCACAAGGCCATGTCGGCTTCGTCGCTGCGTATCAGCCGCGCCGCATCGCCCATGGCCTGGATGCTCGCGGCGCAGGCCGTGACCGGCGCGCCTATCGGGCCTTGCAACTGGTGGCGTATCGATACCTGGCCGGCGGCGAGATTCGCGAGAAATGCCGGCACCGTGAACGGCGACAGCCGCTGCGGCCCCTTGCCGTCGGTGGTGCGCACGGCGTCGACGATGGTGCCGAAGCCGCCCACGCCCGAGCCTATGATGGTCGCGGCGCGCTCCTTTTGCGCCGCCGTGGCATCCTGCCACTGCGCATGCGCGAGCGCCTGGTCGGCCGCGCCCAGCGCGAACGCCGTGAAGCGGTCGAGCCGGCGCAGTTCCTTGGCAGAAATCACGGCTTCGGGATTCCAGCCCGCCTCGGGGTCTTCATCGAGCCCCGGCACACGTCCCGCGACGGCCGCGCCCGTGCCGGCGCTGATCGCGGGATCGAGCGCGCGCAGGCCCGACTGCCCGGCAAGCAGCCGCTGCCAGGCCAGCTCCACATTGGCGCCCAAAGGAGAAACCAGCCCCAAACCGGTGATTACGACACGTCGACCCATACAACACCTTTCACGCGCCCGGCCCATGTCATCCCGGGCCAGGCTCTATTGATGATGACGATCATCATAATTTATTTTTGATGATGGTTATCATCTAAGCCATGAAGGTCAGCAAAACCCAAGCCGCAGAAAACCGCGCAGGCATAGTCGACGCCGCTGCCCGTCTGTACCGCGAAAAAGGGCTCAGCGGCGTCGGCGTCGCGGAGATCACGCGCGATGCCGGTCTCACGCATGGCGGCCTGTACCGGCATTTCGCATCCAAGGACGCGCTCGCGCGCGAAGCCTGCCTGCGCGCTTTCGAGTGGACCATCACGCCGCTCGACGGCCTCGAGCAGGATGGCAACGCGCCCGCGACCGCCAAGCTCCAGGCCATGGTCGACAGCTACCTTTCGGTCAATCACCGCGACCATCCCGGCGAAGGCTGCCCCGCGGCCGCGCTCGCCACCGACGCAGCGCGCGCCGGCCCGGAAATGTCCGAAGTGTTTGCCCAGGGCGTGGAGCGCAATATCCAGCGCTTCATGCGCGTGCTCGAAGGCGAGCCTGCGGAAAAGCGCGCCCAGACCGTCGTCATGCTCAGCAGCATGGTGGGCGCGCTGGCGCTGGCGCGCGCGACCGCGGCGGGCAATCCCGCGCTGTCCGCGGAAATCCTGCGTACCTTGCGCGAGCGGCTGGTGCCCGGCGCGCAGGATGTCGATGGCCTGCCCGAGTGAGGCGTTTTGCCCCTGAAGACGACGCAGTCGTCCAGCGCGGGCCTCCAAGGGTAATCCCCAGGCAAATGTAAACTTGCGAATAGCCCGTGGCGCGTTGCGCCCCGGGTGTCCCTTTCTGCCTTATCGCCCGCATCTGATACCGGTTCCGCGCGGCCGGAGCCTCTCGTATTTCCCGCACATGAACAGTCCCGTCACAACCCTTTCGCCAAGCGTGACCGCCGTGGCCGGCAGCGCCGATCGCTCGTTTCTCAAGGCCCTGCTTGCGCTGGGCGTGGGCGGCTTCAGCATAGGCACGGGCGAATTCGTCATCATGGGACTGCTGCCCGATGCCGCGCAGGACCTGAGCGTCTCCATTCCGACCGCAGGCCACCTGATCAGCGCCTATGCCATGGGCGTGGTGATAGGCGCGCCGGTGCTCGCGGTGCTGGGCGCGCGCATGCCGCGCCGCCAGTTGCTGATGGCGCTGATGCTGCTCTACGCGATCGGCAATTTCGCCAGCGCCGTGGTGCCGGGCTATGCCAACATGGTGCTGATGCGCTTTTTCAGCGGTCTGCCGCACGGCACCTACTTCGGCGTCGCGGCGCTGGTCGCCGCGCATCTGGCGCCGCCCGGGCGGCGCGCCCAGGCCGTGGGCTATGTGATGCTGGGACTGACCATTGCCACGCTGGTCGGCGTGCCGCTGGCCGCGGGCCTGGGCCAGTGGCTGGGCTGGCGCGCGGCGTTTGCCCTGGTCGGTGCGATCGCGGTGCTCGCGGTGGCCCTGGTCTGGCGCTGGATTCCCGCCCTGCCCGCGCCCGCCGACGCCAGCCCCTGGCGCGAACTCGGCGCGCTGCGCAGCAAGCAGGTATGGCTCACGCTGGGCATTGCGGCGATAGGCTTCGGCGGCATGTTCTCGGTGTTCAGCTACGTCAAGCCCACGCTGATGAATCTTGCGGGCCTGCCCGAGCAGGGCGTGCCTTTCGTTCTGGCGCTGTTCGGCGTGGGCATGGTGGCCGGCAATCTGGTCGGCTCGCGCCTCGCCGACAAGGCGCTGATGCCCACCATTGGCGGCATGCTGGCCTGGTCGGGCGCGGTGCTGCTGCTGTTCTGCTTCACTTCCCACCATCTGTGGCTGGGCTCGTTCAATGTGCTGCTCGTGGGCACGGCCGTTGCCTTGGGCCCGGCCCTGCAGATCCGGCTGATGGATGTCGCAGGCGAGGCCCAGACCCTGGCCGCGGCGCTCAACCACTCGGCGTTCAATCTCGCCAACGCGCTGGGCGCCTGGCTGGGCGGCATCACCATCTCGCTGGGCCTGGGCTGGGAATCGACGGGCTGGGTCGGCATGCTGCTGGCGCTGGGTGGCCTGGTGATCTTCGGCTTTGCGTGCGCCGACAAGAAGCGCCACGGCTGAAGCGGCAGGGCCTCAGACCCAGAAAAGCCGCTGCAGCATCCACAGATTGAGCGAGACCACCACGGCGGCGCAGCCCCACAGCGCAATCGACATCCTGCGCCCGAAGCACAGCTCGCCCAGCACCTTGCGGCGCGTGGTGAACAGCAGCAGCGGCACGATGGCGAACGGCAACTGCAGGCTCAGCACCACCTGGCTGAAAACCAGCAAGGCACTCGCGCCCGCGCTGCCATACCAGGCCGTGGCAATCACCGCGGGAACGATGGCGATCAGCCGCGTCAGCAGCGCGCGCCAGGCGGGCGACAGCCGTATCTGCAGAAAGCCTTCCATCACGATCTGCCCGGCCAGGGTGCCCGTGACCGAGGAGCTCAGGCCCGAGGCCAGCAGCGCCACGCCGAACACCGCGCTGGCCATGCCCACACCCAGCAGCGGCGACAGCAGGTGATAGGCCTCTGAAAGCTCGGTCACCGGCGCCTGGCCGGGGCGGTTGAATGCGCCCGCGGCCACGACCAGGATGGCGGCGTTGACGAACAGCGCCAGCCCCAGGGCGACGGTGGAATCGAGCGTCGCGTAGCGTATCGCCTGGCGCGTGCCGGCAAGGCTCTTGTCGTGCGCGCGCGTCTGCACGATGGCCGAATGCAGATAGAGGTTGTGCGGCATCACGGTGGCGCCGAATATGCCCACGGCCAGATACAGCATCTCTGGATTGGTGACGATTTCCGCGCGCGGCACGAAGCCCGCGAGCACGCTGGCCAGCGGTGGATGCAGCCACACCAGCTGCGCCGCAAAGCACAGGCCTATCAGCGCCACCAGGCCTATCACCACCGACTCGAGGCAGCGAAAGCCGCGGCTTTGCAGCGCCAGGATCAGCATCACATCGACCACGGTGATGCACACGCCCGCGATCAGTGGCAGGCCGAACAGCAGGTTCAGGCCTATGGCCATGCCCAGCACTTCGGCCAGGTTGCAGGCCACGATCGCGATCTCGCAGAAGAACCACAGCAGCAGATTGATGCGCGGCGAGAACTGCTCCCTGCAGGCCTGGGCCAGATCGCGGCCGCTGGCCAGTCCCAGCCGCACGGCCGCGGCCTGGAACAGCATGGCCATCAGATTGGAAGCGAAGATCACCGCCAGCAGCGCGTAGCCGAACTGCGAGCCGCCCGCGATAGAAGTGGCCCAGTTGCCCGGGTCCATGTAGCCCACGGCCACCATGTAGCCCGGCCCGGCGAAGGCCAGCGCGCGCCTGGCGTTGAGCGTTGCGCCCGCGCCGCGCGGCACCGGCACGCTGCGGTGCACCTGCGGCAGGCTGGCAAAGACCGGGGCATCCCGGCCCGGGGAAATGTTGGCGCCGCGCTCCATGGCGGCGTCTGCGCAGGCAACGGTATCCATGGCCGGCTGCGCTTATTGCGGACCCAGGCTGCGCGCTGCGGGCGAAGACGCGGGCGCGTGCTGGGCGCCCGAAGCCAGCGCAATCATGTCCATGGTAAGAATGCTTGCACCGGCCAGCATGATCAGGCCGCCCACGCAGCGGCGGGCAATGGTGACGGGCCGCAACCGCCTTGACGCCGGCTTGTGTGACGAAGGGCTGAAAGAGAAAGCCATGGAAAACTCCTTTTCTACCAACACTTGTGCCTACCCATGGTCCGCCCGCAGGCGGACCGCCACGGCCATCAGGCGTAGGCGCTGCTCATCACCAGCGAACCATTGACACCTGCAGGGAAGAACCCGCCCTTGGACGCCGCGTCCTTGTTCAGGTAGACGATGTTCAGCACATCGCCCGGCGAGCGGCTGTAGGCGATGCCGTTGGCGTCGAGCGGCACGATGTTGGACGTCGTCGCATCGCCCGTGATGCCCTGGTCCACATCGGTGGAGCCGTCGAGGCTGTCGCGCGCATTGGAAATGGCACCCGCCGCATCGCGCAATGCGGGCGTTGCCAGCCCCTTGGCGTACAGCACGGTGCGCACCAGACCCGCGTGATAAGCCTCGGCCGCCAGGATGCCGGCCGCAGCTTCAAGGTAGGTCTTGTTGGTGATCAGCGGCGCCGCGCCCTTGTAGGCCGTCACGCCCACGTCCTCGAAGATGAACGCGCCCAGCAGGAAGTTCTCATCGCTCGCATAGGGATCGAAGGCCACGCCCGGCCCGACCAGGCCCGCGGCGCGCGCCGCCACGGAGAACGCGCCGTTCGGGTCCGTGCCGCCGATGTCGATGCGCGGCTGGGCCACGGCCGCCGCGCCCAGCGCCTTGCGCAGAAACTCCACATGGGCCAGTTCGTCCTGGGCGATTTCCTTGGCGTACTGGGCCACCACCGGATCACGGAAGGACACGGCCCGCCCGCCCACGACCGCGCCTTGCGTGCCCACGCCGCCTTGCAGATTGGCGGGCAGGCCGGTGCCGAACACCGCGTAGTAATAGAACTGCGACTCCAGATACTCCAGGTTGAGCGCGAAGTTCAGGATCTCTTCATCGGTGGGCCCCGAGGCCTGGGCAATGGCATCACCACCGCCGCCGCCGCAGGCGGTCAATATCGCGCCGCCCGCCATGCCGACGGCCATGCCACCGGTCTTTCTGAAGAAATGGCGCCGATCTTCGAGCTTCTGCGCGCGTTTTTGCAAGACACCTATCAACACTGATTCGTCGGACATGGAAATTCCTCTCGATTCGCGTCGAACGCGAGTACCAACGTGAGAGTGCGCCTTCGGCTGAGAGCACACGGTGTGGCAAGAAATGTCCGCATCGAAGAGGTTCACACCTGTCCGGAAAGAAGCCGGCATCCCTTGCTGCTACTGGATACGCAGCAAGCAAGGAGATTGGATTCACCTATTTTGAAAAATATTCAGCGCGTACCGGATTTCCGGGCGTTGCCGGCACGCCGCGTGATTTTCCGAAAAATTCTTGAATCCAGGCCGCGGGGTCGCTGCGTATTCATTTCAGCCGAATCGATTTGGCTGTTCATTCAACTCAAGGAGCCTTCCATGACATCGACCCAAACCACCCGCAAGATCGCCTCGTTCAGTCTCGCCCTCGTGATGTCAGCAGCGTCCGTCGCCGCCATGGCGGATGTGATGGTCGGCGGCGCGCCCATGCTCGCCTCCAAGGACATCATCGACAACGCGGTCAACTCCAAGGACCACACGACCCTGGTGGCCGCGGTCAAGGCCGCAGGCCTGGTCGATACGCTCAAGAGCCCCGGCCCGTTCACCGTGTTTGCTCCCACCAACGCCGCCTTCGACGCCCTGCCTGCCGGCACCGTCGACACCCTGCTCAAGCCAGAGAACAAGCCTGCGCTCACCAACATCCTGACCTACCATGTGGTGGCCGGCAAATGGGATGCCGCAGCGCTGTCCAAGATGATCAAGGACGGCAAGGGCATGGCCAGCATCAAGACCGTCAGCGGCGGCACGCTGGTGGCCAAGTCGAATGGCTCGAAGATCATGCTCAGCGATGAAAAGGGCGGCATGGCGACGGTGACGATCGCCGATGTCTACCAGTCCAACGGCGTGATCCATGTGATCGACAAGGTGCTGCTGCCCAAGTAAGTCCACGAAAGCAAGAAACCCTGCAAATCAATGACTTGCAGGGTTTCTTGAGGCCCCATGCAAGCGCATGAGGTAACTGCGGGCAGTCGCCCTATTCAAACTTGTCCCACAAGGCCTTCTTGAACCAGGCGGGCATTTCATCGGATTTCATTTCAATTTCCACGCCGTCCGTGACTTCCGCTACCCAAAGACGATCGGAGTCCGAGTTGTCGAAGATGTAGGCCCTGTCCGCATGCATCACTGCTTGCGACAGCAATTCCAGGGAGCGCACATACCGGCTGCGAATCTTGTCCTCTGCCACGGGATGCCCACCAGTCTGCACGCGATAGCTCACACGCGCCACATTGATGTCGGGGTCTTCCGTTGCCACGAAATACAGGTAGGTGCGGTAGCCCGCCTGCTGCGCCTTTCGCAAAAACGCCACCTTGTCTGGCGAGGACATGACCGTCTCGAATGTGAAAGATATCCGCGCCCCCAACAGCTTGTGGCGAATGAAGTCGGCGAGCACCGAGGCCCAGTAGGAATTGACGGCCACGGTGCCAAACACGACCCGGCTGTCCAGCAGCTCTTTCCCGAGCCGTTGGGCCCGGCAAACATCCGCAGCCGTGGAACCGCCGCACTCATGCCTGGCGCGCTCTAACCCGCTTCTCGCCCACGCGCACTTCAGTCGGCTTGGCTATGTTGCGAATGACACGCACCGAGCCTTCTGCCGTGGTTTCAATCAACTGCCCCTTGCGTGCCTCGATCACCTTGCCGCTGGTAGTCAGCGCTTGCAGGTACGCCAGCTTGACCGCATTGCCGGCCAG
The DNA here is from genome assembly GCF_057914905.1 of Comamonas sp. DB36. Taxonomy (NCBI): domain Bacteria; kingdom Pseudomonadati; phylum Pseudomonadota; class Betaproteobacteria; order Burkholderiales; family Comamonadaceae; genus Comamonas; species Comamonas sp. DB36. The sequence continues at coordinate 3,797,087 of NZ_CP196631.1, forward strand.
CTCGGGAATACGGGCCTCCATGCGCTGCATGGACTCTTCACTCATTCGAGTGTGGTTCATCGTTGTCCCCCATGATTCCGTGCTGTTCACACCGGGCCAATTTCGTGAGTCCGCACAGGAAAATCCTCACCTATGGTAGCGAGAACGGAGTAGGCCCATGAGACAAGCCACTTGCTCCCGCCCCTTCAGCGCGGCAATCTTGGCCAGGCTCCTGCGCCGCCCTGAATGCCGCCTTGGTTCGTCATCCCCCTGTGCATTCAAGCTGCCGCCCTATACGCGCACATCAGCGCGCAACAAAAAAGCCCCGTAAACCTTTGATTTACGGGGCTTTCGACACCTTATGCAAGCGCATGAGGCAACAGTCCGAACTCAGACGTTGAACAGGAAGTTCAGCACGTCGCCGTCCTTGACCACATATTCCTTGCCTTCGGCGCGCATCTTGCCCGCGTCCTTGGCGCCCTGCTCGCCCTTGTAGGCGATGAAGTCGTCAAAGGCAATGGTCTGGGCGCGGATGAAGCCGCGCTCGAAGTCGCCGTGGATCACGCCCGCGGCCTGGGGTGCGGTGGCACCGACGGGAACGGTCCAGGCGCGCACTTCCTTCACACCGGCGGTGAAGTAGGTCTGCAGGCCCAGCAGGCGGAAGCCCGCGCGGATCAGGCGGTTCAGGCCGGGTTCGTCCTGGCCCATTTCGGCGAGGAACATGTCGCGATCCTCATCGCTCATTTCCGACATCTCGGCTTCCATCTTGGCGCAGATGGCGACCACGGGCGCGCCCTGGGCGGCCGCGTATTCCTTGAGGCGGTCGAGCAACGGATTGTTCTCGAAGCCGTCATCGCTGACGTTGCCGACAAACATCGCGGGCTTGGCGGTGATCAGGCAGAACTGCTTGAGCAGCGGCGCATCTTCCTTGGAGACCGGCACCACGCGCGCGGGCTTGCCTTCGTTGAGTGCGGCCAGGATGGGAGTGAGCAGCGACACCAGCTTGGCGGCGTCCTTGTCGTTGCCCGACTTCGCAGCCTTGCTGTGGCGGTTGAGCGCCTTCTCCACCGTTGCCATGTCGGCCAGGCACAGTTCGGTCTGGATGACTTCGATGTCGGAGATAGGGTCGACACGGCCGGCCACGTGGATCACGTTGTCGTCCTCGAAGCAGCGCACCACGTTGACGATGGCGTCGGTTTCGCGGATGTGGGCCAGGAACTGGTTGCCCAGGCCTTCACCCTTGCTCGCGCCCGCGACCAGGCCGGCGATGTCGACGAACTCGACGATGGCCGGAACGATGCGCTCGGGGCTGATGATCTCGGCAAGCTGGTTGAGCCGCGGATCGGGCACTTCGACCACGCCGGTATTCGGCTCGATGGTGCAGAAGGGGTAGTTTTCGGCCGCAATGCCGGCCTTGGTCAGTGCATTGAAGAGGGTGGACTTGCCCACATTGGGCAGGCCCACGATGCCGCATTTCAGGCTCATGGCAGGGCTTTCTGGAAATCTTGGGACAAACCCGGTATTTTAAGGGCTTGGCGCATATCCCTGCCAGCCATGCCTTGCGGGCATGGCCGGCCACGGGGCCGCACTCAGAATGCGTGCGACATTCCCACACCGAAAGCGGTGCGCGATTCCACATGCGCATCGCGCTTGTTTCCAAGGCTTGCGTACAGCGTGGTGCGCTTGGACAGCGCGTAATCGGCGCCCACCGAGACGAAGCGGTTGGTGTCCTGGTTCAGTCGCTGGTGGCCGAAACCGGCCTTGAGCGTGGTCGCGCCCATCTGGTAGGTGCCGCCCAGCGTGGTCGCGCGCGACTCGCTGACATTGGCCGCATTGCGGCTGAAGTCGTGGGCCAGCATCACGGCCGCGCTGCCGAAGCGGTACTTGCCGGCGAGAAAGGCGTTCTTGTCGCCCAGGCTGTTGCGCTCGAGCGCGGCCATCGCGGCCACGGCCTGGCGGTCATATTCCACCACCACCGAATAGGGCCGCCCGGTCGCGCACAGCGCGGTCTGGCGCTCGGGCGAAGCGCTCAGGCGCAGCGTGAAACCGGCGATCTGGGGCGAATCGTAGAAGATGCCGTTGTTGATGCGGCCGTACTCGGCCGTGCCGTTGTTGCCGAACGGATCGCTGGGCGTGAGCGCATGCCACTGGTACCAGGCGGGCGAGGCGATGCGGTTGAAGTTGGCCCAGGGATCGAACTTCCAGTCCTGGGCCCACATTGCCGTCAACGCCCGGCCCACGCGCACCGTGCCCCAGTTGCCCTGCAGGCCCACGGTGGATTCGTCGTGCCAGAACGGCTTGACGCCCGCGCCTTCGGTGTTGCCGGTATCGAGTTCAAGGCGCGTGCCGAGGCGAAACACGGCTTTGAGGCCGCCGCCCAGATCTTCGAATCCCGAGATCGCCACATTGCTGCGCTGTATCGTGCCCAGTTGATTGACGCCGTCGAAGCCGCGATAGACGCCGGCGTCGAGCAGCCCGTTGATCGATACCGAGGATTGCGCCCAGGCGGGCACGGTGGCCGCAAGGGTGCCAAGGACTGCACAGGCCAGAAGCCGGGGTGGGTTGCAGCGCATGATGAATTCTCCTTTGGTGTTCGCTGGACGGATCGCAGTCCGGTCCGTTTGCAAAGGCGCAAAGCTAGCGCTCCACTGGACCGTGTCGGCGTCTGATCAGCGAATGGAATGGAGGCAGGTGCCTCGGTGATGGCCGGGCCTGCGCGTCTTGCGCGCATTGCCCGCCGGCAGAAAACTGCGGGCAGCACATCCTGCGGGGGCCTTGCGGGAAGGGCCATGGCAGGTGCGAACGCCGCCGCATCGAGAGCGCCGCGCAGGGGATTGGAATGAAGGACGGTATGTCCAGTTCCGGCCCTGGCGGCCCTGGCGGCCCTGGTCGCAGAGACGCTGCCCGCAAGATGGAACTCCAGCGGGCATCGTCTTCCACGGACATTCTATGCACAACATTCCATGCCCAGGCCCGGCAAAAACCCCGCCATGCCGTCAACAGCGGTTCACGGGAACGTTCTGCGCCCAGACCTATCTATACAAGCCATGGCTCCCATTTTTCCCATTATTTGCGGCGCGCATTCTGCGCCGGGCACCGAGGAATACACAGCCTCCTACAATCCCCAACATGGCGCAAACCTTTGACATCTGTATTCGTGGGGCCGGCATCGTCGGCCGCACCCTGGCCCTGTTGCTCGCCCGTGAACGCCTGCGCGTCGCGCTGGTCGCGTCGCCTACGCCGCCCGCGGGCCACCATGACGTGCGCGCCTATGCGCTGAACGCGGCCTCGCGCCAGCTGCTCGATTCGCTGCGCAGCTGGCCCGACGCCCAGCACGCGACGGCCGTGCGGCATATGGAAGTGCATGGCGACCTCGACGGCAATGTGCATTTCGATGCCCAGGCCCAGGACGTCGATGCGCTGGCCTGGATCGTCGACGTGCCGGCGCTGGAAACCCGGCTGGGCGAAGCCGTGCGCTACCAGCCGCTGGTCGAAGTCGTCGACGCGCCCGTGGCCGCGCCGCTCACGGCCGTCTGCGAAGGCCGGGCCAGCCGCACGCGCGCCGAGTTCGGTGTCGAGTTTTCCGTCGTGCCCTATGGCCAGCATGCGATTGCCACGCGCCTGCATTGCGAGCTGCCGCACGGCGAAAGCGCGCGCCAGTGGCTGGCGCCCGAAGGCATTCTCGCGCTGCTGCCGCTGGACGGCCCGCAAGGCCAGACCGTGGCCGTGGTCTGGTCCATAGACCAGGAAAACGTCGACACCTGGATGAACGCCAGCCCCGAGGCATTCACGCAGCGGCTCGAAGACATCAGCCAGGGCGCGCTGGGCCGGCTCACGCTGGCCAGCGAGCGCCTGAACTGGCCGCTGCAGCAGGCCATGGCCGACCGCTGGAGCGGTGCGTCGCCAGACGGCCGCAGCTGGGTGCTGGTCGGCGACGCCGCGCATAACGTCCACCCGCTGGCCGGCCAGGGTCTCAACCTGGGCCTGGGCGATGCCCAGGCGCTGGCGCGCGTGCTGCAGCAGCGCGACGCCTGGCGCAGCACGGGCGACAACCGCCTGCTGCGCCGCTACGAGCGCGAGCGCAAGGCCGCGCTCGCTCCCATGGGACTGGCCATGGACGGCCTGCAGCAGCTGTTCACGCGCCGCGAGGCGCCGTTGCAGGCGCTGCGCAACTGGGGCATGAAAGGCTTCGAACACAGCGGCCCGATCAAGGCCTGGATGGCGCGCCAGGCCATGGGACTCGGGGCCTGAGGGCGCGACGCAGGCACAGGCCTGCAGCGCCCTGCCTCTCAATGACTACGGAATACTTGCTATGAAACTGATTTTTTCCCTGCTGGCCTCTGCTCTTTTGTCCGTCGGCATGACGGCCCAGGCCCAGGACGCCGGCCTGCGCAAGACGCTGACCGAGCGCATTCCCCAGCTCGACAAGATCGAGGAAGTGCGGCCCACGCCCATGGCCGGGCTGTTCGAAGTGCGCATAGGCACCGACCTGTTCTACACGGATGCCAAGGGCAACTACCTGATCCAGGGCGAACTGATAGACACCAAGGCGCGGCGCAACCTGACCGAGGACCGCATCAACCAGCTGACGTCGGTCGACTTCGCAGCGCTGCCGCTCAAGGATGCGTTCACCATCGTGCGCGGCAACGGCGCGCGCAAGATGGCGGTGTTCGAAGACCCGAACTGCGGCTACTGCAAGCGCTTCGAACGCGACCTGCAGAAAGTCGACAACGTCACCATCCACTTGTTCCTCTACCCCATCCTGAGCCCCGATTCGGCCGAGAAATCGCGCAACATCTGGTGCGCCAAGGACAAGGTACAGGCCTGGCATGACCTGATGCTGCGCGACAAGGCCACGCCGCCGGCGAGCTGCGACACCGCGGCGCTGCAGCGCAATCTGGCGTTCGGCCGCAAGTACAAGATCACCGGCACGCCGACGCTGATCTTCGCCAACAACGCGCGCGTGCCGGGCGCGATCAGCGCCGCCGACGTCGAAAAGCACCTCTCGGCCCAATGATCGCCGGGCGCGCGAGCGCCCAGCGCCTTTTCTCCCCGCGGCTCCGGGCACGGCATTGCATGCGTCCAGGGGCCCTGCCCCTAACCATCACGCCATGCCCACCAAGCACCCTGCCGCCCCCGCCACCCTTCCTGCCGACGTTCACTATCACGTCAGCGCGCAGGACCTGCACGCCCATCTGTTCGCGATCGAGCTGCGCGTGCAGGCCCCGACCGCGCAGCAGCAGGTCGCGCTGCCGGTCTGGATTCCGGGCAGCTATCTGGTGCGCGAGTTCGCCAAGAACCTGCAAGGCCTGCAGGCAACGCAGGCGGGCGAAGCCGTCGCCGTGCGCCAGCTCGACAAGCAGCGCTGGCAGATCGACTGCGCGGCCAGCGTGCCGCTGACGCTGAGCTATCAGGTCTGCGCCTATGACAACTCGGTGCGCACCGCCTGGCTCGATGCGCAGCGCGGCTTCTTCAACGGCACCAGCCTGTGCCTGCGCGTGATCGGCCAGGAAGACACGCCGCACAGCCTCGAAGTCGCGGCCACGGCCGCGACCGCCAGTTGGTCGATTGCCACCGGGCTCACGCCGGCGCGCGTCGACGCCCAGGGCTTTGGCCTGTACCGTGCGGGCAACTACGACGAGCTGGTCGACTGCCCTGTGGAGATGGGCAGCTTCTGGAGCGGTTTCTTCGAGGCCGGCGGCGTGCGCCACCAGTTTGTCGTTGCCGGCGCGGCCGAATCCTTCGACCATGAACGGCTGCTCGAAGACAGCCGCAAGATCTGCGCAGCCGCGATCGCCTTCTGGCAAGGCGCGCCGCACAGCCGCTATGTGTTCATGCTCAATGTCGTCAACGACGGCTATGGCGGGCTCGAACACCGCAACTCCACGGCGCTGATCTGCAACCGCCGCGACCTGCCGCGCGTGGGCGACAGCAAGACCAGCGACGGCTACACCACGCTGCTGGGCCTGATCAGCCACGAATACTTCCACACCTGGAACGTCAAGCGCCTGCGTCCCGACGCGTTCGCGCGCTATGACTACGATCGCGAGAACTACACCGAGCTGCTGTGGTTCTTCGAAGGCTTCACCAGCTATTACGACGATCTGCTGCTGCTGCGCGCGGGCCTGATCGACGAGGCGCGCTACCTCAAGCTGATCACCAAGACCATCAACCAGGTGCTGCAGACGCCGGGGCGCGCGGTGCAAAGCGTCGCGCAGTCGAGCTTCGACGCCTGGGTCAAGTACTACCGCCAGGACGAGAACACGGCCAACAGCACCGTGAGCTACTACACCAAGGGCGCGCTGGTTGCGCTGTGCCTGGACCTGAGCCTGCGCCGCGACGACCGCAGCACGCTGGACGCCGTGATGCGCGCGCTGTGGCAGCGCTGCGACGCGGGGCCTATGAGCGAAGCCGACGTGCTGGCCGTGTTCGAGCAGCTCGCGGGCCGCAGCTTTGCACCCGAACTGGCGCAATGGGTGCATGGCACGCAGGACCTGCCGCTGGCCGAACTGCTGGCCGTGCACGGCGTGCGCCTGCAGGCCGAGCCGCCCCAGCCCGCGCAGCGCCTGGGCCTGCGCGTGCAGGAGAACCACAGCGTGCAGATCAAGGCCGTGCTGCGCGGCGGCCTGGCCGAGCGCGCGGGTTTCATGGCCGGCGACGAATGGCTGGGAATCGAACTGGAAAGCGGCGCGGCCTGGCGCATTGCCAAGCTCGAGGACCTGGCGTTCTACGCCGGCCAGGCGAGCGCGCTCAAGGCGCTGATTGCGCGCGACCAGCAGTTGCTGCGCCTGCCGCTGACGCTCAGCGAGGCCGATGCGCCGGTGGCCAATATCGGCCTGGCGATCACCGACAACGTGCTCGCGCGCCGCTGGCTGCGCGACGAGCCGGCCATCACCGACGAAGTGCTGCCCTGAGCCGGCCGCAAGGCGACGAAACGGTGACAGCCCCCCTGCCCGGCCTTGGGTATAGTGGCAATACAACTACTACCGGAGATATTCCCTTGGCCTACGAAATGCTGGAAGTTCGCACCGAAGCCGACAAAGTCGGCGTCATCACCCTCAACCGCCCCAAGCAGCTCAATGCCTTGAACGAACAGCTCATGACCGAGCTGGGCGCGGCGCTGCAGGCGTTCGATGCCGACGGCAACATCGGCTGCGTCATCATCACCGGCAGCGAAAAGGCGTTTGCCGCGGGCGCCGACATCGGCGCGATGGCAAAGTACAGCTTTGTCGATGCCTATAAGGGCGACTACATCACGCGCAACTGGGAAACCATTCGCAGCATACGCAAGCCGGTGATCGCGGCGGTGTCGGGCTTTGCGCTGGGCGGCGGCTGCGAGCTGGCGATGATGTGCGACTTCATCATCGCCGCCGACAACGCGAAGTTTGGCCAGCCTGAAATCAAGCTGGGCGTGATCCCCGGCGCGGGCGGCACGCAGCGCCTGCCGCGCGCCGTGGGCAAGGCCAAGGCCATGGACCTGGCGCTGACCGGCCGCATGATGGACGCGACCGAAGCCGAGCGCGCGGGGCTGGTCAGCCGCGTCGTGGCGCTCGACAAGCTCATGGACGAAGCCCTGGGTGCGGCGCTGCAGATCAGCAACTTCTCGCAGATCGCGGTGATGGCGGCCAAGGAATCGGTCAACCGCGCATTCGAAGGCAGCCTCAGCGACGGCGTGATGTTCGAGCGCCGGCTGTTCCACGCGCTGTTCGCCACCCAGGACCAGAAGGAAGGCATGGATGCGTTCGTGAACAAGCGCCCGGCCAACTTCACGCATCAGTGACGCGGAAGATTTTTGCAAGAAAAACACATTGAATGGCTTGAGTCCGCGATTTTTTGCATATAATTGCTGGCTTCGGTCGTATAGCTCAGTCGGTTAGAGCGCAGCATTCATAATGCTGATGTCGCAGGTTCGAGTCCCGCTACGACCACCAAACAGGAAACCGCAGTGCTTGCAAAAGCACTGCGGTTTTTTCTTTGCAGCAATGAAATTTTTCCAGCGGCGTTTCGGCTTACGGATGAAAAATTCCAACATGGCTGCAAAGGAAATTTCTTACTATATAATTTCGGGTTATCGGTCGTATAGCTCAGTCGGTTAGAGCGCAGCATTCATAATGCTGATGTCGCAGGTTCGAGTCCCGCTACGACCACCAAATTCAAGCCCCAAGCGCGCAAGCGCTTGGGGCTTTCGCTTTTCCGAGGCTGCACTCGGCCCCTGCCCTTTCAGCTCACACGGTCTGGTCGGCGTGCGTGAGCTGCCAGATCTCCACAACCTCTGCGACAAGAGCGACTGCCGCACCATTGGCGGGTGCGGCAATACGTATTTCTTTGTTACGCACTGCATCCAAACGCGTGCCTCCCGGGTAGTGGACAGGTCGGCACCAAATCGCAACCAACAAAGTGCATGACATTTCCTCCACTTCAAGGACATGCAAATGAATCGGTTCCAGATCTTTCGCCCGGTAGCGGTCATGTCGGCTGTTTTCGCTTTGGCTGCCTGCGGCGGCAACGGTGATGCGGATGCACCGGACCAACCGTCGGTCACCTTGGGCAACACCATCGCCGTCACCGCCTCCGGCCGTGTCATCAGCTTCAACCGTACCGATCCTGGCGCGCTGTCCAGCAACATCGCGCTTTCCGGCTTGGCGACGGGTGAAACCCTGGTCGGGTTCGATGTGCGTCCGGCCGACGGCCTGATCTACGCGGTCAGCTCGAACAGCCGCATCTATACGCTGGACGCCAAGACCGGTGCGCTGACGTTCAAGTCGGCGCTCAGCACCCCGCTCGCGGGCAGCCAGTTCGGCGTCGACTTCAACCCGGTCGCGGACCGGCTGCGTCTGGTCAGCAATACGGGACAGAACCTGCGCGTGGATGTGACCACGGGCACGGCCACCGTCGACGGCCCCATCAATGGCGTGGCCGGCGCGATCATCACGGCTTCGGCGTACACCAACTCGTTCGCCGGCGCGACGACCACACAGCTCTACAACCTCGATGCGGCCGGAACCTTGTATCTGCAGGACCCGCCCAACAACGGCACGCTGGCAAACCCCGTGGTGCAGAAGGTCGCGTTCTCGGTCAGCAACGGTTTCGACATCGATGCGCGCAGCAACCAGGCCTATGCGGCGCTGTCGGTGAACGGCAGTGCGCAGCTCTATACGATTGCGCTCAGCGGCACCGACGGCGCGAAACGCGTGGGCACGATCGGCAGCGGCGAAGCGCTGCTGGGCCTCACGCTCATGCAGCCCTCGGCGGCCGTGGTCTACGCCCTCGATGATGCCGGCCAGCTCAGAAGCTTCTCGCCGGCCACGCCCGGCACGCTGTCGGCGCCCGTAAGGATCTCGGGCCTCGCGGCGGGCGAAAACGTTCTGGGAATCGACTTCCGCCCGGCCAACGCACGCCTCTATGCGCTGACCGGCAACGGCCGCCTGCTGACCGTCGATCCGGCGACCGGCACCGCGACAGCAGTAGCCAACCTGAGCGCCGACGCGGCCGATACCACCGCGCCTTATGCGGGCTTGCGCGGCAGCAGCTTCGTCGTCGATTTCAACCCCGTGGCCGACCGCCTGCGCGTGATCAGCAACCTGGGCCAGAGCCTGCGCATCAACGTCGACACCGGCGCGACCACGACCGACGGCGACATCAACCGCTCCACGCCCGCCGTGGTCGCGGCCGGCGCCTATACGAACAGCTTTGCCGGCACCACGGCCACCGATCTCTACGACATCGACAGCGCCCAGAACGTGCTGGCCAAGCAGATGCCGCCCAACGACGGCACGCTGGTGAACGTCGGCGCGCTGAATCTGAGCGTCAACGGCGCGGGATCGCTGGACATCGCGGGCGGTGCCAACGGCCTGGTGCTGGCCGCGCTGCGCACCTCACCCCTGGGGCCGTTCAGCCTCTATACCGTCGCGTTGACGACGGGTGCGGCCACGCTGTACGGCAACACCAGCGGCGATGCCACGCGCTCGTATATCGGCGGCGCAGCGGGCCCGGTGGTGCGCGACATCGCGATTCGCTATTGAGAGCGAATCCGCGCTTCTGACGCGACGCGCTCCACGCCTTGTCTCCCAAGGCGGCGTGGGCCGTCGCGCTGCGTTATGGCAAGTTCCGCATAACGAAGCGTGAAAAGCTTCGTTGGGTAAATCGGCAGGCAAATCTAGCATCGTCAGGCTATCGCTGAGCCACCGCTTCCCGGTGGACCGCAGTGAACCCATCACCTGCCGCTGGATTCCCATGCCACATACCCAAGCCCCCAAAGCTGACCTCGACACGCGCGTGCGCGTGGCTGTCGATGTCGGCGGAACGTTCACCGATGTCGTGCTGCTGCGCGGCGCGACCAAGCACACCGTCAAGGTGCTGACCACGCCCCAGGCGCCCGAGCGCGCCGTGCTGGCGGGCGTGGAGGAAATCCTGCGCCTCGCGGGCCTCGCCTGGCCACAGGTCGAGCTGCTGATCCTGGGCACGACGCTGGCCACCAATGCGCTGATCGAGCGCAAGGGCGCCAAGACCGCGCTGATCACCACCGAAGGCTTTCGCGATCTGGTGGAGATCGGCCTCGAGGACCGCTTCGCGCAATACGATGTCTTTCTGGAAAAGCCCGCGCCGCTGGTGCCGCGCCACTGGCGCCATGGCGTCGTGGAACGCGTCAACGCCGCGGGCCAGGCGCTGACCGCGCTCGACGAAGACCAGGTCGTGGCGCTGGCGCGCCAGCTCGTGGCCGACGGCATTGAAAGCGTGGCCGTGTGCTTTCTGCACGGCTATGCGAATCCGCTGCATGAACGCCGCGTGCGCGCCCTGCTGGCCCAGCATGCGCCCGAACTCTGGGTGTCGCTGGCCTCCGATGTCTGCCCCGAGATCCGCGAATACGAGCGCCTGTCGACGGTCTCGGCCAACGCCTATGTGCAGCCGCTGGTCGCCGGCTATCTGCGCCGGCTGCAGCAGGGCCTGAAGGAGCGCGGCCTGCAGTCCGAGCCATTCCTCATGACTTCGGGCGGCGCGCTGACCACACTGCAAAGCGGCATAGACGAGCCCGTGCGCCTGGTCGAGTCGGGCCCCGCGGGCGGCGCGGTGCTGGCGCGCCAGGTGGCCGAGCAGATAGGCGCGAAGCGCGCGCTGTCGTTCGACATGGGCGGCACCACGGCCAAGATCTGCTTCATCGACGACTACCAGCCGCAGATCAGCCGCAGCTTCGAGTTCGGCCGCGTGCACCGCCATCTCAAGGGCTCGGGCCTGCCGATACGCATTCCCGTGATCGAGATGGTGGAGATAGGCGCGGGCGGCGGCTCGATTGCGCGCGTCAACCACCTGGGCGTGGTGCAGGTGGGCCCCGACAGCGCGGGCTCCAGCCCCGGCCCCGCGGCCTATGGCCTGGGCGGCGCGCTGCCCACGGTCACCGACGCGCATGCGGCGCTGGGCCATGTCGATCCCGCGCGTTTTGCCGTCGGCAAGGTGCAGCTCGACCCCGAACTGGCGCGCGCCGCGCTGGCCAGCGGCCTGGGCGCGCAGACCGGCCTCGCGCCCGAACCCGCGGCCCAGGCCGTGGTCGACATCGTCACCGAGAACATGGCCAATGCGGCGCGCGTGCATGCCTCCGAACTCGGCAAGGCCGCCGATGAAAGCACGCTGATCGCTTTCGGCGGCGCCGCGCCGCTGCATGCCGCGCTGCTGGCGCGCAAGCTGGGCATTGCGCGCCTGGTCGTGCCCAACTCGGCGGGCGTGGGCTCGGCGCTGGGCTTTCTCTGGGCGCCGGTCGCCTATCAGACGGTGCGCAGCCTGCACCAGCGGCTGGACCGCATCGATCACACGGCGGTGCAGCGCCTGCTGAGCGAACTCACCGAGACCGCCGACGCCATCGTGCTGCGCGCCGCGCCCGGCGAGGTGCTGGTGCGCCAGCGCCAGGTGTTCATGCGCTACGCGGGCCAGGGCCACGAGATTGCCGTGCCCCTGCCCGAAGGGCGGTTCGATGCCGCGGCCAGCGCCGCGCTGCACCAGCGCTTCGAGCAGCGCTACGCCGAACTCTACGGCCGCAGCCTGCCGCATATCGCGGCCGAAGCCGTGAGCTGGTCGGTGGCCGTGCAGGCCGGCGAACATGCGGCGCCCGCGCCCGACTTCATTCCCGCCGACCGCGCCGCCGCGGTTGCCACCCAAAGCCGCCAGGTCTATGACGCCGAGAACGGCGACTGGCAGGCCGTTCCGGTCTATGAGCGCCATCTGCTGCAGCCAGGGCAATGGCTTGCCGGGCCGGCGCTGATTGTGGAAGACGAAACCACTACCCATGTGATCACGGGATTCGAAGTGCGCGTGAGCCAGCTCGGCGCGCTGATTCTCGACGACACCCTGCAGCTCGCGCCCAGCACGCTGGAACATGAAGAGGCGGTGACCGCATGAGCGCCACGCCACAACGCCACGCCACACGTCAAGCGATACGCCAGCAGCTGATCTGGAGCCGCCTGCTGGCCGTGGTCGAGGAGCAGGCCCAGGCGCTGATACGCACCGCCTTCGGTACCTCGACGCGCGAGGCCGGCGATCTGTCGGCCGGCGTGTTCCTGCCCGACGGCCGCATGATTGCCCAGGCCGTGACCGGCACGCCCGGCCATGTGAATTCCATGGCCGACTCGGTGCTGCATTTCCTGCGCGCCTACCCCGCCGCGACCATGCGCGACGGCGATGTGTTCATCACCAACGACCCGTGGAAAGGCACGGGCCATCTCTATGACGTGGTCATGGTCACGCCGGTGTTCCACCTCGGAAAAATCGTCGCGCTGTTTGCCTCTACCGTGCATGTGGTCGACATCGGCGGCCTGGGCGCGGGGCCCGACGGCCTGGAGATCTACCATGAAGGCCTGTTCCTGCCGCTGCTGCACTTCGTGCGCGCCGGCGTGCTGGAGGAGTCCATCCTGGCCATCGTGCGCGCCAATGTGCGCGAGCCCGAGCAGGTCGAGGGCGATCTGCATGCGCTGGTCGCGTGCAACGCCGTGGGCGCGCGCCGGCTGCAGCAGCTGCTGCGCGAGTTCGCGCTCGACGACCTGCAGGCCCAGGGCGACTACATTGTCGAGCGCTCGGCGCGCGCCATGCGCGAAGCGCTGCGCGACTGGCCCAAGGGCACCTGGCACAACCACATGACGGTCGACGGCTACGACACGCCGCTGGAACTGCACGCGGCCGTGACCATAGACGACGACGGCGTGCGCGTCGACTTCAGCGGCACCTCGGGCACGGTGGCGCGCGGTATCAACGTGCCCAAGGCCTATACCGATGCCTACACCTCGTTCGGCATACGCTGCCTGATAGGCTCCGACGTGCCCAACAACTCGGGCTCGCTGGCCGCGATCCAGGTGAGCGCGCCCGAGGGCTCCATCGTCAACGCGCTGCCGCCCGCGGCCGTCACCGCGCGCTCGGCAATAGGCCAGATGCTGCCCGATCTGGTGTTTGGCGCGCTGCGCCAGGCCCGGCCCGACCGCGTGCCGGCCGAAGGCGCGTCGGCGCTGTGGAACATCCACCTGGTCGGCGGCCGGCCGTTTCCGGGCGGGCCCAACGAGGCGCTGGCCCAGGCGCGGCGCTTTTCCATCACCAGCTTCACCACGGGCGGCACGGGCGCGCGCCCGGGCCAGGACGGCCTGTCGGCCACGGCCTATCCCAGCGGCGTGCGCAACGTCTCGCTGGAGATCCTGGAAACCCAGGCGCCGCTGCTGTTCCGGCGCAAGGAATACCGCGCCAACTCGGGCGGCGTCGGCGCGCAGCGCGGCGGCCTGGGCCAGACGATTGCCGTGGAGAACGCCGACGGCGCGCCCATGGTGCTGGCCGCGAGCTGGGACCGCGTGCGCTTCGCGCCGCGCGGCGCGCTTGGCGGCGGCGACGGCGCCAGGGGCCGGGCCTGGCTGCAGCACGCGGGCACGCCGCTGCGCGGCAAGGGCCGACAACTGATTCCCGCGGGCGAGGTGCTGATCGTCGAGACGCCCGGCGGCGCGGGCCTGGGCAATCCGCGTGAACGCGCGCCCGCGCGCCTGGCGCAGGATCTGCGGGCCGGACTGGTCACGCCCGAGAACGCGGCGCCCTACGCGGCGGCCACGGAGGTCTCGGCATGAGCGCGACCCAAGTCATACGCCAGCAGTTGGCATGGAACCGGCTGCTGTCGGTGGTCGAGGAACAGGCGCAGACGCTGATACGCACGGCGTTCGGCACGCCCACGCGCGAGGCCGGCGATCTGTCGGCCGGCGTGTTCCTGCCCGACGGCCGCATGGTCGCCCAGGCCGTGACCGGCACGCCCGGCCATGTGAATGCCATGGCCGAGTCGGTCAGGCATTTCCTGCATGCGTTTCCCCTGGACACCATGCGCGCCGGCGATGTGTTCCTGACCAACGACCCGTGGAAAGGCACGGGCCATCTGTTTGACATGACCATGGTCACGCCGGTGTTCCGCGCGGGCCGCGCCGTGGCGCTGTTTGCGGCCACGGTGCATGTGGTCGACATCGGCGGCATAGGCTCCAGCCCCGACGGCCTGGAGATCTACCACGAAGGCCTGTTCCTGCCCATATTGCGCTTCATCCGCGCCGGCCGGGTCGACCCCGCGGTGCTGGCCATCATTCACGCCAATGTGCGCGATCCGGCCCAGGTCGAAGGCGATCTGTTTGCGCTGGTGGCCTGCAACGAAGTCGGCAGCCGGCGGCTGCTGACGCTGATGCAGGAGTTCGCGCTCGATGACCTCGACGCCCTGGGCGACTACATCATCGGCCAGTCGGCGCGCGCCATGCGCAACGCGCTGGCCGACTGGCCCAAGGGGACCTGGCACAACACGCTGGTCGCCGATGGCTACGACGCGCCCATCACGCTCACGGCCAGGGTCACGATCTCGGACGACGGCATCGACGTGGACTTCGCCGGCACCTCGGGCACCGTGGCGCGCGGCATCAACGTGCCCAAGGCCTATACCGATGCCTATACCTCGTTTGGCGTGCGCTGCCTGGTGGGCGCCGACGTGCCCAACAACGCCGGCTCGCTGGCGCCGATTCGCGTGCAGGCGCCCGCAGGCTGCATTCTCAACGCGCTGCACCCGGCAGCGGTCACCGCGCGCCATGTCGTCGGCCAGCTGCTGCCCGACGTGGTGTTTGGCGCGCTGCGCCAGGCCAGGCCCGATCTCGTGCCCGCCGAAGGCGCGTCGTCGCTGTGGAACCTGCAGCTGGTCGGCGGCGAAGGCCTGGCCGGTGCCAGCGCCGAAGACAACGCCGCGCTGAGCCATGGCCCGCGCTTCAACATCATCAGTTTTTCGACCGGCGGCACGGGCGCGCGCCCGGGCCAGGACGGGCTTTCGGTCACGGCCTACCCCAGCGGCGTGCGCAATGTGTCGCTGGAAATTCTCGAGACCCAGGCACCCGTGGTCTTCGAGCGCAAGGAATTGCGCCAGGACTCGGGCGGCGCCGGCGCGTCGCGCGGCGGCCTGGGCCAGGTGATCGAGGTGCGCCATGCCGACCCGGCCGCAGCGCTGCTGATTGCCGCGGCTTTCGACCGCGTGCACCACCCGGCGCGCGGCGCGCTCGGCGGCCTGGACGGCGCGCCCGGCCAGCTGCAGCTGGCCTCGGGCGCGACGCTGCAGCCCAAGGGCCGCCAGGTCGTGCCCGCGGGCGACCGGTTGATAGTCGCCACGCCCGGCGGCGGCGGACTGGGACGGCCTGCGCAGCGACCGCTGGCGCGCATCGAGCAGGACCTGCGCCACGGCCTGATCTCCCCCGAGGGCGCCGCAGTCTATGCCGCTGGCCCCGCCAGGCCCTGAATGCCTGCCGACTTTCTTTTTCCCGCGCTCCCAATAAAAGCCATGAAACTCTTGTTCACGTCCCATTCCCGTTCCCTTCTGGCCACAGCCCTGCTGTCCATAGGCCTGGCCAGCCACGCGGCGCCGCCCGATCACTCGGGTTCGCTGACGCTGCTGCTGCCCACCGAGCCCACGGCGCTGGTCACCGTGAGCAATGTCGCCACGCCCATTCTGAGCGTCAGCGCCAAGGTCACCGAAGGCCTGCTCAAGTACGACTACGGCGTCAATCCCCAGCCCCAGCTGGCAACGAAATGGAGCATCAGCCCCGACGGCCTGACCTATACCTTCAATCTGCGCCAGGGCGTCAAATGGCATGACGGCCGCGAGTTCACTTCGGCCGATGTCGCGTTCTCCATCGATCTGCTGAAGAAAATCCACCCGCGCGGACGCAACACCTTTGCCAACGTCAACGCCATCGACACGCCCGACAAGCACACGGCCATCATCCGCCTGTCCAGGCCCGCGCCGTATCTGATACGCGCGCTGGTGGCCACCGAGACGCCCATCGTTCCCAAACATCTCTACGACGGCACGCAGGCCCAGTCCAATCCCCACAACAACGCCCCGGTGGGCACCGGCCCGTTCAAGTTCAAGGAATGGGTGCGCGGCAGCCATATCGTCTATGAACGCAATGCCGATTACTGGGACAAGCCCAAGCCCTACATCGACCAGCTGATCGTGCGCTTTGTCGGCGACCCGGCCGCGGCGGCCGTGGCCTTCGAGACCGGCAGCGTCGATCTGGGCTACCGCACGCCCGTGCCGCTGTCCGATCTGGAGCGCCTCAAGAAGATTCCTGCGCTGCGCTTCGAGACCAAGGGCAACAGCTATTCGCACAACGTCACGCGGCTGGAGTTCAACCTCGACAACGCCTACTTCAAGAACGACAAGGTGCGCCAGGCCGTGGCCCACGCGCTGGACCGCAGCGTGATCGTCAAGGTCGTGAACTACGGCTACGGCAAGGTCAGCTATTCGCCCATCGCTCCCGGCCTCACGGCCTACCACGACCCCGCGCCCTCGCCCTATGCCTACGATCTGAAGAAGGCCAATGCGCTGCTCGACGAGGCCGGCTATCCGCGCAAGGCCGGCGGCGTGCGCTTCGAGCTGCCGCTGGACTTCAACCCGATCAGCGCCGAAGGCTCGCGCCTGCCCGACTACATCCGCACCGCGCTGGCGCGCATTGGCATTGCGGTGACGGTGCGCGCCCAGGACCCTAGCGCCTTCATCAAGCGCATCTACACCGACCGCGACTTCGCCTTCACCACCAACGGCGCGAGCAACCTGTTCGACCCGACGGTGGGCGTGCAGCGGCTGTACTGGTCGAAGAACTTCATCAAGGGCGTGCCCTTCTCCAACGGCACGCACTACAACAACCCCGCGGTCGACAAGCTGCTCGAAGACGCGGCCGTCGAAAACGATGTCGCCAAGCGCAAGAAGCTGTTCAAGGACTTCCAGGACACCGTGGCGCGCGACGTGCCCGATCTCAACCTCTACCAGCCCGAGTTCATCACCATCGCCAACCAGCGCGTGCACGACCACTCGCTGACGGCCGATGGGGTGGAATCGAATCTGGCGGATGTGTGGGTCGAGCCCAAGAAGTAAATACCGGCCCTTCGACAAGCTCAGGGCGAACGGGGGGAGGCGCCCTTCGACAAGCTCAGGGCGAACGTGGGCTGGCCCTTCGACAAGCTTGTATGGTTTGGTCTCCATCAACCAAACTTCAAGAAAGGGCGAGGAGCCGGGATGGAGGGACATCGACAGGCATCGGCCGTTGCTTTAGACCCAACGGACCGACTTCTTGAGTCATTACCCCATCCCTGCGCCGAGCGTCGATAAGGAACCTGGCGACGTCACCTGCATTTGCAGTCTCGATCGCCAATTCTTGCAAGCTCACGCCGACAGCAGGGTCCACCCCGGCACTCGTATTTTGAGCGATGAAGATCCAACAAGCTACTAATTTTGTTGGTGTGGATGTGGCAAGCGCGCATTTGGACGTCGCCATTCAGGGACAGACTCGTGTGCAGCGATTCGACAACACCGCCAAAGGTATAGCCCAGTTGCTGCGCGCACTGCCTTGTGGATGCGCGATAGGGCTTGAATCGACAGGCCGCTATCACCAGGCGCTGGCACAGGCTGCACATGCAGCAGGCCTGAGCGTTTATGTGCTCAACCCGCTGGACGCGCGCCGCTATGCGCAGTCTGTGGGCCAGCGCGGCAAGACCGACCGCATTGATGCCCTTATGCTGGCGCGCTACGTTTGCCGTGAGCATGAGCAACTGCGCCAATGGCAGCCGCCCACACAGACCCAAGAAGAAGTGCGTGAACTCATTGGCCACCGCGCAACCTTGGTGCGTCAGCGCAGCGCGCTGACGCAAGCGGGCAGCCACAGCAAGATGCTCAAGAGCTTGGATGCCCCGGTGCTTCAGGCGTTGAAGCAAGCCATCGAGCGCGTCGATGCGAAACTTGCTGCGGCCATCAAGATGGACCCACCCAGCCAACAGGCATTCGAACACATTACCTCTGTACCAGGACTGGGTCTGGTCTGCGGATCGCTGCTTGTGATGCTGTTCGGGCGTATGCAAGAACGTAGTTCGGATGCAGTGGTTGCATTCACCGGACTGGACCCACGCCCGAATGATTCGGGCAAGAAGATGGGCCAAAGGCGGCTGTCCAAGCGGGGTTGGCCGGAGATCCGGCGCCTGCTGTTTGCAGCCGCGATGTCAGCTGCGCGAACCAAGACTTGGAGCGGGTTGTATGAGGCTCAGCGCAAAAAGGGATTGAGCACGACAGCTGCGCTGATCGTGCTTGCTCGAAAACTGCTGCGTGTAGCGTTCGCGCTGTTCAAGCAGAAAAGCTGCTTCGATGGTTCACGGATGGCGGTAAACGCTTGACGAAAACCATAGAACCTCAGGGCGAACGGGGAGCTGGCCCTTGGCCAGGCTCAGGGCGAAGGGGGGCTGGCCCTTCGACAAACTCAGGGAGGACGCGGAGGGCCCTTAGCCAGGTTCAGGGCGAACGGTCAAAATCCGTTCGGGCTGAGTCCTGAGCCCGTCGAAGGATTGAAGCCCCGGTATTCAGGCATTCCGGGACATCGCCTCGCCAAGACTTGGCGCACGGCCATGCGCCAAGCCCGCGCCTCGCCGGTACGCATGAAACAAATCCGTCATGAAAACGAAATATGCAAAAAGTAACATTTGCACACATCGTTCCCTGCGTACTGTTTCATGCCCGAAATCACTGAGTATCTAAGCGACTTCCGGCCCCGTTATCGCCAGCCCAGCGCGGCCGATCTCTGCATCGAAGTGCCGAGCATGACGCCCGATGAGACGAACGAAAAAGTCATGGAGGTCTTCGGCCGCCACCGCGATCTGGTGAGCCTTCCCGTAGTCGAAGGCAACCAGCCCATAGGGCTGATCAACCGCAACATCTTCCTGTCGCAGATGAGCAAGCAGTTCCGCCAGGAGCTGTATGGCAAGAAGAGCTGCATTGCCTTCATGGACAAGGAGCCGCTGATTGTCGATGCCGCGCTGGACATCGATGCGCTGACGCTCAAGACCGTCGAGTACGGCGAGAAGGCGCTGTCGGACGGCTTCATCATCACGCGCGCCGGCGCATTTGCCGGCACCGGCAACGGCCTGCAGCTGATGCGCGCAGTCGCCGAAATGCAGGCCTCGCGCAACCGCCAGATCATGCACAGCATCGAGTACGCAAGCGTGATCCAGCGCTCGACGCTGCGCAGCTCGCTGGACGCCATGGCGCGTGCCTGCCCCGACGCCCATCTGGTCTGGGAGCCGCGCGACATCGTGGGCGGCGATTTCTACCAGTTCTGCACCGACGCCGACGGCTGGTTCGCCACGGTGGCCGACTGCACGGGACATGGCGTGCCCGGTGCATTCATGACCTTGATTGCCTCGACCAGCCTCAACCAGGCCATAGAGCAGAACGGTCCCCGGGACCCGGCAAGCCTGCTGGGCCATGTGAACCGCAGCATCAAGCAGATGCTGGGCCAGGTGAACGGCCAGGACGGCACGCCTGGCTCCGACGACGGTATGGACGCAGCCTGCTTCTGGTTTGAGCCGGCAAGCGGGCGATTGATCTTCGCCAGCGCCCGGCTGACCATGTTCGTGCTGCGACCCGGCGCCGACAGCGTGGAGATGCTCGACGGCCAGCGCAAGGGCGTGGGCTATGTGGACAGCGACTTCGACTACGTCTGGCACAACCAGGAAGTGATGCTTTGCCCGGGCAGCCTGGTCTTCGTGAGCACCGACGGTCTAATAGACCAGATCGGCGGGCCGCGCGGCATCGCGCTGGGAAAGCGCCGCGTGCGGGAGCTGCTGCTCGAACAAAGAGAAAAAACGCCCGCCCAGGTCAATGCGGCCGTGCTCGACGCGCTGCGGCTGTGGCAGGGCGAGCACCACCGGCGCGACGACCTGACCTTCTTTTGCTTTCGTGCCTGAAAGATTGCCCCTCTATGCCCTCCCGCATGTTTGCCGACAAATACGGCTCCTTCTTCAACCTGGCGCGCCAGCACCAGGTCATCTTCTACTACGTGGGCTACTTCTCGCAGCACATCGTGGCCGCCATGGCCGACGCGGTGAAGCTGCAGCTCGAAGTCGCGGGCGTGGCCCCGGCCACGCGCCGCAAGCTGTTCTCGTCGTTTGTCGAGATGGCGCAGAACATCATCCATTACTCGGCCGACTCGCTCACGCCCGCGAGCCAGAACAACGGCGAGCTGCGCCACGGCTCGGTGTGCATACGCCGCGAGGACGACGGCAGCTTTCTGCTGCTGTGTGCCAACCCCATAGAACCGCTGATCGCCGAGGATCTGCGCGTGAAGCTGGGCGCGCTGCGCAACATGACGCTCGACGAGATCAAGCAGGCCTACCGCCAGACGCTGCGCGAGGAGACGCCCGAAGGCAGCAAAGGCGCGGGCATGGGATTCCTGACCCTGGCCCGCGACGCACGCCAGCCGCTGGAATTCGACTTCGACACGCAGCATGAGTCTGGCGATTCGCCGGTCTTCTATTTGAAGGCGGCGATCTGAGCCCCGACGGGCTCGTCAACGAATCGAGATTACGCATGGAAAACCTCTACATCGCTCCCACGCCCAGCTCTCCCGAAGTGGACTTCCAGTTCGATGCCCGCACCCTGAGCCTGCGCGGCGAGTCCTATCCCGAGAATGCCGCGGCGTTCTATGGCGACATCATCGCGCGGCTCAAGGAATTCCTGGGCGCGCAAAGCGGCATCACGCTGGAAGTGAACATCGCGCTGGCCTACTTCAACAGTTCGAGCACGAAAATGCTTTTCAACCTGATCGAGGCGCTGAGCAACGCCGCCGAAGACGGCAATGCGGTGCGGCTCAACTGGTTCCACGACGAGGAGGACGACACCATCCTCGAGTTCGGCCAGGAGCTCAGCGAGGATTTCCCGGCGCTCGCCTTCGTCACCCGCGCCATCGAGGCCTCCTGAATGCAAGCCCTGCCGGTGCACGATCTTTTCGCCGCCGAGAACCAGGCGCTGCTGGCCGCGAAGGCCGCTCACTCGGCATCGGCATCGGCGCCGAATGGGCAGGCGCTGGGCGATCTGATCACGGCCTTCGAACGGCTGCTGCGCGAAACCCGCAGGCTGGTGCGCCGCAGCGACAAGGCCGAGCTGGAAATGAACCAGCTGAACATGCGGCTGCAGGATCTGGCGGCCGAGCTCGAGCACCGCGCCAACCACGATCCGCTGACCGGCGTGCTCAACCGGGCAGCGATCATCGACCTGGTGAATCGCCAGTTCGGGCGCCATGACCTCGCGCTGATCGTTCTGGACATCGATCATTTCAAGCGCATCAACGACAGCTTCGGCCATCCCATGGGCGACAAGGTCATTCTCGGTGTCGTGGCCTGCCTGCAGGCCGTGGTGCCGGCCGCGGCACAGGTGGGCCGCGTGGGCGGCGAGGAGTTCACGGTCGTGCTGCCCCGGCACGATGGCCTCGAATCGGAGCGCGTCGCGCAGGCACTGCGGCGTGCAATCGAAAGCCACGCCTTCGATCTGCCCGACGGCAGCGGCGTCACAGCCAGCTTCGGCGTCTGCTGGGCACCCGCGGGCGGCGATTTCGACACCGCCTACGGCCTTGCGGACGAAGCACTGTTCATCGCCAAGCGTGCCGGTCGCAATCAGGTCAGGCTCACGACGTCCTCTTCGCACCCTGCCGAGCATGTGGTGTAACCCTGGACCGGGAGTGCTGGATACCAGCTTGTCCTTCCTGCGCGCCACGCCGCTGCCGCAGCCGGGTCCGGGCCTGACATGGCGGGTGCTGGTCGTGGACAACGACCCCGATGTGCATGCCGCCACCTGCACCGCGCTCGAAGGCCAGATGCTGTTCGAGCGCCCGCTGGTGTTCATACATGCGTTCTCGGGGGACGAGGCACGCCGCCTGCTGCTGCGCGAGCATGACCTCGCCATGGTGCTGATCGACGTGGTGTCCGAGCGGGCCAGCGCGGGACTCGAACTGGTGGATTTCATCCGCCACAGCGCGGGCCTGAAAAACACGCGCATCGTGCTGCGCACCGGCCAGCCGGGCCAGGTGCCCGATCTGGAAACGCTGCTGCGCTACGACATCAACGACTACCGCACCAAGGCGGAACTCACCCGCGACCGACTGCTGGCCATGGTGGTCACCGCCGTGCGTTCGTACAAGCAGCTGTGCACTGTGCACGCCAGCGCCTACCACGACCCGCTGGTCGACCTTCCCAATCGCTCGCACTTCATCGACAAGGTCAACGAGTGCGAGCTGCGGGGCACGGATGACTACATCCTGGCGCTGCTCGACATCGACGATTTCAGCGCGACCAACGACATGATGGGCCACCATTTCGGCGACCGCCTGCTGGAGAAAGTCGCGCGCCGCCTCGAGGACTCGCTGCCGCCCGGCGTGCTGCTGGCGCGGCTGGGCGCGGACACGTTCGCGGTGCTGGGCGCGGTGCAGCAGGTGCAGCCGCGGCGGCTGCTGGAGTGCGTGCGCCAGCCCCTGCATATCGACGGCGTGCCGCACAAGGTGTCGCTCACCTGCGGCTACGTGTTCCTGCCCCAGCAGCCCCAGCCCGGCGCCGATCTGATCAAGGACGCGACCATTGCGCTCAAGCGCGCCAAGCGCGACCATCGCGGCCAGCACCTGCAATATGCCCAGCAGATGGGCACCGAGGCGCGCGCGCGCGCCGTGCTGCTGTCCAAGCTCAGGGAAGCCATTGAGAAGCAGCAGCTGTTCCTCGTATACCAGCCGCAGCTCAATCTGGCCACGCAGCAGCTGATAGGACTCGAAGCGCTGCTGCGCTGGCGCACCGAAGACAACCGCTTCATTCCACCCGATCAGTTCATTCCGGTCGCCGAACATTCGGGCCTGATACTGGCTCTGGGCCAATGGGTGCTGGCGACCGCCTGCGCGACCATGCGCGAGCTGCTGGACACGGGACTGGCGCCGCTGCGCATGGCGGTCAACGTCTCGACGGTGCAGCTGCGCGACCCGGGCTTCTTCGGCCTGGTCTGCGCGGCGCTCGCGGCCAACGGTCTGCAGGGGTGCCATCTCGAACTCGAGATCACCGAGTCGGTCGCCGCGCTGCCGACCAAGCTGCTGGACGCCACGCTGTGCGCCTTGCGCGCCGAAGGCATTTCGATCGCCATCGATGACTTCGGCACCGGCTACTCATCGCTGAGCTATCTCGAGCGCCTGCCGCTGGACCGCATCAAGATCGACCGTTCGTTCACGCGCCAGCTGGGCGATCCGCATGGCGCGCGCATCGCCGAAATGGTCGCAGACCTGGGTCACAAGCTGGGACTGGCGGTGCTTGCCGAGGGCATTGAAGATGCCGGCGCCTGGCAGGCGCTGCTGGCCATGGGCTACCAGGAGGGCCAGGGCTATCACATCGCCAGGCCCATGGACAAGACGGCCCTGGTCCAGTGGCTGGGGCGCCACCCCGAGCGCCTGCGCGCGGCCTGAGGCCTGCAGCGGCCCCGCCTCAGGCGGCCAGCCGGTGCTGCGCGCCCGGCACCGCAGCAATCAGGCTGCGCGTGTAGGCATGCTGCGGCCGCTGCCAGATGTCCGCGTGGCTGCCGGTCTCGACAATCTTGCCCTGATGCATCACCAGTACCCTATCGGCGAAATAGCGCACCACCGACAGGTCGTGCGAAATGAACAGGTACGACAGGCCGAAGTCCTCCTTGAGCTCGACCAGCAGGTTCAGGATCTGCGCCTGCACCGACACGTCAAGCGCCGACACCGGCTCGTCCAGCACCACCAGGGAAGGCCGCACGATCAGCGCGCGCGCAATGCCTATGCGCTGGCGCTGGCCGCCCGAGAACTCGTTGGCATAGCGCGCCGCGGCGTCGGCCGGCAGGCCCACGCGATCGAGAATGCGCGCGATGCGCTGGCGGCGTTCGTCGCGCTGCGCCACGCCATGCACCACCAGCACGCTGTCGAGAATGTCGAACACGCTGCGCCGCGGATTGAGCGAAGCGTACGGGTCCTGGAACACCATCTGTATGCGCCGGCGCCAGGGCTTGAGCGCGCTGCCGGCAAGCGGCGCGATGTCGGTGCCGTCCAGCACGATGCGCCCGCGGCTGGGATCGACCAGGCGCAGCAGCGTGCGCGACAGCGTCGACTTGCCGCAGCCCGACTCGCCCACCAGGCCCAGGGTCTCGCCGGGCGCGATGTCGAAGGAAACGCCGTCGACGGCGCGCACCACCCCGCCCTGGCGCGTCGCGTACGCGGTATGCAGATCCTGCACCGACAGCAGCGGCGCCGTGGCCGCGGCCACCGGCCTTCTCGCGGGCGTGGCCGTAGGCAGGTGCAGCATGAAGTCGCGCGCCTGCGTCGCGGCATCGGTGCGCACGCGGATCTCGGGCAGGCGTTCGGCCGTGTAGTGCAGCGCGCGGCCGCCGTGCAGCGAGGCGCCCAGCAGGCCGCGCGTATAGGCATGTGCGGGCCGCGCAAAGAGTTCGGCCGTCGCGGCCTGCTCGACCTTCTCGCCCGCATACATCACGGCCACGCGGTCGGCCCATTGCGCGACCAGGCCCAGGTCATGGGTGATCAGCAGCAGGCCCATGTCGAACTCGCGGCGCAGGCCGTCGAGCAGCTCGAGAATCTGCGCCTGCACCGTCACGTCGAGCGCCGTCGTCGGTTCGTCGGCGACCAGCAGGCGCGGCCTGCAGGCCATCGCCATGGCAATCATCACGCGCTGGCGCTGGCCGCCCGAAAGGTGGTGGGGGAAGTCGTCGAGCCGGCGCTGGGGCTCGGGAATGCGCACCAGATCAAGCAGCTCGGCGGCGCGCTGGCGCGCCGCGGCGGCCGTCAGGTGCTCGTGCTGGCGCAGCGTCTCGATGATCTGCGCGCCAATCGTATGCACGGGATTGAGCGAAGTCATGGGCTCCTGGAAGACCATGGAGATATCGCGACCGCGCAGCGCGCGCAGTTCGGCCGGCGGCATGGCGACTATGTCACGGCCGTCGAACAGTATGCGCCCCTTGAGCGTTGCGCCCGGCGCGAGCAGCCGCAGGATGGCCAGCGCCGTGGTCGACTTGCCGCAGCCCGACTCGCCGACCAGTGCCAGCGTTTCACCGCGCTGGATTTGCAGGTCCAGGCCGCGCACCGCCTGTATGGGGCCGCGCGCACCGCGAAACGCGATGTCGAGGCCGCGGATGTCGAGCAGCGGGGCGGCGTCAGTGTTCAGATCAAGAGCCATGTCAGCGTCCGCGCAGTCGGGGGTTGAGGGCGTCGTTCAGGCCTTCGCCCACGAGATTGAGAGCCAGCACCGTCAGCACGATGGCCGCGCCCGGCAGCGCGCACAGATACCAGGAGGTGCGCAGCAGCTCGCGGCCTTCGCCAATCATGCTGCCCCAGCTCACGGTGTTGGGGTCGCCCATGCCCAGAAAGGACAGCGCCGACTCGATCAGGATGGCGCTGGCCACCAGCACCGAGGTGGTCACGATGACCGGCGGCAGCGCGTTGGGCAGCATCTCCTGCAGCATGATGCGCAGGTGGCCGAAGCCCTGGCTGCGCGCGGCCAGCACGAACTCCATTTCACGCAGCGTGCGGAACTCGGCGCGCACCAGGCGCGCAATCACCGGCCACGACGCCAGGCCTATGGCCAGCACGATCACCATCACCGAAGGCTGGCCTATGGCCACCACCACGATCACGAACAGAAACGACGGCATGGTCTGGACCAGCTCGGTCACGCGCACCAGCACATCGTCGACCCGGCCGCCGAAGTAGCCCGCAGTCGCGCCGACAACGACGCCTATCGCCAGGCTCAGCACCGCGGCGACCACGCCCACCGACAGCGACATGCGCGCGCCATGCGCTATGCCGGCCAGCACGTCGCGGCCCATGGAATCGCTGCCCAGGGGAAACGCCGGGTCCTGGCCGGGCCACAGCAGCGGCGTGGCCACCATGTCGAGCGGATCGCCGGGAAACAGCCACGGCGCGGCCAGCGCCATGGCCAGCACCAGCAGCAGGAACAGCACGCCGCCGACGGCAGCGGCATTGCGCACGAAGACCTGCAGCGCGGCCTGGCCGCCGGCGCCGGCCGACAGCCCGCGCAGCCGGCGCCACAGGACATGCAGCGCGAGCAGCCCGGGGCCGGTGCGCGTTGCGGGATAGGGAGTGGACATGGAAAGCAGTCTCGGAGGGAAAAATGGAGGGCGGGCTCAGCGCAGTTGAATGCGCGGGTCCAGCCAGGCATGCAGCAGATCGACCAGCATGTTGGCCAGGATCACCAGCAGCGACGACAGCAGCAGGATGCCCAGCAGCACGGTGTAGTCGCGCGCCATCACCGATTCGAACGCCAGCCGGCCCAGGCCGGGCCAGCTGAACACCGTCTCGACGACCACCGCGCCGCCCAGCAGCGTGCCGAAGTGCATTCCCGCGACCGTGGTGACGGGAATCAGCGCGTTGCGCAGCACATGGCGAAAGCTCACGCGCAGCGGGTGCAGGCCCTTGGCGACGGCGGTGCGCACGAAGTCCTGGCGGCTGACTTCCAGCATGGAGGCGCGCGTGAGCCGCGAGAAGATCGCCACATAGAAGCCCGACATCGCCAGCGCAGGCAGCACCAGATGGCGCAGCCGGTCGAGCACGCTGTCCCAGCCCGTGAGGTGGGTGCCAATGCTCGCGCTGCCGCCCGTGGGCAGCCAGCCCAGGTGCACGGAAAACAGCACCACGCTCATCAGGCCCAGCCAGAAGCTGGGCGTCGAATACAGCAGCAGCGCCAGCACCGACAGCACGCGGTCCGGCCAGCGGCCCACGCGGCTGGCCATGATGCTGCCCAGCAGCAGGCCCACGGCCAGCGCCGCGCCCAGCGCGGCCAGCATCAGCAGCAAGGTGTTGGGCAGGCGCGCGCCAATCAGTTCGGTGACCGGCATGTTGTAGCGCGGCGAAGTGCCCAGGCTGAAATGCGCGAGATTGTTCAGATAGGCGCCCAGCTGCTGCAGCACCGGCAGGTCAAGGCCGAAATGGCTGCGCATCTGCGCCATGCTCTCGGCCGTCGCCGAGCCCGATTCGGCGGCGATCACATCGGCCGCGTCGCCGGGCACCAGCTGCAGCAGGCAGAAGTTGAGAACGACCACGCCGATCACGGTGGGCACGGCCTGCCACAGCGTGCGCCGCAGGACCCGGCCGGCTTTGAGAAGATTCATGAGGATCAATGCAATGGAGAAGGAGAAGCGCCCACCAGCATAGAAGCGCGCCCCCGGCGCGCGCAACGAACGAAAGCGAGTAAGCAAAATCGGTTTTCGCCCCAGGTCCGACCCGGCACGATCGTCGCTAGCATTCCGTCCATGCAACGTTTCACCATTTCGCTCCAGGACAGCCTGGCCCAGGAATTCGACGCCTTGATGGCGCGCACCGGCCACAGCAACCGCTCCGAGGCCATACGCGATCTGCTGCTCACGCATCTGGGGCGCCAGCGCGAAGCCACGCAGGCCATGGGACCCTGCGTCGCCAATCTCTCCTATGTCTACGACCACCATGAGCGTGAACTCGCCGAGCGCCTGGCGCGGCTGCAGCATGCCCACCACCATCTGACGATTGCCACCACCCATGTGCATCTGGACCATTCGCGCTGCCTGGAGACCGTGATGCTCAAGGGCCCGGCCGAACAGGTGCGGCAGTTCGCCAACCAGCTGATGGCCGAGCGCGGCGTACACCATGGGCAGCTGAACGTGGTCATGGGCCAGGTCGGGGCAGACACGCACCACCATCATCACGATTGACACCCAGTCGCACCACAAAGGTGCGCACAACCGCTGCGCCACTTGGTATGAAGTTTGCTGAAAACTTCATACATGTTGAACTCCACCGCCCTTTTCCCTTCCCGTCCTCACCCAACGGCAGCGCGCCTGGTGGCTGCTGCTTTCCTGACCCTGGGCCTGCCCTTGGCTGCGGCCGCGCAGGAAAGCGTGCTCGCGCCTGTCACCGTCAAGGGCCAGGCGCTGCAGGCCGGCCGCGCGGCCTACTCGGTGCCCACGCTGGGAAGCGAGGAGATCAAGCAAGCCGCGCTGTCCGAAGTCGAGGCCTTGTGGCGCCAGGTGCCGGGAATGCATGTCAACGACTACCAGCTGAGCGGCGTCGCCAACAGCGTGGTGCTGCGCGGGTTCTCGGGCGGCGGCCATGGCGGCGACATCGCCGCGACGCTGGACGGCATCTCCCTCAACGAGGCGATGTCGCATGCCGACGGCTATTTCGATCTCAACGTGGTCGTGCCGCTGGAACTCGAGGAAGTCGCCGTGCACCAGGGTCCGGTCTCGGTGCTGCAGGGCAACTTCAATCGCGCGGGCCTGATCGAGCTGCGCACGCGCCGCAGCGGCGAATACCGCGATGTCGCGCTGCAGGCCGCAAGCCACGGCGCGCTTGACGCCCAGGCCGCGCTGGGCCTGCGCATCGATGCTGCGAGCCAGCTGTTCCTGGCCGCCCAGCACGCGCGCGGCGACGGCGCGCGGCCCGATTCGGGCAACCAGCGCAGCACGCTGAGCGCGCGCTGGCAGCACCAGCTCGGCGGCGGCCTGCGCATCGCGCTGTCTGGCCGGCTGCATGCGGCCGAAGGCGACTCGCCCGGCTACCTGGGCTATGCGCAGTGGCTTGCCGATCCCCAGGGCAAGGACGTGCGCGTACAGGGCGACGGTTCGCAAAAACACTTCAGGACGCTGCGCCTGGACATCAACTACGAGCTGGGCCAGGACACGCACCTGCTGGCCTATGTCTATGGCACTTCGCAGGACTTCGTGCGCTGGTTCACGCGCCCCAAGGCCGGCAACTGGGTGCAGCGCGAGGAGCGCTATGACCGCAGCGTTGCCGGCACGGGCCTGAACCTCAGTGGTGCTACGCGTTCGGCGCAATGGACGCTGGGCCTGGAAGCGCTGCGTGAGTCGACCGACTACGGCTACTGGGATGACCTGCAGGACCGGCGGCGCTCCGCGCCCGCGATCAACAACCGCGAGGCGGCGCTCAACAACGTCGCGGCCTTTGGCCAGCTCGACTGGAAGCTTCACCCCCTGTTCACGCCCAGCCTGGGCCTGCGCCATGACCGCTTCACGGGCGATTGCACGCGCCTGGGCGCCGAAACCGGCAGCGAAACCTGCACGCGCATGCAGCGTGTGGCGCATACCAGCCCCAAGCTGGGATTCAGTTCGCTGGTGAGCGAGCAGCTGACGCTGCGCGCGAGCTGGAGCGAAGGCTTTGCGCTGCCCGGCAACTTCGCCAAGTACGCGCTGGGCGCGGCCCAGCTCGACCCCAATGTGTTTCGCCAGACCGAGCTGGGCCTGCAGTGGCGCGCCAGCCGCCAGCTGTGGCTGGACCTGGCGCTGTACCGCATGGCGTCAAGCCAGGAGATACGCAACCTCGCGCCCGGCATCTACGAGAACTTCGGCCAGACCCTGCGCCGCGGCGCCGAGCTGCAGGCGGTCTGGACGCCCGCCAGGTCCGTCGAGCTGCGCTGGAACTACGGCCGCGCGCAGTCGCGCGTGACCCAGAACGCCAACGCCGCGCTTGTGGGCCGCCAGGTCGCGGCCGTGCCGAGCTACACCAGCACGCTGCAGGCGCGCTGGCAGATGCACCCTGACTGGGCGCTGCAGGGCGCGCTGCGCCATGTGGGCCGCATGGCCGTGGATGCCGCCAACAGCGTCTGGAGCCCGGCCTACCACGTGGCCGACCTGGGCCTGCAATACCGCCTGCCCGCGGCGCTGGGCCTGCAGGACGGCACGCTGCGCCTGATGGTGCGCAACCTCGCCGACAAGCCCCATGCCTCGAGCATGTCCGTGATCGGCGGCGAGCGCCTGGTCGCACCCGGCGCTCCACGCACCGTGCTGCTCGGTCTGCAATTTTCCCTCTGAACCACCATGCCTACCTTGCCATCCCTTGTCCGCAGCGCGCTGTGCAGCGCCGCCGTTCTCGCCGGCGCCGCCCAGGCCCACAACGTCTGGCTCGAGCCCGACGCGCGCGGCGGCTATCTGATCCAGTTCGGCGGCCATGCGGGCCAGCTTGAAGCCTTTGATCCCGCAAAGCTGCAAAGCGTGCGCGCCTTCGACCGGCGCGGGCGCGGCATCGAGGCGCGTGTCGAGCCGGCGCAGCAAGGCCTCAGATTCGTGCCCGCGCCCGAGGCCGCGCTGATTGCCGTCGAACTCGACAACGGCTTCTTCAGCGGCAGCGCCGGCGGCGCGATGCGCAATGTGCCCATGGACCGCAACCCCGGCGCGACGCGCGGCGTGCATGCGCGCAAGTTCCACAAGACCGTGGTCGTCTGGAACGCGCTCACGCAGCGCGTGCTGGGCCAGGACTTCGAGGTCACGCCGCAGCAGGGCCGCGCGCCGCACGCCGGCGACTGGCTCGAGCTGCAGGTGCGGCTGCAGGGCCAGCCTCTGGCCGGCGCCAGCGTGCGCCTGGGCGAGAACGGCCCCGTGGCGATGACCGACGGCCAGGGACAAGCCAGGATCCAGACCAGGCGCGGCACCAATCATGTGCAGGTCATCTTTCGCCAGCCGGTGCCAGGCGATGCGCGAATCACCGAAAGAAGCTATGAGGCCTTGTTCAGTTTTGCCGTCCACTGAGACCGCAGGCCTCGCCCCCGGGACTTATTTCTGCGCCACCCATTCGTAGCCTGCGCCCTGCTTGCGGATGCGGCCCAGCGAAGGCATTGGAAAGTGAAAGCCGCCGACCAGGCCACCTTCGCGCGCCACGCGCGCCAGCAGCGCGTGGCGCGTGGCGCGCGCCTGGACCGGGTCCATGTCGAACTGCACCTGCCAGTCGGGATTGCGCACGAACAGCGCGGGGAAATGCGCGGCATCGGCCAGATAGGTGAAGCGGTCCTTGCCCGAGCCCAGCGCCAGCGCCGTATGGCCGGGCGAATGGCCGAACGCCGCAATGCTCTCTATGCCGCCGACCACGGTCAGACCGGGCTCGTACAGGCGCAGCTGGTCCGCGGGATAGTTCTGGAACACGCGCTGCACGGCGAGGAAGCCGCCGCGCGCAGCTTCGGGCGCGGCATCGCGGCGCGCCGCGTCGAACCAGTAAGCGTGTTCAGGCGACGGCAGATAGACCAGCGCGTTGGGATAGACCAGGCTGCCGTCCTTGCGGCACAGGCCGTTGATATGGTCGCCGTGCAGGTGGCTCAGCAACACCGCGTCAATGGTGGCCGGATCTATACCCGCAGCGCGCAGGTTCGTATGCAGCTGGCCCGTGCCCGCGGGGCCGTTGTCGGCAAAGCCGGTGTCGAGCAGATAGCGCTTGCCGTCGACTTCCAGCACGAAGCAGGTGTAGGGCACATCGATGGTGTCCGTGGGCAGGCCCTGGGCCGCGAGCGCGGCCTGCACCTGGGCCAGAGGCGCATTGCGCACAAAACCTTCGGCCAGCGGCCTGCGCCCCACGCCGTCGCTCACCGCCACCACCTGGGCCTTGCCGATCTTCTGGCGCAAGAAGCCTTGAGAGCTGCCCGTGGCAGGTACCTGGGCGCAGCCCGAAACGCCTGCGGCCGCAGCCATTGTTCCCGCTCCCCAAAACAGCCATTGGCGGCGTGTTGTTTCCATAGTCGATCGTCCTTGTGGTGTTGACAGAAGAAACACCCGACCCGCAAACGGGTGCGAGCGGCGATTGTGGCCTGCCCCACGGGCAAACCCTGAGCGCAGCCAATGTAGCACTCCGTAGACTGGGCCACCGATTTTCTTGCCGCCTGGACACTTGCATGACCGCACTCCGCTCTCCCCTGAATTCCGCCTCCCTGGATCGCCGCCAATGGGTGCAGCTCGCCCTCGCCGGCGGACTGGGCGCCACGCTGGCACCGGCCTTCGCGCAGGCCAAATACCCGAACAAGGCGATACGCATGATCATTCCGTTCACGCCCGGGGGGTCGGCCGACATACTGGGGCGCGCGATCGGCCATGAGTTGACCACGGCCTGGGGCCAGTCGGTGGTGCCCGAGAACATCGCGGGCGCGGGCGGCAGCATTGGCGCCGACCGCGTGGCCAAGGCCGCGGGCGACGGCTATACGCTGCTGATGGGCCATGTGGGCACGCTGGCCATCACGCCCGGCCTGTATCCCAAGCTGCCCTACGACCCGATCAAGAGCTTCACGCCCATCGCCTGGGTGGCGCGCGTGCCCAACGTGCTGGTGGTCCACCCGTCGCTGCCGGTCAAGGATCTGGCCTCGTTCATCGCCTATGCCAAGGCCAACCCCGGCAAGATCAACTACAGCTCGGGCGGCAACGGCAGCGCCGCGCACATGACCATGGCCTATCTGGCGCAGCAGACCGGCATCGACATGCAGCATGTGCCCTACAAGGGCACGGCGCCGGCCGTCAACGACCTGGTCGCGGGCCAGGTGCAGGCGCTGTTCACCGGCGTGCCGGCGGTGCTCGCGCAACTGCGCGCGGGCCAGATCAAGGCGCTGGCGGTTTCGTCACCGCAGCGCGTTTCCATCCTGCCCGACGTTCCCACGGTCGCCGAGGCGGCCGCGCTGCGCGGCTTCGAAGCCGACCAGTGGTATGGCGTGGTCGGCCCGGCGCGCATGCCGGCCGACGTGGTGGCGCGCATCAACGCGCAGATCAACGCTTCGCTCAAGAGCCCGGCCATTCTCGAGCGCCTGCAGAACGAAGGCGCCCAGCCCATGCCCAGCAGCCCCGCGGTGTTCGGCGAACTGATCGCCAAGGACCTGGCTCGCTGGGGCAAGGTCATCAAGGACAACCATATGACGCTGTGAACGGCAGTCAACAGCAACGAACGGTTTTTCTAGTGTTCGCCCTGAGCCCTCCCCGTTCGCCCTGAGCCCATCCCCGTTCGCCCTGAGCCTGTCGAAGGGCCTATGAACGCCGCAGCCACCCCAGCCCCGCGCTGGTCGCGCCCGCCGGCAAATATTCACACCCCACCCAACCCGCATACCCCAGTTCATCGAGCAGCGCGAACAGATAGGGGTAGTGGATCTCGCCGACATCGGGCTCATGGCGCCCGGGAACGCCGGCGATCTGCAGGTGGCCGACGCGGCCTGTGGGCAGGTACTGGCGCAGCTTGGTCGCCAGGTCGCCTTCGGCGATCTGGCAGTGGTAGAGATCCATCTGTACCTGCACGTTGGCCGCGCCTATCTCTTCGAGCAGCGCATGCGCCTGGTCCTGGCGCCGCAGGAAATAGCCGGGCATGTCGCGGCCGTTGATGGGCTCGACCATGAGCGTGACGCCACAAGGCGCGGCCAGCGCGGCCGCGGCGCGCAGGTTGCCGACATAGGTGGCATGGGCGTTGCCGGCCGCGGGCACGATGCCGGCCATCACATGAATGCGCGGGCAAGCGAGCTGCTGCGCATAGAGCAAGGCGCGTTCGATGCCCGCGAGAAACTCCGCCTCGCGCCCCGCGATGCAGGCCAGTCCGCGCTCGCCCGCGTCCCAGTCGCCGGGCGGGGCATTGAACAGCACCTGCTGCAGGCCATGCGCGCGCAGGCGCGCGGCCAGTTGCTCGGGCGCGTGGTCGTAGGGAAAAAGAAACTCGACGGCCTGGAAACCATCGGCCGCGGCCGCGGCAAAGCGCTCGAGAAAATCGACTTCGCGGTACAGCATGGACAGGTTGGCGGCAAAGCGGGGCATGGGTCTTTCTCGGTGGTGCACAACACGAACCGGACGATTATGTACAATCCGGCCAGTTTTCAGCGAGCGCCTGCACGCGCCTGACGCGCCTCCTTCAAGCCCTGCAAATTGCCCGTTTGCCGGGCTTTTGCTTTTATCAGAAGCCCTCGCAGCCGCGACCGGCCTGAATCCCCGTTTTTTGCCTCCCCCATGCCTGCCGGGCGCAGCCGCGCCTGGAGACTGCTGCCCCGCAGCAGGCGCAGCCACGGCCCCGTTGGCGCGCCAGCAGACCGGAGCATTTTGTTTGACCAAGGAATCGACTTGTCCTCCCTCCCTCACACGCCTGGCGCAGCCGCGCAGGCCAGCGCTCCCGACGAGATCAACGGCTACAGCTGGAAAGCCCTTGCGGGCTCGGCCGTGGGCTATGCCATGGACGGCTTCGACCTGCTGATCCTGGGCTTCATGCTGTCGGCGATCTCGGCCGATCTGAATCTCACGCCCGGCCAGGCCGGCTCGCTCGTGACCTGGACGCTGATAGGCGCGGTGATCGGCGGCTTCTTCTTCGGCGCGATGAGCGACCGCTACGGACGCATCCGCGTGCTGACCTGGACCATCGTGCTGTTCGCGGTGTTCACGGGACTGTGCGCGTTCGCGCAAGGCTACTGGGACCTGCTGGTCTACCGCACGATCGCGGGCATAGGCCTGGGCGGCGAGTTCGGCATCGGCATGGCGCTGGCAGCCGAAGCCTGGCCCGCACGCCACCGTGCGCGCGTGTCGTCGTATGTGGCGCTGGGCTGGCAGGTCGGCGTGCTGGCCGCGGCGCTGCTCACGCCGCTGCTGCTGCCGATGATAGGCTGGCGCGGCATGTTCCTGGTCGGCGTGATTCCGGCGCTGGTCGCCTGGGTGATACGCAACAAGCTGCACGAGCCCGAAGTGTTCGTGCGCAAGCAGCGCGTCAAGGCGCCGCGCTTTCACGCGCTCAAGCTGCTGATGCGCGACAAGGCGACGACGCGCGTGAGCATAGGCATGATCGTGCTGACCTCGGTGCAGAACTTCGGCTACTACGGCATCATGATCTGGATGCCCAGCTTCCTGTCCAAGCAGCTGGGCTTCAACCTGACCAAGTCCTCGCTGTGGACCGCGGTCACGGTGCTGGGCATGATGGCCGGCATCTGGGTCTTCGGCCAGCTGGCCGACCGCATTGGCCGCAAGCCCAGCTTCCTCATTTTCCAGCTGGGCTCGGTGGTCATGCTGCTGGCCTATTCGCAGCTGAGCGACCCCACGGCCATGCTCTGGGCGGGCGCGCTGCTGGGCCTGTTTGTCAACGGCATGATGGGCGGCTATGGCGCGGTGATGAGCGAGGCCTACCCGACCGAAGCGCGCGCCACCGCGCAGAACGTGCTGTTCAACATCGGTCGCGCGATCGGCGGCCTGGGCCCCATCGTGGTCGGCGCCGTGGCCATGGCCTATTCGTTCCAGGTCGCGATCGCGCTGCTGGCCGCGATCTATGTGCTCGACATGATTGCCACTGCCCTGCTGATTCCCGAACTCAAGGGCAAGGAGCTGCAGTAACGCGCAGCTTCAGGAGACCACGGCCAGCGCCAGCGCGGTCTCGGGCAGCGACAGCAGCACCCGCGCGCGCGCGCGCAGGCCGCTGCCTGCATCGGCAAAGCCCACCATGTGCACGCCCGCATCGAGCTGGGCTGCGACTTCGTCACCCGCGTCGCCGCGCGCCACGCGCGTGACGCGCGCCGGCCAGCAGTTTTCACCCGCGGCCTGATCGGCCAGCCCGGCGCGCACCTGCACCGCCGTGGCCTTGGCCAGCGCCAGCACCGGCAGGCCGGGCGCCAGGCCCAGCAGCTCGGCGCTCTCATGCGTGATGCGCGCCGCCAGCCGCAGCGCCGCCGCCGCGCTGTCCGCGCCGCGCAACTGCACGCGCACCAGCGGCCCCTGGATCTGCAGCGCCTCGACCACGCAGGGCCACTGGTTGCGCATGCTGGTGCGCAGCGCCAGCCGCGCGGCCACCGGCGCCTGGCCGCTCAGGCGCGCCAGCACTTCGGCGCGCGCCGCGTCCATGGCCTGGGCCGCATCGAGCAGCGCCTGGCCCGCGGGCGTGAGCACCGCGCCGCCGCCGCCCGCGCCGCCGACCACGCGCTCGACCAGCGGCACGCCCGCGAGATTGGTCAGCGTGTCGAGCGCCTGCCACGCGGCCTTGTAGCTCACGCCCACGGTGCGCGCGGCCTCGGAAATCGAGCCGCCGGCGCCGAT
The DNA here is from genome assembly GCF_057914905.1 of Comamonas sp. DB36. NCBI lineage: Bacteria > Pseudomonadati > Pseudomonadota > Betaproteobacteria > Burkholderiales > Comamonadaceae > Comamonas > Comamonas sp. DB36. The sequence goes on from NZ_CP196631.1 coordinate 3,833,208, forward strand.
CTGGCGCAGGATGGAAATGCGCTTGTCGGCCGGGCCATGGTCCAGCGCGGCCGCGAGCGACAAGGAAGAAGTCGGATCTTGCATGCCGCCATCATGCCGCGGTTCATGCCGGGATCAGGGCCTTACGGCCGATAATGCGCCATGTCCTGCGCCCCCCGTCCCCTGTCCTCCGTCGCCCCCCTGAGCGAGCATGCGGTCGCGCTGCACCGCCTGCCCGATGCGCACGCCGGCAGCGCGGTACAAGTCCTCGCCCAGCAGCGCACGCTGGCCAGCGAAGTGCCGATCGCGCTGGTCTTCAACGGCATATCGCATGCGGTGATGCTGGGCACGCCGCTGGACCTCGAAGACTTCGCGCTGGGCTTTGCGCTCAGCGAAGGCCTGATCGACAGCGCGGCCGACTGCTTCGGCATCGACGTGACGCCGGTCGCGGCCAGCGCTGCGGGCCTGCCCGAGGGCATGGACGGCATGGAAGTGCAGATCGAGATTTCCTCGCGCTGCTTCGCGCGCCTCAAGGACCACCGACGCAGCATGAGCGGGCGCACCGGCTGCGGCGTCTGCGGCGTGGAGAGCTTTGCGGCGCTCGATCTGTCGTTTGCGCCGCTGCCCGCGCGCGCCTGGGTCGCCGACATCGATCTGCCGGTGGTACTGCGCGCCATAGAGGCGCTGAAAGGCAAGCAGCTGCTCAATGCCCATGCGGGCGCGATCCACGCGGCCGGCTGGGCGCTGGCCGACGGCCAGCTGTGCGATGTGGTCGAGGACGTGGGCCGGCACAACGCGCTCGACAAGCTGCTCGGGCGGCTGGCGCGCACGGGCCGGCTGGGCGAGCCCGGCTTTGTCGTGCTGTCGAGTCGCGGCAGCCATGAGCTGGTGCGCAAATGCGCGAAGCTGGGAATCGGCGCGCTGGCGACCATCTCCGCGCCCACGGCCATGGGCGTGCGCCTGGCGCAGCTCACGGGACTGCGTTTCTGGGGCCTGTGCCGCGCGCCCAGCGGCGTGCTCTACGCGCCTGGAGCGGGCCAGCCGGCGATCGCCCCATAGCAGCGCATTGCCCCAGCGCGCCACTGCGCTGCGCCCAACTCCGTAGAATCACGGCCTCAGCCACTGGATATACACCATGCACCGCTGCCTCCATTCTCCTTCCCTGCGCGCGCGCGCCATCGGCTGCATGCTGCTGGCCGGCGCCGCCTGGCTGCCTGCCCAGGCCCAGAACGCGCCCGCCGTCACGGCCGCCGCCGCGGGCACGCGCAACTTCCCGCCCGCGGCGCTGCGCGGCAAACTGGTCATAGGCACCATGCCCGAGGTCACGCTCAACGGCAAGGCCATGCGCACCACGCCGGGCTTCAGGCTGTTCAGCACCGAAGGCCGGCTCGTCATGGCCCACACCGTGGCCGGCCAGAACCTGCTGGTCAATTACGTGATCGAGCCCAGCACCCAATGGCTGCACACCGCCTGGGTGCTGACGCCTGAAGAAGCCGCGCTCAAGCGCCCCTGAATCCCCGCGCCGCGCCTGCGCGCTGCCTGGTTGCTGTCTGCGCGTGCGCAGGCATACCGCTTTGCCGAGAGTCCCACGATGTCCAAAAAAGTATTTATCAAAACCTTCGGCTGCCAGATGAACGAGTACGACTCGGACAAGATGGCCGATGTGCTGAACGCCGCCCAGGGCTACGAGCCCACGCAGAACGTCGATGAAGCCGACCTGATCCTGTTCAACACCTGCTCGGTGCGCGAAAAGGCGCAGGAAAAGGTCTTCAGCGACCTGGGCCGCATCAAGCATCTCAAGGACAAGGGCGTGCTGATCGGCGTCGGCGGCTGCGTCGCCAGCCAGGAAGGCGCGGAAATCATCAAGCGCGCGCCCTACGTGGACGTGGTCTTCGGCCCGCAGACGCTGCACCGCCTGCCCGATCTGCTCAACGCGCGCGCCGCCAAGTCCAAGCCCCAGGTCGACATCAGCTTTCCCGAAATCGAGAAGTTCGACCATCTGCCGCCGGCGCGTGTCGAAGGCGCCTCGGCCTTCGTGTCCATCATGGAAGGCTGCTCCAAGTACTGCAGCTACTGCGTCGTGCCCTATACGCGCGGCGAGGAAGTCAGCCGGCCGTTCGACGACGTGCTGGTCGAAGTCGCGGGCCTGGCCGACCAGGGCGTGAAGGAAGTCACGCTGCTGGGCCAGAACGTCAACGCCTATCTGGGCAAGATGGGCGACACCCAGGAAATCGCCGATTTCGCACTGCTGCTGGAATATGTCAGCGAGATTCCCGGCATAGAACGCATCCGCTACACCACCAGCCACCCCAACGAGTTCACGCCGCGGCTGATCGAGGCCTATGCCAGGCTGCCCAAGCTGGTGAGCCACCTGCACCTGCCGGTGCAGCATGGCTCGGACCGCATCCTGATGGCGATGAAGCGCGGCTACACGGCCATGGAATACAAGAGCACGGTGCGCAAGCTGCGCGCCATCCGCCCCGAAATGGCGATGAGCAGCGACTTCATCGTCGGCTTCCCCGGCGAGACCGAGGAAGACTTCCAGAGGATGATGAAGCTGATTGACGACGTGCGCTTCGACAACTCGTTCAGCTTCATCTTCAGCCCGCGCCCGGGAACGCCCGCGGCCAACCTGCACGACGACACGCCGCATGAAGTCAAGCTGCGCCGCCTGCAGGAGCTGCAGGCCGTGATCAACCGCAACATCAAGGACATCAGCGAGGAGCGCGTGGGCACGGTGCAGCGCCTGCTGGTCGAAGGCATCAGCAAGCGCGACGGCAGCGAACTGATGGGCCGCACCGAATGCAACCGCGTGGTCAACTTCGCGGGCCAGGAGCGGCTGATAGGCCAGATGATCGACGTGAAGATCACCGAAGCCAAGGCCTATACCTTGCGCGGCGAAGTGCTGGTACGGCACTGATCAAACAGCGGCATCCAGCAGATAGATACCGTTCGCCCTGAACGGGCTAGGCGAGACACGTCTCGCCAGGCGTCATCAAGAAGCAGCGGAGCCTATGTTGGTTTTCGTTCGTCCTGAGCTTGTCGAAGGATGAACGCAGGGCTTTCGTACAGTAGCCATGTTTTTTTGCAGCACGCCCTAAAACGCCCTTCGACAAGCTCAGGGCGAACGGCATTTATCTTCTTGACGCCGCTGTTTTCTAAAATTCACCCATCGCTAAGCAATTGATTTATCTAGCGAAGAAAAGCTGTTTCTTGAGAGCCTGTCGAAGCCCTGCCCGGTCCAAGTTTACGCAAATACCGTGCGGGCCTCGGTGAACCGCTTGCGGAAATAGACGTTGTCCATGCCCACCACGCGCACGATGCCGCCGCTCGACGGCGCGTGCACGAAACGGTCGGCGCCGACATAGATGCCCATGTGCGAGAAGCGCCCGCCCGAGGTGTTGAAGAACACGAAGTCGCCGCGCCGCAGTTCGCCGCGGTCAATCGGATTGCTGACCGTGGCCCACTGGCTGGTGCTGCGCGGCAGGCGCTTTTCGGTGATGCCCTGCAATGCGTACTGCACCAGCCCGCTGCAGTCGAAGCCGCCTTCGGGCGTGTTGCCGCCATAGGTATAGGGGGTGTTGACGACGAGCATGGTGCGCGCGTAGAGCGCGTCGCGCAGCGTGCCGTCTATGGCCAGCGGCGCGACAGCGGGCGCGCCGGAGCTGCGCCGCGCGGGCGCCGAGCCGCAGCCCGCCAGAGTGGCTGCCGCGGCCAGCGCCGCCGACAGGAGAAGCCGGCGCGACGGCGCGGCGGTGGGCTCAGTCATCGTTTGCATGCGGCCATTATGGGCAAGGGACGCGCTCGGGACAAATCCCGAGAAACACACCCTTCGACAGGCTTGTATGGTTTGGTCTCCATCAACCAAACTTCAAGAAAGGGCGAGGAGCCGGGATGGAGGGACATCGACAGGCATCGGCCGTTGCTTTAGACCCAACGGACCGACTTCTTGAGTCATTACCCCATCCCTGCGCCGAGCGTCGATAAGGAACCTGGCGACGTCACCTGCATTTGCAGTCTCGATCGCCAATTCTTGCAAGCTCACGCCGACAGCAGGGTCCACCCCGGCACTCGTATTTTGAGCGATGAAGATCCAACAAGCTACTAATTTTGTTGGTGTGGATGTGGCAAGCGCGCATTTGGACGTCGCCATTCAGGGACAGACTCGTGTGCAGCGATTCGACAACACCGCCAAAGGTATAGCCCAGTTGCTGCGCGCACTGCCTTGTGGATGCGCGATAGGGCTTGAATCGACAGGCCGCTATCACCAGGCGCTGGCACAGGCTGCACATGCAGCAGGCCTGAGCGTTTATGTGCTCAACCCGCTGGACGCGCGCCGCTATGCGCAGTCTGTGGGCCAGCGCGGCAAGACCGACCGCATTGATGCCCTTATGCTGGCGCGCTACGTTTGCCGTGAGCATGAGCAACTGCGCCAATGGCAGCCGCCCACACAGACCCAAGAAGAAGTGCGTGAACTCATTGGCCACCGCGCAACCTTGGTGCGTCAGCGCAGCGCGCTGACGCAAGCGGGCAGCCACAGCAAGATGCTCAAGAGCTTGGATGCCCCGGTGCTTCAGGCGTTGAAGCAAGCCATCGAGCGCGTCGATGCGAAACTTGCTGCGGCCATCAAGATGGACCCACCCAGCCAACAGGCATTCGAACACATTACCTCTGTACCAGGACTGGGTCTGGTCTGCGGATCGCTGCTTGTGATGCTGTTCGGGCGTATGCAAGAACGTAGTTCGGATGCAGTGGTTGCATTCACCGGACTGGACCCACGCCCGAATGATTCGGGCAAGAAGATGGGCCAAAGGCGGCTGTCCAAGCGGGGTTGGCCGGAGATCCGGCGCCTGCTGTTTGCAGCCGCGATGTCAGCTGCGCGAACCAAGACTTGGAGCGGGTTGTATGAGGCTCAGCGCAAAAAGGGATTGAGCACGACAGCTGCGCTGATCGTGCTTGCTCGAAAACTGCTGCGTGTAGCGTTCGCGCTGTTCAAGCAGAAAAGCTGCTTCGATGGTTCACGGATGGCGGTAAACGCTTGACGAAAACCATAGAACCTCAGGGTGAACGCTCCGTGCTCCAGAAGAAAAAAAACCGACCTGCGCATCACGCCAGGCCGGTTTTGCGGACAAGTCCGGGCAAACCTCAGAACGGCAGCTTGGGCATTCCGCCACCACCGCCCATCATTCCCTTCATGGCCTTCATGCCGCCCATGCGCTTCATCATCTTCATCAGGCCGCCGCCCTTCATCTTCTTCATCATGTCCTGCATCTGCTCGAACTCCTTGAGCAGACGGTTGACTTCCTGCACCTGCACGCCCGCGCCCATGGCGATGCGCTTCTTGCGCGTGGCCTTGATCAGTTCGGGCTTGCTGCGCTCCTTGGCGGTCATCGAGCAGATGATGCCTTCCTTGCGGCGCATTTCGCGCTCGGCCTTGTCCATGTCGACCTGACCGGCCTTGGCCGACATCTGGCTGGGCAGCTTGTCCATCAGGCTGGACAGCCCGCCCATCTGCTTCATCTGCTGGATCTGGCCCAGGAAGTCGTTGAGATCGAAGCCGTCGCCGCTCTTGACCTTGGCCGCCAGGCGCTGCGCGGCTTCCATGTCGACGCCGGCCGTGACCTGCTCGACCAGCGCGACGATGTCGCCCATGCCCAGCACGCGGCCCGCATGGCGCTGCGCATCGAACACTTCGAGGCCGTCAAGCTTTTCCGACACACCCGCGAACTTGATCGGCGCGCCCGTGATCTGGCGCACCGACAGCGCCGCACCGCCGCGCGAATCGCCGTCGAGCTTGGTCAGCACGATGCCGGTCAGCGGCAGCGCTTCCTTGAACGCCTTGGCGGTGTTGATCGCATCCTGGCCCTGCATCGCATCGACGACAAACAGCGTTTCCACGGGCTTGAGCACGGCGTGCAGCTCCTGGATTTCGCGCATCAGCACTTCGTCGATCGCCAGGCGGCCCGCGGTATCGACCAGCAGCACGTCGAAGAAGTGGCGCTTGGCGTAGTCGAGCGCGGCGCGCGCGATGTCCAGCGGCTTCTGGTCGGGCGTGCTCGGGAACCATTCGGCGCCCGCCTGGGCGGTGACGGTCTTGAGCTGCTCAATGGCCGCGGGGCGGTAGACGTCGCCCGACACGGTCAGCACTTTCTTCTTGCGCTTTTCGATCAGGTGCTTGGCGAGCTTGGCCGTGGTCGTGGTCTTGCCCGCGCCCTGCAGGCCGGCCATCAGTATCACGGCCGGCGGCTGGGCATTGAGGTTGATGTCGCTGACGCCTTCGCCCATGGTCGCGGCGAGTTCGGCGTTGACGATGGAGACCAGCACCTGGCCGGGCTGCAGCGAGGACAGCACTTCCTGGCCCAGCGCCTTTTCCTTGACGCGCGCGATGAAGTCGCGCACCACGGGCAGGGCCACGTCGGCTTCGAGCAGGGCCATGCGCACTTCGCGCAGCATGTCCTGCACGTTGGATTCGGTGATGCGGGCCTGGCCACGCATCTCCTTGACGAGGCGCGAGAGTTTTTCGGTAAGAGCGGAGGCCATAAGCAGGAAGTTCCGGTAGTTGCTGCGGCCGGCCAGGAACGGCCGGTCGTGGGCAGGACCGCACCGCGTGGCGCGCAAGGGCGGCAGCATGCAAGAGTGAAGTCGTGAATTTTACCCGCTGCACCGGTTCGCCGGCGCGGGCCATGCCCCTGACGGCACGCGCCGCGCGGGGATTGGCGTTGCCGGCGAAGCGTGTACGATTTGAAACAGGCGGACCAGCAATTTGTAACTGCAGGCTCCGGCTTTGCCGTGCGTCCTGCCTTCGCCGCCTCACGCTTTCTGGAGCTGTCATGCCCGACATTCCTTATCGCCAGTATCTGGACCAGATTGCCGATGACTTCATCCTGCACGACGTACGCGGCCGGATCCTCGACGTCGGTGCCCAGGCCTGCCTGAGCCTGGGTTACAAATATGACGATCTGTTGCGATTGAACATGAGCGCGCTGTCGGCGTCGCACGCCCCAAAGGCGCTCGAGCAGCTCTGGGAGCGCATGGAGCCGGGCCGCTCCACCCGCTGGCTCGACAAGCTGCGCCGCCAGGACGGCTCGCTGATGCCGGTCGAGATGCAGATTTCCTGTCAGTGCGTGGACGGGCAGAAACGGTTTTTCACGCTGTCGCGCGACACCAGCGAGCGCATAGGGCGCGAAGCGGAGATCCGCGCGCTCAACAGCCGGCTCGAACGCCAGGTACAGGAAAGCACGCGCCAATGGAAAGACACTGCGCGCCTGCTCGATGCGGTGCTCAGCGATACGCCCGACATCATCTATCTCAAGGACCTCAAGGGCCGCTACCTGTTCTGCAACGATGCCGCGATGCGCTTCTTCGCGCGCCCCAAGCACCAGATCCTGGGCAACACCGACGCCGAATTCTTTCCCGAAGGCGTGGCCGAATGCGAAGCCAGCGACCAGCAGGTACTGCTGTCCAACAGTGCCCACACCTCGGACCAGTACATCATGCATCTGGGCCAGATGCGCATCTTCGAGACCATCAAGAGCCCGTTTCGCGACGAAAACGGCGAGTTGACCGGCTTGCTGGGCATTTCCCGCGACATGACCGAGGTCAGGCTGGCCAAGGAGAAGCTGCAGCACAGCTACGACTCGCTGCAACTGGCCAAGGCGGCGGCCGAATCGGCCGAACGCGCGAAATCGGATTTCCTGGCGACCATGAGCCATGAAATCCGCACGCCCATGAACACCGTCATCGGCATGACCCGCCTGCTGCAGCAGACGCCGCTGCTGCCCCGGCAGCGCAACTACCTCGACAAGGTCGAAGTGTCGGCCAAGGCGTTGCTGGCGATCATCAACGACATCCTCGACTTCTCGAAGATCGAGGCCGGCATGCTGCGCCTGGAGGAAGTCGATTTCGATCTCGACGCCATCCTGGAAACGGTCTCGGCGATCAGCACGCTGCGCGCCGAGGAAAAAGGCGTGGAGATCGTCTACCGCATCGCGCCCGAAGTGCCGCGGCGGCTGCGCGGCGACCCGCTGCGCCTGGGTCAGATCCTCACCAACCTCGTCGGCAACGCCGTCAAGTTCACCGAGGAAGGGGAAATCTCCGTTGCGGTGCGCCTGGGCCCGGACAGCGCGCGGCTGATGCTCGAAGTGCAGGTCAGCGACACCGGCATAGGCATGACTCCCGAGCAGATGCAGCGGCTGTTTCGGCCGTTTTCCCAGGCCGATGCACAGACCACGCGCCGCTACGGCGGCACCGGCCTGGGGCTGGCCATCTGCCAGCAGTTGGTCGCGCTCATGGGCGGCCAGATCAGCGTGCAGAGCACGCTCGGCGAAGGCAGCAGCTTTCGCTTCACCGCCGCTCTCTCGCCCGCCCAGAGCACCATGGCTGCGCACCAGTTGCACCTGGGCACGGCGCTGTGCGAGCGCGCGCTGGTCGTCGACGACAACGCCAGCGCCCGCCACATCCTCAGCGAGATGCTCGGCGGCTTCGGCATGGTCGCGGATGCCGTGGCGTCGGGCGAAGCCGCACTGCAGCGGCTGCAACAGGCATCGAGCACCGGCCAGCCCTACCAATTGGTGCTGCTCGACTGGCGCATGCCCGGAATGGACGGCCTCGAAGTCACGCGCCACTTCCGCGAGCACGCGTCCCTGAGCGCCACGCCCGCGGTGCTGATGGTCACCGCCTATGCGCGCGAGGAAGTGCTGCGCCGCGCTGAGTCGCTGGGCGTGCAAGGCCTGCTGATCAAACCCGTGACCGAATCGGTGCTGTTCAACACCATCCAGGACATCTTCCGTCCGCCGCTGGTCGCCGAGACGCCCATGCACGGCGCGCTGGTGCCCGCGCTGCGGGTCGCCGACCTTGCCGGACGGCTAGGCGGAAAGCGCGTGCTCGTCGTCGACGACAACGCACTCAACCTTGAAGTCGCGGCCGACTTTCTGCGCCTGGTCGACATGCAGGTCACCTGCGCCCAACACGGCCGGCATGCGCTCGAATTGCTGCACAGCGAGCCCTTCGATGCCGTGCTGATGGACGTGCACATGCCCGAAATGGATGGCCTCACGGCCGCGCGCGCGATCCGCGAAAACCCCGCGTGGCAGCACCTGCCCGTCATCGCGCTCACGGCGCAGGCACGCGAGGAAGACCGGCGTGAAATCAGCGCGGCCGGCATGGACGCCCACCTGACCAAGCCCATAAACGAGCACCAGCTGTATGCGACGCTGGACCAGCTGCTGCAGCCCTGCACGCGGGCCGCGCCGCCGCCCGGCGACGCTGCGCTGATCGACTGGCAGGCCGTGCACACGCGCTTCGCGGGCAACGCCGAGCGCGTACAGCGCCTGCTGCAGGGCCTGGTGCGAGATTTCGGCGGCGCGCCCGACGCGCTCGCGCAGGCCGCCCAATCGCAAGACTGCGCCGCGCTGGCCGCGCTGGCCCACCAACTCAAGGGCGCGCTCGGCTATCTGGGCGCTGCGGCCTTGATCGAACAGGCCGCCCAGCTCGAGGACCTGGCCACCCATCGCCAGCACGAAGCGCTGCAGCGCGCGCTGCCGGCGTTCGACAGCGCGCTGCGACAGCTTCTTGCACAGGTCGCGCAGAACGCGGCCCGCGGCGCGCTGCCGCCGCCGCCCGACAGCGTCCGCGTCAGCGACGCCGACATTGCCCAGCGGCTGGCGCTGCTGCGCAGCCTGATCGTCCACGGCGACTATGCGGCCGTGGCCCAGCTCGAGCAACTGTCGCAGCTTCTGCCGCCCGCGCAGCGCGCGCAGCTCGCGGCCATCCAGGACCATGTGGATGATCTCGAAACCGACCGGGCCCTGGCCGCGCTTCATGCGCTCGCACAAGGCCTGGCTTTTTCCGACCAGGATTCCACGCCATGAATCTGCCCCTCGATGACCGTCCGACCATTCTGGTGGTCGATGATGAACGGCTCAACCGCAACGCGCTGGCCGAGATGCTGGGCGGCGAATACCGCGTGCTGCTGGCCAAGGACGGGCCGGGCGCGCTCGCGCATGCGCAGCGCGAAGCCGCGCAGCTGCTGCTGATACTGCTCGATGTGAGCATGCCCGGCATGAGCGGCTATGACGTGCTGAGTGCGCTGCGCGCCGACGAACGCACGGCGGGCATCGCGGTGATCTTCATCACCGGCCAAAGCGACGATGCGGCCGAAGAGTACGGACTCAACCTGGGTGCGGCCGACTATGTCTCCAAGCCCATACGCCCGGCCATCGTGCGCGTGCGCGTGCGCAACCAGATCCACCTCGCGCTGCAAAGGCGCGCGCTCGAGCGGCTGGCGCAGATCGACGGTCTCACGGGCCTGGCCAACCGCCGCCATTTCGACGCCCAGTTCGACCGCGCCTGGCGCCGCTGCGAGCGCGCGGGCATCCCGCTGGGACTGGCGCTGGTGGACATCGACCATTTCAAGCAATACAACGACCGCTATGGCCATCTGCAGGGCGATGAAGCCCTGCGCACCGTGGCGCAGACGCTGCAGGCACATGCGCGCCGGCCCGACGATCTCGCGGCGCGCATAGGCGGAGAAGAGTTCACGCTGCTGATGCCGGGCGATGAATCGCTGGTGCAGCGCATAGAGGACTTCCGCCAGGCGGTGGTCGCCCAGGCCATCGTCCACGCGGACTCGCCGACCGGCTCCACGCTCACCGTGAGCTGCGGCCTGGTCGTGGCGCGCCAGCTCGATCGGATCACGCCGACCGAGCTGTTGCAAAAAGCCGATACCCTGCTCTACACCGCCAAATTCCAGGGCCGCAACCGCACGGTCACATGGACGCAGACCTGACATGCGTGCGTGCGCGGCGCGAGATTTCACCGTGCGCGCGCAAGTCCAATCCACGGCGGCGCGAATTCGGTCTGCACCGGTCTATCATTGAAAGATGGTTTCCTTTGCCTCCATGCATACTCCTTTCCCGGTCCTGACCTGGTTCCTGGCCCTGGCCGCGGCCTGCGCCTACGCGATTCCCGCTGCGCGCATCGGGGAAACCGCGGCGCGCACCGCGCTGGGCATTGCCTGGGCGCTGCACGCAGCGTTTCTCGCCTGGGGGCAACTGGGCGCCACGCCGCACTTCGGCTTCGCCACGGCGCTGTCCATCACCGCCTGGCTGATGCTCACCGTCTACGGTGTCGAGCAGCAGCTGTACCCCAAGCTGCGCACGCGCGCGCTGCTGGGCCTGCTGGGTGCGGCCGCGGTGTTGCTCGCCGCGCTGTTTCCCGGCAAGCCGCTGCAGGTCAACTCCTCGGCCTGGCTGCCGCTGCACCTGGCGCTGGGCATTGCCTCCTACGGTCTGTTCGCCGCCGCCGTCGTGCACGCGACGCTGATGAACCATGCGGAAAAACGCATGCGCCTCGCGGCCGACCAGGACAGCGGCATTCCGCTGCTGACGCTTGAACGGCTCACCTTCCGCTTTGTCGCCGCGGGCTTCTGGCTGCTCACGGCCACGCTGCTCGCCGGCTGGCTGTTCGGCGAAGCGCTGTACGGCCGTGACTGGCGCTGGGACCACAAGACCGTTTTCTCGCTGCTGGCCTGGCTGACCTTCGCCACGCTGCTGATCGGCCGCGCGCGCTTTGGCTGGCGCGGCCGCCATGCGGTGCACGTGCTGTACGCGGGCGCGCTGCTGCTGCTGTTGTCATATGCAGGTTCCCGTTTTGTCATGGAAGTCCTGCTGGAGCGTTTTGCATGAAGTATCTTCTGGTCCTGCTGGTGATCGTGATCGCCGTGGGCGTCTGGCGCAGCCGCCGCCGTGCCGAGAACCTTGAAGCGCGGCGCCCCGCCGCGCGCGCCGACAGCCGGCTGCAGCCGCCCCAGGACATGGTGGCCTGCGCCCATTGCGGGCTGCACCTGCCGCGCAGCGATGCGCTGGTGCTGGGCAACGCGTCCCGGCCCGCGTACTACTGCAGCGCCGAACACCGCGCGCAAGGCCCGGCCTGAGCCGGCGCTGCGCCCTGGCCATGGCCTCGCCCCTGCCGACCGCCGCCCCCCGCCTCTTCGCCGCCGAGCCGCAGGTCGTGCGGCTGTGGAACGGCTTTCTCAACGGCCGGGTACTGGTGGCCGTGGTGCTGCTCGCGCTGCAGGGCTTGAGCCTCACGGTGCAGAGCCAGACCACGCCGCTGATCTGGGCGGTGTGCGCGATCTATCTGGCGCTGACGCTGTTCACGCGCGTCGCCGGGCGGCGCGCGCCGCCGCCGCCCCAGGTCGGCTGGCAATGGCTGCCGCTGATCGGCGTCGACATCGCCGTGGTCTGCCTGCTGCAGCTGCAGCAGACCGGCACCATGAACTACGCGCCGCTGCTCGCGCTGCCCATCCTGATGGCCTCGGCGCTGGGCACGCTGCTGCTGGCCTTCGCCACCACGGCCGGCGTCACCCTGCTGCTGCTGGGCTGGACCGGCTGGACCGGCCGCCAGGGCATGACGGATCTCACGCAGCAATACTTCCAGACGGCGCTGACCTGTGCGGGCTACTTTCTGATGGCCTACCTCACGCACCAGCTCGCGCAGCGCCTGCAGCGTGAACAGCAGCTTTCGCTGCAAAGCCGCCAGGCGGCCCATCTGCAGGAACAGGTCAATCACCTCATCATCCACCACCTCGACGACGGCGTGCTGGCCATGGACCGCCAGGGCCAGGTGCATACCGCCAACCCCGCAGCCCGGCTGCTGCTCGGCTGCGGCGCGGACCTGCTGCTGCCGTTCGCGCTCACCGCCAGCGCCGGCAATGCGCCGCTGGCCACGCTGGTGGAGCAGACCTTTGCCAGCGGCGCGGCGCTGAGCGCCGACATGGATCTGGTGCATGCCGACCACAATCCGCTGGGCCTGCATGTGCGCACCTGGCTCACGAGCCCGCTGGATGCACCGCCGCTGGCGGGCGACGCGCTGGCGGCGCAGTGGTGCGTGGTGTTTCTGCATGACCTGCGCGAGATGCAGGCCCGGCTGCGCACCGAGAAGCTCGCGGCCATGGGCCGCATGTCGGCCGCCGTGGCGCATGAAATCCGCAATCCGCTGGCCGCCATCAGCCAGGCCAACGCGCTGCTCGCCGAAGACCTGACCGACCCGGGCCAGCAGCGGCTGAGCCAGATGGTTGCGCACAACGCCCAGCGCCTGGCGCGCATTGCCGAGGAAGTGCTGGACATCGCGCGCGTGCAGCAGCAGATCCATGCCGCCGAAGCCAGCGCGCTGCCGCTGGACGAGCAGGTCGAGTCGATCTGGCAGGAGTGGCGCAGCCAGGCGCCCGGCGCCGAGGGCGCTGCGCGCCAGGCGCTGGTGAAGCTGCAGGCGCATCAGGCGCTGGTCGCCTTCGACGCCGAACATCTGCGGCGCGTGCTCGTCAACCTGCTGGACAACGCCCAGCGCTTTCGCAGCGACGCCGCCGACGGCCTGCAGGTGCACACCGGCCATGCGGGCACGGCGCCCGTGCCCGGCAGCGCCCCCCCTGTGGGCCCCCAGGTATGGCTGCAGGTCTGGAGCGATGGCGCGCCGCTCGATGCCTCGGTGCAGCGCCACCTGTTCGAGCCCTTCTTCTCGTCGCAGAGCCGGTCCACCGGCCTGGGTCTCTATATATGCAGGGAGCTGTGCGAGCGCTATGGCGCGCGCCTGGGCTACCAGCGACTGGCGCGCAGCACCACGCGCGGCAGCGTCGAAGGCAATGCCTTCACGCTGGTGTTCTATCCCACTGCCGTCCTGGGTACGCCCTCCTTCCGCCTTGACACCATCGTCGTATGACACCTGTGCCCCATGTCTGATATTGCTGCCTCCATCCTGGTCATCGACGATGAGCCCGACCTGCGCACGCTCTATGAGCTGACCCTGCTGCGCGAAGGCTACCGCGTCGAAACCGCCGAAAGCGTGCAGGAAGCACGCGCGGCGCTGCAGGCCCAGCGCTTCGACGCCGTGCTCACCGACATGCGCCTGCCCGACGGCCTGGGGCTGGACCTGCTGCACGAGCTGCGCGCCCAGCAGCGCCCCGAGCGCTGTGTGGTCATCACGGCCCACAGCTCGGCCGAGAATGCCGTCGAAGCGCTGCGCGCCGGCGCCTTCGACTACCTGAGCAAGCCCGTGGACCTCAAGCAGTTCCGCGCGGTCGTGGCCTCGGCCGTGCACCGGCCCGCGCCGGCCGCGAGCGCCACGCCCGGGCGCGGCGCGCGCGGCACGGGCGGGCGCGAAGCCGAAGCGCGCCTGGCCGACCCGGCGAGCGCGCTGGCGCAGCTGGTCGGCGAATCGCCGGCGATGCGCGCGGTCAAGCAGAACATTCTCAAGGTCGCCAAAGGCATGGCACCGGTGCTGGTCCAGGGCGAATCGGGCACGGGCAAGGAACTGGTGGCGCGCGCGCTGCACGCCTGCAGCCACCGCGCCGACGGCCCGCTGATCGCGGTCAACTGCGGCGCGATTCCCGACAATCTGCTCGAAGCCGAGTTCTTCGGCGCGCGCAAGGGCTCGTACACCGGCGCCACGCAGGACCGCAACGGCTACTTCCAGGCGGCGCGCGGCGGCACGCTGTTCCTCGACGAAATCGGCGATCTGCCGCTGGCCATGCAGGCCAAGCTGCTGCGCGCCATCCAGGAGCGGCGCGTGCGCCCGCTGGGCTCGACCCAGGAAGAGCCGGTCGACGTGCGCATCGTCAGCGCCACCCACCGCGACCTGGCCCAGGAAGTGCCCGCGGGACGCTTTCGCCAGGATCTGTACTACCGGCTCAACGTCATCGAGATCCATCTGCCGCCGCTGCGCGAACGCCGCGAAGACCTGCCGGCACTGTGCGAAGTGCTGCTCGAACGTATTGCGGCCGAGACCGGCTGCGCCGCGCCGCAGCTGTCGGCGCAGTTCTTCGAGCAGCTCGCGCGCCTGCCGCTCACGGGCAATGTGCGCGAGCTCGAAAACCAGCTGCATCGCGCGCTCACGCTCAGCGAAGGCCAGCAGTTGTCGCTGGACGCCGCCGCGCCCGACCCCCTCAGTGCCGCGCCCGTGGCGGCGGCTGGCGACCACGCCGCAGCCGACGCCGCGCCTCTGCCCCACGACCTGCAAGCCTGGCTGGACCAGCAGGAGCGCGACATCCTGGTGCGCGCGCTGCATGAAATGGGCTTCAACCGCACCGCGACCGCGGCCCGGCTGGGCATCAGCCTGCGCCAGATCCGTTACCGCATCGCGCGCCTGAACATCACCGCACCCCATGACAGTGACGCCGCCGACAACACCGACCCCCTGGCTTGAGCCGACAGAACCCGGCGATCGCTGGCCCGCCAGCCGCTGGCAAGGCGGCTGGTACCAGGCCGCGCGCGCCCTGCCCTCGCCCAACTTCGGCCCGCGGCCCGAGGGCGCGCAAATCGACTTGCTGGTGCTGCATTCGATCAGCCTGCCACCCGGCGAATACGGCACGGGCGCGGTGCAGCAACTGTTCACCAACCAGCTCGACTGGGACGCCCATCCCTATTACCAGACCATACGCGGCATCGAGGTCTCGGCGCACTTCTTCATCACGCGCGCCGGCGTCATCTGGCAGTTCGTCGATTGCGACCAGCGCGCCTGGCACGCGGGCGCGTCCAGCTGGCGCGGTCGCGGCAACTGCAACGACGACTCCATAGGCATAGAACTCGAAGGCCTCGAAGGCCTGACGTTCGAAGCCGCGCAGTACGCGGCGCTCGCCGCGCTGTGCGCCGACCTCGTCGCGCATTACCCCATACGCCATGTCGCCGGCCACGAACATATCGCGCCGGGCCGCAAGCTCGACCCCGGCCCGGGCTTCGACTGGGCGCGGCTGCGCGGCGCGCTCGCGGCCGCGCAACTGGAATGGCCGCCAAGCGCATAAGGCGTTTTTTCGGCAGCGTCAACCGGCGTCTGGCAACCACCTGTTTTTTGCCACGCCGCAAAAAAAAATTTGCCGTGTTCAGCGCTGTCGCGCTTCGCCGCGAGCCCGCGCGGACACTGGCATTCGCGCTGCACAGGCCCGCTTCGGCGCTGGAAAAGTCGCCCGATTCCGCCTCGACGGCTAGGGTTTCGGGTCCATTTCGCCCCCCCGGCTTGGGGTCCGCGCTACACTAGCACCCGAAGCAAAGACACTACCTGTAGTGGTCGAAGCCCTCCACAAGCACTACATTTAGTGTTAAAAAGTTGTGCACAGCGTGTGCATGGCTTGTGGACAAGCCTCCGCGCTGCCGGCCATCCGCCACTACAGCGCCATCACTTAAACGCCCAAGAGGAATCCATGCAAGAAGCGTTGAACCCCGTATCCACTGCGTCCGCCGATGCAGCGACCCACTCGGCTTCCGAGCAGTACCACGTGATGCGCCGCAGCGGCGATGTCGTGGACTTCACGCCGCAGAAAATCGCCATCGCCGTGACCAAGGCCTTCCTGGCCGTGCGCGGCGCCCAGGGCGCGGCCTCGTCCAGCGTGCGCGAAATGGTGGACGAGCTCACGCAAGGCGTGGTGCGCGCGCTGGTGCGCTCGCGTCCGGGCGGCGGCACGTTCCACATCGAAGACATTCAAGACCAGGTCGAACTCGGCCTGATGCGCGGCGGCCACCACGAAGTCGCGCGCGCCTATGTGCTGTACCGCGAGCGCCGCAACCAGGAACGCGCCGAGCAGAAGAAGGCCGCCCAGGCCACGGCCGCTCCCGCCCCCGTGCTGCATGTGACCGACAAGGGCCAGCGCGTGCCGCTCAACCGCGAAGCCCTGCTGGCGCTGATCGAAGCTGCGTGCAAGGGCCTGAACGCCGACATCAAGCCCGATCCCATCGTGCAGGAAACGCTGCGCAATCTGTATGACGGCGTGCCGATCGACGAAGTGTTCAAGGCCGCCATCCTGGCAGCGCGCACGCTGATCGAAAAGGACCCCGACTACACCTACGCCACCGCGCGCCTGCTGCTGCACACGATCGTGCGCGAAGTCATGGGCCGCGATGTCGCGCCCGCCGACATGTCGGCCGCCTATGTCGACTACTTCCCTGGCTTCGTGCAAAAGGGTGTCGACAACGAACTGCTCAACCCCGAGCTGCTCAACTACGACCTGCCGCGCCTGGCCCAGGCCCTCAAGGCCGAACGCGACCAGCAGTTCGACTATCTTGGCCTGCAGACGCTGTATGACCGCTACTTCCTGCACGTCAAGAAGACGCGCATCGAGCTGCCCCAGTCGTTCTTCATGCGCGTGGCCATGGGCCTGGCGCTGGGCGAGACCGACCGCAACGCGCGCGCCATCGAGTTCTACGAGCTGCTGAGCTCGTTCGACTTCATGAGCAGCACGCCCACGCTGTTCAACAGCGGCACGCTGCGTTCGCAGCTGTCGAGCTGCTATCTGACCACGGTGCCCGACGACCTCGATGGCATCTATGAGTCGATCAAGGAAAACGCGCTGCTGTCGAAGTTTGCCGGCGGCCTGGGCAACGACTGGACGCGCGTGCGCGCCCTGGGTTCGCGCATCAAGGGCACGAACGGCGAATCGCAAGGCGTCGTGCCTTTCCTCAAGGTGGTCAACGACACGGCCGTGGCCGTGAACCAGGGCGGCAAGCGCAAGGGCGCGGTCTGCACTTACCTCGAAACCTGGCACCTCGACATCGAGGAGTTCCTGGAACTGCGCAAGAACACCGGCGACGACCGCCGCCGTACGCACGACATGAACACCGCCAACTGGATCCCCGATCTGTTCATGCGCCGCGTGATCGAAAAGGGCAGCTGGACGCTGTTCTCGCCCGCCGACGTGCCCGACCTGCATGACCTGTTCGGCGCCGATTTCGAGAAGGCCTATACCGCCTACGAAACCAAGGCTGCGAGCGGCGAGCTCAAGCTGCACAAGACGCTGCCCGCCACCGACCTGTGGCGCAAGATGCTCTCGATGCTGTTCGAGACCGGCCACCCCTGGATCACCTTCAAGGATCCTTGCAACATCCGTTCGCCGCAGCAGCATGTGGGCGTGGTGCACTCGTCCAACCTGTGCACCGAAATCACGCTCAACACCAGCGACACCGAAACCGCGGTCTGCAACCTCGGCTCGGTCAACCTGGTGCGCCACATCAAGAACGGTCAGCTCGACCACGAGAAGCTGCGCAAGACCATCACCACGGCGATGCGCATGCTCGACAACGTGATCGACATCAATTACTACGCGGTGCAGAAGGCCAAGGATTCGAACCTGCGCCACCGCCCCGTGGGCCTGGGCCTGATGGGCTTCCAGGATGCGCTGTATGAAATGCGCATGCCCTACGCCTCGCTCTCGGCCGTGGAGTTCGCCGACCAGTCGATGGAAGCCATCTGCTACTACGCCTACTGGGCCTCGACCGAGCTGTCCAAGGAACGCGGCGCCTACTCGACCTTCAAGGGCTCGCTGTGGGACCGTGGCATCCTGCCGCTGGACACGCTGGACCTGCTGGAAAAGGCGCGTGGCGGCCATGTCGAAGTCGATCGCTCCATGCGCCTCGACTGGGACAGCCTGCGCAACAAGATCGCGGCCGACGGCATGCGCAATTCCAACTGCGTGGCCATCGCTCCCACGGCGACCATCTCCAACATCGTTGGCGTGGACGCATCGATCGAGCCTTCGTTCGGCAACCTGTCGGTCAAGTCCAACCTGTCGGGTGAATTCACCATCATCAACGGCTACCTGGTGCGTGACCTCAAGCGCCTGGGCCTGTGGGATGACGTGATGGTCATGGACCTCAAGCACTTCGACGGCTCGCTGCGCCCCATCGACCGCGTGCCCCAGGAAATCAAGGACCAGTACGCGACCGCGTTCGAAGTCTCGCCCGAATGGCTGGTCGAAGCCGCGTCGCGTCGCCAGAAGTGGATCGATCAGGCCCAGAGCCTGAACATCTACATGGCCGGTGCCTCGGGCAAGAAGCTCGACGACACCTACAAGCTGGCCTGGCTGCGCGGTCTGAAGACCACCTACTATCTGCGCACCACCAGCGCCACGCAGGTCGAGAAGTCCACGGTGCAAAGCCGCACGCTCAACGCCGTGTCCTCGTCCTCCGCCACATCGAGCGCCGCAGCGCCTGCGGCCCCCGTTGCCGCAGCGCCCAGCGCGCTTGAAAAGGCGGCCGCCGCCGCCCTGGCCAGCACGCCCGCAACGGACATCAAGTTCTGCGCGATCGACGACCCAGGCTGCGAGGCTTGTCAATAAGCCATTGAACGCCTCAGGGCGTTGACCCCACCCGGCCACGGCCGGTGGGGTGGCGTAAAGCGCGGCACCAGGCCGCGCTCGCTTTCTGCAAAAATAAGACGAATGCCGGCCCTCGGAATCCGCAGGCTCGCTCCACGGACCTCCGCGCGCAATGCCGGCCATGCTGCCCACAATCGCAGCCCCTTTCAGGAATACACCATGCTGACCTTCGACGACGACATCTCCTCCAACGCCCCGGCCGGCGACGAACAGGCCCCCGCTCCCGCCGCCTTCAAGCGTGTGAATGCAGCCGACAAGCGCATCATCAACGCCAAGACCGATGTGAACCAGCTGGTGCCTTTCAAGTACAAGTGGGCCTGGGAAAAGTACCTGGCCACCTGCGCCAACCACTGGATGCCGCAGGAAGTGAACATGACGCGCGACATCGCGTTGTGGAAGGACCCCAACGGCCTGACCGAAGACGAGCGCCGCATCGTCAAGCGCAACCTGGGCTTCTTCGTCACGGCCGACTCGCTGGCCGCGAACAACATCGTGCTGGGCACCTACCGCCACATCACGGCGCCCGAATGCCGCCAGTTCCTGCTGCGCCAGGCCTTCGAGGAAGCCATCCACACCCACGCCTACCAGTACATCGTCGAATCGCTGGGCCTGGACGAAGGCGAGATCTTCAACGCCTACAACGAAGTCAAGTCGATACGCGACAAGGACGAGTTCCTGATCCCGTACATCGAGGCGATCATGGACCCGAACTTCCACACCGGCACGCCCGAAAACGACCAGACGCTGCTCAAGTCGCTGATCGTTTTCGCCTGCCTGATGGAAGGCCTGTTCTTCTACGTCGGCTTCACGCAGATCCTCGCGCTGGGCCGCCAGAACAAGATGACCGGTGCCGCCGAGCAGTACCAGTACATCCTGCGCGACGAGTCCATGCACTGCAACTTCGGCATCGATCTGATCAACCAGCTCAAGCTCGAGAACCCCCACCTCTGGACCAACGAGTTCAAGGAAGAGATCAAGGCGCTGTTCACCAAGGCCGTCGAACTCGAATACGCCTATGCCGAAGACACCATGCCGCGCGGCGTGCTGGGCATGAACGCCTCGATGTTCAAGGGCTACCTGCGCTACATCGCCAATCGCCGGGCCACGCAAATCGGCCTGGAAGAACTGTTCCCCGGCGAGGAAAATCCCTTCCCGTGGATGAGCGAGATGATCGATTTGAAGAAGGAACGTAACTTCTTTGAGACACGTGTGATCGAGTATCAGACCGGCGGCGCACTTTCCTGGGATTAATCGCTCTCCAGCAGGCACAATGGCACACATCAACCGTCCCGAACAAATCACTTTGAATCAAGGTGCTGCGCGGGGCGATTCCGTGTTCATTGCGATGCGTCACTCCACATCGCTATGGATCGCTTCCTGCCCATGTGCAGTCGAAGTGTTTTGTGCAAATCGACCAAGGAGAAGATGATGGCAACTGCGAAAAAAACGGCCGACAAAAAGGCCTCGACTGCCGCCCCGGCAGAGTCCGTGAAGAAGGCGGCAGCACCGGCTGTGGCGGCCCCCGCCAAGGCGGCAGCCAAGGCCACGACCGTGACCAAGGCCGCTGCACCCAAGAAGGCTGCTGCGCCCAAGGCCGCAGCCAAGCCCGCAGCTACGGCGAAGAAAGCTGCCGCGGCCAAGCCCGCAGCTGCGACCAAGACCGCTGCTGCCAAGCCAGCCGCAACCTCTACCAAAGCCGCGGTGACCAAGCCGTCCACGGCTTCGGCCAAGGCTGCTGCTCCAGCGAAGAAGGCTGAGGCGCCCAAGGCTGCTGCACCTGCCAAGAAGGCTGCCGCACCCAAGGCTGCTGCATCCAAGGCTGCTGCACCGGTGAAGCCAGCAGCTCCCGCGAAGAAGGCTGCTGCGCCCACCAAGGCCGCCGCTCCCGCGAAGAAGGCTGCTGCGCCCGCCAAGGCCGCTGCTCCCGCGAAGAAGGCTGCTGCGCCCGCCAAGGCCGCCGCTCCCGCGAAGAAGGCTGCTGCGCCCGCCAAGGCCGCCGCTCCCGCGAAGAAGGATGCTGCGCCTGCCAAGGCCGCCGCTCCCGCGAAGAAGGCTGCTGCGCCTGCCAAGGCCGCCGCTCCCGCGAAGAAGGCTGCTGCTCCGGCGAAGGCCGCTTCTGCCAAGGCTGCCGCTCCCGCGAAAAAGGCTGCCGCTCCTGCCAAGAAGGCTGCTGCTCCTGTGAAGGCTGCCGCACCGGCGAAGAAGGCTGCAGCTCCTGCCAAGAAGGCCGCTGCACCCGCGAAGAAGGCTGTTGCGCCGGCAAAGGCCGCCACGCCTGCCAAGGCTGCTGCGCCCGCGAAGAAGGCTGATGCACCGGCAAAGGCCGCCGCGCCTGCCAAGGCTGCTGCTCCCGCAAAGAAGGCTGCTGCAAAGAAGCCCGCCAAGGCCGCTGCAGCCCCTGCTGCCGTTGCCGCCCCCGTGGCACAGACCGCGCTGAACCCGCAAGCCGCATGGCCCTTCCCCACGGGCACCAAGCCCTGAGGCATGACGCTCCGCGCCAAAGCCCGAAGCCGCAAGGCCTCGGGCTTTTTTCATTCCGCAAGAGTTCAGTCCAGAACTCCGATCCAAGCGCCGGCCCATGGGGAGCCCTTTCTCGATAGATGGAACCTTTGAATGAAAGCTATCACATAGTTATTGACTATTGATATTCAATAGCGATCACTAGGCCAAATTTTCATTCAACGACTTTCCAGACATCCATGACACCTGAACAACTATTGCATGCCTATATCACCAACCAGGATCAAATCATCGCGCAAATAGACCGCATCAACTTCATGTGGAAATTGCGCGCAAAGCCGGGCTCCTTGCTACCCCGGCTGACGGCACTGGAAGACCATCATCCAGAAGTCATGCAGCAGCTCCGAGAGGTGCAGCAAAAACATGTCTTGTCGGTGATGCATGCCATGGACTATCTGCAAGACGTGGTGTTGCCGCAGCAGCTGTGGGACCTGCAGAAGGAAAGGCAAAAGCTGTGGCTTCAGGTGAATCAACTGATCGATCAGGTGCCGCCTGCATCGACTCAGGAACCGCAGCCGGATACGAACACCGGGACAGATGCAACGCCGGACAGCGAGACAACCGCTGCCGCTGCAGCCACCCCCTCCGAAGATCATGCAGACAAGGTTGAGGAAAAGAACGAAGCGGAAGATAGTCCAGACACGCAGGAAGTCATTCCAGCGATCGTTGGCGCGTCCTCTCAAGCAGCGGATCATCTGGCATAACCACCGCTACAGACCGGCGAGGCGGGCACATGCGCCGTGCACTGCGCCCCCTGCGCTGCCTCAGTCCGGCTTATGCCAGATACGCTGCCACAGCTCACCCAGGGCCTGGCGCAGCGGAAAATCCAGCGCCTGCTGCTCGATGTTCACGCGGCCTGCGGCGACATCCGCGGCGCTGCCCAGCAGAAAACGAAAGCTATAACGGCCTTCACTGCCCATGCGCAGGTCGCTCAAGTACAGGTCATCGCCTTGCTGTTCCAGCTTCACGAAGTCGTGCGCGAAGTCCGCGAGCAGGCGCACGGCCGGCGCCTGGGGCGCGTACAGCGCCTGCAGCGCCGTGCCGCGCTCATGCCGGGTCCAGGCCATGTCGCCGTCCTGATCGAATATCGAGTAATAGCCTTCCCAATAGTGCGTGTCGCCCAAAGCGACGACGCGCCACAGCAGCGTATTGAGCGGCGTCGCGGTCACGAGCATCTGCGGCGCCGCTATGCGCTGCGCTGCGAGCGACGCCTGGGCCACGCCGCTCGCATGCTGCTGCGCCAGAACGCTCCAGCCCAGGTACAGGCTGCTCAGCACCAGGCCCATGCGGTTGGCGCGAAGGCCTGCGAACGCCTTGCGGCCCAGCGCCAGCACGATGCCCACCAGCAGCGGCAAGGTATAGAGCGGGTCGATCACAAAGACACTGCCCAGCCCGTAGGCCCCGGTGCTGAACGGCCGCAGCAGCTGCGTGCCGTAGATCGTGAACCAGTCGAGTATCGGATGCGTGACCAGCACCAGCGCCATCGCCACGGCCCAGCGGCGCCACAGCGCGCCTTCGCCGTGCAGCCGCGCTATGCACGCGCCCAGCAGCGGCGAAAGCAGCAGCAGGTACAGCAGCGAATGGCTGTTGCCGCGGTGGTTGACCATGTTGGCCAGCGCATTGCCATGGTCGATGAACACATCGAGATCGGGGAGCGTTCCCGCGACCGCACCCCATAGCGCGGCTTTCCAGACCGCCGTGCGCCGCCCCATGGTGGCAATCGCCAGCGCCGAACCCAGCGCGATCTGTGAAACGGAATCCATGCTCGTCCAGGTTCAGAAAAGAGATTGGGCCATGAGCGTGTGGCACGCCCGCGGCTGCGCCGGGGCTTACTCCACCGCGAAATCAAGCAGGTAGTTCTGCGGCCCCTTGCTGGCGATCTTGAGCGCGCCCACGCGGTTGCCGAGTTCGGCGCAGCGCACCAGCGACCAGCCCTTCTCCAGGCCGAACAGCAGCGCGCCACGCCATGCGTCGCCGCAGCCCGTGGGATCGACGACCTGCTTGGGCGTGACCGGCGCGACCAGGGTCTTCGCGCCCTGCTCCCAGACTTCGCAGCCGTCGGCGCCCAGCGTCACCACCAGGCCCTTGACCCGCTGCGAAAGCGCCGCGAGGTCCAGTCCCGTGCGGTCGCAAAGGACCTTGGCTTCGTAGTCGTTGACCGCGATCCAGTCGGCCTGCTCGATGAAGACCTTGAGTTCGTCGCCGTTGAACATCGGCAGGCCCTGGCCCGGATCGAAGACGAATGGAATGCCCGCTTCCTTGAACTGGCGCGCGTGCTGGATCATGGCGTCGCGGCCGTCGGGCGCGACGATGCCCACGGCGGCGCGCGTCTCGCCCGAGATCTGCAGCAGATGGGCATGCGACATCGCGCCGGGGTGGAAGGCGGTGATCTGGTTGTTGTCGGTGTCGGTCATGATCATGGCCTGGGCCGTATAGATCTCACCGCTTTCGCCGACATGGCGCGTCGAGATGCCCAGCTCGCGCATGTGCTCCAGGTAGCTCGCGCCGTCGCTGCCGAGCATGGCCATAGGCAGCGGCTCGCCGCCCAGCAGCTTCAGACTGTAGGCGATATTGCCCGCGCAGCCACCGAAGTCGCGGCGCAGCGTGGGCACCAGGAACGACACATTGAGAATATGCAGCTGATCGGGCAGGATCTGGTCCGCGAAACGACCCTCGAAGGTCATGATGGTGTCAAACGCGAGGGATCCACAAATGAGGGCGGCCATAGTCGGTGAGTTTTCCAAAGATCAGGGATAAAAGACAAGAGCACGATAACCCGCAATGCGCGTCGGCGTGGCGCTGACGGCCAGCGGAATGCGCACACTCCATTCGGCCTGGGCGCCCAGCGTCGCGGGCGCCTGCAGATCGGCGGGCAGCAGCACGCGGCGCAGCACCGGCTGGTCCTGCAGGTCGGTGAGCGTGAGTTCCACGGCGGGCATGGCGAGTTCGGTGCCGGCCTGGTTTTCTATGGTCAGGCTCAGCAGGTAACTGTCGGGCTGGGCGCTGCGCGTGAAGGCCGAGCTCGCGATCACGACCTGGCTGATGTCCTGGCGCGCCGTCAGCGTGCAACCGGTCAGCGCACACAGGCCTTGCAATGCGGGGCGCAGCGACGGCAGCCGGGCGGCGAGCGCATTGCGCTCGTGCAGCGCAACCTGCAGCGCCAGTCCCACCAGCAGCACCGTGCTGCCCAGCGCCAGCGCCAGGCGCACGCCGGGCGCATGCCAGAACGCCTTGCGCCGCGCGGCGCGCACGAAGCCGGGTTCGGCCTCGGGCAGCGGCTGCGCAAACGGGTCGGTGGCCACGGTCTCGGTGGCGTCGGACAAGGACGCGGATTCCAGCACGGGCTCCGGCGCCGGTTCAAGTTCGGAATCCGGTGACAGTTCGGGTACCTTGGCCGGCTGCGCGGCGGGCGGTGGCGCCGTGGAATCCTCGGGCTCGGGCTCGGGCTCGGGGTCCAGGTCCGGCTCGGTACGGGCCTCGGGTGCGCTCGCGCGCGCCGGCGCCATATCGGCTTCGGTCAGCTCGGGCCAGGAAGCCGGCGTGTTGGGCCTGGCGGCCGCATCGAGCGGCAGGTCCTCGTCGTCGTCGACCGCCGTGGGCAGCGCATAGCCTGCGGCCTCGGGCAGCACCACCGGCGCCGCAGCGACGGATGCCGCAGCCATGGCAGGCGACTCCAGCGTCAGCGTGGCGTCGAACACCTGCTCGCACTGGCCGCAGCGCACCCAGCCCTCTGAAATGCGCAACTGGTCGGCCACCACCTTGAACTTCGTTCCACAAGAAGGGCAGCGCGTGGTCTGGCTCATCGGCAGTTCCTGTCAAAAGTGGGGCGACCGAAGGCGCTCAGCGCGAAGCGGTCATCAGGATCCAGCCGTCCTGCGCATCCGCGACTTCGAGCTTGACCCAGGGTGCATAGGCCTCCTTGAGCTCATCGGCCTGGCGCTCCAGGATACCCGCGAGCACCAGGTTGCCGCCCGCGGCCACATGCGCGCACAGCAGCGGCGCGAGCACCTTCAGGGGCGAGGCCAGGATGTTGGCCAGCACCGTGCCGTACTCGCCGCTGGCCTTGTCGGGCAGGCCAGCGGACAGCTGCACTTCGTTCGCCTGGGCATTGAGCAGCGTCGAGTCGACGGCCGCGGTATCGATGTCCACGGCGTCGATGTCGACCGCGCCGAACTTGGCCGCGCCGATGGCAAGAATGCCCGAGCCACAGCCGTAGTCGAGCACGCGGCCCAGCGATCCCTGGGGCTGGCGTGCGATCCAGCGCAGGCACATGCGCGTCGTTGGATGGGTGCCGGTGCCGAACGCCAGACCTGGATCGAGGCGGATGCTGACCTTGGCTTGTTCAGGCATGTCGTGCCAGGTGGGCACGATCCAGAACTCGGGCGTGATGTCCACAGGCGTGAACTGCGACTGCGTCAGGCGCACCCAATCCTGCTCGGGCACATTGTTCACGCCCAGAATGGTGCAGCCTTCGAAGAAGTCCTGCAGGCTCAGCAATTGGCGCGCTTCCTGTGCGAGTTCCTCGCTGGGAAACAGCGCGACCACGCGGCTGCGCTGCCAGCCGTCCTTGGGCGGCGGCATGCCGGGCTCGCCAAACAATGCCTGCTCGGCCTCGGTCTGTGCATCGGCGTCTTCGACCGATACGCTCAATGCGTCCAGCGCGTCGAGCGCATCGCTGATGGTTTCCACCCGGTCTTCGGGGCACAACAGGCTCAGTTCAAACATGACGCCGTTCCTTGTAAAAATGAAAATGCCGGCCTCCGTCGCCAGAGGCCAGCATATGCGGTCACAGCCCTGCGGCCGGACTCATCGCTTGGGGTTGCGCAGCTGCAGCCACTCTTCCAGATAGTGGATGTTGGTGCCGCCTTCCATGAACTTGGCATCGACCATCAGATCCTTGTGCAGGGGAATGTTGGTGTTGATGCCTTCGACCACGGTTTCCAGCAGCGCCGTGCGCATGCGGGCCAGGGCCTGCTCGCGCGTGTCGCCGTGGACGATCAGCTTGCCGATCATCGAGTCGTAGTTCGGGGGAACGAAATAGTTCGTGTAGATGTGCGAGTCGACACGCACGCCCGGGCCGCCCGGCGCATGCCAGGTGGTGATGCGACCGGGAGACGGCGTGAACTTGTACGCGTCCTCGGCGTTGATGCGGCATTCGATCGCATGGCCGCGCAGCTCGATCTGGCGCTGCGTGAACGGCAGCTTCTCGTCGGCCGCGACCATGATCTGCGTCTTGACGATGTCTACGCCCGAAATCATTTCGGTCACGGGGTGCTCGACCTGAACCCGGGTGTTCATTTCAATGAAATAGAACTCACCGTTTTCGAACAGGAACTCGAACGTGCCCGCACCGCGGTAGCCGATCTTCTTGCAGGCCGCGACGCAGCGCTCGCCAATGCGTTCGATCAGGCGGCGTGGAATGCCGGGCGCGGGCGCCTCTTCGATCACCTTCTGGTGGCGGCGCTGCATGGAGCAGTCGCGCTCGCCCAGATAGACGGCGTTCTTGAACTTGTCGGCCAGCACCTGGATTTCAATGTGGCGCGGGTTCTGCAGGTACTTTTCCATGTACACCGCGGGGTTGCCGAATGCCGCAGCGGCTTCGGCCTTGGTCATCTGCACGGCGTTGACCAGCGCGGCTTCGGTATGCACCACGCGCATGCCGCGGCCACCGCCGCCGCCTGCGGCCTTGATGATCACGGGATAGCCCACGGCCTTGGCGATGCGGCGGATCTGCACCGGATCGTCAGGCAGCTCGCCGTCGGAGCCGGGCACGCAAGGCACGCCGGCCTTGATCATCGCCTGCTTGGCCGAGACCTTGTCGCCCATGATGCGGATCGACTCGGGCGTGGGGCCGATGAACTGGAAACCGCTCTTCTCGACGCGTTCGGCGAAGTCGGCGTTTTCACTGAGGAAACCGTAGCCGGGGTGGATGGCTTCGGCATCGGTCACTTCGGCCGCGGAAATGATGGCCGGCATGCTGAGATAGCTCAGCGGAGAAGGCGCAGGGCCTATGCAGACGGCCTCGTCGGCGAGCTTGACGTACTTGGCGTCACGGTCGGCTTCGGAGTAGACCATCACGGCCTTGACACCCAGTTCGCGGCAGGCGCGCTGGATGCGCAGGGCAATTTCGCCCCGGTTGGCCACCAAAATTTTCTTAAACATGGAAGTCCTCGCAGCGCAGTGCCTGCGTATGGGCGCACGCCACAGTCATGGGCACAGCCGGGCGACAGGCGCGGCTGCTACTTTTTGCTTCACGCAGCATCACAGGCTCGCCGATCACTCGATCACGAACAGTGGTTGTCCGTATTCCACCGCCTGGCCGTTTTCGCCCAGGATGCGGGTGATCTTGCCCGACTTGTCGGCTTCGATCTCGTTGAGGATCTTCATCGCTTCGATGATGCAGATGGTCTCGCCTTCCTTGACCTCGGAACCCAGCTCGACAAACGGCTTGGCACCCGGGCTAGACGAACGGTAGAACGTTCCCACCATCGGCGACTTCACGACATGACCGGTCTCCGCAGCCACGGGAGCGGGCAGCTCGGCCGTGGGAGCGGCAGCGGGAGCGGGCGCCACGGGGGCGGCCACGGGAGCGGCGACATACTGCTGCAGTACCTTGCCTTCGCTCTTGACGATACGCACCTTGCCTTCGGCCTCGGTGATTTCCAACTCTGACACGTTGGATTCAGAGACCAGATCGATCAATGTCTTGAGTTTTCGCAAATCCATGGGAGCTCCAGCGACTAAAACTTAATAAGGGCGCGAATTTACTCCAATTTCGCCCTACTTCGCGTTTCGAGGCACATTTTTCATCAACATCGCTAGGGAGATTAGGGAAAAAAGGCATGCCCCAGGCTAGCTTTGGGCCCATTTCGCAAGATCTTGCGCGCTCAGTTCGCCTATTTTACGTTGCCGCAGCTTTCCGTCTGCGCCCAGGAACACCGTGAACGGCAGTCCGCCGTTCATGTTGCCCAGCTCGCGCGTGAGCTGGGTGCCATCGGCAGCCATGCCCACGGGAAAGCCCAGCGGCTGGCGCTGCAGGAACTTCTGCACCGGCGCGGGCTTGTCGACCGCCAAGCCTACCACCTGAATGCCATGCACGGCTTTGCGGCCCGCAAATTCGCTGAGCAGCGGCAGCTCGCGCACGCAGGGCGGACACCAGGTGGCCCAGAAATTGACGATCAGCGGCTGGCCGCGCCAGGCCGCCATGGGCAGCGGCGCGCCGTCGGGCGTGGTGAACTGCTGGCGCCACAGCGCCTCCTCCACGCCAGGCTCGGTCGCGCCAGGCGTCAGCCGCCACCAGGCGACACCTGCGCCGGCCATGGCGGCCACACCGGCCACACCCGCGCCCAGCCACAGGCGCCGGCGCGAGGAAAGGGCTGCAGCGCCTGCGGGCACGGCAGCCGCAGAGGACTCATCGGACTGGTTGGATAGCTTCGTCATGGGTTCCATTATCTTCACGCAGCAGTTTGCGCACCGCCGCCGTATCGCCGCGCGGACTGCGGCCGTGGGCATCGGGGCGCAGCGCGCCGCGCAGATCGTCGAGATCGTAGACCAGCAGGTGCACGCCCACGACCACGTCGAGTTCGCGGCACATCACGCCCAGGCTCAGCGCCTCGACATCCTCGCCATGAAAGCCCGTGACCGTGCTCGGGTCGTAGTCGACATGGTGGTTGATGAGTGCGATTTCTGCCGACTTGCAGTCATCGCAGAACAGCTGCAGATAGATATCGGACAGCCGCGTCGCCGTGCCGCGCCAGACCGCGCCGCCCAGATGCGGGCGGAACTCGGCCATGCGCTCCATCCACTCGAGCGCCAGCCCGCGCAGCGCGCGCAACTCGGCCGGCTGGGTGTCGGCGCAAAACAGCGTTATGTACTCACGCACCGCGTCCTCGACGCGGTCGTTGTCGGGCAGTGCGGTGCGCGCGGGCAGGCCCAGTTCACGCAACGCTCGCCGCTTGGCCGCGCCCCAGTCGAGACCATCTTCCACAACCAGGCGCGCGGCGGTGTGGGCGATCTCATCCATGAGTGAGTCTTGTTGCATAAAGCCTCCCGAAAAACGCCGAACCGACAAACACCCGCAGCGCATCACCGCAGGCCCCTGGCGACAGAATACCGGGATGGCATCGCCCCGCCGTGCCAGCGGTGATTGTCGGCGCCGCGACCATTGGCCAGGCGCGCGCCGCAACGCCATTAAATGCGCGGCCCCGGCTTTTTTGCAAGCCCTTGTCACCGCGGCGCGACCAACGCGCTTGCTGCGCTGCGCCAAACGTAGAATCCCGAGCCATGCACATACATATATTGGGGATTTGCGGCACCTTCATGGGCGGACTCGCCGCACTCGCGCGCGAAGCGGGCCACCGCGTGACCGGCTGCGATGCCGGCGTATATCCCCCGATGAGCGACCAGCTGCGCGCCTTGGGCATAGAACTGATCGAAGGCTATGACGCCGACCAGATCAGCCTGCGGCCCGACATGTTCGTCGTCGGCAACGTCGTCAGCCGCGCGCGCCTGCCCGACGGACGCGCGAAGTATCCGCTGATGGAAGCGATTCTCGACGCCGGCCTGCCCTATACCAGTGGCCCGCAATGGCTCAGCGAGCATGTGCTGCGCGGTCGCCATGTGCTGGCCGTGGCCGGCACGCACGGCAAGACCACGACCACATCGATGCTGGCCTGGATTCTCGAATGCGCGGGCCTTGCGCCGGGCTTCCTGGTCGGCGGCGTGCCGCTGGACTTCGGTGTGTCCGCGCGGCTGGGCGCGGCCACGCGACCCGTTTCAGGGCCGGGACCGGCGGGCGCCGAGCCGCTGTTCGTGATCGAAGCCGACGAGTACGACACCGCGTTCTTCGACAAGCGCAGCAAGTTCGTGCATTACCATCCGCGCACGGCAGTTCTGAACAACCTGGAGTTCGATCACGCCGACATCTTTGACGATCTTGCAGCGATCGAGCGCCAATTTCACCATCTGGTGCGCACCGTGCCTTCGTCTGGGCGCATTGTCAGCAATGCGCTGGAAGAGAGCCTGACACGCGTGCTGCACCAGGGCTGCTGGAGCGATGTCTGCGATTTCGGCTCGGCCGTGAGCGACTTCAGCGCCCAGGGCGAGCCCCATGCTTTCGATGTGCTGCAGCGCGGCAAGAACGTCGCGCGGCTCGAATGGTCGCTGACCGGCGTGCACAACCAGCTCAACGCACTGGCCGCAATCGCCGCGGCCCAGCATGTGGGCGTGACGCCAGCCCAGGCCTGCGCGGCACTGGCGCGCTTTCAGAACGTCAAGCGCCGCATGGAGCTGCGCGGCACGGTGCGCGACATCGCGGTGTTCGACGATTTCGCCCACCATCCGACGGCGATACGCACCACGCTCGACGGCCTGCGCCGCAGCACCTCGGCCGACCGGCGCATCCTCGCGGTGTTCGAACCGCGTAGCAACACCATGAAGCTGGGCGCGATGAAAGCGCTGCTGCCCTGGTCGCTGGAAAGCGCCGACCTGGTGTTCTGCCATACAGCCGGCCTCGACTGGGATGCGGCGGCGGCGCTCGCCCCTATGGGCGTGGGCCAGGGCAAGCGCGCCCAGACCGCGGCCGATATCGACACGCTGGTCGACCAGGTGGTGGCCGCGGCCCGGCCCGGCGATCAGGTGGTCTGCATGAGCAATGGGGGGTTTGGCGGGATCCACGGCAAGTTGCTGGAGCGGCTGGGCCAGCAGGCAGGTTGAGGCGAGGCGCGCGCGTTCCCCAGCAGGCCGTGGCCCACCACGAACGGTTGCCTCATCCGCCCTGAGCGTGCCTGCGCCCCACTGGAAGTCAGTACCCCACGGTCATCGCCGGAACATCAATGCGCACTACGGGCCGCGCAGTGACACCCGTCGCCGCGCGGCCGTAGGCGCGCAGCCATTCGGGGTCGGACAGCCGGGACGCGCCCGCGGCATGGGCCACCGTGAGCAGCTTGTCGGCCAGCAGCACCTTGCCGCTGGGCCGCAGGGGCTCGCAGTCGAAGGCAATGAATTGTTCGTCCAGCCACTTGCGCGCGGCTTCGTGGTCCAGCGGCTCAACGCCACGCAGGTCGACATGGAATTCCTGTTCGGGGGCCAGGGTCACCGTCACTTCGCTGTGCATGAAAAACCTTTCGGCAGATATCGCCAACGGGCGCAGGATGCGCCCAGGCAAGCAGCTTAAACACAATCGCCGCGCGGGCGCCAGCGGGACTGCGAGCAGTTTCAGCCCAGGCTGGCTAAAATCGCCCTCCCGTTCTCTCCACAGGCCAACCGATGTCACTTACTGCCCAGCATGCCGAAATCCAGGAACAGCTGCAGGCGCTGCAAGCGGAAATGAGCGCCCTCGATCTGTGGTCGGCGCTGCCGCCCAGCGCCGAGGCGCTGGCGTCGACTATGCCGTTCATGTATGACACGCTTGAATTCCACCAGTGGCTGCAATGGGTGTTCGTGCCCCGGCTCAGCGCGTTGATCGACGCGCGCAGCGCCTTGCCCGGCAACTGCAACATCCATGCGCTGGGCGAGCACGAGTTCAGCCGGCTTGCGCCGCGCGACTGCAGCCGCCTGCTGGCGCTGCTGCAGCGGCTCGACCACACGCTCAATACCGGCGCGGCCCGCCAGCACTGAGCGCCAGGCCGGCAGCGCGCCGGCCTGCAAACCTCAAGCCAGCGCGGGAGCGGCAGCTTCGGTCTTGGTTTCCTGGCGCACGCGGCGCGCCTGCACGGCCTGCGACAGCACGGCCAGGGTCTGCAGCGAATCGTCCCAGTCGAGGCAGGCATCGGTGATGCTCTGGCCGTACTTGAGCGCGGCCACATCGTCCTTGCCCGGCGTGAACTTCTGCGCTCCGCCCTGCAGATGGCTTTCTATCATCAGGCCGAACACCGAGTCCGAACCTCCGGCGACCTGGCCCGCGATGTCGCGCGCCACGTCCTTCTGGCGCTCGTGCTGCTTGGAGCTGTTGGCATGGCTGCAATCGACCATCAGCGTGTCGGGCAGGCCGGCAGCGCGCAGGTCGGCGCAGGCCGAGGCCACGCTTTCGGCGTCGTAGTTGGGCGTCTTGCCGCCGCGCAGGATCACGTGGCAGTCCTGGTTGCCCGTGGTGTTGACGATGGCAACCTGGCCGTTCTTGTGCACCGACAGGAAGTGGTGGCCGCGGCCGGCCGACTGGATCGCGTCGGTGGCAATGCGGATGTTGCCGTCGGTGCCGTTCTTGAAGCCTATGGGCGCCGAGATGCCCGAGGCCAGCTCGCGGTGCACCTGGCTTTCGGTGGTGCGCGCGCCGATTGCGCCCCAGCTGATCAGGTCGGCAATGTACTGGGGCGAGATCACGTCGAGGAACTCGCTGGCTGCGGGCACGCCCAGGCGGTTGATGTCGATCAGCAGCTGGCGCGCGATGCGCAGGCCTTCGTCGATGCGGTAGCTCTGGTCGAGGTAGGGATCGTTGATCAGGCCCTTCCAGCCCACGGTGGTGCGCGGCTTCTCGAAATACACGCGCATCACGATCTCCAGCGTGTCCTTGTACTGCTCGCGCACCACGGCCAGGCGGCGCGCGTATTCCAGCGCTGCGGCGGGATCATGGATCGAGCAGGGGCCGATGATGATCAGCAGCCGATCGTCCTCGCGCGCCATGATGCGGTGGATGGTGTGGCGCGTATTGCCGATCAGCGCCTCCACGGGCGTCCCGCAGATGGGGAAGAAACGGATGAGATGCTCTGGAGGGGGTAACACAGTGATGTCCTTGATACGTTCGTCGTCAGTCTGGCCGGTCTTGTGGACAGAGCTGCGATACCAGGAATCGCTGGCGGATGCGTTAGGAGCGGTCATCGTGTGCTTTCGTGGAATGCGTGGAAGGCTGGGAATGAAAGAGCAAAAAAAAACCGCCGGGCTTTTCAGCTTCGGCGGTTCTTAGAGAGTTTGTTTCGGGTGCTTGTGCGCTCGCCTCTCATCCGCCGGGGACCGAGAACCAAAAATAGGCAAAGTAAGCGCGTGCTGCATTCATAGGAGGAAAATGTAGCACAGTCCCCCTGCCCCACACCCTGGCGCGACGTTGCCAGGCGACAACAGGCAAGTCAACAAACCTGCATTCCGGCCTTTAAAAACCGCATTCTTGCAATTTAATTGCGCTGTATTGCAATTTCTTGCAGCAATACAGCGTTAATTGAAAAACAAAAAAATGCACGGAAAGCGCAAATCCATGCGCCGCGCATGCCGCCGCACGGCTTGCGGCCGAAAAAAAGAGGGCCTGGGCCCTCTTTGTCCTTTGCCTGGTGCGCCAGGCCACGGCCAGGATCAGGCCGTGCCACCCACCGTGAGGCCGTCGATGCGCAGCGTGGGCTGGCCCACGCCCACGGGAACGCTCTGGCCTTCCTTGCCGCAGGTGCCGACGCCGGGGTCCAGGCGCATGTCGTTGCCTATCATGCTGATCTTCTTGAGCGACTCGGGGCCGCTGCCCACAATGGTCGCGCCCTTGACCGGGTACTGGATCTTGCCGTTCTCGACCCAGTAGGCTTCGCTTGCGGAGAACACGAACTTGCCGCTGGTGATGTCGACCTGGCCGCCGCCGAAGTTGGTCGCGTACAAGCCCTTCTTGATGCTGGCAACGATTTCCTCGGGAGGAAGATCGCCGCCGGTCATGTAGGTGTTGGTCATGCGCGGCATGGGAATGTGCGCATAGCTCTCGCGCCGGCCGTTGCCCGTGGGCGCGACGCCCATCAGGCGGGCATTCATCGAGTCCTGGATATAGCCCTTGAGAATGCCGTCCTCGATCAGCACGTTGCGCTGGCTGGGGCAGCCTTCGTCATCGACGTTGAGCGAGCCGCGGCGGTCGGCAATGGTGCCGTCGTCAAGCACATTGACGCCCTTGGCGGCAACGCGCTGGCCTATGCGGCCGCTGAACGCGCTCGAACCCTTGCGGTTGAAATCGCCTTCGAGGCCATGGCCCACGGCTTCGTGGAACAGGATGCCGGGCCAGCCCGAGCCCAGCACCACGGTCATTTCACCCGCGGGCGCAGGGCGCGAATCGAGGTTGACCAGGGCCGCATGCACGGCTTCGTCGACATACTGGCTGATCTGCTCCTCGCTGAAATAGGCCAGGCCGAAGCGGCCGCCGCCGCCGGCCGAGCCGACTTCGCGCCGGCCCTTATGCTCGGCGATCACCGTGACCGACAGCCGCACCAGCGGCCGCACATCGGCGGCCAGCGTGCCGTCGGCACGCGCCACCAGCACCACGTCGTATTCACTGGCCAGACCCGCCATGACCTGCTTGACGCGCGGATCCTTGGCGCGGCCTAGCTTCTCGACCCGGCCCAGCAGCTCGACCTTGGCCGTGCTGTCGAGCGAGGCGATGGGGTCGATCGCGGGATAGAGCGAGCGGCTGCCGGCGATCTTGGGGCGCACGACTTTCGCGCGCTGGCTCTGGGCCGCGCTGGAGATGCTGCGCACGGTGCGCGCGGCGTCCAGCAGCGACGCTTCGGAGATGTCGTCGGAATAGGCAAATGCGGTTTTCTCGCCGCTGACCGCGCGCACGCCCACGCCTTGATCGATGCTGAAGGAGCCGGTCTTGACGATGCCTTCCTCGAGGCTCCAGCCTTCGGCGCGGGTGTATTGGAAGTACAGGTCGGCGTCATCGACCTGGTGCGAGCGGATCTCGGCCAGGGCGCGTGCGAGGTGGGATTCATCCAGGCCGAAAGGCTCGAGCAGCAAGCTGCGGGCCGTGGCCAGGCGTTCGATGGTGGGTTCGCGGGAGATCATGGGTACATTGTAGGCACCACCCCATGTCCTCTCCCTGCGCTGGCCAGGAAATTCGTTGCGGCCGTCAGCCCATGCGCGGGTTCGCCAGCGGCCCCCGGCCCAGCGCCGCGTCCTGTGGCAACTGGCGCTGCGAGCGCGCGACCGACATCAGCACACCCAGCGCCAGCCCCAGCGTGACCATGGCCGTGCCGCCGTAGCTCACGAAAGGCAGGGGCACGCCGACCACGGGAAGGATGCCGCTGACCATGCCCATGTTGACGAACGCGTAGGTGAAGAAAATCATTGCCACCGCCGCCGCCATCAGCCGCGCGAACAGCTGCTGGGCACGCGTGGCGATCACCAGGCCGCGCCACACCAGCAGCAGAAAGGCGGTGATCAGCAGCAGATTGCCGACCAGGCCGAACTCTTCGGAGAACGCCGCGAAGATGAAATCGGTGGTGCGTTCGGGAATGAATTCGAGATGGGTCTGCGTGCCGGCCATGAAACCCTTGCCCCAGACGCCGCCCGAGCCTATGGCAATCATGCCCTGCAGAATGTGAAAGCCCTTGCCCAGCGGATCGCGTGTCGGGTCGAGCAGCGTGCAGATGCGCGTCTGCTGGTATTCGTGCAGCACCGGCCAGCGCATGCCTTCGGCGCACAGCTGGGGTTCGAACCAGACGATCAGCACGATGCCTATCGCTCCCAGCACCACCGGCGGCAGCACCAGCTTCCACGGCAGACCGGCGAAGAAGATCACCGACAGGCCCGCAGCCATGACCAGCAGCGAAGTGCCCAGGTCGGGCTGCTTCATGATCAGGCCCACGGGCACCATCAGCAGCACCAGGGCCAGAACGAAGTCGGTGCGACGAATCTGCCCTTCGCGCCGCTGAAACCACCAGGCCAGCATCAGCGGCGTGGCGATCTTGAGCAGTTCGCTGGGCTGTATCACCACGCCCACGTTGACCCAGCGCTGCGCGCCTTTCTTGGTGATGCCGAACACCGCGACCGCGACCAGCAGCGCCACGCCCACCAGGTACAGCGGCACCGCGACCTTCATGATGTGCTGTGGCGGCACCTGGGCGACGAGAAACAGCAGGCCGACGGCGATCAGCATGTTGCGGCCATGGTCGACAAAGCGCGTTCCGTGGTCGTAACCCGAGGAATACATGGCCGTCAGGCCGATCGCGGCGAGCACCAGCACCAACAGCACCAGGGGGCCATCGAAACCGCGAAACAGGGGCACGATGCGTTGAAGAAGCGAAGGCTTGTCGAATTCTGCTGCAGACATATGGCGGCGAT
This sequence comes from Comamonas sp. DB36, assembly GCF_057914905.1. Taxonomy (NCBI): domain Bacteria; kingdom Pseudomonadati; phylum Pseudomonadota; class Betaproteobacteria; order Burkholderiales; family Comamonadaceae; genus Comamonas; species Comamonas sp. DB36. The sequence continues at coordinate 3,869,860 of NZ_CP196631.1, forward strand.
TATCCGTTGCGCGGCAAATCCATCGTCTTCCGCGGGCCAGCAGGCCACAATGGCGTGTGTCGCACTGCTGCCTATCCCATGAACACGACCCATCTGCTCTATCTGCACGGCTTTCGCTCCTCGCCCCAATCGCTCAAGGCACAGCAGATGGCCGCCCATGTCGCGGCCCATCACCCAGGCGTGCACTGGTGGTGCCCGCAGCTGCCGCCCTCGCCGCGCGCCGCCGCGCAGCTGCTGCTGGAAGGCACGGCCGACTGGCCGCGCGCCACCACGGCCGTGATGGGCTCGTCGCTGGGCGGCTTCTACGCGAGCTGGTTTGCCCAGCAGCGCGGCTGCGACAGCGTGCTGCTCAACCCGGCGGTATTCCCGGCACGCGATCTTGAAAAGTACATTGGCGCGCAGACCGCCTGGCATGACCCCGAGCAGCATTTCTTCTTTCGCCCCGAATACATAGCCGAGCTGCAGGCACTCGACACGCGCGCCCTGCCCGCGGCCGGGCCCGAGCTGGCTTTCATTGCCAAGGGCGACGAAGTGCTCGACTGGCGTGAAATGGTGGCGCGTTACCCGGCCGCGCAGATCGCGCTGCTGGAGGGCGGCGAGCATGCGCTCAGCGACTTCGCCACGCACATCCCGCGCATAGACAGCTTTCTCGCGCTGGCCTGAGGCCCAGGCCTGCGCAGCCCGCAACCGCGCAAGGAAAAGCCCTGCAGCCACCCCGGACCTCATGGGACAATTGCAACCATGCACGCATTGTTTGAAGAAGCCGGCAAATTCCTCGCCGGTCGCATCCTGTCCGAAACCGATACCTCCGCCCAGATCGAGCTCGATACCGGCAAGCGGGTCAAGGTCAAGGCCGCCCATATCCTGATCAAGTTCGACAAGCCGACACCGGCCGAACTCATGGCCCAGGCGCAAGCCCAGGCCGACGGCATGGAGCTCGACCTGGCCTGGGAATTCGCTCCCGAAGAGGAATTCGGCTTTGCCGAGCTCGCCCGCGACTATTTCTCGGAAAACGCCACGCTGGCCCAGCAGGCGGGCACGCTGCTGGCGCTGTTCGACGCGCCGCACTACTTCCGCCGCGCGGGCAAGGGGCGTTTTCGCAAGGCCTCGGCCGAGATCCTGCAACAGGCGCTGGCCGCGATCGAGAAGAAGAAGCTCGTACTGGCGCAGATCGACGAATGGGCCGCGCAGCTGGGCCGCGGCGAATGCCCGGCGCCGGTGCGCGAGCAGCTCTACAAGATCCTGTTCCGTCCCGACAAGAACGCGCCCGAATACAAGGCCGTGGTCGAGGCCAGCCGCGCCACGCATCTCGCGCCGCTCGATCTGCTGCAGCGCGCGGGCGCGATCGACTCGGCCTACGAGTTCCACTGGAAGCGCTTCCTGTTTGACAACTTCCCCAAGGGCACGGGCTTTCCCGCGCTGGCCGCACCCCAGCCGCCGCAGGATCTGCCGCTGGCCAATGTGCAGGCCTATTCGATCGACGATTCGCAGACCACCGAAATCGACGATGCGCTGTCGGTCCAGGGCCTGGGCACGGGCGTCGTGACGCTGGGCGTGCACATCGCCGCGCCCGGCCTGGCCATCGTGCCCGGCACGCCGCTGGACCAACTGGGCCGCAACCGTCTGTCGACGGTCTACATGCCCGGCTACAAGATCACCATGCTGCCCGACGAAGTGGTGCAGGTCTATACGCTGGACGAAGGCCGCGCCAACCCAGCGGTCTCGCTGTACGTGCAGATCAACGAAGAGACGCTGGAATTCATCGCCAGCGAGACGCGCCTGGAGCGCGTGCCGGTGCAGATCAATTTCCGCCACGACCAGCTCGACCACATCGTGACCGAGGAATGGCTGAACGACGCGTCGATCGAAGTCGCAGGCACGCCCGCCACGCTGCAGGAAAAGCGCAGCGAGTTCACCTTCCTGCACCGCCTGGCCAAGCACCTCAAGGCGCAGCGTGAAGTCGTGCGCGGCAAGCCCGAGAACTTCAACCGCCCCGACTACAACTTCCGCCTCACGGGCAATGCCGGCGGCGAGCCCGTGGGCAACGAGACCGTGCAGATCACCACGCGCAAGCGCGGCGCGCCGCTGGACCTGATCGTCGCCGAAGCCGCGATCGTCGCCAACAGCACCTGGGGCAACCTGCTGGCCGAGCACGGCGTGCCCGGCATCTACCGCAGCCAGGCGAGCCTGGCGCCCGGCGTCAAGGTGCGCATGGGCACCAAGGCCTTGCCGCACGCAGGCATTGGCGTCAAGAGCTACGCCTGGGCGACTTCACCGCTGCGCCGTTATGTCGACCTGGTCAACCAGTGGCAGATCATCGCCTGCGTGCGCAACGGCAAGACCGCGGCTCTGGCCGCGCCGTTCAAGCCCAAGGACGCCGACCTGTTCGCCATCATCAGCAGCTTCGACACCGCCTACAGCGCCTACAACGGCTACCAGGCCGGCATGGAGCGCTTCTGGACGCTCAAGTACCTCGAGCAGAACGGCATCACCGAGATCGAGGCCAGCGTCATCAAGGAAGGCCCGGGCGGCAGTTTCCTGGTGCGTGCCGACAGCCTGCCGCTGGTGCTGCCGGTGCTCGGCGCCCAGGGCCTGCCACGCGGCGCACGCCTCAAGGTCCGCCTGGGCGAGATCGATGAAATCACGCTCGACGTCAACGGCACGCTGATCGAGCGCCTCGACAGCCCCGAGGCCCAGGCCACGGGCGAGCAGGCCGGTGAAGACGAAGGCGAGGACGACGCCGTTGCCGGCCCGATCGCCATCGCCGTCGACATGAACGAAACCGACGCCGTGACGCCTCCCGCACCGTGAAAATCACCGCCGCGCTTCGCTCCTTGACCACCCTGCAGCTCGCGCTCGGTATCTCGCTGGCGCTGCACGCGGCCGTGCTTTCGGTTCGCTTCGTTCACCCCCAGGCCTTCGAGCGCGTGTTCCAGGACACTCCGCTCGAAGTCATTCTGGTGAACGCCAAATCCCAGGAACGGCCGGAAAAGGCCCAGGCCATTGCCCAGGCTTCGCTTGCCGGCGGCGGCGAAGCCGCCCAGGGCCGCGCCACGAGTCCCCTGCCCTATTCGGCGCTCACGGCCGTAGGCGAGGACTTCGAGGAAGCGCAGCGCAAGCTCGATGCGATGCAGGAGCAGCAGGCGGTGCTGCTGACCCAGCTGCGCCAGCGCGTGGCCACCATGGCCCCGCTCGATCCGCGCGAGACTGCGCCCAACGCGCAGCAGCTCAGCGAGCAGGAGCGCCGCCAGCAGCTGGTCAAGTTGCTCGCCGAAATCGAGAAGCGCATCAACGAGGAGAATGCGCGGCCCAAGAAACGCTACATCAGCCCCGCGACGCGCGAAGAGGTGTATGCGGTCTACTACGACGCGCTGCGCCGCAAGGTCGAAGACAAGGGGACTGAGAACTTTCCCGAGCAGGCGGGCAGGAAGCTCTATGGAGAGCTGACCATGATCGTCACCGTCAACCACGATGGGCGGGTGCTCGACACCGAGATCGTGCAAAGCTCCGGCAATCCGCTGCTCGACAACCGCGCCGCCGCAATTGCGCGCGCCGCTGGCCCGTTCGGCCAGTTCGGCAGCGCGATGCGCACCAAGGCCGACCAGATCGCCGTGGTGTCGCGCTTCAAATTCACGCGCGAGCAGACGCTGGAGACCAGCGTGCGCTGACCCCGGCCACGCATTCGTGCGCGACCGTCTTTTTTCCGCTTTTCACCATGCAATCCACCGTCGATCTCTACTGCGTCATGGGCAACCCCGTCGAGCACAGCCGCTCGCCCTGGATCCATGCGCGCTTTGCCGAACTGACCGCGCAAAACCTGCGCTACACGCGCGAACTCGTCGCGCTCGACGGCTTCGCCGCCGCCGTGCAGGCCTTTGCCGCGGCCGGCGGGCGCGGTTGCAATGTGACCGTGCCGTTCAAGCTGCAGGCGGCGCAACTCGCCGACAGCCGCAGCGAGCGCGTGCAGCTCGCGGGCGCGGCCAATACGCTGGTGCTGTCCGACGGCCGCATCCATGCCGACAACACCGACGGCCTGGGCCTGGTCGCCGATATCCGCGACAACGCGGGCCAGCAGATCGCGGGCCGCGACCTGCTGCTGATCGGTGCCGGCGGCGCTTCGGCTGGCGCGCTCGGACCTCTGCTGGCCGAGCAGCCGCGGCGCATAGTCATCGTCAACCGCACCGTGGAAAAGGCCCAGGCGCTGGTCGAGCGCCACGCTCTGCTGGCCGCGCGCCATGGAGTGGCGCTCAGCGCCCAGGGCCTGGATATCTCGCACGACTTCGATCTGGTGATCAATGCCTCGGCCAGCAGCCTCGGCGGCGCGGCCGTGCCCGTGGCCGCCAGCGTGCTGCGCCCCGGCTGCCTGGCCTACGACATGATGTACGGCCCGGCCGCGCAAGGCTTTCTCGACTGGGCCGCGCAGCATGGCGCGCGCGGGCGCGACGGCCTGGGCATGCTGGTCGAACAGGCGGCCGCAGCGTTTGCGCTGTGGCGCGGCGTGCGCCCCCAGGGCGCGCCCGTGCTGGCCGAGCTGCGCGCCAGCCTCGGAGCATAGGCCATGCGCATGCAGCCTGTCTGGCGCTGGCTGGCCCTGCTGCTGTGCGCGGCATTGCTGCTGCAGCTGTTCTTCGTGGTGCGCATCGCGGCCATGGCCGTGCTCGACCCGGCGTCGACCACGGTGCAGCGCTCCGAAGCCTGGCAGGCGCTGCGCAGCGGCGAAATCCAGCGCTGGCGCCATCAGTGGGTCGACTACGCGCAGATTTCCGACCATCTCAAGCGCGCCGTGGTCGCGTCGGAAGACGACGGCTTTGTCGACCACAGCGGCATCGAATGGGATGCGATCGAGAAAGCCTGGGAGCGCAACCAGCGCGCCGAGGAGCGGGCCCAGGCCGCGGGCCGGGCGCCGACGAAAATCTATGGCGGCTCGACCATCACCCAGCAGCTCGCCAAGAACCTGCTGCTGTCGGGCGAGCGCCAGTTCGCGCGCAAGGGCCAGGAGCTGGTGCTCGCCAAGCTGCTCGAACTGTTCCTGACCAAGCAGCGCATTCTCGAGATCTATCTGAACCATGTCGAATGGGGCCCGGGCGTCTTTGGCGCCGAGGCGGCTGCGGGCTATTATTTCGGCAAGCCTGCGGCACGCCTGAGCGCGGCCGAGGCCGCGCGCCTGGCCGTGATGCTGCCCCAGCCCAAGCGCTTTGCGCTGCAACCCAAGTCCAGCTACCTGGCCCAACGCGCGCGCACCATCATGCGCCGCATGGGTCATACTGCTCTGCCCTGACAGAGAGCATTGCATGCGCATTCTTGGAATTGACCCCGGCCTGCAGACCACGGGCTTTGGTGTGGTCGACGTGGACGGCCACCGCCTCACCTATGTGGCCAGCGGAACCATACGCACGACCGCGCTGGACCGCGGCGACCTGCCGGGCCGGCTCAAGCTGCTGTTCGACGGCATCACCGAGGTCGCGCAACGCTACCAGCCCGACAGCTCGGCAGTGGAAATCGTGTTCGTCAACACCAACCCGCAATCGACGCTGCTGCTGGGCCAGGCGCGTGGCGCGGCGCTGGCGGCGCTGGTCACCAGCCTGTTGCCCGTGGCCGAGTACACGGCCTTGCAGATGAAGAAAGCCGTTGCCGGCCATGGCCGCGCGGGCAAGGACCAGATCCAGGCCATGGTGCAGCGCCTGCTGCAGCTGCCCGGTCTGCCCGGCCCCGACGCCGCCGACGCGCTGGGCATTGCCATCACGCATGCCCATGTGGGTGCCGCCATGGCGCGCATTGCCGAAGTCGCGCCGCTGCAGCGCCGCCAGCATGCGATGTACAAGGGCGGCCGCTCTTACTGAGCGGCAACAACCCGGGCGCTGCGCCCAGCAGCACACCCCGCACCGCTGCCGTTGACTGCCTGCCCTCGGGCTAGCAGCTGCCGCGCATTCGGCGCATCCCTCACCAGCCCTCTTCCTCGCGGTCCGCAAGTGACTGCAAAACAACTGCGTTTGCAAAAATTAAAAAACCAATTAAACTCAATGCTTGATAGCTTTAAACTATTAAATACTCAACCATAAGCTACGGGCCTGGGCGGTGCGGATCGAAAACAACCGCGAGGCACGTTTCACTGTCAACCAGTCTGCAGTTCCTCTGCCTTTGATCATGCCTTCTGAAAACCATCCCGATTTCGATCCCGTTCTGGGTTCCCAGCTGCTCGCCGCCGCGCATGCGCAAGATAGTGCCACCCTTCAAGCCCTGCTGCAGCGCGACGATGTGGACATCAACATCGTCGGCGCGGACAACTTGAACGCCTTGATGATTTCCGTAGTGAAGGGGGACCACGCTGCGGTGGCGGCCCTCGTCGCCCGCCCTGACCTGCTGATCAATGCCCAAATAGATGGCGGCTTCTCGGCGTTGATGCTGGCGTCGATATTGAACAAGCCAGAGTTGGTGCAGACCCTGCTCACGCGCGCTGACCTGCAGATCAACGATGCCAACCTCGAGGGAAACACCGCGCTGATGCTGGCCGCCACACAAGGCCATGTGCAGGTCATCGAACTGTTCAAGAATCGTGCGGATGCAGCCGTCAATGCAGCCAATTTGGTGGGCGGCACCGCACTGATGCTCGCCGCCATCGCCGGGAAACTCGATGCTGTCGAATGTCTGAAGGAATTCGCTGGTATCGATCTCAATGCCGTCGACGGCATGTATTGCACTGCGCTGATGCACGCCGTGGTGAACAAGCATCCAGCCATAGTGGAGAGCTTGAAACACTGCGCATACATCAATGCCACAGACAGCGCGAATTGGACAGCGCTGATGTATGCCGCCGATGCCGGCGCTCCGGACATTGTGTTGAGCCTGCTCAAGTTGGGGTATCTGGAACACGACACTCTCAGCGAGGGCCAGCGCCACTCCGCGCTCATGATCGCCGCCAGCAAGGGCGATGAATTGTCGGTGAAACACTTGATGGACTTTGGCGCGAACGTCCTGCTCTGCGCCGCCGACGGCCGCACAGCCGCGGACATGGCGCGCGACGCGGGCCACCCTGCCATCGCTGACGCGATCGCGCTTGTACAGCAGGAGTACATCGATGACATGACTTTATTGATGACCTTGACATCGTCGGATGAAACATCGGGCGATGAAGAGGATTACCTATATAGCCACGAACTGGTGGAAGCCGCTGCCGCCGAAGATAGCCTGCTGGACACGGCTATCGCAGAACAGGAATCTTCGACGAATGGCAGCCTGGAGCCGCTGGCCTCGGACTTCGCTCTACAGTAAACAGCGCCCGCAACCGCCGGCGAATGTCATTGGCTCAGTATCAGCTGCGCGATCACGCCCGTGGCAATCGCCACCAGCAGATAGTCACCACCATTTTGCACCCAGTGATAGCCGCGTGGCGGCGGGCTCAGGTGATGGCCGCGCCAGTCGTTGACCACATAGTGGCGCGTGCGGTACTGGGGCGGAATGCGCGAGCCGCGCACCCAGTTGTGCTGCGGACCGGCACCATGGCGCCCGCCATGGGCGTGCGGCGGCGGGCCGGGGCGGCGGTCATCACGGCGGTCGTAACGATCGTGGCGGTCATGGCGGTCCGGTCCGGCGTGGCCATGGCCGTTGCCATGGCCTTGCGAGTGGCCCGGAGGGCCGCGGCGGTTGTCGGGCTGTGCCTGGGCCAGTGTGGCGCTCAGGCCCATGGTCAAGGCGACTGCAGTGGCCATGATGGAAGTGGTCCAACGGGTCATGATGATCCCCTTTCAAAACTGTGAGAAGTGCTGGCGAATCAATGCAGGACGATCTGCGCGATCAGCCCCGTGGCCGCGGCCACCAGCAGGTAGTCGGAGCCGACCTGCACCCAGTGCTGGCCGCGTCCCGGGCGCTGCAGTCCATGACCACGCCAGTCATCGACGATGTAGTGCTTGCTGCGATAGCTCGGCGGCAGCTTGCCGCCGCGGTGCAGGTTGCGATCGGGGCCGGCACCGCGGTGCGGTCCGCCCGCCTGGACATGGCCGGGACCATGACCGGGCTTGGCCGCGGGCTGGTGCTGATGCACAGGTTGGTGCATCTGCGCCGGACCATGTCCGGGCTCGGGCTGGTGCATCTGCGGGCCGCCGCGCTGCGGCTCCTGGCGCGGCTGGGCCGATGCCAGAGGTGCGAAAGCGGTCAAGGCGACGCCGGCCGCGAGGGCCCAGAGGCCGGATTGGATCGATTTATTGTGTGTCATGTCACCCCTTCTTGAAGTGGTTGGTGTGACTGCATGATGGCCCATCCTCCCGGGCTTGGGGGGTCGGACGACAGCGCTTTACACAAGTTTTGCGCAAGCCTTGCGTTGGTTCACAGAGGCAGCGAATCGACACATCCGTAGAGGCTCAAATGATTGCCAAGTGCAACATCCGCGCCGGCGGCGTCAGGCAATCCTGCCCAGTATCAGCACCGCGAAGAAAGCCAGCGCGGCGATCACCGTCCATTTGAGAATCAGCATGGCCCAGCGCTTGTAGCCGGGCTGGCCCGTGCCCAGGTAGAACGCAAAGCACAGCAAGGCCGCGACAAACAGAAAGCCTACGAGGGCGCGAAAGATCAGCATGGGGCCAAGCTCACCAGGCGCGCACCGGCTCGGCAAAGCCCTTGGGCGCCAGGCGTTCGTTCTCGAACGTGACGATTTCCCAGGCATCGGGCTGATCGAGCAGCGCGCGCAGCAGCTGGTTGTTCATGCCGTGGCCCGAACGGAAGGCGCTGTAGGCCGCTAGCAGCGGCTTGCCGATGACGAACAGGTCGCCGATGGCGTCGAGGATCTTGTGCTTGGCGAACTCGTCGTCATAGCGCAGGCCGTCGCTGTTGAGCACCTTGTAGTCGTCCATGACGATGGCGTTGTCGAGCCCACCGCCCAGCGCCAGGCCGTTGGTGCGCAGCATTTCGACGTCCTTGGTGAAACCGAAAGTGCGCGCGCGCGCGATGTCGCGCACGTAGTTGTCCTCGCCCAGGTCGAACTCCACGCACTGGCCTGTGGAATCCACTGCCGGATGGGCGAAGTCGATCTCGAAGCGCAGCTTGAAGCCGTGATAGGGATCGAAGCGCGCCCACTTGAGGTTCTTGCCTTCGCCTTCGCGCACTTCGACGGTGCGCTTGACGCGGATGAAGCGCTTGGGAGCGTTCTGCAGTTCTATGCCCGCGCTCTGCAGCAGGAACACGAACGACGACGACGAGCCGTCAAGAATGGGGACTTCCTCGGCCGTGATGTCGATAAACAGGTTGTCGAGCCCCAGGCCCGCGATGGCCGACATCAGATGCTCCACCGTATGCACCTTGGCCCCGCCCACGCCAATGGTCGATGCCATGCGCGTGTCGGTGATCGCATAGGCCGAAATCGGGATATCGACGGGTTCGGGCAGGTCAACGCGTCTGAAGACAATGCCGGTGTCCGCCGGCGCGGGGCGCAGCGTCAACTCGACGCGCTGACCGCTGTGCAGGCCCACGCCCACAGCACGGGTGATTGTCTTGAGGGTGCGTTGCTTCAACATACCTGCATTTTAAGTGGCCGCACCATGTCCCGGCTGTCGCCGGGACACAGTCTTGGCTATTGCCGCGATCAATTTCTCGGTGTGGAGCTCTAGCTCACAGCATGAACAGCATGCCTTTGAAACCGGCAGGGCCCAGCTCAGGGGCAGCGAGCAAGGGCCGCCCCGCAGCGAGGCTGCCGTCCCCCTCCCGCGCAGCGAGAGAGGGGCAAGCGGGGGACGGCCCCTGCCGCGAAGGCGCGGGTGCTCCCGATCAATCCGCTTGCTTGCGCAGGAACGCTGGAATTTCCAGGTCTTCCATGCCGCCCGAAGCCAGTGCGTCGACACGCGCTGCGGCCTGGGTGCGGTTGGTGCGCCAGACGCTGGGCACGGACATGTTGCCCATGTTGCCGAAGTCGGTGCTGTGGCCCGTGCCGCCCAGACCGCCCGCGCCCTGGGCGCTGCCCATGCTGGCCGTGGGCAGTTGGTAGCTCAGGTTGTCGGTACCGGTGCGCAGACCGCCTTGCAGCACGGCCATGTTCTGGCGGCGTGCGTTCTGACGGGCCAGGCCGGTGGCGACCACGGTCACGCGGATCTCGTCGCCCAGGCTGTCGTCATAGGCGGCGCCGAAGATCACGTGGGCATCGGGCGAAGCGTAGGCGTTGATGGTGTTCATTGCCAGGCGCGACTCGGACAGCTTGAGGCTGCCCTTGGACGCGGTGACCAGCACCAGCACGCCCTTGGCGCCCGACAGGTCGATGCCTTCGAGCAGCGGGCAGGCGATGGCCTGCTCCGCGGCGATGCGCGCGCGGTCGGGGCCGGCGGCCGTGGCCGTGCCCATCATTGCCTTGCCGGGCTCGCCCATCACGGTGCGCACGTCTTCGAAGTCGACGTTCACCTGGCCGTATTCGTTGATGATTTCAGCGATACCGCCGACGGCGTTCTTCAGCACGTCATTCGCATGGGCGAAAGCTTCGTCCTGCGTGATGTCGTCGCCGAGCACGTCGAGCAGCTTCTCGTTGAGCACCACGATCAGCGAGTCGACATTGGCTTCGAGTTCGTTGAGGCCGTTGTCGGCGTTGGTCATGCGGCGGCCGCCTTCCCAATCGAAAGGCTTGGTCACCACGCCCACGGTGAGAATGCCCATTTCCTTGGCGACGCGCGCGATCACGGGCGCGGCGCCGGTGCCGGTGCCGCCGCCCATGCCGGCGGTGATGAACAGCATGTGCGCGCCGTCGATGGCCGCGCGGATGTCTTCCACGGCGGCTTCGGCGGCTTCACGGCCCTTTTCGGGCTTGCTGCCTGCGCCCAGGCCGCTTTGGCCGAGCTGGATGGTGCGGTGCGCGGCACTGCGGATCAATGCCTGGGCATCGGTGTTCGCGCAGACGAACTCCACACCCTGCACATTGCGGGCAATCATGTGCTCGACGGCATTGCTGCCGCCGCCACCGACACCGATCACCTTGATCTGTGTGCCCTGGTTGAACTCTTCGGCTTCGATCATTTCGATGGTCATGTTGCTGCTCCTGAAACTCTGAAAATTGGGGTCACGGCCGTTTGAAAGGGAAATCCTGGAATCACGCGTATTCGGACATCCGTGGGCGGGCCGGTGATGCGCAGTCGATAAGCGCTCATGGCTAGAAGTTTCCCACAATGAAGTCTTTGAAACGACCAAAAGCGGTCTTCATCGACCCACTCTTTTGTGCCACCTTGAAACCGCGCAGGCGCGCCAGGCGTGCCTCGTCAAGCAAACCCATGACTGTAGCCGACCGGGGCTGGGCCACCATGTCGGCCAAAGCGCTGGAATACTTAGGAATTCCGCGGCGCACGGGCTTGAGGAAAATGTCCTCGGCCAGCTCGACCATGCCGGGCATGACCGAACTGCCGCCCGTGATCACGATGCCCGACGACAGCACTTCCTCGTAGCCCGATTCGCGTATGACCTGCTGCACCAGCGAGAAGATTTCCTCGACGCGCGGCTCGATCACGCCGGCCAGCGCCTGCTTGCTGATCATGCGCGGGCTGCGGTCGCCCAGGCCGGGCACTTCAACCTGGCTGTCGGGGTCGGCCAGCAGCTGCTTGGCGTAGCCGCTTTCGACCTTGATGTCTTCGGCATCCTTGGTCGGCGTGCGCAACGCCATCGCGATGTCGCTGGTGATCAGGTCGCCCGCAATCGGTATCACGGCCGTGTGGCGGATCGCGCCGCCGGTGAAGATCGCGACGTCGGTCGTGCCCGCGCCGATGTCGACCACGGCCACGCCCAGCTCGCGCTCGTCGTCGGTCAGCACCGCCTGGCTCGAGGCCAGCGGATTGAGCAGCAGCTGCTCGACCTCGAGGCCGCAGCGGCGCACGCACTTGATGATGTTCTCGGCCGCGCTCTGCGCGCCGGTGACGATGTGGATCTTGGCTTCGAGGCGTATGCCGCTCATGCCAATGGGCTCCTTCACGTCCTGGCCGTCGATCACGAATTCCTGCGGCTCGACCAGCAACAGTCGCTGGTCCGAGGAAATATTGATCGCCTTGGCGGTCTCGACCACGCGCGCCACGTCGGTGGGCGTGACTTCCTTGTCCTTCACGGCGACCATGCCGCTGGAGTTGAGTCCGCGGATATGGCTGCCGGTGATGCCGGTGCACACGCGCTGGATCTTGCAGTCGGCCATCAGCTCGGCTTCCTTGAGCGCGAGCTGGATGCTCTGCACCGTGGCGTCGATGTTCACCACCACGCCGCGCTTGAGCCCGTTGCTCGGGGCCACACCCAGGCCCGCGAGCTTGAGTTCACCATTGGGCAGCACTTCGGCTACCACGGCCATGACCTTGGCTGTGCCAATGTCCAGCCCGACGACCACATCTTTGTATTCTCTTGCCATATCAGAGTCCGCCCTCAGTTGGTCCCGTCTTGTCGTTCTGTTGCATATGCCTTCCTTTCAGCGCCGGGCCGCAGCCGGCTTGGGCTGGGGTTTGGGACGGGGGGGAGGCAGCTTGCCCTGTACTGTGCTCACGCCATGCAGCCGCAGCGCATAGCCGTCTTCATAACGCAAATCCACGTATTCGAGTGCATCGGCCTTGCGCTGGTACTGCGTCGTCACGGTGGCCAGCGTGCGCGTGAAGCGCTGCACGCGCTGCAGCATCTGTTCCACCGTGCCGCCGCCGAGTTCCACCTGGGCCCCTTGGGCCAGGCGCGCCTTCCAGCTGCCGCGTTCGTTGAGCGTGAGCTCGTCGATTTCCAGCGACAGCGGCGCGAGCGCGGGCGCGAGCATGCGATACACCTGCAGCACCTGCTGCGAGCTGCCGCTAGGGCCCTGCAGCCGCGGAATGCCTTCGCGCTCGACTTCGCCGATGTTGGCCTCGAACACTTCGCCGAAGCTGTTGACCATTTCCGCGCCCGTGTCCGGCCCCCAGAACGCTTCGGCCACATGCTCGTGCAACTCGACGCGCAGGCTGTTGGGGTATTCGCGCCGCACCTGGGCTTCGCGCACCCATGGCACTTCCTCGAACGCCTCGCGCGCCGCGCGCAGGTCGATGGTGAAGAAGTTGCCCGTGAGGCTGGGCGCCACATTGGCGCGCAGCGTTACCGCGTTGTTGTGCACCAGCTCGCCTTCGACAATGATGCGGCTGATCGAAAACGCAGGATGGCGCACCACCCACCAGCTCGCCGCCGCCAGCAACAGCGCGGCGCAGCCCAGGAACAGGACCGTGGCGGTCACGTTCATGAGCTTGACGTCGAGCGGAGCGGGCAGCGTGCGCTTCATGGTCGGCCAGCGCCTCCATCGAGAGCGGCACTCGCAAGAATGCGCAGGCACAGGTCTTCGTAGCTGATGCCCGAAGCACGTGCCGCCATGGGCACCAGCGAGTGGCTGGTCATGCCGGGCGAGGTATTGATTTCGAGCAGGAACGGCTGGCGGTCGCTGGCGCGGATCATGATGTCGGCACGCGCCCAGCCGCGGCAGCCCAGCGTGCGGAACGCGCGCTCGACCAGGCGCTGGATTTCATGCTCCTCGGCCTCGGGCAGGCCGCTGGGGCAGTGGTACTGCGTGGTATCGGTGAAATACTTGTTCTGGTAGTCGTAGTTGCCTTCGGGCGCGACGATGCGGATCACGGGCAGTGCCTGGGCGCGGCCGGCATCGGCGCGGCCGGCATCGGCAGGCTGGCCCGCGCCTTCGAGCACCGGGCAGGTGGTCTCGTCGCCATCGATGAACTGCTCGCACAGCACTTCGGGGTCGTACTGCGACGCCAGTGCATAGGCCTGGGCGCATTCCTCGGCGCTCGTGACCTTGGTCAGGCCAATGGTCGAGCCTTCGCGCGCGGGCTTGACGATCATGGGCGCGCCCAGCACGGCCAGCGCCTGGCTGGTTTCCTCGGCGCTGGCGACCAGACGCCAGTCGGGTGTGGGCAGGCCTTCGAAGCGCCAGATGCGCTTGGTCATGATCTTGTCCATGGCGATGCTCGAAGCCATCACGCCCGGGCCCGTGTAGGGGATGTCGAGCAGTTCCAGCGCGCCCTGCACCGTGCCGTCTTCACCGAAGCGGCCGTGCAGCGCGATGAAGCAGCGCGCAAAGCCTTCTGCCTTGAGCGCCGACAGGTCGCGCTCGGCGGGATCGAACGCATGCGCGTCGACGCCGCGCGCGCGCAGCGCGGCCAGCACGCCGCTGCCCGACATCAGCGAGACTTCGCGCTCGGACGAGCGCCCGCCCATCAGCACCGCGACCTTGCCCAGTGCGCCCACATCGATATTCATATTCGCCTTCGCGTCCAATCCGCTCATATCCCGACCTTCTCTTCGACTGGCTGTTCAGCCTGATCCATCATCAGCACGACCTTGGCCGGCACCGTGCCTATCGAGCCCGCGCCCATGCACAGCACGACATCGCCGGCGCGCGCGTTGTCGACGATCGCCTGGGGCAGATCGCCGACGTTCTCGACGAACACCGGCTCCACGCGCCCGGCCACGCGCAGCGCGCGCGCCAGCGAGCGGCCGTCGGCCGCCACGATGGGCGCCTCGCCGGCCGCATAGACTTCGGTCAGCAGCACCAGATCGGCCGCGCCTATGACCTTGACGAAATCCTCGAAACAGTCGCGCGTGCGGCTGTAGCGGTGCGGCTGGAACGCGAGCACCAGGCGCTGGCCGGGAAACGCGCCGCGCGCCGCGGCCAGCGTCGCCGCCATTTCAACCGGATGGTGGCCGTAGTCGTCGATCACGGTGAAATGGCCGCCGTCGCGGCTGGGCAGCTCGCCATAGCGCTGGAAGCGCCGGCCCACGCCCTTGAAATTGAGCAGCGCGCGCAGCAGCGCGTCGTCGGCGATCTCGAGCTCCATCGCCACGGCCACGGCCGCGAGCGCATTGAGCACGTTGTGCTCGCCCGGCAGGCTCAGCACCACGTCGAGATCGGGGTAGCTGCCGTTGCCCGGCTGGCCTTCGCGGCGCACGGTGAAATGCATTTCGCCGCCGCGCGCCTGCACGTTGACGGCGCGCACCTGCGCGTCTTCGCTGAAGCCGTAGGTGGTCATGGGGCGCGCGACGCTGGTCAGAATGTCGCGCACCGCGGGGCTGTCCATGCAGAGAATGGCGCGGCCGTAGAACGGCATGCGGTGCAGGAACTCGACAAACGCGCTCTTGAGCCGGCCGAAGTCATGGCCGTAGGTTTCCATGTGATCGGCGTCGATGTTCGTGACCACGGCCATGCAGGGCAGCAGGTTCAGGAACGAGGCGTCCGACTCGTCGGCCTCGACGACGATGTAGTCGCCCTGGCCCAGCTGGGCATTCGCGCCCGCGCTGTTGAGCTTGCCGCCGATGACGAAGGTCGGGTCCAGCCCGGCTTCGGCCAGCACGCAGGTCACCAGGCTGGTGGTCGTGGTCTTGCCGTGGGCGCCCGCGATCGCGATGCCCTGCTTGAAGCGCATCAGCTCGGCCAGCATCAGCGCGCGCGGCACGACGGGAATTTTTCTGGCGCGCGCGGCCAGCACTTCGGGGTTGTCTGCCTGCACGGCCGTCGAGGTCACGACGACGTCCGCGCCGTCGATGTGCTTGGCCTCATGGCCCACGCAGGTGGTGATGCCCAGGCCCTTGAGGCGCTGCAGGCTCGGGCTGTCGACCAGGTCGGAGCCCGAAATATGGTAGCCAAGGTTCTTCAGGACCTCGGCGATGCCGCTCATTCCCGAGCCGCCGAGACCGACGAAATGGATGTGGTGGATGGCGTGTTTCATCGCGCCAACTCCTCGCACGCGCGCACCACCGCGGTGGTCGCCTCAATCTTTTGCATGTTCTTCGCTTGTTCTGCGCGCTCCAAAAGCGTGGAGCGCTGCATATTTTGTAGCATATTGGACAACATTTCCGCGCCCAGTTCTCCCTGGGGCAGCAACCATCCACCGCCGGCGTCAACTATGAAGCGCGCATTGGTGGTCTGGTGGTCGTCCACGGCCGACGGAAACGGCACATAGACCGCGGCCGCACCCACGGCGGCGATCTCGGTCACGGTGCTCGCGCCCGCGCGGCAGACGATCACATCGGCGTCGGCAAACGCCTGGGCGGTGTCGTCGATGAAGGGCGTGAGCGTCGCCTCCACGCCCGCGGCGGCGTAGTTTGCGCGCAACGCATCGATCTGCTTGGCGCCGCTCTGGTGCAGCACCTGCGGGCGCAAGTCGGCGGGAATCAGCGCCAGCGCCTGGGGCACGACATCATTGAGCACACGCGCGCCCAGGCTGCCGCCCACGACCAGCAGGCGCAGCGGGCCGCTGCGTCCCGCGAAGCGCGCGGCCGGCAGCGGCTGCGACGTGAACGCCGGGCGCAGCGGATTGCCCACCCATTGGCCCTTGGCAAAGACCTTGGGAAACGCCGTGAACACCCGGTCGGCAACGCCGGCAAGAACGCGGTTGGCCATGCCCGCGACCGAGTTCTGTTCATGCAGCACCAATGGCTTGCCGGCCAGCACGGCCATCATGCCGCCAGGAAAGCTGATGTAGCCGCCCAGGCCCACGACCACGTCGGGCTTGACGCGGCGCACCACGGCCAGCGCCTGCCAGAACGCCTTGAGCAGGCGCAGCGGCAGCAGCGCCAGCGTCACCACGCCTTTGCCGCGCACCCCGGAAAAGTCTATGGTCTCGAGCGTGAAGCCCTGGGCCGGCACCAGGCGCGACTCCATGCTGTCCGGCGCGCCCAGCCAGTGCACCTGCCAGCCGCGCTCGCGTAACGCCTGGGCCACGGCCAGGCCGGGGAAGATGTGGCCGCCGGTGCCGCCGGCCATGATCAATGCGGTCTTGCTCATGGATGTCCTCCGCGCATGAGTTCCTTGTTTTCGTAATCCACGCGCAACACCACGGCCAGCGCCACCAAATTCATCAGGATGGCCGACCCGCCGAAACTCATGAACGGCAGCGTCAGCCCCTTGGTCGGCAGCGCCCCGAGATTCACACCCATGTTGATGAAGGCCTGAAAGCCCACCCAGACGGCCACGCCCTGCGCGACCAGGCCGGAAAACACGCGGTCCAGCGCGACCGCGCGCCGGCCTATGTGCATGATGCGGCGCGTGATCCAGAGGAACATGATGATCAGCGTCAGCACGCCGATCAGGCCGAACTCCTCGCCGATCACGGCCAGCAGAAAGTCGGTATGCGCTTCGGGCAGCCAGTGCAGTTTCTCGACGCTGCGGCCCAGGCCGACGCCGAAGATCTCGCCGCGGCCGATGGCGATCAGCGCATGCGAGAGCTGGTAGCCCTTGCCCAGCGCGTGTTTCTCGTCCCAGGGGTTGAGGTAGGCGAAGATGCGCTCGCGCCGCCATTCGGAAAAGCCGATGATGATGACGAAGGCCACGACCACCAGGAACGCGATCAGGAAGAACATGCGCGCGTTCACGCCGCCCAGGAACAGGATGCCCATGGCGATCACCACGATCACCATGAACGCGCCCATGTCGGGCTCGGCCAGCAGCAGCACGCCGACCACCACCACGGCCGCGCCCATGGGCAGCACCGCGCGGAAGAAGCGCTCCTTGACGGCCATCTTGCGCACCATGTAGTCGGCCGCATAGATCAATACCGCGAACTTCGCGAGCTCCGACGGCTGGAAGTTCATGATGCCCAGCGACAGCCAGCGGCGCGCGCCGTTGACCACGGTGCCCACATGCGGAATCAGCACCGCGACCAGCAGGATCAGCGAGACCAGGAACAGCTTGCGCGCCATGCGCTCCCAGGTGACCATGGACACCTGGAAGGCCAGCAGCGCGCCGACAAACGCCATGCCGATGGACATGCTGTGGCGCAGCAGGAAATGGGTGGGTGCGATCTTGCCGAAGCGCGGGTTGTCGGGCATCGCGATCGACGCCGAATAGACCATCACGATGCTCCAGGCAAGAAGGCCTATCACCATCCAGATCAGCGCCTGGTCCAGGCCCAGCACGCTCGCCGGCGTGACCGTGGGGCGGCGGTACTGCGGCCCGCCCACGCGCACCGGCAGCACATCGACGGCCTTTTCCGAGATGCCGCCAAACCAGGCGGCCATGCGCTGCGAGATGGAAGCGGTGCTCACACCCAGCCCTCCAGGTCATGGCCGGCGTCGTGCGCCAGGCCTTCCACCGCCAGCACGAACTGGCGCGCGCGGTCTTCATAGTCCTTGAACATGTCGAAGCTCGCGCAGGCCGGCGACATCAGCACGGCCTCGCCGGGGCGCGCCTGCGCATGGGCCAGCGCCACGGCCTGGGCCATGGAGTCGGCCGCGAGCAGCGGCACGCCGCTGGCCTCGAGCGCCGCGCGAATCAGCGGCGCGTCGCGCCCTATCAGCACCACGGCGCGCGCATAGCGCGCCACGGGCGCGGCCAGCGGCGAGAAATCCTGGCCCTTGCCTTCGCCGCCCATGATGACCACCAGACGGCGGTCGGCGCCCAGGCCGGTGAGCGCCGCCACGGTCGCGCCGACATTCGTGCCCTTGCTGTCGTCAAAGAACTCGACTTCGCCGACCACGCCCACGGGCTCGACGCGGTGCGGCTCGCCGCGGTATTCGCGCAGGCCGTAGAGCATGGGGCCCAGGGCGCAGCCCGCGGCCGAGGCCAGGGCCAGCGCCGACAGCGCGTTGATGGCGTTGTGCCGCCCGCGTATGCGCAGCGCGTCAGCGGGCATCAGCCGCTGGAAATGCAGATCGTCCTGCGCCGCCTTGGCGCGCTTGCCGGTCTCGTCGGCTTCAAGCGCGCGCACCAGCCAGGCCATGCCGGCAACGACTTCGATGCCGAAGTCGCCGGCGCGGCGCGGCATGTCGCCGCCAAAGGTGACATGCTGGCGCTCCTGGGGGCGCTGCAGCTTGACGCGCGTGGGCGCGGGCAGCATCTGCATCACGACCGGGTCTTCGCGGTTGAGAATCATCAGGCCGTCGCCGAAAATCCGTGCCTTGGACGCGGCATAGGCTTCGACGCTGCCATGCCAGTCGAGATGGTCCTGGCTGATGTTGAGCACGGTCGCGGCCGTGGGCGAGAAGCCCGTCGCGGCATCGAGCTGGAAGCTCGAGAGTTCAAGCACCCAGGCCTGGGGCAGCGTGCAGTCATCGATATGGCCGGAAAGCGTGTCGAGCAGCGTGGGGCCGATGTTGCCGGCCACGGCCACGGTCTTGCCCGCATGCGCGAGCAGTTGGCCCGTGAGCGAGGTGACCGTGGTCTTGCCGTTGGTGCCGGTGATCGCCAGCACCGCGGGCTGGTAGCCATGGCCACGGGCCAGCGACTGCAGCGCCAGCGCAAACAGATCGAGCTCGCCGCCCTGGCGCAGGCCCTGGGCTTGCGCGGCCGCGAGCACGGGAGCGAGCTGCTCGGGGCTCAGGCCCGGCGAGCGGTAGACCGCGGCAAAGTTCTGGCCGTCGAGCAAAGCGGCATCGAACGCGCCGGCAACGAAGCGCACCTGGGGCAGCTCCTGCGCCAGAACCGCCAGCTGGGGCGGCGCCTGGCGTGTATCGGCCACGGTCACCTGCGCTCCCAGCCGCGCGCACCAGCGCGCCATCGCCAGGCCCGAGGCTCCCAGGCCCAGCACCAGCAGTTGCTGGCCGGCCAGCGGCAAGTCCTGTTCATCGGTCGCCTGCGGCCAGCCCGCGGGCACGGGCGGCAGTTCGGGCTGGGCTTCGGCTGGTGCGGCCTGCGCCGCCGCAGTGGCTTCGACCTCCACTGCGGGCGCGGCCACCTGCGCAAAGATCTGCGCGACAAACGCCGCCGCGTCTTCGGCCGCACGCAGGCTCGACAGCGGCGGCACGGGTGCTGCCGGCGCCGACAGCTCGGCTGCGGGCAGCGGCTCGGCCATCTCAGCGACCTCGGCCGGCAAGGGAGCGGCTGGTGCCGATTCGCCGGGCTCGACCGATGCGGGCAGCACGGGGTCTTCCTGCACCCGGGCTTCTTCAGGCGCGAGCACGGCATCGTCCGGCGCCAGGGCGTCGGTGGGCACAGGAGTGAGGTGGGGGGTATTCATCGCAGTTTCAGCGTCGACAGGCCGACCAGGCACAGCAGCATGGTGATGATCCAGAAACGCGTCACGACCTGCGTTTCCTTCCAGCCGCTCTTCTCGAAATGGTGGTGCAGCGGCGCCATCTTCAGCAGGCGCCGGCCCTGGCCGTAGCGCTTCTTGGTGTACTTGAACCAGACCACCTGCAGCATCACGGACACGGCTTCGGCAACGAAGATGCCGCCCATGATGGCCAGCACGATTTCCTGGCGCACGATCACCGCGATGGTGCCCAGCGCGCCGCCCAGCGCCAGCGCGCCCACGTCACCCATGAACACCTGGGCCGGGTGGGCGTTGAACCAGAGGAAGGCCAGTCCCGCGCCGGCCATGGCCGCGCAGAAGATCAGCAGCTCGCCCGAGCCGGCGATGTGCGGGAACAGCAGGTACTTGGCGAAGTTGACGCTGCCCGTGACATAGGCAAACACGCCCAGCGCCGAGCCGACCATGATCACCGGCATGATCGCCAGGCCGTCGAGACCGTCGGTCAGGTTGACCGCGTTGCTCGCGCCGACAATCACCAGATAGGTCATGATGACGAAGCCCAGCACGCCCAGCGGGTAGCTGACTTCCTTGAAGAACGGCACCAGCAGGCCGGCCTTGGATGGCAGGTCCATGGAGAAGCCCGACTGCACCCAGCGGATGAACAGCTCGAACACCTGCACGTTGCTGTTTTCGGAAATGCTGAACACCAGATACAGCGCGGCCAGCAGGCCTATCACCGACTGCCAGAAATACTTTTCGCCCGAACGCATGCCTTCGGGGTCCTTGTTGACGACCTTGCGCCAGTCATCGACCCAGCCGATGGCACCGAAGCCCAGCGTCACCAGCAGCACGATCCAGACAAAGCGGTTCGACAGCTCGAACCACAGCAGCGTGGAAATCGCGATCGACAGCAGGATCAGCACGCCGCCCATGGTGGGCGTGCCGCTCTTGGCCAGATGGGTCTCCATGCCGTAGCCACGGATGGGCTGGCCTATCTTCAGCGAGGCCAGCAGGCGGATCACGCGCGGGCCGGCCGCCAGGCCGATCACCAGCGCGGTCAGCGCGGCCATCACGGCGCGCAACGTCAGATATTGAAAAACGCGCAGGAAACCGAATTCCGGCGAAAGACCTTGCAACCATTGAAAAAGCATCAGCAGCATGCGGCCTCCGATGCTGCGCTGTCCGCACAGGCCGAAACCGCCTGCACCACCTGTTCCATCTTCATGAACCGAGATCCCTTGATCAACAGGCTGCCCACCGCGGGCAGCCCTTCGCGCACCGCTGCAAGCAGCGCTGCCATGTCTTCGAAATGCTGTGCCGCGGCGCCGCAGGCAGCGACCGCATGCGTGCTTTGCGCGCCCAGCGCCAGCAGCCGCTCCATGCCTTTTTCACGCGCATAGGCACCGGCTTCGGCGTGGAACTGCGGCCCCTGGTCGCCGACTTCGCCCATGTCGCCCATCACCAGCCAGCGCGGCGCGGGCAGCTCGGCCAGCACGTCGATCGCGGCGCGCATCGAGTCGGGGTTGGCGTTGTAGCTGTCATCGACCACCGTGACGTCGTGGCCTGCCACCCGCACGCTGAACGCGCGCGAACGGCCGGTCACGGGAACAAAGGCGTTCAGGCCCGCGGCGATCGCCGCCAGCGGCACGCCCGCGGCCAGCGCGCAGGCCGTGGCGGCCAGCGCATTGCGCACGTTGTGCCGGCCGGCGATCTGCAGCCGGGCATCAAAAGCGCCCGCCGGCGTGGCGATGCGCACCTGCCACGCGCCCTGCTCCCACTCTGCCCGCAGCGCATGCACCTGGGCACCGCTGGCCTGGTCGCCAAACAGCAGGCTGGCACGCGTTTGCGCCAGGCCTTGCCACAGCGGCGTGAATTCCTCGCCGGCCGGAAACACCGCCACGCCGTCGGCGGGCAGCGCCGCGAGCACGCTGCCGTTCTCCTCGGCCACGGCCTGCACGGTGTGCATGAACTCAAGGTGTTCGCGCTGGGCGTTGTTGACCAGCGCCACCGTGGGCCTGGCAATGCGCGCCAGCTCGGCGATTTCACCGGGATGGTTCATGCCCAGCTCGATCACCGCCAGACTGTGCGCGCCGTTCAGGCGCAGCAGCGTCAAGGGCACGCCAATGGCATTGTTGAAGTTGCCGCGCGTCGCCAGCGCCTGCTCGCCTGCCTGGGCCGACAGGATGGCGGCAATCATCTGCGTGACCGTGGTCTTGCCGTTGCTGCCGGTGACCGCGATCAGCGGCAAGGCGAACTGCGCGCGCCATTGCGCGGCGAGCACGCCCAGCGCGGCCAGGCTGTCATCGACTTCTATGCCCGGCAGGCCGGCTTCGGCCAGGCGGCCGGGATGGGCCAGGGCCGCGGCCGCGCCGCTGTCCCGGGCCTGGGCCAGAAAATCATTGGCGTCGAAACGCTCGCCCTTGAGGGCCACGAACAGATCGCCGGGCTGCAGGCTGCGGGTATCGGTATGCACGCGCGCAAGCAGGGTTTCGCCATCGCCGACGAGGCGGGCCTGGGGGATCTGGGACTGGATCAGGGCCAGCGCTTGGTTCAGGGTCATCATGACCGTTTCATTCCTTCTCGCGCCGACAGCGCCTTGCGCGCTTCGGCCATGTCGGAGAACGCGCGCTTGACGCCCGCGGTCTCCTGGTATTCCTCATGTCCCTTGCCGGCGATCAGCACCACGTCCTTGGCGCCGGCTTCGCCCAGCGCGTAGGCAATGGCGGCCGCGCGGTCGGACTCCGAATGCAGATTGGCGGACGGCGACATGCCGCCCAGGATCTGGGCAATGATCGCGTCGGGGTCTTCGCCGCGCGGATTGTCGCTGGTCACGACCACGCCGTCGGCATGGCGCTGGGCCATTTCGCCCATCAGCGGGCGCTTGCCCGCGTCGCGGTTGCCGCCGCAGCCGAAAACGCACCACAGCCGGCCGCCGCGCTGGCGCGCCGCAGGCCGCAAGGCCTTGAGCGCCTGCTCGAGCGCGTCGGGCGTATGGGCATAGTCGACGGCCACCAGCGGTTTGCCGGCTTCGGCGATCTGCTGCATGCGCCCGGGCACGGGCTCGAGCTGGTCGCAGGCGGCGACCGCCTGGTCCAGGCTCAGGCCCAGCGCGCGCAGCGCGGCAATCACGCCCAGCAGGTTGGCAACGTTGTACTGGCCCACCAGACGCGTCCTGAGCACATGGCTGTGCGCGTCCTCGATCACCGTGAACTGCAGGCCCTCGCGGCCCAGGCTGATGTCCTTGGCCTGCAGGCGCGCCGGGCCTTGCGTGGAGACGCTCCAGACATCAAGGTCGCGCGACTGCAGGCTGGCCCACAGGCGTGCGCCATGCGCGTCGTCGACATTGATGACCGCGGCCTCCAGGCCCGGCCAGTCGAACAAGGCCTTCTTGGCTTCCCAATAGGCCTGCATGTTCAGGTGGTAGTCGAGATGGTCCTGGGTGAAATTGGTGAAGATCGCCACGCGTATGCGCGTGCCCGCGAGCCGGTGCTCGGCCAGTCCAATGGACGAAGCCTCCATCGCGCAGGCGGCCACGCCCGCATCGACATATTCGCGCAGCACGCGCTGCAGGCGCACGGGATCGGGCGTGGTCAGGCCCGTGTCTTCGAGCCGCGGCGGCACGCCCACGCCCAGCGTGCCGACCATGGCGCAGCCCTGGCGGCCGTCGAAGCCGCGCTGCGCCAGCGCGTGCGCCAGCCACCAGGCGGTCGTGGTCTTGCCGTTGGTGCCGGTCACGGCCAGCACCTGCAGCTGCTCGCTGGGGCGGTCGTACCAGAGCGCCGCGATCTCGCCGCTCGCGGCCTTGAGACCGGGCACGGCAGCAATGCGCTCATCGGAAAAATCAAAGGCTTCGACGCCCTGGGCTTCGACCAGGCAGGCCGCGGCGCCGCGCGCCAGCGCCTGGGCCACATGCGCGCGGCCGTCGGTCGCTGCGCCGGGCCAGGCAATGAAGGCATCGCCCTTGGCGACCTGGCGGCTGTCGGTCTGCAGCCGTCCCGTGATGCGGCCGCGCAGCCATTGCACGGCCTCGGTCGCCGAAGTCAGTTGCACCATGCTCATAGCGACTCCTCCACCGGGTTGGCGACGATCTGCGGCACGACGGCCACGTCGGGCTGCACGCCCATCAGCCGCAGCGTCTGCTGCACGACTTCACTGAACACGGGCGCGGCGACCGTGCCGCCGTAGACGCTGCCCGTGGTGGGTTCGTCGACCATCACGGAAACAATCACGCGCGGCTTGTCTACGGGCGCCAGGCCCGTGAACCAGGCGCGGTACTTGCCGGCCGCATAGTTCTTGCCGACCTGCTTGCGCGCCGTGCCCGACTTGCCGCCCACCGAATAGCCCACGGTCTGGGCCTTCTGGCCGGTACCGCCGGGGCCGGCGGCCAGCGCCAGCATCTGGCGCACCTGGTTGGCCGTGCGTTCGGAGAAGATGGGCACGCCCACGGGCGGTTCGTCGCGCTTGAGCATGGTTGCGGGAATCACGCGGCCGTCGTTGGCGAACACCGTGTACGAACGCGTCATCTGCAGCAGACTGGCCGACAGACCGTAGCCGTACGACATCGTCGCCTGCTCCACCGGCCGCCAGGTCTTGTAGGGGCGCAGCCGGCCGCTGGCCGCGCCGGGGAAGGAAATCTGCGGCTTCTGGCCGAAGCCCACCGCGGAGAAGCCTTCCCACATCTGCTGCGCCGTGAGCTGCTGGGAAATCTTGGTCGTGCCGACGTTGCTTGACTTCTGGATCACGCCGGCGACCGTCAGCAGACCGTAGTTGTGCGTGTCGGAAATCGTCGAGCCGGTCACGTTGATACGTCCGGGCGTGGTGTCGATAGGCGTGTCGGGCTTGAACTTGCCGGTCTCCAGCGCGATGCCGACGGTGATGGGCTTCATCGTCGAGCCGGGCTCGAACACATCGGTGATCGCACGGTTGCGCAGCTGTTCGCCCGTCAGGTTCTTGCGCTTGTCGGGCACATAGCTGGGGTAGTTGGCCAGCGCCAGCAGCTCGCCGGTGCGCGCGTCCATGACCACCACGCTGCCGGCCTTGGCCTTGAATTTTTCGACCTGGTCGCGCAGCTTCTGGTAGGCGAAGTACTGCACCTTGCTGTCGATCGACAGCTGGATGTCCTGGCCGTCCATGGGCGGCACTTCCTCGCCCACGCCTTCGACGACCCGGCCCATGCGGTCCTTGATCACGCGGCGCGAACCGGCCTTGCCGCCGAGTTCCTTGTTGAACGCCAGCTCCATGCCTTCCTGGCCCTGGTCCTCGACGTTGGTGAAGCCGACGACGTGGGCCGCGGGTTCGCCTTCGGGGTACTGGCGCTTGTATTCCTTGCGCTGGTAGATGCCCTTGATGCCCAGCGCCTTGATCTGCTCGCCTATGTCCCAGTCGAGCTGGCGCTTGATCCAGACAAAGGTCTTGTCCTCGTCGGCGAGCTTGGCTTCAAGGGCCGCAGGCGTCATTTCGAGCAGCTTGGCGAGCTGCGGCATCTTGGCGCGGACTTCGGGATCTTCCTTGTCCACGTCTTCGGGAATGGCCCAGATGCTGGCCGCGGGGACGCTGGACGCCAGGATCAGGCCGTTGCGGTCGAGAATGCGACCGCGGTTGGCCGGCAGCTCCAGCGTGCGCGCGAAGCGCACCTCACCCTGGCGCTGGAAAAAGTCGTTGCCGAACACCTGGACATAGGCAGCGCGTGCGCCCAGACCGACAAAGCCCAGCGCCAGCATGGCGACGATCATCTTGCTGCGCCACAGCGGCGTCTTGCTCGCGAGCAAGGGGCTGGAGGTGTAGAGCACGCTGCGCGTCATTGCGCGGCCTCCGAGCGGGCGTTGTCCTGCACATACTGCGTGATGGCGGGCGTGGCCGGAAACATCTTGAGCTGATCGCGCGCCAGCACTTCGACGCGCTGGGGCGTGGCCTGGGCGCGCTTTTCGACTTCGAGGCGCTGGTTCTCGGTCGCGAGCCGGCGCGACTCGTTGATCGAGCGGTCGAGCTCGGTGAACAGCCGGCGCGACTCATACTGGGAATGCACCAGGAAAATGGCGCTGGCCATCACGGCCAGCAGCAGCACGAGGTTCAGACGCAGCATGGCCGGCCTTTCTGCGCGCGCACTGCCATGCCGACCGGCGCACCGGCAGGGCAAAGATGGCCGGGACGCGCGAGCAACTTCATGCGGGCACCTCGGTGCGCTGCGCCACGCGCATCACGGCAGAGCGCGAGCGCGGGTTGGCAGCGACTTCGGCGGCGCTGGGCTTGATGCGCTCGAGTCCGACCAGGCGCATGGGCACGGGCGGCGCGAACGGCGCGCGCCGGTCGAACACTTCCTTGGAATGCTTGGCGATGAACTGCTTGACGATGCGGTCCTCGAGCGAATGGAAGCTGATCACCACCAGCCGGCCGCCGGGCGCGAGCACGCGCAGGCTGGCTTCTAGCGCCTGCTCAAGCTCCTGCAATTCGGCATTGATGAAAATCCGAAGAGCCTGAAATGTGCGGGTGGCGGGGTTCTGGCCCGCCTCACGCGTGCGGACGGCGCCAGCCACGAGCTCGGTAAGCTCGCCGGTGGTTGCGATAGGGCCTTTTTCCTCGCGCCGCGCAACAATCGCCTTTGCAATAGGCCCAGCAAACCGTTCTTCGCCATAGTCACGTATCACCTCCGCAATCTGCTGCATTTCCGCATCGGCCAGCCATTCGGCCACGCTCTGGCCACGCGTGGTGTCCATGCGCATGTCGAGCGGCGCGTCGAAACGGAAACTGAAGCCGCGCTCGGGCGTGTCGATCTGGGGCGAGCTCACGCCCAGATCCATCAGCACGCCTTGCACGCTGGCGGTGGGCAGATCAGCCAGATGGCTGAAGCCCTCGTGTTGAATGGAAAAACGCGCATCGGTGATGCGCGCAGCTTCCTGGATGGCCTCGGGGTCCTTGTCGAAGGCCCTGAGCCGGCCTTCGGGCCCCAATCGCTCGAGGATGAGCCGGGAGTGGCCCCCTCGTCCGAAGGTCCCGTCGACAAACTCGCCCGCGGGTGACTCGCCGGCTGCGCCCAGCAGGGCATCTACCGCTTCATCGAGCAGTACCGTAATGTGTTGGAGGGGCTGGTTCAATCGCACGCCCTTTTTTAGAAAGCAAAATCCTGGAAAACGTCGGGCATCTGGGCCTGCATGGCCTGTGCCTCCTGGGCGTCATAAGTGGCTTTGTCCCAAAGCTCGAAGTGGTTGCCCATTCCCAACAGCACGGCGTCCCGCGTCAGGCCCACGGCCTGGCGCAGCTCGGGCGAGATCAGCACGCGGCCGGTCCCGTCCATGTCGACGTCCATGGCGTTGCCCAGGAAAATCCGCTTCCACCATTGCGCGGACATCGGCAGCTGGGCGATGCGGTCGCGAAACAGCAGCCATTGCGGCCGGGGGAACAGCATGAGACAGCCATGGGGATGCTTGGTGATCGTGACCTGCCCTTGGGCCATCTCGTTCAAGGCGTCACGATGCCGGGTCGGCACGGAAAGCCGACCCTTCGCGTCGAGACTGAGCGAAGAGGCCCCTTGAAACATGAATTGCCCTTGACTGGCTGCCGCCGTTCACCGCCTAAAACCGCCGGGAACGGCAAGTTTCACCACTTAATTGCACTTTTTTCCACTGTAGCAGCAAATCATGAACAGGCCACAGGGGGTGTGACAATTATTTGCAATGAAATCAAGGACTTAGAACGCAATCGAAACCTGCTTTTAGGCAAAAACTCCTTGCCCCATAAGCACTTACTCAATTCACTGCATGTGAAACCTGAGCCGCCTCCGGTATGCAGATGCACACACGAAGTGCGGTCAGGCGTATACAAGCGTTAACGCCACTAGGCCTTTCGCCCAGCAAACGTTACAGAATGAAACGGGAGAGATCTTCGTCCTGGCTCAGCGTTTCCAGGCGTGCATCGACATAGGCGGCGTCGACAGTGATGGTCTGGCCCGAGAGCTTGACCGCGTCGAAACTGATCTCGTCGAGCAGCCTTTCCATGACGGTCGACAGCCGGCGCGCGCCGATGTTCTCGGTGCTCTCGTTGACATGGAACGCGGTGTGCGCCAGCCGCGTGATGCCCTCGGGCGTGAACTCCAGCGTCACGCCTTCGGTGGCCAGCAGCGCCTGGTACTGCTTGACCAGCGACGCATGGGTCTGCGTCAGGATGGCCTCGAAATCCTGCACCGACAGCGATTCGAGCTCGACGCGGATGGGAAAACGCCCCTGCAGCTCGGGGATCAGGTCGCTGGGCTTAGACAGATGGAACGCGCCCGAAGCGATGAACAGGATGTGGTCGGTCTTGACCATGCCGTACTTGGTCGAGACCGTCGTGCCCTCGACCAGCGGCAGCAGATCGCGCTGCACGCCCTGGCGCGAGACGTCGGAGCCGCTGGTTTCCTGGCGCGTCGCGACCTTGTCGATCTCGTCGATGAAGACAATGCCGTTCTGCTCGGCATTGGCGATCGCGCGGGTCCGGATGTCTTCCTCGTTGACCATCTTGCCGGCTTCCTCATCGGTCAGCAGCTTGAGCGCTTCGGCAATCTTGATCTTGCGCGTGTGGCGCCGCTCCTGGCCCATCTGGCTGAACATGCCGCGCAGCTGCTCGGCCATCTCTTCCATGCCCTGCGGGCCCATGATCTCGAGCTGCGGCCGCGAGTCGGCGAGGTCGATCTCGATTTCCTTGTCGTCGAGCTGGCCTTCGCGCAGCTTCTTGCGAAACACCTGGCGCGCCGTGCTGTCTACCGGCGCATCGCCGGTGCGCGCCTGGGGCAGCAGCACATCGAGGATGCGGTCCTCGGCCGCGTCTTCGGCGCGCGCGCGCAGCTTGCGGATTTCCCATTCACGCGTCTGCTTCACGGCGATTTCGGCCAGATCGCGAATGATCGCGTCGACGTCCTTGCCGACATAGCCGACTTCGGTGAATTTCGTCGCTTCGACCTTGATGAACGGCGCATCGGCAAGCCGCGCCAGGCGGCGCGCGATTTCGGTCTTGCCGACGCCGGTCGGGCCGATCATCAGAATGTTCTTGGGCGTGATTTCCTGGCGCAGGTCGCCTTCGACCTGCTGGCGGCGCCAGCGGTTGCGCAGCGCGATCGCCACGGCGCGCTTGGCACCTTGCTGACCGACGATGTGGTTGTCGAGTTCGGAAACGATTTCCTGGGGAGTCATTGACATGGTGTTCTCGGTTCAATCGGCCTGCGGCGCTTCATTGCCAGCGCGGCAGGCAAGCAGATCAAAGGGTTTCAATCGTGTGGTGCATGTTCGTGTAGATGCACAGCTCGCCCGCGATCTCTAGCGACTTCTTGACGATCTCCGCCGCGCCCAGGTCGGTATTGGTCAGCAGCGCCTTGGCGGCCGAATGCGCATAGGCGCCGCCAGACCCGATGGCCACGATGCCCTGCTCGGGCTCGAGCACGTCGCCATTGCCGGTGATGATCAGCGAGGCGCTCTTGTCGGCCACGGCCAGCATGGCTTCGAGGCGGCGCAGCACGCGGTCGGTGCGCCAGTCCTTGGTGAGCTCGATGGCCGCGCGCGTCAGATTGCCCTGGTGCTTCTCGAGCTTGGCCTCGAAGCGCTCGAACAGCGTGAAGGCATCGGCCGTGGCGCCCGCAAAACCCGCGAGCACGGTGCCGTGATAGAGGCGGCGCACCTTGCGCGCCGTGCCCTTGACCACGATGTTGCCCAGGGTGACCTGGCCGTCGCCGCCAATGGCGACCTGAATGCCGTCCGCCGTCTGGCGACGGACGCTGATGATGGTGGTGCCGTGATACTGTTCCATAGCGTTGCCAGTTGGGGGTGGATGCGCGGATTGCAAGCCCGGCCGCGCGTCGCGGCACTCAATCGTCGCGCGTATGCAGCTGGGCGTGGTCGCTGACGCCGATCATGCCGAAGAACACCGCCACCAGATGGTGCACGCGTTCAAAATGCAGCTCGATTCCCTGGGCCTGCATTTGCGCCGACCAGTTGAGCACCGACCCCGCGGCCGCGAAATCCAGGCGTATCAGCTCGGAGCAGTCGACGACCAGCGGGCGACCGGGCAGCGCCTGGCTCTCCAGCGCCGCGAGCCAGGGCGTGGCATCGCTTTCAATGCAACCGACCAGACCGCCGCCGACCGGGACCTCCGCCAACGGCTCGGGGGCCGCAGGGACTTGCTCGAGCGCGTCGAGGTAGGTGCTGCGCGGCTGCGTCCATGACGGCGGCGAAACTTCGTAGGTCACGCAGTAGTCGAGCGCAACCTGCTCGAACCCGTCGTGCTGCTCCATGAGCCGCAGCATCGCCATGCGCAGCCGCCAGCCGTCCTCGGACGCTGCGCGCTCGCCGCACACGGTCAATGCCTGCAGTCGCCGCTCCAGCACCTGGGCATCGAGAAAAATGATCTGGCCCGGCGTCTGCGCCCACTCTTCGACCAGACGCTCCAACGGCACCAATGCGTCGGCATCGATGCGCTCCAGCGCGGCCCACACCAGGGTCCAGGGCGCGGCGGCCGCGGCCTTGGCGCGCTGCAGCGCGGCGACCGACTGGCGCGTGAGCTGCGCCGGCGCGGCCCAGCGCCATGCACGCGCGCCCGTGCCGGCCGCCACAGCGCCGGGCTGCACCCAGCTGCAACGCGCGGACAGCGCAAACCACAGCGGCGCGGAACGCCCGAAACGCGCGGCGAAATCGATGGCCCGCTCTTCAAAGCGCTCGGCCATGCCCGCGGCGCGGTACAAGTCGAACAAGGCCTGCCACACGGGCTGCTGCAGCGCGGGCTGGGCCGCACGCTGCGCGAGCAAGGCCAGCAGCGCGGCTTCGGCCCCCATGGCGTCCCCGTTCGCAAACGCAATCGCCGCGGCTTCGAACTCGGGGTCATGCACGAAGACCGGCCTGGGGAGGGCGTCCGGCGGCGCGGCGCGGTTCCATGCAGGCGGGTCAAGGGGTTCGGTCGCGGGAAAATTCGTCGTCAGCGCCGGGCGTTCGGATTCGCCGGCCGCAGCGGCGGGCGGCACGGGCGCGTGCGCATGCCAGTCCAGCGGCGCGGTCAGCGCGAAACCGGGCTGCGCGGCGCCTGCGTCGAGCGCAGCGCCGTACGGCACATCGGCTGTCGCGGGGACATGCACCGAATCGGCCTGGGGAAAGGATGAAAGAAGATACATGGGCAGCGTCGACGCATCGGCCGGCTGCTTGTTGCGCCACCATTGCTGGGACATCTGCTCTTCGATGGCATCGATCTTCTGCAGCATGACTGCTCGCGTGTCGGGCGAGGCGATGTTGCCTTGCAGGCTGGTCGACGGGCCTGCGCTTTCGCTCAGGACTTCGACACCGCTGGCGGACTGCGCCTCTTGCTGGCGCAGTTTGCGCAGTTGCTCGAATTCACGCTGGCGCACGAAATCATTGCGGCGCTTGCGTTCCAGCGTCTGCCGCAGCAACTGCTTGTCGGCCTGCTCCGACGGCGCATCCGCCTGCGCGCCCAGCTCCGACCAATGCAGCGTGGGGTGGCGCACAAAGCGAGCCACCTTGGAAAAAAGGCCACCGGGCTTGCCGTCATCCGTACTCATAGAGGGTCAGCGTAGCGCAAGTGGCCTGGGGCGTGGAAACGAATGTCCCTCAGTCCCCGAACATCTTCTGCTTGAGCTCGCGGCGCTGCTGGGCTTCGAGCGACAGCGTGGCCGTGGGACGGGCCAGCAGGCGGCCGACACCGATGGGCTCGCCGGTCTCGTCGCAGTAGCCGTAATCGCCAGCGTCGATGCGGGTGATCGACTGTTCGATCTTCTTGAGCAGCTTGCGTTCGCGGTCACGCGTGCGCAGTTCGAGCGCATGCTCTTCCTCGATGGTCGCGCGGTCGGCGGGATCGGGAACGACAACGGTGTCTTCGCGCAGGTTTTCGGCTGTCTCACCGGCGTTGTTGTGCATGTCCTGCTTGAGCAACACGAGCTTGTGGCGGAAAAACGCCATCTGCTTGTCGTTCATGTACTCTTCTTCGGGCATGGCCAGGACTTCAGCGTCGGTCAGCTCTTCCGCAGATTTGGTCTTCCAGTTGTTTGCCAATTGAGGATCTTTCTTTGCAGCAATCAATGAAGGCGCTTGCATGGTTGTGGGCATGGTGTTGATGTAGCTGGCTTTGGCGGCATCGAAGGCTGCGGCCGCGGCCATGGAGGGTACGGTCAATTGGGTCAACCGAGCGGATGGACGGGTGCTGCGAGCGAGGCCGCCGGCAGCAACGGTCGAAGGAGGCACAGAAGGGGCCGTGGCTTGGGGCTCGGGCACGTTCGCGACCTGGGTAGCGGTCTTGGCAGATACTTTCGCTGCAGCTTTTTTGGCGGCAGCGGGTTTGGCAACTGCGTTCACTTTGCGGGTTTCAGCATTCACTTCCAGTCTCCTCTCGGTACGCCCAGCCCCTGGCAGGGGAACAAGTCCCAGGGGGGACTCGCCATCCGGGTTCTCTTTAGGGGCGCGATTGTATCGACCACAAGCGAAAGCCAACGAACCGTTGCATATAACCCACATACGGGTAATCCACAGAACGCCGGCTTTTGCCCTCAAATCCCGTCAAAAAAAGGCATTTTCCTACAAAATAAATCTGCCAGCTTGAGCGAAAACAACCAGACGAGTGTCAGACCAGACACTGGTCCAGGCCCGAGCGCAGGATGTCCTGCGGCAGGTCGATGCCGATGAAAACCATCTTGCTCTGGCGCTTTTCGGCAGCGTCCCAGGCCGGGCCCAGATCGCTGCCCATCAGCTGGTGCACGCCCTGGAAAATCACCTTGCGTTCCGTACCCTGCATGTTCAGCACGCCCTTGTAGCGCAGCATCTTGGGGCCGTAGATATTGACGATGGCGCCCAGGAAATCCTCGAGCTTCGCCGGATCGAACGCACGGTCGGCACGGTAGACGAAGCTCTTCACGTCGTCATCGTGGTGGTGGTGGTGCACGTGATTGCAGGCTTCGCCGGGCGCGTGGTCATGGCCCGCGTGGGCGTCATGGCCGTGGTCGTCGTGCGCGCAATGGCCGTGGTCGTGGTCGCAGTCGCCGTGATCCGCGTGGTCATGCGCGTGATCGTGGGCATGGCCTTCGTCTTCCTTGAGGAAGTCGGGGTCGATGTCGAGCTTGGCGTTGAGGTTGAAGCCGCGCAGGTCCAGCACCTGGCTCAGCGGCACGGCGCCGAAATGCACGGCCTGGATGGGAGCGCGCGGATTCATGTGCTTGAGGCGGTGGATCAGCGCCTGCTGCTCGTCGTCGCTGACCAGATCGGTCTTGGACAGGAAGATCTGGTCGGCAAAGCCCACCTGGCGGCGCGCTTCCTGGCGTGTGTCGAGCTGCTGGCCCGCATGCTTGGCGTCGACCAGCGTGATGATGGAGTCGATCAGGTAGGACTCGGCGACTTCGTCGTCCATGAAGAAGGTCTGGGCCACGGGGCCGGGGTCG
This sequence comes from Comamonas sp. DB36, assembly GCF_057914905.1. Lineage (NCBI taxonomy): Bacteria > Pseudomonadati > Pseudomonadota > Betaproteobacteria > Burkholderiales > Comamonadaceae > Comamonas > Comamonas sp. DB36. The sequence goes on from NZ_CP196631.1 coordinate 3,903,175, forward strand.
GCAACACCCGTGGTCTCGATGATGATGCGGTCGAACTCGACCATGCCCTTGCGGCGCTTGGCGGCCAGCAGCTGCAGCGTCTCGCGCAGATCCTCACGGATGGTGCAGCAGATGCAGCCGTTGCTCATCTGCACGATCTGTTCCTTGGACTCCGTCTTGAGGATGTCGGAATCGATGTTTTCTTCACCGAACTCGTTTTCGATCACGGCGATCTTCTGGCCATGGGCTTCGCTCAGCACGCGCTTGAGCAACGTGGTCTTGCCCGAGCCGAGAAAGCCCGTGAGGATGGTGACAGGAATGAGAGACATGGAATCGCCTAGAAAGTAAATGCTCAACGCGCGCCGGACACAGGCGCCTGCGCGTCCCAACGGACCGCAGGCCCTGCCTGAAACAGGGAATGTGGGGAGTTTAGCGGCGGTTTCAAGGGCTGCCCCGGCCCGCCTGGCGCAAGCCCGTGCGCGATGCCGACGTCCCATCTTCTCCTGCAGCGCGGTGAGCGGGTGCTAGCGCCCCGGGTCTATCAGCTGGCGCAGCGCATCGCTCCACAGCGCATGGGCGGGCCCGGTGGCGGTGTGGCCGTACGGCGTCTGCATCTCCACATAGCGCAGCGCCCCCGCCACCCCCGCGAGGTCGGAAGTGTGGCTGGCGCTGGGCGGAAACAGCGTGTCCGTGCTGGCAATGACATGCAGCACATCGGCGCGGATCTGCGCCAGGCGGGCGCGCACATCGAAAGCCAGCCCGGCCTTGAGCAGCACCACCAGCGCACCCGGATCGAACTCGCGCGCCCAGCCGTCGGCCATGGCATCGATGCGCTGCGCGCGCGCCGCCGCATCCAGCCCCTGGTCCTGCAGCACGGCGTCCATTCCGTAGGTCATCAGGGTCTGGGTGCGCAGCGCATGCAGCGTGGCATGCATCTGCCCTGGCTGCGGGTAGGCGCCGGCGCGCCAGGCGGGGTCGGCGCCCAGTTGCGCCTCGAGCACGTCGAGGTCGGTGTACGCATTGCGCGCAAAGAACGGCCCCGAGGCAATGACGCCGATGGCGTCGACCATGTCGGCGTGGTCCACGGCCCATTGCAGCGCCTGGAAACCGCCATACGACGGGCCGACGACGGCGCGCAGGTGGCGCACGCCCAGGCGCTCGAGCAGCCGGCGCTGCACGCCCACGATGTCGGCAAAGCTGATGTCGGGAAAATCGTAGCCGTACGGCCTGCCGCTGCGCGGGTCGATGCTGGCCGGCCCGGTGGTGCCGTAGCTCGACCCGAGGATGTTCGAGCAGACGACGAAGAAGCGATCGGTGTCCAGCGGCTTGCCCGGCCCGATCAACGGCGCCCAGGAGCCTTCGGCCACGCCCGTGCCATGCGCGAGCATCTGATGGCTGGCGGTATAGCCGTGGGTGGCCAGGATGGCGTTGCGCCCGTCCGGCGCCAGGCGGCCATAGGTCGCGTAGGCCACCGTGACTTCGGGAAGCTCCACGCCGCTGTGCAATGCATAAGGCCCGATGGACAGGCGCGCGTCGGGTTCACGGGAAGAATGGTTCATGCGCTTCATTCCGCGCTGATGTTGGAGTCGCGGATGATGCGCAGCATCTTTGCCGTGTCGTTGCGCACAAAGGCATCGAATTCCGCCGGCGCCATATTGGCAACCACCCAGCCGTCGGCCTCCAGCGAGGCGCGAATTTCTGGGCGCTGCAGCGCCGCCTGGACCACGGCACGCAGCTTTTCCACCACGTGCGCCGGCGTTCCCTTGGGCGCCGCGACCCCGCCCCAGGAAATTGCCACCACGTCGGCGTAGCCCGACTCGACGAAAGTGGGGACGTTCGGGTAGGCCGGATTTCTTTGCGCGCTCGACACCGCCAGGGCCTTGAGCTTGCCGGCCTTGATGTACGGCAGCGCCGCGTCCTGATTGATGGGCATCAGCGGCGTCACGCCCGCCAGCACGTCCTGCAGCGCGGGCGCGCCGCCCTTGTACGCCACGTGCGTGAAGCGGACATTGGCGGAATGCTGGAACATCTCCATCAGCAGATGGCCGGAGGTGCCGACGCCGCCGCTGGCGAAATTGATGGACCCGGGCTGCGCCTTGGCGCGGGCCACCAGCTGCGCAAGATTCTCGGCGGGAAATTCGGGCCGTGCGACCAGCACGTTGGGCCCGAAGGCCAAGGGCGCGACCTGCACGAAATCCTTGAGGAAATCATATTTGAGCTTGTACAGGCCGGCCCCGATGGAGTTGAAAACGCCGCTGAGCAGCAGCGTATAGCCGTCGGCGGGCGCGCCCGCCACCGATGCCGTGCCCAGCGTGCTGCCCGCGCCGGCGCGGTTCTCGACCACCAGCGGCTGGCCCAGCGCCTTGAGGAAATCCGGCGCCAGCATGCGGCCCAGGCGATCCGAGGCACCGCCGGCGGCCGCCGGCACGATGAGCTTCACGGGCCTGGACGGCCAGGCGGCCGGCTGGCCAAGGCCCAGTGCAGGCAGGGTGCCCAGGCCGGCGGCCAGGGCGGACATGAAGGCGCGGCGATCTTGAAGCGGCATTTTTGTCTCCTTTTAAACGCGATGGTACCGGTACCATAACGGCGCGCGACAAAAATCTCTTAGGGGTTTGCACCGACTCAGGTCGTGCCCCGGGTGATGATGGAAAAGCCGGTGTTCTCGGCCACAGCCGCGCGCGGCTGGCCTTCGATGCGCGCCAGGATGCACTCGGCGGCACGCTGCCCTATGGCGCCGCCGTGCAGGCGAATGGAGGAAAGCGCGGGCTCGAGGTCGGCGGCAAACGGCAGATCGCCCACGCCCAATATCGCCAGATCGCGCGGCACGCTGAGCCGGCGCTGCTGCGCTTCGATCAGCACGCCCATGGCCAGCATGTCCGAGCTGCAAAAGACGCTGTCCACGCCGCCGTCGGCGTCCAGGAACCGTGCCAGCCCCTCGCGCCCGCTGCGCAAGGTGGCCGGCGCCTTGACCATGTGCAGCTGGGGCGGCGCCAGGCCCAGTTCCTTGGCGGCGGCCACAAAGCCGTGGCGCCGCTGCAGCGAACGCATGTCATCGGCTCCCAGCAGCGCAATGCGCCGGCGCCCGCGCTGGTGAAAGTAATGTGCCGCGGCGCGCGCCATCTCCTCGTGGGAGAAGCCCACCAGCATGTCCACCGGGTCGGGCGAAAAGTCCCAGGTTTCCACCACCGGCACGCCGCTGGCGCGCAGCCTTTGCCGGCGTTCCTCTCCGGTCAGCAGGCCGGTCAGCACGAAAGCCGCCGGCCGGCGGCCGAGAAAGGTCTCGAGCACCGAATCCAGGCGCTCGTTGTTGTAGCCGGTCTGGCCCAGCAGCATCTGGTAGCCATGGGCATCCAGCGTGTCCTCTAGCGCCTGCAGCAGCGGATGCAGGGTCAGGGTCGAGATGGCCGGCACGAGCGCTGCCACCAGCCGGCTGTTGCCCGAAGACAGCGCTCCGGCAATGAGATTGGGCACATAGCCGCTGGCCTGCACCGCCTGCTGCACGCGCTCGCGCACCGCCTCGGACACCAGAGCGGGGTTGCTGATCGCGCGCGAGACCGTCATGGGCGCGACGCCGGCCAGCTGCGCGACATCCCTGATGGTTACCTGCCCGGTCTTTCGGCGCCGCGATCGCAAGGAAGAACTGGAGTCGTCGGTAACCATGGCCGAATTCTAGTACGCCGGGCGCTGCCGCCGCGGCGCGCGCTCAGCGCTTGCGGCGCGCGCGCGGATGGGCATTTTCATAGGCCTGGGCCAGGTGCTGGAAGTCAAGCCGGGTGTAGATCTGCGTGGTCGCGATGCTGGCATGGCCCAGCAGCTCCTGCACCGCGCGCAGATCGCCGCTGGACTGCAGCAGGTGGCTGGCAAACGAGTGGCGCAGCACATGCGGATGCACCGAGGTCGTCAGTCCCGCCTGGCGCGCGCGTTCGCGCAGCCGCACCCAGACCGACTGGGTCGTGAGCCGTGCGCCGCGCCGGCCTATGAACAGCGCGGGCTCGGGCGCGGCGAAGGGCTGGGCACGCAGCGCCAGCCAGGCCTGCAGCGCGCGCAGCGCCGCCCCGCCCACGGGAACGACGCGCCGCTTGCTGCCCTTGCCGAGAACATGCGCCTCGCCGGCGGCGAAGTCTATCCAGCCGCGCGCCAGCCGTTCGGTGTCCGGGCCGGGCGCGACATCGAGGCCCACGAGTTCCGCGACGCGCAGCCCGCTGCTGTAGAGCAGCTCGGCGATGGCCGCATCGCGCGCTTCAAGCCAGGGGTCGAAATGGCCCCCACGCTCCGCCGCTTCGCGGGTCGCTGCCCCCCGAGGGGGCCGCGCGCCGGCTTGGGGCGGCCCGGCGCCGGCGCCGGCATTTACATGATTTACCAGCTGCAGCGCATCTTCCACGCCCAAGGCCTTGGGCAGCGGCTTGGGCGCGCGCGGGGCGCGCACGCCGTCGACGGGATTCATGGGCACCAGCCCCTGGCGCGCGGCCCAGACGAAGAAGCCGCGCCAGCCCGAAAGAATCAGTGCGATGCCGCGCGGGCTGCGTCCGCCGCTGTGCATCTGCGCCGCGAAACGGCGGATATGCGGCACCTGCAGCGCCAGCAACTCGACCTGGGCCGCCAGCGCGAACCCCAGCAGTTTTTGCAGATCGAGCGTGTAGAGCGTCAGCGTGCGCGCGGCCAGGCGCTTTTCGACACGCACATGCTCCAGATAGGCGAGCACCACCGCCGGCAGCGGCGGCGCCGGCTCGGCGGCCTGCTGCGCCGCGCGGCCCATGGTCAGACCGAAGTCAGCGTACGCGTGACCGGACGCATGCGCGCCAGCGCGGCGCTGGCCTGTTCGGCAATGCGCATCAGGAACTCGGTGCCCATGGTCGCGTCGAAGCGCAGCGGATCGGGCGAGCCCAGCACCAGCATTCCGAACGCCGGCGAAGGCGAACTCAGCGGGCCGGCGCGCAGCGGCAGCAAGGCCAGCGACTGCACGGAGTCGACGCGCGTGAGCCAGCCCACGGGCTCGAAGCCCAGATTGGGGCCGCAGAACGGCAGCGTCAGCGACGAGGCAAACGCCTTCACATCGCTGCTCACGCCCATGGTGAACAGCGCGCCCGAAAACGGCGCCGCCACATCCCAGACGCGGATCGCGGCCTCGGGCACGTCAAACACCTGGCGCAGGCCTTCGGTGATCGCATGCGGCAGATCGCGCGTCTCGACCACGGCGGCGAGATCGCAGCTCCAGCGGTGGATCTTCTGCGCAATGGTCGCGTTCTCGCTGCTGTTGCGCATCATCTCCATGATGCGCTGCTCCAGGCCCTTGATCTTGTCGCGCAGCATCTCGGCCTGGCGCTCCTGCAGGCTCACCGCGCGGTGGCCATGGACGCTGGTCAGGCGCACGCCCGTCAGCACTTCGGCATGGCGTTCGAAGAAATCGGGAACCTGGGTCAGGTAGGAGGCGATGCTGTCTTCGCTGGTGGACAAGGCGTGGTCGATGCTGGTGCTGTCGTTCATGGTGCTTCGGGAAGTTCGATCTGTCCGTCAAAAACAAAAGTCGCGGGGCCGGTCATGAAGACGCTGTCGTCCTCACCCCCCGCCCATGCAATGCTCAGCAGGCCGCCGCGCGTATGCACCTGCACCTGCGTGTCGAGCTGGCCCTGGCGTATGCCGGCGACGACGGCCGCGCAGGCGCCGGTGCCGCAGGCCAGGGTTTCGCCGGCGCCGCGTTCATACACGCGCAGCCGCACTTCGCTGCGGCTCACGCGCTGCAGGAAACCGGCGTTGACGCGCTGGGGAAAACGCGGGTGCTGCTCGATCTGCGGGCCCAGGGTCGCAACGGCAGCGGTATCGACATTGTCGACCCACAGCACGGCATGCGGATTGCCCATGGAGACCACGGTGACCCAGGGTCCATCGCCGTCCAGCGCCAGCGGCCAGGTCAGGGCCTGGCCCGCAGCGCGCGGCTCGAGGCCGGTGGCATCGAAAGGCACGCGTTCGGGCCGCAGTTCGGGCCGGCCCATGTCGACGCGCACGCCGCCATCGGCCGTGAGCTCGGGGGCAATCACGCCCGACAGGGTCTGGACGCGAATCACTGTCTTGTCGGTCAGGCCGCGGTCGTGCACATAGCGCGCAAAGCAGCGCGCGCCATTGCCGCACTGCTCCACTTCGCCGCCATCGGCGTTGTGGATCACGTACTCGAAATCAATGCCTTCGGCCGGAGCGGGCCGCACGCTGAGGATCTGGTCGGCGCCGACACCGAAGTGGCGGTCGGCCAGAAAACGGTACTGGGCGGGCGTCAGGCCTTGCGGGCCCTGCGTTTCATCGAGCACGACAAAGTCGTTGCCCGCGCCCTGCATCTTGGTGAAGCGGATTTGCATGGTCGCCGATTATCCGCCAGTCGCGCGCCAGCGCGATGACAGGGGTCGACCAGGGGCTGGGCCCATGCAAGAAAGGCCTGCCCGTCCCTTGCGGGACGAGCAGGCCTTGGCGATCGAACGATCAGCCGGCGGTTCTTACATATTGATCTTGTGAATGCGTGCGCCTTGCAGCGACACCCCGGCTTCGAGGCCGGCATTGGTCATCACGAAGCTCGACACCGGTGCCTGGGCGGTGTTGGTGTCGATCACGCCATTGGCGCCGACGCGGCCCACGGCCACGGTGGCGTCTACGCCTGCCGACCAGCCGTTGCCGTTGACGAACTTGTCAAGCGCTTCCTGGGTGTTGAAGATGTAGACCACGGCCTTGGACTGGCCGCCGGCCTGCCAGCCGATGGAGGCTGCCGTGGTGCTGTAGTAGCCCAGCGTGCGGCTGCCCGAACGCAGCGCGCCGCGGCCATGTTCGGCACCGACCACGAAGCTGCCGCCGACCACGGTGGGGAACACCAGCACGGCCTTGGAACGGGCAACCAGCTCACGCGAGCCGGAGACCGTGGCATAGAGGCGCGACAGGGTTGCATCGACCTGGGCGTCCAGCGAGCCGGTGGTGGCGCGCGGCGAAGCCTGAACGTCGGAGGGGCTGGTGGTGGTGCAGCCGACCATGGCCAAGCCGCCTGCGGCGACGGTTGCAGCAATCAACAAAGAGCGAACGGACTGGGACATCATGGAAATTTCCTCCTGGTGAAAACGGTGCCTGCGGACAACGCAATGTGTCGCAAGCGGTTGTGATGGCCAGTTTTGCACCGGCCTGAAGTCATCCTAGAGGTGTTCACGCCATTTGTATCATCGCGCGTGCAGCTCAGCCTCCCGGCCTACACGCACAGCGCAAATAATCCTCCGCTGGCACGCGCGCATGACCTTCAGACACCACCCAGGGTTTGTGCAGTTCGCGATTGGCGCGCATGCAACAGTCGCCACGGCCTTCTTGTGGCACAACTGCGAAGATTGCATTTGTCCGGCAATTCCCCATTTGCCGCTCTTCATTTTTCTTTCGAGAAAACCCATGAATTTCTGGTCCCACCTGCACCATCCCCGCGCCGCCATGGTGTTGCTGCGCATCACGCTGGCTGTGCTGCTGCTGTTCCACGGCTGGGCAAAGATCACGCACGGCATTGGCGGCATTGAAAAAATGGTGACCGGCCATGGCCTGCCTTCGTGGCTGGCCTATGGTGTCTACGTGGGCGAAGTCGTGGCGCCGCTGCTGCTGCTCATCGGCCTGTGGGTCGTGCCCGCGGCGCTGATCGTCGTCGGCAACATGATCGTGGCGCTGCTGCTGGCGCATACCGGACAGTTCCTGTCGATCGGCAATTCGGGCGGCTGGGCCCTCGAACTGCAGGCGTTCTTCCTTGTCACGGCCCTGGTGGTGGCGCTTGGCTACTCCAAGGGCAAATAGGCGCACCTTTCGCGCCTTGCCCTGCCCCTTTCCCCGACTCCCACGCCCATGACCCGTCCCAGCCAGCTTTTGCGCGACCAGCGCCCCCCTGCAGATCCCCGGCCCGCGGCCACCGTGCTGCTGCTGCGCGACCGCAGCGACGGCGCGGGCTTTGAAGTGCTGATGACGCGGCGCTCGCCCACGGCCAGCTTTCTGCCCGGCGCCTATGTGTTTCCCGGCGGCGGCATCGACGCGCTCGACGCGCAGTCGCATGCCGCGGCCGCGCGCCGCGCCGGGCAAAGCGATGCCCATCTGACCCAGGCGATCGCCGCGATCCGCGAAAGCTTCGAGGAGCTGGGCGTGCTGCTCGCGCGCCATGCCGACGGGCGCATGGCCGCCGCCGACGACATCGCGACGTTCGACCGCGCCGCGCCGTTTGTCGCGCAATGCATGGCGCGCGGATTGACGCTGGCCGCCGACGAGCTGCATGCACTTGCGCACTGGACCGCCGACCGCACCCAGCCCAAGCGCTTCGCCACGCAGTTTCTCGTCGCGCGCATGCCCGAAGGCCAGACGCCCGTGGCCGACGAAAGCGAGCAGTTCGAGCCGCAGTGGATCACGCCCGCGGCAGCGCTGCAGCGCTTCGCAGAAGGCGCGTTCCCCATCATTTTCCCGACCATCAAGACGCTGGAGAAGCTGGCCGATTTCGGCTCGACCGACGCGGTGTTTGCCGCGCTCGCGCACGAGCAGGTGCTCTGGGCTTGCTGCCCGCGCACCGGACTGATAGGCGGGCAGGAGCGGCGCCACATGGAACACGAGGCGGCCTATGGCGAACTCGCGCTGGTCAGCCCCGACGGCCAGGTCTTCCACCCGCTCGACTGGCAGACCACGCAGGCCGTGGCGCTGCGGCGCAACGTGCTGCGCCTCACCGCGCCCAATGCGGGCGTGATGACCGGGCCCGGCACCAACAGCTATCTGGTCGGTGAGACGGCGACCGGATTCATTGCCATCGACCCCGGTCCCAGCGACCCGGCCCATGTGCGCCGGCTGTTCGACGCCGCGGGCGGCGACATCCGGCATATCGTCTGCACCCACTCCCACGCCGACCATTCGCCCGGCGCCGCGCTGCTGCAGGCGCTGCTGGCCGATGCCGGCCGCCCGGCCGCAGCGATTCGCGGACTGCCTTCTGCGCCGACCGCGCGCCCGGCAAGCCACTTCACGCCCGATCAGGCGCTGAGCGACGGCGAACGCCTGGTGCTCAGCGGCACGGGCGCGCAAGGCCCGGTCAGCCATACGCTGCGGGCGGTCTTCACGCCCGGCCACGCGGCCAACCATGTCTGTTTCCTGCTCGAGGAAGACGCGCTGCTGTTCAGCGGCGATCACATCCTCAACGGCAGCACCACGGTGATCGATCCGCCCGACGGCAACATGGCCGACTACCTCGATTCGCTGGCGCGGCTGGACACGCTGTGCGCGCTGCAGGGCGTGGAATTCATCCTGCCCGCGCATGGCTATGTGCTGGGCGATGCGCGCGGCGTGATCGCCAGGCTGCAGTCCCACAGGCTCGCGCGCGAAGCCAAGGTGCTGCGCGCCATGCAGGCCGCGCCTGACGGCACGCCCCAGGACTGGGTGCGCCTGGCCTATGACGATGCCCCCCCGGCGCTGTGGCCGATTGCAGAAAGATCCCTTTTGGCCCATGTGGAACGCATTCGTGCCTTAGGCTTGCGACATGTCTCAAACTGAATCCGTCCGCCTGTCCAAGCGACTCGCGGAACAACAAAGCTGCTCGCGCCGCGAAGCCGAGCTGTATATCGAAGCCGGCCATGTGCAGGTCGACGGCCAGGTCGTGCTGGTTCCCGGCACCCATATCGGCCCCGACCAGCAGATCCGGCTCGCGCCCGGCGCCAAGGCCGAAGCCATTCCACCCGTCACGCTGCTGCTGCACAAGCCCGCGGGCTATACCCAGGGCGAAGCCTACGGCCGCGTGCCCAGCGCGCGCAGCCTGCTGACCGAGAAGAACCTCGCCGAATACGACGCGCCCGCGCCGGTGCGCGTGCTCGCCCGCCACTTCGACGACCAACTCGCCTTCCTGCCGATTCCGGTGCCGGGCAGCGGCCTGGTGATCTACACCCAGGACCCGCGCATCGCGCGCAAGCTGCAGGAAGACGCCTATGCGCTCGAGCAGGAAGTCGTGGTCGGGGTCAAGGGCCAGATCGACGAAGGCGGACTGCAGCGCCTGTGCCACGGCCTGATCGCCGACCGCCAGCCGCTGCCGCCGGCCAAGGTCAGCTGGCAGAACGAAACCCATCTGCGCTTTGCGATCAAGGGCTTCTGGCCCGACAAGATCGACGACATGTGCGCCCAGGTGGGCCTGCAGGTGGTCAGCATGCGCCGCCTGCGCGTGGGCCGGGTCTCGATGGCCAAGCTGCCCGAAGGCCAGTGGCGCTATCTGCTGCCTTGGGAAAAGTTCTGAGCCTCTCGAAGAACCGTTCGTCCTGAGCCAGTCGAAGGATGAACGGCCTGCGCTCTGGTCATGGGGATGGGCCGTTCATGGTGCTACGGGGGCGCCTGGCCAGGCTCACGACGAACCGGACAGGCGCAGGCTCGCCATGAACCGTTGAGCCGCCCCCCCACAAAAAGAAAAAGCGCCTGACCGAAAGCCAGGCGCTTTTTGCATGAAAAGTGTGAAGTCCACCGATAAGCCGGATTCTGTGCACCGCCGGCTCTCTTGCGAAAACCGGCTGCGTGACCGCCATTACTCTTGGCTGGTGGTCGCCCAACCAGCTCGATGCTACCTACCCGCACACTCCGGGGGCCCCGTCAACGTGTGCCTACTTGGTATTGCTGCGCGTAGAGATTGCCCGTTTCACCCGCACTAAAGCGGCTCGTCTCTGTTGCTCTGATCCTCACCTCACGGTGGACAGCCGTTAGCTGCTACGCTGCCCTATGCAGTCCGGACGTTCCTCCAGTGCGGCCTTTCGGCACTAGCACCAGCGGCGGTCTGGTGAACTTCACGCCGCGATTATCGCCCAGTCGCAATGCCCTGCGACCAAGGCATAAGAATATGCCCAGAACGCAGATCAACTGCGCCAGAATGTGCGATCTACACAAGCCATCGCCAAGGAGATGCCATGAAAGTCGACAGCATTCTGCAAACCATCGGTAACACCCCCCATGTGCGCGTGAACCGCCTGTTTGGCGCGGCCGCACAGGTGTGGATCAAGTCCGAGCGCAGCAATCCCGGTGGCTCGATCAAGGACCGCATCGCGCTGGCGATGATCGAGGACGCGGAGAAATCCGGCCGCCTGCAGCCCGGCGGCACCATCATCGAGCCCACCAGCGGCAACACCGGCGTGGGCCTGGCCCTGGTCGCGGCCGTCAAGGGCTACAAGCTGATCCTGGTGATGCCCGACAGCATGTCCATCGAGCGTCGCCGCCTGATGCTCGCCTATGGCGCGAGCTTCGACCTCACGCCCAAGGAAAAGGGCATGAAGGGCGCGATTGCCCGCGCCGAGGAACTTGCCGCGCAGACGCCCGGCTCGTGGATTCCCCAGCAGTTCGAGAACCCGGCCAATGTCGAAGTGCACGAGCGCACGACGGCGCAGGAAATCATCGCCGACTTCCCCGACGGCCTCGACGTGCTGATCACGGGCGTGGGCACCGGCGGCCACCTCACGGGTGTCGCGCGCCAGCTCAAGGCCAAGTTCCCCAATCTCAAGGTGTTTGCGGTCGAGCCCGCGGCCTCGCCCGTGATCTCGGGCGGCGCCCCCGCGCCCCACCCCATCCAGGGCATTGGCGCGGGCTTCATTCCCAAGAACCTCGACACCAGCCTGCTCGACGGCGTGATCCAGGTCGAAGCCGAACCCGCGCGCGAATACGCGCGCCGCGCGGCGCGCGAGGAAGGCACGCTGGTCGGCATCTCGTCGGGCGCGACGCTGGCGGCCATTGCCCAGAAGCTGCCCGAGCTGCCTGCCGGCAGCCGCGTGCTCGGCTTCTCCTACGACACCGGCGAACGCTATCTGTCGGTCGAAGGCTTCCTGCCCACCTGATCTCCGGTCCGGGCATCGCCACCACGACACCGCTTCGGCGGTGTTTTCTATTTCGCTGTGACCAACACCTGCGCTGCGCAGGGAATAACCGAGCAGCGCGCCAAGAAGCAGTCCCACGGCCTAACATCTGAGGTCAACAAAGGGACTGAACTTGTACGGATTCTTCGAAAAACGCATTCCCCCCTACCCAGCAACCGAACCCGCGGCTTTGCCGCGCGGTTTCCTGGCTTTCGTCTGGGCCTGCACCCAGGGCCTGCGCGGCTATGTGCTTGGCATGGCGCTGCTCGCGGCGGTGACGGCGGCCTACGAAGCCTGGCTGTTTGCCGTCATGGGCCGCGTCGTCGACTGGCTCACGCGCGTCGAGCCCGCCAATCTGCTGGCCGAACAAGGCGACGCGCTGTGGGGCCTGGTGGCGATCATGGTGCTGAGCATAGGCCTGATCGCCCTGCAGACCATGGTCAAGCACCAGGTGCTGGCAATCAACTTCCCGCTGCGCCTGCGCTGGAACTTCCACCGGCTGATGCTGGGCCAGAGCATGGCGTTCTACGCCGACGAGTTCGCCGGGCGCATCACCACCAAGATCATGCAGACCGCGCTGGCGGTGCGCGACATGATCTTCACCACCACCGACATCGTCGTCGGCATGACGGTCTATCTCGTGACCATGATGGTGCTGGCCGCGGGCTTCGACACCTGGCTGCTGGTGCCGCTGCTGCTGTGGACCGCAGCCTACATTGCCGCCTGCTGCTATTTCGTTCCGCGCCTGGGCGCCGTGGGCAAGGCCCAGGCCGACGCGCGTTCGCAGATGACCGGCCGCATCACCGACGCCTATACCAACATCGCCACCGTCAAGCTGTTTGCGCACACCCGCCGCGAAGCCGAGTTCGCACGCTCGGCAATGGAGGCCTTCCGCCTCACGGGCAATGCGCAGATGCGGCTGGTGAGCCAGTTTGAAATCGTCAACCATGTGCTGATCGTGCTGCTGATCCTGGGCAGCAGCGGCCTGGCGCTGTGGCTGTGGATGCAGGGTCAGGTAGGCGCGGGCGCGGTCGCGGCCGTCACCGCCATGGCGCTGCGCATCTCGGGCCATGCGCGCTGGGTGATGTGGGAGATGACCAGCCTGTTTGAAAGCGTGGGCACCATCCAGGACGGCATCAACACGCTGACCCACCCGCCCACGGTGCTCGATGCGCCCCAGGCGCGGCCGCTGCAGGTGGCGCGCGGCGAAGTGGTGTTTGACGACGTGTCGTTCGGCTACCGCGACGGCAAGGCGGTGATGGAGCACCTGAATCTCACGATACGCCCCGGCGAACGCATAGGCCTGATCGGCCGCTCGGGCGCGGGCAAGTCGACCCTGGTCAACCTGCTGCTGCGCTTTCACGACCTGCGCTCGGGCCGCATACTGATCGACGGCCAGGACATCTCCCAGGTCACGCAGGACAGCCTGCGCCAGGCCATCGGCATGGTCACCCAGGACACCTCGCTGCTGCACCGCTCGATGCGCGACAACATCCTCTACGGCCGGCCCGACGCCAGCGAGGCCGATCTGCAGGCCGCGATCGCGCGCGCCGAAGCCGCCGACTTCATTGCCCAGCTCAACGACCGCCATGGCCACCAGGGCCTGGACGCGCAGGTGGGAGAGCGCGGCGTCAAGCTCTCGGGCGGCCAGCGCCAGCGCGTGGCGATCGCGCGCGTGATGCTCAAGAACGCGCCCATCCTGCTGCTCGACGAAGCCACCAGCGCGCTCGACTCCGAAGTCGAGGCCGCGATCCAGGAAAGCCTCTACAAGGTCATGGAAGGCAAGACCGTGATCGCCATTGCCCACCGGCTGTCGACGATTGCCGCGATGGACCGGCTGATCGTCATGGACAAGGGCCGCATCGTGGAAGAAGGCACGCACCAGCAGCTGCTGCAGCTCGGCGGCGTCTACGCGCGGCTGTGGGCCCACCAGAGCGGTGGCTTCCTGGGCGAGCCCATGGACGGCCCTCTGTAAATGCCGCGCCCTGCGTCATGGAAGATTCCCCACCGACTCCAGGCGATGGAAATGGGCATCGGGGTCGGCGCCATACGGCGCGCGCCCCTGATAGCCTTCGGATCCATGGCCGGGAGCCATGGACATTGCCCCGCCCGAGCCGCCCTCGCGCGCGGGCGCGGGCAGCGTGCAGGCCAGCAAGCTGAAAGCGGCGACCAGCACCGCCGCGACGATTCCCAAGTGATTGCGCGTCATATATGCCTTTCTGGGTCCGGCTGAACCGGCCTTTCCAGCATGCGCGTCTGTTGGTTCGCGGGAATACCGCAGCCCCTGTAATTCACGTAAATTCCAGGAACGAAGACCTGGAAGGCGTGCAAACGATGTAAATCTTTGCTGCCGACATCCTAATCCTGCCGTCAGCGAGGGTCGGCGCGGCCGCGGGTGCGGCAATTGACGCATTTGCCTTACCATCGCCGGCTTGCTTGATAGACCCGAGCCATGATACGTATTGCAGAACTCAAACTCCCACTGTCGGCGATCACTTTCGATCCCGAGAACCACACTGAATTCCATCCCGAGGCAAGGCTGCGCACGCTTGCGGCGCAGCTGCTGGGCATTGCGCCCGCCGAACTCGGCGCGCTGCAGGTGTTCAAGCGCAGCTTCGACGCGCGCAAGGCCGACCTGCAGGCGGTCTATATCGTCGATCTCGAGCTCGCCGATCCCGCGCAGGAAGCCGCGCTGCTCGCGCAGTTCGAGTCACACCCGCATGTGAATCCCACGCCCGACATGGCCTGGAAGCCCGTGGGCCAGGCGCCGGCCGAACTGGCGCAGCGCCCGGTCGTCGTCGGCTTCGGCCCCTGCGGCATCTTCGCGGCGCTGGCGCTGGCGCAGATGGGTTTCAGGCCCATCGTGCTCGAACGCGGCAAGGAAGTGCGCGAACGCACGCAGGACACCTGGGGTTTGTGGCGCAAGCGCACGCTCACTCCCGAGTCGAACGTGCAGTTCGGCGAAGGCGGCGCGGGCACGTTTTCCGACGGCAAGCTCTACAGCCAGATCAAGGACCCGCGCCACCTGGGCCGCAAGGTCATGCAGGAGTTTGTCGATGCCGGCGCCCCGCCCGAAATCCTCTACGCGGCCCACCCGCACATAGGCACCTTCAAGCTGGTCAAGGTGGTCGAGAACATCCGCGCGCAAATCATTGCCCTGGGCGGTGAAGTGCGCTTCGGCCAGCGCGTCGAAGACCTGCTGTTCGACAACGAGGACGGCCATGAAGACGCCGACATGCGCCGCCAGCGCCGCGTGCGCGGCCTGGTGGTGCGCGACCTGGCCACTGACACCTGCAGCGAACTCGCGGCCTCGCAGGTCGTGATCGCGCTGGGCCACAGCGCGCGCGACACCTTTGCCCGGCTCTATGAGCGCGGCGTGAGCATGGAAGCCAAGCCGTTCTCCATAGGCTTTCGCATCGAGCACCCGCAAAGCGTGATCGACCGCGCGCGCTGGGGCCGGCATGCGGGCCACCCGCTGCTGGGCGCGGCCGACTACAAGCTGGTGCACCACGCGGCCAACGGCCGCGCGGTCTACAGCTTCTGCATGTGCCCCGGCGGCACCGTGGTTGCCGCGACCAGCGAGCCCGAACGCGTGGTGACCAACGGCATGAGCCAGTACTCGCGCAACGAGCGCAATGCCAACGCGGGCATGGTCGTGGCCATCGATCCGCCCGACTATCCGCGCAGCGCCGAGGCCTTTGCCGCGGCCTTTGACGGCCAGACCTATGGCGTGGAAAACCTCGCCGAAGGCGAGTTCCACCCGCTGTCGGGCATCGTCCTCCAGCGCCAGCTCGAGTCGCGCGCCTATGTACTGGGCGGCAGCAACTACAACGCCCCGGCGCAGCGCGTGGAAGACTTTCTCGCCGGCCAGCCGTCGACGGCGCTGGGCGAAGTCGAGCCTTCGTACAAGCCCGGCGTGAGCCTGATCGATCTGCAGGCGGCGCTGCCCACCTATGCGATTGAAGCCATGCGCGAAGCCCTGCCCGCTTTCGGCAAGAAGATCCGCGGCTACGACATGGCCGACGCACTGCTCACGGGCGTGGAAACGCGCACTTCGTCGCCGCTGAAGATGGGCCGCGACGACAGCTACCAGAGCCTCAACACGCGCGGCCTGTACCCTGCGGGCGAAGGCGCGAGCTATGCGGGCGGCATCCTGTCGGCCGGCGTCGACGGCATACGCGTTGCCGAGGCCGTGGCGCGGCAGATCCTGGGCCTGCCCGTACCCGCCAGCCGCCGCTGAAATGTCGGCGGCCATGACTTTCGCCGTGCCCACGCGGCGCGCGCTGGCCCAGGGCGCGCTGGCCATGGCGGCCGTGGTGCTGGCCTCCAACATCCTGGTGCAGTACGCGATCAACGACTGGCTGACCTGGGGGGCGATCACCTACCCGTTTGCCTTCCTGGTCAGCGAACTCGCCAACCGCGCCCATGGCCCGGCGCATGCGCGGCGCATTGCCTACGTGGGCTTTGCGGTCGCGGTCGCCGCCTCGCTGCTGCTGGCACCGGCGCGCATTGCGGCGGCCTCGGGCCTGGCGTTTGCGTGTTCGCAGCTGCTCGACATCCATGTCTTTGACCGCCTGCGCCAAGGGCGCTGGTGGCGCGCGCCGCTGGTGGCGACGCTGCTGGCCGCCGTGCTCGACACCGCCGTGTTCTGGAGCATTGCCTTTGCGGGCGAAGACCTGCCCTGGGTCACCTGGGCGATTGGCGATCTGGGCGTGAAGCTGGCAATGGGGGTGTCGCTGCTGCTGCCGTTCCGGCTGTGGATAGGGCGCAGGGCTGCGCATCGACAGGCTCAGGGCAAGCACTGAAGAAAAAAAGCCCGCGTCGTGCAACGCGGGCTTCGATCTGTCGCCTGGGGCCTGAGACCCCATCACTCAACCGCGCTGCAGCGCGGCAATGCGCTCTTCCATCGGTGGATGGGTGGAGAACAGCTTGCCGATATTGCCCGTGATGCCCATCGCGGCCACGCTCTTGGGCAGCTCGCCGGGGTGCATTCCGCCCAGACGGGCCAGGGCGTTGATCATCGGCTGCTTGCGGCCCATCAGCTGGGCGGCGCCGGCGTCGGCGCGGAATTCGCGCTGGCGGCTGAACCAGGCGACGATCATTGCGGCGACAAAGCCCAGCAGGATATCAAGCACGATGGTGGTCACGTAGTAGCCAATGCCGGGACCCGAGCTTTCGGAATCGTTCTTGCGCAGAAAGCTGTCGACCGCGTAGCCGATGACGCGCGACAGGAACACAACGAAAGTGTTCATCACGCCCTGGATCAGCGTCATGGTGACCATGTCGCCGTTGGCGATGTGGGCCACTTCATGGCCGATCACGGCCTCGACTTCCTCGCGCGTCATGCCCGACAGCAGGCCCGTGGACACCGCGACCAGCGCCGAGTTCTTGAACGCGCCGGTCGCAAACGCATTGGGCTCGCCTTCGTAGATGCCGACTTCGGGCATGCCGATTCCGGCCTTGTCGGCAAAGCCGCGCACGGTGTTGACGATCCAGGCTTCATCGGCATTGCGCGGCTCGTTGATCACGTGCACGCCCGAAGTCCACTTGGCCATGGGCTTGCTGATCAGCAGCGAGATGATCGCGCCGCCAAAGCCCATGATGAAGGCAAAGCCCAGCAGCGCGCCGAGGTTGAGCCCATTGGATGTGAGGAAGCGGTTGACGCCCAGCAGGCTGGCGACAATGCCCAATACCGCCACGACGGCAATGTTGGTCAATAGAAAAAGGGCAATTCGTTTCATCGGGATTAATTCTCCATAAGGAGGGAAAGCGGCGCATTCACCGCACCACCCCATCTGGGGGCGCGGGACGCAGGGTTCAAGTCACGCGGCGCGTCGTCTGTCTGTTGTATGGGCTTATCAGGCCGGGCGCTGCGAAACACAAAAGGATCATCATAAAAGCAAACCTCCTTGTTGCCCTCCCACCAGCCAGGCACGCCCAGCACCGGCAAAGGACTAAACGGCTTTTGCGCCAGCCATTGCGCGCTGCACTGGCGCGCCAGCGCCGCGTCGACATCGGGCCCCGCGATCGCGGGCGCCAGGCACAGCACATGGGCGGTGATCGACTTGCGCGGCTGCACCAGCTTTTCCAGCAGCGCGTGGCCCAGCGGCAGCAGCCGCGCCTGCTGCCACAGATCGCGCCCGTGCACGCCCAGCTGCAGCCAGTCGCGCGCGCGCAAGGCCTGTTGCAGCGCGGGCGGCGCCAGCAGCAGCGCGCCGTTCTCGTCCAGCAGCGTGGCGGCGTCGCGCACCGGCCCGCGCCGCGCGCCCACGCCCGCCTGGGCAATCTGCTGCGCCTGCAGGACATTGAGCTGGCGCTTGAGCTGCGGGTAATGCAGCCAGACCATGGCGTTGAAGAAGTCGTGCAGATTGCAGCGCGTGGGCACGGCATGCTCGCGGTGAATGAAGGCCTCGTAGGCCGTTCCGGCCGGCAACTGTTCCTGCGGCACGAAGCGCCAGCCCGCCAGTTCAGCGAGCCGGCCACCGGCCTGCAGTGCCGCGAGGCCCGCATTGACCGCGTCGGGCACGCTCGCGCCGTCGGCAATGCGCTGCCAGATGGGCTGGGCAACGGCGCGCAGGCTTTGCAGCCAGGGCGCGGCCCAGTCGACCGCCTGCCAGTCGCTATGGGCGGACAAGGGATTCACAGCACCCGCGCCTGACGCTTGTCGCGCACCGCGACGCGCGACGTGCCTTCGTCGCGCATCTCGAACGCCTGGGTCGCGGCCAGCAGCTTGGTCAGCGAGGCATAGCCGTAGTTGCGCGCGTCAAACGAAGCCTTGTTGCCGATCTGCGTGCCCACGGCGCCGACGCGCGCCCAGCCCTGCTCGTCCTGCGTGGCATTGACGGCGTCGCGCAGCAGTGCCAGCAGCTGGCGGTCCTGGCGCAGCTGCTGCGAAGGCACGCGCAGCGTGGCCGGGCGCGCGGGCGGCGCGGCCTCGCCCGGCACGATCAGAGGAGGAATGGCCGGCACCGCGGCGGGTGCCGCCGCTTCGCCGGCTTCTTCGCCCGCAGCATGCTCTATCGGGCCCTGGCCCAGCGCTTCGAGATAGAGAAAGCGCGAACAGGCGTTGACGAAAGGCAGCGGCGTCTGCTGCGCGCCAAAGCCATAGACCGCCGCGCCCTTGGCGCGCAGGTGCATGACCAGCGGCGTGAAGTCGGCGTCCGACGACACGATGCCGAATGCGTCTGGCCGCTCGGTATAGAGCAGCTCCATGGCATCAACGGTCATCGCCATGTCGGTGGCGTTCTTGCGCTTGGAATAGTCGAACTGCTGCATGGGCCGCAGCGCGAACTCGAGCAACCGCGACTGCCAGCCCTGCAGACCGGCCTTGGTCCAGTTGCCATAGGCGCGGCGGATGTTGATCACGCCCAGCGTCGACAGCTCGGTGAGGATTTCATCGAGCTTCTCGGCGGGCGCATTGTCGGCGTCGATCAGCAGCGCAATGCGCAGGGGGGACTCAGCGAGCATGGGCACTCCTTGGTGGGCATACAGGATGCAGACTACACCATCGCCTGCAACGTGCCTTCCCCCCCAGTGGATACGGCTGCTGCGCCCTTGCTTTTCGAGGCCGGGTCTCGGCCCGGCAGCCGACTTCATTTTCTTGTACGCACAAGAAAACGAAGCAAAAGAAAGCGCCCCTGCTGTCTGCGACCCTGCGCTTCGCTCCGGGCAACCTGCCGTGCTCGGGGCCGGGCTGCACCGCAGAACTCGCTACGCGGCTACGCCGCTTCGCTCGAACAACTGCGGTGAGTCAGATGACGAAGTCGGTGTGTCCTTCGGCACACCGACCAGCCCGGCCCCTGTGCGCGCCAGGCGCAGCCAGAAGGGGGAACTCCTTGGTAGCGTCGTGACGAAACGGGAGTGCGTTAGTTTGTTTAAGTACTTAAACCATCTTCCACGGCAGCGCTTCACCCGAGCGCAGCGGCTTGAGCCGGGCTTCGCCGAAGGCAAAGCTTTCGGGCGGAGTCCACGATTCGCGGCGCAGCGTGATGGTGTCGGTGTTGCGCGGCAGGTTGTAGAAGTCGGGGCCGTTGAAGCTGGCAAAGGCTTCGAGCTTGTCGAGCGCGCCCGCGTTGTCGAAGGCCTCGGCATACATCTCGATGGCCGCGTGCGCGCTGTAGCAGCCCGCGCAGCCGGTGGCGTGCTCCTTGAGGTGGGCCGCGTGCGGCGCGCTGTCCGTGCCCAGGAAGAACTTGGCGTTGCCGCTGGTTGCCGCCTCGACCAGCGCCAGGCGGTGGGTCTCGCGCTTGAGCACGGGCAGGCAGTAGTAGTGCGGGCGTATGCCGCCCGTGAAGATCGCGTTGCGGTTGAACAGCAGATGCTGGGGCGTGATGGTCGCGCCCACGAAGCGGTCGGACTCGGTCACGTATTGGGCGGCCTCGCGCGTGGTGATGTGCTCGAAGACGATCTTCAGTTCGGGGAAATCGCGGCGCAGCGGAATCAGCTGCTGGTCGATGAACGCCGCCTCGCGGTCGAACAGATCGACCTCGCTGCCCGTGACTTCACCGTGCACCAGCAGCAGCAGGCCGGCGCGCTGCATGGCTTCAAGCGTCGCATAGGTCTTGCGCATGTCGGTCACGCCGGCATCGCTGTTGGTTGTCGCACCAGCGGGATACAGCTTAAGCGCCACCACGCCCGCGGCCTTGGCGCGCACGATTTCCTCGGCCGGGATGTTGTCGGTGAGGTACAGCGTCATCAGCGGCTCGAAAGCCACACCTTCGGGCACGGCAGCGAGAATGCGCTCGCGGTAGGCCAGGGCCTGCTCTGCCGTCGTGACCGGCGGCTTGAGATTGGGCATGATGATCGCCCGGCCGAACTGGGCAGCCGTGTGCGGCACGACGGTGCGCAGGGCTTCGCCGTCGCGCACATGCAGATGCCAGTCGTCGGGGCGGGTGATGGTGAGGGTGTCGAGTGGGGCGGTCATGGAGCGGTATTGTCCCACTCCCCTGCCCTGGCCTACAACTCCCCGGGTCCCTTTCAGCGCTCACATCGCTGACAACCCATGCAACTGGCGCGCCCCAGCACGGGGACAGCGAGCAAGGGCCGCCCCGCAGCGAGGCTGTCGTCCCCGCTTAGGGGGGGGAAGCGGCGACAGCCGCTCAGGGGGGCTAGTGTTGCAGGATCTTGTTCAGGAACTCCTTGGTGCGCGGTTGGCGCGCTTCGGGATTCTTGAAGAATTCATCGCTGGAGCAGTCCTCGAGGATCTTGCCGCCCACGTCCATGAAGATCACGCGGCTGGCGACCTTGCGCGCAAAGCCCATTTCATGCGTCACGCACATCATGGTCATGCCTTCATTCGCCAGGCCCACCATCACGTCCAGCACTTCGCCGACCATTTCAGGGTCCAGCGCCGAAGTCGGCTCGTCGAACAGCATCACGATGGGATCCATCGACAGCGCGCGCGCGATCGCCACGCGCTGCTGCTGGCCGCCCGAAAGCTGTCCCGGGAACTTGTCCTTGTGCGCCGTCAGGCCCACGCGGTCGAGCATCTTCAGGCCGCGCTGGCGCGCTTCGTCGGCGCTGCGGCCCAGCACCTTGACCTGGGCGATGGTCAGGTTTTCCGTGACCGACAGATGGGGGAACAGCTCGAAGTGCTGGAACACCATGCCCACGCGGCTGCGCAGCTTGGGCAGGTTGGTCTTGGGATCGTGCACGGCCGTGCCATCGACAAAGATCTCGCCCTTCTGGAAAGGCTCGAGCGCGTTGATGGTCTTGATCAGCGTGGACTTGCCCGAGCCCGAAGGGCCGCACACCACCACCACCTCGCCTTTGTTGATGCTGGTCGAGCAGTCGGTCAGCACCTGAAAGCTGCCATACCACTTGGAGACGTTCTTCATTTCAATCATTGGGTGCTCTCCGTATCCGTATTCAGTTATCCATCCCGGCTGCGCCACTGGCGCGATCCAGGTGCGGGACGGCCCCAAGGGTCGCCCCGCAGCGCCTCGGCGGGTTATCTAATAATTGCGATTCTCTTGTGCAGACGCTTGACCATCCAGGACAGCGCGTAGCACAGCACGAAATAGGCAACGGCCGCGGCCAGATAGGCCTCGATCGGTCGGCCGTAGTTCTTGCCCGCGACTTCAAAGCCCTTGAGCATGTCGTAGGCGCCGATGGCGTAGACCAGCGAGGTATCCTGGAACAGGATGATGGTCTGCGTCAGCAGCACCGGCAGCATGTTGCGGAAGGCCTGCGGCAGCACCACCAGGCGCATGTTCTGGCCGTAGGTCATGCCCAGCGCCTGGCCCGCATTCACCTGACCGCGCGCGATCGACTGGATGCCGGCGCGCATGATCTCGCTGAAGTAGGCGGCCTCGAAGGCGATGAAGGTGATGATCGCCGACAGCTCCGCGCCGATGGGGCGGCCGATGATGGCCGGCATCAGCAGGAAGAACCACAGGATCACCATCACCAGCGGAATGGAGCGCATGCCGTTGACGTAGATCGTCGCCGGCAGCACCAGCCACTTCTTGCCCGACAGCCGCATCAGCGCCAGCACCGTGCCGAACAGCACGCCGCCCACGGTGGCGATGGCCGTCAGCATCAGGCTGAAATACAGACCCTTGAGCACGAAGTTGCTCACCAGGTCCCAGTTGTAGAAACCAAAGTCGATGTGCAGATCCATGATCAGTGACCTCCTGCACTCGAAGCGGCAACCATGCCGGGCACCTGGGCGCGCTTTTCAATCCAGGCCATGATGCGGTTGATGGCGAACGCCGAGATGACATAGAGGCCGGTCACGGCCAGATAGACTTCGACGCCGCGGCCGGTCTCTTCCTGGGCCTGCATGGCAAACATGGTCAACTCCGTCACCGACACGGCAAAGGCCACCGACGAGTTCTTGAAGATGTTCATCGTCTCACTGGTCAGCGGCGGAATGATGATGCGCAGCGCCATCGGCAGCAGCACATAGCGGTAGGTCTGCCAGGTCGTGAAACCGACGGCCATGCCCGCATAGCGCTGGCCACGCGGCAGCGACTGCAGACCCGAGCGCACCTGCTCGGCAATACGCGACGAGGTGAAGATACCCAGCGCCAGCACCACCAGCACGAAGCCCGGCACGGACTTCATCGCCGGCACGAAGGCGGGCACCACGTGGTACCAGAGAAAGATCTGGACCAGCAGCGGAATATTGCGAAACAGTTCAACCCAGGCATTGCCGAAGCGCACCAGCCACGGGCTGTTGGGCAAAGTGCGCAGCACGCCAATCACTCCACCGACCACCAGCGCTATCAACAGCGCCAGCAGAGATACGGACACCGTCCACCCCCACGCAGACAACATCCAGTCCATATAGGTGATGTCGCCGCCCTTGCCGAAGCACCCCTGCACCGCAACGCGGTCCAGCGTGTCCTCGCAGAACACCTGCCAATCCCAAGCCATAGGATTTCCTTTATTGCCTCAAACCTCTGGCGAAAAGAACGCGCAACGCGCCTGTTCCACCACACAAAAAACCCCCTCCGAGACCAGCCAGAAGGGGGTTTTCATCCCGATCGCCTAAAAGGCTTTACTTGTTGAAAGCTTCCTTGGGCTTGTTGTTGGGGTTCTTCCAGGCGTTCTTGGTGGCATCGGACAGCGGCAGGCCGACCTTCTGGTTTGCCGGTGGGATGGGCTGCATGAACCACTTGTCATAGAGCTTTTCCAGGCTGCCATCGGCGACCTGGCGCTGGATGCTGGTGTCGACGGCCTTCAGGAAAGCGGTGTCGTTCTTGCGCAGCATGCAGGCAATGGGCTCGACCGACAGCACTTCGCCGACGATCTTGAAATCGTTGGGGCTCTTGGACTTGGAGATGTTGCCGGCCAGGATGGAGCCGTCCATCACGAACGCATCGGCGCGGCCCGTTTCGAGCAGCAGGAAGCTGTCGGCGTGGTCCTTGCCCATGACTTCCTTGAAGTCTATGCCCTGGGCGCGTTCGTTCTTGCGCAGGATCTGCACCGAAGTGGTGCCCGTGGTCGTCGCCACGGCCTTGCCGTTCAGGTCCTTGATGGCGTTGATGCCCGAGTTGGCCTTCACCGCAATGCGCACTTCTTCCATGTAGGTGGTCATGGCGAAGTCGACATCCTTCTGGCGGTTGGTGTCGTTGGTGGTCGAGCCGCACTCGAGGTCAACGGTGCCGTTGGTCACCAGCGGGATGCGGTTCTGCGAAGTGACGGGCTGGAACTTGATTTCCAGCTTGGTCAGGCCGAGTTGCTTTTGCAGGTCGCGCGCGACGCGTTCGGCCATTTCGGTATGGAAGCCGACATACTTGCCGTCACCAAGGGTATAGGCCAGTGCGCCAGAAGACTCGCGCACGCCCAGCGTGATCGAACCCGAGGATTTGATTTTCGCCAGGGTGTCATTGGTCTGAGCCATGACCGTGCCCGCGAGCAAACCCATGACGGCAACTGCCAACAAATGTTTCTTCATACCTTCTCCTCTGATGACTGCGGATAAAAAAAGCAACGCCGGAACGCGCGTGGGCTTGTTTCAATAATTCACTTTAGAGGCATTTTGCTACTGTCACAAGAAACCAATAGCTATAACCCACAAGGATCCATGTCAAACAAGGCGTAAACGCCGTTCTTCCAGGGTAAACACCTAGCAAAAATCGGGCCCACGCTCCATGCTACTGGCCGGGCGGCCCGACGACGCCCCGGCTTACCCTAGTTCCAGCGTATTGCCGTGCTCGAGCAAAAACGCCCAGAGATTCTGCGCCACACCCTTGGGTGCGTCCTTGGCCGTGGGTTTCTGACGGTAAGCGCGCACATCCATGGGCATACGGAAGGACTCCACGCCCAGCGGTTCGGCGCTGACCAGGCGCCCGGACTGCAGTTCGTTGCGCACCGCGCTGTAAGGCAAAAATGCGACACCATGGCCTTCGAGCGCCATGGCCTTGAGACCTTCGGCCATGTCGGTTTCGTATACCCGCTCCAGATGGATGGCTTCGCCGGCCTGCTTGAGAATCAACTCGGTCACCTGGCCCAGATAGGCGCCCGAGGCATAGCCCAGGTACGGCAGAGGCTGGGACTGGGTTCCAGGCAATACATGCAGCGGCCTGCCCTGGGCATCGGGCTTGACATAGGGCGCAAGGATTTCCTCCCCCAGACTCACCATTTCATAGCGATCGGGGTCAAGCTGGAAAGGCTGGGACGGGTGGTGGTAGGCGATCAGCAGATCGCAGCCGCCTTCGACCAGCCGCATCACCGCATCGTGCACATTGAGCGCGAACAACCGGCTGCGGAACGGCCCGAACAGTCCGTGCAGGTTCGACACCCAGGCGGGGAAAAAAGTGAAGGCCAGCGTGTGCGGCACCGCAAAACCTATCATGCCCTTGCCCGCACTGACGTGCGCGCGCAACATGCTGCGCGTGCTCTGCAGCGACTGCAGCATCTCCAGCGCCTGCTCGTACATGGTCTTGCCCGCGGGCGTGAGCCGCGTCGGGTAGGAGCTGCGATCGACCAGGTCGGTCCCGGCCCAGGCTTCCAGCGCCTGGATGCGGCGGGAAAACGCGGGCTGTGTCACATGCCGCAATTGCGCCGAGCGGCTGAAACTGCGGGTCTCAGCCAAGCTCACAAAATCTTCTAGCCATTTGGTTTCCATCTCGCCATTATCCGCGCGCCAAGGCCGCATGCCTCGGGGCAACCCGCATGGTCAGCGACGAAACCGGACCAGATAATGGTTTGCCCACCTCACCCGGCGGGCGCGCGTCAGGCCCGCTGGTACACAACACCCTCGGGCACGGCGAAGGTCTTTTCTCCGTTGTCACGCGTTTTCCTGACTGCCCGCGCTCATGCCCTCTGACCAATCGCCTCCCGACCACGACGCGTCGGCCCCTCCCCGTTCCCTGCGCATCGAAGACTGGCTCACCGTGATCATCATGGCCGCATTGGCGCTGATCACTTTCGCCAACGTGCTGGTGCGCTACCTCACCAACTCCTCCTTTGCCTGGACCGAAGAAATCTCGGTCTTCCTGATGATCCTGCTGGCCATGGTCGCGGGCTCGGCGGCCGTGGCGCGCGACCAGCACATCCGCATTGAATATTTTTCCCATGGCGGTTCGGTCCAGCGCCGCCGGCGCCTCGCGCGCCTGGGCGCCGTCCTGGTCGCGCTGCTGTTCACCCTGATCGCGGTGCTGAGCCTGCGCGTGGTCTGGGACGACTTCCGCTTTGACGAAACCTCGCCCGGCATAGGCGTGCCGCAGTGGTGGTACTCGATGTGGCTGCCGGTGTTCTCGGCGCTGATCGTGCTGCGCGCGCTCGGCCTCTATCGCCGCCAGGGCCTGCAGGCCGCCGCAGAAGACACAGCCAACACCACAGGTCCCCAGCCATGATCGCCACACTGCTGTTCGTGGCCTTCGTGCTGCTGATGAGCGCGGGCGTTCCCATAGGCGCCGCTCTGGGCCTCGCGGGCGCAGCCTGCATCGCGCTGGCCAACTCCGACGCCCAGTGGTTCGGCCTGCTGGCCGTGCCGCAGAATTTCTATGCCGGCCTGGGCAAGTACCCGCTGCTGGCGATTCCGATGTTCGTGCTCGTGGGCTCTATCTTCGACCGCTCGGGCGTGGCGCTGCGGCTGGTGAACTTCGCGATCGCCATCGTGGGCCGCGGCCCAGGCATGCTGCCCCTGGTGGCGATTGCCGTGGCGATGTTCCTGGGCGGCATCTCGGGCTCGGGCCCGGCCAATGCCGCGGCCGTGGGCGGAGTGATGATCGCCGCGATGAGCCGCGCCGGCTACCCTGGCTCGTTCTCGGCCAGCGTGGTCGGCGCCGCCGCCGCCACCGACATCCTGATTCCGCCTTCGGTCGCGTTCATCATCTACTCGGTGCTGGTGCCCGGTGCTTCGGTGCCCGCGCTGTTCGCGGCCGGCATGATTCCGGGCGTGCTCGCCGGCATCGCGCTGATCGTTCCTGCCGTTTGGCTGTCGCGCCGCCACAAGATGGGCGCGCTCGAAGCCACGCTGCCGCGCCCCGAGTTCTGGAAAAGCCTGCGCGAAGCCGCCTGGGGCCTGGCCGCACCGGTGCTGATCCTGGGCGGCATGCGCGCCGGCTGGTTCACGCCCACCGAAGCCGCCGTGGTCGCGGTGTTCTACGGACTGTTCGTCGGCATGGTGATACACCGCACCATATCGGTGCGCGACCTGTTTCCCATCCTGCGCGAAGCTGGCGAGCTGTCGGCCGTGATCCTGCTCGTGGTGTCGCTGGCCGGCATCTTCGCGTTCTCGCTGTCGACGCTGGGCGTGATCGATCCGGTCGCCAACGCCATCGTCAACTCTGGCCTGGGCGAATACGGCGTGCTGGCGCTGCTGATCCTGCTGTTGATCACCGTGGGCATGTTCCTCGACGGCATCTCGGTGTTCCTGATCTTCGTGCCGCTGCTGCTGCCCATCATGCAGCACTACCAGTGGGACCCGGTCTGGTTCGGCGTGATCCTGACGCTCAAGGTGGCGCTGGGTCAGTTCACGCCGCCGCTGGCCGTGAACCTGATGGTCTCGTGCCGCATAGCGGGCGTGCGCATGGAGTCGACCGTGCGCTGGGTCGGCCCCATGCTGCTGGCGATGTTCGTCGTGATGTTGCTGGTGATCGCCTTCCCGCAACTGGCCCTTTGGCTGCCCCACAAGCTGGGTTACTGAGTTCCCAATAACAACCCCTAGGAGACAAAGAATGAAACTGCGCAGCTTTCTGACCACTGCGGTCGCCGCGGCCGCGGCCCTGGCCTTCACCGCTCCCGCGGCGCTGGCCCAGAACTACAAGAGCGAGTACCGCATGTCGCTGGTGCTGGGCCCGCCATCGCCCTGGGGCCAGGCCGGTGAAATCTGGGGCAAGCTGGTCAAGGAGCGCACCCAGGGGCGCATCAACATCAAGCTCTACCCCGGCGTTTCGCTGATCCAGGGCGACCAGACGCGCGAATTCAGCGCGCTGCGCCAGGGCGTGATCGACATGGCCGTGGGCTCGACCATCAACTGGTCGCCCCAGGTCAAGTCGCTGAACCTGTTCTCGCTGCCGTTCCTGATGCCCGACTACGCGGCCGTGGACGCGCTGACGCAGGGCGAAGTCGGCCAGGAAATCTTCAAGAACCTCGAGAAGGCCGGTGTCGTGCCGCTGGCCTGGGGCGAGAACGGCTACCGTGAAGTCAGCAACTCCAAGCGTGCGATCCGCAAGCCCGAAGACCTCAAGGGCCTGAAGATCCGCGTCGTCGGCTCGCCTATCTTCTCCGACATGTTCAGCGCGCTGGGCGCCAACCCCACGCAGATGAGCTGGGCCGACGCCCAGCCCGCGCTGGCCAGCGGTGCGGTCGACGGCCAGGAAAATCCCCTGTTCATGTTCACCGTGCTGAAGATGCACACCGTGGGCCAGAAATATGTGACCACCTGGGGCTACATGGCCGACCCGCTGGTGTTCGTCGTCAACAAGGACATCTGGGCTTCGTGGACACCGGCCGACCAGGCCATCGTGCGCCAGGCAGCGCTCGACGCCGGCAAGCAGGAGATCGCCATTGCACGCAAGGGTCTGGTCGAAGCCGACAAGCCCGTGCTCAAGGAAATCGCCGGCATGGGCGTGACCGTGACCCAGTTGAGCCCGGCCGAGCGCGATGCCTTCGTCAAGACCACGCGCCCGGTCTATGACAAGTGGAAGGGCCAGATCGGCAATGATCTCGTGGCCAAGGCCGAGAAGGCGATTGCGGCACGCAAGCCGTAAGCCAGCAACCGCGCCCCCTGCCCGCACGCGTGTCCAGGCCGCGTCAGCGGCTCAGGGGGTGCTTCATATCACCGGCGAAACCAGCGGCCGCCCTTCCAGATGGCAGCGCAGATTCGCCACGAAGCGGTCTATCGACGCCTGCACGGCTTCGGGCGACCAGCCGCCCACATGGGGCGTGAGCACTACGGCATCGAGATCGAGCAGCTCGGCCGGCGGCAGCGGCTCGCTTTCGTAGACATCGAGCCCCGCGCCCGCGATTCGGCCCGCGCGTATGGCTGCCGCCAGCGCCGCGGTATCGACCACGCTGCCGCGCGCGATGTTCACGAGATGGCCGTTCGGCCCGAGCGCATCGAGCACTTGGGCATTCACCAGATGACGCGTCGCGGCGCCGCCGGGAATCGCCACCAGCAGGATATCGGCCCAGGTCGCCAGCGCCAGCAGATCGTCGAAGTAGCGGTAGGCCACGCCGTCGCGCGCGCGGCGGTTGTGATAGCCGACTTCCATCTCGAAGCCCAGCGCGCGCTGGGCAATGCGCGCGCCTATGGTGCCCAGGCCCACGATGCCCAGGCGCTTGTGCGAGACATGCGGCGGAATCGCCAGCGCCGTGCGCCAGACGCCTGCGCGCGTCAGACGGTCCAGGCGCACGATGCCGCGCAGCGAAGCCAGCATCAGCCCCATCGCATGGTCGGCCACGCATTCGTCGTTGGTGCCCGCGCCATTGGCCACCGCGATGCCCTGGGCATGCGCATGCGCGACATCGATGTTTTCATAGCCCACGCCCAGCGCGCTGACCAGCGTCATCCCCGGCATGGCCTGCATGTGGGCCGCGCTCAGGCCCGACGAGCCCAGCGTCAGCACCGTCCGCACGCGCGCGCCGACCGCGGCAATGGTCGCATCCCACTTCGTCACATCGGGCTGGTTGACCAGTTCCAGCGTGGGAAACGCCCCGGCCAGCTGGTCCAGGTGCGCGGGGGAAAGATGGTTCAGTGCAAGCAGTACAGGTTTCATGGTGGAGGGCAAGGCACAAAAAAATGCATTGTCCACCCTGTTGCTCCCGGCCTCAGGCCAGCACGGCTGGGGCGCCCTCGCCCACCGACTGGCTCTGCTGCAGCGCCCACATCTGCGCATAGCGTCCGCCCAGCGCCAGCAGCTGTCCATGGTTTCCGCGCTCGAGAATCTGGCCTGCGTCGAGCACCAGGATCTCGTGTGCATCGACCACGGTCGACAGCCGGTGGGCGATCAGCAGCGTGGTCTTGTTGCGCGCCGCGCTCTGCAGTTCTGCTTGGATCGCGCGCTCGTTGGCCGAGTCCAGCGCCGACGTGGCTTCGTCGAAGATCAGGATGGGCGGGTTCTTGAGCAGCGTGCGCGCAATCGCCACGCGCTGCTTTTCACCGCCCGACAGCTTGAGCCCGCGCTCGCCCACGCGCGTCGCATAGCCCTGGGGCGTGCCGGCAATGAAGTCATGGATGCGCGCGGCGCGCGCCGCGGCGACCACCTCGTCATGGCTGGCGCCGGGGCGGCCGTAGGCGATGTTGTATTCGACGCTGTCGTTGAACAGCACCGTGTCCTGGGGAACGATGCCTATCGCCTGGCGCACGCTGGCCTGGGTCAGGCCGCGGATGTCCTCGCCGGCTATCGTCACCCGGCCCTGCTGCACGTCATAGAAACGGAACAGCAGGCGCGCCAGCGTCGACTTGCCCGAGCCCGAGGGGCCGACCACGGCCACGGTCCTGCCCGCGGGAATCTCGAAGCTCACGCCGCGCAGGATGGGCCGCGCGGGGTCATAGGCGAAATGCACGTCGTCGAAGCGCACCGCGGGAACCTCGGCCGACTGCAGCGGCCGGGCATCGGGCGCGTCGGCGACTTCGCGTTCGCGGTCCATGAGCACGAACATCCGGTCCAGGTCGACCAGGCTCTGCTTGATCTCGCGGTAAATCACGCCCAGGAAATTCAGCGGTATGTACAGCTGGATCATGAAGGCATTGACCATCACCAGATCGCCCAGCGTCAGCCGGCCGTCGACCACGCCCTGCGTGGCGCGCCACAGAATGGCGACCAGCGCCGTGGCAATGATGATCTGCTGGCCCGCGTTGAGCAGGCTCAGCGTGGTCTGGCTCTTGAGACGCACGCGGCGCAGCTCCTCGAGGTTCTCGTCGTAGCGCCGCGCTTCAAACGCCTCGTTGTTGAAGTACTTGACGGTCTCGTAGTTCAGCAGCGAGTCCACGGCCTTGGTATGGGCTGCCGACTCCTGGGCATTGGCCTCGCGGCGAAAGCGCGTGCGCCAGCCGGTCACCTGCACCGTGAAGACGATGTACAACGCCAGCGCGATCAGCGTGATCACCGCGAACCAGACGTCGAAACGCAGCGCCAGGATGGTCAGCACCAGCGTCATCTCGATCAGCGTTGGCAGGATGCTGTAGAGCGAATACGAGATCAGCGACTCGGTGCTGCGCACGCCGCGCTCGATGTCGCGCGTCATGCCCCCGGTCTGGCGCTCGAGGTGAAAGCGCAGGCTCAGCGCATGCAGATGCTCGAAGGTGGTGAGCGCGATGCTGCGCGCCGCGCCCTGGGTGGCCTTGGCAAACACCAGGTCGCGCAGCTCGGTGAACAGCGATGTGGAAAAGCGCAGCGCGCCATAGGCCAGCAGCATGGCCGCGGGCACGACCAGCACCGCGGCCGCATCGCCGGGCTTGAGCGTCAGCGCGTCGACCAGTTCCTTGAGCAGCACGGGCACGCCAACGTTGGCCACCTTGGCCGCGACCATGAACAGCAGCGCCGCGAGCACGCGCCACTTGTATTCCCACAGATAGGGCAGCAGGCGCTTGAGCGTCGCCCAATCGGCGCCGGAAGCTGGGGAAGCGGGTACGGGTAAATCCTGAGAAGATTCGGCAGAGCGGCGCATCGGGGACAATTCCTGTTGTTATATTCCTGATTGTGCCAATGCCTCCGCGTCCAGACCTTCCTCCCCACCCATTGCCCGCAGATAAGGATCTCGTGCTCAAGGTGATTCCCATGCCCGCCGATGTCAACGCCAACGGCGACATCTTCGGCGGCTGGGTCATGGCGCAGGTCGATCTCGCCGGTTCGGTGCTGCCCTCGCGCATAGGCCAGCGCATGGTCACCGTGGCCGTCAATGAATTCATCTTCAAGCAGCCGGTGCGCGTGGGCGACATCCTGTCGTTCTATTCGAGCGTGCGCCGCGTGGGCCGCACGTCCGTCACCGTGGACGTCGAAGTCTATGCCGAGCGCTTCCACGACCAGGGCCGCTTTGTCAAAGTGACCGAAGCGCTGCTGACCTATGTCGCCATCGACAGCGAAGGCAAGCCCCAGGCCCTGCCGGAGAACGCGCAGATCGCGGCCTGGCGCAGCGCCATTCAGCGCAACGCCGCCAGCGCACCGGCACAAAAAGCCTAGGGCTGCGACAGCCGGCGCATTTCGTCGGCCTTCCTCGCTGCAATCAGCTGGTCGAAATAGGCGCCGAATTTCTCGGCCTTGGAAGACCAGTCCCAGGCCTTGATGCGCTCCATGTTCTCCTGCGACAGGCGCGTGAGCAGTTCGGGCTCCTGCACGATCGCGCGCACGCTGTCCATGAGCGCTTCCACGCTGCGCTCGGGCAGGATGAACTTCTTCTGCAACTCACCAAAAGCCTGGGGCACGATACCCACATCGGTGCTGACCACGGGCACGCCACAGGCCATGGCCTCCAGCACCGGATTCGGCGTGCCTTCTATCTTTGACGTGCAGACATAGAGATCGATCTTGCTGTAGTACTCCGGCATCTGATCGTGCGGAATGAATCTTTCCTGGCGATCCGCAAAAAGGCTTGTGACGGCAATGCCTTCGCTCTGCAGGCGTTCGATGGCCGGTTTGAGAATCGAGTGAACCCCCTTGAAGTCCTCGAGTTCACCGGCCCATTTGCTGTTGCCCACCCAGCCGATCACCAGCGCACGCCTGCCGACTTCCTGGAGGCGCTCCAGGTTGAGAGGCTTGAACTTGTGCAGGTCGACACCGTCCTCGATCAAGGCCGTGGGCGCGGGATATCCCGGGACCTGGGAGTAAATGGCCTGGAGTTTCTCCGAGCCTACCGTATAGCCGGCAAGCAGCTCGGAGAAAATATGGGTACGGGCACTCAGATCTTCCGGTTGCAGCAGCAGATGGTCATAGATGCTGGTACTGAGCTGCTTGCTCGCAATGAAACGCTCGTGAAAACTTTCATAAGACATGCCAAGATTTTCAGCATAGCTCTTGAAGTAAGGCGTTCCAATCAAGGTCAGGTGTTCACGCCAGAAGAAGTGCACCACCTCGCAATCGCGCGCCAACACGAACACTTGATCGATGTTATCAATGATATCCATGGGAATCACGATAAACTCGAAACGATGGGACAGATGGTTTTGCAGCTGTCGCGCAATATTTCCAAACGCCCAATTATCCGTATCGATGATCAGCGCAATCTTTGTTTTTCCGCTGCGATTTCCGCACTGATTCGCGAGCACTGGCGGCGCTACTGCATCACTATGAAGACCGAGTTCATTTTGACGCGAGGCAAGCCAGATATCGACCACGTCACTCCAGATCGAAAAACCATGCTTTCTCTCCAGATGCGCGGCGGATTGCTTCAGCACCCGGCGTGAAAAACGTTCTCTTTCATAATCCCGATCGGCATTTGAATCTGGAATCGGATGGTCATGAATGAGAAAGCATTCAGAGGCGGTACCGACCTTGTAACCCGATTGGAAAAGTCGGATGGAGAAGTCTATGTCTTCAAACCCGACAAACATCCCTTCATCGTATCCGCCCACGAGCAGGAAAGTCTCCTTTTTGAGCACACATGCGCCGCCAAACAGGAACGTGCTCAAGAAGGGATGACCCATCTTGTTCTGGATCTTCTGCGCAACGACAGCACTGCCGGCGCCAATATGCAGTTGGCGATCGTAGTGTGAAACAAAAAGATGTCCGCCGCGGGCAAAAAGCGTATCACCATCGGGCTCGAGCAATGGCAAGCTGATGAAATGGCATCCCAAGACGGCCAGATCCTGCTGAAGCTTCAGCAGTGGATTGGCAGTGAAATATATGTCATTATCCAGACACATCAGCCATTCGGTCTGAACATGGGGAAGCGTTCTGTTTCTTCCGCCGGAAACGCCGTAGTTCTTATCCAGCTCGACAATACGGTGACGGCAGGTCATCCCGGAACAGAAATTGCGCAGCAGTGCGAGCTCTTCTTGCACGGAACCGTTGTCGACAATCAACACCTCACCCGCAAAACCCGGCATCCATTTTTCTATCGACTGCAGAAGCTTGATCGACAATGATGCACGATTCAGCGAAAGAAAGGAGATCGTCAGATTCTCGCCATTTCTTCCGATATTCGGGCCAATCTCCTTCCAGGCGTCGACCGCCAGAAGAGCATGCGCCTTGTCGAATATGTAAGTTCCTCGTTCCAGACCGGGAACAAAACCCAAATCGTGATCATTCATTCTTGTTCTTACCTGCGAACAGCTCGTGCCACCTTGAGCGCCAGGGTCCGCACGGGCTGCGGAACGATATTGCGCAAACGCACATAGCGATCGTGCGAAACGCGCATGATTGCGCATTCGACGGTCAAACGCTCGATTTCGGCCTGCAATACCGGCACCTCTGCCGCGAAAGCATTCAATTCACCCCTGAGCGCATGCGCTTGCGTTTCCAGTGTCTGGACCTCGGCCTCGCGATGGCGGATCTGTGCCTGATGGGTCAGCACCTCTGCCTGAAGCGCATGCACTTCGGACTGAAGGGTATGCACCTGGGCCTTGAGCGCATGGGCGTCAGACTGGAATGCATGGGCCTGGGCCTGGAGGGTATGCGCCTGGGCCTGCAGGGTATTCACGTCCGTTTGCAGCGCCTGCACACTTCCCGTTGAAAAATGCAGGCTTTCGCGCAGCACCAGATTTTCCGCGGACGAAGCCTCATAAAGCAAACTGGCCTTGCGGACCTCGGGAATCACGTCACCGGTGGGCGCGCGCAATGCGTTCGACTCGTGCGTGCAATCTGGCGCGGCTTCCGGCAGAGCTTCATGCGGATGTACCGCAGGCTCCGACTCCATTGCCTGCACCATGCGCGCATAGGAGTCCATGCTCACGGGAAACACCGCCGCGCCGCTGGGCGCATCGGCGGCGTTCCACACGCCGAAGAAGTAGCTGCAATTGGCCGCAGTGACTTCGAGCTCTCCCGAGCCATTGACGAGGTAGGCACCGCCGAGCTGCTTGAACGACATCCAGCTCGCAGGCACAGGTTCGTAATCCTTCTTGACATCGAGGGGCGTAGAACCGAACCCCATGACGGCCGTGCCCACGCTCCAGCTGACGTTGTTCCCCAGAATGCCGACCGTCAGTTCCTTGAATTCTTCAAAATTGTATTTACGCACATGATACGGATTGCGCTGATGGTCTTCCGGGAAATACCAGTAGTCATTAGGACAGCTGATGATGAAGACCGCGTCCTTCTTGGCCACGTTCTTGAGCGATTGAAGGTATCTCGCGGGATCCTGGATATGCTCTATGGTTTCGCACGAAACCACCACATCGAAATATTCGAGCGGGAATTCGCGCTCGACGCTGGCCGCGTCCGTAGCCATGAATTCGACGCCGGGCGCAGAAAACGACTTCTTGGCCCGGTTGACCGCTTCGTCGGAAACATCCACACCGACGACTTGCTTGGCACCGGCCTGCTTGAGCAGGTGGCTGCCGTAACCTTCGCCGCAGGCGATGTCCAGCACCTTCTTGCCTTGGACAAACGGCGTGGCGATCGCATAACGGGCAAAGTGAATCGACGCTTCAATATTTGGACGTTCCGGCGCCAGCGAGGTATCTAATCTTTCCACTTTATTTTCCTTGTTCTATGCGATGAGTGTCGTAGCGCTGATAACTCCATTCCCGGTCAACATTGAACATGCCTACGGCCTTGAAATCATCGTCAACCCGGAACGGGCACACCTCATTGGCTTCAGCATAGGTGATGAAGCCGCCATCATCATTGATGGCAACCCGCCATTTGTACTTTCCGCTGAGCAGAGGGAAATTGGGAAAATCAATAGTGACTTTTCCGGCCTGCGACGATTGATATACGGGAATCTTGTCCATCAAGGTCGTGGTCCCGCAGAGATAAAGATCGTCATGCCGGTACAGGTTGAAGACGAAGCTGATTTTTTCCGGCGGCTTGTCGACCAAGGCCACGAAGTCGAATGTGAGCTTCACATTTTCACCGGTCTTGATCACATCGACGGCAGTCCCTGCCTGATTGGTCAGCTCCACTTTGCCGATCTTGAACAGACGCTCGACCGATGCGTGGCTGTCGTCGCTGGCTGCGGATTCGCTGCCGGCCGCCTCCTGGGCCGCAGGCTCCTGCGCCGCGTCCTGTCCTGCAGGTGATTCTTCCTGAAGGCTCTTTTTCAGCGCCCCGGTGGCGCTGCCGGCGATCTGCTCTTCCAACTCGATCATGTACTGATCGATGACCCGTCCTGCAGAACCGAAGAGAATCTGCCGGCCTTCCTTGAGGTAGACCGCTCTTTCACACACGGACTTGACCTGATACTGGTCGTGGGAGACGAACAGAATGGAGCAGCCGCGGTCGCGCACTTCGTAGAACTTCGCGAGACAGCGGCGCTGGAAGGCCGCATCGCCCACCGCGAGGATTTCATCGACGATCAGAATTTCCGGATCGACGTGAATGACTACCGCGAATGCCAATCGGGCGAACATCCCGCTGGAGTAGTGCTTGACGGGGCTGTCAATGAACTGGCCAATATCCGCAAAGGCCGCGATCTTGTCGAATCGGGCATCCACTTCGTCTTTCGACAAGCCCAGAATCGCACCACTCAGATAAACGTTCTCGCGCCCCGTGAAATCGGGATTGAACCCCGATCCCAGTTCCAGCAGCGCAGACAAACGTCCTCTGCGTTCCACATGACCATAGGTGGGCATGAGCGTGCCGCAAATGATTTGCAGCAAAGTGGATTTGCCCGAACCATTGCGGCCCACGATGCCCACGGTCTCGCCCTTCTTGACATCGAAATTGATGTCATTGAGCGCCCAGAATTCGTCGTGGAGCTTTCTGGATTGCTTCCACAACATCTGCTTGAGCCTGTCCTGCGGCTTGTCATATATGTTGTAGACCTTGGATACGCCGACGATTGAAATCGCCAAGTCATCAGAGAACATCCGCAAACCCACCTTTAGTTTTCTGAAACCATGCGTAACCTACCCACGCGACGACCACGGCAATGCCTGCATAAATTGCAAGCCCGGAAAAATTCGGCAGCTTTCCCCAGATCAGCACATCGCGCGACTGCTCGATAATGAAGGTCAGCGGATTCGCCATGATCCACGGGCGAATGTTCTCGGGGAGGGAAGAAATCGGATAGAAGACAGGAGACAAAAACAGCAGCACTGCGGTCAGAAGGCCTATGGTCTGCGACACATCTCGCAAATAAACGCCGAGAGAGGCAAGAAACCATGAAACGCCGAACGACAGAATGACCAGCGGCAAAACGACTAAGGGGACAAACACCGCGGTCCATTGCAGAAATCCGTTGAAAATCACGAATGCCAGCAAAAGAACCACCATGCTGACAGCCGCATGAAACAAGGCAACGCAGATGCTCACCGCAGGAAGCACCTCCACCGGGAATACCACCTTCTTCACATAATTGACGTTATCAATGATCAACCGCGGCGCACGATTGAGAATTTCGGCAAAGACCCCATGAATGATCATGCCTACGAACAATATG
Organism: Comamonas sp. DB36; assembly: GCF_057914905.1. Taxonomy (NCBI): domain Bacteria; kingdom Pseudomonadati; phylum Pseudomonadota; class Betaproteobacteria; order Burkholderiales; family Comamonadaceae; genus Comamonas; species Comamonas sp. DB36. The sequence continues at coordinate 3,940,434 of NZ_CP196631.1, forward strand.
ACCGCAAACTCGGTCTTGCTATCCGACCCAGCCGTTCCCCAGCGTGATTTGAAAACCACCGCAAAGAAAAAGGTATAGACGGTGAGCATCAGCACCGGATTGAAGAAGCTCCATGCCAGTCCCAGCGCCGATCCCTTGTAACGCCCCAGGACCTCGCGCTTGGCCAACGAGTAAATGAGGCTTCTGTTGCCAACGATGGAACGCAGCGCGGACAGCGGCGATATCGGTTGTCGTGCGTGCGGGTTCATGCGTATCCTTGCGGATTGTTCATCTGCCAGCGCCAGTGGTCACGGCACATTTCGGCCAGGCCACGCGTCGCGCTCCAGTGGAGCATCTGCTGTGCCTGTGCCGTGCTCGCATAGCAGGCGGCAACATCGCCGGCGCGGCGCGGCACGATCTTGTAAGGGATGGGGCGACCGCTGGCCTCCTCGAACGCCTTGAGCACATCAAGTACGCTGTAGCCCACACCCGTGCCCAGGTTGACGGCAAAGCATTGCGCCTGGTCGAGGCTCTCCAAGGCATTGAGGTGGCCCAGCGCCAGATCGACCACATGGATGTAGTCGCGCACCCCGGTGCCATCGGCGGTGTCGTAATCGTTGCCCAGCACGCTGAGGTGCTCGCGCCGGCCCACCGCAACCTGTGCCAGATAGGGCATCAGATTGTTGGGCATGCCTTGCGGGTCTTCGCCTATCAGGCCGCTGGAGTGCGCGCCCACGGGATTGAAATAACGCAGAATGCCAATGCGCCACGAAGGTTCGGCACGGTACAGGTCGCGCAGAATATCTTCCACCATCAACTTGGTGCGGCCGTAAGGATTCGTCGTGGAAAGAGGATGGCTCTCGGTCAGCGGCAATTGTTGCGGCTCGCCATAGACTGTGGCCGATGAACTGAAAACCAAGGTCTTCACGCCCGTGGATTGCATCGCACGCAGCAGCGACAGCGTGCCGACGACATTGTTCTCGAAATAATCGAGCGGTTTCTCCACCGATTCGCCTACCGCCTTGAGGCCGGCAAAATGGATGACTGCACCGCAGGAATATTGCCTGATGGTTTCTTCCAGCGCCGCTTGGTCACGGACATCTCCCTTGACTATGGGAAAAGTCTTCTTTGTTATCTGCGATACTCGTTTCAAAGCCTCGGGATGGCTATTGGCAAAGTTATCGAAGACAACTATATCGTGCCCCGCATTGAGCAATTCAACGCAAGTATGCGAACCGATGTAACCGGCTCCACCAGTGATCAAAATATTCATGCGGCTTTCTACTCAAAAATTACCGGCCCTGCACAGAAAATTGATATTAATTTTCCGACGCAATCAGCAAGTTCGCAATTTTCAAACCGTCTGATACCGGGAAAACGCGCAGAAGCCACGCTTTGAGGGCAAATTTCAGGGGCTGCGTTGCTCGGAACCACATGTCATCGCCCGGCATGCGGAAAAACGCAGAATTTTAACATTTGCCCCAGCACGTTCTCAACACCGCAGCCTCTGGCGTGAAAAATTGAAGTGCAGCATGGACACACCTGATGACGGGCCGGCAATTTTTAGTGATGCCCGGTCTTTTCAAGCGTAGAGGGAGCTGTCGGCCTGCGGCTGCAGGCCCCCGCAAGGTCAAAGCGTTGTGCCGCGCCTGCATCGGCAGACCGCGCTCCTGCGCCTGGCGCGGCGAAATGAATTGAAGCTGCGACGCCAGGGCCGTTGCAAGGCACTGCCCGCCTCAGCCAGCGGGGCCTGTGGGTGTCAGGCGGTCACGCTTCCCGCGACATCGCGCACCACGCTGGTACCCGCCGCGCTGCTGCTGGGCGCCAATGCCGGCGTCTTGACCGCCGAGCCGGCTTCGATCTGGCCCGTGAGTTCACCGCCTTCTTCGATCACGACCTTGCCATAGCGGATCTTGCCGCTGACCTTGCCCGTGCCATAGATGACCAGTTTTTGGCGCACGATCAGCGTGCCGTCGAACACTCCGCGGATTTCAGCGACATCAATCTCGGCCGTGCCATGGAAAGCGCCTTGCTCGGCAATTTCGATCACGCGCGAATCCATCGTCGCTTCTACCGTTCCTTCGACTACCAGCGTGTCGCAATCGGTGATTTCCACGCCCTTGAGCTTGATGTTGGGGCCCACGATCAACCGGCTGCCGCCCTGGCTTTGCGCCACCGCAGCGGCGCTGGCGGGCGTCGACACCGCACTCGTGCCGGCTTGGCCAGCCGCCTGGCTGGCGCCAAAACTGCTGCTGGTCGATGCCACGCCTACGGCGGGGCTGCGGGGAGTGAAAGTGTCGCTTTCACGCTTGCCAAAAAACGGGTTCTGCACGGCCATGGTCTCTCCTTGGAAAGCGTCCATGCTAGAACGTCATCCGGGCAACAAACGCCCTCATCTCGCAAGAAAAGTAACCAATCGCCTCGAATGATGCATATGCTTGCAAGCGTTTCTTGATCACACAGGTGCGAGGGTTTTGCGGAAAAGCAACAGGCACCTTTCATCCCGACGGAAAACACATGCCGGTCGCGCAGCGCAGCCGACAACCGTCAGTGGGCGCCGGCAATGCGCCGCCATGCGCAGCGTCCTGCCAGCTCCAGGCTTCAATTGAGTCGACCGCGAATCAGCTCAAACCTTGCTGAAGTCGGGATGGCGCTTTTCCATGAATGCAGATACCGCTTCGCGCGCCGCGGGTTCGTGCAGCATGCGGCCGAAGCTCTCGCCTTCCTGGGCCATGCGCGTGCGCACCGTGGCTGCCTGGCCCGACTTCATCAAGCGTTTCGATTCCATCAGCGCCGACAGCGGCTTGGCCGCAAGCTTGCGCGCCTGGCGCTGGGCCAGTGCATTGCATTCGCTGGGCGGCACCACGCGGTTGACCAGGCCGACTTCGAGCGCGGCTTCGGCGAGGAAAGGCTCGCCCAGCAGCAGGGCTTCGGCCGCGCGGTGGTAGCCCATGAGCTGGGGCAGCAGCAGGCTGGAGCTGAACTCGGGGCACAGGCCCAGGTTGACGAAAGGCAGCGAGAACGCCGCGTTGTCGCCGGCGTAGACCAGGTCGCAATGCAGCAGCAGCGTCGTGCCAATGCCCACGGCCGGGCCGCAGACCGCGGCGATCACGGGCTTGGGGAAGTCGGCGAGCTGGAACATGAAGCGCATCACGGGCGTTTCGCCGCCGAGGCTGTTGGCCGAGGCATTGAGGAAGTCGCCCAGATCGTTGCCCGCGCTGAAGATCGCCAGATCGCCCTGGAACACCACCACGCGCACCGCGGCGTCGTCACGCGCCGCGGTCAGCGCGTCGGCCATGGCGCCATACATCGCCTGGGTGATCGAGTTCTTCTTTGCAACCCGATTGAAGGTGAGCGTGCAGACACCGTCTTCGGTGTGCACCAGGATATCGTTGGAGGTGGTAACTGTCATGGTGTCATTTTCCCTTGCGCGGCGCGCTTTTCATTCCTTGAAATAGACAATCTGGTGGCTGGTTGCAAGCAGGTAGCCGGCCTCGTTCCACAGCTGGGCTGTCTGGTCGAAAAAGCCGTTGCGAAATTCCTGGCCCCTGGCCTGGCCCAGTACATAGCCCGTGCCCGTGGTCTGCAGCTGGGCCTGGCTGGCATGAAAGTAGACCGTGATCGACACCGTGCCCGCGGGCACCTGGCGCGCGCGCCGCAACCAGACGCGGGGGAAGAATACATCCGCCAGAGCGGCCAGCGCGCAAAAATCCAGCGGCCGCGGCGGATCGTCGCGCATCCACAGCTGCGACAGGCTGGGGGCTTCGGCGCCATCCCAGTCCCGGGGCAGCGCGCCCTGCACGGGCCGCATCTCGTAGCGCGACAGCCATTCGACGCCAAAGCCCGGCGCAATGCGCTGCAGGTCGCCGGGTGCGGCCACTTCGGGCATGGGTTCGTCGGAGATGCTCCAGGTCTCGCGGCGCACCGCCGTCACTACGGTGGCCGTGGTCGTGACCACGAGCTCGCCTTCGGCATCGGTCTGCAGCACCGACAGCGTCCAGTGCTGGGTGGAACGGTTGGTGCGCACCGGTGTCACCTGCAGCGTGAACGCGCCGGCCGTGAGCGCGCCCGCGTAGTTCACCGTCAGCGACAGCGGCTCGCCCAGCCGCTGCGGGTGGTCCATCACGGCCTTGACCAAGGTCGCTGCCGTGATGCCGCCAAACGGCCCCACCATGTTCCAGTAATCGGGGCTGGTCTGCCCTTCGAGCTGCCCCGGGGATACCGGCTGCAGTTGCAATGCCAAATCAAGAGGATGGGTCATGGTCATGGAGCCAGTGTGATGTGCAAACCGCGCGAAGGCGGTCGTTTGGGTGACTTGCCACCCGCCTAGTGCCCTGGGCCCTTCGACAGGCTCAGGGCGAACGGGCGGATCACAATCTTTCGAAGATACCCGCAGCGCCCTGTCCCATGCCCACGCACATCGTCACCATGCCGTATTTGAGATTGTTGCGGCGCAGCGCATGCACCACGGTGGCGGCACGGATGGCGCCGGTCGCGCCCAGCGGATGGCCCAGCGCGATCGCGCCGCCCATGGGGTTGACCTTGGATGCATCCAGGCCCAGCGTGTTGATCACGGCCAGCGACTGCGCGGCAAAGGCTTCGTTGAGCTCGAACCAGTCGATGTCCTGCTGGTTCAGGCCGGCGTAGCGCAGCGCCGCGGGAATCGCCTCGATGGGGCCTATGCCCATGATCGCCGGCGGCACGCCCTTGCTGGCAAAGCTCACGAAGCGCGCCAGCGGCGTCAGACCGTAGCGCTTGATGGCCGATTCGCTGGCCAGGATCAGCGCGCCCGCGCCGTCGCTGGTCTGCGAGCTGTTGCCGGCCGTCACCGAGCCGCGCGCCGCAAACACCGTGCGCAGCTTGGCCAGGCCTTCAAGGCTGGTGTCGGGGCGCGCGCCTTCATCAAGCGATACCGTGCGCGTGTTGAGCGCGATTTCGCCGGTCGCCAGGTCGAGCGCGCGATCGGTGACGTCGATGGGCGTGATCTCGTCGGCAAACGCGCCCGCGGCCTGGGCCGCGAGCGCCTTCTGGTGCGAGGCCAGAGCAAACGCGTCCTGGGCCTCACGGCTCACTTTCCACTGCTGGGCAACCTTCTCGGCCGTCAGGCCCATGCCGTAGGCAATGCCCACGTCGCCCTCGCGCTCGAAGATGCTGGGCGACAGGCTGGGCGCATTGCCCATCATCGGCACCATGCTCATGCTTTCCACGCCCGCGGCAATCATCACATCGGCTTCGCCCACGCGTATGCGGTCGGCGGCCATCTGCACCGCCGACAGACCCGAGGCGCAGAAGCGGTTGACGGTGATGCCGCCGACGCTGGTCGGCAGGCCGGCAAGCACGGCCGCGATGCGCGCCACGTTGAGGCCCTGCTGGGCTTCGGGAATCGCGCAGCCGCAGATGATGTCCTCGATGCTGGCCGGGTCCAGCCCCGGCACCTGGGCCAGCGCGCTCTGCAGCGTGCGGGCCAGCAGGTCGTCGGGCCGGTAGTTGCGGAAAAAGCCCTTGTGCGAGCGGCCAATGGGCGTGCGCGTCGCGGCAACGATATAGGCGTCCTGGATCTGTTTCATGTTCTGTTCCTTCAGTTCCGCAGCGGCTTGCCGGTCGAGAGCATCCCCAGGATGCGCTCCTGGCTCTTGGGGTGGGCGATCAGCCCGCAGAACGCCTTGCGCTCGAGCTGCATCAGGTATTCCTCGCTGACCAGCGTGCCCGCGTCGACGTCGCCGCCGCAGACCACTTCGGCGATCAGCGTCGCGATGTATTGGTCGTGGTCGCTGATGAAGCCGCCGTCGCGCATGTTGACCAGCGAGCCGCGTATCGTCGCAATGCCGCTGCGCCCGGCGACCGGGAACAGCCGCTTGTGCGGCGCGCGCCAGCCGCCCGCGGCCAGCGCCCGGGCTTCATTGAGCGCGACAAACAGCACTTCGTCCTTGTGCGCGACGATAAGGTCGCTGTCGAGCAGATAGCCCAGCTGGCGCGATTCCAGCGCGCTGGTTCCCACCTTGGCCATGGCCGCGGCCGTGAAGCCTTCGGTCAGGAACGGCAGCAGGTCCTTGCCCGTGGAAGTGGCCGCGTTCTCGGCCGCGCGCCGCGCGATGTAGGTCAGGCCGCCCGCGCCCGGCACCAGGCCCACGCCGACTTCGACCAGGCCGATATAGCTTTCCATGTGCGCCACGCGGCGCGCGCAATGCACGGCCAGCTCGCAGCCACCGCCCAGCGCCATGCCGTGAATGCCCGCGACCACGGGCACCTGCGCATAGCGCAGGCGCAGCATCAACTGCTGCAGTTCCTGCTCTATGCTTTCAACGGCGTCGGCGCCACCGACCACAAAGGCCGGCATCGTTGCCTGCAGGTCGGCGCCCACGCTGAACGGCGCGTCGCCCGACCAGATGACAATGGCCGCGTATTCGGCTTCGGCGAGTTCCAGCGCTTCCATCAGCCCTTCCATCACGGCCGGGCTGATCGCGTGCATCTTGTTCTTGATGCTGGCAATCAGCACCTTGCCTTCGCCTTCGCCATCCAGCGTCCAGACGCGCAATGCATCGGTTTCGCTGAGCGTCGTGCCCGCGGTCTCGAAGCCCTCGCCGGCCTCGCCCAGCAGGCGCTCGGGAAACAGCTGGCGCGCATAGACCGGCAGCGCGCGGCGCGCGACAAAGGCCTTGCGCGCCGGGCTCCACGAACCTTCGGCGGTGTGCACGCCGCCGGCTTCGGCCACCGGACCTTCGAACACCCAGGCCGGCAGCGGCGCGCGGCTCAGCGCCTTGCCCGCATCGATGTCTTCCTGCACCATCTTCGCGACTTCAAGCCAGCCGGCTTCCTGCCACAGCTCGAACGGCCCCTGGCGCATGCCAAAGCCCCAGCGCATCGCCTGGTCGACGTCGCGCGCGCTTTCGGCAATGCTCTCGAGATGCACGGCCGCGTAGTGGAAGCTGTTGCGCAGAATGGCCCAGAGGAACTGACCGGCCGCGCCTTCGGCGTTGCGCAAGAGCTGGAGCCGCTGGGCCGCGGGTTTTTTCAGCATGCGCGCATAGACCTCGTCGGCCTTCTGCCCGCCTGGCACATAGTCTTCGCTTTCGAGCTCGAAGCGCAGGATGTCGCGGCCGACCTTCTTGTAGAAACCCGCGCCCGACTTCTGGCCCAGCTGGCCCAGCGCCAGCAGCTTCTCCAGCACCGCAGGCGTCGCATAGCTGGCATAGAACGGGTCGGTGTCGGCGTTGAGGTTGTCCTGCAGCGTCCTGACCACATGCGCCATGGTGTCCAGGCCCACCACGTCGGCCGTGCGGAACGTGCCGCTGGACGCGCGGCCCAGCTTCTTGCCCGTGAGGTCGTCGACCACGTCATAGGTCAGGCCGTAGTTCTCGACTTCCTTCATCGTTGCGAGCATGCCCGCGATGCCTATGCGGTTGGCAATGAAGTTGGGCGTGTCCTTGGCACGCACCACGCCCTTGCCCAGCGTGCTGGTCACAAAGGCTTCGAGCTGGTCGACCACGTGAGCGTCCGTGCCCGGCGTGGCGATCAGTTCCACCAGCTGCATGTAGCGCGGCGGGTTGAAGAAGTGGATGCCGCAAAAGCGCGCGCGCATGGCTTCGGGCAGGGCTTCGCTGAGCTGCGTGATCGACAGGCCCGAGGTGTTGCTGGCGACGATGGCGTGCTTGGCGACGAAAGGCGCGATCTTGTGATACAGGTCGGTCTTCCAGTCCATGCGCTCGGCAATGGCCTCGATGATCAGATCGCAGCCCTTGAGCAGCTTCATGTGCTCTTCGTAGTTCGCGGGCTGGATCAGGTCGGCGTCGGCGGCCACGCCCAGCGGCGAGGGCTTGAGCTTCTTCAGATTGGCGATGGCCTTTTCGGCAATGCCGCTCTTGGCGCCCTCCTTGGCGGGCAGGTCGAACAAAATGACCGGCACCTTGACGTTGACCAGATGGGCGGCGATCTGCGCGCCCATCACTCCGGCGCCGAGCACGGCGACTTTCTTCACAGGAAATCGTGACATCTTGGGTTCCATGTAATGCACCGGCCCGCAGCGCGGGCGGGTGGAAGCAGGTGGCTTATTGAACGCGGACCCAGGTCTGGGTACGGCCGAACGGCCCTATCGAGCCGCGCGCATCGAGCTTGCTGCCGCTGTCGGTGGGGGTGAGGCGCAGCGTGTACGACTTGCCGGATTCGGGGTCGAGGATCTTGCCGCCCTCCCACACATCCTTGCCTTCGGCCTTCGTCGCGCCGCGGATGATTTCCAGGCCGACCATGGGCTGGTCCTTGCGCTCGTCGGTGCAGGCCGTGCACAGCGCCGCGGGGTCGGCGCCCTTGCGCAGCAGCTTCTCGACGCGCCCGCTGAGCACCCCGCCCTGCTCGGTGATGCGGATCTCCGACTTGGGCTCGCCGGTCTTGTCGTCGACACTTTTCCACAGGCCCACGGGCGTCATCTGCGCCCAGGCGGGCGCGGTGATTGCCATGCAGACCATGGCGGCGAAAGCTTTGAACATAGGCACCTCCTCGAAGAAAAAGGCAAGAGTCCGCAGCGCCGCCTCAGGCCAGCGCGGCGTCGGTGTCCATCAGCACGCGGCTGCCGGCGCGCGCGGTGCGCATCAGCGTCGCGGTCTCGGGGAACAGCTTGGCGAAGTAGAAGCGCGCGGTCTGCAGCTTCGCGAGGTAGAACGGGTCGGCATTGCCCTTGGCAATTTCGCGCAGCGCGACCTGGGCCATGCGCGCGAACAGGTAGCCGAACACCAGATGGCCGGCAACGCGCAGGTAGTCGACCGAAGCCGCGCCCACTTCGTCGGGGTTCTGCATGCCCTTGAAGCCGATCTCGGTGGTGAACTTGGTCATCTGCTCGCCGAGCAGCGCGATCGGGTTGATGAATTCGGCCATCTTCTCGCTGACGCCCTCTTCCTCGACCAGCCGCCCCACGAGCTTGCCGAGTTTCTTCAGCGTCGCGCCCTGGTTGCCCAGCACCTTGCGGCCCAGCAGGTCCAGCGCCTGGATGCCGTTCGTGCCTTCATAGATCATGTTGATGCGCGCATCGCGCACGAACTGCTCCATGCCCCATTCCTTGATGAAGCCATGGCCGCCGTAGACCTGCTGGCTCAGCGTGGTCGCGGTCCAGCCGTTGTCGGTGATGAAGGCCTTGACGATGGGCGTGAGCAGCGCGACGAGTTCGGCGCTGTCCTTGCGCACTTTCTCATCGGGGTGGTGCAGCTCCTTGTCGATCAGCACCGAGCAGAAAGTGGACAGCGCGCGCCCGCCTTCGGCATAGGCCTTGGCCGTGAGCAGCATGCGGCGCACGTCGGGGTGGACGATGATGGGATCGGCGGGCTTGTCCTTGGCCTTGGTGCCCGACAGGCTGCGCATCTGCAGCCGGTCCTTGGCATAGGCCAGCGCGTTCTGGAACGCGACTTCGGTCAGGCCCAGCGACTGGTTGCCCACGCCCAGGCGCGCGGCATTCATCATCACGAACATCGCCGCCAGGCCCTTGTTGGGCTGGCCGACCATGGTGCCCACGGCGCCGTCGAGGTTGAGCTGGGCCGTGGCATTGCCATGGATGCCCATCTTGTGCTCCAGCCCGCCGCAGAAGATCGGATTGCGCTCGCCCAGGCTGCCGTCGGCGTTGACCAGGAACTTGGGTACGACGAAGAGGCTGATGCCCTTGGAGCCCACGGGCGCATCGGGCAGGCGCGCGAGCACCAGGTGCACGATGTTGCTCGTGAAGTCATGCTCGCCGGCGCTGATGAAGATCTTGTTGCCCGTGAGCTTGTAGCTGCCGTCGGGCAGGGGCTCGGCCTTGGTGCGCAGCAGGCCCAGGTCGGTGCCGCAGTGGGCTTCGGTCAGGCACATCGAGCCGGTCCACTCGCCGCTGGTCAGCTTGGGCAGGTAAAGCTGCTTTTGCGCGTCCGTGCCATGCGCATGCAGGGCTTCGTAGGCGCCATGCGACAGGCCCGGGTACATGGTCCAGGCCTGGTTGGCGCTGTTGAGCATCTCATACAGGCATTGGTTGACGACAAATGGCAGGCCCTGGCCGCCGTAGTCGGGATCGCAGCTCAGCGAGGCCCAGCCGCCTTCTACATATTGGGCATAGGCCTGCTTGAAGCCCTTGGGCGTGGTGACTTCGTGGGTGTCGCGGTTGAGCGTGCAGCCTTCTTCGTCGCCGCTGATGTTCAGCGGAAAGATCACATCGCTGGCGAACTTGCCCGCCTCTTCGAGCACCGCATTGACGGTCTCGGCGTCGACCTCGGCATGCCGGGGCATGGCCTTGAACTCCTGCGTGACCTCGAACACTTCGTGCAACAGGAACTGCATGTCACGCAGAGGCGGTTGATAGCTGGGCATGTATCGTCTCCTTTTATCGATGGTGATGTGATCGGTCCGCGACGCGCGCTTCAGGTGCTGAAGCGCGCCAGAATGTTCTCGAAGCCCTGGTGCGCACGCTGCAGCGCGCCCTGGGCGCGCAGGAAGCGGGCTTCGTAATGCAACGCCAGAATGAGCCCATGGACTTCAAAAAGCAATTGGGCTTCATCCGCATCTGCGCGTAAGTCGCCATGCTCCCGGCATTGCAAGATGGTGCGGCGCATGGCCGCATGCCAGGTGCGGACCGAGTCGGCGAGCGCGTCGCGCACCGGGCCGGTACGGTCATCGAACTCGACCGCGCCGCTGATGTAAATGCAGCCCGAGTCCAGCTCGACCGAAGTGCGTTTCATCCACAGGTCGAATAGCGCACGCAGGCGCGGCAGGCCGCGCGGCGCCTGCATCGCGGGGTAGAACACTTCCTGCTCAAAGCGCAGGTGGTATTCGCGGACCACGGAAATCTGCAATTCCTCGCGCGAGCCGAAGTGGGCAAAGACGCCCGATTTGCTCATGCCCGTGGCCGCGGCCAGCGCACCTATGGACAGCCCTTCGAGCCCGGCCTGCGACGCCAGATGCAGCGCCGCATCGAGGATATGGGCCTTGGTCTGCTGGCCTTTGTGCAGTCCGCGCACTTCGCTGCGTGCGCTGGGAGAAGGGTCCGACAGGGTGGAAGAAGAAGGCATGGAAAAAAATAAAACGAACGTTCGTACTATTTTGCACCACAATCGCCTGACCTCAATGCACCACAGGGGAAAGTACTTAGGCGCTTGACCTGGCCACCCCCTGCAGCGCTTGCCATGCCGCCGCGATGCCGACCGCAGCGGCAAGGTCAAAGCCCGGGCCCCGGTCCCATCCCATGCTGAAATATTTTCACACCATCCGGTGCACCGCCCGTATGAGCATGAAAGGAGTGCCATGACACGCCATCTTCCACTTGCCAGCCTGACTCTGGCGTTAAGCCTTTGCGCGAGCGCCTGGGGCCAATGGACCCCCATCTCGCAAAGAAACACCCCGCTCGCCAACGTCCCGGGCGCCGCCCAGGTGCAGCCGCAGATCGCGGCCACGGCCGATGGGCATTGGTGGGTCAGCTGGTTCGGACTGATTCCGCAGGGTCCCTCCCCCCAGGGCTACGATGTCTTTCTGCAGCGCCTGGGCCCGGATGGCAAGGAACAATTTCCGCACCAGGGCCTGCTGGTCGCCAATCTGGGCCTTGGCTGGACTGAAGAATATGGCCTGGCGACCGACGCGCAAGGCAATGCCCTGCTGACCTTCCAGGACGACCGCAGCAACCCGCAGGCACGCGCCATCGCCGCGACCAAGATCGACCCCGCGGGCAAACCGCTATGGCAGGCGCAGACCGCACCCTCGGGCCATGCGCCGCATATCACCACCCTGCCAGACGGCCATTCGGTCATAGGCTGGAGCATGGACAACGAAAACAGCGTGCGCCTGCGCAAGCTCGATCCCCAGGGCCAGCCGGTGTGGAAGTCCACCAGCGGTGCCGCGCTGGACTTCGTTCTGAGCGATCCCAACTACAGCTACAGCCTTGCCGACCTGAAGGCGACCAGCGACGGCAGCGTGATCGTTTCCTTCATCCGCAGCCGCGGCTTTTCGGGCGCCAAGCACCTTTATGCGAACAAGATCTCGCCCAGCGGCCAGTTGCTGTGGGGCCCCGCCCATGTGAATGTCTTCGACGCAGGTTCGCTGCAACAGGGCAACTTTCCGCACTTCGTGCTAGACGGCCAGGGCGGTGCGGTCTTTGCCTGGTACAGCATCGCTCCGCAGCTTCAGGTCCATGCCCAGCATATCCAGGCCAATGGCAGTCCGGCGTTCGCGCCCGGTGGCGTGGCGGTTTCAACCAACCTTCAGCAGGCACGCACCAATCCCTCGCTGACCTACCAACCGTCCACGGGCGAGACCACGCTTTTCTGGACCGAACTCGACAGCGCGGTGGAACAGAACCGGCGCGGCCTGTATGCGCAGAAGCTCGATGCGCGCGGCGCGCGCCAATGGGGAGAAACCGGACGCCCGATTCAGCCCTTGGGACACCAGGACATCAACAACCTGCGCAGCGTCACGTTCAACGATGGAACGCTGGCTTTCTGGGTACAGTCCATCGCCGGCCAGCACGACAGCATCCAGGCCATCAAGCTCGATGCCGCAGGCACCGCACTGTGCCCGCAGTTCGCGGTCTCCACGCGGCCATCGGCCAAGTCGCGCCTGGTCAGCCACGCGTCGGCATCGGGCAAGACGCTGATCGCCTGGGAAGACCAGAGCCAGGACCAGGGCTCCGACATCTATCTGCAAAGCGTGACGGCCGACTGCAAGCTGGGACGCTGAAACGGGCCGGCCCGGCATCAGATCATCAGCGACAGGCTCTCTTCGAGGTGCTCGGTGGGCAGGCGGCGAAAACCCGAGCGAGAGAAGCGCTGCAGCCGGCCGAGTGCAAACGAGGTCAGCACGCTGGCCGCGACCTGCGCATCGACCGTGGGCTTGGCCGAGCCGCGCGCATCGGCAACGGGACGCAGGCACTGACGCAGCGTGGATTCGATGCGATCGAAGAACTGGTTCATGCGCTGCTGCAGGCGTTCGTGTTCGAACACCAGCGCATCGCCGACCATGACGCGGGCCATGCCGGGATTGCGCTCGCCGAACTGCAGCACCAGCGCGATGACGCGCGCAGCCTGGCGCGCGCCATCGATGCTCGGCTGATCGGGATCGGCGACATCGCGGCCGACGATCTGCTGCACCAGCGTGAACACCGATTGTTCGATGAACTCGATCAGGCCTTCGAACATCTGCGCCTTGCTGGCGAAGTGCCGATACAGCGCAGCCTCGCTCACTTGCAGGTGGGCGGCGAGCGAAGCGGTGGTGATGCGTTCCGCTCCAGGCTTCTCCAGCATGGTCGCCAGCGCTTGCAGAATCTGCTCGCGCCGCTCGCCCGGCTTGGGGCGCTTGCGGGTGGCGGGCGCTGCGGCAGCGGCGGCATCGCTCTCGCCATCACTGACGACAGAGAGAAAAGAGGAGGAGAGGACTTCAGACTCAGACATAGGCAATCAGGAATTTGTAAATAATTCTCTCACAGCCACCCGCTCCCATGTCCTACTGTTTTCACGCTGAATGGTCTTGACATTTATCTTCGCGCCTGAGCAGCCTTGCCGCACGGCCGGCCCTGTGCCGGCTCGCGCGCGCGCCAACCCAGCGCTTCAAGCCGCCGCAGCGGGCTCTGGCGGAAACACCAGCAGCACGCGCAGTCCCACGCCCTCGGCGCCTTCGCCCAGCACCAGACGGGCCTGGTGCAGCTGGGCGATCTCGTCGGCAATCGCCAGTCCCAGGCCTGAGCCTTCACCGCAAGCGCCAGGCAGACGGTAAAAGCGCTGCACGATGCGCGTGCGCTCCGCTTCGGGCACGCCCGGGCCGTCATCCTCGACTTCGAGAAAGGCGCCGTCCGCACCCATGCCGCTGCGCAAGGTCACGCGCCCGCCTTCGGGGTTGTACTTGAGCGCGTTGTCGACGAGATTGCTCAACAGCTCGCGCAGCAGCCAGGCATGGCCCCAGACGCTGGCCGGCTCGACTTCGAGGCCGAAATCTATGTTCTTGGCCGCGGCCTGTTCGAAGAAGGCTTCGAGCAGACTTTCACAAAGGTCCTTGAGGTCCACGCGCTGCAGCGGCTGCGACTGCGCATGGCGCGCGTCGGCACGCGACAGCGCCAGCAGCTGGCGCGCGAGCTGCGAGGTGCGGCGCGTGGCGTCGCGCAGCTGGTGGATCTGCGTGGCGCTGAGCACCAGCGAGCGCTCGCGCGGCCGATCGGGCGACAGGTCTACCGCATCCGCGGGTGCGGGCGCCGACTGCACCATCAACGCCCAGGCTTCGACCTGGGCCTGCAGCGCCGCGAGCGGCGTGCGCAACTGGTGCGCGGCATCGGCAACGAAGCGCCGCTGCTCCTGGGCCTGGGCATCGACCAGCGCGAACAGCCGGTTGAGCGAGCGCAGCAGCGGCCGCACCTCATCGGGCGAGGCGGCTTCATCGATGGGGCTCAGGTCGCGCGGCGAGCGGCGCTCGACGGCGTCGGCCAGCGCCACCAGCGGCTCGAACGCCTGGCGCACCGACCAGTAGATCGCCAGCCCTGCGGCCGCGATCAGCAGCACGTTGGGCAGCAGCACGCGCAGCAGCAATTGCTGCGCCCATTGCTGGCGCGCATCCGAACCGTCGGCCAGCGCCACCACCATCTCGCCAGCGCCCGCGGTCTCTACGCGCAGCACGGCCACGCGGTACATGATGCCCGCGAACTCCTGGCTGTGGAATTCAGCCACGCGCGTGCTGGGCACCTCGACGCGTATCCAGGTATCGCCCGCGAGCACCCGGCCCTTGAGGTCGGCAATTGCATAGCCGGCCTCGTTCTGGCGCTGGCGCAGAAACTCTTCGACCATGGGCGGCAGCATCAATACGGGAGGTGATTGGCCGTCGAGCGAAGGCGCGAGCACGGCTTCGGCAAGCGCGGGCAAATAGCGCATCAGCCGCTGGTCGTGCTGGCCCGCGGCCGCTTCGGCCGAGCGGTAGGCGAACCACGAGCCCATCAGCGCCAGCACGCTCAGCGGCAGCACCAGCAGCAGCAGCAGCCGAAAGCGCAGATTCGAGGTCATGGCTCAGCCTGGCGCCGGGGCAGCCGCCTTCAGGCGCCGCCCGCGACCAACTCCAGCCGGTAGCCGAAGCCACGGATGGAGCGCAAGGCCACGCCATAGGGCTCGATCTTGCCGCGCAGCCGCGAAGCATAGACTTCGACCGCATTCGGCGTGATTTCCTTGTCCCAGCCCGTCAGGGCCTGCAGCAACTTGTCCTTGCTCGCCGGCTTGGGCGCGTGGATCAGCAGGTATTCCAGCACCGTCCACTCGCGCGGACCGAGATCTATGGGCTGCAGATGGCTGCCTTCGGCAGAGTCATCGGCCACCCGCGCACCGACGCTGCGCGCCGCCGTATCGAGCTCCAGAGGCCCGAATGTCAGCACTGCCGTGGTCGCGGCCTGGGAGCGGCGCGCGAGCGCGCGCAGCCGCGCGAGCAACTCCGGCAACTCGAAAGGCTTGACCATGTAGTCGTCGGCGCCCATGTCGAGCCCCTGCACGCGATCGAGCAGCGCGTCGCGCGCGGTCAGGATCAGTATGGGCATGGCGGCGCTGTCCATGCTGCTGCGGCGCAGGCGCTGCGTGAGCTCCAGGCCGCTGAGGCCAGGCAGCCCGATGTCGATCACCGCCAGGTCGAACGATTCATTCGCCAGCACTTCAAGTGCGCGCTCGGCGCTGCCGACCCAGTCGACCGCATAGCCGGCATCGCTCAGGCCGAGCTTGACGCCGCTGGCCACCATCACATCGTCTTCCACCAGCAGCAGCCGCATGTCGAATCTTCCAATGCATGGCCCCGCAGGGCCCAGGCCACGTTCAGTGGCTGCGGATCATCGTGCCGTAGGCCTGGTCCGTGAGAATTTCGAGCAGCATGACATGCGGCACGCGGCCGTCGATGATGTGCACCGCGTTCACGCCGGCCTTGGCCGCGTCGAGCGCGCCCGCGATCTTTGGCAGCATGCCGCCCGAGATCGTGCCGTCGGCAAACAGCGCGTCGATTTCACGCGCCGTGAGATCGGTCAGCAGATTGCCGGCCTTGTCGAGCACGCCGGGCGTGTTCGTCAACAGCATCAGCTTTTCGGCCTGCAGCACCGTGGCCAATTTGCTGGCCACGACATCGGCGTTGATGTTGTAGCTTTCGTTGTCTTCGCCGAAGCCGATGGGGCTGATCACCGGAATGAACGCGTCATCCTGCAAGGCCTTGACCACGCTGGGGTCGATCGCCACGATGTCGCCGACCTGGCCCAGGTCATGCTCGATGCTCGGGTCCTTGTTGTCCGCGAGCTTGAGCTTCTGCGCCCGGATCAGCCCGCCGTCCCGGCCCGTGAGGCCCACAGCCTTGCCGCCTGCCTGATTGATCAGACCGACGATGTCCTGCTGCACTTCGCCGGCCAGCACCCACTCGACCACTTCCATGGTTTCGGCGTCGGTGACGCGCATGCCCTGGATGAACTCGCCCTTCTTGCCCAGACGGTTGAGCGCGGTTTCAATCTGCGGGCCGCCACCATGCACCACCACCGGATTGATCCCGACCAGCTTGAGAAGCACCACATCCTCGGCAAAGTCGGCCTGCAGGGCCGGGTCGGTCATGGCGTTGCCGCCATACTTGATGACCATGGTTTTGCCATGAAACTTGCGGATATAGGGCAGAGCCTGGGCAAGGATTTCGGCTTTGTCGCGCGGGGCAATGGAGAGGATATCGTTCATGGTGCAGGCCGTGTGGCGGGAAGTAGTCAACAACAAGCGGGGCATTGTGCCGCAACTGCAGTGTCGCAGTGCGCTCTGGGGCCCGCCGAAACGGTAAAGCGGCTCACTTCTGCAGCCAGCCCGGCACCTTGAAGCGCACGATAGCCAGATAGGCACAGACGTAGCTGATCATAAACAGGGCGCAAAAAGCAATCAGGACCCACGTATTGCGCCAGAACAGCACGGCCGGCAGCACCGTGAGCAGCGTGAACGCCCAAAGATAGGGCGAAGTGCGATTGTTGCGCATCAGCATCTGGCGCGATTCATCATCGTGGAAGACTCCCCACACGATACGCCTGTAGACCAGTTGATGGAAATGCAGCGCATCGGCCATGCCCGGCGAGTCGCCGCGCATGAGCTTGCGATAAATGGAGAACACCGTCTCCCAGACCGGGTAGATCAGCAGCAGCATGGGAAACCAGGGCGAGACCTGCGCATGGCGCTGCACCAGCAGAATGCTCGAGAAAGCGATCACCACGCCCCAGATATAGGCGCCGCCGTCGCCGGCGAACAGCATGCCGCGCGGATAGTTCCACACCAGGAACCCGCCCGTGGCCGCTGCCGTGCTGAGCAGCAGCGCGGCCAGCGCGCGGTCTCCGACCTGCAGCGCCACATGGGCCAGCGCCAGGCAGATGATCACCGCCACCATGCCCGCGAGTCCGTTGTAACCGTCGATGATGTTGAATGCATGCGGCAGGCCGGCAATCGCCAGCAGCGCGATGCCCATGCCTATCCAGGGTGCCCAGGCCAGCACGCCATCGATCCAGGGCAGGTCCAGCCGCGGCACGCCCAGATCGAGCAGCCAGATACCGAGCACTCCGGTCAAGCCCGTGAGCAGCAGGCGGTAGCGCACCGAAAGGCGTTGCGTCAGGTCTTCTGCCAGGCCACCAATCACCGCGGGCATGATGGCCAGCATGAACCAGCCGACCCAGATCTTCATGCGCAGCGCGGACAGATCGCCGAAGAAAGCCGTTGAAATCATGCCCGCGCTCCAGCTCAGCAGCAGGGCCACCATCACGGCCAGCCCGCCTATGCGCGGAACATCACCGAAGTGAAAGCGCTGCGGCATGTCTTCGCCGTAGACCACGTGGTGATCGCCTGACCAGCGCACGATCATGCCTCCCGAGATCAGGGCGAAAAAAAATGCAATAGTTGACAACCAGATCATCAAAGCCCTAATTCTTCGTTTTCATACAACGCCATGCACACCCCATGGCGGCAGGGGCACTGCTTCACGTCATCCTGCGCCATCCACAAGGATTGCGTCTTTTCAACCAAGGCGCCGCTGTTTCTTCCACCAGGCCTGCCAGAAGACCGGCGAAGTCCACAGTCTCAAAAGACTGCTCACATGCCAGAAAAAATGCCGTGCATTGCGGTGGCTCGCCCTTTGCCCGGCATGGCCCACCGTCACAGGGGCCGCAACCAGTTTCCAGCCCAACAGGCGCAAGCGCAGACAAAAATCGACATCCTCGCAGTACATGAAATACCGCACATCAAACCCGCCGAGCGCTCGCCACACTTTGGATGGCAGCAGCAAAAAAGCGGCATTGACCCAGTCCCTGCCGGTCTCTGGTCTTCTGCGAGCGTACCGCATCAGCAACGAAAAGAAAGTAGGAATATCTCTTTCGATGTCCTGCAACTTTCCGTCTTCATCGATTTGCCGAGGATAGATACAACCGGCGCAATCCGAGGAAGCCGCATACAAAAGGCGCTCGAAGATGTCATTATCAAACAAGACCACATCCGGATTCATGATGCAAAAGAAATCTTCCCTTGCATTTTTGAGCGCCTCGTTGTGATTCGCCCCGAAACCTTGAGGAAAATCGTTTCTGACGACTTCCAATGAAAAAGACCATCCCGCGTCGGGCTCGCGCGGCATGGCCTCGGGAACGTTCTGCGTCAGAATGACCCTGGCCACATGGGGTGACGATATCTCCGACAAGCGGTGAAGCAAGGAATCTACCAACACGCCATGTTGATGACTAACAATAGATACAGCAATTCCGCTCATCGATACCGCCTAATAAAAAACCAAACCGGTAAATTCTTCCTAGGCAATATTCCCAAGGCCAGAATTTCACACCGTATCCAAGGCAGCCCTACTTCTTCCCATGACGCATTTTCATACGCAGCACTTTCAAGTGGTTTGCGAGAAAGAACACCAGGGATAGTGTCTTGCGATGGAACCAGCCCAGCTCCTTGGCGCTGTCCACGGCCGCAGTCCACTGAACCCGGCGGACGAAACTGAATATCTCACGCCGCCTTTTGTTATTGAATGGCGAAAGAAAAATCGTTGTCAACGACGGAAAATTGTTTCTCGAAAAAACTTCCCCAAAACCAAAAGCATCATGCTGAGGCGTCTGCATGAAGATCTTGGCCAAAATATTTGGCGGCGACCGCCTGAAGCCTTCCCACACTTTCATGGCACTTTCGCGCAACTCCGTTGCCGAGACCACATAGGCATTCAGATAGGGCGCCCATTGGGCACAGGAAAACAATACGCCTTGCTGGAATTTATGAGAAAACTCGAAGTAAGCGACATTTTCATCGGAAGATATCTCCCTAACGGGAAGCACCTTGCCATTTTCTCTTGAATAACCAACGACACTGCCATGGGGCGAGGAACAGACCATCTCCATCGCAGAAAACACCTCAAACAGCTTGTTGAGATCGCTTTCCACTTCTTCATGTGGACCATAGGCACTCTTGGTCACATTCAGCGGCTGGGGATTGACAAATGAGCGCAGGCCCAGATACATGCCGTGGAAATTTATCAGTGGCGCCGCGAGTGCAATATTGTCTTGAATAGTACCGCGCCAGCCGATATCGACCACTCCCACATTCATTCCATCAATGACTCCATGCTCGGCCAGCAAGTCCTTCAAAAGAAGCTTGTTCTTCTGCACCGATGCTGTCACTGCTTCATAGAAAGCGGGCTGGGCGAAAAGCGCTCGCAATCGCGCGTCGGAAGAAGGGTTCTCCACCATTTCATCGACACGCAATCCCAGCTGAGCCAGCGTCGCCGAAAAATCACTTGTTGCGACATCCAGCATCGCAAAAAGAGCGGAAACCCGCTGCACGCCAAAAATGGACCATGCACGTGATACTTCTTCGAAGTCAGCCCGTCCCAGCGAAGCGGAAAAAGTGGATATTCTGCTGACAGGAAAAATGGAAGATTCAGGCAGTCTTATGCCCGCAAACATTCCATCGGCAAAAATCTTCGAATACATCGCATGAAAGAACTCTCCTTCACGCGTCAAGAATATTATTCTGTCGAACTTTCTCAAGACCGCCTGCTCGGCAATCCAGAGTGCAAACCCCATGAAAAGTGGTGCAGCCTCTACACCTAGGAAAAATGTCTCGTCGCTGCTTGCCTTGTCCGCAAGCTCCAGGGAACTTTCCTTGCAAAGACCGTGCACATGCGAAAAAAGTGCTTGACGCGATGAGAACAGATGTTCGCGCGACATTCTCTTTTCATGCTCCACGGAAGGCAGGAATCGAACGGCTTCGATTCCGAATTTCCCTGGAGAATCCACATCGGACCACTCATTGTCACCGACATGGATATGCTTGGCACCATCGACATTCAATGTAGACTGGACATGCTTGAACAGATTACCCGACCGCTTGTTGCGATTGACATCACAGGAAGATATGCCGCCAGAAATCACGTCATCCAATTGATGTGCAGCGAGCAAACGCCCCAGCATCTTGGAGTTCATGTAGAAATCCGAAAGAAAAATGGTCCTCTCGGCCGGATATTTCGCCAGAAAATCCAGGATATCGGGATCGCGATAAGTTCGAGCAATCTCAACGCTCAACTCGTATTCAGCCAGTTCTGCCGGCAGCCGCGAATCAAAGCTGCCTTGCCAGGAAATATCGAGCCACGCTCTCAGGACATCGGTAATTTCATACTCATCGTCATCGCCACGCTGGCGCGCAGCATTTGCAATGCGTTTTTCGGCGTCAAGTCTTGCCTCATACAGACTCCACATGTCCTGGAAACCGGCCTTCAGTTCCCGCGCAGCAGTCATCGACAGGTAGCGGGCGGTCGCCAGCTTGATGCATTCCGGATGGCAGTCGCGACGCAGCAGGGTGTCCCACACGTCCACCGTTCGAAGTTCGTACATCAGTAAGTCTTTCTTCCCTGCAAGACAATCTCAGCAACGGTCTCCATCTGCTTGACCGCACGAGTGAATGCGGGCGGGAATTTTGCGGCAATGGCGCTGATTTTGTGACGTCGCACGATACCGGGGTTATTCCTCAGATGCTCTTGCTCGTCACTTACATATTCTGAAAATGCCTGCGCAGACAGAGTACGAAGTATTTCTGCATCGCCTTCTTGCTCACCAAGAACGATATTGACCCAGGCCATGAATTCCGCAGAAGCGGCTTCCCAGGAAGGCCATTTTTCGGCGGTCTGGATTGCACCTTTCTTGAGTGTCTCAAGAGCGGCTGCATCCGTCAAAAGTGTCTTCAGCGCAGCGACGACGCCGTCCGCATCGCCTCTTTTGACAACGCGTGCATTGTGCGCATCCACGATGTATTCATCATGTCCTGTGACGTCGTAGACGATGGACGTGCCGCCGCAGTGGAATATTTCCAATGGTGGGCCGAACATTCCCTCTACCGTGCTGAGCTTGACCAGGATGTCGCAGGATCGATAAATGTCTGCAGTCTCCATCATGGGAACGCGGGAAAACACCCGCGATGCACCAGGCACCCAGCGAACCGGCGACCCTGTAAGCACCCAGATATCGCGCGCACCCGCCTCGCGCGCCAGGCGCAAGGCAAGCGCGGTATTCTTGAACTTGACGCCAAAATGGCCTTCAATCAAGACGCGCGGTTGTTTCTTCGGGCGATCGCTGATTGCCGTGCCCACGGTCTTGTAGACGTCCTTGCGGATACCGTTGCGAACCAGGGCCGATGTCTTCCCATATTTTTCCCCAAGGTATTCCTTGATCCAGCCCGCTTCGGTCAGGAAATGCACAGGGAATTTGTAAGTCGCATCGACCAACGCCCGCAAAGGGACATCAGTCTCAGGATAGAACCGGGACTCGATGGACTGCACGAAATAGGCGTAGTGCTTGGCCTTGAAGTTACCGAGTTCAAACGCGGTCTTCCACCAGGTGGCAATGACCAGATCGAATTCTTCCGACTTTGCCTGTTCTATGGGTATGCAATGCAACTGGCTTGCCTGATCATGCCAGCTCAGCGTTGCAGCAGTAAAAGCCTCCTGAACTGCGAGCGTTACATCAAACCCGGCCGAACGAAGATAATTGGCATGTTGAATGATGACATAAGTTCCCCCGCTTATAGCCATCGATCCAATCAGAAAACAAATTCTTGGATTACTCATACATCTTTACCCTGCACCGTTTTCTGGATTTACCCGGCTTTGACGGATGCGAACAAACTCATAAACCGAAGCCATTCCCGGCACCGCATTGCGTCGAATCGTCAACCAAGGCCAGAATCCCAGTTGCGACGGACGACGCAGCAGCACCAGATTCCATGTGAATTTTATTTTCTTCAGAAATGGAACCGACTTCTCCTCACCACCGAAAGAGGATTCTTCAAAAACCCCGAAATTTTCGACATGGGATACAGAGAAAATCCACTCAATCTCTTTTTTCGTGGGCTTGAAAACCATTCGACCATGGCGGCTCATTGCCAGCTTGAGCAAATCACTATCTGAAAGCTTGGCGGCGCTCATAGTGACGGCAAGCTTCTTGAACTTCACCATCAAGTCCCGGGAAACAGGTCTTATAAATTCAGCGATCATCGCCGCATCGGTGACTTCGTCCTCGATGACCGACACACCCGTGGATTTGGAAAAAACATATCGGCGCGCCGACCCGTGGTCGGCATGCAAGATCACCTCATAAAGCGACCGGTTCTCATTGAAGACATGGAACCCTGGTGTGCGCCCTTCCGTGGAAGAGAAGAGCAAACCCGCCTTGGTGTTTTCAGCCGTAGTCGCCCCAGGCGCGATAAGCCCCACGTAGTATCCGTGGACTTTTGCCCCGCTACCTTTTTCCTTGGAAAACCAATGGTAGACGTTGTCTTGAATGGATCCCTTCCAGCCCACGTCAACCACATGCAGGTCTGTCGGCAATTCCGTGGCACCCAGCAAGGATTTCACGTATTCCGAGAATGCAAAGCTGCGTTCAAGGCGTTGGCTTTCATATGCGTCTTGAAAAGCCGGGAGTTGAAGCATCTTCAAGAACCGTTTGTCCGTCGGCAGATCGGAGCTGACCTCAGCCAGCGCATCGACGCCTATCCCCATCTCCCGCGCAAACAATTCTGCCGATTCGACCAGATCCAGGCTCTTGAGAAAATCCAGTATGGAAATGCGGCGATACTGCCTGAACAATACATCAAAACCTTCCTGATGCAATGGCCCAAGCGACAACAGAAAAGTCGAACGACGGGAAACCTTCAGGTAATGTGATTTTATTCTTTTCTCAACAATCAGTGTCGATTGATAAAAATCAAACATTTCCTTCAACAACTGGCCTTCGCGCGCGAAAAAGAAAACATCTTCAGCCTTGCGCTGAATCAATATCTTATAAAGCCTATCCACAAACAGATAGAGACCGTAAAAAATATCAATGAAAGGTACTTCTCCGTCCTTTTTCTTCACCAATTCATTCACAGCAACTTTCCTGTTCTCATTTAAATTCCGCGGCATTCACGAAGGCCAGGGTATACCCGGTCAGCCGTTGAAAATGCACGCGCGAACAGCGCAGGACATCTTGACAACCATGGCGTTCATTCGAATACCTCGGCGTCCGCCCAGGCCGATGCCAAGGCATCCTTGCCCGAAAGGCTGGGTGGCTCGCTCAAAGGCCATTCGATCGCGAGCTGCGGGTCGTTCCAGGCGATGCAGCGCTCGTGCCCGGGAGCGTAGTAACTGGTGGTCTTGTAGAGGAAATCCGCGGTATCGGTGAGCACCACGAAGCCGTGCGCAAAGCCCGGCGGCACCCACAGCTGCTTGTGGTTCTCCGCGCTGAGTTCCGCGCCGACCCACTGCCCGAACGTGGGCGAACGGCGCCGGACATCGACGGCGACATCGAACACCGCGCCCTGCACCACGCGCACCAGCTTGCCCTGTGCATGCGGCGGCAACTGATAATGCAGGCCGCGTAACACGCCCTTGGTGCTGCGGCTGTGGTTGTCCTGCACAAATTCGTATTGACCGCCCGTGGCGGCGTCGAACAGCTTCTTGTTGAAGCTCTCGAAGAAAAAGCCGCGTGCGTCGCCAAACACCTTGGGCTCGAACAGGATGACGTCCGGGATCGCCAGTGGAGTCGCGTTCATGCACTCACCTTCTCTTTCAGCAAGCGCAGCAGATACTGGCCGTAGCCGTTCTTGGCCATTGCCTGGCCCAGGCTCTCGAGTTGCTTGGCATCTATCCATCCCTGGCGGAACGCAAGTTCCTCGGGGCAGGCCACCTTGAGGCCCTGGCGGTTTTCGAGCGTGGCGATGAACTGCCCGGCTTCCAGCAGGCTTTCATGCGTGCCGGTATCGAGCCAGGCATAGCCACGGCCCATGATCTCCACCTGCAGCTGACCCTGTTCCAGGTACATGCGGTTGAGGTCGGTGATCTCGAGTTCGCCGCGCGCCGAAGGCTGCAGGCGCTTGGCCATTTCGACCACCTGGCCGTCGTAGAAGTACAGGCCGGTCACCGCATAGTTGCTCTTGGGCACGGCGGGCTTTTCTTCGAGCGTCAGCACCTTGCCCGAAGCATCGAAATCGGCGACGCCGTAACGCTCGGGATCCTGCACGTGGTAGGCAAAGACGCTCGCGCCTTCGTCACGCACGCTGGCGCGCGCCAGCAGATGCTGGAAGTCGTGGCCGTAGAAAATGTTGTCGCCCAGCACCAGCGCGCTGGGCGCGCCGCCCAGGAACTGCTCGCCGATGATGAACGCCTGGGCCAGCCCGTCGGGACTGGGCTGCACCGCGTAATCGAGGCGCAGCCCCCACTGGCTGCCGTCACCGAGCAACTGCTCGAAACGCGGCGTGTCCTGGGGCGTGCTGATGATCAGGATTTCGCGTATGCCCGCGAGCATCAGTGTGCTCAGCGGGTAATAGATCATCGGCTTGTCGTAAACCGGCAGCAGTTGCTTGCTGATGGCCAGCGTGGCCGGATGCAAGCGGGTGCCCGAGCCGCCGGCCAGGATGATGCCCTTGCGTTGTGTCATGTTTATTTACAAAGTTTCGTCGAGCATGCGGACCACGCCCTGCTGCCAGTCAGGCAGTCGCAGGTCGAAGCGTGCCTGCAGGCGCGACGTGTCCAATCGGGAGTTCAGCGGCCGCTGCGCAGGGGTGGGGAAGGCACTGGTGGGTATGGGCGCGATCTCGCTGACGCGCAGCGGCAACTCCGGGCGCAGGCTGCGCGCGGTCTCGATCACGAACCGGGCGTAGGCATGCCAACAGGTCTGGCCCGAAGCCACGAGATTGTACAGGCCCAGGTCCTGCGGCGAATGGCCCACATGCCGTATCGCATGGGCGGTGACATCAGCGATCAGATCGGCGCCCGTGGGCGCGCCCCATTGGTCATCGATGACCGTGAGGCGTTCACGCTCTCCCGCCAGGCGCAGCATGGTCTTGGCGAAATTGCCGCCGCGCGCCGCGTAGACCCAGCTGGTGCGGAAAATCAGGTGCCGGCAGCCGGACGCGACAATCGCCTGCTCGCCTTCGAGCTTGGTGCGGCCATAGACCGACAGCGGAGCTGTGGGGGCATCCTCGGAGCGTGCCTCGCTGCCGCTGCCGTCGAACACATAGTCGGTGCTGTAGTGCACCAGCAACGCGCCCAGCGCCTGCGCTTCGCGCGCCAGCAAGCCGGGCGTGGTCGCATTGAGCAGGCGCGCGAGCTCCGGCTCGGCCTCGGCCTTGTCGACAGCCGTGTGCGCGGCCGCATTGACGATCACGTCGGGGCGCAGTGCACGCACGCTGCGCGCCACGCTTTCGGGATCGGCGAAATCGACCGCGGGCGTGCCCTGGCGGCTCAGGGGAATGACTTCGCCAAGCACGGCCAGGCTGCGCTGCAGTTCCCAGCCGACCTGGCCCGTGGAGCCCAGAAGAACGATTTTCATGCGCTGGCGTATTGAGTCTGCACCCAGTCCCGGTAGGAACCGCTTTGCACCTGCGCCACCCATTCGGGATTGTCCAGGTACCACTGCACCGTCTTGCGGATACCGGTCTCGAAGGTCTCGGCCGGCTTCCAGCCCAGCTCGCGCTCGAGCTTGCGGGCGTCGATCGCGTAGCGGCGGTCGTGGCCGGGCCGGTCCTTGACATAGCTGATCTGCGCGCGGTACGACTGGCCGTCGGCACGCGGGCGCAGCTCATCGAGCAAGGCACAGACCTTGTTGACGATCTCGACGTTGGGCATTTCGTTCCAGCCGCCGACGTTGTAGGTCTCTCCCAGACGGCCGGCCTCGAGCACGCGGCGAATGGCGCTGCAGTGGTCCTTGACGTAAAGCCAGTCGCGCACCTGCATGCCGTCGCCATAGATGGGCAGCGGCTTGCCGGCCAGGGCATTGACGATCATCAGCGGAATGAGCTTTTCCGGGAAATGCAGCGGACCGTAGTTGTTGCTGCAATTGGTGGTCAGGACCGGCAGACCATAGGTATGGTGCCAGGCGCGCACCAGATGGTCGCTCGCGGCCTTGCTCGCCGAGTACGGGCTGTTGGGCTCATAGTTGTGCGACTCGGTGAACGCCGGGGCATCGGGCGCCAGGCTGCCGTAGACCTCGTCCGTGGATACATGCAGGAAGCGGAATGCGGTCTTGGCTTCGCCTTCGAGCTCGCTCCAATAGGCGCGCACCGCCTCGAGCAGGCGGAAGCTGCCGACGATGTTGGTCTGGATGAAATCCTCGGGACCATGGATGGAACGGTCCACATGGCTTTCCGCGGCGAAGTTGACCACGGCGCGCGGCCGGTGCTTGCGCAGCAGCTCGGACACCAGGGCGCTGTCGCCAATGTCGCCCTGCACGAACACATGGCGGTCATCACCCTGCAGGCTCGCAAGGTTGTGCACATTGCCCGCATAGGTCAGTTTGTCGAGGTTGACGACCGGCTCGTCATGCACCGACAGCCAGTCAAGTACGAAATTGGCACCGATAAAGCCTGCGCCGCCTGTGATCAGAATCATGGGTGGTGTATATAAATGCCTCTCGGCGAAGCTTTCAATTATCTCATTGACGCATTAATGTGTGCACCAATGCGAGTCACCAGCGGTAATCCGTGCAGCGCGATGAATCCGTGCGGCATGCCCGGGCCCTGGCCGCCCGCGATCGCCGCACGCAAGGTCCGATGGCGCCAAGCCGTCAAGCAGCGGGTTCATGCTCCTGGGCCCAGCCTGCGCAGACATGCCCGCTCAGGACAAATCCTCACAAACTCGCCAGAGTCAGCGCCAGTTCAGGCAGTCCAGCGCTGCGCGGCAATCACCAGCAGGCCATCGAAGATCAGGTTGTCTGTCAGCTCGAACGGACGCGACATGCTGGGCGCCATTTTCCAGCCCGCGCCACCGGCCATGATGCAGGCCGGCGCTTCGCCGCAGCGTGCGCTCAGATGCTGGTAGATGCGCTCCACGGCACCGGCGATCGCATAGGTGCCGCCACTGGTGAGCGCATCGCTGGTATTGGTCGGGAACAGCGTGACCTCGCCCGTGGGCACATGCAGGCCTGCGGTACCGGTCTCGAGCGCGCGCAGCATGATGCCGTGGCCGGGAAGAATCAGTCCGCCTAGGAAGTGGCCTTCGGCGTCCAGCGCATCGACCGTCACCGCCGTGCCCACCATCACCACGACCAGCGGCCGAGGCGGGCCCTGGCGCAGCACCTGGTGGCGCGCGCCTATCATCGCCACCCAGCGGTCGGCGCCCAGGCGTGTCGGGTGGTCGTAGCCGTTGATCACGCCGGCTTCGGCCACCGAAGGCACGACCCACTGCGGCACGACATCCCAATCCGCCATCTGCTCGATCTGCTGCTGCACGCGGCGCATGACCGCATCGCCCGCGACCACGCAACCGAGCATGCGATCGGGCGCGGGCAGGCCCGCCCAACCGGTTTCCGCCAGTTGATCGATGTGTTCGAGGAATTCGGCGCCATGCGCCAGCAGGTTGGCGCCAGGGTGCGCCGCGTCGTACATCGCCCATTTGAGACGGGTGTTGCCAACGTCGATGGCCAGAAATGTCATGCGGCGAATTATGCGGAGTTTTGCCCCGGCCGGGGGATTCGCGCGGCCGCGCGTCGTCTTATTGGCGTCGGACGCAAATGTATTGAAATGTCTTGACAAGTCGTTATCCGACGCCGCGATGGCCGAACTCAGGCTAGAGTGGGACCTCTTTGCTTTTCACAGGAGTCATCCCATGGGTCTTTTCTCTTTCATCAAGGAAGCTGGCGAGAAGTTGTTTGGCGGCAAGGATGCCCAGGCGGCGCCCGTGCCAGGCGCATCGCAGGACGACCTGAACATCAAGGCCGCCAGCGCGATCGAAGCCTACATCGCCAGCCAGAATCTGGGCGCGAGCAATGTCAAGGTGACATTCGACGGCACGCAAGGCAAGGTCACTGTGACGGGCGACGCCCCCACCCAGGCCGCGAAGGAAAAGATCACGCTGTGCTGCGGCAATGTCGCCAGCGTGACTTCGGTCGACAATCAGATGAAGGTCACCAACCCCGAGCCTGAAGCCCAGTACCACGATGTGGTGCGCGGCGACACGCTGTCGGCAATCGCCAAGAAGTACTACGGCGATGCCAACAAGTACCCGGCGATCTTCGAAGCCAACAAGCCCATGCTGAGCCATCCCGACAAGATCTATCCCGGCCAGAAGCTGCGCATTCCTGCGCAATAAGCGCTGGTATGCCGCGCCGCTAAACCAGTGGCGCGGTTGTTTTGCCGCCGGGCCGCCCCAAGGCAAAACAGCCCCCCCTGGGGGCAGCGGCTACGCGCAGCGAGCAAGCGTGGGGGTTCGTTTTTGCCGCCGGGCCGCCCCAAGGCAAAACAGCCCCCTTGGGGGGCAGCGGCTACGCGCAGCGAGCAAGCGTGGG
This sequence comes from Comamonas sp. DB36, assembly GCF_057914905.1. Lineage (NCBI taxonomy): Bacteria > Pseudomonadati > Pseudomonadota > Betaproteobacteria > Burkholderiales > Comamonadaceae > Comamonas > Comamonas sp. DB36. The sequence continues at coordinate 3,969,163 of NZ_CP196631.1, forward strand.
GGTTCGTTATTGTCGCCATGGAAGGCCCGCGCGGCGCCAGCCGCCCACATGGCCGCGCTGGCCGCTGGCATCGGCATCGCCTTCGAAGCCTTCGAGAATGTTGTACGCCTCCAGACCCAGCGTCGCCGCGCGCTGCGCGGCCGCGACCGAGCGCACGCCGCTGCGGCACAGCAGCACCACTTTCATGCCCTCGGGCACGGCAGCGCGCAGCTGGGTGTCGAAGTCGGCATTCGCCGCCATGCCCGGCCATTGCTTCCATGCCACGGCCTGGGCTCCGGGCACGCGCCCTACCCATTCGCGCTCGGCGTCGGTGCGCACGTCGACCAGCACCGCCTGCCCCTGCTGCACCCATTGCCAGGCCAGCGCCGCGGGCAGATCGCCTGCATAGCCCTGGGCGGGACGAACGCCAGGGGTCGAAGAATCGGAAGTCAGGGAATCAGTCATTCCGCCAGTCTCGCAGAACTGCGCGCGCGTTTCCAGCGACGGCCTGGCGCGCATCACGGGCTTTGACCCATCAATCGTCCGCATCGCTCCAGAGCGGAGCCGGCTGATCGCGCAGGCGCTGGCGCAGCGCCCGGTAGTCGGGCAGCACGCCGGCGACCGTGGCCCAGAAGCGCGCGCTGTGGTCCATGTGCCGCAGATGGGACAGCTCATGCACCACGACATAGTCGATGACTTCGGGCGCGTAATGCATCAACCGCCAGTTCAGCCGGATCGCGCCGTCGCTGCGCGCGCTGCCCCAGCGCGTGCGCGCGCTCGACAGCCGCAGGCTGCGCCACTGCACGCCCAGTTGCGGCGCGAAATGGTCCAGGCGCGCGGTGAAATGACTGCGCGCCATCTGCAACCACCAGGCATGCACACGGCTGCGCACCAGCTCGGGCGGCGCATCGGCGGCCAGCGCCAGCTGCAAGGCGCCGAGCGCGGGCTGCAGCTGCGCCGCGGGCCTGCCGGGCAGCGCAGCGCCGCAGGTCACGCGCAGCGTACCGCCCAGGTACGGCAACACGGTCTGCGCGCCCCATTGCAGGCGCGCGCTCTGCGCCTCCAGGCCGCGCTCTCTTTGTTCGGCCAGCTTGCGCACTATCCAGTCGGCCTTGTCCTGCAACACGCGTTCCACGGCGCCCAGGCCCACGCGCAGCGGCGCACGCACGCGCAGGCCGTCGCTGCCCACGGTCATGCCTACGCTGCGCCGCTGGCTGCGTTCCAGCAGGTAGCCTACGCGTATGCCCGCCAGCTGCAGATGGTGGCTCGCCTGGGGATGGACAAAGTCCACGACAGGCGCGCTGCACGGTGGGGGCAATTCAGGTTGAGGCGAGGGCTCAGGTGCGCACAGCGGAACCAGTTCCATTTGCAGCGGCGCGGCCGGGGCCGCAGCCGCGGGCGGCGCGGCCCCGCGCCGTGGGCGCTTGACCAATTGCCCGTCGACCAGCGGCACCTCTGGCGGCGCCAGCCAATCCCAGGCACGCTGCAGCAGGCCGGTCATCGTCCGCTCAGCGTGCGTAGGCCTCGGGGTCCAGGCGCCGCATTTCGCTTTCGATCCATGTCTCGGCTTCGAGCATCAGCTCATCATGCTTGCGGCCCGTGGTCGGAATCTGCGGGCCCACGCTCACGTCGACGATGCCCGGACGCTTGATGAAGGCCTTGCGCGGCCAGCATTTGGCCGAGGTCACGGCAATGGGCACCACGGGCACGCCGGCCATGATGGCCAGGCGCGTCGCGCCCGACTTGTAGACGCCCTTCTCGCCGCGCGGCACGCGCGTGCCTTCGGGAAACATGATCACCCAGGTGCCCTGGGCCAGCAGCCGCTTGCCCTGTTCGACCACCTTGTGGAAGGCGCGCGAACCGTCGGAGCGGTCGATGTAGATCATGTCCAGGCTGCCTATCGACCAGCCGAAGAACGGCAGGCGCAGCAGCTCGCGCTTGAACACATAGGCCAGCGGGCGCGGCATGATCGCCGGCATCAGGAAAGTCTCGTAGGTCGACTGGTGCTTGACCAGCAGCACCACGCCCTGCTGCGGGTCGGTCGGCAGATGCTCCATGCCCTGCGTGCGGTACTTCACGCCCGCAAACCAGCCGGCACTGTCGACGCTCAGCTTGAGCCAGGCGCGCGCGATGCGGTAGCGCGTGCGCGGCGAGGCGCCGAACAATCGCACGATCAGAATGGCCAGCGTATAGGGAATGCAGGTCACAGCCATCCAGAGCATGTGAATCACGGAGCGGATCAGTGGCATGGCGAAATCAGTCCAATCAATTAATCAGCGGGGCGCGGAGGCGCTCATGGGTGCAGGGGCCCGGCTCCCGGGAACTCAGCCTGGCGGCGAAGGCGGCGGCAGCGGCTCGGCGGGCAGCAGGCTCGCGACCAGTTCGGCCAGGCTCGCGTGCGCGCGCACCTGCGGCGGAAATTCGGGCGACAGCGGCCCACCGCCCGCGGTGCGGGCGCAGACCAGATGCAGGTGGGCGCCCAGATGCGCGCCGGCCTGCAGGTGCTCGGCGCAGCTGCCTATTACCCAGGTCTCATGCGACTCGGCGCCATAGCGTTCGGCGATCTGCCGCATCAGCCCGGGCGCGGGCGCACGGCAGCCGCAGCCCTCGCCCGGCGCATGCGGGCAATAGAACACCGCCTCGATGCGCGCGCCGGCCGCAGCCAGCGCGCGGTGTATTCTGGCGTGCAGGGCATTGAGCTCGCCCATGCCGACCTCACCCAGGCCCAGCCCGGGCTGGTTGGTGGCCAGCACCACATGCCAGCCGCCGCGGTTGAGCCTGGCCACGGCTTCGAGCGCGCCGGGCAGCGCGACCCAGCTTTCGGGGGCCTGCAGGAACGACTCGCCCGCCCCATTGAGCGTGCCGTCGCGGTCGAGGATGGCGAGCTTCATGGCGCGGCAGCCTTGCGGATCAGGCCGCGAGGCGCGACAGGTCGGCGACGCGGTTCATGGCCTCGTGCAGCGTCGCCAGCAGTCCCAGGCGATTGGCCTTGAGCGCCGGGTCCTCGGCATTGACCATCACCTTGTCGAAGAACGCGTCCACGGGAGCGCGCAGCACCGCGAGGGTCTGCAGGCTGGCCGTGTAGTCGCCTTCGGCGAACTGGGCGTCGGCGCGCGGCACGGTGGTCTGCAGCGCCTGGTTCAGCTCCTGTTCTGCGGTTTCCTGCAGCAGGCTCGCATCGACGCGCGCCTGCACGGCGGTTTCGGCCTTCTTCAGGATATTACCCACGCGCTTGTTGGCCGCGGCCAGCGCCGGCGCCTCGGGCAGCGCGGCAAACGCGCGCACGGCTTCGAGGCGCTTTTGCACGTCGGCCAGGCGCTGCGGACGCAGCGCCAGCACGGCATCGACCTGCTGAGCGCTGAAGCCCTGCTCGCGCAGGTTGCCGGCCAGGCGGTCATAGATGAAGTCGAGCAGCGCGGGCGTGGCGTCGGTGATCTTGTCGCCGAACGCGGGCAGCGTGCTGACCAGCAGCGTCTCCAGGTCCAGCGCCAGGTCCTTCTCGACCAGCATGCGGACCACGCCCAGCGCATGGCGACGCAGCGCGAACGGATCGCGGTCGCCCGTGGGCAGGTTGCCTATGCCGAACATGCCGACCAGAGTTTCGAGCTTGTCGGCCAGCGCGACGATCACGCCCACGTCATTGCGTGGCAGTTCGTCGCCCGCGAAGCGCGGCTTGTAGTGGTCTTCGATCGCATCGGCGACCGCGACATCGAGGCCGTCGTTGAGCGCGTAGTAGCGGCCCATCGTGCCCTGGAGTTCGGGGAACTCGCCGACCATGTCGGTCACCAGATCGGTCTTGGCGAGCTGCGCGGCCAGATCGGCCTGGCGCGCGAGCGCGCTGTCGCCCAGCTGCTGGCCTATTGACTTGGCGATCGCACGCACGCGGTCCACGCGTTCACCTTGCGTGCCCAGCTTGTTGTGATAGACCACCTTGCCCAGGCCTTCGACGCGCGAAGCCAGCGTCTTCTTGCGGTCCTGGTCGAAGAAGAACTTGGCATCGGCCAGGCGCGGGCGCACCACGCGCTCGTTGCCGCCAATGACCGCGCTCGCATCGGCGGGGCGGATGTTGCTCACCACCAGGAACTGGTGCGTGAGCTTGCCGTCGGCGGCCAGCAGCGGGAAGTACTTCTGGTTGGCCTTCATCGTCAAAATCAGGCATTCCTGGGGCACGCCGAGGAATTCCTTCTCGAATTCGCAGATCAGCACATGCGGGCGCTCGACCAGCGCCGTGACTTCGTCGAGCAGCGCTTCGTCCTCGATGGGGCGCACGCCGCCACCGACCTTTTCAGCCGCGGCCTGCAGCTGGCGCGCGATATCGGCGCGGCGCTCGGCAAAGCTGGCGATCACCGCGCCCTGCTCGGCCAGTTGCTGCGCATAGCTGTCGGCGCTTTCGATGACCACCGGGTCCACGGCGGCCTCGAAGCGGTGGCCGTGGGTGGCGGAGCCGGCCGTCAGGCCCAGCGCCTTGACGCCGATCAGCACCTGCGTGCCGTGCAGCGCGACCAGGCCATGGGCCGGGCGCACGAAGTTGACGCTGGTCCAGCCGTCCTGCAGCTGGTAGCGCATGACCTTGGGGATGGGCAGCTTGGCGATCGCTTCGTCGAGCGCCTTCTGCAGGCCTTCGGTCAGCTGCGCGCCGCGCGCCGTGCTTTCGAAATACAGCACGTCGGCCTTGCCGTCGTGCACGCGCTGCAGGCCGGCGACGGCCGAGGCATCGGCGCCCAGCGCGGCGAGCTTCTTGAGCAGCGCGGGCGTGGCCTGGCCATCGGCCGTGAGCCCCACGGTGGCGGGCATGAGCTTTTGCGACACGGCCTTGTCGGCGGCCTGGGGCGCGACTTCGGTGATGTGCGCGGCCAGGCGGCGCGGCGAGGCATAGGCCGTGAGGCGCGAGCCGGTGCTGGTCAGGCCCTGGGCCGCGAGCTGGTCGAACAGCACGCCGGCAAACGCGTCGCCGAGCTTTTGCAGGACCTTGGGGGGCAGTTCTTCAACGAACAGTTCAACAAGAAGATTCGAGTGGTTCATGGTGTTATCTCTGTCGCAGCGGCTCAGGCGGTCTTCTTGGCGGCGGCGGATTGCTCGGCCTTGGCCAGGTCGGCCAGCACTTCCTCTGCCCAGGCCTTGGGCGCCATCGGGAAGCCCAGGCGCGCGCGGCTGTCGAGGTAGGCCTTGGCGACGGTGCGCGCCAGATTGCGGATGCGGCCGATATAGGCGGCGCGCTCGGTCACCGAAATGGCGCCGCGCGCATCCAGCAGATTGAAGCTGTGCGCGGCCTTGAGCACCTGCTCGTAGGCGGGCAGCGACAGCGACTGCTCGATCAGGTTCTGCGCCTGCTTTTCATGCGCGGCGAAGGCCGTGAACAGGAAGTCGGCGTCGGCGTGCTCGAAGTTGTAGGTCGACTGTTCGACTTCGTTCTGGTGGTAGACATCGCCATAGGTCAGCGTGTCGGTCCACTGCAGGTTGTAGACGTTGTCCACGCCCTGCAGGTACATCGCCAGGCGTTCGAGGCCGTAGGTGATCTCGCCGGTCGCGGGCTTGCAGTCGATGCCACCGACCTGCTGGAAATAGGTGAACTGCGTCACTTCCATGCCGTTGAGCCAGACTTCCCAGCCCAGGCCCCAGGCGCCCAGCGTCGGGTTTTCCCAGTCGTCCTCGACGAAGCGGATGTCGTTCTGCTTCAGATCGAAGCCCAGGGCTTCAAGCGAGCCCAGATAGAGCTCGAGAATGTTGTCGGGCGCGGGCTTGAGCACGACCTGGAACTGGTAGTAGTGCTGCAGGCGGTTCGGGTTCTCGCCGTAGCGGCCATCCTTGGGACGGCGGCTGGGCTGCACATAGGCGGCTTTCCACGGCTCGGGGCCGAGGGCGCGCAAGAAGGTCGCGGTGTGCGAGGTACCAGCACCCACTTCCATGTCATAGGGCTGCAACAGGGCGCAGCCCTGGGCGTCCCAGTACGACTGCAATTTCAGAATGATTTGTTGGAATGTCAGCATGACTTTTTGAGCTTGCGGCAGGCCGGTCCTGCGCTTCGATAAGGGCGCGCGCTGCGCGCGTAAACCGTGATTTTATGTCGGCGCCCGGGTTTGCCGCCCGCGCCTGCCCCCATGGGCATGCTCGGGGCATGGGTCGCCCTACAATGTGCTGCACGTTTTCCACTCCGCCAAGGCCAGTCATGAGTCTGTTGAACATCATCACCAAGCAACTGATCGAAGTCATCGAATGGACCGATGATTCGCGCGACACGCTGTCGTACCGCTGGCCTGACGAGGACAAGGAAATCAAGAACGGCGCGCAGCTGATCGTGCGCGAATCGCAGCAGGTGCAGTTCGTCTCGGCCGGCCAGTTCGCCGATCTGTTCCAGCCCGGCAAGCACACGCTGAGCACGCAGAACATTCCCATCCTGTCGACGCTGCAGGGCTGGAAATATGGCTTCCAGTCGCCGTTCAAGTGCGACGTCTACTACCTCAACACGCGGCTGTTCACCGGCAACAAATGGGGCACGGCCAACCCGGTGATGATGCGCGACAAGGACTTCGGCGTGGTCCGCATCCGCGCCTTCGGCTCCTACGACTTCCGCATCGTCGAAGCGCCCAAGTTCCTCAAGGAAGTCGCGGGCACCGACCAGAACTTCCGCCTCGACGAATTCGCCGACACCATGCGCTCGCGCATCGTGAGCGTGTTCACCGAGGCGCTGGCCAAGGCCCAGGTTCCGGTGCTCGATGTCGCCACGCGCTACAGCGACCTGGGCGACGCGCTGCTGCAGCTGATCAACCCCGCGATGCGCGAGAAGTACGGCCTGGAGATCAGCAGCTTCATCCTGGAGAACGTGTCGGTGCCGCCCGAAGTCGAGCAGGCCATCGACAAGCGCTCGAGCATGGGCGCGATCGGCAACCTCAACGACTATGTGAAGTACCAGATGGGCCAGGCCATGGCGGCCGGCGGCGAAGGCAGCGCCGCGGCGACCATGCCCGCGACCATGGCCATGGGCTTTGGCATGGCGCAGGAAATGATGCGCAGCATGCAGTCGGCGCCCGCCGGAACGGCGGGCGTGGGAACGCCCTCCCCGGCGGACCCGTTCTCCCCCGCAGCGGCCCAGTCGGCACAGACGCCGGCGGCCGCTCCCGCGGCGCTGCAGGTGCTCACGCCCGAGCAGGCCGCGCAGGTGCTGGGCGTGGAGCTGGCCGACGTGATGGCTGAAATCGACGCTGGCCACCTCAAGGCACGCAAGATCGGCGCCAACTGGCGCATCGCGCAAAGCGCCCTGGACGAATACCTGCGCGGCTGAAACCAGCGCCTCTCCTGCTTATCGACGACCGGCGCCCTTGCGGCGCCAAGGTGGCTTGGCCGTGACCCCAGAACCCTCCCGCTCTCCCGATGCCGGCTATTCGGCCGTGGCCGAAGCACCGCCTCCAGCCATGGTCGGCAAGCATCCCTGCCCCGAATGCGGCGCCAACCTCGAATGGAACGCCAAGGCCCAGGCCCTGCGCTGCCCTTACTGTGGCACCGTCGTTCCCTGGAGCGAAGCCCAGCAACAGGAACTGGGCAATGCCGTGGTCGAGCAGGACCTGGCCGCGGCGCTGCAGAACCCGCAAGCGGGCCGCGGCTGGGGTCAGCAGCGGCGCGAAGTGCAATGCCAGAACTGCCGCGCGATCTCGGTGTTCGTCGACGGACGCACGGCCCAGCGCTGCGACTTCTGCGGCTCGCCGGCCATCGTCGCGCACGAGGAGCGCAACGACGCGATCACGCCACAGAGCATCCTGCCGTTCAAGATCAGCGACGGCCAGATCCGCGACGCGATCCGCAAATGGTATGGCTCGCGCTGGTTCGCGCCCAACAAGCTCAAGAACGCCGCGCTGACCGACACGCTCAAGGGCCTGTACCTGCCCTACTGGACTTTCGACGCCCATGTGCAGGCCGCATGGCAGGCCGACGCCGGCTTCTACTACTACACGACCGAAACCTACCGCGACGCCAACGGCAACACCCAGACGCGCCAGGTGCAGCATGTGCGCTGGGAGCCCGCGTCCGGACAGCTCGCGCACTTCTTCGACGATGCGCTGGTGCCGGGCACCGTGGGCGTGCACGCGGCGCTGCTGCGCAAGATCGAGCCTTTCCCAACCACGACCGACCTCAAGCCCTATACGCCCGAGTTCGTGCGCGGCTGGACCGTGGAACGCTACCAGGTCGACCTGGGCAAGGCGGCCGAACTCAACCGGCAGGACATGGATGACGCGGTGCGCCAGATGTGCTCGCGCCAGGTGCCGGGCGACACCCAGCGCAACCTGCGCGTGCAAAGCCGCTACCAGGGCCGCACGTTCAAGCACACGCTGATGCCGGTCTGGCTCGTGGGCTACACCTACGGCCGCAAGAGCTACCAGATCGTCGCCAACGGCTACACCGGACAGATCGCCGGCGAGCAGCCTTATAGCTGGGTCAAGATCACGCTGGCGGTGATCCTTGCGCTGCTGGTGGTGCTGGTGCTGGTATCGATGAGCCAATAAGCGGGGACCGGGTGCCGATGGGAGAATGCCTCCCGCAAAGCCCGCCCTATCGAAGCCATTCAATGTCCACCCCGTCCCCAGCGCGCAACCGGAATCTCGACCTGATTCGACTGATCGCCGCCATCCTGGTGATGTTCAGCCACTCCTATCCGCTGGCCGGACGGGCGATAGAGGAACCTTTTCTCTGGACTTTCGGGCATACCGGCGGCGACATCGCGCTGTGTACTTTCTTTGTGATCAGCGGATATCTGATTTCCGCCTCGTATATCCGCAGCCGCAGCGCGCTCGACTATGCATGGAAAAGATGCCTGCGCATTTTCCCTGCATTGTTCTTTGCGGTGCTTTTCTCCATTGTGCTGGGCGCATTCCTGACCCCGTTTGATTTTCGCGACTACATAGCCCACGAGCAGACGCGAGCCTACCTGGGCAATATTGCCCTGAGCATTCAATACAATCTGCCGCTGGTCTTCGCGGAAAATCTCTTTCCGCACGCAGTCAACGGCTCGCTCTGGACCCTGCCCGTCGAGGTTTTCATGTACGCCATGGTCCTGGTCATGGGCCTGGCGGGCATTCTTTCGGCCACGTTCTCGGCACTGGCGGCGGTCCTGTGCATCCTGGCTGTATTCGCCCTGCGCAATTTCGACCTGGGCGGCCCTTACATCGTTCTGGGCGCGGCCGAACTCTCGGTCGCCTTGCGGCTTGCGGCCTGCTTTTTCATTGGCGCAACGCTGTATTTTCATAAGGACAGGATCCGCTACCACGGCGGCATTGCGCTGATATTCCTGGCCATCATTTTCCTCGCGAAATTCACGCCGCCATCCCTTTATCTCTATACACTGCTGCTGCCTTACATAATCCTTTATGTGGCGCAAGTCGACATTCCATGGACTGACAAAATCACCCGGCATGGCGATTTCTCCTATGGAATCTACATATATGCATTCCCCATTCAGCAGCTGGTGGTTCACTGGTTCCAGAACGACATTTCCGTGAGCCAGCTTTTCATGCTCAGCTTCGCGATCACGCTGCCCATTGCCATGCTGTCGTGGAAGCTGGTCGAGGAACCGGCATTGCGCCGATTCAAGCCCCGGCTGCGCCTCTCCAGCGCCTAGGCCAACCGCCGCTACACCACGCATTCTGCCCCGCCGACTGCCGCGGGCGCTTCCAATGACAGACCACAATTTTCACCCCAGGTACAGACCCGACATCGACGGTCTGCGCGCGCTGGCCATTCTTCCTGTCGTGGCCTTCCACGCCTTCCCACGCTATGCGCCCGGAGGATTCATCGGGGTCGACATCTTCTTTGTCATCTCGGGCTATCTGATTTCGCTGATCATCTTCAAGAGCCTGGCAAACGACAGCTTCTCGTTCGGCGAGTTCTGCGCCCATCGGATCAAGCGCCTGTTTCCGGCACTGCTGCTGGTGACGGCGGCCTGCTATCTATTCGGCTGGTTCACGCTGCTGCCCGAGGAGTTCAAGCAACTGGGAAAACACATTGCCGCCGGACTGGGCTTCGTGCAGAACTTCGTGCTGTGGAAAGAAGCCGGTTATTTCGACGTGGCCTCCGAACTCAAGCCGCTGATGCACCTATGGTCGCTGGCGGTGGAAGAGCAGTTCTATCTGACCTACCCGCTTTTCCTCTGGTTGATCTGGAAGTCAAGAGCCCCTCTTCTGGCCTCCATCGCCGTGCTGAGCATTGCGTCCTTTGTGCTGAGCGCCAAGGGAGTGAGCGAAGATTCCACGAAGGCCTTCTTTTCACCGCAAACCCGTTTCTGGGAACTGCTGGCCGGCTCCATCCTTGCCTATGTGCAATCTTTTGGCGCATGGAAGCCTTCTTTCACGCGCGCGCTGCACCGGTGCCTTTTCGATCGCCTCGCATTTCGCGCGCCGGCGGCGCAGGAAGATCGACAAGCCTTGCTCGCGAGCATGCTGTCGGTCATGGGATTGCTGCTGATCGCCTGCTCCGTGGCCATCTACAGCCCAGCCATGGCCTTCCCCGGGCCCAGAGCGCTGCTACCCGTGGCAGGCGCGCTGCTGCTGATCATTGCGGGCCCCCAGGCATGGGTCAATCGCCGCATCCTGTCCCGCAGGGCCGTGGTCTGGACAGGGCTGATCAGCTATCCGCTTTATCTGTGGCATTGGCCGCTGCTGTCCTTCGCGCGCATCATCGAGGCGCAGACCCCCTCGCGCACCATCCGCATCGCGGCGGTGGCGGCCAGTTTCCTGCTGGCCGCCTTCACCTATTACTTCGTGGAGAAGAAAGTCCGCCGCGCACGCTCGAGCGGCATGAAGGTCACCTTGCTGTGCGTGCTGGCCGTGCTCATCGGCTATGCCGGCTACAACGCCTACAGCAGGCATGGCTACCCCTTCAGGGTCAAGCAGCACACATTGGTCGCAGAAGGCATTGGCGACTGGAGCTATCCCGCCGGACTGCAAACCCGGCAATTCCAGGACCTGACGATACACACCAACTCGTACCAGCCTCCCGAGGTGCTGCTGTTCGGCGATTCACATATCGAGCAGTATGGTCCGCGCGTGGTCCAACTGACGGCCGCCGGACGCGCCAGACCCGTCACCTTCATGACCCGTGGCGGCTGCCCGCCGATACCATTCGTCGACGAACACAACCAGAATGTGTGCGCGAGCTTCTTCGACAAATTCTGGCCGTACCTTGAGCAACACCCGTCGATCAAGAGCATCGTCATTTCCGGCTGCTTCAATTGCTATTTCATCTTTCAGGTCGAGCCGCTGCGCTCGGCTGCGGACAGATTGAGCTATTACTTCCGCAAGAACTCCGTCACTGAAGACTTCAGAGGAGGCAACGGCAAGAATGCGGCCATGCAGGAGCTGGTCGACTTCACCCAGGAAATCGTCTCCCGGGGCTACCAGGTCCATTTCCTGATGGACAACCCCAGGGATGACAGGTTTGACCCGGCCAATGTCATCAAGTCGGAAAACGGCGGGCGGCCGGTCTTTCTCACGGCGTCGCTGGCAAATTACGCGGCATCGTTCCCGTCGGACAAAAAGCAGGTGGCGCTGGAGAGCGAAATGACGGCGCGCCTGAAAGATACGGGCGCAACCATCCTGAAGCCTGCGGACCTGGTGTGCCCACAAGGCATCTGCGCGCCGCTCGATGCCTCGGGCCGGCCCATCTACAAGGACTCGCACCATATGCGCGCGTTCTTCATCCGGGAAAAAATGGACATCCTGGACCCCGTCATTTCGCGGTAGAGCGGCGGGCAAGGCCTGCGTCCACGGCGCAGCGGGCCGCTGAGGCGGTTGTCTCTTTTTTGTCCTATATGAACTTCATATAGGAGATCGCCGTATACTCCGCAACTGTATGCATTCCTTGATCCGTGTTCCTTTGCAGGCAGCGCCCGACCAGCTCGAGCGCCTGCAGGCCTTGCAGCTGGGCTTTGCCCAGCTGTGCAATGCATTGGCGCCGCTGGTGCAGAGCACGCGGGTGTGGAACCGTGTCGCACTGCACCACCTGGCTTACCGCCAGTTACGCGAACAGTTTCCCAGCATGGGTTCTCAAATGGTGTGCAATGCGATCTACTCCGTGTCGCGCACCTGCCGCATGGTGTTCCAGCACCAGGGCAGTCCCCTGCATCTGGACAAGCTGGGCGACAAGCCGCTGCCGCTGCTGCGCTTTGCAGACAGCTGTCCCGTGTATTTCGACCGCCATACGCTGAGCCTGAAGAACGGACTGCTGTCGATGTTCACGCTCGACGGGCGCATGCGCTTCCAGCTGTCGCTGGCAAGCGAGATCGAGGAACGCTTTCAAACGCAGAAGCTGCATGAGGTCGTGCTTTCGCGCCAGGCCAACGGTACGTTTATGTTGTCTTTCTCGCTGGTGGACCAGGCCAAGCCTGCGGCAACCACGGTTTCCGGTGGGGTGTTGGAGCTGCCAGAACCTGGCGAGCTTCCCGAATATGTGATGGTTGACGAGGCCTTATGAAAACCAGCCAGGTTCCTTCCGAAATGCGCGCGGCGTTGACCGACTTGCGCCCTTTCTTCGTGCGCGCCGCATGGTTCAGCGTGATTGCCAGCCTGCTGGTGCTTGCACCTTCGGGCTACATGCTCGAAGTCTATGGACGCGTGGTCAACAGCCGCAACCATGAGACGCTGGTCTGGCTCACGGTGCTGGTGCTGGGCGCCTACCTGCTGATGGAAGTCCTCGAATGGGCACGCAGCGAAATCATGCGCTCGGCGGCCGAGGCGCTCGACAAGAAGATGCACATGCGCATCTTCAACGCGATGTTCGAAGCCAATGTGCGCCGCGTTCCCGGCGGCCAGGTGAACACGCTCTCTGACTTCAAGCGCGTCTGCGAATTCCTCTACTCGCCCGCCTTGCTGGCCATCATGGAAGCGCCTATCGCGCTGGTCATGATGGTGCTGCTGTTCCTGATCAGCCCCGTGCTGGGCTGGTCGGCCGTGGTGTTCGGCCTGCTGCAGGTCGGAATCACCTGGATGAACGAGCGCCGCACCAAGCCGCCGCTGATGGCCGCCAACCGCGAATCCATGGAAGCGCAGCGCTATGCGGACGATACGCTGAACAACGCGGAAGTGCTCGAAGCCATGGGCATGCTCAAGAACACGCACCGCCGCTGGATCGCCAAGCAGCGCAAGTTCCTGCAGCTGCAGGCCGTGGCTTCGGACAGCGCCGGCGGCTTTCAGGCGCTGAGCAAGCTGGTGCAGAACATCCTGAGCTCGCTGCTGCTGGGCCTGGCCTGCTGGCTGCTGCTGCACAACGAGCTCAACGGCGGCGGCGGCATGATGGTCGTCGCGTCCATTCTCGGCGGCCGCATGCTCGCGCCGCTGGTGCAGGTGATAGGCCAGTGGCAGACAGTGATCAATGCGCGCGATTCCTGGAACCGCATCGAGGCGCTGCTGGCCGCCGTGCCCGCCGACCCCGCAGCGATGTCGCTGCCGCCGCCACAAGGACGCGTGCAGGTCGAACAGCTGATGGCCGGCGCTCCGGGCACGCCCGGCACCATCCTGCGCGGCATCAACCTGGCGCTGCAGCCCGGCGACGTGCTGGCGGTGGTCGGCCCCTCGGCATCGGGCAAGACGACGCTGGCGCGGCTGCTGGTGGGCCTGTGGCCGGCCGCGATGGGCAAGGTGCGCCTCGATGGCGCCGACGTCCAGGCCTGGAACAAGCAGGAGCTCGGTCCCCACATCGGCTATCTGCCCCAGGGCGTGGCCTTGTTCGACGGCACGCTGGCGGAAAACATCGCACGCTTCGGCAAGGTCGACATGGACAAGGTCGAAGCCGCGGCCCGCACCGTGGGCCTGCATGAGCTGATCAGCACGCTGCCCCAAGGCTATGACACGCTGGTCGGCCCCGGCGGCGTGCGTCTGTCGGGCGGCCAGCGCCAGCGCGTGGGCCTGGCCCGGGCGTTCTACGGCGATCCGGTGTATGTGGTGCTCGACGAGCCCAACTCCAGCCTGGACGATGAAGGCGATATCGCGCTGTCCCAGGCCATCAAGCAGGCCAGCGCGCGCGGCGCGACCGTGGTGGTGATCACCCACCGCACCAGCGTGCTGACCGTGACCAACAAGATGCTGGTGCTGCGCGACGGCCAGCAACAGGCCTTCGGCCCGCGCGATGAAGTGCTGGCGGCGCTCAAGCAGGCCGCCCGCCAGGCGCAGATGCCCGCGCCCACCGCACAGGTGACGGCATGAGTGCGGTCCGCGAAACAATTGATACGAGTCCAACAATGAAGACTTCCGGTTTTTTCGAGCGCAGCGAGCTGACGCGCGCGCTCTGGGCATTTCGCCGCGAGTTCTATGTGGTCGGCGTGTTCAGCATGGTGGCCAACGTGCTGCTGCTCGCACCCACGCTGTACATGCTGCAGGTGTTCGACCGCGTGATGCTCAGCCGCAGCGAACTGACCCTGCTGGTGGTCTCGCTGATCACCTTGTTCCTGTTCTGCGTGGGCGCGTTCTCCGAGTGGATGCGCTCGCGCGTGCTGGTGCGCGCCGGCCTGCGCCTTGACGAATTGCTCAGCACCCGCGTCTTCAACGCCAGCTTCGAGATGAACCTCAAGCAGTTGGGCTCGGGAACGGCCAAGGCCTTTGGCGATCTGGTGCAGGTGCGCCAGTTCCTGACCGGCAACGGCATGTTTGCGCTGTTCGACGCGCCCTGGTCGCTGGTCTACCTCACGGTGGTGTTCCTGCTGCACCCGTTTCTCGGCTATGTGGCGCTGGTGTTTGCCGCCATCCAGCTGGCGCTGGTGTGGTTCGGCCACCGCAAGACCGTGGCCCCGGCCGAGCGCGCTTCGGCCGCAGCTTCCCAGGAAGTCCAGAGCCTGCAAGGCAAGCTGCAGCAACTGGAAACGCTGGAACCCATGGGCATGGTGCACAACCTGGGCCGCGTGTGGCGCGGCAAGCACCGCGAAGTGATGCAGTTGCAAGGCAGCTCGCAGGCGCTGTCGCACAAGATCATGGCCTGGAGCAAGTTCCTGCGCTATTCGCAGCAGTCGCTGGCGCTGGGCGCGGGCGCGCTGCTGGTGATCGACGGCCAGCTGTCGGCCGGTGCGATGATTGCCGCCAACATCCTGATGACGCGCACGCTGACGCCCATCGACATGCTGGTGGGCACCTGGCGCGGTTTCATCAATGCGCGTGCGGCATTCCGGCGCCTCGAAGCCTTGCTCGATGCCCATCCCGAGCGCGATGAATCACTCACGCGCATGCCGCCCACAGGCGCGCTGTCGCTGCGCAATCTGGTCGCCGTGGCGCCCGGACGCGCCGAGCCCATTCTGAAGAACATCAGTTTCGAAGTCCCCCAGGGCACCGTCGTGGTGGTCCTGGGCCCCTCGGGCTCGGGCAAGTCGACGCTGGCGCGTTGCATGATCGGCATCTGGCCCCACATGGGCGGTGAAGTGCTGCTCGACGAGCGCCCCATCACCGGCTGGAGCCGCGACGACCTGGGACCGCACCTGGGCTATCTGCCGCAGGACATCGAACTGTTCGAAGGCTCGATCGCCGAGAACATCGCGCGCTTCGGCGATGTCGATTCCAGCCAGGTCATCGAAGCCGCGCGCAGCGCGGGCCTGCACGACATGATCCTGCGCTTCCCCAAGGGCTACGACACCTCGATAGGCGAGGCCGGCGGCCTGCTGTCGGGCGGACAACGCCAGCGCATCGGTCTGGCGCGCGCCCTTTACGGCAAGCCCAAGCTGGTGGTGCTCGATGAGCCCAATGCCAACCTGGACGACGTGGGTGAAGCCGCGCTGGTGCAGGCCGTGCAGATCCTCAAGCGCCAGGGCAGCACCGTGGTGCTGGTCACGCACCGCCCCGGCATCCTGGCCGCGGCCGACCGCGTGGTGATCCTGAAAAACGGCGTGCTGCAGGCCGACGGCCCGCGCGATGCGGTCGTCGCGGCACTGCGCGAGGCGCAGCAGGTGCCGCTGCCCGCAGCCTGATCATGAACCGCTTCCTGCCGCTCCATTGCGCACAACTAATTTCCGGTGAGTTCCGACATGACTAAATCTTTGCCTTCCGACGCTCAAAAAAATCCATTGGCCAAAATGTCCGGCGGCGCGTTGACGACTTCGCCCCAGGGCGATGTAGAACCCGGCGACCTGGGCCGCTCGGCGCGCTGGGGCCTTTGGGCCCTGGCCCTGGGCTTTGGCGGCTTCCTGCTGTGGGCGGCGCTCGCGCCGCTGGATGAAGGCGTGCCCAGCACCGGCATGGTCGCAATCGACACCAAGCGCAACACCGTGCAGCATCTGAACGGCGGCATCATCCAGAAGGTGCTGGTGCGCGAAGGCGACGAAGTGACCGAAGGCCAGCTGCTGGTGCAGCTCGACTCCGCCGTCGCGCGTGCCAACTACGAGTCGGCGCGCCAGAGCTATCTGGGCCTGCTGGCCATGCAGGGCCGCCTGGTCGCCGAGAAGAACGGCAAGCCGACCATCACCTGGGCCGAAGACCTGAAGGCCGCGTCCAGCGACCCGCTGATCCAGCAACAGATCCTGAACCAGGAACAGCTGTTCCATACGCGCCGCAATCTGCTGCGTTCGGACCTGCAGTCGATGGAAGAAAACATCCGCGGCCAGCAAAGCACCATTGAGACCTACAAGGGCATGATGGCCAGCCGCAAGAGCCAGCACGAGATGCTCAATGAGGAGCTGGGACATCTGCGCGAACTGGTCAAGGAAGGCTATGCGCCGCGCAATCGCCAGCTGGAGCTGCAGCGCTCGGTGGCCGACATCAACACCTCGATGGCGGACATGCAGGGCAACATCCTGCGCGCGCAAAGCTCGATTGCCGATCTGCGCCAGCGCATGAACTCGCGCAAACAGGAAGACCAGAAGGAAATCGAGACCCAGCTCGCCGAAGTGGGCCGCCAGGTGCTGGTCGACCAGGAAAAATACCAGGCCGTCAAGGCCGAGCTGGCGCGCATGGAAGTGCGCTCGCCCGCGCAGGGCCAGGTGGTGGGCCTGATGACCCAGACCGTGGGCGGCGTGATCCAGTCGGGCCAGAAGCTCATGGACATCGTCCCCAAGGGCGCGTCCCTGATGCTCGAAGCCCAGGTGCCGCCGCACCTGATCGACCGCGTCCACATGGGAATGCCCGTGGACGCGCGCTTCTCCTCGTTCGCCAACTCGCCCCAGCTGGTGGTGCATGGCACGGTCGATTCGATATCCGGCGACCTGCTGACCGACCCCCATACCAACGCGAGCTACTACCTTGCGCGTGTCAAGGTCTCGGACGACGGACTCAAGGTCCTGGGTTCGCGCCAGCTGCGCCCCGGCATGCCCGTGGAAGTCGTCTTCCTCGGCGGCGAACGCAGCATGCTGACCTATCTTCTGCATCCGCTGACCAAGCGTCTGGCTGCATCCATGACGGAGGAATAAGACCATGCTTCATTTGCCCGCATTTCGCATCAAGGCCCGCAGCACGGGCGCGGCCCGCACGGGCGTGGCCCTCGCGGCCGCCCTTCTGCTCACGCCCGCCTGGGCGCTCGATCTGCGCCAGGCCTATGAGGCCGCCGAGCAGAACGACGCCACCATACGCTCGTCGCGCGCTGGCGCCGAAGCCATGCGTGAGAAGCTGCCCCAGGCCCGCGCCCAGCGCCGGCCCAACATCAGCTTCAACGCCGGTGCCAACCGCAATTCGCTCAAGTCCACCACGGAAACCATCCTCGGCCCGCGTGACTCCAAAAATGCGTACAACAGCAACAACCAGGCATTCCAGCTGCGTCAGCCGCTTTACCGGCCTTTCCTGACCGCCCAGGAAAAGCAGGCCGAGGCCCAGGTCGAAGGCGCAAACGCCATGCTGGATCAGGACGAACAAGGCCTGGTGCTGCGCGTCGCGGAAGCGTATTTCGATGCCTTGCTGGCGCGCACCCAGCTGGGCCTGGTGGCCGCGCAGAAGCTGACCTATACCTCGCAGCTTGATGCTGCCACGAAGGGCTTCCAGGCCGGCTCGGGCATGCGCACCGACATCGACGAAGCCCAGGCGCGCGTCGACATGTCGCTGGCCCAGGAGCTCGAAGCGAAGCAGAACGTGGAGTTCACGCGCCGCCGCCTCGAAGTGCTGATAGGCAAGCCGTTCGACACGCTGGCCGACCTCGACGCCGCGAGCTTCCGCCCGCAGGCGCCCGTGCCCGCGTCGCTGGCCGAATGGACCGCCCAAGCGGAGTCCGCCAGCCCCGAATTGCGCTCGCTGCAGGCCCAGGTCGATGCCGCGGCCCAGGAAATCAACAAGGCCAAGGCCGGCCACAAGCCCACGCTGGACGCGGTCGCCTCGGTATCGCGCTCCGACAGCGACTCGGTGACCAGCGTGAACACGGTCTACAACCAGAAGTACGTGGGCCTGCAGTTGAGCGTGCCCCTGTATGCGGGCGGCTATGTGAGCTCGCAGGTGCGCCAGGCCGTTGCCGACCAGGAGCGCACGCGCGAAGCCCTCGAGGCCGCGCGCCGCGATCTGGGTTCACGCGTCTACGAGCAATACCGCGCAATGACCGAAGGCGTGCTGCGCATAGGCGCGCTCGAGCAGGCCGTGCGCTCCGCCGAGGTCGCGCTGGAGTCCAGCCGCAAGTCGCTCAAGGCCGGCGTGCGCACCACGGTCGACGTGCTCAACGCCGAACAACAGCGCACGCTGACGGCGCGCGATCTGGCCCAGGCGCGGTATATGTATCTGCTGTCGCGCATTCGCCTGCAATCCCTGGCCGGCCATGACCGCTGGGTCAATGTCGAGCAGGCGAATGCAAATCTGATCAACCCCTGAGCCGCGCCGCCGCCGGCGGCCGCGCCCACCCTAGAATCCCGCAACGAAACGGAGTTATTGACATGACCAAGACAACGCCCACCCCCAAGAAGACCGCCGCTGTTGCCAAAGACAAGAGCAAGGCAGCCGCCGAGCAGCAGACCAGCACCCTGCCCGCGCCCACGCTGGACCCCGAGCAGGCGCGCAAGGACATCGCGGCCATGATCGCCAAGGCTTCCGCCGCCGCGCGCGCCAAGGCCAACTGAGAACCGGGTTTCTTCCCTCAGGCGCCGGCATCGCTCAAAAGCAGAGCGTGCCGCGCGCCGCATCAATGCAGCACGGCGGATACCGGCTGGTCCTGACCGGGCGTGGCGCGCAATGCCATCCACTGCGGCCAGATCTCCAGCGGCCACTGCGCAGTTTCATAGTGGCGGTACACAATGCCCAGCCACTGGCGCAGCCCCGTGGGCGCGAACGCCACGCTGAATTCCAGCGCCGGCTCCTGCTCCACGCGCAGCACAAGGTGCAGGCGTGCACCCACCGTTTCGAGCTTCACGATCTGCACCAGGCCGTTGAAGGCGTCGGGCTGCGCCTGCACGGGCGCCTGCTTCTGGGCCTGCAGCGCGCCCTGGGCCGCCTGCTGGGCAATATGGTGAACCTGTTCGCGCTCCACCGCCATGGCGGGCACACGCGCGCCCGACATGCCAGGCACAGGCTGCTTCTCGAGCCAAGCGCACAGATGCGGCACCAGCCGGCGCAGCAGCCGCTGGGTCAGCCAAAGCACCACCTGCTGACCGCCTTCGACCTCGCCGCTCAGGCGCAACCGGTCTTCTTCAGGAATGAACTCGGTGGTGAATTTCTGCAGGGGGGTGCTCATGGCAATAGCAGGAACTGCGCTTCGAACTCATTGGCGTCGGCCACGCCCACGATATCGATGGTGGCCGCGCCCGCATAGGCATCTGCATCGCCTTGGCAATACACCCCCGGCGCCAGCTCGGCCCAGGCCGAGGCCGGCACATCCACCAAGGCTGGCGCGGCGGCAAGGTCTGCATTGCCAAGAATCAAGGTATCGGACATCAGTAACGCCTTTGGCTAGGAAAGTGAAGCGCTTGGCTTACTTGGTATCGAAACTGAACGTGCCATTGCCGTTCAGGAATTCCAGATCGAGCTCGCCGCTGGACTTGTTTACCAGGGATTGCGCGCCATTTTTCTTTTCCTGCTCGGTCAGGGCGCGCGCCAGATTGGCAACGCCGATCAGATGCTGCATAGACAGCAGTTGCATGTAGGCAATCGCCAATGCACCCGAACGTTGCAGCGCCTGCAGCGCGGAGCCGCCCAACTGGTTCAACGCCTCTTCATCGATGCGCAGCAGACCCTGGATGGTCTTTTCCTTGCCGTCTTCGGTCTGCACCTTGATGGGCCAGGGCTGAAGCAGCTTGTGGTCGGCCAGCGACTGACAAAGAAGTTGAGTCAGCTTGCGGTTTTGCTCGACATGGTTCAAAAAGCTCAGAATATTCTTGGTTGTCTGCGTGGGCTGGCCCTCGCCGTCAAACAAGGCCTCGCCTTCAGCTTTATTGAGCATCTGGCTATCTTCATCGAAGCAAAGCGCGAGTTTTCCGTTTTGATCCGGCAACAGCGCAAAAGGATAAGTCCGGTAAATCGCGGGAATATAGTTGCCCAGCCATTTGCCATTAGGTGCCACGCGCAGATTCTTGCCCGGTTCAAAGCCTTGCACCGCCATGGGTGCAAAAGACTCGCCGATTTGCACGAAGGCAATCGGCAACTGTGTGCAGGCCTTGGCCATCTCTTGCTGCACCAGCGGGGCAAGTGCCTCGCTGCTGGCAAAGGCATAGCTGTTGTTGCCCTTGAGGCGCTGACCCGCATGGGCTTTCTTGTTAAGGGCTTGATAGGTAGACATGTGCAATCTTGTAAACGGTTGGGCAAAACGCAAGACACTCTCTCCGACGTACGGGATATCGCATTGAGCGCCCGAACACGGCATCAGCGTCGCCATTGATTTTGCGGCCCTTGTGGCTCATATCTGCGTTCTTTACAGACTGAATCGCAAAAAAGGAAACCCCCACCCCGTTGCCGGAATGGGGGTTTGTGAGTCAGAGGCATCTGCTAGCAGATGCCAGACGACTTAGCTTCAGATGATGAAGGTAGCGTCGTTGGTGAAGGCTTGCGTCGAACCGAAGTCCAGCACGCCGATCAGCTGAACGGTGTCACCGGCACCGCCGAGGGCGCCAGCTTCGGTCCATTCTTGAACGGTGTACGAACCGGGGTTGGTAGAGCTTTCGATCAGCGTGATGTACTTGTCGCCCAGAGCAACAGGAGCAGCACCTTCGAACAGCGCACCACCCGAGTACACGCCAGCAACGCTCACCGAGCCACCCACGTATACAGCAACAGCGCCGTAGCTGCTGAAGTCGATGAAGTCACCGTTGCCGGTCACAGTTGTCGTCACCGCCGAGAAGTCAGTAGCAACTGCGTCAGCTGGGTTACCAGGCAACACTGCGACGAAGGTCACGACGGAGCCGTTTGCTGTAGCAGTCCAGTTAGTAGAGGTGAAGCCGTCAAACGCCGCAGCAATGCTTGCAGGAGTAGCACCAGCAGCCACGTTCACCGTCACGCCGTCAAAAGTGTAAGCGGTAGCACCGGCCTCAGGAGTGAAGACAGCTTCGAACTCTTCTTGAACAGCGACGTCACCTTGGACAGTAACGTCGATAGCAACGTTTGCAGCAGCAGGTGCGCCAACGACAGGAGGAGCGATCGTAGCCGTGAAGTTCACGATCGAATCGGTACCATTGCCGTAGCCGGTGTACACCAGAGTGTCGTTGCTTGCCAGGCCAGTGCCCAGAACCAGAACGTCGTTACCCAGACCACCAGTGATGGTGTTATCGGACGTGTGGGTGCTGATGCTGCCTTCAACATCGGTGCCACCGCTCGTTGCCAGCTGCTTCAGGTAAGTCGTGTTAGCGACGTTATTGAAAGCATCTGCAGCAACTGCGTTGGTAGCAACGCTGGCGTTGCTAATACCATACCAGGTGTTCAGTTGAGCCAGCTCACCAGACGTCAGCGTCGTAGGAGCAACCAACGACAAGCCCAGGTCAGCAGCCGTCAGAGGCGCGCCGTCGATCAGCGAAGTGATCACCAGGGTGTTGGCAGGACCGTCTTCAGCAACCAGCAGCTTGTTCAGGACAGCGTTGTCGTTGATGGCCTTCTTGATGGCTTGGTTGATCGACAGATCGGTGATCACGCCATTGCGGTCAGCGATCACAGCTTGTGCTTCGAAGCCCTTGAACGTAACGCGTGCTTCGCCCTTGAACAAGTTGTACGAATTGTTTGCGCTGGACTGGATGTCAGCCAGGTCAACTTGACCCAAGGTTGCGTTCAGCACCCAGGCAGCCTTGCCACCCGTGTTGTCAGCGTAAACAGTGTCGTCACCCGAACCAGCGTCGATGATGACATTGCCCGAACCAGGGGTACGGATGATGTCATTGCCTTCGCCAGCGTTGATACGCAGGTTGGCGTTCAGAACCTGGTTGACATACCAGTTGCTGGTACCACCGGCAGAGCTAGCAGCTTGGTCGGAATTGCCTTGCACAACGGTCAGGATGATTTCGTCGTTGCCTGCGCCGCCGACGAGGTTCACGCTGAAGTCTTCACGAGTAGCCGTGCCATTGAATGCGAAGTTCTCAGCAGTCACTTGCAGATCGATGGTGTCGTTGCCGGTACCGCCGGTGTAAACAAAGGCTGCGTTGTCGGCAGCGGCTTCAGCAGGCGACTGGTCCTTCAGATCCAAGTACTTGGCCACAACTTCGCTGGTCAGCGCAGCTTGCAGGCTCAGGTCGCCCTTGAAGCCCGATGCGTCGAACGTCTGCACGTCCTTCAGCGAGTTGACATAGCTACCATCAGGAGTGGACGTGTTGTCGTTGCCGATGGTCAGATTGGCGAAAGTGCCGGTCTGAGCAGCGTCGGTCTTGACAGTCACAACCTTCAGCTGGTTGTTGGTAGAACGCAGTTCGGACAGCGAGCTGGACTTGTCTGCATTGCCCTTGACGGTCACGTAGAACTCGTTGATGCCGTTGGTGGTCTTGGCAACCGTGGTGTTGGTTGTGTCCCAGATATTGTCGTCGTCAGCCTTGTTCATGCTGCCGATCACCAACGCACCGCCGTCACCGGCCAGGCCAACCTTTTCCAGTTCGACATTGATGCCCAGCTTGGAGCCTTCCAGGGGAGGCGTAGCGTCGGCGATTTCGTAACGGTTGTTGTTAGGCACGGTGGCTTGACCGGCACGTGCAACTTCCAGATCGGTCGAATCGACGTACAGGGTGTTGGCAACGCCGTTGGTCTGGCCGTCGGCCGTCAGGCGGATGGCAGTACCTTCACGCAGTTCCAGGGTGACTGGGTTCACGTCGGTCGTGAACTGGCGGCCGAAGCTGGCTTGCACGCTTTGCAGAGCAGCGTTTTCGGGGTGGTCTGCCTTCAGGGCAACCAGACCGGCGGTCACTGCATCCAGGAAGTCCTGGTACGTGTTGATTTCGTCACCAGCGCCGGTGGCGTCTTCGCCCAGGTAGGCAGCCAGGTTGTACTCAACGCCGTTCAGCGTGAAGTTCAGGGTACGGAAGAACACGCCGGTCAGTGGGTTTTCGCCATTGGACGCGTCGTAGTTGTCTTCGTTCATCGCCAGGAAGTCGACGGTGGCCGTGCCCAGGGTGGTTTCGGGAGTCAGGTAATCCTGATCGAACAGCACCTTGAAGTTGGATTCGTCCCAAGCCGAGTCAGCATTGCCGGTGTACGACATGTTGACCGTCAGGTCGGACAGCTGAGCCGAACCCTTGGTGGTCAGGTTCATGATCGTCAGGCTGGCGTCGGAGTAGTTCGACGAGATGGTCTTCACGCCGACCATGTCCTTGGCGTTGACATAGACCTGGTCTTTGCCATTGTCTTGTGCATTGACGTCAGCCAGAACAGCTTGCAGCTTGATGTATTCAATGCTGTTGGTTTCAGGCTGGATAGGCTGGCTGATCGAGCCGCCAACGAACGAGCCGTTGGTGATCTTGGCGTCGAGCGTGTCGAAACCAGCGCCGCCTTCGAGGATGTCGCCCGAACCCAGCGTGTTGACCTGTTGGCCCAGAGCGTTTTGCGAAACGTTGGCCTTGAAGGTGTCGTCTGCGCCGCTGCCGGCCAGGTTGTCTTGACCAACGGTCAGGATGATGTTGGAGTTGCCGGGAACGCCTTCACCCGTTTGGGTCGTGCCGTTGGCAGGGTTCGTGGAGTAGTTGTAAGCAGCCAGAACTTCTGCGTTCCATGCCTTGGCAGCGTTGCCGAAGGTCACGTCGTTTTCCAGACCGGAGATGATCTGGCCGAATTGCAGGGCGATGATGCCGATGTTTTGCGTGCCGTGGAAGGCGATGTAGTCCGTGCCAGCAGCCAGCAGGATGTCATACGACTCTGCGGGGATGGTCGTGGCGCTGATGCCGACGTTGGCCAGGATCATTTCAGCCAGTTCGGCAGGAGTCTTGCCCACAGCGTAGGAAGCGCCCAGCTGGCCAGCGAAAGCGTATTCCGACGAAGCGGACACGCCAGCGTTGGAAACCTGGTTCAGGTACACATTGTGTGCTGGCGAAGAATTGGACAACGCGCGGTTGACAATGCTGACAGCAGCTTGTGCGCCAAAAATTGGGAGAGCCATTTGGTTTTCCTTGGAGGACTGTTGAAAAAAAACTCGTTACATACAGGGCAGGCACCTGAGCGCCCTATCCATACAAATTTGTCCAATGTTTGTTTGCCTGCCCCGACCAAAAACTATGCTCGGCAAGCCACTGATCCAAATCTGCGCCCATCTTAGGATTGGTCGAGACAATTAATTGGTGATCCGGATCACACGTTTTCGCAGTGCGTTGACCTGCGGCTTTTAAGCAACGCCGTCACCATTGCGTGCGCAGCGCCATATAGGCGCCCTTGTTGCGCTGCTGGAAAAGCACCAGATTGGCGCGCTGGCGCTGCCATTCGAGGCCCAGAGCCAGCTGCCAGACCTGCGCGCCCGCTTCCGTCAGAGGAAAGCTGTATTCGGCGCGCAGCGCCTGACGGCTGATGCGGCGGCGCGAAGCGTCCTCCAGCAGGGGACTGTAACCCGTTGTGTCGGTTTGTAAGTATACCTCTCCATCGACCAGCCACTGGTCGCGTGGACGCAGACCCTGCCCCACCGCAACCAGGCGCAGCATGGCTTGCTGCTGCGGGCCGCCCGCGCGTTCGGACTGGTCCGGGCGGTCCTCGCCCAAGCGCAGGCTGGCCTGCAGAAACTGCATTCCCAGCGGCCAGGCATTGCCGCCGCGCGCCTCGCAGGTGTGCTGCACCAGCGCGCCTACATAGCGGCCCGACAGAATGCGGTTGTCCAGCAGGCTGCGCTGCTGCAGCTCCATGCCGGTGCGCAGCGCGCAGTTGTCGCGCCCCCACTGCAGCCCGCCTGCAAGCCCCGCGGTGCGAAAGCGGGTGCCGACATCGCTGCTGAAGGCCGCGAGGTTGCCGCTCACATAGTGCGAGGCCGCGGAATACTCGGCCAGCCCCTGCACCTGGCGCAGGCCCGCCTGCGCCTGCGAGCGCAGGCCTTCGCGCGCGCCCAGGCTCGCGGAGAGCAGCCAGGGGCCGTTGCGCGCGGTCCAGCCCAGGTCGGTGCGCGCATAGTTGCCCGGCTGGCGCGCATAGCTCGCATCCAGCGGCAGCTGCACGATCTGTCCCTGTATGGTCAGCGCCAGGCTCGAAAGGTCGGGCGTGCCCAGCAGATTGGTGTCATGGCCCAGCTTGGCGACTACATAGCCGCGGTGGCGCCAGCCTTGCGGCGCTTCGGGCGGGTTGGTCCAGCGCGCGACCTCCTGCGTCAGCGTGGCGCGCAGCGGCGCGGGCAGCATGGGCTCCTGCAGCAGGCTTTGCATCAGCTGGATGGAAGCCATGCCGTCACCGCTGCCCGCTAGCGCAATTGCATAATCCATCTGCACGCGCAAGGGCTCGGCATCGAGCATCAGCGAGCGCTCGAGGTAGTCGACGGCCTCGGCGTAGCGGCCGGTCTGGTTCAGCGCCCAGCCCACCCAGGCCAGCCAGGCGCTGTCTTGCTGGCATTCGGACAGCTTGCGCAGCTCCTGCGGCAGCACGCCGCGCAGTTGTTCGGGAGTGGTCGCGGCCCGGGCCTGGGCCGCGGGCGCGCAGGCTTGGGGCTGGGCGGCCAGCGCCGAGCCTGCGCCGGCCCAGAGCAGGAGTGCGCCAACCAATGCCCGCGTGGGCAGCATGCGGCGCTGCTTAATTTTCATGCACCGAGTCGTTGTCCGACTCTTCGGGAGTCAGAGGATAGGCGCAGATGTGGTGCGGCACGCGCATGCCGTCGAGCATGAACGTGCCCATGGGCTCGAGGCGCGACGCCCCGACCTGGGCGGCCATGCCCTCGCCCACCAGGATGGGATGGGAAAGATCCATGGTCATGGCCACCAGGCGGTTGGCAATGGTCACGGTGTTGCCCAGCACCATGTGCGTGCGGCGGCTGGCGCGGCCGAACGAACCCACCATCGCGGGACCGCACTCCAGGCCTATGCCCAGCGCCAACGGCTCGAGACCGGCGGGTGCGGGGTCGGGCAGCACGCCTTTCATGCCCGCGCTCAGCCGCACCGCGGCGCGCAGTGCGCTTTGCGCATGCGAAGGATTGCCGGCTGCGCCGTCATACCAGACGGCGAGCACGGCGTCGCCCTGGAACGCTTCAATCACCCCGCCTTCGGCTTCGACGATATCGGTGGCGCGCGAGAAGAACGCATGCAGCACGGCCGCAGCTTCCTCGGGGGGCCGGCCTTCGCAATAGGCAGAGAAGTTGCGGATATCGGCAAACATCACGCTGACCTGGCGGATCGAGGCCTTGATGGCGCTCGAAGGCGGCTGCAGCGCGAGCGCCGCGGCCACGGGCTGGGGCAGATAGCTCGAGAGATGCGAATACAGGCGATCACGGTCCTTGCGGCTGCGCGCATGCTCGAGCCCGGCCCACAGCAGCGCCCCGCCCAGCACGGCGACCGCGGCAGGCAGCCATGCCACCCAGAGATTGCCGCACAGCAGCAGCACCGCATGGGTCAGCAGCAGCAGCACGATCCAGCCCGCGGCGGCCAGGGGCAGCCATTGGGCGGAAAAAACCGAACGCCGACCCGGGCTCGCCTGCGGCGCGCTGCGGCGGCGCAGCTGCAGCGCGGTGAGCAGGCACATTCCCAGCAGCACGGCGCAGGACTGCAGCAGCAGATGGCCCTTGGGCGTGTAAGGGACGCGGCCATCCATCGCGGCGAGCATCAGTTGGGCATGGGCCTGCATGCCTGCGGCGGCGCTGCTGAAAGGCGTGGCAATGCGGTCATTGAGCCCGAACGCGCTGCTGCCCACGAGCACCCAGGCGTTGTTCAGCAGATTGGGCGGCACGCGATCGGCGAGGATGTCCGCGGCCGAGATGCTCACGAAGCTGTCGGGCGCGAGGCGCCAGGGAAGGCGCACATCGCCGTTGGCCTGCAGCGGCACCGGCGGGAAGCCGCCCTGCGCGCCCTGCAGCAACCATTGCGGGTCCAGCCAGCCGCTACCGCGCACCAGCGCGAGCTTGTCTTCACCTCCGGCCTGCATGAGGGCGGCCAGCGCCAGCGCGCCGTAGGCGCGGCCGGCGAAGCACAGCACCGCGGGCTGGTAGCGCACGATGCCGTCGTTCGACAGGCGCGGCGTGATGTGGCCGACCATGGCGCCGGCCTCGGTCAATTCCTGATGATTGCCCAGATAGCCGCTCGCAGTCTCGAAGGGCGCGGGGCACGAAGGCCAGTCCAGCGCGCCAGCCAGCTGCCCGCCCTGGATGTCGTCACCCTGACCGGGAAGCGCGAAGATTTGCGAAAGTATGGGCTTGCTCTGCTCGATCTGCGCCTTGAGCACCGAAACGCCGTGGCGTTCGTCGGCAAATACGATGTCCCAGATTTGCTGGTCGGCACCGCGCTCGGAGAGCTTTTGCATCAGCTGCGCGGTGCGCTCGCGCTCCCAGGGCCAGGCACCGAGCTCCTTGAGGCTCAACTCGTCAATGTCCACGAGCACCAGGCGGCGCTCTTCGGCATGCACTCCCCCCACACGCCACACGAGATCGGTGGCGCGCTCCTGCAACGGCTGCACCCAGGCCGCGCCCCAGATGGCGAGCAGCGCCCAAAGGCAAAGCGCGAACAACCAGGCCAGCACCGGAATCAGTGGCCGCAAAAACTTCGCTTGCTTCATCACACTTCAACTGTCCATGACACATTGAACTGCTGTGGTCCATCGCACGGGCGACGACAGCCGCTCAGGGAATGCTTCATTTCAGCGTCCCCACACGGTAATGCCCTGCAATGTCCCCGAAGGTATGCCTTTTTGGAAGAGATAGCCAGCTTCGCGACCATCGGCGCTCAGGCCGCCCTGCACTATGCTGTTGCCGCCGACCGACCGCATCAGGCCGGTGCTTGAAATGGTGCCGGACGCCTGGATCACATCCTTGCCCAGTTGCGCACCCTGTACATCCAGACGTGTGGAGAAGGTGCTGTTGTCGAAGTTCACGCCCAGGCTTGCGGCAGTGACGCTCACATGCTCGAGCGTAGTGGCCAGGCCGTTGCGCAGAACGCTCGCGGAGGCGCCTTCCAGGCGGAATTGCGCCGAGCCCGAACCCGGGGCAAAGGCAATGGGCTTGCCGTCTTCGAGCGGTCGCAGCAGCGCATACGAGCCGTTGCTGGCCAGGCGCTCGGAAGCCTGGAGCATGGCGACACTGATTTCCTTGCTGAATGTGTCACCCGTGAGCAGTTGGCCGTACGTATAGCGGCCCCAGCTGAGGGTCTTGGGCGGCGGCGGCTCCGTAGGCAGCGTAGGGACCGTGGGCACCGTGGGCACCGTGGGCTCCTGCGGCTGGGTAGGCTTGAGCGTATTGACCGCGGCGGCTACCTGCTCTTCGGTCAGGGGCTTGTCTGTAGAGGCCACCAGCACGGCCGTGCCTACGTTCTGCGTCTGCCGCTCGGCCAGCGTAACAGCCTGCTGGGGCAGCGAGGCCACGGTCAGATCGGTCGACGGCACGATGCGTGGAGCGGTCTGCAGGCGGCCGAGCTCGACCACCTGACCTTTCATGTCTTCGGACAGCAGGCGACCGTCCTGGCACGGGCCCAGGCCCGCGCCGCAGGCGCCGAGCAAGGGCGCCACGGAGATGGCCCCCGTGAACACCGAGGCCGAGGTCAGATCGGACGTGGCCTTGACCAGGAAGTCGGTGCCCTTGACACCGATCGCCGCGACCGGCGTGTTCAGGCGGAAGCGATGGCGCGCGGCCGCACCCCACTCTCCGGTGATGGAGCGCACGACGCCTTCCTCTAGCTTGAACTTGATCGCGCTGGCCTGGGTATCGGTTTCCGAATAGCCGTAGCTGTCGATCTGCAGCCGGCTGGAGGGGCGCACGCTGACTCTTCCGCCATCGACGAAGCGCAGGTGCACATGGCCGCCCAGCTCGGTCTGCACCGTATCGCCGACGCGCACTTCGAAGCCGCGCGTCATGGCCGAAGCGCTGCCGTCGGCATGCACGACGCTGACCTGACCTATGACCATAGTCGCCTGGGCGACAAGAGGCTGCACTGTGAGCGCGTGCGCAGCTGCGCCACCGGCCAGCATTGCCCCGATCACCGAACACCGGAATATCCTGCTCATCGTCATAGTGCGCACCCCAACATAATTGACAGTAGTATTGCCGAGCAGTGATGGAAACGTCTGTGCGCCCGGTCACACAAAAAGTCACATCCACGGAATATCGAACCGTACGCCCTCACCGGCTCACCTCATATAGTGTTTCAATAGGACAAGCGGGTGCTGGGCTGCCATTCTGCGCGCATCCTAGGTTGGGTATGCAGCATATTGACACACTTTCACGCTGGTTTTCATCGGTCCCCGTGGCACGCGCTTCCATGCAGTGGTTCACAAGGCATTGCAATGCTCCTGAGGCATTTTGGCGGTTACCGAGGGTGGTGGCCTGCATCTGATTGATACACTCTCGGCCTATGCCCGTTTCGGTTCAACTCCTGACACAGTTCCCTTTGCTGCAGTCGCTGACACGTGAGGAGCTGGAAAAGCTTTCAAGCCGAATGAACTTGCGTTCGTTTGCACGTCGGGCCATGGTGCTGTCCAAGGATGCGAGCGTGTTCGAGCTGGGCTTTCTGGTCGATGGCCGTCTTCAAGGCCTGGACTTCACCGTGGACGGGCGCAGCGTGGGCCTGTACTTCGTCGATCCCGGAGATTATTTTGGCGAACTGACAGTGGTCGACGGCCAACCGCCGGCGGAGTTCGTCGTGGCCGCCATGAAGTCCACCGTGGCCTTTCTTGATGCCGACACCGTGCGCGAAGTGATTCTGAGCCACCAGGAAGCGGCCAAGGCGGTGATGCAGAAGCTGGCCAGGCGCATACGCGAAGTCACGGCGCAGCGCACGCTGCTGAGCCTGCCCAACCCGTTTCAGCGGCTTTGCGTTCTGCTCTTACAATTGCCGTCCAGCCAGCTCAAGGACCAGCGGGTGGTCGAGCAGATTCCGACCCATCAGGAGTTGGCGATCATGATCAATGCCAGCCGCGAGACCGTCACACGGGCTTTCCAGCTGCTGTTCACCCAGCGCATACTGGTGCGCGATGGGAACTCCTTGATCATCATCGACCCCGTGGTCATCAAGGACATTGCCGAGGGCCGCATGCCCCCGCCCAAAGCCTGACCCCTGAGCCACCCTGAACCTTGAAAAAGCTTACTTCCTATTTCTTTCCTCTCGGCCACTCGGATCTGATCCTTCAATTCGCCCGCCGCGACATTGAAGCCAAATACCGCCAGTCCTGGCTCGGGATGGCCTGGCTGCTGCTCGCGCCACTGCTGATGCTGACCATCTACACCCTGGTGTTCCGGCATATCTTCCAGGTGCGCTGGGCGCCGCCCGAAGAAGGCAATCTGGCTTTCGCGCTGCGGCTATACACGGGCCTGTTGATCTTCAATTTCTTTGCCGAATGCGTCAATCGCGCTCCCAGCCTGATGCTGGAGCAGCCACACCTGATCAAGAAAGTGGTTTTCCCGCTGGAAATACTCCCCTGGGCGACGGTGCTTTCGGCCTGCGTGCAATTGCTGATCGGCGCCGCGATCCTGCTGGTGCTGCATCTGATCGGCCTGGGCAACATTCCGCTGTCGGCACTGGCCTTGCCGCTGGTCTGGCTGCCGCTGCTGCCGCTGTGCCTGGGCCTGACCTGGCTGCTCAGCGCCGTAGGCCTTTTCATCCGCGACATAGGCCAGATCGTGAGCCTGACCATGAGCGCGCTGGTGTTCATCAGCCCGGTGTTCTTTCCCGTCGAAGTCCTGCCCGCCAAGGTGCAGGAGTGGATGTGGCTCAACCCGCTGGCGCCCATCATGACGCAGACGCGCACCGTGCTGCTGCAAGGCCAGTGGCCCGACTGGGGCCAGTTCGGGCTGAGCCTGGCCGTCTGCACGCTGATTGCCGCTGTGGGCGCGGTGGTGTTCAAACGCCTGCGCGAGGGATTCTCCGATGTCATCTGATCTCGCCATCGACGCCAGCGGCCTGTCCAAGCGCTATCCGCTGTACAACAATCCTTCCGACCGGCTGATGAGCCTGCTGTGGGGCCGCAAGCAGACCCAGCAGCAATCGTTCTGGGCCTTGCAGGACGTGAACCTGCAGGTCGCGCGCGGCGAGGTCGTGGGCCTGGTCGGGCGCAACGGCGCGGGCAAGTCCACGCTGCTGCAGCTGCTGTGCGGCACGATTCCCGCGTCTTCGGGAGCGCTGCGCGTGCAGGGCCGGGTCGCGGCCTTGCTCGAGCTGGGCGCGGGCTTCAACCCCGACTTCACGGGCATCGAGAACATCTTCATGAACGGCGCCATCCTGGGCATGAAGCGCCAGGAAATAGAGCAGCGGCTCGACGAAATCGTCGAGTTCGCCGACATCGGCGACTTCATCCACAAGCCGGTCAAGACCTATTCGAGCGGAATGTACGTGCGGCTGGCGTTCGCCGTGGCGACCAGCACCGACCCCGACATTCTGATCATCGACGAGGCGCTGTCGGTGGGCGACGGCGCGTTCGCGCGCAAGTCGTTCGACCGCATCATGCGCCTGAAGGAAGCCGGCAAGACGATCTTCTTCTGCTCGCATTCGATGTACCAGGTGGAGGCGCTGTGCGCGCGTGCGATCTGGATGGAAAAAGGCCGCATCAAGATGGATGGCAATGCGGCCGACGTCACCAGCGCCTACGCCACCAGCCTCAACGCACCGACCACGCCCGCGGCCGTGCAGGAAGCGGCACCCATGGCCAGCGGCACGGGCCGCATCGTCAAGGCCGTGGCACGCACCGGCGTGCAGGAAGGCAGCGAAGTGCATCTGGTTTCGGGGCAGTCCGATCTGGCCATCGACATTTCCTTTGAAATCGACCCGCATCTGCCCGCGCCGGGCGTGGCCGTCGGCATTTCCGACGCGAACGGCACCACCGTGACCAGCGCCATTTCCGTCAACGACGGCATCGTCATTCCCGTGGATGCCCAGGGCAAGGGTCAGGCCAGCATCCTGTTCAGGCAGTTTCCGCTGCTCAAGGGCACCTACTGGGTCACCTGCTTCCTGTCATCGGAGGATGGCCTGCACCCTTACGACCAGGTGCTGCATTGCCTGCGGCTCAATGTGCGCCAGGAAGGCACGGAGCAAGGCTTTGTGAGCCTGCCGCGCGACTGGGTGACCACCCCGCCGCAAGCGCCCCGCTGACCGACCATGCACAAAGATCTCCAGATTGCAGGCCAGCCCCTCGAGTTGCGCGACATGGTCCCAGCCCACAGGGACGATGTGCTCAAACTGCACCACCAGATTTTCAGCAGCGGCCTGCAAGGCGACTGGTTCGAATGGAAGTACGTCCGGGGCCAGGGCGAAGGCGTGGGCATCTGGAATGAACGCCAGGAACTGATCGCCTATTGCGGCGGCTTTCCACGGCGCATGCTGCAGCAGGGCCAGGCGACGAATTTCCTGCAGATCGGCGACCTGATGGTCAGCCCCGAATGGCGCGGCGTGTTCACGCGCAAGAACCCGTTCTTCTATGCCTGCGAGCATATGTACACGACGCGCCTGGGCAGCGACCGCCCCTACAAGGTCGGCTTCGGCTTCGCGCATGCGCGTTCCACGCGGCTGCATGTCAAGCAGGGATTGGGCCGCGACGGCGGCGCCGTGCCGTTCCTGCAGTGGCAGGTCGCGCAGCGCCAGCCCCTTCCCGCCTGGCTATGGCGTGTCGAGCCGCTGGCCGCCGATGCGCCGCACCTGCGCGCCACGGTAGACCGGACCTGGCAGGCCATGCGCCGTGATACGCGGGACTACACGATAGGCATACGTGACGCTGATTACCTGTCATGGCGCTTCATCCAGCGTCCGGACAAGGCGTACCGGCTGTACACGCTGCGGCGCATATGGGATCTGCAGCCGCTGGGCGTGATCGTGCTGTCCCAGCCGTCGCATCCCGGCGAAGCCGTGCAATGGCTCGATTGGGTCGGGCCCGCGCGCCATCTGGCGCATGCCTGCCTGGCCGCGCTGCGCGTCGCGGCCGAGGAAGGCGCACCGACGATGACGACCTGGGCCAGCGCCAGCGTGAGCGAACGGCTGGCCGGCACCGCGCCCGAGTTTCTTCCCCATATCGCCAACATCAGCATTCGCGCTCCCGCGGACATGCCCGCGCAGGCGCCCGATCTGAAGCTGTGGCTGATGGCAGGGGATACCGACTTCCTCTAGCCTTGATGGCTGCAGCGGCGCACGGCAGCCGTTGCACGGCGTCCTCACACCCTTTCCATGAACACCATGTCCAGGCCTTCCCACCTTCCATCCATTGCCGTCGTCACGAGCGTGAGCCGCATCGATGTGCTGCAGCAGCGCTTGGCACAGTCCGAGTGCATGCAGCGCGGCGGCCTGCCCTGGTCGGCCTGCTTCAACAGCCCGTCCGCAGCCGCGGCTTTCAACCCGGCGATGGACGCCCAGGCGGCGCAAGGCAGCGACTGGCTGGTCTGGGTGCACCAGGATGTGCATTTCCCGCCGGGCTGGGACCAGCTTTTCCGCCGGGCGCTGGGCGAGGCCTGCGCGCAGTGGCCCACGCTGGCCGTGGCCGGCCTGTATGGCGTGCGCGGCGTGGGAGAACAGAGCGTGCGCGCCGGCCATGTGCTGGACCGCGGCCAGTTGCTCAAGGAACCCGCGGCCCTGCCCTGCCTGGTCGACAGCCTCGACGAGTTGCTGGTCGCCGTGCGCGTGGATTCGGGCCTGCGCATGGACCCGGCCATGGGTTTTGACTTCTATGCGACCGACCTGGTGCTGCAGGCGCAGGCAGCGGGCATGTGCGCCGCCGCGCTGGACGCGTATTGCGAGCATTGGTCCGACACGCCCGCGCAGGGCGAGATGCCGCCCGGCCTGATCGAGCGCGTGAAAAACAACGGCCATGCCTTCGAGCAGAAGTGGGCCCACCGCCTGCCGATCAAGACCCCCTGCTTCGACATCCACCGCCCGGGCGATATCGCCGCGCTGGCGGCCAGCATGAGCACACCGTGAAGCCCTACCAATGGAAAGCGGCCCGCTGGCTGCACCACCTGGACTTCGCGCATGCGCTGCCGATGATGGCGCGCCTGCCTCTCGGACTCGGCTATACGCTGGCCCAATGGCGCGGCGCGCTCAATGGAGCGACCGGACGCGACTGGCGCTCGATGGCCCTGGGCTTCCGGCACATCTGGAAGCAAAGCCGCACGGCCTATCAGGAACTCGCTCCCGAGGCGTCCGAGAAACAGCTCGACCACTGGCGCAGCCAGCGTTTTGTGTCCGAAGCCATGGACGAGTTCGAGGCCCGCCTGCTGGCCGCGGGCCGGGGCCTGGAGCTGACCTGCGAGTTCGATCCGCCCGACGCGCTCGACCTGTGCCGCAACCGCGGCCGCGGGCTGATCATGCTGACTGCGCATTTCGAGAGCTTTTTCCTCGGCACCAGCTTTCTCGCGCGCTGCGGCGAAAGCGTCAACATCATGACGTCCGCGGTGACCCAGGATCCGCGCGTCGACAAGGCCGTGCGTGAGCACTTCAGCGCCAAGTACCAGGACATGGAGCAGTACCTCAACGGCGGCAAGGTCGTGGAAATGGAAGCCGGCCTGCGCCCGTTCTACGACATGCTCAAGCGCCGCGAGATCCTGATGATGCTGGGCGATGCGCCCGTGCTGCCCAACGGCGCATCCATGACGGTGCGGTTTCTGGGCGGCACCAGAACGATTGCCGGCGGCTGCCTGCGGCTGGCGCAGCGCACGGACAGCGACATCGGCGGCTTCATCTGCGTGCCGGTGCGCAAGGGGCATTACAGGATGGTGTTCTGCCCTCCCGGCCCCGCCCATGACCCGCAGACCATAGAGCGCATCTACGATTTCTTCACGCAGCAGATCATGGCCAATCCAGGCGGCTGGTGGGCCAGTGACCTGCTGCCCGCCATGCCCAAAATTGCTGAGCCGAGGACAGAAACATGATTGCCGTCGTCATTCCGTGCTATCGCGTCACCCGGCACATTCTGGGCGTGATCGCGGCCATAGGCCCCGAGGTTGCGCGCATCTATGTCGTCGATGACGCCTGCCCCGAAGGCAGCGGCCGCCTGGTGCAGGAAAGCTGCACCGATCCACGCGTGCATATTCTTTGGCATACAGAAAACCAGGGCGTGGGCGGGGCCGTGAAGACCGGCTACAGGCAGGCCGCCGAAGAAGGCATGGACATCGTCGTGAAGATCGATGGCGACGGCCAGATGGATCCGAAGCTGATTGCCCAGTTCGTCAAACCCATTTTGAATGGGGACGCGGACTACACCAAAGGCAACCGGTTCTACAACCTGGAGAAGATCCGCAACATGCCGGGCGTTCGGCTGTTCGGCAATGCGATGCTGTCCATGGTGGCGAAATTTTCCACCGGCTACTGGAACCTATTCGATGTCACCAATGGATATACCGCCATCCATGTCAAGCTGATCAACCATCT
This sequence comes from Comamonas sp. DB36, assembly GCF_057914905.1. Classification (NCBI taxonomy): domain Bacteria; kingdom Pseudomonadati; phylum Pseudomonadota; class Betaproteobacteria; order Burkholderiales; family Comamonadaceae; genus Comamonas; species Comamonas sp. DB36. The sequence continues at coordinate 4,004,903 of NZ_CP196631.1, forward strand.
GCCGCTGCAGAAAATCAGCAACCGCTATTTTTTCGAGACCGATATGCTGTTCCGGCTGAACATCATTCGTGCCTGCGTCATGGACATCCCCATGAACGCGGTATATGCCGATGAAAAAAGCAATCTGAAAATCAAGGATATTTTCCTGGAGTTCACGGCAAAGCACATCAAGAACTCCGTGAAGAGAATCTTCTACAACTACTTCCTGCGCGACATGACGGCGGCATCGCTCGAACTGCTGCTGGGAATTCTCTTTTTCGGCTTCGGCATCTGCTATGGACTCACGCAGTGGGCGCATACGCTTTCCACGGGAACGCTGGCGCCTTCGGGCACCGTGATGCTCGCGGCCCTGCCGACCATCATGGGCCTGCAGATGCTACTGGCCTTCGTGACCTTCGACGTCTCCAACGTGCCGTCGCGCGCGATTCAGCAGAATCTGTGACCGCGCGCGATTCAGCGCGGTTGAACAAGCGGCAAGAAAAACCACCATGAGTCTGCAATCCATCATTCTTGCAATATTGACCGTGATCGGCCTGTCCACAGGCCAGATTCTTTTCAAGCTCGCGGCGCAGAATCTCCACGGCGACGGCTCCATCGTGATGCTGGCCTTGAGAAACACGCACCTGTGGATTGCACTGGTCGTCTACGGCATCTCCACGCTGTTCTGGATATTGCTGCTGCGCCAGGTTCCGCTCAAGCTCGCCTACCCTTTCGTGGGCTGCGCCTTCTTCATCGTGCCCGTGCTCGCGCACTTCTTTCTGGGTGAAAGCATCAGCTGGCACAGCTTCGTCGGAGCGGTTCTGATTGCATCGGGAATCTACGTGTCCCTGCTGGGCAGCAACGCATGAGAATGTTTGACTCCCGCTTTTTCATCAAATACCTCATCATTCTCCTGCTGGCTGTCGGTGGCTCGTATTTCATCCCGCCCATGCAGTCCCCGGATGAGAACCAGCATATCGCCAAGGCCTATCTGGTTGCGCAAGGCGACTGGCTGCTGACCACTGCGCCGGGAAAGATGTCGGGCGGCTACGTGGATGACGGGCTGCGCGATTTCATCCAGGGACACATGCAGCTTTCCGGCCGCCCGGACTTCCGGCTGTCGCCGCAGGAAAAGCAGAGGCTCAGGAGTCTTGCCTGGAGCGGCGCAGAAAACCGGTCCTTCATGGAAATTCCGGGAACCGGCTTCTATCTGCCCTTGATCTATCTGCCGCATGCGATGGCGATCAAGGCCGGAGAACTGGCCCAGCTATCCATTCACCACACCTATTACCTGGCGCGAATTTTCGTCATGGCGATCGCCATCGCCCTGATGCTGGTCGCTTTCTCGCTGCACAGCCCTGGCACACTGGCGCTGGGTATCCTGTTGCTGCCCATGGGCGTCTTTCAACTGCTTTCGCCCACGCTGGACGGCATCACCACCAGCCTGAGCCTGGTGGCCGTGAGCCTGTTCTTCGCCTTCCAGTCAAAGCCCCAGCGCCCCGCAACGTTCTATCTGCTGGCCTGCCTGCTGGTACTGATCGCGACCACGCGGATTCATCTGGCGCCGCTTTTGCTGCTGCTGTTCATCATTGGATGGCAGCAGAAGAATCGCAAATACCTGGGCCTGGGTCTTTTCGCCTCCTGCTTCACGCTGTTCTGGATCGTCTTTTCCATCAAAACCACCGTGGACAACAGAATTCCGCGCGATATCTCGTCGCTGGAAGCACTGCGGTATTACGTTATCCACCCTGTGGACTTCGCCCAGGTATTGTTCAATACCGTCACCAACAGCGAAATGATGAACTTCTACTTTCAGTCGTTCATCGGGAAACTGGGCTGGCTTGATACCAACCTGACCCTGTGGCATTACTCGGTCTTCGGTACATGCCTGATACTGTTTGCGCTGCTGAACGCATTTGCACCGTTCAACAAGGCAAACCACGCCATCGCACGATCTTCGCTGGCGGCCACGGCGCTGCTGTCGGTGCTGGCCATCTTTACCGCACTGCTCATTTCCTGGACGCCGCATCCCGCAACCATCGTGCACGGTATTCAGGGAAGATATTTCATTGTTCCTTTCCTGCTGCTGGCCTATGCGTTGCACGGCCTGTTCGACGTCCGGTCGCGCGCTTTGTCGTTGGCCGCTCAATTACTGCTGGGCGCATTCTTCGCGTTCAGCGCCTTCTCGCTGCTGAGCACGCTTCAGAGCCGATATTCCATCTTTTGATTCCATGATAGCCAGCATCATCGTCAACTATTTCGGCCACCGCCTCGTCCAGTCAGCCGCCGAGAGCCTGCTGCGCGACAGCCCCGGCATGGAAGTCATCGTTGTCGACAACAGCGTGAATGCAGATGAAAACCGGCGGTTGCGCCAGGTGCTGGACCCGCGCGTCAAGGTCATCACCAATGCCGGCAACACCGGCTTCGGCGCGGCCTGCAATACAGGCATTGCGAGCACGCAGGCGGAATTCATCATGCTGCTCAACCCCGACACCCAGGTGCTGCCGGGCTGCATGGCAAAGCTTCAGGCCGCCCTCGAGCGCATGCCTGAGCTGGCCGCCGTCAGTCCCGCCCAGCTGTGGGAGTCCTCGGGCCGCTTCCGCCTGCCTCCGGCCTGGCTGCCGACAGGAATCGAGATGTGGTGCATAGAGCAGGCATGGCGCAGCCACGCGGTCGCGGCAAGGATGTCGAACGCCTACCGCAATCTGGCCTTGCGCGTATGGCAGCCGGGCAGCGCGCAAGTCGTTGCCCAGCGCGCGCTTTCGGGCGGAGCGATGCTGCTGCGCCGCTCGGCAGCGCTGCAGGACGGCGGCGTGTTCGATCCGGCGTTTTTCATGTACTACGAGGATTCGGATCTGTGCTGGCGCCTCCAACGTGCGGGCTGGCAGCTGGGTATGGTGACCGATGCCTATGTGCTGCATGAATGGGAGCACACGTCGGCCAAGGTGGATTTCATGGAGAAATCCAAGCAGATCTATATCGACAAGCATTTCGCCGGGCGTGGCGCATGGCAGCAAAGAATGGCGCGCGGCATGCAGCGCCCTGCGCTGGCCGCGCCCCTGGCTTGCCAGGAACATGACAAGGCCTGCCCGGTGCTTGATGTGCCGGCTGCATGGCAAGGCGGCTGGCTGCTCGAGCTGAGCCCATCGGCCTTGCTCATTCCCGCGGTGGGCTGGCTGGGCAGCGGCCCCCAGGCCGAGATCCCCGCCCATCTGATCGCGCGCCTGGGCACAGGACCGCTCTATGCGCGCATCGGGCCCGACCGGCCTGTGACACGCACGCCGCTGCCGGTGTTCCGGCTGGCCTGACGCTTACCTGAACCAGCGGCGCAAGGCCCGCAGCGGGGCCGTGACGCGCCATGAAGTGGAGGCATGCAGTGTCTCGATCACCTGCAAGGTCTGCGTCAATTGCTGCTCATGCGCGCGCTGCTGCTGCTGCAAGGCTTCCTCCGACGCCAGCACCTGCTGCTGCAGCAGCTGAATTTCACGCTGTAGCCGCATATGTTCCTGCCGCTGCAACTCGCTTTCGCGCGCCTGCTGCTGCATTTGCTGCTGCATTTGCTGCTGCATTTGCTGCTGATATCGCAGGATTTCCTGCTGATGCTGCTGGCTTTCCTGCTCCTGCTGCTGCTCTCGCCGCTCGCGCTGCAGTTCCAGCTGGGCGCTGTGCTCCTTCTGCGCCAGCAATGCCTGCTGCAGGTCTTCGGCATGGACGCTGGCGCTTTGCAACGCGGACTCGACCCAGCGGTCCAGGTACTGCACGGCAAGATTGCGGCTCGCCGGTGCGGGGTCGGTGCCGCTGTCCATCGCGGCCATGTCGTCGGCCGACAGATAGTGAAACGCCTCCGCATAGCGCACTTCGCGCGGCAAGGTATAGGTTCTGTACGAGTTCAAGCCCTTGACGTGACGTATGTAGTCCTGCTGCTGCAGCTGCGAGGCAAAGCTCTGCATGGCCTGCTCTTTTATCGCCCAGACGGAGGTGATGTCGAGCAGCAGATTGGTCTTCAAGGGGCTGCCTATCTCATAAAGCATCAGTCCCACATCGGCCTGCGCCCTGCGCCGCCACTGGTTGACGGCCGCCGCAGCAGCGCGTGCGCAAGCCTGGTGATCGGGGTGGATTTCCCAGGGCGATGGCGCAATCACCAACTGGGGCTGGTGCTGCTCGAGCAGAGTCACCATATGCGCGATCAGGCTGCTCTCCTTGAGCAGCGCGCGGTCCTGGTAAGTGCCAAATGAGCTGTCGATGCCCGCGCCCAGATGGGCCAGCGCCCGGCGTGACTCCTCATGGCGCGTGACGCGGATCTGCTCGCGCTGCGCATCCGGCGCATAGCCGCCACCATCCGTGAGTATGTGCACATGCACCGGCACGGCCTGCCGGGCATACAGCGCCACGGCGCCGCCGCAACCGAATATCTCGTCGTCGGGATGGGGCGCCAACACCAGCACCTTGCGCGCAGCAGGCAGCGCGCCCGGCTGGGTGGGGGCAAACCAGGTCTCCATTTCGTCTCCTCGCTATGCGGCCTATCTGTTGCGTACGCGTCTCACGTAGTAGGCGAACTTTCTCAACGGATGGTACAGCCAGCGCAGACTGGGAACCTGCAATATGAACTTGCGCACCTGCTTTGCGGGAATCAAGGTCACGTAGATGTCGCGCGACAACTGCTGCGCCGCAGACAGCACTTCAACCGGGCTGATGTCGGCACGCAGCTGGGCATGCTTTTCCTGGGCCTTGGCATAGTAGTCATCGAGCATCTTCTGCCGCCCCACGGCCATCTCCGCCTTGGCCGGCACGCGGTACAGCGACGTGACCTTGTGCACCATCTCGAAATCGTGGTGCAAGGAGTAACGCACCCAGAGATTCCAGTCCTCCAGATTCTCCAGGTCAGGATCGAAGCCGCCGTATTGCTCGAACAGCGAACGCTTGAACAGCACGGTCTGGATGGGCAGATAGTTGTGGTGCCACATGACGTAGCGGTTGAACTGCTGCCGATAGAGCAGGCTGTGCTCGATTTCGCGGTAGATCCACGGCTCGGCGCTGATCACTTCGGTGCGCACTTGGTAGGCCAGCGAATAGACGGCGCCCAGTTCGGGGCGCTTTTGCCATGCATCCACGAGCACTTCGAGATGGTCGGCGTAGAACAGGTCGTCATCGTCCAGAAAGCACAGCAGCTCGCCGCGCGCCGCTGCCAGCGCGGCATTGCCCGCGGCGCAGCGCCCCATCTTGGGCAAGGGCAGATAGGTCACCTCCGACAGCACGCCATAGCCACGGACTTCGTCCATGAAAGCCTGTGCCGTGTTGCCGCCGTCCTCGACCACGACCAGCTGGATGTTGGAATAGGTCTGCGCCGCGACCGAGGCCACGGCCTCGGCCAAGCGGCCGGTCTTGCCGGGCGTGGTGCGGGTCAGTACGCTGACCAGTGGCTTGGGCTCGTCGCCGGTTTTCTCCGGATAGGCGTGGAACGAGCCTTCGCGCGGCATTTCGTAGTCCCACAGGCGGAACGGGAACGGTTGGTGGCTCTTGCGGCGCGTGCGCAGAAACACGGGCGCGGAACGCAGCAGTTTGAGGCCGTTCTTCAGCAAGCCCCGGCGCTGGCCTGGAAAGGACTGCGGCACGGCCAGCAGCCCCAGGTACATGATTGCACCGCCAATGACCTGATGGCGGCTGCCGTAGCGGCAGCGCAGCAGCACGTTCGCATAGGTGCTGCCCAGAAACTGCATGGGTTTGACCTGCGCAGCTTCCTCATAGGTGTAATGCCATACCGTGGCCTTGGGCACGTAGCGCAGACGGTAGCCGTTGTCGCGCAGACGATAGGAAAGCTCCACATCCTCGCCATACATGAACAGCAGCGGCTCGTAACCGCCCACCTTGCGCATCGCCTCGGTACGGAACAGCGCGCAGGCGCTCGAACACCAGAGCACATCGCCGTTGACCGGGTTGTAGTGCTTAGGATGCTCGTACGGTTTCTGGCGGCATTCCCATTGAGCTACATCCGGACCGTCGGCGCAGGCCTGTATCAGCAGCTCCACCAGCGTGTCCGGCTCGAACTCCAGATCGACATTCGTCACCAGAAAAAACGGGCTCTGCGCTTTCGCAAGATTGGCGTTATGCCCTTTGCCAAAGCCGACGTTGGCGCCGGCTTCCACAGAAATTTCCAGATAGCTGTGCTGCTGCTCCTGCTGGAAGTTCTGCAGCCAGGCAATGCTTCCATCCGTCGAACCATTGTCACGAACAAGGAGCCGAATCTGCTTCAGTGGGATGCGCTGCGAAGCCAGGCTATCAAAGAATTTCGCCAGCCACTTGAACGAGTTGTAGGTGACGATGGAGATATCCAGGGATACATCCGACAAATTTTCGAAAGATAGCTCTTGCCGAAGACTTAATGATTGCGGACTATTCATGAATTTGTTTTTCGACGAATCAATTAAATCAAAGCTTCTGGAAATCCATAGGCGTCGGCCACGACATGCGTCGGGCGGGTGGGCGCCGCCAGTGCTTTCAGTCTGACTATTGGGTTGCCTTCAGCCATGACTGTACCGGCATCGGATGCCGCGCAATGCCTGCGCGCCATCCACTGAGCGCTGTATCCTAGCGCAGGACGAGCCCTGCACATTAAGTTACAGCAGAAACGCACTGCTGCAATGGAGCTTGCGGGCAGCGCGCCCAAGTGGCCACTGATCACTTGTCGCTCAAACTTCATGCATTGGCAATCACAGCCGAGTCGCCCAGGTGCCACACGCGGCGTGCGCGCAGCGATTGCAGTCACCATGAGCATTCAGCCACCGTCGGGTGCGCCGGCCGCACAACGCCACGCGAGAAAATTCAGGGAAAAATGAAGGAAGCAGAGGATTCGCCCCGAAGCCTTTCAACCCCGGGGCGGTGGCGAATGGAACTTATACGCCTTCCCAGCGCTTGAGCACCAGGCTCGCATTGGTACCGCCGAAGCCGAAGCTGTTCGACAGCACCTGGCGCAGTTCGGCGTCGCGCGTGACGGTCACCAGCGGCATGCCTTCGACCGCGGGGTCGGGCGTCTCGACATTGGCCGAACCCGCGATGAAGCCCTTGTTGAGCATCAGCAGACAGTAGATCGCTTCCTGCACGCCGGTCGCGCCCAGCGAATGGCCGGTCAGCGACTTGGTCGACGAGAACGGCGGAATGTTCTCGCCGAACACTTCGCGGATGGCGCGCAGTTCGGGCACATCACCGACCGGCGTCGAAGTGCCATGGGTGTTGATGTAGTCGATGGGCCCGTCCAGGCCTTCGATGGCCTGGCGCATGCAGGCAATGGCGCCGTCGCCCGAAGGAGCGACCATGTCCTCGCCGTCCGACGTGGCGCCGAAGCCCACGACTTCGCCGAGGATGTTGGCGCCGCGCGCCAGCGCATGCTCCAGGCTTTCGAGCACCACGGCGCCGCCGCCGCCGGCGATCACGAAACCGTCGCGGTTGGCGTCATAGGCGCGCGCGGCCTTCTCGGGCGTGGCGTTGTACTTGCTGGACATCGCGCCCATGCCGTCGAACAGCAGCGACATGCCCCAGGACAGTTCCTCACCGCCGCCGGCGAACATCACGTCCTGCATGCCCCAGGCGATCTGCTGGGCCGCGGAGCCGATGCAGTGCGCCGAAGTCGAGCAGGCCGAGGTGATCGAGTAGTTGATGCCCTTGATGCCGAAATTCGTCGACAGGCAGGCCGAGACCGTGGAGCTCATGCAACGCGTGACCTGGTAGGGGCCGACGCGGCGAATGCCTTTTTCGCGCAGCGTGTCCGCGGCTTCGATCTGGTTCGCGGGCGAACCTCCGCCCGAACCCATGATCAGGCCGGTGCGCGGATGGGAAACCTGCTCGGGTGTGAGTCCGGCCTCGGCGATGGCCTGGGTCAGCGCTATTTGCGCATACGCCGCGGCATCGCCCATGAAACGCAGCTGCTTGCGGTCGATCAATGCCTCGACATCAATTTGCGGAATGCCGGCCACCTGGCTGCGCATGCCCAGTTCGGTGAATTCGGGCATGGCCCGTATGCCCGAACGGCTCTCGCGCAGCGAGGCCTCGACCGTTGCATTGTCGTTACCGATGCACGAGACAATGCCCGTGCCCGTAATCACAACCCGACGCTTCATTCTGCGGATCCTTCGGTTTTGCCCTCACGCATGAACAAACCCACGCGCAGGTCGGTTGCCGTATAGATGAGCTTGCCGTCGGCCAGCAGGCGTGCGTCGCCGATGGCCATGTTGAGTTTGCGCTTGATCAGGCGCTTGATGTCGATTTCGTAGGTCACCAACTTGACGTCGGGGCCCACTTCGCCGGTGAACTTGACTTCGCCGGCGCCGAGCGCACGGCCGCGACCGGGCAATTGCAGCCAGGTCAGGTAAAAGCCTATCAGTTGCCACATGGCGTCGAGGCCCAGGCAGCCCGGCATCACCGGATCGCCCTGGAAATGGCATTTGAAGAACCACAGGTCGGGGTTCACGTCGAGCTCGGCCACGATCTTGCCCAGACCATGCTCGCCGCCTTCGCTGGCGATGTGCGTGATGCGATCGAACATCAGCATGGGAGGCAAAGGCAGGCGCCCGGAATCAGGAGTGAACAGCTTGCCCTCGCCGGAGGCGATCAGTTGCTGGTAGGAAAAGGAATCGGCCATTGTCAAACTTGCTCCACAGCGGTGCACTCACCGCTTCGTTGTCGCGTGATTCGCAGCATTTCGCATGCGCCACAGGCGCGCATTATCCGGCCCACGGCGCTGCCGTATAACCGCAAAGACCCTGCAAATGCAAAAGAACACAGAAACTTCAAAAGACGACAGTCTACTTGCCCTGGCTGACCGTTCGCTGTCGCCAGGCCGCATAGGCCACTGCCAGCGCGGCCAACAGCCATAACGGCAGCTGCCCGGCCCAGCGCACCCAGCCGGCGAACGGCGTGATTCCGTCGCGCCCCTGGACGCTGCCCGTCAGCACGCCGCGCACATGTGGCGCGAGCGCCTGGGTCACGGCGCCATGGTGGTCGATGATCACCGTGGCGCCGGTATTCGTGGCGCGCAGCATGGGCCGCTCGAACTCGAGCGAACGCATGCGGCTGATCGCCAGATGCTGGTCGATGGCGACGCTGTCGCCGAACCAGCCGATATTGCTCACATTGACAAAGATCGTCGGCGCCGTGGCCGGATCGCGAAACCGCAGTCCGATTTCCTCGCCGAACAGATCCTCGTAGCAGATATTGGGCGCCAGCCGCTGGCCCGCCCAGTCCATCGACGCCTGGGCCAGACCGCCGCGATTGAAGTCGCCCAGCGGAATGTTCATCATTTCGGTGAACCAGCGGAACAGCGGCGGAATGAACTCGCCGAACGGCACCAGATGGTGCTTGTCATAGCGGTAGACCGGCGCCTGGCCCGGCAGCAGGCCGATCACGGCATTCGCATAGCCTTCGACCGGGTTGCCCAGCGGAATGCCGATCAGCGCGGCTTGCGGACCCTGGCTGAAATGCTGCTGCAGTAGCTGCATGTAGTCGAGCGGCAGCTGCTGGGGCAGCAGCGGAATCGCGGTTTCGGGCGCGACCACCAGCTGGGCATCGGTGCTGCGCAGCGCGCTCGAATACCACTCCAGCGCCAGCGGCACGCCGCTGCCGGGCTCGAATTTCTCATCCTGGGGAATATTGCCCTGCAACAGCGCCACGCTGATCGCGCCAGGTTGCGCGGCCGGGGCCTGGGCCAGGCAGGCGCGCAGCGCGCAGTCACGCTGCCAGAACAGGCCGGCGAGCAGCGCCGCGCCGCCCAGCGCCAGCGCCCAGGTACGCGCCTGGCGCAGATGCCCGGCCCGCAGGCCCGCGAGCCCATAGGCCAGCGCGGCCGCGACCGCGCCCGTGCCGTAGACGCCCAGCCAGCGCGGCAGCACCGACAGCGGCCCGTCGACATGGGCGTAGCCGCCCGCACCCCAGGGAAAGCCGGTAAAAAGACTGCCGCGTGCCAGCTCGGCCAGCGTCCAGCAGGCGGCGAACAGCAGCGCCGAGGCCAGCGCTCCAGATGGCTTGAAACGCGTGAAAGCCCAGGCCGCGAGCGCGTAATAGCTGCCCAGAAAGGCTGCCAGCCCGAGCACAGCCAGCACCGCCAGCGGCGCGGGCAGGCCGCCGTAGGTGTGCATGGAAATGAACAGCCACCAGAACGTGGCCGCGAGCCAACTGGTCGCGAAGACGAAGCCCAGCGCCGCGGCGCGGCGTGGAGTCGCGCTGGCACGCAGGCCATGGGCCAGCAGCGCCAGCGAGACGATTTGCAGCCACCACAGCGGCTTGCCGCCAACGGGCCAGGCAATGGACAGCGCCTGGGCCAGGCCCGCTGCGGCCATGACAGCCGCTCGCAGCCAGATGGCCGCGCGGCCGGGCAAGGACAAAGCCATGGAGATGTTCAGTTGCTGACCAGGCTGTCGGGCGCATGCTCGCGCACCACGCGGAACCAGCGCACGGCGCCGCCCTTGGTGTGCAGCACGGTGAAGCCCAGGCCCTTCATCTGCAGGTATTCGCCACGCTTGGGCACATGGCCCATTTCATGCGCGATCAGCCCGCCTATGGTCTCGAAATCGTCTTCAGGATCGGTGGCCTGCAGCACCACATCGAAAGCTTCGGCGACGCGCTCGACCGAGGTATCGCCCGAAACGCGGTAGCTGTTGTCGGCCAGCGCGAAGATGTCGCCTTCGTCTTCGGGGATATCGAATTCGTCCTCGATCTCGCCGACGATTTCCTCGAGCACATCCTCGATCGTGACCAGCCCGGCGACACGGCCGAACTCATCGATGACGACCGCCAGATGGCTGCGGTTGCCGCGGAACTCGCGCAGCAGATCGTGCAGACCCTTGCTCTCGGGAATGAACACCGCGGGCCGCAGCAGCGCACGCAGGTTCAGTTCGGGAGCGCGCTGGAGCTTGAGGAGGTCCTTGGCCAGCAGAATGCCGATGATGTTTTCGCGCTCGCCCTGGTAAACAGGAAAGCGCGAATGGGCGGTGGTGATGACCTGGTGCAGGATGACATCGAACGGATCGTCGATGTTGATCAGGTCCATGCGGGTCGAGGCGACCATCACGTCGCCGGCCGTCATGTCGGCCATGCGGATCACGCGTTCGAGCATCACGCGGGAATCGGCGCCAATGACTTGATTGTCTTCGGCTTCCGCCAGGGTTTCGATCAATTCATCGGCCGACTCGGGAGCGGGATGGATGAATTCAGCGACTTTTTGCAGAAAACTGCGCTTGTCTTCCTTTTCGGAAGAACGAGCAGAATGCGGGTCTGACACTGTCTTGGAATGCAGGACGTGCGGTAGTGGAACAAGCTGCAAGGATAGCGGATTGCCTGCACCTGGGGTGTGGCATTTGCGAGAAATCCCCGTGGCGCCCTGGCCCTCTGCGCAGCGGGGCACGCCGTTGCGGCGCATGGCCGGCGTTATGCCCCGGCCTTGTGGCGGCCTTCGCGCATGCCCTGGCGAATCTCCTGCATGCCCGCCAGGAAGCTCCAGAACTGCCTGGCCTGCTTCTTGAGCTGGTAGTCGACTTCGGCGAACTGCTCGTTGACCATCTGCTCCATGTGCGTGTCTATGCCCGCGGGCGGCAGCTGCAGATAGGCTTCGGATTCGGAGCCGTCGCGCGTGACCACGGCGCCGGCCTTGCGCGCGATCTTGAGCATCGCGGTGTTCTCGGACAGCGCATGGATGAACATCATGCTCACGCCACGGGTGCGCGCATGCACGATCGCATGGTCGAACAGGCGCTTGCCCAGACCCTTGCCGCGTGCCTGCTTGAGCACGGACACGCCGAACTCGGCGCAGCTCTGGTACTCAGGATGGGGGGCGTAGGCGACATGGGCCATGGCGATCAGCTCGAGGCGCCGGTTGTAGATGCCGAAAAGCTGGTCGCGCTCGAAATCGAGCTGCTGCACATAGCGCAGCACCTGCTCGTCGCTGGCCGCATAGCCGAAACGCAGATAGCGGTCGGCGGTGTCGAGCTTGAGCAAATGGCGGCCCACGCTGTTGCGGTGGCGCGCACTCAAGGTACGGATAGGAACCATGGCAGGACGGCACGAGGCGATGAAGCGAATTGATGGACTGGTCACCGGACGCAGCATGTGCTTGCCCGCGCGCCAGGAAGACTTCAACCAGTCAATAGAAACGTTCATGCTTCGAATATAGGGGATTACCCTAGATTCTTCAAGAAGAATGCTGCAGTGCAACATGGGAACGATGCAAGCTTGCAACGCTTTCATGCGCCAGGGGTTTGAGAGTTAGCCGTTCATCCTGCGACGCGGCCGGCCGGGCTCGGGACGCATGGGAAACCGTTCGTGGTGCGCTTGTCGCACCATGAACGCCCGTCTTAATGCCTGGAGAACTGGTTGCTCATCCTTTGACGCGGCTCGCCAGGCGGCCTCGGGATGCATGGGAAACCGTTCGTGGTGAGCTTGTCGCACCATGAATGCCCGTCTTCATGCCTGGAGAACTGGCTGTTCATCCTTTGACGCGGCTCGCCGGGCAGATGAGGACAACGGAAAAACAGATGCCGACTAAACCGGCACCGCCGTTGTCGCCTTGACCCGGTCCAGCACAAAGCTGGTCTTGCAGTCCTGCACGCTGGGGTGCTTGAGCAGCGTTTCCATGATGAAGCGGCTGTAATGCGCCATGTCGCTGACCACGACGCGCAGCAGATAATCCATTTCGCCGGTCAGCGACGCGCATTCGACGACTTCGGGCCAGGTCTGCACGCTCGCGCGAAACACGTCCATGGGATTGCGCTTGCTGGTCTCGGTGTATTTCTCGAGGCGCACGTTGAGGTAGGCGGTCAGGCCCAGGCCCACGGTCTCGGGGCGCACCAATGCGACATAGCGGTCGATCACGCCCGCTTCTTCGAGCCGCTTGACGCGGCGCAGCACGGCGCTGGGCGAAAGCCCGACCTGCTCGCCGATGACGTCATAGGTTTCCCGGCCGTTTTCCTGCAGGCGCCGGAGAATGGCCCGGTCCAGCTTGTCGATTGCTTGCGTTGCGCTCATGGCGGGGATTCTACGGACATGGGCCAAAAAACCCAGGGTTTCCCCGAATCACCCTTGAAAACTGCATGAAATGGGCTTTTTTTGCATTTTTCATGCGGGCCCGGCGCGCGCATGACCGAAGCCGACTTCGCTGCGCTCTACACCCCGCTGTGTGCACTGCCCGAGTTGGCCGCCGGCGGGCAGCCGGCCTGGGCGCGCTGCACCAGCGCCACGCATTCCTGCATCAGCTGCGGATCGAACACCAGCTGCACATGCGCCTGGTCGACGATCAGCCGGTTGTCAGCGCCGGGATAGGTGGCGGCGAGCGCGGGCATGATCAGGTTGTCGCAGTTCGAATACCAGCAGGTCATGTGCGCGGCCAGCGCCTGCGGCTCGCGCGCGAGGAGCGCGCGCAGCCAGTCGCTGTCCAGGCGCATCTGCCGGCCGTTGGGCGTGCGGCTGAAATTCGCGATCCAGGTGCCGCGGTGGGGCGTGGCCAGCGTGATCACTCGCGCCACCAGCGCCTGCAGCCGCCGCGCGGCCTGTGCTTCGGTCACGCCTTCGCCGACCATGGCCCCCCGGCTGCGCAGCCAGGCGCGTATCACCAGACCTCCCATGCTGTGGCCTATGAGCACCGGCGCGCGGCCGGTGGCCTGCTCCATGCGCCGCACGGCGGTGTCCAGATCGGGCACGCATTCGTCTATCGATCCCCAGGCGGGCTCGAGCGTCACGGCAATGCAGGAAATGCCGTGCGCCGCAAACATGCGCTGCCAGGGCTGCCAGAAAGCGCGGTTGCAAAGATAGCCATGCACCAGCACCACCCCCACCGCGCGGGCGCCGAGGTCATCGGCCAGCGCCTGCGTACGAAACGGCTGGCGCCAGCCGAAGATGCGATAGGCACAGCCGACTTCGGCGAGATAAGCGCGCAGCATCGCGCGCGCCGACACGGGCGGCAGCGCCCCCATGGCGCCGCGCGGTGCGAGCAGCAGGCAGGCGAATTGCGTTCCTATGCTCCACGCGGGAAACAGCAGCAGCACCAGCACCCCGCCCAGCGCCAGCATGGGCGAGCGCGGCCATGACCACCAGAGCCAGGCCAGCGCCAGAATCCATCCGCCCAAAATCGCGGCCCGCTGCCAGCGCGCATTCATGCCTTGGTCCTTGTCATGGCCCAGGTTTACCATGTCCTGACGCACTTGCCTGTCGGCGCAGCGCCCGCTGTCCTTCTCGGGACAATCCCTAGGACAAGCCCGGGGGACAGTCTGGGCTGACGGCGACAGAATGGACAGACCGCACCGCGGCCTGCCGGGCCAGGTGATTCTTCAGACATTCAAGGCTGTACTCGCATGGATCCTCTCTGGCTGCAGAACTATCCCGCTGGCGTTCCTCACGATGTCGATCCCGGCGCCTACCGCTCGGTGGCGCAGCTGATCGAGGAATCGCTCAAGAAGAACGCCGATCAGCCGTTTTCGGTCTGCATGGACCGCTGGATGCATTACCGCGATCTCGACCTGCTGTCGCAGCGTCTGGGAGCGTGGTTGCAAGGCCTGGGGCTGGAGCCGGGCGCGCGCGTGGCGATCATGCTGCCCAACGTGCCGCAGTTCGCCGTGACCATGGCCGCGGTGCTGCGCGCGGGTTATACCTGCGTCAATGTCAACCCTCTCTACACGGCGCGCGAGCTCGAGCACCAGCTCAAGGACTCGGGCGCGAGCGCCATCGTGATCCTGGAGAACTTCGCGCATACGCTGGGCAGCGTTCTCGAGCGCACGCCCATACAGCAGATCTGCATCACTTCGCTGGGCGATCTGCTGGGCCCAATCTACGGCCGCTGGATACGCTTTGCCGCGCGCCATCTCGCCAAGATGGTGCCGCCCTACACCCTGGCGCTCACGGGCGGCCGCCAGGTCACGACCTTTCCCGACGCGCTGGCACTGGGCGCGCAGCGCACGCTGCGCCCCAGCCCGGCCACGCTGGACTCGATTGCGTTCCTGCAATACACAGGCGGCACCACGGGCCTGTCCAAGGGCGCGATCCTGACGCACCGCAACATCATCGCCGCGACGCTGCAGGCCGAGGCCTGGTTCGCGCCCGCGCTGTCCAGCCTGCCCGACCGGCGCAACCTGCACAGCATCGCGGCGCTGCCGCTCTACCATATCTTCGCGCTCACGCTGTGCCTGCTGGCCATACGCCAGGGCTCGAGCCTGAGCCTGATTCCCAACCCGCGTGACATAGGAAAATTCGTCGGCGTGCTGAAGAAACGCCCGTTCCATCTGCTGCCCGGCGTGAACACGCTGTTCAATGCGCTGCTGCAGAACCCGCAGTTCCGCGCGCTCGATTTCTCCAGCCTGTGCCTGACCCAGGCCGGCGGCATGGCGGCCTCCGAGGGCACGGCGCGCGAGTGGAAGAAAGTCACGGGCAGCACCATGATCGAAGGCTGGGGCATGAGCGAGACCTGCGCCATAGGCACCAACAACCCGGTCACCAACCCCGAGTACACCGGCAACATCGGCCTGCCGCTGCCCGGCATCTCGATCGCCATCAAGGACGAGAACGGCCAGAACCTGCCGCTGGGCCTGCCCGGCGAACTGTGCATCCAGGGCCCGAACGTGATGACCGGCTACTACAACCAGCCGCAGGAAACCGCGCGGGCCTTCACCGACGACGGCTATCTGCGCACCGGCGACGTGGGCCAGATGGATGCCCAGGGCAATGTGCGCCTCATCGACCGCAAGAAGGACATGATCCTGGTCAGCGGCTTCAACGTCTACCCGAACGAACTCGAGAACGTGGTCTCGCTGTGCCCGCATGTGGTCGAATGCGCGGCCATAGGCGTGCCCGACGAAAAGCAGGGCGAGGCCATCAAGCTGTTCGTCGTGCGCAGCAGCGAGGCGCTCGACGAAGACGCATTGCAGCGCTATTGCAGCGAAAACCTCACGGGTTACAAGCGTCCCAAGTACATAGAGTTCCGCGACGCCCTGCCCAAGACCAATGTCGGCAAGATACTGCGGCGCGAACTGCGCAGCCCGCAGTGAGCCGCGCCCCTGCCGCCGGCACGCTGTGGCCGGAAATGACCGTGCTGGAGCGCGGCTGGCTGTCGGCGAACAGCGTGCTGTTCACCGGGAGCGACGGCGCCGCGCTGGTCGATACCGGCTACTGCATCCATGCCGAACAGACCGTCGAGCTGGTGCGCTCGGCGCTGGGCCGGGAGCCGCTGGCGCGCATCCTCAACACCCATCTGCACAGCGACCACTGCGGCGGCAACGCCGCGCTGCAGGCGGCCTGGCCGGAAGTGCACACCGCGATCGCGCCGGGCCAGGCGGCCCAGGTGCGCGACTGGGATGCGCAGGCGCTGGGCTATGTGCCCACGGGCCAGCAATGCCCGCGCTTTCGCATCGACGGCACGCTGGCGCCGGGCAGCGAAGTCTCCCTGGGCGGGCGGCCCTGGCAGATCCATGCGGCGCCCGGCCATGACTCGCATTCGGTGGTGCTGTTCGAGCCCGCGGCAAGGCTGCTGATTTCGGCCGATGCGCTGTGGGAAAAAGGCTTTGGCGTGGTGTTTCCCGAACTCGACGGCGAAGATGCGTTTGCCGAAGTCGGCGCGACGCTGGACCTGATAGAGCAGCTCGCGCCGCTGACCGTCATTCCGGGCCACGGCCCCATCTTTCGCGATGTGAGCAGCGCACTGGTCGCAGCGCGCGCGCGGCTTGCGGGCTTTGTGCAGTCGCCGCTGCGCCATGCGCGCCATGCGGCCAAGGTGCTGATCAAGTTCAAGCTGCTCGAATGGCAGCACATCGACGCGGATGCGCTGCAGGCTTGGACCGAAGCCACGCCCTATCTGGTGCAGCTGCATGCGCGGCATTTTGCCCAGTCGACACCCGCAGACTGGACGACAGCGCTGGTCGATGAGCTGGTCGCCGTGGGCGCGGCCCGGCGCGAGGCCGGGCAGCTGTACAACGCCTGAGGCGCAAGCCTCAGGCATTTGCTCAGGGCAGATCCTTGAGCGGCTCGGGCTCGTTGGTGGGACGCGGACCCACCGTGCCCAGGCGCGCCTTGAGCGACTGGGGCTGGCCCGTGATCAGCGCCGCATAGGCCGTGGTGTTGGCCAGCACCTTCTTCACGTAGTCGCGCGTCTCGGTGAACGGCACGTTCTCGGCCCAGATCGCGGCGTCGAGCACCGGACCGTTGCGCCATACGCGCGGACGGCCCGGGCCGGCGTTGTAGCCGGCCGCGGCCATGGCCATCGAGCCGTCGAAGTCGTCGAGCGCGAGCTTGAGATAAGCCGTGCCTATGGTGATGTTGACTTCGCGGTCGTTGATCATGCCGGGAGTGAAGTCGCTCATGCCGATCTTGCGCGCGGTCCAGCGCGCGGTCGCTGGCATGACCTGCATCAGGCCCGACGCGCCCACGCCCGAGCGCGCGTCCATGATGAAGCGGCTTTCCTGGCGTATCAGGCCGTAGACATAGGCCGGATCAAGGCCGATCATGCGCGAGCGCGCAATCACGGTGTCGTGGAACGGCATGGGATAGCGCTGGTTCCAGTTGACTTCGCTGCGCGTGCGCTCGCTGGTGTTGATGCAGCGGTCCCAGATTTCACGCTGGCAGGCAAGGTCGGCCGCGGCCAGCAGCGCGCGCTCGTCCATGCCGCCCGGCGTATGCAGGTTGGTCGCGTAGTTCCATTCGCGCACGCCTTCGCTGCGCAGTCCCAGCTGGATGGCCTGCAGACCGCGCTGCAGGCTGGGGTTGGCCAGCGCCGCGGCCTTTTCCTGCGCCGTGAGGGGCGCGGGCGCCGCGGGCACGGTCACGCGCTGGCCCAGCTCCTCGAGCGCCAGCTGCTCGTAGAAGCCGCCCGAACCCGCAATGCCTTCGAACAGCTGGCGCGCCTGCGCGCGCTCGGCGTCGCCGCCATGCGGCGCCAGCAGCGCCTTGGCCTTCCAGTAGACCCAGGTGCTGTCGGCCTGGCCCTGGGGGCTCATGGCATCGATGGCGCGCGTCACCTGGCGCCACTGGCTGGCGCGCAAGGCGGTGCGCACCTTCCAGCCCAGCAGTTCGTCGTTGAGGTCCTGGTCCTTGCGCACATTGGCGAAATAAGTCTGCGCTTCGGGCTGCAGCTTGAATGCCGCCTGCTTGCCTATGGCCGCCCAGGCCCAGTTGCGCTCCTCGGCCGAGAGCTGGCCGCTCCAGCGGCCTTCGAGCTGGGCCGCGGCCTGGGCCGGATCATTGGCCGCCAGGCGTATCAGGGCCAGCAGCCCCAGTTCCTGGCGTACCTGGCCGCGCGCCACGCGCGGGCCCGTGAGGAATTTGATGGGCGAGGCAAACAGTTCGTTGACCAGCGGCGCCGACTCGGGCGCGACCAGTTGCACCGCATCGCGCACCGCGCGCTGGCGGTTGGCGTCGGCCGCGAGCCGCGCCTTGCGCCAGATGTCGCTGGCCGGCATCTGCTTGGCCGCATAGAAAGTCGCCGCTGCATTGGTGCAGGCGTCCTCGGCGTCGCGCTGCGCGTACCAGAGGTCGCGCGCTTCCTGCGCCTGCGCCTCGCCCGTACGGCCTTCGATCTGGGCAATGGTCAGCGCATAGCAGCGCACCGCGCGGTCGTCCTGCATGCGGTAGCCCGGCAGCAACTGCGCGAATTGCGCCCAGTCGCGGCGCTGGCCCAGCAGCAGCAGCCAGTCGTTGCGCAGCCGGTCTTCCTGGTAGGTGCCGGCCCAGCGCTTGAGGAACGATTGCACCTCGTCGGGCTGCGCCTGGTCCAGCCGCAGACGCAGCTCCCAATAGGCACCCCAGGGCTCGAGCCCATGGCCGCGCACCGCGGGCAACAACTGTGCGAGCTGATTGCGGTCGCCTTTGCGGTAGGCTTGCTGCATTGCGAGCAACGCATCGTCACCACGGATTTGCGCCACCACCAGCGGCGAGGCTGTGGTCCAGAGGGTTGCCGCGAGAAGCGGTGTCAGAATCTTGTGCCAGTGCATGGAGGATTATGTGATGGACAAAGCAGCCTTACGGCGCGCATTGATCGAACAGCGGTTGAACCTTACGGATCGACTGGACCGCGCGGACCTGTTGCAACAGGTGATGCGATTTTGGCTCATTGATCGGCCTGATACCGTGATTGGCGCCTATTGGCCCATCAAAGGAGAGTTTGACCCCCTGCCCGCCCTGCACCGCTGGAAGGAAGACGGCGAGCTGCAGCGCGGCGGCCAGCGCCGGCGCATAGGGCTGCCGGTAATCGACAAGGTGCACAAGACGCTGAGCTTTCACCTCTGGTATCCGGGCTGCCCGATGGAAGAGGACGCCTACGGCATTCCCAAGCCCAAGGACACCGAGGTGGTCGTGCCCACGCTGCTGTTCGTGCCCTGCGTGGGCTATGCGCCCGGCGGCTACCGGCTGGGCTATGGCGGCGGTTTCTACGACCGCACGCTGGCCACGCTCACGCCGCGCCCGTTCACCGTGGGCCTGGGCTTCACCTGCGGCTACCTCGACGACTTCGTGCCCGAGCCGCATGACCTGCCGCTGGACGCCATCCTCAACGACAACGGCGTGGTCTGGCCCCAGGCCGAGCGACCGCGGCGCTAGCTTTTCCAGCGCGCCCAGCCCTTGGCGCGCAGATCGCAGGCCGGGCAGCTGCCGCAGCCATAGCCCCAGTCGTGCAGCGTGTCGCGCGTGCCCTGGTAGCAGGTGTGGGTGTCCTTGACGATGATGTCGACCAGCGGCTGGCCGCCCAGGTCCTGGGCCATCTGCCAGGTCTGGGCCTTGTCTATCCACATCAGCGGCGTGGCGATGCGCAGGCGCCGCTCCAGGCCCAGGTTCAGCGCGACCTGCAAGGCCTTCATGGTGTCGTCGCGGCAATCGGGATAGCCCGAGAAATCGGTCTCGCAGACGCCGGTGACGATCACCTGCAGCCCGCGCCGGTAGGCCAGCGCGCCGGCGAGCGTGAGGAACAGCAGGTTGCGCCCGGGCACGAAGGTGTTGGGCAGGCCGTCGGCCTGCATCGCGAAGGCCACGTCGTCGGTCAGGGACGAGCCGCCGATCTGCTGCAGCACGTCGAGCGACAGCATGTGGTCGTCGCCCAGGCGCGGCGCCCATTGCGGGAACTGGCGGCGAATCTCGGCGAGCACGTTCTGGCGCGCATCGAGTTCGACATGGTGGCGCTGGCCGTAGTCGAAACCCAGGGTTTCGACGCGTTCATAGCGCGAAAGAGCATCGGCCAGACAGGTGGTGGAGTCCTGTCCACCGGAGAAAAGGACCAGGGCGGTTGTATGCATGGCGGGCATTAAAGCACTGCGCGCCTGCAAGGCGATACAGGGAGAAACAGTTTCTTACCGCTTTACAGGGCTTCGCCAGCGTTCGCAGGGTTTTTCGCACCGATTTGCGGCCAAAGCCACGCCATCCCCATGACAAGCCGCACAACTGCCGCTAGCATGGGCGCACACCCGGCCACCCTGGTCTTACGACCTGACAGGAGTCAGCATGCTTGCGCTCTACATCGGCAACAAGAATTACTCATCGTGGTCCATGCGTCCCTGGGTGCTGATGCGCCAGGCCGGAATCGCGTTCGAGGAAGTCAAGGTGCGCTTCGACAGCTTCTCGCTGCAATCCGAGTTCAAGCAGCGCCTGCATGCGGTCTCGCCCGCGGGCAAGGTGCCGGTGCTGGTCGACGGCGACCTGGCCATCTGGGACAGCCTGGCAATCTCCGAATACCTGGCCGAACAATACCCCGACAAGCACCTGTGGCCGCTGCTCGCGCCCGACCGGGCGCATGCGCGCAGCATCTGCGCCGAAATGCACGGCGGCTTTCCCGAACTGCGCACGCACTGCCCGCTCAACGTCGAGGCCCATCTGCCCGCGGCCGGAGCGCAAATCTGGAACGAGCAGCCCGGCGTGCGCGACGAAGTGCAGCGGCTGATCGACATGTGGAGCGCGCTGCTGGCCACGCATGGCGGCACGCTGCTGTTCGGGCACTTCACCATTGCCGACGCCTATTTCGCGCCGGTCTGCCTGCGCCTGGCGACCTATGCCCTGCCCATTCCGCCGCAGATCGAAGCCTACGTGAAGCGCGTACAGGCCCTGCCTTCGGTGCAGGAATGGGTGCAGGACGCGCTTGCCGAGCAGGACTTCATCGACTTCGAGGAACCCTACCGCGAACGCCGGTGAATGGGAAGCCGCAGTAACTGCGGCCGCCCCACTCGGTGACACCAAGGCGCTGGACTTGGCCGCCAAGTCGCGTCAGGATGGTGCATTCCCACCACTCGCCTCCACTCGCATGTCGCCGTTCTCATTCAGCACCGTCGCGCAAGTCGTCATCCAGACGGGTGCCGCGCAAAACATAGGAGAAATCCTTTCGCAACGCTTCACGCCCGGGCGCGTGATGGCCGTGACCGACAAGTTCCTGGTCCGCAGCGGACTGCTGGAGCCGGCGTTTGCCTCGCTGCGCGCCCATGGCTGGGAGCTGCTGGTCTGCGATGACGTGGAAGCCGATCCGCCGGACCATGTGGTGGAAAAGGCCGCGGCGCGCGCCCGGGAGTTCGGCGCCACGCTGGTGCTGGGCGTGGGCGGCGGCTCGTCGATGGATGTCGCCAAGCTGGTCGCGGTGCTCGCCGCCAGCGACCAGCCGCTGAGCGCGATGTACGGCGTGGAAAAGGTCAGCGGCGGACGTCTGCCGCTGGTGCACATTCCGACCACCGCCGGCACCGGCTCGGAAGTCACCCCGGTCGCCATCGTCACCACCGGTGCCACCACCAAGAGCGGCATCGTCGCGCGCCAGCTCTACGCCGACCTCGCGGTGCTGGACGCAGAACTCACCGTGGGGCTGCCGCCCGCGATCACTGCCGCCACCGGCATCGATGCCATGGTGCATGCCATCGAAGCCTTCACCAGCAAGCGGCTCAAGAACCCGCTGTCCGACCATGCGGCCACGCTGGCCCTCAAGCTGCTGTCGACCCACCTGGAGCAGGTCTGCACCAACGGCAAGGACCTCGCGGCGCGCGAAGCCATGCTGCTGGGCTCCATGCTCGCCGGCCAGGCCTTTGCCAATGCGCCGGTCGCGGCCGTGCACGCCCTGGCCTACCCGCTGGGCGGGCGCTACCACCTGCCGCACGGTCTGACCAATGCGCTGGTGCTGCCCCATGTGCTGCGCTTCAACGCCCGGACCCACCCCGAAGGCTATGCCGAACTGGGCGCGGCGCTGGGCCTGGCGCAGACCGGCACGCCGGCCGAGCGCGCGGCCGACTTCATTGCGCATATCGTTGCGCTGATAGAAAGAACCGCCCTGCCCATGCGCCTGCGCGACCATGGCGTGGCTGAAGACATGATCGCCACGCTGGCCGCCGATGCCATGCTGCAGGAGCGGCTGCTGATGAACAATCCGCGCCCGCTCACGGTGGACGACGCGCTCGCCATCTACTCCGCGGCATTCTGACTTGCGCCCGGGGTCGCCCCAAATCCGGCGACACTTGGCGCATGAGTTCCATTCAAACCCTCATGGTCGGCGGCGCGGTGCGCGACCATCTGCTCGGCCGCCCCGTCCATGACCACGACTGGGTCGTGGTCGGCGCCACGCCAGAAGAAATGGTCGCCCAGGGCTTCCAGCCCGTGGGCCGCGACTTTCCCGTCTTCCTGCATCCCCGGACCCACGAGGAATACGCGCTGGCGCGCACCGAGCGCAAGAGCGGGCGCGGCTACCGCGGCTTTGCCGTGCAGTCTTCGCCCGATGTGACGCTCGAGGAAGACCTTGCGCGCCGCGACCTGACGATCAACGCCATGGCCGCGCCCGAAGGCTGGCCCGAAAGCGGCACGCTCAGCGATCCCTATGGCGGCCAGCGCGACCTGGAAGCGAAGCTGCTGCGCCATGTGACCGACGCATTCCGCGAAGACCCGGTGCGCATATTGCGCGTCGCGCGCTTCGCGGCGCGCTTTGCCGACTTCAGCGTCGCGCCCGAGACCATGGCCTTGATGCGCGAGATGGTCGACGCCGGCGAAGCCAGCGACCTGGTCGCCGAACGCGTGTGGCAGGAAATCGCGCGCGGCCTGATGGAAACCGCGCCCGCGCGCATGTTCGAAGTGCTGCGCGACTGCGGCGCGCTCGAGGTGCTGCTGCCCGAGCTCGCACGCCTGTGGGGCGTGCCCCAGCGCGCCGAATACCACCCCGAGATCGACACCGGCGTGCACGTGATGATGGTGCTGCAGCAGGCCGCGCGCCTGGACGCGCCGCTGGCCGTGCGCTACGCCTGCCTGGTGCACGACCTGGGCAAGGGCACGACGCCGGCCGACGTGCTGCCGCGCCACATAGGCCACGAACAGCGCAGCGCGCGCCTGGCAAAGCAGGTGGGCGATAGGCTGCGCGTGCCCAGCGACTGCCGAGAACTCGCCGACGTGGTGGCGCGCGAGCACGGCAATATTCACCGCAGCGGCGAGCTGAACGCGGCCGCACTGATGCGGCTGTTCGAGCGCTGCGACGCGATTCGCCAGCCCGCGCGCTTCGCGCTGGCGCTGCAGGCCTGCGAATGCGACGCGCGCGGCCGCCTGGGCCTCGAAGACCAGCCCTATCCGCAGCGCGCGCGCCTGCAGGCGGCGCTGGACCAGGCGCTGGCCGTGGTCACGGCGCAAGTCGCGGCCCAGGCCGCGGCCCAGGGCCTTGCCGGCCGCGCGATCGGCGAGGCCGTGGCCGCGGCGCGCACCCAGGCGATAGCGCACTGGCTGACCGCGGACCCAGGGTAAAACCGGGGTCCATTTGTCCGATTTCGGCCGAACATGGGACTTTCGTCCAACGTGAGGAGAAAGTCCATGCAATACGAGCCCCCCGGTTCCGCCAATGCCCCGCACAGCTTCCAGCCGCAGTACGACAACTTCATCGGCGGCCAGTGGGTGCCGCCCGCGGGCGGAGCGTATTTCGATGTGATCTCGCCGATCAACGGCAAGGCCTACACCAAGGCCGCGCGCGGCACGGCGGCCGACATCGAGAAGGCGCTGGATGCCGCGCACGCGGCCGCCGACGCCTGGGGCAAGACTTCGGCCGCGGCGCGCAGCCAGATCCTGCTGCAGATTGCCGACCGCATAGATGCCAACCGCGAGCTGCTGGCCTATGTCGAGACCGTCGACAACGGCAAGGCGATACGCGAAACGCTCAACGCCGACATTCCGCTGTCGGCCGACCATTTCCGCTACTTCGCGGGCGCGATCCGCACCCAGGAAGGCGGCATCAGCGAGATCGACGGCGACACCGTCGCCTACCATTACCACGAGCCCCTGGGCGTGGTCGGACAGATCATTCCCTGGAACTTCCCCATTCTGATGGCCGCGTGGAAGCTCGCTCCCGCGCTGGCCGCAGGCAACTGCGTGGTGCTCAAGCCCGCAGAGTCGACACCCATAGGCATTCTGGTGCTCGCCGGGCTGATCGCCGACCTGCTGCCCCCAGGCGTGCTCAACATCGTCAACGGCTTCGGCCGCGAAGCCGGCATGCCCCTGGCCACGAGCAAGCGCATCGCGAAGATCGCTTTCACGGGTTCGACCAGCACCGGCCGCGTCATCGCCCAGGCCGCGGCCAACAGCCTGATCCCGGCGACGCTGGAGCTGGGCGGCAAGTCGCCCAACATCTTCTTCGCCGACGTCATGGACAAGGACGATGCGTTTCTCGACAAGGCGATCGAAGGCCTGGTGCTGTTCGCGTTCAACCAGGGCGAAGTCTGCACCTGCCCTTCACGCGCGCTGATCCAGGAATCGATCTACGAGCGCTTCATGGAAAAGGTGCTGCGCCGCGTCGCGGCCATCAAGCACGGCAACCCGCTCGACACCGACTCGATGATGGGCGCGCAGGCGAGCCAGGAGCAGATGACCAAGATCCTGTCCTATCTGGACCTGGGCAAGCAGGAAGGCGCCGAAGTGCTGTGCGGCGGCAGCGTGGCCAAGCTCGAGGGCGATCTCGCGGGCGGCTACTACGTGCAGCCCACGCTGTTCAAGGGCCACAACAAGATGCGCATCTTCCAGGAGGAAATCTTCGGTCCGGTGCTGGCCGTGACCACCTTCAAGGACGAAGCCGAAGCGCTGGAACTCGCCAACGACACGCTCTACGGCCTGGGCGCAGGCGTCTGGAGCCGCAACGGCAACGTCGCCTACCGCATGGGCCGGGCGATCAAGGCCGGGCGCGTCTGGACCAATTGCTACCACCACTACCCCGCGCACGCGGCATTCGGTGGCTACAAGGAATCGGGCCTGGGCCGCGAGAACCACAAGATGATGCTCAACCACTACCAGCAGACCAAGAACCTGCTGGTGAGCTATAGCGAGAACAAGATGGGGTTTTTCTGAAGCGACCTGCGCTGGAGGACAGGCCGTTCATGGTTCGACAGGCTCACCACGAACGGTCTACAGGGCCCTCTGCGTGAGGACAGGCCGCTCATGGTTCGACAGGCTCACCACGAACGGTCTACAGGGGCCCTCTGCGTGAGGACAGGCCGTTCATGGTTCGACAGGCTCACCACGAACGGTTTTCGCGTTTGCCCGGAGCCGGTGAAGGAAATCCGCCATGGTCGAACCCGTCATTGCAACGCCCGCTGCCGAAGCACTCATTGGCGAGCTGAAGAAGAAGCACGGGCCGGGATTGATGTTCCACCAGTCGGGCGGCTGCTGCGACAACAGCGCGGCCAACTGCTATCTGCTGGACGAGCTGACCACGGGGCCGGGCGATGTCTATCTGGGCCAGATAGGCGGCTGCCCGTTCTACATCAGCCGCTCGCAATACGCGAGCTGGCGCCATACGCAGCTGATCATTGACGTGATCGACGGCCATGGCGGCGGCACGTTCTCGCTCGAAGGCCCAGAAGGCAAGAGCTTTCACACGCGCTCGCGCGTGTTCACCGCCGCCGAGCTCGCGGAACTCGAAGCCCAGGGCGAGGCGACGCCGCCCGCTTGATCAGATCACGGATTGGACCCAGCGCTGGATATCGGCCGCGCCCATCGCGCCCGAGATACGGCCCAGTTCCTGGCCGCCGCGAAACACCACCATCGTCGGAATGCTGCGGATGTTGTAGGGCGCGGCGGCCTGGGGATGGGCTTCGGTGTCGAGCTTGGCGAGCTGCACTTCGGGCGCCAGCGCCTGCGCGGCCTGGGCAAAGGCCGGTGCCATGCTGCGGCAAGGGCCGCACCAGGGGGCCCAGAAATCGACCACGACCGGCACCTGGCTGCGTCCCACATGCTTGGCAAAGCTCGCGGCGTCGAGCGCCACGGGTTCGCCCGTGATCAGCGGCTGGTGGCAGCTGCCGCAGTCGGGCGCATTGCCCAGCTGATCGCGCGCTACGCGGTTGGTGGTGTGGCAGTGGGGGCAGACGAAATGCAGGGCGTCGGACATGGCAGGCCTTTGTCGTGATGAACGGGAAGCGGGCCGCAGCCCGGGCACTGCCTTTACTTCAGGGCGTGGCTGCCATCTTCAACCCTAGACGAACTTGGCAATCAGTGCCGCAATGACGCTCAGTAAGACCGTGCTGGCAAACGGCAGGAAGATCTCGCGACCGAACACGCGAAAGCGGAAATCGCCGGGCAGCCGGCCCAGGCCTATGCGCTCGAGCAGGTTCGACAGGCCGTTGATGATCAACAGCGCCAGGAAAATGATGATCAGCCAGCGGATCATGGGGTGGCCCGGCTCACAGCCGGTGCGTGCGGTCGCCCTGCACGAAACCCAGCGCGGACCAGGGTTCGACGCCGCGGCTCAACCCTATCACCTTGAACAGTTCGCCCATCTCGTGCTCCATCATCAGTTTGGCAGCCATGGCGCGCGGGCCCTGCTCCATGCGTTCGAGCTGCTGCAGCAGGCCGCAGTTGATCAGGAAATGCGCCTGGGTCGTATAGCCCAGCACATCCATTCCCGCTTCCTGCGCGGCCACGGCAATGCCGGTGAAGTTGACATGGGCGGTGATGTCCTTGAGGCCCAGATCGACCAGGGGATTGTCATCCATGCGATGGGCGCGGTGACAGACCAGCGTGCCCATGTGGCGCTGCGGGTGGTAGTACTCGCCCTCGCCAAAACCGTAATCAATGAGAAACACCGCGCCGCGCTGCAGCCGCTCGCCCAGCGTGCGCACAAAGGCTTCGCCCTGGGCGTGGATTTCGGTCAGGTAGTCCTGCGGGCCGTCGATGTCCAGCGGCGGGCGCAGCGCCGTGGGGCGGTCCTCCCAGGCAAAGCCTGCGGCGGTTTCATCCCAGACCACGCCGCGCTCGAACCATTCGCCTTTCTTGCGCATCAAGAGCTGCACCGGCATCGCGTCCAGCACTTCGTTGCCGACCACCACGCCCTGCATGCTGTCGGGCAGCGCATCGGCCCAGTGCAGCTTGTGGGCAAACGGCGCCAGGCGCTCCTGCTGGCGCGCGCGCAGGCTGCCCGAAAGATCGACAATGGTGTAGCGCTCGACCTTATCGCCCAGCGTGGCCAGCAGCTGTTCGGCCAGCGCGCCCGTGCCCGCGCCGAACTCCCAGACTTCGCGCGTGTCCGTGCGCTCCATGGCTTCGGACACCTGGGCGGCCAGCAGCCGGCCGAACGCCGGCGAAATCTCGGGCGCGGTGACGAAATCGCTGCCCGAGGCCGGCATGGCGCCGAACTTGGGGCGCTCGTTGGCGTAATAGCCCAGGCCCGGGCTGTAGAGCGCCAGCGCCATGAACTGGTCGAAGCCCAGCCAGCCGCCGGCGTCCTCGACGCGGCCGCGGATCTGCCGGGTCAGTGCGCCCGATAAACTTGCACTACTGCTTTCACTACTGTCCGTCATTGGTCTGTCTTTCCGGCAACAAGCCGCCATTTTCGGCTGTAATTGCCGGTTGCCACTTTTGCGCATGGAAATCTCCGTGCGCCGGCCCACAAGATATCGAGGAACTTGCATGCATCAGCGCTGGGTATTGATCACGGGCGGCGGCCTGCGCCTGGGCCGCGAATTCTGCCTGGCGTTCGCGCGCGCGGGCTGGAACGTCGCCTGCCACTACCTGCGCAGCCGCGACGCCGCCGAAGCCACCTGCGCCGAAGTGCGCGCGCTGGGCGTGCAGGCGCTGGCCTTCCAGGCCGATCTGAGCGAGCGCGGCGCGGTCGCGCCGCTGATGGCCCGGGTCTACGCGGCCTGCGGCGCCCTGCCCCAGGCGCTGGTCAACAACGCCTCGCTGTTCGAGCCCGACAGCGCCCTCGATTTCGGCAGCGACCTGGCGCGCGTCGACCGCCAGCTGCACACCAACACGCTGTCGCCGCTGCTGCTGGCCAGCGACTGGGCCCAGCGCTGGCAGGCGCACGACCGCGCCCGGCCGCGCGCGCCGGGCAGCACCCGGCCGGTCGCCATCCATGTGCTCGACCAGAAGGTCGTCAATCTCAATCCCGATTACTTTTCCTACACGCTGTCCAAGCTGGCGCTCGAGCGCGCCGTGGCGCTGCAGGCCCAGGCGCTCGCGCCCCATGTGCGCGTGGTGGGCCTGGCGCCCGGGCTGATGTACCCCAGCGGGCCGCAAAGCCAGGACAATTACGACCGTGCGGCACGCGTGAATCTGCTGCGTGCGCCGCTGGCGGCGCAGCATGTGGCGCAGACCGGCGTCTTCTTCGCGGAAAACCCGGCAATTACAGGAATAACGCTATGCGTGGACAATGGACAGCATCTGGTGCCGTTGGAACGTGATGTCATGTTCATGATCGAGTGAATCGCACCGATCCCGTACACCCATGCCTTCGAACCTCACCATGACCGCCTCCCCGTCGCGCATTGCCGCGCATGATCTCCTGCTGCAATGCCGCCGGCTGTTCCTCCAGGGCCTCGAAAAGCAGGTCTCTATCGGCATCCACGACTTCGAGCGCGCAGCAAAGCAGCGCATGCGCTTCGACATCGACCTGTATGTGCCGCTGCACGCGACCACGCCCAGCGCCGACGCACTGCATGAAGTCGTCGACTACGACTTCGTGCGCGAAGCCGTGCAGCGCGAAGTCACGCGCGGCCATATCGCGCTGCAGGAAACGCTGTGCGACGCGCTGCTGCAGACGCTGCTGGCCCACCCGCAGGTGGTGGCCGCGCGCGTGGCGACCAGCAAACCCGATGTCTACCCCGACTGCGAAGCGGTCGGCGTCGAAGTCTTCACCATCAAGCCGAACGCGGCCGAACTTCTTTCCTTTCCATCATGAACTCAGCTGCTGTGGGCAGCCAAACCCTGAACCTGACCGGTTTGCGATTTGACGCCAACCTGGGCATTCTTGCCCATGAGAAGACCGCGCCCCAACCCATCCAGGTTGATGCCGAACTCAACCTCGGACCCCAGGCGCTGCGCCCCAAGGACGACGACATCGGCCATGTGCTCGACTACCGCAAGGTGCGCCAGATCATCATCGATGAATGCACGGCCGAGCATGTCAATCTGCTCGAGAGCCTGATCGGCAAACTCGCCCAGCGTCTGATGTTGTTACCTGGCGTGCACGGCGTGCGCGTGAAAATTGCAAAACTTGAAATCTTTGACGACTGCGAAGTCGCCATCCGCATTGAAACCGGACAATGGTGAGCCCCCGATGAACGCCACGACAGAACACAATCCCTGGCTCGACGAAGCCCCGAGCGCAGACGATGCCGCCGCGACCAAGGCCGCGGGCATCAAGATCGAACGCGAACAGCACAAGCTGGAAAAGCGCCTGTGCCGCGAAGTCGGCCGGGCCATCGTCGACTTCAACATGATTGAAGACGGCGACAAGATCATGGTCTGCATGTCCGGCGGCAAGGACAGCTACACCATGCTCGACATCCTGCTGAAGATGCAGCGGCGCGCGCCCGTGAAGTTCGAGCTGGTGGCCGTGAACCTCGACCAGAAGCAGCCCGGCTTTCCCGACCATATCCTGCCCGAGTACCTCAAGGGCCTGGGCGTGCCGTTCCACATCGAGACGCAGGACACCTACAGCGTCGTCAAGCGCGTGATTCCCGAAGGCAAGACCACCTGCGGTCTTTGCAGCCGACTGCGCCGCGCCATCCTGTACAAGGTGGCCGACCAGTTGGGCTGCACGAAGATCGCGCTGGGCCACCACCGCGACGACATCCTGCAGACGCTGCTGCTCAACATGTTCTACGGCGGCCGCATCAAGGGCATGCCGCCCAAGCTGGTGAGCGACGACGGCAAGCATGTGGTGATACGCCCGCTGGCCTATGTGCCAGAGAAGGACACCGAGCGCTGGGCCAAGTCGCAGAACTTCCCCATCATTCCCTGCAACCTCTGCGGCAGCCAGGACGGCCTGCAGCGCGTGGCCGTGGGCGAGATGCTGCGCGAGTGGGAGAAAAAGCACCCGGGCCGCATCGAGAACATGTTCCGCGCGATGCAGAATGTGGTCACGACGCATATGCTGGATCCGAAGCTGCACGACTTCAAGAACGCCAAGGCCACGGGCATTGCAAACCCCGATGGCGACATGGCGTTCGACCATGAGGAATTCCCGGTCGCGGCAACGCTGCCCGGAGTCCAGGTAGTCCAGGTAGTCCAGCTGTCCTGATCGGGGCAGCGTCCAGGTGGCAAGGGATGTCGGGCTCGCCGCCCTCCCGCCTGTGGTTTTGCACCGCGAGCGCGAAGGAAATTTCATGGCCTCCATCCGCTGGAAACTCTCCCTGACCGTGCTCGGCTGCGCCGCGCTGCTTGCCGGCTGCGCCAGCGTGCGCGAAGTGCAAAGCGATGTGCAAAGCTTCTCGACGCTGCCGGCCATGCCTTCGCCTCCCACCTACCGGCTTGAACTGCTGCCTTCGCAGCAGGCCAATGCACCGCAGTTCGCAAGCATCGAAGCCCTGGCCCAGCAGTCGCTGGCCAAGGTCGGGCTGCAGCGCGACGACAGCCAGGGCAGCCTGACCGTGCAGATCGGCGCGCAGGCGCGCTATACGCGCGACTTCGCGTCCTACTACGGCCCTTACGCGCCCTATGGTCCGCGCTGGAACTGGGGCCTGGGTTTTGGCCGCGGCGCGGGCTGGGGCATGGGCTTTGGCGGCTTCATGTTCGACACGCCGCCGCTGCTGCATTACCGCGCCGTGAGCGTCGTGATGCGCGAACAGCGCACGCAACGCATCGTCTACGAGACGTCTGCCGTGCATGAGGATGTCTGGACCAACGATCCCGCGATCTTCGGCGTGCTGTTCGACGCCGCGCTCAGCGGCTTCCCCAATCCGCCCCAGGGCACGCGCCAGGTGCGCACGCCCATGCCGGTCTCGGGGCCTGTGGCCCAGCCATCCTCCCCGGCCCCGGCGGCCGTGCCTGCCAAGCCCTGACCCGCGCAGCCCGGGTTCTGCGCCGCCGCGCCCCGGTCCGGCACGGCGGTGCGCGCGCCTGCGCGCGCGATAAAGCCCCGCGCACACGGAACTCGCGCCATTTCAGGGTTACCTATACGTGTCCAGCGCGGTGATGGATCCCATCGCCGAGATTTTCCCGGGACCATAGGATTTGCCGCGATCTGCAGGACAGGCGCGCGGCAGCCGCACGCAACCCACATTTTCACAGGGAGTGGCGATGAAGCTTACGGTCAGATACTGGATATCTGCGCTTGCGCTGACTGAATGGCTGGGTGCACCTGATGGAAAAACAACCGAAAAACCTCTTTCGGGAACATGCAGGTGGTATCGACGCAGCAAACCCAAACATTGCTGCCAGGGATTTGCGCCCATTCAGACAAATCACCAGAATCGGGGTCGCGAAAATGATTGACTCCGCTCACGAAATCAGCAGCGGGTGAAATGCATGAAGTTCAAGCACAGAACACTTATATATTCCCTGGCATGGGCTGGCTTGCTCAGCGCCTGCAGCATAGGCGAAGACAAAAACGCGCCCGTGCGCAACCCGCCGGAAGTTGCCGAAAACCTGATCCGCTATTCGGGCACCTTGCGCAGCGCAAATGGCGCCTCCGTTTCCGGATACCAGGTCCTGCTGGAAAACCGCATCACCGATGAAAGATTCGAAACGTCCATTGGTTCAAGCGGAAATTTCAACATTCAGGTCAAGCCAGGTGTTTACGATGTGTTGTTGACAAGCGGTGGCACATCCCCCCCCATCTCCCTGCAGAAAACCGCGGTCGATTTGCAGGCCGACAAAACCCATGACCTGCAGATAGGCAATCACCTGTCCAGGCTGCCGACCGAAATCATAGGGAAATTGCTGGACCCCGGACAAAGCCCTCTTGCCCGGCAGAAGATCATCCTGTTGCCATCGATTGCCCGTTCCACGGCCCGCATAGGTAAGGCCGAAGTACCGGATCCCGTCATGGTGGAGACCGATTCCCAGGGGAATTTCTCTGTTTCATTGGGCAAGCCTGGCATGGACATCGCTTTCGACGCGCTGCTGCTTGCCGCCAACGCCCCGGGTCTCGATGTGAGAAAAATGGCGAAGGATTACCAGTTTGCGTCGGAAGACGAAAAAACGAAATTCCAAAAACAGGCCGATACCTATTTGAAAACCCATGTCGTGGAGAGCATAAATATCGAGAAACCGAACGGTGCGATGCAGGCAGACCTCGTCTTTGGTGCCACGGTCCGCAACCTGCGTGGTGCCACCGGGGCACCCAGCGTGGTGCCGGCCGATGCAGCCAGTCTGGCCGAATATGAGAAAAATCCGGCAGGCACCGCTGCAGCAAGCCTCTGGCGCAAGGTGACAGACACCGCAGCCCATGCGATTTCAGGCGCCATCCCATCAGCCCATGCCGGTGAAATAATCGCCACATTCCTCCTGATCCCGGGACCCATCGATGGTCTTGGGAAAATCAAAAGCGGCATGCTCTTTGCAGGGAAGATGCGCCCGCAAAATTCAGGATGCAGACAGACTTCATTTCTCAACATCAACAATGGCGTTCAGCCTTTCGACAGCGGCAGCGCAGCCTACGCATCAAAGACCAGATTCTGTGCCACCCGGGAAAAATCCCCGCTGAAATACACGCACAAGATAAACCTGCAAACGGAAAGGCAAAGCCATTACCTTTTCAGAGATGAGGCCAATGGCACTTATGCGCTGAGAGTCCTCAACACCAATGCCGGACACACGCTCAGGTATGCCAGCGACAGCCCCACCATCGTGGACATTGAATATCACCTCAACTGATCAGTGCGCGTGCTGGATATCGGGCACGGCCGCCATCAGCGCGCGCGTGTATTCATGCTGCGGCGCATCGAGCACCTCCTGGGCGTCGCCGGCCTCGACGAGACGACCGCGCTGCATCACGCCGATGTCGTCGCACATGTGGCGGATGACCGCGAGGTTGTGGCTGATCAGCAGATAGGTCAGGCCGAACTCGTCCTGCAGGTCGCGCATCAGGTTCAGCACCTGGGCCTGCACGGACACATCGAGCGCCGACGTGGGCTCGTCGCAGATGATGAATTCGGGCTGGCTGGCCAGGGCCCGCGCAATCGCTATGCGCTGGCGCTGGCCGCCAGAGAACTGGTGCGGGTACTTGCGCGCGTCGTCGGGCGTCATGCGCACACGGCGCAGCGCCTGGGCCACGCGCTCGGCGGTCTCGTTCGGGTCGCTGCTCAGGCCCAGCACCTCCAGCGGCTCGGCAATCAGCCGGGCTACGGTCCAGCGCGGGTTCAGGCTGGCATACGGGTCCTGGAAGATCATCTGGATGCGCCGGCGCAGGTCGGTCTGCGTGCGGAAGCGGTCCTGGCCGTCGAACAGCACCTGGCCGCGCGTGGGCACCGTGAGGCCAGCGACCATGCGCGCCACGGTCGACTTGCCCGAGCCCGATTCGCCGACCAGGCCAAACGTGCTGCCCTGGCGGATCTTGAAGCTCACGCCGTCGACGGCCTGCAGCATGCGCCGCGGCTGCTGCGACACCAGGCGTTCGAGCCAGCCCAGCGACAGATCGAATTCCTTGCCCAGGTCGCGCACTTCCAGCAACGCCTTGCCTTCTGCGGCGGCGGCGTGGGGCACGGGCTCGGCCCTGACCGGCGCAGCCGTTGCCGGGGCCCCTATTTCGGGCACGGGCAGGCGTTCCAGCCGCTGGTGCACCGAAGGAATCGCGGCCATCAGCACGCGCGTATAGGGTTGGGTCGGGCGGTCCAGCACTTCGCGCACCGGCCCGGTTTCCAGCACCCGGCCCTGGTACATAACCATGACCCGGTCGGCGGTCTCGGCAATCACGCCCATGTCGTGGGTGATCAGCATTGCCGCAGCCTGGCGTTCGCGGCACACGCGGCGCAGCAGCGCGATGATCTGCGCCTGCACCGACACGTCGAGCGCCGTCGTCGGTTCGTCGGCAATGATCAGCTGCGGCTCGGCGCATAGCGCCAGCGCAATCGCCACGCGCTGGCGCATGCCGCCCGAGAACTGGTGCGGGTACTGGCCCAGGCGCACGCGGGCTTCGGGAATCTCGACCTCTTCAAGCAGTTCCAGCGCGCGCGCCCTGGCCTGGGCTTCGGTCAGCGGCAGATGGGTGCGAATGGTCTCGACCAGATGCCGGCCCACGGTATAGACCGGGTTGAGGCTGGTCAGCGGGTCCTGGAAGATCGAGCCTATGCGCCGCCCGCGTATGCGCCGCATGGCTTCGCCGCGCAGTCCGTCTATGCGTTCGCCGTTGAGCTCCACGCTGCCGCTGGAGATGCGCCCGGGCGGGTCTATCAGTCCGATCACGGCCGCGCCGGTCATGGACTTGCCCGCGCCCGACTCGCCGACCACGCCCAGGATTTCGCCCGCGGCAATCTCGAAGTTCACGTCGCGCAGCACCTGTACCGGGCCGCGGTAGGTGTCGAAGGTCACGCCCAGATCGCGCACGCGCAGCACCGGCAGGGGATGGGTGTCGGAGGAACTCATTGCAGCTTGGGGTTCAGAGCGTCGCGCAGCCAGTCGCCGACCAGATTGACGGACAGTGCCAGGGCCAGCAGCACCAGCGAGGGGAACAGCAGGATCCACCACTCGCCCGAGAACAGAAAGCTTTGGCCTATGCGTATCAGCGTGCCCAGCGAAGGCTGGGTCGGCGGCAGGCCCACACCCAGATAGGACAGCGTGGACTCGGCAACGATGGCATGGGCAAAGCTGATCGCGGCAATCACCAGGATGGGAGCGAGCAGATTGGGCAGGATATGCTGGCCCAGGATGGCCGTGCGGCTGCGGCCTATCAGTTGCGCGGCCAGCACATAGTCCTTCTGCTTTTCGACCATCACCGCGCCGCGCACCGTGCGCGCGTACTGCACCCAGTCGGACAGCGCGATCGCGAGAATGATCACCAGCACCGCGACCTGTTCGCGCACGCCTTCGGGCACGACGCCGCGCACTACGCCCAGGATCAGCATCGCGACCAGGATCACGGGAAAGGTGAGCTGCACGTCGGCAATGCGCATCAGCAGCGTGTCGAACCAGCCGCCCGCATAGCCCGCAACCAGGCCCAGCGGAATGCCTATGCACAGCGACAGCAGCACGGCAGAGACGCCGACCAGCACCGACATGCGCAGGCCGTAGAGAATGGCCGAAGCGACATCGCGGCCCTGGTCGTCGGCGCCCAGCGCGTAGAACGCGCCGGTACTGCCTTCGGACCAGGGCGGCAAAAAGGCATCGTTCAATTCGAGGCTCGCGGAATCGAACGGGTTCTGCCAGGCCAGCCAGGGCGCGAGCAGCGTGGCCAGCACGATCAGCAGCAGCACCGCGGACGCGACCTGCACGGTGCGCGAGCGCGCGAACGCGCGCTTCACGGGCGAGTCGCTCTGGCGCCAGCCGCGCCGCGCCGGCGCGGGTCTATCGATCACATCGGACATGTTGCATTTCCCTTGTTATCGGCGGCGCAGCCGCGGATCCACGGCCAGATAGAGGAAGTCGACCAGCAGGTTGATCACCACATACAGCAGCGCGATGAACATCAGATAGGCCGCAATCAGCGGCACGTCTACGCCCTGGATGGACGAGATGAACAGCAGGCCCACGCCCGGCCACTGGAACACGGTCTCGGTGACGATGGAAAACGCTATCAGCGTGCCGATCTGCAGGCCCGCAATCGTGATCACCGGAATCAGCGTGTTGCGCAGCGCATGGCCGAAGTACAGGTCCTTCTCGCGCAGGCCGCGCGCGCGGCCGAAGCGGATGTAGTCGGAGCGCAGCACCTCGAGCATTTCGGCTCGCACCAGCCGCATGATCAGCGTCATGTTGTAGAAGCCCAGCGTGATCGCGGGCAGGATGATCGCGCTCCAGCCCGAGGCCGTGAGCAGGCCGGTTTCCCAGCCCCCGACCTTGACGGTGGTGCCGCGGCCGAACGACGGCAGCCAGCGCAGCTCGACCGCGAACAGGTAGATCAGGCCTATGCCTATCAGGAAGGTGGGCAGCGAGACCCCGACCAGCGACCCCGTCATGACCGCACGGCTGAGCCAGCCCTCGCTGCGCAAGGCCGTGTAGACGCCCAGCACCACGCCTATCGCCAGCGCGCCTATGGAGGCCATCAGCGCCAGCTCCAGCGTCGCGGGCAGACGCTCCACGATGACTTCGCTGACCGGCCGCTTGAGGCGGTAGGAGATGCCGAGGTCACCCTGCACCACCTTGCCCACATAGTTGAGGTATTGCAGCGGCACGGGCTTGTCGAAGCCCAGCTCGCTGTTCAGCGCCGCGCGTTCCTCCAGCGTCGCATCCTCGCCCAGCAGGCTGATGGTCGGGTCGCCGATATGGCGGAACACCATGAAGGCGATGAGGGAGACCGCGACCAGCACCAGGGCCGACTGGCCCAGGCGCCGCAACAGATAGGCGAGCATGTCTGCCTCACTTCGCGCCGAGCTTCACATCCTTGAAGAGCACGGCGTTGTCCGGATGCACGGGCACGTCGATGCGCTTGATGGAGGCGAAATGGATCACCTGGTCGTGCAGCGGAATGTAGAAGCGCTCCTTCTGCACCACGTCCCAGATGCGGGCAATGGTCTGGTCGCGCTTGGCCTTGTCGGCCTCGGAAGCCAGGGCGACGATGTCGGTGTCGACGGCCGCATTGCTGAAGCCCGTGGCATTGGTCGGGCCGCGCCCGTCCTTGCCGCGCGTATGCACCAGGAAGTCGAAGATATAGGCCGAGTCATAGGTCGGCACGCCCCAGCCATAGAGGTAGAAGTCGATATCCGCGCCGTTGATGGCCACGCTTTGCTGGGCAATGGGTCGCGCCACGACGGCGGTCTTGATGCCCACGCGGCCCAGGAAGCCGGCGATCGCCGTGCTGATGGCCTCGTCGTTGACATAGCGGTCGTTGGAGGTGTGCAGCGTCAGGTCGAAGCCGTCGGGATAGCCGGCGTCGGCCAGCAGCTTCTTGGCCTTGGCGACATCGACCTTGGGATAGGCGGCCATGGCCTTGCTGTAGCCGTTGACGAACGACGGCGCGATCATTCCCGAGGGAATCGACAGGCCGCGCATCACCGAGCGCTTGATGGCGTCGCGGTCTATGGCCAGATGGATGGCTTCGCGCACGCGCGCATCGGCCAGCGGGTTCTTGCCCTTGACGCTCGAGTACTTGAGCTCCTTGCCGCCCACGTTGAGGCCCAGGAAGATCGAGCGGTTTTCCGGACCCTCGTTGATGCGCAGGCGCTGGTCCTGCTTGAGACGGGCGACGTCCTGCGCGGGAATGTCCTGGGCGAAATCGACTTCACCCGACAGCAGCGCGGCGACGCGCGTGGCCGGGGACTTGATCGGCAGATAGATCAGCTCGGTGATCTGCAGCGGCGCCTGGCCCTTGCCCCAGTACTGGGGGTTGGCCTTCATGACCGTCTTCGCATCCTGCTCGCGGCTCACGAGCTGATAGGGGCCGGTGCCGTTGGCGTTGCGCGTGGCGAAATTCTCCGTGGAGCTGGCCGGGTCCTGCGTGGTTTCCGCGCCCTTGGACTTGGCCCAGGCCTCGTTCATGATGAACAGGTTGGTCAGGTTGTCGGGGAAGATCAGATTGGGGCCATTGGTCTTGACATGCACCGTGAGGTCGTCGACGGCCTTGACTTCGACCATCGAGGCCAGCAGCGACTTGACCTGGGCCGTGGGACCCTTGGCGCGCTGCAGCGAGAACACCACGTCCTTGGCCGTGAACGGCGCGCCGTCATGGAACTTGACGCCGGGGCGCAGCTTGAACTCCCAGACCGTGGGATCGGCGGTGAGCTTCCACGACGTGGCCAGCGTGGGCACGAGCTTGCCCTTGGCATCGCGCGTGACCAGGGTCTCGTACATCTGGTGCGACAGCACGAAATTGGTGCCGGTGTTGAAGGAATGGGGATCGAGCGTGGTCGGGTCGGAAGCCCGCGCCCAGCGCACCGTTTCGGCCTGTGCGCCACTCACGGTCAGCAGGCCTGCGGACAGCAGGGATGTAAACAGCAATTTCAGCAGCATCGGGTTTCCTCAACAAACGAAGTGGGACAAGCTGCGCCGCGCGCCGCGTTCCTGCCGGCGGTCACGTTCGCACATTGCACAGATGCAAGATCCAGGCCTGGCGTTTCTTGCGAAATCCATCTTGACGGCGCAGCGCACGGCAAACAATGGGGGGAAACATCAAGCGCGCCGCGCGCATCACCGCCCTTCGAATTTCACATCCTTGAAATGCACTTCGTTTTCGGGGTGCACGGGAATATCGAGCCGCCGCACGGAAGCGAAGTGCACCATCTGGTCGTGCAGCGGAATGTAGAACCGCTCCTTCTGCACCACGTCCCAGATCCGCTGGATTGCCGCGTCGCGTTTCGCCTTGTCCGACTCCGACGCCAGCGAAGCGATGTCGGCATCGACCTGGGCATTGCTGAAGCCCGTGGCATTGGTCGGCCCGCGCCCGTCCTTGCCGCGCGTGTAGACCAGGAAGTCGAAGATATAGGCCGAGTCATAGGTCGGCACGCCCCAGCCGAACAGGTAGAAATCGGCGTCGGCGTTGTTGATGGCCACGCTGTGCTGGGCAATCGGCCGGGCGACCACGCTGGTCTTGATGCCCACGCGCCCGAGAAAGCCCGCGACCGCGGTGCTGATGGCCTCGTCGTTCACATAGCGGTCGTTGGTCGAATGCAGCGTGAGGTCGAAGCCGTTGGCATAGCCCGCGTCGGCCATCAGCTTCTTCGCCCGCGCCACATCGACCTTGGGATAGGCGGCCATGGCCTTGGTGTAGCCGT
Organism: Comamonas sp. DB36; assembly: GCF_057914905.1. Lineage (NCBI taxonomy): Bacteria > Pseudomonadati > Pseudomonadota > Betaproteobacteria > Burkholderiales > Comamonadaceae > Comamonas > Comamonas sp. DB36. The sequence goes on from NZ_CP196631.1 coordinate 4,043,893, forward strand.
GCACGAAGGGGGGCGCAATGATGCCCGAGGGAATCGACAGCCCGCGCATCACCGAACGCTTGATCGCGTCGCGGTCTATGGCCAGGTGGATGGCTTCGCGCACGCGCGCATCGGCCAGCGGGTTCTTGCCCTTGAGGCTGGAGTACTTGAGCTCCTTGCCGCCCACATTGAGGCCCAGGAAGATCGAGCGGTTCTCGGGACCTTCGTTGATGCGCAGCCGCGGATCCTGCTTGAGCCGTGCCACGTCCTGGGCCGGGACGTCCTGGGCGAAATCGACTTCGCCCGACAGCAGCGCCGCCATGCGCGTGGCCGGCGACTTGATCGGCAGATAGACCAGCTCGGTCACCTGCAGCGGCGCCTGGCCCCGACCCCAGTACTGGGGATGGAGCTTCATCACGGTGCGCGCATCGGGCTCGCGGCTGGCGAGCTGATAGGGGCCGGTGCCGTTGACATTGCGCGTGGCGAAGTTTTCCGTGGTGCTGGCCGCGTCCTGGGTGGTCTGCGCGCCCTTGGCCCTGGCCCAGGCCTCGTTCATGATGAACAGGTTGGTCAGGTTGTTGGGAAAGATCAGGTTGGGGCCGCTGGTCCTGACCTGCACCGTGAGGGCGTCGACGGCCCTGGCCTCGACCATGGACGACAGCAGCGACTTGACCTGGGCCGTGGGGCCCTTGGCGCGGTTCAGCGAGAACACCACGTCCTTGGCGGTGAGTGGCGCGCCATCATGGAACTTGACGTTGGGCCGCAGCTTGAACTCCCAGACCGTGGGATCGGCGGTCATCTGCCACGACAGCGCCAGCGAAGGCACGAGCCGGCCCCTGGCGTCGCGGTTGACCAGCGTCTCGTACATCTGGTGCAGCAGCGTGAAATTGGTGCCCACGTTGAACGCATGCGGATCGAGCGAAGTCGGATCGGAGGCGCGTGCCCAGCGCAGCGTTTCGGCCTGGGCCGCCGCCCCCGTGAACAGGCCCGCGACCAGAAGCGATGGGAGCAGTAGTTTGCGCAGCATGGCGATCTCCTTGGCAAGGGGTGAAAACGACAACCGTCCTGCTCACCATGGTGGCTGGCCTGGCCGGCGGGCGAAAGGATGAATCCATCCCCCGCCCTGTCAGCCGCTGCCGGGCGCCCATGCACGCCCAGCGCTCGCCGCGCGCCGCTCGCCGCGCGCCGCGCGTCATCCAACCCTTTGCCTGCCCTGCCAGGCCAGTTGCCGCACAATCGGCAGTTGCCTTTGTCATTGCCCCCATCGAAGTTCCGCCGCATGCAAGCCACCCGCATCATCGCCATCCGCCACGGAGAAACCGCCTGGAACGCCACGGCGCGCCTGCAAGGACACCAGGACATCCCGCTCAACGAACTGGGGCTGTGGCAGGCCGCCCAGGCCGCGCAGGCGCTGGCCGACGAGCCCGTGGCCCAGATCTACAGCAGCGACCTGCAGCGCGCCTTCCAGACCGCGCAGGCGGTGGCGAATGTCACAGGCGCGCCGCTTGCGGCCGAGCCCGGACTGCGCGAGCGCAGCTTCGGCATCTATGAAGGCCGCACCTTTGCCGAACTCGAGGCCGAACTGCCCGAAGTCGCGCTGCGCTGGCGCCAGCGCGAGCCAGGGTTCACGCCCGATGGCGGCGAATCGCTGATCATGCTGCGCGACCGCGTGCGCGCCACGGTCGAGCGCCTGGCCGCGCGCCACGCGGGCGAACTGATCGTGCTGACGGCCCATGGCGGCGTGCTCGACACGCTGTACCGCCTCGCGACCGGCCAGGAGCTGCAGGCGCCGCGCACCTTCGCGCTGGGCAATGCGGCGATCAACCGGCTGCTGTGGACGCCGCAAGGCCTGGGCCTGGTCGGCTGGGCCGATACCAGCCATCTTGAAAATACCGCAAGAGACGAGATATGTTGATGACGGCCTGCGGCCGTCGAACTGTTCACCGCCCTACCTGACGAAAGCCTGCCGATAATGCGATTGCTTCTTGCCCTGCTGCTGCCCTTTTCCGTGTTCTTCACCATAGGCCGGCCGTTCTCCGGCCTGTTCTGCCTGCTGCTGCAGATCACGCTGATCGGCTGGATTCCGGCCGCGATCTGGGCGGTCTATGCACTGAGCCAATACAAGACCGACAAGAAGATCGAACGCGTCCTCAAACAACGCCATTGAGACCCCAAGCGCGCCGCCCGGACGCGCGCCTTGGCGGCGCGTTTGTGCGCACCGCGTGAACTTTCTTGCAGAATGCGGCTCAGAGAACCTCCTCAGCAACCTGCAAGAACATGCCTGAAAAACCTGCCCCCGCGGCAAACGACGACTTAAAACCGGCCTCCATTCGCGCGCAAAGTGGAGGCCGTCATGATTGAACTGTTCAGCGATCCTTCCATCTGGATCGGCCTTCTGACACTGGTCATTCTCGAGATTGTGCTGGGCATAGACAACCTCGTCTTCATCGCGATTCTTTCCGAAAAACTCCCGCCGCATCAGCGCGACAAGGCCCGCATCATAGGCCTGGGCCTGGCGCTGTTCATGCGCCTGGGACTGCTCAGTGTCATCTCGTGGATCGCCACGCTGACCACGCCGCTGATCAATCTGGGCCCGCTGTCGCTCTCGGGCCGGGACCTGATCCTGCTCATAGGCGGACTGTTCCTGATCTTCAAGGCCACGACCGAGCTGCATGAGCGCATGGAAGGCGTGACGCATTCCGCCGATGGCAGCAAGGCGTACTCGGGCTTCGTCGCCGTGGTCGCGCAGATCGTGGTGCTTGACGCGGTGTTCTCGCTCGACGCGGTGATCACCGCCGTGGGCATGGTCGACGAGCTGCCGGTCATGATGGCCGCAGTGGTCATCTCGATAGGCATCATGCTGGTCGCCTCCAAGCCGCTCACGCGCTTCGTGAACGCGCATCCCACGGTCATCGTGCTGTGCCTGAGCTTCCTGCTGATGATTGGCTTCAGCCTGGTCGCCGAAGGCCTGGGCTTCGATGTGCCCAAGGGCTACCTGTATGCGGCCATTGGCTTCTCGATCCTGATCGAGGTCTTCAACCAGATCTCGTCGCGCAATGCCAAGGCGCAGGAGCTGCGCATTCCGCTGCGCGAGCGCGCCGCCAACAAGGTGCTGTCGCTGATGTCGGGCGCGCGCGCGGGCACGGCGCACGCGGCGCAGAGCACCGACCTCGCGGCGCAGCCCCCGGCCTTCGCGCCCGAAGAGCGCATCATGGTCTCGGGCGTGCTGTCGCTGGCCGAGCGCAAGGTGCGCTCCATCATGACGCCGATGTCCGAAGTCGACTGGGTCGATCTCAACGGCGACGTCGAAGCCATCAAGCTGTCGCTCAACGACAACCCCCACAGCTACCTGCCGGTGTGCAACGACAGCGTCGATGAACTCGTAGGCGTGGCGCGCGCCAAGGACATGCTGCGCGACCTGATGCAGTTTGGCGCCATCCAGACCACGACCATCAAGCGCCCGCTGTTCGTGCAGGAAGGCACGGGCGTGATCGCGCTGATCAACGACCTGAGAACGTCCAGGGGGCGCATGGTCATCGTCAAGAACGAGTTCAACGTGATGTGCGGCGTGGTCACGCCCATAGACGTGCTCGAAGCCATCGCGGGCGAATTTCCCGACGAGGACGAAACCTTCACCATCCAGAAATCGCCCGACCATGAGAACACCTGGATCGCCAGCGGCGCCACCGATGTGCACCTGGTGCAGCAGCTGCTCGACACGCAGCAGCTCATCAGCTCGAACGACTTCTATGCGACGCTCGGCGGCCTGCTGACCGAGCACCATGGCGCGGTGCCGGCCCAGGGCACGCAGATCGACATCGGCGACTGGCGCTTCACCGTGCTCGAGAACGACGACGACGTGCTGCGCAAGGTGAGCATCGAAAGAATCCTGCCTGAACCGCATTGACCGCAATGCCATGCCGACACCCTCGGCCTGGCATTTTTTTATGACCAAGACATTCCTTCCGTGCGCTGTGCTCGCGTTGTCGACGCTCACCGCCTGCTCCGATTTCCGTGAACGCGTGGTCAGCGGCTACCCGACCGACGATGTCGTCATCGACACCCGGACCGCGTCGCCCAACCAGCTCGCGGACGCGCTCAACCAGATTGCCAAGCTGTCGCTGATCGGCGACGACTGGGAGTTCGAAAACGAGAAAGACCGCTGCACCATCACCGTGGTCGAAGGCGACACGCGCCAATCGCGCCTGCTGGGCCTCAAGGACGCGACGTTCGCGATACGCCGTGACAAGGACAGCGGCAAGTACTACGCGACGCTCAAGAACAACGGCCAGGTACGGCTGGACCACGACGGCAGCGCCTTGCGCCTGTTCGAGACCGATTCCTACCATGGGCTCTCCATCGCCGAAAGCTATCTGATGGCGCTGGCGCACAAGTGCACGGCCAGCCTGCCGGCCGCAGCCTGAAGCATCACGGCTCGGGCACCCAGCCGTCGGGTGCACGCACCATCAAGGGCGCATCGAGCGCGCCGAGCACCGGAATCGGCCGGCCGTCGACATGGCGCAGCCGCTCGCGCCAGCGCGTGCCCTGGCGCATGGCCACCGCAATCGCCACCACCTGCGCGCCGCAGCGCCCCAGCAGCCGCACGCCCGAGAGCATGGTCGCCCCCGTGCTCACCGTGTCGTCGACCACCAGCACGCGCCGGCCCTCGAGCAGGCTGATCTGGTGCGGATCGAGATACAGCCGCTTGTCCTGGCTGGGCGAGGTGATGGAGCGTACCGGTTCGGACAGCGCGTCGCGGTACCAGTACTTGCGCGAAAAACCGAGCGGGATGAAACGCGCATGGCCCAGCCCGTGGGTCACGGCGGGCGCAAACGACAGGCCCAGCGTCGGCAGTCCGACCACGGCGTCGACCGCATAGTTGTGCGCCTGTTCGACCATGGACTGGGCCAGCGCCTGCACCACCTCGAGCGCCGCCTGGTTCGCGACCAGCGAGGCCATGCAGCGCGTCGCATCGTTCGGCAGCGCGCGCAGCGGCAGCAGCAGATAGCGGCCGTCGCGCAGACGCGCGGGATAGTTGCGCTGGTACGGCGGCACCGTCGGCTGCGCGAGTTCATCGGCGGCCAGGATGCGCTGCCAATAGCCGGTGGTCGCGTCAAAGCCGGGCGCCGCGCCACCGGACAGCGCATCGGCGGCCACCATTGCCTGCGAACTGAGATCCGCCATGCCTGTCCTCGCGTGCCGGAAGCGCCGGCGGCGCGCAGATCATAGCCAGCGCGGCGCTCGCAACCACGGCCCGCCCCTGCAGTGATCGCAGGCATTGCGGTTCCCTGCTGGAGGACGTCCAGTCAAAAAATTTTTTGAACCTATCTATTTAAAAAGTTACTTAGTTTTTTGCTATTTATCTTCATTTCCAATTTCAGGCAAGAAAACAGGCGGATTCCGGCGCATTCGGAGGCTGATGATCTTGCACTCCACGCCCCATGAAACCCAAAAAATCTGCCTTTCCTTTCTTGCCCACTGCGCTGGCGGGAGACTCCGTCCAACTTGTCATCAACGGAAAAGCGCTGACCTATAAACTGCTGCCGGCTCAGCCCACTTTCAACCAAATGGCGCGGGATTGCATCGAAGCGAACTATCTGCGTGAGGCCGCGCGCAATGGTGACCTGCACCTGGCAAAAACCATCGCCGAAAGAGGCAGTCTCGCGGCGCTCAACGCTCCCGGGCCCGCGTCTTCCAGCGCGTTGGTGCTGGCGGCAGAACATGGCCACGCCCCCATAGTCGACTTGCTGCTGCATGCGAGAGCCGCCAGCATTGACCTGTGCCGCGACGCAATGGCCGCCATGGAGGCCGCAGTGAGAAACGGTCATCCCGAGGTCGTGCATACCTTGCTGCAAGCGGCAATCGACTTCAAGGTATCTCTTGAATCCAAGGATTTGCTGTCATATGCGGCGTATCACGGGCATGAAGCTGTGATCGCCAAGTTATTGCACTGGGGTCTGGACCCCAATCGCGTTGATTCCAACGGCACTAACCCGGTGACGGTCGCTGCAGCACGTGGACATGTGGATGCAGTGCGCACCCTGGTGCATGCGGGAGCCGACCTGAATGTCCGGGTGGTCGACGATGTCAACGCTTTGATGGCCGCAGTCTACAGTGGTGACGCGCGCACAGTGAACGCTTTGATAGTGGCTGCCGCCGATACGCAGCGCCCTCTGGATTTCAACGCCCCGCAGATATTAGGACTGACCATTCTTGCAATCGCTGCCGTCTGGGGATACTCGGACGTGGTGCAGGCGCTGATACAAGCGGGAGCCGCTCCCAACCTCCAGACAAACACCGGCTCCAGCCCCTTGATGTTCGCGGCAGCCAAAAACCATAAGGGCGCGATGCATGCATTGGTGCTGCAAGGGGCCGATACCGACCTGCAAACAAACGATGAAGGCGCGACCGCCTTGATGATAGCGGTAAAGCATGGGCACCCGGACGCTGCACAGGTATTGTTGCAGGCAGGTGCCGACCCCAACATCGCGAATTTTGCCGGCAAGACCGCGCTGATGCTGGCGCAAGACCAGGGGAACCCGGAAATGATTCGGATGCTGATGCAAGCGGATTCCGGCGCCGCGCAGATGGATGCCGCCGACTCCGATGCAGTGAACGCGTCGTGCCCGCCAACGCCCGCGCTCCAGGCTGCCGAAGCGAACGCGCTGGAAGCGGAAGTTCTTCCGGTAGCGACCATGGCCCACGCCGGCGATCGGCCCATGCAGGCAGAGCTTCCAGGAAGCCATGCAGGCTATTGTGCCGACGACCACGACATGCTGAATGATCAAGGCGCGTCGGCCCATGTGCCTGCGCCCGGCAACGGCGCGGACGGCGAAGCCGCGAATGCGGCGCCCGCAATCGCCATCACCGGCGCGGCCGAAGAGCCTCCGCAAGCATGATGGTGGGCTAGCCGGCGTTCAGCGGCCTGCCGTCCGCGGCCAGAGTCTCGCCCTTGCGCGCGGTGATCAGGCCATAGCACTCGGGGTGGCGGTGCAGGTCGAAGTTGAAGGTCGTGCGCTTGTAGACCGCGCAGAAATCGAGATCGCAGCGCCCGACCACGACTTCGTCGTCCTTGGTCACGCAGCGCGTGACGACTTCGCCCGAAGGCGCGACCAGCAGACTGCCCGCAATGCTTTCCACGCCCTCCTCGAGACCGCCCTTGGCGACGCTCGCCACCCAGCAGCCGTTCTGGTAGGCGCCGGCCTGCACGGCAAGCTGGTTGTGGAACAGCGACAGGTCGTCATGCTGGGGCGCGGGCGCATTGTGCACCGGCGTGTTGTAGCCTATGAAGACCATCTCCGCGCCCTGCAGCGCCATCACGCGGTAGCTCTCCGCCCAGCGCCTGTCGTTGCACAGCGCCATGCCGATGGTGCCGCCAAACGCCTGGTGCACGTCGAACGATTTGCCCGGCGTGAAGTAGCGCTTCTCCAGGTGCTGGAACCTGCGCCAGGGCTCGTGCTCGAAATGCCCGGGCACATGGATCTTGCGGTACTTGCCGACGATGCTGCCGCTGCGGTCGACCAGGATGGCGCTGTTGTAGCGCATGCGCCGGCCGTTCTCTTCGGCCAGCTCGGCATAGCCCAGATAAAAGCCCACGCCGAGTTCGCGCGAGAGTTCGAACAGCGGCAGGGTTTCCCGGCTGGGCATGGTCGGCTCGAAATAGCTGTCGATCTCGGCGTCGTCCTCGATGTACCAGCGCGGAAAGAACGTGGTCAGCGCGAGTTCGGGGTAGACGATCACCTGCGCGCCGCAGCTGTGCGCCTCGCGCATCATGGCGCACAGGCGCGCCACCACGGCCGCGCGGGAGTCGGCGCGCTGCACCGGGCCCAGCTGGCCCAGGGCGACATTGACGATTCGGGACATCCTGGAATTCCTTCGATAAAAACGGTGAGGGGATCAGCGGTCGGCGCGTTCAAGCAGCACCTGCAGCAGCACATTCGCGCCCTGCACCAGCTGCTCGGGGGCGGTGAATTCGCGCACGTTGTGGCTCAGGCCGTCGCGGCTGGGAACAAACACCATGGCCGTGGGGCACACGCGCGCCAGCATCTGCGCGTCATGGCCCGCGCCGCTGGGCAGGCGCAGCGTCGAAAAGCCCTGGGACCGGGCCGCGCGTTCCACGCTGTCGACCAGCGCGGCGTCGAAGGCCACGGGTGCGAAATCGGCAAGCAGCCGCTGGCTCAGCAGCACGCCATGCTCGGCCGCGATGCGGCGCGCGCCGGCCAGCAGCTCGTCCTGGGCCTGGCGCAGCCGCGCGCCATCGGTGTTGCGCAGATCGACGGTCATCAGCGCGCTCTGGGCAATCACATTGACGAGGTTGGGTTGCAGCGTGAGCGCGCCCACGGTGGCCAGCTGGCGCCCGCCATGGCGCTGGCTCAGTTCATGGGCGAAAGCCGCGACGCGCGCCGCGGCCATGCCCGCGTCCTGGCGCAAGGCCATGGGCGTGGTGCCTGCATGGTTGCTGCGGCCGGTGAAGGTCAGCTCGGTCCAGCAGATGCCCTGCACGCCTTCGACCACGCCGATGGCAATGCCTTCGCGGTCCAGCACCGGCCCCTGCTCGATATGCAGCTCGACAAAGCTGTCGACGTGCGGACGGCCCACGGGCGCGCGTCCCGCATAACCTATGCGCGCGAGTTCCTCGCCCAGCAGCGCGCCGTTGTCGACGGCACGCACGGCCAGGGCTTCGTCCAGCGGCATTCCGCCCACATGCACCAGGCTGCCGAGCATGTCGGGCTGAAAGCGCGCGCCTTCCTCGTTGGTGAAGAAAGCGACCTGTATGGGCCGGCGCGTGCGCCAGTCTGCGGCGCGCAGCGTGGCCACCACTTCAAGGCCGGCGAGCACGCCGTAGTTGCCGTCGTAGAGGCCGCCGGTGCGCACGGTGTCGATATGGCTGCCGGTGGCGACGGGTGGCAGATCTTCGCGGCCCGCATAGGTGGCAAACACATTGCCGATGGCGTCGATCTCCACGGCCATGTCCAGCGCCCGCATCTGCGCCACGGTCCAGTCGCGCGCCGCGCGGTCGGCGTCGCTCAGCGCCAGCCGGTTGGTGCCGCCGCCGGGCTGTGCGCCGAATTGGCCCAGCGCCTGCAGGCTGGCGAGCAGCCGCGCGCCGTCGATGCGCAGATCGGCGCTCATGCGGCCTCCGCGCGCAAGGCCACGGCGGCCGCGCTTTCGCCGACCAGCTGCGCATAGAGCGCGGGATCGGTTGCGGCCTCGCTGCCGAAGAACAGGATGCGGCTGTCCGCGCCCAGGCCCAGCTGCGCGCGCGCCTGCGGGCTTTGCAGCGCGGCAATTGCCGCGGCCACGCCGGCCACGGCCGATTCGCCGGCAACGATGGCGCGGTCGCCGGCCAAAGGGTGGGCCAGCAGACGCATGCAGTCCACGGCCGCGGCGTCGGGAATGGCGCAGAACGCGTCCGCGCCCTTTTCGAGAATCTCCCAGGCCAGCAGCGAGACTTCGCCGCAGGCAAGACCCGCCATCAGCGTGTCGAGTTCGCCTTCGACGGCGCGCAGCTCGCCGGCGCGCGCGCTTTCCAGCAGGCAGGCCGCGCGCTCGGGCTCGACGACGATGAACTGCGGGCGTGCAGCGCCGTCGTGCTCCCAGAAGTAGCCGCAGACCGCGGCCGCGAGTCCGCCCACGCCGGCCTGCACGAAGATATGCGTGGGCCGTGCGCCGATCTGCGCCGCGGCCTCCTGCACCATCAGCTGGTAGCCCTGCATCACGTCGCGCGGCACGTCCATGTAGCCGGGATAGGAAGTGTCGGAAATCACGAAGCGGCCCTGCTCCCTGGCGTCGGCATCGGCGCGCCGCACGGCGTCGTCGTAGTTGCCGGGCGTGCGCACCACCTGGGCACCATAGGCGGCAATCGCCTCGGCCCGGCCGGCGCTCACGGTGGCATGGACATAGATCACGCAGGCGCAGCCGAACAGCTGTGCACCCCAGGCCACCGAGCGGCCGTGGTTGCCGTCGGTGGCGCAGGTGACGGTGATGCCGGCGCTGAGCGCGCGCATGTCGGGCCGCTGCAGATCGCGGGTATCGAGCGTGCGGCCCAGGCGCGCGCCCAGCTCGCGGCACAGCAGTCGCGCGACCGCATAGGCGCCGCCCAGCGCCTTGAAGCTGCCCAGGCCGAAGCGGCTGCCTTCGTCCTTGTAGTGCAGCGACTGCACGCCCAGTTCCCGCGCCAGCGCGGGCAGCGCATGCAGCGGCGTGGGCGCATAGCCCTGCCAGGTGGAAAGCTCGCGCTCGGCCTGGGCCAGCGCGCCGGCGCCGAGAATTTCTCTGCGGCGCGCGCCATAGGCTTCGTCGCGGCTGCGCCGGGGGTTGGCCGGATTCATGACCAGCTCAAGCGACAGGGAAGGCAGGGATGACATGGAAATACCTCTACAAAAAATCAGTTCGGGGCCTGCAGATCGCCCAGCGCGGCATGCAGGTGTTCTATGCGCGTGAGCCGCGCCTGGGCGCTGGCGCGCAGGCGTGCGGCCAGCGCCGTGGCGAGAAAGTTCACCAGGCTGATGCCGCAGACATAGGTGTCGAACAACGGCGTCAGCTCGGGCGGCTGGGGCGCGGCGGCACGCGCGCAGCGCAGCACCACGTCGGCCTGGGCCGTGGTCTCCAGCCATTCGCCGGGCGCGGCGTCGCTGAGCACCAGCAGCGGAATGCCGACCGCGCGCGCCGCGGCCAGAACGCGCGCCAGCTGGGCGCTGCGGCGGCGGAAATCGACGACGAACAGCAGATCCTTGGCGCCCAGTCCGGCCAGGGCTTCGGCTTCGCGCCCGCCGCCCGTGGCCAGCAGCTGCACATCGGGGCGCACCTGGTCGAACAGCAGGCTGGCGTACTGCGCCGTCACCTGGCTGTGGCGGTAGCCCAGCACGGCCACTCGGCGCGCGCGCGCCAGTTGGGCCAGCGCGGCCTGCACGTCTTCGTCGCGCAACTCCTGCGACCAGTCGAGCAGCCGCTGCGCGTCGCGCCGCGCATGGGCCTGCAGGCCGGCGTCGCCAGGCTGGACCGGCGCCTGGGCCAGGCGCGCCAGCGGCGAATGCGGGGTGGCGCGCGAACGCACCTGCAGGCGGAATTCATCGAAGCCCGCGTAGCCGAGCCGGCGAAAGAAGCGCGCGGCGCTGGATTTGGAGGTCTCGGCCAGCGCGGCCAGTTCAGTCGCCGAATAGCCGCGCAGATCGTGCTGGCGCGCCAGCACCACATCGGCGAGCTTGCGCTCGGCGACCGACAGGTCTGCATAGACCTCGCGTATGCGTGCGTCGAGCGGCATCGCGGATTGATCTTCCATCGCATTGCTCCATTCAAGTGCGGTCCGCACCAATTCGGGGCCGGCACGCACCGCTGTGAAATTCTTGTTCCATTAATTCAAGCCAAAGAAACCCGTGTTTCATATGGCACGGTCTTGCCAAGCAAGAGCGATGCCTGAATTCGTCGCGATTGCGCGTTTCCCCCTCTGACGCCGGCGTTGCGCGCGGAAAAATCGCCCGCATCCATGGGCCTGGCTGGCATCGCTGTTTCAAGCTGGCACGCATCCTGCTGAGACCTTGGCGCATTCACTTCTTTTCACCAAAGGTCCTGCGCCATGAAGTTCAAAGTCTGTACCGCTGTGTCGGGTCTGGTCGCCGCTGCCGCGCTGTCGTTTTCCGTGGGCGCGCATGCCGACGATTCGCTCAAGGCCGTGATGGCCAAGAAAAGCATTGCGCTGGGCATTCCCACCGACTACCCGCCGTATGGCTACATGGGCCCCGACTTCAAGCCCACGGGCGTCGACGTGGCCGTGGCCCAACTGATTGCCGACAAGCTGGGCGTCAAGGCCGAGTTCGTTCCCGTGAGCACGCCCAACCGCATTCCCTATCTGCAGGCCAAGAAGATCGACCTGATCGTCTCGGCGCTGGGCAAGAACGAGGAGCGCGCCAAGGTGATCGACTTCACCGTGTCGTACGCGCCGTTCTTCCAGGCGGTGTTCGGGCCCAAGGACGTGGCGATCAAGTCGTTCGACGACCTCGGCGGCAAGACGCTGGCCGTGACGCGCGGCACCATCCAGGATGACGCGCTGCAGGGCCTGGCGCCCAAGACGCTCAAGATCCAGCGCTTCGAGGACGACAACTCGACCATGGCCGCATTCATGTCGCAGCAGACCCAGTTCGTCGCCATCGGCGCGGCCGTTGCCGCCGCGGCGCTGCAGAAGAACCCCAAGGTCCAGGCCGAATACAAGCTGCTGATCAAGGACTCGCCCAACTACATAGGCGTGCGCAAGGGCGAGACCGCGCTGCTCAACCAGGTCAACGCCATCCTGCGCACCGCCAAGACCGATGGAACCATAGAAGGCTATTCGCAGAAGTGGCTGGGGCGCGGCATGGGCAATCTGCCGGACTGATCTTCTCGAGACTTGGTCGGCGCCCGTCTGTTCATCCTTCGACAGGACGAACGGATGACGGCGCTCCAGCTGCCTGACTTTTTCCTGTTTCCACGGATGCGCCCATGACAATGGATTTCGCCACGGTGCTGGCCCAATGGCCGATGTTTCTCAAGGGCCTGGCGCTCACGGCAATGCTCACCGCCATTGCGACGCCGCTGGGCGTGGCGCTGGGCGTGGCCTGCGCCTGGATGCGGCTGAACGCCGGCCCCGTGCCGCGCTTCGTGGTCAGCGCGTATGTGGAAGTCTTCCGCAACACGCCGTTCATCATCCAGCTGTTCTTTCTGTTCTTCGGCCTGCCGTCGCTGGGCCTGCGGCTGTCGCCCGAGACCGCAAGCATCCTGGCGATGACGCTGAACCTGGGCGCCTATGCCTGCGAGCAGGTGCGCGCGGGCATACAGGCCACGCCGCGCGGCCAGATCGAGGCCGCGCAAAGCCTGGCAATGGACCGCTGGCAGATCTTCACGCGCGTGGTGCTGCCGCCTTCGCTGGGCCGCGTCTGGCCCGCGCTCACGGGCCAGATCATCCTGGTGATGCTGGGCTCGGCCGTCTGCAGCCAGATTTCCACCGAGGAGATTTCCTATGCGGCCAACCTGATCTCGAGCCGCACCTTCCGCAGCTTCGAGGCCTACATCGTGGTCACGCTGATCTATCTGGGCCTGGCGATCATGCTGCGCCAGCTGCTGAACTGGTTAGGCCCGCGTTTCGTTTTTGGCCGCCGCCGCTGAAAGGTCATCATGGTTGAATTCTCTTTCTGGGACATCGCCCGCCATCTGCTGCTGGCCCTGCGCTGGACCGTGGGGCTGTCGCTGATCGCCTTTGCCTGCGGCAGCGTTCTTGCGCTCGCGCTGCTGGTGCTGCGCCTGAGCAAGCTGCCCGGCGCCATACGCGCCGTCGCCTGCTATGTGCAGGTCTTCCAGGGAACGCCGCTGCTGATGCAGCTGTTCCTGATCTATTTCGGTCTGGCGATGCTGGGCGTCGATACCTCGCCGCTGCTGGCCGCGAGCGTGTGCCTCACGCTCTACGCCAGCGCCTATCTGTGCGACATCTGGCGCGGCTGCGTCGAGTCCGTGCCCAAGGGCCAGTGGGAGGCGTCGGCCAGCCTGGCGCTGAGCTTTGGCGAACAGCTGCGCCATGTGATCCTGCCCCAGGCGATGCGCCTGGGCGTCGCGCCCACGGCGGGCTTCATGGTGCAGATCATCAAGGGCACGGCGCTGACCAGCGTGATCGGCTTTGTCGAAGTCACCAAGGCCGGCCAGCTGATCGCCAACGCCACCTTCGAGCCTTTCCTGATCTACGGCTGCGTGGCGCTGATGTATTTCGCGCTGTGCTTCCCGCTATCGCTGTGGAGCCAGCGCCTCGAGCGCCGCCTGCGCCCTGCTTCCTGATTGCCGGCTTTTTTCGGACTTCCGCCATGACATCCATCGCCAACGCCCTCTTTTCCCCCATTGCCTCGCAGACGCCTCTGGTCGATATCCGCGGGCTGCGCAAGCGCTACGGCAGCAACGAAGTGCTCAAGGGCGTGGACCTCACGATCGCGCGCAGCGAAGTGGTGTCCATCATCGGCAAGAGCGGCTCGGGCAAGAGCACGCTGCTGCGCTGCATCAACGGCCTCGAGGCTTTCCAGGAAGGCTCGCTCACGGTGCACGGCCAGCCGCTGCAGGCCGACAACGCCGGCGCGATGCGCGAGCTGCGCAAGAACGTGGGAATGATCTTCCAGAACTTCAACCTGTTTCCCCATCTCACCGTGGGGCGCAATGTGATGCTCGCGCCCACGCTGGTTACCAGCCAGCCCAAGGATGTGGCGCGCCAGAACGCCGAGCGCCTGCTGGCGCGCGTGGGCCTGGCCGAGAAATTCGACGCCATGCCCGACCAGCTTTCGGGCGGCCAGCAGCAGCGCGTGGCCATTGCCCGCGCCCTGGCGATGGACCCCGAGATCCTGCTGTGCGACGAAGTGACTTCGGCGCTGGACCCCGAGCTCGTGGGCGAAGTGCTGCAGGTCGTCGAAAGCCTGGCCGACCAGGGCATGACGCTGGTCATGGTCACGCATGAAATGAACTTCGCGCGCAAGGTCAGCGACCGCGTGGTGTTCATGCACCAGGGCAAGGTGCACGAAGTCGGCACGCCGCAAGCGCTGTTCGGCGCGCCGCAGACGCCCGAGCTGCAGCAGTTTCTGGGGCGCGCGCATTGAGGCCGGCCTGTTGAACGCCGGCGCTTCGATCCTGCGACGCGGCCGGCGAGGCGGGCTCAAGACCCAGCCCGAACGGGTTTTTTCGCCTCGCCCTGACACCCCGTTCGCCCTGAGCTTCCCTGGGCGGGCCCGTCGTAGGGCGTTTCAGGCGCGCGCTGTTTTTCAGATATCGATCTGCCAGAAAATTCGTTGGCCCTAACCTGCGGCCTGCCTAGGATGAACCTCCACTGCGTCGTGTACGCCTACCCTGGAGCATCCTATGAGCGCTGTTTTGGAATCCCTGCCCGTGCAACTGGCGGGCCCGCTGGACATCACGCCGCTGGCCGTGCGCATAGGCGCCGAAGTGCGCGGCCTGCGCCTGTCGGGCGATCTCGATGCGCAGACCGTCGCCCAGCTGCGCGCCGCGCTGCTGCGCCACCGCGTGCTGTTCTTCAAGGGCCAGCAGCATCTCGATGACGCCAGCCACCAGGCGTTTGGCCGGCTCTGGGGCGAGATCGAGGCCCATCCCACGGTGCCCGCGCCCGACGGCACGCGCTTTCTCGAACTCGACTCGCGCCATGGCGGGCGCGCCGATTCCTGGCACACCGATGTCACGTTCAAGGCCGCGCCGCCCAAGGCCTGCATACTGCGCGCCGTGGTGCTGCCGCCGCATGGCGGCGACACGGTCTGGGCCAATACCGTGGCCGCCTACGAAGGCCTGCCCGCGCCGCTCAAGGCCCTGGCTGACGGCCTCTGGGCCGTGCATGGCAATGACTACGACTATGCCGATCCGCGCCAGCAGACCACGGCCAGCGCCGCGGAAATCGCGGGCCGCGCCGCCTACCGCGCAACCTTCCGGCGCACCGTCATCGAAGCCGAGCACCCGGTGGTGCATGTGCATCCCGAGACCGGCGAGCGCGCGCTGCTGCTGGGCCATTTCGCCAAGCGCCTGAACCTGCTGCGCCAGCAGGAATCGAGCGCGCTGCTCGAGCTGCTGCACCAGCGCATCGTCGCGCTGGAGAACACCGTGCGCTGGCGCTGGTCCGAAGGCGATGTCGCGATCTGGGACAACCGCGCGACCCAGCACTACGCGATCAACGACTACGGCGACCAGCACCGCGTGGTGCGCCGCGTCACGGTGACCGGCGAACACACCACGGCCATCGACGGCCGACGCAGCATCGACCGCACGGCCGTAAGCGTGTAAATCCGCCTTGTCGCACTGATTTCTGAAAAGTCCTTTCATGCCGCTCGCCCACACTCCTGTCACCGCCGCCGACGCCGCCGTTCATCCTTCGACAAGCTCAGGACGAACGGATTCAGCTCCTGCCGGCTCGCGCCGCGCCCTGCTGCGCGCCGGCGCCGCCCTGGGCGCGTTTGGCGCCAGCGCCCTGTGGGGCAGGCCCGCCATTGCCCAGCGCGCCAAGCCGCTGCAGGGCACGACGCTCAATGTCGCGCTGTTCAGCACCGCCTACTCCAAGCTGCTGCGCCCCTGGATCGCCGAGTTCGAGGACAGCACGGGCGCGCGCGTGAACTTCGACACGCCGGGCTTTCCGGTCTACAACCAGCGCACCGACCTGGAGCTGTCGACCAAGGGCAGCGCCTACGACGTGGTCAACGTGACCTTCATCTACTCGAGCCGCTGGATCAACTCGGGCTGGCTGACGCCGCTCGACGACTTCGTCGCCAACCGCAATCTGACGCCGGCCGACTTCGATATCAACGACTTTCTGGCCGGCGCGCGCGCGCCCGAGACCGGCGCCGACGGCAAGCTCTATGGCGTGCCCTGGACGGCCGAGGTCACGCTGGCCGCGGCCAGCCGCTTCGATGTGCTCAAAAGCGCGGGCCTGGCGTTTCCCGACACGCTCGACGACTTCAGCCGCACCGTGCAGACCGCGCACCGCAAGGAGCGCGCGGCCGGCTTCGTCACCGACAACCATTACGGCTGGACCTTCCCGCCGTTCCTGCAGGCGTTTGGCGGCGATGTGTTCCGCAAGGCGCCGCACGACCTCTACCCCACGCTGGACACGCCCGAAGCGATTGCCGCAGCCGATTATTTCGCGCGCCTGCTGCGCGACTTCGGCCCCGACGGCGCGGTCTCGTACACCGCCGACCAGTCGCTGCAGTCGCTCAAGAGCGGGCGCAGCAACCTGGGCGTGCAGGGCCAGATCTATCTGTCGCAGCTCGCCGACAAGGCCAGCAGCAAGGTGGCTTCGACCACGGCCTGGGGCGCGGTGCCGCGCGGACCGGCCGGGCGCTTTCCGGGTTCGGCCGTGCATGGCCTGGGCATTCCCGTGGGCAGCAAGAACGCCCAGGCCGCGTGGCAGTTCATTGCCTGGGCAACGTCCAAGCAGATCACGCAGCGCGCCGTCGCCGCGGGCTACGGCTCGCCCACGCGCCGCTCCGACATGCAGTCGCAGGTGTTTGCCGAACGCCAGCGTGTCAACGGCTACGACATCGCCAGGCTGTCGTCCGAGGCCATCGATCTCGCGGCCAGACAGGGCCACATGAAGTACCGCACGGTGGCCGTGTATCCGCAGATCGACCAGCAGATCAACAAGGCCATAGAGCTGATTGTCTCGGGCCAGAAGTCCGCGGCCGCGGCCATGCAGCAGGCGCAGATCGGCGCGCTGGCCGAGCTCAAGCGCTCGGGCATCGCGGTCTGAGGCGAGCCGCCCATGCAGCTGCCTCCCGCGCTTGCTCCCGCCCTGCCCGCCGGCGAGGCCGGCCAGCACTACTATCTGCCCAGCCGCACGCTCGCGCCTGCGCCGCCGGCGGCCGCGCCCGGCTGGCAGCGCCAGCAGCGCCGCGCCTACGGCTGGGGCCTGTACCCGGCGCTGATGGTGCTGGCGCTGATCACGCTGGCGCCGCTGCTCACGCTGGTCGTCGTGAGCCTCACGCCGCTGAGCCTGACCGACCCCGCGGGCACGTTCCACTTTCGCGACCCGCTGGGCAACTATCGGCAGTTGCTCAACGACCCGCGCTTTCTGCATTCGCTGTGGGTGCAGTTCCAGCTGTCGAGCGTGGGCGTGACGCTGCAGCTGCTGACGGGCCTGGGCATCGCGCTGCTGCTGCACGGCCGCTCGCCCGTGCTGGGCGCGGTGCGCAGCCTGTTCCTGATTCCCATGGTGCTGCCGCCCATCGTCGTCGCGCTGATCTGGAAGATCCTCTACACACCCGACATCAGCCCGCTGCACCAGGCGCTCGAGGCGCTGGGCTGGCCGCTGCGCTCGCTGATCGCCAACCCCGGCACCGCGCTATGGGCCGTGGTCGCGGCCGATACCTGGCAGTGGTTTCCGTTCACCATGCTGATGGTGCTTGCCGCCTTGCAGATGATTCCCGACGACCCGCTCGAAGCCGCGCGCATGGACGGCGCGAATCGCTGGCAGCTGTTTCGCTTCATCGTCTTTCCGCATATCCGCGCGGTGCTGCTGGTCTGCGCGCTGTTCCGGCTGATCGACAGCTTCAAGGCCTTTCCGCTGCTCTACGTGCTGACCAATGGCGGGCCGGGCACGGTCACCGAAGTCACGAATTTCTATGGATTCATCCAGGCCTTCAACTTCTCCTTCTGGGGCTACGGCAGCGCCATCGCGCTGGTCATGCTGGCCGGGGTCTTTGCGCTCAGCGCGCTGGTCAGCCGCCTGGGCCGCGACGGAGGCGACGATGCACGCTGAAGCCGCGCTCTACGAGCCGCCCTTCCCCTCGGACCAGCCGCGCAGGCCCGGCTGGCTGCGCCGCCATGGGCGCGAAGCCGCAGCGCTGTTGCTGCTGGCCGTGCTGCTGTTTCCTTTCCTGTGGATGGTGCAGCTGGCGCTGCGCCCGGCCGATGATGCGTTCGAGCCCGGGCTGCTGTTCGTGCCCACGCTGGACGCTTTTCGCGCGCTGTGGGAAGACCAGTTCGCGCGCTCCTTCGGCAACAGCCTGCTGACCAGCACGCTGTCGACCGCACTGTCACTGCTCATAGGCGTGCCCGCGGCCTATGTGCTCACGCGCTGGCGCTTTCGCGCGCGCCGCCATGTGGCGCTGTGGATACTGTGCACGCGCATGGCGCCGCCGATTGCCTTCACCATTCCGTTCTTTCTCGCGCTGCGCTGGAGCGGCCTGCTCGACACGGTCTGGGGACTGACGCTGATCTACCTGACCTTCAATCTGGCCATCGTCATCTGGCTGATGCAGAGCTTCTTTGCCGCGATTCCCGCGGCGCTCGAGGAAGCTGCGTGGATGGACGGCTGCGGCATCTGGTCGGCGTTCCGGCATGTGACCCTGCCGCTCGCGCTGCCCGGCCTGGTCTCCACCGCCGTGCTGTGCT
This sequence comes from Comamonas sp. DB36, assembly GCF_057914905.1. Classification (NCBI taxonomy): domain Bacteria; kingdom Pseudomonadati; phylum Pseudomonadota; class Betaproteobacteria; order Burkholderiales; family Comamonadaceae; genus Comamonas; species Comamonas sp. DB36. Next base: position 4,062,760 of record NZ_CP196631.1, read on the forward strand.
TCATCTTCTCGTGGAGCGACTTCTTCTTCGCGCTGATCCTCACGCGCACCCAGGCAGTGACCGCGCCCGTGGCCATCGTCAACTTCCTGCAGTACGACGGCTGGGAGTGGACCAAGATCGCGGCCGCGGGAACGCTGGTCATGCTGCCGGTCGTGGCCTTCACGCTGCTGGTGCGCAAATACCTCGTGCGCGGCCTCACGGCTGGCGGCGTCAAGGACTGATTCCATGGCTTCGATTTCGCTGCGCAATCTGCGCAAACACTATGCCGGCCAGGCCGTGCTGCACGACCTGTCGCTGGAGATAGGCGACGGCGAATTCGTCGCTTTGGTCGGCCCCTCGGGCTGCGGCAAGTCGACGCTGCTGCGCATGGTCGCCGGGCTGGAAGCCGTGGATGCAGGCGAGATCCTGCTGGGCACGCAGCGCCTCAACGATGTCGCGCCGCGCGAGCGCAACATCGCCATGGTGTTCCAGAACTACGCGCTCTACCCGCACATGAGCGTGGCCGACAACCTGGGCTTTGCGCTGCGGCTGCAGGGCGTGCGGCCGGCGCTGCTCAAGCAGCGCGTCGACGAGGTGGCGGCCACTCTCGACCTGCAGGGACTTCTTGACCGGCGCCCGGCCCAGCTGTCGGGCGGCCAGCGCCAGCGCGTGGCCATGGGCCGGGCCATCATCCGCGAGCCCCGCGCGTTTCTGTTCGACGAGCCGCTGTCGAATCTCGACGCCAAGCTGCGCGTGCAGATGCGCACCGAGATCAAGGCGCTGCACCAGCGGCTGGCAACCACCACGCTCTACGTGACGCACGACCAGATCGAGGCCATGACCATGGCCGATCGCATCGTGGTGCTCAAGAACGGATACATCGAACAGGTGGGCACGCCGCTGGAACTCTACGACCGGCCGCGCAACGCATTCGTCGCCGGCTTCATAGGCTCGCCCGCAATGAACCTGCTGGCCGGGCGCGCGCAGGAAGGGGGCCGGGTGCTGACCGACGACGGGCTGGAACTGCCCCTGCCCGCGGGCCTGACGCTGGCGCCGGGGCGCGCGGTCTGGCTGGGCGTGCGGCCCGAGCACCTCGAAGTCACTTCAAGCGACCAGGGCCTGCGCGCCGAAGTGCAGGTGCTGGAACCGACGGGCGCCGAAACCCAGATCGCCGCGCGCCTGGGCGGCCAGAACGTGATCGCGGTGTCGCGCGCACGCCTCGATCTGCGCCCGGGCAGCGCGCTGGGCCTGCGGCCTGTTGCGTCACGGCTGCACGTGTTCGACAGGACTTCGGGCGCGCGCTTGAACTGAAGGCGCGGATCCAGCGCCCAAGGGTTCCCCTGCATCGCCAGCGCCGGCGCGGCGCTTCACAATGGTTTGCATGCACCTTTCCCGCTATGCACTGGCATGGGCCGGACCGGCCCTGGGCATTTTCTTCGCACTGCTGCTCGCCTGGCGCGTGCTCGCGGGAGACTCCGAACAGCCGCCGCTGGCGCACTTCGTGATTGCCTGGACCACCGTGCTCGCGAGCCTGCTCGCGGGCGTGGCCGCGCTGCGTTCGCGCGCCAGCCCGGCGCTGGCCTGCATGCTGCAGGCGGGCGCGCTGGCCACGGCCAGCAGCGCGCTGGGGCTGCACCAATGGCACCTGGTGTTCAAGCCGCTGACCATGGTCTGCGCCATGCTCGCCGTCGCGCTGAGCATGCAGCGCCATGGGGGTGAGCGCAGCGGCTGGCTGCTGCTTGCGGCGCTGGCGGCATCGCTCGCGGGCGATGTGTTCCTGATGCTGCGCGGCCTGTTCATTCCCGGGCTGGCCGCGTTCCTGCTGGCCCATCTTTGCTATATCGCGCTGTTCAAGCAGGACCGGCGCTGGTTCGCGCTGCGCAGCGCGCTGGCGTTCGCGCTGCTGCTGGGCGTGGCGATGTACACGTTTCTCTGGCAGGGCGGCCTGCCCGCGGCGCTGCGCCTGCCGGTCGCGGCCTATGTGCTGGTGATCGCGCTGATGGCCGCCCAGGCCTGGGGCCGCTGGCATGAATCGCCGCGCGCCGATCGGCCCGCGGCGCTGCTGGTGGCGCTGGGCAGCTGCAGCTTCATGCTCAGCGATTCGTTGCTGGCCACCCACCGGTTCGTCCAGCCCCTGCCCTGGTCGCAGCTGGGCGTTCTTTCGAGCTATTACGTTGCGCAGGTGCTGATCGTTGTGGGCATGCTCTGCGCCATGCGCGGCGCGCAGCGTTAGCGTGGCGGCGGCGCGTCGCCCGCAATCCGGCCATCGACCAGCTCGATCACGCGGTCGCAGCGCGCGGCCAGCCGCGGGTCGTGGGTCACAAGCACGAAAGCCGTGCCGCGCTCGGCATGGATGGCGCGCAGCAGCTCGAACACCGCCTGCGACGACGCGGTATCGAGATTGCCCGTGGGCTCGTCTGCCAGCACCAGCGCCGGGTCATGCACCAGGGCGCGCGCGATCGCCACGCGCTGCTGCATGCCGCCCGACAGCTCGCCCGGGCGCTTGTGCATGGCATCGGCCAGGCCCACGGCGGCCAGCAGTTCCGCGGCGCGCGCGCGCTCGCCGGCCGTGACCCGGCCCGCGGCCATCAGCGCGGGCAGCGTCACGTTCTCCAGCGCCGTGAACGCGGGCAGCAGGTGGTGGAACTGGAACACAAAGCCCAGCGCCTGGCGCCGCCGGCGCGTGAGCGCGGCGTCGGGCAGGCCAGCCATTTCCGTGCCTTGCAGCTGGTAGCTGCCCGCGGTCGCTGGCTCGAGCAGACCCAGGATATTGAGCAGCGTGCTCTTGCCCGAGCCCGAAGGCCCGATCAGCGCGACGAACTCGCCCGCGCCTATGCGCAGATCTATGCCATGCAGCACTTCGGCCGCGTTGGGCCGGCCCAGGTTGTAGCTTTTGCGCAGGCCGGACAGCTGCAGGAGATTGGCGTTTGTCATCGGCGCGCTTCAGATGCGAATCGCCTGGGCCGGGTCCATGGCCGCGGCGCGGCGCGCGGGCGCGACGGCCGCAAGCACACCGCAGAGCGTGGCCAGCAGCGACACCTGCAGCATGGTGGGCAGCGACAGCGTGATCACGAACACCGGCCCGCCGTCGGGCCCGCGCACGAAGTGCATGAACGCCCAGATCAGCAGACCCGCGAGCAACAGGCCCAGCAGCGAGCCCAGAGCGCCGACCATCGCGCCCTGCAGCAGGAACACGCGCGCGATCTGGCCGCGCGTCGCGCCCATGGCGCGCAGGATGCCGATCTCGCGGCGCTTTTGCACCACCGACACCACCAGCACGCTCGCTATGCCCAGCACCACCACGGCCAGCACCACGGCGCGAATCACCGCCGTGGAAATCGACTGCGCGGCCAGCGCCGACAGCAGCTGGGCGTTGTTGTCCTGCCAGCTCTCGACGCGATAGGGATAGGTCTGGCGCAGCTGCCGCGCCATGTCCTGCGCCTGCCAGACATCGGCCAGCTGCAGCTCCAGCACGGTCGCGCCGCCGGGCAGGCCCAGCAGGCTTTGCGCGCTGCGCAGCGGCACAAGCACGCTGCGCCGGTTCAGGTCCTTGACGCCCAGATCGAGCAGCGCGCTGACGCGCACCGACTCGGTGGCGCTGCCGGTGTCTATGGTGAAACGGTCACCCGCGCGCAGTCCCAGATCGGCCGCGAGTTCGACGCCCACCATGGCCTCGCCGGGAGCGAGCTGCAGCCGGCCGCTGGTGATCTTGCTGTCGAGATCGATGATGCGCCGGTAGCGCTCCAGGTCCACGCCCATCAGCGCGATGGCCTGCGTGGCCTCGCCGCGCAGCGCCAGACCCGCGCCCGAGACCATGGGCGAGACCGCGCTCACGCCGGGCAGGGCCTGCAGCTGCGGCAGCAGCAGCTGCCAGTTGGCGACCGAGCGCAGGCGCTGGGCGCGCGGCTGGACTTCGGAGATTGCGGCGCCTGCCTGCGCGGGCAGGGCCGGCAGCACGCGGTCGTCGGGCGCGCGCAGCGTCAGATGCGCCTGCGTGCCCAGCGTCTTGGCCACGGTGTTGGCCTGCAGGCCGGCAATCAGCGCGCTGATGTAGGTGACCACGGCAACGCCCGCGGCGACGCCCGCAATGATCAGCAGCGTCTGCATGCGCCCTTCGCGCAGAAAGCGCAGCGCGACGCGGCGCTCGAAGCCCAGCCAGGCCATCATCGGGCCGATGGTGAAACCACCGCGCGCAGGCGCTGGCCGTCGGCCACGGGCGCGGTCAGCACGCGTTCGCCGGCTTCGAGGCCAGCCAGCACTTCGACCGCCGACAGCGAGCGCAGGCCCAGCGTCACGCTGCGCGCCCTGGCCTTGCCGCCTTCGACCACCATCACCTGGGCGCTGGCGGCGCTGGCCGCCGGGTCGGCGGCGGATATGTCGGCCCGGCCCGCGGCGCGCGCCGGCGCCTGCAATGCGGCCAGCGGCAGCACCAGCGCTCGGGCGCGCTCGCCGGTCACGGCCTCGACCGACAGCGTCATGTCTTCGCGCAGGAAGTCCGGCGCCGCGGCATCGAGCGCCAGCTTGACTTCGACGGCGCCGCGCTGGGCGTCGACCGCAGGCGAAATCGAGATGATCTGCGCCGCCAGCGGCTGGGCGGGAAACGCATCGGCGACCACGGCCGCGCGCTGGCCGGTGCGCAGCTGATCGAGGAAGCGCTCGTCGACCTGGGCCACGATCTGCGTGGGCCCGGCCAGCGCCAGGCGCAGCAGCGCCGTGCCCGGCTGCACGATCTGCCCGGGCTCCACGCTGCGCGTGAGCACCTGGGCGTCGGCCGGGGCGCGCACCGCCGTCTGTGCGAGCCGCAGCCGCGCGGCATCGACGGCCGCGCCGGCCTGCGCCACCTGGGCACGCGCCTGGGCGATCTCGCTGCCGCCGTCCTGGTAAGCATCGCGCTGGGCCTCGGCGCCGCGCTGCTGGGCCTGGGCCACCTGCAGGGCGCGCTCGCTGTCATCCACCTGGGCCTGGCTCACAAAGCCCTGGGCGAGCAGCGCGCTGCTGCGCTGCAGGTCGCGCTGGGCGGCGCGCAGCCCGGCCTCGGCCTGGGCCAGCTGGGCGGCTATGCCGCTGCGCCCCGTGCTGCGCAGGCCTGCGGCGCGCGCCTGCTGCTGGGCCAGCGTGGCCTGGGCCTGGGCCAGCGCGGCCCGGGCTTCATCGGTTTCCAGCTGCACCAGCAGCGCGCCTTGCGCCACCTGCGCGCCTTCGCGCACCGCCACCGACTGCACGCGCCCGACCAGCGTCGCACCGACATCGACGCGCGACAGCCGCTCCACGCGCGCCGAGAACTGCAGGCTGCGCTGCAGCGGCGCGGCCTGCACCTCGATGGCCGGCACTTGCGGCACGCTCCAATGCCAGATGCGCCAGCCCAGCGTGGCCAGCAGCAGCGGCGCCAGCGCGAACGCCATCAGCCGCCAGCCGCGCGCACGCCGCGGCGCGCGCTCAGAACCCTTCATCGACGGGCGGGGGCATATTGGGAACGGGCACGCCCAGGTGCAGGTACGCGGCCTTGGTGGCAATGCGCCCGCGCGGCGTGCGCTGCAGATAGCCCTGCTGGATCAGATAGGGTTCGATCACGTCCTCTATCGTGCCCGCCTCCTCGCCAATGCTGGCCGCGATGTTGTCCAGGCCCACGGGGCCGCCGTCGAAGCGGTGGATCACGGCTTCGAGCAGCTTGCGGTCCATGATGTCGAAGCCTTGCGGATCGACATCGAGCATGGCCAGCGCGCGGTTGGCGATGTCCTGGGTGATGCGGCCGTCGCCCTTGACATCGGCGTAGTCGCGCACGCGCCGCAGCAGGCGGTTGGCGATGCGCGGCGTGCCGCGCGAGCGGCGCGCGATTTCAAAGCCGCCGGCGGCGTCCAGCGGCACGCCCAGCAGGCCGGCGCTGCGCACCACGATGCGGCCCAGCTCCTCGGCGGTGTAGAACTCGAGCCGCGCAACGATGCCGAAGCGGTCGCGCAGCGGGTTGGTGAGCATGCCCGCGCGCGTGGTCGCGCCGACCAGCGTGAACGGCTGCAGGTCGAGCTTGATCGAGCGCGCGGCCGGGCCTTCGCCGATCATGATGTCGATCTGGTAGTCCTCGAGCGCGGGGTAGAGGATTTCCTCGACCACGGGCGACAGCCGGTGGATCTCGTCGATGAACAGCACATCGTTGGCTTCGAGGTTGGTGAGCAGCGCCGCGAGGTCCTTGGGCTTTTCCAGCACCGGGCCGCTGGTCTGGCGCAGATTGACGCCCAGTTCGGCGGCAATGATGTGCGACAGCGTGGTCTTGCCCAGGCCCGGCGGGCCGAACAGCAGCACATGGTCGAGCGCCTCGCCGCGCTTCTTCGCCGCGCCAATGAAGATCTCGAGCTGCTCGCGCGCCTTGGCCTGGCCCACGTACTCCTGCAGCAGCTTGGGGCGCAGCGCGCGCTCCATCGCTTCCTCATGGTGCGACAGCGGCGCGGCGGAAATGGCGCGCTTCGGGGGCGCGGGCGCGAAATCGTCGGTGTGGATGGTCATGGCTTATTTTGCCAAGGCCTGCAGCGCGCGCTTGATGCCGTCGCTGACGCCGATATCGGGCGGCAGGGCCTTGAGCGCGGCCGCGGCTTCCTTGTCGTTGTAGCCCAGCGCCAGCAGCGCCTGCAGGATGTCGTTCTGGTGCTCGTTGGTGAACAGCGACTTCGAGCCCATGTCGGCGCCGATCTTGCCCTTGAGCTCGAGCAGCAGCCGCTCGGCGGTCTTCTTGCCGATTCCCGGCACCTTGATCAGCCGTCCCGACTCCTGCAGCGTCACCGCCTGGGCCAGGTCCTCTATGCCAATGCCGCTGATGATGGCCAGCGCCGTGCGCGGGCCCACGCCCGTGATCTTGATCAGCTCGCGGAACGTCTCGCGCTCGGATGCAGTGCCGAAACCAAACAGCAGCTGCGCATCCTCGCGCACGATGAAGTGCGTGAGCAGGCCCACCTGGGCCCCGGTCGCGGGCAGGTTGTAGAAGGTGCTCATGGGCACCTGCACCTCGTAGCCCACGCCGTGGCAGTCCACCAATACCGTGGGCGGGTTTTTCTCCAGCAGGGTGCCGGTCAATTTGCCTATCATTGAAGTCCTTTGCCGCCCCGTTGGCAGCTCTAGTCTGGAATTATCCGCGTGATCCTGCGCCACACCTTCACTCCCCACCACAACACCCGCCTGGGCCACCTCTGCGGCCCGGCCGATGCGCACCTGCGCACCATAGAAACCGCGCTCAAGGTGTCGATTGCCCACCGCCACGAGCAGTTCAAGATCGATGGCCCCAAGGCGCGCGCCCAGCAGGCGCTTGAAATGCTGCAGGCGCTCTACGAGATGGCGGACGACCCGATTCCCGAAGCCCATCTGCAGCTGATGCTCGCGGGCGATGCCGAACTGGTCGAGGCCCCGGTCGGCGCGATCCAGCTGTCGACGCGCCGCGCCGACCTGCGCGCGCGCACCACCACGCAGAACCTGTACCTCGAGAATATCGCCAGCCACGACATCACGCTGGGCATTGGCCCCGCAGGCACGGGCAAGACCTATCTGGCCGTGGCCTGCGCGGTCGACGCGCTCGAGCGCAGCGCGGTGCAGCGCATCGTGCTCACGCGCCCGGCTGTCGAGGCCGGCGAGCGCCTGGGCTTTCTGCCCGGCGACCTGACACAGAAGGTCGACCCCTACCTGCGCCCGCTCTATGACGCGCTGTATGACCTGATGGGCTACGAGAAGGTCCAAAAGGCCTTCGAGCGCAATGTGCTGGAGATCGCGCCGCTGGCCTTCATGCGCGGGCGCACGCTCAACAACGCTTTCGTGATCCTCGACGAAGCGCAGAACACCACGCCCGAGCAGATGAAGATGTTTCTCACGCGCATAGGCTTTGGCGCCAAGGCCGTGGTCACGGGCGACGTGAGCCAGATCGACCTGCCCAAGGGCGCGATGAGCGGTCTGATCGACGCGGAGCGCGTGCTCAAGCGCGTCAAGGGCATTGCCGTGACGCATTTCACCAGCGCCGACGTGGTGCGCCACCCGCTGGTGGCGCGCATTGTCGACGCCTACGAAGCGCGCGGCCGCCAGCCCGCCGCGCGCAGCCGCACGCGCGCCAACGACGACTGAGTTTTCCCATGCCTCTACAACAACTACAACTTTCCCTGCAATTCGGCCGCTTCGACGCGGCTGGCGCCCACCGCGCCGTGCTGTCCCGCAGCAAGGTCACGCGCTGGATACGCCACGCGCTGGCCGTGGACGCCGAAATCACCGTGCGCATCGTCGATGCCGAGGAAGGCCAGGCGCTGAACCTGCAGTACCGGCAAAAGGACTACGCGACCAATGTGCTGACCTTCGACTACCAGCAGGAGCCGACGGTGATGGCCGACCTGGTGCTGTGCGCCCCCGTGGTCGAGCGCGAAGCCCGGGAGCAGAACAAGACGCTGGACGAGCATTACGCCCACCTGCTGGTCCACGGCACGCTGCACGCCCAGGGCTGGGACCACGAGACCGGCGAGCAAGACGCCGAGGAGATGGAAGCGTATGAAACCGACATCATGCGCGAGCTGGGGTTCGAGGACCCGTACGCGAAATAGCGCGACCCGCTCTTGCTCAACCGTTCGTGGTGAGCTCGTCGAACCATGAACGCCTGCCCTCCTGTCTGCAGCACAGGTCCCATCGAACAGCCCCTATCACGCCCCCGCCCTCCCAGCACCCCAAAACAGTCACCACTGTTTTGCCTTGCCGCTGTCGCGCATTTCCCCGCACCGGCCCGGGTCGCGCACTAAGATGGCGCGCATGACCGGCGACCACGCCGGCACCACAGGGGACAAGGCATGGGTGAATGGTTGTTGCTGCTTTCGGCAGCGTTTGTCGCGGGCGCGCTCAATGCGGTGGCCGGAGGCGGCAGCTTTCTGACGCTGCCGGCGCTGGTCTTCACAGGCGTGCCGCCGGTGATCGCCAATGCCACGGGAACGGTCGCGCTGCTGCCCGGCTACCTCGCGGGTGCCTGGGGCTTTCGCGAAGACGTGCAGTCGCCGCCGGGGCTGACTTTCAAGCGCGTGGTCGGCCTGTCGCTGCTCGGCGGCGCGACCGGCGCGCTGCTGCTGCTGTTCACGCCCGATGCCACGTTCCGCCGTGTCGTGCCCTGGCTGCTGCTGGCCGCGACCGCGATGTTCGCGTTCGGCCCGCGGCTGCGCCAATGGGCGGCCGGCGCCAGCCACGACCAGGCGCCCTCGCCCGTGAAAGCCGGTCTGGGCATGCTGGGCGTGGCCATCTACGGCGGCTATTTCAACGGCGGGCTGGGCATCGTGCTGCTGGCGCTGTTCGGCCTGCTGGGCCAGACCCGGCTCGCGGCCATGAACGGCATGAAGAACCTGGTCTCGGCGATGCTCACGGCGATTGCCGTCGTGGTCTATGCGGCCGGCGGCCTGGTCGCCTGGCCGCAGGCGCTGGGCATGATGGTCGCGGCCACGCTCGGCGGCTACGGCGGCGCGCGCCTGGCACGGCGCATTCCCGCACCCTGGCTGCGCGCGGGCATCGTCGTCACCGGGCTGGTGATGTCGGCGCTGTTCTTCTGGCAGCAGTAGCCGTCACGCGGCCGGGCGCGGAGCGATGCGCAGGGGCACGGTCACCGGTCCGTCATTGACCAGATGCACCTGCATGTCGGCCGCGAAGCGGCCGGTCTGCACCTGGACATGGGCAGCCTGGGCCTGCTGCACCAGATAGTCATAAAGACGCCGGCCTTCGTCGGGCGCGGCCGCCTGCTTGAAGCTCGGGCGATTGCCGCTGGCGGTGTCGGCGGCCAGCGTGAACTGGCTCACCAGCAGCAGGCCGCCCTCCACGTCCTGCACGCTGCGGTTCATCTTGCCTTCGTCGTCGCCAAAGATGCGCAGCTTGAGCAGCTTGGCCAGCAGCTTGTCGGCCTCGGCTTCGCTGTCGCCGCGCTCGGCGCAGACCAGCACCAGCAGGCCCTGGCCGATCTGGCCGCAAACTTCGCCGTCGACTTCCACGCGCGCTGCCTTCACGCGCTGCAATACGCTGATCATTTCACTGTTCCCTCTGTGGGCCAGGCTTGGCCTGGGCCTCGGTTTTTTCCAATGCGGTCACCGCCCCTACGGGCAGCAGTTCAATCGTTGCGTGCAGGCCTGGCTCGGCCTGCATCAGCGCCGCCTCGACCCGCTCGCGCTGGCGCGCGGCATGGCCCAGAGACCAGTCGGCAGGCACATGCATGTGCAGCGTCACAAAGCTGCGCTGGCCCGCACGCCGCGTTCCCAGATGGTCGAAATGCACCTCGTCGCCGGCGAAGCGCGCGAGCACGGCCTCGATGCGCGCCAGTGCCTCGGGCTCGACCGCCAGATCCATCAGGCTTTGGGACGAGCGCCAGACCAGCAGCACGCCTTCCTTGCAGATGTTCAGCGCCACGCCTATCGCCACCGCGGCATCGAGCCACAGCCAGCCCGTGAGGTGGGCCGCAGCGAGCCCGACGACCACGCCTATGGAAGTCCAGACGTCGGTCACCAGATGCCGGGCATCGCCGTCGAGCGCCGCCGAGCGGTGCACGCGCGCCGAACGGAACATGACCCAGGCCAGCGCGCCGTTGAAGGCCGTGCTCACCAGCGACAGCGCCAGGCCCCAGCCCAGCTGCTCCAGCGGCGCCGGCGCCTGCAGGCGCAGCACCGCGGCCCAGAGGATGGCCAGGGCCGCGGCCAGCACCAGAATGCCTTCGAAGCCCGCGGAGAAATACTCGGCCTTGGTATGGCCGTAGGGATGGTCCTGGTCGGCCGGCCGCTGGGCAATGGTGACCATGGTCAGCGCGAAGATCGCACCGGCCAGGTTCACCAGCGATTCCAGCGCGTCCGACAGCAGGCCCACCGAGCCCGTCATCGCCCAGGCCAGGGTCTTGAGCGCAATCGTCAGCACCGCCACGGCGACCGACACCCGCAGCAGATTGGACGGGCTCAGCCAGCGCACCGCGCGCGGCGAACTCCACACCGATTCTTCGAGCATCCGACTCACTCCCTGGACATGGGCCGCGCGTGCGGCAGGCGGTGGATTAGAGCAGGCGCGCCTTGACGCTCTTGCCCTTGACCCGGCCGGCGTTGAGCTTGGCCACGGCCGCGCCCGCGATGCGGCGATCGACGGCGACATAGGTCGAGAAGTCGTTGACGTTGATCTTGCCGATCTGCTCGCGGGCATAGCCGAAGTCGGCGGTCATCGCGCCCATCACGTCGCCGGCGCGGATCTTCTCGCGGCGCCCGCCGATGATCTGTATGGTCTGCATGGGCGGCACCAGCGGCTCGTTGCTCGCAGGCGTGAGCTCGCTCAGCGGGAACCAGCTTGAAGGCCGGCCCTGCAGCACTTCGATCTTGCCCACGTTGCCCATTTCATCGAGGCTGGCGAGATTGAGCGCCTGGCCTTCGGCGTCGCCGCGGCCGGTGCGGCCCACGCGGTGGATATGGATCTCGGAGTCGGGCGTGACATCGACGTTGATGACCGCGGCCAGGTTCGAGATGTCGAGGCCGCGCGCGGCCACGTCGGTGGCGACCAGCACCGAGCAGCTGCGGTTGGCGAACTGCACCAGCACTTCGTCGCGCTCGCGCTGCTCGAGTTCGCCGTACAGCGCCAGCGCGCTGAAGCCCTGGGCCTGCAGCAGAGCGACCAGGTCGCGGCACTGCTGCTTGGTGTTGCAAAAGGCAATGCTCGACTCGGGGCGGAAATGCAGCAGCAGATCGGCCACGGCCTGCAGACGCTGGCCTTCGCTGACTTCATACCAGCGCTGGGCGATCTTGCCTTCGCTGTGCTGGGCCTGCACGGTGATGCGCTGCGGGTTCTTCATGAAGCGCGCGCTCAGGTCGGCAATGCCTTCAGGGTAGGTCGCCGAGAACAGCAATGTCTGGCGCTCCTTGGGACACTGGCGCACCACGGTCTCGATGTCGGCATGAAAGCCCATGTCCAGCATGCGATCGGCTTCGTCCAGCACCAGCGTGTTGAGGCCCGACAGGTCGAGCGCGCCGCGCTCCATCAGGTCCATGACACGCCCAGGCGTGCCGACCACGATGTGGGCGCCGTTTTCAAGGCTTGCAATCTGCGCACGCGAAGGCACGCCGCCATAGACCGTCACGACCTTGATGTTGTCGTGGGCGCGCGCCAGCCGGCGGATTTCGGTCGCCACCTGGTCGGCGAGTTCACGTGTCGGGCACAGCACCAGCGACTGCACGGCAAACCAGCGCGGATTGAGCTTGGTCAGCAACGCCAGGCCGAAGGCCGCGGTCTTGCCGCTGCCGGTACTGGCCTGGGCGATCAGATCCTTGCCCAGCAGCGCGGGCGGCAGGCTCGCGGACTGGATGGGAGTCATCTGGTGGTAGCCCAGCTGCTGCAGATTCTCGAGCATCGCAGGGCTGAGGGCCAGGGTGTCGAAACCGGTACTGGCGGAAGAGGAAGAGGCGTTCATGGACGCGATTATCCCGGGTCGGGCGCGGCCAGCGCGGCGCAGGGCTGTAGAGTCGGGGATTGGCGCTCTGCGTCATTGCGTCATGGCATCTGGTTACGTTATAAACAGGTATTCCCATAGGAAGGCAAATGCCACCCAGTTCCAGTGCGCCCGGCCTCAGCGACAGCGACAGCAATGCCATGCTGCGCCTCATCATCGATGCGGCGACAGGAATGATGGCCTATTACGAGGCTGAAACGCTGTGCTGCCGCTTCGCCAACCATGCGTACGCAACCTACTATGGCTTTGAGCCCGGCGAAATGCTCGGCAAGCAGCCCTGGGAGATCATGGGCGCTGACAACTGGCAGGCAATAGCCCCGCATGTAGAGCGCTGCCTGCGCGGCGAACATGTGCGCTATGTGCGCCAGGCACGCTCGCCCCAGGGCCTGCCGCGCGAAATCGAAGTGCGCATCACGCCCCACCTGGAGCAGGACACGCTGCGCGGCGCGGTGGTGCAGGTCACCGACCTGAGCCTGGGCCGCTCGGTGCAGCAGCAGCTCGACGAGAGCGAAGAGCGCATGCGGCTGTTTTCCGCGGCCACCCATGAAGCCATTCTGATCCACCGCGAAGGCATGGTGCTGGATGCAAATGCCGCGATGCTGCGGCTGATCGGCTACAGCCTCGAGGAAATCCGCGGCCAGTCGGCGCTGCAGTACCTCGACAAGGAATTCTGGCCGCTGGCGCTGGAAGGCATCCAGAGCCGACGCAGCACTTCCTACAAGGCCACGGTCAGGCACAAGGACGGCCACAGCATTCCCGTGGAAATCGACGGCCTGCCCATGCCCGACGGCGAAGGCACGCAGGACTTCCGCCTGGTCGTGATCCGCGACGTCACGGCCCACCAGCAGGCCCAGGCCCAGGTGCGCTTTCTTGCCGAACACGATGCGCTCACGCGCCTGCCCAACCGCTGGTATCTGAGCGAACAGCTCGAGCACCTCATCGCCCGCGCGCGCCTGGAGAACCTGGCAGTGGCGGTGCTGAGCCTGGACCTCAAGCATTTCTCGGCGATCAACGACTCGCTGGGCCATCTGGCCGGCGACCAAGTGCTGTGCGAGGTGGCGCAGCGCCTGTGCAGCTGCGTGCGCGGCACCGATCTGGTCGCGCGCGCGGGCAGCGACGAATTCATCGTCGTGCTCGCCGGCGGCACCTCGCGCGCCGAAACCGAGCTGATCACGCGGCAGATGGTCGCGCTGCTGGAGATGCCCTGCCAGGTGGCCGGCCAGCAGCTGGTGATCGCGCCCGCGATCGGCATTGCGATCTTTCCCGAAGACGGCGAGAACGTCGAGACACTGCTGCGCAATGCCAGTGCCGCCCGCTATCTGGTCAAGGACAACGGCCACGAACCGTTTCACTTCTACACGCCTGCGCTCGAAAGCCGCGCCAGCCGCATGCTCAACCAGGAGCAACTGCTGCGCCAGTCGATAGCGCTGGGCGGCTTCGAGCTGCATTACCAGCCCCAGGTGCGCACCGACGACGGCACGCTCGCCGGCTTCGAGGCGCTGGTGCGCTGGCGCCATCCCGAGCGCGGCCTGGTCAGCCCCGAGGAGTTCGTCGCGCTGGCCGAGGCCCGCGGCCTGATCACCGCCATCGACCGCTGGGTGCTGCGCCAGGCCTGCAGCGAAGCCTGCGCCTGGTATGCCCAGGGCATGCCGCGCGTTCCCGTCGCCGTCAACATGTCGGCGCAGGAATTCCGCCATGCCGACCTGGCCAGCGACGTTGCCGCGGTGCTGGTCGAAACCGGTCTGCCCGCGCAGCTGCTGCACATCGAACTCACCGAAAGCACGCTGATGCACTCCGACGCCCAGGTCCAGCGCACGCTGCATGCGCTGCAGCAGCAGGGCGTGCGGCTGGCGATCGACGACTTCGGCACGGGCTACTCGTCGCTGGCCTATCTCAAGCGCCATCCGATTCACCAGCTCAAGATCGATCGATCCTTCATCACCGAGCTGCCCGGCAACGACGACGACGCCGCCATCGTCACGGCCATCGTGCAGATGGCCAAGAGCCTGCGCCTGCGCACCGTGGCCGAAGGCGTGGAAAACGCCGCGCAGCTCGAGATGCTGCGCACGCTGGGCTGCGAAATGGCCCAGGGGTATCACATCGCGCCGCCCATGCCCGCCGAGCAGGCGCTGCAATGGCAGAAAAATTATTGTCACAAGCTGCAGGCACAATAGGCCATGGAACAGTTCACGCATGACCGTGCCATCACCCGGCACACCACTCCAGAGCAGGCGCTCACCCACATCCAGCAGCTTTACCGCGAACAGGTCGGGCATCTGCGCGACGCGATGCAGCGCTTTGTCGCCGGCGAGACGCCCTCCTCGCCCATCCATGCGTTCTACCCCAAGGTGCGGGTCCATACCCACACCGTGGCGCGCGCCGACACCAAGCTGGCCTATGGCTTTGTCGAAGGCCCGGGCACCTACGAAGCCACGCTTACGCGGCCCGATCTGTTCGCCGAGTACTACGCCGAACAGCTGCGCCTGCTGCGCGCCAGCCACGAAGTCGATTTCGAGGTGGGGCTGAGCGACAAGCCCATCCCCATCCACTTCTCGTTTGCCGAGAACGACCATATCGAAGGCACGCTCACGCCCGAGCGGCGCATGCTGATGCGCGATGTGTTCGACCTGCCCGACCTCGAGGCCATGGACGACGGCATCGCCAACGGCACCTGGCAGCCCCAGCCCGGCGGCGCGCTGCCGCTGTCGCTGTTCACCGCGCCGCGCGTCGACTACTCGCTGCACCGGCTGCGCCACTACACGGGCACCGCGCCCGAGTGGTTCCAGAACTTCGTGCTGTTCACCAACTACCAGTTCTACATCGACGAATTCATCCGCCTGGGCCATGCCGAAATGGCCAAGCCCGACAGCGAGTACTGCGCCTTCGTCGAACCCGGCAACGTGGTCACGCGCCGCGTGGGCCTGCCCGCCGAGGCCGTCGACGAATTCGGCACGCCGCCGCCGCGCCTGCCGCAGATGCCCGGCTACCACCTGGTGCGCGCCGACAGCAGCGGCACCACCATGGTCAACATCGGCGTAGGCCCGGCCAACGCCAAGACCATCACCGACCACATCGCCGTGCTGCGCCCGCATGCCTGGATGATGCTGGGCCACTGCGCCGGCCTGCGCAACAGCCAGCAGCTTGGCGACTACGTGCTGGCCCACGCCTATGTGCGCGAGGACCATGTGCTCGACGAGGAGCTGCCGCTGTGGGTGCCGATTCCGGCGCTGGCCGAGATCCAGGTCGCGCTGCAGCAGGCCGTGGCCGACGTGACGCAGATGCCCGGCAGCGACCTCAAGCGCATCATGCGCACCGGCACCGTCGCCAGCACCGACAACCGCAACTGGGAGCTGCTGCCCGACAACCTGCCGCAGCGGCGCTTCAGCCAGAGCCGCGCCGTGGCGCTCGACATGGAAAGCGCGACCATTGCCGCCAACGGTTTCCGCTTTCGCGTGCCCTACGGCACCTTGCTGTGCGTCAGCGACAAGCCGCTGCACGGCGAGATCAAGCTGCCCGGCATGGCCAACCACTTCTACCGCGAGCGCGTAGACCAGCATCTGCGCATAGGCATGCGCGCCATCGACATCCTGCGCGCCGGCGGCATAGAGCGGCTGCACAGCCGCAAGCTGCGCAGCTTTGCGGAAGTCGCCTTTCAATGAATGTGACCCCCACGCTCCCCAAGGGGGCCCTCGCCGCCTTGGGGCGGCCCGGCGGCGGCTCGATTCGTCCGGCCCGCTGCTTTAAGCGCGCGCCATGAGCCAAGTACATCGCTGCGCCTGGGCGGGCGCGGATCCGCTGATGCAGCATTACCACGACACCGAGTGGGGCGTGCCGCTGCGCAATTCCCGCATGCTGTGGGAAACGCTGATGCTCGAAGGCTTTCAGGCCGGCCTGTCGTGGGAAATCATTCTGCGCAAGCGTGAAGCCTTTCGCGCGGCCTTTGCGGGCTTCGACCCGCAAGCCGTGGCCGCGTTTGGCGCGCCGGACATCGAACGCCTGATGGGCAATGCCGGCATCGTGCGCGCGCGCGCCAAGATCGAGGCGACGATTCGCGGTGCGCAGATCTATTTGGAAATGCAGGCGCGCGGCGAAGACTTCGCCGAGTATTGCTGGTCGTTCACCAATGGACAGACCCTGGCCGGCGAGGGAATCGCGACACACACAGAACTGTCCACGCTGATCTCCAAGGACCTCAAACGCCGCGGCTTCAAGTTTGTCGGGCCGACCATCGTGCATGCCTGGATGCAGGCCGTGGGCATGGTCGACGACCACGCGCCCGGCTGCTTTCGGCACGCCCGGCGCTGAGGCTCAGTCCGCGCCCAGCGCCGGCGCGGCGCGGCAGCGCGAGTCGAAACCAATCACTTCGGGCCGGCAGACATAACTCTGCAGCCATTCGGAAAACCGCTTGAGCACGGGATAGTTCTTGCGGTCCGGCCGGTAATAGAGGAAAAAGCGCGGCGACTTCTCCAGCGGCAGCTGCTTGAGCAGGTCGACGCCGAACGGCGCAACCAGGCTGCCGGCCTGGATATGGGCCAGCGCATCGAGGTAGGAAATATGGCCTATGCCCAGGCCCGCCAGCATGGCTTCGAGCATCGCATCATGGGTATGCAGCTGCAGCGCGGGCTGGTGGTTGGTCTGGGGCACCCCCAGCAATTCCAGCGTGTCCTGCCACAGCGTGTTCTGCGCGAGCGGCAGCACCAGCGAATGCCGCAGCAGATCCTCGGGCGCGTGCACCGGCAGGCGCGCCAGCAATGATGGCGCAGCGACCAGCACCTTGAGGTCCTCGACCAGCGGCGTTTCCGACAGCAGGGGAATGCCGCCGTAGCCCCAATGGATGGCCGCGTCTATGCCCTGCTGCTGCAGGTCGGGCAGCTCCACGCCCATCAGCATGCGCACGTCGATGTCGGGAAATTCCGCCTGGAAGTTGCCCAGGTTGCGGATCAGGTACTGGGTCGCGAAGTACGGGCTGACGTGCAGCACCAGCGTGCGGCGCGCATCCTTGCTGGACACCGCCAGCACCCCCTTGGCAAGCGAGTCGAAGCCCTGCTTCACGGGCTCGTACAGCAGGTGCGCGGCCGGCGTAGGCGTGAGGCTGCGGATGTTGCGCTCGAACAGCTCCTGGCCCAGCGACGATTCAAGCAGCTTGAGCTGCTGGCTCACGGCCTGGGGCGTGAGGCACAGCTCGTCGGCCGCCTGGCGTATCGATCCGCGGCGGTAGATGGCCTCGAAGACGCGCAAGGTGTTGAGGGGCGGAAGTCGATGGCGCATGGAAGAGGTTGAAAGCTGCACAGTCAGGCAACGCAAGAAGTATGCCGCAGGCCCGCACGCGCCAGCCGCGCCGCGCATGCTCGTAAACCAGCGCTTGTCCTGGGCCGCGAACGCAAACCTGCGCTTGCCCTAGCCCATGTTTTTTATTGGTTGTCACCGTTTTGCAAAAAATCCAGAATAAATCCCGATACCAATGCGATTTGATTCGCAGAGAAATTAGGATTCAAGTCCGCCATTGAAGGCGCACTTTTTACCAAGGTGGAGACAATGCAAAAAGTGAATTTTACCGCGATGAAAGACGGCACCCCCGCGGAGTTCAAGCTGCTCAGCGATCTCGACGAGGAATACAGCAAGACCCTGCCAGACCGCATATTGAAAATGCTGAAATTCCTGGCCGACGACGACGGTGGCTACCAGATATCCAGGCTGGACCATGTGCTGCAGACCGCGACCCGCGCCTACCGCTCGGGTGCCTCCGACGAATGGATTGTCGCCGCGCTGCTGCACGACATGGGCGATGTGATTGCACCCGACAACCACTCGGTGGTGGCGGCCGAGATCCTCAAGCCCTTTGTCTCGGAGGAAGTCTTCTGGGTGGTGCGCCACCACGGCGTGTTCCAGGGCGTCTATTACTGGCAGCATATTGGCCGCGACCCGAATGCGCGCGAGGCATTTCGCGGCCACCCCTATTTTGATTCAGCCGCCAGATTCTGCGAGGAATGGGATCAGAACTCATTTGACCCGGATTATTAAACCCTGCCACTTGAATTCTTTGTTCCTTATGTGAACAAGATATTCCTGGCCCAGCCCACGGTCTAGACAATATTTCAGGACAGATAATCCATGCACTCCCCCACGCCCCGCAAGAATATCCGATGGGCCACCGATATCGGCGGCACCTTCACCGATATCGTGATCAGCATCGATGGTGAAATGCACGCCCGCAAGGTGCTGACCACGCCCGCCCAGCCCGAGCGCGCGGTGATCGACGGCAGCCTGCAGATGATGAGCGACATGGGCATAGCGCCCGAAATGGTCGACATCTTCGTGCACGGCACGACGCTGGCCACCAACGCCATCCTGGAGCGCCGCGGCGCGCGTTGCGCACTGATAGGCACCGAAGGCTTTCGCGACATCCTGAGCATAGGCGACGAAGGGCGCTTCGACCAGTACGACATCTTCATCGAGAAAGTCGCGCCCCTGATCGCACCCGAGCTGTGCTTCACGCTGCCCGAGCGCATGAGCGCCGCCGGCGAAGTGCTGCTGCCTCTGGACGAAGCCGCGGTGCATGCGCTGATGCAGCGCATCGAGGCGCTGGGCATACGCAGCGTCGCCATCTGCTTCATCCACGGCTATGCGAACGCCGCGCACGAACGCCGCGTCGCGCAGATCCTGGCCGAGCACCACCCCGACTGGTTCATTTCGCTGTCGTCCGAAGTCTGCCCCGAAGTGCGCGAATACGAGCGCTGCTCGACCACGGCCGCCAACGCCTACGTCAAGCCCATCATGGCCGGCTACCTGCAGCGGCTCGAGCAGGAACTGGTGGAAAAAGGCTTTCGCTGCCCGACCTATCTGATGACGTCGGGCGGCGGGCTGACGACGCTGCGCTCGGCCATGGAATTCCCGATACGCCTGGTGGAAAGCGGGCCGGCCGGCGGTGCCATTCTCGCCGCCCATGTGGCGCGGCTGTGCGAGCGCCAGAACGTGCTGGCCTTCGACATGGGCGGCACCACGGCCAAGGTGTCGTTCATCGACGACTTCGAGCCCCATACCTCGCGCAGCTTCGAAGTCGATCGCGCCTCGGGCTTTCGCAAGGGCAGCGGCCTGCCGCTGCGCATTCCCGTGATCGACATGGTGGAGATCAGCGCCGGCGGCGGCTCGCTGTGCGACATCGGCATGTTCGACAACATCACCGTGGGCCCCGAAAGCGCCAGCTCCGTGCCCGGCCCGGCCTGCTACCCCAATGGCGGCGCGCGTCCCACGGTCACCGACGCCAACCTGCTGCTGGGCCGGCTGGACGCGCACAACTTCGCGGGCGGCACGATTGCGCTTGACAGCGCCGCGGCCGCGGCCGCCATCGGGCGCACGCTGGGCGAGCGCCTGGCCTGCACGGCGCGCATCGCGGCGCTGGGGGTGTCGCAGCGCGTCGAGGAAAACATGGCCAATGCGGCGCGCGTGCATGCCAGCGAATGCGGCAAGGACCTGGCCCGATTCTCCATGGTGGCGTTCGGCGGCGCCGCGCCGGTGCACGCGGTGGCCGTGGCGCGCAAGCTGGGAATACGCCAGATCATCCTGCCGCCCAACGCGGGCGTGGGCTCAGCCGTGGGCTTTCTGCTGGCGCCGATGAAATACGAACTCGTGCGCAGCCACCGCATGCCGGTCGCGGGCTTCGACCATGCGCGCGCCCAGGCGCTGCTGCAGGCCATGGAGGACGAGGGCCGGGCCGTGGTCACGGCCGGCCAGGGCGCGAACCCCGCCGCGCACCGGGTCGTGCGCCGCGCCTACATGCGCTACATGGGCCAGGGCCACGAGGTGCTGGTCGAGCTGCCGACGGCGGCGCTCGACAGCCAGGCCGAAGTGCAGCTGCGCCAATGGTTCGAGAGCCAGTACAAGGCGCTGTACGGCCGCATCATTCCCGACGCGCAGATCGAAGTCGTGACCTGGACCGTGAGCCTGATAGGCCCGACCGCGCCGGTTTCGGCCCTGCCCGCGACCGGCGAACGCCAGGCCGCGAGGCGCGCCGGCACGCGTCCGTTGCTGGCCGACGGCGGCGGCGAATTCGAGGACGTTCCGGTGTTCTGGCGCCCCGATCTCGCGGTCGGCGCGCATTTCGCCGGCCCGGCGCTGCTTGACGACGAATCCACCACGCTGCTGCTGCCGGCCGGCTATACGGCCCAGGTGGTCGCGCAGCGCTACGTAATCATTGACGAAACGGAGACCACGGCATGAGCACCGATCAAGGACTGAACAAGCTGCGCATGCAGGTGCAGTGGAGCCGCCTGCTGGCGATCGTCGAGGAACAGGCGCAGGCTTTGCTGCGCACCTCCTTCAGCACCATCGTGCGCGAATGCGGCGATCTGTCGACCGGCATCTTCGACCTCAAGGGCCGGATGATCACCCAGGCGGTCACGGGCACGCCCGGCCATGTGAACACCATGGCCGCGTCGGTGCAGCATTTCCTGCGCTACTTCCCCATAGAGACCATCGCGCCGGGCGACATCTACGTCACCAACGACCCCTGGATGGGAACCGGCCACCTCAACGACTTCGTGGTCGTCACGCCGGCCTTCCATGAGGACCGCCTGGTCGCGCTGCTGTGCTGCACCAGCCACCTGATGGACGTGGGCGGCATGGGCTACGGCCCCGACGGCCGCGATGTCTACATGGAAGGCTTTTGCATTCCGCCGGTGAAGCTGGCCGAGCGCGGCGAGATGAACCTGCTGCTGATGGACGTGATCAAGGCCAACACCCGGCTGCCGGTGGAAACCGAGGGCGACATCTACTCGCTGGTCAACAGCAACGAGATCGGCATACGCGGCCTGCGCGCCATGCTGCAGGAGTTCGCGCTGGCCGACATCGCGGCGCTGGCCGACTACATCTGCGACGTGACGCGTGCCACGGCGCTGGCGCGCCTGGCCGAACTGCCGCGCGGCGCGTTCCGCTATGAAATGGAAGTCGACGGCTACCGCAAGCCGGTGCGCCTGGCGGCCTGCGTCACCGTGGAAGACGGCAGCATCAACGTCGACTTCGCGGGCTCGTCGGCGCCGTCGGAATACGGCATCAACGTGCCGCTGACCTATGCCAGCGCCTACAGCACCTTCGCGCTGATGTCGGCGCTGATGCCCGGCATACCGAACAACTCGGGCTCGCTGGACCTGTTCACGGTGTCGGCGCCCGAGGTCTGCATTCTCAACGCCCAGCGGCCCGCGCCGGTGGCCATACGCCATGTGCTGGGCCAGATGCTGCCCGACGTGGTCTTCGGCTGCCTGCGCCAGTTCGCGCCCGAGAAGGTGCCGGCCGAAGGCGCGTCCTGCCTGTGGAACATCAACCTGCAAGGCACGACCCATGCCGGCAAGGTGTTTGCCACCACGGTCACGACCAACGGCGGCACGGGCGCGCGCCCGGGCAAGAACGGGCTTTCGGTCACCTCCTACCCCAGCGGCGTGCGCGGCACGCCGGTCGAAGTGCTCGAGTCGGCGATTCCCATGACGTTCTGGAAGAAGGAAATCCGCCAGGGCTCGGGCGGCGCGGGCGAGTGGCGCGGCGGCGACGGCGTCGACATGCTGATCGAGAACGTCTCGGGCAGCGCGATCACGCTGCTCGCGGCCTTCGACCGCATCGACTACCCGCCGCGCGGCATAGCCGGCGGCGCGGCCGGCGCCGCGGGCTATGTGGGCCTGTCCGACGGCACGCCGCTGCTGGGCAAGGGCGCGCAGCCGATACAGCCGCGCCAGACGCTGGTGATACGCACGCCCGGCGGCGGCGGCCTGGGAACACCAGCACCGGATTTGACCCGCGGCTGAAGCCCGGGCATGAAACATGCCTCTGAGAAGAGGCATTGCAAACGCGACCGATGCATTCGGCGGGGCCGATTTCTCCAACTCCTGGACTACACGATGAAACTCTCTTCCATTCTCCGCGTCGGGGCCCTGGCCCTCGCCCCCCTGCTGTCGGTCGCGCATGCGGCGGACTTCCCGTCCAAGCCGATACGCATCATCGTGCCGTTTGCCGCGGGCGGCTCCACCGACGCGGTCGCGCGCCTGGTCGGCACCAAGCTGTCGGCAAGGCTGGGCCAGCCGGTGGTGATCGAGAACAAGCCCGGCGGCAGCGAAGTCATTGCCTCGACGTTTGTCGCCCAGTCGCCGCCAGACGGCCACATCATCTTCCTGTCGACCATGACCGGCCTCACGGTCAACCCCAGCCTCTACAGCAAGCTGGCCTACGCCCCGAAAAAGGACTTCGCGCCGCTGGTGCTGGCCGCGACCATTCCCAGCATCTTCGTGGTCAACCCCAGCGTTCCCGTGAAAACCATGGCCGAGCTGCCGGCCTATCTCAAGGCCCACCCCGCTACCGCCTACGGCTCGGGCGGCAACGGCACGCCCAACCATCTGGCCACCGAGATGTACAAGCGCGCGATCGGCGCCGAGGCGCTGCATGTGCCCTACAAGGGCGGCGCGCCCGCGCTTGCCGACCTGATGGCCGGGCAGCTGCAGCTGATGGTCGGCCTGATGCCCGAGGCCCTGCCCCTGGTCAAGGCCAACAAGCTGCGCGCGATCGGCATCACCACGCTGCAGCGCTCGCCCGAATACCCCGAGCTGCCCACGGTCGCCGAATCGGGCGTGCCGGGCTTCGAGATGATCTTCTGGTCGGCTTTCGTGGTGCCCGCGGCCACGCCCAAGAACGTGCAGGAAATCCTGCACAAGGCGCTGGACGCGACGCTGCAGGAGCCCGATGTGCGCGCGCAGATGAAGGCCATGGGCATAGTCCCCGGCGGCGGCAGCCAGCAGGAGCTCGCCAGGCTGATCGACAGCGACACAGCCAAATGGAAGAAGGTGATTGACGCCGCGGGCATCAAGGCCGACTGATCCTCGCCGGGCGCGCGATTCGCCCGGCTTCCCTTCGAACGCTTTCTCCGACTGCTTATGATTTCCACCACCAACCCGCATGCCAACCGCCAGCCGCGCAACATCGGCGACGCCGAATGGGAGGTGCGCGTGCAGCTGGCAGCGGCCTACCGCCTGGCCGCGAAGTTCCAGCTGACCGACCTGATCTACACCCATATCTCGGTGCGCGTTCCGGGCCGGCACGACCAGTTCCTGATCAATCCCCACGGCTGGTTCTTCGACGAGATCACGGCCTCGAGCCTGGTGAAGATCGATGTCGACGGCCGGCCGGTCGACGACCAGCGCTTCGAAGTCAACGCCGCGGGCTTCACCATCCACAGCGCGCTGCACCAGAGCCGCCAGGACGTCGAATGCGTGGTTCATCTGCACACCAGCGCGGGCATGGCGGTTGCCGCGCTGCAGTGCGGACTGCTGCCGCTCAACCAGATCAGCATGCAGTTCTACAACCGCGTGAACTACCACGACTACGAAGGCATTTCGCTGGACCTCGACGAGCGTGCGCGCATCGTGCAGTCTATGGGCCAGGCGCACCACCTGATCCTGCGCAACCATGGCCTGCTGACCACGGGCCGCTCGGTGGCCGAAGCCTTCACGCGCATGTTCTATCTGAACCGCGCCTGCGAGATCCAGCAGCAGACGCTGTCCATGGGCCAGCCCTATGTGCTGCCCTCGCCCGAAGTCTGCGAGCACGCGGCCAGGCAGCACGACGACTACGCCTATCTCGACACCGTGCACCTGGACCGCGAGTGGACCGCGCTGCTGCGGCTCATAGACCGCGACAACAGCGACTACCGCTGCTGAAGCGCAGCGTGGTCGGGCCGCGTCAGGCCAGACGCGGCTTGACCTTGCTGGCCGCGAGCCGGGCGTGGGCGCGCGCCAGCTCGATATCGTCGTGGCGCGCCAGCGCCACGCCCATGCGGCGCTTGGCAAAGCTTTCGGGCTTGCCGAACAGGCGCAGATCGGTGCCGGGAACGGCCAGCGCCTGCTCCACGCCGTCAAACACCATGTTCTCGCCCTCGACGCCGCCATAGATCACCGCGCTGGCGCCCGCATTGCGCAGCGAAGTGTCTACGGGCAGTCCCAGGATGGCGCGCGCATGCAGCTCGAACTCGCTTTGCCACTGCGTGCTCAGCGTGACCAGGCCGGTATCGTGCGGACGCGGGCTGACCTCGCTGAACCAGACTTCGTCGCCGCGCACGAACAGTTCCACGCCATACAGGCCCAGTCCCGCGGGCTGGCCGTTGCGGTCCATGCCGAGGTTGTGCGTCACGGCCAGCGCAATCGCCTGGGCGCGCTCGAGCGCCGTGGCGGGCATGGGCTGGGGCTGCCAGCTTTCCACATAGTCGCCGCTTTTCTGCAGATGGCCTATGGGCGCGCAGAAATGGGTATGCACCTGGCCGTCGACGCCGCGCGCGCGCACCGTCAGCAGCGTGATCTCGTACTCGAAATCAATGAAGCCCTCGACGATCACGCGGCCGTGGTTGACGCGGCCGCCGGCCATGGCGGTGTCCCAGGCCGCGGCAACATCCTGCGGGCCGTCGATCTTGCTCTGGCCCTTGCCCGAGCTGCTCATCACGGGCTTGACGACGCAGGGATAGCCAATGGCCGCCTGGCCGTCATGGCCGTCGATCGCGGCCTGCAGCTGCGCCAGCGAATCGCAGAAACGGTAGGGGCTGGTGGGCACGCCCAGCGTTTCTGCCGCGAGGCGGCGAATGCCTTCGCGGTCCATGGTCAGGCGCGCGGCGCGCGCTGTCGGCACGACACGCACCACGCCCGCGGCTTCGAGCTCTTCCAGCATGGGCGTGGCAATCGCCTCGATCTCGGGCACCACCCAGCCCGGGCGCTCCTGCTCGATCAAGGCCTTGAGCTGGGCCGGGTCGCTCATTGCAATGGTGTGCGCGCGGTGCGCGACCTGGTGGCCGGGCGCGTTCTCGTAGCGGTCGACCGCAATCGTCTCCACGCCCAGGCGCTGCAATGCAATCAACACTTCCTTGCCGAGTTCGCCGCTGCCCAGCAGCATGACTTTGGTGGCGTGGGGGGAGAGAGGGGTTCCAAGAGTCGTCATGGCAATCAATTCGAGAGAAGGTGGGAAGGGCAATGGATTGCGGCGACGTCAGGCAGCAATGGCACGCACCGGCAACAACCGCGATTTTTACCGATTGCACGGCCATCCAGCCGGCAAAGACAACAGCGCCACCCTGGGGAAGCGCGGCATGCCTGCAGAGCAGGCCTAGCTGTCAAACCACAGACAGATGGAACCTATCGATTTATAAAGATACATAGTCAATGTCATGCATAGAGAAGCGCGCAAAGCAGCATGTTTTGCGGCGTCGAGATTCCGGCGCCACCTTCTTGTGCATGCCATGCAGATGCGGCGCGCCGCCTGCTTCTGGAGGGCCTGGGACTTCAGGCCAATGAAACCGTTCATTCACCTTTTTATTGATTACATGTTCAAGTCACCTCCCACCCAAGCATCTTCCACCGTCACGTCCGCCCAGCGCAAAGTCGAAGTCCAGCTCGCCAAGTTCGAGTTGGCTCAGATGAAGAACATTGAACTCCTCAAGCAAATCGATCATGCCCACAAAGAAAAATATCTACACCAGGCCAAATCTAATCTTCATGCCGAGCATTTATCAGAAATCAGGTCGCAAGCTGATGTTCTCACCAAAAAGCTGACGCATCAAAACCTGGCAGAACTTCAGCGCCCTTCAAAATACACGACATCAACCGAATTTGGCGATATTGACGTCAGGCGTCTGGCGATTTTGATCAAGGAAGACCCCGCACTGTATCAACTTGGGAACCGGCTCTATACCGAACAGAAAAACTCTTACGAGGAAAGCAAAAAAATAGCCAGCATCGAGTCAACCATAGACAATCTATCAAAAAATAAAGAATCCACCCAAGCCGATTTCGATGAATCAAGAATGGAATTGACCCAGTCTGTTGATGTGCTGCACGCCGTCAAGCCGAATGCGGTCAACACGGCCGAACTTGACCACCTGCTCGCTATTGCCGCGCAAAAAATGGCCGCCGCGGATGCCTCCACCGCCAGCGTCACTCTGTCTCTGGCACAGAAAAATTTCGACCAAATGCATGCTCTTGTGTATGAGACCTCGGCCAGAATGGATGAGTTATACAAGGAAGTTGATTTCCATAGCAATCGGCTCAATGCAGCCCAAGATGAATTCGTGAAGTCCGGAAAATACTCATTAACCGATCCTAATATAAGCAAATTCCAGGATGATTTCCTCTCAATCCCAGAGCACCAGTCAATTTATCGCTCGTTCGGGATTTCCATGACAAAACACCAAGTTGAATTTATGCTCCTTTCCAACGCGAAGAAACAGCACGCCTTGGCAAACAGCGATTTGATCGCAGCAACAACAAAAGTTCAAGAAACAGCAAAGATCCTGGGAGAAGCCGATTCCGCAGTGGCAAAAGCCAAATTGGCGTTGGAACAGCATATTCCTGATAACGACCTCACCAGCTGTATCGATGGCGCCATCTTGACCGACGCATCTCCCGCCCCCGCAACCGATCACAGCCAGGCAATCGAAGAGCACCACCTTGAAGAGCAGGTGGTCCAAGTAGGCACAAACAATACATGGGACATTCCGTGAAATAGGGATATTCGCAGACCATCCATGCGCGGGCGCGAGCACGGCGACCCGTGCAATTGGAGCGATCTTGGGGTTCCGTTGCTTTGAACTCGCTCACATACGAGCTGCCACGGGCAGCGTCCAAGCCCGCCAAAGACAACAACCAGCCCCAGCGGGCTGACAGCAAGCGGAGCCGGCATTCGCCCAGCAAAACGGTCATCCATTCATGTCTAGAACTATCCGCTTGACCCTCACCATGCGTTGAAGTCTATTATTCTTTTATTCCATCCAATCACATGCCCAGATCGACTCACAGCCAAAACATACAATATAACCGATCCACAGAAAATACCACGAATTTCAACCCACCCAGCAACACTGCAACTAACACAAAAGAGCAAAAATCAATCCAGGAACGAATTGAAATCATCATTTCAGAAATGGAATTATTTCTAATAAAATTTCCAAAAATATCAAAAGAAATCAATCATCTTCAGGAAAGACAAGAATCATATGAAATATCAGCCGAAAGCATCAACAACTACCCACACACCGACCTCACAAGCCCCGAACCCTTTGTTCTTTTACGTGAATTAATTGCCAAAAAACCGGAGAAACCCACCAGCACATATTCCACACTTTATCTATCGTGCGAAAAGAATTTTCTTCAAAATTCTCTGCAAGATTCAAAAAATGAACTGACTCAGTGCATTGAGTATTTTAAAGAAACCAAGACTGGGGCAGCCAACCAGATAGAAATAGAATATCTACTCAGTATTGCAAAACAGCGGGTTGCCGCCGTAAATTTATCAATCGCGACTGACAACCTAAACCAAGCACAGAGGTCATGGAACACCGAAAAATATATTACTGATGCCACTTTTAACAGTTCCAATAATTTTTCCACAGGACAACCTCCCCAACAAGCCAAGCCGAAAGAAGAAAACACCTCTGCGCGCCACCAGATAAAATTTCTTGAAACAGTATTCGAGCAAAAAGCGCTGTATCTGAACGGAAAAAAAGCAGAAGTCGAGGATCTAGAAAAAGTCCTGCAAACGTCGACTCTTGCTGTGGAAAAAGCAAAATTGGCGTTGGATGAATGCATTTTTACCGCGGCACTGTCAAACCCGATCGATGACGCCATCATGACAACTCCGGCGTCGCCCCAGATGACCGACGACAGCCTGGCAATCGACGAAACCCAGCTCTACGCACCCGTCATTGCGACAGGAGTGGAAGAGCATCTGGATGCTTATCTGGCATAGCACTGCTGCAACAAATCAGCAATCTTGCCGCGCTGGCTGCATTCCAGGAGCATGACCATGTTGGCTAGGGAGACACGCGGGGTTCCTGGAGTCGTCATGGCGGCCGACCCGAAAGAGAGTGGGTGAAACGGAAATCAGGCAGCTGCGGGCCATCGCGCCGAGCGTCGGAGAAAAGCGCGATTTTCACCCATAGGCAACGCCATCACGCCGGCCAAAGACAACAGACATACATGGGGGAAGCAGGCGTGCGGATCAGCAGCCTTTTCTCATCAACACAAGATAGCTGCAACCTATCTATTTCATTAGTTACATAGATTGAGAATGGTTTTTTGGAGGCCTGCCTCGCGGCCGAGGTTTGGCGTTCGACCCGTTGGCCGTCAATGCATGCAAGGCGCGTGTGGAGCGCCGCCAAGACAGGCATCTGGATGTCCATTCATGTTTCGAACCGTCCGGTCGGCCCTCACAAGCCGCTGAAATATCTCAATCTTTCATTTCATCCGATCACATGTTCAGATCCTCTTCCAACCAAAAAACGCAATCCAAAATTTCTACAGAAAACACTGAAAGTGCCATGGGAAAACAAAAATCAATCCAGAAAGAGATTGAAGAAATCATTTCAAGAACTGAATTACTTCCAACACATTTTTCAAAAACAGCTACGAGATTCAGCACCTTCCTTGAAAAGCAAGATGCACTTCTAGCAGAAATCGCAGAGATAAAAATTCATCTGCAATCCGACTCCAAGAGCGCCAAGTACTTCTTCTTTTCGTCTGAAATAAAAAAGAAAGAGATCGACTTATGGAGTATTTCATCTGAATTGGACGCTCTTTCTAAAGAAAAAATCAAGCTCCAACAATCCATGGAAATTTTAAAATATAATCTAGACCAATGCTATCATGAGCTGAGCGCCGCCAAAGACGGCTCCATCAGCGATACCGAAACAGAATACTTGCTCAGCATTGCAAATCAAAAAATTGCCGCTGCGGATTTTTCGATCGCAACCGAAAATCAAGCTCAATCACAGAGGATTATAAATACCAGAACACATACATCCAATCCCTCATCGGAAAACTCCAATGAATCAACCATAGAAAAATCATCTCAAGTGAGGGAGCCTGCCACCGAAAACGCCATTACACACAAAAAAATAAATTCCCCAGGATTAATATCCAACCTGTCAGATTCCTATTGGAACGAAGAAATAAAAAAAATCCAACAGCTGGAAAAAATCATGCAGGAATCGAATATTGCTGTGGAAAAAGCAAAAATGGCGTTGGATCAATGCATTTTTGAAGCGGCCCTGTCAAACCCCATCGATGACGCCCAATCGACGCCCCCAGCGCCGTCCTCGATGACCGTTGAACACCGGGAAATCGACGCCACCCAGGTCTACGAACAGGTGATTGCGACGGGCGTGGAAGAGCATCTGGAGCGTTTCTGACACCGCAGTGCAGCAAGTCAGCAATCGACGCAAACGCATCGAACTGCGGGTGCGCGCGCCGATTCCCGCTACCATCGCCCGGTCCAATTTACTTTGTGGAGACTTCTCAAATGGCGATTCAAACAGTCGGGATCATCGGCGCAGGCACCATGGGCAACGGCATCGCGCAGGCCTGCGCGGTCTCGGGCATCGATGTGGTCATGGTGGACATTTCCGAGGCAGCGGTGCAAAAGGGCCTGGCCACCGTGTCCGGCAGCCTCGACCGGCTGATCAAGAAGGAGAAGATCACCGAGGCCGACAAGACGGCCGCGCTGGCGCGCATCAAGACCTCGGTGCGCTACGAGGACCTGCAGTCCGCGCAGATCGTGATCGAAGCGGCGACCGAGAACTTCGCGCTCAAGGTCAAGATCCTGCAGCAGATCGACGCGCTGCTCGCGCCCGAAGTGATCCTGGCATCGAACACCTCGTCGATCTCGATCACCCAGCTCGCCGCGGTCACCAGCCGCGCCGAGCGCTTCATCGGCATGCATTTCTTCAACCCCGTGCCGATGATGGCGCTGGTGGAAATCATCCGCGGCCTGCAGACCAGCGACGCGACGCATGACAGCGTCAAGGCGCTGTCGCTGGCCCTGGGCAAGAGCCCGATCACCGTCAAGAACGCGCCCGGCTTTGTCGTCAACCGCATTCTGGTGCCGATGATCAACGAAGCCTTCTTCGTGCTGTCCGAAGGCCTGGCCACGCCCGAAGACATCGATGCCGGCATGAAGCTGGGCTGCAACCAGCCCATAGGCCCACTGGCGCTGGCCGACATGATAGGCCTGGACGTGTGCCTGGCCGTGATGGAGGTCTACCTCGAGCAGTTCGGCGACAGCAAGTACCGTCCCTGCCAGCTGCTCAAGGAAATGGTCGCCGCCGGCCGCCTGGGCCGCAAGACCGGCCGCGGGGTCTACCAGTACTGACCCGCTGAGCCGCTGGCGCGGCGGCGCATCGTGAATCCCCGCCGTCGGTGTAAGGAGGACAATAGCGGGCATGACCATGCCCCCTATTGCCGACGCGCCCAGCGCCCATCCCTACGAACAGCTCACACCCGACGTGGTGCTGGACGCGCTGGCCGCTGTCGGCCTCTACGGCGATGGGCGGCTCACGGCGCTGAGCTCGTACGAGAACCGGGTCTACCAGGTGTTTCTCGAAGATGGCGAGCGCGTGGTTGCCAAGTTCTACCGTCCCGGGCGCTGGAGCACGGCGCAGATCGGCGAGGAACATGCTTTTTCCGCCCAGCTCGAGGCCGCTGAAGTGCCGGCCGTGGGCCCGCTGACGCTGCAGGGCGCGACCTTGCACCAGCATGCGGGCTTTGCGTTCTCGGTCAGCCCCTGGCGCGGCGGACGCCGGCCCGAGCTTGACGATTTCGAAGTGCTCGAATGGATTGGCCGCTTTCTGGCACGCATCCACACCGTGGGCGCGGCCCAGCCGTTTGTCACCCGCCCCCAGCTCAATCTGCAGAGCTTTGGCCAGGATTCGCTGGAATGGCTGCTGGCGCAGCAGATGATTCCGCTGGAAGCCGAAACCGCCTGGCGCAGCGCCTGCGAACAGGCACTGGCGCTGATTGCCGGGCGCGCGAGTTCCAGGAACGAAATGCTGCCTTTCGGCCTGGAAGACGCCAAACAGATACGTCTGCATGGCGACTGCCATCCGGGCAATATTCTCTGGACTCCGCTGGACGAAGCCCATGGCACGGGTGGCCCGCATTTTGTCGACCTCGACGACGCGCGCATGGGCCCGGCCGTGCAGGACCTGTGGATGCTGCTGTCGGGCGACCGGCGCCAGCGCACGCAGCAACTGGGCGCGCTGCTGGACGGCTATGAGCAGTTTCGCGCCTTCGACCGGCGCGAACTGGTGCTGATCGAGCCGCTGCGCACGCTGCGGCTGATCCACTACAGCGCCTGGCTGGCGCGCCGCTGGGAAGACCCGATCTTCGCGATCAACTTCCCCTGGTTCGGCAGCCCCGACTACTGGCGCGGCCAGACCGACATGCTGATCGAACAGATCGAGGCCATGCAGGAAGCGCCGCTGTCGGCCTGAACGAACGGCGACTCAGCGCCCGCAGCCGCCGTAGACCTGGCAGTCGGGCACGGCCCGGCCTTCGGCATCCTGCCACTGGCGCACGGCGCCTGGCGCGGGCGCAGGCGCGGCCTGGGGCGCGGGGTTGGCATTCGGGTCGTGCAGCACCGTCGAGCGGCCCACGCCCACGCCAACCGAAGCCGGGCCCACGGGCGCCGACACGCCCACGCCGCCATAACCCGTGACCTGGCCGCCAGGCTGCACGCCGACCCCCACGCCCACCGGCCCCAGACCCGTGCCCACGCCCAGGCTGGGACCGCCGCTGCCCATGCCCACGCCCACCGACAGCGGGCCCACGGGAATGCCAATGCCCACGCCCATGGAATTGCAGCCGGCAAGGGCTGCAAGCAGGACGGCAGTGGTGGCAAGGCGGGGGATGGCAAGCTGGTACATGGGGATCATTTTGCAGCAGATGGGCGTTTGAACGGGTAGCCATGCGCTGATGTATGGCTTGTGCCTGCCTGCTGGAGGGCAGGCCGGGTGCGACGCGGCGGGCCAGGCAAGCTGCTCCCCCGTTCGCCCTGAGCCCGTCGAAGGGTGAACGCCCCGCCCTCCAGCCAAGCCCCCAAAAACAAAGAATCCCCCGGCCCGAAAGCACAGGGGATTGGCCGGGGAGCGCAGCCGAAACTTACACCAGCAGCGCGTTCACGCGCTTGACGTAAGCCGCCGGGTCTTCGGGCAGGCCACCTTCGGCCAGCAGCGCCTGGTCGAACAGGATGTGGGCCAGGTCATTGAAATGCACCGAGCCATCGAGCTTCTTGACCAGCGGGTGCTCGGCGTTGACTTCAAGCACGGGCTTGACTTCGGGCGCCGACTGGCCGGCCTGCTTGAGCAGGCGCGCGAGCTGGTTGCTCATCGCATCGTCCTTGACCACCAGGCAGGCCGGGGAGTCGACCAGGCGCGTGGTCACGCGCACATCGTCGGCCTTGTCCTTGAGCGCTTCCTTGAGCTTGGCCAGCAGCGGCTTGAAGGTTTCGGCGGCTTCCTCGGCGGCCTTCTTCTCGGCTTCGTCCTGCAGGTCGCCCAGGTCGACCGCGCCCTTGGCGACGGACTGCAGCGGCGTGCCGTCGAATTCGGTCAGGTAGTTCAGCGCCCACTCGTCGACGCGATCCGTCATCAAGAGCACTTCAATGCCCTTCTTCTTGAAGACTTCCAGCTGCGGGCTGTTCTTCGCGGCGGACAGCGTGTCGGCCGTGATGTAGTAGATCGCGTCCTGGCCGGGCTTCATGCGCGCCTTGTAGTCGGCAAACGAGACGTTGACCGCATCGCTGGAAGTCGAGGCAAAGCGCAGCAGCTTGGCCAGGCGTTCGCGGTTGCCGAAGTCCTCGCCCAGGCCCTCCTTGAGCACCGCGCCGAACTCGGCGTAGAACTGGCTGTACTTGCCTTCCTTGGCCTTGTCCTCGTCGCTGACCACATCGGTCACGGCATCGGCTGCCGCAGCATCGGCTGCCGGCGCTGCATGCTGGTCGTGCTTGGCCAGGTCTTCGAGCATGGACAGCACGCGCTTGGTCGAGCCTTCGCGGATCAGCTTGACGTCGCGGCTTTCCTGCAGCAGCTCGCGGCTGACGTTGAGCGGCAGGTCGGCGGAGTCGATCACGCCCTTGACGAAGCGCAGGTAGCTGGGCAGCAGCGCCTCGGCGTCGTCCATGATGAACACGCGCTTGACGTAGAGCTTGACGCCGGCCTTCTTGTCGCGGTTCCACAGGTCGAACGGGGCCTTCGCCGGAATAAACAGCAGCTGCGTGTACTCGGCATTGCCTTCGACGCGGTTGTGCGCCCAGGTCAGCGGGTTCTCGGAATCATGGCTGATCGCGCGGTAGAACTCCTGGTATTGCTCTTCGGTCACGTCCTTCTTGGGGCGGGTCCACAGGGCGCTGGCCTGGTTGACGGTTTCCCATTCGCCGGTCTTGACCATGCCGCCGGGCTGGCGGCCGCCGTTCTCGTCGCCGGGAACCAGCAGTTCGCCGTCCTTCCACTCTTCCTTTTCCATCAGGATGGGCAGGCTGATGTGGTCGGAATACTTGCCGATGATCTGCTTGAGCTTCCAGGCGTTGAGGTATTCCTCGGCGTCCTCGCGCAGGTGCAGCGTGACGGCGGTGCCGCGCTGGGCGCGCGTGATCTGCTCGACTTCGAACTCGCCCGTGCCGCCGCTGACCCAACGCACGCCTTCTTCGGCAGGCAGGCCCGCACGGCGCGATTCGACGGTGATCTTGTCGGCGACGATATAGCCCGAATAGAAGCCCACGCCGAACTGGCCTATGAGCTGGGCGTCCGACTTCTGGTCGCCCGAGAGCTTGCGCATGAAGTCCTTGGTGCCGCTCTTGGCAATCGTGCCCAGATGCTCGATGGCTTCCTGCTCGCTCATGCCAATGCCGTTGTCGGCAATGGTCAGCGTGCGCGCTTGCTTGTCGAACGACACGCGCACTTCGAGCTGTGGCTGGTCTTCGTAGAGCGCGGTGTTGTTCAGCGCTTCGAAACGCAGCTTGTCACAGGCGTCGGACGCATTCGAGACCAGCTCGCGCAAAAAGATTTCCTTGTTGGAGTACAGCGCATGCGTCACCAGGTGCAACAGCTGCGCGACTTCGGCCTGGAAGGAATGGGTTTGCTTGCTCATAAGGTGGAAATGGATTTTCTGACGGGTTGCGACTTCAAACTAGGCTGCACATGGGGCCTTGGCCGGCATTATCAAGGGCCGGCCCGCCCGCTTGAAGATGCTTGACAATTGTCAACGCCTATCGCGGCTATAAACCAGACGCTGGCCCCGAACGCGCGGTCCGGTGCGCGATTCCGGGCGCATTCTCCGGCATGTCTGCCCCTGGCAGGCGGAGTTGATATGTACAGCAATCTCAACAAATGGTCGGCCGAATTCGTCGGCACGTTCTGGCTGACTTTCGGCGGCTGCGGCAGCGCGGTGCTGGCCGCGGCGTTTCCCGAAGTCGGCATTGGCTGGGCCGGCGTGGCGCTGGCCTTCGGCCTCACGGTGCTCACGGCCGCCTACGCGCTTGGGCCGGTGTCCGGCGGCCACTTCAACCCCGCGGTCTCGCTGGGCCTGGTGATAGGCGGGCGCTTCCGGGCCGCCGAACTGCCCGGCTATGTGATTGCCCAGGTGCTGGGCGCCGTGGCGGCCGCCGCGCTGCTGTACCTGATTGCCACGGACAGGGCCGGCGCCGACATCGGCGGCTTCGCCACCAACGGCTTTGGCGCGGCGTCTCCCGCGGGCTACGGCCTGGTCGCGGCGCTGGTCACCGAAGTGGTGCTGACCGCGGTGTTCCTGATCGTGATTCTCGGCGCCACGGCGCTGCGCGCCGCAGAAGGGTTTGCCGGCCTGGCCATAGGCCTGTGCCTGACGCTGATCCACCTGATCTCGATTCCCGTGACCAATACCTCGGTCAACCCCGCGCGCAGCACCGGCCCGGCGCTGTTCGGCCCGGCCGTCGCCCTGGACCAGCTGTGGCTGTTCTGGGTCGCGCCGCTGGCCGGCGCCGTCATCGGCGCGCTGATCTATCGCAGCCTGCTCGCGCGCCGCGGCGAAGCCTGAGTTTCGCCGCTGCAGAAGAAAAGAGCGCCGCGGCGCTCTTTTTTTTCGGCTCTCGCCACCTCTAGCGCGCAGCTCCCGACAAGTAGCCCATCAGCACTTCGACAATGGCGCGCTCGACCGCGCCGGCCGCAAACTGCTGCGGCGCATCGATCACCGCCGCATGCACCAGCGAGTCCAGGGTCTGCAGCACCACCCAGGTGGCCAGATCGCGGTTGCGCGGCGCGATCTCGTCGCGATGCAGCTCCAGCAGAGCGCGCACCCGCTGCTGGATGCTGTTGTCCGCCGGGCTCTGGTCCTTGGGCGCGTCGAAGAACGGAAACTCCTTTTCCAGCACGCGGTGCAGTTCCGGCTCGACGCGGTGCGCCGCCAGCAGCGCCTGCACCATGGCCGCGATGTGGGCGCGCAGCGTACGCGGCTGGCTGTTCGCCAGCACGCTGTCGATCACCGCGTACATCTGCGCCGCATGGCGCTCGTGCAGCGCGGTGATCAGCGAGTCCTTGTTGGGGAAGTACTGGTAGACCGAGCCGACGCTCACGCCCGCGCGCTCGGCGACCAGATTCGTGTTGGTGCCGGCATAGCCGCGCTCGGCCAGAATGCGAGCCGTGGCTTCGAGAATGGCCTCCACCAGCGCCTGGGATCGGGCCTGGCGCGGCGTCCTTCTTGGTTGTGGCAGGGATGGCATAGCGGGTTCCAAACGCGAGTTTTCAACGCGAGTAACAGCTCATATTCTAGGCGTTATTGAGCAATTGCTCGTGTTCTGGAGTTTCCCATGCGTTCCCCCTCTTACTCTGCGCCGCCTGCCGCGGCCAGCCCCAAGGCCCATGCCTTTAGGCAATTGCTGCCCATCGCGCTGGCGGTGTTCATCGGCTTCCTGACCCTAGGCCTGCCCCTGCCGGTGCTGCCGCTGCACCTGCACGACACCCTGGGCATGGGCACGCTGGCGGTCGGCGTGGTCATAGGCGCGCAATTCGCCGCGGCGCTGCTGTCGCGCGCCTGGGCCGGGGCAATGGCCGATACCCAAGGCGCCAGGCGCGCGGTCATCGCCGGCCTGGTGCTTGCGGCCTGCTCCGGCCTGGCGTATCTCGCCTCGCTGGCCTTTGTCGCCACCCCCGCCACGTCGGTCGGCGTGCTGCTGCTGGGTCGCCTGCTGCTGGGCTGCGCCGAAAGCCTGGTGGTGACCGGCGCGCTGAGCTGGGGAGTGGGCCTGGTCGGGCCGCACAACGCCGGCAAGGTCATGGCCTGGGTCGGCGTGGCGATGTACGGCGCCTATGCCGCGGGCGCTCCGGCCGGGGTGGCGCTGCAGGCGCACTGGGGCTTTGGCGGGGTTGCGGCAGCCACCGTGCTCACGCCGCTGCTGGCGCTGGTGCTGGTCGCCGGGCTGCGCCCGGTGGCGCCCAGCGCCACGCGCCGCACGCCGTTCTACCAGGTGCTGGGCGCGGTCTGGCTGCCCGGCCTGGGGCTGGCCTTGTCCAGCGTGGGCTTTGGCGTGATCACCGCCTTTGTCGCCCTGCTGTTCGCGGCCATGGAATGGGGCAATGCCGCGCTGGCCTTCACCTGCTTTGGCCTGGCCTTCATTGGTGCGCGCCTGCTGTTCGGCCATCTGCCGGACCAGCTGGGCGGCGCGCGCGTCGCGCTGGTATGCGTGCTGATCGAAGCGCTGGGGCTGCTGCTGATCTGGGGCGCCGACAGCGCGTCCATCGCCTACCTGGGGGCGGCGCTGACCGGGTTCGGTTATTCGCTGGCCTTTCCGGGCTTCGGCGTCGAAGCCGTGCGCCGGGCTGCGCCGCAAAGCCGTGGCGCGGCCATGGGTGCCTATGTGGCCTTCCTGGACATCTCGCTGGGCATCACCGGGCCAGCGGCCGGAGCCCTTGCCGGCGCCTGGGGCGTGGAGGCGGTCTATCTGGTCGGGGCGCTGGCCGTGGCCCTGTCCTTGCTGGTGGCCTTGCGGCTGCTGTCCAGCGCGTACCGGGGAGTGCAGCATGTCTGAGTCCGCACGCCCGAAAACCACGACGGCGCTGGCCGAAGTGCTGGCAGCGCGCGCGCTCACGCCCCTCATGCGCCGCATCACGGTCGGCGGCGCGGAAGTCGCGGCGCTGCTGCAGGCCGAGGGCATCGATGCCCCCGCGGCCTGGGTCAAGGTGTTTCTGCCCTCGGGCGAAGGACGGGCCTACACGATCAGCGGCCTGGACCACCAGGCCAGGACGCTGGATCTGGACTTCGTGCTGCACGGCGCCGATGCAGCCTCGGGCCCGGCAGCGGTCTGGGCCAGCCAGGCGCGCGTGGGCCAGCGCCTGGGCATTGCCGGGCCGCGCAGCGGCGGGTTTGCGCTGCCCGCGCACGCGCGCTGGCTGCTGCTGGCGGGCGACACGACAGCGCTACCGGCCATCCAGGCGATCGCGCGCCGCCTGCCGGCCGCGATCAAGGCCAAGGTGTATGTGGAAGTTCCGCATCCGCAGGAGCAGCAGGCCATTGAAAGCCCGGCAGCGCTGCGGGTGGCCTGGCTGGAAGCGGGCCAGGCCCCAGGTCTGGCGCTGCACCAAAGCCTGATGTACCGCCCCCTGCCGCCGGGTCCGGGCTATCTGTGGATCGCGGGCGAGTCAGCAGCCGTGCGGGCGCTGCGCGGGCACTATCTGCAGGAACGCGGGCTGGAGCGCGAGCGCGTGAGCGCCAAGGGCTATTGGAAGGCCGGCGAGGCCGATCACCGCGATGCCTGAGCGGCACGCGGCCGCAGGCTGAGCGCCGCAGAGCCCAATGAAAAAGGCTGCGCGGTTTGCGCAGCCTTCTTGGCATGGATACAGACCGCGGCGCCTGCCGGCGGCGGTCCTTTTCTTCACTCGAGTTCCGCGGAGACGTCGCCCGTCTTCTTGTTGTACTTCAGGGTGACCTTGTTGACTTCGCACAGGTTGATGTCTTCCCACTCCACCTCATCGCCGCTATCGGTGAAGACGACCTGGATGTCCTGCTTGCAATTCTTGGTATCGCCGAACTTGAATTTTCGCGACTGCCCGTTCAGGAACTGGTTCTCGCCCAGTCGATCCTTGCCCCAATTGGACTTTTTGGACGGCGAAATGAAGACTTCATTGATGGCGTAGCCGGTCT
Organism: Comamonas sp. DB36; assembly: GCF_057914905.1. Classification (NCBI taxonomy): domain Bacteria; kingdom Pseudomonadati; phylum Pseudomonadota; class Betaproteobacteria; order Burkholderiales; family Comamonadaceae; genus Comamonas; species Comamonas sp. DB36. The sequence continues at coordinate 4,101,151 of NZ_CP196631.1, forward strand.
TGTTCACCAAGGTGAAGTCCGCATTGCCGGCGAACGCTGCGCAGCCGATCGCGGAGAGCAAGGCGCCGAGGAGAATTTTTTTCATTTAATTACAACTGCAAGCAAAAGAAACAACTTTACCGGGTTTCCAGCGCGCCCATGGAAATTTCAAAATTGCGTTGCAATGGTGTTGAAGCGCTTTTGATTCGGCATGCAGCAGCCCGTCTATAGGGAACCGCTTGCTGCGCGGGCATGGGGGCTTTCCTGTTCGCCATAAAAAAATGCCTGGCAAGTTGCCAGGCATTTTCGGGAGTGGCAGCGGCAGGCTATTTACACGTCTGCCGGCGGTCCGCTCAGAAGCTTTCGTCGGCGCCCAGATAGCGCCATTGGCCCGCGGGCAGGTTGCCCAGTACGACGTTGCCGATGCGGATGCGCTTGAGGCCCACGACCTTGAGGCCGACCTGCTCGCACATGCGGCGGATCTGGCGCTTCTTGCCTTCGGTCAGCACGAAGCGCAGCTGCTCGGGGTTCTGCCAGTCGACCTTGGCGGGCTTGAGCGGCTGGTCGTCCAGCGACAGGCCATGGCACAGCAGCGCGAGCTGCTCGGCGGGGAAGCGTTCCTGGACATTGACCTGCACGTCGCCATAGACCACGCGCACCAGGTATTCCTTTTCCATCACCGAGTCTTCGCCTATCAGCTGGCGCGCGACGCGGCCGTCCTGCGTCAGCACCAGCAGGCCCACGGAGTCGATGTCCAGGCGGCCGCAGGGCGCCAGGCCCTTGAGCTGCGCGAAATTGAAACGCGTGGCGCTGGTGTCCAGATTCCAGCGGCTTTGCGCGTTGAGCAGGGCCACGGCGGGCGTATGGCCGTCTTCGGCCTGGCCGCTGACATAGCCCATGGGCTTGTGCATCAGGATGGTGACCTGCTGGTCCTGCACGCCCTTGGCGGCTTCGTCGACCGTGATGCGGTCGGACGGCAGAACCATCACGCCCATGGCCGCGACTTCGCCGTTCACGCGCACCCAGCCTTTTTCAACCCAGTCATCGGCTTCGCGGCGCGAGCACAGGCCCATGTCGGCCATGCGCTTGTTGATGCGCACCGAGCCGGGCGCGGATTCCTGCGTGACCGCGGCCTGGGGCGGGCGCTTGACCGGAATCTTGCGCGCATCTTCACCCGTGGGCACGTTGTAGGTGCGGATGCCGGTGAACGGACGGCGCGGTGCTTCGTCGCTGTGCTCGTCACGGCCGCCACGCTCGGCGCCGGGGCCGAAGGAACGGCCTGGGGGACGCGCGCGCTCGCCACCGCCCGAACGGCGGTCGTCCACACGTGGCTGGAACGGACGGCCTTCGCCACGGTCATCGCGGCCAGGGCCGCGGCTTTCGAAGCGCGGACCATCCTGGCGCGGGCCGCCACGGCCCTCGAAGCGCGGCGCGCCATCGGGGCGGCCGAAACCGCCGCCTTCACGGGGTCCGTCCTGACGACCACCACCTTCGCGCGGACCGCTGGAACGCGGGCCGTCCTGACGCGGACCGCCACGGAAATCGTCGCGTCGTTCGAAGCGCGGCGCGCCATCGGGACGACCAAATCCGCCGCCTTCACGGGGTCCGTCCTGACGGCCACCACCTTCGCGCGGGCCACTGGAACGCGGACCGTCCTGGCGCGGACCACCGCGGAAATCGTCGCGTCGTTCGAAGCGCGGCGCGCCATCGGGACGGCCAAAGCCGCCGCCTTCACGGGGTCCGTCCTGACGGCCACCACCTTCGCGCGGACCGCTCGAACGCGGACCGTCATGGCGCGGACCGCCACCTTGCGGTGCGCCACCTTGCGGTGCGCCACGGAAATCGTCGCGGCGCGGGCCGCCCCGCCCTTCAAAGCGCGGCGCGCCATCGGCACGGCCGAAACCGCCGCCACCTTCACGCGGGCCTGGACGCGGGCCATCCTGGCGTGGGCCGCCCTGACGCGGGCCGCCACGCGGATCATCGCGGCGCGGGCCGGCCCGCCCCTCGAAGCGCGGTGCGCCCGACGGGCCGCGCTGGCGGTCGCCATAGGGAGCGGAAGAACGGGCGGCGCCATCACGGCTGCCACCAGGTTTGCCTGCGCGGCCTCCCGCACCGCCGCCCGAGGAACGGGCAGCGGGTGCCGGCGCTGCCGGCTGGGAGTTGATGCGCAGGGTGGCACGCGGGCCGGAGCCAGGCGTGCGGGGGGAAGATGGGGAGGAAGACATTTGCCGCTATTGTCGCCGCCCTGCCCCGCGGCTGCCGAATACCACACGTTATGTAATGTGCACGACGGTGTAAACCAGCATTCACCCTCTGCAGCCGGCGTCAGCCGCGACAAACTGCGCGGCAATTAGCCTAGTAAGGATGAGGGGCAATGGCGGTCAATGATCCACCGCCAGTCCCTCTGGATGCGCAGCCGGCATGAATTGCGCATTGCGCAGCGCCGCGAGATCGAGCACGCGCAGGCCGCCGTACTCGATGCGTATCGCGCCCTGGTCCTGCAGATTGGCCAGGGCCTCGTTCACGCGCTGGCGCGACAGGCCCACGATGTACGCCAGCTCCTGCTGGGTGATGCGCAGCACCTGGGCCATGCCCGGGTAGAGCACGGGATTGAAGAACGCCGCGAGGCTGCGCGCGACACGCACTTCGGGGTTGCCCATGCGGTCGTTCTCGCGCGCCGCGATGAACTGGCCCAGCCGCTCGTTGAGCTGTTCGAGCACGAAGCGGTTGAAGGTCAGCGAATGGTCGAGCAGCCAGTGGAAGGTGTCTATGGGCAGGCCCGCGACCACGCTCTTGCGCAGCGCCTGGATGTTGTAGCGATAGGGTTCGCGCTTGACGGCCGTGCCTTCGCCGACCCAGCCGCCGGGCGGCACGCCGGTAAATGTCACAGTCTGGCCCTGGTCGTTGTCGGCGCAGATCTTGAGCAGACCTTCGACCAGCCCGAACCAGTAGGTCACGGGCCGGCCCACGCGGCAGATGTAGTCACCCGGCAAGGCGTCGCCCACCAGCAGCGCAGCTTCGGCGCGTGCGCGTTCATGGGGCTGGAGCACGCTCAGCCAGGAAATATTGCGCAATTCCTGGGGCGTGGGTTCGCGACGGCGCTGGTGCAAGGACAAATCGTGGCTCATGTCATGAGCATGGCGCGCAAAACCAAAGTTGCCGATCGGGGATTTCCCACCGGCCGGCGCGGCAACGAAGCTGGTATGGCGCGCGTTTTCCCGCAGAGGAGTTTCCCCCGGATTGTCGTCGCCAAGACAAAAAGGCGTCAAACCCCTTCCTAAGATCGAGTCCAACCAAGCAATATCCGCCTTTGCTTACGCCAAGCCCAGGCTGTTCACTTTCCGAGGAAAAGCAATGACCACCACGTTCCCGCATTTGCTGCAAAAGCATGCCGCCGAACGCCCGGGCGCGCCTGCGCTGCGGGAAAAGGAGTACGGTATCTGGCAGACCTGGAGCTGGCAGGAGGTCGCGCAGGAAGTGCGCCACTTCGCCTGCGGCCTCAAGACGCTGGGTTTCACCCGCGGCAACAACCTCGCGCTGATCAGCGACAACCGGCCCCATGTCTACATGGGCTTTGTCGCCGTGCAGAGCCTGGGCGGCGTGCCCATTCCGCTGTACCAGGATGCGGTGGCCGCGGAGATGGTGTTCGTGCTCCAGGATGCCGACATCAGTTACGCGTTTGCCGAGAACCAGGAGCAGGTCGACAAGCTGCTGGAAATCCGCGAAAGCGTTCCCGGCATCCAGCACATCATCTATGACGATCCGCGTGGCCTGCGCCATTACGACCAGCCCGGCCTGATCAGCACCGCCGAGCTGATTGCGCGCGGCGCCCAATGGGATGCCCAGCATCCCGGCGTCTGGGAAGCCGGCCTGGCCCAGGTCCAGCCCGACGATGTCTCGGTCATCCTCTACACATCTGGCACCACGGGCAAGCCCAAGGGCGTTTGCCAGACCCATGCCAGCTTTGCGCAATCCGCCATGGGCGGCGTGCAGGTCGACGGGCTCAATGCCGACGACAACGTCATTTCCTATCTGCCGCCGGCCTGGGTCGGCGACCACCTGTTCTCGCTGGCCCAGTGGCTGGTCGCGGGCTTCACCATCAACTGCCCCGAATCGGCGGCCACGGTGTCCATCGACCTGCGCGAGATCGGCCCGACCTATTACTTCGCGCCGCCGCGCATCTTCGAAGGCATGCTGACTTCGGTGTCTATCCGCATGGAAGACGCGGCCGCGCCCAAGCGCTGGCTGTTCGAGCGCTGCATGCAGCTGGCCCGGCGCGTGGGCTCGGACATTCTCGACGGCAAGCCCGTGGGTTTCATGGACCGCATGCTCTACCGCCTGGGCGACTTCGCGATCTACGGACCGCTGCGCAACGTGATGGGGCTGTCGCACATCCGCGTGGCCTACACCGCCGGCGCGGCCATAGGCCCCGACCTGTTCCGATTCTTCCGCTCGATAGGCATCAACCTCAAGCAGCTCTACGGCCAGACCGAGACCTGCGCCTATGTCTGCATCCAGCACAACGGCCAGGTCAAGCTGCACACCGTGGGCCAGGCCGCTCCCGGCATCGAACTCAAGCTTGCCGACAACGGCGAAGTGCTGGTGCGCGGCGTGTCGGTGCTCAAGGAGTACTACAAGCGCCCCGACGCCACGGCCGAGGCCATCGACGAGCAGGGCTTCTTCCACACCGGCGACGCCGGCGTGATCGATGCCGACGGCCACCTGCGCATCATCGACCGCGCCAAGGACGTGGGCAAGACCAATGCCGGCGCGATGTTCGCGCCCAACTACATCGAGAACAAGCTCAAGTTCTTCTCGCACATCAAGGAAGCGGTGTGCTTCGGCCACCAGCGCGACCAGGTCTGCGCCTTCATCAACATCGACTACGAAGCCGTGGGCAACTGGGCCGAGCGCCAGGGCCTGCCTTATGGCGGCTATGTCGACCTGACCTCCAAGCCCCAGGTGCAGACGCTGATTGCCGAATGCATTGCCAAGGTCAACGCCGACCTGGCAAGCGAGGACGGCATGGCGGGCACGCAGATCGCGCGCTTCCTGGTGCTGCACAAGGAGCTGGACCCGGACGACGACGAGCTGACCCGCACCCGCAAGGTGCGGCGCAACTTCATTGCCGACAAGTACGGCGTGCTGGTCGACGCGCTCTACGCGGGCCGCACCGAGCAGTTCATCACCACCCAGGTCAAGTTCGAAGACGGGCGCACCGGCAGCCTGAGCGCCACGCTCAATCTGCTGGACGCCAAGACTTTCGCCGCGGCCAAGGCCGCCGCTTAACGCCGCCCAAGGAACCGCATGCGCACCCAACCCATAGGCGATGTCATTCTCGACATCAACAACCTCAGCCTGCGCTTCGGCGGCGTCAAGGCGCTGACCGACATTTCGTTCGACGTGCGCGAGCACGAGATCCGCGCCATCATCGGACCGAACGGCGCGGGCAAGAGCTCGATGCTCAACTGCATCAACGGCGTCTACACGCCGTCCGAAGGCAGCATCACCTTCCGCGGCAAGACCTTCTCGCACATGAACAGCCGCCAGGTCGCCGAAATGGGCGTGGCGCGCACGTTCCAGAACCTGGCGCTGTTCAAGGGCATGAGCGTGATCGACAACATCATGACCGGCCGCAACCTGAAGATCAAAAGCAATCTGCTGATGCAGGCGCTGCACATCGGCCCGGCGGCGCGCGAGGAAGCACGCCACCGCGAGTTCGTCGAGCACATCATCGACTTCCTGGAAATCCAGGCCTACCGCAAGACGCCCGTGGGCCAGCTGCCCTACGGCCTGCAAAAGCGCGTCGACCTGGGCCGGGCGCTGGCGATGGAGCCGCAGGTGCTGCTGCTGGACGAGCCCATGGCGGGCATGAACGTCGAGGAAAAGCAGGACATGTGCCGCTTCATTCTCGACGTCAACGATGAATACGGCGCAACCATCGTGCTGATCGAGCACGACATGGGCGTGGTGATGGACATCTCCGACCGCGTGGTGGTGCTCGACTACGGCAAGAAGATCGGCGACGGCGAACCGCTTGCCGTACGCAACAACCCCGATGTGATCCGCGCCTATCTGGGCAACTCGCACTAAAGCGCACAGGAGAGCCCCATGGCATTCTTTCTCGAAACCCTTTTTGGCGGCCTGATGGTCGGCATGCTCTACGCGCTGGTCGCGCTGGGCTTTGTGCTGATCTTCAAGGCGTCCGGCGTGTTCAACTTCGCGCAGGGCGCGATGGTGCTGTTCTCGGCACTGGCGATGGCGCGCTTTTCCGAATGGATTCCCCAATGGCTGGGCATTGCGCCGGGCATGCTGGGCAATCTGCTGGCCATCATCGTCGCGCTGGCGCTGATGGTGGTCGTGGCCTGGCTGATCGAGCGCCTGGCGCTGCGCCACCTGGTCAACCAGGAGCCGATCACGCTGCTGATGGCCACGCTGGGCATCGCCTACCTGCTTGACGGCCTGGGCCCGCTGATCTTCGGCAGCCAGGTGTACAGCATCAACGTGGGCATGCCCAAGGATCCGATCTTCATCCTGCCCGGCATGTTCGAAGGCGGCCTGCTGGTGAGCCAGGAAGACCTGTACTCGGCCGGCATCGCCGCGCTGCTGGTGATAGGCCTGGCGCTGTTCTTCCAGAAGACCAAGACCGGCCGTGCGCTGCGCGCCGTCGCCGACGACCACCAGGCCGCACAGTCGATCGGCATTCCGCTGTCGCGCATCTGGGTGATCGTCTGGTCGGTGGCCGGCGGCGTGGCCCTGGTGGTCGGCATCATCTGGGGCTCCAAGCTCGGCGTGCAGTTTTCGCTGTCGCTGGTGGCACTCAAGGCCCTGCCGGTGGTGATTCTCGGCGGCCTGACCTCGATTCCCGGCGCCATCGTCGGCGGCCTGATCATCGGTGTCGGCGAGAAGCTCTCCGAGGTCTACATCGGCCCCATGGTCGGCGGCGGCATCGAGACCTGGTTTGCCTACGGCCTGGCCCTGGCCTTCCTGCTGGTGCGCCCGCAAGGCCTGTTTGGCGACAAGATCATCGACCGCGTTTGACGACCGTTTCAGGAGTTCCCCATGTTCTATCGTGAAAACGGCCAGTTCAAGACCACGTACGCGGCCGACCAGCAGATCTTCCCCATTGCCCAGGACCGCATCGCCATCCTCGCCATCCTGGTGCTGGCCTTCGTGGTCGTGCCGATGAGCGTCAGCGACTACACCTTCCAGGCGGTGCTGATTCCCTTCCTCATCATGGCGCTGGCCGCGATGGGGCTCAACATCCTGGTTGGCTACTGCGGCCAGATTTCCCTGGGCACGGGCGCCTTCATGGCCGTAGGCGCCTACGCCGCCTACAACCTGCAGGTGCGCATCGAAGGCATGCCGCTGCTGCTGTCTCTGCTTGGCGGCGGGCTGTGCGCCATGCTGTTCGGCGTGGTCTTCGGCCTGCCCAGCCTGCGCATCCGCGGCCTGTACCTGGCCGTGGCGACGCTGGCCGCGCAGTTCTTCATGGACTGGCTGGCCAGCCGCGCGCCCTGGGTCACCAACAACTCGTCGTCGGGCTCGGTCAGCGCCGGCCAGCTGTCGATTGCCGGCTGGGTGATCGACACACCGGCCGAGAAATACCTGCTGTGCCTGGGCCTGCTGTGCGTTCTGGGCCTGCTGGCCAAGAACCTGGTGCGCAGCGCCACGGGCCGCAACTGGATGGCGATGCGCGACATGGACGTCGCCGCCTCGGTGATCGGCATACGCCCGGTCTACGCCAAGCTCAGCGCGTTTGCCGTGAGCTCGTTCATCGTCGGCATTGCCGGCGCGCTCTGGGGCTTCGTCCACCTGGGCGCCTGGGAACCCGCGGCATTCAGCCTGGACCGCTCGTTCCAGCTGCTGTTCATGATCATCATCGGCGGCCTGGGCTCCATCATGGGCAGCCTGTTCGGCGCGGCGTTCTTCGTGCTGCTGCCGCTGGTGCTCACGCATGTGCCGCACTGGCTGGGCCTGCCGCTGTCGACGGCCAGCGCGACCTACATCGAACACATGGTCTTTGGCGCGCTGATCGTTTTCTTCCTGATCGTCGAACCCCACGGCCTGGCCAGGCTGTGGTCCACCGCCAAGCAGAAACTGCGGCTCTGGCCTTTCCCGCATTGAGCCGTTGCCAGGGCTTGAAGCACTCGCTCGAAGTGTCCGCCGCCCATTCGTGACCCCGGTCCTTTATTTCTACAGGAGACAAATCATGATGTTCAAGAAAGCTGCGCTCGCCGCCGCCACCGCCGCCCTGGGATTCGGGGCGCTGGTCGCGGCCCCCGCCGCCATGGCCCAGGATCAGTTCGTTCCGCTGCTGGTCTATCGCACCGGCCAGTTCGCACCCCTGGGCATTCCATGGGCCGACGGCAAGCAGGACTACCTCAAGCTGGTCAACGCCAAGGGCGGCGTCAACGGCGTGAAGATCGCCTTCGAGGAATGCGAAACCGCCTACGACACTGCCAAGGGCGTAGAGTGCTACGAGCGCCTGAAGAACAAGGGCGGCGGCGCCTCGGGCTTCGATCCGCAGTCGACCGGCATCACGTTTGCCGTCAGCGACAAGGCACCGGGCGACAAGCGCGCCATCGTGACCATGGGCTACGGCCTGTCGCAGTCGGCCAACGGCTCGGTGTTCGAATGGAACTTCCCGCTGCTGGGCAACTACTGGACTGCGGCCGACTCCATCATCCAGGACATCCTGAAGAAGGAAAAAGGCAGCCTCAAGGGCAAGAAGATCGCGCTGGTCTACCACGACTCGCCTTACGGCAAGGAACCGATTCCGCTGCTGCAAAAGCGCGCCGCCAAGGAAGGCTTCGAGCTGATGCTGCTGCCCGTGACCGCGCCCGGCGTGGAGCAGAAGTCGACCTGGCTGCAGGTGCGCCAGCAGCGCCCCGACTATGTGCTGCTGTGGTCGGCCGGCGTGATGACGCCCACGGCCATACGCGAAGCCCAGGCAACCAACTTCGCGCGCGACAAGATCTACGCGATCTGGTGGGCGGGCTCGGACCACGACGTGAAGGACATCGGTGCCGGCGCCAAGGGCTACAACACCGTGACCATCCACAACACGGCCGAGCACGACAAGGTGCATGACGAAGTCAAGAGCGCGGTCTACGACAAGGGCCAGGGCACGGCGTCCAACGCCACCAGCGTAGGCGCCATGGCCCATACCCGCGGCATGGTGATCTCCATGCTGCAGGTCGAGGCGATCCGCACCGCGCAGGAGAAGTACGGCAAGGGCAAGGTCATGTCGCCCGAGCAGGTGCGCTGGGGCCTGGAGAACCTGAACCTGACGCAGGAAAAGCTCAACGCGCTGGGCTTCGGCAAGATCCTGCGCCCCATCCAGACGAGCTGCACCAACCACCTGGGCACCGACTGGTCGCGCATCGCGCAATGGGACGGAGCCAAGTGGACCGTGGTCTCCGACTGGTACCAGGCCGACAAGTCCATGGTCGAGCCGCTGGTCAAGGAGTACGCGGACAAGTACGCCAAGGAAAAGAACGTCACCCCGCGCAGCTGCAACTGATGGCGCTGCGCGCCGGCCAGGCCCTTCATCGCGCCTGGCCGGCGCCCGGGCCCCTTTTTCGATTTCCCCAGCGAGGCTGTTCCCATGTCTGAAACCACCGCCCCCACGCCCGTCGCCACTGCCGAACCGCTGCTTGTGGTCAACGGCATCGAGGTCATCTACAACCATGTGATCCTGGTGCTCAAGGGCGTGTCGCTGCAGGTGCCACGCCAGAGCATCGTCGCGCTGCTCGGCGGCAACGGCGCAGGCAAGACCACGACACTGCGCGCGATCTCCAACCTGCTCAAGGGCGAACGCGGCGAAGTCACCAAGGGCTCGATCGAGCTCGAAGGCGAGCAGATCGCCAACCTCACGCCTTCGGACCTGGTGCGCCGCGGCGTGGTCCAGGTGATGGAAGGCCGGCATTGCTTCGCCCACCTGAGCATCGAGGAAAACCTGCTGACCGGCGCCTACACACGCACCGATGCCGGCGAGATTTCGGCCAACCTCGAGAAGGTCTACAACTACTTTCCGCGCCTCAAGACCCGGCGCCATTCGCAGGCCGCCTACACCTCGGGCGGCGAACAGCAGATGTGCGCCATCGGCCGCGCGCTGATGAGCAATCCGCGCATGGTGCTGCTGGACGAACCGTCCATGGGCCTGGCGCCGCAGATCGTCGAAGAGGTGTTCAACATCGTCAAGGACCTCAACCACCGCGAGCAGGTCACCTTCCTGCTGGCCGAACAGAACACCAGCATGGCGCTGCGCTACGCGGACTACGGCTACATCATGGAAAGCGGCCGCATCGTGATGGACGGCCCGGCAAGCGATCTCGCCAACAACGAGGACGTCAAGGAGTTCTACCTCGGCATGGGCGGCGGCGAACGCAAGAGCTTCAAGGACGTCAAGAGCTACAAGCGGCGCAAGCGCTGGCTTGCCTGAGCCATGCAGACATCTGCCCAACGCGTCTTTGCATAGAGCGTGGACGTTCATCCTTCGACAGGCTCAGGACGAACGGTTTTTCCCCGTTCGCCCTGTCGAAGGGCCTGCATCTCGCGACCTCCCGTAGCCAAGGAATTCTTCATGACCGACCATTACGACGCGCTGGAAGCGCGCGCCCCCGAAGCCCGCGAACAGGCCCTGATGGCCGCGCTGCCGCGCCAGATCGCGCATGCGCAGCAGGCGTCGCCCGCTTTTGCCGAAATTCTTGCGGGCATAGACGCCGCCGCCGTGACATCGCGCCAGGCCCTGGCCCGGCTGCCCGTGACACGCAAGTCCGAACTGCTGCAACGCCAGCAGGCGCAGCGCGCCGACAATCCATTCGGCGGTTTCAGCGCGCTGGCTTTCGGCGCGCAGATGCCGCGCGTGTTTTCCAGCCCCGGCGGCATCTACGAGCCCGAAGGCTGCGGCAGCGACTACTGGCGCATGGCGCGTGCCATCCACGCCGCGGGCTTTCGCCCCGGCGAGCTGGTGCACAACAGTTTCAGCTACCACTTCGTGCCCGCGGGCGCGATGATGGAAACCGGTGCCCAGGCCGTGGGCTGCACGGTGTTTGCCGCCGGCACGGGCCAGACCGAGCAGCAGGTGCAGGCGATTGCCGAGCTGCGTCCCGCGGGCTACATAGGCACGCCGAGCTTTCTGCGCATCCTGATAGAAAAAGCACAAAGCCTGGGCCAGCCCCTGCCCAGCCTGCACAAGGCCCTGGTCTCGGGCGAAGCCTTTCCGCCGTCGCTGCGCGACTGGCTGGCCGAGCGCGGCGTCGCCGGCTACCAGTGCTATGCCACGGCCGACCTGGGACTGATCGCCTACGAGACGCCGGCGCGCGAAGGCCTGGTCGTCGACGAGAACGTGATCGTCGAAATCGTGCGCCCCGGCACCAACGACCCCGTGCCCGACGGCGAAGTCGGCGAACTGGTGGTGACCACGCTCAACCCCGGCTATCCGCTGGTGCGCTTCGGCACCGGCGACCTGTCGGCGGTGCTGCCGGGACACTGCCCCACGGGCCGCACCAACATCCGCATCCGCGGCTGGATGGGGCGCGCCGACCAGACGACCAAGGTGCGCGGCATGTTCGTGCACCCGGCCCAGGTCCATCAGGTCGTGCAGCGTTTCGCCCAGGTGCAGCGCGCGCGCCTGGTGGTGCGCGGCGAAATGGCCAACGACTCGATGGAGCTACTGGTCGAGACCCGGGACAGCGACCCCGCGCTGCTGCGCCAGATCGAGGAATGCGTGCGCGACCTGACCAAGCTGCGCTGCGATGTGCAGCCGCTGGCGCCGGGCGCGTTGCCCAACGACGGCGTGGTCATCGAAGACGCGCGCAGCTATCGCTAGGACGATCTGGATCAATTTGCTGGCAATTTTCTTGCGGGTTTTCAGGGAAAACACTTATTTTTCCGCGGGAGCGATTTCGGCATTCGTTCTTATCATGAACGTCCATAAGGAGCCTTATTCATGCAGAAGTTGTTCAAGCTGGCGTCCATCGCCTTGGCCGCCGTTGCCGCCACCGGAGTACAAGCCCAGGACTTCCCCGCCGCAGGCAAGACCATCACCATCGTGGTGCCTTTCACTGCCGGAGGTCCGACCGACCGCGTCGCCCGCGATCTGGCCGATTCGATGCGCAAACACCTGAACAATGCGACGATCGTGATCGACAATTCGGCCGGCGCCGGCAGCGCGATCGGCATCGCCAAGGTGGCACGCGCCAACCCTGATGGCTACACGCTGCTGCTCAATCACATCGGCATGGCCACCGTGCCCACGCTGTACCGCAAGCTGTCGTTCAACGTGCTCAACGACTTCGAATACCTGGGCATCATCAACGATGTGCCCATGACGCTGATCGGCAAGCCCACGCTGCCCGCCGACAACTACAAGGAGCTGATTGCCTGGATAGGCAAGAACCAGGGCAAGGTCAACCTGGCGAACGCCGGCGTGGGTTCGGCATCGCACCTGTGCGGCCTGATGCTGCAGTCGACGCTCAAGACCGAAATGACGCCCGTGCCTTACAAGGGTGCGGCGCCCGCGATTGCCGACCTGATGGGCAATCAGGTCGATCTGCTGTGCGACCAGACCACCAACACCACGGCGCAGATCGAATCCAAGAAGGTCAAGGCCTATGGCGTGACCACGCCCAAGCGCCTGACCACGCCGGCCCTCAAGGACCTGCCCACGCTGGACGAAAGCGGCCTGAAGAACTTCCAGGTCACGGTCTGGCACGGCCTGTACGCGCCCAAGGGCACGCCCGCGGCCGTGACCAAGAAGGTCAACGAAGCGATGCGCCTGGCGTTGAAGGAACCCGAGTTCATCAAGAAAGAAGAGCAGCTGGGCGCGGTGATCGCCTCCGACGCGCGCACTTCGCCCGAAGGCCACAAGAAGTTCGTGCAATCCGAAATCGAAACCTGGGGCAAGGTCATCAAGGCCGCAGGCGCGTACGCAGACTGATAGCGCGTGGCGCATGAAAAAACCGGCCTGTGGGCCGGTTTTTTTTTGGCTGGAACAATTGCTTGGTCGTCCCAAGGCAAAACGCAGTGGGCGAACGTGGGCGGCCAGGTTCACCAGGTCACATCGCGCCCCTCGGCCGCGCTGCGCTTGAGCATGTCGATGAACGGCGCCGTGCGCTGGCGCAGGCTCACGCCGTCGGCGGCGCCCGCGGGTGCGGCGTCATCTTCATCGCCCTGCGTGCCATCGGCATCGTCCTGCGTCTCGCCGGCGGCGGCGCGGCGCGCTTCCTCTTCAACTACGGCCTGCTCCAGCGCGGCGAGCGCGCCCGGAATCTGCATGGCGGTGATGATGCCCGGGCCGTCGGCGTCCTTGCCGACGATGGCCAGCAGCTTGCGCGCGCTGGCGTCGAGCATGATCAGATCTGCGGTGGCACGGGATTTGAACTTGTAGGGCATGCAATTCCTTCGGTGTACATGTATTCGCGATTGAACGGGTATTCGGACTGGGCGCCAATCAACGCCCCGCTGCCCATCTGGCCGTCGGGCCGGGTCACGAGCATCTGGTGCAGCGCGATCCAGCCGCGCTCGAAGCCCATGGCACAGCCGGCCAGGTACAGCCGGTAGGCACGCAGCGCGCGCGCGCCGCGTTCGCCGTCGGTCTGCTGCTCAAGGATACGCTGAGCCTGCGGCAGCTGCGCCTCGAGCGCGTCGGACCAGGCCCATAGCGTGCGTGCGTAATGCGGCCGCAGATTTTCCGTGTCGACCATTTCAAGCCCGCCCTGCGCCAGCGCATGCAACACCTTGCTCACATGCAGCAGCTCGCCGCCGGGAAAGATGTAGCGGCTGATGAACTCGCCCATGCCCGCGCCGACTTCGACATTGTCGACGCCGCCCGAAGTGATGCCATGGAGCAGCGCCAGGCCGCCGGGCCGCAGCAGGCGCTGCACGGTGTCGGCATAGGCGGGCATCTGCGCCAGGCCCACATGCTCGAACATGCCCACTGAGGCAATCTTGTCGAACGGGGTCTCGGGCTGCAGTTCGCGGTAGTCGCGCAGATCCATGCGCACGCGGTCCTGCAGGCCGCGCGCCTGTATCAACTGGTTCACATAGGCATGCTGGTTGCGCGACAGCGTGATGCCCTGGGCCTGCACGCCGTAATGCTCGGCGGCCCACAGCAGCAGCCCGCCCCAGCCCGCGCCTATGTCGAGAAAGCGTTCGCCGGCGCGCAGCTGCAGCTTGCGGCAGATATGGTCGAGCTTGGCTTCCTGGGCCTGGGCCAGCGTCATGTCGGGCCGGCGGTAGTAGGCGCAGGAATAGACGCGCCGCGGGTCCAGCCACAGCGCATAGAAGTCGTCGGACAGGTCGTAGTGGAACTCGATCTGCTCGGCGTCGCGCGCCAGCGTATGCAGCGCCATCGAGCGCGTGCGCGCCATGATCTGCGACCACCAGCTCGACGTGCCGCGCACCGGATCGGACTGCAGCAGGCCCGAGGCCGCGCGCATGATGTCGCGCACCCGCCCTTCGAGCTCGACCTGGCCTTCGACCACGGCCGCTCCCAGCGTGCCTATATGGCCTGCGGCCAGGGCCGCGAGCGGAGCGAGCGAGCGAAACCGCAGCACCACGTCGGTGGGGGTCTTGCCGACCCGCTCACCCGAAGGCAGCTCCACGGCAACGGCCACCGGCAAAGGGGCCAACCGGCCCTCGAGCGTGTGAATCAGATGTTTCATGGCACTGACTATTTTTCGCTTTCATACAAAAGACGGCAATAGCATTGCTCCTGATCCGATGATAGCCCTTGTCCGGCAGACCGACGGCTTTTTTAGCGCTTGCCAATCAGCCGCAGATACGCATCGCGCGTGGCCGCCGAGACCGAAGTCTGGACCTGTTCGTAGCTGGTCTGGTGGCGTGCGAGCAGTCGCATCGAGGCGACAGTCAACGACTTGCAGAACCAATGGCAGCTGTGCTGCATCAGGAAGATCTCGGCCGTGAGCGTGAACGCGCGCCGGCGGCGCTCGTCATCGTCCTGGGCCGCGAACACCTGGGCGGCGGCAATGCCGCGCGCATGGATCTTGACCATTTCGCGCATGTCGAAACTGGCCTGGGGATAGACGCGCTCGATGTAGGGCAGGGCCAGCGGCAGGGTGCTCACGCGCACCTCCTTTTCATCGACCGCGGAGAACTGCTCGGCAAAGCGCTGGAACTGCTCGGCCAGGCTTTTTTCCGTGCCCTCGAGCAGCACCCAGATCTGCGTGCGGCGCTGCAGATCGCTTTCGCCCAACGCGCGCAGATAACCTTCGATCAGGCTGCCCATGAGTTTCTCGATCTGCAGGCGTCCCAGGTGTTCGGCGAGCAGGCGCGTGCGCCGCCGCTGGTCCTGCCGCTTGAGCACATAAACGGCTATGGTGACAATGATTGCCAGCGTAAAGAAGTCCATCGGATCGGGGGAAAACAGCGTGAATGAAGCCATGAGTGTAGTCAGCCCCTGGCGCCAGCGGGGACAGCAGGTCTGCAAGTGCCTGGCAGCAGGCCTGCTGGCAGCCCTGGTCGGCGGCTGCGCGCTGCCCGATGTGGGCTACTACTGGCAGGGCGCGCGCGGCCAGCTGCAGATGCTGCACGCGGCGCGGCCGGTCGCCGAGTGGCTCGAAGACCCGGGGCTGTCGCCCGCGCTGCGCGCCCAGCTGCAGCTGGCGCAGCGCGCGCGCGACTTCGCGAGCCAGGCGCTGGCCCTGCCCGACAACGCGAGCTACCGCCGCTATGCGGTGCTCGATCGCCCGGCCGCGGTGTGGAATGTCACGGCCGCGCCGCCCGACTCGCTGCAACTGCACCAATGGTGCTTTCCGGTCGCGGGCTGCGTGGGCTACCGCGGCTACTTCGCGCTCGCCGATGCCCAGGCCCAGGCGCGCCCGCTCGCCCAGCAAGGCCTGGAAGTCCATGTCTACCCCGTGCCCGCGTATTCGACGCTGGGCTGGTTCAATTGGCTGGGCGGCGATCCGCTGCTCGACACCTTCGTGCGCTGGCCCGAAGGCGAACTCGTGGGCCTGCTGTTCCATGAGCTGTCGCACCAGCGCGTCTATCTGGCCGGCGACATGAACTTCAACGAATCGTATGCGACGGCCGTGGAGCGGCTGGGCACCCAGGCCTGGCTGCGGCAGTCGACGAGCGCCGACGCGGCCTCGCCCGCATGGCAGGCCGCACAGCAGCGGCGCGCGCAATTCCGCGCGCTCACGCAGCAGACACGCGAAGCGCTTGAAACGCTTTACGCCGCGCCGCCCGCCGACGCGCTGGCGCCGGCCAAGGCCCGGATAATGCAGGAGTTCAGGGCGCGCTACCAGGCGCTGCGCGCGCAATGGCTGGCATCGCCCGAACTCGCCGCGCGGCCGCAGATGGCAGAACAATCGCTGCAGCGCCTGGACCGCTGGGTCGCCGAGGCCAACAACGCGGCGTTCGGCGCGCTCGCGGCCTATGACCTCTGGGTGCCGGCGTTCACGGCGCTGTTTGCTCAGCAGGCGGGCCAAGCTGCGCCCTGGCCGGCCTTCCACGCCGCGGTCGAGCGACTGGCCCGGCAGCCCGAGGCCGAGCGCCGGCGCACGCTGTGCGCGCTGATGCCCGAGCGCCCCGCGGCCTGCGACGGCGCTGCGGCCGCAACGCTCAGCTCAGCGACTCGATGAGATCTATGTATTGCTGGCGCGCCGCGTCGCCCTCGGTGCCCTTGAGCTTTTCCCAGGCATCCCACTTGGCGCGGCCCACCATGTCGCTGAAGCTGGGTTTCTTCTCTTCGTTGTCGCCCTGCGTGGCCTGCTTGTACAAGGCATAGATCTTGAGCAGCGTGGCGTTGTCGGGCCGCTCGCTGAGCGTCTTGGATTGGGCCACGGCGGCTTCGAAAGCGGCGTTCAGATCGGACATGCAGGTTGCTCCTTAAAATCAGGGGATGCGATCGGCCCAGTGTAGTCATCGCCGCCCGCCCCCTTCCACACCACTTCACCCGGACTAACCCTTGCCAGACATCCAGCTTTCCCGCACCCACTCGCTGGGCCTGCCCGCGGCCCGCCACCACGCCCAGCGCTGGGGCGAAAAGGCCGCCGAGAAATTCGGCGTGCAATGCGAATACGAATCCGGCGACGCGCAGGACCTGCTGCGCTTCAGCGGCAATGGCGTCGACGGCCGGCTCGTGGTGACCGCCAGCGCGTTCGAACTCGAGGCCGAGCTGGGCTTTCTGGCCGCCATGTTCAAGGACAGCATAGAAGCCAAGCTCAACGCGCAGTTCGACGAACTGCTCGCGAAGTCCTAACGGGTGGGGTGGGCTAACCACTCCTTTGCCAGCTCCACCCAGAACGTCGCGCCCAGCGGAATCAGCCGGTCGTTGAAGTCGTAGCTGGGGTTGTGCAGCATGCAGGGCCCGCCGCCATGGCCGATCGCGCGGTGGTCGCCCTCGCCATTGGCAATGAAGCAATAGGCGCCGGGCTTTTCTTCCAGCATGTAGGCGAAGTCTTCGGCGCCCATCGTGGGCTCCTGGTCCAGCACCTTGGACGCGCCCACCAGGCGCTGCATCACCGCGCGCACCAGCGCGGCTTCGGGTGCGGCGTTGATGGTCGGCGGGTAGTTGCGCTCGAAGACAAACGCATGCTTCACGCCATGGCTGGCGCAGATGCCGTCAATCACCTGCTGCATGCGCTGCTCGATCATGTCGAGCACCGCCACCGAGAAGGTGCGCACCGTGCCTTGGAGTTCCACGGTGTCGGGCACCACGTTGGTGGCCTCGCCGCCATGCACCATGGTCACGGAAATCACGCCCGCATCGACGGGCTTGAGGTTGCGGCTGACGATGGTCTGCAGGCCCATGATGATCTGCGCCGCCACCGGCACGGGATCGAGCACCAGATGCGGCATGGCCGCATGGCCGCCCTTGCCGCGCACCGTGATCTTGAACTCGTTGCTTGACGCCATGACCGGCCCCGGGCTCACGGCCATCTGGCCTTCGGCCATGCCGGGCCAGTTGTGCATGCCAAACACCGCCTGCATGGGAAAACGCGTGAACAGGCCGTCGCGAATCATCTCGCGCGCGCCGCCGCCGCCTTCCTCCGCGGGCTGGAAGATCAGATAGATCGTGCCGTCGAAATCGCGGTGGCGCGACAGATGCTGGGCCGCGGCCAGCAGCATGGCGACATGGCCGTCGTGGCCACAGCCATGCATCCGGCCCGCATGGCGGCTCGCATGCGCAAAGGTATTGCCTTCCTGCATGGGCAGCGCGTCCATGTCGGCGCGCAGGCCCAGCGCGCGGCCGCAGGCGCCGGCGTCGCGTCCATGGACAATGCCCACGACGCCGGTCTTGCCCAGGCCGCGGTGCACGGCAATACCCCATTCGGTCAGCTTGGCGGCAATCACATCGGCGGTGCGCACTTCCTCGAAGCACAGCTCGGGGTGGGCATGGATATCCCGGCGCAGGGCAGCCAGCTCGTCGGCCTGCGCAACAATTTCTTCAATCAGCGACATGGACAAAAACCTCCTGTCACACATTGTGGCGCCAAGGCGGCACGCACGGGAGCAAAGCCGTCCTTTTCGCCAGCGCATGCGAGACAATGGCGTGACAACTCCTGCCCACGAACGCCATGTCCTCTTTCGACAGCCCGTCCCCTGCGCCCGGCGCGACTTCCGTCGTGCGCGGCGCCTGCCCGCATGACTGCCCCGACACCTGCGCGCTGCTGACCACGGTGGTCGACGGCGTGGCCACCAAGGTCCAGGGCAATCCCGAACACCCGCAGACCGATGGCGTGCTCTGCGCCAAGGTCAGCAAATACCCCGAACGCACCTACCACGCCGAGCGCGTGCTGACGCCGCTCAAGCGCTCGGGACCCAAGGGCAGCGGCCAGTTCATGCCCGTGTCCTGGGACGAGGCGCTGGGCGACATCGCGCAGCGCCTGCACGCCATCGCGCAGCGCGCGCCCGAGGCCATCCTGCCCTACAGCTATGCGGGCACCATGGGACTGGTGCAGGGCGAGAGCATGGACCGGCGCTTCTTCCACCAGCTCGGCGCCTCGCTGCTGGACCGCACCATCTGCTCGAGCGCCGGCGGCGAAGCGCTGATGCACACCTACGGCGGCAAGCTGGGCATGCGCGTGCAGTTCTTTGCCGAAAGCCGGCTGATCATCATCTGGGGCAGCAACAGCATTGGCAGCAACCTGCATTTCTGGCGCTATGCCCAGGCCGCCAAGCGCGACGGCGCGCGCCTCATCTGCATAGACCCGCGCAAGACCGAGACCGCCGACAAATGCCATGAGCACCTGCAGCTGCGCCCCGGCACCGATGCCGCGCTGGCGCTGGCGCTGATGCACGAGCTGATCCGCAACGACTGGCTGGACCACGACTATCTCGCGCGCCACACGCTGGGCTGGGACGCGCTGCGCGCGCGCGCGCTCGAATGGCCGCCCGAACGCGCGGCCGAAGTCTGCGGCCTGCCCGTGGAGCAGATCACCGAACTGGCGCGCGCCTACGGCACGACCGAGCGCGCCGCCATACGCCTGAACTACGGCGTGCAGCGCGCGCGCGGCGGCGGCAACGCGGTGCGCGCCATTGCCTGCCTGCCCGCGCTCACGGGCGCCTGGCGCGACCGCGCCGGCGGCCTGCTGCTGTCGTCGTCGGCCGCGCTGCCCGCGCGCCGCGCCGCCCTGCAGATGCCGCAGCTGCTGGGCGCGCGCCGCCCGCGCACGATCAACATGAGCACCATAGGCAATGCGCTGCTCGAGCCCGGCGACGCCGCGTTCGGGCCGCGCATCGAGGCCGTCGTCGTCTACAACAGCAATCCCGTCGCGGTCGCGCCCGAATCGGCCAAGGTGGTGCAGGGCTTTGCGCGCGACGACCTGTTCACGGTGGTCATCGAGCATTTCCTCACCGACACCGCCGACCACGCCGACTACGTGCTGCCGGCAACCACCCAGCTCGAGCACTGGGACATCCACGGCAGCTACGGCCATACCGACGTGCTGCTCAACCGCCCGGCGATCGCCCCCGTGGGCGAAGCCAGAAGCAATGCGCAGATCTTCCGCGATCTCGCGGCGCGCATGGCGGCGCTGGACCCGGCGTTTGCCGCGCCGGGCTTTCACGAGGACGACGAGACGCTGTGCCGCCAGGCCATCGAATCGTCGAAAGTCGATTTCGACCAGCTGCTTGCCGCCGGCTTTGCCCATCTGCCGCTGCCCGACGCGCCGTTTGCCGAAGGCGGCTTTGCCACGCCTTCGGGCAAGTGCGAATTCATCAGCGCCAGCCTGGAAGCACTGGGCGTCAACCCGCTGCCCGACTACCTGCCCAACCACGAGCAGCCCGACCCGCAAGGCCCCTACCCGCTGGCGATGATCTCGCCGCCTGCGCGCAACTTCCTCAACAGCACCTTTGTCAACGTGCAGAAGCTGCGCAACGCCGAAGGCCGGCCGCTGCTGGAGATGCACCCCGAGGATGCGGCCACGCGCGGCATCGCGGACGGCGCGCTGGTGCGCGTGTTCAACGCGCGCGGCGAGCACCTGTGCCATGCAAGCATCAATGGCCGCACGCGCGCCGGCCTGGTCGTGGGCCTGGGCATCTGGTGGCGCAAGGACGGCGCCAACGGCACCAATGTCAACGAGCTGACCCACCAGCACCTGACCGACATAGGCCGCGCGCCCAGCTTCTACGATTGCACGGTACAGGTGCAGGCGGCATAGCAGCGCGGCCTGCACTGGGCGCACAGCGCTGGTGCAAGCGGCGGTTTTGCGGCCCTGGCAAGACTCGGCCAGGCACCCCGACGGGGCAGCCTGCGCCCATCTGGAGCGCTCAAGAAAAATTGCGGACTTAGACAAAAAAAACTGCTTTGACACCCTTTTGACCGCTGATGCACAGTGATTGCACGGCTTTGAAAGCCCGGCCTGCGCGCCCCATGCGCAGGCCAATGGTTCAAACACTTTTTTGAGGAAAAGTCACGATGCAACCCCTTCGCACCGCCGTCGTTTCGGCCATGGCTGCAATGGCCCTGTGGACCGGGCTCGCCCAGGCCGCCACGCTCACCATGTCGGCCGAGCAACCCGACACCAACTACCACACCGAAAACGCGCGCAGCTTCGCCGAGGACGTGAAGACGGCGACCGGGGGCGCGCTGGAGTTGAAAGTGCAGTCCAACTCGATCCTGCTCAAGCGCCCCGAAGTCAAGCGCGGCGTACAGCAAGGCCTGGTTCCCGTCGCCGATGTGCTGCTCGCGGCCATGGGCAACGATGACCCGATCTTCGAGATCGACAACATCCCGTTTCTCGCGCCGTCCATGGACAAGACCCGCCTGCTCTGGCAGACCGCGCGGCCGCTGATCGCCCAGCGCCTGGAGAAAAGCAATCTGGTCCTGCTGTACGGCAGCCCCTGGCCCATGCAGGGCATCTACACCAAGAAGCCCGTGGAGTCGCTCGATGACTTCAAGGGCATGAAGCTGCGCGCGGTCAATGCCTCGGCCTCGCGCATGGCGACGCTGATGGGCGCCGTGCCGACCACCGTGCAGATCGCCGAAGTGCCCCAGGCCTTCTCGACCAACATGATCGACATGATGATGACCTCGTCGGCCACCGGCGTCGACACCAGTGCCTGGGATTACACGCAGTACTTCTACAACCTGCAGGCGGCCGCACCTTTCCACGTGGCCTACATGAACAAGCGCGCGTTCAACGCCTTGCCCGAGGCCCAGCGCAAGGCACTGATGCAGGCCGCCGCCAAGGCCGAGGACCGCGGCTGGGTGCTGGCCAGGGCAGCGGACCAGAAGTACATGGACACGCTGACGGCCAAGGGCATCAAGGTCATGCCCATGCCGCCCAAGCTGGCCGAGCAGCTCAAGGGCGTGGCCAAGACCCTGTCCGACGAATGGGCCAAGAAGGCCGATCCACAGGCGCTGGAGGTGCTCAATGCCTACCGCAACCGTCCTTGACAGCGACGCAGCGCCCGGCGCCGCCCCCCCGCTGAACGCCATGCATTGGCTGGACCGCACGCTGGACGCCATCTCCCGGGTGTCGGGCGCGCTCGGCGGCATCGCGCTGCTGGCCACGGCGCTGCTGGTCGCGGCCCAGGTCGTGGCCCGCATGCTGGGCACGCAGATTCCCGCGGCCGACGATTTTGCGGCCTGGTCGATGGCGGCCACCGTGTTCCTGTCCCTGCCCTATACCTTGCGCCAGGGCGCGCATATCCGCGTCACGCTGGCGCTGCAGGTATTGCCGCCGCGCGCCAAGCAGTTGTGCGAAGTGCTGTCCACGGTCGCGGCGCTGGTGCTCGTGGGCTGGGCCGCCAAGCACTGCACGCTCTTCGTGCACGAATCCTTTGTCGGCAACGAGTTGTCGCAAGGCATGGTGATCCTGCCGATGTGGGTCCCGCAGCTGTCCATGCCCATAGGCATGTGGGGCATGTTCGTGATGCTGCTCGGGCGCCTGGTGTGCGCCCTGCGCGGCGACTACTGGACGGAGGAAGGTCATGGCTGACGTACTGCAAGCGGTCTTCGTGATCGGCGCGATGCTGTTGATGCTCGCCGCGGGCCTGTGGGTCTCGCTGGGCCTGCTGGCCTGCGGCGTGCTCAGCGTGATGTTCTTCACCGATGTTCCGGCCGACATCGTGCTGCCCACCAAGGCCTGGGATTCGGCCGCCAACTGGGGGCTGGTGGCGCTGCCGATGTTCATCTGGATGGGCGAGATCCTGTTTCGCACGCGGCTGTCGCAGGACATGTTCGCCGGCCTGGGGCCGTGGATGCGCATGCTGCCCGGACGCCTGGTGCACGTCAATGTGGTCGGCTGCGGCATCTTCGCGGCGGTCAGCGGGTCATCCGCCGCGACGGCCGCGACCATAGGCAAGATCTCGCTGCCCGAGCTCAAGAAGCGCGGCTACGACGAAGGCCTGGCCGTGGGTTCGCTCGCGGGTGCGGGCACGCTGGGGCTGCTGATTCCGCCCTCCATCGTGATGATCGTCTACGGCGTCGCGGCGCAGGCGTCGGTGGTGAAGCTGTTCATCGCCGGCATCATCCCTGGCATCATGCTGATGGCGATGTTCTCGGGCTACATCGCCTACTGGTCCTGGCGCAATCCCGGCAAGGTGCCGGCCGCGGACCCGCCCATGCCGCTGCGCGAGATGGTCTACCGGCTGCGCCTGCTGCTGCCGGTGCTGGCGCTGATCGCGCTGGTGATAGGCACGATCTACACCGGTGTGGCCACGGCCACCGAGGCTGCGGTGATAGGCGTGGCCGGCTCGCTGGGCATTGCGGGCCTGAGCGGCTCGCTGTCGCGCGCCAGCTTCACCGACAGCCTGATGGGAGCGGTGCGCACCACCTGCATGATCGCCTTCATCATGGTCGGCGCGGGCTGCCTGACCGCGGCGATGAGCTTCTCGGGGCTGCCGACGAACCTCGCGGCCTGGATCTCCTCGCTGGGCCTGAGCCAGTACGGGCTGATCGCGGTGCTGTCGGTGTTCTTCATCATCCTGGGCGCTTTCCTCGAAGGCATTTCCATCGTGGTGCTGACCACCTCGGTACTGATGCCGGCGGTGCTGGCCGCGGGCATAGACCCGATCTGGTTCGGCATCTACCTGATCCTGATCGTGGAGATGGCGCAGATCACGCCGCCCGTGGGCTTCAACCTGTTCGTGATCCAGAACATCACCCATCACAGCCTCTGGTTCCTGATCAAGAAGTCCTTTCCGTTCTTCCTGGTGCTGGTTGCCGCGACGGCCATCGTGACGGTGTTTCCGGACATCGTGCTGTGGCTGCCCAGCGCGATGAAATAGCCGTGCGCTGATGCACCGCTGCCGGCCCCCTGGCCTACGGCCCGGGGGCTTTGTGCATGGTCATTCCGCCAGCGAACGCATCCATGGCTGGCCCGCCTCCTGCTGCACCCGCTCGGCCGCCGCATGCGCCACGCCCTGGGCGCGCCGCAGCACTTCGAGCACGCCCGCGGACGCGCCGCGGCGCGCGATTCCCAGCATGGTGATGGGCAGCGGCGCGGGGCAGTCCCACAGCGTGAGTCCGCCCTGCAGCAGCGGCGCGATGACGAACACCGGCGGAATCGCGGCGACGGCGTAGCCATCGTGCAGCAGCTGCAGGATGGACTCCACCGAGGGCACGTTGGTGATGCGCGCGTTCTCCAGCCCATGGTCCATCAGGAACGCCTGCAAGTTGGCATGGGGCAGCGAGAAGCGCGAGAAGGTCAGTATCCGGTGCGAGACGATTTCCTTGAGCGCATGCGCGCGCGGCAGACCGCTGCACAGCTCGGGGCGCGAGATCCAGTGCACCGGATAGTCGCAGATGCGGCGCACCACATATTCGTTCGTTTCGGTCGCGGGCGTGAAATGCATGTCCTGGAACATGACATCGATGCTGCGCCGAACGAACATGTCCTGCAGGTTGCGCGAAGTGTCGACCGCAATCTCCAGATCGATCAGCGGGCAGGCCGTGGAGATCTCCTTGATCAGCGGCGACAGCCAGGTCTTGACCACGGTTTCCACGGCGCCTATGCGCACCGGGCCGGCCACGGGCGCGTCGCGCTGCGACAGCTGGTGCAGGCCCTTGGTCAGCGCGACGATCTTGCGCGACTGCTCGACCACTTCCTGTCCATGGGGCGTGAGCTTGAGCTGGCGCGCGCTGCGGTCTATCAGCTCGATTCCGAGGTCGTCCTCGAGATTGGCGATGCGCTGCGACACGGCCGTCTGCGTGACATGCATGGCCTCGGCGGCCTCGCGGAAGCTGCCGACGCGTGCCAGGACGATGAGGGTTTCAAGAAAGCGGGTGTTCACGCCAAACCGGCTTGCAAAAACCGTGCCCCCCCGCTGCAGCGCGCCGCGCCCGCGGCCTGCATGCCTGAAGAAAAATTGGTTTTTTTCGTCGAAAAAAAGTCGTTTGCCGCAGCGCGGCGAAGTTTGGATGATCGCTTCATCGCGGCAGGAAATGTCGCTGCAACGGCATTCAGGAAGACCATCCATGACGACAGTCACAACGGAAAAACAGGCAGCCAGCGCGCCAGCGCGCATCCATTTCGCCGGCGCCGGGGGCATCTATCTCGACTGCGGCGACGCCCGCATCGACGTGGGCGTGCAGCAGCGCATCTGGGCGCTGGCCGAAGCGCTGCGCGGCGGCGCGCATCTAGACGGCCTGCGCGAAATCGTTCCCGGCGTGAACAACATCCTGGTGCTGTTCGACCCGCTGGCGCTGGCGCCGACGACCGTGCGCGACTGGGTGCTGGCGCAGTGGGAGCGGGCCACGGCCTGCGCCCGCGCGCCGCGCGTGGTGGAAATTCCGGTCATCTACGGCGGCGAAGGCGGCATCGACCTGCAGGAGCAGGCGCAGCGCGCCGGCCTGGGCGTGCACGACTACGTTGCGCTGCACAGCAGCGCGCAGTTCCAGGTCATGTGCATAGGTTCGACGCCGGGCTTCAGCTACCTGTCGGGCCTGCCCGAACGCCTGCATGCGCCGCGCCGCTCGGTGCCGCGGCTGCGCATTCCCCGCGGCTCCGTGGTCATAGGCGGCGTGCAGGCCGGCGTCATGCCCGATGCCGCGCCTTCGGGCTGGCATATCCTGGGAGTGACTTCGGCGGCGGTGTTCGACGCCGCGCGCGCCGCACCCTGCCTGTTCGAGCCCGGCGACACCGTGCGCTTCGTCGCCCAGGAGGTGATCGCATGATGCAGGTCCTGACTTCGGGGGCGATGAATCTGGTGCAGGACGCGGGCCGCAGCGGCCACCTGCATCTGGGCGTGTGCGCCAGCGGCGCGATGGACCCGCTGGCGCTGCGCTACGCCAACAGCCTCGTGGGCAATGCTGCCGACGCCGCGGGCATAGAGCTGGCGATCTTCCCTTTCCGCGTGCGCTTCGAGCGCGACAGCGTCTTTGCCTGCACGGGCGCCGATGCGCGCATAGAACTCGACGGCCGGCTGATCGCGCCCTGGTGGAGCTGCCGCGTCGCGGCCGGCCAGACGCTGGAGATCCAACGCCCGGCGCGCGGCATGCGCGTCTATCTGGCGGTGGCCGGCGGGGTGGATGTTGCGCCGGTGCTCGGCTCGCGCAGCACCGATCTCAAGGCCGGCCTGGGCGGCATGGGCGGACGCGGCCTCAAGCGCCTGGACATGCTGGCGCTGGGCGCGGCCAGCGCCGACGCGCCGCGCCGCGCCGGCCTGGGCTGCGTGCCGGGCGAAGTGCCCGCGCTGCTGGCGCAGATTGCCCAGGGCTGCGTCAGCGTGCGCGTGCTGCCGGCCGCCGAGTACGAGGAGTTCAGCGCCGACTCGCGCCAGCGCTTCGAGGCCGCGCCCTGGCAGGTCACACCCGACTCGAACCGCCAGGGCTACCGGCTGCAGGGCGCGCAGACGCTGCAGATGGCGCAGCGCCGCGAACTGCTGTCCCACGGCCTGGTGCCGGGCACGGTGCAGGTGCCGCCCGCGGGCCAGCCCATCATCCAGCTTGCCGAAGCCAATACCTGCGGCGGCTATCCCAAGATCGCGACCGTCATCGAGGCCGACCAATGGCGCCTGGGCCAGGTGCCGGCCGGCTGCGCGCTGCGCTTCGAGCGCGTCGACGTGGCCCAGGCCGTGAGCGCCCTGCGCGCCCAGCACGCAGCCTGGCAGGCCCTGGCCGCCCGCCTGCCGCTGGTCGCGACCCGCCTGCACTGATCGCCTTGCGCCATCGTCCACTCCTGCCGTCGGCCCGCACGGCAGGCGGCATTTCACCCCAGCAAAGAGGAACACCACATGAGCAAGACCGTAGACTTGAATTCAGACATGGGCGAAGGCTTCGGCGCCTACCGCCTCGGTGACGACCAGGCCATCCTGAAGATCGTCACGTCCGCCAACATCGCCTGCGGCTTTCACGCCGGCGATCCCGAGATCATGGCCAGCACCTTTGCCGATGCCAAGGCGCAGAACGTCTGCGTGGGCGCGCACCCCGGCTATCCCGATCTGTGGGGCTTCGGGCGGCGCGACATGGCGTTCTCCCCCGCGCAGATCGAGCGCCTCGTGGCCTATCAGGTCGGCGCGGCCATGGCCTTGTCGACCTATGCCGGCAACCCGATCAAGTACGTCAAATGCCATGGCGCAATGGGCCACCAGACCTACCACAGCGAAGCCGTGGCGAGCGCCGTGTGCCGCGCCGTCAAGGCCGTGGACCCGTCGCTGATCCTGCTGTCGATCGCCAACGGCCAGCAGGACCGCGTGGCGCGCGACATGGGCCTGGTCTCCAAGGCCGAGATCTATGCCGACCGCGGCTATGACGAGACCGGTTTCCTGATCGCGCGCAGCCTGCCCGGCGCGCTGCTCAAGGACCCGCAGCAGGCCGCGGACCGCATCCTGCGCATGCTTGCCGCCGGCGGTGTGGAAACCAGCGAAGGCAAGACCGTGGCCACGCCCATCGACTCGATCTGCGTGCACAGCGACACGCCCGGGGCGATCGAGATGGCGGCGCGCGTGCGCGCCCTGCTCGAAGGCGCGGGCGTCACCGTCCAGGCGTTTGCCTGAGGAGAGCGCGATGCAACACCCTTTCGTGGAACACCTGTTCGATCTGTTCGAGCAGTCGGGCGCGCTGGAGATGGAATTTGTCAGCCCCGAAGGCAGCCTGCGGCTGGCGCGCGCGGCCGGCGCTGCGCCGGCGCAGATGCCGGCCCGGCCCGCAGTGGCGACCGCCGCGGCGCCGGCAATGCCGGCCCACCCGGCCCGGCATGCGCTGGCCGCTCCGCTGAGCGGCAACTTCTTTCGCGCCAGCGCGCCCGACGCCGCGCCGTTCGCCCAGGTCGGCTCCATCGTCGAGCCAGGCCAGGTGCTGGGACTGATAGAAACCATGAAGATGCTCAACGAAGTCGAAGCCGACCGCGCGGGGCGCATCGTGTCGTTCGCGATCGACAACGGCCAGGCCGTGCAGGCCGGCGCGGCGCTGCTGGTGATCGAAGCGCTGGAGAGCGCACATGTTTGACAAGCTGCTGATCGCCAACCGCGGCGAGATCGCGGTGCGCATCATTCGCGCCTGCCAGGCCGCGGGCCTGAAAACCGTGGCCGTTCATTCGCTGGCCGACGCCGGGCAGCTGCATGTGCGCCTGGCCGACGAGAGCGTCTGCATAGGCCCGGCACCCGCGGCGCAAAGCTATCTGAACCAGGCGGAAATCCTGCTCGCGGCCCTGTCCACGGGCGCGGGCGCGGTGCATCCGGGCTACGGCTTTCTATCGGAGAACGCGCAGTTCGCCGATGCCGTCGAAGCCGCGGGACTGGTGTTCGTCGGCCCGCGCGGCGACACCATACGCCGCATGGGCGACAAGATCGCGGCCAAGGCGGCGATGCGCGAGGCCGGAGTGCCCTGCGTTCCCGGCTCGCAGGGGGAGTTGTCGCCTGATCTGGAACGCGTGCAGGCCCAGGCGCAGGAGATCGGCTACCCGGTGATCATCAAGGCCGCCGCAGGCGGCGGCGGCCGCGGCATGCGCGTGGTGCACGGTCCCGACGAACTGCCGGCCGCACTGCGCCTCACGCGCGAGGAAGCCGCGCGCGCCTTCGGCAGCGCCGCGGTCTACATGGAGAAGTTCCTGATCCATCCGCGCCATGTCGAGATCCAGGTGCTGGCCGACGGCCAGGGCCGGGCGGTCTGGCTGGGCGAGCGCGACTGCTCGATGCAGCGGCGCCACCAGAAAGTGCTGGAGGAATCGCCGGCGCCGGGCATAGAGCGCAGCGCCATCGCGGCGATAGGGGAGCGCTGCGCCCGGGCCTGCGTGCAGATGAACTACCGCGGCGCGGGAACGTTCGAGTTCCTGTTCGAGAACGGCCAGTTCTATTTCATCGAGATGAACACGCGCGTGCAGGTCGAGCATCCCGTGACCGAAGCCGTGACCGGCATAGACATCGTGGCCCAGCAGTTGCGCATTGCCCAGGGACAGCCGCTGGCCCTGCGCCAGCAGGACATCACGCCGCAAGGCCATGCGATCGAATGCCGAATCAATGCCGAGCATCCCTGGACGTTCCGGCCCTCGCCGGGCACGGTCGCGCAATGGCAGGCGCCACAAGGCGCGGGCATACGCGTGGACACGCATCTGGTGGACGGCGCCGAAGTGCCGCCCTGGTACGACTCGCTGGTCGCCAAGGTCATCGCACATGGCGACACCCGCGCCCAGGCCATTGCGCGCATGCAGCAGGCGCTGCAGGCCATGCGGCTGCAGGGCATAGACCACGGCGCGCCGCTGCTGCAGGCGGTGCTTGCCGACGCCGGCTTCCAGCAGGGCGGCACCGACATCCACTACCTGGAGAAATCACTGGACCGGCTGCAGTCCACAGGAGCACGCCATGCAGATTGAACGCATCGCGCAATGGCTGCAGCGCATGCCGCGCAGCGGCATCACGCAGCTCGAATGCACGCTGGGCCAGGCGACGCTGCGCGTGCTGCTGCCCAGCGCAGCCGTACCGAGCGCGCGCGCCACGACCACCGTTTGCGCCAACGGCTTCGGCATCTTCCATCCGCTGCACCCGCTGCAGCCCCAGCTCGGCGCCCGGATCGGGCGCCCGGTGCAGGCCGGCGAGGCGCTGGGCTTCATCGAAGTCTGCGGCATTCTCACGGCGCTGCCAGCGCCCGCGGCCGGCACCGTCAAGGCCTTGTGTGCGGCCGCGGGACGGTCCGTGCAATACGGCCAGGCACTGGTGCAGCTGGAGTCCGGCGCATGAGCGCCGGCACGCCGTCAACGGCTTCGGCTGCGCTGCTGGGCGTGGCGCAGATCGTGGTCTGGGGCGGCTCGTTCTTTCTGCTGACGGTGCTGGCCGCGCCCATCCATGCGGACACGGGCTGGTCGCTGACCTGGATCTATGGCGCGTTGACCGTGGGCGCGCTGGTCTCGGGCCTGCTGTCGCCCTGGGCCAGCCGGCGCATCGCGCGCGGCCAGGGCCGGCGCGTGCTGCTGCTGTCGAGCTGGCTCGTGGCGCTGGGCCTGGTGATATTGGCGCTCGCGCCCCACTACAGCGTGTTCGTCGCCGGCTGGGTGGTGATGGGAATAGGCATGGCCGGCGGGCTCTACGACCCGCTGTTTGCCGTGCTGGGCGCGCGCTGGGGGGCGCAGGCGCGCAACACCATCTATGTGGTGACGCTGATCGGCGGCTTCGCCTCCACGGTCAGCTGGCCGGCGCTGGCCTGGCTGGAACCCGAACTCGGCTGGCGCGGCACCTGCCTTGCCTATGCGGCCTTCATGGCCGTGGTGATGTCGCCGCTCTACCTGCTGGCATTGCCGCCCGACATCGCGCCCGCATCGGCCGCGCCGCCGCGGCCCGGCGCCGACCGCCAGGCGCTGGCCGACGTGGACCCTGCGCTGATGCGGCTGCTGTCGCTGGTGTTCTGCATCGCTGCCATCCTGATGACCGCGGTATCGGTGCAGATCATCCTGCTGCTGCAAGGCACGGGCCACAGCCTGACCGCGGCGATCGCGCTGAGCGCGCTGATCGGCCCGAGCATGGTCGGCGTGCGCGTGCTCAACCTGGCATTGCGCAATCTGCACGCGATCTGGATGGCGCTGTTCTCTGCCGTTTTCGTCGCGCTGGGCATGCTGCTGATCAGCGCCGTTCCGGCCGCGGCGGCGCTGGGCATCGTCTGCTACGGCGTGGGCAACGGACTGCGCGCACTGGTGCGCGGCACGCTGCCGCTGGCGCTGGTGCCCGCCCATGCCTATGCCCTGGTCATGGGCCGGCTGGCGCGCTCGTCGCTGCTGTGCCAGGCGCTGACGCCCCTGGTCTGCGGCTTCATTCTGTCGCAGTGGGGCGCGCATGCCACGCTGTGGCTGCTGGCAGCGCTGGCCGTCGCCAACGCCGGGCTGTCGCTGCGGCTGCAGTGGTATCTCAGGCAGCAGCGCAGCACCGGGCCGCATGCCGGCGCCCATTCCTGACCGATTTCTTCACCCCCTTCGCTGGAACCCCGCCATGACCGCGATCACCCTGTCCGCACGCCTGCGGCGCATCAAACCGTCTCCCAGCACCAGCGCCGCCGACCGCGCCCAGGCGCTGCAGCGCAGCGGCCGCTCCATCGTCAATCTCGCCGTGGGCGAGCCGGACTTCGACACGCCGGCGCACATCCGCGCGGCCGCGCTGCAGGCCATGGACGCGGGCGCCACGCGCTACACGCCGATCGCCGGCAGCGCTGCGCTGCGCCAGGCCATCGCCCAGAAGCTGCTGCGCGAGAACGCGCTGAGCTATGACGCCTGCGAAACCCTGGTCACCAACGGCGCCAAGAGCGCCATCTACTGCGCGTTCGCCGCCACGCTGGACCCGGGCGACGAGGTGCTGATACCGGCGCCTTACTGGGTTTCCTATCCCGACATGGTGCTGGCCTGCGATGCCCAGCCCGTGATCCTGCCCTGCCCCGAGGACCAGGGCTTCAGGCTCACGGCGGCGCAGCTCGAGGCCGCGATCACGCCGCGCACCCGCTGGCTGCTGCTGAACTCGCCAAGCAACCCCACGGGCGCCTGCTACACGGCCGGGGAATACCGCGCCCTGGCCGAGGTGCTGCAGCGCCATCCGCAGGTCATGGTGATGACCGACGACATCTACGAACACATCGTGTTCACCGCTGCACCCTGCGTGCACCTGCTTGCCGCGGCGCCGCAGCTGCGCGCGCGCACGCTGGTGATCAACGGCGTCTCCAAGTCGTACGCGATGACGGGCTGGCGCATAGGCTACGCCGCCGGTCCGCGCGAACTGGTGCAGGCCATGGAAACGCTGCAATCGCAGACCAGCGGCAATGCGTGTTCCGTAAGCCAGGCGGCAGCCGTCGCGGCCTTGTGCGGCGACCAGACGTTCGTGCGTGAAAGCGCGGCCGTCTATCGCCAGCGGCGCGACCTGATGCTCGCGGGCCTGCGCCAGATCCCCGGCCTGCGCTGCCGCGCGCCCGACGGTGCGTTCTATCTGTTCGTCAACTGCGCGGGCCTGATAGGCAAGCGCACGCCCCAGGGCAAGGTGCTGGCCGACGATACGGACCTGGTGCTGTACCTGCTCGACAGCGAAGGCGTGGCGGTGGTGGCCGGCAGCGCCTACGGTCTGTCGCCCTACTTCCGCCTGTCGATCGCCACCTCGCCCGAAGTGCTGCAGGATGCGCTCGCGCGCCTTGCGCGCGCGGTGCTGGCGCTGCGCTGAAGCCGGCGGTTCAGATCGCCAGGCCCAGGATTTCCCGCGCCTTGGCCGCGTCGATGTCGCGGTGCTCGGACAGCGCGACCATGCCGTGCTTTTCCAGCTGGGCCACGGCCGCGTCCACGGCTTCGGCGCCCAGGTCATAGGCCGACAGCCGCGTGGGCACGCCAAGGCCCTCGAAGAAGTTGCGCGTCTGCGTGATCGCGGCGTTGATGCGGCCTTCTTCCGAGCCTTCGGTGATGCCCCAGACGCGCTCGGCATACTGCAGCAGCTTGGCGTGCTTTTGCTCGCGGCGCGCGTCCATCATCGCGGGCAGCACCACGGCCAGCGTGCGCGCGTGGTCTATGCCGTAGAGCGCCGTGAGTTCGTGGCCGATCATGTGCGTTGCCCAGTCCTGGGGCACGCCCGCGCCTATCAGGCCGTTGAGCGCCAGCGTGGCGCTCCAGACCAGGTTGGCGCGGTCGGCGTAGTCGGGCGTCTCGCTGGCCACGACGCGCGGGCCGATCTCGATCAGCGTCTGCAGCAGGCCTTCGGCAAAGCGGTCCTGCACGCGCGCATCGACGGGGTAGGTCAGGTACTGCTCCATGGTGTGCACGAAGGCATCGACCACGCCGTTGGCCAGTTGGCGCGTGGGCAGCGTATAGGTCTTGGTCGGGTCCAGCAGCGCGAACTGCGGAAACAGCAGGCGATTGGAAAACGGCAGCTTCGCGCCTTCTGCCGCATTTGTCAGCACGCCGCCGTTGTTCATTTCCGAGCCCGTGGCCGGCAGCGTCAGCACCACGCCCAGCGGCGCGGCCTGGGCGACACCGCGCCCGCCCTTGCGCACCAGCTCCCAGGCAGCCGCCGCGTCGGCGCCGGGAAGACGCACGGCCGCGGCAATGAACTTGACGGCGTCGATCACCGAGCCGCCGCCCACGGCCAGCAGGAAGTCGAAGCCGCCCTGCTGGAACTGCGCGACCGCGCGCATCGAAGTCTCCAGCGTGGGATTGGGCTCTATGCCCGCGAAGGTTTCGTGGCGGCGTGCGCCCAGGGCCGCGCGCACTTCGGCCAGCGTGCCGTTCTTCTCGGCGCTGCTGCCGCCGACGACGATCAGCACCTGCGCGGTCTCGGGCAGCAGCTTGCCCAGCTTGGCGATCACGCCCTCGCCGAAAACAATGCGCGTGGGGTTGCTGAAATCAAAATTCTGCATCGTGGCTCTCCTTGGAATGGGGTGGCAGGGCCTGCGCCCTGCTCAACCGCCATTCTGTCAGGACAGCGCGCTCAGTCGAGCTTGATGCCGGCCTTCTGGATGATCTCGCCCCAGCGCTTGGCTTCGGCGCGCGCCATCGCGCGGAACTGTTCCGGCGTGCCCGGCAGCGCTTCCATGCCGAAGTCCTGCATGCGCTTGACGACGGGCGGGCTGGCCAATGCCTTGTTGAGTTCGGCATTGAGCCGCTGCGTGATGGGCGCAGGCAAGGCCTTGGGCGCGAGAATGCCCTGGAAGGCAAAGACTTCGGAATTCGCCACGCCGGCTTCGGCCAGCGTGCGCAGCTGCGGCAGGTTGGCCATGCGCTGGGCCGAGCCTATGGCCAGCGCGCGCACCTTGCCCGACTGGATGATGGGCAGGCCCGAGGCCAGATCCAGGAACATGCACGGCACCTGGCCGCCCATCACGTCGGCCACGGCCGGCGCCGCGCCGCGGTAGGGAATGTGCGTGAGGAAGGTGCCGGTGCGCGCCTTGAACATTTCCATCGCCAGATGGTGGGGCGAGCCGTTGCCGGGCGAAGCGTAGTTGATCTTGCCGGGATTGGCGCGCGCATAGGCCAGGAATTCCTGCAGCGTCTTCGCCTCGAACGCCGGGTTCACGACCAGCGCCAGCGGGAAACGGCTCATGCCGCCCACGTACGTGAAGTCCTTTTCGGGACTGAACGGCAGCTTGCTGAACAGGTGCTCGTTGTAGGCCAGCACGGCGTTGTCGGCCGACATGATGGTGTAGCCGTCGGGCTTGGCCGTCGCCACCTGCTGGGCGCCGATGTTGGTCGATGCGCCGGGCTTGTTCTCGATGACGATGGTCTGGCCCAGGCTCTGGCGCATGGCTTCGGCCACGGTGCGCGCCAGCACGTCGGTGCCGCCACCCGGCGGATAGGGGACGACCCAGCGAATGGCCTGGTCGGGCCAGTTCTGGGCCAGTGCCTGCGATGCGAAAGGCGCGGCGGCAGTGGCCGTCATCGCGGCCAGAAAATGTCTGCGGTCCATTTTTTGTCTCCTGAGGAAAAAGACCGGCGTCGCCCGCGGCGCGCCGGTGGATGCATGAAGGGCGTGCATGGCAAGGCCATGCCGCGCCGGCCGGCACTCTGTGGTGCCGGTCCCGCGCGCGCTCCGGGGTTTCAGGCCGGGGTTTCGCCGGGCGCGGCAATCGTCTGATCGATCGCGCCGAAAATGCTCTGGCCGTCGCGGCCCTTCATTTCAATGCGTATGGTGTCGCCGAACTTCATGAACTCGGTCACGGGAGCGCCGGTCTGAATGGTTTCTATGCAGCGCTTTTCGGCGATGCAGCTGTAGCCCTTGGGCCACTGCATCGCGCTGCCTTCGCCCACGCCCTTGTTGCTCACGGTGCCGCTGCCGACGATGGTGCCGGCGCGCACATTGCGTGTCTTGCAGATGTGGGCGATCAGCTGGCCGAAGTGGAAGGTCATTTCGGGGCCGGCGTCGCACATGCCGACCTTGCGGCCGTTCCAGATCGACTGCAGCGTCAGGTTCAGCCGGCCCGCGTCCCAGGCATCGCCCAGCTCGTCGAGCGTCACCGCGACCGGGCTGAACGCCGTCGCCGGCTTGCTCTGGAAGAAGCCGAAGCCCTTGGCGAGCTCGGCGGGAATCAGATTGCGCAGCGACACGTCGTTGACCAGCATCACCAGGCGAATGCCCTGCAGCGCCTGGGCTGGTGTGCTGCCCATGGGCACGTCGGTCGTGACCACGGCGATCTCGGCCTCGAAGTCGATTCCCATGGCTTCGCTGGGAACCACCACGTCGTCACAGGGACCGATGAAGTCATCGGAGCCGCCCTGGTACATCAGCGGGTCGGTGTAGAACGTTGCCGGCACTTCGGAGTTGCGCGCCTGGCGCACCAGCTCCACATGGTTGAGATAGGCAGAACCGTCGGCCCACTGGTAGGCGCGCGGCAGCGGCGCCATGCACTGCTCGGGATTGAAGGCGAACGCATGCGGCGCCTTGCCGGCGTTGAGCTGCTGGTACAGGTCCTGCAGCTGCGGCGCCATGAAGGCCCAGTCGTCCAGCACCTGCTGCATGCGGCTGGCAATGCCGGTCGCATAATGGGCCAGGCCCAGATCGCGGGAGACAACGACCAGTTGGCCGTCGCGCGAGCCGTCTTTATAAGTAGCGAGTTTCATGGTGGCTGGAACTTCAATGGCGGGGACAGAAAGGCGCGGCCTGCAAGGGCAGCGATGAGATTACGCTTGGGTAAATGAGTTTACCTAAACAAAACAATGGAATTTTAGTGCATATGGAAAAGGAACGCGCAGGTATTCAGTCGGTCGAAGTCGGTTTTGCGCTGCTCGAAGGCCTGGCGCGCGCGCGCGCGCCGCTGATGCTCAAGGAAGTCGCGGCGTCGGCGGAGATGAGCGCCGCCAAGGCGCACCGCTATCTGGTGAGCTTCCAGCGCCTGGGCCTGGTGACGCAGGACAGCCGCACTTCACGCTATGACCTGGGCCCGGCCAGCCTCAAGCTGGGCCTGGCCGCGCTCACGCGCCTGGACCCGGTGCGCCTGGCGCGCGAACGCATGCCGCTGCTGCTCGAAGCGCTGCAGCACACGGTCGCGCTCGCCGTCTGGGGCAACCATGGCCCGACCATCGTGCATTGGGAAGAATCGGCGCAATCGGTCACGGCCAATCTGCGCCTGGGCGATGTGATGCCGCTGCTGTCTTCGGCCACGGGGCGCTGCTTTGCCGCGTACCTGCCCGCGGAGCTGACACAGGGCATGCTGGACGCGGAAATGCAGCGCGCGCGCCAGATCGGCCGCAGCGACCTGCCGCTCACACCCGAAGGCGTGCGCGCCATGCTGGCCGAAGTGCGTGCCCACGGCACGGCACGCGTGGTCGACACGCTGCTGCCGGGCATCGTCGCGTTCTGCACGCCGGTGTTCGACTCGTCGGGCCATATCGTGATGGGCATCACCACGCTGGGCTCGATCGCCACCTTCGATCCGGCCTACGACGGCGCCATCGATGCCCAGTTGCGCACCGCCGCGCTGCAGCTTTCGGCCGACCTGGGCCACGCGAGCCGCTGAAGCGGCGCCCGCCATGCGAACGCCTGTGCTGCTGCCGCTGACCGCCGCCGTGCTGGCCGCGCATGCCTGGCTGCTGTGGGAGCTGCCCGCATGGTCCAGCGCATCGGCCAACCCGGCCCCCACGCGCAACGCGCCCGCGTTCACCACGCGCAGCATCGCGCCGCCGCCTGCACCGCCGCCCCCGGCCCCCGTCGCCGCGCCCGTGCCAGCGCCCCGCCCCCAGGCAAGACCGCGCCCCGCGCCGGTGCGCGCCGCACCCGTACCCACCGAACTTCCGGCCGAGGCTGTTGAGACAACGCCCGCCGAAATGCCGCAGGAAACGCTGGCCGCAGCCCGGGAGCAGGCAGCGCCACCCATGCCCGAGCCAGCGCCCGAGCCGCCGGTGCCTGCCGAGCCGCCAGCGCCGACCGAGCCGCCGCCACCGCCCCGGGCCGAAACACTGCAGGGCGTGCAGCTCGTCACCCCCGACGGCCAGCCCTTGCCCGCCGATACGCCGCTGCCGGTGAAACTGCCCGCGCCCACGCGGCTGGCGTTCGATGTGACGGGCCAGGCCAAACGTTTTGAATACCACGCGAGCGCCGAACTGCTGTGGCAGCACGACGGCCAGCGCTACCAGGTGCGCCAGCAGATCAAGGCGTTTCTGGTCGGCACGCGCGCCCAGACCAGCAACGGCCAGGTCACGGATGCGGGCCTGGTGCCGCAACGCTTCAGCGACCAGAGCCGCAGCGAGAAAAGCGCGGAGTTCGACTTCGTGGCCGAACAGGCACGCTTCACGCCCGCAGCCCCGCCGGCCCCCATAGGCGCGGGCGCGCAGGACCGTATCAGCGTGTTCCTGCAGTTGTCGGCAATGCTTGCCGCCGCGCCCGAACGCTACCCCGAAGGCGCGCAGATCACATTCACCACGGTGGGCAGCAACGACGCCGAACGCTGGACCTTCCGCGTGCACGCGCCCGAGACGCTGGAGCTGCCGCTGGGCGCGCTGCCCGCGCTGCGGCTCGAACGCCTGCCGCGGCGCGCGGGTGACCAGCAGGCCACGCTGTGGCTCGCGCCGTCGCTGGGCTATCTGCCGGCGCGCATACGGCTGACCCAGGCCAACGGCGACTTCGCCGATCTGCGCCTGCAGGCGCACGCCGCGCCCTGACGCCGGACGAAACGCCCGACGCCGCACGGAGATCGAATCCGTGGAATACTGGTGTCCAGGGCCTTTTGCCGGCGACCCCGCCGGCGGCTCTTGAAGTCTGCTGCCTTGCAGCCATATGACTGTCATCGGCACGACTTTGCAACAGGGGGGGATCACCATGCAAACGCTATACGACTCTGACACTTTTGCGGTGCTCCATATCCGGCCCGATTTGCCGGAATTGGCCGAGGGCGAATCCGCTCCCGCGCAAGAGCTTCACCACGCACAGATGCAGATGCCACGCCACGGTTTTGAAATCGTCGACAAGCGTTCGGGCAAAGAGGTCTACCTCGACGGTTCCTGGGCCGAAATGTTCCAGAAGATCATTCTCGGCTGGCAGCAGCAGACACCTACGCAGGAAGAAGTGGAAAGCACGCTCGACAGCTACGCCGGGCTCGCACAGAACCCGGTATTGGTGCACTGAGCGTCGGGCTCGGGCGGGCTCAGGATAGGCGGCTCGACTTCGCCTGTACCGCCGGCTTGTAAAGCCGCCGGTACAGCGGCTCGACCACCAGCAGCACCGCCATCAATCGACAGACTTGCAGCGCGGTCACCACGGGAACGCCCAACTGCAGCACCTTGGCGGTGATCGCCATCTCGGCGATGCCGCCGGGCGCCGTGCCCAGCACCATGGTCACCCAGGGCAGGCCTGTGGCCCAGGCCACGGCGGCAGCAAACAGCGCGCACAGCGCCATCAGCACCAGGCTGCCCAGTGCCACCGTTGCCAGCCAGCGCGGCGCGGTGCGCAGAAAATCGCGCCGAAAGCGCACGCCCAGGCTCACGCCAATCAGCAACTGCGCGCCATTCATCATCCACTGCGGCACGGCCGACAGATCGAGGCCGAGCATCGCCAGGCCCATGGAGGCCAGCAGCGCGCCCAGAAACCAGGGATTGGCGCGATCGAGGCGCAGCATCAGCCAGGCGCCCAGACCCGTGCACAGCGCCAGCAGCGCCAGTCCCGGGCCATGCACCACGCGCGCCGCACCCCATTCGCCCGAGCCATGCAGCCCGCTCCACTGCAGCGCGAAGGGAATCACCACCGTGACGATCACCAGCCGCAGGCTGTGGCTGGAGGCCACCAGCTCGGTGCGCGCGTTCTCGCGCTCGGACAGCAGCGTCATCTCGGACGCCGCGCCTATCGAGCCCGCGAAATAGCAGGTGGCGCGCAGCTGCTGCGCCGGCACCTCGGGCATGCGCGGCGCATGCACGCGGTACAGCCAGGCGCCGAACAGCCAGCCCAGCCACAGCGCCCAGACAATGCCCAGCAAAATGACCCACCACATGCTCGCCACGAGCGCCGTGACGGCCGGCGTGAAGTAAAGCCCCAGCGCCGCGCCTATGGTCCACTGCGCGGCATTGCGCGCCTTGCCCCAGCTCGCGGTCGGCGCGCCGCCCATGGAGGCCAGCGAAGTCGCGATCAGCGGGCCCAGCATCCAGGGCAGGGGAATCTTCCACCAGACGCACAATTGGGCCGCGGCCCAGGCGCCCAATGCGGTCAGCAGCACGCGCAGCGGGAAACTCACGCGCATGGGATCGCCACCAGCGGTCCTTCCCTGCTTTGGCGCAGCAGTGCCTCGAACGCGTCGGCCGGCAGGGGCCGGCTGCAGAAATAGCCCTGGAACTGGTCACAGCCGCGTTCGCGCAGGAAAGCGAGCTGTTCGGCGGTTTCCACGCCTTCGGCCAGCACCGCCAGCCCCATGCTGTGGCCCATGGCGATCACGGCCGCGCTGATCGCCATGTCGTCGGCGCTTTGCGGAATGTCGCGGATGAAGCCCTGGTCGATCTTGAGCACATCGATGGGAAAGCGCTTGAGGTGGGCCAGCGACGAATAGCCGGTGCCGAAATCGTCGATCGCCAGCCGCAGCCCCAGGGCGCTGAGCTTGCGCAGCACCTGCAAGGCCTCCTCGGGCTGCTGGGCGAGCGCGCTTTCGGTGATCTCGAGTTCCAGCTGCGCGGCCGGAAAGCCCGCATCGGCCAGCGCGGCCTGGGTGCTGCCGACGATGTCGGTGAGCATGAACTGGTGCAGCGACACATTCACCGCCACCGTGATCTCGGGCAGATCAAGCGCGCGCCAGCGCTGGCCCTGGGCGCAGGCTTCGCGTATCACCCATTCGCCCACAGGCCCGATCACGCCCGAGCTTTCGGCCACGGGAATGAAGCGCGCCGGGGAAATCAGGCCTTCGACCGGATCGAGCCAGCGCAGCAGCGCTTCGGCCCCCATGAGTCGCCCGGTCGCGATCTCGATCTGCGGCTGGTAGTAAAGACGCAGATGGCCTTCGGCCAGCGCCTGGCGCAGCCGTGCCTCGAGCTCCAGGCGCTGGCGCGCGGCCTGGGTCATGTCTTCCTGGAAAAAGCACCAGGCGTCGGCACCGCTGTGCTGCTTGGCGACATGCACCGCCGAGTGCGCGCCCTGCAGCAGGCCTTCTGCCGTTGCCGCATGCTGCGGGAAGACGCACATGCCCACGCTCACGCGCGTGATCACTTCCATGCCGTCAGGCGTATGCCAGGGCTGGGCCGCCGCGGCGATCAGCCGCTGGGCCAGCTGCGCGGCATCGATCTCGCTGCCCAGATCGAGCGCGGCCACGGCGATCTCGTCGCCGGCCATGCGCCCTATCAGATCGCCGGGGCGCAGCACCGCCTGCACGCGCGCTGCGACATGGCACAGCACCTGGTCGCCCACGGCATGGCCGTAGCTGTCGTTGAAATCGCGCAGGCGGTTGATGTTGATCAGCAGCACCGCGAGCTGGCTGGACTTGGCTGTGGCCGTCTCCAACGCCTTTTCCAGTCGGTTGCCGAACCAGGCGCGGTTGTCCAGACCGGTCAGCGGGTCCTTGCGCGCAAGGTATTCAAGGCGCTGCTGCTGGGCCTTTTCCGCGGAGATGTCGGTGAACATGCAGACGTAATGCGTGACGCGGTTGGCGCTGTCGTGCACCGCGCTCAGCGACATGCGTTCGGGAAACACTTCGCCGTTCTTGCGCTGATTCCATATTTCGCCCTGCCAGTGGCCCGTGCGCTGCATGCTGTCCCACATGGCTTCGTAGAACGCCTGGCCGTGGCGGCCCGACTTGAACATGCGCGGCGTCTGGCCCAGCATTTCCTGCTCGGTATAGCCTAGCAGCCGCGTGAAGGCCGCGTTGACCGACAGGATACGGCTGTTCGCATCGGTCACGATCACGCCTTCGATGGTGTTGTCGACCACGGTCGCGGCCAGGCGCTGGCGCTCCTCCTCCTGGCGCCGCAGCGCCGCGCGGCGCAGCACGTCGGCGCGGCGCACGGCCTCGGCGCGCAGCAGGCGGCGCAGCAGCCAGCCGGCCATCAGTGCGTTGAGAAAGATGGAGACATAGCCCTGTGCGTCTTTCCAGCGCGCGACCTGCGCAGCATCCTGGGCCCACTGCAGCAGCAGGCGTTCGCTGCCGGCGAGCCACAGCACTGCAGTCAGCGTGTACAACGCCAGAATCCAGTACGGCCAGGTCGGTTGGGGTGCGCCATCTTTATGCATGTATTTCCTCAATCCACAATCGACGGCCCTTGCTGCGACAATCGCAGGGCTATGACCCAAGCCTACATTCTTACCTTATCCTGCCCCGACCGTCGCGGGCTGGTGCACGCCGTTTCGGGCTTCCTGCTCGAACAGGGCGCCAACATCGAAGAAGCCGCGCAGTTCAACGACGGCGCCACCGGCCTGTTCTTCATGCGCGTGCAGTTCGTCTGCACCGACACCGACGCGGCCACGCTCAAGACGGCGCTGGCCGAACTCGCGGCCCGCTTCGAGATGCGCTGGAGCCTGCACTCCCAGTCCGAGAACATGAAGACCGTGCTGCTCGTCAGCAAGGAAGGCCATTGCCTCAACGATCTGCTGTTCCGCTGGAAGTCGGGCCTGCTGCCCATCGACATCCGCGCCATCATCAGCAACCACCGTGACTTCTACCAGCTCGCGGCCAGCTACAACGTGCCTTTCCACCATATTCCCGTCACGGCGGCGACCAAGGCCCAGGCCGAAGCGCGGCAGTTCGAGATTATCGAGGCAGAAGGCGCCGAACTGGTCGTGCTGGCGCGCTATATGCAGGTGTTGTCGAACGATTTGTGCACCAAGCTCTCGGGCCGGGCCATCAACATCCACCACAGCTTCCTGCCGAGCTTCAAGGGCGCCAAGCCGTACTATCAGGCGCATGACCGCGGCGTGAAGCTGATCGGCGCCACGGCCCACTACGTCACAGCCGACCTCGACGAAGGCCCGATCATCGAGCAGGACGTGGCGCGTGCCGACCACACCGACACCGTCGAAGACCTCACGGCGCGCGGCCGCGACACCGAAAGCCAGGTGCTGGCGCGTGCCGTCAAGTGGCACAGCGAACGCCGCGTGATCCTCAACGGCCACAAGACCGTCGTCTTCCGCTGAGCGCGGACATGCCGCTGCCCGCGCCCACCGCCAGCCCGACTGCGCCGAGCGCCGCGCGGCGCATTCCGCCCATCCAGTGCCTGCTGACATTCGAGGCGCTGGCGCGGCTGCGCAGCGTGACGCAGACCGCCGAGGAGCTGTGCGTCACGCCCAGCGCCGTGAGCCACCGCGTGCGCCAGCTCGAGCAGATGCTCGGCTGCCGGCTGTTCGGCCGTGCCGATTTCTCGCTGACCAGCGAAGGCAGCGCGTACCTGTCGCATGTGCGTGAAGGCCTGGGCGCGCTGCAGCGCTTTCCGGGCAGCGCGCTGCCCGGGCGCCGGCGCCTCAAGCTTGCGGTCACGCCCACGTTCGCGCGCTGCATGCTCATCCCCCGGCTGAGCCAGTTCACCGACGCCTATCCCGAAATCGATCTCGAACTGCATGTG
This sequence comes from Comamonas sp. DB36, assembly GCF_057914905.1. Lineage (NCBI taxonomy): Bacteria > Pseudomonadati > Pseudomonadota > Betaproteobacteria > Burkholderiales > Comamonadaceae > Comamonas > Comamonas sp. DB36. The sequence goes on from NZ_CP196631.1 coordinate 4,143,453, forward strand.
AGCATTCCGCTGCTCGACGTGGTGGCCGAAGACGCCGACCTGATCGTGCGCTTCGGCCCCGGCCATTACGCCGACATGGAACATGTGGAAATCGCGCGCGACGTGATGACGCCGCTGGCCTCGCCCGCTTTCGTGCGCGCCCACGGGCCGTTCGAGCAGCCAGCGGACATGGAAGGCCTGCCGCTGCTGCGCAGCCCGCTAGAGCCCTGGCGCGGCTGGTTCGACGCCGCGGGCCTGGCCTGGCCCGAACCCGTCGAAGGCTCGCAATTCCACGACATAGGCCTGCTGTGCGATGCCGCGGCCGCGGGCATGGGCATAGCGCCCGTACGCCTCAAGCTGGGCGCGGCCTGGCTGGACAACGGCACGCTGGTGCGGCTGTTCCCGCTCGACGTGGCAAGCCCGCACGCGCATTACCTGTGCTGGCATACGGGCACCATGGACCGGTGGGAGTGCTCTGCCTTTGCGCAGTGGCTTAGTCAAGCCGTTTCCTGACTACAAACGCCCAAAACCGTTCGCCCTGAGCCTGTCGAAGGGCGTTTCAGGGCGCAGCGTTTGAGAACTGCGCAGCAAAAAAGAGATTTGCATCCATAGAAGGTGGCCGTTCATCCTTCGACAAGCTCAGGACGAACGGGAGAGCAAACGTCACGCCAAATCAAACCGCACGCCCTCAGCAGACTTGCGCAAGCCTATCGCAGGGCGATCTGTGGCACCTTACGCCGCAGTTTCCGGCAAAGGCAACACCTTGCCCGGATTGAGCAGATTGCGCGGATCGAGCGCGCGCTTGATCTGCCACATCAGTTCGAGTTCCACGGGCGACTTGCACTCCAGCAGGTCGTCGCGCTTGGCCACGCCGATGCCGTGCTCGGCCGAGATCGAGCCGTTCTGGCGCGTTGCCAGGCCGTCGACCGCATGCGAGATGCGCACGTAGTTCTCGGCCAGGAACTCCTTTGCGGGCGCGCCCTTGGGGCGCAGCGGGTTGAAGTGCACGTTGCCGTCGCCCATGTGGCCGTAGATCACCATGCGCGCGTCGGGCGCCAGCGCCAGCACCTGGGCCGAGGCGTCGGCAATGAAGTCGGCGATCTTCGACAGCGGAATCGAGATGTCGCACTTGATGCTGCCGCCTTCGCGCGTCTGCGCGTCCGAGATCTCCTCGCGCAGCTGCCAGAAGGCGCGCGCGTCGGCAATGCTTGCCGCGATGGCCGCGTCGGTCACCAGCCCGCGCTCCATGCCCTGCTCCAGAATCGCCATCAGCGTCGCGTCCAGGCCTTCGGCGTCGCCGCCCGAAGTCAGCTCGATCAGCACCATCCAGTCGTGCGCGGCGGGCAGCGGCGCGCTGAACTGCGGCATCGATTCGAGCACCAGCGTCAGCGCCGGGCCGGAGATCAGCTCGAAGGCCGTCACGGCCTGGCCGGCCGCGCGCTTGGCTTCGGTCAGCAGCTCCACGGCCGCATGCGGGTTCTTGACGGCGATCCAGGCGACGGCGCTGGCGCTGGGCAGGGGCATCAGCTTGAGCACCGCGGCCGTGATGATGCCCAGCGTTCCCTCCGAACCGATGAACAGCTGCTTGAGGTCGTAGCCGGTGTTGTCCTTGCGCAGTCCGCGCAGCGACGAGTAGATGCGGCCGTCGGGCAGCACGGCTTCTATGCCCAGCGTCAGGTCGCGCATGTTGCCGTAGCGCAGCACGGCCGTGCCGCCGGCATTCGTCGAGAGATTGCCGCCGATCTGGCACGAGCCTTCGGAGCCTATGCGCAGCGGAAACAGCCGGCCCGCGTCTTCGGCCGCGGCGCGCGCAGCCTGCAGCGTGACGCCGGCCTGGAGCGTCATGGTGTCGTTGACGGTGTCGATTTCCTGCACCTGGTTCATGCGGCGCAGATTGAGCACCACGGCATCGCCCGCGGCGTCGGGCACGGCCCCGCCCATCAGCGAGGTGTTGCCGCCCTGGGGTACGACCGGCACGCCATGGCGCGAGCACAGCGCCAGGACCTCGCTGACCTGCTGGGTGTTTGCCGGCAGCACCACGGCCAGCGCCTGGCCGTGGTAGAGCTTGCGGTAGTCGGTGGTGAAGGGCTGCATGTCGCTGGCGACTTCAATGCAGGCTTTCTCGCCGACGATGGCGCGCAGGCCTTCGAGCACCAGCGCGTGGGGAATTCGGGAAGTCGAGGACATGTTCAATAGGCTCCGCGGGAATCGGCAGGGGCCGCTGTTTCGGCCGGCTGGCCCAGGAATTCGCCGGCCAGGCTGCGCGCCGCCTTGGCGTAGAGCAGCACGTCGACACCGACCGCAACAAACGTGCAGCCGAGATCGAGATAGCGGCGGGCCAGCGCCGGGTCGGAAGTGAGTGTACCGGCGGCCTTGCCCGAGGCAATGATGGTGCGCATCGCGTTTTCAATTGCCGCCTGCACTTCGGGGTGGCCGGGGCGGCCGCGAAAGCCCATGGACGCGGCCAGATCGGCCGGGCCGATGAACACGCCGTGCACGCCGTCGACCGCGCAGATCTCCTCGAGATTGTCCAGCGCCGCCACGGTCTCGGCCTGCACCAGCAGGCAGACTTCGTCATCGGCCACGTCGAGATAGTCGGCGCGCGCGCTCCACTGCGAAGCGCGCGCCACCGCGCTGCCCACGCCGCGCATGCCCAGCGGCGGATAGCGCGTGGCCGAGACCAGGGCGCGCGCCTGCTCGGCGGTGTCGACCATGGGCACGAGCAGCGTGGTCGCGCCTATGTCCAGCAGCTGCTTGATCAGCGCCGTATCGCCCTGGACCGCGCGCACCACGGGGTGGGCGCGGTGCGGCGCGACGGCCTGCAGCGCGCCCAGCGTCGACTTCAGGTCGTTGGGCGCGTGCTCGCCGTCAATCAGCAGCCAGTCGAAACCTGTGCTGGCGCTGACTTCGGCCATGTAGGGATCCGCCATGGAAAGCCAGAGGCCGACCTGAGGCTGCTGAGCGGCCAGTGCGGCCTTGAAGAGGTTGTTTGCGGGCATGTGATCGGTGGGTGGAGTTCGGGCGCAAAAGCGTGTCAGGCGACCCGGTGCAGGGCGGGCAATGTGGTGTGGGCCAGATGGTCCACGATGTTCTGCGCGGTCATGGTGGCGACCTGCAGGGCGGCAGCGCGCGTCACGCCCGCCACATGGGGAGTGAGCAGCACCTGGTCCAGCGCCGCCAGTGGATGGTCGACAGGCAGGGGCTCGGTATCGAAGGTGTCCAGGCCCGCGCCGCCGAGCTGGCCGCTGCGCAATGCCTCGATGAGCGCGGCCTCGTCCACGACGGGACCGCGCGCGGTGTTGATGAGCAGGCTGCCGCGTGGCAGCAGGGCCAGCTCGCGTGCGCCTATCAGACCCCGGCTGCGCTCGGTCAGCGGGCAGTGCAGGCTCAGGATGTCGAGCTGGGGCAGCAGGCGGTGCAGCTCGGCCTCGGTGGCAAAGCCGTCGGCCTGGCCCTCGGGCCGCAGCACCAGCACCCGCGCGCCCAGGGCAGTGGCCAGCTGCGCGGTCGCGCGGCCAATGCTGCCGTAACCGATGATGCCCACCGTGGCGCCGCGGAAGTCGCGGCCCTGCCAGGTGCTGCCGGCCCATTCGCCGGCGCGCACCATGCGGTCGAGCTGCGGCAGCTGGCGCGTGAGCGCCAGCATCAGCGCCACGGCATGCTCGGCCACTGCGCCCGCATTGGCGCCGGGTGCGACGGCCACGGCAATGCCGCGCGCGCGCGCCGCCTCCAGGTCCACACTGTCCACGCCGGCGCCGTTCTTGGCCACGATGCGCAGCTGCGGCGACGCTGTCAGCACACGGTCGGTGATGGGCGGCGAGCCGCGCAGCACGATGGCCTGCGCGCCGGTCTCGGCCAGGCGTGCGGCCAGCGCGTCTTCGGTGAGGCTGCCGGGCAGGAAATGCACCTGGCCGCCGGCCTGCTCAATGATGCGTTGCGCGGGCTCGGCCCAGTGTGACGCGGTGACGAGAACGTGGAAGTGTGGGGACATGGGTACAGAGCTCAGTCGATGCGGATTCCTGCCGATTGGATCACCTTGCCGTAGCGGCTCCATTCGTCGGTGGTGAAGCTGGCCAGTTCCTGGGGCGAGCCGGCCCGGGTGCGCACGCCGAGCAGCGCGAATTTCTCCTGCACCTCGGGCAGCTTGAGTACCTGGGTGAGCGAGGCGTTCAGGCGCGCCAGCACGTCCTTGCCGGTCTTGGCCGGGGCGTACAGCGCATACCAGGCGTTGACCTCGAAGCCCGGATAGCCGGCCTCGGCGAAAGTGGGCACATCCTGCAGTTCGGGCAGACGCGATGCCGAAGCCACGGCCAGGGCGCGCACCTTGCCGCTCTTGAGCAGCGGCGAGGCGCTGGTCAAGGTGTCCATGATCATGTCCAGCCGCCCGCCCATCAGGTCCATGGTGTGGGCGTTGCCGCCCTTGTAGGGCACATGGTTGATCTGCACCTGGGCGCGCTGCTTGAACAGCTCGGCGCCCAGGTGCAGCGGCGAGCCGTTGCCCGAGGAGCCGTAGTTGAGCTGACCGGGCTGCTTGCGCGCCGCCTCCACCAGGGACTTCAGGTTGGTGTAGGGCGAGTCCTGGGCCACGACCAGCACCAGGGGTACCACGCCTATCATGCCTACGGGCGCGAAGTCGGCCACCGCGTCGTAGCCGGGGCGGGCGTACAGATGCGGGCTCACGGCATGGCTGGCCAGCGAGCCCAGCACCAGGGTATAGCCGTCGGCCTGTGCCTTGGCGGCCAGCGCCGTGCCTATGGTGGTGCCCGCGCCGGGCCGGTTGTCGATGACCACGGGCTGCTTGAGGTTCTCGCCCATCTTCAGGCCTATGAGCCGCGCCACCGCGTCGTTGGCGCCGCCGGCAGGGTAAGGCACGAGCAGAGTGACCGGCTTGGCGGGGTAGACGCTTTCGGCGTGGGCCAGCGGCGCGCCCAGCGGGCAGGCCAGCGCTGCGGCGCACATCAGCAGGCCGCGGCGGTTCAGTCGGGAAGAGGTGGAAGAATTCATGGTGCTTGTCTCCGGTTGTATTTGCTCTTGCGGCATGGGGCGGTTCCCCGGGTGCGCAGCGCCCCGCTCCATGCTGCGGGCCCTGCGTTGGATCTCGGTGCTGTGGTCCTGGCTTGCTCGTTAGGTCAGGTAGGGGTGGATGGGCCGCATCGCTGCGGCCGCGGGCTCAGGCGTCCAGCCCGCCCTGGCAGACGTACTTGGTGTGCAGGTAGTCGTCCAGGCCGTGGGTCGAGCCTTCACGGCCATAGCCCGAGTCCTTGACGCCGCCAAAAGGCGCGGCCTCGGCGGCCAGCGCGCCTTCGTTGATGCCGACAATGCCGGTCTCCAGCGCATCGGCCACGCGCGTGACGCGGCGCAGGTCGTTGGTATAGAAATACGCGGCCAGGCCGAACGGCGTGTCGTTGGCGGCGGCAATGACTTCGGCCTCGTCGCTGAAGCGCGTCAGCGGCGCGACCGGACCAAAGGTTTCCTCGCAGGCGCAGGCCATGGTCGCATCGGCATCGACCAGCACCGTGGGCGCGAAGTAGTTGGCGCCCAATGCGGGCAGGCGCGTGCCGCCGGTGAGAATGCGCGCGCCGCGCGCCACCGCGTCCTGCACATGGCGCTCTATCTTCTGGACCGCGCGGTCGTTGATCATCGGCCCGATCTGCGAGGCCGGATTGCTCGCCGGGCCCACCTGCAGCGCGGCGACGCGCGCCACCAGCAGTTCAGCGAAGCGGTCGTGCACTGCAGCATGCACGAACACGCGGTTGGGGCAGACGCAGGTCTGGCCGCCGTTGCGGAACTTGGCCTGCATCAGGCCTTCGACCGCGGCTTCCAGGTCGGCGTCCTCGAACACGATGAACGGAGCATTGCCGCCGAGTTCCAGCGACAGTTTTTTCAGCGTATCGGCCGAGCGCCGCGCGAGGTGCTTGCCCACGGGCGTGGAGCCCGTGAACGTGATCTTGCGCACGCGCGCGTCGTCCAGCCACACATCGACGACTTCGGGCGTGCGTTCGCGCGAGGCGCTGACGATGTTCAGCACACCGGGCGGAACGCCGGCTTCGTGCGCCAGCGCGACCAGCGCCAGCGAAGTCAGCGGCGTGTCTTCGGCGGGCTTGCAGACCACGGTGCAGCCCGCGGCGAGTGCCGGGGCGATCTTGCGCGCAATCATCGCCGCGGGAAAGTTCCAGGGTGTGATGGCCGCGACCACGCCGACCGGCTCGCGCAGCGCAAACATGCGCCGGCCCGGCACGGGCGCGGGAATCACTTCGCCGTTGGCGCGCGTCGCCTCCTCGGCAAACCATTCGATGTAGCTGGCCGCATAGGCGACTTCGCCCCGGCCTTCGGCCAGTGGCTTGCCCTGCTCGCGCGAGATCAGCCGGCCCAGGTCTTCCTGGTGGGCCAGCACCAGATCGTTCCAGCGCTTGAGAATCTGCGCGCGCTGCTTGGCCGGGGTCCTGCGCCACGCGGGAAAGGCCGCGTGCGCGGCGTCCACCGCGGCGCGTGCATCGGCGGCGTTGGAATCGGGCACGGCGGCAATCACGGCGCCGGTCGCCGGGTCGGTCACATCGAGGCTGCGGCCGGCTTCGGGCGCAAGCCATTCGCCGGCGATGAAGTTGCCCGTGCGTTGCAGTTCGGGGCGGGAGAGAGTCAAGGGCATGGCGGGTCTAGAAAATAGGGGTGTAAGGGTGCGGCAATCAGCTTACGATGCCCAGATGCCAGGGCACGAACTCGTGGTCGCCCAGGCCCAGCAGCTCGCTCTTGGTGGGCTCGCCCGAGGCATGCCAGAGGATCTGCTCGAAGATGCGCTGGCCCAGTTCAGGCACCGTCAGTTCGCCGTCGATCACCACGCCGCAGTTGATGTCCATGTCTTCCTCGAGACGGCGGAACATGGGCGTGTTGCTCGCCAGCTTGATGGTCGGCGCGGGCTTGCTGCCGAACATCGAGCCGCGGCCCGTGGTAAAGCAGATAAGCTGCGCGCCGCTGGCAATCTGCCCGGTCGCGGCGACGGGGTCGTAGCCTGGCGAGTCCATGAACACGAAACCGCTTTCGGTGATGGGCTCGGCGTATTCGTAGACCGCGCGCAGCGGCGTGGTGCCGCCCTTCATGGCCGAGCCCAGCGACTTCTCGAAGATGTTGGCCAGGCCGCCGGCCTGGTTGCCGTGGCCCACCACGCCGTTGAACTGCGCGTTCTGCCCGGCCGCATAGCGCTCCCACCATGCCAGGCGATCAAGCAGTTTCTGGCCGACTTCGGGCGTGATCGCGCGGCGCGTGAGCATGAATTCGACGCCGTGGATCTCGGGCGTTTCCGACAGGATGGCCGTGCCGCCATGGCGCACCAGAATGTCCATCGCCGCGCCCAGCGCGGGATTCGCGGTGATCGCCGAGAAGCCGTCGGAGCCGCCGCATTCAAGGCCTATCTTCAGGTGGGCGGCGCTGACGCGCGTGCGCCGTGCGGCATTGGCTTCGGGCAGCATTTCCTCGATTGCGCGAATGCCGGCTTCTATGGTCTGGCGCGTTCCGCCCACGTCCTGCATCACCATGGTGCGCATCAGACGCCCGGCTTGCAGGCCTTGCGAATCGACCAGCGCGCTGACCTGGTTGCGCTCGCAGCCCAGGCCGACGATCAGCACACCCGCGAGATTCGGATGGCGCGCATAGCCCGCGAGCGTGCGCCGCAGCACATCGAAATGCTCGCTCGGCGACGACATGCCGCAGCCGCTGGTCTGCGCAAACGCGACCACGCCGTCGACATTGGGAAAATCGGCCAGGCGCTCGGGAGTGAAGTGCGCGGCGATGCGCGTGATCACCGTCGACGAACAGTTCACCGACGACAGGATGCCGATGAAGTTGCGCGTGCCCACGCCGCCGCCCGCGCGCTCGAAGCCCAGGAAAGTCGCGCGCTGATCTTCAGGAACGAAGTCGACGGGACGCACGTCCTGGCAGAAGCCCGGGTCGCGGTAGCTGTCGACCAGCGTCAGGTTGTGGCTGTGCACATAGTCGCCGGCCTCGAGGTCGCGCGCAGCGACGCCGATCACGGTGTCGTACTTGAGCACTTGCTCGCCGGCGGCAATGGCGCGCGCCGCGATCTTGTGGCCCGCGGGAATCTGGGCGCGGGCGCGCACGCCGAATTCGGCGATCGCCTCGCCCAGCGCTATGGCGGTCTTGGCGACCAGCACGTTGTCGTTCGGGTGCAGGCGCAGCAGGGGACTGTTGTTCATGAGAAAGCGGCAAGCGGGGTGGAAAACGCCGACGTATCAGGGCCTCAGCCCTTGGCCATCAGCTCCTTGAGATTGAGCTTGCGGATCAGATCGGTTTCCTGCTGGAAGACGCTCTGGATGTACTTCTGGTAGTCGGGGCCGTCCTGGTACATGACCGGCGCGTCAATGCTCTCGGCGACCTTGCGGAACTCCTCGCTGTTGACGGCGGCGCGAAACGCATCGCGCAGGCGCTTCTCGATTGCCGGCGGCAAGCCCTTGGGCGCGCCAATGCCATTGGGCGCCTCGACGACCACGTCGAAACCCAGCTCCTTGAGCGTGGGCGTGTCCTTGAAGCGCGGCGTGCGCTCCTCGCCCCAGGTGGCCAGCAGGCGCATCTTGCCGGCTTCGACATGCGGCGCCCAGGAGCTGCTGTCGGCCAGCAGATCGACCTGTTCGCCGAGCACGTCCTGCAGCGCGGCCGAGCCGCCCTTGTAGGCAATCGCGTTGAACCTGATGCCCGCGGCCTGGGCGAACTGCTCCATGCCCACATGCGTGGCGCCGCCTATCCCCGCATGCGCATAGGTCACGGTCCCGGGCTGGGCCTTGGCGCGCGCCACGACGTCGCGCAGCGACTTGAAAGGCGAGCGCGCGGGCACGGCAATGCCGAAGGTCTGGCCCGAGGTGCGCGCGAGATAGGTGAAGTCCTTGAGCGGATCGAGCTGCACCGTGCCCAGCTGCGAGAAGCGCGTCACCGAGATCGGAATCTGGCCTATGGTGTAGCCGTCGGGCCGGGCCGACGACAGCGCCTTGGTGCCAATCATGCCGGAGGCGCCGGCGCGGTTTTCAAGGGCGATGGGCTGACCCAGTTCCCGCGCCGCGATCTGGCAGATGATGCGCATCGAGCGATCGGCCGTGCCGCCCGCGGGCCAGGGGCAGATGAAGGTGATCGGGCGTTCCGGGTAGGTGGACGCAAGAGCGCGGCCAGGCACGGCGGCAACCGCAGCGGCGCCCAGGGCGCCAAGCACGAACTGGCGCCGTGCCAGGGGGCGGGAAGTCTTCATCGTTGTCTCCGAATAGTTTTTCTAGGGTCAGCCCGGCCGATTATTCTGAAGATAATGATTGCTTTCCAATGAAATAGCGGACTGTCTTCATAATGAACAGGTTATGAAGAGGCCAGCGCTGTCCCCTGCCCCATGAGCCAGATCGATCGCGTTCTCCGTTCCAATCTGAAGCTGCGCCACCTGCAATTGCTGGTCGCGCTCGACGAGTTCCGCCATCTCGGCAGGGTCTCTGAATTCCTCTCGATCACCCAGCCCGCGGTGTCCAAGATGCTGGCCGAGATCGAGAAGATGTTCGAGCTGCAGCTGTTCGTGCGCTCGACGCGCGGCACCGAGCCCACGCCCCACGGCGTCACCGTGGTGCGCTTTGCGCGCTCGGTGCTCGCCGACTACCAGCGCACGCGCGACGAGATCAGCGCCGCCGACAGCGGCGGCGTGGGCCGCACCAGCGTGGGCGCGATGGTCGTGGCCCTGCCCAGCCTGCTGATGCCCGCGATCCTGCGCGTCAAGGAGCGCTCGCGGCGCACCACGGTGATGGTCGAGGAAGGCGATCTGACGCGGCTGCTGCCGCGGCTGCGCGTGGGCGAACTCGACCTGATCGTCGGCCGGCTCGAGCCCGGCTATGCGTCGCCCGACCTGGAGACCGAGTCGCTCTACGCCGAGCCCATGTGCATTGTCGTGAGCCCCGAGCACCCGCTGGCCGGCGCGGCCAGGCCCAGCTGGGCGATGCTCGCCGAACTGCCCTGGGTCGTGCCCCCGCCCTGGGCCTCGTCGCGCTCCAAGCTGGCGCAGATGTTCCACAAGCATCTGCTCGAGTCGCCCACGGACATCATCGAGACCTCGTCGTTCCTGGTCACGCTGTCGGGCATGCACCAGCGGCCGGCCATCGGCTTTCTGGCGCGCAGCGTTGCCGAGCACTTCGCCCAGCAGGGGCTGGTGCGCATACTCAAGCTCAAGGTGCCTATCGAGCTGCCGCATGTGGGCATCATCACGCTGCGCGGGCGCGCGCGCACCCCGGCCAGCGAACTGCTGATGGAAAGCCTGCGCGCGACCGCTGCGGCGCGTGCCTAATTTCATGCAGACGTGCAAGAAAACTCACGCCACGCCGCCAGGTCTTCGCTAAAGTCTCAAGCCATGAACACCGAATCCCCAGCCACCGCCGCGCCCTCGCCTTCCGAGCGCGCGCGCCGCCAGGCCCAGATCGTGCAGGCGCTGGGCGCACATGTGCCCGCGCACGCCCTGCTGTGGCACAGCGAAGACACCACGCCCTACGAATGCGACGGCCTCACGGCCTACCGCCAGCGCCCGCTGGTCGTGTGCCTGCCCGAAACCGAGACCCAGGTGCAGGCCGTGCTCCAGGCCTGCCATGCGCTGCAGGTGCCCGTGGTCGCGCGCGGCGCGGGCACGGGGCTGTCGGGCGGCGCCATGCCGCATGCGCTGGGTGTGGTGCTGTCTCTGGCCAAGTTCAACCGCATTCTCCAGGTCGATGCCTACAGCCGCACCGCGGTCGTGCAGTGCGGCGTGCGCAACCTCGCGATCAGCGAGGCCGCGGCGCCGTTCGGCCTCTACTACGCACCCGATCCCTCAAGCCAGATCGCCTGCACCATAGGCGGCAACGTCGCCGAGAACTCGGGCGGCGTGCACTGCCTCAAGTACGGCCTCACGGTACACAACGTGCTCGAGGTCAAGGGCTTCACCATGGCCGGCGAGCCCATCACCTTTGGCAGCCAGGCGCTGGACACGCCGGGCTACGACCTGCTGGCCGCGGTGATAGGCAGCGAAGGCATGCTGGCCGTGATCACCGAAGTCACGGTGCGGCTGATTCCCAAGCCCCAGCTCGCGCGCTGCATCATGGCCAGCTTCGACGACGTACGCAAGGCCGGCGCGGCGGTGGCGGCAGTGATTGCCGCGGGCATCATTCCGGCCGGGCTGGAAATGATGGACAAGCCCATGACCGCGGCTGTCGAGGACTTCGTCAAGGCCGGCTACGACCTCACGGCCGAAGCCATCCTGCTGTGCGAATCCGACGGCACGCCCGAGGAAGTCGCCGAGGAAATCGGCCGCATGAGCGCCGTGCTGCGCGACGCCGGTGCCACGGCCATCACCGTGAGCGAGAACGAGGCCGAGCGCCTGCGCTTCTGGAGCGGGCGCAAGAACGCGTTTCCCGCGAGCGGACGCATCAGCCCCGACTACATGTGCATGGACTCGACCATTCCGCGCAAGCGCCTGGCCGACATCCTGCTGGCCATCCAGGCGATGGAGCAGAAGTACCAGCTGCGCTGCGCCAACGTGTTTCACGCCGGCGACGGCAACCTGCACCCGTTGATCATGTTCGATGCCAACGATGCCGACCAGCTGCACCGCTGCGAGCTGTTCGGCGCCGACATCCTCGAGACCAGCGTCGCCATGGGCGGCACGGTGACGGGCGAGCATGGCGTGGGCGTGGAAAAACTCAACTCCATGTGCACCCAGTTCAGCGCCGAGGAAAACGCGCAGATGTTCGCGCTCAAGGCGGCGTTCGACCCGCAGGGCCTGCTCAATCCGGGCAAGGTGATTCCCACGCTGCACCGCTGCGCCGAATACGGCAAGATGCTGGTGCGCGGCGGGCAGATCAGCCACCCCGACCTGCCGCGGTTCTAAGTCGGAAATTGCGGAAAACCTAGGGTTTACCCTTGAATTGCCGCAGGGCAATCAAGGGCTGCACCCTGCCTCGACGCGACTCGGATTATCTTCAGGGGATTGGGGGACGGCGACCTGCTTGGGCCAGCCGCCTCTCTGCCAGCCCGCACCCTGCGGGCGGCCACCAAGGAAAACATCCATGACCCATCGCATCGTGATCGTCGGCGGCGGCGCCGGCGGACTGGAACTGGCCACGCGGCTGGGCCAGCGCCTGGGCAAGCGCCGTCAGGCGGAAGTCATACTCGTCGACAGCCACCTCACCCACATGTGGAAGCCGCTGCTGCACGAAGTCGCCGCGGGCTCGCTGAGCCTGTCGGACAACCAGTTCAACTACATTGCCCAGGCCAAGTGGAAGCATTTCCAGTTCCAGATGGGCCGCATGTGCGGTCTCGACCGCCAGGCCAAGACCATAGAACTCGCGCCGCTGCTGCAGGACGATGGCAGCGAAGCCGCGCCGGCGCGCACCCTGGCCTATGACACCCTGGTCATGGCCATAGGCAGCGTGACCAACGATTTCCACACGCCGGGCGCGGCCGAGCATTGCATCTTTCTCGATGCGCCCGACCAGGCCGAACGCTTTCACCGCCTGCTGCTGGCCAAGTACCTCGCGGCCCACGCGGGCCACGACAAGCAGGCGCAGCTGCGCATTGCCATCGTGGGCGCGGGCGCCACGGGCGTGGAGCTGGCCGCCGAACTGCGCAGCGCCGCGCAGCAGCTGTCCGACTACGGCCTGGGCAATATCGCGCCCGAGAACCTGCACATCACCGTGCTCGACGCCGGCAAGCGCGTGCTGCCGGCGCTGCCCGAACGCATCGGCCGCGACGCCCATCAGACGCTGGAAAAGCTCGGCGTGCAGGTGATCACCGAAGCCGCCGTGAGCCGCGTCACCGCCGAGCAGCTGGAAACCGCCGACGGCCGGGTGATTCCGGCCAGCATCAAGGTCTGGGCCGCGGGCATCAAGGCGCCCGATTTCCTGCAGAACCTCGACGGCCTGGAAAGCAACCGCATCAACCAGCTGGTGGTGCGCACCACGCTGCAGACCACGCTGGACGATGACATCTTCGTGCTCGGCGACTGCGCGGCCTGCCCCATGGACGACGGCAGCGGCAAGAACGTTCCGCCGCGCGCCCAGGCGGCCCACCAGCAGGCCTCGCTGCTCGCTGAGTCGCTGCCCAAGCGCCTGCAGGGCCAGCCCCTGCCCGAGTACCGCTACCGCGACTACGGCTCGCTGGTCTCGCTGTCGCACTTCTCGGCCGTGGGCAACCTGATGGGCAACCTGATGGGCACGGTCAAGGTCGAAGGCTGGCTGGCGCGCATGTTCTACATCTCGCTGTACCGCATGCACCAGGTCGCGCTGTGCGGCGTGTTCCGCACGGCCTTGCTGATGCTCAGCGACCGCATAGGCCGGCGCACAGATCCGCGGCTGAAACTGCACTGATCGCGCAGGCGTTTGGTTTCGCGCACAATCGGCGGCATTTTCGTTTCGCCGATTCTCTGCCCGCCATGACCGCTGCTGACTACGCCCTCCTTCTCCAATCCGGCAACGACCTCGTTGCCCAGGCCCAGGCCGTGGCCACGCAGGACTTCACGCAGGCGCGTGCGCTGTGGCAGCAGGCCGGCGCGTTCTTCGCCAAGGCCCACCAGGCCGATCCCGAGCAGCACGCCGCAGCGCTGCGCCTGGCCCAGGCCTGGATGGCCGAAGCGCATGCGCTGCAAAAGGAAGGCTCGGCCAACGCCGCCGTGATGTGGACCAATGCCGCGGCCCAGTGCGAGCGCGCCTTCGATCTCCAGCCCGACCATGCGCCCACGGCCATGATGGCGGCCAGCTGCCATGCGTGGGCCAAGAATGAAGAAGCCGCTCAGGCCTGGGCGCAGCTGGCCAAGCATTTGCAGCAGCTGGATCTGGACGAGGCGCAGTCGGATCAGGCCTCTTGAGCTTGGAGGACTGGCATGACGCAGGTCCGACGCTGTCGGGCAGGCCGTTCATCCTTCGACCTGGCTCAGGACGAACGGTGATCGATATCTGCGTTCTGACTTTTCCACACCGTTCGCCCTGAGCCTGCCTGGCCGGCCGCGTCGAAGGGCGTTTCAGGGCACGATCTTCTTGCGCACCCGCCGCTTTCACCTGCCGGCCAAAGCCGCCTTGATCTGCGCCACGTTGTGCAGCATGGCCGTAGGCCCGGCGCTGCCCAGCAGGTACCAGCCCTTGGGGTCGAGAAACACCACGCGGCCGTTCTTGCCGGCCTGCGTTCCCTGGATCTGGGCGTTGTCGAACAGCTGCCGGGACGGCACGACGGGCTTGCCTTCCTTGTCGGTCTGCGTGCCCGTGGCGGCATTGCGGTCTATCACATAGAGCCAGGCGGGGTCCAGCCTGGCGATGTCGTCCATCTTCAGCGGCACGCCGCGCGGCTTGGATGCGTCGGCCGCGAGCAGCGGCTTGATGCCCAGCACGTCGTGCAGCAGGCCGAAGCGCGCTCCCGGAGGCTGGGCGCTCATGTTGGTGTTCACCGCCAGCACCAGCAGGCCGGGTTCGGCCTGGGCGGCGACGGCCTTGAGGGCCTCGACTTCGGCGCGCACCTTGGCCATCAGCTGCCGGCCCTGGGCCTGCTTGCCGTACAGGCTGGCCAGCGTGTCGACATTGCGCTGCATGTCGCCCAGCAGGTTCTTGCCGTCGACGCTCAGATCCAGCGTGGGCGCGATCTTCGACAGCACGTCGTACTTGGCAGCCGAGCGGCCGGCAACGACGATCAGGTCGGGCCGGATGCGGCTCAGCGCCTCGAAGTCGGGAATGAACAGCGAGCCCGCGGCCTGGTACCTGGCGTCGGCGTACGACTTCAGGTAGTCGGGGTACTCGGCCTTGGCGACGCCGGCCACGGGCAGTTGCAGCGAATGCATCACATCGAGCGCGGCCAGATCGTAGACCACGACCCGCTGCGGCTTGAGCGGCACCGTGGCCTGGCCCTTGGCGTGCTGCACGGTGATCTGGGCGGGCTGGGCTGGCGCGGCGGCGCCGACGGCGCCCGAAATGCCCCAGGCGGCGGCGGTCAGGGCGATGGCGATGTGGCGGCGCGAAGTCATGAAGTTCATGGGTGTCTCATCCTGCAGTGAAATGGAGGAGCCGCGAGGCGGCTCGGGGGGACTCAGGGGGGCTCAGAACTTGACGTTCATGCCCAGCCAGTAGCGGCGGCCGTCAAGCACGGAGTCGTAGTTCACGCCGTCGTACAGCACTTCCTTGTCGAGCAGGTTGTAGATGCCCGCGTACAGCGTCACGGTCTTGCTGTACTTGTACGAGCCGCCCAGGTCCAGCATCGCGTAGCTCTTCTGGTTGAACGTTCCCGACGAGGCCGCGCCCGAGCTGTCGCTTTCCTTGCCGCGGTAGGACACCTTGGTCCAGCCATTGATCTGGCCCGTGGGGTTCCAGTCCAGCGACACGTTGAGCAGGTGGCGCGGCAGCTGGTTCAGCGGCTTGCCCGCGAACTCACCGCTCTTCTGTTCGGAAGTGGTGAAGGTATAGCTCGATGTCAGGCCCAGGTTCTGCGTCAGCTGCATGCCCAGCGTGGCTTCGATGCCGCGCGTGATCGCCTTGTCGACGTTGACGTTGGTGGTCGGCACGCGTCCCGAGGAGTTGAGCGGACCGCATGTGGGGCAGGCAATGCGCGTGATCTTGTCCTTGAAATCGTTGTCGAACAGCGTCAGGCCGGCCGTCGTGCCGTTGCCGGCATCAAACAGCAGGCCGATTTCCTTGGTCAGCGACGTCTCGGGCTTGAGATCGGGATTGCCGTAGATGTTGCCGCCGCGGCTTGACTGGCCCCAGTCGCCCAGCGTCTGGCGCAGCGACGGCGCGCGAAAGCCCGAGGACACGCCGCCCTTGACGGTCCAGCGCGGATCGACGGTCCAGACGCCGTACAGGCGCGGGCTCACATGGCCGCCGGCCTGGCTGTCGTGGTCGTAGCGCAGGCCGCCGGTCAGCGCGAAGTCGTCGCGCAGGCGCCATTCGTTTTCGGCAAACACCGCGTACTGGCTGCGATCGGCCGTGCTGCGGCTCGATCCCGGCAAGGTGTTGGTCGTTGTGTCCTTGAGGTCCTGCTCGCTGTAGTAGACGCCCGTGGTCAGCAGGTTGCGCTGGCCCAGCGGCAGGGTCCAGCTGCTGTTGAACACCGTGTTCTTGATCGTCATGTCGCGCGCGATGTTGCGCGTTTCTTCCTGCTGCACATAGGTGTCCGAAGTGGCCCAGCCCCAGCGGCCCTTGTGCTGCAGCGAGTAGCTTTCGCGCTCGAACCTGCGGTCGCTCAGCGCTTCCGAATCGAGCAGCGTCATGCCTGGCGTCGAGGTGAAATGCTGCTTGGCCGTGCCCAGCTCGAGGATCACGTCGTGGTCCTTGTTGGGTGTCAGCGCGAGCTTGACGTTGATTGCGCGGTTGTCGTAGTCGTTGTAGCCCTGGTAGATCCGGTCTTCCTCGCGCTGGGTGTAGTTGCCGTAGATGCTCAGGCCCAGCAGGTCCTCCTTGATCGGGCCCGACAGGTAGAAATTGCTCTGGTAGGCATTGCCCGAAGTCGAGCGCTCCTGCAGCGTCGCGTCGGCGCGCAGCGAGCCATGCCACTCCTTGGCCACCTTGCGCGTGATCACGTTGATCACGCCGCCCATCGCGTCCGAGCCGTAGAGCGAGGACATGGGGCCGCGCACCACTTCGATGCGCTCTATGGCTTCAAGCGGCGGAATCCAGCTCTGGTCGGTGCCGGTGCTGCCGTTGGTCTGGGTCTCGCGCGAATTCGTGCGCTTGCCGTCGACCAGGATCAGCGTGTAGTTCGCGCCCATGCCGCGCAGCGCGATGTCGTTGGAGTTGTTGTCCGAGGGCGTGAGAATCACGCCGGGCACGTCGCGCAGCGCGTCATGCAGGTTGGTATAGGCCTTCTTTTCGAGTTCCTCGCGCGTGACCACGGAGATAGACGCCGGTGCTTCCTTGATCAGCTGCTCGTAGCCCGAAGCCGTCACCACCACGGTATCCATTGCCTTGGTCTCTTGTGCGGCTGCAATGCCGGCAAAGCCCGTGGCCATGATGGCCGCGGCGACGGTGGGAAACGGGATACGAAGCAAATACATGTCAGGTCCGGTAAATAAGAAATGAAAAGCCCGATTCCGATATGAGAATCAGTCGCATTATTATTTACTGAAACGTTACAAACCTGACATAACCCGCGCAGTCCCTTTCAATGGGTTGACAGGACGGTATTCATGTGCGCAATTGGTAAGTACCCTGACGATTGCGTGAACTGCGTCCCCGCCGGCTCAAAGCGCCGCCCACCATTGCGGCAACTGGGCCAGCACGAACAGCAGCAGGCCGATCGCGCCGCCCACCAGCGTGCCGTTGATGCGGATGAACTGCAGATCCTTGCCTATGTGCAGCTCGACCAGATGCGACAGCTCGGCAGCATCCCAGCGCTTGACGGTGTCGCTGATGTGCTCGGCGAGGAACTGCGCGACATCGGGAGCGAGCGTCGCCGCCCAGCGCTCCAGGCGCGCATTCATCGACTGGCGCAGCGCCGGGTCGGCGGCCAGCGACTGTCCCAGCCAGCGCCCCATGGCCGCGGCCTTGCGCGCGATGTGCGAATGCTCGTCGGCCAGATCGGCCTGCAGGCGCTGGCGCAGCTGGGTCCACAGCGCCTGCAGATAGCCGGCCAGCTTCTCGTCGTGCAGCAGGTAGTGGCGCAGCTGCTCGGCGCGCTCGGCGAAGTCCGGGTCGGTCTGCAGCCGCTCTATGAGCCGCACCACGGCCGCGTCCAGCGCCTCGCGCACGCGGTGTTCGGGGTTGTGGGCTATGTCGTCAAACAGGCTTTCAAGCGCCTGCGCAATCAGCTCGGCGCCCTTGTCGCCCAGCCAGTCGCTGGGCAGCATCTTTTCCTTGAGCGGATGCTCGCGCTTGAGCCACTCGACAATGCTTGCGGCAATGAATTCACGCGTGTTCGCGGTCTGCATGATGGCGGCAATGCGCGCCAGCACATCGTCGAGCAGCACCTGATGGCGCCCGCCCTGGGTCAGCGCCGTCAGCAGCGAGGCCGCGGCGCGCGACAGATCGACCTGGGACAGCACGGCGCGCAGCGACTGCGTGAGAAAGCGCTGCACCTGGCGGTCCTGCACGAGTTCCAGCGCGGCCAGCGCCAGCCGCGCGACCTGGCGGCCCAGCATGGCGCTGTGCGCCGGCGCCGTGAGCCAGCTGGCCAGCCACTGCGCGGGGTCATGCTTGCGTATCAGCGCCAGCAGCGAGGCCGGGTCGAGAAAGCGGTCGCGCACGAAATGCGCGAGGTTGTCGCCAATGCGGTCCTTGTTGCGCGGAATGATGGCCGTGTGCCGGCCCACCCAGGGCAGCGGAATGCGCCGGAACAGCGCCGTGACCGCAAACCAGTCGGCCAGCGCCCCGACCATTGCCGCTTCGGCCACGGCCTGCACGCAGCGCACCCAGAGACTGGGCGCCATGAAACTGGTCGCGGCAAACACCAGTGCGACCGCGATCAGCAGGCCCAGTGCCTGCCGTTTCGCGCGTTTCAATGCCAGGGTCTGTTCTTGCATGCTCGGCGGCTCCCGTGAGGATGGCATGCAACACTAACACGCGCCGGCGATCGCGCCGCCGCGGCCGGACTAGGCTTGGGCCGCGCCGGCGGCCGGCAACTGCACGCGTATCGCGTCGCACATCGCGGCGTGCAGCGGATCGGCGTCTTCGCCATGCCGCTGCAGAAATCCGCGCTGCTCATCGACCGACAGCAGGCGCACGGCCGCGTCCACGTCCGTCACCAGGTCATGCTGCGCCTGGCCCATGGTCGTGTCCATGTACTCCAGCGTATTGAGCATGGACTGGGTTTGCGCCTGCTCCACCTGCTCCTTGCTCGCATTGAACGAGAACGTTCCCAGCTTGCCGTGGAACACCGGCAGCACGTTGCTGCCCGAGAAGTGGATCTTCTCCGCGTCCAGGCGGTCGTTGGTCCAGCGGCTCATCAGCCCGCCCGAGGCGTTCTTGCGCTCGGCCGGACTGCCATGCAAAAGGGAGTAGGCCGCTCCGCCCTCGTCATAGGTCATGAGCAGCGTCCTGGCCATGGCATCGTCCATGTCCTTGCCGTGCAAACCGTCGAGGATGGCTTCCGAAGGCATGTTGCTGCCCACGCCGCCATCGACGAAATTCTGCGTCTGACCCGCGACGTCCATCTTCACCGGCTTGAAGAAAACGGGAATGCTCATGGAGACGCGCCCGGCCAGCGCCACCGGCATGTCGGGGTGGCTGGTGGCGGAAAAATAGGTGGTCTCCTTCTTGTCCGTGTTGTAGCCCGTCAGCACCAGCTCCTTGAACCGGGCGGGCGCGAGCTGGTGCAGCAGCTGCAGATCGCGGAACGTGATCATCTGTGCGGTGCGCGGGGATCTCTCCAGGTCCTGATCGCGCAGGCTGACCAGGCGCGCGCGGTCCGCAGCGCCCAGGCTGTTCCAGGCCTCGCCGTCGTCCCAATGGTCGCGCAGATAGCTGCGCACCGCGCCGGCCGAGGCCCGGTCCAGCGTCTCCAGCGCCTTGCCCGCGCCAAAACCGATCAGCCCCAGTTTCACTTCGGGATAGCGGTTCTTGAAGCCGCCAGGCGAACTCAGCAGCGACAGCATGCCGGTGTCATTCGAAAGCCGCTGAAATGCCTGGGCCGACATGCCGCTCGCCAGGCATACCGCCGTCAGCGCCCCGGCGGAAGTGCCCACCACTTTCTTCAAATCCGACAGCTTGCCCAGGTTCTCCAGCGCGCGCAGCGCGGGAGGATTGCCAATGCCCTTGGCGCCGCCGCCGCGCAGCACAAGATGCTCTAGCGGCGGTGCCGCCCGCATCACGACAAGGCGTTCCACCTTGGGCAAATGGGGCCCGGCAGGGTTTTGCACCCAGACCGCACGCACTTCGGGTGCTGTCATTTTCCCGCGCTCCAGGCCGCGCGCGACCTGAAGATGCCGGTCCACCAACAGTCGCGCCTTGCGCGACGCTTTCTGGAACGTATGCAGCTTCACATCCCGGTCGGACCGCCGCTCGCTTTCATCGACCACCGGGTTCATGCATTCGACCAGCACGTCATTGACCATGGCCGCGGCGCGCGCGGCAAACGCCTGCCGGCTCGCTGCGGGCAGCGTCGCCGATGCCGCCTCCATGGCGGTCTGGAGTTCGGCGCGCAGCCCTTGAACGTGCGCGTAGATCGCCTGGGACGTGAGCCGCGACGGCGTCAGCGCGGGCGCGGTGGACGACGCCGTCAGCCACCGGCCCGCGAACAAGGCGATGACGGCATTCCAGGCGGACTGCAGTGCATTGCGCGGCGGCGCCGGCGTGTGGCGCGAAAGATCGGGCATGCCGCCGCCCGCCGGGAGATGGCTTGGAATGCTCATGTCGCGGCCCATTCCCATTCGAGCTCATCGTCATGCATGGCGATGGCGCGCACGGCGGCGCGAATCCTGCGCGCCTGGGCCGCGGTGTACTCGAGGCAGGAGAGAAATCCGGCGGAATCGGCGGCCTCATCGGCCGGCCAGCGCGCCATCACCACGATCAGATCGCCGTAATCGAGCGTGCAAAGGAACTGCCGGCCGCCGAGCGCTGCGCCATTGATCTGCAGCAGCGTGCTGATCAGGCTGCGGCGCAGCGGCCCATGGATGGCGACGGCGTCGTAGGCGCTGGCCTCGATGACCCAATGCCGGTTGTCGGGATGCAGCGTCACGCGCAGCGGCAGGCCGTCGTCGAGCAGCAGCTCCAGCGGCTGCACGCTGGTGCGCGCGCGCTGGGGATCGAGCAAATGCATCTGCGCGCTGAATGCCGACGCCAGGGCGGTGGAGGAATCGTTCATGCCTTGATCCAGGATGGAGGTTCGGTGGCCGGCGATGCGGCCGTATCCACGGCGGCCGTATCCACGGCGGCCGCGCGCGACGCAAACCCTTCGAGCTGTTCCATCAGCGCGGCCAGCCGGCCCTCGATCGCATCCGCACCGGCGAGCGCCGCGGCCTGTTGCGGCGTCCCGGGAAAATCGCAGTCCACAAGAGTGATGCAGCCTTCGGTCTCCAGCGCCCCCACTTGCTGGGCCGTCCAGCGGCTGGCGTGCGCCGCGCGCAGCAGCGCTTCCTGGCACCGGGCCTGGCGGTCCTCGCTGAGCCTGTCTATGGTCTGATCGACGCCCAGCTGCCAGCGCTGCTGCAGCGGCGCGAAACGCAGCTGTACACAACGGACATCGTCCACCACGCAGCGCAGCATGCCTCCGGCGGCGAGTGCGTCAGGCACCTTGCCGCAACGGAACAACTCCCATAGCTGCGCCGAAATATGAGTCAGATCGTTCATGGAGCCCTTGTCGGCCGGCGGCCGTTTCGTCGCGCGCGAACGCACGCGGCTACCCCATACGTCACACGCTGCGTGCCGAAGTTCCATGTTCACCCGCCGCGGCCAGGGCGCGCGTCCGCGAGCGCACTTCAGATGGCCGCATCCCTGCGCCCCCAGGCCAGCGCCGCGGCACGCTCCGATGCGCCGGCCGCCGGCGCGAGACAGGCGCGCTGCTGGAGGATGGCTGCGCTCAGCTGCGCGTTCAGCGGTGTGGCGTCGCCCGCGTGGCGCAGCAGAAAAAGATCCTGCTCCTGCGGCGACAGCAGCGCCGCAGCGGCCTGCACATCGTTCACGAGGTCATGGCGGAAGTTGTGCCGGTTCTGCGCAATGAACACCAGCGCCTGCTCCAGTGACTCGGTCTTGGCGCGCGCCACGCGCTCGGCGCCCGCCTCAAAGGAGGCAATGCCCAGATCGCCATGCGCGACGGGCATCACATGCAGGCCCGCCGCGTACAGCTTGCCCCGGTCGGCATGCACGGCCTCGGGGAAGTGCGGATTGCCCGACAGCCAGGTCACGACCGGACTCACCGCCGGCAGGTACCGGCCCGGCGGGCCGTGCATCACGGCCTGGGTGCGGCCCTGGTCGACAAACGCCATCACCAGCGTTCGCGACTGCGCTTCCTGCAGCGCCTGGCCCTCGATCCCGCCAAGAACCGCCTCCGTGGGCAGGTTGCTGCCCACGCCGCCGTCCGCCCAGCGCTGGATCCGGTCCTGCTGTACCACTTTCACATCGGCGAACAGCACGGGAAGGCCTATCGAAATGCGCCCGGCCAGTGCCAGCGGCATGTCGGGATGGGTCTGCGCGCAGAAGTAGGCCAGGCGCTTCTCGGACTGGTTCCAACCGGTCACCGTCAACGCCTTGAACCTGGCCGGAGCCAGCTGGTGCAGCAGCTGCAGATCGCCAAAGGTCAGCATCTGATCGGTGCGCGGCGCCGTGAAGTCGGGCCGGCGAAGCAGTTCCAGGCGCTGCTGCTGCGCAGCCGTGAAGTGCGTCCATTGCGGCAGGCGCGTGACCTGCGCCCAATGGCCGTCGAGGTAGCGCGCCGCGGATAGGGCCGTCATCCTGTCCAGCGTCTGCACGGCCGCGCCCGCATCGAAGCCCAGGGCACCGAGCTTCACGCCGGGGTAATTGCGCGCGAAGTCCGGCGGCGTGGTCAGCAGCGAAAGCGGGTCGGTGCCGTTGAGCTGCTGCTGGAGCTCCTTGGGCGACACGCCGGCGGCGAGCAAGATCGCGGTCAGCGCCCCGGCCGAGCTGCCGGCCACCTGCCTGAGTTGCGACAGCAGGCCCAGGTTCTGCAGTGCGCGCAGCGCGGGCGCATTCGCCATGCCGCGTACGCCGCCGCCGCCCAGCACGAGGCTCTCGATCGCCGGCGCCGCGCGCAGCAGCAGGATCTGGCCCGATGCCAGCAGCTGCGCATGGGGTGCGGGGTCCCGCATGGGTTGCATCGACAGCTCCACCTGCCGGTGTCGCTCCACCCATTGCCTGGCGCGGTCCGCCGCGGCGCGAAACAGCTCCCAGTCCACGGTGTGCGCGCGGCTGCGTATCATCGCGCTGTGCACCGGATACATGCTGTCGGCGATCACGTCGTTCACCATGGCCGCGGCGCGCGCCGCGAACGCCTGGCGCCACTGCGGCGCGACCTGCTGGCTGGCCACGTTCATTGCTGCGACCAGCGACGCCTGCAGCGCCTCCTGCTGGTTGATGAGCTGCGCCGTGGTCAGCAGGCGCGGCGCGGGCGACGGTGCGAACAGCGCGCGCAGCCCGCGCCATGGGCCGGCCGCGCCGCCGGTGCGCGGCACGGGCCGCAGCGCCGCGGCCGACGCGCCCGCAGGCACGACCGGATTCATGGCAGCCTTCCCCCTTCGTCGTGCATCGCAATGGCCGCGACCGCGGCGCGAATGCGCTGCGCCTGGCGCGTGCTGTAGTCGAGCCAATCGAGCAACGGCATCTGTGCCGCCCAGTCCAGGTGCCAGCGGCTGATCACCACCACGCGATCGCAGCCGTCGAGGCTGCAGACCAGCAGCCTGCCGTTCAGCACCGCGCCGTTGACCAGCAGCAGCGCGGCCACCATGCTGCGCCGCAGCGGCCCGGCCAGCACCGACGCATCGCCGACAAAAGCTTCGAACACCCAGTGGTGGCTGCAGGGGTGCAAGGAAATGCGCACCGGCAGTTGCGGCTCCAGCAGCAGCTCCTGCGCCGCAACGCTGCGCGGCGCGCGCGACGCGTCCAGCGCCTGCATGCGCGCACGGAACGCCTGCGCGCAGCCGCAGTCGGGCCGGGGCGCTGCGCAGCGCTCCAGGAGCGCGCCAGGGGCCATGTCATCGCCTTCGGCCAGCGCATCGAGCTGGCCCAGCAGCGCCTGCAGCTGCTGCTCCACGGCCGCCGCCGTCAGCTGCGCGGGCGCGGCACAAAAGTCGCAGTCGACCAGTTGCAGGCCCTGGCCATCGCCCAGCGCGGTCTGCTGCAGTCCCCAGCGGCTTGCGTGGCCCACGCGCAGCAGCGCTTCCTCGCTCCGCGCCCGCCGCGCTGCGTCCCAAATGCCGCTCGCACAGCCCACGCCCAGCAGCCAGCGCTGCTGCTGCGCCTGGAAGTGCAGGTCCACCCAGCGTCCGCGGCCGAGCGCGCAGCGCAGCGCTGCGCCCGTGTCCGGGTCGGGTGCGACGGCTGCGCCCTGGTTCTGCAGCAGGCGGCACAGCGCCGGGGCAAGTTCGGCAAGATCATTCATGGCTAGCCTGAATGCTCGCTCTGCGACGCGGCGCGCGCCGTTCGCCGACCCCGCGCCCTCAAGCCGGGCAAGACGCCGTCATGGCCATGGGCAGCGCGGCAATCTCTTGCCCCGCGTGCGGCCTACGCCAGCGCCTGCGCGGGGCCGAAGAACTCGTAATGCGTCTGCGCGGGCGGCACGCCCAGCGCGCGCAGGCCTTGCAGCACGGCCGCCATGAACGGCTGGGGGCCGCAGAAGTAGGCCTCGACATCGCGCGACGCGGGCAGCCAGCGGCCCAGCTGCTCGGCGTCGATGCGCGCCGGCGCGGCGTTCTCGTAGAGGTAATGGCATTGCAGCTGCGGGTGCTCGAGCGCCAGCGCATCGAGGCGTGCGCGAAAGCCCTGCACTTCGGGCGTGCGCGCGCAGTGGATGAACACCACGGGGCGCGCGCTGCCCAGCGCCGCGGCGAGCATGGGCAGCGTGGGCGTGATGCCTACGCCGCCGCTGACCAGCACCAGCGGCTTGTCGCTTTCGGCCAGCGTGAAATGGCCGGCCGGCGGGAAGATCTCCAGCACATCGCCTTCGCGCACCGCGTCGTGCAGATGGCGCGAGACCACGCCCGCGGCTTCGCGCTTGACGCTGATGCGCAGCTCGCGGCCGTTGGCCAGCGCCGACAGCGAGTAGTTGCGCCGCTGCTCCTTGCCGTCGACCACAATGCGCAGGCCTATGAACTGGCCCGGCAGATGCGCCATCACCGCGCCGCCATCGACAGGCGCGAGATAGAACGACGTGATTTCCGTGCTTTCGATCTGCTTACGCGCGACGCGGAAGGCGCGCGCGCCGCGCCAGCCGCCGGGCGCGCTGGCGTTGCGCTCATAGGCCTGGCTTTCGGCACCGATCAGGATGTCGGCCAGTTGCTGGTAGGCCGCGGCCCAGGCGTCGATCACCGCATCGGTGGCGATCTCGGCGCCCAGCACTTCGCGTATCGACGCCAGCAGGCACTGGCCGACTATGGGGTAGTGCTCGGGCTGCACCTGCAGCGCCACATGCTTGTTGATGATCTGCGCGGGCAGGTTGCCCAGGTTCTCGAGCCGGTCGATGTGCTTGGCATACATCAGCACGCTGAACGCCAGCGCGCGCGGCTGGGCACCGCTTTGCTGGTGCGTGCTGTTGAACAGCGCGCGCACTTCGGGGTGGCCGCCCAGCAGGCGTTGGTAGAAGTGGGTGATCAGCGCCTCGCCGCCGCTTTCAAGCAGCGGAACGGTGGATTGGACGATGGCGCGTTGCTCGGCAGTCAGCATGGAAACTCCTGGAAATGAACGACAAGGGGCAGATGACGCCCCGGCTGACCAGACAGTCGCAATCCGCATGCCAGCGCAATCTCCCTTTAGGATCAATGACTTGGAATTTCATGCGTCAATATGACCCGCGTCAAAACATGTCAATTGGACACAGAACCGAGTCAAAATGACTGCTACCCACAAATTGCTGCGCAGCCTCGTTCCGCTGGTCGCCGACCTGGCCGACGACCTGCCCGAGCGCGAGCGCTATCGCCGCCTGCTCGAGGCGCTGCGGACCCTGCTGCCCTGCGACGCGGTCGCGCTGCTGCGGCTGCAAGGCGAGGTGCTTGCGCCCGTGGCCATCGACGGCCTGAGCAGCGACACGCTGGGCCGGCGCTTTCGCATCGCCGAACACCCGCGGCTGGCGCAGCTGCTGGCCCATGGCCAGGCATTGCGCTTCGCACCCGACAGCCCGCTGCCCGACCCCTACGACGGTCTGGTCGAACACGCGGGCCCGCTCGAAGTGCACGACTGCATGGGCTGCGCCCTGGTCGTCGGCGGCAGCACCTGGGGACTGCTCACGCTGGACGCGCTCGCGCCCGGCCGCTTTGCCGGAACCGGGCATCTCGAAGCCCTGCAGGCGTTCAGCAATCTGGCCGCGGCCACCGTCGCTGCCGCCGAGCGTCTGCGCCAGCTCGCGCAAAGCGTGCAGGACGAACGCTCGCGCGCCGAGAGCTGGCGCCAAGCCGCGCTGCCCGCGCAGGCGCGCCGCCCGCTGCTGGGCCAAAGCCCGGCGCTGCGGCAGCTGCAAAAGGACATAGCGCTGGTCGCGCCCAGCGAACTCAACGTATTGATTACCGGCGAGACCGGCGTCGGCAAGGAGCTCGTGGCCCAGGCCGTGCACGCGCAATCGCAGCGCGCGGGCCGGCCGCTGGTCAGCGTCAATTGCGCGGCCCTGCCCGACACGCTGGCCGAAAGCGAACTGTTCGGCCATGTGCGCGGCGCTTTCACAGGCGCCGTGGGCGAGCGCCAGGGCCAGTTCGAGCGCGCCGATGGCGGCACGCTGTTTCTCGATGAAATCGGCGAGCTGTCGCTGACCGTGCAGGCCAAGCTGCTGCGCGTGCTGCAAAGCGGCCAGCTGCAGCGCCTGGGCTCGGACCGCGAGCACCGCGTCGACGTGCGCGTGATCGCCGCGACCAACCGCCCGCTCGAGGAGGCCGTGCGCTCGGGCCGCATGCGCGCCGACTTCTTTCACCGGCTCAGCGTCTACCCACTGCAGGTGCCGCCGCTGCGCGAGCGCGGCAGCGACATCCTGCTGCTGTGCGGCTATTTCCTGGAGGAGAACCGCTCTCGGCTGGCCGCCGTGGCCTCGGGCGCGGAGCTGGGCACGGTGCGGCTCGATGCGCTCGCGCAATCGGCGCTGCTGTCGCACTCCTGGCCCGGCAATGTGCGCGAACTCGAGCACCTGATCAGCCGCGGCGTGCTCAAGGCCTTGAGCCGCCACGGCCGGCGCCCGCGCGTGCTGACGGTGACGCTGCAGGATCTCTGGCCCCAGGGACGCGAGGCCTTGCCGCCAGCGCCGGTCTACGCGCCCGCTGCGTCGGCGCCGAGCACGGCGCAAGACACCGGCCTGCGCGCCGCGGTCGAAGCTTTCGAGCGCCGCAGCATAGAGCAGAGCCTGGCGCGCCACCAGGGCAACTGGGCGGCCGCGGCGCGCGCGCTGCAGATGGACCGCGCCAACCTGCAGCGACTGGCCAAACGCCTGGGCTGCATGCTGCCCTGACGGCTTATTTACCCTTGACCGAAATCAGTTCGACGTCGAAGTTCAAGGTCGCGTTCGGCGGAATCACGCCGCCCGCGCCGCGGCTGCCGTAGGCGATGGACGCCGGGCAGGTCAGCTTGGCCTTGCCGCCGGCCTTCATCTTCTGCAGCGCTTCGGTCCAGCAGGGAATCACGCCATTGAGCGGGAAGTCTATGGGCTGGCCGCGCGCGATCGAGCTGTCGAACTCCTTGCCGGAGTCGGGAAAGTAGCCGCGGTAGTGCACGCGCACGGTATCGCGCGCCGCAGGGCTCGCGCCCGTGCCTTCGGTCAGGCTTTGATAGACCAGGCCGCTGGCCGTGGTCACGGGCTCGGCGGCCTGGGCGGCCGTGGCGAACAGTGCGGCCGCGATCAGCGCGGCGGGAATCAGTCGTTGCATCAATATTCCTTGGAGACGTATCAGGCGGCAGGAATGCCCAGCTTGTCGAGCGCGGCACTCAGGTGTCCCACCGTGCGGTCCACATGGTGCCACTTCTCGAGGCCGAACAGGCCGATGCGGAAGGTCTTGAAGTCCGGGCCTTCATCGCACATCAGCGGCACGCCCGACGCGGTCTGCAGGCCGACTTCGAGAAACTTCTTGCCGTTCTGGATGAGCGGATCGGTGGTGTAGCTCACGACCACGCCCGGCGCCTCGAAGCCCGGCGCCGCGACGCTGGGAAAGCCGCGCGCCGCCAGCAGTGCGCGCACTTTGGCGCCCAGCGCGATCTGCTCCTGCTTGACGGCCTCGAAGCCATAGGCGCGGGTCTCGAGCATCACGTCGCGCAGGCGCACCAGGGCATCGGTGGGCAGCGTCGCATGGTAGGCATGCTGGCCTTTTTCGTAGCCTTCGGCGATCTGCATCCACTTCTTCAGGTCGCAGGCAAAGCTCGAGCTCTGCGTGTTCTCGATGGCTTCGCGGGCGCGTGCGCTGAGCATCACCATGGCGCAGCAGGGCGAGCTGCTCCAGCCTTTTTGCGGCGCCGAGATCAGCACGTCGACGCCGGTCTTTTGCATGTCGACCCACATCGCGCCCGAAGCCACGCAGTCGAGCACGAACAGCGCGCCCACGGCATGGGCGGCATCGGCGATGGTGCGCAGATAGTCGTCGGGCAGCAGGATGCCGCTGGCCGTTTCTACATGGGGCGCAAACACCACCTTGGGCTTCTCATGCAGGATGGCTTCGGCGACATCGGCGGCCGCGCATGGCGCCCAGGGGTCCTGTGCGCCTTCGCCCTGCTTGCGCGCCTTGCAGACCACGGCGCCGCCACCCAGGCCGAAGCCGCCGGCCTCGAAGATCTGCGTCCAGCGGTAGCTGAACCAGCCGTTGCGCACGATCAGCACCTTCTCGCCGTTGGCGAACTGGCGCGCCACGGCTTCCATGCCAAACGTGCCGCTGCCCGGCACCAGCACCGCGGTCTGGGCCGCATAGACTTCCTTGAGCGTTCCAAGAATGTCCTGCATCACGCCGACGAAACGCTGGGACATATGGTTGAGCGCGCGGTCGGTATAGACGACCGAAAATTCGAGCAGTCCGTCGGGATCGATCTCGGGCAAAAGTCCTGGCATGAAATTTTCCTGAAGTAGTTCGGTGGGCGCTGCGCGTCTCCCTGCAAGCGGTCCGGCCATGCAGGCGCAAAGCGACACGAAGTGGAATCACAGCTTAGCATGGGCCTTTGTGCCCGCCAGGCTCGGTCCAAGCCGATCCGCCTGCAGATGCGGCGCTGTCGTACAACCCGCGTCACAGACCCTGCCCACAATGCCAGGCAGCCCTGCGCAAAACCCGCCTGCGGCTTTGCGCGCTGTGACCATTGCCCCGCGCCGTGCGGCCCCCCCCGGCCCACGGCGACCGGACCAACGGATAGACCATGTCGAACACCCTCTTCCAGACCGCGGCCCCTGCGCCGCTGCCCTCCATCACCCGCCAAGGCCTGGTCTGGACGCTGGCCGCCGCGGCGTTGCTCGGCGGCTGCCAGCAACTGCCCCAGCCGCCCGTCTACACCACACCCGCGCTCACGGCCCAGCCGCCGCGCATCGAAGCCGGCCAGAGCGCGCGCCTGTCGTGGGATGCGCCGCTGGGCAACAGCCTGCGCATGAGCGGCCTCACGGCCACGCCGCCCGGCGCCGTGCTGGTGCGCCCGGCCCGGACCACCACCTATACGCTCAGCGGTCCCGCGCCCAGCGGCGCGCCGATCAGCGCCAGCGTGACCGTCGAAGTGACGCCGGCCGAGCCCCCGCTGGCCCGGTTGCGCGTCGCCGTCCAGCCCGCGGGCGCCCGCATTGCCCCGGGCTTTCTGGGCGTGGTGCTGCCGACCGCAGGCCCGCTGGCCGCGCGCGAGGGCCAACTGCTGCGCAATCTGCAGAACTATGGCGGCGGGCCGCTGTCGATACGTCCGGCCGACGGCCGCATCGCGCCGGCGCGCAAGCTGCTCGCAGGCCTGCCGCCAGGCACGGTGACGCTGGAGACCGCGCGCGCCGCGGCCGACTGCCCCGGCGCTGACCAGCTGGCACGTGTGCCTGCGCCCGCACCCGGCCTGCGCTGCACGCTGGCCCTGGGTACGGACACCGCGCTCGCCACCGTCGACACCTTGCTGCAGTACGCACAGTGGGGCGCTGCCGGCGTGACTCTGCAGGGCGGCATCACCGACGCCGCGGCCACGCCGCAAACAGTGGCAGCGCGCTATTACGGCATGCTGTTCTTCGCGCATTTCGCGGGCGCGCAAGGCCAGTGGCTGCCGGTGCAGCTCGACAACAGCGCGCAGATCAAGGCCTGGGCGGTGCGCGACGCGCGCAGCCAGACGCTGCGCGTCGCGCTGATCAACCACGAGGCCAGCACGTCGGGCACGGTCGCCGTGCAGCTGCCGCCGGGCCTGCGCGAGGCCGTGGTCACGCGCCTGGACAGCGCCGATCCGCTGCGCCTTGCGGGCCAGACCTTCGACGGCAGCCGCGACGGCCGGCCCGTGGGCACGGCCTATGGCGAAATCCTGGAAGCCGACGCCGACGGCCAGCTGCTGCTGGCCATGGGTGCGCACAGCGCGGCGCTGCTGACGCTCACGCCGCAGTAGTCACCAGGTATCGACAAAGGGCCCGCGCGCCGGCGCCACGCGCGCTGCGGCCAGCCCGCGCACCAACCAGGCGCGCGTGTCGGCGGGGTCGATCACGGCATCGATTTCCAGCGTGCTGGCCATGTGCATGGCTTCGCCATGCGCGTATTGCTGGGCCAGCAGCTGCGCGAACAAGGCATCGCGCTCGGCGCCTTCGGCCAGCGCCTCGAGCTCCTTGCGATAGCCCAGCCGCACCGCGCCTTCAAGGCCCATGGCGCCGAACTCGCCCGTGGGCCAGGCGACGTTGAACAGCGGCGCGTGAAAGCTGCCGGCCGTCATGCCCATCGCGCCCAGGCCGTAGCCCTTGCGCAGCACCACGCTGAAGAACGGCACGCGCAGATTCGCCGCGGCAACAAACAGCCGGCTCACATGGCGCACCTGCGCCGTCTGCTCGACTTCGGGGCCGACCATGAAGCCCGGCGTATCGACCAGGCTCACCAGTGCAATGCCATGCGCATTGCACAGCTGCATGAAGCGCGCGGCCTTGTCGGCGGCGTCGGCGTCGATGGCCCCGCCCAGGTGCAGCGGATTGCTGGCCAGCAGGCCCACGGGCCGGCCTTCGATGCGCGCCAGCGCGGTATGGATTCCGACGCCAAAGCCGGTGCGCAGCAGCAGCAGGCTGCCTTCATCGACCAGACCGCGCAGCGCAGCGCGCGTGTCGTAGACGCGCAGCCGGTTCTCGGGCACCACCTGGCGCAGCGCGCGGCTGTCGGGCGCGGCCCACTGCGCGAGCCGGCCCTGGAAGAACGACAGGTAGTGGCGCGCGGCGGCGACGGCTTGGGCTTCATCCTCGACCAGTATGTCGATCACGCCGTTCGCATGCTGCACGCTGCTGGGCCCGATCTGCTCGGGGCGGAACACGCCCAGGCCGCCGCCTTCTATCATTGCCGGCCCGCCCATGCCGATGTTGCTGGCGCGCGTGGCAATGATCACGTCGCTGCAGCCCAGCAGCGCCGCATTGCCGGCAAAGCAGCGCCCGGCCGTGATGCCCACCACCGGCACCTGGCCCGACAGCGCCGCATAGGCCGCAAAGGTGTGCACATGCAGGCCCGCGACCACGGGCATGTCGGTGTCGCCCGGGCGCCCGCCGCCGCCTTCGGCAAACAGCACCACGGGCAGCTTCTGCGCCAGCGCCACGCCCAGCATGCGGTCGGTCTTCGCATGGTTGCGCGCGCCCTGGGTGCCGGCGAGAACCGTCGCGTCATAGGCCATGACCACGGCGCGCGCGCGCTCGGCGCCGAACAGCGCGGCGTTGATGCTGCCCACGCCCGTGACCATGCCGTCGGCCGGCGTGTTGGCGATCAGGTCGTCCAGGCTGCGCCGGCGCGTCTGCGCCGCGATCGCCAGCGCGCCATATTCGAGAAAGCTGTCTTCGTCGCAGAGATCGGCAATGTTCTCGCGCGCCGAGCGCCCGCCCTGCGCGTGGCGCTTGTCCATGGCCAGCGGCCGGGCCGCGTCCAGCGTCAGCGCCTGGCGCTCGCGCAGGCGCTGCAGATCGGCGCGTATGGCATCGGGGTCGGCCATCGCGCCGACCTCGGCCTGCAGCTCGGCGGCGGCCGACAGCGGCTCGAGCACCAGCACGCATTCACCTTCGGCCAGGTAGTCACCGACCTGCAACGGCAGGGCCGTCACGCGGCCCGCATGCGGTGCCTGCAGCACATGCTCCATCTTCATGGCCTCGAGCACCGCCAGCTCGGCGCCTGCGGCCACTTCGTCGCCCACCGCCACGCTGAACTGCACCAGCCGCGAAGGCATGGGCGCGCAGACCGTGCCCAGGGCCGCGGGCGCCAGCGCCGGCGCGGCTGGCAGGTCTGGCGGCTGGGCGGGCCGCGCCGCGGCGCGCGCCGAGGCCTGCGCATCGGCCTGGACCAGCAGCTCGGGCAACACTTCTTCGAGCCAGCGCGTGTGCACGGCCTGGCTCGCCATTTCGGGCCTGGCGGCTAGCGCGGCCAGCAGATCGAGATTGCTGGCCAGGCCTTCGATACGGCATTCGGCCAGCGCGCGCTGCGAGCGCCGCAGCACCTGCTCCCAGCCACCGCCGCGGGTGCTGACGATCAGCTTGGCGAGCAGCGTGTCGTAATGCGGCGAAGGCGCGGTGCCGGCCACGCCATGCGTGTCGACACGCACGCCCGGACCCGCGGGCAGTTCGAAGCGCGCGAGCCGGCCATGGCCGGGCCTGGCCTCGCCCGACGCGGTGAGCGTTTCGGCGTTGATGCGCCATTGCACCGCATGGCCCAGGACCGCCGGCGGCGCCGCGGGATCCAGCCCCAGCTGCGCCAGGCTCTGGCCCGCGGCCAGCAGGATCTGCGTCTGCACCAGGTCCAGGCCCGTGACTTCCTCGGTCACCGTGTGCTCGACCTGCAGCCGCGGATTGGTTTCAATGAACACGAACGGCAGCTCGCTGGACGCCATGTCGACGAGAAACTCAAACGTTCCCAGACCCTCGTAAGCCACTTCGCCGGCCATGCGCAGCGCGGCCTGCATGAGCGCGGCGCGCAAGGCGGGCGTGAGCGAGGGGCTGGGCGCGATCTCGACGAGTTTCTGGAAGCGCCGCTGCAGCGTGCACTCGCGCTCGCCCAGGCTCATCACCTGCCGGCCGTCGCCCAGCAACTGCAGCTCGATGTGGCGCGCGTTGCGCATCAGCCGCTCGGCATAGACGCCGTCAACACCAAACGCGGCCAGCGCTTCGCTGCGGCAGCGCGCATAGGCCGCGGGCAATTCCTCGGCGCTGCGCACGGCGCGCATGCCGCGCCCGCCGCCGCCCCCCAGCGCCTTGATCATCACGCCGGCGCCGCTTTGCGCCGCGAAAAACGCCTGGGCCTGCTCCAGCGTCACCGCGCCCTGGCTGCCGGGCATCAACGGCACGCCGCAGCGCCGGGCCAGCGCGCGCGCCTGGGCCTTGTCGCCGAACAGCGCCAGCTGCGCGGGCGTGGGGCCGATGAAGCGCAGTCCGGCAGCGGCGCAGGCCTGGGCGAAATCGGCGCGCTCGCTCAGAAAGCCATAGCCGGGGTGGACGGCGTCGCAGCCCAGTTCGCGCGCGATCGCCAGCAGCCGCGCGCCGTCGAGGTAGGCCGCAGGCCCCGTGGCCGGCAGCGCCCGGGCCTGGTCGGCGGCGTGCACATGGGGCGCGTCGGTGTCGTCGGCGGCATGCACGGCGACGCTGGCAATGCCCAGGTCGCGCAGCGCACGCACGATGCGCAGCGCAATTTCGCCGCGGTTGGCGATCAGTACTTTGTGGAACATGGCGGGCATCCGTTCAGGCAAGGTCCTTGAGCAGCCGGCGCAGCACCTTGCCCGCGCCCGTGGCCGGCAGCGCGGCGATGATGCGCACTTCACGCGGCGCCTTGTAGGGCGCCATGTTGTCGCGCGCCCATTGCACCAGCTCGGCCGCGTCCAGCGCCTGGCCCGGCTTGGCGACGACGAAGGCGCGCACCACCTCGCCCTTCTCGGCATCGGGCACGCCTATCACGGCCGCCTGGGCAATTGCCGGGTGGCGAATCAGAATCGTCTCGACTTCCTCGGGAAACACGCTGTAGCCCGAGACCTTGATCATTTCCTTGAAGCGGCCCATGAAAGTCAGGTAACCGTCGGCGTCTATGCGGCCCATGTCGCCGGTGTGCACCCAGCCGCCGCGCAATGTCTGCGCCGTGGCTTCGGGCTTGTTCCAGTAACCGAGGAAATTGCCCGGTCCGCGGATGGTGATCTCGCCCACTTCGCCGGCCGGCAAGGCCTCGCCCGTGAGGCTGTCGATGATGCGGATCTCGTTGCCCGGCACGGGCTTGCCATGCGTGCCCCAGCGGATTGCGTCCGCGGGCATGGTGCTGTCGACGGTATGCGTTTCGCTCAGGCCGTAGGCGGCCTCGCAGGCAATGCAGTCGGGCGCGAGCGTGCGCCACTGCGCTGCCAGTGCCTCGGTGAACGTGATGCCGAAACTGGTGACGGCATTGCGCTTGAGCGATGACAGATCCATCTCGCGCACGCCCGGCAGCTGCAGCAGCGCGACGTTCATGGGCGCGATGCTGTACCACCAGCTCACGCGGTAGCGCTCTATCGCCTGGGCCGTGGCCAGCGCGTCGAAGCGAAACAGCAGCACCGTGGGCGCGCCCGTGAGCACCGGCAGGTTCACGCCCATCAGCATGCCCGCGATGTGGTACAGCGGCGCGATCGCCAGCAGCACGGCGCTGCGATCGATGCCATTGGTCAGCGCCGATGCCTGGGTCTTGAACCAGGCGTTGCGGTAGCTGAGCATCGCCCCCTTGGGCAGGCCGGTAGTGCCCGAGGTATAGGTCATCAGCGCGACATCGTCCATGGCGATGTCCACGGGCGCGGCCTGCGCGCCCGAAAGCGCGACCTGCAGAAAGTCCTCGCAGCCTTCGGGCACGGCGCGCGGCGCAGCCTGCAGCTGGGCCAGCTCGGCCGGCAATGCCAGCGTCGCGACCTCAGGCAACAGGTCGGCGTAATGCACGACGAATACATGGGCCAGCGCCGTCGTGGCGCGCACCTTGTCGACCACGGGCAGCAGCCCGGCCGCGCTGACGATCACCCGCGCCTGCAGGTCGCCCAGCTGATATTCGAGCTCATGCTCCTTGTTGAGCGGTCCGCAGGGGCAGACGATGGCGCCGATTTTCTGAATGCCGTAATGCGCCATCACGTACTGCGGGCAGTTGTTCATGAACAGCGCCACGGGCTCGCCCTTGGCCACGCCCAGCGCCTGCAGCCGCGCCGCGAAGGCCTCGCTGCCGGCGTCGATTTCGGCCCAGGTGACGCAGCGGCCGTACCACTGGTAGGCCGTTGCATCGGGGTGGTGGCGCGCGTTGGCGCGCAGGCATTCATGCAGCGGCTGCTGCTCGGCGGAATCGGCCATGGCGTTGTCTCCTTGGTGTCTGGATTCACCGGTTCTCAGTACCGCATCAGGGTTTGCCATAGGACGCGATACCGGCAGGTGTCTTTTCAATATATACCGCTGGGTATGACAAAGCCAATCCAGCTTTCACCCATGCGACACCCCCTCACCGCCCCGCCTCCAGCCGCCGCCCCGGACAACTCCCTGGCGCGCGATCCGCTGCTGCCCGCGGGCGGGCGCCAGCGCCGGCCCACGGCCGAATCCGACGCCAAGCGCGAGCGCATCCTGCAGGCCGCGCAGGCGCTGTTCCATGCCCAGGGCTACGCCAACACCACCATGGCGCAGATCGTCGATGCGCTCGGCGTGACCAAGCCTTTCGTCTACTACTACTTTCGCAACAAGCAGGAAATCTTCGAGGCGCTGTCGTGGCGCCCCACGGTGGCCTGCTTCACGGTGCTCGACTTTCCCGCCAGCGACCTGCGCCCGGCGCACGAGAAAGTCGAGGACGGCCTGCGGCAGTTGATACGCGCGACCATCGCGCACTATCCCGCGGCCTTCTTCCCCTATCGCGAGCCGCAGTGCTACCGGCCCGAGTACCTCGCGCAGTCGCGCCGCATCGCCAACCACTTCTACCGGCAGCTGTGTGCGCTGCTCGAGCAAGGCCGCGCCAGCGGCCATTTCGACTTCCGCGAAACGCGCATCACGGCCCAGGCCGCGTGCAGCCTTCCTGGTTTTCTCTACCATTGGTACCGTCCCGACGGCCGCCTCGACGCCCAAGCCATGGAGCAGGAACTGCTGCTGCTGGCCCTGCGCGTCATCGGTCTGCGCGCTGGCCCACCCTCCAAGGAGAATCCATGAAGAAGCGAATGGCGCTTGCGCTGATGTTCTGTTCCGGTCTGCTGGCCGCCCTGCCCACGGCCCGTGCCGCGGACTTTCCGGCCAAGCCGCTGCGCTGGGTCGTGCCCTACCCTGCAGGTGGCGGATCGGACTTCATGGCGCGCGCCCTCGCCCAGCCGCTGGCCGCAGATCTGCAGCAATCCGTGGCCGTGGAGAACAAACCCGGCAGCAACGGTGCGGTCGCGGTTGCCGACCTGCTGCGCGCTCCCGCCGACGGCCACACGCTGCTCAATGTCGACAGCGGCACGCTGGTATTCAACGCCGCGCTCTACAAGCACCTGAGCTATTCGCCGACGCGCGATCTGACCCTGGTCACGCTGCTGGCGCGCACACCGATGATCCTGCTGGTAGGCCCGGGCAGCCAGGCGCGCAATCTCCCGGCGTTTCTCGCCGAAGCCCGCCGCGGCCCGGGGCGCCTGAGCTACGGCTCGGCCGGCGCCGGCAGCCCGCATCACCTGGCCATGGAACTGCTCAAGAAGCAGGCCAGCCTGCCCATGACGCATGTGCCTTACCGCGGCTCCGCGCCCGCGCTCAGCGATCTGGTGGCCGGGCAGATTCCGGCCGTGATGAGCGACTACGCGCCGGCCAGCGGCTTTCTCAAGTCGGGCAAGCTGCGCGCGCTGGCCGTGGCCGACACCCGGCGCCATCCGCTGCTGCCCGACGTTCCCACCTTCGAGGAGCTGGGACTGGCGGGAATGCAGGCCTCGGCACTGATCGGCGTCGCCGTGCGCGCATCCACGCCCGCCGACACCGTGGCCGCGCTGCAGCAGGCCATTGCCGCCGCACTGCAGCGCCCCGAGATACGCGCCCGCTACACCGATCTGGGCCTGGAGCCCGTGGCCAGCACGCCCCAGGCCTTTGAAGAACTGGTGCGCATGGAAACCGCGCGCTGGCACCCGCTGATCCGCAGCCAGGGCATTGCGCTCGAGTAGCGTGGCCGCCCAGGCATCTGCTTTCACCTTCCAGGAGACCTGCTTCCATGCCTGCCATGTCCACCCGTTCGCTGCGCCCCCTGGCCGCGGCCGCCCTGCTGTGCGCCGCCGGCGCCCAGGCCCAGGAAACGTTCAAGATCGCCTACATCGATCCGCTGTCCGGGCCTTTCGTCAACGTCGGCGAGCTGATGCTCAACCACGTGCAGTTTGCGGTAGAGGAGATCAACGCCCAGGGCGGGCTGCCGGGCAAGGCACAGCTGCAGCTGCTGCAGTTCGACAGCAAGCTGTCGGCGCAGGAAAGCCAGAGCGCGCTGCAGGCGGCCATAGACCAAGGGGCGCGCGCCATCATTACCGGCGGCTCGGGCTCTTCGGTGGTGACGGCCCTGGTGCAGTCGGCCGCGCGCCACAACCAGCGCAATCCGGGCAAGGAAGTGCTGGTGCTCAACCATTCGTCGATAGACCCCGAGCTCACGGGCAAGGCCTGCAATTTCTGGCACTTCATGTTCGATGCCAACACCGCGATGCGCATGAAGGCGATCAGCGACTACATCAAGACCCAGCCCGCCATCAAGAACGTCTACCTGCTCAACCAGGACTACGCGCATGGCAAGCAGTGGGCGGCCTATGGCCGCAGCATGGTGGGCGCGGCCCGCCCCGACATCCAGTTTGTCGGCGAGACGCTGCACCCCATAGGCCGCGTCAAGGATTTCGCGCCCTATGTCGCCAAGATCAAGGCATCCGGCGCCGACACCCTCATCACAGGCAACTGGGGCCAGGACATGGCCTTGCTGCTCAAGTCCGCGGGCGACGCCGGCCTTGACTACCGCTACTTCAACCACAGCGCGGGCGGCGTTCCCGGCACCGTGCTGGCCGTCTCCCAGGCCGGCAAGGGCCAGCTGACCTGGGTCGCCGAATGGCACCCGGGCCAGGCCGATCGGCCTGCCGTCGATGCCCAGGCCAAGGCCTACAAGGCGAAAACCGGCAAGGACTTTCTCGCCCCGCGCATCGACATGACCGTGCGCTTCCTGGCCGCGGCAATGCAGAAGTCGCAGTCGACCGACCCGCTCAAACTCGCGCTGGCCATGGAAGACATGGCCCTGGACACCAGCGTGGGCAAGGTGCGCATGCGCGGCCAGGACCACCAGCTGCTGCTGGCGCAGGTGGTCAACACCATTGCCCCGGTAGACGGCAAGCGCGTGACCCAGGGCTGGGAAGGCACGCAGTGGGGCTTTCGCACCGATGCCGTGATTCCCGCCGAGCAGCTGACGCTGCCCAGCGCCTGCCAGATGCAGCGGCCCACGCGACGTTAAAGACGTCGCCGCGTCCATTCGACGCGCACGCGTCGCCGCGGCAAGCCGATCTCAGCGTTTGCCAAAGATGCCGCGGCCCACGCGCACCAGGGTGCTGCCCGCGTGCACTGCGGCCTCGAGGTCGGCGGTCATGCCCAGCGACAGCGTGTCGAACGCCGCCAGGCCCGGCGCGCCGCTGGCGGCAATGCTGTCGAACAGCTGGCGCACGCGGCGGTGCACCGCGTACTGCGCATCGAAGTCCGCGCCCTCCTCGGGAATCGCCATCAGCCCGCGCAGCTGCAGGTTGGGCAGCAGCGCGATTTCCAGGGCCAGCGCCAGCGCCTCCTCGGGCGGCACGCCCGACTTGGCCGCCCCGCCGTCGGGGTTGACCTGCAGGCAGACCTGCAGCGGCGCCAGGCCTTCGGGCCGCTGGTCGGACAGCCGCTGCGCGATCTTCAGCCGGTCAACGCTCTGCGCCCAGTCGAAATGCTCGGCAACCAGCCGCGTCTTGTTGCTCTGGATCGGTCCAATGCAATGCCAGCGCAGCGGCGCATGGCCCGGCGGCCAGGCCATTTCACGCAGGATGGCGATCTTTTCAACCGCCTCCTGGATGTAGTTCTCGCCGAAATCGCGCTGGCCCGCAAGCGCGGCTTCGTACACCGCGTCGGGGCCGAACGTCTTGGAGACGGCAAGCAGCGCAACGCTGCCCGGCGCGCGTTCGGCGTCCACGCAGGCCTGGTCAAGGCGCGCGTGGATCTGGTGGAGGTTGTTACCAATCATTGTCATAATCACCGACAAGCGTACCAAACGACAAAGGGCCTTTCGTGGACATCACCCAATTGCTGGCGTTCAGCGTCAAGAACAAGGCATCCGACCTGCATCTTTCCGCTGGCCTGCCGCCGATGATCCGGGTGCACGGCGACGTGCGGCGCATCAATGTCGACGCACTGGACCACAAGACCGTGCACGCGATGATCTACGACATCATGAGCGACGCCCAGCGCAAGGTCTACGACGAGATGCTGGAGATCGACTTCTCGTTCGAGATCGAAGGCCTGGCGCGGTTTCGCGTCAACGCATTCAACCAGCAGCGCGGCGCGGCCGCGGTGTTCCGTACCATTCCGAGCAAGATCCTGACGCTCGAGCAGCTCAACGCGCCCAAGATCTTCGCCGAGCTCGCGCTCAAGCCGCGCGGCCTGGTGCTCGTGACCGGCCCCACGGGCTCGGGCAAGTCGACCACGCTGGCGGCCATGGTCAACTACCTCAACGAGACCGAATACGGCCATATCCTGACCGTCGAGGACCCGATCGAATTCGTCCACGACTCGAAGAAATGCCTGATCAACCAGCGTGAAGTCGGGCCGATGACGCATTCGTTCTCTGCCGCGCTGCGCTCGGCGCTGCGCGAGGATCCGGACGCCATCCTGGTCGGCGAAATGCGCGACCTCGAAACCATTCGCCTGGCGATGACGGCCGCGGAGACCGGCCACCTGGTGTTCGGCACGCTGCACACCTCGAGCGCCGCCAAGACCATTGACCGTATCATCGACGTCTTCCCCGCCGAGGAAAAGGAAATGGTGCGCGCCATGCTCTCGGAATCGCTGCAGGCCGTCATCTCGCAGACGCTGTGCAAGACCAAGGACGGCCAGGGCCGCGTTGCCGCGCATGAAATCATGCTCGGCACCAGCGCCATACGCAACCTGATACGCGAGGCCAAGGTCGCGCAGATGTACTCGACGATACAGACCAGCCAGAACGTGGGCATGCAGACGCTGGACCAGAACCTCACCGACCTGGTGCGCCGCAACATCATCACTGCGGCGGAAGCGCGCGGCAAAGCCAAGATTCCGGACAACTTCCCCGGGTGAGCACGCTGCCATGACTCTGCTCCTGCGCCCGTACCGCGCCAGCCGCCCCCGCGGCGGCGCCCGGAGCCTGCGGTGATACGCATCCTGCAGCGGCTGCGCCAGGCGCCGGAGCCCGAGATCTCGCGCCAGGACGCGGAGTCGGCATTCTTCACCACCGTCTGGCACCAGGGCAACCAGGAGCCGCTGGTTCCCTGGGAAGCCCGCGCGGTCGAGCTGGGCGCGCGGCCGCTGCCAGCGCGCCCCGCGCTGCGCCAGCTGCAGGCGCTGTGGGCGCATGACCGCCATCTGTCGACGCTGGGCGCCGATGCGTTGGCGCGCATGGAACGCTATCTGCACTTCGCCGCCGTCAAGGCCCAGCGCGACGTGATCCTGCAGGACGAATACGGCAACTTCATGGTGGTGGTGCTCAGCGGCGAGCTGGTCGTCAACCGCCGCCAGCCCTGGGGCGAAACGCTGCGCCTGGCACAGACCGGGCCCGGCGATCTGCTGGGCGAAATGTCGCTGCTCGACAGCGGACAGCGCTTTTCCAGCTGCACCACGCTGGTCGACAGCGAACTCGCGGTGCTCAGCGCCGAAGCCCTGGACGACATGCTGGCGCACGACCCCGCGCTCGCCGCCCAGTTGATCGCAATCCTGGCACGCAAGCTTTCGGTGCGCCTGCGCGCCGTCAGCAGCCGCCTGGGCCAGCAGACGCCCTAGCCACACACTACCTGGCGCAGGACCTGCCCCAGTCACCGGAGAATTCCATGGAACGAGACCAGGCGAGTAAATTCATCAATGATCTGCTGCAACTCATGGTCAACCGCAACGGCAGCGACCTGTTCATCACCGCCGAGTTTCCACCCGCGATCAAGGTCGACGGCAAGATCACCAAGGTCTCGCCCCAGCCGCTGACGCCGCTGCACACGCTCACGCTCGCGCGCTCCATCATGAGCGACAAGCAGATTGCCGACTTCGAGCGCACCAAGGAAAGCAACTTCGCGATCTCGCCCGCGGGCATAGGCCGCTTTCGCGTCAACACTTTCGTGCAGCAGGGCCGCATCGGCATGGTCATGCGGACCATTCCGATGACCGTGCCGACCATAGACAAGCTGGGCGTGCCGCAGGTGCTCAAGGACATCGCGATGTGCAAGCGCGGCCTGTGCATACTCGTCGGCGCCACGGGCTCGGGCAAGTCGACGACGCTGGCGGCCATGGTCGACTGGCGCAACGAAAACTCGTACGGCCACATCATCACCGTCGAGGACCCGATCGAATTCGTGCACCCGCACAAGAACTGCGTCGTCACCCAGCGCGAAGTGGGCCTGGACACCGAAAGCTGGGAAGCCGCGCTGAAGAACACGCTGCGCCAGGCACCCGACGTGATACTGATGGGGGAAATCCGCGACCGCGAGACCATGGAGCATGCGATCGCGTTCTCCGAAACCGGCCACCTGTGCCTGGCCACGCTGCACGCCAACAGCGCCAACCAGGCGCTGGACCGCATCGTCAACTTCTTCCCCGAGGAGCGCCGCCAGCAGCTGCTGATGGACCTGTCGCTCAACCTGCGCGCCATGGTGTCGCAGCGCCTGATCGCCAAGCAGGACAGCAAGGGCCGGGTCGCGGCCATGGAAGTCATGCTCAACACGCCGCTGATTTCCGATCTGATCTTCAAGGGCGAAGTCGCCGAGATCAAGGAAATCATGAAGAAAGGGCGCGACCTGGGCATGCAGACCTTCGACCAGGCACTGTACGATCTGTTCGAAGCCCAGCAGATCACCTATGAAGATGCGCTGCGCAATGCCGACTCGGTCAATGACCTGCGGCTGAACATCAAGCTCAACAGCCAGCGCGCGCGCAATCTTGACCTGTCCTCGGGCACCGAGCATTTCGCGATTGTATAAATCACCCCCTGAGCGGCTAACGCGGCAGGGGCCGTCCCCCGCTTCCCCCTCTCAACCTTCGGTGGAGGGGGACGGCAGCCTCGGTGCGGGGCGGCCCTTCCTCGCTGCCCCCTGCTGGTCCACGCCAGTTTCAGAGGCTGCAAACAGTGCAAGCACCATGAAACAGTTCGCCCACGTTCGGGCTTTTCTTCTCTGAAAATTGAAAAATTATGTCTAATCTTTGCAGCAACACCGCCGCCCTTTCCGTCGCCTTCCTGGGCCTGGGTGTGATGGGCTACCCCATGGCCGGCCACCTCGCTCGTGCCGGCCACAGTGTCACGGTCTACAACCGCAGCCCGGCAAAGGCCGCGCAGTGGTGCGCCGAGTTCGCCGACACCGCGGGCCCGCGCCAGGCCGCGACGCCGCGCGAAGCCGCGCAAGGCGCCGACATCGTGTTCTGCTGCGTGGGCAATGACGACGACCTGCGCTCGGTGGTGCTGGGCGCGCAGGGCGCACTCGCGGGCATGCAGCCTGGCGCAATCTTTGTCGACCACACGACAGCCTCGGCCGAAGTCGCGCGCGAACTCAACGCCGCGGCCCAGGCGCTGGGCCTGCAGTTCATCGACGCGCCGGTCTCGGGCGGCCAGGCCGGCGCCCAGAACGGCCAGCTCACGGTGATGTGCGGCGGCGACGCCGCGGCCTTCGCCACCGTGCAGCCCGTGGCCATGGCGTTCTCGCGCGCCTGCACGCTGCTGGGCGAAAGCGGCTCGGGCCAACTCGCGAAGATGGTCAACCAGATCTGCCTCGCCGGCCTGATCCAGGGCCTGTCCGAAGCGATTGCATTCGGCGGCAAGGCCGGCCTGGACATGAACCAGGTGCTTGAAGTCATAGGCAAGGGCGCGGCGCAAAGCTGGCAGATGGACCAGCGCGGCAAGACCATGGTCGCCGACAAGTTCGACTTCGGCTTCGCGGTCGACTGGATGCGCAAGGACCTGGGTCTGGTGCTCGACGAAGCGCGGCGCAACGGCGCGCGCGTTCCGGTCACGGCGCTGGTCGACCAGTTCTACGCCGATGTGCAGCAGATGGGCGGCAACCGCTGGGACACCTCCAGTCTCATCAAACGCTTGAAATAAGCGCCGCGTTCAAGGCCGCCTTCCCGCATGCACCCAGACGGGCGCCATGGGGAAATCGATGCGACCCAGCGACTGGATGTCGACCAGGCCGGCTTGGGCCATCATCCGGCCTATGCCGCCAGGGCGCGGCAGATGGTTGCCGCGCACCGCCAGCGTGCCGTAGAACGGCAGCACCCTGGCCGCCAGCTCCGGGTCATCGACCTGCTCGGCATGGGCCAGCAGCAGCAGACCACCCGGACTGAGCGCGGCGCAGGCCTGGTGCACCAGTGCCTGCGGATCGCGCATGAAATGCAGCACCGCCGAGCACCAGATGAGGTCGTAGCCGCTGCCTATCGAATCGGTCTCCAGGTCGCAGCCCAGGGCCTGCAAGCGGCCGGACAGCCCCGCCGCGAGAATGTTCTCCTGCGCCACCTCGGCAGTCTCAGGCTGGTCGCAAAGCACGCCCTGCCAGCGCGGCAGGCGCTGCGCCAGCGCAATGCCTACATGGCCTGGCCCGCCGCCCAGATCGAGCAGGCGCCCCGTCGCTGGCAGTGCCAATGTGTCGATCA
Source organism: Comamonas sp. DB36 (assembly GCF_057914905.1). Lineage (NCBI taxonomy): Bacteria > Pseudomonadati > Pseudomonadota > Betaproteobacteria > Burkholderiales > Comamonadaceae > Comamonas > Comamonas sp. DB36. The sequence goes on from NZ_CP196631.1 coordinate 4,186,977, forward strand.
GGCCCAGCACCGCGGGCACGGTCACGACGCGCTGCTCCTGCCCTATCTGCACGCGCGCCGCCTGAGCCCAGCTGCCCTGCGGCGCGGCCGCGCCCCGTGGATCGAAGCCCTGATGCAGCAGCGTCTCCCACTGGTTCGCAAAGCGCTCCATGAATTGCGCGCGGTAGAGCCAGGCCTGGGCGCAGTTCTGCGCCGAGGCCGAGGTGAAATGCCGCAGCGCCAGCGGCGAAGCCGTGTAGCGCGGCGTGGCGGGCGCGTCCAGCGCGCAGTGGCGCGACAGCAGCTCCATGCTCCACAGCAGGTCCAGCCAGACGCTGGTCGCCACCGGATCGAGTTCCAGCTGCGCGGCCAGCGCCGCAGCGCTGGCCGGCTGGCGCAGCCGCTCGAACAGGCCCAGCGTCAGGGCCTGCTCCAGGGCCCGGGTCTGTATTGGTGCCGCGGCCAGGGTCCAGAACGGCTGCAGATCATGCGCGGCATGGAAATTCATTGTCCACCTCCCGGTGCAGAGGGCTTCAGGCCGGCGCAACACAGCGCCTCGGGTTCGTATTTCATGCAATGGCTCCAGGAAGACAGGCGCTTGTTCGCCCTGGATTCACTGTAGATTCAGACGCGAATGGCTATCATTCATTGCTTAGGCGATCCGGATTCTTTGTTTGGCATTCCGGAGCACGCCCAGCAACCAGGAGAAGCGCCCATGACTTACCGCATCGATGCGGCAGACATCGCAGCCCCGGCGCGCCGGGGACAGGGCACCTGGTGGCGCTCGCAGCTGCCCCAGACCCTGGGGCCCTGCACCAACGACATCTGCCGGCTCGACGACGGCCTGGCACTCGCCTACGCCGACTACCTGCCGCAGCAAGACCTGCTCGAGGCCAGCACCATAGACCGCGGCTGCCGCGCCCTGACCATCACGGTGGCGCTCGAAGGCGCGTCGAGCACCGTAGCCAGCGACGGCCAGTGCTTCGAGTTCATCGCTGGCCACAGCACGGTCGCGGCGTTTGCCAGCGCGCGCGCCGTGCGCCGCTTTCCAGCCCGGCGCCGCACGCGCCAGCTGCGGCTGATTGCCGATGAATCGCTGCTGCAGCGCTACCGGCTGGAGCCGCTGCTCGATGGCGTTGCGCACGACGACCGCGCCCGCCACCTGTTCTTCGGCCAGCAGGACGCCGCGACCCGGCAGCTGGCCCAGGCGCTGGTGCATCTGCACGGCCGCGACGCCAGCGTGCTCGACCTGCAGATCGCCGCGCTGAGCCTGCTGGCGGCGCAGGCCCGAACGCTGCAGCCGCTCCCGCAGATCACCCCGGGCCGGCTGCGCGCGGACGATCAGCAGCGCTTGCTGCAGGCGCGCGATATCCTGCTGCAGCAATACGACCAGGCGCTGACCATCGCCTACCTGTGCACCGCGACCGGCATCAATGAATTCAAGCTCAAGCAGGGCTTTCGCGAACTGTTCGGCACCAGCCCCCACCGCATGCTCACCGACATCCGCATGAAGAAGGCCTGGCAGCTACTCGAATCCGGCCTGCGCGTGTCCACGGTTGCCGACCGCGTCGGCTACCGCCACCTGTCGAGCTTCAGCGCGGCGTTCGAGCGCCACTATGGCCGCACGCCCAAGTCGGTGTCCCGCGCCTGCTGAAACAAAAACAGCCGGCATGGCCGGCTGTTTCATGGAGTGCGCAGTATCAGGGCGCGACCGTGGGCGAACTGTCGGTCGTGACCGGTGCCTGCTTGGGCTGGTAGCGCGCCAGATCCTCTTCCGAGACCACTTCGAACACGCGCACCACCTTGGTCACGTCATTGACGCCGCGCGCGATTTCGGCCGCGCGCTTGGCTTCGCGCGGCGTGACTATGCCCATCAGATAGACCACCTTGTTCTCGGTCGTCACCTTGATCGCCGAGGCCTGGATATCCTTGGCATCGAGCAGGCTCGCGCGCACCTTGCCGGTGATGAAGGTGTCGGCCGAACGCTGGCTCAGCGTCGCGGTGAACGGCGCGACCACGACCTCGTTGACCACGCCGCGCACGTTGTCGACCGATTCGACCAGGCGTGTCATCGCCTGCTTGTCGGTCTCGTTGCCCACTTCGCCGGTCAGCAGCACCTGGCGGTTGTAGCTGGTCACATTGATGCGCGCCTTGTCGCCCAGCGTGTCGCGGATACGATTCGCGGCCTTGACCTCTATGCTTTCGTCTTCGACCTGGGTGCCGGCCGTGCGCCGGTCCACGGCCACCAGCGTGCCCGCGACCATGCCGCCACCGACCACCAGCGGAACGCAAGCCGACAATGCGCCACCGAGCAGCACCACGGCCAGCGAGGAACAAACGGCACGACGGATCTTGAACTTCATAAAGGCATCTCCTGTTCACCTAACAACTGGGCATCCACGCCGTCGCACAGGCAGTGCAGCACCAGGGCATGCACTTCGCGCACGCGCGCCGCGCGGTCATGCGGCACGCAGATCAGCACATCGGTCTCGCGCATGCGCGCCGCCAAGGTGCCGCCGGTACGGCCGCTGAGCACCACCGCCATCATGTCGCGCTCGTGCGCGGCCTCGACGGCTTCGAGTGCGCAGGGGTCGTTGCCGGTCACCGACAGCACCAGCAGCAGATCGCCCGCCTGGCCCAGCGCACGCACCTGGCGGGCCAGATAGTGCTGGGCATTGCCGCCGCCGCCCGACACCGGCAGGCTGCCAAGCAGCCCTCCTTGCGCGCTCAGCGCGAGTGCCGCGAGTTCGGGACGGTCGCGCTCGAACCCCGTCACGCACAGCGATGCGAACATCTGCGCGTCAGTGACGGAAGGGCCCGAGCCGCAGGCCAGGACCTTGCCGCCACTGGTGACGCAGGCCAGCATGGCCTGCACGGCGGAAGCGATGGGAAGACTCAACGCCTGCGCCGCCTGATACTTCAGATCGGCGCTGTCGATGAAATGCTGTTGGATACGTTGCTCTAGCATGGAGGCCCGATGATACCTGCGAGGCTGCAAACCTTTCGCCATCCCACGGTTACCGCTCGTTTCCGTCAAAGGCTGCGCGCAGCCATTGCAGGCCGTCGGCCTCGAGCAGCACCACATCGAAGCGGCAAGGCGGCGGCGACGACCAGCGTTGCAGATAATGCCGGGCCGCGCACACAATACGGGCCTGCTTGGTCCTGCCTATGCTGGCGCCGGCGCCGCCGTAGTCCGCGTGGCGACGCCGGCGTACCTCGACAAACACCAGCGTGCCTGCGGCATCGCGCATGATGAGGTCAATCTCGCCACCGCCACGCCCGGGCGTCCGATAATTGCGCTCCACCAGCCGCAGACCCGCGGCCTGCAGACAGCGCAGTGCCTGGTCTTCCGCGGCCTGGCCCAGTTGCCGCGTGGTTGACGGCGCCGCGCCCGCTGCGCCCGGATTTTTAAGGAAACCCATTGAGTGCCTCTTTCGCCTCTGCGCTGAGCGCTGCCCACGACGCAGCCTCGGCGCAACACTATCCGCAAGGCGCCCTGTATGTGGTCGCCACCCCGATCGGCAATCTGGCCGACATCAGCCTGCGCGCGCTGCATGTGCTGCAGATCGTCGACACCGTTGCCTGCGAGGACACGCGCCATACCCAGGGCCTGCTGCGCTCCTACGGCCTGGAGCGCCCCGGCAGCCAGCTGCTGGCCCTGCACCAGCATAACGAAGCCGAAGCCGCGCAACAGGTGATCGCACGCCTGCAGCAGGGTCAGCGCATCGCTTACGTGAGCGACGCGGGCACGCCCGGCGTCAGCGATCCCGGCGCGCGCCTGGCCGCAGCCGTCCAGGCCGCGGGCCTGCGCACCATTCCCCTGCCCGGCGCGAGCAGCATCACGGCCGCGCTGAGCGTCGCCGGCGCGGTCGCGCCGTCGCAGGCCAGCAGCGGTTTTCTGTTTGCGGGCTTTCTTGCCAGCAAGCAGGCCGAGCGTGCAACGCAGGTGCAGCAACTGGGCCTCGAAGCGCGCTGCTGCGTGCTGCTCGAAGCGCCGCACCGCATAGGCGAGCTGGCCCAGGCGCTGGCCGTGCTGGGTGCACGCAACGTCACGCTGGCGCGCGAAATCACCAAGCAGTTCGAGGAAATCGTGACCCAGCCCGCGGACCAGCTGCCCGCCTGGCTCGAAGGCTCGCCGCAGCGCTCGCGCGGTGAATTCGTGGTCGTGCTGCATCCCGTCGCGCTGCAGGAAGACAGCGGCGAAGGCCTGCGCGTGCTGCGCCTGCTGCTGGCCGAACTGCCGACCAAGGTCGCGGTACGGCTGGCCGCCGACATCACGGGCGCGGCGCGCAACGCCCTCTATGACGCGGCGCTGCAGATCAAGCGCGCAGACGCCGACGAAGACTGAACGGCAGCGCGCGCCCGGCCCATCTACACTGCTGTCCAGGCCGCCATGGCCTCTTCGGGAGATGCAGCATGACCGATTTCGCGCCCGCCTTCGCCTGCGTTCTTGCGCTGCTGGCCAGCGCCGCCACGGCACAGCAGCCTGTTCCCGGGGACATCGCCGTATGGCGCAACTCGCTGGGCATGGCATTCGTGCGCATTCCCGCCGGCAGCTTTGCCATGGGCAGCGCCGAAGACCCCGAAGCGCTGGCGCGCGACTTTCCCCTGCTTGAACGCCAGCGCTTCGAGGCGCTCGCCGACGAAGCGCCGGTGCACGCGGTGCGCATCAGCCACGACTTCTACCTGGGCCAGCACGAAGTCACCGTGGGGCAGTTCCGCCGCTTCATCGAGGCCTCGGGCTACCGCCCCGAATCCGAAGCCGACGGCACAGGCGGCTATGGCTACAACCCGGCCTACGACCCCGCGAGCAGCGCGCGCGGCGACGCCTTCGAAGGCCGCGATCCGCGCTATTCCTGGCGCAATCCCGGCTTTGCCCAAGGTGATGACCACCCGGTCGTCAACGTCACCTGGAAAGACGCCCAGGCGCTGGCCGCATGGCTCAGTCGCAGCGAAGGCCATCAATACCGTCTGCCGACCGAAGCGCAATGGGAATACGCCTGCCGCGCGGGCACCCGTACCCGCTATCCGCACGGCGACGACCCGCAAGGGCTGGTGCGCACGGCCAACACCTTCGACCAGAGCGCGGCCGCGTTCTGGCCGCGCTGGCGCCAGCATGCGCTCGCCGGCAACGACGGCCATGCGTTCACCGCGCCTGTAGGCAGCCATGCGCCCAATGCCTTCGGCCTGCACGACATGCTGGGCAACGCCTGGGAATGGGTCGCAGACTGGCATGCATCGACCTACTACGCCGAGGCCCCGGCCAGCGATCCGCCAGGCCCGGCCGAAGGCAGCGTGCGCGTGCGCCGCGGCGGCTCATGGCATACATGGCCCCTGTATGCGCGCTGCGCCTACCGCAACTGGAACACGCCGCAGACCCGCTATACGCTGGTCGGCATACGCCTGGTGCGCGACATCAGGCCATGACAGGGCGCGCCGGCGCTGTCAGCCCTGCGTATAGGCCAGGCCCGAGGCAACGCCGCCAAACAGATCGCCTTCGACCTGCTCCGTCTGCGGAAATGCCGCGCGCAGCGCGCTGCGCAGAGGACGCAGCGCAGAGGAGCCGCCCGTGAGATAAATCGCATCGAGCTCCCGGGCCTGCACGCCCGCGCGACGCAGGCATTCCTGGGCGCAGGCGACCACGCGCGTCAGCGCAGGCTGCAGATGCAGGTCCAGCAGCTCGGGCGTGGCCTGAGCCTGCAGCTGGTTCTCGAGCCAGCCCAGGTCCAGGGTCTGGGCCGCGCCGCTTTGCGACACCGCGATCTTGCCCTGCTCCATAGTGTTGGCCAGGCGGTGGCCCAGGCGCTCTTCGAGCACCGTCATCAGCCGCGCATGCAGGCGCTCGTCCTGGTAGTCGGTGCGCAGGTTCTGCGCCTCGCGCACCGCCTTGGCGGTGTACAGCCACTGGATCAGATGCCAGGTCGACAGATCGAAGAACACGCGGCTGGGCACTTCGCGCCCGCTCTTGCCGTGGTGGCGCAGGCCCAGCAGCGGCTGCAGCAGTTCGAGATTGAGCCGCTGGTCGAAGTCGGTACCGCCGATGTGCACGCCCGTGGTCGCCAGCACGTCGACGCTGCGGTCCGGGTGCGCGATGCGCTCCGGCCCCAGGCGCACGACGGTGAAGTCGGAAGTACCACCGCCTATGTCGACCACCAGCACCACCGATTCACGGTCCAGGCGCTGCTCATAGTCGAGCGCCGCGGCAATCGGTTCGAGCTGGAACTGCACTTCGGCAAAGCCCGCGCGGTGCGCGGCTTCGCGCAGCGCGCCTTCGGCCAGCGCGTCGCGCTCGGGGTCGTCATCGACGAAATGCACCGGCCGGCCCAGCACCACGCGCTCGGGCATCTGGCCCAGCTCCTTCTGGGCGCGGTTGGCCAGATGGCGCAGAAACAGCGCAATGATGTCCTGGTAGCTCACCAGATTGCCGTGCACCACGGTCTTGTCCTGCAGCAGCGCGCTGCCCAGCAGGCTCTTGAGCGAGCGCATCAGCCGCCCCTCCTCGCCTTCGAGGTACTGGGCCATGGCGTCGCGGCCGTAATGGGTGCTCAGTTCCTCGGCGTGAAAAAACAGGGCCGTGGGCATGGCCAGCATCTCGCCTTCCAGAGGAATCAGGCGGGCCGGGTTGGCGCCGACACGCAGCGCCATCGCCGAGTTGGAGGTGCCGAAATCAATGCCGAGGGTGCTGGGAAACGAAGAAGTCATCAATCAGAGGGCCGCAGCGAAGTGCGCGCAGAGAAGGTGAACACCGGTTGCGGCCCGGCAGGCGGACCGCAAAAACAAAAACGCCCACTGAAAAGTGGGCGTTGAATGTTTGGTTGCGCGAGAAGGATTTGAACCTCCGACCTTTGGGTTATGAGCCCAACGAGCTACCAGACTGCTCCATCGCGCGGTATGTAGTTATTGTACAGCAGATTTAGGCTGCTGCGTCAGAAGTTTGCACTTCTTGGCTGCGTTCAACCAGCTCAACGTAGGCCATGGGGGCGTTGTCGCCCACGCGGAAGCCCATCTTCAGGATACGCGTGTAGCCGCCGGGACGGGCGTTGAACAGGGGACCCAGCACGTTGAACAGCTTGGTGACGCTGTCGCGGTCGCGCAGGCGGTCGAAAGCCAGGCGGCGGTTGGCGACGGTGTCGACCTTGGCCAGGGTGATCATGGGCTCGATCACGCGGCGCAGTTCCTTGGCCTTGGGGACGGTGGTCTTGATGGCTTCGTGCTCAATGAGCGAATTCATCATGTTCTGCAGCATCGCCAGGCGGTGCGAAGAAGTGCGGTTGAGTTTGCGGAGGCCGTGACCGTGGCGCATGGTGCTTTTTCCTTGATATTTAATTAAATCGGGCAGCCGTATCAGGTACTGCCCGAGGCACTTCCCACCCCAAAAAGGCGGGATGCAGATTATAGCTTAACGCTTGTCCAGGCCGGCTGGCGGCCAGTTTTCGAGCTTCATGCCCAGCGTCAGACCGCGGGAAGCCAGGACTTCCTTGATCTCGTTGAGCGACTTGCGACCCAGGTTGGGGGTCTTGAGCAGCTCGTTCTCGGTACGCTGAATCAGGTCGCCGATGTAGTAGATGTTTTCGGCCTTCAAGCAGTTGGCCGAACGCACCGTCAGTTCCAGCTCGTCCACAGGACGCAGCAGGATAGGATCGAAGCTGGCGTTGTTGCGCGGAGCTGCGCTGCCAGTGATGCCTTCCAGATCGCCGCCTTCGAGCTGTGCGAACACAGCCAGCTGCTCGACCAGGATCTTCGCCGAAGCGCGCACTGCGTCTTCCGCGGTGATGGCACCGTTGGTTTCGATTTCGACCACGAGCTTGTCCAGGTCGGTACGCTGTTCGACACGTGCGCTTTCGACCGTGTAGCTGACGCGCTTCACGGGAGAGAACGAAGCGTCGAGCACAATGCGGCCGATCGACTTGGTGGACTCATCGCCATAGCGACGCACATTGCCCGGCACATAGCCACGGCCCTTTTCGACCTTGATCTGCATGTCCAGCTTGCCGCCTTGCGACAGGTTGGCGATGACATGATCAGGGTTCACGATTTCGACATCGTGCGGGGTCTGGATATCACGTGCAGTGACAACGCCTTCGCCATCCTTGCGCAGGCTCAGCGTGACTTCGTCACGGTTGTGCAGCTTGAACACCACGCCCTTGAGGTTCAGCAGGATGTTGACCACATCTTCCTGAACGCCGTCGATCGAGGAGTACTCATGGAGCACGCCGGCAATCGTGACTTCCGTCGCTGCGTAACCCACCATGGACGAGAGCAGAACACGGCGCAGGGCATTGCCCAGCGTGTGGCCGTAACCACGCTCGAACGGCTCAAGTGCGACCTTGGCACGGTTGTGGCCAAGTTGTTCGACATTGATTGCCTTGGGTTTCAGCAAATTGGTTTGCATGCAGACTTCCTCTCAATACCCCCGGCTCGTTACACCGGTAAGGCTGGTGAAGCGCCTAAACCGCGATGCCTCGCGGTTTAGGGACGGTTTTAGCGAAAATTAGCCGGAAAAATCAACGCGAATACAATTCAACGATCAGGGATTCGTTGATGTCTGCGCCGAATTCGTCACGGTCAGGAGCCTTCTTGAAGGTTCCTTCAGCCTTGTCCAGGCTGACTTCCACCCAAGCGGGGAAGCCCACTTGCTGAGCCAGTTGCAGGGCTTCGACAATGCGAGCCTGCTTCTTGGACTTTTCGCGCACGGCAACCACGTCACCGACCTTGACCAGGTAGGAAGCGATGTTCACCGATTGACCGTTCACCGTGATCGCCTTGTGCGACACCAGCTGGCGGGCTTCTGCACGCGTGGAGCCGAAGCCCATGCGGTACACGACGTTGTCCAGACGGCTTTCCAGCAGCGTCAGCAGGTTTGCACCCGTGTTGCCCTTTTTGCCATCAGCAGCTTCGAAGTAGCGGCGGAATTGCTTTTCCAGAATGCCGTACATGCGCTTGACCTTCTGCTTTTCGCGCAGCTGCAGACCGTAGTCCGAAGTGCGTTGGCCAGAAGTGCGGCCATGCTGGCCAGGCTTCGTGTCGAACTTCGACTTGTCCGCGATCGAGCGACGTGCGCTCTTCAGGAACAGGTCGGTGCCTTCACGGCGGGAAAGTTTGGCCTTAGGGCCGATATAACGTGCCACGTGATCTTCCTTGTGTCATCTGCCGCAAAACAATTGCGGGAGCCACCTGCCTGGCATAGCCATGCAGGTGGCGGTGGGCTTATAAAAAATTAGATACGACGACGCTTTTGAGGGCGGCAGCCGTTGTGCGGCACAGGCGTCACGTCCGAGATGGAAGTGATGCGGATGCCCAGGGCACCCAGAGCGCGCACCGACGATTCGCGACCAGGACCGGGGCCCTTGATTTCGACGTCGACGTTCTTGATGCCTTGTTCAATCGCTGCACGACCAGCAACTTCGGAAGCCACTTGAGCTGCGAAAGGCGTCGACTTGCGCGAGCCCTTGAAGCCTTGGCCACCCGACGAAGCCCAAGACAATGCATTGCCCTGGCGGTCAGTGATGGTGATGATCGTGTTGTTGAACGACGCATGCACGTGAGCGATACCGTCAGAAATGTTCTTGCGAACCTTCTTGCGAACGCGCTGCGATGCGTTGTTTGCGGGAGATTTAGCCATAGTGATCTTTCAATCTCTTTATTTCTTCAAAGCCGCTGCACCCTTACGCGGACCCTTGCGAGTACGCGCATTTGTGCGAGTGCGCTGGCCGCGCATGGGCAGGCCACGGCGATGACGGAAACCGCGATAGCAACCGATGTCCATCAAACGCTTGATGTTCATCGTTGTTTCGCGACGCAGGTCACCTTCGATGGTGAACTGTGCAATCGCATCACGGATTTTTTCGAGATCGCCATCCGTCAGATCTTTGATCTTCTTGGAATATGCGATTTCGCATGCTTCGCAAATCTTGCGAGCGCGGGTACGACCGATACCATAAATAGCGGTCAGGCCGATTTCAGCATGCTGATGCGGCGGAATATTAATGCCAGCTATACGTGCCATATGCGTCCTCTATACTTTCAATCAACCCTGGCGCTGCTTATGGCGCTGGTCTGTGCAGATCACACGCACCACACCCTTGCGGCGGATGATCTTGCAGTTGCGGCAGATTTTCTTGACCGAAGCCGAAACTCTCATTTCATTCTCCTAAAACTTTGCATCCGTTCCGGCCATTCTGCGCGGAACTCGTGGCGTCCCTACGTGGGACAAATCTACTAACTCTGAGCTGGATGCTCCTGGCGTCGCCGGGAGCATCCATAACCTTTTCTCAAGTGCCCGGCGTAGCCTTGAAGTTCGCTTTTTTGAGGAGCGACTCGTACTGCTGCGACATCATGTAGTTCTGCACCTGTGCCATGAAGTCCATGGTCACCACCACAATGATCAGCAGTGATGTACCACCGAAGTAGAACGGAACGTTGTACTTCAGGATCATGAACTCGGGCAGCAGACAGACAAACGTGATGTAAACCGCGCCAGCCAAGGTCAGGCGAACCAGGATCTTGTCGATGTAGCGTGCCGTGTGCTCACCTGGGCGAATGCCCGGAATGAACGCACCGCTCTTCTTCAGATTGTCGGCTGTTTCCCGGCTGTTGAAGACCAGGGCCGTGTAGAAGAAGCAGAAGAAGATGATGGCCGCTGCATAAAACATCACATAGACCGGCTGACCTGGGGTCAGGGCACCTGCGATGTCACGCAACCAACGCATCGACTCTCCCGCGCTGAACCAGTTCACCACCGTGGCAGGCAACAAGATGATCGAGGAAGCGAAGATGGGAGGGATGACCCCGGCCATGTTCAGCTTCAATGGCAAGTGCGAGGACTGACCACCATAAACCTTGTTTCCTACTTGACGGCGTGCGTAGTTCACCAGGATCTTGCGCTGCCCCCGCTCGACGAACACGACGAAATACGTCACGCCAGCCACCACGAGAACAATGAAGATCGCAGCCAGAATGCTCATCGCGCCGGTGCGCACCAGTTCCAGCAATCCACCAATCGAGCTGGGCAAGCCTGCGGCAATACCAGCAAAGATAAGGATCGAGATACCGTTGCCCAGACCACGTTCAGTGATCTGTTCACCGAGCCACATCAGGAACATGGTGCCAGCGGTCAGGCTGACCACCGCCGTGAGGCGGAAGCCCATACCTGGGCTGAGCACCAGCCCTGCCGAGCTTTCCAGAGCCACTGCAATCCCAAGGGACTGAAAAATTGCCAAGGCCAAAGTGCCGTAGCGGGTGTACTGGGTGATCTTGCGACGACCCGATTCACCTTCTTTTTTCAGCTGTTCGAACGTCGGGACGACATAGGTCATCAGTTGCATGATGATCGATGCCGAGATGTACGGCATGATCCCCAGTGCGAACACCGTGAAGCGCGAAAGCGCTCCACCCGAGAACATATTGAACAGATTGAGAATGCCGCCCTGCTGGCCATTGAACAGCTGCTGCAGCTGCGCTGGGTCGATGCCCGGCACGGGGATATGCGCCCCGATACGGTATACGACCAGCGCAAGCAACAGAAAAACCAGCCGACGACGCAAATCGCCGAATTTTCCGGTTTTTGCAATTTGAGCTGCGCTAGTAGCCACGGATGTCTTCTTTCAGAACTTAATCAGGCCACGTTGCCACCGGCAGCTTCAATAGCTGCCTTGGCACCCGCTGTAGCAGCAATACCGTTCAGCTTGACAGCCTTGGTGATTGCGCCGCTCTTGATGACCTTCACGACTTTGGCGATTTCGCCGACCAGGCCAGCCTGCTTGAGGGCAGCCAGATCGACTTCGGCCAGACCGAGTTGCTCGAGAGCAGTCAGAGTCACTTCTGCATTGAACTTCAGCAGATGCGACTTGAAACCGCGCTTGGGCAAACGGCGTTGCAGAGGCATTTGACCGCCTTCGAAGCCTACCTTGTGGTAGCCGCCCGAACGCGATTTTTGACCCTTGTGGCCACGGCCGGCAGTCTTGCCCAGGCCGGAACCGATACCGCGACCAACGCGGCGCTTGGCGTGCTTGGAGCCGTCTGCAGGCTTGATGCTATTGAGTTCCATCATCAATCCTTTCAGAGGACCTTGACCAGATAGCTGATCTTGTTGATCATGCCACGGACTTCGGGAGTGTCTTGCAGCTCGCTGATGCTATTGAGCTTGCGCAGACCCAGGCCGCGAACGGTGGCGCGATGCGATTCCTTGGTGCCGATAGGGCTGCGCACCAGTTGAATCTTGACAGTTTGTTGCGTCGTCATGTGGACTCCAATCAGGCGAAGATGTCTTCGACCGACTTGCCGCGCTTCGATGCCACTTCCGAGGGGGTAGTGGAACGAGTCAGGGCGTCTAACGTGGCGCGAACCATGTTGTAAGGGTTGGAGGAACCATGGCTCTTGGCCACGATGTCCGTGATACCCAACACTTCGAACACGGCGCGCATCGGGCCGCCGGCGATGATGCCGGTACCCTTGGGAGCGGGAGCCATCATGACGGAAGCGGCACCGTGGTGACCGTTAACCATGTGATGGATCGTGCCGTTCTTCAGGGACACCTTGATCATGTTGCGGCGAGCTTCTTCCATCGCCTTTTGCACGGAAGCAGGCACTTCTTTCGACTTGCCCTTGCCCATGCCAACACGGCCGTCACCGTCGCCAACCACGGTCAGTGCAGCGAAGCCGAGGATACGACCGCCCTTCACAACCTTGGTGACGCGGTTGACCGCGATCATTTTTTCGCGCAGACCGTCGTCACGACCTTCGTCTTGCACTTTGGGGGAAAATTTAGCCATTTTTATCCGCTCCGCTTAGAACTGCAGGCCAGCTTCACGGGCTGCGTCGGCCAAAGCCTTGACGCGACCGTGGTAAGCGAAACCTGCGCGATCGAATGCAACCTTCTCGACACCGGCAGCCTTTGCCTTTTCAGCAATACGCTTGCCGATCAGGGTTGCCGCAGCAGTGTTGCCACCCTTGCCGGAGCCGCCGAGCGACGTGCGCACTTCGGCTTCTGCAGTGGAAGCACTGGCCAGCACCGTGGTGCCGTCGCCGGAAATCACGCTGGCGTAGATGTGGAGGTTCGTGCGGTTCACGCTCAAACGCGCCACGCCTTGCTGTGCAATGCGGATGCGGGTCTGACGTGCACGACGGAGACGCTGCTCTTTCTTGGTCAACATATTGCAGCTCCTTATTTCTTCTTGGTCTCTTTGATCGTGATCTTTTCGTCCGCATAGCGGATACCCTTGCCCTTGTAGGGCTCGGGAGGACGAACAGCACGGATCTCAGCGGCCAGTTGGCCCACGACCTGACGGTCAGCGCCCTTGATCACGATTTCGGTCGGGATCGGGGTAGCCACCGTAATGCCAGCGGGCATTTCGAAGTTCACGGGGTGCGAGAAACCGATGGCCAGGTTCAGCTTGGAACCCGAGGCAGCGGCCTTGAAGCCCACGCCTACCAGCGTCAGCTTCTTCTCGAAACCCTTGGTCACGCCGGTCACCATGTTGTTCACCAGCTGACGCTGGGTACCACTCATGGCGTTGGCTTCACGGGAGTCGTTGGCGGGCTCGAAAGAGAGCTTGCCGTCGGCATTGGTCACAGTGACCAGTGCGTTCTGGGCCAGCGACAGAGTGCCGCCAGTGCCCTTGACACTGATTTGTGCATCATTGATAGACACATCCACGCCAGCGGGGATGGTCACAGGCATTTTTGCTACGCGAGACATTTCAGTATTTCTCCTTCAATGTCACGTTAGGCCACATAGCAAAGCACTTCGCCACCGACACCGGTAGCACGCGCTTTACGATCGGTCATCACGCCTTGGGGGGTGGTAACGATTGCCACGCCCAAGCCATTCATGACTTGTGGAATTGCATCACGGCCCTTGTACACGCGCAGGCCGGGACGGCTCACGCGCTCGATGCGCTCGATCACGGGGCGACCCGCGTAGTACTTCAGGGTGATTTCGAGTTCAGCCTTGCCGTCTTCGGTTTTCACTTGGAAACCGTCGATATAGCCTTCATCTTTCAGCACCTGTGCGATGGCGATCTTCACTTTGGAAGAAGGAGCCGTCACGGTGGTCTTGGCGACCATTTGTGCATTGCGGATGCGGGTCAGCAAGTCAGCGATGGGATCACTCATGCTCATGTTTAATCTCTCCTGCTTGCTTACCAGCTGGCCTTGGTGACACCGGGGATGTCGCCTGCGAAAGCCAGTTCACGGATCTTTGCGCGTGCCAGACCAAATTGGCGGAACGTGCCACGTGGGCGACCGGTGATTGCGCAGCGGTTACGTTGACGTGTAGGGTTGGCGTTGCGTGGGAGCTTTTGCAGGCCCAGGCGGGCTGCATCACGCTCTTCGTCGCTACGCTTTGCGTCGCCGGCGATGGCCTTCAGCTCGGTGTACTTGACAGCGTACTTGGCTGCCAGCTTTTCGCGCTTCAGTTCGCGCTGGATCAATGCTACTTTTGCCATACGCTTGCCTCAGTTCTTGAACGGGAAGCGGAAAGCGGCGAGCAGTGCCTTGCACTCTTCGTCGTTCTTCGCAGTCGTGGTGATGCTGATATTGAGACCGCGCAGTGCGTCGACCTTGTCGTACTCAATTTCAGGGAAGATGATCTGTTCTTTGACGCCAACGTTGTAGTTGCCGCGACCATCGAACGAACGGCCCGAGATACCACGGAAGTCACGCACGCGGGGCAGAGCCACGGTGACGAAACGGTCCAGGAATTCGTACATCTGAACGCCACGCAGGGTCACCATGCAGCCAATTGCCTGGCCTTCACGGATCTTGAAACCGGCGATAGCCTTCTTGGCCTTGGTCACCACGGGCTTTTGACCAGCAATCTTGGTCAGGTCAGCCACAGCGTTGTCCATCACCTTCTTGTCGGCCACGGCTTCGCTCACACCCATGTTCAGGGTGATCTTGGTCAGACGGGGCACTTCCATAGTGGAGGTGTAGCCAAACTTCTCTTTGAGTTCAGCCGCGATTTTTTCGCGATAGAGTTTTTGCAGTCGTGCCATGTTTTACCCCTTAGGCCGCCTTGATTTCAGCGCCGCTGGACTTGTACACGCGAACGCGCTTGCCGTCTGCGCTGAGCTTGATGCCCACGCGGTCGGCCTTGCCAGTAGCTGCATTGAAAATAGCCACGTTGGATTGGTGGATAGGCATAGCCTTTTCCACGATACCGCCGGTGGTGCCCTTCATGGGGTTTGGCTTGACGTGCTTCTTCACGAGGTTGATGCCATCGATCAACACGTAAGAATCGTCCTTGCGCAGCGCCACGACGCCTTGCTTGCCCTTGTCACGGCCAGTCAGCACGATGACTTGGTCGCCCTTGCGAATCTTGTTCATTGCACTTTCCTTTAGAGAACTTCAGGTGCCAGGGACACGATCTTCATGAACTTTTCGGTACGCAATTCACGCGTCACGGGTCCGAAGATGCGAGTGCCGATGGGCTCAAGCTTGGCGTTGAGCAGAACTGCTGCATTGCCGTCAAATTTAACGAGCGAACCGTCAGCGCGGCGAATACCCTTCGCCGTGCGCACGACCACTGCACTGTAAACCTCGCCTTTTTTGACGCGGCCACGTGGAGCAGCTTCTTTAACGCTCACCTTGATGATGTCGCCAACACTTGCATAGCGACGCTTCGAACCACCCAGCACCTTGATGCACAGGACGGACTTAGCGCCGGTGTTGTCGGCAACCTCTAACCGAGATTCTGTTTGGATCATTTCAATATTCCCAACTTGCACCAGCTTGGACAGCCCCAGAGTACTTCTCAAGGGCTGCGACCAGCCAGTCAGTCTTGGGCCCGTCGTCCACGTCGCAAACCATTTTGCAACGCTTCCCGCTGGGCAGAAACCTCACGCATTAAACGTGAAGCATTCGATTCTCGCAGAATTTCCTTTGCACGTCAACCGCTTAGCCCGTTTTGCCGGCCCAAAGCTGCGGGGCGGCGCGGTCCTGTGCGGCGCAATTGCAACAGAGGCCGGCGGCGACCTCTGCGGACTGCGAAAACGCTATGAAATCAGTAGCTTGCAAGGCTTATGCAGCCTTGCAGACCGGTTCCATAAAGTGAGCACCCCTGTTCCCTTGAATCCGGGACGCTCTCATTTTTGACATCACTGGCCCTGTGGCAAATATTGGCGCGCCAGCGACTGGAAGGCGGTCAATCCCGCGTCGCGCCCCAGCTCCTCCTCGATCAGCGCCGCGACGCGCGGCGCGATCGCCACGGCACGCTGGGCATCGAGGAACAGCAGGCGGCTGCGGCGCGCGAGCACGTCTTCGACCGTGCGCGCATATTCGTGGCGCACCGCAAAGCGCACCATGGCTTCGCTCAGGCCGTCGACCAGCCAGACGTCGGCGCCGGGCAGTGCCGCGACGGCCGCGGCTTCCGTGCCATACGAGTGCAGACCCTGGGGCGCATTCATGCCCTTGAGCCCCGGGTTTACGGCCGGCGTTCCGCCGGCCGGGGCACCGACCAGCGGCAGGTTCACCGTCACGCCGCCGGCGCGCTCGGGCAGCTGGCCGGTCGCAAAGCACTCGCGCAGCACGTCCTCGGCCATCGCACGGTAGGTGGTCCACTTGCCGCCGGTCACGGTGACCAGGCCCGAGCGGCTGCTCATCACCGTGTGCTCGCGGCTGATCTTCTTGGTGTTCTCGCCGTCGTCGTCCTGGGGCTTGACCAGCGGACGCAGGCCGACCCAGACGCTGCGCACATCGTTGCGCGTGGGCTGGCGCACCAGGTACTTGCCGGCCTCCGACAGGATGAAGTCGACTTCCTCGGGGAAAGGCAGGGGCTCGCGCGCCAGATCGTTGCGCGGCGTGTCGGTCGTGCCCAGGATCACCTTGCCCAGCCATGGCACGGCAAACAGCACGCGGCCGTCGGCGGTCTTGGGAATCAGCAGCGCGTGGTCGGTGGGCAGGAACTCGCGGTCCACGACCACGTGCACGCCCTGGCTGGGAGCGACCATGGGCTTGACTTCGCGGCCCAGCGCCTTGCCGTCGAGCTGGCGGAACAGATCGACCCAGGGACCGGTGGCATTCACCACGCACTTGGCGTGTACGCGATAGACCGTGCCGGTCTCGGAGTCCTCGCAGACCACGCCCGTGACCTTGCCGTCTTCGTGCAGCAGCTCCTTGGCCGGGCAGTAATTGACCAGCAGCGCGCCCTTGGCCGCGGCGGTACGCGCCAATGCGAGCGCCAGACGCGCATCATCGAACTGGCCGTCCCAGTATTTGACGCCGCCCTTGAGGCCCTGGGTGCGCGCCGTGGGCAGCAGCGAGACGGTCTTGTCGCGGCTCAGGAATTCGGTGGCGCCCAGGCCGGCCTTGCCGGCCAGCGCGTCATACATCTTCAGACCCGCGCCATAGAATGGCGTGTCGAGCAGGCGGTACGAGGGCATGACGAAGGCCAGGCGCTGCGCGAGGTGGGGCGCGTTGCGCAACAGCGTCGTGCGTTCGTGCAGGGCTTCGCGCACCAGCGCGATATTGCCCTGCGCCAGATAGCGCACGCCGCCGTGCACCAGCTTAGTGGCGCGCGACGATGTGCCTTTGGCAAAATCATGCGACTCGAGCAGCACCACCTTGAAGCCCCGCGCCACCGCGTCCAGCGCCACGCCCAGGCCGGTGGCACCGCCGCCTATGACCGCCAGGTCGTAGACGCAAGGCTCGGCCAACCGCGCGAGCAAGGCGGCGCGGTCCGTGTCCAGGGGGAGCGAAGTAGTTGTCATAAGCGGGCTTAGCAGCGTGATTGGGTGAAAATCGGGCAACGCAGACCGCAGGCGCTGCAGCCTCCATCACGATAAGGCAGCAGCGGGAACAATGTGCGTCACAATCAATGGCGTAATTTTCGCTCTTTTTGTTTCGTTTTTGTGAAAAAGATGTTCACATGAGCGCGTTTTGATTCGAAATTAGTTTTTACCCTACAGCCAAATTCGCACCAGGAAGAAGCGTGAACCACTCCAACCCCCGCCAACTCCAGTTGCTCGATGCCGTGCGCCAGCAGCAGTCCGCCACGGTGGAGCAACTGGCCGTCAATCTCGGCGTGACGCTGCAGACCGTGCGCCGCGACGTGCAAAAGCTCGCCGACGCGGGCCTGCTGGTGCGCTTTCACGGCGGCGTGCGCGTGCCCAGCGCCACGGTAGAAAATCTGGCCCACCCCCAGCGCCAGGGACTGCATGCCGACGGCAAGGCGCGCATCGCGCGCGCCGTCGCCCAGGCCGTGCCCAACGGCTGCTCGCTGATTCTCAACATCGGCACCACCACCGAAGCCATCGCCCAGGCGCTGCTGCAGCACCGCGGCCTGCGCGTGATCACCAACAACCTCAACGTCGCCGCCATCCTGAGCAGCAACACCGACTGCGAAGTGATTGTCGCCGGTGGCGTGGTGCGCTCGCGCGACCGCGGCATCGTCGGCGAGGCGGCGGTGGATTTCATCCGCCAGTTCAAGGTCGACATCGCGCTGATAGGCATCTCGGCGATCGAGGCCGATGGCTCGCTGCGCGATTTCGATCTGCGCGAAGTCAAGGTCGCCCAGACCATCATCGCCCAGTCGCGCGAAGTCTGGCTCGCCGCCGACCACAGCAAGTTCGAGCGCCAGGCCATGGTGCAGCTCGCCACGCTGGCCCAGATCAACCGCCTGTTCACCGACGCCCCGCCGCCGCCGGCCATCGTCCCGCTGCTCGCCGAAGCCGGCGTGCAATGCACCGTCGCCGCCTGACCCCCTCCTCTCCCGATATGACCTACCTGCTCGCCCTAGACCAAGGCACTTCCAGTTCCCGCAGCATTCTTTTCGACGCCCAGGGCCGCATCGTCGCCCAGGCCCAGCTCGAACTGCCGCAAATCTATCCGCGTCCGGGCTGGGTCGAGCATGACCCGCAGGAAATCTGGCGCACCCAACTGAGCACGGCGCGCGCCGCGCTGGCCCAGGCGGGCATTGCGGCCAGCCAGGTGCGCGCGCTGGGCATCACCAACCAGCGCGAGACCACCGTGGTCTGGAACCGCCAGACCGGCCAGCCCATACACCATGCGATCGTCTGGCAGGACCGACGCGCCGAGCCCGCGTGCGCCCAGCTGCGCGAAAACGGCCATGCCGACAGCATCCAGCAAAAGACCGGGCTGCGCATAGACGCCTATTTCTCGGCGACCAAGCTGCAGTGGCTGCTCGACGAAGTGCCGGGCGCGCGCGCCGCAGCCGAGCGCGGCGAGCTTGCCTTCGGCACCATAGACAGCTGGCTGATCTGGCAGCTGACGCAAGGCAAGCGCCATGTGACCGACGTCAGCAATGCATCGCGCACCATGCTGTTCAATGTGCACCGCAACCAATGGGACGACGAGCTGCTGGCGCTGCTGCGCATTCCAAAGTCGCTGATGCCTGAAGTGCTGCCCTCCTCCAGCGACTTCGGCCAGACCGCGACCGATGTGCTGGGCGCGGCGATTGCGATCGGCGGCGTCGCCGGCGACCAGCAAAGCGCGCTGTTCGGCCAGGCCTGCTTCAAGGCCGGAATGGCCAAGAACACCTACGGCACGGGCTGCTTCATGCTGATGCATACCGGCGCGAACTTCCAGACTTCGCACAACGGCCTGCTCACCACCAGCGCCGCGCAGACCAGCGCCACGCGCGCGTTTGCGCTCGAAGGCAGCGTGTTCATCGGCGGCGCCGTGGTGCAGTGGCTGCGCGACGGCCTGCAGGCCATAGAGCACAGCGGCCAGGTGCAGTCGCTGGCCGAAAGCGTGCCCGATTCGGGCGGCGTGATGCTGGTGCCGGCCTTCACGGGACTGGGCGCACCCTATTGGAAGCCCGATGCGCGCGGCACGATCACCGGTCTGACGCGCGGCAGCTCGCTGGCGCATATCGCGCGCGCTGCGCTCGAATCGATTGCCTACCAGAGCGCGGCGCTGCTGCTGGCGATGAGCCGCGACGCGGTGGAGAGCGGCGGCGCGCCCGTGAGCGAGCTGCGCGTCGACGGCGGCGCCTGCGTCAACAACCTGCTGATGCAGTTCCAGGCCGACCTGCTGGGCATTCCCGTGGTGCGTCCGGCCGTGGTCGAGACCACGGCGCTGGGCGCGGCCTATCTTGCAGGCCTGTCGGCGGGCGTCTATCAAAGCACCGACGAACTGACCGAACTGTGGGTCGCCGAACGCCGCTTCATGCCCACTCTGCCCCCGTCGCGCGCCCAGGAACTGATGGCGCGCTGGGAACATGCGGTCGCCCAAGCCTCGCTGCCTGCCTGAGCCCCCACGCCCCTACCCCTTCTTTCTGTACTGCAAGCCCATGAGCAACACCTCTCCCCTGTCTACCACCATTGCCTTCATCGGCGGCGGCAACATGGCCAGCGCCATCATCGGCGGCCTGCTGCGCCAGGGCCTTGCCGCCGACCAGATCGAAGTCGTCGAGCCGTTCGAAGCCGCGCGCGCGGCGCTCAAGGAGCAGTTCGGCATCAATGCCCGGGCCGAAGCCAGCGACGCGCTGGCGCGCGCGCAGTTGGTGGTCTGGGCCGTCAAGCCCCAGACATTCAAGGACGCAGCCGCGGCCGCCGCACCGCATACCGCCCAGGCCCTGCACCTGAGCGTGGCCGCGGGCATTCCCACGGCCAGCATTGCGCAGTGGCTGGGCAGCGAGCGCATCGTGCGCGCCATGCCCAACACGCCGGCGCTGATCGGCCAGGGCATCACGGGCCTGTTCGCGCGCCCGGCCGTGGACGCCGCGGGCAAGGAGCTGGTCGAGCAGGTCGTGGCCAGCACGGGCAAGCACCTGTGGGTCGAGCAGGAAGATCAGCTCGACGCGGTCACGGCACTGTCGGGCTCGGGCCCGGCCTATGTGTTTCTGTTCCTCGAAGCCATGACCCAGGCCGGCGTCGAGATGGGCCTGGGCGCGCACCAGTCGTACCAGCTCGCGGTGGCAACCTTCCAGGGCGCGTCGGAACTTGCCGCGCGCTCGAGCGAGCCGGTGGAAGTGCTGCGCCAGCGCGTGACCAGCAAGGGCGGCACGACCCATGCGGCCGTGACGCACATGCAGGAAGCCGGCGTGCCCGCGCAATTCATTGCCGCGATGCGCGCCGCCGAGCAGCGCGCCAAGGAACTCGCGCGGGAATTCGGCAACTGATCAGGCCGCGCCCGGCGCTGCCTGCGCTGGCGGCAGGGGGCGACGCAGCAGTTCCACGCCCATTTCTCGCGCCAGGCCGTCGACTTCGCGCTCGCTGAACTCGCGCACGCGCGCCAGCAGCGCGGCCGCGCCATCGGCCATGGCCAGCGCATCGGGCGCATTGCCTTGCGCTGCTTCCAGCAGACACTGCCCATCGGGGCCCGCCAGGGTCAGCCCCTGGCCATCGCGCTGCACCAGCGCGGCCTGCAGCAGTTGCAGGCGTCCGGCGGCCGAAGCCGCCCGGAGTTCGGCCAGCGCCCGGCTGGCGCGGTCGGCGGCGGCAAAACGCATGACGATCAGGTTCTGGCCCATGGCGAGTCCTTTCAAGTGCCGACATGCGGCAGGCCGGTCAACGCAAAGCAAACCCCAGCGCCACGCCCGCGAACAGCGCGGCCCCTATCCAGTGGCTCTTGCTGAAAGCCACGAAACAGCCGGCGCGCGTGCGCTCGCGTATCAGCGTGAAATGCCAGAGGATCTGCGCGGCCGCCGCACCCATGCCCAGCGCAAACGGCCAGCCCAGGCCGTAGGGCAGCAGCGCCCAGAGCGTGAGCAGCCAGCTGAGCGCAAAGAAAACCATGATGCCGGTCACGTCCCAGCGACCCAGCGTGATCGCCGAAGTCTTCATGCCGATCTTGAGGTCATCGTCGCGATCGACCATGGCGTATTCGGTGTCGTAGGCCAGCACCAGGAACATGTTGGCCAGCCACAGCATCCAGCCGGTCGCGGTGACCGTGCCCAGCACGGCGGCAAACGCAATGACGATGCCGAAATTGAATGCAATGCCCAGGAAAGCCTGGGGCATGGAGAAGAAACGCTTGGTGAACGGGTAGAGGATGGTGAACAGCACCGCGGGCACCGACCAGGCAACGGCTTCCCAGCGCGTGGTCAGCACCAGGCCCAGCGCGACCAGCGCCAGCACCGCGCCCACCACCACGGCCTCCTTGACCGAGACCTGGCCCGACGTGATGGGGCGCTGCGTGGTGCGCTTCACATGCCTGTCGAAATCGCGGTCGGCGATGTCGTTGATGCAGCAGCCCGCGCTGCGCATCAGCACCGTGCCCAGCACGAACACCAGCAGCAGATGCCAGCCCGGAAATCCTTCGGCGGCAACCCACAGCGCGGCGAGTGTGGGCCAGACCAGCACCAGCCAGCCCGCAGGGCGGTTCCAGCGTATCAGGTCGAGATACAGCGCCAGCCGCGAGCGCGGGGATGCTGGCGGTGGCGTGGAGGAGGAGGAAGCAGCGTGTGACATGGGATCCGGTGGGAAACAGGGGTACCGGTCACAATGTAGCGCAGAGCCGGCCGCGGGAAAAGCCATGCCGCAAGCGCCCCCGTAGGTCGAAGAAGATGAACGGGGCCAGCGCCTGCCCCGTCCTCGCGGCCATGGCCGCAGGCTTCAGGAGAGCCGTTCGACGCCGGGCAGGTTGCAGGCGTAGACCGCGTTGCGCAGCGCGGCAATCGCTTCGTAGCGCGTGAAGCTGCGGCGCCAGACCAGCACCACGCGGCGGCTGGGCGTGACCAGGCCGTCTTCGGTACGGATAGGCAGGTAGCGGATATGCGGTTCGTCGTTCTTGCGGCGGCGCACCGGAGCTTCGAGCGCATCGCGCGGCACCGACAGGCGCGGCACCAGGGTCACGCCCATGCCGGCGGCAACCATGTGCTTGATGGTTTCCAGCGACGAGCCTTCGAACGTGCGGCGAATGCCTTCGGCATTGCTCGCATAGCGCGCGAACTCGGGGCAGACTTCCAGCACATGGTCGCGGAAGCAATGGCCCGACCCCAGCAGCAGCATGGTTTCGTTCTTCAGCTCGATGGTCGACACCGAATCCTGCTGGGCCAGCGGATGGTTGCTGGGCACGGCGGCCATGAAGGGCTCGTCGTACAGCGGCGCGGTTGCGAGACCGGTATCGGGGAAGGGCTCGGCCACGATGGCGCAGTCGATTTCACCGGTGCGCAGCATTTCGAGCAGCTTGACGGTGAAGTTTTCCTGCAGCATCAGCGGCATCTGCGGCGTGCGCTGGATCGCGTGGCGCACCAGCTCGGGCAGCAGATAGGGGCCGATGGTATAGATCACGCCCAGCGTCAGGGCTCCGGCCAGCGGGTCCTTACCGCGCTTGGCGATTTCCTTGATGGCAGCCGCCTGCTCGAGCACGCTTTGCGCCTGGCGCACGATTTCCTCGCCCAGCGGCGTCACCGACACCTCACCTGCGCTGCGCTCGAAAAGCTTGACGTCAAGCTCTTCCTCGAGCTTCTTGATGGCGACCGACAGCGTAGGCTGCGACACGTAGCATGCTTCTGCAGCATGTCCAAAATGCTTCTCGCGGGCCACCGCAACGATGTACTTTAGTTCAGTGAGGGTCATGTAGTGGGGTCCTGGGCCATGCGGAACGCCTATTGTCGCGGCACTTTGGCATCAGTGCCGATATCGACGTTGCCAAGTCTGATATTTAAACGGTTACATATCATGCCTTGAGAAACTCTGCTTTACCACCTAACCAGCGTGCAACATGGCGTTCGGCGAGCTGCGGGAAGCGGTCCAGCATCTCTGGAGCGCATTCGCGCGCCCATTCCAGCAAGTCGGTATCGGTCGCCAGATCGGCAAAGCGCAGCATTGCCGCCCCCGATTGGCGCGCTCCGAGAAATTCACCGGGCCCGCGGATCTCGAGGTCGCGGCGCGCGATTTCAAAGCCGTCATTGGTTTCGGCCATGGCGCGCAAGCGCTCCTTCGCGGTTTCGCCGAGCTTGCCGTTGTCGCCCACGGCATACAGCAGCACGCAGGCCGAGGCCGCCGCGCCGCGGCCCACGCGCCCGCGCAGCTGGTGCAGCTGGCTCAGGCCGAAGCGCTCGGAATGCTCGATCACCATCAGCGACGCATTGGGCACGTCGACGCCGACCTCGATCACCGTGGTGCTGACCAGCACGCCCATCACGCCCGCGGTGAACAGCTCCATCACCGCCTTCTTCTCGGCCGTGGGCATGCGCGAATGCAGCAGGCCGACCATCACGCCGGGCAGCGCATCGCTCAGGTCGACATGGGTCGCGGTGGCGTTCGACAGGTCGAGCGCCTCGCTTTCCTCGATCAGCGGGCAGACCCAGTAGACCTGCCGGCCCGCGGCCACCTGGGCGGCGATGCGCTCTATGACTTCATCGCGCCGGCTGTCGGCAATCAGCTTGGTGACGATGGGCGTGCGCCCCGGCGGCAGCTCGTCGATGGTCGAGACGTCGAGGTCGGCGTAATAGCTCATGGCCAGCGTGCGCGGAATCGGCGTGGCGCTCATCATCAGCATGTGCGGCTCCAGCCCGGTGTGCGCGAGCTTTTGCCGCAAGGCCAGGCGCTGGGCGACGCCGAAGCGGTGCTGCTCGTCGATGACCGCGAGCGCGAGGCTGTGGAACTGCACCTGCTCCTGGATCACCGCATGGGTGCCGACCACCAGCGCGGCCTCGCCGCTGGCCACGAGTTCGAGCATGGCCGTGCGCTGCTTCTTCTTCTGCGCGCCTGCGAGCCAGGCGACTTTCTTGCCCAGCGGCTCGAGGATCTTCTCGAGCCAGCCGACCAGCTTGCCGAAGTGCTGCTCGGCGAGGATTTCGGTCGGCGCCATCAGCGCGCACTGCCAGCCCGCAGCAATGCAGGTCACGGCCGACAGCGCCGCGACCACGGTCTTGCCCGAGCCCACATCGCCCTGCAGCAGCCGGTGCATGGGCACAGGCCGCGCCATGTCGGCGGCAATCTCGGCGCACACGCGCTGCTGGGCCCGCGTCAGGCCGAACGGCAGCTGGGCCAGGAACTGGGCATCGAGCGCCAGCGCGCCCGGCGCGCCCGCGGGAATGCTCAGCGCGGGTGCGCGCAGCCGTGCGCGTTCGCGCTTGGACTGGTATTGGGACAGCTGCTGGGCCAGCAGCTCTTCGGCCTTGAGACGCTGCCAGGCCGGATGGCTGTGGTCTTCCAGCGTGGCCAGCGCCACATCGGGCGTGGGGTTGTGCAGGAATCTGAGCGCATCGCGCAGGCTGAACAACGGCTGCAGCCCACCGGCGCCATAGGTCTGGTGCACGGGCGGCGCAGCCTGCGGTGGCAAGGTGTCGCTCAGATCGGCGCGCTGCAGTGCGCTGGCGATCGCGCGGCGCAGGTAGGCCTGGGGCAGGCCTGCGACCGTGGGGTAGATGGGCGTGAGCGCGGCCGGCAGCTCGCCGCCGGCCAGGCGAAACGCCGGGTGCATCATCTGCCGGCCCCAGAACCCGCCCTTGATCTCGCCGCGTATGCGCAGCTTCGCGCCCACGGAAAGCGTCTTCTGGTGCGAGGGATAGAAGCTGAAGAAGCGCAGCTCGCAGCTGCCCGTCTCGTCCTCGACCTGCACCAGCAACTGGCGGCGCGGGCGCAGCTGCACTTCGCTCGACACCACGGTGGCCTCGATCTGGACCGTGGCGCCGTCGCGGGCGTTGCGCAGCGGCGTGATGCGCGTTTCATCCTCGTAGCGCAACGGCAGATGCAGCGCCAGATCGATGTCGCGCGTCAGCCCGAGCTTGAGCAGCGCTTTTTGCGCGCTGCTGACAGGGGCTTTGGACGGGGCAGAAGACGGGACTGACATGAACGGCTGGTAATCTCGGACAAATGGAAAAGGCACAATAGGGGAAAGCTTGCGCGCAACCCGCGCACCGCAGCACGGCACTACCGCCTGAGTAAAAAGGCTACCATGCGCCGGTCCACATTTCGTCAGGTTACCTTTCACGCCCCGCTCCCATGCTCAAGCGCCTCAATGTCCAGCACCTCTCGCAGGGCATGTATCTGCACGAATTCTGCGGCTCCTGGCTCGCGCACCCGTTCTGGCGCAGCCGCTTTCTGATCAAGTCTGCGGAAGAATTGGCCAAGCTGCGCAGCGGCACCATCCAGGAGGTCTGGATCGACATACGCAAGGGTGCCGACGTGGCGCCCGAGGTGGAATGCCTGGTCTACGACCCCGACACCGCGACCTTCGTCGATCCACCCAACGCGCGCTCGACACGACCGGAGCGCCCGCGCTCGGCGCTGGGCGCGAACAGCAGCAGCCTCGACGAGGAACTGCAGCACGCAGCGAGCCTGTGCCAGCGCGCGCACCCGGCGATCAGCCAGCTGTTCACGCAGGCGCGCGATGGCCAGGGCATAGACATCCACCCGGTCTACCGCCTGGTCGAGGACATCACCGATTCGATAGAGCGCAACCCCAGCGCGCTGACCAGCCTGGCACGTCTCAAGGAAGCCGACCAGTACACCTATCTGCACTGCCTCGCGGTCTGCGCGCTGATGGCGGCGCTCGCGCGGCGCCTGGGCCTCGACGACCACAGCGTGCGCAAGGCCGCGCTCGCCGGGCTGCTGCACGACCTGGGCAAGGCCAGCATCTGCCCTGAAATCCTGAACAAGGCCGGCCCCCTGGATGACTACGAATTCGCCATCATGCGCACCCACTCGGCCAAGGGCTGGCAGATGCTGCAGTCGATGGAAATCGACCCGGCGGTGCGCGACGCCTGCCTCTACCACCATGAGAAGATCGACGGCACGGGCTACCCGCACCAGCTGTCGGGCGAAAGCATTCCACTGCTGGCGCGCATGACGGCGATCTGCGACGTCTACGACGCCGTGACCTCCAACCGTCCTTACAAGCGCGGCTGGCCGCCGGCCGAAGCCATACGCCGCATGGCGCAATGGAGCCGCACCCATCTGGACCACAAGCTGTTCGAAGCCTTTGTGCAGACCGTGGGCATGTATCCCGTGGGCTCGCTGGTGCGGCTGCATTCGGGTCTGCTGGCCGTGGTGATAGAGCCTTCGGAGGTTTCGCTGCTCGCTCCGCGCATCAAGGTGTTCTACGCGATCAGGACCCAGCAGCGGCTCACGCCGTACATCGTCGACCTCGCCGCCCTCACCTGCGACGAGCGCATCGCCACGCACGAGAATCCCGACGACTGGCCGTTCGACGACCTCGAATCGCTGTGGCGCGGCCGCGCCGCCAGCGAGGAGCCGGCGACGGCCTGAGCCTGCGCCGGCGCGCGCGCAAAGACAACAGTGGCCTCGGCCATATCGTTTCTTTGCGACAATTCGCGTTCCTTTTTTGACCCTTGGAACGGGCCCTGTCCGGCCCTCAAGAACTGCATGTCTTCCAGCCCTCGCGCCTTCACGCTCAGCGACTTCGACTTCGAGCTTCCCGAATCCCTCATTGCCCAGCACCCCACGCCCGAACGCAGCGCCTCGCGCCTGCTCGACGGCCGCTCCGCGCCTTCGGTGCACCGCATCTTCCGCGAGTTGCCTGAGCTGCTCAACGCCGGCGACCTGCTGGTGTTCAACGACACGCGCGTGCTCAAGGCGCGGCTGTTCGGCGAGAAAGCCAGCGGCGGCAAGCTCGAGCTGCTGATCGAGCGCGTGCTCGAAGGCGGCGAGGTCGTGGCGCACATGCGTGTGAGCAAGAAACCCCTGCCCGGCGCGCGCATCCACATGTGCGGCGGCCTGCGGGGCGGCGGCTTCGACGCCCTGCTGCTGGGCCGCTGGCCCGACGAAAACGGCCCGCTGTTCCGCTTCGCGCTGCAGGGCCCGGCCGGCGAGACGCCGTACGAGCTGATGGAGCGCCACGGCCACCTGCCGCTGCCGCCCTACATCGAGCGCCAGCAATCCGAAGGCAACGACCCCGACGCCGCCGAAGACAGCCAGCGTTACCAGACCGTGTTTGCCGACAAGCTCGGCGCCGTGGCCGCGCCCACGGCCGCGCTGCACTTCGATGAAGCCGTGCTGGCGCGTCTGGCCGAACGCGGCGTGGAACGCGCCAGCGTGACGCTGCATGTGGGCGCGGGCACGTTCCAGCCGGTCAAGACCGAGAACCTCGCCGAGCACCAGATGCACAGCGAGTGGTATGACATTCCGTTTGCCACGCTGGCCGCGCTCGAGCGCTGCCGCCAGCGCGGCGGCCGCGTGATCGCCGTGGGCACGACCACGGTGCGCACGCTCGAGTCCTGGGCCAAGAGCGGCAACATCCAGGGCGACACCAACATCTTCATCACGCCCGGCTTCCAGTTCGAAGTGGTCGACATGCTGGTCACCAACTTCCACCTGCCCAAGAGCACGCTGATGATGCTGGTCAGCGCGCTGGCCGGCTACGAGCAGGTGATGTCGCTTTACCAGCAGGCCATCGCCCACCACTACCGCTTCTTCAGCTACGGCGATTCGATGCTGCTGGAACGCCAGCGCTGAGCAATTTCAGCAGGGCGCGCCCGTTCGCCCTGATCCCGTCAAAGGGCGTTTCAGGGCGAGACGGACACGGCGCGCAAGCCCTAAGCAAAGTAGTGGCACAGGCGCTGGCCCTTGACTTCGTGCACCGTGACCTCGATGCCGTAGAGCGCCGACAGCACTTCGTCCTGGACCACCTGCTGCGGTGGGCCTTCATGCGCCACGGCGCCGTCCTTCATCGCGATGATGTGGTCGGCATAGCAGGCCGCGAAATTGATGTCGTGCAGCACCACCACCACGGTCTTGCCGCGCTCGTCGACCGCGCGGCGCAGCAGCTTCATCATGGCCACGGCATGGGCCATGTCGAGGTTGTTGAGCGGCTCGTCGAGCAGCATGTAGGGCGTGTCCTGGCACAGCACCATGGCGATGTAGGCGCGCTGGCGCTGGCCGCCCGACAGCTCGTCGAGAAAGCGCTCGGCCAGGGGCTGCAGCTGCAGATAATCCAGCGCGTCTTCCACATGGCGCAGGTCTTCGGGCGTGAGCCGGCCCTTGCTGTGCGGAAAGCGGCCAAAGCCCACGAGGTCGCGCACCGTGAGGCGCAGCGCCGACTGGTTGTCCTGGCGCAGGATGGCAAGCACGCGCGACAGCGCGTCGCTGGCCGTGGTCGCGACATCGAGGCCGTCGACGCTCACCTGGCCGCTGCTCAGGGGCATCAGCCGGCTGACCAGCGACAGCAGCGTCGACTTGCCCGCGCCGTTGGGGCCGATGATGGCCGTGAACTGCTGTTTTGGAATCTGCAGCGAAACCGCGTTCAGCACCGTGGTGCTGCCGTGGCGCTTGACCACATCGCGTGCGTCGATCATGTCTTGCCCTTGCGCATCAACAAATAAATGAATACCACGCCGCCGAGAAACTCGACGACGATGGACAGCGAGGTGTTGAAAGCAAACACCTGCTCGAGAATCACCTGGCCGCCCAGCAGCAGCACGCAGCCCCACAGCACGGCTGCGGGCAGCACCCAGCTGTGGCGGCGCGTTCCCATCCATTGATAGGCCATGTTGCTCACCAGCAGGCCGAAGAACGTCACCGGGCCGACCAGCGCCGTCGAGACCGCGACCAGGCAGGCCATCACGATCAGCAGCTGCAGCACCTGGCGCTGGTAGGCCACGCCGAGATTCACGGCGACATCGCGGCCCAGCGCCAGCACGTCGAGCACATGGCGCTGGCGCCAGATCCAGGCCGCGCCCAGCAGCATCAGCGCGAGCGATGGCCACAGCAGCTGCACCTGGATGGAGTTGAAGTTGGCAAACATCCGGTCCTGCAGCGTCGCGAACTCGTTGGGATCGATCATGCGCATCGCGAAGCTGGTCAGGCTGCGAAAGAAGATGCCGCCGACCATGCCCACCAGCAGCATCAGGTGCAGGCTGCTGGACTGGCCGGTGAAAAGCCAGCGCATCAGCAGCACGCTGAAGAACACCATCAGCACGATCTCCAGCAGGTACTTGGGCAGCACCCCCCAGGCGACCACGCCCGACGCGCCCAGCAGCAGCACCAGCAGCGCCTGCAGGAACAGGTAGAGCGCGTCCAGCCCCATGACCGAAGGCGTGAGAATGGTGTTGTGGGTGATGGTCTGGAAGACCACGGTCGACATGCCGATCGCGCCGGCCACGACCAGCATGGTCAGCAGCTTGATGCCGCGGTGCTCGAGCACGAACGCCCAGTCGGTCTTGACGCCCACCGTCATGAAAGCCACGCCGGCCACCAAGGCCAGCAGCGCCAGCAGGCCCATGCGCACCGCTGGCTTCTGCCAGCGCTCGGCCCAGGTGGCCGCATGCGGCGCGGCAAGTTGCGTTGTGTTTTCCATATCAGCCTGCACGCCGGCGTTTGCGCACGATCAGAACCAGGAACAGCGCACTGCCCACGACCCCCATCACGGTGCCCACGGGAATTTCATAGGGCGCGATCACCAGCCGCCCCACCAGATCGCACAGCAGCGTGAGACCGGCGCCGGCAATGGCAACCCACAGCACGCTGCGGCGCACGTTGTCGCCGACGATCAGGCGCACGACATTGGGAACGATCAGCCCGACAAACGGAATGCTGCCCACGGTCACCACCACGCAGGCCGTGACCACGGCGACCACCACCAGGCCCTGCCAGACCAGGCGCTTGTAATTGAGCCCGAGGTTGGTGGCGAACGACTCGCCCAGGCCCGCGACCGTGAAGCGGTCGGCCGCCAGGCAGGCCAGCAGCGTCACGCCCAGCGACAGCCACAGCATTTCATAGCGGCCGTCGATCACCACCGAGAAATCGCCGTTGGACCAGGCGCGCAGCGACTGGATCAGGTCATGCTGGTAGGCGAAGAACATCGCCCCGGCATCGATCACGCCGGCCAACACCAAGCCGACCAGCGGCACGATCCAGGCCGAACGCAGCTTCACGCGCGCCAGCACGGCAAGGAACAGCGCCGTGCCGGCCAGCGCCATCAATGCCGAGACGCCCATCTTGGCCCAGACCGACCAGCCGGGCGCCCACAGCGCCATCATCAGCATGCCCAGCGTCGCCGACTCGACCGTGCCCACCGTCGAGGGTTCGACGAAATGGTTGCGCGCGAGCATCTGCATCAGCAGACCCGCGACCGCCATGGACGAGCCCGCGAGAATCAGCGCCAGCGTGCGCGGCACGCGGCTGTAGAGCAGCACCTGGGCGACCATGTCGTCCTCGCTCGAGGACCACAGCGTATTCCACGACACATCGCTCACGCCCACCGAAAGGCTCCACAGCGCCAATGCAAAAAGGGCCACCAGGGCCCCGGACCATGCCGCGACAAAAGAGCCCGACGCAGCGGCGCCCGACGCAACGGCGCCCGACGCAACGGCGCCCGATTTAACCGCGGGCAAAGGCATTCGACAATTGCTGGATATTGGCTCTCAGGGCGCCAGGGCTGGCGTTGGACAGCAGATACCAGTTGGCAGCGTTCAGGTAGACCACCTGCTTGCCGCGCCAGGCCTTGGTCGCCTGCACCAGCTTGTTGTCGAGCAGCTTCTGCGCAGCCTCGCCTTCGCGGCCGATCGCGGCGTCGCGGTCCAGCACGAACAGCCATTCGGGGTTGGCCTTGAGCAGGTATTCGAAGGACACGGCCTGGCCATGCTTGGAGACTTCGATCTTCTGCGCCAGCGGCTTCATGCCGAACACGGTGTAGAGCATGTCGAAGCGCGAACCCGGGCCATAGACGCTGAGCTTGCCGCCGTTGGTCATCAGGAACAAGCCAGGGCCCTGCCTGGCGGCCAGGGTGCGCAGGCCCGCGATTTCCTGCTCTATGGTCTTGATCTCGGCTTCGCCCTTTTCGGCCAGGCCGTAGACCGCGGCGATCGCGCGGATGTTGCGGTACACCTCTTCGAGCTGCTTCTGGTTGTCGAGCGTCACATCGAGCACGGGCGCGAACTTGCGCAGCGCCTCGATCTTGGGCAGCGAACGGTTGCCCGCAATGATCAGATCGGGCTTGAGCGCCTTGATCTTTTCATAGTCGGGCTCGAACAGGCTGCCGATATGCGGGTAACTGGCGCTGTCGGAATAGGCTTGCAGCAGCGGCGGCAGCTTGGTGTCGGGAATGCCTTGAACTTTGCCGCCCAGCGACTGGATGATGTCCAGCGCCGACAGGTCGAGCACCAGCACGGTCCTGGGTTTGAGCGGCAGGCTGACTTCGCCCGTACTGTCCTTGACGGTGACGGTCTGCGCGGCCCAGCCCGTGGAAGCACCACCGGCCATGCTCAACACCACACCCCATTGACCCAGGCGGCCCATCGCCTGACGGCGCGTCACGGAAAACGTCATAACCCCTATCCTTCCTCACGATGCTGGCAAAAAACATCCGCAAAGAAGGCGCCGGGCCGGCATGCGGCGAGCGCTCCATATGCGAACAATTATCATTTTGCATCCTACCAGAACCCCAGGGTTTATCCGTATACGCATGGTTTTTCCACGGCTGGCGACATGGCTGCTGCGCCATCCGCGACACGCCATTTGCGCACGGGAGTAAACGCGCCCGTCCCAGGGCCTAGAATGATTTGTCTGCGCGGCCCCTGCGGCCGCGCAATTCGTTGCAGGCCGCAATCGCGGCAGATTCATTCAAAAAAGAGAGGGTGGGCGCGATGTCCTCCTGGTTTGCGGGACTGTCCCCGTCCGTGCGCGCCGCGCTGACGGGCATAGGCTTGACGGTATGCGCCTGCGCGCTGTTCGCGCTGCTCGACAGCGCGACCAAGTTCAGCGGCCAGGCCCTGCCCATGCTGCTGGTGGTCTGGCTGCGCTATCTGTCCCAGGCGCTGGTGACCACGGCGCTGGTGCTGCCGCGCTACGGCTGGTCCATCCTGCGCACCCAGCACCCGCGCTTTCAGCTCAGCCGCTCGGCCTTCGGCCTGCTGACCACCTGCGTGGCCTTCTTCTGCATCCAGAGCATGCCGCTGGGCAACTTCACCGCGATCTGGGCAGCCAGCCCGCTGCTGATCGTCGTCGCCTCGGCCTGGCTGTTCAAGGAACGCATCAGCGGCGCGCGCCTGGTGCTGCTGCTGATAGGCCTGGCCTGCGTGATCCTGATCGTGCGCCCCGAAAGCACCGACCAGCCGCTGGGCTGGCGCAGCCTGCTGCCGATGGCGCTGCTGCTGTGCGGCACGGGCTACCAGCTGCTGGGCAGCCGGCTCGCGCGCCTCGATGCACCCGCGACCACCCAGCTCTACACCACCTGGCTGCCGCTGCTGCTCACGGCACCGCTGCTGCCCTGGTTCTGGCAAAGCGTGGACCGCTGGCAGCTCTGGGGCGCGGTGCTGGTGATGGGCGTGTGCAGCGGCGTGGGCCACCTGCTGCTGCTGCAGGCCTACCGCGTCGCGACGCCGGCGACGATCTCGCCGTTTCTCTACAGCCAGATCGGTTTCGCGATGGCCATGGGCTGGCTGTTCTTCGGCCAGGTGCCCGACATGTTGTCGCTGCTGGGCATGGCCGGCGTCGTGCTGTGCGGCATGGCCAGCATCTGGCTCAGCATGAGAGAGTCACGCTGAGCCCCATGCCCCGTTCACGCTGAGCCCAATGCCCCGTTCACGCTGAGCTTGTCGAAGCGCGCGCTGCGCGAAACGCGCGCGCCTGGCCGAAATGCCCGTTGCCTATGAACGGCACGGGCGGACGCAGCGCCGACAGCGGCGAGGGATGGTTGCTGGTCAGCACCAGATGGCCGCGGCCTTCGGGAATCCAGGCCTGCTTGGACTGCGCATGGCTGCCCCAGAGCATGAACACCACGGGATGCGGGCCTTCGGCCACATGGCGGATCACGGCGTCGGTCAGGGCTTCCCAGCCGCGCTTGCTGTGGCTCGCGGCCTGGCCCTCTTCCACCGTGAGGCAGGTATTGAGCAGCAGCACGCCATGCGTGGCCCAGTTGATCAGGCTGCCGCCGGGCACAGGAAAGGCCGGGATGGGCGTGCCCAGGTCGCGCTGCATTTCCTTGAAGATGTTGCGCAGCGACGGCGGCAGGCGCACGCCCGACGCGACCGAGAACGCCAGGCCTTCGGCCTGGCCGCGGCCGTGGTACGGATCCTGGCCCAGGATCACCACGCGCACCGCTTCGGGCGGCGTGAGTTCCAGCGCGCGCAGCGGCTGGGGCGGGAAGATCACCGCGCCCGCGTCGAGCCGCGCCTGCAGGAACGCCAGCAGCTGCTGACCGCCAGAGCTGGCGAAAAAGCCATCGACCAGCGGCTGCCAGCCCGCGGCCACGGGCCAGTCGGCCGGATTCGCGGTCTGCAACTGGGTCGCGGCGTCGGGAGCAAGAGTGTCGATAGCGTGCTGCATGTCGCCCCACGATGTCAGGAGAACAGCTTGGCCAGGGCCAGGCCGGGGTCGTCGGCGCGCATGAACGCTTCGCCCACCAGGAAAGCGTTGACGCCCGCGTCGCGCAGCGTCTTCACGTCGGCGGGCGTGAGAATGCCCGATTCGGTGACCAGCAGCTTGTCGGCCGGCACCTGCTTTTGCAGCTCCAGCGTGGTCTGCAGGCTGACCTCAAAGGTGCGCAGGTTGCGGTTGTTGATGCCCAGCAGCGCGGTTTTCAGGCGCAGCGCGCGCTCGAGTTCGGCCGCGTCATGCACCTCGACCAGCACCGCCATGTCGAGGCTGCGCGCCACGGCTTCCATCTCGGCCATCTGCGCGTCTTCAAGGCAGGCGGCAATCAGCAGCACGCAGTCGGCGCCCATGGCGCGCGACTCGTAGACCTGGTAGGGGTCGATCAGGAAATCCTTGCGCAGTACGGGCAGCAGGCAGCTGGCGCGCGCCTGCTTGAGGTAGTCGACGCTGCCCTGGAAGAACTGCTTGTCGGTCAGCACCGAAAGACAGGCCGCGCTCACCTTGCCATCGCCATCGGCATAGCTTTGCGCGATGTCGGCGGGAATGAAGTCGGCGCGTATCACGCCCTTGGACGGACTGGCCTTCTTGACTTCGGCAATCACCGCCGCATGGCCCTTGGCTATCTTTGCGCGCAGCGCGCCTTCGAAATCACGCGTGAGCACACGGCTTTCGGCATCGCGGCGCATGTCGGCCAGCGGCATGCGTTTGCGGGCAGCGGCGAGTTCTTCGCGCTTGACCGCCACGATCTTGTTGAGGATGTCGGACATGGGAAGCTTTCGGTATCGGGGAAAAATTCAAACCGCGCGGGCGCTCGACAGCGCCTGCGACTTGGCGATCAGCTGCTGCAGCTTGGCCAGCGCCGCGCCGCTGTCTATCACCTGCTGGGCGCGCAGCAGGCCTTCGGCAATGCTGGGAACGACATTCGCCGCGTACAGCGCCGCGCCTGCGTTGAGGCACACGATATCGCGCGCCGGACCCTTGGCGCCCTGGAGCACGCCGCGCAGCATGGCCATTGATTCCTCGGGGTTCTCGACGCGCAGCGAGCGCGTGCTGGCCATCTGCAGCCCGAAGTCTTCGGGGTGGATCTCGTATTCGTGCACCGCGCCGTCCTTGAGCTCGCCGACCAGCGTGCTCGCGCCCAGGCTGATTTCGTCGAGCCCGTCGCGGCCGTAGACGACCAGCGCATGCTCGGCGCCCAGGCGCTGCAGCGCGCGCACCTGGATGCCCACGAGGTCTTCATGGAACACGCCCATCAGGATGTTCGGTGCGCTCGCCGGGTTGGTGAGCGGCCCGAGGATGTTGAACAGCGTGCGCACGCCCAGTTCCTTGCGCACCGCGGCGACGTTCTTCATCGCCGGGTGGTGGTTGGGCGCGAACATGAAGCCAATGCCGACTTCGGCAATGCAGGCCGCGATATCGTCGGCCGACAGGTTCAGGTTGACGCCCAGCGCTTCCATCGCGTCGGCGCTGCCGCTCTTGCTCGAGACGCTGCGCCCGCCATGCTTGCTCACCTTGCCGCCGGCCGCGGCAATGACGAACATCGAGCAGGTCGAGATGTTGAAGGTGTTGGCGCCGTCGCCGCCGGTGCCGACGATGTCGACCAGATGGGTCTTGTCGGCCACCTGCACGCGCAGCGAGAACTCGCGCATCACCTGCGCGGCGGCGGTGATCTCGCCAATGGTTTCCTTCTTCACGCGCAGGCCGGTGAGGATGGCCGCGGTCATCAGCGGCGACATTTCGCCGCCCATGATCATGCGCATCAGGTGCAGCATTTCGTCATGGAAGATTTCGCGGTGTTCGATGGTGCGCTGCAGCGCAGCCTGGGGAGTGATCTGTTGCATACCGGGTCTCAGGCCTTTTGTTCCAGGAAGTTGCGCAGCATTGCGTGGCCGTGCTCAGTCAGTATGCTTTCGGGGTGGAATTGCACGCCCTGGATGGCGAGCTCGCGGTGGCGCACGCCCTGGATCTCGCCGTCCTCGCTGGTGGCGGTGATCTCCAGCACTTCGGGCAAACTGGCGCGCTCGATCACCAGCGAGTGGTAGCGGTTGACGGTGAACTGCGCCGGCAGATCGGCAAACACGCCCGACTGCGTGGTGGTGATCACGCTGGTCTTGCCGTGCATCTGCTGCTGGGCGCGGATGATGCGCCCGCCAAACGCCGCGCCTATGCTCTGGTGGCCCAGGCACACGCCCAGGATGGGCAGCTGGCCCGCGAAGTGCTGGATGGCCGCGACCGAAATGCCGGCTTCGGCCGGCGAGCAGGGGCCGGGCGAGACCACCAGGCGCTCGGTGCCTTCGGCCTGCATGCGCTGCGCCAGTTCCTCGAGCGTGATTTCGTCGTTGCGCACCACGCTGACTTCGGCGCCGAGTTCGCCGAAGTACTGCACGATGTTGTAGGTGAAGCTGTCGTAGTTGTCGATCATCAGGAGTTTCATGGCTTCACTCCTTGTCGGCCTGAGGGGCCAGGCCAGCGGCGCGCAGGCGCGCGAGTTCCTGGTGTTCGTAGGCGATGAACAGCTCCATCATCGCGCGGTAGACCTGCTCGATCAGTTCGGGGCTGCCGCCTTCGGCCTGGGCCTGGGCGCGCACGCGCTCCACGATGGCCTCGATGCGCGCTTCGTCGCGCACCAGCTGCGCGTCGTTCTTCACGCGCGCCGCCTGGGTCATGAAGCCGCTGCGCTGCACCAGCAGCGGCACGAGGATGTCGTCGAGGGCGTTCACGCCCTGGCGCACTTCGGTCATGTCGGTGCAGTGCGGCACCTTGTCGATTGCGCGGCTCATTCCAGTCCTTCCTCTACCAATTCCGCGGCGCGCAGCAGTGCGCGCGCCTTGTGTTCCGTTTCGCGCCATTCCATCTCGGGCACCGAGTCGGCGACCACGCCGGCCGCGGCCTGCACATACAGCATGCCGTCCTTGATCACGCCGGTGCGGATGGCGATCGCCACGTCCATGTCGCCGGCAAAGCTCAGATAGCCGCAGGCGCCGCCGTAGATGCCGCGCTTGACGGGCTCGAGCTGGTCAATGACTTCCATCGCGTGCACCTTGGGCGCGCCGGTCAGCGTGCCCGCGGGAAAGGTCGCCTTGAGCACGTCCATGCTGGTCATTCCCTCATTGAGCAGGCCTTCGACGTTGCTGACGATGTGCATCACATGGCTGTAGCGCTCGACCGCGAAGGCTTCGGTGACCTTGACGCTGCCGGTGCGCGCGATGCGGCCAATGTCGTTGCGCGCCAGGTCGATCAGCATCACATGCTCGGCGCGTTCCTTGGGGTCGTTGATCAGCTCGATCTCGGTGGCCTTGTCGGCTTCGGGCGTGGCGCCGCGCGGGCGCGTTCCGGCCAGCGGGCGGATGGTGATCTTCTGGCCCTCGGGCGTCTTTTCCTGGCGCACCAGGATTTCCGGGCTGGCCCCCACCACATGGAAATCTCCGAAGTGGTAGTAGTACATGTAGGGGCTGGGATTGAGCGAGCGCAGCGCGCGGTACAGGCTCAGCGGGCTTTGCGTGTAGCGCTTGTGGATGCGCTGGCCGACCTGCACCTGCATGAAGTCGCCTGCGGCAATCATTTCCTTGGCCTGCTCGACAGCGGCAATGTAATCTGCCTTGGCAAAGCTGCGCTGCGCCGGGTGGCTTTCGCTGGGCTTGAGCTGGGGCGCGCTGACCGAGTAGCGCAGCTGCTCCTTGAGTTCGCGCAGGCGCTTCTTGCCGCGCGAATAGGCTTCGGACTGCGACGGGTCGGCGTAGACGATCAGGTACAGCTTGCCCGACAGGTTGTCGATGACCGCGACTTCCTCGCACTGCAGCAGCAGGATGTCGGGGCAGCCCAGGTCGTCGGGCGGGCACGACTGCTCGAGCTTTTTCTCGACGTAGCGCACCGCGTCGTAGCCGAAATAGCCGGCCAGGCCGCCGCAAAAGCGCGGCATGCCGGGGGTGAGCGCGACCTTGAAGCGCTGCTGGTAGGCGGCAATGAAGTCCAGCGGATTGCCTGCGTGCGTTTCGACCACCTGGCCATCGGTCACGACTTCGGTCTTCGCGTCGGCGCCAAAGCCGCTGGCGCGCAGCAGGCTGCGCGCGGGCAGGCCGATGAAGCTGTAGCGGCCGAAGCGCTCGCCGCCGACGACGGATTCGAGCAGAAAGCTGTATTTGCCGTCGCCCTGGGCATGGGCAAGCTTGAGGTACAGCGACAGCGGGGTTTCGAGGTCGGCAAAGGCCTCGACCATCAATGGAATGCGGTTGAAGCCTTGCGCGGACAGGCTTTTGAATTCGAGTTCTGTGATCACAGAAGGAGCTCCCAGCTCGGGGCGGCAGGCGGTTTCCGTTCGGGAAATACAGCGCGTACCGCAGTTCAATCTAACGGCCCGTCTAGGGCCACGGGTGCACGCTGGGACGTGCCCCAGGTGCCATCAAGCGTTCAAGTGCGTAGGCTTGCGCCAGGGCCAGGCTCCCCGGTCCTTGAGACCTGCAATGAACTTGCGGTGAATGAACATGGCGCAAAGTGTAGCAAACCCGCGGGGGCCGCCCGACAAATGGCCGGCTTTAACCGTGGCTGGAGCGCAGGACGTTCATCCTTCGACGCGGCCGGCGAGGCAGGCTCAGGACGAACGGTGAGAACCGTTCGTGGTGAGCTTGTCGAACCATGAACGGCCGCCCTCAAGTCAAGCGCTCAAAGGCTCGCCCGCCAGCGTCAGTTCCACCAGGCTGTCGATGCAGGCCTCGGCATCGACATCGCGCACCGGCTCGCCATGGTTGTAGCCATAGCTGACCAGCACCACGGGGCAGCCCGCGGCGCGCGCGGCCTTGGCGTCGTTGCTCGAGTCGCCGATCATCAGCGTGTGCCTGGGCGCGCTGCCCAGCGCTTCGCAGGTCTTGAGCAGCGGCAGCGGGTCGGGTTTCTTGCGCTCGAACGAGTCGCCGCCGAACACCTGCTCGAACAGGCCCGCCAAGCCTTTGGCCGCGAGCAGCGGCTGGGCAAACGACAGCGGCTTGTTGGTCAGGCAGGCCAGGCGCAGGCCCTGGGCGCGCAAGGCTTCGAGCCCTTCGCGCACGCCCGCATAGACCTCGGCATGCTGGCCGTTGATCGCCAGGTAATGGTGCTGATAGCGTTCCCAGGCCTGGGGGTAGACCGCTTCGATATCGGCGACTTCGACATGGGCCAGCACGCTGCGAATCAGATGCTCGGAGCCCTTGCCGACCATGGTCTCGATGGACGCGGCGGCAATGGCCGGCAGCCGCAGATCGGCGAGCATGGCATTGAGCGCGGCGCTGAAGTCGCCCAGCGTATCGACCATGGTGCCGTCCAGATCCACGATGGCGGCGTCGAAGTTGAAGGAGCGAAGGGCGGGATGGGGCAAAAGCATGGTGCAGACGTAATGAATGGCGGCAGGCGTAGGCCCACCCAGCGCCCTGCCCGGCAGTCTGCCGGGCGGGAAGGATCAGGCCAAGGCCTGACGCATGCCGTCGATCACGGCGCGGTAGTCGGGCTTGCCGAAGATCGCGCTGCCGGCGACAAAGGTGTCGGCACCGGCATCGGCGACGCGGCGGATGTTATCGCCCTTGATGCCGCCGTCGACTTCCAGGCGGATGTCCTTGCCCGAAGCCTCGATGCGCCGGCGCGCGTCCTCGATCTTGCGGAAGGTGCTGTCGATGAAGCTCTGGCCGCCGAAGCCGGGGTTGACGCTCATCAGCAGGATCAGATCGATGTCGTCGATCATCCAGTCCAGCACGTCGAGCGACGCGGCGGGATTGAACACCAGGCCGGCCTTGCAGCCGTGCGACTTGATGGCCTGCACGCTGCGGTGCACGTGGGTCGACGCATCGGGGTGGAAGCTGATGTAGTCGGCGCCGGCCTGGGCGAACGCCTGGGCCAGTGCATCGACAGGCTGCACCATCAAATGCACGTCGATGGGCACGGCAAGGCCTTCGGCGGTCTTGGCGTGGGGCTTCAAAGCCTCACAGATCATGGGGCCGAAAGTCAGGTTGGGAACGTAATGGTTGTCCATGACGTCGAAGTGGATCCAGTCGGCGCCCGCAGCAATGACGCTGCGGACTTCTTCCCCGAGGCGGGAGAAGTCGGCGGACAGAATAGAGGGGGCGATGTGGAAGGTGCGGCTCATGCGTCAATTGTCGCAGTTACTATTGCGCCATGCCGACCAACGACTTTCAGATCGAGGTACAGCCCGAATACCTGCCAGAGCAATCTGCGCCGGAAGCCGGCGTGTTCCGCTTTGCCTACACCATCACCATCACCAACGCGGGCCGAACGCCCGCGCAGTTGATTGCGCGCCACTGGGTCATCAGTGACAGCAACGGCCACACCGAGGAGGTCAAAGGCCTGGGTGTGATCGGCCACCAGCCGCTGCTACAGCCTGGCGAAGCCTTCCAGTACAGCAGCGGCTGCGAACTGCGCACGTCCAGCGGTACCATGCACGGCAGCTACCTGTGCGTGACCGATGAAGGCGAGACCTTCACCGCCCCCATCCGCTTGTTCATGCTCGAAGCCTTCGACTCCGGCGCCGACGCGCGCCCGTTGAACGACCGCATATTGCACTGAATGAAGCGCACCGCTTACGACCTGCCGCTGCTCCTGCTGGAACTCGACCCCGAGGCCGATCTCGCGCAACGCCACCTGTGGCTGATCCATCTGCTGGCCTGGGTGCGCGCGCCCGCGCCGTCTGTCGAGCTGGCCGTGGACCGCGTACGCCAATTCATCGATGCGCTTGAAGCCGACCCCGCGGCCTGCGCGCGCATGCAGGCCTGGTGGCAGCGGTTCATCGAGACCGTCG
Source organism: Comamonas sp. DB36 (assembly GCF_057914905.1). NCBI lineage: Bacteria > Pseudomonadati > Pseudomonadota > Betaproteobacteria > Burkholderiales > Comamonadaceae > Comamonas > Comamonas sp. DB36. Next base: position 4,227,915 of record NZ_CP196631.1, read on the forward strand.
ATATCACCACGCTGCTGGCCGACTTCGGCTTTGCGCCGCGCACCGCGCTGGCCAGCGAATTGAACGAGCGCCTGCGCTACAAGCTGCTGCCCGCGAGCCCCGAGACCATCGATGCCTCCGAACTGTTCATGCTGGCGCTGCCCGACGAGTTCGACGCGCGCTGGCTCAATGCGCTGGACGCCGAACTGCTCGCGCGCCTGCGCCTGCTGGTCGCGGCGCATCAGGACGGCCCGTCGTACTGGCAGCAGACGCTGCTCAGCGCGATCACCTATTGCGCCGGCCAGATCCTGTCGACCGGCTTTGCGCCCGAGCTGCGCCTGCGCATGAGCCACAGCGCACGCCACGCCCAGCCGTTCCACGCGCTGATCCATGACGTGGAAAACCTGCGTGTCGAAGTGATGCTTGCGCTGCGCACGCCCGATCGCCTGCTGGCCGCGGAACAGCGGCTGCGCGAACGGCTTGACGCCTGCCGCGCGGCGACGGCGACGATCTACGCCCATTTCGAATCCGAAGGCATTTCCGTCGGCCTGGTGTTCCGGCTGCGCCAGCTGCGCGAACGCATCGTGCGCGTGCGCCGGCTGCTGGACTGCCTGACGTCCGAGCGCCCGGTGGCCGAAGCCGCGCCGCTGCTGGCCCACCTGGTCGGCGTGGCGCGCGAGCGCCGCAGCCTGCGCGCGCTGTTCTCGGCCAACTCCTCGCTGCTCGCCGCCAAGGTGGTCGAGCGCAGCGCCGAGACCGGCGAGCACTACATCACGCGCAACGCCGCCGAATACCGCGCCATGGTGGGCAAGGCCGCGGGCGGCGGCATGGTGATGGCCTTCACCACGCTGATGAAGTTTGCGCTGGCTTCGCTCGCGCTTTCGGCATTCTGGGGCGGCCTGCTCGCGGGCATGAACTACGCGTTCAGCTTCGTGCTGATCCAGATGCTGATGTTCACCGTCGCCACCAAGCAGCCGGCAATGACCGCGCCGGCGATGGCCGCCAAGCTCAAGGAGCTGCCCGACCAGAAGTCGGTCGAGGACTTCGTCACCGAAGTCGCGAATCTCGCGCGCTCGCAGGTGGCGGCCATCCTGGGCAACGTGCTGGTCGTGCTGCCCGCGGCGCTGGGCCTTTCGTGGATTTTCCTCAAGGCCTTCGGCCATCCGCCGCTCGATGTCGGGCATGCCGACCAGGTGCTCGATTCGCTGAGCCTGCTGGGCCCGTCGGTGCTGTTCGCGGCATTCACCGGCGTGCTGCTGTTCTCCAGCAGTCTGGTCGCGGGCTGGGCGGAAAACTGGTTCGTTCTGCGGCGCATGGACTCGGCGATACGCTACAACCCGCGCATCACCGACTTCCTGGGCGCGGCGCGCGCCGACCGCTGGGCGCACTTCCTGCGCAAGAACATTTCGGGCTTCGCGGCGAACATCTCGCTGGGCCTGATGCTGGGTCTGGTGCCGGCCTTCGTCGGCTTCTTCGGCCTGGGCCTTGAAGTGCGCCATATCACGCTGTCGGCCGGCCAGATCGGCGTGGCCAGCATGACGCTGGGCACGGAAATGCTGCACAGCAGTGCCTTCTGGTGGGCCATGGCCATGCTGCCGTTCAACGGCGCGCTGAATGTTATCGTCAGCTTCCTGCTGGCGTTCCGTCTCGCGGTGCGCGCGCACAACGTGAGCGGCGTGGACCGCGCGCGCATCTACCGCGCGATCCGCGCGCGGCTGCGCCAGGCACCGCTGAGTTTCTTCAAACCTTGAAGAAGGACTTGTCCTGCAAGCCCCCCCGGGGCCGGCAGGATAAAGTGCCTCGGGCAGTTTCCCGCCCGTGACGGGGGCGGGAAACACGCCATCACCAGAAGGAGGAAAAGACAATGGAGAATTTGACGGGCTTTTGGGCGCAATGGCTGCGTCCGTCTGCCGGCCTGGTGACGCTGCAATGGTCGCTGCTGCTGGCGCTGGCCACCATCGGCGGCTCGCTGTGCCAGCGCTATCTCGGTCTGCCCAAGGTCATAGGCTATTCCATGGTCGGCGCGCTGGTCGGCTTCGCGGGTTTCAGCGGCGCGCCCTGGCCGCTGCAGGGCATCAGCCTGTTCATGCTCGAACTCGGCGTCTCGCTGGTGCTGTTTGAATGCGGCGGCCGCATTCCGCTGCGCTGGTTCCGCCACAACCCCATGGTGCTGGTGCAGAGCATTGCCGAAGCCGCGCTCACCTATTTCTCCGTGCTGTGGCTGCTGCGCTGGCTCGATACACCCGCCGATGTCGCCAGCCCGATCGCGATGGTGGCCATGGCGGCCTCTCCGCTGGTGCTGTCGCGCGTGATCACCGACATGCGCGCCGCCGGTGCGGTGACCGACCGCTCCATGGTGCTGGCCACGCTGTCGACGCTCTACGCGCTGACGCTGGGCAGCGCCCAATCCGAAGTGTTCCACCGTCCCGGACAGACGCTGCTCGACGGCACCTCCGCCGTGGCCGTGGTGCTGGGTGTCTCCATTCTGGTCGCGGCCGTGCTGTCGCTGCTGATGCGCCTGGCCTTGCGCGTCATGAGCCCGACCAGCGAAAACACCTCGATTCTGGTGCTGGCGCTGATCGCCGCGGGCACGGCCGTGACCGCCCACCTGGGCGGCTCGGCGCCGCTGGCCGCGCTGCTCGGCGGCATGCTGCTCAAGCACCTGCATCCCCGCCCCTGGGCCTGGCCGCGCCAGCTGGGCACGGCCTCCACGCTGTTGACCATGATGATGTTCGTGCTGGTCTCCACCGTGGCCGCCCAGGCCGACTGGAACCTGCCGCTGGCCGGCGTGGTGCTGGCCGTGATCATCGTGCGCCTGCTGGCCAAGACCATAGGCGTGGGCCTGGGCAATGTGGGCAGCGGCGCGAGCTGGCGCCAGGCGATGTGGGTCAGCTGCGCGATGGCGCCGATGTCTTCCGTGGCCTTGCTGCTGGCCTCGCAGTTCGTCGCCGCCGCGCCCGACAGCGGCCAGATGATTTCGCGCGTCGCCCTGCCGATGATTCTGATGATGGAGCTGATCGGCGCCGTGGTCGCCAGCCTGGCGTTCCGCCGCGCGGGTGAAAGCACCAAGACCCTGAGGCTGCTGGACCGCAGCAACGCTCCCGGAGACCGCAATGCCCCTTGAAGCCTTTCACCATTCCGAACCGCTGACGCTGGGTGTGGAGCTCGAGCTGCAACTGCTCAACACCCATGACTACGATCTCGCGCCCTACGCCGAAGACATGCTGCGCCTGATGGCGAAAACTCCGCTGCCCGGCAGCGTGGTGCCCGAGATGACCAGCAGCATGATCGAGATCTCGACGGCTATCTGCCACTCGGCGTCCGAAGTGCTGGGCCAGCTCACCCCCATACGCGACGCGCTGGTGCGCAATGCCGACAAGCTCAACATCGCGATCGCGGGCGGCGGCACCCACCCGTTCCAGAAATGGCACGAGCAGCGCATCTACGACAAGCCGCGGTTTCGCGAGCTGTCCGATCTCTACGGTTATCTCGCCCAGCAGTTCACCATCTTCGGCCAGCATGTGCACATCGGCTGCCCCGATGCCGATGCCGCACTGCTGATGCTGCACCGCATGTCGCGCTACATTCCGCATTTCATCGCGCTGTCGGCGTCCAGCCCCTATGTGCAGGGCCAGGACACGGCCTTCGATTCGGCGCGGCTGAACTCGGTGTTCGCGTTTCCGCTGTCGGGCCGCGCGCCCTGCGTGCTCACCTGGGGCGAGTTCGAGAACTACTTCGACAAGATGACCGGCACCGGCGTGGTCAAGAGCATGAAGGACTTCTACTGGGACATCCGGCCCAAGCCCGAGTTCGGCACCATAGAGATACGCGTGTTCGACACGCCGCTGACCATAGAGCGCGCGGCCGCGCTCTCGGGCTATGTGCAATCGCTTGCGGCCTGGTTTCTCGACACCCAGCCGTTCACGCCCAGCGAGGACGACTACCTGGTCTACACCTACAACCGCTTCCAGGCCTGCCGTTTCGGGCTGGAGGCAGTCTATGTGGACCCGGGCACGGGCCGGCATCAGCCGCTGCGCGAGCATATCCTCCACACCATGGACCAGATCGCCAGCCACGCCGCGCGCCAGGGCGCCGCGCCTTCGCTGCACCTGCTGCGCACCGACGTCGAGAAAGGCCAGAACGACGCGCGCTGGCTGCGCGATCGCCAGCGCGAGGAGCAATTGCTCGCCGAGACCAGCCGCCAGGCCGCCATGCGCTTTCGCGGACAGCCAATATGAATAACCCCCTGAGCGACTTCGTGGCCGGGCCACCCCGCGCTTCCCCCTCTCAACCTTCGGTGGAGGGGGACCTCGCTGCGGGGCGGCCCTTGCTCGGTGTCCCTGACCTGGCTCACGCCGGTATCGCACGGCAGTGAACTAAATTCAGAAAGCCTTGAGATGGGTGAATTCGACCTGATCCGTACTTTTTTCACGCGCCCCGTGCGCCGCGCCGCGCTGGGCGTGGGCGACGACTGCGCGCTGCTTGCGCCCACGCCGGGAATGCAGCTCGCGGTGTCCAGCGACATGCTGGTCGAGGGCCGGCACTTCTTCGCCGATGTGGATCCGCTGCGCCTGGGCCACAAGGCGCTCGCCGTCAACCTCAGCGACCTCGCGGCCTGCGGCGCACGGCCGCTGGCGTTCACGCTGGCGCTGTCGCTGCCGCGTGCCGATACCGCCTGGGTGTCGGCCTTCGCCCAGGGTCTGCTGGCGCTGGCCGACGCACATGATTGCGAACTCATAGGCGGCGACACCACGCAAGGCCCGCTCAACATCTGCATCACCGTCTTTGGCGAAGTGCCTGCGGGCCAGGCGCTGCTGCGCAGCGGCGCGCGCGCCGGCGACGACATCTACGTCAGCGGCACCCTGGGCGATGCACGCCTGGCGCTCGAAGCCCTGCAGGGCCATCTGACGCTGCCGCCGGCCACGCTGGCCGCAGCCCGACTGCGGCTCGAAATGCCGACACCGCGCGTGGCGCTGGGCCAGGCCTTGCGCGGCATCGCCAGCAGCGCGCTGGACGTCAGCGACGGCCTGCTGGGCGATCTGGGGCATATCCTCGCGCAGTCGCGCGTGGGCGCCTGCATCGATACACGGCTGACCGGTGCGCTGCTGGCGGCCGGCCTGACCGAGAATGAGGAACTGATCCGGCAATGCACGCTTGCGGGCGGCGACGATTACGAACTGTGCTTTACCGCCGCGCCAGAAATGCGCGCCCAGGTCGCAGCCGCGGCCCGGGCCAGTGACACGCCCGTCACGCGCATCGGCAGCGCACAGGCACAGTCCGGACTGCGGCTGCTCGACGCGCAGGGACAGGAGCTGGTCAAACGCTACGCATCGTTCGATCATTTTTCCGTTTGAGCGGTCGGGGCGGCGGCGCATACTCTCACAAATGCCAGGCCATGGCAGCAATAGAATTAAACTATTGATTGTCAAAACACTTTTGATTCACGTATGTCACGCCCTTTTGCCACGCCTGCTGAAGCCCCCCGCCCCACCCGCAAGCCGCCGGCGCCCTACCGCCCCAGCATGCGCTTCATGATGACCCACCCCGCGCATTTCATTGCGCTGGGCCAGGGCTCGGGCCTGGGCCGCATCGCGCCGGGCACGGTGGGCAGCCTCTGGGGCTGGCTCACGTTCCTGCTGCTGCAGCTCTGGTTCACGCCGTCCCAGATCGGCTGGATCATTGCCGGCGCGCTGATCGTCGGCTGCTGGGCCTGCGCCGTCACCGCCCAGCACATGCGCGTCGCCGACCCCGGCCACATCGTCTGGGATGAAGTCGTGGGCATCTGGCTGGTGCTGTGGCTTTGCATGCCCATGGGCTGGTGGGGCCAGCTGTGCGCATTCGCGCTGTTCCGCTTCTTCGACGCCGTCAAGCCCCAGCCCGTGCGCTGGGCAGATCAGCTGTTCAAGGGCTTTGGCTGGCGCGGCGGCATAGGCATCATGTTCGACGACCTGATCGCTGCGGGCTGCACGCTGCTGACCATCGCGCTGTGGCGCCATTTCTTCTTCTGACTCCATGACTGAAGCACTTGTGACCGAACTTGCGACCGCGCTGCGGACGCGCGGCGCGCAGATGGCCACGGCCGAAAGCTGCACCGGCGGCCTGATCGCCGGCGCCTGCACCGACATCGCGGGTTCCAGCGACTGGTTCGAACGCGGTTTCGTGAGCTATTCCAACCAGGCCAAGACCGAGATGCTGGGCGTGGACGCGGCGCTCATCGACGCCCATGGCGCGGTGAGCGAAGCCGTGGCGCTGGCCATGGCCCGGGGCGCGGTCGCGCATTCGCGCGCCCGCTGCAGCGTGGCGGTCACCGGCGTCGCCGGCCCCGGCGGCGGCTCGGCCGCCAAGCCCGTGGGCACGGTCTGGTTCGGCTGGTGCATTGACGGCCACGCCGATGCCGAATGCCGGCGCTTCGACGGCGATCGCGCCGCGGTGCGACAGCAGACGGTGGAGCATGCGCTCCAGGGCTTGCTGCGGCGCTTGGGGTAGCTGCTCGGTTCAAGTCTGGGCTTCGACGAGCTCAGCCCGAACGGTTTTCCCGTTCGTGGTGAGCCTGTCTAGGCGACCCCGTCGAACCATGAACGGCCTGCGCTAAAAAGCCGTTACTTCACTCTTTCCATCAGTTGCCGGCTGCTGGCACTGAGCCCAGTGACTTCGACAGCGCAGCCATGCGCGCGCAGCCGCTGCACGACTTTCTCCAGCGCGGCCACGGCGGTGATGTCCCAGAACTGCGCGCCGCTGGCATCGATGCGCACCGCGCGCCCTTCGGCGCCGCGCACGTCGAACGCGTCGACCAGCGCATCGGCCGAGGCAAAGAACACCTGGCCCGAAACCGTCCAGGTGCGCGTCCCGGTGCTGTCGTCTGCGCTGCGCACCTGCAGCAGCTGCGACACCTTGGCCATGAAGAACACGCCGCTGAGCAGCACGCCCACGGCCACGCCCACGGCCAGGTTGTGCGTGATCAGCGTCAGCACCACCGTGGCCAGCATCACCGTCGTCGAAGTCTTGGGATGGCGTGCGATCTCGCCTATGCTGGCCCAGTTGAACGTGGCCACCGACACCGTGACCATGATGGCCACCAGCGCCACGACCGGCACCAGCGCCACCCAGGGCTTGAGCAGCACGATCAGCAGCAGCAGGAACACGCCCGCAAACAGCGTCGACAGCCGGCCGCGCCCGCCATAGGTCACATTGCCCACGGCCTGGCCTATCATTCCGCAGCCCGCGATGCCGCCAAAGCAGCTGGCCGCGACATTCGCCAGGCCCAGTCCCGTGCATTCGCGGTTCTTGTCGCTGGGCGTATTGGTCATTTCATCGACCACGGCCGCGGTGAGCACCGACTCGAGCAGGCCCACCATGGCAATGGCAATGGCCGGCAGCAAGATGATGCGCAGCGTGTCCCAGACCAGTGGCACGTCGGGCAGGCCGAACGACGGCAGCGCATCGGGCAGATGGCCCAGATCGGCCACGGTTGCCACCGGCAGGCCCAGGCCCGCGGCCAGCAGCGTCAGCACCAGCACGCAGATCAGCGGTGAAGGAATTGCGGCCAGCGCCGCGAAGTTCAGGCGGCGCGCCATCCAGGGCAGGCCGTAGATCAGCGCCAGCCCCAGCGCCAGCAGCGCCCAGCCCGCGCCGTTGGCCTTCTCCAGATGCGGCAGCTGGGCGCTGAAGATCAGGATGGCCAGCGCGTTGACAAAGCCGGTGCGCACCGAGCTCGAGACGAAGCGCACCAGCAGCCCCATGCGCAGCCAGCCGAACAGGATCTGCACCAGGCCCGCGAGCAGGCCCGCGGCCAGCAGATACGACAGGCCATGCGCGGCCACCAGCGGCGCGGCAACGAGTGCCACCGAGCCCGCGGCCGCCGACACCATCGCCGGGCGCGCGCCCGCGAAAGCGATGACGATGCTGATCACGAACGACGCGTAAAGCCCCACGGCCGGATCGACGCCGGCGACAAACGAGAACGCGATGACTTCGGGAATCAGCGCAAACGTCGCGACCGCGCCGGCCAGCAGTTCACGCGGAATGCTCGGCGCCCATTCGGCGCGCAGACGGGAAAGAAAAGGTGTGGCCATAACGATCAAGGCGCACGCAGCGCCCCCTGCCAAGAACAAGAGAGGCGAGGCACTGGGCACTGCCTATGAAACTGGCGTGCCCCAGGCCAGGGGCACCGAGCAAGCGCCGTCGCGCAGCAAGGGTGCCGTCCCTAGCCGGGCGCCCCCCTCCACCGAAGGATGAGAGGGGGAAGCCGCTTTAGCGGCTCAGGGGGTGCTTTAAATCAAGCCCCGTGGCACTTCTTGAACTTCTTGCCGCTGCCGCAGGGGCAGGCATCGTTGCGTCCGGGCTGCACGCCCTTGACGATGGTTTCCTGGCGCGGGCCCATGCTCTTCCACAGCTGGCGCAGGTCATAGATGCCCCAGATGGCTTCGCCGAACTGCTCCACGCGCGCCTGGCTGGTGCTGGCCGGGCCGTTTTCGTCATACATGCAGACTTCGGGCTTGCCGGTGTCGTCTTCGGTCAGCGCAACGACCGATTCGAGCGCGGCGTCGAGCCACTGCGCGGCTTCCTTGTCGCGCGGAGCGGCCCACTCTTCGGGCCAGTTTTCGACGGCAAACATGAAGCCCAGCGCCCAGACCTGGCCGAACGAAGGAATCTCCTGGCCTTCCATTTCGGCGCGCTCTTCCTCGGGCAGGCTGGCGATCGCGCCGCGCATGTCCATGGCTTCGGGCTGGAAGGTGCGCTCGTCGTCGAGCGTCTTCACGTCGGCGTCCAGCTGCTGGGAAACCTCATCCCAGCGCGCCTGCCACAGCGCCAGGAAACGCTCCTGCTGCTCGATGTCCTTGAACGCTTCGATCTTGGGCAGGGGCTGGCCTGCGGTCACTTCGAGTTCGGCGCCGTCGCCCAGCAGCATGGGCAGGTATTCGGCCGCGGGAATCGCGCGGCGCGTGCAGACCAGGGCCGTGAGGAAGCCGTCGCAGAATTCCCACTGGGGAATTTCCTCGCCGCGCGAGCGCAGGTCTTCGAGAATCAGGTCCAGTTCTTCGAGCGCGTCGCCGTCCAGGGCCGCATCGGCGGCCGCCAGTTCTTCATCGGCGGGAATGGGAGTGTTTTGTTCGGTCATGGTGAAACTTTCGTGGAGGCCGCAGCCATCACAGGAGCGCGACACGGCCGGGGCTGCGCGGGAACGCAGCAAACAATTGCCGGCAGTGTAGCCGCCCGGCATAGTCACAGCCGGGCATGGGAGTATCCCGGCGCGCAATGGCGCCGGGTGGATTCAGCCCGCGAGCGCGGGTTCGGCCTGGGGCGCGAGCAGCAGATTGCCCACGGTGGCGCCGCGCAGCGCCAGGCGCTTGCGCAGCACCAGCACGGCCTTGTCCTTGCTCAGCAGCAAGGCGCGGTGCTGCACCGCAAGCGCGAGAAAGTGCTGGTCGTCGGGGTCCTTGCAGACGATCTGGATCGCGGGCGCCTCGGGCTGATAGTCGACTCCGGCATCGAAGGCCGCGAGCACGCTTGCGCTGCTCAGGCCGTAGAAAGCCAGGCGCGGCGCGATCTGTGGATAACCCAGCACGCGCTCGAGTTCCACGCGCTGCGCGGCATCGGCGATCCAGCGCAGCTCGCCGTTGGCGAGCAAGGCGCGCAGCGGCGCGATTGCCGGGTCGTCAAAGACCAGCAGATCAAGCACCATGTTGGTATCGAGCACCAGGGGACGTGGCACCACGCCGTCAGCGGCCGCATTGCACTGCGGCCAGCGCAGCACGATCTTCATGCCTGGGGCGCTGCGCCGTCGGCGTTCTTGCGCGGCTTGACCGCGCCCTTGATCATGTCGAAGCGGAACATGCGGCATTCGATGGGACCGTTCCACAGCGGCACGCGGCGCGACTCCTTGAGGCGCATCTTGCCGGGCAGCTTGAGGTCGGGCGTGAGCATCCACGCCTGCCAGCCGCTGTAGTTCTTCTTCCAGTGCGAGGCGAGTTCATTGAAGAACTCGACGCCGTCCTCGGTCTGCGCGGTCTCGCGGCCCACCTGCTCCACCTGGCCCATGCGCTCGGCCGCATTGCGGCCCGCGGTGCCGGCCGCGGCGATACGCTCGCCGTAAGGCGGGTTCAGCACCATCACGCCGGGCTGCTCGCTGGGCGGCATGCGCTGCAGCGCATCACCGCCGCGCAGATTCACGGCCCGGGCCACGCCCGCGCGCTCGGCATTGCGTTCGGCGAAATCGACCATGCGGTGCGAGACGTCGGAGCCATAGATGCCCACCGGGCTTTCGCAGATCGCGTCTTCGGCCTGGCGCACGATGGCTTCCCAGACATGGGGCTGGAACGGCACGAGCTTCTCGAACGCAAAGCGGCGCTGGATGCCCGGAGGAATCCTGCAGGCGATCTGCGCGGCCTCGATCACCACCGTGCCGCTGCCGCAGCAGGGGTCGTACAGCGGCTGCGGATTGTCGCCATGCGGGTCCCAGCCGGTGGCGGCAATCATTGCCGCGGCCAGCGTTTCCTTGAGCGGGGCATCGCCCTTGTCTTCGCGCCAGCCGCGCTTGAACAGCGCTTCGCCCGAAGTGTCCATGTAGATGGTTGCCTCGTCCGTGGTCAAGTGCAGGTGCACGCGCACGTCGGGATAACGGGTCTCGACGTCGGGGCGCACGCCGGTCTTGGCGCGGAAGCGGTCGGCGATCGCGTCCTTGACGCGCAGCGCGGCGAAATTCAGGCTGGTCAGCGGGCTGTGCTGGGACGTGACTTCGATCTTGAAGCTCTGGCGCGGAGTGAACCAGATTTCCCAGGCCACTTCGCTGGCCGCGCGGTACAGGTCGTTCTCGTTGCGGTACTGCGAGGTCGACAACTGCACCAGCACGCGCTGCGCGAGCCGGCTGTGCAGGTTGAGCAGCAGCGCATCGCGCCACGAGGCGCGCAGCATCACGCCGCCGCGGCCGACGAGCAGGTCGTGTCCCGTGAGCCCCGTGATACGGTGGGCCTCATCGGCCAGATAGTCCTCAACGCCGGCGGCGCAGGGCAAAAACAGTTGCAGTTGATTCATAGCAGGGGGGCAAGGATACGCGTTTGCCGTGAAGTGCGAACATTCGAGGTCATGTTGCCAGACCCTGGGCGCTACAGCGACTTGCGCAGATTGGCCGGCGCGATCTTCAGCACGTCGCGGTATTTGGCCACGGTGCGGCGCGCGCACTCGATGCCCTGCTCCTTGAGCATGTCGGCCAGCTGGCTGTCCGACAGCGGCTTGAGCGGGTTCTCGGCCGCGACGAACTGCTTGATCAGCGCGCGCACCGCAGTGCTCGACGCATTGCCGCCGGTCTCGGTGCCCAGGCCCGAGCCGAAGAAATACTTGAGTTCATAGGTGCCCATGGGCGTCGACATGTACTTGGCCGTGGTCACGCGGCTGATCGTCGACTCGTGCAGGCCCAGTTCATCGGCGATGTCGCGCAGCACCAGCGGGCGCATCGCGAGTTCGCCATGGGTGAAGAAGTTCTTCTGCCGCTGCACGATGGCCTGCGACACGCGCAGGATGGTGTCGAAGCGCTGCTGAATGTTCTTGATGAACCAGCGCGCCTCCTGCAGCCGCTGCTGCAGTCCCGCATGCCCTTCGCTGCCCTTGTGGCCGCGCAAGGCGTTGGCATAGATGTCGTGCACGCGCAGCCGCGGCATCACGTCGGGGTTGAGCTGCACGCTGAACTGCGGCTGGCCGTCGCCGCTGCTGCGCGCCATCTTGCGCACCAGCACGTCGGGCACGACCAGATTGCGCTCCACGTCGGCAAAGCGCCGGCCGGGCCGGGGCTCCAGCCGCGCGATCAGGGCCATGGCCGCGCGAATGCGTTCGTCGCTCGCGCCGCAGGCCTGCATCAGCCGGCGCACATCGCGCCGGGCCAGCAGGTCCATGGGCTGCTCGCAGATGCGCAGCGCGGTCTGCACGGTCGCGGCGTCGGTGTGTTCGTCATCGCGCGCCGCCAGGTGCTTGAGCTGCAGCGTGAGGCATTCGGCCAGGTTGCGCGCGCCCACGCCCACGGGTTCGAGCGACTGCAGCAGGCGCAGCGCCACGGTGAAATGGTGGACCAGCTCTTCCTGCTCCTCGAGCGCGTCGGGCCCGGCCAGGCCCGCGGCGAGTTCCTCGAGCGGGTCCTCGAGATAGCCATGTTCGTTGAGCGATTCGATCATGAAGCGCAGCGCCGCGCGATCGACATCGCCCAGGCGCAGCGACAGCGCCTGGCGGTGCAGGAAATCGGTCAGCGACTCATGTCCATGTGCCAGATCCTGGGCTTCGGTGTCGTCGTCGCCGCTGCGCGCGCGCGCTTCGCCGCCCCATTCGCTGTCGTCGGGCGCCAGATCGGCGCTGCCGTCGCCTTCCCAATCGGGTGCGGCATCGGCCGCGGCCGTGACTTCGCTGCCGTCGGTTTCGCTGCTGCTGGATTTCTCGCTGGTCGACGCAGTCGATGCGTAGGCGTCGTCGGCATAGTCGTCGCGCTGCGCGGGCACATCGGATTGCGCCAGGCCGAACTCCTCGCGCTCGGCTTCCTCGGTGGTGCGTTCCAGGAACGGATTGTCGTCGAGCATGTGCTCGACTTCCTGGCTCAGCTCCAGCGTCGAGAGCTGCAGCAGCCAGATCGATTGCTGCAGCTGGGGCGTGAGTGCGAGATGCTGCGATACACGTAGAGACAGACCCGGCTTCAACAGCATTCCCCCTCAGACCGACACAAGCTCATGCACATGGCCATCACATCCGGAAGTGCTCGCCGAGGTAGACCCGGCGTACATCGGCGTTTTCCACGATCTCCGCAGGCGTGCCCTGCGCCAGCACATGGCCGTCGCTGATGATGAAGGCGTGATCGCAGATGCCCAGCGTTTCGCGCACGTTGTGATCGGTGATCAGTACACCGATGCCGCGCGCCTTGAGAAAGCCGATGATGCGCTGGATCTCGATCACGGCAATGGGATCGATACCGGCAAAAGGCTCGTCCAGCAGAATGAAGCGCGGCTGGGTCGCCAGCGCACGCGCGATCTCGACGCGCCGGCGTTCGCCGCCCGACAGCGCCAGCGCAGGCGATTCGCGCAGATGGTCAACGCGCAGCTCCTGCAGCAGCGCCAGCAGGCGGCGCTCGATTTCGTCGCGCGTCAGCGGCTTGCCGTCATCGTCGCGCTGCAGTTCGAGCACCGCGCGCACATTGTCTTCGACACTGAGCTTGCGAAAGATCGACGCCTCCTGCGGCAGATACGACAGCCCAAGGCGAGAGCGCTGGTGGATGGGCATGTTGCCCACCGCCTGGCCGTCGATGAAGATGTCGCCGGCATCGCAGCGCACCAGGCCCACGATCATGTAGAACGACGTGGTCTTGCCCGCGCCATTGGGTCCCAGCAGGCCCACGACTTCGCCTTTTTGCACCGCCAGCGAGACGTCCTTGACGACCTTGCGGCTGCCATAGGATTTGGCCAGGTGCTTGACTTCAAGGCGGCTGGATTCGGGCGGGGTTGGGTTCACGGAGCGCGGCTCATTTCTTCGGTTCGATGGTCATGCTGGGACGCAGGTTGGCGGCCGGCGCGGCAGGCGGGGCCGGCGGCTGCTCCTTGGGCGCGAGCACGGCGCGCACCCGCCCTCCCGAAGCCGTGCTGCCGCCGCCTGGCGCACGGGCCTGGCCGTCGACGGTGAACACATCGGTGAGGTTGTTGTAGACGATGACCGCGCCCGTGATCTCGTCGCTCAGCGCCGTGCCGCGGTAGCGGCGCAGTTCGCCGCGGCGTATCAGCTTGACGTTGTCGACCTTGCCGTCGTACTCGATGACTTCGGCCTCGCCTTCGACATACTCATCGGGCTGACCCGGCAAGGTGTCGCGCTTTTGCCGGAAAAACGCGCGCTTGCCCGGTGCCGCGATCACGGTGCCGAACTGATAGCCCTCGGCATCCTGGCGCACGTCGAGCTGCGCGCCGCGCAGCACGATAGTGCCCTTGGTCATCACCACGTTGCCGGTGAAGACACTGGTCTGCTTGAGTTCATCGTGGCGCAGTGCATCGGCCTCGATGTTCATGGGCTTGTTGCGGTCGGCCTTTTCGGCCTGCACCGTGCCGCAGACAAGGGCTGAAAGCAATAGGAGGGGGAGTAGGCGTTTTTTCATGGAGGGCACGAATCTTGCGACCATTGTAGGGCGTGTCACCCATTAATTCGCCACGCCCTGACATGAACCAGGGGATGAAAGGCCGGACAGCCGCAGGCCCGAGCGAAGCGCGCACACAAAAAAGCCCGCGCAAGGCGGGCTGGTGCGGCATGTGCCGGGCGCTATCAGCCCTTGCGGCTCACGGCGATCAGGTGATCGGTCACGCGCAGCACATTGGCCATGTTGCCGGCCATCGTGCCATCGGTGTAGAAGCGCCCGGCCACGCCGATCGAAGGCACGCCTTCGACGTTGTAGTCCTGCTGCAGCTGGGTCGCCTTGCGCACCTGGTTGGACACGGTGAACGAGTTGTAGGCTTCCTTGAACTTGTTCACATCCACGCCCTGCTTGCCGACCCAGGCAAAGATGTCGTCATCCTTGGCCAGGCGGTTGCGCTCGACGTGGATTGCCTGGAACACCTTGGTGTGGACTTCATCGAGCTTGCCCATGGCGAGCAGCGCGTAGTACAGCTTTTGCTGGGGAACGAAGCTGGCATTGAAGCCCACGGGCACGCGCTGCACCACCACATCGGCGGGCGCCGCCGACTTCCAGGCCGCGAACGCCGGCTCGAAAGCATGGCAATGCGGGCAGCTGTACCAGAAGAACTCGATCACCTCGACCTTGCCGGCGCCGGCGGTGGTCGCCACGGGCTTGGACAGCTTGGCGTAATCCTTGCCTTCCTTGAACGCGGCCTGGGCCAGAGCAGGCGTGGCGACAAAGGAAAAAGCGGAAGCGGAAGCTGCCGCAGCGGCAGCCAGAGAAAACTCACGGCGTTTCATGAAACAACACTCCTTGTTCGGTTCTGATAGGTCAGAGGGCGGGCGCGCTAAAAAGTTCAGCGCTGCACCCGCACCAGCGCGGAATCCACGCCCGCGCCTTCGAGCTTGCCCTTGAGCTGCTCGGCGTCATCGCGCTTGGCGAACGGACCTACGCGCACACGAAACACGGTGCGGCCGTTCTGTTCGCGCTCGCTGACCCGCGACTCCCAGCCCAGCATGGCAAGCTTGGCGCGCTGGGCTTCCGCATCGGACGGGCTGCGGAAAGCGCCGGCCTGCACGAAGTAGTTGAAGCTTTCTGCGGCGCTGGCCTCGGCCGACTTGGCCTTGACCAGATCGCCCAGCGGATCGCTGGACGCCGCCGCCTTGGCGTCCGCCTTGGCGTCCGGTTTGGTGCCGGCAGACGTCGTGGCGGTGACCGGTGCCACGGGCTGGCTGGTCGGCACATCGGTAGGCGCCGCGGTCACTCCTGCCGTGGCAGGCGCTGCCACCCCGCCCGTCACCGCTCCGGTCGCCGCATCGGGCGCCGCGGGCACGGTGATGCGCGCCGGGTTCTTGCCGTACAGCGGAGAGTTCGGATCCCAATCCTTGTTCTTCTTGGCCTCGGCCGCATCCTGGTCGGCGTTCTTCGACGATTTGCTGAGGAAAGGAACGGGCACCTTGCTGACATATACCGCCACGCCCAGGGCTGCGCCCAGGCCGACGATGATGCCAAGAATGATGCCGAGAATGGTGCCGCCGCGTTGCTGTTTCTTCATGGTGTGATCGGTTTACATGCGTTCTGGAGCGGACACGCCCAGCACTGCCAGACCATTGTGCAACACCTGGCGGGTCGCGCTGATCAACGCCAGGCGCGCCAGCTTGACGGCCTCGTCGTCGACCAGAATGCGTTCGGCGTCGTAGTAGCTGTGATAGGCAGCGGCCAGATCACGCAGGTAGAACGTCACGTCGTGCGGGGCATTGCCCTGGGCGGCGGCCGTCAGCATGTCGGGGTACTTGGCCAGCTGCAGCATCAGCGCCTGCGCCTGCGGGCCTTCGAGCGCCGACAGGTCCACGCTCTTGAGCTGCGCCGCATCGCCGCCCCAGGCCTTGAGCACCGAGCAGATGCGCGCATGGGCGTACTGCACGTAGTAGACCGGGTTGTCGTTGTTCTGCGCCACCGCCAGATCGACATCGAAGGTGTATTCGGTGTCGGGCTTGCGGCTCAGCAGGAAGAAGCGCACCGCGTCCTTGCTGGTCCATTCGATCAGATCGCGCAGCGTCACATACGAGCCCGCGCGCTTGCTGATCTTGACTTCCTCGCCACCGCGCACCACGCGCACCATGGTGTGCAGCACGTAGTCGGGATAGCCCTGGGGAATGCCCACGTCGGCGGCCTGCAGGCCGGCGCGCACCCGGGCAATCGTGCCGTGGTGGTCCGTGCCCTGGATGTTGATGACCTTGGTGAAGCCGCGCTCCCACTTGGCGATGTGATAGGCCACATCGGGAACGAAGTAGGTGTAGCCGCCGTCGCGCTTGCGCATCACGCGGTCCTTGTCGTCACCGTAGTCGGTCGACTTGAGCCACAGCGCGTCATCGAGCTCGTAGGTGTGGCCGTTGGCGATCAGGCGCTCGACGGTGCGGTCCACGCGGCCCGACGTGTAGAGGCTGGACTCGAGGTAGTACTCGTCGAAGCGCAGGTTGAATGCCTGCAGGTCCTTGTCCTGCTCGTTGCGCAGGTAGGCGACCGCGAACTGGCGGATGTTGTCGAGGTCTTCGACATCGCCGTTGGCGGTGAATTCGCGGTCGTCGGCCTTGACGGTCTTCTTCGCGAGAAAGTCGTTGGCGATGTCCTGGATGTAGTCGCCGTTGTAGAACGCCTTGCTGGCCGGGTTCTCGGGATCGACGGGCCAGCAATCATCGCCGGGCTTGAAACCCTTGGCGCGCAGCTGAGTGCTGTTGGTCAGCGTCTGGATCTGCACGCCCGCGTCGTTGTAGTAGAACTCGCGGTGCACGTCCCAGCCCTGGGTCGAGAACAGATTGCACAGCGCGTCGCCGAGCGCGGCCTGGCGGCCATGGCCCACATGCAGCGGGCCCGTGGGGTTGGCCGAGACGAACTCGACCAGCAGTTTTTCCGCCCGCGAAGGCTGCTGACCGAACGCCTGCGCCGCCGACAGCACTTCGCGCACGATTTCCTGCTTGGCCGCGGGCTTGAGGCGCACGTTGAGAAAGCCGGGGCCGGCAATTTCCAACGCATCGACCCAGCGCGTGAAAGCCGGCGTGGCCATCAGCGCATCGCTGAGCGTCTGCGCCAGTTGTCGCGGGTTCTGCTTGGCGGCCTTGGCCAACTGCATGGCAGCCGTGCAGGCGTAATCGCCGTGCGCAGCCACCTTGGGGGATTCGAAAGCGGCGCGCGCACCGGCGCCGGGCGACAATTTTTCCAGCTCAGCGGCCAGGGCCGCGAGCAATTCCAGTTTGACGGAGAGCATCGCGGGATTTTACGTGCCCGCCCCGCTTTGTGCCGCCCACGCGGATTCGACCGTGTGGCGTATGTGCGTCAGCCGCTGCACACTTGTCGTCCGCGGGCTGCTGCCCGGCCCTCGCCGTTCGTCCTGAGCGGGTTAAGCGAGACGTGCATCGCCAGGCGTTATTTCCCGTTCGTCCTGAGCCAGTCGAATGATGAACGGCCTGGCCTCAAACATCTGGCGCAAAGGCCCCACCAGCGCCGGGCCGCCCCAGCAAAACATCCAATGGGGTCACATCCCCCGCGCCCAGAACACGGCAATGACCGCAATCACCGGCACCAGATGCGCCTGCACCATGATCCAGCGGCGCGTGCGCGCCACTTCGCCGGCATCGGGCAGGGACTGGCCGTCAGCCTGCGCGCGCACCCAGCGGCGGAACGTCAGCGAAGGCTTGATCGACAGCAGTGCGACCAGCACAAACAGCGTCACCTTCACATGGAACAGCGGCTGCGAGACATACCAGGACACGCCCTTGGTGCCCCAATACAGGCGCGCAAGCCCGGTGAGCAGCAGCGCCAGCGCCGCGATCCCGTAGATCAGGTCCAGCCGCGCGAGCCGGCGCACCACTGCGGCGTTCATCCATTCGGCACGGCACAGCGCGGCCTGACTCGACAGAAAGACCACAAGGGTCAGGACAGCGAGCAGGTGCAGTGCTGCGAGCGTGGCTTCAAAGGTCATGGGGCAACTCCGTTTTTCCAGAAATCAGCTTGTTGATAGTGATGTTTCAGGTAGTCGATCCACAGCCGCACGCGCAATGGCATGTGCTTGCGCTGGGGAAAGACCACATAGATTCCGTTGGGCGGTGCGGCAAACTCCTCGAGCACGGGCACCAGCCGGCCCGCGGCGATTTCCGCCTCGACCTCCCAGGTGCTGCGCCAGGCAATGCCCCAGCCGCCCAGGCACCAATCATGCAACACCTGCCCGTCCGAGCAGTCGAGCGGACCGCCCGACTTGAAATGCACGACATCGTGCGTGCTCTGATCGGGCTGGGGAATACGGAATGCCCAGCCGCGCGTCTGCGAAGCGTCGCTCGACAGCGTGAGGCAATCATGCTGCGCCAGTTCGCTGGGATGCGCAGGCGTACCGCGCCGAGCCAGATAGGCCGGCGTCGCCACGCACAGGCGGCGGTTGTCGGCAATGCGCACGCTCACCAGCGACGAGTCGGGCAGGTCGCCGACGCGCACCGCGCAGTCGAAGCCTTCGCCGGCCAGATCCACCACGCGGTCGCTGAGGTTCAGCGAAATGCTGACTTCGGGATGCAGATCGCGAAAGCGCGGCACCAGCGGCGCGACATGGCGCCGGCCAAAGCCCGCGGGCGCGGTGATGCGCAGATGGCCCGTGGCCTTGACGCCGCCGGCCGAGACGCTGGCTTCGGCATTTGCCACGTCCGACAGCAGCCGCTGGCAGTCTTCGAGAAACGCGCTGCCTTCATGCGTCAGCGAGATGCGCCGCGTGGTGCGCACCATGAGCTTGACGCCCAGATGTTCTTCGAGCGCATCGAGCCGCCGTCCCATGATGGCCGGGGCCACGCCTTCGGCCTTGGCCGCGGCCGTGAGGCTGCCCTTGGTCGCCACTGACACAAATGACTCGAACGCCTTGAGTTTGTCCATGCCGGGATTATGGAGACAAAGCCCGGCAGCGACCTGCAGATACCTCTATGTCGCACTGCGCCATGGCCCGCACAGGCACTTTTGCGTAAAAGTCATGAGTTCTGCACTTTTGAAGCGGTTTATAGGCACAAACAATTCAAATACAGTAGCTCCATGTCCTGCGCACGTCGCAGCGTTGCCCCTTTTTCATTCCGAGGTTGATTTCATGACCGATCGCACCACCGTCCACGGCCTGCAGGTAGCCAACGAACTGCACCAATTCATCAATGACCAGGTGCTGCCCGGCACGGGCATTGCGCCCGCGACGTTCTGGCAAGGCTTCGACGCCCTGGTCAGCGACCTGGCGCCGCGCAATGCTGCGCTGCTCGCCGAACGCGATCGCCTGCAGACCGAACTCGACACCTGGCACAAGGCACACCCCGGCCCGATCACCGACATGGCCGGCTACCGCAGCTTTCTGAGCCGCATCGGCTACCTGGTCGAGCCGCCGCAGAACGTGCAGGCCACGACCACGGGCGTGGACGCTGAACTCGCGACCCAGGCCGGTGCCCAGCTGGTCGTGCCCATCCTCAACGCCCGTTACGCGCTCAACGCCGCCAACGCGCGCTGGGGCTCGCTGTATGACGCGCTCTACGGCACCGATGTGATCAGCGAAGCCGATGGCGCCGAAAAGGGCAAGGGCTACAACCCCGTGCGCGGTGCCAAGGTCATCGCCTTCGCACGCAACGTGCTCGACCAGTCGGCACCACTGGCCACGGGCTCGCATGCCCAGGCCAAGCTGTACGCGGTGGTCGACGGCAAGCTCGCGGTCACGCTCGCCGACGGCCAGATCACCGGTCTCAAGGACCCGGCGAAATTCGTCGGCTACCAAGGCAGCGCAGAGGCGCCCTCGTCCGTGCTGCTCAAGAACCATGGCTCGCACCTCGATATCCGCATCGACCGCAGCACGGCCATCGGCAAGTCCGATGCGGCCGGCGTCAGCGACGTGGTGCTGGAATCGGCGCTGTCGACCATCCTCGACCTCGAAGACTCGATCGCTGCGGTGGATGCCGAAGACAAGGTGCTGGGCTACAGCAACTGGCTGGGCATTCTCAAGGGCACGCTGACCGAATCCTTCGACAAGGGCGGCAAGACCGTGACCCGCGGCCTGAACCCCGACCGCGAATACACGGGCGCCGATGGCCAGCCGCTCAAGCTGCATGGCCGCTCGCTGATGTTCCTGCGCAATGTGGGCCACCTCATGACCAACCCGGCCATCCTCTGGGGTGCCGAGGGCAAGGAAATTCCCGAAGGGATTCTCGACGCCATGGTCACCACGGCAATCGCATTGCACGACCTCAAGGGCCTGGGCACGCCGGGCATACGCAACAGCCGCGAAGGCTCGGTCTACATCGTCAAGCCCAAGATGCACGGCCCCGCCGAGGTGGCATTTGCCGACGAACTGTTCGGCCGCGTCGAGCAGGTGCTGGGCCTGCCCGCGAACACCGTCAAGCTGGGCATCATGGACGAGGAACGCCGCACCAGCGTCAACCTCAAGGCCTGTATTGCCGCCGCCGCCGCGCGCGTGGCCTTCATCAACACCGGCTTCCTCGACCGCACGGGCGACGAGATGCACACCGCAATGCATGCCGGCCCCATGGTCCGCAAGGCGGATATGAAGACCAGCGCCTGGCTGCCCGCCTATGAACGCAGCAATGTGCTGATCGGCCTGGGCATGGGACTGCGCGGCCGCGCACAGATCGGCAAGGGCATGTGGGCCATGCCCGACCTGATGGCCGACATGCTGCAGCAGAAGATAGGCCATCCCAAGGCCGGCGCCAACACCGCCTGGGTGCCCTCGCCCACGGCCGCCACGCTGCATGCGCTGCATTACCAGCAGGTCAACGTTGCCGAGATCCAGGCCGAGCTCGAAAAGACCAATGCCGACGCCGCGCGCGACGACCTGCTCGCGGGACTGCTGCAGGTGCCCGTGGTCAAGGAAGCCAAGTGGTCCGACGCCGAACGCCAGCAGGAACTCGACAACAACGTCCAAGGCATCCTGGGCTATGTGGTGCGCTGGGTCGACCAGGGCGTGGGCTGCTCCAAGGTGCTCGACATCCACAACGTGGGCCTGATGGAAGACCGCGCGACGCTGCGCATCTCGAGCCAGCACATCGCCAACTGGCTGCTGCATGGCGTGGTGAGCGAAGCCCAGGTGCGCGCAACGTTCGAGCGCATGGCCGCCATCGTCGACCAGCAGAACGCCGGCGATCCGCTGTACCGGCCCATGGCCGGCCATTTCGACAGCTCCTACGCCTACCGCGCGGCCTGCGATCTGGTGTTCAAGGGCCTGGAGCAGCCATCGGGTTACACCGAGCCGCTGCTGCACGCCTGGCGCCAGAAGGTCAAGGCCGCGGCCTGACCGATTCCAGAACGGGCGCGGCCCTGCGCCCACCCCGTTCGTCCTGAGCCTGCCTCGCCGGCCGCGTCAAAGGATGAACGGCCTGCCCTCAAAATCGTACAGCGCGCATGGCACGGCCAGGCGCCCTACACTGGCGCATGTCCCGCCCTGCGCTCCCCGACCCCACCCGCTGCCCGCTGTGCGGCCGCAGCAACCAATGCGCCGTCATGGCGGCCACGCCGCCCGAAGACTGCTGGTGCATGGGCGCAAGCATCGCGCCCTCCACCCTGGCGCAGATTCCGGACAGCGCGCGGGGCCGGTCCTGCCTGTGCCCGGCCTGCGCCGCGCTGACGCCCGTGCCGACAAGCACCAGTCCACCGATATGATGTTGGTTTTTTCCAGGAGTTGTCATGCCCACGTACCATGTTGAAATGATGGAAGGCCGCACCATCGAACAGAAGAAGAAGCTTGTCGCGGAAATCACCCGCGTGAGCGTCGAAGTGCTGGGCGGCTCGCCCGAGTCGGTCGACATCCTGATCACCGATGTGAAGCGCGAGAACTGGTCCACGGGCGGCGTGCTCTGGTCGGAACGCAGCTGATACGCGACCGCGCTTCTGGTGCAACGCCAGAAGCGCCAACGCCGCCGCTGCCCCGCGGCGGCCCCCATCGCGGCCACTGGCGATGGACATCCGGCAAGGTTTGGCGCCCACACCCTGCGCCGCACACGCACTATCTCCCCGCATTGCACACTTTTCGTGCACAGAAGCCGCTGCTGAAGTTAGGCTATAGGCTCACGCCGCACTTTTTTCTTTGTTTTCCCCGACCTCACCATGTGCCAGCTTCTTGGAATGAATTGCAACACCCCGACCGACGTGCGCTTTAGCTTCAGCGGCTTTGCGCAGCGCGCGGGAAACACCGGTGATCACACCGACGGCTGGGGCATCGCGTTCTTCGAGGAAAAGGGCCTGCGTCACTTCGTAGACCACCAGCGGGCCGTGACATCTCCCGTGGCCCAGCTGATCCGCGAATACCCGATCAAGAGCTGCAATGTCATTGCGCATATCCGCAAGGCCACGCAGGGTGTGACCAGCCTGCAGAACTGCCACCCTTTCGTGCGCGAGCTCTGGGGCCGCAACTGGGTGTTTGCCCACAACGGGGATCTCAAGGAATACGCTCCAAAGCTGCACTCCCATTTCCGCCCCATTGGCGATACCGACAGCGAGCGCGCTTTCTGCTGGATCATGCAGGAGCTGTGGAAATCGCATGCGGGCCTGCCCAGCATCGAGGAATTGACCCATACGCTGCGCGATCTCGCGGCCAGGATCTCACCCCACGGCACCTTCAACTTCCTGCTGTCCAACGGCGAAGCGCTGTGGGCACATGCAACGACAGCGCTGTGCTACACCGAGCGCCGCCACCCCTTTCCCCAGGCCCAACTCGCGGATGAAGATCTGAGCGTCGACTTCGCGCACGAAACCACGCCCAACGACCGCGTCGCGATCATCGTCACCGCACCGCTGACCAAGAACGAGGAGTGGACACACTTTCGTACCGGAGAACTCAAGGTCTTCGTCGACGGCGCCTGCCTCACACCGCCGCAGAGCGGCGCGGCCTGACCCCTCTGCCCGCGCGCGCCGGGCCGGCGACAAAGACCTCTGAAAGCTTTCATGAAAAAACTCATCAACAGCGTTCTCGACGTCGTCCCCGACATGCTCCAGGGGCTGGCCTTGTCCCAACCCGCAATCCAGTTGCTGCAAGGCCAGAACATCGCGCTGCGCGCCGATGTCGATGCGCTCAAGGCCCGCCATGAAGTCGCGCTGGTCTCGGGCGGTGGCGCGGGGCACGAGCCCGCGCATGCGGGCTTCATCGGGCCGGGCCTGCTCACGGCAGCCGTGGTCGGCGACGTCTTCACGTCTCCCAGCGCCGACGCGGTGCTCGCCGCGATCGAAGCCGTCGCCAATCCTGCGGGCGTGCTGCTGATCATCAAGAACTACACCGGCGACCGCCTCAACTTCGGCCTCGCGGCCGAAATCGCGCGCAGCCGCGGCATTGCGGTGGAAACCGTGGTCGTAGCCGACGATGCAGCGCTCAGCGCGCGCGGCGAACACGCGGGCCGGCGCGGCCTCGCGGGCACGGTGCTCGTGCACAAGGTCGCGGGCGCTGCCGCAGCCGCCGGCAAGTCGCTGGCCGAAGTGCACGCTGCGGCAATGCACGCCGCCCAGGCCGTGAGCACCATGGGCGTGGCGCTGTCGCCTTGTACCGTTCCCGCCGCAGGCAAGCCCAGCTTCACTCTGGGCGACGACGAGATCGAGCTGGGCCTGGGCATTCATGGCGAGCCCGGCGTGCAGCGCGCCCCGCTGGCGCCGGCTCGCGTCCTGGTCGAACGCATTCTCAACGTGCTGCTGCAGGACCAGAACATTCAGGCCGAAGAGCGCGTGGCGCTGCTGATCAACAACCTCGGCGGCACGCCCGCCATGGAAATGGCCATCGTCACGCAAGCGGCGCTGCACCATCTGGCGCAGCGTGGCATCCATGCCGAACGCGCCTGGACCGGCACCTTCCTCTCGGCGCTTGAAATGAGCGGCGTATCGCTGTCGCTGATGCGGCTCGATGCGCCGCTGCTGGCCGCACTCGACGCGCCGGCCGAAGCCAGCGCCTGGCCTGCGGCCCACCAGGGCCTGATCGCCAACCCAGGGCGCATCACGCGTGCCGGCGCCGGATCGCTGTCATCGGATACCGCCGGCTACGCCGTAGCGCAGGCCGCCGCACGGCCCGGGCTGAAGCATGCCATCACCCAGGTGCTCGACACGCTGGAAGCGGCCGAGCCCGAGCTGACCCGTATGGACCAGGTGGTCGGCGATGGCGACCTGGGCATCAGCCTGAGCCGCGGCGCCCAGGCCCTTCGCCAGGCCCTGCCCGGCTACCCACTGTACGATCTGCCCGCAACGCTGCGCGCCATGTCGGCCACGCTGCGCAGAGTCCTTGGCGGCACCTCGGGACCGCTGTATGCCATCGGTCTGCTGCGCGCCGCCCAGTCACTGCAGAACACGCCCGGCGACGGTGCTGCG
This sequence comes from Comamonas sp. DB36, assembly GCF_057914905.1. Lineage (NCBI taxonomy): Bacteria > Pseudomonadati > Pseudomonadota > Betaproteobacteria > Burkholderiales > Comamonadaceae > Comamonas > Comamonas sp. DB36. The sequence goes on from NZ_CP196631.1 coordinate 4,252,378, forward strand.
GCCTTGCGCGCGGCAACCCAGGGCATCATGGAAGTGGGTGGGGCGCGCCAGGGCGATCGCACCATGCTCGATGCCTTGATCCCCGCAGCGAGGGCCTGGGAAGACGCGGCCGGGCTGCCGTTGGCGCAGGCCCTGCAGCGCGCGGCCGACGCCGCGGAACAAGGCTGCGCGGCCACCGCCGAGGTCGTTGCACGCCGCGGGCGCTCCAGCTATCTCGGAGAGCGTGCATTAGGCCACCCTGACCCGGGCGCCAAGGCCGTCGCGCTGTGGCTTCAGGCGCTGGCCAACAGCTGCTGAAAGCGCTGGGCCTGACAAACGAAAAAGAGAGCGCGCAGCGCTCTCTTTTTTTGTCTTCATGGAAGTCCGGATTTTGCGCCGGAAAAAACAAAACCCCCAGGCCTTTGGGGCGCTGGGGGTTTGCTTGCTGTAAGAGCCTGACAATGACCTACTTTCACACGGGAACCCGCACTATCATCGGCGCAAAGTCGTTTCACTGTCCTGTTCGAGATGGGAAGGAGTGGTGCCAACTTGCTATGGTCATCAGGCATAACTTTTTGCTTCGGCGCTCAGTTTGTCGAGCGCTTAGGCGAATTCATAGAGACTGAAATCAGATTATATTTGATTGCGACTTGGCATAACTAGTCTTCAATCCGCTTTGGGATCAAAGTTATAGGGTCAAGCCTCACGAGCAATTAGTATTGGTTAGCTTAACGCATTGCTGCGCTTCCACACCCAACCTATCAACGTCCTGGTCTCGAACGACTCTTCAGGGGGCTCAAGGCCCCGGCAGATCTCATCTTGAAACGAGTTTCCCGCTTAGATGCTTTCAGCGGTTATCTCTTCCACACTTAGCTACTCGGCAATGCCACTGGCGTGACAACCGATACACCAGAGGTGTGTCCACTCCGGTCCTCTCGTACTAGGAGCAGGCTTCCTCAAATCTGCAGCGCCCACGGAAGATAGGGACCAAACTGTCTCACGACGTTTTAAACCCAGCTCACGTACCTCTTTAAATGGCGAACAGCCATACCCTTGGGACCGACTACAGCCCCAGGATGAGATGAGCCGACATCGAGGTGCCAAACACCGCCGTCGATATGAACTCTTGGGCGGTATCAGCCTGTTATCCCCAGAGTACCTTTTATCCGTTGAGCGATGGCCCTTCCATACAGAACCACCGGATCACTATGTCCTGCTTTCGCATCTGCTCGACTTGTCAGTCTCGCAGTTAAGCACGCTTATGCCATTGCACTATCGTCACGATGTCCGACCGTAACTAGCGTACCTTCGAACTCCTCCGTTACGCTTTGGGAGGAGACCGCCCCAGTCAAACTGCCTACCATGCACTGTCCCCGATCCAGATAATGGACCAAGGTTAGAACCTCAAACACACCAGGGTGGTATTTCAACGTTGGCTCCATGAGAACTAGCGTCCTCACTTCAAAGCCTCCCACCTATCCTACACAGATCTGTTCAAAGTCCAATACAAAGCTACAGTAAAGGTTCATGGGGTCTTTCCGTCTTTCCGCGGGGAGATTGCATCATCACAAACATTTCAACTTCGCTGAGTCTCTGGAGGAGACAGTGTGGCCATCGTTACGCCATTCGTGCAGGTCGGAACTTACCCGACAAGGAATTTCGCTACCTTAGGACCGTTATAGTTACGGCCGCCGTTTACTGGGACTTCAATCAAGAGCTTGCACCCCATCATTTAATCTTCCAGCACCGGGCAGGCGTCACACCCTATACGTCCACTTTCGTGTTTGCAGAGTGCTGTGTTTTTATTAAACAGTCGCAGCCACCGATTTTTTGCAACCGCTTTGGGCTCCCCTTGTACAGGATCACCTACTTGCGGCATACCTTCTCCCGAAGTTACGGTATCAATTTGCCGAGTTCCTTCTCCAGAGTTCTCTCAAGCGCCTTAGAATACTCATCTCGCGCACCAGTGTCGGTTTGCGGTACGGTCGTGTGTAGCTGAAGCTTAGTGGCTTTTCCTGGAAGCTGGGTATCACTCACTTCGTCTGCAAGCAGACTCGTTATCACCCCTCATCTAAGCCCGGCGGATTTGCCTACCGGGCACGACTACAGGCTTGAACCAACATATCCAACAGTTGGCTGAGCTAACCTTCTCCGTCCCCACATCGCACTACACATCGGTACAGGAATATTGACCTGTTTCCCATCAGCTACGCATCTCTGCCTCGCCTTAGGGGCCGACTCACTCTACGCCGATGAACGTTGCGTAGAAAACCTTGCGCTTACGGCGAGGGGGCTTTTCACCCCCTTTAACGCTACTCATGTCAGCATTCGCACTTCTGATACCTCCAGCATCCGTCACCAGACACCTTCACAGGCTTACAGAACGCTCTCCTACCACGTGCAATAAATTGCACATCCGCAGCTTCGGTAACTGGCTTAGCCCCGTTACATCTTCCGCGCAGGACGACTCGATCAGTGAGCTATTACGCTTTCTTTAAATGATGGCTGCTTCTAAGCCAACATCCTGACTGTTTTAGCCTTCCCACTTCGTTTCCCACTTAGCCAATTTTAGGGACCTTAGCTGGCGGTCTGGGTTGTTTCCCTCTTGAGTCCGGACGTTAGCACCCGGTGCTCTGTCTCCCAA
>NZ_CP196631.1:4265000-4490812 GCF_057914905.1 Comamonas sp. DB36
CATCGCCCGTCAGCACGATGTCACGCACCAGCGCCGACACCTTGCTGCCGCGCTGCCAGGAAATGCTTTGCACTTCGCAGGCGGAGATCGCATGACCGCGGCGCTGGGCTTCGCGCATCATGGCGAAGGTGGTGTCCTTGTAGATCTTGAAAGATGCGAGAGGGTCGGCGATGAAAAGAAGGTTCATGGTGGTCACAACAGTTGCAGCCTCAGGGGGCAGGCCATTCGCCGCAGAATCAGGCGTTGCGGCGGGGCAGAGACAACGCGCACTCAGGCACGGCGACCATACTGTTGCACAAATAAGGCAAGGCTGCCGGCGAGCACCCCCCACAGGGCCGAACCTATGCCGAAGATCACCACGCCGCTGAGCGTGACCAGGAAAGTGATCAGCGCCGCTTCACGGTGTTTTTCCTCGGCAAAGGCCGATGTCAGCCCCGCGCCTATGGTGCCCAGCAGCGCCAGGCCCGCGATCGCTGCGATCAGTTCGCGCGGAAAGGCAGTGAGCAAGCCGGTCACCACGGCGCCGAAAGCCCCTATCAAGATATAGAACACACCACAGGCCGCTGCCGCTGCGTAGCGCCGCCGTGGATCTGCATGGGCCTCGGGCCCCATGCAGATCGCCGCCGTGATGGCGCTGAAATTGAGCGCGAACGCGCCGAAAGGCGCGAGCACCAGCGTCACCACCCCGGTCATCGTGATCAGGCGCGACACCGGCAGTTCATAGCCCGAGGCGCGGATCACGGCAATGCCCGGCAGGTTCTGCGAAGCCATGGTCACGATGAACAGCGGCAACGCCAGGCTCACGGCCGCCGACCAGGACCATTCGGGTGCAGTGAACAACGGACTGGCCAGCGACCAATGCACGGACGTCCAGGCCATATCGCCGGCAAATGCCGCAAGCGCCAGGCCCACAGCCAGTGTCCAGACCACGCAATAGCGTGGTGCCAGACGACGCGCGACCAGATAGGTCAGCAACATGCCCAGTACCAGCGGCAATGCGGTCTGCGCCGCGGCAAACGCCTGCATGCCGAAGCGCGCCAGCACGCCGGCCAGCAGCGCCGAAGTGATGGCCACGGGAATGTGCCGCATCAGGCGCTCCAGGGCACCGCTGGCGCCGACGATGATGGTCAGCAAAGCGGCGAGCATGAACGCGCCTACGGCCTGCGCCATGGTGAACCCGTCGCCCGCGAGGCCGGCCGTGGCCAGTACCGCCGCTCCCGGCGTGGACCAGGCGATCATCACGGGCTTGCGCAGCCACAAGGACGGCAGCACGGTGCACAGGCCCATGCCCAGGCCCAGGGCCCAGATCCAGGATGTGACCTGCGCGGGCGTGGCGCCGAAAGCCTGGGCGGCCTGGAACACCAGCGCCAGCGAACTGGCGAAAGCCACCAGCATGGCGACAAAGCCTGCCGCGACCGTGGAGAGGCTCGAATCACGAAAGAAATGCATGCCCGATTCTGTCAGAGCATGCAGGCCGCCGACGGTCGCCGGCGCGCCAGCGGCCGGCGCCTTTACAACTCGATCTTGGAGCCGAGTTCGACCACGGAATTGCTGGGCAGGCGCAGGAAGTCGGACACGCGGCTCGCGTTGCGGTGCATCTGCGCGAACAGCTTCTCGCGCCACGGCGCCATGCCCTGGCGCATGCCGGGAATGACGGCGTCGCGCGAAACGAAGTAGCTCGTTCCCATGGGGTCCAGCGGATAGCCCAGCCCGGACAGCTGGGCCAGCGCCTTGGGCAGGTCGGGCTCGTTCTTGAAGCCATAGTGCACGGTCACCTGCCAGCAATGGCTGCCCAGCGATTCGGCCTGCACGCGCTTGTCCATGCCCACCCAGGGGACCTCATGGTTGCGCACCGTGACAAACAGGTTCTGCGCATGCAGCACCTTGTTGTGCTTGAGGTTGTGCAGCAGCGCCGAAGGCACGGTGCCAGGCTCGCCCGACAGGAAGATCGCAGTGCCCGCGACGCGCTGCGGCGGATGCTGGACGAGCGCACCCAGAAAGCCCGACAGCTCGATCGACTCGCTGTGCAGGCGCTCGTGCAGCAGCTGGCGGCCACGCCGCCAGGTCATCATCAGCAGGAACACCGCGCTGCCTATGGCCAATGGGAACCAGCCGCCCTCGAACAGCTTGAGCAGGTTGGAGCTGAAGAACGCCAGGTCGATGACGAAGAAGCAGCCCGTGGCCGCCCAGCACAACAGCCAGGGGTAATGCCAGCGGTAGCGGATCACGAAGAAGGTCAGCAAGGTGGTGATCAGCATGTCGAGCGTGACCGCGATGCCATAGGCCGCGGCCAAGTTGCCGCTGGAGCGGAACAGCATCACCGCCATGACGATGGCCGCAAACAGGCTCCAGTTGACCAGCGGGATGTAGATCTGGCCGGCCTCCTTGGCGCTGGTGTGGCGGATTTCGAGGCGCGGCAGGTAGCCCAGCTGTATGACCTGGCGCGTGACGCTGAAGGCGCCGGTGATCAATGCCTGCGAGGCAATCACCGCGGCCATGGTCGCGAGCAGCACCAGCGGCAGCAGCGCCCAGGCGGGCGCCATGCGGAAGAACGGGTTCTGCACCGCATCGGGCTGAGCCAGCAGCAGCGCGCCCTGGCCGAAGTAATTGAGCGTCAGCGCGGGCATGGCGACACCGAACCAGGCCAGGCGGATGGGCTTCTTGCCGAAATGCCCGAGGTCGGCATAGAGGGCTTCGGCGCCCGTGACGCACAGCACCACGGCGCCCAGGATGATGAAGGCCACGCCGGGCTGGCGCCAGATGAAGCCCAGCGCATGGTGCGGGCTCAGCGCAGCAAGGATTTCCGGGTGGTCGATGATCTGCCATATGCCCAGCACCGCCAGGCATCCGAACCACAGCAGCGTGATCGGCCCGAAAAACTTGCCTATTCCCGCGGTTCCGCGCTTTTGCACCGCGAACAGCGCCAGCAGCACCAGCAGCGCCAGCGGCAGCACGAACTGGCGAAAGTGCGGCGACACCACTTCGAGGCCTTCGACCGCGGAGAGCACCGAGATCGCGGGCGTGATCACGCCGTCGCCATAAAACAGCGAGGTGCCGAAAATGCCTATGGGCAGCAGCACGGCGCGCAGCCGGGGCTGATCCTTGACGGCCTGGGAAGCCAGCGCGAGCATCGCCACCAGCCCGCCTTCGCCGTTGTTGTCGGCGCGCAGTACCAGGGTCACGTACTTGAGCGAGACGATCAGCGTGAGCGTCCAGAACAGGATGGAAAGCACGCCGTAGACATTGGCATGGGTGAAAGGAACATGGCCGGAGCCAAAGACTTCCTTGACGGCGTACAGCACGCTGGTGCCTATGTCGCCGTACACCACTCCAATTGCACCCAATGTGAGTGCTGCCAGCGAGGATTTTGGTTTGTTCACTGAACGCACCCGGAGCCGCTGCGGCGCCGGGTCTCCCTGTCATGGTGTGAGAGTCGTTGGGTCTCGCCGGCAGGCAGCATGCCCGCCGACGACGTCACGCATCAATCGTAGATTTCGGCGTCGGGGTTGGTGGCTTCGAGCTCATAGCTCGCCGCGAGCATCGCCAGTCGGCCGATCACGCCATACATGTAGAAGCGGTTGGGCGCGCTTGCGCCCGGGCGGGCGCCGAGTTGCGGCAGCTGGGTGCTGTGCTCGAAAGCCAGCGGCACGAAGCTCGAGCCCGGGGCGTTGAGATTCTCGTCCACGCCGCGCTCGGGGTGCATGCGGTAGAAGCCGCCAACCACATAGCGGTCCATCATGTAGACCACGGGTTCGGCGACCGCATTGTTCATGCGCTCCTGCGTCAGCACGCCTTCCTGGATGATCACGTCGTGCACCGCCTGGCCGTCCTTGATCACGCCCATCTTGTTGCGCGACTTGCGCGTGAGCACTTCGAGGTCCTTGGCGTCGCGCACGGTCATCACGCCCATGCCGTAGGTGCCATGGTCGGCCTTGACCACGACGAACGGCTTTTCCTTGATGCCGTATTCCTTGTACTTGCGGCGCACCTTGGTGAGCAGCATGTCGACCTGGGCGCTGAGTCCGTCCATTCCGGTGCCGTCGTTGAAGTCCAGGCCTTCGCAGTGGGTGAACATCGGGTTGATCAACCAATGGTCAATGCCCAGCAGCTTGCCGAAGCGCTTGGAGACTTCCTCGTAGCTCTGGAAATGGCGGCTCTTGCGGCGCACGCTCCAGCCCGCGTGCAGCGGCGGCAGCAGGTATTGCTCGTAGAGCTCTTCCAGAATGCCTGGCGGGCCGGCAGACAGATCATTGTTCAGCAGGATGGTGCAGGGATCGAAATCCTTGAGTCCCAGGCGGCGCTTGCTGCGGATCACGGGCTCCAGCGTGACCGATTCGCCGCTGGGCAGATTGATCACGGTGGTCTTCTTGATTTCGCGGCTGATGGAGCCCACGCGCACGTTGAGCCCGGCCATCTTGAAGATGCGCTGGAGCTGCACAACGTTGTTCAAATAGAACGTGTTGCGCGTGTGGTTTTCAGGAATGATCAGCAGGTTGCGCGCTTCGGGACAGATCTTTTCGATCGCCGCCATCGCCGCCTGCACTGCCAGCGGCAGCATTTCCTCGGTCAGATTGTTCCAGCCACCGGGGAAAAGATTGGTGTCGACAGGGGCGAGCTTGAACCCCGCGTTGCGGATGTCGACAGACGAGTAGAACGGAGGCGTGTGCTCCATCCATTCCAGGCGAAACCAGCGCTCGATCGCGGGCATGGATTCGAGAATACGCTGTTCAAGCTCGTTGATGGGGCCGGTCAGAGCCGTGATGAGATGCGGAACCATTGGTACCCTCAAGAGACGGTGGTGTATTGGATTGTAGGGATTTGGCAACGACGTCGGCATTTACCCACCACCGATGGTAGTCCCGACGGCGTTGCGTCAGCGCCGCCAAAAGGAGGGTGTCAGCAATGCCATGAAGCTCAGAATCTCCAGCCGCCCCAGGAGCATGGCCAGCGTGCAGACCCAGATCTGGAAATCCGTGAGTCCCGCATAGTTGGACGCGGGACCCACAGTTCCCAAGCCCGGGCCCATGCAGTGCACACTGGCCAAAATGGCGGTGAACGCGGTCACGGGATCAAGGTCGGTGAGCAGCAGCAGCATGCTCAGAGTGATCACCGTGGCGCCGTACACCAGCATGAAGGCCAGCACGGAGAAAATCATGCGATTGTCCACTACTGTCGATCCAAGCCGCACAGGTTGTACTGCCCGGGGGTGTACCAGGTGGGTCAATTCGCGCCGCGCCTGCTTGAGCAGAATCAGCATGCGCACCATTTTGATGCCGCCGCCGGTCGAACCGGCACTGGTCGCCACGCCCGACAGCAACAGCATCATCACCGGCAGGAAAACCGGCCAGCCGAGGTAGTCGACGGTAGCGAAACCCGTGGTGGTGGCAACCGAAATCACATTGAAGACGCCGTAGCGCAAGGCTTCCAGCGGCGCATAGACGCCCTTGACCCACAGCAGCAGCGCGGCAAACAGGCCACCGCCCACGAGCACGCCGATGGTGGCGCGCATTTCGGGGTCGCGCCAGAAGCCCTGCAGCTGGCCCTTGCGCATGGCAACGAAGTAGAGCGCGAAGTTGCAGCTGGCCAGCAGCATGAAGAACAGCGCCACGGCTTCGAGCAGCGGCGAGTCGAAATATGCAAAGCTCGCATCATGCGACGACAGCCCGCCCAGGCTCACGGTGGTGAACATGTGCATCAACGCGTCCATGGGCGTCATGCCCCCGGCCCAGAAAGCCAGGCCGCAGGCAATGGAGAAGATCGCATAGACGCCCCACAGCCCCTTGGCGGTCTCGGTCATGCGCGGCGTCAGCTTGGTGTCCTTGATCGGGCCCGCGGCCTCGGCGCGAAACAGCTGGCTGCCGCCCACGCCCAGCAGCGGCAGCACCGCCACGGCCAGGATCAGAATCCCCATGCCGCCCAGCCACTGCAGGAAAGTGCGCCAGACGTTGATGGACATCGGCAGGTCGTCAAGCCCGGTGAGCACCGTGGCGCCCGAGGTCGTCAGGCCCGACACGGCTTCGAAGTAGGCATGGGTGAATGAGATCGGCACGTCCAGCTGGTGCAGCGCGAGCATCAGCGGCAGGCAGGCGCACAGCGGCAGCACCAGCCAGACCAGGGTCACCAGGATCACGCCGTGGCGCGGCTGCAGCTCGCGGCGAAAGCGGTTGAGCCCCAGCCACAGCACCATGCCGACAATGGCCGCGACCGCGATCGACAGCGGGTACACCCGCCATATGCTTTCATGCTGCTGCCAGGAGACGGCCAGCGGCAGCAGCATGGCGAGCGCAAACATCACCAGCAGCATGCCCAGCACGCGCAGAACGGGAAACAGATCACGCATGGTGGGGCGTCAGAAGAAGGTGGCGCTCACGCGGAACAGCTTTTCCACGTCCCGTACCAGGCGCTTGTTCGGCAGGAAGAACACCACATGGTCGTTGCTTTCGATCACCGTGTGGCTGCGCGGAATGATGACCTGGGGTTCGGGGGCGCCCTTGTCCGCTTCGGCATCCTCGAGTCCGCGCACGATCAGGCCGATATGCACATCGAGCGGCAGGCGCAGATCCTCGACGCGCCGGCCGACGACGCGCGAGCTCTTGCGGTCGCCACGGGCGACGATTTCCAGCGCTTCGGCCACGCCCCGGCGCAGGCTGTGCACGGCCTGCACATCGCCGCGGCGCGCGTAGGCCAGCAATTCGCCCAGCATCGCCTGGGCCGGCGACAGCGCGATGTCGATCTGCGTGCCGTGCATCAGGTCGGCATAGGTGCGGCGGTTGATCAGCGACAGCACACGCGTCGCGCCCATGCGCTTGGCCAGCAGGCAGGACATGATGTTGTCCTCGTCGTCGTCGGTCAGCGCGAGGAACAGGTCTACATCCTCGACGCTCTCGTCGCCCAGCAGATCCTCATCGGTAGGGTCGCCCTGCAGCACCAGCACGTTGGTTGGCAGCACCGACGCGAGTTCGGTGCAGCGCTGTTCGTTCTCTTCGAGCACCTTGATGTGGAACTGGCCCGGCACCTGGGCCAGCTGGCTTGCCAGGCGCTGGCCGACGCGGCCACCACCGACAATCATGATGCGGCGCACGGGCTTGGCCTGCTGGCCGCGCGGGCGGTGCAGCGCGCTGAGGATTTCAGGCAGGTGCTCGCGCGCGGCGAGCACGAAGACCTCGTCGCCGGGCTCGATCAGCGTCATGCCGTCACAGCGCACGAAGCGATCGGGCTCGTCGGCAAAGCGCCGGTAGATCGCGACCAGGCGCATTGCCAGGTCGGGCATGCTGTCGCGCAGCTCGCCAATGCGCAGGCCCACGGCCGGCGCGCCGGCGCGCGCGCGCGCCGAAGCCAGACAGGCACGGCCGCCGGCAAACGCGCGCACCTGCAGCGACTCGGGATACTCGATGAGCTTGCCGATGTAGCGCGTCAGCGACTCTTCGGGGCAGATGATGCGGTCGACCGCAAAACCTTCCTTGCCCAGCAGCGGCGAATCGGGCGCGAAGCCCGAGGAACGCACGCGCGCGATGCGGGTCGGCACGCTGAACATCATGTCGGCGACCTTGCAGCACACCAGATTGGTTTCATCGAGCGCCGCGCAGGCAATCAGCAGGTCGGTGTCGCGCGCGCCGGCCTCGGCCAGCACCGCGGCATCGGTGCCGTTACCGACCACGCCGCGCAGGTCGAAGCGCGTCTGCAGCTCGCGCAGCCTGCGGCTGTCGGTGTCGATCACGGTGATGTCGTTTTGTTCGGACACCAGGCTTTCGGCCACGCTGTAGCCCACGCGTCCCGCACCCAGAATGATGATTTTCATGAAATTCGCTGGTGATGCCGGACGCGGGTAGTCTTCAGACGCGGACTTCGCCGTCGCCCAGCACCACGTACTTGAGCGAAGTCAGGCCTTCGATGCCCACGGGGCCGCGCGCATGGAACTTGTCGGTGCTGATGCCGATTTCCGCGCCCAGGCCGTACTCGAAGCCGTCGGCAAAGCGGGTGCTGGTGTTGACCATCACGCTGGCCGAATCGACTTCGCGCAGGAACTGCTGCGCATGGCGATGGTCGGTCGTGAGAATGGCTTCGGTGTGGGCGCTCGAATAGCGGTTGATGTGGGCAATGGCCTCGTCCACACCGGCCACGACCTTGATGCTGATGATGGGCGCGAGGTATTCCTCGCTCCAGTCCTGCTCGGTCGCGGCCACGAGCTGGGCGCCGGCCACGCCTTGCAGCAGCGCCAGGGATTCAGGACAGCCGCGCATTTCGACGCCCTTGGCGGCGAACACCGCACCGATGGCGGGCAGGAATTCGGCCGCGACCGCGCGCGCCACCAGCAGGCTTTCGCTCGCGTTGCAGGGGCTGTACTTGCTGGTCTTGGCGTTGTCGGCGACCTTGACGGCCATCGCGAGATCGCAAGGGTCGTCGACATAGGTATGGCAGTTGCCGTCCAGGTGCTTGATGACCGGCACCTTGGCTTCGCGGCTGATGCGCTCGATCAGGCCCTTGCCGCCGCGTGGAATGATCACATCGACGTATTCGGGCATGGCGATCAGCTGGCCCACGGCCTCGCGGTCGGTGACCTGCACCAGCTGCACCGCGTGCTCGGGCAGGCCGGCTTCGGCCAGCGCCTGCTGCACCAGCCGAGCCAGCGCCTGGTTGGAGGAAATCGCTTCGGAGCCGCCGCGCAGAATGCAGGCGTTGCCGCTCTTGATCGACAGGCTCGCGGCTTCGATCGTGACGTTGGGGCGGCTTTCGTAAATCATGCCGAACACGCCTATGGGCACGCGCATCTGGCCCACGCGTATGCCGCTGGGCTGCTGCTTCATGCCGACGATCTCGCCGATCACGTCGGGCATCACCGCGAGCTGCTCGCAGCCCTGGGCGCAGGTCTCGAGCACCTTGGGCGTGAGGCGCAGGCGGTCGACCATGGGCGCCGACAGGCCGTTGGCCTCGGCCGGCACCAGGTCGAGCGCGTTGTCGGCCTGCAGTGCGGCGGTGTTTTCACGCAGCAGCCGCGCCAGCGCCAGCAGCGCACGGCTTTTGGTGGCCGCCGAGGCGCGGGCCATCTGTGCCGAGGCAGCTTTGGCCTGGGCACCAAGGGTGTGTGTGTATTCCACGATATTGAGCGCGTTCATGCCGCGATTTTGACCGAGTTGGCGCGCTCTGACTGCCGGGTGGCGCAGAAGCCTCATTTCCAGGCGTGCCGCAGCCCCCGGCTTGACGGCACAATGGATGCGTTGCTTCCCAGGAGAAACGGACATGACCGTCAATACCGCACTGTTTGAACTGCATGCGCTGCAACAGGCGCTGCAGCAGCTGTCGGCCGGCAAGATCACGGCCAGCGAGCTCAGCGCCCAGGCGCGCGCCACCCCGCACCTGCTCGCGCGCCTGCCGCCGCGCTATGGCCAGGTGCTGCAAGACCTTCTTGACCGGCTCGAAGCGAGCGCGCTGTTCACCGAAGAAAGCTGCTCGTTCAGCCAGAGCGAGCTGCTGACCCATTTGCAGGGCTGGGCCGACAAGGCGCAGGAAACGCTGGAACTTACGCCGCAAGTGCCGGAATGACTGCCCTTTGCTGAAGCCCCCGTTCGTGACGACTCCGTCGAACCATGAACGGCCTGCGCTCCAGCCTGAGCACAGGACGACAAATCAATGGATTAGCGATGGGTGAATTGTGGCAAACAGCGGCATCAAGCAAATAAATACCGTTCGCCCTGAGCCCGTCGAAGGGCGTTTTAGGGCGGAGTCTGCGTTAGATAACTACCCCATAGAAACAGACTTTGCCTGCGGCATAGGCCGTACGTTCATCCTTCGACAAGCTCAGGACGAACGAAAACCAACAGAGCCTCTGCTGTTTCTTGATAACGCCTGACGAGGCGAGCCTCGTCTAATTCGCTCAGGGCGAACGAGCATACAAGAACGCCCGGCCCTCGAACTTGAAACAGCGCCTTATTTGAAGGCTTGCACCATTTCAAAGGCCAGCCGGCGCAGTGCCTGCCAGCCGTCCTGCGGCCAGCCCGGAGACTTGAGGCCTTTGACGATGCCGTCGACGGTGTGTGCCGACTGCAGCAGCTGCGCCGCGGCCTGGTCGTTCAACCGCGGCACGATACGCTCGAAGAAGCGCTCCTTGGCACCCCAGATGCGCTGCTCGCGCAGCGCCATGGGCAGCGGACGCCCGCCCGCAATCGCGTCCTTGACACGATGGAGTGCACGGATGTCCTCGGCCAGCGCCCAATGCACCAGCACTTCGGCCACGCCTTCGGCCTGCAGGCCGTCGAGCATGCGCTGCACACGCGCCAGCTGCCCCGACAGCACCGCGTCGGACAGCTTGAACACGTCGTAGCGCGCGACGTTGAGCACGGCCTGCTCTATTTGCTCGCCGTGCAGCTCGCCGGCCGGGTACAGCAGCGCGAGTTTCTGGATTTCCTGGTGCGCGGCCAGCAGATTGCCTTCGACGCGGTCGGCGAAGAACTGCAGCGCGCGCTGGCCTTCCTCGCCCGCGACCACGCGCTGGCCCTGGGCCGCAAGCCGCTGGGCGATCCAGGGCGGCAGCGCCGCGCGCTCGATGGGATCGATCTGCAGCGTGACGCCATGCGCGTCCAGCGCCGAGAACCAGGCGCCGGTCTTGGTCGCCTTGTCCAGGCGCGGCAGCATGACCAGCGTCAGCGTGCTGTCGTTGCCCTGGGCGGACTCGGCAATCTGCTGCAATGCCTGGCTGCCGTCCTTGCCCGGCTTGCCCGAAGGAATGCGGATCTCGAGGATCTGCTTGTCGGCGAACAGCGACAGCGAGCCACCCGCGGCCAGCACGGCACTCCAGTCGAAATGCGCGCCGGCCACAGTGTGGCTGCTGCGCTCGGAATAACCCGCGGCGCGCGCCGCGGCGCGGATCGCGTCGGCGGCTTCCTGCTGCTGCAGCGGCTCGTCGCCGTGCAGCGTGTAAAGCGCGCGCAGACCCTTGCCGAGGTGGGCCTGGAGCTGGTTCAGGCCAAGCTGCATGCCGCCCTCACAGTGTCTTCACGGCCGCGAGCCGGCGCAGCAGCTGCTGCACCAGATCGGTCTGCATGTTGCGGTAGAGCAGCAGCTCTTCCGCCTCTTTGGACAGGGCAATGGTTTCGTTGTAGCTGATGTCGCGCTGCTGCAGCAGTTCGGTGTCGGGAATCACATCGTCGCCATTGGGCTTGCGCAGCTTGAAGCGCAGGCGCAGGCGCAACTGCAGTTCGCGCACCTGGCCCGAGGCGTTGAGACCCACGACCACGCGCTCCTGCTGCTCGCTGATCAGCTCGAAGATGACTTCGGCGTCATCGGGCGAGCGCGGATCGCGCAGCACCGTGAGCTTCTCCGTCGAAGACGACAGCGTGCGCTCGAGTTCGCGCGCCAGCATCGAGCCGCGCGGCGCCTGGATGAACAGCGAATGGAAGGCGAACTGGGGCACGCCGCGCAGGCGGAAGCCGCAAGCCGCAAACAGAGGCACCACGGACACCAGGGAGAGCAGCGTGCGTTTGCGCATGTCAGACCACCACGTTCACCAATCGGCCCGGCACCACCACCACTTTCTTGGGGGCGGCACCTGCGGCCTGTTTCAGGAAAGCGTCGCTGGCCAGGGCCAGGCGCTCGATCTCGGCCTTGTCGGCCGTCGCGGCGACGCGGATCGAGCCGCGCAGCTTGCCGTTGACCTGCAGCATCAGTTCGATCTCGTCCTGGACCAGGGCATTGGCATCGACCTGGGGCCAGGGCGCGTCGAGCAGTTCGCCCAGATGCTGGCTGTAGCCCAGGCTGCTCCACAGCGCATGCGTGACGTGGGGCGTGGCCGGGTAGAGGCAGCGCAGCAGGATGCCGAAGCCTTCGATCGCCGCGATCTGGCCGTCGGGCGTATCCGTGCCCTTGAAGCTTTCGAGCGCGTTGATCATCTTCATCGCGCCCGAGACCACGGTGTTGTACTGCATGCGCTGGTAGTCGTAATCCACCTGCTTGAGCACAGTATGGATTTCGAGGCGCAGCGCCTGGGCGTCCTTGCCGAAGGCCACGCCCGACAGGTCGCGCGCGCTCGCACCCACGGCATCGGCCGCGGCATAGTCGCCGGCCAGCAGCTTGAAGCCGTAGTTGTAGACCCGGCGCAGGAAGCGGTAGCTGCCTTCGACGGCCGCGTCGTTCCACTCGAGCGTGGCTTCGGGCGGCGCGGTGAACATGGTGTACAGGCGGGCGGTATCGGCGCCGTACTTGCTGATCAGCTCCTGCGGATCGATGCCGTTGTTCTTGGACTTGGACATGGTGCCCACGCCCTCGTAGTCGATGGCCGTGCCCACGGGCAGCAGGCCGTCGGCGCTGTCGACCGCGGTCTTGAGCTGGGCGCCGACGATCTTGCCGGCGTCATCGAGCACATGCTCGACGTCCTTGGGCCAGAAGTATTCCTTCGCGCCCTTGGCCGTGCGGCGGCTGTAGATGTGGTTGAGCACCATGCCCTGGGTCAGCAGCTGCGAGAACGGCTCGTCGAAGGTCACCAGGCCCAGGTCGCGCATCACCTTGGTCCAGAAGCGCGCATACAGCAGGTGAAGAATCGCGTGCTCGATTCCGCCGATGTACTGGTCCATGCCGCTGCCGCGCATCCAGTACTCGGTGCCCGCACCGACCATCTGTTCGCTGTTCTTGGCATCGCAATAGCGCATGAAGTACCACGAGCTGTCGACGAACGTGTCCATCGTGTCGGTCTCGCGGCGCGCGGGCTTGCCGCAGCAGGGGCAGACCACGCCCGCATGGAAGACTTCGCTCTTGACCAGCGGATTGCCCGAGCCATCGGGCACCAGGTCCTGCGGCAGCACCACGGGCAGGTCCTTTTCGGGCACCGGCTGGGCGCCGCAATCTTCGCAATGGATGATGGGGATGGGCGTGCCCCAGTAGCGCTGGCGGCTCACGCCCCAGTCGCGCAGGCGCCAGGTGGTCTTCTTCTCGCCCAGGCCCTTGGCGGCCAGCAGTTCCGCGACCTTGTCGACGGCCTGCACATGGCCCAGGCCATCGAGCACGCCAGAGTTGACGCAGACGGCCTTTTGCTTGTCGCCGTAGGAGTCGGCCCAGGCTTCGGTCGAGAAGCTTTCGCCTTCGACAGCCACGACCTGGCGGATAGGCAGGCTGTATTTCTTGGCAAACGCGAAATCGCGCTCGTCATGTGCGGGCACGCCCATCACGGCACCGTCGCCATAACCCATCAGCACGTAGTTGCCGACCCACACTTCGACCGACTCGCCGGTCAGCGGATGGGTGACGAACAGGCCCGTGGCCATGCCTTCCTTTTCCTTGACCGCGAGTTCGGCTTCGGTGGTGCCGCCCTTCTTGCATTCCTCGATGAAGGCGGTCAGCGCGGGGTTGGACGCGGCCGCATGCGTGGCCAGCGGGTGCTCGGGCGCCACGGCGCAGAACGTCACGCCCATGACGGTGTCGGCACGCGTGGTGAACACGTACATCTTGCCGTCCTGGATCAGCTGGCCCTGGGCGTCGCGGATGTCATGCGTGAACGCGAAGCGCACGCCGCTCGACTTGCCTATCCAGTTTTCCTGCATCAGGCGCACCTTGTCGGGCCAGCCGGTCAGCGTGGCCTTGTCGTTGCCGACCTGCACGTGGTCCAGCAGCTCCTGGGCGTAATCGGTGATCTTCAGGTAATAGCCCGGGATCTCGCGCTTTTCGACCAGGGCGCCGGTGCGCCAGCCGCGGCCGTCGATGACCTGCTCGTTAGCCAGCACGGTCTGGTCGACCGGATCCCAGTTCACGACCTGGGTCTTGCGGTAGGCAATGCCCTTGTCGAGCATCTTCAGGAACAGCCACTGGTTCCAGCGGTAGTACTCGGGGTCGCAGGTCGCGACTTCGCGGCTCCAGTCGATTGCCAGGCCCATCGACTGCATCTGCTTCTTCATGTAGGCGATGTTGTCGTAGGTCCACTGCGCGGGCGGCACCTTGTTCTTCAGCGCCGCGTTTTCCGCGGGCAGGCCGAACGCGTCCCAGCCCATGGGCATCAGCACGTTATAGCCCTTCATGCGCAGATGGCGCGTGAGCATGTCGTTGATCGTGTAGTTGCGCACATGGCCCATGTGCAGCTTGCCGCTGGGGTACGGCAGCATCGAGCAGGCATAGAATTTCTTCTTGCTGTCGTCTTCGGTGACACGGTAAGCGTCACGGGCGGCCCAGTGCTCATGCGCCGCGCGCTCGAGCTCGATATGGTTGTATTTGTCTTGCATGATGGAGAGCGGGTTCCGGCAGCAGGGCGCCGGTGAAAGCCAAGGTCAACCGGGATTTTAGGCCGGACGCCACACCGCACCGCCGTGACCGGCTATCTCCCTGCGCAAAGCCCCGTGCGCCAGCGCTTGAAAAAGGGTTTTGGATGCGCTGCGCGCCGGCCCGTGCGGCTCTTGCCTATGCTGTGAAACCGTCCGGGCCGGCGCGGCTCGGCGCATGGAACTTGTGTCCCGACCTTCGGTCTCACCCCGTCTTCCCCCCCTTCCCCCGCTTTCTTGAGGAGCCATTTCTGGTGCATTGGTCATTGATTTCCGAGCTGGAGCCCTGGATGCAGTCCATCGCGGGCCTGGCCCTGCTCGCGCTGCTGGCGTTCGTCAGCCGCTATCTGGCGCAATTCTTCCTGCAGCGCGTCGTGCGCCGGGTGCGCCTGGGCCTGGCCGCGAACTGGGCCGAGATCCTGCTGCACGACAAAGTCATGCGCCGGCTCGCGCAGACCGTGCCATGGCTGGTGGTGCAGATCGGCATGGCGGGCGTTCCCCATCTTCCGCCACGGTTCCATGGCCTGCTGCTGAACCTTGCGGTCGCGGTCAGCATCGTGCTGGTGCTGCGCACCTTCAACGCCCTGCTCGATGCGATGAACGAGGCCCACGAGCGCAAGGAGCGGCTCAAGCCCTCCATGCATTCGATCAAGAACTATGTGCAGCTGGGCCAGCTGCTGGCCGTGCTGGTCGCGGCCGTGCTGATCATGGCGACGATGCTGGACCGTTCGCCGCTGCTGCTGCTGTCGGGCCTGGGCGCGCTGTCGGCCGTGCTGATGCTGGTCTTCAAGGACACCATCCTGTCGTTCACCGCGGGCGTGCTGCTCGGCTCGAACGACATGATCCGCGTCGGCGACTGGGTCGAAATGCCCCAGGTCGGCGCCGATGGCTTCGTGATCGACATCGCGCTCAACATCGTCAAGGTGCAGAACTGGGACAAGACCATCACCACCATTCCCACCTGGAAGCTGATGAGCGACAGCTTCAAGAACTGGCGCGGCATGTCGCAGTCGGGTGTGCGCCGCATACGCCGCGCGCTGCGCATAGACGCCGACACGATTCGCGTGCTCGACGCGACGCAGCTCGAGCAACTGTCGCGCATCGCTCTGCTCAAGGACTATCTCGCCGAAAAGCGCGCCCAGACAGCGGCACTGCCGGCGTCCGCCATGGCACAGTCGGCGCCTTTCCACCCGCTGCAGCTCACCAACCTGGAGCTGCTGCGCGCCTATGCCTATGCCTATCTGAACGTGCACCCGGGCATACAGCACGACACCTACCTGCTCGCGCGCACGCTCGAACCCACGACCGAAGGCGTGCCGCTGGAGCTGTACTGCTACACCTCGACGTCGATCTGGGTCGAATACGAAAACATCCAGGGCAGCATCTTCGACCACCTGATAGGCGTGCTGCCCGAGTTCGGCCTGCGGCTGTACCAGCGGCCTTCGGGCAGCGATGTGCTGTCGGGGCTGCGTCCGCTGGCGCAGGGCAGCCAGGCGCAGGGCCTGGGGCCGCGCGAGGGGCCGCCAAGGCAGGCGGATCAAGGGCTTTGACGCCAAGCGCGCGTTCATCCTTCGACCAGCTCAGGACGAACGGATAGCCGTCTAGGGCTGCGCGGTCTGCGCCGGCTCGGCGACAAAGCCTATGCGCGTGAGCCCGGCCGCATGGGCCCAGCCCATCACCGCCACCACCCGGCCATAGGGCACGGCGGCATCGGCGCGCAACTGCAGTTCGGCCTGGGGCTGGGCCGCTCCCAGCGCCGCGAGGCGTTCGCGCAGCGCGGTCTCCGGCAGTTCCTCGCCATCGACCCATAGCCGTCCCTGGGCGTCGACTTCGAGCGCAATCGCTTGCGGCGGCGTAGGCGGCGCGACCGGCGTCGTGCCCTGGGCCTGGGGCAATTGCACGCGCAGCGCGGCCGCCAGCACGGGCGCGGCAAGAATCAGAATGACGACCAGCACCAGCATCACGTCGACCAGCGGCGTGACGTTGATACCGCTCAGCGGCTCGGGAGAGGAGCCGGTGCGACGGTCGAAGCGGCCGAATGCCATGGCGCCAGCGTCAGGCAGCAGGCCCGGCGGCTTCGCCAAAGACGGCCTGCAGATCGTGGGCAAAGCCTTCGAGATCGGCTTCGATGCGACCCGCGCTGCGGCCCTGCAGGTTGTAGCCCAGCACTGCGGGAATCGCCACGGCCAGACCGGCCGCGGTCATCACCAGCGCTTCGCCCACCGGCCCCGCAAGCTGGGCGATGCCGATTTGCTGGCTGTCGGCCAGCAGCGTCAATGCATGGTGAATGCCCCAGACCGTGCCCAGCAGGCCGACAAATGGCGCCAGCGTGCCGACCGAGGCCAGCAACACCTGGCCCCATTGCAGAGGGGTGCTGCCGGCCTGAAGCGCGGCGCGCAGGCCGCGCGTGAGCTGGCCCGAGGCCGCGCCTTGCTGGGCCAGCGGCAGGCCCGCGTCGGTGGAGGCAATGGGGGGATGCTGGGCGGCCAGCGCATCGACCAGCGGCAGCACCAGGCCGCTGCGGTCCAGCGTCGCGACCTGGGCGCGGGCCTGCGCCAGCGTGGGTGCGCGCCAGAATGCTGCCACACACTGCGGCACCTGGCGGCGGCTGCGCGCCAGCAGCCAGGCCTTGTAGCCCATGACCACCCAGCTCGCGACCGACAGCAGCAGCAGCAGCAAGGCCGTGGCCTGAGTGACCGCGTCGCCTTGGGTGAGCCAGAGCCAGCGGTCCATGGTTTGGATCAGCGCAGGCCGAGCACGTCGAACATGTCGAACATGCCCTGGGGCTTGTCCGCGAGGAAGCGCACGGCGCGCAGGCTGCCCTGGGCGTAGGTTTCGCGGCTCGAGGACTTGTGCGTGATTTCAATGCGCTCGCCGATACCGGCAAACAGCACCGTGTGGTCGCCGACGATGTCGCCGCCGCGCACCGTCGCAAAGCCTATGGACGAGGGGTCGCGCGCGCCGGTATGGCCGTAGCGCTCGTAGACCGCGCATTCGGCGAGGTCGCGGCCCAGCGCGTCGGCGATCACTTCGCCCATCTTGAGCGCCGTGCCCGAAGGGGCATCGACCTTGTGGCGGTGGTGGGCTTCGACGATTTCGATGTCATAGCCCGTGGACAGCGCCTTGGCCGCCATTTCGAGCAGCTTGAGCGTGACGTTCACGCCCACGCTCATGTTCGGCGCGAGCATCACCGCGACCTGCTTGGCGCCTTCGGCCAGCGTCTTCTTGTCTTCATCGCTGAAGCCGGTCGTGCCTATCACCAGCTTCACGCCCAGGTCCTTGCAGACTTCGAGGTGGGCCAGCGTGCCTTCGGGGCGCGTGAAATCGATCAGCACCTGGGCCTGGGCCAGTCCTTGGCGCAGGTCGGACGTGATGACCACGCCGCTGGCGCTGCCCAGGAAGGCCGTGGCATCGATGCCCAGCGCCGGGCTGCCCGGCACGTCGAGTGCGCCCGCGAGCACGCAGTCCTCGCTGTTATGGATGGCTTCGATCAGCATGCGGCCCATGCGGCCGGAAGCGCCGGCAACGGCAATACGATGGCGCCCGGCGGCGGGCGAGGAATTCGCGGTCATGGTGGTAATCCTGGGAAAGCGGCCGGCAGCGCAGGCGGCCGGCACAAAAATCAGCGGCCTGGCGCTTCGAGCGGCGGGTACTGCTTGGTGGCGTCCGCGGGCGCGAGCACTTCGGCATCGGCGGCCGACGGGGCGGCCGCGGGGAAGCGCGCGAGCTGCTCCGGCGTGGCCTCGAGCTGCGGCACCTTGCCGCCGGCTTTCTTCGAGCCCAGGGTCGCGACGAAGTCGGCTTCGGACGGCATTTCATCGCCTTCGTGGCGCACCAGGCGGTCGCCTTCGAAGAACACCGTCAGCTTGCGGGTCTGGATTTCTACATCCTTGCGCTTGAGCGTGAACACATATTCCCAGCGATCCGCGTGGAACACGCTGGTCAGCAGCGGCGTGCCGAGGATGTCGCGCACCTGCTGGCGGCTCATGCCGGGCGCCAGGGCCTCGACCTGTTCACGGGACACGAAATTGCCCTGAACCACTTCGACCTTGTAAGGAGTGATTGCGCTGGCAGCGCTGGCGATGCGCTGGCTCGCGCTGTCAAGGCTGCTGCAGGCAGCCAGGACGGCAACGACCACAACAGTCAGCGCCAGACGGGCACTGCAACGGGCTTGGACATGCATGGGTATGGCTTAGGGGATATGATTCAAATCATTGTAGCGGCTGGTCCTTCCAGTACTCGACATTCTCCACACCCTCGGTGCGAGGGCCATTTCTGTTGCCTGTGCTGCGCCGGTACCGGATATGCTCGCAGGCACTCCCAAAGACCCTGTCATGACGAATATCGACGAACTCAAAAGCACGGGCCTCAAGGCCACCCTGCCCCGCCTCAAGATTCTGGAAATTTTCCAGAAAGGCGCGCAACGCCACATGACTGCCGAAGACGTGTTCCGCGTGCTGCTCGACGAGCGCTCCGACATCGGCCTGGCCACGGTCTACCGCGTACTGACGCAGTTCGAACAGGCGGGCATTCTGATCCGCAGCAATTTCGAAAGCGCCAAGGCGGTCTACGAACTCAACGAAGGTCAGCACCACGACCATTTCATCTGCACCGTCTGCGGCAAGGTCGAAGAGTTCTACGACGCGGAAATCGAGAAGCGCCAGGTGCAGATCGCCAAGGCCAAGGGCTGGGTGATCCATGACCACGCGATGTCGCTGTACGGCCAATGCACGACCTGCGCCAAGGGCGCTCCCGGCCACCGCTGAAACAGTCACACACAAAAAAGGCGCCTTTCGGCGCCTTTTTGCATTGGGCTGCATTTCAACCCTTGCCCTGCTCCATCGCGCGGCGATGGCGGTCAATGAATTCCTGGTAGGTGTCTATGCCCCGCAGCTGCAGAATGGTGTTGCGCACCGCGGCTTCGACCAGCACGGCGATATTGCGCCCCGCAACCACCTGAATCACGGCCTTGAGCACGGGCACGCCCAGCACGTCCTGGGTCAGCGGCTCATACGGCATGCGCTCGTATTCGCGCTCCAGCGTTTCCTTGCGCACCAGGTGCACGATCAGCTTGAGGCGCATCTTGCGGCGCACCGCGGTCTCGCCAAAGATGGCGCGGATGTCGAGCAGGCCTATGCCGCGCACTTCCAGCAGGTTCTGCAGCAGCTCGGGGCATTTGCCCTCGATCGTCGCCTGGTTGATGCGATACAGGTCGACGGCGTCGTCGGCGACCAGGCCGTTGCCGCGCGAAATCAGTTCGAGCCCCAGCTCGCTCTTGCCCAGACCCGACTCGCCGGTGATCAGCACGCCCATGCCCAGAATGTCCATGAACACGCCATGCATGGTGGTGCGGTCGGCGAAATGCTTGGACAGGTAGGCGCGCAGCACGTCGATCACGAACGCCGAGTTCTCGTCGGTCGAGAACATCGGAATCTGCGCCTGCTCGCACATGGACAGCAGCTCGGGCGGCGCGACCTGGCCGTCGGCCAGCACCAGCACCGGCGGCTGCAGGGTCACGATGCGGGTGACGCGGCGCTGGCAATCCACGGAGGTGGACTTGGAGAGGTAAGCGATTTCGCGCTCGCCGAGCACCTGCAGACGATAAGGGTGGATGTAATTGAGGTAACCGACCAGGTCGGCACCGGAGCGCGCCGAGCGCACGGCCATTTCATCGAAACGCCGCTCCGAAGCCCCCAGGCCCGCAACCCACTCCCAGCGCAGGGAGGTACGGAACGCCTGAAACAACAGGTCGGCGCTGATTGCATTCGGTCGCATGGAGGGGACCGGTCAGGTGATCAGGACAGCGGCGCTGCCGTCGACTGCCAGCGGGCCAGCATCTCGTGCAGCAGCTCGGCGTCGTCGCAGGCCTTGATTTGTTCGCGCAATCCGGTGTCGCTGAGCAGTTCGGCGATCTCGGACAGGATTTCCAGGTGCTTTTGCGTCGCCGCTTCGGGCACCAGCAGGAAAATCAGCAGGCCCACGGGCTGCTCGTCCGGGGCATCGAAGCCAATCGGATTGGCCAGTTGGAAGACGGCCGCCATCGGCGCCTTCAAGCCCTTGATGCGGCCATGGGGAATGGCGACACCATGACCCAGCCCGGTGGAGCCCAGGCGCTCGCGCGCGAACAGGCTGTCGGTGATCAGCGCACGGGACAGACCATGCAGACTTTCAAACAACAGCCCGGCTTCTTCGAAAGCGCGTTTCTTGCTGGTGGCGTCGACGCTCACGAGGACTTGAGCGGCAGGCAGGATGGAGGCTAGACGGTTCATGGTGTTAGGGAGGAATTATGCACGCTCCGCTCCAACGGTGCCGCGAATACCCGAGGCACGTGAAAAAGCCGCCTTGCGGCGGCTTTTGCTGTCAGATGGCTCCTATATTTCGCCAACGTGGCGACAGGGACGACATATCAGGCCTGGGCGAGCACCATTGCGTCACGCTTGGGCGTATCGAAACGCCCTGATTGCAAGCGTGTCTTGTGCTCCACGACCTTGCGGTCCAGCTTGTCGACCAGTGCATCGACGGCGGCATAGAGATCGAAGTGCGCACTCTGGGCAAACAGGTCACTGCCCTTGACGCGTACCGTACATTCAGCGCGCTGGCGTTTGTCTTTTTCCTTTTGGTTCTCCACGGTCAGCAAAACCTTTACATCCACTACCTGATCGAAGTGTCGAAGAATCCGCTCGAGCTTGCTCATCACATAGCTGCGCAATGCCGGGGTCACCTCCAGATGGTGACCACTGATAATCAAATTCATACGAAAGCCTCCTTGCCCAAGGTAAAGAAAGCCCCTGCCAGCAACACTGTCACTGGCCGGGCTTGCAAGCTTGAATGCGCATTCGTTGCTTGGGTTCACTATGCGCCCAGCACCAACCAAATGCAAACCGATACCGGTATTCCGCAGTAGGTTTTGGGTCGGCTTTGCCCAAATGTCGGAAAACCACGCACAATCGTTGGAGTTGATGCACTACGCCCGGCCGGCCTGCTTTCACCGCGCCGCGCGCCGCGCGCGGATGCAAGAGGAACAAGACCGGCCCCGGGCCTTAAAATCCTGTCAGGTAAGGACCCGCACCCTGCCCAGGCCTTGATCGCAACCATTCGTACCCATGAACCAGTCCAGCCTTTCCGCTCTGCACACCTCTGCCCTGACTTCGCTGCCCCTGCTGGCGCGCGGCAAGGTCCGCGACAACTACGCCGTGGGCGACGACCGCATCCTGATGGTCGCCAGCGACCGCCTGTCGGCCTTCGACGTGATCATGGGCGAGCCCATTCCCGGCAAGGGCGTGCTGCTGACGCAAATGGCCTTGTTCTGGTTCGACAAGCTGGGTCACATCTGCCCCAACCACCTGACGGGTGAATCGCCCGAGAGCGTGGTGACTCCGGCTGAACTGCCCCAGGTGCAAGGTCGCTCGATGCTGGTCAAGCGCCTCAAGCCCATCCTGGTCGAAGCCGTGGTGCGTGGTTACCTCGCCGGCAGCGGCTGGCAGGAATACCAGGCCACCCAGTCGGTCTGCGGCGTGCCTCTGCCTGCCGGCCTGACCAATGCCGCCAAGCTGCCCGAGCCCATCTACACGCCCGCGGCCAAGGCCGAAATGGGCGACCATGACGAGAACATCACGTTCGAGCGCACGGTCGAAATGGTCGGTGTGGAACTGGCCACGCGCATCCGCGACCTGAGCATCCAGATCTACAAGGAAGCCGCGGCGATCGCGCTGACCAAGGGCATGATCATTGCCGACACCAAGTTCGAGTTCGGCCTGACCGACGACGGCGAACTGGTGCTGATGGATGAAGTGCTGACGCCCGACAGCTCGCGCTACTGGCCCGTCGAAGGCTATGCCGACGCGCTGGCCGCAGGCACCAACCCGCCGAGCTACGACAAGCAGTTCGTGCGCGACTGGCTCGAACAGGCCAAGGTCAACGGCAAGGCCTGGGACAAGACCGCGCCCGCACCGCGCCTGCCCCAGGAAGTGATCACCAAGACCGCGGCCAAATACCGTGAAGCCTTGGATCGCCTGACGGCCTGATTCTTCCTGCGCGTCTCAATGAACCGGCCCTTGTGGCCGGTTTTGCTTTTGTGGTTTTTTGAGGGCAGGCCGTTCATCCTTCGAGTTCAGGATCAGGGCTCACAGGGGTTTTCCGAGACACGGGTGAAGTCGACCGTTAGCGAGCGCCCGCCGCCCCGTTCGTGGTGAGCTTGTCGAACCATGAACGGCCGTTTTCATACCTGGAGCGCAGGCCGTGCATCCTTCGACGCGGCCGGCGAGGCAAGCTCAGGACGAACGGGGCAAGAGATCAGTTCAATGCCATGCTCAGCTTGCGCCGATAGCTGTTGAGCATGGCCGTGGTCTCGTCTTCCTGGTGCGCCGACTTGCCCATCAGCTCGATGCCGCCGGCGGTCTTGCCCGGCACGCTGGCGTCGGCCTTGGGCTTGGCTGGCGTCAGCAGCTCGAGCACACCGACATACAGCTTGCGCGCCGCGTCCTGGTTCCAGGTCTTGTCGCGCATGATGATCTCGAGGAGTTCGTCCATGGCTTCGGTCCACTGGCCTTCGGCGACCAGCACCCGGGCCTTGTCGAAGCGGGCTTCGAAATCGCGGCGGTTGGCGGCGATCAGCGCGTCGAAATCCTCGAGCGGCCAGTTGCCGCGCTCGTTGGTGTCGACAAACTTCAGCGCGTCGAGCCAGCGCGACAGCGCGTCGAAGCGCAGCGCCAGCGGAATGCGCTTGAGCGGCTCGCGCAGCAGGGCCTCGGCTTCCTCGAAGCCACCGGTGGCGATCAGCAGGCGCAGGTAATCGAAGCGCGCATCGTCATTGCCCGGATCGGCGGCCAGCGCATCGGCGAGCTTTTGCAGCGCCGCGCCGGTGTCGCCGGCTTCGAGCAGCTGCTGGGCTTCGTCGACATCGGATTCGGCCGCGAGCGTGGCTTCGGAAGGCAGGTGCTTGTCGAGGAAGGCGCGCAGCTGGCCTTCGGACTGGGCGCCCATAAAGCCGTCGACAGGACGGCCGCCCATCATCAGTACGCAGGTCGGCACCGAGCGGATACCGAACATCCCGGCGAGCTGCTGCTCCTGGTCGGAATCGATCTTGACCAGCTTGAAACGGCCGGCATAGTCGACCTCGAGCTGGTCGAGCAACGGGCCCAGGGTCTTGCAGGGACCGCACCAGGGGGCCCAGAAGTCCACCAGCACAGGCACGTCCATCGAGGCGGCAACCACCTCGGCTTCAAAATTTTCTATAGTGACATCGATCATGGCGCGAAGCCCTTTGACGGGCCGGTGGATAAGGGAAAAGTAAAATCACGGGTTCCACTTTGGACGGCGGCTGCACAGTCGCCCCGCTTGACATGAAACCCATTCAAATCGGCGTAGTCATGGGCTCCAGCAGCGACTGGGACACCATGCAACACGCAGTGCAGATTCTCCAGCAATTTGGCATCGCCCATGAAGCGCAGGTCGTCTCGGCGCACCGCATGCCAGATGATATGTTCGCCTATGCCGAAGCGGCTGCAGGCCGAGGCCTCAAAGCCATCATCGCCGGTGCGGGTGGCGCAGCCCACCTGCCAGGCATGATCGCGGCAAAGACCCCGGTGCCCGTGCTGGGTGTTCCGGTTGCCAGCCGCCACCTGCAAGGGGTCGACTCGCTGCACTCCATCGTGCAGATGCCCAAGGGCGTGCCCGTGGCAACCTTCGCCATCGGCCAGGCCGGCGCGGCCAATGCGGCGCTGTTTGCGGTCGCACTGCTGGCCAATGAAGATCCGGCACTGCGCGCCAAGCTCGAAGAATTTCGCGCAGAGCAGACCGCCGCAGCGCGCGCAATGACCTTGCCGCCGGTGGCGGCATGAGCGCGGCAAGCGTGGTGAATGCGCCGATCCTGCCCGGCGCCACGCTGGGCGTGCTCGGCGGCGGCCAGCTCGGACGCATGTTCGTGCATGCGGCGCAGTCCATGGGCTATTTCACGGCCGTGCTCGACGCCGACCCGACCAGCCCCGCGGGCCTGGTGAGCCACCACCATGTGCGCTCGGGTTACGAAGACCCTCAGGGCCTGGCCGAACTGGCCCGGCTCAGCGCGGCCGTGACCACGGAGTTCGAGAACGTTCCCGCGGCTGCATTGCAGACGCTGGCGCTGACCCGTCCGGTCGCGCCCGCGGGCGAAGCCGTGGCCATCGCCCAGGACCGGGCAGCCGAGAAAGCGCATTTCTTGCGCTGCGGCGTGCCCTGCGCGCCCTATGCGGAAATCACCACGCCCGCGGAGCTCGCGGCCGTGAGCGCCCATTTGCTTCCCGGCATCCTCAAGACTTCGCGCATGGGCTACGACGGCAAGGGCCAGGCGCGGGTGCGCACCGCCGCCGAACTCGCCGCCGCCTGGGACGACATGGGCCGCGTGGCCTGCGTGCTGGAAAAGATGCTGCCGCTGGCGCATGAATGCTCGGTCATCGTGGCGCGCGCACGCGACGGCAAGATCGTCAATCTGCCGGTGCAGCGCAACCTGCACCGCGACGGCATCCTGGCCGTAACCGAAGTTTATGAAGGCAATGTGCCGGCCACGCAGGCGCAGCAGGCCGTGGCCGCGGCCCAGTCGGTGGCCCAGGGCCTGGACTATGTAGGCGTGCTGTGCGTCGAGTTCTTCGTGCTCGAGGACGGCAGCCTGGTGGTCAACGAGATTGCACCGCGCCCGCACAACAGCGGACATTACAGCCAGAACGCCATGGACGTCTCGCAGTTCGAACTGCAGGTGCGCTGCATGACCGGCCTGCCGCTGGTGCAGCCGCGCCAGCACAGCGCCGCCGTGATGCTCAACCTGCTGGGCGACCTGTGGTTCAAGGACGCGACGACGGCCAGCACGCCGGCCTGGGATCAGGTGCTGGCCCTGCCCGGTGCACACCTGCACCTCTACGGCAAGGCCGAAGCCAAGCCCGCACGCAAGATGGGCCATCTGAACATCACGGCCGCCACGCCCGAGCAGGCGCGCGCCGTGGCCTTGCAGGCCGCTGCCATCCTGGGCATAGCGCCCTTCTGAGCCAAGGGCCCGCGATGATCCTCCCAGGGAACCTGCCCGCATCCATCGACGAGGCAGCGCATGCGCTGCAGCGCGGTGCGCTGCTGGGTCTGCCGACCGAAACGGTCTACGGCCTGGCCGCCGACGCCGACAACGACGCGGCCGTGGCCGCGATCTTCGCGGCCAAGGGCCGGCCCAGCAACCACCCGCTGATCGTGCATGTGGCCGATGCCGCGGCCATCACGCGCTTCGCCAAGGAAGTGCCACTGTTCGCGCAGCAGTTGATCGACGCGTTCTGGCCCGGCCCGCTGACGCTGATCCTGCCGCGCCGCGCGGGCATGGTTGCGGCAGCCACGGGCGGCCAGGACAGCGTGGGCCTGCGCTGCCCCTCACATCCGGTTGCACATTCGGTGTTGCAAGCCTGTGCGCAATTGCAACCACCTGTGTGGGGCGTGGCCGCGCCCAGCGCCAATCGCTTCGGCCGCGTGAGCCCGACCACGGCCGCCCACGTGCAAAGCGAATTCGGCGACGATCTGCTGGTGCTCGATGGCGGCGAATGCGAAGTCGGCATCGAATCGACCATCGTCGACTGCACGCGCGGCGTGCCGGTGCTGCTGCGGCCCGGCGCGGTCTCGCGCGCCGACATCGAACGCGCCTGCGGGCTGCGGCCGCTGTCGAAGGAAGAACTGCCGGCCCATACGCCGCGCGCCTCGGGCACGCTGCTCGCGCATTACGCGCCCGACGCCAAGGTCAGGCTGATGGATGCCCAGCAGCTGCAGTCCGGGCTGAACCTGCTCGGCAACGACGCCGCCCATCTGGGGGTGTATGCTCGGAGCCCTTTGCAGGTGCACTCTCAGGTGGAACTGCGCCGCATGCCCGAAGATGCCACCGCCGCAGCACAGGAGCTGTTCTCCATGCTGCGTGAATTCGACACTGTTGGCGTGCGCCTGCTCTGGATCGAAACACCGCCTGCCACGCCCGCGTGGGAAGGCGTGCGTGACCGCCTGCAGCGCGCCGCGGCCGCCTAGGGCCTGGCCCGCGCCTCGTTAAACTCTTGTCCATATCCCTTCTGGAGAATCTCATGGCAGCAAATTGGATGCGTCGGACCGCTTTGGTCACCGCCTGTGCAACGGCGGTACTGCTTGCGGCCTGCGGCTCAAGCACCACGGAATCGGCGATCACGCCCAGCCGCTTCATCGCCTTCGGCGACGCCACCGCCGATGCCGGCCAGAGCGGCAACAGCTACACCGTCAACAACGGCTCGGTGAACAACTGGACCCGCTATGTAGCTGCCCAATATGGCCTGGACCTCAAGGCGTCCAACCAGGGCGGTCTCAACTACGCCTTCGGCAACGCACGCATCGCGGCCACGCCCGACGCCGCCGGCAAGTCCTCGACGCCTACGCTGGCGGCGCAGATCGACACCTTCCTGGCTTCGGGCAGCGCGCTGCAGAAGAACGATGTGGTGCTGCTCAGCGCCGGCGTGAGCGACATGATCGTCGGCCTGTCGGCCGTGATCGCTGGCACGCAGACTGCGGCCCAGTTCGAATCCTCGGCACGCGCACTCGGCACGCAGTACGCCGACCAGATCCGCCGCCTGACCAACGCCGGCGCCAAGCAGGTGGTGTTCTCCGGCACCTATGACCTGGGCAAGTCGCTCTGGGCCATCGAACGCGGCCAGGTTGCCGCCGCCGAAGCCGCGAGCAAGGCTTTCAATGAAGGCCTGCTGATCGGCCTCAACGACCTGGGCAACTCCGTGCTGTACGTTGACCTGGCCTACTACGTCAATCTGTACACCTTCTCGCCCAGCTCCTACGGCTTCTCGAACGCCACCACGCCCGTGTGCACTTCGGTGGATTCGGGCCCGGGCATTGGCATTGGCAGCGGTCAGATCAACTCCGAGAAGTGCACGGCCTCGACGCTGATTGCCGGCGCGAATCCTGATGTCTACCTGTTTGCCGACAAGGTCTACTTCACTCCCGCAGCCTACCGCCAGTTCGGCACCTACGCCTACGACAAGCTGCGCGTGCGCTGGTAAGAAGCCCCGCATCGCTGCGCGCACCAACCGACCTGCGGGTCGGTTTTTTATTGCCCGGAAGCGATGACGCGATCGAAGAAGCCGCGCGCCGCGAGGTGGCAGAACGGCGGCACCAGCACGCCGTGGTACAGCGTCAGCGTGGCCGCGGGCCCGCCCTGGGCCGTGGCCCCCGCCTTCGACAACGCGAATCCCGCCTTGACTGCGGCGAACGGGTCGTCGACGCCGCTCACGGGCGCATCGACATCGAGCACGCTCAGCAGGCCGGGCGCCATGGCCGCGGGTGACGGCGCCGACCAAAAGGCCTGCATCACGCCCGTATTGAGGCCGAAGAACACCGTCGGGTCGGCCTGGCCGCCGCACAGCAGCAGGGGCCGCGCGGGCACCCAGTCGCGCAGGTCGTTCGCCCTGAGCGCCTGGCGCATCGGGTGGCCGGGCGCGGCCGCGGGCCGGCCCGTGGTCCATGCGGGCACCACGCCGTCGGGCCGTGCGGCCGCATCCTGCAGATAGGCCAGGCGCTGGCCATTGGCCACGAGATGGTCCAGGCCAAAGCCCAGCGCGAACAGCGGCGCCTGCGCCGGCGGTGTGGTCGGCGGCGTGATGGCTTCGAGGCCGGGCGCGGGCGCGCTGCTGCTGAACAGCGCGCTGACCGGCAGCCGGCCCTGGGCCCAGAGCGTGGCCAGCGGCACTTCGGCCGGCAGCAGCGTCGCCATATGCGGCGCATAGCGCGGTGCATAGACTTCATCGGGCTGACGGTAGAGATTGCCATAGGCCTGCTGATAGGCGGTCACCAGCAACGGCGTGAACACCGTGCTGCCCAGCGGCACGCGGCCCAGGAAAATGGCCTCGCCATAGCTGGCCAGGGCATAGGGCCCGGACATGGGCGCCGACGCCGTCACGCGCTCGCCTGCGGCCTGCAGCGCGCGCTGCGTCGCCAGCGCCACATGGCCGCCCTGGGAATTGCCCGAGAGCAGCAACTGGCCGCTGTCGCGCGCCGAAAGCGCGGGCAGCGCCTGGCGCGTCGCCGTGAGCGCGTCGATCATGTCCTTGGACTGCTGGTCGGCGACGAGATAGGGGTGATAGGGCAAGCGCGACCGGTCATAGCCCGCGTAGTTGGGCGCGACGACGATGTAGCCATGCGCGGCGAAGGTCGCCGCGAGCTGCAGCCCGGAAGCCGCGCCGGGAAGGGCCAGGTCGCTGATCTCGGCCTGGTTGTAGGCGCGCTGCGGGTCGGTGCCATGGCCGTAGAGCAGAATGGGCCGCGGGCCCGAACAGGCAGCCTCTTCACCCCGGGGCAGCATGAGCGCCGCCGTCGCGTTGGTGGCCTCGTCCCTGGCGCCCACCGTGTGGTATTCGATCGAGTGCACCTGCACGCCGCAAACCGGTGCGCCGGCCACTGCGAGCATCTCCCGCCCTGTCGGCGTGGCCGAAAGCTGGGCGCCCAGATCGGGCGCCGATGCCGCAAAAGTGCGTGGCGGCGGGTTCTGCAGCAGCGCGCCGCGCGCGCCGCCGGGGTCAGGGTCATTCGCGCCGCCACAGGCCGCGAGTGCCGCGGCAACGATCGCCGCCATCCAGATTGCTGTCGATTGCATCCCCATGCTGCGCCTCCTGATTGTGGTTTGACGGTCCGCCAACACGACGGCCCGTCACCACCTTATCGGGGCGCGAGGTCGGCGACCACCCATTCCACCAATGCGTCCAAGGCCGGCCGTGCGGCCGCCGCTCGGCTGTCGTTGACCAGCGCGACCAGCACATAGCGCCGGCCGCTGGCCGCATGCACATAGCCCGCGATCGCCGATGCATCGCGCAGACTGCCGGTCTTGAGGTGGGCCTGGCCGCTGGCGCGCGCCTGGTTGCGGCGCAGCGTGCCGTCCACGCCGAGAACCGGCAGCGAAGCGAGGAACTCAGGCATCACGGGCGAGCCCCAGGCAACCTGCAGCATGCGCCCCAGGCCCTGGGCCGTGACGCGCTCCTCGCGGCTCAGCCCCGCGCCGTTCTCGACGATGGGCAAGGCCTGGGCGCCGACCCTGCGCTGCCACCACTGGCGCAGCGCGGCCTGCGCGCTGTCCCAGCTGCCCACGCCGTCACGCTGGCGGCCCATGGTCAGGAAAACCTGCTGCGCCATCACGTTGTTGCTATATTTATTGATGTCCCTGACAACCTGGGACAGCGCTTCCGACTCGATCACCATGGCCGGCTCCAGCCCCTGCGGCACGCGGCCGTCGCGCACCCCGCCGCTGAGCTGGCCACCGAGTTCGCGCCACATGCCCTCAATGGCCCGCGCCGCGAACTGCGCGCCGTCGACCGGTGCCACGGCCCAGTTGCGCGCACCGCAGGCGGCCGGATAGCTGCCCGCGAAGTCCATGCGCCCGGGAGCCTCCAGACTGGCCTGCAGGCGCAGATGCCAATCGCCGCAGGGGGTTCCTTCGGGCGCGAGCGGCACGCTGGGCTGCAGCGCCATGCCGGCCAGCGGCGGGTCGTACTGGATGCGTGCCAGCCCCCCCTTCACATCCGGAAGAAAACCCATCACCAGCGACTTGTAGTTGACCAGCAGCGCATCGGGCGACACGTTGTAGGGGCGCAACGGCTCGCCATCGAACAATGCCGGGTCGTGCGCGGCCAGCGCAAACGCCGAGCGGTCAAGAATGATGTCGCCGTCGATCGCGCGCACGCCCATGGCCTGCAGCCGGCGCAGCGCCAGCCACAGCCGCTCCATCACCAGCCGCGGATCGCCCTGGCCCTGGATGTAGAGCGGACCGCGCAGCACACCGGCCTGCAACGGACCGCCGAAGTAGAACGGCGTGCGCCAGGTATAGGCCGGGCCCAGTTGGTCCAGCGCAGCAAATGTGGTCACGAGCTTCATCACCGAAGCGGGGTTCATGGGCCGCTCGGGCTGCCAGGCCAGGCGCGGCGCCGCGCCTCTGGCCGCCTCGACATCCACCACCAGCACCGACAGCGCGTCGGACGGCAACTGGGCTCGCGCCAGCGCGGCCGTGACCGCAGGCGGCAGGGCCGGCTGGGCCTGGGCGCTGCTCCACAGCATCAGGGACAGAGAAATACCAAGAACGGCGCGCGCGCGCTGAGGAGCGCGCCAGCGCGCCAGGACAAACTGCAAAGACATGCCGACCAGTTTAGGGCCTGCCACGCGCCGCGCTGGCGGCGGGCTTTAGCGGCGCGACGCGCAAGGAGCGCCGCCGGCACCGATAATCGAGGGCTTGCGCAATTGCGCGTGGCCGCCCACGCCTTGCCGCCCTCTACGGCACTCCCCCATGAACCTGCTTGCCTTCGATACCAGCACCGACACCCTTTGCATTGCCGTCCAGCGCGCCGACGCGCTCTGGCAGCACCGCGGGCCCGGCGGCGCGCAATCGTCGGCCCAGCTGCTGCCGGCCATCCGCCGGCTGATGGACGAAGCCGGCCTCGAGTTCAAGGCGCTCGACGCCATCGTCTTCGGCCGGGGACCGGGCTCGTTCACCGGGCTGCGCACCGCCTGCGCGATCGCGCAAGGGCTGGCGTTTGGCGCGGATGTGCGCGTGCTGCCCGTCGATACGCTGCTGGCCGTGGCCGAGACCGCGCGCGCCGAACATGGTTGCTGCGATGTCTTGGCGGTGCTCGATGCGCGCATGAACGAGGTCTATCACGCGCCCTACAGCTACCGTGATGGCGTCTGGCAGGCCGCCGGCGATGCCGGCGTGTGCGCGCCCGAAGCCCTGCAGGTGCCTGCGGGCTGGAGCGTCGTCGGCAACGCCCTGGCCGCCTATGGCGAGCGCCTCGCTCCGGAGGCCCTGCATCTGGCTGCGCTGCCGACCTCGGCGGCGCTGCTGCGCCTGGCGCCCGCGCTGCTCGCAGCACATGGCAGCCTGCCGGCAGCGGCGGCACTGCCCTTGTATATTCGGGACAAAGTGGCGCAAACTACGGCTGAACGTGCCGCTGCACGCCTTGCCGCCACACCATGAGCCCAGCCAGCCAGCCAGTCCCCCAGGAAGCCATACGCTTTGCGCCCTTGACCGCAGCCTGGCTCGATGTCCTGTTGCCGATCGAAAATCAGGCCTACAGCCACCCGTGGACGCGCGGCAACTTCATTGACGCGCTGGCCGCGGGCTACGAAGCCCAGATGCTGCTCGACGCCGATGACCGGTTGCTGGGCTACTTCGTCGCCATGACGGTACTCGACGAAGTCCATCTGCTCAACCTCACGGTCGCGCCCGCCCACCAGGGCCAGGGCTGGGCCAGGATCATGCTCGACGGCCTGGCGCTGTGGTCGCGCCAGCGAAAGGCGATCTGGCTGTGGCTCGAAGTGCGCGCGAGCAACGCGCGCGCGCGCGGCATCTACGAAAAGCACGGCTTCCAGCAGATTGCCGAACGCAAGAACTATTACCCGGCGGCCGACGGCCAACGCGAGCACGCCATCATCATGAGCCGCAAGCTATGGCCCTGAATCTCGACGCGCGCCAACGCGCCATGCTGCAGGAAATGGGCATCACGGTCTGGCAGCCCGCGCCGCCCGAAGCCGCACCCGCGCTCGCTGCCGTGGCAGAACGTCCCGCGCCGGCACCCGTGGCCCAGCGCCCGCAGCCTGCGCCGGTGATGCCACGCCCCGCGGCCCCGGTCCGGCCCGCGCCAGCCCCGCAGCACGCGCCCGCGAGCGAAAGCGCCGCGGCCGCGGGTTGGCGCCTGCACCCTGCACGCCCGGTCTATGGCCCGGGCACCCATACCCAGAATACCCAGGACCCTGCCGACGGCGGCTGGCTGATCCTGCTCGAACACCCCACGGCCGTGAGCCTGGCCGCTCCTGCCGCCGCACCCGAATCCACGGGTACGGTGCTCGAAGGCGATGCCGCAAGGCTGCTCGACAACATGCTGCGCGCGCTGCGCCTGCACCGGCATCCGCGCGTGTGGAGCGCGGCGCTGGAACGCGACGGCGCCCAGGCATCGGCTGCGGCTGCTGCAGGCGACTGCGCACCGCTCGACTCCGGTCTGCAGGCGATGGTCAGGCAACTGCAGCCCGCGCGCATCCTGGTGCTGGGCCTGGCAGCGGCGCGCGCCGTGCTGGGCCGCAGCGATGCGCTGGGCCGGCTGCGTGCCGAGCCCCATCAGGTCGCGGGCCTGCCGGCGGTGGTCACCTACGACCCGAGCTACCTGCTGCGCGCCGCGCATGCCAAGCCCGCGGCCTGGGCCGACCTGTGCCGTGCGCAAATGCTGGGACAGACCATTACGCCGCGATGAAATCCGCGCCTGCACCCTTTCGGCGCGGGCTTTTCTGCGCCGCGCCGCACGTGCGCAATGCCATAATTCCCCACTTCAAGATAACTGGAGATCGCTCCGTGGAAACCTACCCTA
Source organism: Comamonas sp. DB36 (assembly GCF_057914905.1). Classification (NCBI taxonomy): domain Bacteria; kingdom Pseudomonadati; phylum Pseudomonadota; class Betaproteobacteria; order Burkholderiales; family Comamonadaceae; genus Comamonas; species Comamonas sp. DB36. The sequence goes on from NZ_CP196631.1 coordinate 4,297,603, forward strand.
GTTGGTAGCTTTCAACTCCCATCGTATTTGCCGTTCGCGCCTGCTGCGCGCGCCGCTGCGGGGGTTGAAAGCATGACCTCTTTCACCGCCGCACGACGAAAAATGACATGGGAGTGAGCAATGCTCAACATCTTTACGTTGGCCAATGGCCGCCTGGTGCAGGAAGAAATCGACTCGCTCGAGGACCTGGCCAAGTTCCAGCCTATCTGGGTCGACCTTGAATCGCCTACGCTCGAAGAAAAGCGCTGGATCAAGCAGCACTACGGTCTGTCGATTCCAGAAGACGCGATGGACGAAGACATCGAGGAATCGGCGCGCTTCTACGAAGAAGACAATGGCGAGCTGCATATCCGCAGCGACTTCTTGATCGATGACGACGAAGACCCGCGCTCGGTGCGCGTCGCTTTCATCCTGAACCAGCACAACGCCGAGCTCAAGAGCCGCGGCGTGCTGTTTTCCATCCACGACGAAGATGTGCCGGTGTTCCGGCTGCTGCGCATGCGCGCGCGCCGCGCGCCCGGCCTGCTCGAAGATGCCAAGGAAGTGCTGCTCAAGCTGTTCGACGCCGACGCCGAATATTCGGCCGACACGCTCGAACGCATCTACGATGCGCTTGAAAAAGTCAGCACCCAGGTGCTGTCCGGCGAAGTCGATGACGCACGCGCCAGCGAAGTGCTGTCGGCCATCGCCCACCAGGAAGATTTGAACTCGCGCATCCGCCGCAACGTGATGGACACCCGCCGCGCCGTGAGCTTCATGATGCGCAGCAAGATGCTCAACGCCGAGCAGTTCGAGGAAGCCCGCCAGATCCTGCGCGACATCGAATCGCTGGACAGCCACACGGCCTTCCTGTTCGACAAGATCAACTTCCTGATGGATGCGACCGTCGGTTTCATCAACATCAACCAGAACAAGATCATCCGCATCTTCTCGGTGGCCAGCGTCGCGCTGCTGCCGCCCACGCTGGTCGCCAGCGCCTACGGCATGAACTTCAAGTTCATGCCCGAACTCGACTGGACGCTGGGCTATCCGTTCGCGCTGGTACTGATGGCCGCCAGCGCCGTCGGGCCGATGCTGTACTTCCGCAAGCGCGGCTGGCTGAAATAACCCCGCCTGTGCATGCAGGGCTTCGACAAGCTCAGCCCGAACGGTGCTTGTGCTGCGCGGAGGTTCAAAGCCGCTGCAGGAACCCCGTAAGAATTTGCTGCGCGTAGCGGCTGGCGACATTGCGCACGAAGTCGGCGAAGTCGACCGACGCACTGTCGTCGGCGCGGTCGGAGATGGTGCGCATGGCGGCGAACGGCACGCCGTAGTCGTGGCAGGTCTGGGCCACGGCCGCGCCTTCCATTTCGACGGCCAGCACGGAATGGCCCGCGGCCTCTAGCCCCGAGCGCAGCGCCTGGGACGCGAGCGCCGTGCCGACGAACTGGTCGCCGCTGACCACCAGGCCCTGGTGGGCGCGCGCCGCGTGGCCCACGCAGTCCTGGCTGGCCGCATGCAGCGCGGCGCTCATCACCGGATCGCAGGCCAGACGCGTGCGGCCATAGCCGGGCAGCTCCCAGCGCGGGAACAGCGGAGACGCGTCGAAATCATGCTGCAGGTATTCGCTGGCCACAACCACGTCGCCGACCTGCACGCCCGCGCCCACGCCGCCGGCCACGCCGGTGAAGACGATGCGCGTGACGCCGAAGCGCTCTATCAATGCAGCGGCCGTCGTGGCGGCGGCGACCTTGCCTATGCCCGAGAGCGCGCAGACCAGATCATGGCCGGCGCCCGCTGCGTCAGCCTGCCAGCGGCCCTGCCAGAACTGACGGCCCGCATGCCGCGTGCCGCGCACGCCTTGCAAACTCTCAACCCAACCGGCCTGCTCTTCGGGCAAGGCGCTCAAAATGGCAATCGTCATGTGTATCCAGGCAACCGCCGTGTGCGGCAAGGCCTCGATTGTGCGGCGCAACGCCGCCGCCGCTCAGGCGGCGCTCTTATTTCCCCGCAGTTCGCGGCGCAGTATCTTGCCCACGGGCGTCTTGGGCAGCTCGGTACGGAACTCGATCACGCGCGGCTGCTTGTATCCCGTGAGGTTGGAGCGGCAGAAGTCGCGCACCACCTGCTCGTTGAGCGACGCATCTTTCTTGACGATCACCAGCTTCACGGCCTCGCCCGTCTTCTCGTCGGGAATGCCGACCACCGCGCACTCGAGCACGCCCGGGCATTTGGCGACCACATCCTCGACTTCGTTCGGGTAGACGTTGAAACCGCTGACCAGCACCATGTCCTTCTTGCGATCGACCACCTTGAAGAAGCCGTTTTCATCGAAGGTGCCGATATCGCCCGACTTGAAGTAGCCGTCGGCGGTCATGGTCTTGGCGGTTTCGTCGGGCAGTTGCCAGTAGCCGGCCATCACCTGCGGGCCCTTGATGGCGATCTCGCCCGGCAGGCCGGGCTCGGTCACGTCGTTGCCGGCGTCGTCGATCAGCTTCATGTACGTGCTCGGCAGCGGCACGCCTATGGTGCCCGTGAACTGGCTCACGGTGACCGGATTGCAGCTGACCGATGGGCTGGTTTCGGACAGGCCGTAACCTTCACAGATAGGGCAGCCGGTCTTCTCCAGCCACAGCTGCGCGACCGCGCTTTGCACCGCCATGCCGCCGCCCACGGACACCTTGAGGTGCGACCAGTCGACGGTGTTGAAGTCGGGGTGATGGGCCAGGCCGTTGAACAGCGTGCTCACGGCGGGGAAACTGTGGAAGCGGTGCTTGGACAGCTCCTGCAGCGTGGCCTTGAGGTCGCGCGGATTGGGAATAAGGATGGTCTTGCCGCCGGTGCGCATCGACAGCATCATGTTCACCGTGAACGCGAAGATATGGTAGAGCGGCAGCGCGCAGACGCTCGTGGGCTGCTCCCCTGTGGGCACCTTGCTCATGGCCGGCTGATTCCAGGCTTCGGACTGCAGCACGTTCGCAATCACGTTGCGGTGCAGCAGCACCGCGCCCTTGCTGACACCTGTGGTGCCGCCCGTGTATTGCAGCAGCGCGATGTCATCGGGCAGCAGTTGCGGCGCCTGGAAACTCAGATGCGCGCCCTTGGCCAACGCATCGTTGAAGCGCACGGCGCCCGGCAGCTGGAACGCGGGCACGAGCTTCTTGACCTTGCGCACCACGTAGTTGACCAGCGCGCCCTTGACCAGGCCCAGCTGGTCGCCCATGGCGCACAGCACCACATGCTTGACGGCCGTGGCCGCGATGCAGGCCTGCAGCGTGGTCGCGAAGTTCTCGATGATGATGATCGCCTTGGCGCCCGAGTCCTTGAGCTGGTGCTCCAGCTCGCGCGCGGTGTACAGCGGGTTCACGTTGACCACCACGTAGCCCGCGCGCAGCACGGCGGCGACGGCCACCGGATACTGCGGCACATTGGGCATCATCAGCGCCACGCGATCGCCCTTGGTCAGGCCCAGGCCCTGCAGATAGGCTGCCAGGATGCGGCTTTGCACGTCAGTCTGGGCATAGGTGACTTCCTTTCCCATGAAGCTGTACGCCACCCGGTCGCGGTACTTGGTGAAGGCCTCTTCCATCAGGGCCACCAGCGACGTGTATTGGGTCGCGTCAATTTCCGCAGGCACCCCTTCGGGATACGCGCTCAGCCAGGGACGATCACTCATAGTCTTTGTGCCTCCAGTATTTTTTGCCAACGCTGAAGGCATTGTCAGCCGAGGCCCGCAAGCTCGCAGCCTGTAATTACCCTAGGCCGCAGGCCTGGGCCAGGCTCAGACCGAGCCCGGAAACGGCGGCAGCACCAGCGCGCCGTCGAGCGAAGACAGGCTGTCGCGCGCCGCGCTGGCCACGGCCAGCGCCCAGTCGCGCTGCATCCGCGACTGACTGCCTTTTTCAGGCTGCAGCAGACGCTGGTCGGCGAGGATCTGCAGCTCCACCATGCCGCCGTCCTCGGTCGCGAAGCGGTAGCTCAGATGGCTGTAGGGCAGCAGCGGCAATTGCTGCCGGCTCTCGAGCCAGGCCTGGGTCTCGGGCTTGCTGCGCTTGAGCCATTGCTGGGTCTGGGCATTGCGGCGCAGCCGCAGGCAGTCCATGCGGTCAGGGCTGCCGGCGGCTTCGTCGAACAGCAGCACGTCGAGCTCGCGCGGGCAGTTGATGCCCCAGGCCACGGGCTTCCAGAACAGATTGGAGGCATTGGTGCGCACCAGCACCACGGCCAGCGGCTCCTGCTTGGCGCCGCGCAGCACCAGCGCGCGGCTGCGCAGCGCAATCTTGCCGCTCGCGGTCGGCAACGGCGCCCAGGCTTCATCGGCCGGGCCCAGATCGGTCCAGGCCCCCGCAGGCAAGGCCAGCTGCGCGCGGCCCGCGGTGTATTGCACCGAAGCCGCGCCATGCGGCTGCGCGGCGCAGCCCGCGAGCAGTACCACCACCGCTGCACTCCAAAGCGCAGAGCGCACCATCGGCCGTCCCATTCTCTTCATTGCGAGTCCTCCCTGCGCATAGGCACGCACGTGCATGTCGGCCTGTGTAATTTGTCAGCAAACGCCATGCTGCACGCTGACCGGGAAAAACGCAAACGGATTGGCGTCAAAAAGCGCAAAAAAGCACCCGCCCAAAGGCCATTGCAGGGCCTTGGCGCTGCAAATGGATGCTTGCGCCCGCGCAGCGGCAAAAAAAAGCCCCCGGGCCAGGAGCCAGGGGGCTTTGCAATGGCCGGTGCCAGTGCTTCAGTTCACGACTTGCTTGAGCGTGCCATCGGCGTACATGCCGGCGACGATCTGCAGGTTGTGGCCCTTGATCTTGCCGGCCTGGCCTTCGCAGCCGAACTCGACATAGCGCTGCTTGCAGATCTGCTTGGCGGCTTCGCGCGCTGGCTTGAGCCATTCGCGCGCATCGAACTTCTCGGGGTTCTCGAACAGGAACTTGCGCACCGCGGCCGTCATCGCCAGGCGGATGTCGGTGTCGATGTTGATCTTGCGCACGCCGTACTTGATGGCTTCCTGGATTTCTTCCACGGGCACGCCGTAGGTTTCCTTCATGTTGCCGCCGTACTGGCGAATGGTGGCCAGCAGCTCCTGGGGCACGGAAGACGAGCCGTGCATCACCAGATGGGTGTTGGGCAGGCGGGCGTGGATGTCCTTGACGCGCTGGATCGACAGGATGTCGCCTGTGGGCTTGCGCGTGAACTTGTAGGCGCCGTGGCTGGTGCCGATGGCGATCGCCAGGGCGTCGAGCTGCGTGGCCTTGACGAACTGCGCGGCCTCTTCAGGGTCGGTCAGCATCTGGCTGTGGTCGAGCTTGCCGACCGCGCCAATGCCGTCTTCTTCACCGGCTTCACCGGTCTCGAGCGAGCCCAGGCAGCCGAGTTCGCCTTCGACCGTGACGCCCACGCGGTGCGCCATTTCGACGACCTTGCGGGTCACATCGACGTTGTAGTCGAACGAAGCCGGCGTCTTGCCGTCTTCCATCAGCGAGCCGTCCATCATCACCGACGAGAAGCCCAGGTCGATCGCGCCCTGGCAGATCGCTGGCGACTGGCCGTGATCCTGGTGCATAACCAGGGGAATGTGCGGGTACTGTTCGATGGCGGCCTGGATCAGGTGCTTGATGAAGGCTTCACCAGCGTACTTGCGCGCGCCGGCACTGGCTTGGAGGATCACGGGTGCGCCGACTTCGTCGGCCGCAGCCATCACCGCCTGGACTTGCTCCAGGTTGTTGACGTTGAAAGCAGGAATGCCATAGCCGTTTGCAGCAGCATGGTCGAGCAGTTCGCGCATCGAGACGAGGGACATGTCGTGGATCCAATTCAGGGTGGGTAAACAGCCAGCGCCTGTCGCGCGCGGCCGCACCGCGCCACGGCAGGAGCCCGGGCCAAGCGGCCGTAACCGCTGTGTAACCCGGGATTTTATCCCGACTGAAAAACCCGCACCAGTGGCGTCGATGTCGAGCTAGTCAGGCCGGGCTCAGCTCGCGCGGCAAATCTGCAGCATGTTGGTGCCGCCGGGCTGGCCCATGGGCAGGCCGCAGGTGATCGCGTAGACATCGCCTTGCTGCACGATGCCGCGCGCCTTGAGGTGGGCTTCCGCCTGCTCGAGCGCGGTGTCGCGGTCGGCCGAGGTGTCCATCAGCAGCGGGCGCACATTGCGGTACAGCGCCATGCGCCGCTGGGTGTGGACCTTGGGCGTGAGCGCGTAGATCGGGATGTGGATGCGCCGGCGGCTCATCCACAGCGCGGTCGAGCCGCTGTCGGTCATGGCCACGATGGCCTTGGCGCCCAGATGATGGGCCGTGAACAGCGCGCCCATGGCGATGCTCTGGTCTATGCGGCCAAAGGTGCGGCCGGTGAAATCGGCATCGCGCTCGACGTCTTCCGCGGCTTCGGCGGCGGTGCAGATGCGCGCCATCTCTTCCACGGTTTCCAGCGGGTACTTGCCGGCGGCGGTTTCGGCGCTGAGCATCACGGCGTCGGTGCCGTCGAGCACGGCATTGGCCACGTCGCTGACTTCGGCGCGCGTGGGCACGGGGTTGGTGATCATGCTTTCCATCATCTGCGTGGCCGTGATCACGACCTTGTCCATCTCGCGCGCCATGCGGATCATCTTCTTTTGCAGCGCGGGCACGGCCGCATTGCCGACTTCGACCGCCAGGTCGCCGCGCGCGACCATGATGCCGTCGGAGACGCGCAGGATGTCTTCGAGGTGGGGAATCGCTTCGGCCCGCTCGATCTTGGCGATCAGGCCGGGCTTGTGGCGCCAGGGCGAGCCCGCGACGTTGCACAGCTGGCGCGCCATTTCCATGTCGGTGGCGTTCTTCGGGAAGCTCACGGCCACGTAATCGGCCTGGAAGCCCATCGCGGTCTTGATGTCTTCCATGTCCTTGGCGGTCAGCGCGGGCGCCGTCAGGCCGCCGCCCTGCTTGTTGATGCCCTTGTTGTTGGACAGCTCGCCGCCGAGCTTGACGGTGGTGTGCACCTCTTCGCCGCGCACCGAGTCCACGGTCAGCACGATCAGGCCGTCATTGAGCAGCAGCAGGTCGCCGGCCTTCACGTCGCGCGGCAGCTCCTTGTAGTCCAGGCCCACGCCCTGCAGATCGCCGGGTTCGGTGCGCGAAGCGTCGAGCACAAACGACGCGCCGGGCTCGAGCATCACACGGCCTTCGGCGAACTTGCCGACCCGGATCTTGGGGCCCTGCAGGTCGGCCATGATGGCCACTTCGCGGCCCGCGCGCTGGGCGGCGGCGCGCACCATCGTGGCGCGGTCGATATGGTCCTGTGCAGTGCCGTGGCTGAAGTTCAGTCGCACCACATTGACGCCGGCACGCACCATGCGCTCTAGCAGCTGGGGATCGCTCGAGGCGGGGCCCAGGGTGGCAACAATCTTCGTGGCGCGGGTCAACGGCTTGGTCATAAGGCTTTCGCGGGAGAGGGATCGGATTTCCATTCTCACACGGAAGCGGTTACATACCGGGTACGAAATAACGCCCTCACGCTTGCTCGCTACGCGTAGCTGCGCTTGGGGGGCAATGCCCCCCATCTCGTTTTGCCTTGGGGCGGCCCGGCGGCAAAACCCGGCCCCCACGCTTGCCCACTTCGTGTGGTCGCTTGGGGGGCAAGCCCCCGCAAGGCCTACAGCACCGGGCCGATCAGCCCATGCGACATCACATAGGTCAGCACATGGGCCAGGATCGCGGCCTCGAGGCCGAAGCGCCAGCAGAGGAAGCCGCCCATCAGCCCATAGACCAGCTTGCCCAGCAACACATGCAGCAGCAGCAGACCCGGCAGGGGACCGAGCAGCCACCAGGCAAGCAGCCAGTGCGTCGCGGCCCAGAGCAGCGAGCACAGGATCACCGCCACCCAGCCCTGCGTCGCAGACGGCGGTGCATCGGTACGCCCCGCAAGACGCCAGACCCCCCAGAACACGCAGGCCAGCATGCCCCAGCGCACCAGCAGTTCGTTGGTCACGCTGCCGTAGAGCAGCTTGGCCAGCAGCGGCATGGTGTAAAGCGGCTCAGCCGCCTTGACGCTCTCCGGCCAGGCAATCGCCAGCGTCACCAGCCAGGCCGCGCCCGCGACCCCTCCGGCCACGCCCGGCAGCCAGAGGCGGCGCAGCGCCTCGCGTGGCGAGCGCCCCGCAACCCAGGTGGTCAGAATCGGCGCCGCCAGCCCCACGCGCGGCGCGAGCACCACGCCCATGCCCACGGCCAGTGCCAGCACCGATGACAGCACCAGCAACAGCCCCACACCCGGCTGGCCAAACGGCGGCGGCACGGGCTGGGCATAGCGCCAATGCGGAACGATGGACCACACCATGGCCGACATGCCGGGCATTCCCAACAGCCAGAGCACCGTGAAAATGCGCCACTGAAGGCGCGGTGGTGCGGAAAGCGAGCTGGAAGCGTCGGACATGGGAGCAGTCAAGAAAAATGGAAGCACATGCCGTGGCGTGTGCCGGTGCTGGCATGGTTCACGCCAGATCGCGCATCAGCGCTTCGATCTCATCGGCCTTCACGGGCACATCGCGCGTGATCAGCTCGCAACCCTCCTCCGTGACGATGGCGTCGTCCTCGATGCGGATGCCGATATTGTGGAACGCCTCGGGCAGCTCGGCGCTGGCGCGCAGATACAGGCCCGGCTCTATCGTGGTGCACATGCCCGCACGCAGAATGCGGCTGGGGCGCTGGCGCAGCGTTTCGCCCGTCAGCGGGTCGCGCCGTGCGGGGCCGGTATCCTGGGCCCCGGGTTCGATGTAGCTGCCGCAGTCATGCACGTCCATGCCCAGCCAGTGGCCGGTGCGGTGCATGTAATACGGGAAATAGGCGCGCGTCTCGATCACGTCCTGGGCCGTGCCCACGCGGCTCGCGTCGAGGATGCCCAGGTCGAGCAGACCCTGCGACAGCACGGCCAGCGTCGCATCGTGCGGATCGCTGAAGCGTCGGCCCGCGCGCGTGACCGCCACGGCCGCTTCCTGGCTCGCGAGCACCAGGTCGTAGACCGCGCGCTGCGCGCCCGTGAACTTGCCATCGGCGGGGAAGGTGCGCGTGATGTCGCTGGCGTAGCCGTCGAGTTCGCAGCCCGCATCGATCAGCACCAGTTCGCCGGCGCGCACCAGCGCCTTGTCGGCCTGGTAATGCAGCACGCAGGCATTGGCGCCCGCAGCGACGATGGAGCCATAGGCCGGGTATTGCGAGCCATGCTGGCGGAATTCGTGCAGCAACTCGGCGTCAAGGTGGTATTCGCGCACTTCCTCGCCCGCACGCAGCATGCGCGCCGAGCGCTGCATGGCGCGCACATGGGCGCCGGCGCTGATGCGCGCCGCACGGCGCATGATGTCCTGCTCGTGCGCGTCCTTGACCAGGCGCATTTCGTCGAGCAGCGCGCACAGATCACCCTGGTGGGTCGGCGACTGCACGCCCATGCGCACGCGGTTGCGCACCTGGGACAACCAGGTCTCGACCTGCGCGGCGAGTCCGGTGTGGGTGGCGAACGGGAACCACACGCACTCGGTGTTGTCCAGCAGGCGCGGCAGCCGGGTGTCGATCTCGTTGCTTGAAAAGGCCTGGTCCACGCCCAGCGTCGCGACCGCGCCTTCGGGGCCCAGGCGATAGCCGTCCCAGATTTCGCGCTCGAGGTCCTTGGGCTGGCAAAACAGCGTACTCTGACCATCGCCCTTGAGCACCAGGCAGGCGTGGGGTTCGGTGAATCCGGTCAGATAGTAGAAATAGCTGTCATGCCGGTAGAGAAAATCCGTGTCGCGGTTGCGCGCGCGCACCGGTGCAGTGGGGATGATGGCCACGTCCTGGGGGCCCAGCTGGGCAGCCAGGCGCGCGCGGCGTTGGGCATAAACAGAGATCATGCCGGCTATCGTACTGCGCAGTTGCTTGTAAATGTATCCCCTAAATTAACGGTTTGACCACTATTTGCAATCTAGCGTGCAGCGGGCCTCCTCTGAAATCAGGTTTTTCCTACAAGAACCCGGCGATTCCGGATGCCGGCAACCGTGTCAAGCTCAGGCCGCGTTCAGGCGCTGCAGGCGCGCGGGCGTTCCCACATCGGTCCAGCGGCCCGAATACACCGATGCGCCGACCCGGCCCGCAGCCATGGCGCGGCGCAGCAATGGTCCGAGCGCCGCGCGCTCGCCCGCGGGGTTGCCTGCGGGAATCGCGCACCAGGGCGCGCTGAACAGTTCGGCACGCAGCAGCGCGATCGTGCTGTAGGTCCAGCGCGGCCGCGGGTCGCCTTCGGGCAGATCGAGCGCCAGGCCCTGCTCGGACAGACCGAAATCGCCTTGGGGATGGTGCTCGGGATTGGCCACCAGCCACAGGTGGGCCAACTGGTCGCTGGCCGTGAAAGCAGCAGCCGCCGCCGCATCGAACCTGAAGTCGGGCGCAAACACATCGCCGGCCGCAAGCCAGAACACCGGGCCGAGCCGGGGCAGCGCGCGCGCAATGCCACCCGCGGTCTCGAGCGCCGAGCCCTGGCCCGACGGGTCTTCATCGGAATAGACCAGTGGCAATTGCACACCGGGGGCGTCAAACACGCTGCCCAGGCGCTGCGGAATCTGCGCGCCCAGCCAGCCGGTATTGATCACCGCGCGCGGCACGCCGGCAGCGGCAAGCGCCTGCAGATGCCACTGCAGCAGCGGCTGGCCCTGCACTTCGAGCAGCGGCTTGGGGCAGTGATCGGTCAGCGGCCGCATGCGCTCGCCGCGGCCCGCGGCCAGCAGCATCGCGGGCGGCTGGAGCGCGGCTGCGACAGAGGGCGGGACCGCCGTCGAAGGCACGGAAAAAGAGACAGAAGACATGCGCTGAAAGCTCCGAAAATGCAGGCCGGTCAAGGGTTTGACCATGGGCTGCACTGTAGTGCATTGCCCCGCGATACGGCTCAAAACGGGCTGCCGCTTAAAATATCCGGCTTCCCCTGACAAACACCCTCCTTTTTCGGAGCGCCCTGATGGCCAACACTCAACAAATGGCGAATGCGATCCGCGCACTCGCAATGGATGCCGTTCAACAAGCCAACTCCGGTCACCCCGGCGCCCCCATGGGCATGGCCGATATGGCCGTAGCCCTGTGGAGCCGCCACCTGCAGCACAACCCGGTCAACCCGCATTGGGCCGACCGCGACCGTTTCATCCTGTCGAACGGCCATGGTTCGATGCTGATCTATGCGCTGCTGCACCTCACCGGCTACGACCTGCCGATGACCGAGCTGAAGAACTTCCGCCAACTGCACAGCAAGACCGCGGGCCATCCTGAAGTGGGCGTGACCCCGGGCGTGGAAACCACCACCGGCCCGCTGGGCCAGGGCATCACCAATGCCGTGGGCTTCGCGCTCGCAGAAAAGCTGCTGGCTTCGGAGTTCAACCGCAAGGGCCACGAAATCGTCAACCACCACACCTATGTATTCATGGGTGACGGCTGCCTGATGGAAGGCATCTCGCACGAAGCCGCGGCGCTTGCCGGTGCCTGGAAGCTCAACAAGCTCGTGGCGCTGTACGACGACAACGGCATTTCGATCGACGGCCAGGTCGCTCCCTGGTTCATCGACAACACCGCCCAGCGTTTCGAAGCCTACGGCTGGAACGTGGTCGGCCCCGTGGACGGCCATGACGTCGGCGCCGTCGACGCCGCGATCGCCCACGCCAAGCAAAGCGCGACCAAGCCCACGTTGATCATCTGCAAGACCAGCATCGGCAAGGGCTCGCCCAACCGCCAGGACACCGCCAAGGCCCACGGCGAACCCCTGGGTGGCGAGGAAATCGGCCTGACGCGCGCGGCGCTGGGCTGGTCGCACACGCCGTTTGAAATCCCGGCCGACGTCTATGGCGACTGGGACGCCAAGGCCGCCGGTGCCAAGACCGAAGCCGCCTGGAACAAGAAGTTCGCGGCCTACGCCAAGGCCTACCCCGAACTCGCGGCCGAGTTCACGCGCCGCATGGCCGGTGACCTGCCGAAGAACTTCGCCCAGGTCGCGGTCAACACCGTGGTCGACACCATCGCCAAGGGCGAGACCGTCGCCAGCCGCAAGGCCAGCCAGATGGCGCTCGAAGCCTTCACCGCGTCCCTGCCCGAAATGCTCGGCGGCTCGGCCGACCTGACCGGCTCCAACCTGACCAACACCAAGAGCACGCCCGCGCTGCGCTTCGACGACCTGGGCAACGTGGTCAAGAACGAGTACGGCGTCGGTGGCCGCCACATCAACTACGGCGTGCGCGAATTCGGCATGGCCGCGATCATGAACGGCATTGCGCTGCATGGCGGTTTCATCCCCTACGCCGGCACCTTCCTGACGTTCAGCGATTACAGCCGCAACGCCATCCGCATGGCCGCGCTGATGAAGCAGCGCGTGATCCACGTGTTCACGCACGACTCCATCGGCCTGGGCGAAGACGGCCCCACGCACCAGTCGATCGAGCACGCCGCGAGCCTGCGCCTGATCCCCGGCCTGGACGTCTGGCGTCCGGGTGACACCACCGAAACCGCGGTCGCCTGGAGCGCCGCGCTGTCGCAGCGCAACAAGCCCACGGCCCTGCTGCTGAGCCGCCAGAACCTGGCCTATGCGCGCAAGCGCGACGCCGGCGACATCAGCCGCGGCGCCTATGTGCTGAGCGAGCCCGCCGACATCGGCCTGACGCAGGCCGCCCAGGCCGTGATCATCGCCACCGGCTCGGAAGTGCAGCTGGCGCTGGCCGCGCAGAAGCTGCTGGCCACCAAGAAGATCGCCGTGCGCGTGGTTTCCATGCCCAGCACCACGACCTTCGACCGCGAAGACGTCAAGTACAAGACCAAGGTGCTGCCCGCCAACCTGCCGCGCGTGGCGGTGGAAATGGGCGTGACCGACTTCTGGTGGAAGTACGGCTGCGCGGCCGTGGTCGGCATCGACACATACGGCGAATCGGCGCCAGCGGGCGTGCTGTTCAAGCACTTCGGCTTCACCGAGGAAAATGTCGCGGCAACGGTCCAGGCCGTGCTGCGCCAGCAGAAGAAGAAGTAATCGTCCAGTAACAGGTTTTCGTCATTTCACTTCAAGAGGCAAATATGACCATCAAAGTAGGTATCAACGGGTTCGGCCGCATCGGCCGCATGGTGTTCCGCGCCGCCGTGCAGAACTTTGGCAGCGACATTGAAATCGTCGCCATCAACGACTTGCTCGAACCCGATTACCTGGCTTACATGCTCAAGTACGACAGCGTGCATGGCCGTTTCCAGGGCACCGTGGCCGTCGAAGGCAACACTCTGGTGGTCAATGGCAAGCCCATCCGCCTGACGCAGGAACGCGACCCCGCCGCCCTGAAGTGGAATGAAGTCGGCGCCGACATCGTGATCGAAGCCACGGGCCTGTTCCTGACCAAGGAAACTGCACAAAAGCACCTCGACGCAGGCGCGAAGAAGGTCATTCTGTCGGCTCCTTCCAAGGACGACACCCCGATGTTCGTGTTCGGCGTGAACTGCAAGACCTACGCCGGCGAAGCCATCATCTCCAACGCTTCGTGCACCACCAACTGCCTGGCCCCCGTGGCCAAGGTGCTCAACGACAAGTGGGGCATCAAGCGCGGCCTGATGACCACCGTGCACGCTGCCACGGCAACGCAAAAGACCGTCGACGGTCCGTCGAACAAGGACTGGCGCGGCGGCCGCGGCATCCTGGAAAACATCATTCCCTCGAGCACTGGCGCCGCCAAGGCCGTGGGCGTGGTGATTCCCGAGCTGAACAAGAAGCTCACGGGCATGTCGTTCCGCGTGCCGACTTCCGACGTGTCGGTGGTCGATCTGACCGTTGAACTGAACAGCGAAGCCACCTACGCCGAAATCTGCGCCGAAATGAAGGCCCAGTCCGAAGGCGCGCTCAAGGGCGTGCTGGGCTACACCGAAGACAAGGTGGTTGCCACCGACTTCCGCGGTGAGTCCTGCACCTCGGTGTTCGACGCCGAAGCCGGCATCGCGCTGGACAAGACATTCGTCAAGGTCGTGAGCTGGTACGACAACGAATGGGGCTACTCGAACAAGTGCCTGGAAATGGTGCGCGTTGTGGCTTCGAAGTAAGAAGCAAGAGCGTTCATTGCACTGACGAGTGCAAAGAACAGCAAAGGCGCCAGTCCCGTGAGGGGCTGGCGCCTTTTTTCATGGGCCAAGAACGTTTTGCGCATTTGCTCATGCGAAAGAATGCGTTGGCCGCATAAGTGCGCGTCCATAGACTGGCTGGTTCAACGGCTTGGCCGTCCGCTACCCACCGTCTCACCCCCATGCATCTGTCTTCCCCGACCCGCCGCCGCCTTCTCGCTTCCACTGCCCTCGCCTGGGGCGTCAGTCTGGCGGGTCTGGCCCATGCGGCCGACCGCACCATCCATATCGTCGTGCCCTTCGGCGCGGGCGCCGTGCAGGATACCGTGCTGCGCGCGTTCAGCAACGAGCTGGGTCAGGCACTGCAGGCGAGCATCGTCATCGAGAACAAGCCCGGCGCGGGCGGCACCCTTGGCACCCAGGGCGTGGCGCGCGCCAAGCCCGACGGCAACACGCTGGTGATGGCCGCCGCCAGCCACCATTTCACGGGCTACATGTATCCCAAGCTGGGCTTTCACCCGGTCAACGACTTCGAGCCCGTGGCCCTGGTCGCGTCGTCTGGCTATGTGATTGCCGCGCCCGCGGGCAAGGAACGCACGCTGGCGCAATGGGTCGCGGCCGCCAAGGCCAGCCCCACGCCCTGGAACTACGCTTCGGCCGGCAACGGCAGCGCATCGCACCTTGGCATGGCCTCGTTCCTGGCACAGGCTGGCGTCGAGCAGCAGCACATTCCCTACAAGTCGACCGGCGACGCGGTGCGCGAGCTGCTTGCCGGCCGCGTGCAGGGCGTGACGGCCGCGACCACGGGCCTGATCGCCTTCAAGGACGACCCGCGCGTGCAACTACTGGCCTACACGGGTCCCAAGCGCTCGCCGTTCCTGCCCGACCTGCCCACGGTGGCCGAATCGGGCTTTGCGGGCTTCCAGTTCGACACCTGGTACGGGCTGCTGGCTCCGGCCGGCACGCCCGCAGCCGAAGTGCACAGGATCAACGCCGCGGTCAACAAGGTGCTGGCCGACCCGGTGGTGCAGGAGCGCGTGCGCAAGCTCGGCGCCGAAGCCGCGACCGACACGCCCGCGGGCTTCAAGCAGCTGCTGGCCAGGGATTGGGTCAATGCGGGCAATGTGGTGCGCGTGTCCGGCGCACGCGTCGAATAAGGCCGGCAGCGCGGGCGCGGCGCCCGCCGCACGCCTGGTCGTATCAGTCCAGCTTGATGTTGCGCGCCTTGACCACGCCTTGCCAGCGCGTGCTTTCCGCCTTGATGAAGGCGGTGAAGTCCTGGGCGCTGTTGCCCACGGGATCGAGGCCGGCGCGCATCAGGCGCTCGCGCACGCCGGCGTCGGCAACGGCTTCGCGCGTGGCCTTGCCCAGGCGCTCGACGATGTCCCGGGGCGTGTTCTTCGGCAGGAAGATGCCATTCCATTCGAGCACCTCGAACTCGGGCATGCCGCTCTCGCGCAGCGTGGGCACGTTGTCCAGGCCCTGGACCCGCTTGCGCGAACTCACCGCGAGCGCGCGCAGCTTGCCGCCGTTGAGGTACTGCAGCGTCGACGCGGCATTGCCGAAGTACATGTCGACCTGGCCGGCCATCACATCGGTCAGCGCGGGCGCGCCGCCCTTGTAGGGCACATGCAGCGTTTCCATCCTGGCCTGGTCGTTGAACATTTCCGCGGCCAGGTGGGAGCCGGTGCCGGCGCCGGCCGAGGCATAGGTCAGCTTGCCCGGCGACTGCTTCGCCGCGGCGACCAGTTCGGCCACGGTCTTGTAAGGCTTGTTGTTGCCGACCACCAGGATCTGCGGCGCCGTCGCCACCAGCGATACCGGGATGAAATCCTTCATGGGATCGTAGGGCAGCTTGCGCAGCGCGCCGTTCACGCCGAAGGCCGAGGCATCGTACAGAACGGTATAGCCGTCGGGCAAGGCCTTGGCCACGCTGTCCGCACCAATGACGCCGCCCGCGCCGGGCTTGTTCTCGATGACCACCGGCTGGCCCAGGATCTCGCCCATGCGCTGGGCCACGATACGCGCCGTGTTGTCGGCGCCGCCGCCCGCGGAGTACGGCACGACCATGCGTATGGGCCGCTCGGGCCAGGCGGCCCAGCTGGCCAGCGGCAGCAATGCGGCGGCCAGGACGAGAACGCGGCGGCCGCGCAGCAAGGGGGATTGGTTGAACATGGTTGTCTCCTTCATAGGTATGGAAATCCGGGTCGGTCAGACGGGGCCGAAGCCGTAGAGCGCCGCCGGGTTGTCGACGAGTACGCGCTGGCGCACTTTTTCATCGCCACTCCAATGCGCGAGCAGGTCGAACAGCTCGGCGTCATCGGGCTTGCATTCGGTCTCGGTGGTGTGCGGCCAGTCGCTGCCCCAGACCAGGCGCTCGGGCGCGGCCCGCACCCAGGCGCGCGCCACGGCATCGGTATCGGCATAACCCTGGCCGTGGGGCCGGCGCGTGTCGAGGTAGGCGCCGGACAGCTTGACCCAGGCCCGGCCCTGGTCAAGCAGGCTGCGGATCAGCGCAAACGCCGGATGCGCCGTGCCCTGAGGCAGCGGCAGGCGTCCCAGATGATCGAAGACCAGCGGCGTGGGCAGGCGCTGCAGCATCGGTCCATGGGCCAGCAGCTGGTCGGCGCTCCAATGCAGCTGCAGATGCCAGCCCCAGGCGTGCACGCGCTGCGCCAGCGGCTCCACCATCTCGAAGCCCACGGCCGCATGCACCGCGGTATGCAGGGAAAAGCGTATGCCGCGTATGCCGCCGTCGTGCAGCGCCTGCAGCTCGGCATCGGTGATGTCGGGACGCACCACGGCCACGCCGCGGGTGCAATCTCTGCCCAGTTGGCGAATCGCATCCAGCGTCACGCTGTTGTCCGTGCCGAACGGCCGGGGCTGGACGACGACCGTGCGGCTGGTGCCGTTCAGGGCCTGTATGCGGCGGTAGTCAGCGACCGTCGCCTGGGGCAGCACCGCGGCGACATGCGCAAAGCGCGGGTCGAGGATGTGCATGTGCGCATCGCAGGCACCCGCAGGCGCCGATGTCGCGGGCCGGCCGCGCGCGCCACTGTTGGGCAGCGGCGTGCCGCAGACGCTCATTTGCCCTCCTGCAGGCGCAGGCAGTCGATGCCATCGCATCGCACGAAATGGCCGGCGCGCGCCGGCAAATCAGCAGGAAAAAGGGGGGTTGAGGCAGCGGCAATGCAGTTCATGCCCCAGTGTAGGCATGGGCATCTGCATAAATAAACCGCTGCTTGCTACGATCATTTGATAGAAAAACTATCTTCCCGGCCGCGGAATTCTTGTCCGCAGCCCGGGCGGCGCGACCGGCAGCAGCCGACGACGCGCCTCGAGCAGGTTTACATGCGAATGGTCTTGTGCTCGCCCATGCCCTTGGGTTGCTCGCCCGTGACAGCGGCCTTGGCCATCTTGAACAGCTGCACCAGCTGGTTTTCCTTCACGTCCCAGTACTCAGCCGCGGTCACCGGAGCGACCAGCACCGTCAGGTTGGGGTCGTCGACGCCGCCGGGGAACCAGGCCTGGGCGGCCGTGGACCAGAGCTTTTCCTTGAGCACGCGGTCTTCGCTCAGATGCGCATTGCTGCTGATCGAGACATAGCTGTCTGCGCCTGGATCGGCAAAGCTGATCTGGATGTTGGCGTCGCGCGTGACGCAATGCGCGAGATCGGTCTTCTTGTCCAGCAGGAAGTAGAAGTTCACATGCTCGTCCATGCCTTCCTTGTTGGCCATGGTCATGGGGCAGGCCTGCAGAGTGCCGTCTTCGTGGCGGTGGGTGATCATCGCGAAGCGAATCCCCTTGACCAGTTTCCAAAGGGTTTCGCGTGGATGGGTGTTGTCGGCCATATGCATCTCCTGGTGAACGGGTGAAGCTCCCACTCTAGCCATCGCATCGCCGGCGGTATGTCGGAGAACGGCCCCTGCGCCTGTCCCGCCAACCTGCCCCAACGGCTGGCGGCAGACAACAAAAAAGCCCCTTGCGGGGCTTTTCATCTAACGCAGGCATGGCAATCACCTCAAGCTTCGGCCTCGGCATTGACTGCGGCGACAACGGCCGCCGGAGTCACCCCGTGGAGCTCGATCGCGCCCTGCGACACATAAAGCTCGAATTCGTCCTTGGCCAGAGTGACCGTCACGGGCTGGCCTTCCGATTCCCACGACACCACCAGGCTCGCCAGCGCGGTATCTACCTGGACCGTCTGGCCCAGGGGAATGTCTTCGAGGGCGCCGTCTCCGACACGGTGCTGAACAAGACCAACGATGCGCGCCTGGAAGTGCTCGGGCAAGGCAACGCCAGGTGCAGTGGTGGGAGTGGTCATGTAAATCTCCTGAAAGAGGTGAAGAGCGCCGGGTCCGAGCGCGCCATGCAGATGCAACGGCTGGCACGGACCCAGGAATGGATTCAGCGATCAATTTAACGCCTTTGCGCGACGCGCCTTGTCAGCCATACGCTTCTTCGAAGCCACCGACAGCGACTATGCTCAGGCCTGCCCCTGCACCATCCGCAAGGCCGCGCCTTGCTTGAAAGAAAGCTCATCCATGGCCGATAGCGTATTTTCCGCCAGCACTACCTTGCCCTACCGCGTCACGCTGACCGACCCCTCGGGTCACAGCTGGCACGCGGACGAACCCGCCGCGCTCGGCGGCGGCGATAGCGCGCCCAGCCCGATGCAGCTGCTGCTGTCGGCGCTGGGCGCCTGCACCACCGTCACGCTGCAGATGTATGCCCAGCGCAAGCAATGGCCGCTGCAGGCCGTGCATATCGTGCTGCAGCTCAACCCCGACGGCAAACCCGCGAGCGGCAATGAGCTCGCGCGCAGCATCACGCTCGAAGGCCCGCTCGACGCTGACCAACGCAGCCGCCTGCTGCAGATCGCCGAGGCCTGCCCCGTGCACAAGCTGCTCACGGGCGAAGTGCGCATTGCCACCGAACTGACCGACCCCACCTGAAGGAGAACGCCCATGTCCGCCCCATCTTCCGCTCCCGAGCTGCTGTCGACCCGCCTGGCCGATGTCGGCGGCATTCCCGTGCACCGCGCCGTGCCCCAGCGCGCGCTGCGCAAGGTCGGCGCCTGGTGCTTTCTCGACCATCTGGGCCCTTCGGTCCAGCATGGAGACCGCAGCATGCAGGTCGGCCCGCACCCGCACATCGGCCTGCAGACGTTCACCTGGATGATCGAAGGCGAAGTGCTGCACCGCGACAGTCTGGGCTCGGAGCAGGTCATTCGCCCGGGCCAGATCAATCTGATGACGGCCGGCCGCGGCATCGCCCACTCCGAGGAAAGCCTGGGCAGCCCGCGCATGCACGCGGCCCAGCTGTGGATCGCGCTGCCGGGCGACCAGCGCACCATGGCGCCGCGCTTTCAGCATTACCCCGACGTGCCGCGCTGCACGCAGGACGGCCTGGAGATCTGCGTGCTGGCCGGCGAAGCCCTGGGCCAGGTCTCGGCAGTGCAGGTGCACAGCCCGCTGGTCGCGCTCGACCTGAACCTGCGCGCGGATGCGCCCGGCCCGGTCACGACCGAGCTCGCGCTGCGCGCCGATTTCGAATATGCGGTGCTCGGTCTCACGGGCGAGGTCGTGGTCGATGGTCAGGCCGTTGCACCCGATGAACTGCTGTTCCTGCCTGCGGGCCGCGCTACGCTGGAACTGCGCTGCACGCCTGGCACGCGGCTGCTGCTGGTCGGCGGCGCGCCCATGAACGAGGAAGTGCTGGTGTGGTGGAATTTCGTCGGCCGCACGCAGGAAGAAATCGCCCAGGCGCTGGCCGACTGGCAGGCGGGCCCCGAGGGTTCGGAGCGCTTCGGCGCGCGCGTGGCCTCGCCGCTCGCGCCGCTGGTGGCGCCGGCGCTGGAAGGCCGGCTGCGCGGCGGCTGAGGCCGCACCGGGTCTATTTCACGAGGTTATGCACCAAACAGGTGCAATCCATGCGCGCACCGACGGATAATGCCCGCTGGCCGGCATGCGGGCAACAAGCCCCATGCCCGGCCTTCCACGCCAACGCCGCCTTGCTCCAAGGCGGCGTTTGCACGTCCTGCCTGCACTTTTACCTTCTGAAAGCAGATCCATGCGTCAAGAACACGACTTCATCGGCATCAAGACCATCCCTCCCGACGCGTACTGGGGTGTCCACACCGCGCGCGCGGTGGAGAACTTCCCCATCACCGGCCACAGCGTGGCCCACATGCCGGAACTCATTCGCGCCTTCGCATTCGTCAAGAAGGCCGCAGCCCACGCCAACCTGGCCCTGGGCGCCATTCAAGAACACCAAGCCCACGCCATTGCCCAAGCCTGCGACGACCTGATCGCCGGCAAGCTGCACGACCAATTCGTGGTCGATGTGATCCAGGGCGGCGCCGGCACCTCCACGAACATGAACGCCAATGAGGTGATCGCCAACCGTGCGCTCGAGCACCTGGGATTGCCCAAAGGCCGCTACGACGTGCTGCATCCCAACGACCACGTCAACGCCTCGCAAAGCACCAACGATGCCTACCCGACCGCGCTCAAGCTCGCGACCTGGTTCGGCATCCAGCACCTGCTCGCCGCCCTGGCTGCCCTGCGCGGCGCGTTCCAGGCCAAGGCCGACGAGTTCGCCCCCCTGCTCAAGATCGGCCGCACACAACTACAAGACGCCGTGCCGATGACGCTGGGCCAGGAATTCGGCGCCTTTGCCGCGATGATTGCCGACGACGAGAAGCGCCTGCGCGAATCCGCGTACCTGATGACAGAAATCAACCTTGGCGGCACCGCCATCGGCACCGGCATCAACGCGCCCGTGGGCTATGTGGATGCGGTCATCCCCAAGCTCGCCGAACTGTCGGGCGTGCCCGTGACCCAGGCCGCGAACCTGATTGCGGCCACGGCCGACACCGGCGCCTTCGTCGACATTTCGGGCATCCTCAAGCGCATCGCCAGCAAGCTGTCGAAGATCAGCAACGACCTGCGCCTGCTGTCCTCTGGCCCGCAGGCCGGCATTGCCGACATCCAGCTGCCCGCACGCCAGGCTGGCTCGTCCATCATGCCGGGCAAGGTCAACCCCGTGATCCCCGAAGTGATGAACCAGGTCTGCTTCGAAGTCATAGGCAACGACGTCGCGATCACCATGGCTGCCGAAGCCGGCCAGCTGCAGCTCAATGCGTTCGAGCCGCTGATGGGCTGGGCGCTGCACAAGAGCCTCACGCACCTGGCGCGCGCCTGCCATACGCTGCAGGTGAACTGCGTCGAAGGCATCACCGCCAACGAAGCGCTGCTGGCCACGCGCATCGCCGAATCGGTGACGCTGGTGACGGCGCTGAACCCGCTGATCGGCTACGAAAAATCGGCGGCCATTGCCAAGGCCGCCATTGCCAGCGGCCGGCCGATCGCCGAAGTCGCCGAGAGCCTGGGCATCATGGAGCACAGCGAAATGCAGCAGCTGCTGGTTGCCGACAAGCTGACACGGGCCGGCGCACTGGTCCCGGCGTAATCCACAGCCATGAAAAAAGGGCGCCTCATTGGGCGCCCTTGGCTACATGGAAGTGCCGCCGCGGCGGCAGCGATCAGGCTTCGTCGGGTTGCTCCTGGGTGCGAATGGTTTCGCGCCCGTTCTTGTCCTTGAGACGGCCCAGGTCGGTTTCGACCGCGCGCATCAGTTTTTCCGTCGCCGCGGTGACGGCATCGGCCATTTTTTCAGCTTCGGCATTCACTGCGATCGGCTGACGCCCATTGACCCGGGTCTCCAGTACGCAGCGCTTGAGACCGCCCTGGGTCTTGCGCGCATCGGTGTCGGACAGAAAGACTTCCACCCTCGTGATGTACTCCTTGAAACGCGTCAAGCGCGTCTGGAGCTCACTCTGCACCCACTTCGACAGAGATTCGCCCCCTGCTACGAGGTTGTCCGTGTGCACCTGGATTTGCATGCCTGTCTCCTTTGGCCTGGTTGGTTCGGTACCCATCCTAGCCCCAAAACGGCCCGCCGTCATTGTCCTGACATCTGGTAGTGAATGAACACGTAACGAGACATCGGCTGCGCGCACAATGGTCGAGGTTGGACGGCGCGCATCGGAACGCCATAATCCAGCCATCCGCAGCGACCCGGCGCTTTTGCCTCGCACCAGCCTCCAAGCCATGTCCCAGCCAGCTTCGCGACGCCTCAAAATCGGACTGTCGGCCTGCTTCTCGCATGCCGACCAGGAACGCTCCCTGTTCACCGGCAAGACCCTGCAATACGTCGAGCAATCGATCGCCCACTGGATCATGTCCGCGGGTGCGATGGTGGTGATGGTGCCCTGCCCCACGGGCGAGACCGCGCGCGGCGACGTGACGCTGGCGCACTATGCCGACTGGCTCGATGGCGTGGTGATGCATGGCGGCGCCGATGTCTGGCCGGGCAGCTACGGCGAGGAACCGCTGCGCCCCGAATGGCTGGGCGACCGCGTGCGCGACCTCTACGATTTGGCGCTGGTCGAGGCCTTTTCCCAGGCCGGCAAGCCGATCTTCGGCGTCTGCCGCGGCCTGCAGCTGATCAACGTGGCGTTCGGCGGCACGCTCTACCAGGACCTGCTGACCCAGGTGCCGGGCGCGCAGGTGCACCGCGACGCCAAGCAATACGACCGCCACGCCCACGACATCGCGCTGGTCTCGGGCTCGCGCCTGGCCCAGCTGTATCCGGGCCAGCAGCGCGCGCGCGTCAACAGCATCCACCACCAGGGCATCAAGCAGATCGCGCCCAACTTCGAGGTCGAGGCCTGGAGCATTCCCGACCACATTCCCGAAGCCATACGCCGCAATCCGCGGCATGCGGGCGGCTATATCGCGGCCACGCAGTGGCACCCTGAATTCCGCAGCGCCGACAACAGCACGCTCGACGATTCGGCGCTGCTCAGCGATTTCCTGCAGGCCTGCAGCCGCAGCCGCACCTTCCCGTTCCCGGGCCACAGCCCGTTCCAGATCCGCGACCGCGCCGCACGGCTGCTCAAGCGGGCGCTGCTCAGACGCCGCTGATCACCTCAATGGTGGTGGCCGTGGCCGCCATGCACATGGCGGTGGGTGATTTCCTCGGCCGTCGCGGGGCGCACTTCGTTGACCTTGCAGGTGAAGCGCAGCGCCATGCCGGCCAGCGGGTGGTTGCCGTCAAGCAGCACTTCGGGGCCCTTGATCTTCACCACGTGATAGATCTGCGGCTCGCCCTGGTCGTTGCTGCCGCGCAGCTGGCCACCGACCTTGACGCCCGGCGGGAATTCGGCCTTGGGAATGCTGCGCTTGAGGCTTTCGTCGCGCGCGCCAAACGCATCTTCGACGGCCAGGTCCACGGTCAGCGTGGCGCCCACGGCCTTGCCTTCAAGCGCTTCCTCGACCTTGGCGAACAGGTTGTCGTAGCCGCCATGCAGATAGGCCACGTCGCCGTCGTCGAGGCGCTTGCCCTGTGGATCAGTGATCGTGTAATGGATGGTGACCGCGGTATCTTTGCTGATGTTCATTGAAAAGTGTCCATTCAAAGGGCTGCGTCCAGCCCGGCGCTGGCATTGTCCCCGATTGCGCCGCGGCGTGGCGCAGCCGCCCGAGGACAGCCCTTCTCACTCTGCGGCGCTGGCGGCGGATGGGGGTGACTCATCCTCGGTCTGCCCGGGATAGCGCGCGAAACGCCGCGGCGCGCTGCCGTGCACCGGATCCTGTTCGGGCCAGGGCCAGCCGCCGAACTGGGTGTTGCGGTAGTCCTGCAGCGCCTGCATGATTTCCTGCTGGGTGTTCATGACGAACGGCCCATATTGCGCGACCGGCTCGCCCAGCGGTTTTCCCTGCAGCAGCAGGCATTCGACCGGCGTGCTGCCGGTATTGACCAGCTGCCAGTCCTGGCCCGCGACGAGCTCCAGCGCCGCATGCTGGTCGGCCAGTGCATGGCCGATCTGCAGCTGCTCGCCCGCGAAGAAATACAGCATGCGGCGCGTGCCTTCGCCGCGTGCCGCGGGCAGCGTCCAGGACGCGCCGGGCTCGAGCCGCAGCGTCCAGATCGCGAGATCGGAAGCCGCCTGCGCAGCCCAGGACTCGGGCGGCGGCGCGAGCGCGGGATCGGCGCCTTCGAGCGCGCCCGCGACCACCGTCACCGTGGTGCGCTTGCCGCCCGCGTCGGTATGCACCAGGCGCGGAATGCGCTCGTCCCAGAACATGGTGAAGTGCGGCGCGACCATCTTCGAGGCCGCGGGCAGGTTGAGCCAGATCTGGAACAGCTCCAGCGGATTGGGGCTGTCGGTGTTCAGCAGCGGAAACATCTCCGAATGCACCACGCCCCGGCCCGCCGTGAGCCACTGCACGTCGCCGCGGCCGAAGCGCGCCGCGGCGCCCAGCGAATCCGAATGATCGATCAGGCCCTTGCGCACCAGCGTGACGGTTTCAAAGCCGCGGTGCGGGTGGCCGGGAAAGCCGGGCACGCTGTCGCCGTGGTACATGCTCCAGCCGTCCTTGCGGCTGAAGTCGCTGCCCATCTGCCGGCCTTCGAATTCGACCGATTGCACGCCCATGCGGCCGTCGCCGGCGGGATAGCTGTCGTCATGGTGGGCACAGAAAAGGAAAGGATCGAGCGTGGGCCACAGCGGGCCCAATGGCTGGGCCTGAAGGACGGGATGGGTCGCGGTGTTCATGGGGCTCCTTGAATGCCAGGCCCGCAGCACATATGCCACCGGCCAAACTATAGATACGCCAATTAGATGCGACCACCCGGGGCAAAGAGAAGGGCCACGGATGGGACGGTGTGTCGCGCTAGGCGCGCCCCGCTGGCCGCGCGCCGCTAGCCGCGCGCCGGAATTTCCAGCCCGCGCTGGACGGCGGGGCGTTGCTGCCACTTGTCGAGCACGCGGCGCAGCTGGCCGTAGCGTTCCCAGCCGACGATGTCCGCGGCCTCGTAGAAGCCCACCAGGTTGCGCACCCAGGGCAGGATGGCGATGTCGGCAATGGTGTAGTCGCGGCCCATGATCCAGTCGCGGCCTTCGAGCCGCTGGTCCAGCACCTGCAGCAGGCGCTGGGCCTCGGCGACATAGCGGTCGCGTGGACGCTTGTCTTCGTATTCCTTGCCCGCGAAGCGGTGGAAGAAGCCGAGCTGGCCGAACATCGGGCCCACGCCGCCCATCTGGAACATCAGCCACTGCAGCGTCTCGTAGCGCGCGCCCGCATCGCGGGGAATGAACTGCCCGGTCTTCTCGGCAAGATAGACCAGGATGGCGCCCGACTCGAACAGCGCCAGCGGCTTGCCTTCCGGACCGTTGGGGTCGAGGATGGCCGGAATCTTGTTGTTCGGATTCAGCGACAGGAATTCAGGCGACATCTGGTCCTGGCTGTCGAAACGCACGGTATGCGGCTCATAGGCCAGACCGGTCTCCTCGAGCATGATCGACACCTTGACGCCATTGGGCGTGGGCAGCGAGTACAGCTGCAGGCGTTCGGGGTGCTGCGGCGGCCATTTGCGGGTGATGGGAAACGCGGACAGATCGGTCATGGGCATAGGGGCTGGGTTGCAATGAACAAACGACTGCCGGCAGGGCAGTCCCCTGGGACTGCGCCTGGCGCAGGCCCAGGTGCATGGTACGCGCCTCAGCGCGCCGGCGTCTTGCGGTCCAGCGCAATCTCCAGGCCCTGGGGCGTGACGCGCATCACGCCGGGCTGCAGGTCGAGCGAATCCATCAGCGCCTTGTCCTTTTCCTGCATCTGGTAGAGCACCATGTCGCCCAGCGCCTGCTCGGCAATGGAGTTGCCGTAGGTGTTGAGCATCTCGGCCAGCGCGGGCGGCAGGCCGTCGAGCGCGAGGCTGTGGACCTTGACGCGCTGGGCGCGCACCGTGCGATCGGCGGGCTCATAACGCAGGCCGAAATCGGCCTCCATGCGGCCGTCGTAGCCCTGCTTGAGCACCGGGCCCGAAAGATGGGCCGTGAACTGCGCCTTGATCAGGTCCTGCTGGGGCAGCAGCTGCAGCTGCGGCGCCTGCAACTGCAACTGCAGCAGTCCCGCGACGGGATAAGGCCGGGGAAAGCGCTGGGCCACGGCCTGCTGGAGCTTCTCCGCGGAAACGATCACATTGCGCGGCATGGACTTGCCCGAACAAGCGGTGGACAGCAGTGTGGCGGAGACCAGGGAACTGAGCAGGAAACGGCGGCGAAGCATGGCGAACAAACCCGTGAGAGAAGCGACGAAAACCGGCAAGGATAGCGCCCCCGCTGCGCGGAACAGGCGACTGTGGATGATTTTTCGTGCTTGAAACCCGCGCAAAGTTCCCCGCGCGCCGTAGTAACAAAAAATCCGCCAGGCCCCCAAGAGGGCCAGGCGGATCCGCGGGCTGCGTGGCCGGCGTTTATTGCGGCGCGATCTTGGCGGCTTTGATCACTTCACCCCAGCGCTTGACTTCCGAGGCGAGCAGCGCCGAAGCCTCCTGGGGCGTGCTGGGCTGGGCTTCCACATTCAGGTCGTGAAGCTTTTTCTTCACATCCGGCGAGTTCAACGCGGCGACGATCACCTGATTGAGCTTGGCAATGACCGGCGCGGGCGTCTTCGCCGGCGCGGCCAGACCGTTCCAGCTGCGCGCCACATAGCCGGGCAGGCCGGCTTCCTTGGTGGTCGGCACGTCGGGCAGCACGGCCGCGCGCTTGTCGCTGGTCACGGCCAGCGCGCGCAGCGCCTTGGACTGGATCTGCGTGAGCACCGGCGCGACGATTTCCACGGCCGCGTCGATCTGGCCGCCGCGCAGCGCGGTGACCACGGCGGGCGTGCCGTTGAAGGGAACGATCTGCACATCGACACCAGCCGCCGACTTGAACATTTCCGCGGTCAGATGCTGGGTGCTGCCGACATTGATCGAGCCCAGATTCAGTTTGCCGGGGTTGGCCTTGGCAAAGGCCAGCAGCTCGCCAAAGGTCTTGAAGCGCGAGTTGGCCGCAGTGACCACGGCCAGATCGAAGTAGCCCAGCGTGGAGACCGGGGCGAAATCCTGCAGCGTCTTGAACGGCAGCGACTTGAACAGGCCTTCGCTCACGGCCGTGCCGTTGGACATCAGCAGCAAGGTATGGCCATCGGGCTCGGCCTTGGCGACGGTGTCGCCGGCGACGATGCCGCCCGCGCCCGGCTTGTTCTCGATCACCACGGCCTGGCCCAGCGATTCGGCCATCTTCTGCGCCACGACGCGCGCGGTCACGTCGGCCACGCCGCCCGCGCCGAACGGCACGATGATGCGCACCGCCTTGGTCGGGAAACTCTGCGCGAAGGCCATGGGCGTAAAGAGCGCGGTGGCCACCAGGGCGCCGAGCAACTGCTTGAATTTCATAGCTGTCTGTCCGTGAATCGTTGAACAAGCCCGCTGTCCGCAACGCGCATCGGGGCGCGATGGACAAGGCTGAAAGCGCCGCCGAAGGTATAACGAAAGCGCATAGCGTTTGCCCAGCATTATTGGGCTTGTGTGAACAGAATTGGAAAAATTCCCACAAGTGAAAACCCTTGATTTTGGGGGTGGAAAGATATTCCACCTCTGAAATATGCAGGGCATCTGGAGGTCTCTTGCCTTTGTCACATGCGGATTCAGCATCGAATTCCATGGTCCGGCAGCTGTAAGCGGCATATCAGCTATGCCAATTTCATCTATCTCCAAGTAGAAAACGCCGACAAACTCCAACCCTGCTGTTACCCAAAATTACATCAAGGAGACACGACATGCACAAAATTTCAGCACTCGCGCTGTTGACCCTCAGCGCATCGATGCCATCCCTGGCGCAAAGCCAGAGCAACCTCACGGTCTACGGCATTCTGGATGCCGCCGTGCGCACGCAAAGCGGCCTGACCGCAGGCTATGCCGGCGCGCCCAACCGCACCAGCGTCGTCAACAGCGGTGTCGGCCCCACGAGCCGCTGGGGTCTGCGCGGCCAGGAAGACCTGGGCGACGGCCTCAAAGCCACGTTCAACCTCGAATCCACGCTGGGCGTGGACGCCGGCAGCTCCGGCTCGGCCGCAGGCTTCTTCGATCGCGCCGCCGTGCTGGGCCTGGCCGGCAACTGGGGTGCGGTGACCGCGGGTCGCCAGAACACGCTGGTCGCGGACGCCGTCATCCCTACGGACCCCATAGGCATGCGCTTCGCGGGCCTGAACCCCAACATCCAGGTCACCAGCCTCACGGGCCACCGTCTGGGCATCGAATACGGCGCGACCAATACCAACGCCGCTTCCAACCGCGTCAACAACTCTGTCAAGTACTCTGGCACTTTCGGCGGCCTGACCGCACGCGCGATGTACAGCTTTGGCGAATCGGCGGTGTCCAGCACGCGCCAGGATTCCAAGGGTCTGGGCCTGAACTACATGGTGGGCGGCATCGTGGTCACCAGCGCCTACACGCAGTTCCACGATGCCAACGGCCTGGAACTCGACGCTGCCAGCATCGGTGGCGCCTGGTCCACCGGCAACCTGCGCCTGATGCTCAACTACGGCCGCAACCAGGGCGATACGACCGGCACCACGCAAACCACCAACAAGGTGCTGTCGCTGGGCGCCAACTACGCGTTCAACAGCCAATGGAGCCTCAATGGCGGCTACTACAAGGTGGACCGCGAGCGCACCGGCCTGAACGACGACGGCTTCACGCGCCTGATCGGCTTCCTCGACTACAGCCTGTCGCGCCGCACCAAGCTCTTCCTCGAAATGGACACCACCAAGTGGAAGCGCAACTACCAGGGCGCAGGCAACAAGGCGCGCTCCAGTGGCGTAAGCCTGGGCGTCACCCACTCGTTCTGATCGCCGCCCGCAGACGGTTTGCGATGGCGCCCGGCAACGGGCGCCATCTTTGTTTTGGAGCATGACCTACGCCGACCGGCTGGCGCGGGCCGTCACAATGGAAGACCCTGCTGCTTACGGAAAACCGCCCATGTCTGACGTTTCTTCCACCGCCCTGCGCGCGGGCAACGACCCGCGCATTGCCGAAGTCCTGACCTACTGGCTTGGCGCCGCAGCGCCCACCGATGCCGATGCGCATGCGCGCCAGTCGCTGTGGTTCACCAAGTCGGCGGACACCGATGCCGAGATCGGCCGGAGATTTGGTCCTCTGGTCGAAGAGGCGCTCTCGGGCGCGCTCGATGGCTGGGCCAAGACCGCGCGCGGACGGCTGGCGCTGATCCTGCTGCTCGACCAGTTCACGCGCAACCTGTTTCGCGGCACGCCCAAGAGCTTTGCGGGCGACGCCCAGGCGCTGCAGCTGGCCCTCGACGGCATTCTTGCCGGCCACGACATGGCGCCGGACATTCCCAGCATGGCGCGCATCTTCTGCTACCTGCCGCTGGAACATGCCGAGGACGGGCCGCTGCAGGCGCAGAGCGTGGCGGCGTTCGGCAAGCTGCATGAACTCGCCGCCCCCGAACTGCGCGGCTTCTTCGCCGCAACGCTGGACTACGCGCTCAAGCACCAGGAAGTGATCACGCGCTTCGGCCGCTTTCCGCACCGCAACCCTATCCTGGGCCGCCCCAGCACTGCGGCCGAGAAGGAGTATCTCGCGCAGCCGGGCGCAGGGTTCTGAGCCTTCAGCCCGCGGTTGCCGCGACGCCGGGGCGTTGATCGGCAACCCGCTTGGGGCGGTCACGCCAGCGCAAGGCCCAGCGCTCTATCGTGTAGAACGACAGCGCCGACAGCGCCACCGAGATCGCCAGGCCGGCAACCACCACCACGGGCCAGGAGTATTCGGCGCGCAGATAGCGCACCACCGGATAGTGCCAGAGGTAGACGCCGTACGACAGCCGGCCCAGGTGCACCAGCAACGGCGCCTGGAACATCTCGTAGACCAGGCCGCGCTGCTGCTGCACCGCGACCAGCAGCACCAGCGCCGCGCATTCGACAACCGTGAGGCCCCAGACCATCACTGCCTGGTTGTCCCATTCAAGGCGCATCAGCAGGGGAATCGCCAGCGGCAGCCACATGACATGCGGCATGCGCTTTTGCAGCGCCTGTATCCATGACGGCTTTTCAATCACCAGCGCCGCCAGCAGGCTGCCGGCGAGCAGGCCCGAAGCGCGCGTGTCGAAGCGGAAGAATATTTCGTAGAAATGCTGGCCCTGGCCCACCCAGAACAGGCGCCACAGCGTGCTGAGCACCCACAGCAGCAGGATGGGCCGCCAGAGCTTTCCGGCCTGGGTCTTGCGCAGCAACAGCACCAGCAGCGGCGGCCAGATCAGATAGAAATGCTCCTCGACGGACAGCGACCACATGTGCAGCAGCGTCTCGGGGCTGTCGAAGAAGGCGATGCCGTAATCGGCAAGGTACAGCGCGGACACCAGCGCGTCCTGGTGGATGTCGTCGAGATCCGGCCACAGCAGCGGCGCGATCAGGCAATAGGCGGCAAGAAACAGCAGCAGCGCAGGCATCAGCCGGAAGAAGCGGCGCCGGTAGAAACGCCAGTAATCGAGGCGCTCGTTGCTCTGGAACTCCTGCAGCAGCAAGGAGGTGATCAGGAATCCGCTGAGGACAAAGAAAAGATCTACGCCCAGGAACGCGCCCTCGAACATCGGCACATGTGCATGGGATAGCAGCACCAGCACGATCGCCACGCCACGCAAGCCGTCGAGCGCGGGGTTGTAGCGCAGTTTGAAGTCTTGCAAAGCCAAACCGGAAATACCTTTCATCCATCCGGGCCTGGCCCGAATCATTCATTTGGGAAAGAGCATGCAAGCCGCCGGACGGCACTCAGGCACGCCCGACCAGCGCTGGCCGAGGCAGCCAGTGCAGAAAACAACGGCACAGGAGGAGACAGCGGTAGAAATCCGCGCAGCGTGCGCAGGCCCTGCAAATGCTGCGGCCCGCTCAAGCGGTGGCACAGCGTTGCAGCCGATGGATAACCCAGAGGGTACCTGGCCGGCTGAAAGATCAGCGTTTTTTCATTCTAACCACGGTTCTGCCTCAGAACCTTGCTAGCAAATTTAAGAGCAAGCCAAATGCCGGACAAGGGAAAAAAGCCTACAACGCATGTAAGAAATAGTAGGAACCCGCAGGCCTCACGGGCCAATGGAAAGCACCGAATGGGGCCGGCAGCCATCGCGCAAAACCGTGCAGATGTATCGAATGAAAAATGATGCAACGCGGGGCCTGCGGTTGCCGCCGTGCGGGCACGGGTGCCTGCGGGCACCCAAGCAGCATGGGCCTGCGGCCCATGCTGGACGTTCAGCGCTTGACTACCGACCAGCCCGCGTGCAGGTTCTGCTTGTCATTCTCATAGTCCCAGATCGTGCCGCAGCGGTCGCACTGGTAACGCGTGACGGTCACCTGGCCCGAAGCGCGCTCTTCCTTGCGGTTGCCATGCTGTGCCAGTTCGACATGGCCTTTGGCACGGCGCCAGTTTTGCTGTATTCCTTCGCAGGAACTGCACATGGGCTCGGGCGTGTTGGCGGGTGTGGAGGAGCGTTCTTGGGTCATGGGGCGGGGAATAAAAAGTGGCGGGAGTCAGCGCAGCGCACAACGACCCCAAGGGGCGTGATTGTGCCGCAAGCCCCGGCCCGAGCGCATGGCAGGGTGAAAGCGCGCCGCGCTCAGGGCGCGACCGCAGTCCCGTTCAGCGCGCGCAAAGCCCGGTGCGCCGCGCTGTCGAGGTCGGGCGCAAGCTGGTGCTTGGCCTGCAGGTAATGGTGGGTGAACATGTCGAAATAGGCTTCGAGCGTCTGCGCGGCACGCGTGTCGCCGCCCAGCTCAAGGCACAGCGCCGCGACTTCGGCGGTGCAGAAATGATCGGAGCGCGTCGAGCGCCGCAACTGGTAGCGCGACACCTGCTCGGCCAGCAGGCTCAGCACCGGGAAGCGCTCCAGATAAGGGCTCTTGCGAAACATCTTGCGCGCTTCGGGCCAGGTCGCGTCGAGCAGCACGAACAGCGGGCGCTTGCCTGCATCGGCCGCGGGCACCACGGCATGCACCACGCGCTCTGGCGCCACATACTCACCGGGAAACACCACATAGGGCTGCCACTGCGGATCGGCCAGCAGCGCCAGCAGCGCCGGGTCGACTTCGGTGCGCGCCCAGCCAAACGCAAACGTGTCCTGCACCACATCGGCCACCAGCCAGCCGGTGTTGCTGGGCTTGAGCGGTTCGATATCGGCCATCAGCAGGCACACGCCCGCCTGCGTGGGCTGGGTCGGGCGCAGTGCACACAGGCAATGGCTGGGACGCAGCCGGCAGCCTGCACAGCGCTCGCCGCGCGGTCCCCCGCGCGCCAGGAACGGCTTGACGCTGCGTGCCAGGCGCGCGCTGCGAAGACGCGAGACCGCGTGGGGCGTGACGTCCGGGGCCATCAGCGCGCCGCGCACTCGAGTTCGAACAGCGGCACTTCGGCGTCGCGCTGCAGCCAGATGCCGCCGCCCAGCTCGGTGAAGCCCTGCGACAGGCCGCGCCGGTACAGTTCCGCGCGATGGCGGAACAGCCGCGGGTCGGTCAGCGTCTCGTCAAGGATGTCGCGCTCCCAATCTTCATGCGACACCGCTTCGATATACAGTGCGCCCTGGCTCAGGGCGGCGAAGTTGTGCAGCGCGCGCTTGAGGTCGGCAGCGCTCAGATAGGGCAGAACGCCCTGGCAGATGACGAAGTCGAACGGCTGCTCGGCACGATAGTCGACCACCGAGCCGCGCTCCCAGCCAAAGCGCTCGCACAGATAGGCGCTGTATTCGACGCCATGGAACGTGGCCTGCGGGAAATGCCGCGCGATGATGTCGCGCCACAGGCCTATGCCGCAGCCGACATCGAGCACGCGCCGCACGGGCACGCGCAGGTATTTGAGGTAGCTGCAGACGAAGCTGCCCAGCCGCTCCATGTGCTGGGGGTCGACCACGCTGGTTTTCTTGTCGAAATAGTAGCGTTCGTAATACGCCTCGTCGAACCAACTGTCACTCGCAGATTTCACGCACTCTCCTCGGGCCATGCCGGCGCGCCGACAGCGGGCAAGACATTTGCCCCAGGGATTCGAGTATCGCGCAGCGCCCGGCCAGCGCGCTGGCGTCGGGTCTTTCCGGCGTGCGCGCGGCCGCGCGGCTCAATCGCGGTTTTTTCAGGGTTGGCGATGCGCAGTTTTCCCACAGACGGCCTCTGCGCCCGCTTTTAATCTGTATGCAAAGCCTTGCCGGCAGGAATGGAGACCCGACATGAAACAGTCCAGCTCGGCGCCTCGCGGTGCCTACCAGTCGCGGCAAGCCGCCGCTTCGGCAACGCGCGAGCGCCTGGCATTGGACCAGGCCGCGATCGAGGTCGCCAAGAGCGATCTGCAGGCCGGCGCCGTCACCCCGCATTTCGGCCCCTGGCGCGAAGAGATCATCGGCCTGCTCAATGACGCGCTGGCCACCGAATGGGTCTGCGTGCTGCGCTACAAGCGCCACCATTTCACCGCCGTGGGCCTGGCCTCGCCCGCGATTGCCAGCGAATTCCTGGTGCATGCGAACGACGAGGCCCGGCATGCCGACTGGCTTGCGCGGCGCATCGTGCAGCTTGGCGGCGAACCCGACTTCAACCCCGACACGCTGAGCCAGCGCAGCCATGCGAGCTACAGCGCGGCGCGCGAACTGCAGGCCATGATCCGCGCCAACCTGATCGCCGAACGCGTGGCCATCGAGGCCTACAGCCAGATGATCACGCTGATCGGCGACAAGGACCCGACCACACGCCGCCTGATCGAAGCCATCCTGGAGCAGGAACAGCACCACGCCGAAGAACTCGCGGACTGGCTGGCCCCGGCATAACGCCACGCGCGACAAGGCCAAAACGGCGCCGCCAGAGGCGCGGCCGCGCGCCTGAAGCAGCTTCGCCTTTTTTCAGCCACACTGCGCGCTTTGTATTCCCAGCAGCCTGGCCTGCTCAGCACTGTGCGTTTTTCCGTGAATGACTTGAAGCTGCCCGCCCGCGCGGCGGCCGCCTGGCAACAGGTGCAGGCCTGGCCGCACTGGCCCAGCCGCGAACGCCTGGCTGCGCTGCGCCGGCCCACGCGCAGACAACTGGCCTGGGGCCTGGCCGCCCTGCCCTTGCTGGGCCTGCTGTATGTGCTGATATTGATTCCGTTCACGCCCGGCATCAGCGACATCCGCAAGGCCAGGCTGGAGCAGCCGGCGCAGATCCTGAGCCAGGACGGCAAGGAAATCGCGGTCTTCAAGCGCAGCAACCGCGACTGGGTCGCGCTCGATCAGATTTCCCCGGCCGTGGTCAAGGCGCTGATCGCGACCGAAGACCACCGCTTCTACGCACACCATGGGCTCGACTGGCGGCGCACGGCGTCGTCGCTGGTCTACACGCTGGGTGGCGACCGCCAGGGCGGCTCGACCATCACCCAGCAGCTCGCGCGCAACCTCTACCCGGCAGAAATCGGCCGCGCGCCCACGCTCACGCGCAAGCTCAAGGAAGCGATCACGGCGTTCAAGATCGAGGCGCTGTACACCAAGGACGAAATCCTCGAGACCTATCTGAACACCGTGCCGTTCCTCTACAACGCCTATGGCATAGAGATGGCGGCGCGCACCTATTTCGACAAATCGGCCAAGCAGCTGAGCGTGCTCGAATCGGCGACACTGGTCGGCATGCTCAAGGGCACGAGCTATTACAACCCGGTGCTCAATCCCGAACGCTCGGTCGCACGGCGCAACACCGTGCTGGCGCAGATGGTCAAGCGCGAGGAACTCGACGCCGCGACCTTCGCCCAGTTGAAGAAACGCCCGCTGCGCATCGACTTCGAGCGCCAGGAAGAGCCCACGGGCCCCGCGCCCCACTTCGCGCAGCAGCTGCGCAAATGGCTCATTTCGTGGGCCGACAAGAACGACTACAACATCTACACCGACGGGCTGGTGGTGCACACCACGCTCGATGCGCAACTCCAGGCCTGGGCCAACCAGGCCGTGGCGCGCCAGGGCCGCACGCTGCAGGGCATTGCCGATGCGGGCTGGAACCAGCGCGGCGGCTGGAATGCCGACAACCCCCTGGTGCAGACGCTGGTGCGCGAGTCCGACGAATTCCGCAAGTCGGAACTCGAACCCGAGCCGGCCCTGCAGGCGCTGCTCAAGGACAAGGCCTTCATGCGCCGGCTGCGCATGCAGAAGACGCGGCCCGAGGCCGGCCTGCTGGCCATGGATCCCACGACCGGCGCGGTGCGCGCCTGGGTCGGCAGCCGCGACTTCGCAGTCGACGGTTTCGACCATGTGCAGCAGGCACGCCGCCAGCCAGGCTCGACATTCAAGCCCTTCGTCTACGGCGCCGCGCTGCAGCAGGGCCTGCACGCCGATGACAAGCGGCCCGACCAGGCCGTCGAAATCCACCTTGCCGGCGGCGAAGTCTGGCGCCCCAGCGATGCCGGCCCGCCCAGCGGCAAGGAAATGACGCTGGCCGACGCGCTGGCCTATTCCAAGAACACCATCACCGCCGCGCTGATGCAGGAAGTCGGCGTGAACAAGGTCGTGCAGCTCGCGCGCGCGCTGGGCGTGCGCCAGAGCCCGCTCGAGCCCGTGCCCGCGCTGGCGCTGGGCAGCAGCCCGGTGACGCTCAAGGAAATGGTCAGCGCCTACGGGACGCTGGCCAATGGCGGCAGCTACCGCGAGCCGATGTGGGTCACGCGCATCGAGAACCGCGACGGCGAAGTGCTGGCCGAATTCGTACCCACGGCGCCCGAACAGGCGCTGGACGGCAACCTTAGCTACACGCTGGTCGACATGCTGCGCGGCGTGGTCGACAAGGGCACGGCGCGCGCCATTCGCCAGCAGTACGGCATACGCGCCGATGTCGCGGGCAAGACCGGCACCACGCAGGGCAATGCCGACGGCTGGTTCATCCTGATGCATCCCGAGCTGGTGGTCGGCGCCTGGGCCGGATTCAACGACGGCCGCATCAGCCTGCGCAACGACCACTGGGGCCAGGGCGCGCGCAGCGCGCTGCCCATGGTCGGCGACCTGACCGCGCGCGCCTTGCGCGCGCGCGCCATCGACGCCCGAGCCAAGTTCACCGCGCCCGAGCAAAGCCACTGGTGGAGCGATCTGGGCGCGGCGCTGCGCACGCGCTGGGACAGCTGGTGGACTGCGGCCCAGCCGCAGCCCGAGGCATCGCCGCGCAAGCGCGCCGAGCCGGCACCCGCTCCCGTCGAGCCGGTACCGGCGCCCGATACCACCGCCGAACGCATCACCGTCGTTCCTGCGACGGGCCTGCCCATGCCGACGGAAACGATAGAGGAAAGCACGCCGCTGCTGCCGCTGACGCCGGGCAGCCTGGGCCAGCCGTGGACGGAGGACGGCCAGTAGGAGACTAGAACGGAATCCGCACCTGCGCCACAAAGCTGGTGTAGCGGTAGCCGTCTTCGGAGGCACGCAAGGCAGAAGCATGGTCCTGGCTGGTCTCGAAGCCGACTTTCCACTGCAGCGCAGCGCGCCGCGGTGACGACAGGAAAAGCCCTGCACTCCAGGCCGAATGACCGCGGCCGTCTATGGACTGGTGCCCGCCGTCGACATTGGCGCTGAGCACCACGCTGTCGTTCAAGGCCGTGCGCCACAGCAGACCCAGCGAGGCTTCGTTGAAGCGCTCGGGCGAGAAGTATTCGGGCCGATAGGGGTTGCTGTTGCGGTAGTGGCGCGTCTTCGCATAGGCATACCAGCCACGCTCCTCGTCGAGCGTGAAAGTCCAGCGCGTGCGCAGCAGGTCGCGCCGGTTGTCGTTCGAGAACCAGCTCGCGCCCGCGGCCACGCCCAGCGACAGGCGCGGATGGAACTGGTGGTCGAGCACCAGCATCGCCGCGTCGTAGTGCAACCCGCTCTCCAGACCGCGGCGCGAATTGACGACATCGCGCTCCAGGCTCACTCCCATTGCGGTCGCAGCGCTGACGTAATACATCGCATCGAGCATGCCCACGGTCAGCGAGTGGCCAGCCGTGCGGTTGGCGCCAAGCTGAGCCTGCCATTGGTATTGCGACGTCTGCTTGCGGTGCGTGACCAACAGGCTGCGGCCCGTGGCCGACCAGCCCTGCATGCGGTAGTCCTGCCAGCCCGCTTTCAGGCCCCAGCCCGAAGCCGCCTCGTACTGGGTCCAAGGCTTGAATTCGCTGAAACCGTCTGAATCGTCGCTGGCATCGACACCTGCCGAGACCGCCGGCAGCGGGGCTGCGATGCCCTGGGCGCCCGCCATCGCCGGCAGCAGGCCCGCGAGCCCGCCCAGCCACAGCGCCGCGCGCCAGTGCGCGGACTTCCTTGCGATGCGCTTGTTCATTTGGTCCCCCAGTTCTTGGTGCGGCTGAAAACCTCGCTCACATAGCCCCAGACACAGGCCGGCTGCAGGATGATGCTGTACAGCAGGGAGTAGACGACGAAGCCCACGGGATTGCTGCGCACTTCGAGGCCCTGCTCGGCAAACATCCGCGTCTGGATATGGAAGATCACATAGTTGAGCAGCATGGCCGCAGGCAGCACCAGCAGCGTCATCGGCCCGGCGATCCAGTAGATGCCGAACAGCGCCAACACCAGGCCGGGAATGAAGAACACGGTGTAGACCAGGTCCAGATAGGGAAACAGCAGATTCCACCAGATGAACAGCAGGCTCATGCGCCACTGGAACAGCATGGGCCAGTGCAGCTTGAAGGCTTCGATCAAGCCGCGCGACCAGCGCTGGCGCTGGCGGATGAACTGGCGCCAGGTGTCGGGTGCATTGGTGAACAGGCAGGCGTTCTCGGCGAAACCCACGCGCCAGCCCTGGCGCAGAATGCCCCAGGTCACGACGATGTCTTCGCCCACCGTATGCGGCCAGCCGCCCATGCCCTTGAGCACCGCGGTGTCATAGGCCGAGAACGCGCCCTGCGCGACCAGCGTGCCCTGGTACATGCTCTGCAGGCGCTTGATGGCCGCGATGCCGTGGAAATAATCCCATTCCTGCACCTTGGTCACCAGGTTGGCGCGCGAATTGCGCACCAGCACCGCGCCGGCCACGGCGCGCGTGTTCGGCGGATCGCTCACATACCGCTGCACCAGATGCAGCAGCGCGTTCTTGAACAGATAGCTGTCGCCATCCACGGTCAACGTGAGCGGCGTGTCCACCAGTTTGAGCGCGGCATTCAGGGCATTGGCCTTGCCGACATTCTTCTCGAGATGCAGCACCTGCAGCCAGGGATAGGAAACCGACTGCAGCTTGGCCAGCGTGCCGTCCGTCGAGCCATCATTGATGGCGATGACGCGGAATGCTCCGGGGTAGTGCTGGCGGTCTATGCTTTCCAGCGTGGCGAGAATATTCTGCTCCTCGTTGTACGCGGCCACCAGGATGGTGATGGCCGGCAGATCCTGCGGCGCGATATGGGGTCGCACCTGCGGTCGACGATCAAGCAGCAGGCTCACAATCAGAAACGCATTGATGAAGCCCGGAATCACGGCAATGCCGTAGATCGCAAGATAGGCCGGCACGGTGCCGACAATGCGCGAGAAATCCGCTATCCAGGGCTGGGCTATGGTGTGGGCGAAGACGCCCCAGCCAATGCCCAGCAGCAGGGCCACGGTGAATTTGGCACGGACCGGCAAATACCAGCGCGAGCGCGCGGCCGGTGGGGATTCGTCCGCAGGCCGCGGAACCAGCACGTCGGATTCCGGCAGGGCCGGGCCCGGGTCCTGGGGCAAGTCGGGCAGCAGGGCTGCGGGCATGCGGGACTGCGTTGTCGTTTTCGAATCCATGGCGTTCTACCTCCGCAAGGAAGATCAAGGACCCAGCAGATGGACTCGCTGGTCCGCCTATGAAAAAGGGTGTAACGCCCGCTGAACGCACGCAGTACGCCCGGAAATCAAAGATTCAATTGCACACACTGGCTTCATTATCAAATGATCCAAAAATCAAATTCATTTCAATTGTCAAATCGAGTCGATAGCTGATAGCAATCAGCAATCGCACTGAACCCGCGGCTTGCACGCGCGCGGGCATGGGCACGCGGCATTCACTGCCATGAGGGCCGGATGGGCAATCCCCACAATCCAATACCGCCCTCTTCCCACCAAGGAGACGCCATGAACGCGAATCTGCCCACCACCGTCACCTTTGCGGTCTATCTGCTGGCCATGCTGTGCGTAGGCTGGTTAGGCTACCGGGCAACGACCAATCTGTCGGATTACATCCTTGGCGGGCGCAGCCTGGGCAGCGTGGTCACGGCGCTGTCGGCCGGAGCCTCCGACATGAGCGGCTGGCTGCTCATGGGCCTGCCCGGCGCGGTGTTCGTTTCCGGCCTGTCGGCGTCGTGGATCGCCATCGGCCTGAGCCTGGGCGCCTGGCTCAACTGGCGCTTTGTCGCGGCGCGGCTGCGCGTCTACACCGAGAAAGTCGGCAATGCGCTGACCCTGCCCGACTACTTCACCAACCGTTTCGAAGACGCCAGCCATCTGCTGCGCATCGTCACGGCCCTCGTGATCCTGGTGTTCTTCACGATCTACTGCGCTTCGGGCGTGGTCGCGAGTGCGCGCCTGTTCGAAAGCATGTTCGGCATGGACTACCAGATCGCGCTGTGGGTGGGCGCGTTCGCGACCATGGCCTATGTGTTCGTCGGCGGCTTCCTGGCCGTGAGCTGGACCGACACCATCCAGGCCTCGCTGATGATCACCGCGCTGATCCTCGCGCCGCTGATGGTGGTCCATGCCGATGGCGGCCTGGCCGCAAGCCACGCGGCGATCGCTGCGGCACGGCCGCAGGCGCTCGACATGGTGGCTTCGCTCGACGCCATCGCCATCGTCTCGCTGCTCGCCTGGGGCCTGGGCTACTTCGGCCAGCCACACATCCTGGTGCGCTTCATGGCGGCGGAATCGGCCAGGACCATTCCCAAGGCCAGGCGCATAGGCATGACCTGGATGGTGCTGTGCCTGGGCGGCGCCGTCGCGGTGGGATTTTTCGGCATCGCGTTCTTCGCCCAGCGCCCCGAGCTCGCCGCAGGCGTCAACACCAATGCCGAAAGGGTGTTTCTCGAAGTCGCGAAGCTGCTGTTCAACCCATGGATCAGCGGCATGCTGCTGGCAGCCGTGCTCGCGGCGGTCATGAGCACGCTGTCGTGCCAGCTGCTGGTCTGCGCGAGCGCGCTGACCCAGGACCTCTACAAGGCATTTTTTCGCCAGGAGGCGGGCCAGCGCGAGCTGGTCTGGTTCGGCCGGGCCATGGTCTTCGCCGTGGCCGTGGTCGCCATCCTGATCGCCCGCGACCCGGACAGCCGCGTGCTGTCCATGGTGAGCTATGCCTGGGCGGGTTTCGGCGCGGCGTTCGGACCGGTGGTGCTGCTGAGCCTGGTCTGGCCGCGCATGACGCGCAACGGCGCGCTCGCCGGCATGCTGGTGGGTGCGGTCACGGTGCTGGTCTGGCAGCACTACCATTGGTTCAAGCTCTACGAGATGGTGCCGGGCTTTGCGTTGGCCACGCTGGCCATCGTGGTCGCAAGCCTGCTGGACAGGCCGCCTTCGACGCGCCAGCTCAGCCTCCACGCAGAGGTGGAGCGTGAGATTGCCACGCATGGGGGCTGAGGACCTTTCCTCTCGGCCCTTAGACAGGCATGGCAAACGGGGTTCAGCGCACCCGGCTCACGCCCACATCGATATCGCCAAACACCGTGATGCCGCTGCGGCTCGCGCCTTCATTCGCCGGACTGCCGCCCGCGCAGCCCGCAAGCCCTGCGGCCAGTGCCAGGGCGGCGCACCATCGCATGCAAATCGTCATGAATACTCCTTGAAACATGCACCCATGCTAAC
Source organism: Comamonas sp. DB36 (assembly GCF_057914905.1). Classification (NCBI taxonomy): domain Bacteria; kingdom Pseudomonadati; phylum Pseudomonadota; class Betaproteobacteria; order Burkholderiales; family Comamonadaceae; genus Comamonas; species Comamonas sp. DB36. The sequence continues at coordinate 4,338,331 of NZ_CP196631.1, forward strand.
GGGCGCAGGCAGAAGCAGGTAACGGGATGTGCGCCGCTCAGGCCAGATAGCGTTCGGCCAGCTGGGCACGCGCCGCGCGGTCCATGCCCAGCACCTCGGCCAGGTACCGGTCCATGCCGCCATGGTCGCGGTCGACCAAGTCCATCGCGGCGTCGAGAAACGGCTCCTGCACGCGCCACAGCACTTCCAGCACTTCCTCGGGCAGACGACCGGCAACGGTGGCGGGCGGGCGCTGGTAGTACGCATTGGTCAGCAGATAGTCCTCCATCACCTGTTCGCGCGACACGCCCAGCGCGTGCAGGATCAGCGCCGCGGCCCAGCCCGTGCGGTCCTTGCCCGCCGTGCAGTGGAACACCAGCGGCGCATCGCTTTGCAGCAGCAGCTGGAACAGCCGCGCGAAGCGGTCGGCATTGACTTTGACGAAGCTGCGGTAGGTGTCCTGCATCAGGCCCACGGTATCGGCCGCGGTCATGCGGTGGCCGGCAGCGAGCAGCTCCTGGGTACGCTGCACCACGGTGGGCTCGACCATGAAGGCATGGCGCTGGAACTGCGGCCAGGCATAGCCTTGCGCGCTGATTTCGTTGACGCCGCGGAAGTCGACGCTGTGGCCGATCTTCAGTTCGGCCAGCGCCTGCAGGTCGGCGGCGGAAAGCCCGGCCAGATGGTCGGAGCGGAACAGCCGCCGCCATTGCAGGCTGCGGCCATCGGCGGCGGTATAGCCGCCGAGGTCACGAAAGTTGCTGCTGCCTTCAAGGCGCAGCACACGGTCCGGCATGCCGGGCGGAAGCGGGGAAGCGTTCGTAATGGCCATGGGCCACAGCGTAGCGCATTGCGCGCTTCGCCGTGTGTACCTTAGATGACTCGCGCGCCGTCAGGCGAGGTGTTTTCCAACGATGCCTGCCAACTCGAACATCGTGATCTGGTCCTTGCCGAACACCGGCTTGAGCTTGGCGTCGGCATTGATCGCACGCTTGTTCGTCGCGTCCTGCAGGTTGTTGGCCTTGACGTAGTCCCAGACCTTCTTGATGACTTCGGTGCGCGCGACCATGTCGCCGCCGATCACCGCTGCCAGCTCGGGGCTGGGAGTCAGATTGGACGCGACCTTGCGCGGCGCCTTGACGGCAGCCGTCTTGGTCGCTGCCACCTTCTTCGCAGCCGGCGCCTTCTTGGCGGCCGCGACCTTCTTGGCCGCCGGCGCCTTCTTCGCGGGCGCGCCCGCGGTCTTGCGCGCCGGGTACTTCGAGTCGCGCTTCTCGAACTCGAAGTTCACCTTGCCTTCAGCCGCATCCCAGACCAGGAAGGCCTTGAACGCGCGCCGCGTGCGGTTGGAGACGAACTTCTCGAGCAGGTCGGTCTTGCCCGTCGCCAGCAGCTTGACCATCTGCTCGCGCTCTATGGGCTGCTGCAGGATGATCTGGCCGCTCTTGAAGTCGCAGCTCGGAACCGTCTGGGCCAGCGTGGGCACGGCCTTGGAGCAGACATAGTTGCTGCCATGCTCGAACACCGGCGCGCCGCACTTGGGGCAGGCGCCCAGCGGCTGCTGGCTCGCGAAATCGACGATCTCGCCCGAGTCTTCGGAGTTCGCGTCGTCGCCGAAATCGAACTCGAGCTTGTAGTTGTTGCTCTCCTCGTCATGCACGATGGCCACTTCGGCGACGAACGGCCAGCCGGCCTTGGAGCGGAAGCCGTCCAGCGGGCCTATGCGGCGCTCGCGCAGCAGGGTTTCGGCTTCATGCGTCTCGAACGTGCGGCCTGCGGGCGACTTGGTGAACGAGAAGCCGCAGCCGGCCTGCTTGCCGTCGGCGCCCGTGCAGGCGTAGCGGCGGTAGTTTTCCTTGACCACGCCCGAACAGTTGGGACAGGGCGTGGAGAGCGTCGCGTAGTCGCCGGGAATGGTGTCGCGGTCGTATTCCTTGGCCTTCTTCACCAGGCGCTCGGTCATGGAGGCGATTTCCTGCATGAAGGCTTCGCGCGACAGCTGGCCCTTTTCCATCTGCGACAGCTTGTACTCCCACTCGCCGGTCAGATCGGCGCGCGACAGTTCTTCCACGCCCAGGCCGCGCAGCAGCGTCATCAGCTGGAAGGCCTTGGCCGTGGGAATCAGCTCGCGGCCTTCGCGCAGCATGTATTTCTCGGTCAGCAGGCCTTCGATGATGGCCGCGCGCGTGGCTGGCGTGCCCAGGCCCTTTTCCTGCATCGCCGAGCGCAGTTCTTCGTCTTCGACCTGCTTGCCTGCGCTTTCCATCGCGCCCAGCAGCGTGGCTTCCGAATAACGCGCCGGCGGCTTGGTCTTCAGGCCCTTGGGGTCGACCGCCTCGGCCAGCGGCTGCTCGCCGGGCTGCACGGGCACCAGGTTCTGGCCCTTGTCGCCTTCCTTCGCATCCTCGACTTCATGCGCGGCTTCCTTGCCATAGATCGCCAGCCAGCCCGGCTTGACCAGCACCTTGCCTTCGGTCTTGAAGTGGTGGTTCTCGACGCGGCTGATGCGCGTCGTCACCTGGTGCTCGGCGCTGGGGAAGAACACGGCCATGAAGCGGCGCACCACGAGGTCATAGAGCTTTTGCTCGGCCTCGCTCAGGCCGCTGGGCGCCTGCGTGGTCGGGATGATGGCGAAGTGATCCGACACCTTGCTGTTGTCGAAGATGCGCTTGGTGGGGCGCACGTAGTTGTTCGTGATCGCCTGCTGGGCGAACGGCTCGAGATGACGCATGCCGCTCTTGGCCAGCATCTCGAAGGTCTGCTGCGCCACGGGCAGATAGTCCTCGGGCAGCGCGCGCGAATCGGTACGCGGGTAGGTCAGCGCCTTGTGGCGTTCGTAGAGGCTTTGGGCGATCGACAGCGTGGTCTTGGCCGAGAAGCCGAACTTGCCGTTGGCTTCGCGCTGCAGGCTGGTCAGATCGAACAGCAGCGGCGACGCCTGGGTCGTGGGCTTGCTTTCCTCGGTCACCACCGCAGGCTTGCCGCGCGACGCCGCGGCGATGGCCTGGGCCTCGGCCAGGCTCCACACGCGGTCGGCGCGCATTTCGGCGTCGTCGCTCTTCTTCCACTGCGGGTTGAACCACTTGCCCAGATAGGCGCCGGCCCGGGCGCCGAACGTGCCGTGGATTTCCCAGTAGTCGCGGCTCACGAACTTGCGGATCTTCTCCTCGCGCTCGACGACCACCGACAGCGTGGGTGTCTGCACCCGGCCCACCGTGGTCAGGAAGAAGCCGCCGTCGCGCGAGTTGAACGCGGTCATGGCGCGCGTGCCGTTGATGCCCACCAGCCAGTCGGCCTCGGAGCGGCTGCGCGCGGCGTCGGCCAGGCCCTGCATCTGTTCGTTGCTGCGCAGGCTCTCGAAGCCCGCGCGTATCGCCTGGGGTGTCATCGACTGCAGCCACAGGCGCTGCACGGGCTTGCCCAGGGGCTTGTTGCCGCCCGCGTACTGCTCGATCAGGCGGAAGATCAATTCACCTTCGCGGCCCGCGTCGCAGGCGTTGATCAGCTTGGTCACGTCCTTGCGCTTGGCCAGGCGCACCACGGCGTTCAGGCGGCTCTTGGTCTTGTCCACGGGCTTGAGGTCGAAGTAGGGCGGGATCACCGGCAGGTTGGCGAAGCTCCATTTGCCGCGCTTGACGTCGAACTCCTCGGGTGCCTGGATCTCGACCAGGTGACCGACGGCGCTGGTCACCACATAGGTGTCGCTCTCGAAATGGTCGTCGTGCTTTTCAAACTTGCCTGCAACCGGGGTCAGTGCGCGAACAATGTCCTGCGCCACGGAAGGCTTCTCGGCAATCACCAGTGTTTTTGTCATTGTGTGTTCTCGTCATTTCAAGCGCCCGCCCTCCCAGGGCCGGCAAGCGCTCCTACAATCCATTCCTACGCGTGCACGCGCACGCGCATGTGTGCATATTCAAAGTATCAGAGATTCCAATGCCCCGCACCCAGCCCACCTCTTCCGCCAGCCGCCGCATCCAGACGCGGCGCTCCGGTGTCCACGGCAAGGGGGTCTTTGCCGTGCAGGATATTGCCGAGGGTGAAGTCCTCATTGAATACACGGGTGAAATCATTTCCTGGCAGCAGGCCCAGGATCGCCACCCGCACGACCCGCTGCAGCCCAACCACACGTTCTACTTCCATGTCGACGAGGACCGCGTGATCGATGCCAACTTCGGCGGCAATTCCTCGCGCTGGATCAACCACAGCTGCAACCCCAACTGCTATACCGACGAGCGTGACGGCCGGATCTTCATCACCGCGCTGCGCAACATCGCCGCGGGCGAGGAGCTCAACTACGACTACGGCCTGATGCTCGAGGAACGCTACACGGCCAAGCTCAAGGCCGAGTACCCCTGCTACTGCGGCGCGGCCAACTGCCGCGGCACGCTGCTCGCGCCCAAGCGCGGCTGGCGCCCGCCCATGCCCGGGGACGCACAGGAGCGCGCTGCATGAGCCTGCCTGCCAACCCCATACGCTGGCCCGCCGAGGCCCTCTGGCAGGCCGTGAGCCCGCTGCTCGAAGGCTTTAGCGTCGAGATCCTGCCCGAAGTCGATTCGACCAATACCGAACTGATGCGCCGTGCGCGCGCCGGCCGCTGCGAACCCATCCTGCTGGTCACCGAGCAGCAGACCGCGGGCCGCGGCCGGCTGGGCCGCCAATGGGTCAGCCAGATCGGTGATTCGCTGACGTTTTCGCTGGGCCTGCCGATGGCACCGGCCGAATGGTCCGGCCTGTCGCTGGCCGTGGGCGTGAGCCTGGCGCAGAGCCTGCAGCCGCAACTGCCCGCCGCGGGCGAGGACCGGCTGCGCCTGGGCCTCAAATGGCCCAACGACCTTTGGCTCGAAGGCGATCGCAAGCTCGGTGGCATCCTGATCGAAACCGCGAGCGGAATCGGCCTCTCGGGCCCCGACCGCTATGTGGTGATCGGCGTCGGTCTGAACGTGCGCGCGCCCGACAGCCAAGGCCTGTCGACCACGCCCGCGAGCCTGCGCGAAGTCGACGCCGCGCTCGACGCGCCCACGGCGCTGGCCCGTATCGTGCCGCCGCTGGTGCGTGCCTTGCAGGCATTCGCCCGGCATGGCTTCGCACCCGTGCGCGCGCAGTTCGCCGAACGCGATCTGCTGCTGCAGCGCGAAGTGAACCTGAGCGATGGCCACAGCGGCCTGGCCCAGGGCGTGGGCCCGGACGGAGCGCTGCTGGTGCAGACGGCCGAAGGCCTGCGCGCCGTGACCAGTTCGGACATCAGCGTGCGCCCCCGGCCCGCGCCCCTTTCCTGAGAGAAAGCCCGCCATGCTGCGCATTGCCCTGTTCATCCTGCTGCTGGCCAATGCCGGCTATTTCGCCTGGAGTCAGGGCGCGCTGACCAGTCTGGGCTGGGCGCCTCAGCAGCACAACGAACCCGAACGGCTGCAGCAGCAACTGCGCCCCGAAACGCTGCAGCTCAAGCCGCCCGCGGCTGCGGCAGGCGTTCCTGCGGCAGGCGTTCCCGCGGCGGGCGTTCCCGCGGTGGCCGCAACCGCGCCAGCGCCCGCCGAGGCGCCGCCAGCGCAGGAAGGGCCGGCCCAATGCCTGCAGGCCGGCATTTTTGACGATGACGCCTCGGACACGCTGCGCCGCGCGCTGGTGCTGCAATTTCCCGAAGGCAGCTGGAAGCTCGATGCCTTCACCCAGCCCGGCCGCTGGATGGTCTACATGGGCAAGTTCGCCGACAACCAGGCGCTCGAGAAGAAGCGCGCCGAGCTCGTGGCGCGCAAGCTCGACCATGACCGTGCGGGCGGAGCGCTGGAGCCCGGACTGTCGCTGGGCCGTTTCTCTAGCGAGGAAGCCGCGACGCGCGAACTGACCCAGCTGGTGCGCCAGGGCGTGCGCAGCGCGCGCGTGGTGCAGGAGCGCCCCGACAAGCATGGCTTCGTGCTGCGCCTGCCAGCGGCCACGTCCGCGCTGCGCGCGCAGCTTGAGGCGCTGCCGGCGTTCGGCGGCAAGCCGCTGCGCGCCTGCGCGTCCTGATCGGTACCGCAGACGAAAACAGCCCGGCGTCGCCGGGCTTTTTCATGGGCGCGACGGTTTGATCAGGCGCGCGGATCCAGCGCCATCAGATCTTCGACCAGGGCCTGCAAATCCTTGGTCAGGCGCAGGTAGCCGGCCTGGTCGAGTTCCAGCGTCTGCTCGTCCATGTAGATCTTGCGGTTGATCTCGATCTGGATGCTGTGGCGGTTGTCGGCGGGGTTGCCGTAGCGGCGCACCAGCTCCACGCCCTTGTAGGGGTGGTTGTAATCGACGCTGTAGCCGCGCGCGCGCAGGAAATCGCAGATGCGCTGCGACAGCCGCGGGTCGGCCGTGGTGCCATCGCGGTCGCCGATCACGAAGTCCGCATGCACCAGACCGGGATGCAGCGTCGCATGGCTGGCCGCGACCGCAGGCATCGAATGGCAGTTGATGTGGATGCTGTAGCCATGGCGCGCATGGGCGGCGTCTATGGCCTTGGCCACGGCCGCGTGGTAGGGCTTCCAGCAGCGCTCGATGCGCGCCAGCAATTCATCGACCGACAGTGCACGCTCATAAATGGGCACGCCCGCATCGGTGAATTTCCAGATCAGGCCCTTGCCCAGCCGGACCTTCTGCAGCACCACCTGGTCTTCGGTGACGGGCAAGGGCCAGTCGCCGGCAATCATGCCGGTGTCGATTTCCGTGGTGTCACGGTTGGCGTCGAGGTAGATGCGCGGGAAGTGGGCCTCGACCCAGCTCACGCCCAGTGAAGGCGCAAACGCATAGATCTTTTCGACATGCGTGTCTTCGGCCTGGCGCAGCGTGGCCAGCGGCAGGCACGAGCCGAAGTCGTCGGGATACCAGGTGCCGCTGTGCGGCGAGTCCAGCACCACGGCACTGGTGCCGGGAACGCTGGTCACCATCTGGGCCGGAGCGGGAGCATGGGCCACGCCCGAAACTCCGGGCTGGGCATGCTGGAAACGTTGGCTGATCAATTGCAAGACGGGATGCATAGGCAGACGAAAGGTGAGGGTGCCGTTCCTCTACAAAATGTCGAAGGAAAACGGCGTCAACTGCAGAAGGCCCGTCACAGCGTTTGATACTGGCGTGTCCCGGCAAAGGGACACCGAGCAAGGGCCGCCCCGCAGCGATGGTGTCGTCCCCCTCCACCGAAGGTTGAGAGGGGGGAGCGGGGGCCGGCCATCCGGCGTGAGCCGCTCAGGGGGTGTTAATCCAACTGAATCTTTGCGTAGGCCGCGACCTGCTTCATCTTGGCGATCTCGGTTTCGATCTGCTTGGAGAAAGCGGCCGTAGTCGTGCCCGTGGGGTACAGACCCTGGGCAGCCATGCGCTGTTTGACCACGTCTTCCTTGAGCGCGGCGGCAACGGCCTTCTGGATGCGTGCGACCTGGGCTGCGGGCATGGACTTGGGCGCGACCAGACCGAACCACGAAGGATCGTTGATGTCCTTGTAGCCCAGTTCGGCGTAGGTGGGGACTTCGGGCAGCACGTCCAGGCGCTCGGGCCAGCTCACGGCGATGGCGCGCACCTTGCCGGACTTGATCTGGGCCAGCGACGAAGCCACCTGGTCGAAGTACACGGGAACCTGGCCGCCGAGCACGTCATTGATGGCCGGACCCGCGCCGCGGTAGGGAATGTGCAGCATGTCGGTGCCGGTGGCACGCTTGAACAGCTCGCCCCACATGTGACCGATGGTGCCGTTGCCGGGGGTCGCGTAGCTGACCTTGCCGGGATTGGCCTTGAGGTAGGCGACGAGTTCGGCCATGTCCTTGACGGGCAGGGTCTTGGGGTTGATCACGATCACGCCCGGGGCCTTGACCATTTCGGTCACGCCGACGAAGTCCTTCATCGCGTCGTAAGGCATCTTGGTCAGCACGGCGGGGTTCACGCCGTGGGTCGACAAGGTGGCCACGCCCAGCGTCAGGTTGTCGGTGGCGCGCGCCACTTCGGACATGCCGATCGATCCGCCCGCACCCGCGCGGTTCTCGATGACCACGGGCTGGTTCAGGATGCGGCCCAGCACGTCCTGCAGATTGCGCACGACCATGTCGGTGGAGCCGCCCGGAGGGAAAGGCACCACGATGCGCAGGGGCCGGCTATTGTCCTGCGCAAAAGACATTCCGGGAACGACAGTTGTAGCGGCGATGGAGGCAATAAAGTGACGACGTTGCATGGTGGTATTTTCCTTTTCGATAAGAAAGATTAACGGAATTCGTGGCATAGACAAAGCAATACCTGTGCCTGTTGTTATTCCAAATTGGAATACATTCAAGCTATATGAGCATCCTCAGCCATTCTCTGTGAGCGACATCCATGACCAGTTTGCGCCGCCTCAATCCTCCCGTACATCTGTTGCGGGCTTTTTCCACTGTCGTGCGTTTTGGCGGGGTTTCGCGCGCTGCCGAGGCGCTGCACCTGACGCAGAGCGCGGTCAGCAAGCAGGTCCAGGAGCTTGAAAAATGGGTGGGCGTGACCTTGTTCGAGCGCAGCCGCAAGCGCCTGACGCTGACCCCGGCGGGCGAACGCTATGAACGCAGCGTGCGCGCGCTGCTGTCCCAGCTCGAGGCCGCGACGCTGGAGCTGATCACCAGCGATGACCGCCGTGGTGCGCTCTACCTGTCGGTGCTGCCCACCATTGGTGCCAAGTGGCTGATCCCGCGGCTGCCGCAGTTCCAGCAGCGCGAGCCCCAGGTCACGCTGCATTTCGTGCCCTATGTCCACAGCTATGACTTCGAAAGCCCCACGCTCGACTGCTCCATCCTGTTCGGCGACGGCCACTGGCCGGGCGCGCGCGCCCACTACCTGGTCGGCCAGCAGGTCGCGCTGATCGCGCCGCCCGACAACAGTCCCGGCGCGCTGCGCCTGCGCTCTCCCGAAGACCTCATCAACTGCACGCGGCTGCGCCATGTGACCATTCCCGATGCCTGGGCGCAGTGGAGCCAGGCGCATGGCGTGACCGGCATGCGCGCGCTCGACGGCCCGCAGTTCGACCAGTTCCAGAGCATCATCCGCGCCGTGATGGCGGGCATGGGCGTGGCGCTGGTGCCGCGCTGCCTGGTGCAGGACGAGATCGCCTCGGGCCTGGTCACCGAACCCCTGCCCGGCCATGGCTACGCCAGTCACCTCGGCTACTGGTTCTGCTATCCCGAAGGCCGTTCGCACCATGGCGCGCTGGGCACCTTCCGCAACTGGCTGCTGGAGTCGGCCGCGCAGTCGAGCGCGGCGATGATCGCCGCCAGCCAGGCAGGCCGTGCGGCCGCCGCGCCCACGGCAGCGTGATGGTTCAGCGCGAGGAAGGCTGCACCGGCAGCGCCGGAAAACGCACGCTGAAGCGCGCCCCGGGCGGGCTTTGCGCACGCGCCGGCTCGAGGTAGACCTGGGCGCCATGCTGGCGCGCGATCTCCTGCACGATGGGCAGGCCCAGGCCCGAGCCGTCGGCCTGCGTGCCCAGCGCGCGGTAGAACGGCTGGAACACCAGCGCGCGCTCGGCCTCGGGCACGCCCGGGCCGGTGTCTTCCACCTGCAGCAATATCACCCGGCCAAACGTGTCGGTCAACAGCCGCACCGTGACAACGCCGGGCTGCTCGGGCGTGGACGGCGTGTAGTTGATCGCGTTGTCCACGAGGTTGCGCACCAGCTCGGTCAGCAGCGTGGGGTTGCCTTCCATCCAGACGCCCGGCGCGCCCGGTTCGGCGCCGTCGTAGCCCAGATCCACGCACTTGTCGAGCGCGCGCGGCACCGAGTCGCGCACCACGTCGATCACCAGCCGCGCGAGATCGCAGCGCTGCTTGATCAGCGCCGCGCCCGTGCCTTCGACGCGCGCCAGCGCCAGCAACTGGTTGACGGTATGGCTGGCGCGCATGCTTGCGCGGCCGATCTGCTGCAGCGAGCGCTTGAGCTCCTGCGTGCTCGTGCCTTCGCGCTGCGCCAGGTCGGCCTGCATGCGCAGGCCCGCCAGCGGCGTCTTGAGTTGGTGGGCGGCGTCGGCCAGAAAGCGCTTTTGCGTGGCCAGCGATTCGTTGAGCCGGCACAGCAGGTCATCGACGGCATTCACCAGCGGCGCGACTTCGAGCGGAACGTCCTGGAAATTGAGCGGCGAGAGGTCATCGGGCTTGCGCGCGCGAATGCGCTCCTCGAGCCGGTGCAAGGGCGTGATGCCGCGCGCCAGCGCCATCCATACGAGCATCACCGCCAGCGGCAGGACGACGAACTGCGGCAGCATCACGCCGCGAATGATCTCGGTCGCCAAGGTGCTGCGCTGGTCCCGGGTTTCGGCCACCTGCACCAGCGCCAGCGGGCCTTCGCGCCCCATCGGCGCCCAGGTCGCCGCGAGCCGCATGTCGACGCCGCGCAGCTCGGCGTCGTAGAGCTGGACTTCGCCATAGCGCCGCTCGCCATCGGTCCACGGCGGCCGCGGCAGATCGGGTTCGCCCGCGACCAGCCGGCCCTGGGGGTCCAGCACCTGGTAATGCACGCTGTCCGCGGCACTGGTGCGCAGGTTGTGGCTCAGCGCCTGCGCCAGGCTGAACTTCGTCTGGCCTTGCTGCACCTGCTTGGCAAGCACGCGCACGTCGTATTCCAGCGCGCGGTCATAGGGCTGGTTGGCCAGGCCCTGAGCGACCAGCCAGGTCAGCGCCAGGCTCACAGGCCACAGCAGCAGCAGCGGCGTGAGCATCCAGTCGAGGATGCCGCCGAACAGCGAATATTGCTCGCGCTGGAAGATTTTCATGGGTGCAAGGGACTTGCGTGCTCAGCGCCAACGGCGACACCGCCGTTCGCCCTGAGTCCTGAGCCCGTCGAAGGACCGAAGGGCGTTTCAGGGCGTGGACTTCCCATATTCAATCCCGTATTTTCTCCAGGCAATACCCCAGCCCGCGCACCGTCGCGATACGTATCGGCCCATGCTCGATCTTCTTGCGCAGCCGGTGGATATAGACCTCGATCGCGTTGTTGCTCAGCTCCTCGCCCCACTCGCACAGGCGCTCGACCAATTGATCCTTGCTGACCAGGCGGCCCGCGCGCTGCAGCAGCACTTCGAGCAGGCCCAACTCGCGCGCCGACAGCTCGACCATCTTGCCGTCTATGGTCGCGACGCGGCCCGACTGGTCATAGACCAGCGGCCCGTGCTTGATGGTGCTGCTCGCACCGCCCATGCCGCGGCGCGTGAGCGCACGCACCCGCGCCTCGAGCTCCTGCAGGCTGAACGGCTTGGCCATGTAATCGTCGGCGCCGAAATCCAGGCCCTTGACGCGCTCCTCGACGCTGTCGGCCGCCGTGAGTATCAGCACCGGCAGGCCGTCGCCGCGCCCGCGCAGGCGGCGCAGCACTTCGAGGCCATGCATCTTGGGCAGGCCCAGATCGAGGATCAGCAGGTCGAACTCGCTGCTGGTCATCAGCACCGATTCGGCCTCGCTGCCGCTGGCCACATGGCTGACCACGGCGCCCGATCCGCGCAGGCTGCGCAGCAGGCCATCGGCAAAGACCTGATCGTCTTCTGCAATCAAAATGCGCATGCGGATGTCTCCCCTAGATAAGCGCAGCGGAACATGGCCGCCGACCGTTTTGAACCATTCTAGGGGTGGAGCATGAAGCGCCGCCAGGGGGTTTTCGCGCTATGCGGGTCTGCCGCTGCTGGCCGAATAGGCTTCGAGCCCGAGCGCGACCACGGTCGCGACATCGTCGCCGACCTCGGCGCGGAACTCCGCCTCGGCCTGGGCCACGGCCGCCTCGAAGGCCTGCAGCCAGCTCAGCCCCGTGGGCGTGAAGCGTATCCAGCGCGTGCGCCGGTCGCGCGCATCCGCTGCGCGCGTGACCAGGCCCCAGGCCAGGCATTGCTCGACCAGGTCGGCCATGGCCTGCTTGGTCATGCCCGCGCGCTCGGCCAGATCGGTCAGGCGGTCGCCGCCCAGCGACAGATGGCGCGTGATGTGGATGTGCGCGGCGCTGACCTGGTCGCGCGCCGCGAGGTTGGACAGCGCCAACGGCACTTCGACCGCATGCGCCATGAGCTGCATCACGCGCGCATCGAAGCGGCGCATCGAATGCCCCAGCAACCGGCCCAGATGGGTCTGGCGCCAGGCGTCTGAATAGGGGGCCAGGGGTGCATGCGGGACCGGTGGCGGTGTGGAACGGGAAGAAAGTGCCATGCTTTATTGTCAGGCAAACTGACTAAAAACCATCTATACACGTTGGTACAACGCCCATAAACTACTGTTCAAGCATCCAGCCTGGCAGTAACAACAGACAGTCGGTGCTATCCAAAATCATTGCTTTCTAGGAGTTTTTCATGGACGTCACCACTGTCAAGGGCACCAACCCCGCCATCGCCGCCAACACCGAAAAGGCCAAGGCCCTGCAAGCCGCATTGGCGCAGATCGAGAAGCAGTTCGGCAAGGGCACCATCATGCGCCTGGGCGAAGGCGAAGTCATCGAAGACATCCAGGTCGTGTCGACCGGCTCGCTGGGCCTGGACATCGCGCTGGGCGTAGGCGGCCTGCCGCGCGGCCGCGTGGTTGAAATCTACGGCCCGGAATCCTCGGGCAAGACCACGCTGACGCTGCAGGTCATTGCCGAGATGCAGAAGATCGGCGGCCAGTGTGCGTTTGTCGACGCAGAACATGCGCTCGACGTGCAGTACGCCCAGAAGCTGGGCGTGCAACTGTCCGACCTGCTGATCAGCCAGCCCGACACCGGCGAACAGGCGCTCGAGATCGTCGACAGCCTGGTGCGTTCGGGCGCGGTCGACCTGATCGTCATCGACTCGGTCGCGGCGCTCACGCCCAAGGCCGAAATCGAAGGCGAAATGGGCGACGCCCTGCCCGGCCTGCAGGCCCGGCTGATGAGCCAGGCGCTGCGCAAGCTCACGGCAACGATCAAGAAGACCAATTGCATGGTCATCTTCATCAACCAGATCCGCATGAAGATCGGCGTGATGTTCGGCTCGCCCGAAACCACCACCGGCGGCAATGCGCTCAAGTTCTACGCTTCCGTGCGCCTGGACATCCGCCGCACCGGCACCATCAAGAAGGGCGACAACGCGATCGGCAACGAGACCCGCGTCAAGGTGGTGAAGAACAAGGTCAGCCCGCCGTTCAAGACCGCCGAGTTCGACATCCTGTTCGGCGAAGGCATCTCGCGCGAAGGCGAAATCATCGACATGGGCGTGGAAGCCAAGATCCTCGACAAGTCGGGTGCCTGGTACGCCTACCGTGGCGAGAAGATCGGCCAGGGCCGCGACAACGCGCGTGAATTCCTGCGCGAGAACCCCGACCTGGCGCACGAGATCGAGAACCGCGTGCGCGAAGGCCTGGGCATTTCGCTGCTCGCCGGCACCGTGCCCGCCCCGGCCGCAGGCAAGCCGTCGAAGACCGACAAGGCGGCCGAAAAGGCGGAAAAGGCCGACAAGGCCGACAAGGCCGCGGCCGCTGAAGAGTAAGCATCGCGTCGACCGGACCGCATGCCGCGGTCTGGTCGGCGGCTTTTCAGACCATGGGCTTTGCCACTCTCTCCCTCAAGGGCCGCGCGCTGCGCCTGCTGGCCCAGCGCGAACATTCCCGACTCGAACTCGAGCGCAAGCTCGCGGCCCATGTCGCCGAAGGCGACGACCTCACGGCCATGCTCGACGAGCTCGAAGCCAAGAATTTCATCAATCCCGAACGCGTCGCGCAGTCCGTCGCCTACCGCCGCGGCAGCAAACTGGGCACGGCGCGCGTGGTGCAGGAAATGCGCAGCAAGGGCCTGGACGACGACACCGTGCGCGCCGCCACGCAGGAACTGCGCGCCACCGAATGGCAGCGCGCCAGCACGATCTGGCGCCAGCGCTTCGGCGCGCCGGCCGAAACCCCGCAGGACAAGCTCAAGCAGATGCGTTTTCTCGCCAGCCGCGGTTTTTCCGGCGAAGTGGTGCGCAAGGTGGTGGCGGGGCAGGTGCCGGAAGACGCCTCGGACTGAGGCGAGTCCCAGAGCCGGTCATCGTTCAGTCCCCCGTTCGTCCTGAGCTGGTCGAAGGATGAACGGCCTGCCCTCAGGTAAATCCAAGCAGCGGGCCCCTGGCGCGACCTAGGGGCCGCGCACTCCTCAGATTCCAAGCATGAGCTGCATGTTCTGCACCGCCGCGCCGCTCGCGCCCTTGCCCAGGTTGTCGAGGCGGGCGATCAGCACGGCCTGGCGGTATTGCTCGTTGGCAAACACGCGCAGTTCGAGCTTGTTGGTATTGGCCAGCGTGTCGGCGGCCAGCTTGCCGTCGTCCGTGGGCGCCAGCACCGACACCCATTGCTCGGGCGTAGCGGTGCGCGCGTAATGGCTGGCCAGCGCATCATGCAGGTCGGCGGCCTTGGGCGCGCCGGGCAGCAGGTCGAGATGCAGGGGCAGCTGCACCAGCATGCCCTGGGCGAAGTTGCCCACCGCGGGAATGAACAGCGGACGGCGCGTGAGGCCGGTGTAGCGCATGATTTCGGGCACATGCTTGTGCGACAGACCCAGCGCATAGGTTTCGTAGGGCGCCGCCGTGCCGGCCTCATAGGCTTCTATCATCGGACGGCCACCGCCCGAATAACCCGACACCGAAGGCAGGCTCACGCCGGCGTCCGCGGGCAGCAGGCCGGCATCGACCAGCGGACGCAGCAGCGCGATTGCGCCGGTCGCGTAGCAGCCGGGGTTGGAGACGCGCGCCGCTTTCTTCACGGATTCGAGCTGACCATCGCAGAGCTCGGGAAAGCCATAGACCCAGCCCGGTGCCGTGCGGTGGGCCGTGGAGGCATCGATGATCTTGATAACGCGGCCGGTCTCCTGCTCGATGGCATCGACCATGGCCGCAGTCTCGCGCGCGGCGTCGTCGTGCAGGCACAGGATCACCAGGTCCACGCCGGCAACCAGGGCACGCTTGGCGGCCGGGTCCTTGCGCAGTTCGGGGGCAATGCTGACCAGCTCTACGCCGGGCATTGCCTGCAGTCTTTCGCGGATCTGCAGACCCGTGGTGCCGGCTTCGCCGTCGATGAAGACTTTGGACATGGAAAACTCCTGCAATCGTTACCGGCCTAGAACTACGTGGGCAGCACTAAAGCCAGTATATGGGTTAGTAGTTTTACACCAGGGATGGTGCATCGCAGCATGATACATTCCCGGATTGCCATGTCCCACGCCCGCGGCCAGACAGCATTATGGCAACCGGGTAAACCACCATTCCTGAGAGAGAGACAGCTCATGAAGATTCATGAATATCAAGGCAAGGAAATCTTGCGTACGTTCGGCGTGCCCGTTCCGCGCGGCATTCCTGCATTCACCGTACAAGAAGCCGTCGAAGCGGCTCAAAAGCTTGGCGGCCCAGTGTGGGTCGTGAAGGCCCAGATCCACGCGGGCGGCCGCGGCAAGGGCGGCGGCGTCAAGGTCGCAAAGACCATTGAAGACGTCAAGCGCATCGCCGGCGAAATCCTCGGCATGCAGCTCGTCACGCACCAGACCGGCCCCGAAGGCCAGAAGGTCCGCCGCCTGTACATCGAAGACGGCGCCGACATCCAGCAAGAATACTATCTGTCGGCAGTGACCGACCGTGCCACGCAGAAGGTGGCGTTCATTGCCTCCAGCGAAGGCGGCATGGACATCGAGGAAGTGGCCCACTCCACTCCCGAGAAGATCATCACCGTGATGGTCGACCCCCTGCAAGGTTTCACCCAGGCCAATGGCGAAGAACTCGCCAAGGGCATCGGCATGCCTGCGGACTCGGTGGCATCGTTCATCGACGTGTGCCAGAAGGTCTACAAGTGCTACATGGACACCGACGCGTCGCTGGTTGAAATCAACCCGCTGAACCGCGACGGCAAGGGCACGATCACCGCCCTGGACGCGAAGTTCAACTTCGACCCCAACGCGCTGTTCCGCCACCCCGAAATCGTTGCCTTCCGCGACCTGGACGAAGAAGATCCAGCCGAAGTCGAAGCCTCGAAGTTCGATCTGGCCTACATCTCGCTCGACGGCAACATCGGCTGCCTGGTCAACGGCGCCGGCCTGGCCATGGCGACCATGGACACCATCAAGCTGTTCGGCGGCGAACCGGCCAACTTCCTGGACGTGGGCGGCGGCGCCACTCCCGAGAAGGTCACCGAAGCCTTCAAGATCATGCTGAAGAACCCCAAGGTCGAAGGCATTCTGGTCAACATCTTCGGCGGCATCATGAAGTGCGACACCATCGCCACGGGCGTGATCACGGCTTGCAAGGCCGTGAACCTGCAAGTGCCGCTGGTGGTTCGCATGAAGGGCACGAACGAAGTGCTGGGCAAGAAGATGCTGGCCGAATCCGGTCTGCCCATCATCTCGGCCGACACCATGGCTGAAGCTGCCACCAAGATTGTCGAAGCCGTCAAGTAATAGACCCTGGAGAGAGCAACATGTCGATCTATATCAACAAAGACACCAAAGTCATCACCCAGGGCATCACCGGCAAGACAGGCCAGTTCCACACTGAAAAGTGCCAGGAATACGCGAACGGCAAGAATGCCTTCGTCGCGGGCGTGAACCCCAAGAAGGCCGGCGAGTCGATCTTCAACATCCCAATCTACGGTTCCGTCAAGGAAGCCGCTCACCAGACCGGCGCAACCGTGTCGGTGATCTACGTGCCGCCCGCTGGCGCTGCTGCCGCGATCTGGGAAGCCGTCGAAGCCGACCTGGACCTGGCAATCTGCATCACCGAAGGCATTCCAGTCCGTGACATGCTCGAAGTGCGCAACCGCATGAAGGCCAAGGAAGCTGCCGGCGGCAAGAAGACCCTGCTGCTGGGCCCCAACTGCCCCGGTCTGATCACGCCCGACGAGATCAAGATCGGCATCATGCCCGGTCACATCCACAAGAAGGGCCGCATCGGCGTGGTCTCGCGCTCCGGCACGCTGACCTATGAAGCCGTGGCACAACTGACCGAACTGGGCATTGGCCAGTCGTCGGCTGTCGGCATCGGTGGCGACCCGATCAACGGTCTCAAGCACATCGACGTGATGAAGGCCTTCAACGACGATCCGGACACCGACGCCGTGATCATGATCGGTGAAATCGGCGGACCCGATGAAGCCGAAGCCGCCATGTGGTGCAAGGCCAATATGAAGAAGCCTATCGTCGGCTTCATCGCCGGTGTCACCGCCCCTCCGGGCAAGCGCATGGGCCACGCCGGCGCGCTGATCTCCGGTGGTGCCGACACGGCCGACGCCAAGCTCGCCATCATGGAAGAGTGCGGCTTCACGATCACCCGCAACCCGTCGGAAATGGCGCGTCTGCTCAAGGGCCTGATCTGATCTTCAAGGCTTGATGCCGCCTGGGGCCGCGCTCTTGCAGCGCAGTCCGCAGGACAAGGGATGGATGCTTTTCGCACCGTGATGGCGCGCAGGGCACCATCCTTTTTTCATGGGCACGCGCTACCATGGGCCCCCAAAAGTCAAAGGGTCATTGCCTCCCCCGGGACAATCGCCGGGTTCGCACCACTCCGATGCGTCCGCCCCGGCCCTTCCAACCCATCTGCCTGTGCTCCTGCGCTTTTGCCGCCCCTCTCCGCCACGACCGCAGTGGCGCTACGCATTTGCGCAGCGCACCGACCCGGGCATGGTGCGTCCGAACAACGAAGATGCCGTGCATATCGAGGTGGACACCGTCTGGTCCGTGGCGGTGCTTGCCGACGGCATGGGCGGATATCGCGCCGGAGAAGTCGCCAGCGCGCTCGCGGTGCAGTGCATCACGCAGTCGCTGCAGCACAGCGCGCTCAAGTCGGCGAAAAAAAGCCAGCCGCCGCGCATGGCAGTGGTGCGCCGCGCGCTCGAGCATTGCGTGCAGGCCGCGAACATATCCGTGCGCGCGCATGCGCGCGAACATGCCGATTGCCAGGGCATGGGGGCCACCGTGGTCGCGGCGGTATTCGTGCAGGACCGCCTGGTCCTGGCCCACCTCGGCGACTCGCGCGCCTATCTGTGGCGCGGCGAGACGCTGACGCAGCTCACCAGCGATCATTCCTGGCTGCAGGAACAGATAGACGCCGGCCAGATCAGCGCCGACGCCGCAGCGCAGTCCGGCCTGGGCCATCTGGTCACGCGCGCGCTCGGGGTCGCCGAATGTGCGCGGCCCACGCTGCACGAGCAGATGCTCGAAGCCGGCGACCGCATCCTGCTGTGCTCCGACGGCCTCAGCGACCTGCTGACCGCAGGCGAGATCGCAGCGCTGCTGGCCACGCCCGAGCCGCTGGCCCGGCAAGCGGAGCAATTGATAGCGCGCGCCAACGCGCTCGGTGGTCATGACAACATCAGCGTCATTCTTGCGAGCGTCGAGCCCGCGCCCGCGCCCGCGCGCTGACCGCGCTTCGCGTCCCGCCGCGCGGCCGGCCATGCCCCGCAAAACCCTCTAAACTTCCCCGTTGCCTGCCTTCACTCAAGGCGGCGCGCCCATCACCCGCAGGAGTCCCGTGCATGCCCAGCCTGGTCATTTCAATTGACGGAACCATCATCAAGGAAGTCGCGCTGACCAAGGAGCGCACCACGCTCGGGCGGCGGCCTTACAACGACATCGTGATCAGCAATCTGGCCGTCAGCGGCGAGCATGCGCTGCTGCATTGCGTGGACGGCCGCGTCACCATCGAAGACCTGCACAGCACCAACGGCACTTATGTGAACCAGCAGCGCATCACGCGCCAGGAACTGCAGCATGACGATCAGCTGCATATCGGCCAGTACCAGCTGAGCCTGCAGTTCACCCCCGAGGAATATGCGGCCTGGGCCGCGACCGCGGCTGCGGCCCAGCCCGCCTGCCTGCGCATTGAAGGCGATGCCGCACGCGAAGTGGCGCTGGTCAAGCCCGTGACCACCCTGGGCAAGCCCGGCGTGGCCGTGGCCGCGATCA
The DNA here is from genome assembly GCF_057914905.1 of Comamonas sp. DB36. Lineage (NCBI taxonomy): Bacteria > Pseudomonadati > Pseudomonadota > Betaproteobacteria > Burkholderiales > Comamonadaceae > Comamonas > Comamonas sp. DB36. The sequence goes on from NZ_CP196631.1 coordinate 4,357,180, forward strand.
CGCGCAAGGCCACGGGCTTCACGGTCGCGCGCACCGAAGGCACGGACGGCAGCCTGCGCCTCAACGGCCTGGCCGTGGGCTCCGAGCCCCGGCCGCTGCAGCATGACGACCTGATCGAACTGGCGGGCACGCGGCTGCACTTCATCCTGCTACACCCCGCCACCTGAGGCCCTGCGCTGGGTCAAGAGTGACATCTTTTGGCACGATACCCACAGCCATGACAACTTTGTCATACGACCGCGGCAAACTTGTCAGAAAATGTTGGAATGTCGCTGGACTTGCAAGCAAAACTTGCCTGCGCAGAGGACAGATCACCGAACGCGCATTGGCACAACAATTGCTGATGTGGGTTACCTAATTTTTTACTCAGGAGCTTTACATGAAGCGTTCTATCCAGCAAGGTTTTACCTTGATCGAACTGATGATCGTTGTGGCGATCATTGGTATTTTGGCGGCCGTGGCACTGCCGGCGTATCAGACCTACATGCAAAAAGCACGCTTCTCTGAAGTCGTGCTGCAAGGTTCGGCCTGCCGCGCTGATGTTTCGGCGAAATACCAGACATCCATGGACCCCCTCAGCGCGACCAATCCAGGCCCAGGCGGCTGGGGATGTGAGATTCCTGCAGTGACTGGTGAAACGGTTGCCGGAAAATACGTGACTGAAGTCGCTACCAACGCCGCAGGCGCTGCGCGTCTGGAAATCGTGGTGGCGGCAAATAGCGCAGCCGAAAAGGATCTTGGCCTTCCCGCCGCAACGCACTACCTGTATTTCGTTCCTTTGACGAAGGACGGTGCAGAAATTACTACTGCTTTGCTGACAGCAACAGGAGCTAATAACCTTGCGGGCAAGCAGATCGGCGGCATGAAGTGCATGGCCGCAAGCGACGCAGCTGCTCAACTTAAGAAACTGCTTCCAGGCAGCTGCTCTGTCGCAACCGCTGCAATTGCAGGCGGAACGACTTTCTCCGCGCAATAAACGCTTTTGCTGCCGATTTACACCCATTTGGGTTAACCACCCGATGGCTACAACGGTCTGCCGAATTTCGGCAGACCGTTTTTTTATGACTGTGTCACCCAACTTCCCGACTTCCCCCCGTGCTTCTCCAGCACGCGCACGCCGGAGATGGTCATTCGCCGGTCCGCGGCCTTGCACATGTCGTAGATCGTCAGCAGCGCGATCTGCACCGCCGTCAGCGCTTCCATTTCAACGCCCGTAGGCCCCACGGTTTCCACCGTGGCGCGGCATTCGACGGCATTGTCGGCCTCAATCAATTCAAAATCGACAGCCACGCGCGTCAGCGCCAAGGGATGGCATAGCGGAATCAAATCACTGGTCTTTTTCGCGGCCATGATGCCCGCGATGCGCGCAATGCCCAGCACGTCGCCTTTCTTTGCGCTGCCCGAGGCGATCAGGGCCAGCGTTGCGGGCAGCATGATGATTCGGCCTTCGGCAATCGCTATGCGGTGGGTCGCGGCCTTTGCGGCGACATCGACCATATGGGCCTGGCCCTGGGCGTCGAAATGGGTGAGCGGAGAAGTCATGGTGCTGGGGTCGGGCAGCGCGCGGGGCGCCGTCCGACGGAACGTTAAGTCAATCAAGGCATCATAGTGGGGTGTGCCACAGCCACCGCCGAACCCCTCGGCGATGCCCCCAGGTTGCAAACAATGCTTTTTTCCCGACAAAAACCCTTGCGCATGCTGCTCGCGCTGGCCATCACCGGCGCCACGCTGCTGCCTCCGCCACTCGCGGCCCAGCTGCAGCTGCCCACGCTGGGCGACGGCGCGAGCATCACCACCAGCGACGAGCGGCGCATGGGCGACCGCATCATCCGCTCGCTGTACCGCGACCCCGACTATCTCGAGGATGCGCCGCTGCAGGAATATGTCGAAGGCATATGGAAGCCGCTGCTGGCCGCGGCGCGCGCGCGCGGCGAGCTGTCGCCCGAGCTCGATGAGCGCTTTGCCTGGCAGATCCTGCTGGGCCGCGACAGGTCGGTGAATGCGTTCGCGCTGCCCGGCGGCTATTTTGGCGTGCACCTGGGGCTGATCGGCGTGGTCGGCACGCGCGACGAACTGGCCTCGGTGCTGGCCCATGAACTGAGCCATGTGAGCCAGCGGCATATCGCCCGCATGATCGCCGGCCAAAGCCGGCATACGCCGCTGATGATCGCCTCGATGATCCTGGGCGCGCTGGCCGCGTCTAAGAGCCCCGACGCGGCCCAGGCGCTGATGATAGGCGGCCAGGCGGCCATGGTGCAGAACCAGCTCAATTTCTCGCGCGACATGGAGCGCGAAGCCGACCGCATGGGCTACGGCCTGATGGCGCCCGCGGGGTTTTCGGCCCAGGGCATGGTCGGCATGTTCGACAAGCTGCAGCAGGCCAACCGGCTCAACGACAACGGCAGCTGGCCCTATCTGCGCAGCCACCCGCTGACCAGCGAACGCATTTCTGACATGCAGTCGCGGCTGCCCGCGGGCCAGCCGCAGACCCAGCCCGCGCCATCGCTGGAGCACGGCATGATGGCCGCGCGCGCACGCGTGCTGTCGCGCCCCGGGGTGGATGTGCTGCGCCAATGGACGCGCCTGCCGGAATCGAGCGGATTTGCGGCGCAGCCGCAGGCCCAGCGCGTGGCCGGCCTCTATGCGGCGGTGCTGTCGCACATTCAATTGCAGGACTACGGTCCGGCGCGCGCCGGCTTGCCGGCGCTCACCCAGGCGCTCGCCGGCGATGGCGCAGGCCTGCGCCAGGCGGGCCTGCTCGCGGCTGAACTGGAACTTGCCGCAGGCCAGCCACAGGCAGCGCTGCAGGCGCTGGCACCGGTGACGGAAATCGACGACAAGGCCGACAAGCCTTCGCGCCCCGTGCTGCTGCTGCGCACGCAGATCCTGCTGCGCCTGGGCCAGGCACAGGCCATGGCCAGCCCGCTGCAGACCTGGGTCACACTCTATCCGCGCGATGCCGCGGCCTGGCAGGCGATCGCACAGGTGTGGCAGGCGCAGAACCAGCCTTTGCGCGCGCTGCGCGCCGAAGGCGAGGCCCAGGCCGCGCACTACGACTATGCGGCGGCGGTGGACCGCTTCCGCGCCGGCCAGGAAATGGCCAGGCGCGCAGGCTCGCAGAACGACCACTTCGAGGCATCGATCATCGACACCCGGCTGCGTGCGACGCAGGAGCTTTTACGGGAACAGACGGCGGAGCGCTGAATCGATCACCAGGCCCAGCGCCGAGTAGATCAGCGAGCCCAGAAAAGCGGCGCCAAAGCCGCTGACCTGTATGCCGTCGAGCACGCTGGCCGCGGCCCAGAACATCAGCGCGTTGACCACGAACAGGAACAGTCCCAGCGTGATCAGCGTGACCGGCAGCGTCAGCACCACCAGCACCGGCCGCACCACGGCGTTGAGCAGGCCTATGACCAGGGCCGCGATCATCGCCGCGCCGAAGCTGCGGATTTCCACGCCACCATAGATCGCCGCCACGGCAAGCAGCGCGGCGGCGTAGAGGAACCATTGGATGAGAAGTTTCATGCTGCCAGCATAGCAGCGCGGGCTTCGACAGGCTCAGCCAGAACGGCATGAAGCCCAGCCCGAACGGGATGCGGCCCAGGCCGAACGGATTTCAAGCCGCCCTTTACCGCGGAGGGCGGCGCCGATCAGGCGATGGCTTCGCCCAGCGTCCACGCCAGCAGGCTGCCTATGCCCGCGATCAGGCCCGACGTACCCCAGCGCTGCGGCGCGGGCTCTTCGCGCTTGGGACGGCGCGCGTCGACAACCTGCACCTGACCGTAGGTCTGTTGCAGTTCGGTCAGCAGCTCCGGCAGGGGCTGGCGCGCCAGCAGCTGAGTCACATCCGCCTGCGCCCCGGGTCGCTGCAGGCTAGGTGCGAGCTGGGCAAACAGCTTGTCGGCCCATTGATTGCGCCAGTTTTCGCGGCTGCGGTGGCTGGCCCACTTGCTTGCGCGGTGGGTGATGCGGGGCGCGCAGGCGACCAGCAGCCAGCGGGGGTTGGTGGCCTCGAACGAGGTCGCCAACGACGTGAGCAGCGGCAACGCGTGCGACGCGTCGTCCACATAGACAATGAAGGTAGTGCGGTTCAAGAGGACTCCGGTCTGGCTGCGCCAATGAAAAAGGCAGGCCTGGGAGGGCCTGCCTTGGCAAGAGAAAGGCCTGCGGCGCGGGCTGGTGCCTGCCGCAGACCCTGCCACATCAGGCGTGACCGGAGCCGTGGACGGCCTTGGGCTTGCGCGAAGCGACGTACTTGCCGATGGCCAGCACCAGCAGCGCGCCCGCGATCTGGGCACCGTACTGCAGCGCCTTGGTCTGCTCCAGCTTGGGCATCCACAGCCACTTTTCGGTGTTCGCGAAGACCGGATCGGACACCAGCATGCCGCCCGCAATCCAGCCCAGCAGCATGCCGCCGGCAGTGATGATCATGGGGAAGCGGTCCATCAGCGTGATGACCAGCTGCGAGCCCCAGACGATGATCGGGATGGAGATCAGCAGACCCAGCGTGACCAGCAGCATCTGGTGTTCGCCCGAGCTCTGCGCGGCACCGGCGATGGCGATCACGTTGTCCACGCTCATCACCAGGTCGGCGACGATGATGGTCTTGATCGCGGCCAGCAGCTTGTCGCTGCCCTGAATGCCGTCGTGCGCGTCTTCATCGGGAGCGAGCAGCTTGACGCCGATCCACACCAGCAGCAGCGCGCCGACGAACTTCAGGAAAGGCAGGGCCAGCAGCGTCATCGCGAACGCGATCAGGATCACGCGCAGGATGATGGCACCCGCCGTGCCCCAGATGATGCCCTTCTTGCGTTGCTCTGGCGGCAGCTTGCGGCAGGCCAGTGCAATCACCACCGCGTTATCGCCACCGAGCAGAATGTCGATGATGATGATCTGTCCCAGTGCAATCCAGAACGGCGTATGCGTGAGGAAGTCCAAATCCATAAAAACCTCGTAGTCGAATGCCATAAAGCGGCAGGAACCCGAGGCCTCTGAGCCTGGAACGGATTCCCCCGCGTCGGAAGGAAGCGGATGCGCGAACTCTCAAGCACTTTCCTGCGACAGCCAGAACCAGGAAGCTGGGCCGAAGGGAAATGCTTTGACAGACCAGCGCACCGGTCTCTCAAAGGTCTTGCTCGGCACCGTTTTGCACGGAACCCGCGAGGCCGGAAGCTTGCGCTTCGTATTGACGACCTCGGCGCACGCCCGATGGACCGGCACGCCGGACATCGCAACGAGAGCTACTCCCCTTCGAAGCTCGAGATTTGAACACATTTAGCGACGCTTTCGGCATAAACCTGTTTTTTTGCGGGAGACCTGGGCGCCAAAAGCCATGGCGCCGTAGCGTCGGCGACACGCAGCTTATGATCCAGGGCCGCATTGTTCGCACCCCCCATGGCAGGAATCCACATCACCGACATCGAGGCAGCCATCAACTACTGGCGCCACAAAAAACCGTCGCCCGACGGCGTACTGCTCGCGGCCGAAGCCCGGGCGCTGGCCGATGTCTATGCGCTGATGATCTTTCGCCATGCGAGCGAAGTCGACGCCGCCGAGGTGCCTTCGCATGCCCAGGCCGCATGGCTCGCCTGGTACGACACCACGCCCGACACCCCCTGCATTGCCATCTGCTCCACCAGCCAGGGCGACAACCTGTGCAAGGGCTGCGGCCGGACCTTCGAGGAAGTGCAGCTGTGGCCGGGCTTCGACCCGATAGAGAAACGCAGCGTCTGGCGCCGCATCACCATAGAAAACTCGGCCTGGCGCTTCAACCGCTACGCCGAGCGGGCCGCGGAAAACAAGTCGGGCCAGGGACGCTGAGCGGTCGATCTACTTCCAGCGAATCGGCTCGACCACCACGCTGCCCAGCTTGCTGCTGAGCGTGATGCTGCCTTCCTGGATCGTGGCCTGCAGCTGCATGCTGCGCTCGGCGAGCTGGGCCAGTTCGGGGGCGGTTTCGGACGGCAGGCGCCAAACCTGCAGCTTGGGCAGGCGGCTGAATTTGCTTTCAATGCCGCGCCACCAGACGTCGGCCGAGTGGCTGAACGGATACAGCAGCACCTGGTCAGACTTGCTGCAGGCCTTGGCAATGGGCTTGTCCTCGGGCTGGCCGACTTCGATCCACAGGCGCTTGCGGCCCGTGTAGTCGGTCAGCGAGACATCCGGGTCTTCGGGATCGGACAGGCCGGCGCCAAAGCTCAGCGTCGCGTCGCCATTGCACAGGTCGTTGAGCTGGTGGGCATTGAGCGCCAGCGCGACCAGGCGCGCCATCATGCGGTCGTCGGTCTCGCTCGGGTGGCGAGCCAGCGTAAGCGCATGATCGGCGTAATAGCCATGGTCGATGTCGGCAATCTGGAGATTGGCCTTGAAGATGGTGGATTTGAGGGCCATGGGCGCGCCGTTGGGGTCGAGAAAAAGAATTGATCCGGCAATGGATCAAACACAGGCTAAGCCCTGAAATGCCCTTCGACAGGCTCAGGGCGAACGGCGTGGGAGCACTCGCGGCCAACGGCGCGGGAGCAGGCACTCCAAACCGTTGGTCCTGAGCCTGTCGAAGGATGGACGGGCATTGCGACATTGAAACCCGGCGCATGCCCTCAGGGGCATGGACTCGGGGAGGAACTCAAACCCGGCGCGCGAGTTCGGCGGCCTTGCCGACATACGAAGCGGGCGTCATCGCCAGCAGACGGTCCTTGTCGGCCTGGGGGATTTCGAGGCCGTTGATCAGGCGATGCAGGTCTTCGGCCTGAACGGTCTTGCCGCGCGTGACTTCCTTGAGCTTCTCGTACGCGCCCTGCACGCCATAGCGGCGCATCACGGTCTGGATGGGCTCGGCCAGCACTTCCCAGGCGTTGTCCAGGTCTTCGGCGAGCTTCTCTTCGTTGAGTTCGAGCTTGTTGAGGCCGGTCATCAGCGAGGTGTAGGCCAGCGTGGCGTAGCCCAGTGCGACGCCGATGTTGCGCAGCACCGTGGAATCGGTCAGGTCACGCTGCCAGCGGCTCACGGGCAGCTTTTCGGACAGGTGCTTGAGCACGGCGTTGGCCAGGCCCAGGTTGCCTTCGGCGTTCTCGAAGTCGATGGGGTTGACCTTGTGCGGCATGGTCGAGGAACCGATTTCGCCGGCCTTCAGGCGCTGCTTGAAGTAGCCCAGCGAGACATAGCCCCAGATGTCGCGCGACAGGTCGATCAGGATGGTGTCGGCGCGCGCCACGGCATCGAACAGCTCGGCCATGTAGTCATGCGGCTCGATCTGGATCGAGTAGGGCTGGAAGGTCAGGCCCAGGCCGTTGGGTTCGGGGCTTTCGATGACTTTCTTGCTGAACGCTTCCCAGTCGAACTCGGGCCAGGCCGACAGGTGGGCGTTGTAGTTGCCCACGGCGCCGTTCATCTTGCCCAGGATCTTGACGCTGGCGATGCGGTCCACGGCGGCCTGCAGGCGCACCACGACGTTGGCCATTTCCTTGCCGACGGTGGTCGGGCTCGCGGTCTGGCCGTGGGTGCGGCTGAGCATGGGGACGTCAGCGTACTGATGCGCCATTTCGCGCAGCTTGAGCACGATGCGGTCCAGCGCGGGCAGCACGACCATGTCGCGGCCGACGCGCAGTTGCAGCGCATGGCTGGTGTTGTTGATGTCTTCGCTGGTGCAGGCGAAGTGCACGAATTCGGAAGCCTTCTCGAGTTCGGGACGCGCCTCGAACTTGGACTTGATCCAGTATTCCACGGCCTTGACGTCGTGGTTGGTGGTCTTTTCGATTTCCTTGATGGCTTCGGCGTCGGATTCGCTGAAGTTCTTCACCAGGCCCAGCAGATAGGCGCGCGCGCCAATGGACAGCGGCTTGAATTCTTCGAAGCCGGCGTCGGACAGCGCGATGAACCAGGCGATCTCCACCTGCACCCGGCGGTGCATGTACCCCTGTTCGCTCATGATCGGGCGCAGGGCGGAGAGTTTCGCGGCGTAACGGCCGTCGAGCGGGGAGAGGGCGGAAATGGTGGAAAAGCTCATGCCCTCAATTGTAGGGGGCATGCCAAATCCCATGCCGCGCATGGCTGCCGATAGAATCATCCAGCCGGCACTTGCCGGGTCCCGCGCCATGGAAATTCGCACTATGAAATTGATCGGTACCACCAGCAGTCCCTACGTGCGCAAAGTGCGTGTCGTGATGGCCGAGAAAAAGCTCGACTATCAGTTCGAGATCGACAACGTCTGGGCCGCCGATGCCGCGGTCAGCGCCAGCAACCCGCTGGGCAAGGTGCCGCGGCTGATGATCGAAGGCCATGAACTGGCGCTTTTCGACTCGCGCGTGATCGTCGAGTACCTCGACACGCTGTCGCCCGTGGGCAAGCTGCTGCCGCCCAGCGGCCGCGAGCGCGCCGACGTCAAGACCTGGGAAGCGCTGGCCGACGGCCTGCTCGATGCCGGCGTGCTCGCCCGCCTCGAAGCCACCTGGCCGGGACGCGGCGACGGCGAACGCAGCCAGGCCTGGATAGACCGCCAGCTGGGCAAGGTCGATGCCAGCCTGCAGGCGATGTCCAAGGCCCTGGGCGACAAGCCGTTTTGCTGCGGCATCCATATGACGCTGGCCGACATCGCCACGGGCTGCGCGCTCGACTGGCTCGCGTTCCGCTTCCCGCAACTGACCTGGCGCGACGACCACCCCAACCTCGCGCGCCTGACCGACAAGCTGGCATTGCGTGCGAGCTTCAAGGACACCGTGCCTGTCGCCTGAACGGTTTCAGCACGACAAACAAAAAATGGCCTCCTTGCGGAGGCCATTTTTCATCGAATAAAAAAGTTGCGAAGCATCCCGAAACGAATAAAGAGAGGGAGGGAGGAGAAGCGCTTCAGGGGGTCTATAAGGATCAGGTCCTCAAAGGCTTCGCAACAGTAAAAGGTTTGGTGCTCCAGGCTTTGCTTGTGCACGCTCAAAGTGATTGAGGATGAGTCTGCGCCAAAGTTCCAGCCAATGCAGCCCCAAAACTGTAACCAATCGCTAAAACGTCCCTGAAATTCTCACACCGCCGCATGCGCACCCGGCAGCGGCCAACGCTTTCGCCCAAAGCCTGCCCGAGCCACACAGGCCCGCACCCAGGCCGCAAAGCGGCACCGGGCGGGGGTGTAAGGCGCAGATCAATTAACGTTTGATTTCAAATATGGGCGCTGAGGCCGGGCGCGAGATCCCCGCTGTCGGGCGTACCGAACACCGCGCGCCACAGCGTCAGCACCGCATCGCGGTGCGCCACGGCGGTCTGCAGCTCGACCTGACCGCTGGACTCATCGAGCCGCGCCTTGTGCTGGATGCGGCGCAACGCGCGGTAGGCGTCGGCCGCGGCCAGGCCGACGCCAGGCGGCAGCAGGCCCGCTGCCTCGGCATGGCGCAGCAGTGTGATATTGCCGATGTTGATCAGCAGCTGCGGGTGCTCGCGCGAGCACAGCAGCACCAGATACTGCACGGCGAATTCCGCGTCGACCATGCCTCCGGGACTGTGCTTGACGTCGAACAGCTGGCCGCGCACCGGATGGGCGGCGCGCACGCGGGCGCGCATGGCGACGATTTCAGCGCGCAGCAGCTCGGGATTGCGCGGCGCGGAGATCACGGCTTCGCGCACCGCGTCGAAGCGTTGGCGCAGCGAATCGCTGCCGAGCACGAAGCGCGCGCGTGTCATGGCCTGGTGTTCCCAGGTCCAGGCGGTATTGCTGCCGCGCTGCTGCTGGTACTTCGCATAGGCGTCGAAACCCGTGACCAGCAGGCCCGAGCTGCCGTTGGGACGCAGCGCGGTATCGATCTCGAACAGGTCGCCTTCGCCGGTCTTCACCGTGAGCCAGTTGATCAGCTTGCGCACGAAGGCCGCATAGACTTCGGGCGCGCGCTCGTCGTCGTCGTCGAACACGAACACGATGTCGAGGTCGCTGCCATAGCCCAGCTCCTTGCCGCCAAGCTTGCCGTAGCCGATGATGCCGTACTGCGGCTCCTCGCGGTGGCGGCCCTTGAGGCGCGACCAGCACCATTGGCCGGTGACGCGCAGCACGCTGTCGGCGAGCGCGCTCAGGTCGTCAGCCACCTGCTCCACGGTGATCCGGCCTTCGACATCGCGCGCCAGCGTGCGGAATATTTCCGCATGGTGGGCACGGCGCAGCAGGTTGAGCAGGGTTTCGTCGTCGTCCTCGCCCGTGGTCTGCAGCGAAGTCAGGCGCAGCGCGAGCTCGCGCTCGAAGTCGGCGGCAACGAAGCGGTCGGTCAGCAAGGCATCGCTGGCGAGCTCGTCGATCACGCCCGGGTGCTGCAGCAGGTAGCGCGCGGGCCAGCGCGCCGCGCCCAGCAGGTGCAGCAGGCGCTCGTGCACGGCGGGGCGCTCGAGCAACAGCGCCAGATAGCTTTCACGCCGCAGCAAGGGTTCGAGCCAGTTGATCAGGCGCACTGCGGCTTCCTCGCCCACGCTGCCGTCGGCAACCCACTGCGCGGTGCGCTGCACCAGGCGGAACAGCCGCGCGCGCGTTTCCTCGCGCAGGCTGGTGACGCGCGGGTGGTCGCGCCACTCGGCGACGCGCGCCGACAACTGAGGCGGCATCTGCGTGAGCAGGTCATCGATTTCCTGCGGCGTGGCCACGGTCAGCGAACGCGGGCCGCTGCATTGGCCGTTGCTGCACTGCGGCGGCGCATTGCCGCCGAGCAGCGTGTCGAACTCCTCGGCCACCAGCTCGCGGTGGGCGTCGAGTTGGTGCAGAAAGCGACTGCAGTCGGGATAGCCCATGGTCTGGGCAATCCACAGCAGGTCGTCGTCGCGCGTGGGCAGCACATGGGTCTGCTGGTCGTCGAGGTACTGGATGCGGTGCTCGACCTGGCGCAGAAAGGTGTAGGCCTGGGCCAGCGCTTCGGCGGTCTCGGCCGACATCAGGCCAGAGCGCGACAGGCGCTGCAGCGCTTCGAGCGTGGGCCGGCAGCGCAGCTCGGGAAACTGTCCGCCGCGCACCACCTGCAGCAGCTGCACGGTGAATTCGATTTCGCGTATGCCGCCGCGCGAGAGCTTGACGTCGTTGGCGCGACCGGGATGGCCCGCGCTGCGCTTGGCCGCGTGCTCGCGGATCTGGCGGTGCAGCGAACGCAGCGCGTCGAACACGCTGTAGTCGAGGTAGCGGCGGAAGACGAAAGGCAGCACCACGCCGCGCAGCGCCTGCACTTCGGGCGAGCGCACGCTGTCGCGCGGCGCGACCACGCGGCTCTTGAGCCAGGCGAAGCGCTCCCACTCGCGGCCCTGGGTCTGCAGGTATTCCTCGAGCGCGGCCAGCGAGACTGCCGGCGGCCCCGAATTGCCGTTGGGGCGCAGCGCCAGATCGACGCGGAACACGAAGCCGTGCTCGGTGACTTCGCCGATCAGCGCATAGATACCCTTGACCGCGCGGCCGAAATATTCGTGGTTGGACAGCCGACCGCGGCCGTCGGGCAGGCCCGCGGTCTCGCCTTCGTGCTCGTAGACATAGATCAGGTCGATGTCGCTGGACACATTGAGTTCGCGCGCGCCGAACTTGCCCATGCCCACGATCCACAGCTGCACCGGCTGGCCTTCGGGGCCTACGGGCGCACCATGGCGGCTGTCGAGATCGGCGCGCACCTGGCTGCAGGCGCGGTCCAGCGCCACTTCGGCCAGTTGGGTCACGGCCTGCGTGACCACCGCCAGCGGCGCCTGCTGCGCGCAGTCGAGCTGCAGCAGCCGCTCCATCACCAACTGGCGCAGCACGCGCAGCGCGGCCGAGAGGTCCATTCCCTGGCGGGACAAGGCGTCGAGCGCCTGCTCCATGCCCGCGCGCTGCGGCACGCCCTCAGGGAAAATCCCTAGCTCCTCGGCATAGCGCCGGTGTAAACGTTGGTAAAAACGGGAATGCGCGAGGCGGGAATGGGCCTCGGGAGCGAGCTCGGAAGGAGAATAGTCAACGGTCTGCATGCGCAATACAGGAATAACGGTAAACCGGCTGCCAACCCTCTGATCCCCCCGGGAAGCCGCATCTTTGCGGCCCCAGCGGGTGATAATTCCTGGCACTGACCTGCCCACCAATGATCGAACCTCAACCGCACCCCTCACGCCTGCTTCACTGGATGGCTGGCGTTGCGCGGTGGTCATTGGGGTTGCTGCTGGCCTTCTGGCTGCTGCTCGCCACCGTGTGGGGGGTGCTCCATGGATTAATTGTGCCGCGAATCAGCGAGTACCGTCCGCAGCTCGAAAGCCTGGCCGCGCGCACCCTGGGGGTACCCGTGCGCATCGGTGCGATCACGGCGCGCAGCGAAGGGCTGATACCCGTCATCGAACTCGGCCAGGTCGCGCTGCTCGACGCGCGCGGCCAGCCCGCGCTGGAACTGCCGCGCGTGGTGGTGGCGGTGTCGCCGCGCTCGCTGCTGCGCCTGGGCGTGGAGCAGCTTTTTATCGACGCGCCGCTGCTCGAGGCGCGGCGCGACAGCGCGGGCCAGCTGTGGATTGCAGGACTGCCCCTGCCCGCGGCCAGCGAAAGCCAGGACAACCCCGCGGCCGACTGGCTGTTCTCGCAGACCGAGATCGCGATCCGCAGCGGCCAGCTGCGCTGGACCGATGAACTGCGCCAGGCGCCGCCGCTGGCGCTAAAAGACCTCGACTTCGTGGTGCGCAACAAAGGCTGGCGCCACCAGATACGGCTCGATGCCACGCCCGACAACGAATGGGGCGCGCGCTTCACGCTGTCGGCGCAACTGCGCCAACCGCTGCTGTCGGCCCACGCGGGCAACTGGCGGCGCTGGACCGGCCAGGCCTATGCGGATTTCGCCCAGCTCGATGTCGCGCGCCTGGGCCAGTACATCGACTTGCAGGGCGCGAGCGTCTCACAGGGCCGCGGCGCGCTGCGCGCCTGGGTCGACATCAAGCGCGGGCAAGTCGAGCAGGTCACGACCGACCTGGTGCTCAGTGCCGTTGAAACCCGGCTGCGCCCCGACCTGCCGCCGCTGGCGCTGCGCGCGCTGCAGGGCCGGCTGAGCGTGGCGCGCCTGCCCGGCGGCTATGCACTCAATGGCCAGGCGCTGACGTTCGAGACCGGCGACGGCCTGCGCTGGCCAGCAAGCCAGTTCTCGCTGCGCCACAGCCAGGCCGATGCCGCGGCCGCCGAATTCGGCGCGCTGGGCGAGCAGGGCGAGCTGCGCTTCGAACAGTTCGACCTGGCGATCGCAGCCCAGCTCGCGAGCCGCCTGCCCATCGCCGACGCCGCGCGCAGCCGACTGCTGGCGCTCGCGCCACGCGGCATTGTCAAGGCGCTGCAGGCGAACTGGCGCGGGCCCATGGACAAGCCGCTGCAATATGAAGTGAGCGGCGATGTCCAGGACCTCGCGCTGTCCGACCAACCCGCGGCCAAGGGCACGGGCGTTCCGGGTGTGGAAGGCCTGCAGGCGAAGTTCTCGCTCAACCAGCTCGGCGGCTCGGCCCAGCTCAGCATGACCGGCGGAGCGCTGCGCCTGCCGGGCGTGTTCGAGGAGCCGGTGCTGCCGCTGGACAACCTGAGCGGCGCGCTGCGCTGGCAGGTGCAGGGCGAACAGATCGAGCTGCAGGCCAGCGACATGCGCTTTTCGAACGCCGACGCCGAAGGCGAAGCCCAGGCCACCTGGCACACCGGGCGCGACGCGGCCAAGCGCTTTCCCGGCGTGCTCGCGCTCACGGGCACGCTGCGCAATGCCGACGGCAGCCGCGTGCACCGCTACCTGCCGCTGGAGATCCCCGCCGACGCACGCCACTACGTGCGCGACAGCGTGCAAAGCGGGCGTGCCAGCCGCGTGCAGTTCAAGGTGCAGGGCGATCTCGACAAACTGCCGTTCGAGCGCGGCGACGGCGAGTTCCGCATTGCCGCCGAAGTGCATGACGTCAACTATGTCTATGTGCCGCCAGGGCTGCAGTCCGCGGGTGACAAACCCTGGCCCGCGCTGACCCAACTGTCGGGCGAGCTGGTGTTCGACCGCGCATCGATGGCGGTGCGCAATGCCCAGGGCCGGGTCGCCGGCCACCCGCGCATGCAGCTGCAGCAGATCGAGGCCCGCATTCCCAACCTGTCGCATACGCGCGTCGAGGTCAAGGCCCGGGCTCAGGGCGAACTCGCCGAAATGCTGGGCTTTGTCGCCGGCTCGCCCGTGGCCGGCTTCACGCAGCAGGTGCTGGACCATGCGCAGGGCAGCGGCGCGGCGCAGCTGCAGCTGCAGCTCGATCTGCCCATAGACCACCTCGAGCAGTCGAAAGTCCAGGGCAGCGTCGCGCTCGCGGGCAACAGCCTGCGGCTGATGCCCGAAGTGCCGCTGCTGAGCCAGATACGCGGCAACGTGCAGTTTTCCGACACCGGCTTCTCGCTGGCCGGCGTGCAGGCGCAGGCGCTGGGCGGCCCGCTGCGTTTCGAGGGCGGCATGCAGGTGCTGCCCGCATCGGCGCCCGCGAGCCAGTCGCCACTGGCGCTGCGCGCCAGTGGCAGCGCCAGCGCCGAAGGCCTGCGCGCGGCGCCCGAGCTGGGCCTGCTGGCCGATATCGCAGGCGCGGCCCAGGGCCAGGCCGACTATGTGCTGGACCTGGGCGTGCGCCGCGGCACGCCCGAAATCACCGTCACCAGCAACCTGCAGGGTTTGGCGCTCGATCTTCCCAGCCCCCTGGGCAAGACCGCCGCCGCAGCCCTGCCCTTGCGCTTTGCGCACACGCTCGCGCCGTCCGCGTTGGTCGCCCCGGCCGCCAGCAAGGCCGAGCTGCCGCCGCTGCACGACGAAATCACGCTGCAATGGGGCGATCTCGCGAGCCTGCACTACGTGCGCGATGCCGGCACCACACCGGCGAAAGTGCTGCGCGGCGCGCTGGCCATAGGCAGCCCCCTGCCCAGCGTAGACATGCCCGCGCGCGGCGTGCACGCCCAGGTCGCGATGCCCGCGGTGGATGTCGACGCCTGGCAGCAGGCGCTGCAGCGCCTGAGCCCGTCCGAGCCGGCCGCCGCGGCGCAAACCTCGACGACCGCCGCATCGGCCGCCTCGCTGCAAAGCTATCTGCCCGACACCGCGACGCTCAGCGCCCAGAGCTTCACGGCGAACGGCCGCACGCTGCACGCGCTCAGCGCGCGCGGCACGCGCAATGGCGGCCTGTGGAACGCGACCGTGGAGGCGCGCGAACTCAGCGGCCAGATCGAGTACCGCGAAGGCCATGCGGCCGACCCCGCGGGCCAGGTCTATGCGCGGCTCACGCGCCTGGCGGTGCCGCAAAGCGCGGTCAGCGCGGTCGACTCGCTGCTGAGCCCGCAGCCGCGCAGCCTGCCGGCGCTCGACATCGCCGTGGACGCACTCGAACTGTTCGGCCGGCCCATGGGGCGCTTCGAAGTCCAGGCGCGCAACCGCGAAAGCCCGGGCAACCCCGCGCTGCGCGAATGGCAGCTGATCCAGTTCAACATCACCAGTCCCGAAGCCCAGTTGCGCGCCAGCGGCAGCTGGGCGCTGCAGCCGGGCCAGCCCGCGCAGCCGCGCACGGCGCTGCGCTTTGCGCTCGACATCGCCGACACGGGCGCGCTGCTGACGCGCTTTTCCATGCCCGGCGTGATACGCAACGGCCGCGGCCGGCTCGACGGCCAGGTCGCCTGGAACGGCTCGCCGCTCTCGCCCGACTACCACTCGCTCAATGGCCAGATGCACCTCGACATGGCGTCGGGCCAGTTCCTGCAGGCCGAACCGGGCCTGGCGAAACTGCTGGGCGTGCTGAGCCTGCAGGCCCTGCCGCGGCGCCTGACGCTGGACTTCCGCGATGTGTTCAGCAAGGGCTTCAGCTTTGACTTCGTGCGCGGCGACGTGCAGATCGCCCAGGGCATAGCGCGCACCAACAACCTGCAGATGAAGGGCGTCAACGCCGCGGTGCTGATGGAAGGCGAGGCCGACATGCACCGCGAAACGCAGAACCTGCATGTGGTGGTCGTGCCCGAGATCAACGCCGGCACGGCTTCGCTGGTCGCCACGGCCATCAACCCGGTCGTGGGCCTGAGCAGCTTTCTCGCGCAAATCCTGCTGCGCGGACCGCTGATCGCGGCCGCCACCAAGGAATTCCGCATCGACGGCAGCTGGTCCGATCCCCAGGTCAACCCCGTATCCTCCAAGCCCGAACCCCGCGCCAGCACCCCTCCCCCCACCCGGGGAGAAACGCCGCCATGAAAGTTGCCGCCCTGCAGATGGTGTCCACGCCCGACGTGGCCGAGAACCTCGAAGTCGCCTGGCAGCTGCTGCAACAGGCGCGCGCTGCGGGCGCCGAGCTCGCGGCCCTGCCCGAGTACTTCTGCGCCATGGGACGGCGCGACACCGACAAGCTCGGCTACATGGAGGCTTTCGGCCAGGGGCCCATCCAGGACTTCCTGGCGCGCGCGGCGCGCGAGCTCGACCTGTGGATCGTCGGCGGTACGCTGCCGCTGGAAGCCGACGACCCCGAGCATGTGCGCAACAGCACGCTGGTGTTCTCGCCCGGCGGCGAATGCGTGGCGCGCTACGACAAGATCCACCTGTTCCGCTACGACAACGGCCGCGAGCGCTACGACGAAGCCCAGGTGATCGCCGCCGGCCAGACGCCGGTGCGGCTCGACATCACCGACCGCAGCGGAGAACACTGGCGCCTGGGCCTGAGCATCTGCTACGACCTGCGCTTTCCCGAGCTGTACCGCGCCCATGCCCAGCGCGGCTGCGACCTGCTGCTGGTGCCCAGCGCCTTCACCCACACCACGGGCCAGGCCCACTGGGAAGTGCTGCTGCGCGCGCGCGCGATAGAGAACCAGGCCTATGTGCTCGCGCCGGCCCAGGGCGGCCTGCACCCCAACGGCCGCCAGACCTGGGGCCACAGCATGGCGGTAGACCCCTGGGGCCAGGTGCTGGCCGTGCGCGAACAAGGCCCGGGGCTGGCGCTGGCCACGCTCGACCGCCAGCACATCGCCCATGTGCGCGCCCAGCTGCCCGCCCTGCAACACCGTATTTTGTGATTCCTGCCGATGAGTGCTCCGACGCCCCTGCCCGACGCGATGTCCTTTCCGAGCTACCCCGAGGGCAGCCAGGCCGGCGCCGAAGCCGAACCCGCGCCCCCGCGCTGGCCCTGGCGCCGCTGGCGCAGCGCCTGGCGGCGCTGGTCGCTGTGGACCGTGCTGGTGGTGCTTGTCGTGAGCATGCTGATCACGCTGGTCTGGCTCGCGGGCCGCTACGAGGCGGTGCAGGTGCAGGACCGGCTGGAACGCGATGCCGCGAATGCCGTGGCCGATGTGCGCGCCGCGCTCAATCGCAACCTGCAGGACCTGCAGGCGCTCAGCGCCCAGTCCAGCGATCCGCAGGAATGGCGCGCGCGCGCCGCCGAAGTGCTGCAGGTGCGCCGCGAGATCCTGCGCATCGAATGGCGCGACGCGCGCGTGCGCCTGCAGTCGTATGCCGAAACCCCCTACCGGCCCACGCAGTGGGAAGAAGGCCTGCGCGACGACAGCCAGTCGCATGCGCAGATGACCTGCGCCAATGCGCGCCGCCTCAACGGCCCCGCGTATTCACCCAGCTATTTCCAGCTGCTCAATGAAGGCCTGGGCTCGGAAATGATGGAAGTCTGCCTGCCGCTGTCGCACAGCGGCCGCGTCGACGGCTTCATCATCGCCACCTATTCGCTGCAAAGCATTCTGGTCAACCAGGTCAGCAAGAACCTCGCGCACAGCCAGGAAGTCTCGTTCACCGAGCCCGACGGCACGCGGCTGGCGCTGGTCGGCGCGGCCTGGCGCGGCACGCGCGTGTTCACGGCCCAGCAGATCCTCGATCTGCCGGGCAACATGCTGGTGCTGCGGCTGGACCACTGGCACCGCGCGCCCAGCGTGTTCCCCAACGTGCTCACGGCCCTGGTCACGACCATGTCGATCGCACTGGGCACGGTGCTGGTGATCCTGGTGCGCGACAACCGCCGGCGGCTGCGCGCCGAGCGCGACCTGGGCGAAGCGCTGGCGTTTCGCAAGGCCATGGAAGACTCGCTGATCACCGGCCTGCGCGCGCGCGACCTCAAGGGCCGCATCAGCTATGTGAATCCCGCGTTCTGCGAGATGGTGGGCTTTACCTCGGAAGAGCTGCTCGGGCTGAACTTCGCGCCGTATTGGCCGCCCGAGCTGTCGCAGGAATACCACCAGCGCCAGCTCAAGCGCCTCGCGGGCAAGGCGCCGCCGTCACGCGAAGGCTATGAAACGGTGTTCATGCGCAAGGACGGCACGCGCTTTCCGGTGCTGATCTTCGAAGCGCCGCTGATCAGCGCCCAGGGCCGGCACACGGGCTGGATGAGCGCCTTCCTCGACATCAGCGAGCAGCGCCGCATGGAGGAGCTCTCGCGCGCATCGCAGGAGCGGCTGCAGGCGACGGCGCGGCTGGCGACCGTGGGCGAGATGGCCTCGCTGCTGAGCCATGAGCTGACCCAGCCGCTGATGACCATCGCCAGCTATGCGGCGGGCTCGCTCAACATGCTGGGCCAGCACGAGCCGGCAAGCGACAATCCGGCCGCGCTGCGCCAGCAGCTGCAGGACCTGCGCACCGCGATGCAGCGCATCGCCAACCAGGCGGAGCGCGCGGGCCGGGTCATCAAGAGCGTGCGCGACTTCGTGCGCCGGCGCGACCAGTCGCGCGAGCAGGTGCACGCCAGCGAACTGATCGACGCCGTGCTGCCGCTGGTGCGCATGCAGGCGCGCAAGCTCGGCGTGCGCGTCATCACCCAACTGGACAACGACCTGCCGCCCGTGCTGTGCGATCCGACCATGATCGAGCAGGTGCTGCTCAATCTCGCGCGCAACGGCACCCAGGCCATGGACGGCATCGAAACCCAGCCGCGCGAGCTGACGCTGCGCGTGCGCCACAGCACCAGCAGCGCGCATGCGAGCTGGCTGGAATTTTCCGTGATCGACTGCGGCAGCGGCATCGATGAAGCCGTGTCCGAACAGCTGTTCACGCCGTTCTTCACCACGCGCGAGGAAGGCATGGGACTGGGGCTGAGCCTGTGCCGCACCGTGATCGAGCAGCACGGAGGGACGTTGCGCCACAGCCCCAACCTTCCGCGTGGTACGGTATTCAGTTTCACGCTGCCCGCTCCACCTCAGAATTGATCCCATGGAACCCGTACAAAACGCCACCGTCTACATCGTGGACGACGATGCCGATGTGCGCGAGGCCCTGGCATGGCTGCTGCGCTCGCGCCGCCTGCTCAGCGAGTCCTTCGACTGCGCCGAATCGTTTCTCGACATGCTGCAGTCGCAGTCGCCCGCGCGCCATCCCTGTTGTCTGCTGCTCGACATGCGCATGACGGGCATGAGTGGCCTGGCGCTGTTCAACCAGCTGCTCGCCGAAGGCCAGCTCGCGGCCATGCCGGTGATCTTTCTCACCGGCCATGCCGACGTGCCCACGGCCGTCGACACCGTCAAGCGCGGCGCCTTCGACTTCTGCGAGAAGCCGTTTTCCGACAACGCGCTGGTCGACCGCATCGAGCAGGCGCTCGCGGCTTCCGATCAGCACCTGTCGCGCATGCGCGAGCGCGACGCGCTGCGCAATCGCCTGACCGACCTGACCGAGCGCGAACGCGATGTGATGCGTCTGGTCGTCGAAGGCATTCCCAACAAGCTGATTGCCGACCAGCTCGACATCAGCGTGCGCACGGTCGAAGTGCACCGCTCGCGCGTGTTCGACAAGATGCAGGTCAAGTCGGCGGTGGAGCTCGCCAATCTGCTGAGAACCGACGTCTAGCGCCTGTCCAGGAACGACAAAGGCCCCTTTCGGGGCCTTGGGGCATGGCTGCAATCAGCGCTTAGCGCGGGCGTTCGCCCACATAGATCTCCACGCGGCGATTGCGCGCGCGGCCTTCGTTGGTGCTGTTCGACGCGATGGGCTCATAGGAGCCACGGCCTTCGGTCTGGATGCGCGTGCCGCCCACGCCGCGGCTGGTCAGGTAATTGCGCGTGCTGTTGGCGCGCTGCAGCGACAGCGGATTGTTGATGGCGTCCGAGCCCGTGCTGTCCGTGTGGCCCACGATGCGCACGTCGGTGTTGACGTTGTTGCGCAGACCATCGGCGAAACGGTCGAGCACCGGAGCAAAGTTGCTCTTGATGTCCGCGCGGCCGGTGTCAAACGAGATGTCGCTGGGAATGTCGAGCTTGAGCTGGTTGTCCTGCGTCTGCGTCACGGCGATGCCCGTGCCCTGCGTCGCGGCTTCCATCTCGCGCTTTTGCTTTTCCATATTCTGCGACCAGATGTAGGTGCCCAGCGCACCCACGCCCGCGCCCACCAGCGCGCCCGTTCCGGCCTTGCCGCCGGTCGCCGAGCCCAGCACCGCACCCGCGAGGGCGCCCACGCCCGCACCCGTGGCCGTGCGGCGCTGGGTGTCGGACATGCCGGTGTTGGCACAGCCGGAAATCAGCAGAACTGCAGCCGTTGCGGCCACGAGAATATTTTTGCGCATATGAACTCCTTCACGTAAATGATCCGGGCGCTAACTGCACGTAAAACGCCTGCCGGGGGCAGGTGCCCTCGTGTTAAACCAATTGTCCCCCAGCGTATCAGCCCCGGATGTCGACGCCCGTAGGACAGACACGACAACCGCCAGGCCTGGCGCATCAGGGCCGCGGCCCCGGCGGCTGCGGCGGGTCTTCCTCCGAATCCGGCGGCGCGAGTTCCCCGCGTTTTCGTCCGGAAAACATGGTCCACCAGACAATTGCGATCAAAACGATCAATGCCAGCAACGCTTCAAGCAAAATCAGCCCCATGAATCTCAACCTCCTGCGCCTTGCGTCAATGGCGTTGATTGTAGGAACGCTCGCCGCGTGTTCCACCACATCCCTTCCGACCGTCGATCCTTCGCCCATTCCAGAGCTGCGTCCTCAGGGCTCCCAAAGCACTCCGGCCCCCATCACGGCCGCGGCGGTGTCGTTTCCCAAGAGCCGCTGGCTGCCCGTGGCCTGGAGCGAGCTGCCGGGCTTTGAAAGCGACGCACTGCACGAAGCCTGGAATGCCTGGGTGAAGAACTGCGAGCGCCCGACGCCGGCATTCGCGGGACTGTGCAGCGAAGTGCGCCGGCTGAGCATCGCCAACGGCGACGAGCAGCGCGCCTGGATGCTGGCCAAGTTCCAGCCCTACCGCGTGGAAGCGAGCAACGGCAGCCCCGAAGGCCTGCTGACGGCCTACTACGAACCCCAGCTCGACGCCGCGCGCCTGCCCGGCAATGGCTACAACGTGCCGCTGTACCAGCTGCCCACGGGCTTTGGCACGCGCAAGCCCTGGTATTCGCGCCAGCAGATCGATACCCTGCCCGAAGCCCAGGCCGCGCTCGCCGGCCGCGCGATCGCCTGGCTGCGCGATCCCATCGACGCGCTGGTGCTGCATATCCAGGGCTCGGGCCGGCTGCGCCTGACCGAGCCCAACGGCCAGGTGCGCCTGGTGCGCGTCGCCTATGCCGGCACCAACGACCAGCCTTACAAGAGCGTGGGCCGCTGGCTGCTCGACCAGAACCTGGTGCGCGACGCGACCTGGCCCGGAATCAGCGCCTGGATCGCGGCCAACCCCGGCCGCGTCAACGAAATGCTGTGGAGCAATCCGCGCTATGTGTTCTTCCGTGAGGAAGCGCTCGAGGGCCTGGACGCGGAGTTCGGCCCCAAGGGCGCTTTAGGCGTGCCGCTGACCCCGGGCCGCTCCATCGCCGTCGACCGCCAGAGCATTCCCTACGGCACGCCGGTCTGGCTGTCGACACCCGGCCCGACGGTGGCGCTCAACCGCATGGTGTTTGCCCAGGACACGGGCAGCGCCATCCTGGGTGCGGTGCGCGCCGACTACTTCACGGGCTGGGGTGCCGAAGCGGGCGAGATTGCGGGGCGACTCAAGCAGAACCTGCGGCTGTGGACGTTCTGGCCGCGGCATCTGACGCCCGGCAGCGCCAGCCGATAATGCCGCCGCTCAATTAATAGCAAAACACTATTAATTTGTTAAATAAATAGTCAAAAGCTTACACGCGTGCATCCTGCGCGCCGACCCGTGGACACGGGTGCTGCCGACCACAGCGGCATGGAATGGGACCGGAAAATGGAAATGGCTTTGCCCGCTTCCATTCCTCTTCACTCCCATTCCATATGCCGCCGAAACTCCGCACCAATTCATTGACGCAGGCCACGCCTTCCGGTACCCCACCCGAATTCGATCCCGTGCTCACGCGGAACCCGGGTCGCGCGAGCGAAATGCCGGTGCAGGACGATGACAGCCATTGCCCCCCACCGCCCCTGATTCACGACAATCCTCTGCAGCATTTGCAGCATCCGTTCACCGTCAGGCCCGTGGAGCCGCAGCGCACACACTTTGAAATCACATGGCAGGAGTGCCCGGCGAACCTGGTGACGCCCTCGTCATCGAAATATCGGCTGAGCGGTGAGACGCTGTCTCCCATACATCTGCAGCGCATGGCCGACCACAGCATGCCCATGCGCCTGTCGGCAGCGCATTTTCCCCAGCTCGAGGATATCGCCGGCTCGCCTGTTTCAAGCACCGCCCAACCTCGTTTCGATTGCGCGACCGGCAAGTTTGTCGATGGGGAGGATCTGCATGAACTCCACCAATTGAGTCCCATCAGCAGCTACCACTCCTTCGGCCCGCTGCCCACGCCGGAGTTCGACAGCACGGGTCACGTGATGCGGCTTGCGCAGCCCGGCGATACGCAGCTGCCGCTGCTTTCAGCGCAGCGGGCGTGCGTCACCCCGCCGTTCAGCACAGTGGCCCAGCGTTCAGAAGACGACGATGCGCTCCAATCCCCGCAGGGGGTGGCGCATTCCAGCGCGGCCGTTGCATTGCCGCTGCGCGGGGAAAATCTCGAAGAATTCGATGAAAACCAGGCAGACTGCGCGCCTCCTACGCTGTCAGGGACCTTGCTCGATGCCTGGCAGACGCAGATGCAGACGCCGCCCAACTGCCAGTCTGCCCCCGGCAGCGCGCCTGCGGTTCTCAGCCGGACGACGGCCGGGCAACGTGAACTTGAAGCCCATGACGCGTTGGACAGCAACGATGCGGCCGCTGTCGCGGACGACTTTTCTGCCGTGCAGCTGGTGGCCAGCCAGGACGCCATGCCATGAGAGTCCCTTGAACTCTGCGCCAGCCATGCACAATCGGCACAGTTTTTTCAAAAACTATTGAGTTTTTTTACTGATAACCAAATCCTACAACTCTGTCGCCATTCGGCTGTCGCCCCCCTGCGCACCCGGCTGACCGAGGCGCGGAAAAGGCAATCCGAGAATAAAGAACCATTTCGCGGCAGGATCTTTCATATGTCTTTCTATCCCCCGCCCTTCACAGGCAACGCCCCCGTCCCTTCGAGCCAGAATGCGCGCGACCTGCAGATCCCGGGCTGCGATCCTGTCGAGCCACTGGACGTCTTCCCCCGGTACTCGGACGCGTTGCAGCAGGTAATCACCCGGCCGCTGCCCGCTTTTCTGTTGGAGCAGGAAGCGCCGCCGCCGGTGCCGGAACCCCCTGTCCAGCACGGCCCCGACACCTGGTCGCATCTGCGGCACAGCATCTACAACAAACCGCGGCCGCATGCGGTGCAGCAGGCGCAGGCGCGCGAAGTGGAAGACGCATTCGACATCAATCGCTTCCTCGACCGGGTCCAGACTCTCAATCCAGAGAATCCGTACCGCGCGGCGGCAGAACCGCCGGGCTCCAGGAACGGTGTTCAGGAGGCGCAGGAATTCGACGACCTGCAGATCATCACCTATACCCCGGTGCCGGCGGCTTACCCGGCACCGCCCCGCTGCCTCCTGTGGCTGGATGGGGGCGCTGCGCCTGCGGCGATGGAAACCGGCAGTGAAAACCAGGTCGTGCTCTGCGCCTCCAACGCCGAGGATGCGCAGCCGCCCGCATGGGCGCTGGGCTGAAGCGTCAGAGCGATTCGGCGAAATAGCGCGTCACGCGCGGCGGGCCCTCGCCCACATGGAAGGCCAGCTTGCGGTCGCGCAGCGAGACGTCATAGGCCGTGACGCGGTCGAAGCGACGCAGATGCTCGGTCCACGACTCGTCGATGATCTGTTCGACGAAGCGCTCGGGCTGGCTCATGCTGTGCAGCAGCGTCCAGCCCAGGGCGCCCTGGCGCATGCGGCTGCGCCGGCTTTCCTGCATCAGCTGGCGGAATTCCTCGGTCTGCGCGGGCTGGATGATGTACTCGATGGTCACGACCACGCGCCCGGCTTCGGGCGCCATGGTCGCCTCGGGCGCCTTGAACGCCTTGGACGGGCTCAGGTCTTCCTCAATCTGACGGTCGGATGACAGGCGCTGCACCAGCAGCATGGCCACCACGCCGCTCAAGGCCGCGATGATCAGGCTGGTCGATACGGTGGTGATAGACGCCACCTGGCCCCACAGCGCCGCGCCCAGCGCCGTGCCGCCCATGATGGACATCTGGTAGATCGACATGCCGCGCGCGCGCACCCAGTTGGGCAGCGACATCTGCGCCGCGACGCCCAGCGTATTGGCGGTCGAGATCAGCGCGATGCCGGCCAGCAGCATCGCCACCACGGCCACGGCCAGGTGCGGCGCCAGCGCCACGGTGATGGTCGCCAGCGCCTGCGCGCTGACGCCGGTCAGAATGAGCTTCTCGCGCGGCAGCGCCTGGCGCAGCCGCGGCAGCAGCGTGGCGCCGATGATCGCGCCCGCGCCCATGGAAGCCAGCAGCAGCGTGAACGTGCTCGCGCCGCCTTCATCGCCGACATGCAGACGCTGGGCGACCAGCGGCATCAGCGCCATGATGGCAGTGGTCTGGAAGAAGAAGCAGACGGTGCGCAGCAGCACGGCGCGCATGCGCGGCGACTCGCGCACGAACTGCAGGCCCACGCGCATCGCGCTGGGCAGGCGCTCGCGGCCCAGCGGGCTGTCGGTGTGCTGGCGCTTCCAGCGGATCAGCACGAACGCCGAAATCACCGACAGCGTCGCGTTGAGCACGAACACCCAGGCGCTGCCCAGGCTGGCGATGATCGCGCCCGCGACCAGCGGGCCGATGATGCGCGAGGCATTCATCGCCACCGCGTTGAGCGCCATCGCCGAAGGCAGCTGCGGCTTGGACACCAGTTCGGGGATCAGCGCCGAGAATACGGGCCAGCGCATTGCCAGGCCTATGCCGTTGGCAAAAGTCAGCGCCAGCAGCAGATAAGGCGTCATGTAGCCCGACAGCACGGCCAGGCACAGCACCACGGCGACGGCCGCGACCCAGAACTGGGTGACGATGAAATAGCGCCGGCGGTCGAGAATGTCGGCCAGCGCGCCGCTGGGCAGGCCCAGCAGGAACACCGGCAGCGTGGACGCCGACTGCACCAGCGCCACCAGCACGGGCGAGGTGGTCAGCGAAGTCATCAGCCAGGCGGCGGCGACGTCGTTCATCCACATGCAGGTATTGGCCGCGACCCAGACCATCCACAGCATGCGGAAGGTGGGCTGGCTCAGCGGCGCCCAGACGGCCTGGGAGGCCTTGTGCTGCGCCGCGTGGCTGGCCGCGGCCTGGGCGCTGGCGCGGTCCGCGTCGGCCATGCCCGAAGGATCTTCGAGCAAGCCCCCGCCGGGCGGGCGCACTGCCGAGGAAGATGGGGAAGCGCCATCGCCTGATGGCGATACACGGGCGGAGGGCTGTGGGGGCGTTATCTCGTCTGGCATGTGGTCGTGATTTTGCGACCAAAGCGGGCTTCCTGCATGAAAGTCCGCGGCTTTCCGTTACCGGACGTAGCCGTTGCCTGCCCCCTGCCGCAGCAGATGCTCCAGCGGCAAGGCCGCGCTGGCCTTGATTTCGCCCAGTGAAAAGCTGGTGTGCACGTCCTTGACGTTGGGCAGGTTGAGCAGCACGTTGCGCGCGAACTGCGCGAAGCTGTCGAGGTCGCGCGTCACGACCTGCAGCTCGAACGTGCCCGAGCCGCTGATGTAGTGGCAGGACACCACTTCGGGAATCTTGCGTATCGCCTCCTCGGTCTCGAGCGTCAGCGGCCCCGAAGTGCGCACCGCGTCCAGCCGCACGAAGGCCAGCACGCCCAGTCCTATCTTGTGGCGGTCGATCTCGGCGTGGTAGCCCTTGATGAAGCCCGCCTCCTCGAGCGCACGCACGCGCCGCCAGCAGGGCGCGGCCGACAGGCCCACGCGCTGCGCAAGCTCGGCGTTGGTCAAACGCGCATCCGCCTGGAGTTGCGCAAGGATGGCAACGTCAAATTTGTCCAATGTGTTCAAAATAACTCCATATAGAGCAAGAATCTTTCCGAGAATAGCGAAAACAGCGCATACAACGCAATCACTTATCGCTGACTCAGGAATACACTGAGCGGGAGATCAAGCAAAAACAAAGTGCCTGCGCCCGGAATATTTCCGGCGCAAGAAATGCACCTTTCCACCTCGATGGAGACAAGTTATGAATGCCCCCCTGCCCGAGCACCTAAGGCGTGCACTGGAGACCGTCACTCTCGATGACAAATACGCGCTGGCCCAGGGCCGCGCATTCATGAGCGGGGTGCAGGCGCTGGTTCGCCTGCCCATGCTGCAGCAGCAGCGCGACGCCGCCGCCGGCCTGCACACCGCGGGTTTCATCAGCGGCTACCGCGGCTCGCCGCTGGGTGTCTATGACCAGTCGCTGTGGGCCGCCAAGAAGCACCTGGCGCAGCACGACATCGTGTTCCAGCCCGGCGTCAATGAGGAACTTGCCGCGACCGCCGTCTGGGGCACGCAGCAGCTCGACATCTACCCCGACACCAAGAAGTTCGACGGCGTGTTCGGCATCTGGTACGGCAAGGGCCCGGGCGTGGACCGCTGCTCCGACGTGTTCAAGCACGCCAACATGGCGGGCACGGCCAAGTACGGCGGCGTGCTGGCAATTGCCGGCGACGACCACATCAGCAAGAGCAGCACGGCCGCGCACCAGAGCGACCACATCTTCAAGGCCTGCAGCACGCCGGTGTTCTTCCCGAGCAGCGTGCAGGACATCCTCGACATGGGCCTGCATGGCATTGCCATGAGCCGCTTCTCGGGACTGTGGTCCGGAGTGAAGACCATCCAGGAAGTCGTCGAGTCCTCGGCCAGCGTCTCCATCGATCCCGACCGCGTGAAGATCGTGCTGCCCGAAGACTTCGTGATGCCGCCCGGCGGCCTGCATATCCGCTGGCCCGACGCGCCGCTGGAGCAGGAAGCGCGGATGATGGATTACAAGTGGTACGCGGCCCTGGCCTATGTGCGCGCCAACCGCCTCAACTACAACGTGATCGAAGGCCCGAATGACCGCTTCGGCCTGATTGCCAGCGGCAAGGCCTACAACGACACGCGCCAGGCGCTGGTCGACCTGGGCCTGGACGACGATGTCTGCCGCCATCTGGGAATCCGCGTGCACAAGGTCAATGTGGTCTGGCCGCTGGAAGCCACGATCACGCGCGAGTTCGCGCGCGGCCTGCAGGAAATCCTGGTGGTCGAGGAAAAGCGCCAGGTCATCGAATACCAGATCAAGGAAGAGCTCTACAACTGGCGCTCCGACGTGCGCCCCAACGTGCTGGGCAAGTTCGACGAAGGCGAAGGCGATACCTCGGGCGGCGAATGGAGCCAGCCCAACCCCAGCCAGAACTGGCTGCTGCGCGCCAAGGCCGACCTCACGCCGGCCATCATTGCCAAGGCGATCGCCAAGCGCCTGAAGAAGCTGGGTGTGCCCGACGACATCGTCGCGCGCATGGAGCAGCGCCTGGCCGTGATCGAAGCGCGCGAGCGCGCGCTGGCCGCGCCGCTGGTCGAGACCGGCGACCGCCAGCCCTGGTTCTGCAGCGGCTGCCCGCACAACACCAGCACGCGCGTTCCGGATGGCTCGCGCGCCGTGGCCGGCATCGGCTGCCACTACATGGCCAACTGGATGCCCGACCGCAACACCTCGACGTTCACCCAGATGGGCGGCGAAGGCGTGACCTGGGTAGGCCAGCAGCCGTTCACCACCGAACCGCATGTGTTCGCCAACCTGGGCGACGGCACCTATTTCCACAGCGGCCTGCTGGCGATTCGCCAGAGCATTGCCGCAGGCGTCAACATCACCTACAAGATCCTGTACAACGACGCGGTGGCGATGACCGGCGGCCAGCAGGTGGGCGAACGCCCCGAAGGGCATTCGGTCGCGCAGATCGCCCACAGCCTGCGCGCCGAAGGCGTGGTCAAGCTGGTCGTGGTCACCGATGACCCGGCCAAGTACGAAGGCCGCACCCACCATGTGAAAGGCAGCGCGGCGCGTTCGGGCCACCCCGAGCTGCTCGACGACCTGCCCGCGGGCATTGAAGTCTTCCACCGCGACGAGTTGGACCGCATCCAGCGCGAGCTGCGCGAGACCAAGGGCTGCACGGCGCTGATCTACGACCAGACCTGCGCCACCGAAAAGCGCCGCCGCCGCAAGCGCGGCACGCTGGCCACGCCCGACAAGGTCGTGGTGATCAACGAGCTGGTCTGCGAAGGCTGCGGCGACTGCTCGGTGCAGTCCAACTGCCTGTCGGTGGAGCCGGTGGAGACCGAGTTCGGCCGCAAGCGCCGCATCAATCAGAACAGCTGCAACAAGGACTACTCCTGCCTCAAGGGCTTTTGCCCGAGTTTCGTCACCGTTGAAGGCGGAACGCTCAAGAAGCCGAAGAAAGAGAAGAAAGGCCAGCTCAATACGCTGCCGCCGCTGCCCGAACCGGTGCTGCCGCTGGCGGAAAGCGCCTGGGGCATCGTTGTCGGCGGCGTAGGCGGCACGGGCGTGATCACCATCGGCTCGCTGCTGGGCATGGCCGCCCACCTCGACGGCAAGGGCGTGGTCACGCAGGACGCCGGCGGCCTGGCCCAGAAGGGCGGCGCCACCTGGAGCCATATCCAGATCGCGCTGCGGCCCGAGGCCATCTACACCACCAAGGTCGACACCGCCAAGGCCGATCTGGTGATAGGCTGCGACCCGATTGTCGCGGCGCACAAGTCGACGCTGGCTGTCATGCAGCCGGGCCGCACCTATGTCGCGCTCAACAACCACGCAACGCCCACGGCGGCGTTCGTGCACGACCCCGACTGGCAGTTCCCCGGCGGCAGCTGCGCCAGCGCGATTGAAAACGCGGTCGGCCCCGGCCTGGTCGGCAGCTTCGACGCCGAGCAGGCGGCGGTGCAGCTGATCGGCGACAGCATCTACGCCAACCCGCTGCTGCTGGGCTATGCCTGGCAGAAGGGCCGCGTGCCGCTGTCGCATGCCGCGTTGATGCGCTCCATGGAGCTCAACGGCGTGCAGATCGAGAACAACAAGGCCGCGTTTGAATGGGGCCGGCGCTGCGCCCACGACCTGGCCGAAGTCCAGGCGCTGTACCAGGCGACCCAGGTCATCCACTTCGCGAAGAAGCCCGGCCTGGAGGAAATCGTCGCCAAGCGCGTGGAATTCCTCACCGGCTACCAGAACACGGCCTATGCCGACAGCTACAAGACGCTGGTCGACCAGGTGCACTCCGCCGAACTGGCGCTGGGCAAGGGCACGCGCCTGTCCGAAGCCGTGGCGCGCTACCTGTTCAAGCTCATGGCCTATAAGGATGAGTACGAAGTCGCGCGCCTGCACACCGACGCCGCGTTCACGGCCAAGCTCGAACAGATGTTCGAAGGCGACTACAAGCTGGTGCATCACCTCGCGCCGCCGCTGCTGGCGAAAAAGGACGACCAGGGCCATCTGCGCAAGAAGACCTTCGGCCCCTGGGTGCGCAGCGCCTTTGGCGTGCTGACCCGCCTGCGCGGACTGCGCGGCACGGCTTTCGATGTCTTTGGCTACACCGAGGAACGCCGCACCGAGCGCGCGCTGATCGCCGAGTACCGCCAGGACATCACCGCGCTGCTCGCCGGCCTGACCCCGGAGCGCCTGGCGCTGGCCGTGGAAATCGCCAGCGTTCCCGAAGGCATTCGCGGCTACGGCCATGTGAAGGAACGCCATCTGGAGGCCGCACAGGCAAAGCGTGCGGCGCTGCTGGCGCAGTGGAGCGCGCCGGTCGCGGCGGCTGCAGACGTGGCGCAGCGCGGCACGGTGGCGCACTGAACGGTTTGTGAGACAGGCCGCCCATCCTTCGACCGGGCCGCGCAGGCAAGCTCAGGACGAACGGAATAAGCGTTTGTCGTGGGCTTGCCGCGACGGCCCTGGCGAAGGGTCAACGGCCTTCCCGCCAGTAACTTCCAAGCGCACTCAAGGGAACTTGTCACGCCCGCCCGGCCCAAAGCCTGGGCGGGCGTGTTGTTTCCTGCGGCGCCACCAAATACCCAAATGCCTGCGGGTCGGCCCTGGGGCCGATGAGAAACACCCGCATACAATGTTCCGTTACCCATCCGGCGCGCAGCCCGCGGCCGGCATGAGAATTCCTTTTTGCCCCATCCATCTGTTGGAGTCTTCGCCGTGTTTATTTCTTCCGCTTTTGCCCAGACCGCTCCTGCCGCCGCTGCCGAGGGCGGCATGATGGGTTCGCTCACAGGCATGCTGCCGCTGGTGCTGATGTTCGTGGTGCTCTACTTCGTGATGATTCGTCCCCAGATGAAGCGTCAGAAGGAACACCGCGCCATGATCGACGCGCTGGCCAAGGGTGACGAAGTCGCCACCGCCGGCGGCCTGATCGGCAAGGTCACGGGCCTGTCCGACGGTTTCGTCCAGGTCGAGATCTCGTCCGGCGTCGAAGTGCAGCTGCAGCGCAGCGCCGTGACGCAAGTGCTGCCCAAGGGCTCGGTCAAGTAATTTTTTCGCTGTCGAAGACGCTGTCTTCACCCCGGCCCGGCGCCTGACCGCAGGCTGCCGAGCCCATTGTGCTTTCTGAGAGATACGAGCGCGATCATGAACCGATATCCGGTCTGGAAATACGCGATCATCGTGATCGCGCTGCTGGTAGGTGTGCTTTACACCCTGCCCAATTTTTTCGGTGAAGCGCCTGCAGTGCAGGTGTCTTCGTCCAAAGCCACCGTCAAGGTGGACGCGGCTGTCATGCAGCGCGTCGAAGAGGCGCTCAAGGCCGCGAACGTCACGCCCGACACGCTGACGCTCGAAGGCACATCGATACGCGCACGCTTCAACACGCCCGACGAGCAGCTGCAGGCCAAGGACGCGATCCAGCGGGCCCTGGTGCCCGACGCCAACGATCCCGCCTACATCGTCGCGCTGAATCTGGTCTCGCGCTCGCCCAACTGGCTTACGGCCATTGGCGCCAAGCCCATGTACCTGGGTCTGGATCTGCGCGGCGGCGTGCATTTCATGCTGCAGGTCGACATGCAGGCCGCGCTGACCAAGAAGGCCGAGTCCTTCACGGGCGATCTGCGCTCGGGCCTGCGCGACAAGAACATCCGCCACGGCGGCATTTCGCGCGAAGGCCAGAACATCGAGATCCGTCTGCGCGACGAAGCCTCGCTGACGGCTGCGCGCAACCTGATTGCCGACCAGTATCCCGATCTGCAGACCACGAGCCAGCCTGACGGCAGCGAGTTCCGCCTGCGCGCCTCGATCAAGCCCGAAGCCCTGCGCAAGGTGCAGGAACAGGCGCTCAAGCAGAACATCGTGACCCTGCACAACCGGATCAACGAACTCGGCGTCGCCGAGCCCGTGATCCAGCAGCAGGGCCTGGACCGCATCGTGGTCCAGCTGCCAGGCGTGCAGGACACCGCCAAGGCCAAGGACATCCTGGGCCGCACCGCGACCCTCGAAGTGCGCATGGTCGACGAATCCAGCGAAGCCCGCGCGGCCGAAATGGGCTCGGGCCCGGTGCCGTTCGGCGCCGAGAAGTATCTTGACCGCAGCGGCCAGGCCGTGATCGTCAAGAAGCAGGTCGTGCTCACGGGCGAGAACCTGACCGACGCCCAGCCCGGCTTCGACGGCCAGACGCAGGAACCCACGGTGAACCTGACGCTGGACGCCAAGGGCGCGCGCATCTTCAAGGACATCACGCGCGAGAACGTCGGCAAGCGCATGGCCATCGTGCTGTTTGAAAAGGGCAAGGGCGAAGTCGTGACGGCGCCCGTGATCCGCGCCGAGATCAGCGGCGGCCGCGTGCAGATTTCCGGCCGCATGACGACCATGGAAGCCAACGACACCTCGCTGCTGCTGCGCGCCGGTTCGCTGGCCGCGCCCATGGAAATCATCGAGGAATACACCATCGGCCCCAGCCTGGGTGCCGACAACATCGACCGCGGCATCCACTCCGTGGTCTGGGGCATGGTGGCGATCGCCGTGTTCATGTGCGTCTATTACATGATGTTCGGCATCTTCTCGACGGTCGCGCTGTCGATCAACGTGCTGCTGCTGCTGGCCATCCTGTCGATGCTGCAGGCCACGCTGACCCTGCCCGGCATTGCCGCCATGGCGCTGGCGCTGGGCGTGGCCATCGACTCGAACGTGCTGATCAACGAGCGCATCCGCGAGGAACTGCGCGCCGGCGCCTCGCCGCAGGCCGCGATCAGCGCGGGCTACCAGCACGCCTGGTCGACCATTCTCGATTCGAACGTCACCACCCTGATCGCGGGCCTGGCGCTGCTGGCCTTCGGCTCGGGCGTGGTGCGCGGCTTTGCCGTGGTGCATTGCATTGGTATCCTGACCAGCATGTTCTCGGCGGTGTTCGTTTCGCGCGGCCTGGTGAACCTCTGGTACGGCAACCGCAAGAAGCTCAAGCAAATCTCGATCGGCCAAATCTGGAAGCCCGAAGACGCATCTGAGCTGCGTTCGGTGGCAGCCAAGAAGTAAGGAGGAAGACCATGGAATTCTTCCGCATCAAAAAAGACATCCCGTTCATGAAATACGCGTTGTGGCTCAACGCGGTTTCCCTGCTGACCTTCGTGCTGGCGGTCTTCTTCCTGTTCACGCGCGGCCTGCACCTGTCGGTGGAGTTCACGGGCGGCACGGTGATGGAAGTCGCCTATGTGCAGAGCGCCGACGTGGGCAAGGTCCGGGAAACGGTCTCGGGACTGGGCTACGCCGACGTGATCGTGCAGAACTTCGGCACTTCGCGCGACGTCATGATCCGCCTGCCGGTGCAAAAGGGCGTGACCTCGGCGCAGCAAAGCGAGCAGGTGCTCACTGCGCTCAAGGCCGCCGACCCTGAAGTCACGCTGCGGCGCACCGAGTTTGTCGGCCCGCAGGTCGGCGAGGAGCTGATGCACAACGGCCTGATGGCGCTGGGCATGGTGATCCTGGGCATCGTGATCTACCTGGCCTTTCGCTTCGAGTGGAAGTTCGGTGTCGCGGCCATCATCGCCAACCTGCACGACATCGTGATCATCCTGGGCTTCTTCGCGTTCTTCCAGTGGGAGTTCTCGCTGGCCGTGCTCGCCGGTATCCTGGCGGTGCTGGGCTACTCGGTCAACG
The DNA here is from genome assembly GCF_057914905.1 of Comamonas sp. DB36. Lineage (NCBI taxonomy): Bacteria > Pseudomonadati > Pseudomonadota > Betaproteobacteria > Burkholderiales > Comamonadaceae > Comamonas > Comamonas sp. DB36. The sequence continues at coordinate 4,390,525 of NZ_CP196631.1, forward strand.
AATCGGTGGTGATTTTCGACCGGATCCGCGAAGCCTTCCGCAAGTTCCGCAAGCTCAGCACGCCCGAGGTCATCGATCACGCGATCACCTCGACCATGAGCCGGACCATCATCACCCATGCTTCGACCGAAGCCATGGTGCTGTCGATGTTCTTCTTCGGTGGTCCGAGCCTGCACTACTTCGCGCTGGCGCTGACCATCGGCATTCTGTTCGGCATCTACTCCTCGGTGTTCGTCGCCGCCGCCATCGCCATGTGGCTGGGCGTCAAGCGCGATGACCTGATCAAGTCGCCGAAGAAGGACCACGACGCCAACGACCCGAACGCAGGGGCGGCAGTGTAATCTCGGGGATCCATGGCTTCCCCGCCCCCTCCTCCCGCAGCGCCCGCCACGGCGCTCGTGCGCCAGGCGCGCGAGCAACTGGCGCAGGCCCTGACCCAGGCGCTGCCGGATCTTGCGGCGCGGATGGAGGCTTTCCTCGAACATCTCGCCGACCAGGTCGGCACCCAGCGCGAAATGCAGGCCCATCGCGCGGCGCTGGAACGCTACCGCGCGCACCAGGCAGCCTGGGTCCAGGCCTGCCACGACGCGCTGCAGACCGCGCGCGCGGCCTCAGGCCAGCCCACGCCCGCTGCGCGCAGCACCGCCGCCCTGCCCGGCACCTTCGAGCTGCTCAGCGACGAAACGATAGAAAACCAGATCCAGGCCGCCAGGCTCGCGCTCGCGACCGATGAACTGGCCGGCAGCAGCTTTGAAGCGCTGCGCCTGCGCAGCCAGTGGCTGCAGCAGCACGAACTCGTGGCCGACGACCTGCTGCGTCCCGAAACCTTTTGCGAACTGCTGGTCAACCAGTGGCGCGGCTCGGGTCTGCCGCGCGCCGACCTGCAAAGCCTCACGGCGCCGCTGCAGACCGCGCTGGGCGAATTGCTGCAGGGCGCGGCCCAGGCGCTGCACCAGCTGTACGATGACGAAGGCGTGCCCCAGTCCGAGGAACTCACGGTCGTGCGCCGCAACCCCGACACCGGGTTGACGCCGCTGCCCGCGTCCGCGGGCCAGGCGCAAAGCCCGGTCAGGCCCGCGGCGCCCATGCATCCCTTGCTGCGCGCACGCCAGCGCGCCCAGGAAGTGCTGCAGCAGCTGCGCGATATGCTTGCGCCGAACACGCGCATGCCCGGCGCCACCGCCGCTGCGCCATCAGTGCAGCACGCGACGGCGTCCCAAAGCCTGCTGCAGGTGCTGGCCGCACAGGCGCCGCAGGCAGCCGCGTTCCAGGCAGACTTGCCCGGCGCGCCGGCCTCGGGCCCGGGCGCCGCAAACATAGACCTGGACCAGCTCGCGCACACGCTGCGCCAGCGCTCCAACGTATGGAAGCAGCAGGCCACGGTGCCCAGCGACCGCGCCGCCATCGAAGTCGTGGCGCTGATGTTCCAGAGCATCCTCGCCCAGGACCGCATTCCGCCGTCGGTGCGCGTCTGGTTCGCGCGCCTGCAACTGCCCGTGCTGCGCGTGGCGCTGGCCGAACCCGAATTCTTCAGCAACCTGCAGCACCCTGCGCGGCTGCTGATCGACCGCATGGGCGCCTGCGTGCTGGGCTTCGACGCGACCAACATGGGCGGCAGCGTGCTCGAAGCCGAGATCGCGCGCCTGGTGCAGACCATAGAGCAGTTTCCCGAAACCGGCCAGCGCGTGTTCCAGCTCGCCCACCAGGAGTTCGAGAAATTCCTCGCCGGCTACCTCACGCAGGAGCAGTCCAAGGCGCGCATCATCTCGCTGGTGCAGCAGATGGAAGAGAAGGAAACGCTGACCATCCAGTACACGATAGAGCTGCGCCGACTGCTCCAGGGCATGCCGGTACGCGCCGAGCTGCGCAACTTCCTGTTTCGCGACTGGGCCGAAGTGCTCGCGCTGTCGGCCGTGCGCATGGGCGCGGTGCACGCGCAGACGCAGGCCTTCAAGCAGGCCGCGAGCGATCTCGTCTGGGCCGGCAGCGCCAAGCCCACGCGCGAGCAGCGCGCGCAGCTGATACGCAGCCTGCCCCAGCTGCTGCAATGCCTGCGCGAAGGGCTCACGCTGATCGGCATGCCCGCGAGCGTGCAGGCCGAACAGCTCAAGCGGCTCACCGATACGCTGGCCGAAGCCTTCATCGCCAAGACCGCGGCCATAGCGCCCCAGGACCTCGAAGCCATGGCGCAACGCCTGAGCCATCTCGAGGACTTCATGACCGGCGACGGCCTGCCAGACGATATGCCGCTGTCGACCGAGAACATTGAAATACTGCTGGGCGTGGACATCGCGGGCCTGCAGGTGCTCAGCAGCACCGCCCAGCCGGTCGAGCCGACGATGCTCGAATGGGCGCGCGCGCTGCAGCCCGGCAGCTGGTTCACGCTGGACCACAACGATTCCAGCGTTCAGGTGCAATATGCCTGGCACAGCAGCCAGCGCCAGTTGCACCTGTTCGCCACGCTCGACGGCCAATGCTATCTGATGCCACTGCAGCGCCTGGCCAGCTACCTGCAGTCGGGCCTGCTGCTGTGGCATGACGCCGAAGGCGTGACGCTGCGCGCCACGCGCGATGCACTGGAGAAGATCGAGGCCAATCCCGAGCGCCTGCAAGCCTAGAGTGTCTAACACAACCCTTGCTACGTCGTTGCGTCGCCTTGTCGTGCTACTCGCACTGCCTGCGGCTGCGCGCCTCGCCGGCCGCGCCTAGTAGCAACCGCAAATCTTCGATTTGCCGGGTCGTGTTAGCCACTCTTGGATCAGCCCCGCTCCAGCCGCTGGAACAGCCCCCCTGGCAGGCGCGCCACGCGCCCCGCGAGTTCGAGTTCGAGCAACGCCGCCTGCAGACGGGCCGCGTTCCAGCCGGTGCGCGCCACCAGGTCGTCCAGCCCCAGCGGATCGAAGCCCAGCGCCGCGAGCAGCTCAGATTCCAGGGCGGTCACGCGCGGGCTGGCGGGCGAGCTTGCGGCTGTAGTGGACGGTGCCAGGCCCTGAAGCTCTTCCAGCACGTCCTGCGCAGTCTCGACGAGTTTGGCGCCCTGGCGCAGCAATGCATGGCAGCCGTGCGACTGCGGCGCATGGATGGAGCCGGGAATGGCAAACACTTCACGCCCCTGCTCCCCGGCCAGGCGCGCGGTGATCAGCGAGCCCGACGCCAGCGCCGCCTCGACCACCAGCGTGCCCTGCGCCAGACCTGAAATGATGCGGTTGCGCTGCGGAAAATGCGCGCCCAGCGGCGGTGTGCCCAGCGGGTACTCGCTGACCAGCAGGCCGGCGCGCGCAATGCGCTGCGCCAGCGCCGCGTGGCGGCGGGGATAGGGCTGGTCCAGCCCCGTTCCCCAGACGGCGATGGTGGCCAGGCCGGCGTCGCCCGCGCCTGCGCTGTGCGCGGCCTGCAGCGCGCCTTCGTGCGCCGCGCCATCGATGCCCAGGGCCATGCCCGAGACGATGCACAGGCCGGCCAGGCACAGGTCATGCGCGAAACGCCGCGCGTCAATCAGGCCCTGGGCGCTGGGCTGGCGGCTGCCGACCATGGCCAGCGCGCGCTGCGCGGGAAACAGCGCGCCGGCGCGCGTGAACGCCTGTGCCGGGCCGGCGACATACAGCAGCAGCGGCGGATCTTCGGTCGCCAGCAGGTTTGCGGGGTAGCGCGCATCGCCCAGCGTGATCACCGCGTGCACCAGCCCCGGGGGCGGGTTCTGCAGCCATTGCCAGCAGGTCTGCAGCGCATCGCGTTGCGCGGGCGAAACGCTCAGCAGCGCCGCGCGCTGCGCGGGCGCGAGCAGCGGGCCCAAGGCCGTGGGCGACTGCGCGAACAGCGCATCGATCGAGCCCGCCTGCGCGAGCAGGCGCCGGGCCAGCGCCCGGCCTATGCCGGGCGTGTGCGCGAGCCTCAGCCAGGCCGAGAGTTCATCGCGGTCCAGGGCCTGGGGGTACACGCTGATCTCCGCGGCGCGCTGCCGTTCAGTTCGGCGCGATCAGGTGGTCGCCGGCCACCACGGGACGGCGCACATCGAGAATCAGCGCATACGACACGCGGTCGAACGTGCGAAACACCATCGCCAGGCCGTTGTGCTCGCGCGGCAGCTGCACGCGTTCGCGCTTGCCGCCGGTCTTGTCGACGATCACGTCGCCCTGGGTCACGAGTTGCAGCACCTGGCCTGCGGTCATCGCGTCGCGCGTGCCGCGGTTGATCGCCACCACCTGGTTCTGCGCGCCGAACTTGACCGCGGAGTCGCCGTAGATCGAGACCACGCGCGCCTTGACGTCGGCCGGTGCCGCATGCGGCACATAGTTCGAATAGCCGCGCTCGGGCGCGGGCAGCAGGCGGTCGCCCGCGCGGATCTCACCCTTGGCGTCGACGATGTCTATGGTCGCCGGAACGGTGGTTTCGCTGATCCTGCCCTTGGCGTCCTGCACGCTGACCAGCGTCTCGCCTTCGATCAGCTCGGCCTGGCCCAGGTACTGGGCTTCGTAGCCCAGGATCTCGCCGGTGTCCGGGTCCTTGAGCGCCACGGCGTCGCGGAAGACGCGCCAGGCGCGGGTTTTTGCCGAGTCCGGCTGCGGCACCAGTCCGCTGCTGCCGCGCACATAGGCGCGGTCGGCGCTGGCCATGATCACGCGCTCGTCGGTGGTCGCGACAATGCGCGGCGCCTGGGCCAGCACCTGCGCTTCGACCACCAGCGGCTGGACCAGGAAGGGCTCGATCAGGTGCGCGGGCAGCGTGGGCAGGGCCAGGTCGGCCAGGCTTTCGCTGCGCGTGCGCGGCGAAAGGCGCACGGTCGTCATGTCTTGCGCGCCCCGACCCATGCGCAGGCGCGCATAGCCATTGCTCTTGTCGAGGTACAGCACCTGGCCGGGGTAGATCAGGTGGGGATTGGAGATCGAGGACAGGTTCATGCCCCAGAGCTCGGGCCAGCGCCAGGGCTGGCGCAGGAACAGGCCCGAAATGCCCCAGAGCGTGTCGCCGCGCTTCACGGTGTACTCGTCGGGCGCGGTGGCCGAAAGGTCGCTCAGCGGCACCCCTTGCTGCGCGACCTGCTGTGCCGTGGCGCGCTGCGTGGCGGTTACCGGATAGCCGCCCTGGGCGTATACGGTGGACAGCGCGGCGAGCAGCACGGCCCCGATGCCGCAGGCCCGCGCATTGGAAAATGCCGTCATCTCAATCCCTCTTTTTGGTCAGGCCGCACGCCTGGCTTGTCGCTGCGGCTGCGCCAGCCCTGCAGGCCGCGCCGTGGTAATACGTAACAAAGCTCCAAGGATTCTCGACGCAAGGCCTTGATCAGGCAATGATTATTGGACCAGTGCCCAGCGAATAAGCGCAAAAGTGGCGAAAATAGCGACATCATTTTGTTGGCTGCCATGGCAATTCTTCCCATCCTCTGCTACCCCGATCCACGCCTGCACAAGGTGGCCAAGCCGGTCACCGTGGTGGATGAGCGCATCCAGGCCCTGGTGGCCGACATGCTCGCGACCATGTACGACGCCCAGGGCATAGGCCTGGCGGCGACGCAGGTCGACGCGCACGAGCGTGTCGTGGTCATCGATGTATCGGAAGAACGTGACCAGCCCATGACGCTGATCAACCCCGAGATCCTCTGGGCCAGCGACGAGAAGCAGGTTGGCGACGAAGGCTGCCTGTCCGTGCCCGGCATCTATGACGGCGTCGAGCGTTCGACGGCCGTCAAGGTGCGCGCGCTCGACGAAAAAGGCCAGTCGCGCGAAATCGACGCCGAAGGCATGCTGGCCATCTGCATCCAGCACGAGATGGACCACCTGATGGGCAAGGTCTTCGTCGAATACCTGTCGCCGCTCAAGCGCAACCGCATCAAGACCAAGCTGCTCAAGCAGCAAAAGCAGGACCGGCAATGAGTCACCGCCCAGTGCTGTTCCAAGGGGCGCGCTGGGTAGTCTGGGGGGCGGCCAGCCTCTGGCTCGCCGGGTGCGCGGTGCCCGAATGGCAGAAGATAGGCAGCGGCCGCGCCGAGGTGCTGGCCGACATGGGCAGACCCACGCTCACGCGCGCGCTGCCCGACGGCGGCGAACGTCTGGTCTACAGCCGCCAGCCCGCGGGCCAGCAGGTCTATCACCTTGATTTCGATGCCCGCCAGCGCCTCACGCGCGTGCAGCAGGTGCTGACCATGGAGCAGTTCTTCGCGCTGCGCACCGGCACCGACACGCGCGCCACGGTGCTGCAGCAGTTCGGCCCGCCAGCGCTGGTCGAGCATGTAGCCAGCTTCAAAGGCGACATCTGGACCTACCGTTTGCTGGACAATGGGGCTTCACGCCAGGCCCATGTACACATAGACCCCACGGACGTGGTGCGCCGCGTGATGTTCACCGACGAAGTATTCAACGACCGCGACCCGCTCGACTGAGATGGCCGCACCCTTCCCCCCTGTGATTGCATGAACGTCATCTTTGCCGGTACGCCGGAATTCGCCAGCGTGGCCTTGCAGCGCCTGCTCGACGCGGGCTTCAACGTGCCCCTGGTGCTGACCCAACCCGACCGTCCCGCGGGCCGCGGCATGAAACTGCAGGCTTCGCCCGTCAAGCAGTGCGCGCAGTCGCACGGCATTGCCGTGAGCCAGCCGCGCAGCCTGCGCCTGGACGGCAAGTACCCCGAAGACGCGGCCCAGGCGCGTGCCGCCATCGAAGCCGCGCGCGCCGATGTGATGGTCGTCGCCGCCTACGGCCTGATCCTGCCCCAGTGGGTGCTGGACACGCCGGCCAGGGGCTGCCTCAACATCCACGCGAGCCTGCTGCCGCGCTGGCGCGGCGCCGCGCCCATCCACCGCGCGATCGAGGCCGGCGACAGCGAGACCGGCGTGACCATCATGCAGATGGACGCGGGCCTCGACACCGGCGACATGTGCGTTATCGAACGCCTGCCGATTGCCGCGACCGACACCACGGCCAGCCTGCATGACAAGCTGGCCTTGCTGGGCGGGCGGCTGATCGTCGAGGCGCTGGAGATGAGCGCCTGCGGCGGCCTGCCACGCACTCCTCAGCCCGCCGAAGGCGTGACCTATGCGCACAAGATCGAGAAAGCCGAAAGCTGGATCGATTGGCGCCTGCCGGCCGAGACCATAGACCGGCGCGTGCGCGCGTTCACGCCGTTTCCCGGCGCCGCCGGCCTGTGGCAGGGCGAAACCATCAAGTTCTGGGAAGGCCGGCCCGAAGCGCGCGCCGCCGACGCCGCGCCCGGCACGGTGCTCGCCGCCGATGCCGCGGGCGTGGTCGTGGCCTGCGGCGCGGGCGCGATGCGCTTCACCCAGTTGCAGCGCGCGGGCGGCAAGCGCCTGGCCGCGGGCGACTTCCTGCATGGCTTTGTGCTGCCCGTGGGCGTGCAGCTCGACGCCACGCCATGAGCCAGTTGCCGGAATCCGACTCCAGGCTGGGCACCGTGACACGCCGCGCGCTGGGCATTGCGCGCGAGCCGGGCTTTCGCCAGGGCATGCAGGACATGAGCGGCGTCTCGCTGGGCATTGCTGCCTGGGCGCTGGTCACGGGCGTGGCCATGGTCAAGAGCGGCATGACCGTGTCCATGGCCTTGTTCATGTCGTTCGTGGTCTACGCGGGCAGCGCGCAGCTCGCCGTGCTGCCGCTGATGATCGCCGGCGCGCCGATGTGGGTGGTGTGGTTCACCGCGATCTGCGTGAACCTGCGCTTCGTGATCCTGAGCAGCATGTGGCGCGGCTATTTCGCCCACCTCGCGCGCCGCCACCGGCTGGCGCTGAGCTATTTCAGCGGCGACGTGATCTTTGTCGCGTTTCTCAAGCGCTACCCCGACGGCCAGCGCAGCCCCGAGCAGGTCGCGTATTTCTGGGGCGCGGCATCGACCAACTGGTTTGTCTGGCAAGCTTTCTCGGTGGCCGGCATCTTCTTTGCCGATCTGGTGCCGCTGTCGTGGGGCCTGGGCTTCGCGGGCGTGCTGGCGCTGATCGGTGTGCTGTATTCGATGCTCACGGACCGCACGACCTGGGCCGCGACCGGCGTCGCCGCAGCCGTGGCCGTGGCGGCTTTCGCACTGCCGCTCAAGCTCAACATCCTGGCGGCGATTGCCGCTTCCGTGGCCGTGGGCCTGATGCTGGAAAACACCGAACGCCGGCTGCGCGAATGGCGCGCCGGCCCGGCCACGCTGCGCGCGCCCGACCCGCAGCGCGGCGAGCGCCATCCGGTGCTGCCGCTTGATGAGGAGCAACGCCCATGATGGATTCCTGGTGGCTGTTTGCCTTGAATGTCCTGGGCCTGGGCGCGATCACGCTGTTCACGCGCGCGTTCTTCATGTTTCCCGAGCGCGAAGTGCCGATGCCGCACTGGCTCAAGCGCGGCCTCAAGTACGCTCCGCTGGCCGCGCTCGCGGCGGTGATCGCCCCCGAACTGGTCATCACCCAGGGCGCGCTGATCCAGACCTTTCTTGACGCGCGCCTGCCGGCCGTGCTCTGCGCCACCGGTTACTACTTCTGGCGGCGTGGAATTCTGGGCACCATCGTCGTGGGGATGGCGGTTTACTTGCCGCTGCATATTGGCTTGGGGTGGTAGCTCCCACCCACATTGCGCCCTGAAACGCCCTTCGATCCTTCGACAAGCTCAGTATCCGGGCGAACGGATTCCTCCCGTTCGTGCTGAGGCTGTCGAAGCACCTACAATGGCGGCGCTTTTCCATCAACGCCACTCCACTGCCTCCTGGCGAGGCTGAATCCCTGCCATGAACATTCTTCGCTTCTCCGACCTGTGCGCCCAGGGCAAAGCCCAGGGCCAACGCGTTTTCATCCGTGCCGACCTGAACGTTCCGCTGAGTGACGCCGGTGAAATCACCGAAGACACGCGCGTGCGCGCTTCGGTGCCGTGCATCGAGATGGCGCTCAAGGCCGGTGCGGCAGTGATGGTCACCAGCCACCTGGGCCGCCCGACCGAAGGCCAGTTCCAGCCCGCCGACTCGCTCGCTCCCGTGGCCAAGCGCCTGTCCGAGCTGCTGGGCCGCGAGGTGCCGCTGGTCGCCGACTGGGTCGACGGCGTGCAGGTGCAGCCCGGCCAGGTCGTGCTGCTGGAAAACTGCCGCGTCAATGTCGGCGAGAAGAAGAACCAGGAAGCGCTGGCGAAGAAGCTGGCCGCGCTGTGCGACATCTTTGTCAACGACGCGTTCGGCACCGCCCACCGCGCCGAAGGCACGACCTACGGCATTGCCCAGTTCGCGCCCATCGCCTGCGCCGGCCCGCTGCTGTCGGCGGAAATCGACGCGCTGCAAAAGGCGCTGGCCGCGCCCGCCCAGCCGCTGGTGGCCATCGTTGCCGGCTCCAAGGTCTCGACCAAGCTCACCATCCTCGAAGCGCTGGCCAGCAAGGTCGACCAGCTGATCGTCGGCGGCGGCATTGCCAACACGTTCATGCTGGCCGCGGGCCTGAAGATCGGCAAGTCGCTGGCCGAGCCCGACCTTGTCGACAAGGCCAAGGCGGTGATCGACGCCATGGCCGCGCGCGGCGCGCAGGTGCCGATTCCCACCGACGTGGTGGTCGCCAAGACGTTTGCCGCCGACGCGCCCGCAACCATCAAGGCCGCGACCGATGTCGCCGACGACGACCTGATCCTGGACATCGGCCCCGAGACCGCGGCGCGCCTGGCCGAGCAGCTCAAGGCCGCGGGCACCATCGTCTGGAACGGCCCCGTGGGCGTGTTCGAGTTCGCGGCGTTCGAGAACGGCACGCGCACCATCGCCCAGGCGATCGCGCAATCCAAGGCGTTCAGCATTGCGGGTGGCGGCGACACCCTGGCGGCGATCGCCAAGTACGGCATCGAAGACCAGGTCGGCTATATCTCGACCGGCGGCGGCGCCTTCCTCGAAGTGCTCGAAGGCAAGACATTGCCCGCATTTGAAATCCTGGAAAAACGCGCCAACGGCTGATTGCCATGTAGCGCCCTGCCCTAAGCCCCGGTCCGCCGGGGCTTTTTTCTTGCCGTGCCTTAAAATCCCGCCCCATGACTTTCCTCGACATGCTGCGCAACGCCGGCTCGCAAAACCAATCCATGCTGTGTGTGGGTCTCGATCCCGAACCCAACCGCTTTCCTGCAGCGATGCAGGGCGATGCCTCGAAAATCTTCGACTTCTGCGCCGCCATCGTCGATGCCACCGCCGATCTGGTGAACTCGTTCAAGCCGCAGATCGCCTACTTTGCCGCCCACCGCGCCGAAGACCAGCTCGAACGCCTGATGGCCCACATGCGCGCCGTCGCCCCCCATGTGCCGGTGATTCTCGACGCCAAGCGCGGCGACATCGGCTCCACGGCCGAGCAGTATGCGAAGGAAGCCTTCGAGCGCTATGGCGCCGATGCCGTGACCCTCTCGCCTTTCATGGGTTTCGACTCGGTCGCGCCCTATCTGAAGTACGAGGGCAAGGGCGCGTTCCTGCTGTGCCGCACGTCCAACCCCGGCGGCGACGACCTGCAGGCACGCACGCTGGCCGATGTGCCGGGCAACCCCAAGGTGTTCGAGCATGTGGCCGCGCTGGCCCAGGGCCCGTGGAACCTCAACGGCCAGCTGGGCCTGGTGGTCGGCGCGACGCGCCCGCATGAGATCGAGCGCGTGCGCGAAATCGCGCCCACGCTGCCGCTGCTGATTCCCGGTGTCGGCGCACAAGGTGGCGACGCCGTGGCCACCGTCAAGGCCGGGCTGCGCGAACACGGCAGCATCATCGTCAACTCGTCGCGCGCCATTCTTTACGCGTCCTCGGGCGCCGACTTCGCCCAGGCCGCACGCGCCCAGGCACAAGCCACGCGCGCAACCCTCCAGCAGGCGGCGCTAGAAGCGCGCGGCTGACCGGGGGACCGGCCATGCAGATCAAATGGCTGGAAGACTTCATCATGCTGGCGCAGGAGCGCAGCTTCACGCGCGCGGCCGAACTGCGCCATGTGACGCATCCGGCGTTCGGGCGGCGCATACGCGCGCTTGAAGCCTGGACCGGAACGCCGCTGGTCACGCCGGGCAGCAGCCCGGTGCGCCTCACGCCCGCGGGCGAGGCCTTTCTCGAAACCTGCGGGCTGATGACACGCACGCTCGCGCAGTCGCACGAGGAACTGCAGACCATTGCGGGCCTGCAGGCGCAGACCATCACGCTGGCCACGGGCCGCACGCTGGCGCGCACCATCGTCGCCGACTGGCTGCTGCGCCTGGGGCCGCTGCTGCAGACCAGCCCGCTCACGGTCTACACGCGCACGCTGCATGAGACGGTGACGATGCTGGAGCAGGACGAGATCCATTTCTCGCTGATCTACCACCACCCGGCGATTGCCGTGCGGCTCGATGCGCGCCAGTTCAGCCATGTGCACATCGCCAGCGACCGGCTGGTGCCGGTCTCGCGCGCGAATGCCGCAGGCCAGGCGCTGCACAGCTTTGCCGCGCCCGGCAGCGTTCCCTACCTTGCCTATCCGCACCGCATGGCGCTGGGCCGGCTGGTCGAGGACCATCTGTCGCAGAACCCCGATGCGCCGCGGCTGCAGCGCATTCTCGAGTGCGATTCGGCCGACGCGCAGTACGAATACGTGCACAAGGGCCTGGGCGTGGCCTGGCTGCCCTGGTCGATGGCGCATGCCGATTGCAAGGCCAGACGCCTGGCCCTGGCCGGCAGCCGCAACATGGAAGTGCGCTTCGACGTGCGCATGTACCGGCCCAAGCGGCGCCTGACCTTCGCCGCCGAGGAATTCTGGCGGCGCGTGACCCAGCGATAATTGTTACAAGGCGTGCCATAACGGCACGGCCTGGTGCCGTTATGGCACCAATTCAGGCACCGTGTCTTTTGACAATCGTGGTTATCCCAATAAGGAATCAGCTCATGCAAAATACTTCTATCCTGCGCCGCACCGCCCTGGCCTGCGGTATCGCCCTTCTGGCCGCCGGTTCCGCCTTCGCCGACGCGTCCTACCCCAGCAAGCCCATCACCATGGTCATCGGCTACCCGCCAGGCGGCAGCACCGATCTGATCGGTCGCATGGTCGGCACCGAACTCGCCACACGCCTGGGCCAGCCCGTCGTGATCGAGAACCTGGGTGGCGCCGGTGGCGCGATCGGCGCGCAAAAGGTCGCCAAGGCCGCTCCCGATGGCTACACCATCATGGTCGGCGCCAACAACGAACTGGCGATTGCGCGTTTGATCAACAAGAGCGTGAAGTACTCGATCCAGGACTTCACCCCCATTGGCCTGGTGGCTTCGCAGCCCATGGTGCTGGTCGCTTCGCAAAAGGCCGGCGTCAAGAACACCGCCGAATTCATTGCCGCCGTTTCCAAGAACCCCGGCAAGTTCAGCTACGGCAGTTCGGGCGTGGGCACGGCGCTGCACCTCGCAGGTGAAATGGTCCAGGAACAGGGCAACCTGAAGATCACGCACATCCCCTACCGCGGTGTCGCGCCTCTGACCACCGACCTGGTCGGCAACAACATCGAGTACGGCGTGTTCGTGCTGTCCAGCGGCCTGCCCCAGATCCAGTCGGGCAAGGTCATCGCCCTGGGCACGACCGAAGCCAAGCGCTCGGCCATCACGCCCGACATCCCGGCCCTGTCCGAAAACCCGGCTTTCAAGAACGTCGACATCGGTTCGTGGTTCGCGATGATGGCACCTGCCAACCTGCCCAAGCCCATCCAGGACAAGCTCAAGAAGGCCTTGAGCGACACGCTGGCCTCGGCCGAATTCCGCAAGAAGCTCGCAGCTTCGGGCTCGACGGTCATGGACCAGAAGGTTGATCCACGCAAGTTCATCGACGGTGAAATCGCCAAGTACGCCAAGATCGTCGAATTCGCCAAGATCGAAGAGTGAGCGATGAGCGCACTGCAATTTGAACTGCCGGCGCCCGACATCAGCGCCTGGCGCGCGGGCAACACCGGCACCGAAGGCGTCTGGCATTTCGACTCCGGTTTGCCGGGCCGCCAGGTGATGATCTCCGCGCTGGTGCATGGCAACGAGCTGTGCGGCGCCTGGGCGCTCAAGGGCCTGCTCGAGGCCGGCCTGCGCCCGCTGCAGGGCACGCTGACGCTGGTGTTCGCCAACCTCGACGCGTTCGATCGCTTCGATGCGAACGCACACGACGCCTCGCGCTTCACCGACGAAGACCTGAACCGCCAGTGGAGCGACGCGCGCATCGATGCCGGCGACACCAACGAACGCCGTCGCGCCGCGGCGCTGCGTCCGTTCGTGCGCCAGGTCGACTGGCTGCTCGACCTGCACTCGATGCACGAGCCTTCGGCGCCGCTGCTGCTCACGGGCGTGCAGCCGCGCAACCTGGTGCTGGCCAAGCAGATGGGCGCGCCCGCGCACATCGTCGTTGACGCCGGCCACAAGGATGGCACGCGCCTGCGCGACTACGGCCGCTTTGGCCTGCCCGACGAGGAAGCCGGCGACTCGCGCTCGCTGCTGGTCGAATGCGGCTTCCATGGCGACCCCGCCAGCCGCGCCGTGGCCCAGGACCAGTGCCTGCGCTTCCTGCTCGCGTCCGAAGTCATCGATGAGGCCGAAGCCCAGCGCCTGCTGCCCGACTGGCGCCTGCCGGCCGCGGCCGAACAGTTCGCGCTGACCGTGACCGGTCCCGTGGTCGCCAAGAGCCAGGGCTTTCGCTTCAACGCGCCGTTCACGGGCCTGGAGCGCTTCTCCCAGGCCGGCACCGTGATTGGCGACAACGACGGCGAAGCCGTGGTCACGCCCTACGACGACTGCGTGCTGGTCATGCCTTCGGTGCGCCAGGCGCGCGCCGGCGTGACCGTGGTGCGCTTTGCGCGCTCCGCGTTGCTGTGATCCACTTCCTGCGGGCACCGCCGCTCGCAGGAATCTGTGGACAGAATTGTGGATAACTTCGAAGGTTGTGCGCCGCCGGAGATGAAAAAGGCCCCCATGTCCCAAGGCATGGGGGCCTTTTTGCTGGCGCCTGGCGCGTCTTACTTCACCGTCACGGTCATGGGCCTGGCGAAGATCGTGTAGCTGTAGGTGCCGTCACCCATCTGGTAGGTGTAGCCGGGCAGCACGGTGGCCGTGCCCGGCGCGGTGAAGGTCACGCTGCCGTTGGCCGCGACGGTGTGCGCGGGCGCGCCGTCCAGCACCAGCAGCGGATTGCTCGTGCCGCTGCTCGCGGCGCCGATCTGCGAAGTCAGCGCCAGCGGCACGCTGAATTCCGCACCCACCGCCGCCGATGCCGACGTGGCCGCCGAGATCGCCACCGGGAAGTCCTTGGCCCAGTGCGCGTAATCAGTCGTGATGCCGTGCGTGCCGTAGCTGTAGAGCCGATAGAAGTCGCTCTGCTTGTTGACCGTCCAGGGCCAGAACGTGATGCCGCGGTGCTTGGCGGCTTCCATCGTCGCCTGCGTAGGGCCGCTGCCGTACGACGGGTTGTAGGTCGACGAGTAGAGCTGCGTGGCGTTGAGGATGTTGCGCAGGCTCACGCCCACGTCGCCGGTGTCGACATTGCTGTTGAGAAAGCCGGTGCTGATCTCGGGCAGCGTCGCGGCCATGCGGTTGAGCTGGTCGCCGCTGAACGAGATCGCGACCACCTGGTCCTTGACGCCGGCCTTCTCGAGTTCCTGCTTGAGCAGCGGCACGATGCCGGCCGTGGTGCTCTTGAGCTCAATGAAGTGGCTCACGTTGCGGCCCTTGAACGCCGTGAAGAACTCCTGCAGCGTGGGCACCGTATAGCCGCTGACCTTGGTCTTGAGCGCCTTGACTTCGGCCAGCGTCATGGTCTCTATGCGTCCCTTGCCGGTGGTGGTGCGGTCGACGGTGTCGTCATGCATGATGACCAGGTGGTTGTCCGTGGTCATGTAGATGTCGTTCTCGACCGCATCCGCGCCCGCGGCCACCGCCGCCTGCGCGCCCTCGAGCGTGTTCTCGTCCGTGGTCGACGGCATGCCGCGGTGGCCGGTGACCAGCGGCTTGCGCAGCAGCGTATGCGCCGGCAGCTTCCTGAGCACCGCCGTGTAGACGCCCGCGTCGGAAGCAATCACGCCGTTGACGCCGGTGACCAGCACCTCGGCGGCCGCGGCGGGCGTCGCCGCACTGGACACCGCCCAGGGCGTGAGCAGCAGGCGCTGCAGATGGGCGACGGTCGTGCGGTTGGTCATGGCCGCGGGCAGCACCGCGATCTTGGCCTGGGCGCGGTTGGTCGCGCCAACCACCTGCAGGATGTCCTTCGAGGTATTGCCCAGCGAGGACAACGCCGAGAAATCAACCGCCGTGCGCAGCGCCGGGATCGCCTTGCGCGCCTGGGCCAGCAGCTCGACGTTGTCCGACAGCAGCGTCACGTCGCCCAGATCGTTCTGCTGCGCAAATGCCGCGAGCGCGCTCACCGTGGCGGCATCGGCAATGCGCAGCACGGGAATCGTCAGGCGGTCGGTCTGCGCGAGGTAGTGGGCCAGCGAGGCCAGGCTTTCGCCGCTGTCGCTGCGCAGGTTCAGGCTGCTGTCGATGCGAAACAGCGCATTGCTAGCGCCGCTGCCGGCAAGCTGCGTGCGGGCCGTCATCGGCTGCACCAGCGTGGGCGCCATCGCCGCGCGCGTGCCGCTGTCCTGCACGGCGATCACCTTGCTGACGTCGGGCAGCGCCGTCAGCTGCTCGCTCACCTTGATGCTGTCGACGCGCATGACGGCGCCCGCGGTCTGCAGGCCTATGCCGCCCTTGGCCAGCGCCGCGTCCAGCGTCATGTCATGCAGCAGCGTGTTGTTCAGGTACTGGCGCACGCGGTTGCCGTGAACGATCACGGTGGCGGTATAGGTCTTGGCGGGATCGATGGCCTCGCTGAAGGCCTTGGTGCCGGCCACAGCCCAGCTGCCGCCCTTGCGCAGCGCGAATTCGGTGCCGTTGGCGGCCGTCGCGTTGGCGCGGATCGCGAACTGGTAGTACGGGTCGTAGGGAATGGTGGCGCTGGCGCTCGCGGTGCGGTACATCACGCTGCCCCAGCGCCCGGTGTTGTTGGGCGACTCGAGCGTGAACACCATGTCGATGCGGTAGTTGCTCAGCTCCTGCAGCGACGCCGGCAGCGCCACCGAGGTCATTGCGGTGTCGTTGGCGCGGCCGTCAATGTAGAGGCTGCCGTTGCGCACCGCCACCGTGCCGCGGTTGGCGGCCAGCGCCGACCAGCCCGCGGGCAGCGCCGTCAGGCCCTCGAAGCTCTCGTCGAGGTAGACCTTGGCCACGGGAGCGGGCTGCTCCGGTTCGGGGGTCTCGGGCGTGGGCAGCGAGGGCGTGGCCGGGTCGGCAGGACTGCTGCCCTCGTTGTCACCCCCGCATGCAGCCAGACTGATTGCCAGAAAAGCCGCTACCACTGTCTTCGACGTGTTCATCTCATCCCCGTTTTGCAAAAAGAGATGACTCTAGGTGCGCGGGATGACAGGCGTATGGCGTGTATGTGACAGCGGCCGGCACGCTACTGCCCTCGGTCGCTCCAACCTGTGGATAAAAATGTGGATAAGTCCAATGGTCGTCAGCGCAGCCGGGCCGGCGACAGTCTTTCGGGCAGCACGCCTTCGGTTTGCAGGCGCGCATCGAGGGCCGCATCGAGCAGCAGATCGCGCGCCAGCAGGCCGGCCGCATAGGCGGTCTGTATGCCGTAGCCGCCCTGCGCGGCGAGCCAGAAGAAGCCGGGCTGACCGGCTTCGGGCGGCGCGTCCCAGCCTATGACCAGCTCGCCATCGGCGACAAACGAGCGCAGGCCGGCCCAGGTATGCGAGGGCCGGCGGATCTGCAGCGTGGTGTTTTCCTCGATGTGGAAAATTCCCGTCGCGACATCGATTTCCTCGGGCACCACGTCGTGCGGCGTGGTCGGGTCGGCGTTGGCCGGCGAACCCAGCAGCTGGCCGGCATCGGGCTTGAAATAGAAGCTGTCATCGACGCCCATCACGGCCGGCCAGTGGCGCGTCTCCATGCCCGCGGGCGGCGCAAAGGTGAACGCGCTGCGGCGCTTGGGCACCAGGCCCAGCGGCGCGACGCCAGCCAGCGCCGCCAGCGCGTCGGCCCAGGCACCCGCGGCATTGACCACCTGCCGGGCGGCAATGCGGCTGCCGTCGGCCAGATCGATCTGCCAGCAGGCGTTAGCGGCATCGCGCGTCAGCGAGACCACTTCGGCGGCGCAGCGCAGCTGGCCGCCGCGCAGTCGCATGCCGCGCAGGAACGCCTGGTGCAGGCCATGCACGTCGATGTCGCGCGCATTCTCGTCGAGAAAGCCCGCAACGATGACATCGGCGCGCAGACAGGGCACCAGCGCCAGCATTTCGGGCTGGTCCAGCCAGCGCACGGCGGGCGAATGCAGCCGCGCTTCGGCAAACGCCGCCCCAAGCTGATCGAGCTGGTCGGCGCGCGCCACATAGAGTGCGCCGCGCGGGCTCAGCACCGGCTCGGGCATGAAGTCCGCGGGCGGCGCGGTGTAGAAAGCGCGGCTGGCGCGCGTCAGCGCCTGGACCTGGGGCGGGCCGTAATGCTCGAGGTACAGCGCCGCCGAGCGGCCCGTCGAGTGATAGCCCGGCTGGGTCTCGCGCTCTAGCACCAGCACCGAAGCGTGTTCGGCCAGCTGCCAGGCCACGGATGCGCCCGCAATGCCGGCGCCGACCACCACAAAATCAACGGGAGACATAGTCACCTCCTCACACGAAAAATACCGGGGGCGCCGCTATGGTTGCCTGCGGCGCGGAACTCGATTGTCGGCGCAGATGCGCATGGCAAGCCAGCGGCCAGCGGGTCAGCCCGGCGCGCCCAGATAACGCCGCAGATAATGCCCCGTATGGCTGCCTTCGTGCGCGGCGAGCTGCTCGGGCGTGCCCGTGGCGACCACGTTGCCGCCGCCGGCACCGCCTTCGGGGCCCATGTCGATCAGCCAGTCGGCTGTCTTGATCACGTCGAGATTGTGTTCGATGACGACAATCGTGTTGCCCGCGTCGCGCAGCTGGTGCAGCACCTTGAGCAGCAGGTCGATGTCGGCGAAATGCAGGCCCGTGGTCGGCTCGTCGAGGATGTAGAGCGTGCGGCCGGTGT
The DNA here is from genome assembly GCF_057914905.1 of Comamonas sp. DB36. NCBI lineage: Bacteria > Pseudomonadati > Pseudomonadota > Betaproteobacteria > Burkholderiales > Comamonadaceae > Comamonas > Comamonas sp. DB36. The sequence continues at coordinate 4,408,519 of NZ_CP196631.1, forward strand.
CGCGCTTGCTCAGCTCCTGGGCCAGCTTGACGCGCTGCGCCTCGCCGCCCGACAGCGTGGTCGCGCTCTGGCCCAGGCGGATGTACGACAGGCCCACGGCCAGCAGCGTCTGCAGCTTGCGCGCAATGCTGGGCACGTCCTGGAAGAACGCATGCGCGTCCTCGACCGTCATCTGCAGGATCTGCGCGACGTTCTTGCCCTTCCACAGCACTTCGAGCGTCTCGCGGTTGTAGCGCTCGCCGTGGCAGATGTCGCAAGGCACGTAGACGTCGGGCAGAAAGTGCATTTCGACCTTGACCACGCCGTCGCCCTGGCAGGCTTCGCAGCGCCCGCCGGCGACGTTGAAGCTGAAGCGCCCCGGACCGTAGCCGCGCTCCTTGGCGGTCGCGGTCTCGGCCATCAGGTCGCGTATCGGCGTGAACAGTCCGGTGTAGGTCGCGGGATTGCTGCGCGGCGTGCGGCCGATCGGCGACTGGTCGACGTTGATGACCTTGTCGAAATATTCCATGCCCACAACTTCGTCGTGCGGCGCGGGCTCTTCGCTGGCGCGGTAGAGCTGGCGCGCGACTTCGGCGTACAGCGTGTCGTTGACCAGCGTGCTCTTGCCCGAGCCCGAGACGCCGGTGACGCAGGTGAACAGGCCCACGGGGAACTCCACCGTGACGTTCTTCAGGTTGTGGCCGCGCGCGCCGACCACGCTGATCGCCTGCAGCGCGCCCTGGCGAGCGACATGCTCGGCCTGGCGCTCGGCGCGGCGCAGCGCCGCGGCCGAGACCGGAAAGCGCGACTTCGCGGGCGCGGATGCGGGTTCCGCGGACTTGACCACGGGCAGCCAGGGCGTGCGCCGCGCGGGCACGGCGATCGACTGCGTTCCCGCGAGATAGCGGCCCGTGGGTGAGTCGGGGTTGGCGCGCACCTGGTCGAACGTGCCTTGCGCCATCACGCGCCCGCCATGCAGGCCCGCGCCCGGGCCCATGTCGATGATCTGGTCGGCGGCGCGCATCATGTCTTCATCGTGCTCGACGACGATCACGCTGTTGCCGATGTTGCGCAGGTGCTGCAGCGTCGCGATCAGCCGGTCGTTGTCGCGCTGGTGCAGGCCTATGCTGGGCTCGTCGAGCACATACATCACGCCCGTGAGGCCGCTGCCTATCTGGCTGGCCAGGCGTATGCGCTGGGCTTCGCCGCCCGACAGCGTCTCGGCGCTGCGGTCCAAGCTCAGGTAACTCAGGCCCACGTCGTTGAGGAACATCAGCCGCGAGGTGATCTCGCGCACCACCTTGTCGGCGATGTCGGCCTTGGCGCCCTGCAGCTTGAGCTGGGCAAACCAGGCGTGGGCTTCGGCCAGCGTTGCGCGGCTGACTTCATAGATGGCGCGCTGCTGCTCGCCGTCGCCAATGCGCACCCAGCGCGCCTCGCGCCGCAGCCGCGTGCCTTCGCAGTCGGGGCAGCAGCGCGTGCTGCGCATGCGCGCGAGGTCGTCGCGCACCACGCTCGAATCGGTCTCGCGGTAGCGCCGCGTGATGTTGGGAATGATGCCTTCGAACGGATGGTGCTTGATCAGCGGCTGGGCCTTGTTCTTGCCGCTGTCGGTGAAGTAGGCAAAGGCAATGGCTTCCTCGCCCGAGCCCCACAGCACGGCCTGGCGCACCTGCTCGGGCAGCTCTTCGAACGGCGCCTCGATGTCCGCGCCGTAGTGCGCGGCCACGCTTTCGAGCATGGTGAAGTAATAGGCATTGCGCCGGTCCCAGCCCTTCACGGCGCCGCTGGCCAGGCTCAGCGTGGGAAACGCGACCACGCGCTCGGGATCGAAGGTCTCGCTCTGGCCCAGGCCGTCGCAGGTGGGGCAGGCGCCCTGGGGCGAATTGAACGAGAACAGCCGCGGCTCGAGCTCGGGCAGCGAATAGCTGCAGATGGGGCAGGCGAACTTGGCGCTGAACCAGTGCTCGACGCCGGTGTCCATTTCAAGCGCGACCACGCGGCCGCCGGCCTCGCCGCCGCCGGCGCGCAGCGCGGCTTCGAAGCTTTCGGCCAGGCGCTGCATCGCGTCCGGGCGCACCTTGAGGCGGTCGATGACGACGTCGATCGAGTGCTTCTCGTTCTTCTGCAGCTGCGGCAGCGACTCGACTTCGTAGATCTTGCCGTCGATGCGAAAGCGCACGTAGCCCTGGGCCTGCAGCTGGGCGAACAGCTCGGTGAACTCGCCTTTCTTGTCGCGCGCCAGCGGGCCCAGCACCATCAGCTTGGTGTCCTCGGGCAGCGCCAGCGCGGCGTCGACCATCTGGCTGATGGTCTGCGACTGCAGCGGCAGCTGGTGGTCGGGGCAGTAAGGCGTGCCGGCGCGCGCGTAAAGCAGGCGCAGGTAGTCGTTGATCTCGGTGACCGTGCCCACGGTGGAGCGCGGGTTGTGGCTGGTGGCCTTCTGCTCGATGCTGATCGCGGGCGACAGGCCTTCGATCAGGTCGACATCGGGCTTGTCGAGCCGGCCCAGGAACTGGCGCGCATAGGCCGACAGGCTTTCGACATAGCGCCGCTGGCCTTCGGCGTAAAGCGTGTCGAACGCCAGGCTGGATTTGCCCGAGCCCGACAGGCCCGTGATCACCACCAACTGGTTGCGCGGAATATCGAGGTCGATATTCTTCAGGTTGTGCGTGCGCGCTCCGCGGATGCTGATGCGCGACTGTGCCAGGGCATGGCCCAGATAGCGACCGGAATCTGCAGCGCTTGCCTGCTCGGAAGAGGGATGAGTGGGGTCGTTCACGGGCGCGGGCGCTCCATGCGGGGAAACCTAGCATGATAGTGAGCCTGGCCCCGGAAATGCGACGAACTTGCAGATCACGGACAATCGGGGTTGTTATTGCGCCGCACGCAAGGGGAATCTCCTCTGCGCGCCAAGGCCGCCTTCTTCCAATCACTTGCATTTCTTGCGCGTGCCACAAACGACCACCCCCCTTTCGGCTGCCCCGCCCGCCCCTGCCCCGGACGCCTCCACCATGACGCCGCTGGAGCGCCGTGCGAGCGGCGGCCTGGCGCTGATCTTCGCCTTGCGCATGCTGGGGCTGTTCCTGGTGCTGCCGGTGTTCGCGCTCGAAGCGCGCAAGTACCCGGGCGGCGACGATCCGGCGATGGTCGGCCTGGCGATGGGCCTGTACGGCCTGACCCAGGCGCTGTTCCAGCTGCCGCTGGGCCTGGCCTCGGCCCGCTTCGGCCGCAAACGCGTGATCGTGTTCGGCCTGCTGGTGTTTGCCGCCGGCAGTCTGCTCGCGGCGCTGGCCGATTCGCTCACCGGCCTGATGGTCGGCCGCGGTCTGCAGGGCGCGGGCGCGGTCTCTGCGGCCGTGACCGCGCTGCTTGCCGACCAGACGCGCGACGCCGTGCGCACCAAGGCCATGGCCATCATCGGCGGCTCTATCGGCCTGATGTTCGCGCTGGCGCTGGTCGCCGGCCCCATGCTGGCCGCCTGGGCGGGTCTGTCGGGCGTGTTTGCGCTGACGTTCGCGCTGGCGCTGGCCGGCATCGCCGTGGTCATCTGGGTGGTTCCGCCCGAGCCGCTCAAGCACCAGGACGCGCCGCGCGGCCGCCTGGTCGAGCTGCTGCACCAGCCCGACCTGCTGCGCCTGAACCTGGGCGTGTTCGTGCTGCACACCGTGCAGATGGCGATGTGGGTGGCCGTGCCCGCGCTGCTGCTGCAGGCCGGCTTGCCCAAGGGCGCGCACTGGCAGATCTACCTGCCGGCCGTGCTGCTGTCGTTCATCGCCATGGGCGGCATGTTCTCGCTGGAGCGCAAGGGCAAGCTGCGCATGGCGCTGCTGGGCGCGATCGCGCTGGTGCTGGTCGTGCAACTGGGCCTGGGCGCGGTCGCCGCCAGCGGCGCCACGCCTTCGCTGTGGCCCATGGGCCTGCTGATGCTGGTGTTCTTCTGCGGCTTCAACATTCTCGAAGCCAGCCAGCCCAGCCTGGTCTCGCGCATGGCGCCCACGCCGCTGCGCGGCGCTGCGCTGGGCACCTACAACACGCTGCAGTCGCTGGGCCTGTTTGCCGGCGGAGCGCTCGGCGGCGCGATCGCTAAATGGGCCGGCATGCCGGGCCTGTTTGCCGTCACGGCCGTGCTCACGGCGATCTGGCTGCTGGTGACCTGGCCGCTGCGCCCGGTCGGCAAGACCGGCGCCGGCGGCCACTGAGATCTCCGGCCCCTATCGATATCACGGGTTTGCCCGCAGTCTTGGGCAAACGGATATGCTCCCGTCTGCGGCGTCTCCGAGGGGGATGCTGCAATCCAAGCATCTGGCACGGGCCCCCTCATTACTGGCCCGCGCTATCCATTTTTCGAGGTTATTCATGGCATCCGTCAACAAAGTCATCATCGTCGGCAATCTGGGCCGCGATCCAGAAATGCGCGCCTTTCCCAGCGGTGACCAGGTGGCCAACGTGACCATCGCCACCACCGACCGCTGGCGCGACAAGAACACCGGTGAAAACAAGGAAGCGACCGAATGGCACCGCGTGGTGTTCAACGGTCGCCTGGCCGAAATCGTCGGCCAGTACCTGCGCAAGGGTTCGCAGGTCTATGTCGAAGGTTCGCTGCGCACGCGCAAGTGGACCGACCAGGCCACGGGCCAGGAACGCTACGCGACCGAAATCCGCGCCGACACCATGCAGATGCTGGGCAGCCGCCAGGGCATGGGCGGCGGCCAGCAAGGCGGCGGCTACGGCGACGACAGCGGCTACGGTGACAGCAACGGCGGCAATGCCGGCAACAACGGCGGCGGCTACGAAGCCGCGCCGCGCCGCCCCGCGCCCGCTCCGCGCGCTCCCGCCCCCGTGCAGCGCATGGCCCCTCCCGCCCAGGCCCCGATGGCCCCCGCACCCCAGCGCGCGGCTTCGGGCTTCGACGACATGGATGACGACATCCCGTTCTGACCGGCGATTTTTAGATCTGTAAACAAAGAGCCCTAAGTGATTGTCACTTGGGGCTTTTTTCATTGCTTACACTAAAAGATGTATCTGCCCCAGGATCCGATTGACTCGCTCACTCCCGCGTCCTCCTCCGATCGCGAAATCTTCAAAGTCATATCGATCAAACGTCCTTCCACATGGGCCGAGCTCCCTTCAAATGAAATTGAAGATTGAATCGACAACAGCTGTCTGATCCGGACGCTCAGTTCGCAAGAGCTTCGGCGCACAACCAGTCGCGAAAGGTGACGAGCCGCGGAAGATTTGCACTCTCCGCTCGGTAAACCACGTAGTAGGCTAGTGGCGACGCGAAGTCCACCTCCGGGAACAACCTGACAAGGCGGCCGGCAACCACGTCGTCGTGCGCCATGACGCTGCGCGCCATGGCAATGCCATGCCCTTCAATCGCAGCCTGAAGGACGGCCGCTGAGTTGTTGATCTTCATGCCGCGCGCCGTGTTCACGTCGATCATGCCTGCCCGAGACAGCCATTCGTCCCAAGATGGAAAGCCCGTCTGGGCGTCCATCGAAAGGTCATGGATCAGCGTCTCGCGTGCCAGATCGCATGGCCGCTCGAAGCAACCGCGATCGGTCAGCAACTGCGGCGAGCACACCGGATAGACCTGCTCATCCATCAGCTTGTCTGCCACCAGCCCGGGCCAGAAGCCGGCACCGTACCGCACGCCTATGTCGATCTGCTGCGCCGCGAAATCGACTGGCTTCAGGCTCGTGTCGAGCCGCACATCGGTGTCCGGGCAAACCGCCTGAAATCGGTCGATGCGCGGCAACAGCCATTTGGCCGCGAACGCCGGGCTCACCGTGACAGTCAATACGCCGCGAGCAGCGGCCTCCTTCATTCGTTCAAGTCCGTGAGCCAGGCTAGCCAAGCCGGCTCGGATGTCCGGAAGGGCACGCTCGCCGGCGTCCGTTAAAGCCAGTCTGGCTTTCCCGCTGCTACCTCTGACAAAGAGGAGCGTGCCGACCCAGTCTTCCAACGTTCGCACCAGTTGCCCCACGGCAGCGGGCGTCACGTTCAACTCTCCAGCGGCGGCTGAAAAGCTCTGGTGCCGCGCGCTCGCCTCGAACGCACGCAACGCGTTGAGATGCACGGGTGTTTTCATTAAAGATTTTCTTTATGGTTGAGACACTTTATCTCGTTTGTCTGCAACCGCCAAACCGCGAAGAATTGAGTCCATGCCGAGGCGGAACTCACTTGTTGAGAAAAACTGTCCAAGGCAAGTTTGATACTTTTTCTTCAGGAGTTTAATTATGCAAGGTCAATTCCAAGGCAAGAAGCTGCTAGTGGTCGGTGGGACCAGCGGCATGGGTCTGCAAACCGCTCGCATCGTCCTCGCCGGCGGCGGCAGCGTCGTCGTCGTCGGCCACCGCGCCGACAAGGCGCAAGAGGCTCGCAAGGAGCTGTCAGCCCTCGGCCAGGTCAACGTGTTGGTGGCCGACCTGGGCAGTGACGAGGGCCTGGCCGCGCTGCTCAAGAGCATCGATGAGCAGCATCCCGATATCGAGCTGCTGGTCAACGCCGCTGGTGTGTTCTTCCCGAAGCCCTTCCTGGAGCACCAGGACGCGGACTACGACCAGTACATGAAGCTGAACAAGGCGTTCTTCTTTGTCACGCAGAAGGTCGCCGCCAACCTGGTGGCCGAGGGTCGCCCGGGTGCGATCGTCAACATCGGCTCGATGTGGGCGAAGCAAGCCATCGCCGCCACGCCTTCGTCGGCCTACTCGATGGCCAAGGCCGGCCTGCATTCGCTGACGCAGCATCTGGCGATGGAGCTGGCCTCCAAGCAGATCCGCGTCAACGCCGTGTCGCCTGCCGTCGTGCAAACGCCCATCTACGAGGGCTTCATTCCGAAGGCGGAAGTGCACGCTGCTCTGCAGGGCTTCAACAGCTTCCACCCCATCGGCCGGGTCGGCACCCCGACGGACGTTGCCGAGGTCGTGGCGTTCCTGCTGTCCGAGAAGGCTGGCTGGGTCACCGGCGCGATCTGGGATGTCGACGGCGGCGTGATGGCTGGCCGCAACTGAAGCGATTTCAACCGTGAGCTCGCGCCAACCGGCGCGGGCTGACTCACTGGACCACAAACCATGATGCAAGACTGGAATGCCTACCGCGGCGCCCTGCTGGAGCGGGTCGGCGACCTGGCCAAGAAGAGCCCGGACGTCGTCCGCGGCCTGACCGTGATCGACAACGCAGCCGCCAAGACCGGCCACCTCGCGCCCAAGGTACACGAGCTGATCGCACTCGCGGTGGCGGTCACCACGCGCTGCGACGGATGCATCTCTGTGCACACCAAGAAGGCTGTCGAGCACGGTGCTACGGCCGGGGAAATCTCTGAAGCCCTGGGTGTCGCGATTGCCCTGAATGCCGGCGCGGCGCTGACCTACTCGGCCCGCGTCCTCGAAGCCCACGCGCAACTGCAAACCGCTTGAGGCTGACATGCTCGTCAACGCCGACTTCTCACGCCCCGCCCTCGTCACTCCTGATGCCTACCAATGGATCCCCTCGCCGCAGGCTGGGGTGGAACGGGTGATGCTGGACCGGGTGGGTGGAGAAGTCGCGCGGGCCACGAGCATCGTGCGCTACGCGCCTCAGTCGGACTTCCCCCGCCACCAACATCCCGGTGGCGAGGAGATTCTTGTCCTGTCGGGCACGTTCTCCGACGAAGCCAACGACTACCGGGCCGGGTGGTATCTGCGCAATCCGCCAGGTTCAAACCACAGTCCGTCGAGCGTCGACGGGGCGGTCATCTTTGTGAAGCTCTGGCAGATGCAGCCCGCCGAGTCGTCCGCACTGCGGATCGACACCAACGATTCGGCCAACTGGTCTGACGCCCAAGGCTACGTCGTTTGCAAGCTGTACGCCGACGACCTGGAGTCTGTCAGCCTTGTCCGTCTGCAGCCAGGTCAGGCGATGCCGGCCCAGCCGGCGACCCCGGCGGAGCTGCTGGTGCTGAGAGGGGCGCTGCAGGAAGACCACCGGCAGTACCCCCATGGCAGCTGGCTTCGCTTCCCTGCCGGGCATCGCGTTGGGCTGGTTTCTGGCAACGACGGCGCCACTGTGTACGTGAAGACAGCCCAGCGGCATGACGGTCTCAACCGTACGCATCGCCATCGTGGGAGGTGGGCGGGCTGGCCTCTACGCGGCCTACCTGCTGGAACAGCGCGACATCCATGACTACTTGCTGCTCGAAGCCCGACCCACCTGGAGAGGCCGGATCGCATCGCACAGCCCTCATGGTTTGGCTGCGTCGAGCGCGGCGCTTGATCGCTTCGACCTGGGACCCAGCCTTGCCGGCGACGCTGGCCCAGCAGTGGCGACACACCGCGACATGGATGGCGCCGCACGCCAAATATGTGGCCGTCTTTGACGTCGCGGCACGCCTGCCGCCGCCGCGACCCGGGGGGCCGGGTGCGATGGAACCGGCGCGCGCCCAGGGTTACGAACCCTGCAGCAACTTCACTTTCTAAAGAGTGTTTTCATGGACTTCCTGGGATTCCTGCAAGCCATTGGTGCAGCGACACGACTGGATATCAGCGCCGCCGTCCAGGACGGCGGCTGCTCCATTGTTTTCAGCGACTCCCTGGAAGTCACTTTCGAGCATGATGAGCAGAACCAGAAAGTCGTGCTCTTTGCGCCGGTCATGTCCATAGGCGAATGGCCGGCCGAGTCGCGCGAGCGCATGCTTTCACGCGTTCTGGAAGTGCATCTGTTCGGCATGGCGACCGACGGCAACTACTTCGGTTTCGATCCTTTGCTCGAACGCATCCTGTTCTTTCGCAGCATGGCACTGCGCCAGCTGGAGGCGGCGGCGGCCATACAGTCCGTCGAATCGTTCGTCGACCAGCTCGAGCATTGGCAAGCCCAGTTGCTGCAGTCGTCCCTGCATGCAGAAGCGGCACCGCAGGCGCCTGCGCCCCATGCCAGCGCCTTGCCCATTCAACCTGTCTAACCGGGGCACCGTGACTTATGTCGATCATCACCAATCTGCTGAAAGTCGGCGCCGGGCTGCTTTCCATGCCGTTCCAGCCGCTGCTGGCGCTCAATCCCGTGAACTCGCTGCTCGACCGCATGACCGGCGGCAGAGTCAACCGGGATGTCCTCGCCCAGCAATTCTTCAGCGGTCTCTGGGGTCTGACCATGGCCCATTTCAGCACCGCATTGGCTGAACGCAATGGACAGCAGGTGGCCTACCGGCCGCGCAATTTCTGAGAGCGGTCGGCAAGGCCGGCTGAAACTCGGCACACCGTCACCCGATTTCCGCTGGCGGCCTGCCAAGCGCTTCAGCTCAAGCCAGTTACCGGCAGCGATGCGCCATGAATCGCGCGCGCCTGTTCCGAAGCCAGGAACAGGATGGCGGCCGCGAGGTCGTCGGGCGCGACCCAGCGCCTGGGATCGGCGTCGGGCATGGCAGCGCGGTTCTCGGGCGTGTCGATGATGGTCGGCAGCACGCAGTTGACGTTGATGCCCTGCTCGCGCAGCTCGCCCGACATGGCTTCGGTGATGCGCGCGAGCGCGCTTTTCGACGCGGTGTAGGCGCCCATTGCGGCCACGCCGCGCGCGGCCGCGAACGCACCCACGTTGACGATCTTGCCGCTGCCTTGCGCGAGCATGCCCGGCACGATGGCCTGGGCGGTGTGCAGCGCGCTGCGCACGTTGAGCGCGAACAGGAAGTCCCAGTCTTCGGCGGGCGTCGCATGCACGGGCGGGCCCATGCGAAAGCCGCCCGCGAGATTGCACAGCACATCAATGCGGCCGAAGCGCGCGACGGCCTGCGCGGCCATGTCGGCGGCACCCGCCGGCTGCGTCAGGTCGGCGGCGACCAGCAACTGCTGGGTGTTCGCATGCGCTTCACCGAACGCTTCGGCGAGCTTGGCCTGATGCAGGCCGACCAGCACCAGGCTGGCCCCCGCGCGCGCAAAGGCCGCGGCGACCGCGCGTCCCAGGTTGCCGTCGGCGCCCGTGATGACGACGACCTTGTTCTCAAATGGCATGGCGCAGCTCCTGGCGTTTTGCATGGTGATAGGTGCCGATACCGCGCGTGATCACGCGGTCGCCGGCCTGGATGTCGCCGGGCTCGAAGTCCGGCTGGCCGGCGATGGCCTGGTAAACAGGTTCGAAGTCGATGCGCGCCAGATCGAGCAGTTGCTCGAGGCTGTCGACGACGAAATACGACTCCTGGAAGTCGTCGATGCGGTACTTGGTCTGCATCACGCGCGCAAGATCGAAAGCGATGCGATTCGGCGACGCGGAATCGAGCGCGAACACGCTTTCGGTAAAGGAGCTCGCAATGCCCGCGCCGTAGATGCGCAGCCCGTCGGCCTGCTGCACCAGGCCGAACTCGACCGTGTACCAATAGACGCGCGCGAGCTTGTCGAGCACGCCCATCTTCTGCGCGCGCAAGCCCCCCTGGCCATAGGCCTGGATGTAGTCCGCGATTGCCGGGTTCATGAGCATGGGCACATGGCCGAACACGTCATGGAACACATCGGGTTCTTCGAGGTAGTCGAGTTCATGCGGCTTGCGGATGAACTGGCCCGAAGGAAAGCGGCGATTCGCCAGATGGTCGAAGAACACGTCGTCGGGCACGAGGCCGGGAACGGCCACGACTTCCCAGCCGGTCTGTTGATGCAGGATCTCGTTGAGACGGCGGAAATCGGGGATTTCGTCCGGACCCATGGGCAGGCGCTGCATGCCGTCGACAAACGCATCGCAGGCGCGGCCGACGAGCATTTTGGTCTGTCGCTCGAACAGCGTCTTCCAGGTCGCGTGGTCCTGGGCCGTGTAGTTCTCCCAGCCCTGGTCTATGGTCCAGTCGGCGCGCTCGGGCCGGAACGCATCGCCCGCAGCAAGACCATGCTTGGCGGCTTCGGTGGTGGTGTCCATGTCAGTGCTCCTGCGCCGCGAGCGCCGTGAACAACGCATCGGCCGCGGCCGCGAACGCGAAGTCCTTTGGCGACAGGCCGTTGACGTCGTGCGTGGTCAGCGTGATGTCGACGCGGTTGTAGACGTTGAACCATTCGGGATGGTGGTCGGCTTTTTCGGCGACCAGCGCGAGCTGGGCCATGAAGCCGAACGCCTGGGCAAAGTCCAGGAAGCGAAAGCTGCGCTGCATCAGCCCGCCACGCTGGGCCGTGAAGGCCCAGTCCTTGAACCGGAGCTTGCCATCCTCGATCTGCTGCGAGCTCAATGGGGTCGTCATGTTGTCTCGATTTCTTCTGTGGCAATGACGGCCGGGCGGAGCCACCCCCTGCCCGGCGGGGGTGCGCCGGCCTCAGGCCGTCTGCAGCACGCCGCGCGCGATCTGGTCGCGCTCCAGCGACTCGAACAAGGCCTTGAAATTGCCTTCGCCAAAGCCTTCGCGGTAGTCGCCCTTGCGCTGGATGAACTCGAAGAACACCGGGCCGAACACCGTGCCCGAGAAAATCTGCAGCAGCAGCCGCGGCTGGCCGCCTTCGGTCGTGCCATCGAGCAGAATGCCGCGCGAGCGCAGCTCGCCGGCATTTTCGCCATGGCCCGGCAGGCGGCCGTCGAGCATTTCGTAATAGGTGTCCGGCGGTGCCTTCATCAGCGGCACGCCGGCCGTGCGCAGCCTGTCGACACTGGCCAACAGGTCATCGGTCAGCAGCGCGATGTGCTGTATGCCTTCGCCGTTGAAGGCCATCAGGTATTCCTCGATCTGGCCCGAGCCCTTGACCGACTCTTCGTTGAGCGGAATGCGGATCATGCCGTCGGGCGCGGTCATGGCCTTGGACGTGAGGCCCGTGTACTCGCCCTTGATGTCGAAGTAGCGGATTTCGCGGAAGTTGAAGAACTTCTCGTAGAACGCAGCCCAGTAGGCCATGCGGCCACGGTAGACGTTGTGCGTGAGGTGGTCGACGATCTGGAAGCCATGGCCGCGCGGATGGCGGTCCACGCCTTCGATGAACTTGAAGTCGATGTCGTAGATCGATTTGCCTTCTTCGAAGCGGTCGATCAGATACAGCGGGGCGCCGCCTATGCCCTTGATCGCGGGCAGGCGCAGCTCCATCGGGCCCGTGGGCACGTCGACGGGCTGGGCACCGAGTTCGAGTGCGCGGTTATAGGCCGCATGTGCATCGCGCACGCGAAACGCCATGCCGCAGGCCGAAGGGCCGTGCTCGGCGGCAAAGTACGCGGCCGGGCTCTTGGCTTCGCGGTTGACGATGAAGTTGATGCCGCCCTGGCGGTACAGGCTCACGTCCTTGGAGCGGTGGTTTGCGACCAGCGTAAAGCCCATCTGCTCAAGAATGGGTTCGAGCACGCCGGGCGTGGGCGAAGCAAACTCGACGAACTCAAAGCCCATCAGGCCCATGGGATTTTCAAAAAGATCGGCCATAACGTTGTCTCCGCATTGTTGGGTGGGTGCCTCAATGCTAGTGAGATGACCGAGCGCGAATCATGCAGAATGCGGCCATTTCACGCGACAAACGCAACATTCCTGCACAAACCAAAACAACAGCGCTTTTTTGCGTGAAGATGCAATGGATTCGCGCATTTGCGCGCCAATAACGCACCCAATCGCGCCATGCCTGCGCCATGTCAATGCCTGCAGCGCGCCTGCCGCCAAGGTCTTTTCTACCACCGCAGGCGGCGCGCGCTGCCGATGACACCTCTGGCGCCAAGGGCTAGTCCGCCGCGCACCGCAGGCAAGGTGCGCTGGCATGGCCTAGAACCGGTACTTGGCCGACAACATGAAGTTGCGCGTCATCAGCCGCACGGCGCAGAGCCAGGCGCGCTGGGCCGCGCGGCCCGGCAGACGCACGAACGCACACCCTGCCGCCAATAGCGCGGCGCGCGTGATGCGGTTTATTACAGTCTGGGGCGCGCGACTCTGCGAGCATGGTCCTCTCTTTGCGAAGGAGGCAAGCCATGAAATACGTCGATGGATTCGTGGTGGCGGTACCGGCCGCCAACAAGCAGCAGTACCTCGAGATGGCGACACGCGCCGCCCAGGTCTTCAAGGACTATGGCGCGACGCGCGTCGTCGAATGCTGGGGCGACGATGTGCCCGACGGCAAACTGACCGACTTTCGCGGCGCGGTCAAGGCGGTCGACGGCGAGATCGTGGTCTTCTCCTGGATCGAATACCCGTCGCGCGAAGTGCGTGACCGGGTCAACCAGGAAGCGATGAAGGACCCGCGCCTGGCGGGCATGGAAAAGCAGATGCCGTTCGACGGCAAGCGCATGATCTTCGGCGGCTTCGTGCCCTTGCTGGACACCTGAGCCGCACGCGGGCCGGGGCGCCGCTCAGGGCGTCTGCAGGAAAGCGCGCGCCTGGCGCGCCAGCGCCACCGGCTGGTCGCCCCAGATGGTGTGGCCGCAGTCGCCGAACTCGACCAGCTCGGCGCGCGGGAAGTGGTCGAGCAGGTACAGCGCATTGGCGCGCGACAGCACATGCGAATGCGTGCCGCGCAGTATCAGCACCGGCGCCTGCACCGCGGCGACCGCGTCGTCCTGGCCTATGGTCAGGCCGGCGAAGGTCTGCAGTATGGGGTCCAGCGCATAGCGCCAGGCCAGGCCGCCGTCGGCCGTGGGCTCGAGGTCGCCGGCCAGCGTGAAGCGGTGCGTGGCTTCGCAAAAGCGCTGGCGCTGCGGCATGCTGCGCGAGAAGGCCAGCGCCGCGTCGAAGTCGGCAAAGCGGCGCGGGCGCGAACGGTGCAGCGCCGTGTAGCCGTCAATGGCCGCCTGCTCGATCAGGCAGCTCGGGTCCGACAGCAGCAGTTTGTCCACGCGCCCCGGCCGGCGCGCCGCGAAGTCAATTGCCACCTGCGTGCCCAGCGAACTGCCGATCAGGTGCGCGCGCGGGATGTCGAGCGCGTCGAGAAAGGCCGCGACGTCGTCGGCGTAGTCGCTCAGCGCATAGCCCTGCGTCGGCTTGTCCGAGCCGCCATGGCCGCGCATATCAAGCGCGATCACGCGCCAGCGGTCCTGCAGCGCCGTGCCCAGCGCGGTCCAGGCGCTGGCCTGCATCGAGGTGCCGTGCAGGCACAGCAGCACGGGCGCGTCGGCTTCGCCCCATTGGAGGTAATGGAAGTTCAGCGTGCGCGTGGCCACGGCATGCGACGCGCCCGCGACGGCCGCGGGCAGCCCGGCCTCGGCCGTGCTGTGCTGGTTCAGCGCATCGACCACGGTGCTGGCGGTGAAAGCCGGGTTGTCGCCCCAGATCGAATGACCGGCGTTGGGCACGTCGACGATGCGCACGCCCTGGAACTCCTTCTTGAGTCGTTCTACGGTCGAGGCAATCAGCACGTCGCTGTCGGCGCCGCGCAGGATCACGGTGGGCGCGCGCACGGCGCGCACTTCATTCCACATGTCGCGCGCCGCGCAGCGCAGCGTCTCGATCGCCGCATCGCGCTCGTAGCGCCATTCGAGCCGGCCCGAGGGCGTGGCGCGCAGGTCGCCCGCAATGGTGCGGCGGTGCACCTCGTCGGTGAAGCGCAGGCGCTGGGGCAGCGTCTTGGAGAAGGCCACGGCCTCCTCGACATCGGCGAACTCGCGCGGCCGCGTGATGTGGGCATGCACCATGTGCTCGGAAGCCGCGGTCGGCATCTCGAAGCTCAGGTCGAGCAGCGCCATCGTGTCGACACGCTCGGGATGGCGCGCCGCATACAGCAGCGCCACGCGCGAGCCCAGCGACGAGCCGACCAGGCTCACGCGTGCGTAGCCCATGCGATCAATGAAGGCCGCGAGATCGTCGCAGTAGTGCTCGACGCCGTACTGGCCGCTGCCCACGCGCTGCGAGTCGCCATGCGAGCGCTGGTCCAGGCCGATCAGCCGGTATTCGGGGCCCAGCGCTTCGGCCAGCCAGTACCAGACCTTGCCGTGCAGCGAGGTGCCGTGCAGCGCGATGACGACGCGCGGGCCGTCGCCCCATTGTTCGTAGTGCAGGCGCAGGCCATTGGCCTGCACGAAGCCGTCTCCATGGTGGGCGAGTATCGATGCTTGGGTCATTGTTCTTCGGTGCTAGGGGAGGGGTGGAAAGTCTCAGTCGAGCTGGATCCTGGCGCGCCGGGCATCGGCCTTCCAGGCCTCGATCTCCTGCGCCAGCAGCTTCGCGACGTCCTGCGAAGGCATGAAGACCGGCGTGAAGCCGAGCTTGGCGATGTCGGCGCGAAACACCGGGTCGGCGGCCTGGGCCTGCACCGCGGCGCTCAGCTGGGCAACGATGGCCGGCGGCGTGGCGCCGGGCGCAAACAGCCCTATCCAGGTGCCGCGCTCGAAGGGAATGCCCGATTCGCCCAGCGTGGGCACATCGGGAAAGGTCACATGCCGCGTGGGGCCGGCGGTGGCGAGAATGCGCAGCTTGCCCGACTGCACATGCGGCGCGGCCGAGAACGCATCGACGACGGCGAAGTCCAGCAGGCCGCCTGCGAGATCGGCAACCGCGGGCGCCGCGCCGCGGTAGGGAATGTGGCGCAGCGGCATGGCCAGCGCCGCGCCCACGACTTCGCCCGTGAGATGACCGAACGTCGCCTGGCCGCCGCTGCCGAAGCTCAAGTCGCCCTTGCTCGCGGCCAATGCACGCAGGTCCTTGACGCTGCGCACCGGGCTGTCGGCGGGCACGGCAATCACCAGGCCGCCCTGCGCGAAGACCGCCACCGGCACCAGATCGCGCGACGCGTTGTAGGGCAGGTTGGCGCGCACCGCGGGCTGCACCGACAGCGTGGCCGCGATGCCCAGCACCAGCGTATAGCCGTCGGCCGGGCTCTTGACCACGGCGTCTATGCCGATGGCGCCGCCCGCACCGGCCTTGTTGTCGACCACGATGCTCGTGCCCAGCGGCTTGGCCAGCGCGTCGGCCAGGCGCCGGCCGGCCGAATCGACCGAGCCGCCGGGCGCCGTTGGCACCACCAGCTTGATGCTGCGCGACGGGTAAGGTGCGAGCGCGCGCGCCGGTGGCGCGAGCGCAAACGGTGCGACGCCCAGCGCGGCAAGGCGGACAAGGGTCGCGCGCCGGTTCACTGCGTGTGCCATCTGATTTCCTTTGAAGATTGTTCTGTGTGCGCGCCGGGCTCAAGCCGCGGGTGGCCGCGCGGCCGTGACTTCGACTTCAAGCCGGTAGGCGGGCTGAAAAAGCGCCCGCACCACCAGGCCGGTCGATGCCGGGCGCGCCGCGCCGAGATAGCGGGCGCGCACCCGGGCATGGGCAGGCGCGTCGGCGGGGTCCACAAGGTAGGTGACGACGCGGCAGATGTGGCGGCAGTCCAGGCCCACGGCGGCCAGCGCCATCGCAATGCGCTGCCAGACGCGTTCGGCCTGGGCCTCGAAATCCCCGGGCACGCTGCCGTCCTCGAGAATCGGCGTCTGGCCCGAGAGAAAGACCAGCGCGGCGCCCGCGGGAATCTCCAGCACCTGCGCATACGCGCCCAGCGGCGCGCCCAGCGCGGGCGGGTTGTGCAGGGCGAAGGGAAGGTCAGCGGTGATGGAGGCGATGGCGGTCATGGTTCCGAAGCAAGTGGGTGCTTGTCTTCAGAATAGGCACAAACCGCGCAGCGGGCCAATCGAAAGAGGGATTCAGGTGCTCCGCTTTTTGCATCACCCGCGCGCCATCACCCGAGAGCGAGTTCCTCTTTGGCAGGCAGGCCCAGGCGTTCGGCGACCTCGCGCAGCGCGCGCAGCACGATGGCCGTCGCGGGCGGCAGCGCACCGTCGTCGCGCACCGCGATCACATGCGGCCCCAGCGGGTTGCTCAGCGCAATCGGCAGCACGCACAGCTGGCCGCGCGCCGCGTAATCCTGGGCAATGGTCTTCTGCATAAAGTTCAGGAAACCGTGGCGCTCGACCAGCATCAGGTTGGCGACCAGCGGCGTCGATGATTCGATGGTGTTGGCCGGCAGCCGGCCCGCGTGGATCAGGAACAGCGCATGCACATGCGCGTGCAGCAGGCCGCTGGCATGCGGCATCACCCAGGGCTCGTCGAGCAGATCGCCCAGCTTGAGCGTGCGCGCGCCGGCAAGCCGGTGGTCAGGGCCGGCAACCAGCACATAGTCCTCGTCAAACAGCACGGTCTGGTCCAGGCCGCTGGCCTCGGCCGCGGGCGTGATCTGCCGGCACAGCGCGATGTCCAGGCTGCCCTCGCGCACGCGCTCGACCAGCGGCTTTTGCGGCAGCTGTTCAAGCGCAATGCGCAGCAGCGGAAACTGGCGCTTGACTTCGGCAATCGCCAGCGGCAGCAGGCCGGCCGCGGGCGGCAGCAGCGAGCCTATGCGCACCTGGCCCTGCGCGCCCGAGCGCAGCGCCTGGATGTCGGCATGGGCCTGCTGCACGTCAAACAGCACGCGGCGCGCGTGCTTGATGAGCGCCTGGCCGTACACGGTGGGCGTCATGCCCGCATGCGAGCGCTCGAACAGCTGCACGCCAAACGCCGACTCGAGTTCGGCCATGGCGCGCGTGGCCGCGGGCTGCGTGAGGTGGGTCTGGGCCGCGGCCTTGCGCAGCGACTGCGATTCGCCCAGCGCGTCAAGCAGCACCAGCTGGCGGAACTTGAGCCGGAACGGCAGCGTGGCAATGGAGGGGGGAGAAAGAGAAGCCAACGGAGACCTTCGATGCGCGGGCCCTTGACTCTAGGGCGGGCGCGCGCGGCTGCCAAGAAAGCAATGCGCATTTGCTCATGCGGCGCGCAAATATGGCGGGGCGATCACAAAGCCGCATCGCGTGATCCCTTCCTTCGATCACGGCGTTTCAGCCCCCCGCTCCTAGAATGAATTCGACCCTTTTCCTCCTTCGATGCGGCCCCTGTCGCCATCGTTTCAAAGCGCCCATGCCCCAAGCTTACGCCAGAGCTTCGTCCCGACTTCGCCGCATCGCGGCCCAGGCATTGCCCACCGCCATCGGCATCGTCATCCTCAATTTCTGCCTGCTGCAGCTGGTTCCCGGCGACGCCGTAGACGTGCTTGCCGCCGAGGCCGGCAGCGCCACGGCCGAGACCATGGCGCTGCTGCGCGCGAGCCTGGGGCTGGACCAGTCGTTCTTCGCGCAGCTGGGCCAATACCTCTGGCGGCTCGCGCATTTCGATCTGGGCCAGTCGTCGCGCTACCACGCGCCCGTGGCCGAGCTGATCCTCTCGCGCCTGCCCGGCACGCTGCTGCTGATGGTGGTGGCGCTGGCCATCGCCGTGGTGGTTGGCGTGGCTTGCGGCGTGCTGATGTCCATCTGGGCCGGGCGCTGGCCCGATCAGCTGCTGTCGGTGGCCGCGATGCTGCTGCATGCCATGCCGGGCTTCTGGGTGGCGCTGATGATCGTCGTGATCTTCTCGGTGCAGCTGGGCTGGTTCCCCAGCGGCGGCCACGCCACGCTGGGCGCCGATCTGCAGGGCCTGGCCTGGTGGCGCGACCGCGCGCTGCATCTCACGCTGCCCGCGCTGTCGCTGTCGACCTTCTTTGTCTCGATCTACGCGCGGCTCACGCGCGCCGCAATGCTCGAGGTCAATCGCCAGGACTTCGTGCGCACCGCCACGGCCAAGGGGCTGCCACCGCTGGCGATACAGCTGCGCCATGTGCTGCGCAACGCGCTGATTCCGGTCACCACCGTCATGGGCCTGCACCTGGGCAATCTGCTTGGCGGCTCGGTGGTGATAGAGACCGTTTTCGGCTGGCCGGGCATGGGCAGCCTGGCGCTCGAGGCCATGCTGGCGCGCGACTACCCGGTGCTGCTGGGCGTGCTGCTGCTCGGCTCCTTCGTGGTGATCGCGGCCAATGCCCTCATCGACCTGCTGCACGCGTGGCTCGATCCGCGCATCCAGGGAGACTGAGCGATGCCCTTGCTGCGCAACTTCCTGGCGCTGACCGGCGCCGCCCTGCTGGCGCTGTTCGCCGCCGTCGCGCTGGCCGCGGGCTGGCTCTATCCCGGCGATCCGCTCGACATGGTGGCCGCGCCGCTGCTGTGGCCCGGCGAGGACCTGGCGTTTGCGCTGGGCACCGACGCCATGGGGCGCGACCTCGCGGCCGGACTGGCCCATGGCGCGCGTGCCTCGCTAGCGGTGGGCTTTTACGCGGCCTTTGTGGGCGTGGCGATCGGCACGGTCGTCGGCGCCGTGGGCGGCTACTTCGGCGGCTGGCTTGACGAAGTGCTGACACGGCTCACCGAACTGTTCCAGACCATTCCCACCATGCTGCTGGCCATCGTGATCATTGCCATTGCCAGCCCCTCGACGGAGACCGTCGCGCTGGCCATCGGCCTGGCCTCGTGGCCGACGATCGCCCGGCTGGTGCGCGCCCAGTTCCGCGCGCTGCGCCAGGCCGACTTCGTGAGCGCGGCGCGCAGCGTGGGCTATGGCGACCTGCGCATCATCCTTGGCGAGATCCTGCCCAACGCGCTGCCGCCCATTGTCGTCACCACCTCCGTGATGGTGGCCAGCGCCATCCTGCTCGAGTCGGCGCTGTCGTTCCTGGGAATGAGCGACCCCGACAAGCTGAGCTGGGGAACCATGATAGGCAACGGCCGCGAGCTGCTGCGCAGCGCCTGGTATCTCAGCGCCCTGCCCGGCGCCGCGATCTCGCTGGTGGTGCTGGCGCTCAACCTGCTGGGCGACGGCCTCAACGACCACTTCAACCCGCGCCTGCGCCAGCGCCAGCGCTGACACCATGCTCCCTCGCCAACACCCGCCGTGCGGCGACGACATCACGCTCTGGTCCGCAGAGGCCTTGTTGGCCGCCTATGCCGCGCGCACGCTGTCGCCGGTCGAAGTCGTCCAGCAGACTTTCGCGCGCATCGAGGCGCTGGACGGCGGGCTGCGCATGTTCACCTGGACCGACCGCGCCGCGGCGCTGGCCCAGGCGCGCACGGCCGAAGCCGCGTGGCGCAGCGGCACGGCGGGCGCGCTTGGCGGCGTGACCTTCTCGGTCAAGGACACGCTGGCCGTGGGTGGCGTGCCCCAGACCTTTGGCTCGGCGCTGTTCCGCGACCATGTGCCGGCCGCCGACCACCCCGTGGTCGCGCGCCTGCGTCGGGCCGGCGCGGTGTTCCTGGGCATGACCAACATGCCCGAGTTCGGCCACCGCCCGACCAACGAGAACGCGCTGTATGGCACGGGCCGCAACCCCTGGAGTCCCGCGCACACGCCCGGCGGCTCGAGCGGCGGCAGCGCCGCGGCCGTGGCCGTGGGCGCAGGCGCGATCTCCCTGGGTACCGACGCCGGCGGCTCGGTGCGCGCGCCTGCGGCCTGCTGCGGCGTCGTGGGCTTCAAGGCCACGCACGGCCTGGTGCCGCATACCGGACTGGCCGACGGCTTCGCCTCGCTGGTGCAGATAGGCCCGCTGGCGCGCACCGTGGGCGACATTGCCGCGACGCTGGACGTGATCGCGGGCGCGCATGCCGACGACCCCTGGTCGGGCGCCGTCCCGCCCCAGCAGTTGCGCGCCGGCCTGGACGACGGTGCGGGCCTTCAGGGACTGCGGCTGGGCTGGCTGCCCTTCATCGGCGCGGGTGAAGGCGCGGAAGGCCTTGACGCCGAAGTGCGCGCGCTGTGCGAGCAGGCGCTGCAGCGGCTCGCGGGCGCAGGCGCCGAAGTGCAAGCGCGCCACGCCGATCTCAGTGCTTCCAGCCCCATCCTCGCGGCGATTGCCGGGCCCGGCAACCACCACCGTTTTGCCGAACTCCTGGAACGCGCGCCCGACGGCTTTCCGCCCAGCTTTCGCGCGCGGCTGGAGGCTGCGGGCCGCATGACGCGCGAGCAGCTGCAGCAGGGCCTGATCGACCGCACGCAGTACTTTCGAAAGGTGCAGGCGCTGTTCGAGGCATCCGACGTGCTGGTCACGCCCACGCTGTCGGCGCCCGCGGTGCTGGCCCAGGCCGATCCCGCGGCGCCGCTGGTCATTGACGGCCAGGCCTGGGGACCGCTGCGCAGCGCCTGGATACACCACTGCCACCCGTTCAACGTCAGCGGCCATCCGGCAATCACCGTGCCCGCGGGCTGGACGCGCGCCGGCCTGCCCGTGGGCATCCAGTTCATAGGCCGCTGGTATGGCGAAGCGCTGATCCTGCGCGTCGCCGCCGCGCTCGAGACGCTGCAGCCCTGGGCCCAGCGCCGCCCGCCGCTGCTGGACGCCCGCCCCGCCTGATTCCTTTCTTTCACCCACCCGATGGAGCACGCATGCCGACTGGCGCCACCTTTCGCTTTCTTTCCCGGCAACTTGCCGCCGTAGCCGCCGCGGCTGTTTTGGCCGGAACGGCCGCCGCGGCCATGCCGCAGCGCGGCGGCACGCTGACGCTGATAGGCGCCGAGCCGCCGGCCCTGCTCTCGCTGGTCAACATCACGGTGGGCGCGCGCGACATCAGCGCCAAGGTCACCGAAGGCCTGCTGCGCTTTGACGACGACTTCGTTGCCCGGCCGCTGCTGGCCACGCGCTGGACGGTATCGCCCGACGGCAGGCGCTATACCTTCACGCTGCGCCAGGGCGTCAAATGGCACGACGGCCAGCCGTTCAGTGCGGCCGACGTCGCCTATTCCATACAAGAACTCAAGCGCGTGAATCCGCGCGCGCGTTCGACTTTCGCCAATGTCGAGCGCGTCGAGACGCCCGACGCGCACACCGCGGTGATCGTGCTCTCGGCGCCCGCGCCTTACCTGCTGCGCACGCTGTCCGCGGCCGAGTCGCCCATCGTTCCCAGGCATGTCTATGCGCGCGGCGAGGCGGCCGGCGCGCAGAATGCCAGCGCGCCTATAGGCACGGGCCCGTTTCGCTTCAAGCAATGGGCGCGCGGCGCCTATGCCGAGTTCGAACGCAATCCCGACTACTGGGACGCGGGCAAGCCTTATCTCGACCGCATCATCTACCGTTTCTCGGCCGACCCGGCGGCGGTTGCCGCGGCGCTGGAAACCGGCGCTGCCGATTTCAGCACCGCAGTCTCGCTGGCCGACATCGCCCGCCTCAAGAAGAACCCCAGGCTGCAGGCCCAGGCCCTGCCCAGCCACTATCTCAACAACATCGCCGCGGTCGAGTTCAACCTGAAAAACGAGTTCTTCGCCCAGGCGCCGGTGCGCCGCGCGGTGGCGCACGCGCTCAACCTCGAGCTGCTCAACAAGATTGCCTACCACCAGTACGCCCAGCCCCTGGCCTCGCCGATACCGGCCACGCTCGCGCCTTTCCATGACCCGGCGCTCAAGGGTTATGCGCACGACATCGCGGCCGCCAACGCGCTGCTCGACCAGGCCGGGTTCAGGCGCGCCAGCGACGGCAAGCGCTTTGCGGTCACGCTCGACTACTTTCCCACGCCCATGCTCAAGCAGGTGGCCGAATACGTGAAGGCCGCGCTGGCGCGCGTGGGCATACACGTGACGGTGCGCAGCCAGGACCTGGGCGGCTTCGTGCAGCGCGTCTATGCGCGGCGCGACTTCGATTTCGAGATCAATGGCGTGGGTGCGCTGTTCGACCCCACGGTGGGCGTGCAGCGCCTCTACGCTTCGCGCGATGCCGGCAAGGGCATTCCCTTTGTCAACGCCGCGGGCTACCGCAACGCCGAAGTCGACGCGCTGCTTGCCCAGGCAGCCGTCGAGCCCGACGAGAGCCGGCGCGTCGTGCAGTTCCAACAGTTCCAGAAGATCGTGATGGACGAACTGCCGCTGCTGCCGCTGGTTGCGGTGCCGCGCGGCAACGCCTGGAACCAGCGTGTGCAAGGCCTGCTGCAAGGCGTCGAAGGCTCGGCGGGCAGCTTTGCCTATGCCTGGCTGGCCCCGGGCGCGCGGTGATCCGAAAGCCGCATCGCGTGATGGCGAGTTTCGATTATTCGAGATCGCCGCGCGTCCCTAGACTGGGTTTCAACGGCGTTTCAGGGCGGCATCCACCCCTTGAGCCTTTGCATCACACCAATCAACAGACGAGGGAACGCAAACGATGAACAGCAAGCATGCAGGCAGCGCACTGGCGCTGATCGCGGGCATGGCCACCCTGGCCGGCGCAACGCAGGCCGCAGCCCAGGAAGGCAAGCCGGGATCGCAGGTCACGGTATACGGCGCGGTCGACATGGGCCTGGAGTTCGCGAAGAACGGCGACAGCCGCGTGAACCGCCTCAGCTCCGGCATGAACACCGTCTCGCGCCTGGGCTTTCGCGGCAGCGAAGACCTGGGCGGCGGCCTGCGCGCCAACTTCCGGCTCGAGGCCGGCCTCAACGCCGACGACGGCACGCAGAACAATGCGACCAAGTTCTTCGGCCGCTGGAACCAGGTCGGGCTCTCGGGCGCCTGGGGCGCGATCGACCTGGGCCGCATGTGGTCGCCGACCTTCGTCATCGGCCTGACCTCCGATCCGCTGGCGCGCAACCGCACCTCGCTGGGCTGGAACATGTTTCTTGCCCAGACCAGCCGCACGAGCACCGCCTTCACGCCCGGCTTCACCGACAACTCGCTGCGCTACACCTCGCCGCGCATAGGCGGGGTCTGGGGCGAGCTGATGTACTCGGCGGGCGAGGCCGGCGGCAGCGCGGCATCGGGCCGCGGACTGGGCTTGAACCTGCAGTACGCCAGCGGCCCGCTGTACCTGGGCTACGGCTTGCAGCGCAGCAACAGCGGCACGGCCGCGGCGCCCGTGGCCCATCCCGAGGCCAGCGTCTCGCACTTCGTGGGCGCGACCTACAAGCTGGGAGATGTCACGCTGTACGGCACCTTCAACCGCAACACGGCCGATGCCGCCGCCATTCCCGACAGCACCAATGCCATGGCCTCGGTGCGCTGGAACCTGGGCGGCCCGCATGTGCTGCTGGCGCAGGTGGCGCAGCGCAAGGTGCGCGGCGTCGACGCCGATGCGCGCGGCGTGCAGCTGGGCTACGACTACGTGCTGTCCAAGCGCACGCGCCTGTATGCACGCTATGCGCGCGTCAACAACCAAGGCATTTCGCGCATCACGCTCAATGGCGTGGCCTCGCAGGCACCGGGTGCCGATGCATCGTTCACCGGGGTGGGGGTTTCGCACGTCTTCTGACGGGCGGAGTCCGCACTTGGTCCAGCGCCAGGCCGAGCGCCGCAGTCGATGGATGAGCGGGCGGGCCGCAGCGCCCTGAAACGCCCTGCGACAGGCTCAGGCGCACGGCCCGCCCTCAAGTCATGGAGCGCGCGCCTCACTCCCCGCGCACGCGTCCCATATCCGGCACCGCCGCAATCAGCGCCTGGGTATAGGCATGCGCGGGCGCGGTCAGCACGCGCTCGGCCTGGCCCACTTCGACCAGCCGGCCCTGCTGCATCACGCCCACCGTGTCGCACATGTAGCGCACCACGGCCAGGTTGTGGCTGATCAGCAGATAGGTCAGGCCGAACTCGTCCTGCAAGTCCTTCATCAGATTGAGCACCTGGGCCTGCACCGACACGTCGAGCGATGACGTGGGTTCGTCGCAGACGATGAACTCGGGCCGGCTCACCAGCGCGCGCGCGATCGCGATGCGCTGGCGCTGGCCGCCCGAGAACTGGTGCGGATAGCGGCGCATGTCGTCGGGCGACAGCCGCACGCGGCGCAGCGCCTCCTGCACGCGTTCGGCGGTTTCCTCGGGCCCGCTGCTCAGGCCCAGCACTTCCAGCGGCTCGGCGATCAGCGCACCGACCTTCCAGCGCGGATTGAGGCTCGCATACGGGTCCTGGAAGATCATCTGAAAGCGCCGGCGCAGCGCGACCGCCGATGCGGGGTCGGCCCAGCGGTCCTTGCCGTCGATCACGATGCAGCCCTCGGTCGGCCGCGTGAGCCCGGCAATCATGCGCGCCACGGTGGACTTGCCAGAACCCGACTCGCCGACCAGGCCGAAGCTGCTGCCGCGCACAATCGAGAAGCCCACATCCTGCACAGCATGCAGCACGCGTTTCGGTTGGCGCGCAATGGTGCGCGCGAGCCAGCCGCCCGAAAGATCGAAATCGCGCGACAGGCCGCTGATCTGCACCAGCGGCGGCCCATCGATCACGGCCCTGGCCACGGCGCCGTGCGGCACCGCCTCGGCTGCGGCGGCACCGATCTCGGGAACCGGCAGCCGGTGCGTGGGCGCGCCCAGCGAAGGAATCGCCGCCATCAGCGCGCGCGTATAGGGCGCGGCCGGCGCATCGAGCACCTGGCGCACGGCGCCGGTCTCGAGCACCCGGCCCTGGTACATCACCATCACGCGGTCCGCGGCTTCGGCGATCACGCCCATGTCGTGCGTGATCAACATCGCCGCCGTGCCGCGCTCCTTGCAGACGCGGCGCAGCACGCGTATCACCTGGGCCTGGACCGAGACGTCGAGCGCGGTCGTGGGTTCGTCGGCGATCAGCAGCGCGGGCTCGGCGCTGAGCGCCAGCGCAATCGCCACACGCTGGCGCATGCCACCCGAGAACTGGTGCGGAAACTGGTGGAGCCGGGCCGCGGGCTCGGCGATCTCGACTTCGGCGAGCAGGTCGATCGCGCGCTGGCGCGCCTGGCGCTCGCTCAGCGGCAGATGCTGGCGTATCGTCTCGACCAGATGCTGGCCAATGGTCAGCACCGGGTTGAGGCTGGTCAGCGGGTCCTGGAACACCATCGCGATATGCTTGCCGCGCAGCCGGCGCAGGTCTTCGCCGCGCAGCGTGTCTATGCGTTCGTCGCGCAGGAAGATCTGCCCGCTGCTCATGCGCCCGGGCGGCGCGATCAGGCCGATGACGGCATTGCCGGTCATCGACTTGCCCGCACCCGACTCGCCGACCACGCCCAGGATCTCGCCGGGACGGATCTCGAACGTCACGTCATCGAGCACCGTGACCGGGCCGCGGTGGGTGTCGAAAGTCACTCCCAGGTGCTGCACGCGCAGCACGGGGTCGGACAGCAGATTCTCGGCCGAAGTCTGCAGAAAAGCGTCGCGGGCAGTCATTGCAGTTTGGGATTCAATGCGTCGCGCAGCCAGTCGCCGACCAGGTTGACGGAAAGTGCGAGGGCCAGCAGCACCAGGCCGGGGAACAGCAAAATCCACCACTCACCGGAAAACAGAAAGCCCTGGCCCACGCGTATCAGCGTGCCCAGCGAAGGCTGGGTCGGCGGCAGGCCCACGCCCAGATACGACAGCGTCGACTCGGCAACGATGGCCAGCGCGAAGCTGATGGTCGCGATCACCAGCACCGGCGCGAGCAGATTCGGCAGGATATGGCGCAGCAGGATGCTGGCGCGCGAACGGCCTATGACCTGGGCCGCGAGCACATAGTCCTTGTGCTTCTCGACCAGCACCGCGCCGCGCACGGTGCGCGCGTACTGCACCCACTCCGACAGGCCTATCGCCAGGATGATCACGTACAGCGCCATGTCGTCGCGGTAGCTCTCGGGCAGGATGCCGCGCGCGATGCCGAACACCAGCAGCGCCACCAGCAGCACCGGAAACGTCAGCTGCACGTCGGCAATGCGCATCACCAGCGTGTCGAACCAGCCGCCCGTGTAGCCCGCGATCAGGCCCAGCGGCACGCCGATGGCCAGCGACAGCGCGACCGAGGCGGCGCCGACGAACAGCGACATGCGCAGGCCGTAGAGAATCGCCGAGTAGACATCGCGGCCCTGCTCGTCTGCGCCCAGCGGATAGGTCGCGCCCGAGAGCCCGGCCTGGCCCGGTGCGGTGAACGCGTCGAGCAGTTCCAGCGCTGCCGGGTCGAAAGGGTTCTGCAGCGCCAGCCAGGGCGTGAACAGCGCCGCGCCGCACAGCAGCAGCAGTACGGCCACGGCAGCCTGCACCGTGAGCGAGCGCCCGAGCGCGCGCAGCACGGCGGATTCGCTGCGGCGCAGCTGCCACCAGCGCAGGCGCGCCGGAACAAGGGAAGAGGAGGTTTGAGCCATGGTCTTGAACGGATCTCTCAGCCGCGGCGCAGCCGCGGGTCGACCAGCAGATAGGCGCCGTCGACAAGGAAGTTGATGACGACGTACAGCGCGGCAATCAGCATCAGATAGGCGGCGATCACGGGCACGTCTACGCCCTGGATCGAGTTGATGAACAGCAGTCCCACGCCCGGCCACTGGAATACGGTTTCGGTGACGATGGCAAACGCGATCAGCGAGCCGATCTGCAGGCCGGTGATGGTCACGACCGGAATCAGCGTGTTGCGCAGCGCATGGCCGTAATGGATGCGCTTCTCGGGCAGGCCGCGCGCGCGCGCGAAACGCACATAGTCGGCACGCAGCGCCTCGAGCATCTCGGCGCGCACCAGGCGCATGATCAGCGTCAGCTTGAACATCGCCAGCGTGCACACCGGCAGCACCAGCGAGGCCCAGCCCGAGGCCGTGAGAAAACCCGTGGTCCAGCCGCCGAGCTGCACGGTGTCGCCGCGGCCGAACGACGGCAGCCATTGCAGCTCGACGGCAAACAGGTAGATCAGGCCTATGCCGATCAGGAACGTGGGCAGCGAGACGCCGACCAGCGACAGCGTCATCAGCGCGCGGCTGAGCCAGGTGTCGCGGCGTATCGCGGTGTAGACGCCGAGAATCACCCCGCCCGTGACGGCCAGCAGCGCCGCGATCAGCGCCAGCTCCAGCGTCGCCGGCAGGCGCTCGGCAATGACTTGGACCACCGGCCGCTTGAGCCGGTAGGAGACGCCGAACTCGCCCTGCAGCACATTGCCCATATAGCGCAGATACTGCACGGCCACGGGCTGGTCGAAGCCCAGCTCGGCAATCACCGCCTGGCGGTCGGCGAGCGAAGCGTCCTCGCCCAGCAGGCTGATCGTCGGGTCGCCGATATGGCGAAAGACCAGGAACGAAATGAAGGACACGGCCAGCAGCACCAGCAACGACTGGCCCAGGCGACGCGCAAACAACAGGGGCATGCAGTCTTCTCGTGGAGTATGGAAGAGTACCGGGCCGGGCGGACGCCGGCCTGGTCACCTGATGGCAGGCCTTATTTTTCGGCCAGCTTGAACAGCTTGAAGTACGGTGTGTTCGACGGATTCACGGGAATGTCGAAGCGGCGCTTCATCGCATAGGTCTGGATCTGGTCGTGCAGCGGCAGATAGATCAGCTCCTTCTGCACCGTGGTCCAGATGTTCCGGATCGTCGCATCGCGCTTCTTGCTGTCGCCTTCCGAGGCCAGCGACACGATCTGCCGGTCGACGGCGTCATTGCTGTAGCGCGTGGCATTGGTCGCGCCGCGCGCGTTCTTGCCGCGCGTGTGCACCAGGTAGTCGAAGATATAGGCCGAGTCATAGGTCGGCACGCCCCAGCCGTAGAGGTAGAAGTCGGTGTCCTGGTTGTTGATCGCGGCCGTCTGGATCGCCAGCGGACGCGACACCACGGTGGTCTTGACGCCCGCGCGGCCCAGGAAGCCGGCGACGGCCTGGCAGATCGCCTCGTCGTTGAGATAGCGGTCGTTGGTGCAGTGCAGCGTGATGCCGAAGCCGTTGGGGTAGCCGGCATCGGCCAGCAGCTTTTTCGCCTGTGCCACGTCGGCCTTGCCGACGGCGCCGAACGCCTTGTCGTAGCCGTGCACGAACGGCGGCGCGATGATGTTGGTCGGCACCGATAGCCCGCGCATCACGGCCTTCTGTATCGCCACGCGGTCGATCGCGAGCTGGAAGGCCTGGCGCACGCGCACATCGGCCAGCGGATTCTTGTCCTTGACGTCGGAGTAGGTCAGCGCCGCCGCGCCCACATTCAGGCCCAGGAAGATGGTGCGGTTTTCCGCGGCCTGGTTGACGCGCAGCTTGGCGTCGGCGCGCAGGCGCGCGATGTCCTGGATGGGCAGGTCCTGCACGAAGTCGACTTCACCCGACAGCAGCGCGGCGACGCGCGTCGCGGGCGACTTGATCGGCAGATAGACCAGTTCGTCTATGGGCAGCGGGAACAGGCCCGTGCCCCAGTAGCCGGGAAATTTCCTCAGCACCGTGCGCACATCGGGCTCGCGCGACACCAGCGTGTAGGGCCCCGTGCCGTTGACGTTGCGCGTGGCGTAGGTCTCTTCCTTGGCCGAAGCCTTCTGCGGCGTTTCCACGCCATGCTTCTTCGCCCAGGCGGCGCTCAGGATCTGGATGTTGATCAGGTTGTCGGGCAGCAGCGGCGTCGTGCCGTTGGTCTTGATGTGGATGGTGAACGGATCGATCTTCACCACGTCGGTGATCGCCACCAGCAGCGAGCGCATGTCCGACGAAGGCGAGCGCGCGCGCTCCAGCGAGAACAGCACGTCGTCGGCGGTGAACAGGCTGCCGTCGTGGAACTTCACGCCCTTGCGCAGCTTGAACTCCCAGACCGATGGGTCGCTGGTCAGCGCCCAGGACGTGGCCAGCGTGGGCTGCAGCTTGCCGTCGGCGGTGCGGATGATCAGCGGCTCGTAGACCTGGTGCAGCAGGTTGTGGTTGGGGCCGTTGTTGAGCGCATGCGGGTCCAGCGTGGAGGCGTCCGTGGAGCGCGCCCAGCGCAGCGTTTCGGCCTGTGCCGCGGCCGCGCCCATCAGGGCCGCCAGCAGAACGCAGGCCACGGCGCTGGCGCGCAGCGGGGCAGAAAAACGGGGGGCAAGGAGTCGTTGATTCATGGGACGAAAGCGCTGGACGCGAAGCGGGAAACAGGCGTGCGCGGCACGCGGTGAGCAGCCGATTCTCGGCAGCGCCGCGCCTGCGCACAACGCAGGAATCCGCATAACCAAATGCGCTTATTCGCCCGGGATGCGGCAGGTCAGGGCGCGAAGCGCTCGCTCAGCAGGCTGAACAGCGCGCGCAGGCCCTGGGCTTCGCCGCCCTTGGGCCGGCCCGGGCGGGCCTCGGTATTCCAGGCATACAGGTCCAGATGCAGCCAGGGAACCTGGGGTGCGACGAAGTCCTCGAGAAACAGCGCCGCGGTGATGGCGCCGCCCATGGGCGTGCTGGCCGCATTCATGGTGTCGGCGCTGTCGGACTTGAGC
This sequence comes from Comamonas sp. DB36, assembly GCF_057914905.1. Lineage (NCBI taxonomy): Bacteria > Pseudomonadati > Pseudomonadota > Betaproteobacteria > Burkholderiales > Comamonadaceae > Comamonas > Comamonas sp. DB36. The sequence goes on from NZ_CP196631.1 coordinate 4,438,294, forward strand.
AGCCGGCGGTACGGCGCCCACAGCGGCAGGCGCCACAGCGGATCGTGCGTGCGCCGGGAATGGGCCAGCAGATCGTCGGCCCAGCCGTCGTGGTTGCTGAACAGCGCCGGCAGCTCCGGGCCCAGCGCCGTGCGCGCCGCGCCCGTGAGCGTCGCCAGATCGATGACCAGCGCCGGCGCCCGAGCGGGATCTTCCACGCCCGGCCGCAGCGCGTGGTGCAGCGCATCGGCCAGCACCAGCCGGCCCTCGGCATCGGTGTTCTCGATTTCCACCAGCCGGCCGCTGCCCGCGCGAATGACATCTCCGGGGCGCAGCGCCAGCGGCCCCACGCCGTTCTCCACCGCGGGCACCAGCAGCGTCAGATGCACGGGCAAGCGCGCCTGCATGATCAGCCCGGCCAGCGCCATTGCATGCGCCGCGCCGCCCATGTCCTTTTTCATCCAGCGCATGCCGGCCGCGGGCTTGAGGTCCAGCCCGCCGCTGTCGAAGCACACGCCCTTGCCTATCAGCACGATGCGCGGCGCCGCGGCATCGCCCCATTCCAGCTGGGCCACGCGCGGCGCCTGCGCGCCCGAGCGGCCCACCGCATGCACCAGCGCGAAGCCCGCGTCGGGCAAGGCCTCGCCGACCCACTCGGTGTACTGCGCGCCGTGTTCCGCGGCCAGCGCCTGCACGGCGGCGGCCAGGGCCTGCGGGCCCAGCTCGTTGGCCGGCAGATTGACCAGCCGGCGGACTTCGGCAACCGCTGCGGCCAGACATTCCATGGCCTGCAAGTCGCCGTCTTTCACCCGCAGCTGCACCGCCTGGCGTTCGGGCGCCAGCGCGCCCAGCGCCCAGCCCAGCTGGCGCAAGGCATCGCGTTCGGCATCTGCCGCCTCATCGCCCGCCGCCACGGCATACACGCCTGCGGGCAGCAGCGGCGGCAATGCGGCCAGCTGCCACAGCGGCTCCGACGGATCAATGCCCACCAGCACGCCGGCGAGGGCGCCATCGGCACCGGGCAGCAACAGAACGCGACCCGCAAGCGGCTCGAAGCCCGTGGTCGCTATCCATTGGCGCTGCAGCGGCGGCAGGCTGCCGAGCAGGCCCGGCCATTGCGCCGCCGAACTCAGATGCAAAGGGATTGCCTGCGCCGGCGCGAGCGCAAAGGCGCCGCGCGACCGCTGGAAAGAGTGATTCATGGTCAGGACCGCTTGGAACAAACCAGCCAAGGTAGCTGTTTTGGCGCCGGCGTCCAAGCGCGATTTTCGGCTAAGCATATGCCCAGCCCCGGGAACCCGTGATGCGTTGTGGTTACCAACAGGGCGCAGCTGCGCCCCACAACAGGATGCCCATGAGCACACCCATTCCCTTGACGCCCCACACCCATGTATCGCTGAGCAGTGCGCGCATAGCCAAGCTCATGGACAGCGACGCCGGGCAGGCCGCCAAGCTCAATGTCTTCGATCGTTTCATCGATCTTTTCCGGTCCCACAGCAAGGAAGTGGCGCTGAAAAATCTGCATGCCATGCTGCACGACGGCGGCACCAGCAACTTCGCGCGCTTCAACCTGCTGTCACAGCTGGCCGCGCCCCACAGCCAGTCGCTGTTCACGCTGAACATCGCCGCCCACCCCAGCGCGCCGCAGCACCACACAGTGGAGTACTGCATCAACGGCGAGCCCATCAAGACCGATACCGTCAATGCGCATGAAAAGGAGTTGATCTGCCTGCATCTGGGCAAGCCCCAGGACACGGCCGTGCAGCAACAGCAGGTCACCACCATAGACCGGCACTGCCTCGACACGCGCCGGCAGATGGCCCAGGTGCGGGACGCGGATTTCTCGGGCGGAGGCGTCAACAAGAAATTCCATGCCGCGAGCGGCTTGCTGCGGGCGGAAAACAGGACAGGCACCGAGGATTTCGACCGGGAACTCGCGCTCACCGCCTATGCCGAAGATCGGCCGGAGCTTGCCGGCTATATCTCCACGCAGAAGAAAGTCACCGATACGGCCCAGCTGCACCGCGCGCTGAGCGCACGCCACGCCTATGCCGTGGTCGACATCTATGACCCCGCGCATGTCGCGAGCCATGAAATGGACCGGTGCATCGACAGCCTGTCACGCGATCAGACCAAGAGCCTGCTGGCGCAACTCGTCGACATGGCGCGCGTGCTCTACAAGAACCAGGTGGCGCACCGCGATCTGCACATGCACAACCTGCTCGTGCACGAGATCAAGGACACCGGCAGCGTGCATCTCAAAGCGATCGACTTCGGTCGTGTGGCCATGGCCGAGGACTTCGAGGCCAGGAAGTTCGAGGACATCGACTACCTGTTCGGCAAGCAGGGCGCGACGCTGCTGGAGACCTTTGGCCGCAACCATCTGGCGCGCGCCGGCTCGGAAGTGGAGATGAAGCACTATCCCATCCACAAGCTCTGCGAGAAATTCAACGCCAAGGGCATTGCGCTGGCCCCTGTGCTGTCCCGCATAGGCGCGCACCTCAAGAGCGACCTTCTGCATGCGGGCGCGGACCAGGCCCTGGTGGATGCGGCATTCCATAAGGCATCGCAGTCGCTGCAGCTGTGCTTTGCCCAGCTGCAGCCGCGCACCGAAGGAATCCGCTTTGCCTAGGCTGGCGTGGCTTGCGGGTACGCGGCCACGGCCGAGATCATGCCCCCGCCCAGGCAGACATCGCCGTCATACAGCACGGCCGACTGGCCTGGCGTGACCGCCCATTGCGGCTCGGGGAAGTCAAGGCGGAAGGTCTCGCCCGCGGCCCCGCTGATGACCGCCGGTGAATCGGGCTGGCGATAGCGTGTCTTGGAGCCATAAAGGCCGGGCGCGGGCGGCTCGCCCGCGACCCAGCTCGCGTTGTCGGCGTCGAGCTGCAGCGACAGCAGCCAGGGATGGTCATGGCCTTGGACCACGCGCAGGATGTTCTTGTCGAGCTCCTTGCGCGCGACAAACCAGGGGTGGTGTTCACCGCCGCCGCGCTGCGCGCCTTTTTCCTTGATGCCGCCAATGCCCAGGCCCTGGCGCTGGCCCAGCGTGTAGAACGACAGGCCTTGGTGCCGGCCCAGCTTGCGGTCGCGGTCGTCGAGGATCCAGCCCGGTTCCTTGCTGATGTAGCGGTTGAGGAAGTCGCGGAACGGCCGCTCGCCGATGAAGCAGATTCCGGTCGAGTCCTTCTTCTTCGCGTTGGGCAGGCCGATTTCCTCGGCAATGCGCCGCACTTCGGTCTTGTGCAGCTCGCCCACGGGGAACAGCGTCTTGGACAGCTGGGCCTGGTTCAGGCGGTGCAGGAAATAGCTCTGGTCCTTGGCCGGGTCCAGGCCCTTGAGCAGCTCGAAGCGCTGCGTCTGCAGGTTCTGGCGCACGCGCGCATAGTGGCCGGTGGCGATCTTCTCTGCGCCCAGGCGCATCGCGTGGTCCAGAAACGCCTTGAACTTGATTTCGGCGTTGCACAGCACGTCGGGGTTGGGCGTGCGCCCGGCCTGGTACTCGCGCAGGAACTCGGCGAACACCCGGTCCTTGTACTCGGCCGCGAAGTTCACATGCTCGATCTCGATGCCGATTACGTCGGCCACGGCCGCGGCGTCGACGAAGTCGACGTTCGACGAACAGAATTCGCTGTCGTCGTCATCTTCCCAGTTCTTCATGAAGATGCCGACCACGTCATGGCCTTGCTGCTTGAGCAAATAGGCGGTCACCGCCGAATCCACGCCGCCTGAAAGGCCCACCACCACCCGATGCTTTGTCATAGGTGTGCGATTATCCCAGCGCGCCACCCGCAACGGTGTGGTGGGGACAAATACAGGACAAGCAATGGAATTGCGGCAGCTGCGCTACTTTGTGCGCATCGTGGAAATGGGCTCTATGAGCCGCGCGGCGCGCGAGCTCGACGTCGTGCAGTCGGCGCTGAGCCAGCAGATCACGCGGCTCGAGAGCGAGCTCGCCGTGCGCCTGCTGCAGCGCACGCCGCGCGGCGTCGTGCCCACCGAGGCCGGTGTCGCGTTCTTTCGCGAAGCCCAGCTCGCGCTGCGCCACGCCGACCAGGCCGTGCGCAGCGCCCAGCAGTCGCGGCTGTCTGGGTCGGTGAGCATGGGACTGGCGCCGACCACGGCCACCATCCTCGCGCTGCCGCTGATGCAGGCCATGCGCACGCGCTACCCCGACGTGCGCCTGCACATGGTCGAAAGCATGTCGGGCCATCTGGCCGAAATGCTCAATGCGCGCGCGCTCGACATGGCCGTGCTGTTCGATTCGCGCCTGCACGGCAGCGAGGCCGGCCCGGCCGGGTCGGGCCAGTCGCGCCCGGGCGGCAGGCGCTGGCAGGTGCATCCGCTGATCGAGGAGAGGCTGTTCCTGATACGCTCGCGCCGCCACCCGCAGATCGGCGTTCTGCCCGCGTCCATGGCGCTGGCCGATCTCGCGCTCGAGCCCCTGATTCTGCCCACGGGCCAGCACGGCCTGCGCAGCACGCTCGACACCGCGTTCGCCCAGGCGCGCTTCACGCCGCATGTGGTGCTCGAGGTCGATTCGCTGTCGATGGTGATGGCGGCTGTCGACGCAGGCCTGGGTTCTTCGCTGCAGCCCTGGGCGGCCATGGGTCGTTTCGAGGACGCGGCCCAGCGTTTCGAGTCGGCACTGATCACCGACAAGGACGCGCAGCGCACCAACCTGCTGTGCAGCCTGTCCGAGGACGAGCTGTCGCCGGCCGCGCTGGCGGCGCGCGTGGTGCTGGTCGACTGCGTGCGCGAACTCGTGCAGTCGGGCGCCTGGAGCGGTACCTCGCCCATCCATCACGATAACTGATACCCCCATGCACTGAGCCCCCTGCACCGGGGCCGGGTTGATTCCTACAGTTGAGCTCCCCACGAGAGAGACTGCAAGGAGAATTCCCATGGACACCGATGTTCTGGTCATCGGTGGTGGCAACGCCGCCCTTTGCGCCGCCCTGATGGCGCGCGAAGCAGGTGCGCGCGTGCTGCTGCTGGAGTCCGCACCCCGCGAATGGCGCGGCGGCAACTCCGCCCACACGCGCAACCTGCGCTGCATGCACGACGCGCCGCAGGACGTGCTCGTTGAAGCCTACCCCGAGGAAGAGTTCTGGCAGGACCTGCTCAAGGTCACGGGCGGCATCACCGACGAACACCTCGCGCGCCTGGTGATACGCGCCTCCTCCACCTGCCGCGACTGGATGCGCCGCCATGGCGTGCATTTCCAGCCGCCGCTGTCGGGCGCGCTGCATGTCGCGCGCACCAACGCTTTCTTCATGGGCGGCGGCAAGGCCCTGGTCAACGCCTACTTCCGCAGCGCCGAGGCGCTGGGCGTGGAGATCCGCTACGAGTCGCCCGTGGACCGGCTGGAGATAGACAACGGCCGCTTTGTCGCCGCCTGGTGCAATGGCCAGCGCATCACCGCCAAGAGCTGCGTGCTCGCGGCCGGCGGCTTCGAGTCCAACCGCGAATGGCTGCGCGAGGCCTGGGGCCAGAATGCGCGCGGCGAATGGCCTTCGGACAACTTCCTGATACGCGGCACGGCCTACAACAAGGGCGTGCTGCTGCGCCACCTGCTCGACGAGCACCAGGCCGACCGCATCGGCGACCCTACCCAGGCCCACATGGTGGCGATCGACGCGCGCGCGCCGCTGTATGACGGCGGCATCTGCACGCGCATCGACTGCGTCTCGCTGGGCGTGGTCGTCAACCGCGACGCCGAGCGCTTCTACGACGAAGGCGAGGATTTCTGGCCCAAGCGCTATGCGATCTGGGGCCGGCTCGTCGCCCAGCAGCCGGGCCAGGTCGCGTACTCGATCATCGACGCCAAGGCCATAGGCCGCTTCATGCCGCCGGTGTTCCCAGGCATCACCGCCAACAGCCTGCCCGAACTCGCCGAGAAGCTGGGTCTGGACCCCGCGACCTTCACGCGCACGCTGGACGCATACAACGCGGCCTGCCGCGTCGGCCGGTTCGACCACACGGCGCTCGACGACTGCCACACCGACGGCGTCGCGCCCGCCAAGACCCACTGGGCCAGGCCCATAGACACCGCGCCGTTCTACGGCTACGCGCTGCGCCCGGGCGTGACCTTTACCTACCTGGGGCTCAAGGTCGACGACACCACGGCCGTGCGCTTCGCGGGCCGGCCCAGCAGCAACCTGTTTGTCGCCGGCGAAATGATGGCCGGCAACGTGCTGGGCAAGGGCTACACGGCCGGCGTGGGCATGTCCATAGGCACGGCCTTCGGCCGCATCGCCGGACGCAACGCGGCCCTGGCCGCACAAGGCCAGCCAGCCGTCGCTGGCGCCGTCAAAGATTAGGAATCCGCCCCATGCAAACCCTGCAATCCCTGACCGAGGACGCCAAGGCGCTGGCCAACGGCCTGCCCGTGACCGCCGCCAAGTCGCCCGCCAAGGTCATTCCCATCCAGGTGATCTCCGCCGAAGCAGAAGTCGCGCGCGCGCTGCAGATCTGCAATGCCTGCCGCTACTGCGAAGGCTTTTGCGCGGTGTTTCCGGCGATGACGCGCCGGCTCGAATTCGGCACGGCCGACGTGCACTACCTCGCCAACCTGTGCCACAACTGCGGCGCCTGCCTGCACGCCTGCCAGTACGCGCCGCCGCACGAGTTCGCGGTCAACATCCCCAAGGCCATGGCCGAGGTGCGCGGCAAGACCTATGCCGACTACGCCTGGCCACCCGCGCTGGGCAGCCTCTACCAGCGCAACGGCCTGACGCTGTCGCTGGCCCTGGTCGCGGCGCTGACGCTGTTCCTGGTGCTGGCCGTGGTGCTGCAGGGCAATGGCCTGGCCGCGCTGTGGGGCGCCGATCTGGGCGGCAACTTCTACCGCCTGTTCCCGCACAACCTGCTGGTGGGCATGTTCGCGCCGGTGTTCCTGTTCGTGGTGTTCGCGCTGTTCATGGGCGTGCGCCGCTTCTGGAAAGAGGTCAAGCCCGCGACCGGCGGTGCCGATGTCGGCAGCGCCGCGGCCGCCGAGGCGACCTCGGACGTGCTGCGCCTCAAATACCTCGACGGCGGCCACGGCCAGGGCTGCAACAACGAAGACGACGCCTACACCCAGCAGCGCCGCCGCTGCCACCACCTGACGTTCTACGGCTTCATGCTGTGCTTTGCCGCGACCAGCCTGGCCACGGTCTACCACTATGTGTTCGGCTGGGCCGCGCCCTACGACCTGCCCAGCCTGCCCAAGATCCTGGGCGCGGTCGGCGGCCTGAGCCTGATGCTGGGAACGGCCGGCCTGTGGCGGCTGAACTTCAAGCGCCATCCCCAGCATGGCGATGCTCGGCAAAAACCCATGGACCTGGGCTTCATCGCGCTGCTGTTTGTCGTCAGCGCCAGCGGACTGGCGCTGTGGCTGGGACGCGGCACGCCTGCTCTGGCGCTGCTGCTGTGCCTGCACCTGGGCGCGGTGATGGCGCTGTTCGCCACGCTGCCCTACGGCAAGTTCGCGCACGGCGTGTTCCGCACTGCGGCGCTGCTGCGCCACAACACCGAAAAACGCCAGCCCAACCCCATAGGACTGGGCGCGGACTGAAGGTCCCGGCCCGGCCCTTCCTGTGTATTTCCACAATAACGACTACGAGACTCCCCACATGCAACGTCGCACGCTTCTTCATACCGCCATGCTTGCCTCCTCGGCACTGGCCTTTGGCGGCCTTTCCCAGGCCCAGGACTTCCCGCCCAAGAAGGCCGTCACCCTGGTCGTGGGCTTTGCGGCCGGCGGCGCCGCCGACGCGGCCGCGCGCCTGATCGCCAAGAAGCTCGGCGAGAACATAGGCCAGTCGGTGGTGGTGGAAAACAAGGGCGGCGCGGGCGGCAACATCGCCCATGGCCAGGTCGCGAATGCCGCGGCCGACGGCTCGGTGATCCTGTTCGGCTCGGTCGGCCCGCTGACCATCGCGCCGCACCTGATGAAGCTCAACTACGACCCGTTCAAGGACCTGGCGCCGATTTCGGGCGGCGTGAACTTCCCCAACGTGCTGGTGGTGCACAAGGGCGCGGGCGTGAAGACGCTCAAGGAGTTCGTTGCACTGGCCAGGAAAAGCCCGGGCAGCGTCGACTATGCGTCCTCGGGCGCGGCCTCGGCCTCGCATCTCGCGGGCGAGCTGTTCAACCAGCGCGCGGGCGTCGAAATGGTGCATGTGCCCTACAAGGGCGGCGCGCCCGCGCTGCAGGATCTCCTGGGCGAGCGCGTGACCAGCTACTTTGCGGCCCCGCCCACGGCCCTGCCCCATGTGGAAACCGGCAAGCTGATTCCCCTGGCCACGACCGGGCTCACGCGTCCGGCCTACATGCCCAACATTCCCACCGTGGCCGAAGCCGGCTACCCGGGCTTTGAAGCGCTCAACTGGTATGCGTTTGTCGGCCCGGCAAAGACGCCTACGGCCATCCTGGACCGCTGGAACCGCGAAATCGTCAAGGTGCTGGGCGACGACGAAGTCAAAAAAGCCCTGCAGGCGCACGGCCTCACGCCCCAGCCGACCACGCGCAAGGAACTCGCGGCCTTCATGCAGAAGGAATACGAGCAATGGGGCAAGGTGGTGCGCGAACGCAAGCTCACGATGAACTGAAACCGGGAGCGTCGCCGGCAAGCGCTGTGGATAACTTATCCACAGGCCGCTCTCCAGGCTTCAAAGGCTGGGATCGCCGGGCAACTGGTCCGCGGGCAGCAGGCCCGCGGGGCGCCGGCCGCCGGAGCGCGTGTCGGGGCCGCGGCCGGAGGGGCTGCGGCTGGTCGGCCCCGGCACCTCATAGACGCTGGCGTCCACATGCAGCAGCGACAGGTCGAAGCGCTGGCCCGCGAGATAGTCCTTCACCGACTGCAGCACCACCGGGCTGCGATGCCGCGCCGCGCTCGACTCGAGTTCGGCCAGCGTCATCCAGACCGTGCGCAGCACGCCATCGTCAAGCGGGCGCTCGGGATGGTGGGTGCCGAGCTCGCCGGTGAACGCAAAGCGCACATAGGTGATGTCGGCACCGGTGCGCGTGCGCGTGAAGCGGTTCATGTAGATGCCCACCAGCGCCGTGGGCGTGAAGCTGAAGGCGGTTTCTTCCAACACTTCGCGCGCGCAGGCATCGATGGGGGATTCGGCAGGATCGAGATGCCCCGCAGGGACATTGAGTTTCAGCCCGTCGGCCGTCTCTTCTTCGACCAATAGGAAGCGTCCATCTCTTTCGATGATGGCGGACACGGTGACATTGGGTTTCCAGCGATCAGGCATATCCAGCATTATCGCCAGACTCGCCGTGTACGGACTATGTGTGATCCGCAACAAACACCCGTTGCATATAGACAGCGTCTGCGCCATAGCTTGCCAGCCGCTGCAATTGGCCCTGCTCCTGCAGCGCCTGCGGGCGGTAGCCGTGGCGGCGCCAGTAATCCTGCGTGCCCTGCACCGACACCAGCGACGACTGCCGTATGCCGCGCTCGCGCGCCAGCGCCCACAGCGGCGCCAGCAGACGGTCGGCCAGGCGCTGGCCGGCATGGTCGGGGTGCACCGCCATGTCGTGCAGATACAGCACGTCGGGCGTGGCGCAGCGGTCGAAGTCGCCATGCAGGGGCGTGACCTTGCCAGCCAGCGACCAGTAGGCCGCTAGATAGGCCAGCAACTCCCCGCCGCGCTCGACCACCAGGGAACACTGGGCGGGACTGGCGAGCCGACGCGCATAAACGCTTTCGCTTTCGGCGTAGCCAACGCCGTAGCAGGCGTACTGGATCGCCATCAGCGCACCCAGGTCGCCAGACTGCAGCGGCCGCACCCGGCAAGGCAAAAGTTCGTTCAAAGCCGGCATCGGTTCACAAGCAACTGTATTCAAGGGGCAAAAACCCCGAAAACGGGGCAAATCCCGCCATTATCCGCGCGGCGCCGCAAACCTGCAGTGCCATGCAGATCGATCATGCGGCGTGGCTATGACGCCGTTGCAGGCAATCAATTGGACGACTCAATTGAGAATGAATATCATTTGATTCAATTCATCGCCAAGGAATCCGCATGACCCGTCTTCTCAACCTGTTCCACGCCCACCAACCGACGCTGTTGAAGACCGGCAGCTACTACCTGATCCATATTGCAGTCGCGGCCTGCGTGGCCTATGCGGTCACGCGCAACTTCTGGGCTTCGCTGACGCTGAGCCTGCTCGAGCCCACGGTGCAAGCCGTTGCGTACTTCTTCCACGAAAAGGCCTGGAACCGCGCCCAGGCGCGCAAGGCCTTGCAGCCTGCGCTGGGAGCGGCGCAATGAACGCCAGGCTTGGAACGCGCGCAACCTCATCGGGCTTCGCTGCCTGGGCCACGCAATGTCTCGCGGCCTGGGCGAGCGTCGCCTAGATCACTTCTTGCCGTCGAGCTCGTGCTTGCTGCCGTCGCCGCGCGCGTCGGTGATGCCGCTCGCATAGCCTGCGGCCGGGCTGGAACCGCCATCGGCCTGGCCGTCGTCCTTGGCGCCTTCCGGAGCGATCACCGCGCGCGGCGGCACGGGCACAGCCGCCGGCAGCGATTGCGCGGCGGCGATGCGTACCGGATAGTGCGGCGTGGGCTGGGGATTGGAATCGGCAAGCAGGGGCGCGCGTGGCAGCGGCTGGTCGAACGCGGGCAGCTGCGCCATGGGGTGGCTGGCAGAGGTTGCACCGGACTGCGGGCTGCAACCGACCAGCGCCGCTGCAGCAATGCAGGCGGCAAGAGCAAGGAAATGAGAGCGCATTACAGGTTCCTCCATTGAACAGCGCCTGCGGCGCGTCATCCACCGCCCGCAGGCCAGGCTCCCATCATGTCTGCAAACGGCGGCGCGGTCTGCAGGACAAATGCCCCGGCCGCCGCGCCTGCCGTTCAGTCCAGCGTGATGTTGGCGTTCTTGATCACCGCGCGCCACTTGGCGACTTCGACCTTGAGGAAGTCGGCGGATGCGGCGGGCTTGAGCGCCGACGGCAGCACGCCCATGGCGTCGAGCTTGGCCTTGACCACGGGATCCGGCAGGGCCTTGGCGATCTCGGCGTACAGGCGGTCGACGATGGGCTGGGGCGTTCCAGCGGGCACGGCGGCGAGGAACCAGGCATCGGCCTGGAAGCCCTTGAGGCCTTGTTCGTCCATGGTCGGCACGTCGGGCAACGACGCCAGGCGCTCGTTGTGCGCCACGGCCAGCGCGCGCAGCTTGCCGGCCTTGAGCTGGGAATCGATGGTCACCGCGGTCAGGAAGCCGAAGTCGGTCTCACCCGCGACCAGGGACACCACGGAAGGTGCGCTGCCCTTGTAGGGGATATGGCTGATCTTGACCTTGGCCTGCATCGCATACAGCTCGGCGCCCAGATGGTTGGGGCCGCCCGTGCCCGACGAAGGGTAGTTGAGCTTGCCGGGATTGGCGCGCGCCGCGGCCGTCAGTTCGGCCATGGACTTGAACGGGCTTTGCGCGCCCACGGTCAGCACCAGCGGGCTGCGCGCGACCAGGCTCACGGCCGTGAAGTCCTTCAATGGGTCGTAGGGCAGCTTGGTGTAGAGGCCGGGCGCCATGGCCATGCAGCCCACATCGCCGAGCACGATGGTGTAGCCGTCGGCAGGCGCCTTGGCGACCTGGTCGCAGCCCAGCGTGCCGTTGGCGCCGGGTTTGTTCTCGACCACCACGTTCGCATTCATGTTCTCGCCCATCTTCTGCGCCAGCAGGCGGCCCAGGATGTCGGTGGAGCCGCCCGCCGAGTACGGCACGACCAGGCGTATGGGCTTGGTCGGATAGCCCGTGGGGCTCGCTGCCTGCGCCCAGGTACCGACCAACGCGGCGGCGGTCACGGCACCGCCCAGCACCATGCGCAGGGTCGCGCGGCGGGTGGTGGCGGGAGCGGAAGAAAGGCGGGAAGTGGGCAGCGACATGAATTCCTCTTAATGCGGGTTAGCGTTATTACCGACCAGGAGCATAACGCGGTTTGATCCATACAAAAATGCATGGAGCAGTGCATGTCGCGCATGGTTTTGCCCCAGCTTGGTGCACCCTCTCTGTCCAGTTGCCGACAGTCGGCATTTGACCTTGTGGCGCCGGCCGACCGTGTTCCGTTTTTGATAGCGCTGAGCCTACAATGAGGCATATACGGAGTGATCCATGCAACCGGGCAGGTCGGGCAACTGTTGCCTCAGCGGCCTGTACGCAGGTACGGCAACGCAGGCCCGATGGCGTGGGCCACTCTCATAAAAGCGATCCGTCAGGCCTGCCTAAGCCTGCACTGCGGATTGGATTCACTCTCGAGCTGGAGACGCTTGATGTCCGACAATACGGTCCCCCCTACCCCCATCGACAAACGTGCCCTGCTGCGCCGCGCAGCGCTGGAGTACCACGAGTTTCCCAAGCCCGGCAAAGTGGCCATTGCGGCGACCAAGCCCATGGCCAATCAGCACGATCTTGCCCTGGCCTACTCTCCCGGCGTGGCCGCGCCCTGCGAGGAAATCGTCAAGGACCCGAACGCCGCGTTCAAATACACCAGCCGGGGCAATCTGGTCGGCGTGATCTCCAATGGCACGGCCGTGCTGGGCCTGGGCGACATCGGTGCGCTGGCCTCCAAGCCGGTCATGGAAGGCAAGGGCGTGCTGTTCAAGAAGTTCGCCGGTGTCGATGTCTTCGACATCGAGATCGATGAAAAGGACCCGCAGAAGCTCGTCGAAGTGATCGCCGCGCTCGAACCCACGTTCGGCGCGATCAACCTGGAGGACATCAAGGCCCCCGAGTGCTTCTATGTCGAACGCGAACTGCGCAAGCGCATGAAGATCCCGGTCTTCCATGACGACCAGCACGGCACGGCGATCACCGTGGCCGCGGCCATGATCAATGCGCTCAAGGTCGCCAACAAGAAGATCGAGGAAGTGACGCTGGTCGCCTCGGGCGCGGGCGCCGCGGCGCTCGCCTGCCTGAACCTGCTGCTCAAGGTCGGCCTGCGCCGCGAGAACGTGTTCGTGACCGACCTCGCCGGCGTGGTCTACACGGGCCGCCTCGAACTGATGGACGAAGACAAGGCGCAATTCGCGCGTGATACCGACAAGCGCAAGCTCGCCGAGGTCATGGTCGGCGCGGATGTGTTCCTCGGCCTTTCGGCTGGCGGAGTGCTCAAGCCGGAAATGGTTGCCACCATGGCCACGCGTCCCGTGATCTTTGCGCTGGCCAACCCCAATCCGGAAATCACGCCAGAAGACGTCAAGTCTGTGCGCGATGACGTCATCATGGCCACCGGACGCACCGATTACCCGAACCAGGTCAACAACGTCCTGTGCTTCCCGTACATCTTCCGCGGCGCGCTCGACTGCGGCGCGACGACCATCACGCTCGAAATGGAAATCGCGGCAGTGCACGCGATCGCCGACCTCGCACAGGCTGAACAGAGCGAGGAAGTCGCGGCAGCCTATGCGGGCGAGCCGCTGGTCTTCGGCCCTGAATACCTGATTCCCAAGCCTTTCGACCCGCGCCTGATGATGAAGATCGCGCCGGCCGTGGCCCAGGCCGCGGCCGATTCGGGCGTGGCCCAGCGTCCCATCCAGGACATGGATGCCTACCGCGAGCACCTGCAGACGTTCGTCTATGCGTCGGGCACGACGATGAAGCCGATCTTCACCGCGGCCAAGAATGCCACGCGCAAGCGCGTGGCCTATGCAGAAGGCGAGGAAGAGCGCGTGCTGCGCGCCGCGCAGATCGTGGTCGACGAGCGAGTCGCGCGCCCCACGCTGATCGGCCGTCCGGCCATCATCGCCCAGCGCATCGTGAAATTCGGCCTGCGCCTGGAGCAGGGTCGCGACTACGACGTGGTCAACGTCGAGGACGACCACCGCTACCGCGACTTCTGGCAGACCTACCACCGCATGACCGAGCGCAAGGGCATCACCGCGCCCATCGCCAAGATCGAAATGCGCCGCCGCCTGTCGCTGATCGGCGCCATGCTGCTGCACAAGGGTGAAGTCGACGGCCTGATCTGCGGCACCTGGGGCCAGGTCACGCACCATCTGAACTACATCGATCAGGTGCTGGGCAAGCGCGCCGGCGTGCAGACCTTTGCCTGCATGAACGGCCTGCTGCTGCCCGACCGCCAGGTGTTCCTGGTCGACACCCATGTGAACTACGACCCCACGGCCGAGCAGCTGTGCGAGATCACCATCATGGCCGCCGAGGAAATGATGCGCTTCGGCATCAAGCCCAAGTGCGCGCTGCTGAGCCATTCGAACTTCGGCTCCAGCGACCAGCCCACCGCGCTCAAGATGCGCGCCACGCTGGAGCTGCTGCGCGTACAGGCCCCATGGCTCGAGGTCGACGGCGAAATGCATGGCGACGTCGCGCTCAACGGCAAGGCGCGCGCGGCGCTGATGCCCCACAGCACGTTGGTCGGCGACGCCAACCTGTTGGTGCTGCCCAACATCGACGCGGCCAACATTTCCTACAACCTGCTCAAGACCGCGGCGGGTGGCGGCATCGCCATCGGCCCGGTGCTGCTTGGCGCGGCCCAGCCGGTGCATGTGCTCACGCCAAGCGCCACGGTGCGCCGCCTGGTCAACATGACGGCCCTCACGGTGGCCGACGCCAACGCCGCCCGTTAAGCCATCTTCCAGGTCGGACGCGGCCTGTCGGAAATGTAAGCGCCTGCCCAAAATTTGGGCAGGCGCTTGCTTTTTGGGGGGTGATGCGGCACACTAGCAGGTCGAAATTTCAGGCATAACCTGAGTTTCTGAAAGGTGTTTTTGATGCTGAAGGCTGTCGCCGCCCGTTGTTTGCAGACCGGTTTTGCGATCGTTTTAGGGACAGCCTGTGCCGTTGCGCCACTGATGGCTTCAGCGCGCGGCGCCGAGCCGTCTCCTGACCTGTCCACCATTGCGCTGTCCGAATTGCCTCCACAAGGGCGAGCGACGCATGGGCTGATCCGCGCAGGCGGGCCTTTCCCCCATGCCAAGGACGGCAGCGTCTTTGGCAATCGCGAACGCATCCTGCCCAGCCGCAAAAGGGGCTATTACCGGGAATACACCGTCAAGACGCCGCGCTCGCAAGACCGCGGCGCACGGCGCATCGTCTGCGGCGGTCCGCCCCAGACGCCCGATGCCTGTTATTACACCCGCGACCATTACGCCAGTTTTTACTACATCATCGAATGAAGCCGCAACCGACACCCGCCGCCGTTGGCCGCGAAGGGTGCCTTGATGGCCCCTCTTATTTTTCGCAACCGGGCGACAGCTTGTTTGCCGCCCCTGTGGACAGCCTAGTCAAAGAAAGAACCACGGAGATGGAAACGCCACTTCGTAAGAACCCTGACCTCCCATTGCGCAATGTGCGCCAGAACATCGTGCAGTCCATCCGCGCCTATCGCGTGCAGGACCTGCAGGATGCGGCGAGGGTTCTGGGCAACCATTTCCTGTATGCCAATCTGGCCCATGCCCAGACCAAGCAGGACATTCTGGATCTGATCGCCACCCAGTTCATGTTTCCGGCCCACTTCGGCAAGAACTTCGACGCACTCTACGACTGCCTGACCGACCCACTGCACAAGGCCGGGCCGCAACCCGGCTTCATCCTGGTGCTCGATCAGATTCCGACCACCACCAAGTTCGACAAGGAAGTGCGCGAGCAACTGCTCGACAGCTTCCGCGATGCGGCTGACTACTGGGCCGAGCGCAAGGTCTCGTTCCGCTGCTTCTACTCGTTCCTCTGATCGCGCCAGCGATGCAACCGTGAAAAAGCCCCTCGCGGGGCTTTTGTGTGTTATCCGGCGCGGCCTACGTGCGCGGCCAGCGCCACGTATTCGTCCACGGACACCTCCTCGGCGCGGCGCTTGACGTCGAAGTCGCCCGCATAGGCCTTCTCTTCGAGCCAGCGACCCAGCGTATGGCGCAGCAGCTTGCGGCGCTGACTGAAGGCCACCTGCACCATCTCTTCGAGCAGACGCTTGTTGACCGGCGCGGGCGCGGCGCGCGGCACCATGCGCACCACGGCGCTGTTGACCTTGGGCGGCGGATCGAAGCTCTCGGGCGGCACGAACAGCACTTCCTGCATCTCATAGCGCCATTGCAGCAGCACCGACAGACGGCCGTAGGCCGCGGTCGAAGGCTTGCCCACCATGCGGTCTATGACTTCCTTCTGCAGCATGAAATGCTGGTCCTGGATCAGTTCCACATACTCGAGCAGATGGAACAGGATGGGCGTGGAGATGTTGTAGGGCAGGTTGCCGACCACGCGCAGCTTCTGCGTCTGCAGCTTCTGCGCCACGGCGGCGAAATCGACCTTGAGCACATCGGACTCGATCACATCGAGCTGCTGGTGCAGACGCAGGCGGAACGCCAGGTCGCGGTCCAGCTCGATCACGGTGATGCGGCCCAGGCGCTCGACCAGCGGCTGGGTCAGGGCCATCAGGCCGGGACCGATCTCGACCATGGGATCGCCGGCTTTGGGATCGATCGCGTCGACAATGGCATCGATGATGCCGCCATCGGTCAGGAAATTCTGACCGAAGCGTTTACGGGGAATGTGTTTCAAACCTAAACCTTATTGCGGGGGATCGCGGTACTCGACGTAGGCGCGACCGCGGACTTCCTGGACCCAGGTGGCATAGGCCTTGTCCAGCTTCTGTTCACGCACGATGTTGCGCAGCGCGTCGCGCTGCTCGCGCGGCGTCAGTGTCGCCTGGCGGCGGTCGATCAGCTGGATCAGGTGCACGCCGAAGCGCGACACCACCGGCGCACTGACTTCGCCCGGCTTGAGCTGGTTCAGCACTTCCTCGAATTCAGGCACGAAGGCGCCAGGACCGGCCCAGCCGAGATCGCCGCCTTGCTTGGCGCTGCCATCCTGCGAATATTCGCGCGCCAGATCTTCGAAACGCGCCTGGCCCGCCTGCACGCGGCGGCGGTAATCGGCCAGACGTTCGGCCGCCTGGCCTTCGTTGAGCTGGTCGGATGGGCGCAGCAGAATGTGGCGCGCATGGTTCTGCGTGACCACGGTGGCCATGCCCTGCTGCGAACGGTCTATCACCTTGAGCAAGTGGAAGCCCGCACCCGAGCGCACAGGACCGACCACGGAGTTCTTGGGCGAGGATGCCACGGCGCGCGTGAACAGCTCGGGATAGCGATCCGCGGGGCGCAGGCCCAGCACGCCGCCTTCCTTGGCCTCGGGGGCGTCGGAATATTCGCGCACCACGGCAGCGAAGTCCTGGCCCGCGTTGAGCTTCTCGAGCGCTTCGCGCGCACGCGCCTCGCGCTGGGCGATGACGGCGGGCGAAGCGTTCTCGGGCACGGCAATGAACACATGGCCCAGGTTCAGCGTCATGTTGGAGGTGTCGCCGCTCGCACGCTGCTCCTTCAGATACTGGTCGATGTCGAGTTCGCTCACGCGCACCCGGCCATCGACTTCACGCTCGCGCAGGCGCTGCAGCAGCAGCTGGTTGCGCAATTCCTCGCGAAAACGCTTGGCACTGATGCCGTCGGCCGCGAGCCGCGACATCATCTGTTCGAGCGACAGGCTGTTCTGGCGCGCGACGTTCTGCGCGGCCTGGTCGAGCGCGTAGTCATCGACCTTGATGCCTTGCTCGCGCGCGGTCTGCAGCTGCGCCTTCTCGAGAATCAGGCGCTCGAGCACTTCACGCGCCAGCACGTTCTCGGGCGGCAGCTGCCCACCCTGGGCCGCGATGGACTGGGCCACGCGCGCCATGCGCTCACGCACTTCGGAATTGGTCACGGGCTCGGAATTGACCACGGCCACGATGAAGTCCGCCGAACGCACGCCGGTATTGCCCGGAACGGCGCGGGCGCTGCCGTCCAGCGCCTTTGACAGGGAAGCGGCCGGCCCGCCGGACAGACGCAGGCCCTGGGCCTGCACGCCCACGGCGGCAAAAGTGGCCAGGCACACGAGGCCGATGGCAAAGGTGCGAGGGGTCAAGGAAGAAAGACGCATGAGCTGTGCTTTGTTTAATCGTAATTGCTGAAGCGGCTGGGCGTGGCGGTGGTCTGACGCAAGGCCTGGTAGCGAGGGATATTGTCCTTCAAGCTCTGCAAGGGGTTGGCACCCAGGCTCAAGCGCGAGAAGCCGACGAACTCGACCTGGAACAGCAACCGGGTATTCGAGGTGGTCACACTGCTTTGCAGGCGCTCGAGCACGACCCGGCCGACCCAGCAGCAGCTGTCATATTCGAAGCCCACCACGGTATCGACGAGCTTGCGATCCTGCAGACTGTAATTCAACCGGCCCACAGAGTACCAGCGCCCGCCGTCGCGGCCTTTGTCCTCGGTCGCCCAAGGGTTACGTATGGGCCATTGCCAGCCCACGTCGACCTGCTCGCTGGTGCCGCGCTGCAGGCGGTAGGCCGCGCTGATCGTGCGGTAGTTGCCCGGGCTGTAGCGCGCGCCCACGGTCGTGCGTTCCGAGTGGCCGGTCTCGCGGTTGTATTGCACGGCCGCGTCGAGCGCCCACTGGGGCGTCCAGTTGACGGACGCGCCGAACAGGATGTCGGACAGCCGGTCGGTCGCCGGCACTTCGCCCGGCAGGGTCACGCGCTGGTCGGAAAAGCGCACGCGCTGGGCCACGCCGAAGCGCGCGGACTCGGCGCCGGTGTCGGCATCGATGAAACGCGTGGTCAGACCCAGGGTCAGCAGGTTGTTGTCCGCGAGACGGTCATGTCCGCTGTAGCTGTTGTCGCTGTAGATCGTCGCCAGGTTGAAGTCGTTGAGCGCGGTGTCGTACACCGGCAGCATGTTCTGGGCGCGGTACGGCGTATAGGTATAGAAGGCGCGCGGCTCCAGCGTCTGCAGCAGGCTGCGCCCGAACAATGCGGTCTCGCGCTCGAATATCAGGCCGCTGTCCAGGCTCACCGTGGGCAGGGTACGCCCGGACGATGTCATGCCGTTGCTCAGCGGATTGTCGAACTGGTACTGCGTCGCGTGCAGCTTGAGCTTGGGCGTGAAGAACGCGCCCGGCGAAAGGAACGGACGGCTGAGTTCAGCCATCAGATAACTGCGCTGGGCGTTGACCTGGCGGGTCAGCAGGGGATCGGCTTCGAAGCGCGTGGTATCGGCCTCGACCGTCAGGTCCAGGCCGCCGCCCAGGTTCAGCGGCGTATAGCGCCATTGCAGCTGCGGCATGCGGTCATAGGGCGGCATGATCGGCGAGGCCACGTCCTGCAGCGTCTGCCATTTGAGCGTGCGCAGCATCAGCGACGTGTCCTGTCCGCCCCAGCTCAGGATGGCGTCGCTGGGCAGCAGGCGGGAATTGAGCGTCCGGTCGGTGTCGCGCCGCGTGAAGTCGCGCCAGTAATTGTTGTCGCTCACGCGGTTGAGGTTCAGGTTCAAACCGAGCCCGCCCCAGGGCGAGGCAATCTGGCCCTGGTGCTGCAGCTTATAGGCCCAGCGGTCGCGGTCGCGCAGCCGGTCGCCCGGCATGTAATCGAGGCGCACCTTGCCCTGGTAGGTGGGCTCGAGGTAGCGGAACTCGGCGCCCAGGTTCACACCGCGCTTGGTCATCAGCGTGCTCGACAGCGTCGCGTCGCGGTTGGGCGCGAGATTCCAGTAGTAGGGCTGGGTGTATTCAAAGCCGCTGACGTTGTCCAGACCTATGGTAAGCGGCAGCAGGCCCGACTTGCGCTGGTCCGACAGCGGAAAGCTCACCACCGGAATCGGCAGCACCGTGACGCCCTTGAACTGCAGCTTGGCGCCACGCGCATAGCCGACCTGCTCGCCCTGATCCAGATGGATGGAGTCGGCCTTGAGCATCCAGTCGGGTTGCCAGCTGGCCTCGTTGTCGCGCTGGCAGGTGGTGTAGGTGGCGTTGTAGACGATGGAACGCTCGCGGTCCAGGAACTCCACCTGGGACGCGTCGCCATGCGCCTGCGTGGCCAGGAAACGGTAGTTCGCATCCGTGAAGTTGCCGCGGAAGGCGTCGACTTCCAGATCGAGCCGGTTGCCGTCGAAGACATTGCCCGCACGGTTGATGTGCACCTGGCCTTCGGCCTGCAGCCGGTCATCGGCGACCGTGTATTCCATGCGGTTGGCACGGACAATCGTGTCGCTGCGGCGCAGTTCGGCATGGCCATCGATCACGGCGCGCACGTCGGCCTGGCCCGCAATCGAGTCGCCGCGCACATATACCGGCTGCAACGGCCGCGCGGCTTCGGGAATCCGCTCCTGCAGCATCGGGGTGGAGCGCAGCACCGGCGCGGGCAGCGGGTCTGCAGGGTCGGCCTGGGCCTGGGCCAGCGTGGGCAGGCCGGCCCAGGCCAGGGCCATCCACCACACCAGGGGGCGGACGGCCGGCAGGCCAGACGACAGCTGCCGCCGGGGCAGCGGGCAGGACGTGGGCACGGCTATGGATTGCTGGCGAGAAGGCACGGTGGGCGAAAAGGTGGAAAGCTGAGGGGCCAATGCCTGCACGCGGGCAAGCAGGCGAGTTTGTAGAATCCGATTATCCATGAGCCACCCCATCTCCCCCATTGCCAGCGTTGAATGGCCCAATGCCGAACGCCAAGCCGCTTTTGCGGCCTGGCTCGCCCCTCTTGTCAGTTTGCATCAGCTCCAGCCTGAAAGCCTGCGTCCCGCGTCGGCCGATGCGAGCTTTCGCCGTTATCTGCGACTGGACTGCGCCGGCGGCGCCAGCCTGATCGTGATGGACGCGCCGCCCGACAAGGAAGACTGCGCGCCTTTCGTCAAAGTACAGGCGCTGCTCGCCGACGCCGGTCTCAAGGTGCCCGACATTCTGGCCTGGGACCAGGCCCAGGGCTTCATGCTGCTGAGCGACCTGGGCTCGCAGACCTTGATCGAACGCCTGGACCCGGCCGCGCCGCGCGACGCCGAAGCATGGTACCGCCAGGCCACGGACACGCTGCTGACCTGGCAACTGGCCTCGCGCCCCGGCGTGCTGCCCGTCTATGACGAAGCCCTGCTGCGCCGCGAACTGGCGCTGTTCCCCGACTGGTATCTGGCCAAGCACAAGGGCGTGACACTCGCCGGCAAGCAGCAGGAAACGCTGTCCAAGGCCTTCGACGCCATCGTCGCGCAGAACCTGTCCGTGCCCAGCGTCTACGTGCACCGCGACTTCATGACGCGCAACCTGATGCTGCCGCAAACCGCGGGCGGCCCGCTGGGCGTGCTCGACTTCCAGGACGCGGTCTACGGCCCCGTCACCTATGACATCGCGAGCCTGCTGCGCGACGCGTTCATCAGTTGGGAAGAGGATTTCCTCATCGACATCTGCGTGCGCTACTGGGAAAAGGCGCGCAAGGCCGGCCTCGTGGGCGCGACCAGCGCCACGGGCTGGGGCGATGACTTCGGCGAGTTCTACCGCGCCGTCGAGTGGATGGGCCTGCAGCGCCATTTCAAGGTGGCCGGCATCTTCGCGCGCCTGACGCTGCGCGACGGCAAGCCCAAGTACCTGGCCGACACGCCGCGTTTCATTCATTACATCCGCGCCACCGCCGACCGCTACCGCCAGCTGGGCCCGCTGCTCAAGGTGATCGACGAGATCGAGAACATCCAGGCCGTAGAGGGCTACGCGTACGGAAGGATGTAAGCCGATGGCAGCATTTGCTTGCTGCTATTGCCGTTCCACACATAAAAGCGGGTGCCTGGCGCCCGTTTTTTGCCTGTTTTCCCATTTTTTGATCGCCCATGCCCCGTTTTCACTGCCCTCTTCCGCTGCGCACCGGCGATACGCTTGAGTTGCCCGCGGGTGCCGCGCGCCATGTGCAGGTGCTGCGCCTGCAGCCCGGCGACAGCATCACCCTGTTTGAAGGCCAGGCCGGCGACGGCTTCACGGGCGGAGAATTCGACGCCACCGTGCTGCGCATGGGCCGCAGCGACGTGGAGGTACAGGTCGGTGCGCACCGCGCGCTCGAGCGCGAGACCGCGCGCGAAGTGCATCTGCTGGCCGGCATCACGGCCAACGAGCGCATGGACTGGCTGGTCGAGAAAGCCACCGAGCTCGGCGCCACCAGCATCACGCCGCTGCTTGCCGAGCGCAGCGTGCTCAAGCTCAAGGGCGAGCGCGGCGACAAGAAACGCGCCCATTGGCAGGCCGTGGCCGTCGCTGCCAGCGAGCAATGCGGGCGCAACCGGGTGCTGGTGATTCACCCGGCCACCGACCTAGCGGGCTGGCTGAAAGACACCTCCACCGTGGACGCGCCAGCGCGCCTGCTGCTGTCGCTGGGCGAAGGCACGCAGCCGCTGCGGGCCGCGGCCGAGCAGCATGCGCCGGCGAACAAATCCGTGGTCTTCCTGTCAGGCCCCGAAGGCGGCCTGAGCCCCCAGGAAGAAGCACTGGCGCGCGCCAACGGCTTTGCGCCCGTCACCCTGGGCGCGCGCGTGCTGCGCGCCGAAACCGCGCCCCTGGCGGCGCTGGCGACGTTGACTTTGGATTGAAGCTGGGGCGTTCACACTTCGACAGGCTCAGTGCGAACGGTTCTCGCGCTCTTCTAAACCCGTCGACGAACCATGAACGGCCTGCCCCGACGCAATCTACGCTGACTACCCCGCCGCGGGAAGGCTCGCAATCACCTGCGCCACCGCCGCGGTGATCTTCTTGGCATACGGTACATGCAGGAACTCGTTGGGTCCATGCGCATTGCTCTTGGGGCCCAGCACGCCGCAGACCATCATCTGCGCCTTGGGAAAGCCCTGGCTCAGCATGTTCATCAGCGGAATCGTTCCGCCCTGGCCCACATAGCCGCAGGCCGCGCCGAAATGCGCCTGGCTCGCGCTTTGCAGTGCCTGCTCGAACCAGGGGTCCATGGCCGGAGCGTTCCAGCCGCTGGCCGAGCTCAGGCCTTGCCAGGTCACCTTGGCCTTGTAGGGCGCGTTGTCCTCGAGCAAGGCCTTCATTTCCTGCACGCAGGACGCAGCGTCGACCAGCGGCGGCAGGCGCAGGCTCAGCTTGAACGCGGTGTAGGGGCGCAGCACATTGCCCGCGTTCTGCAACGTGGGAAAACCTTCGGCGCCGGTCACGCTGAGCGTGGGCTCCCAGGTGCGCTTGAGCAGCGACTCGACGGGATCGGACGTGGTCGGCAGCGCGAAGGTGGTTGCACCGCCGCAGTCGTAATGCGCCCAGGGGAAGCGCTTGGTGACTTCCTCGCCCAGGATGGCCGCCGTGGCGCGCGCCTGGGCCAGCCGGTCGGCAGGCACTTCGCAGTGGAAGCTCGCGGGCAGCAGCCGGCCCGTGGCGCTGTCTTCGAGGCGGTCGAGCACCTGGCGCATGATGCGAAACGACGACGGCACGGCGCCCGAGGCATCGCCCGAGTGGATGCCCTCGGTCAGAATCTCGACCTTGAGCGTGCCCGTGGCCATGCCGCGCAGGCTGGTCGTGAGCCACAGCTGGTCGTAGTTGCCCGCGCCGCTGTCCAGGCAGATCACCAGCGCAACTTCGCCCATGCGCGCCCGCAGCGCGTCCACATAGGGCAGCAGGTCGCGCGAGCCGCTTTCCTCGCAGGTCTCGATCAGCCCGCAGATGCGCGGATGCGCCACGTTCTGGCGCTTGAGCTCCTGCACCGCGGCGATGCTGGCGTAGACCGCATAGCCGTCGTCGGCGCCGCCGCGGCCATAGAGCTTGCCGTCCTCATACTTGGGCGTCCACGGGCCCAGATCGCTGCGCCAGCCTTCGAATTCGGGCTGCTTGTCGAGGTGGCCGTACATCAGCACCGTGCCCTGGCCCTGCGACTGCGCCTGGGTCGCCGCGACTTCGAAGAACAGCACGGGCGTGCGGCCCGGCAGGCGCACGATCTCGAGCGTCAGGCCCGCGACCTTCTGCGCCTCGACCCAGACGGCCGCATTGCGCAGCACGGTGTCCAGATAGCCCTGCTGCTCCCAGTCGGGCGCGAACATCGGCGACTTCGCGGGAATCGCGATGTACTCGGACAGCTGCCCGACGATGTCGCGGTCCCACTGGGCGCTGACGCGCTCCAGTGCGAGGGCCGGATCGAGGGCGGTGGCGGGGATGCGTGCATTCATGGCTAAAGCTCCTTCGTCGATGCCACGGAGGGCCGCGGCGATCTTCTATTGTCCTGCAGACTGCGGCTCAAGGCTGGCGCTGCATTGCACTGATGGCGGCGCGGCCAATTGCCGGGTCATCGGTGAACACGCCGTCGATGCCGGTGCGCAGAAAGGCGTCCATGTCGGCGCGCGCATCGCCGCGCTGGGCGGCGTTGGCGGCCGGCGCGCTCTTGAGCTGGGCCGGCAGGAAGGCGTTTTCGGGACGCAGCGTCCAGACATGCACCACCAGGCCTGCGGCATGTGCGTGCTGCACGAACGACGTCGGCTGACCATGGCCGCCATCGACCACGGGAATCACCATGGTCTTGCTCGGACCCACGCCCTGGGCATAGGTCGCGATCTCGGCCAGGCCCGCGGGCGTGGCCATCTTGGCGTAAGTGGTGCGCGGCTGACCCGCGCGCGCCTGGTCGAACGGGCTGCCGTTGGGCGTCAGCAGCTGCACCAGGCGCACGGGCGTGAGCACATGCAGCGCGCGCAGGTTGTCGACTTCGAACGACTGGATGAACACCGGCGCATCGGCGCGGTTCAAATCATGCCTGGCCAGCACTTCGAGCAGCGGCTTTTCCAGCGGCTGGCCTATGGACTGAAAGTAGCTCGGGTGCTTGGTCTCGATGTACAGGCCTATGGTGCGCCCCGTGCGTGCGCTTTGCGTGCGCGCCAGCGCAATCATTTCTTCCAGCGTGGGCACTTCGAACTGGCCATCGTAGGCCGCGCTGGCCGGGCGCAGCTGGGGAATGCGTTCGCGCGCGCGCAGCGTCTTGAGTTCGGCCAGCGTGAAGTCTTCCACGAACCAGCCGGTGATGGCCTTGCCGTCTATGGTCTTGGTCGTGCGGCGCGCGGCAAACTCGGGCCGATCGGCGACATCGGTGGTCGCTTCCTGCAGCGAGCCATCGGTCTTGAGGATGGCGATCGCGTTCTCGTGGCGCGACACCAGCACGCCGTCGCGCGTGATCACCAGATCGGCTTCGATCAGGTCGGCGCCATCATCGATGGCCTTCTGATAGGCCGCCAGCGTGTGCTCGGGGCGCAGCGCCGACGCGCCGCGGTGGGCAATCAGCGCGGGCTGGGGCGGCCAGCTCGCCGCCGTCTGGGCCTGGGCAGCCCCCGCAAGCGCCAGCCACGCCAGCGCAAACACCGTTTTCTTGCTCGACCGCAGCAAATCCATGGATCACCTTTCGTCAGGGCGCGCGAGCACCATGCCTGCGCCGGCCCATGCTACAGGTTTGCGCTCAGCTGTGCTCCAGGCAGAACACGGCCGTGCCGGCGCGCAGATTGGGCAGAAAGCGCACCGTCTCGCCGCCCTGCAGACCGAAAGCGTCGCGCACCTGCAGCCGGTTCTTGTGTGCCAGCACTTCGAAGTCCTTGAACGTGCCGACGCGGATATTGGGCGTGTCGTACCACTGGTACGGCAGGCGGCGCGTGACCGGCATGCGCCCGCGCAGCACCGACAGACGGTTGGGCCAGTGCGCGAAGTTGGGGAAGGCGACTATGCCCAGGCGGCCTATGCGCGCGGTCTCGCGCAGCATGATCTCGGCATTGCGCAGATGCTGCAGCGTGTCGATCTGCAGCACCACGTCGAAGCTGTTGTCGCCGAACATCGCCAGACCGTCCTCGAGGTTGAGCTGCAGCACGTCGACGCCGCGGCGCACGCAGGCCAGCACGTTGGCGTCATCGAGCTCCACGCCGTAGCCGCTGCAGCCGCGCTCGCGCTGCAGATAGGACAGCAAGCCGCCGTCGCCACAGCCCAGATCCAGCACGCGCGCACCTTCGGGCACGAGGCGGGCAATCGCCTCCATGGTCGATTTTTCGGTCATGCGATCTCCTTTGCAATGCTTTCAAAATAAGAGCGCATGACGCCCAGATAGCGCGGGTCATCAAGCAGGAAGGCATCGTGACCATGGGGTGCGTCGATTTCGGCGTAGCTCACGCGGCGCTGGTTCTCGAGCAGCGACTTGACGATTTCGCGGCTGCGCGCGGGCGCGAAGCGCCAGTCGGTGGTGAAGCTCACCAGCAGGTACTTGGCCTGGCTGGCCGCGAGCGCCCGCGTGAGGTTGCCCGCATGGGCGCGCGCCGGGTCGAAGTAGTCGAGCGCGCGCGTGATCAGCAGGTAGGTGTTGGCGTCGAAATAGTCGCTGAACTTGTCGCCCTGGTAGCGCAGATAGCTTTCGATCTCGAACTCGATGTCCTGGGTGCTGTACTTGAGCTCCAGGCCGTCGCGCAGCTGGCGGCCGAACTTCTGGTTCATCACGTCGTCGCTGAGATACGTGATGTGGCCGATCATGCGCGCGATGCGCAGGCCGCGGCGCGGCACCACGCCGTGGTCGTAGAAATTGCCGCCGTGGAAGTCGGGGTCAGTCACGATGGCGCGGCGCGCGACTTCATTGAACGCGATGTTCTCGGCGTTGAGGTTGGGCGCGCTGGCGACCACCACCGCGTGCGCCAGGCGCTCGGGGTAGCGCAGCGACCAGCACAGCGCCTGCATGCCGCCCAGGCTGCCGCCGAGCACGGCCGCGAGCCGCGAAATCCCCAGCCGGTCGAGCAGCCGCGCCTGGGCATCGACCCAGTCCTCCACGGTGACCACGGGAAAATCGGCGCCATAGACGCGGCCGGTGTCGGGGTTCTCGTGCATGGGGCCGGTCGAGCCGAAGCACGAGCCGAGGTTGTTGACGCCGATCACGAAGAAGCGGTTGGTGTCGACCGGCTTGCCCGGGCCTATCATGTTGTCCCACCAGCCTTCGCTCTTGGGCTGGTCGGCATAGACGCCGGCCACATGGTGCGAGGCATTGAGCGCATGGCACACCAGCACCGCGTTCGAGCGCTCGGCGTTGAGCTCGCCGTAGGTTTCGTAGGCGAGGTCGTAATGGTGTATCGAGGCGCCGCCCTGCAGGGGCAGGGCATCCTCGAAATGCATGGACGAAGGAGTGGCGATGAAGGACATGAAAAAACCCGGCATCGCTAAAAACGAGGCCGGGTCGAGATGTCGTCGGACGGGTCTTTAGCTGGATTTATAAAGCGCCCGCAAGCATTGGCAAATCGGCGCGTGAAGCGCCCATTATGCCAAAACGGCTACGCCTGGGGCCCACAAGGCGAGCAAGCCCAGCACCAGGAAAATTCCGGCCGACACCAGATGCACGATGCGCAGCGGCACCAGGCGCGTGATGCGCTCGCCCAGCCAGACCACGGGCGCGTTGGCGAGCATCATGCCCAGCGTCGTTCCCGCAACCACCCACAGGTAGGCGTTGTACTTGGCCGCGAGCACCACGGTGGCGATCTGCGTCTTGTCGCCCATTTCGGCGAGGAAGAACGCGATCAGCGTGGTGCCGAACACGCCCCAGCGAGAAACAGTGGCGGTCTCGTCTTCGTCGAGCTTGTCGGGAATCAGCATCCAGACCGCCATCGCGATGAAGCAGCCGCCCAGCACCCAGCGCAGCACCTGCGGGCCGATCAGCGTCGTGACCCAGGCGCCGACGGCGCCGGCCAGCGCATGGTTGGCGAGTGTGGCGGCGAGGATGCCGAGCACGATGGGCCAGGGCTTGCGAAAACGGGCGGCGAGAACCAGCGCCAGCAGCTGCGTCTTGTCGCCCATTTCGGCGATGGCAACGATGGCGGTAGAGACAAAAAAGGCTTCCATGGGGTTTTTCTAATCAACAGGCCGGACGACGCGAACGCATTGGCTGCGCACCGACTCCGGCCATGTGGATCGGCACCCAGCCAATGGTCTCGCCCAGTCTGAAATCCGCGGAACGGACCCAGCAACCGCATGCACCATAGGTTGTGAGAACCCAAGTTTGTTGATGCATGCCTTCGGTGCGTTGCACACCGAACGGGCTACTCCCCAATGACAGCGGCGATTGTAGACAAGACGGCTGTTTCGCGTGGAATTCCGGGTAAATACCGACCCAAAAAGTGTTGTAGCCACACCGAAATTTCAAATCAGAGCATTTTGTACGGGTATATATAGCTCATAATGTCCAAGCCTTTCCGCAAAGCAATGAGTAGTAGGCAGGTGCGTTTCGGTCTCTAAAGTTGTCAGGTAGTTGACTGCATAGGGCTCCATCGCGTTTTCAAGTGTTTTTTCAGGAGTCCTCCATGGGCAACAAACTTTACGTCGGCAACCTGCCGTACTCTTTCCGTGACGGCGATCTCGAGCAAGCTTTCAGCGAATTCGGCAATGTCAACAGCGCCAAGGTCATGATGGAACGTGACACCGGCCGTTCGAAGGGCTTCGGCTTCGTCGAAATGAGCAACGATGCTGAAGCACAAGCAGCAATCCAAGGCCTGCACGGCCAAAACCAAGGCGGCCGTGACCTCGTGGTCAACGAAGCCCGTCCTATGGAACCCCGCCCTCCCCGTAGCGGTGGCGGCTTCGGCGGCGGCGGCTTCGGCGGCGGCAATGGCGGTGGCGGCTTCGGCGGCGGCCGTAGCGGTGGCGGCGGTGGCGGCTTCGGCGGCGGCCGTGGCGGCTACTAAGCACTGACTCAGGGTTTTCATTAACCCAATGTCAAAAAAGGGCCTCTGGCCCTTTTTTTTCGTCTTTTTCATGCAAATACGTCTTTCGCCGGCTTTTTTTTTGTGTTTCTTTTCCCTCATAATTTGTGATCGGTGTCCCCGATATCAGTGCAGGTGATTTGCAATGCGTGCGCAGGTTTTCTTTCATGGATCGCTGGCAACATGTGAGCACCACAGCAATTGTGTTACTTGAGGAGTTTGAGGAGTCTTTAATGGGCAACAAGCTGTATGTTGGCAATCTCCCTTATGGAGTGCGTGACAACGACCTTGAGCAGGCATTCAGCCAGTATGGTTCAGTGACGAATGCCAAGGTAATGATGGAGCGCGACACGGGTCGCTCCAAGGGGTTTGGGTTCGTGGAAATGGGCAGCGATTCTGAAGCGCAGGCAGCAATCCAGGGCATGAACGGACAAGCACTCGGCGGCCGCAGCATTGTCGTCAATGAAGCGCGCCCGATGGAGCCACGCCCACCGCGCAGCGGTGGCTATGGCGGCGGCGGTGGCGGCTATGGCGGTGGCGGCGGTGGTGGCTACGGCGGCGGTGGCGGCGGTGGTTATGGTGGCGGCCGCGAAGGCGGTGGCGGCTACGGCGGCGGTCGTGACGGTGGCGGCGGCTATGGCGGCGGTGGCCGTGATGGCGGCGGCTACGGCGGTGGTGGCGGCGGCCGTGACGGCGGCGGTTATGCCGGCGGCCGCAATGACGGCGGTTTCCGCAGCCCCTATGGCTCGGGTCCGCGCGGCGGCGGCGGCGGCGGACGTGGCGGCTACGGCAATAACAACGGCGAATAATCCGCACGCAAAACAAAAAGGCTTCACTTGAAGCCTTTTTTTACGTCTGAAGTATGTCGTTTGCGGTGGGTTGCGGGTATTCACCAGTGCAGGTCAAAATGCCGGCATCTGACAACCAGTGGCTGTAAGACAAAATCGTCAGATTCTCTTACTCTGCGGTTTTGTGCCGGTGTTTGGTTTGCCGACCTTGTAACAAACGGTCAAACACGGCATTGGGCAACAGGCGCAACAACTTGGCCACGATACCCATCTGCCAGGGAATCACTGCATAACTGGTTTGCCGCATGATGGCCCGATAAGCACGCGCGGCGAAGTCGTCGGCAGTGAGCAGAAACGGCATTCCATAACGGTTATCGCGCGTCAGCGGCGTGGCGACATAACCGGGCAGCAGGGTCACCACGCGCACGCCGCGCGCGCGCAGTTCGCCGCGCAGGCTCTCGCAATAGCTGACCACGGCGGCCTTGCTGGCGCAGTAGGCGCCGTGTCCGGGCAGGCCGCGGATCGCGGCCACGCTCGCCACGCCGACCAGCGTGCCCGAGCCCCGGGCCTGCATCGCGCGAATGAAGGGGTGAAATGTCGCCGCCATGCCCAGGTTGTTGGTCGCGAACAGCTTGGCCATCACGCCCAGGTCTTCGCGCTCGGCGGAATCTATGCCCCAGCTCACGCCCGCGTTCGCCACCACCACCTGCGGCAGGCCCTGGCGCGCGAGACACTGCATGCCGGCCTCGACAATGCTGGCTTCGACCGACACATCGGCGCCATAGACCGCATAGCGCGCGGGATCCAGCCCTGCCACCGTGGCCCAGTCGTGGATCGCCTGGGTATTGCGCGCCACGAGCGCCAGGTCATGGCCCTGGGCATAGAAGCGTCCCGCGAGGGCCTGGCCTATGCCGCTGGAAGCACCGGTGATGAAGACCAGGGAACGCGCGGGCGCGGTCATGTTCAGCGCCCGGCCGCGGCCGCGGGCTGCAGCACGCCGCGCACCCGACCTTCGAGCTGCAGCACCTGATCGATGTGGTCGTAATTGAGCTGGTTGGCCGTGAAGCGGTCGCTGCCACGCCACAGCACCACGGGCTTGTCGGAAAGCACGCGCTCCTCGTTGGTCCAGGCGTGCAGGAACTCGCCCTCGAAGCGCAGTTCGGGCGTGCGCTTGCCATCGGGCAGCTGCATGGCTTCGCGCGTCACGCGCGCATCGCCGAACAGCTGGACTTCGGAGCCGTCGCCGTTGCTCAGGCCGCGCAGCGCCGTGGCCCGGGTCTTGCGACCGTCGGGCCCGGTTGCCTGGATGCGCACGCCGTCGATCTCGAGCGTGTCGGTGTCGGGGTAATGGCGCGCCATCTGGCCCTGCAGCTGGCGCGTCATGCGGCCCGCGGCGTCGAAGTTCTGCACCGAGAAGTCCTTCATGAAATAGTCGGGCTCATGCACCGGCGCGCGCGCGGCCGCGGACGGCAGCGCGGACGGCGCGTTGCGCACCAGCCACCAGCTGGCCAGCGCCATCAGGCCCATCAGGATCACGGGCAGATAGATCGTGAAGCTTTCCCAGCCGCGACGCCATGGGGGGCGCATCATGCATAGCTTTCGAGCAGGCTGGCGTAACGGCCCGAGGCCACGAGCAGCAGATCGCAGAAGTCGCGCGCCGCGCCCTGGCCGCCCTGGCGCTGGCTCACGTAATCGGCCGCGGCCAGGGCTTCGGCATGGGCATTTGCGGGCGCGCAGGCGATGGCCGCGCGGCGCATCACGGGCAGATCGGGCCAGTCGTCGCCCATGGCCGCGGTCTGGCTCCAGTCGAGTCCCAGCGTCTGCAGGAACTCCTCGGCTGCAGGCTTCTTGTCCTCGGTGCCGAAACGCGCATGCACCACGCCCAGGTTCTTGAGCCGCAGGCGCAGCGGCGCGGAGTCGCGGCCCGTGATCACCACGGGCGTGATGCCGATCTTCTGCAGCAACTTGAGGCCATGGCCGTCGAGCGTGTTGAAGCGCTTGATGACTTCACCTTCCTGGGTGAAATACAGGCCGCCGTCGGTGAGCACGCCGTCGACATCGAAGAACACCACCCGCACCCCCTGGGCCTTGAGCAGCAACTGGGGCGCGAAATCGAGCGCCGGAGCGAGAGCGGAACTTTGCATCAGATCACCTTGGCGCGCATCAGATCGCGAATATGGACCACGCCGACGAGCTGGTCGGCGCCTTCGATCACCAGCACCGACGTGATGCCGTGCTGCTCCATGAGCCGCGCGGCATCGACGGCCAGCGCATCGGCCTGGATGGTATGGGGTTTGGCATGCATGACTTCGCCGGCCGTGGTGCTCAGCAGGTCGGCGCCCTGTTCTATGCGCCGACGCAGGTCGCCATCGGTGAACACGCCGCGCAGCTCGCCCTGGTCGCCGACGATGGCCGAAGCGCCCAGGCCCTTGGCGCTCATTTCGCGCATCAGCAGCAGGAAGGATGTATCGGCGGTCACGCGCGGCACGTCCTGGCCCGAGCGCATCACATCGCTCACATGGGTCAGCAGCTTGCGGCCCAGCGCGCCGCCCGGATGGGAGCGCGCGAAATCCTCGGCCTTGAAACCGCGCGCATCGAGCAGCGCCACCGCGAGCGCGTCGCCCATTGCGAGCTGGGCCGTGGTGCTGGCCGTGGGCGCGAGGTTCAATGGACAGGCTTCGCGTTCGACATAGGTGTCGAGCACCCAGTCGGAGTGGCGCGCCAGCGTGGAGGCGGAGTTGCCGGTCATGCCGACGACGGGCACGCCCTGGCGGCGCAGCGCGGGCAGCAGCGCCGCGATCTCATCGCTCTCGCCGCTGTTGGACAGCGCCAGCACCAGGTCTTTTTCCGTGACCATGCCCAGGTCGCCATGGCTGGCTTCGCCCGGATGCACAAAGAACGACGGCGTGCCGGTCGAGGCCAGCGTCGCGGCGATCTTGCGGCCCACATGGCCGCTCTTGCCCATGCCCATGACCACCACCCGGCCATGGATGGCGAGCACGCGCTCGACAACCTCGGCAAACACGGGCGACAGACGGTCGGACAGGGCCAGAAGGGCCTGGGCCTCGATGCCCAGGGTGTCACGCGCGAGTTGCAGGGCCTGGGGGCCGTCAAAAGGACGCGTCGATGCTGCTGCAGATTTCATGCGTGGATTTTAGGGCCTGGACCCAATTCCGCTGGTCACGACAGGTCGGCCGCGGCAGCGCGGCGCACGGGCTGTATAAACTCCTGCAGCCGCCGGACCACGCCCGGCCTTGTACAGAATATTTCCGCCATGCTCCACACCACCATCAACGATTACCTCCGGCAATACATCCGCACGGTGCCCGACTGGCCCGCGCCGGGCGTGCAGTTCCGCGACATCACGCCGCTGCTGCAGGACCCGAAAGTCTTCCGCGTGCTGATCGACGCGTTCGTGCACCGCTACATGGACCCGGCGCTGCGCCCCGATGTGGTTGCGGGCCTGGATGCGCGCGGTTTCATTCTGGGTGCCGTGGTCGCCTACGAACTCAACGTCGGCTTCGTGCCCATACGCAAGAAAGGCAAGCTGCCCTTCACCACCGTCGAGGAAACCTATGAGCTCGAATACGGCAGCGCCACCGTCGAGCTGCACGCCGATGCCGTCAAGCCCGGCGACCGCGTGCTGCTGATCGACGACCTGATTGCCACCGGCGGCACGATGATGGCCGGCAAGAAGCTGCTGGAGAAACTCGGCGCCCAGGTGATCGAAGGCGCAGCCATCGTCGACCTGCCCGAACTCGGCGGCTCGGACCGGTTGCGCGAAGGCGGGCTGTCGCTTTACACGCTGGTCGACTTCGCCGGGCATTGATCTTGCACCTGTGACACACTCACCGGCCGCATTGCGCGCCGGTTTTCTGCCCCCTCTCCTTCTTTTCCTCCCTGTCGACCCATGCCCCTGCCCCGTGACCATGCCAAACAAGCTGCGCCTCCAGGGCGCGTGTGGGCCGGCGGCGCGCGCGCCCTCGGCGCGCTGCTGGGCCTGGGACTCGCGGCCTTCGGCGCGATCGCGCTGTGGAGCCAGGCGCCGGGCGGCAGGTTTGCGGCCGCGGCGCTGGCCGGCCTGTGGGTGATCTGGGTCGGCGCGTCGTGCCTGCTGGCCAGCGCCGACCCGCGCTCCTGGCGCGCCTGGGGACTGCTGGCCGCGGGCTGCATGCTGCTGGGCCTGTGGTGGGTGTCGATAGCGCCGTCGAACGACCGCGTCTGGGCCGCCGATGTGGCGCGCACGCTGCGCGCCGAACGCCAGGGCTCGCTGGTGCTGCTGCACAACGTGCGCAATTTCGACTGGCGCAGCGACGACGACTTCACCGTGCGCTGGGAGACGCGGCGCTATGACCTCGATCGCCTGCGCTCGGTCGACATGGCGCTGTCGTACTGGATGGGACCGGCGATCGCGCACACGCTGGTGTCCTTCGGCTTCGACGACGGCCGCCAGCTGGTGTTCTCGGTCGAAGTGCGCAAGGAGCGCGGCGAGGAATACTCGGCGCTGGCCGGATTCTTCAAGCGCTATGAGCTCGCGCTGGTCGCCGCCGACGAGCGCGACATCCTGGGCGTGCGTGCCCGCGCACGCGATGAAGATGTCTATCTCTATCGCGTGCACATGTCCCAGACCGCGATGCGCGCGCTGTTCGAGCAATACCTCGACGAGTCGGACGCCCTGCGCGCGACGCCGCGCTTCTACCAGACGCTGACCGCGAACTGCACGACCATCGTCTACGCGATGATGGAGCGCATCGTTCCCGGCCTGCCGCTGGACCCACGCCTGCTGCTGTCGGGCTACCTGCCGTCCTATGTGCAGGAAGTCGGCGGCCTGACGCCGGGCTACTCTCTGCAGGAGCTGCAGGAAAAGGGGCGCATCACCGAGCGCGCACGCCGCCTCGGTCCCAACGCCGACTTTTCCGCCGCCATACGCCAAGGCCTGCCCGTGCAGGCGCGCTGAGGTCCACTTCCATGATTTTTCCCGCTGTGCGCGCCTGGCGCCTGGTTTGCTTGCTGGGTGCCGCCGCGCTGCTGGCAGGCTGCGCCGGAGTGCATGTCAGCTCCCTGCTGCCTTCGGACTACCTGTCGCAGCGGCGCTCCGACATTCTCACGGCAGGAACCCTCAGCGCCGCGACCCAGGAAACGCTGCGCGTCATCGGTCTGGAACGCAAGCGCTGCGAGGAGCTGCCCTCCCAGTGCCGCGACAGCATCGTCAGCACGCCCGCACTGACCGATGACCAGCGCCTGTCCGCGCTCGCAGAACTCTGGACCCAGGCCGCGCTGCAGGCCCAGCGCGCTGCGCCGGGCAGCCACGGCAGCGACGAAATCGACGCCTGGTTCGAAGCCGCGCGCCACGCCTATGCCTACCTGTTCTTTTCCTCGCGCAAGCCCAGCGAGCGCATGTTCGAAGACCGCCAGACCCAGGTGCGCGACTACTACAACCACGCCGTGGAGCAGGCCATCACGGGGCTGTTCCACCACAGCCAGCAACGCCGTCTCACGGCGCTCGAAGCGTCGGTGCTGCCCTGGAACGGCTGGAATCTGCACACCAATCTCAGCGGCATCTGGCTGCCGCAGGACGCGCAGATGCCGCGCGAACTCATTCCGGCCTCGTCGCTGACGTTTTCGGGCCTGCGCAACATCTACCGGCGCGACGGCTTCGGCGCGGAGCTGGTCGCAGTCTTCCCAACCGACGACCCGTTGCATAGGCGCGCATCCGACGAGCCGCTAGACCCCATGCCGCAGCGCGCATCCGAACAGCCGTTCCAGGAAGCGCCCTATCCCGCGCTCACGGCGCTGCTGCGCTTCGAAGGCACGACGCAGGCCGAAGTGCTGGCCACGCGCACCATCCATGTGCAGATGTACGACCCCTACCGCTTCGGCAAGGTGCTGCTCGCCGGGGAACAGGTGCCGCTGGCGGCCAATTTCACTTCGGGCTACGGCCTGTGGCTGGCGCGCTCGGGCTTCTCGGTGCAGGCGCTGCGCTCGCTGCTGGGCCTGGACAACGGCCTGCTGCGCCCGCAGATCTACCTGATGCAGCCCTATGACCCGGGCCGGCGCGTGGTGCTGATGCTGCACGGCCTGGCGAGCAGCCCCGAAGCCTGGATCAACGTCGCCAACGAGGTGCTGGGCGACGAGACGCTGCGCCAGAACTACCAGATATGGCAGGTCTACTACCCGACGAATGCGCCGCTGGCGCTCAACAACCGCGCGATCCGCGACGCGCTGCAGGCGACGTTCGCGCATTTCGATCCGCAGCGACTGTCCGCGGCGTCGCAGCACACCACGGTGATAGGCCACAGCATGGGCGGCGTGCTCGCGCGCCTGCTGGTGTCGTCCACGGGCGGGCAGATCTGGGACCGGCTGCTCGAAGACTATCAATTGCAGCCCGGCCAGCTGGCCGCGCTGCAGCAGCGCATGGCGCCCGTGCTCAACTTCGAGCCCCTGCCCTCGATCACCGACGCGATCTTCATTGCCGCGCCGCACCGCGGCACGGCGTTCGCCAACCACCGGCTCGCGCGCTGGGCCGCGAACCTGATCACGCTGCCCTTCTCCATGCTGGAACAGGTGGGCGACGTGACGCGTGCCCTGGCCCAGCTCAAGCCGCGTCCGGGCAAGCAGGGCCTGCTGCGCATTCCCAACAGCATAGACAACCTCAGCGACACCGACCCGTTCGTGCGCCTGGCGTCCAACCTGCCGCTGGCGCCGCAGCTGCGCTACCACTCGATCATCGGCGACGCCGAGCCCGCGCTGCCGCTGGCCGAATCGAGCGACGGCATCGTTCCCTATGTCAGTGCCCACCTGCCGGGCGCGGCCTCCGAGCTGGTGATCGAGTCGGGCCACAGCGTGCAGGAGCATCCGCAGGCGATCATCGAGATCCGGCGCATCCTGCATGAGCAGTTGCAGAGGACGGGGGCGAGCGCTGGGCGTTGAAGGGGTTTCGGTGGGCGACGCTTTTCCGAGGCCAGGCCGTCCATGGTTCGACAGGCTCACCACGAACGGTTTTACCGTTCGCCCTGAGCCTGCCTCGCCGGCCGCGTCGAAGGGGGAACGGCCTGCCCTCGAAAAATCGCCTCGCCTTATTTCCCCCAGCGCAGCACCAGCGGATCGAGCCGGCGCGCGATGTCGAGCAGCTGGCGGCGCACTTCGGGGTGCATTGCGGGCCAGGGGTGGCGCGGCGCGTCGCAGGCGATCACGCCGCCGGCCTGCATCAGCGCCTTGGCGGCCAGAAAGCCCGCCTGGCGGTTCTCGTGGTTGATCAGCGGCAGCCAGCGCTGGTATTCGTTGAACGCCAGGTCCTTGTCGCCGTTGCGGAAGGCTTCGATGATGGGACGTATGCCGTCGGCGAAACCGCCGCCGGTCATCGAGCCGGTCGCGCCGGCTTCGAGGTCGGCCAGCAGCGTGATCGCCTCCTCGCCGTCCCACGGCCCTTCGATGGCTTCGCCGCCCAGCGCAATCAGCTCGCGCAATTTGCCGGCCGCGCCTGCGGTCTCCATCTTGAAGTAGCGCACCTGCTCGATTTCCTGCGCCATGCGCGCGAGCAACGCCGGTGGCAGCGCCGTGCCCGCCGCGGGTGCGTCCTGGACCATGATGGGAATGTCGATGGCATCGGACACGCCCGCGTAGAAGCGCTGGATCTGCGCGTCGCTGAAGCGGAAGGTCGCGCCGTGGTACGGCGGCATGACCATCACCATCGCCGCGCCCATGTCCTGGGCGCGCCGGCTGCGCGCCGCGCAGATCGCGGTGCTGGTGTGGGTGGTGGTGACGATCACCGGCACGCGGCCGGCCACATGTTCGAGCGCCAGCCGGGTGAGCGTTTCGCGCTCGTCGTCGCCCAGCAGGAACTGCTCGGAGAAGTTGGCCAGGATGCACAGGCCGTCGACGCCCGAGTCGATCATGAAGTCGATGCAGCGCTTCTGGCTGGCCAGATCAAGCGTGCCGTCTTCGTGGAAGGTCGTGGGCACGACCGGGAAGATGCCGCGGTAGCGGGGATTGGAAAGTCCGGGCATGGCGGGCTCCTTATTCGATGATGTCGAACTGGTCGAGGTATTCGGTCTTGAGCGTCAGGCCCAGGCCGGGGACGTCGTCGCGCAGCTGCAGGAAGCCGTTGTCGGCAATCGGCTCGCCGTCGAAGATGTACCAGAACAGCTCGTTGCCGACCTCGACGTCGAAGATCGGGAAGTACTCGGCCATGGGCGAGGCCAGCGTGCTCATCGTCAGGTGGTAGTTGTGCATCTGGCCGGCATGCGGAACCACCGGCACGGAATAGGCTTCGCACAGCGCGTTGATCTTGTGCGCGGCCGTGATGCCGCCCACGCGGTTGGTGTCGTACTGCACCACGCTCACGGCCTTCCTGTCGAGCAGCTGCTTGAAGCCGTAGAGGCTGAACTCATGCTCGCCGCCCGAGATAGGAATGATGTTCATCGCGTTGAGTTCGGCGTAGCCGTCGATGTCGTCGGCAATCACCGGCTCCTCCAGCCAGCGCGGCTCGTATTTCGCGAGCTTGGGCAGCATGCGCTTGGCGTATTCGAGGTTCCAGCCCATGTAGCACTCGAGCATCAGATCGTTGTCGTAGCCGATCACTTCACGTATCGCTTCGACCGACTTGAGGTTTTCCTTGACGCCATGCTGCAGGTGGGCCGGGCCGTAGCCGAAGCGCATCTTGAACGCCGTGAAGCCCTGGTCCATGAACTTCTGCGCCTCGTCCTGCATTTCCTTGAGGTCGCCGCGGTACAGCTTGGAGTAGTAGCAGGGAATCTTCTCCTTGGTGCGCCCGCCCAGCAGCTTGAACACCGGCTTGCCCACGCTCTTGCCCAGGATGTCCCAGATCGCGAGATCGACGGCCGAGATCGCGGCCATGGTCACGCCCTTGCGGCCCCAGGCGTGCGTGGCGCGGTACATGCGCTGCCACAGGTACTCGTAGTCCCAGGGGTCCTGGCCCACGACCAGGGGCGTGAGGTACTGGTCGATGATGGCCTTGGCAATTGCCGGCGCCAGCGCCACGTTGCCTATGCCGACAATGCCGTCATCGGTCTCGATCTCGACCACGGTCCACGAATGGAAGCGGAAGGTGCTCATGCTCTCGGTGTTGGAGTACACCAGGTCCATGGCGTTGGAGCAGAAGTTGCCTTGCGGCGGAACGGTCTTGCCCTTCCATTGGAAAACCCGGGCGCGTACGGACTTGATCTTCATAAAGACCTCTTGAAAAATGAAATGAAACGGGCCGCAGCCCGAGGAATCAGGCGCTGACCGCTGCCCGCGTTGCCATGCGCGCCGCACCCATGCGGCTGGCAATCAGCAAGGCCTGCCAGGTGGCCTCGACGCTGGCGCGCCCCTGGCCCGCGATGTCGTAGGCCGTGCCGTGCGCCGGCGTGGTGATGGGAATCGGCAGGCCGCCCTGCACCGTCACGCCGCGCGAGAAGCCCAGCAGCTTGATCGCGATCTGGCCCTGGTCGTGGTACATGGTGACGATGGCCTGGTACTCGCCCGCCTGGGCCTTGAGAAAGATGGTGTCGGCCGGAAACGGGCCGTGGAACGGCGCCTCGCTTGGCCAGTCGCGTGCCTGCAGCGCGCGCACCGCGGGGGCGATGATGTCGATCTCCTCGCGCCCGCAGGTGCCGCCGTCGCCGTTGTGCGGGTTGAAGCCGGCAATCGCCACCTTGGGCGCGGCCATGCCGCTGGCGCGCAGCGCGTTGTAGAGCAGCTCGGCGGCCTGGGCAATGCGCTGCTCGCTCAGGTAGCTGGCCACGTCCTTGAGCGGCACATGCGAAGAGATGCGCGAAGTCCAGAGATTGCCCAGCGTGTTGAACTCGCAGAAGTAGCCCTGCACGCCCAGGTACTCGGCAAAGTGGTGCAGTTCGTCCTCGTGGCGCAGTCCGCCAAGTTTCATGGCCTGCTTGTTGAGCGGCGCAAAGCAGATGGCGTCAATGGCGCCGGCCAGCGCCGCGTTCATGCACTGGTCGAGCACCTGCAGCACCGAACGCCCGCCCGCCGCGCCCACCTGACCGGTCTGCACATGGGCCGATGCAATGCTGTTGACGGCGACAAAGGCCGGCAGCCGCGTATCGGCGCGTTCGCGCACCTGCGCCAGGCCGGCCAGCGGCGCCGTCGCCACCTGCACGCCGGCGATGCGCTGGCCCTGCTCCCAGAGCCAGGGGTCGCCTACCAGCACCAGGTTGGCCTGCTGCGTGGCTTCGGGTTTGGCCAGCAGCCGGGCGATCAGCTCGGCGCCTATGCCGGCGGGGTCGCCCAGGGTCAGGGCAACGACGGGAAGGGATGCGGTAGCCATGGCTCAGTCCAGTTTGATGTCGTTCTTGCGGATGATCTCGCCAAAGCGCTGGTACTCGGCGAGGTGGAAGGCGCCGAAGTCGGGCTGGCTCATGGGGCGCAGTTCGGCGCCCACGGCTTCCAGACGGCTCTTGGTTTCGGGCATGGCGATCACCTTGTTGACTTCGTCATGCACCTTCTGCTGCACGGCCTTGGGCGTGGCGGCCGGCATGTAGATGCCGTACCAGGCGCTGATCGCCACGCTGGGCAGGCCGGCTTCGGCCATGGTCGGCACCTGGGGCAGCTGCGGGTTGCGCTGGGGCGAGGTCACGGCCAGCGCGCGCAGCTTGCCGGCCTTGATCTGGCCTATCACCGAAGGCATGGTGTCGAAGCTCATCTGCACCTGGCCGCTGACCAGGTCGACCAGCGCGCCCGCGCTGCCCTTGTAGGGCACATGGGTGATCGCGATGCCGGCCGCGTCCTTGAACACTTCGGCGGCGATATGCTGGGTGCTGCCCGTGCCGCTGCTGGCGAAGTTGATCTGGCCCGGCTGCTTCTTGGCCAGTGCCACGAGTTCGGCCACCGTGTTCACCGGCACCGAATTGCCCACCACCAGCACATTGGGCACCGAGCCAACAAAGGCGACGGGCACCAGGTCCTTGTTGTTGTCGTAGCCCAGCTTGAGCAGATGGGGCGCGATCGCGTGCGCCGTGACCACGCCCATCACCATGGTGTGGCCGTCGGTCGACTTGGCGGTCACGTCGACGGCCATGGTGTTGGAGACGCCGGGGCGGTTTTCCACCAGCACCGGCTGCTTGAGCAGCGGCGCGAGCCGGTCGGCAACGGCGCGTGCCATCGCGTCCGTGCCACCGCCGGGCGCCGAGCCCACGAGCATGCGCACCGGCCGCGTCGGCCAGTTCGCCGGGTCCTGCGCCTGGACGGCCGCGGGCAGCAGACATGTGGCCCCGAGCGCGGCGGCGGTCAGCAGATGACGTCTTTGCATCTTTGTCTCCATTTTTATAGTGGTAGCTGCATCGTAGGCAAGGTATTGATAGCCGTATATTCAATGTTTTTGATAGATTGATAACCTGAGGAAATCAGCAAACAGGAAGCGGGCCATGGGATCCATAGACAAACGCGACAGCACGCCGCAGCTGCTCAACCGCCTGCGCATGCGCCAGATCGCGCTGATGCTGGCCATAGAGGAGCGCCAGACACTGCGCGCCGCGGCCACGCAGCTGGGCCTGAGCCAGCCCGCGGCAACCAAGATGCTGCACGAACTCGAGGACGCGCTGGGCCAGCCGCTGTTCGAGCGCGTGGGCCGGCAATTGCGGCGCAATGCCGCGGGCGACCGGGTGTTCGACTATTTCCGCGCCATGCGCGGCAGCATGGAAGCGCTCAACCGCGAACTCGGCGAGCTGCGCCAGGGCAGCGCCGGCCGGCTGGTCGTGGGCAGCATCATGGCGGCCTCACCCGGGCGCCTGACGCGCGCGCTGCTCGACCTCAAGCAGCAGCTGCCGCTGCTGGAAATCGAAGTCGCGGTCGACACCAGCGACCGGCTGCTCGCACAGCTGCACGAAGGCGTGCTTGAAGTCGTGGTCGGGCGCCTGGCGGCGGCCTCGGCCGGCGAGTGCATCTTCCGGCCGATAGACGATGAAAGCCTGGCCTTCATCGTGCGCAACGAGCACCCGCTGCTGGCCCTGCCCAAGGCCCGCTTCGCCGACCTGCAGCACTACGGCTGGGTGCTGCAGCCGCCGGGCAGCCCGATGCGCGCGCTGATCGAGCAGGAGTTTCGCGAACATTGCACGCCGCTGCCGCGCGGGCTGATAGAGACCGGC
Source organism: Comamonas sp. DB36 (assembly GCF_057914905.1). Lineage (NCBI taxonomy): Bacteria > Pseudomonadati > Pseudomonadota > Betaproteobacteria > Burkholderiales > Comamonadaceae > Comamonas > Comamonas sp. DB36. The sequence continues at coordinate 4,479,636 of NZ_CP196631.1, forward strand.
TCGATTCTCACCACCATCAATCTGGTGCGCAGCTCGGACATGCTGGGCGTGATTCCGCAAACAGTGGGCGCGCTCAACGACGCCTACGGCATGTTGCGCATCGTGCCCTACACGCTGCGCCACAAGCTCGAGTCCTATGGCAGCCTGGTGCGCCGCGACCGGCCGCTGAGCCGACCCGCCGAGCTGTTCCTCGAACTGCTGCACCGCGACTAGCCAGCGCACAGCCGCTGACGCTCAGGCCTGCTGCGCCAGCGGTCGGTCGCGCTTGCCCAGCCGCAACGCGAGCCACAGTCCGATCAAGGAGGCCGCGCCCGTCACCACCCAGGTCAGCTGCCAGCCGCCCGCCTGGGCCGCGACCCAGGCGACCAGCGGCGGGCCCAGGAACTGGCCCGTGGCCGAGCATTGCTGCACCCAGCCCATGGTGGTCGACACCGTCTGCGCGTTGGGCGCCAGGCGCACCACCAGCGAGAACAGCGTGCCCGGCACCATGCCGCCGGCGGCCGAGAACAGCAGCACCGCCGCATAGCGCAGCAGCGGCGCCTCGCCCAGCAGCGGGCTGAAGGTCAGCAACGCCGTCAGCGCCATGCAGCCGAAGCCCGCGAACAGCAGGCGCTGCGCATGCGGGCCGCGCAGCAGCACCCGGCCGGCGGCGACATTGCCGATGATGTTCATCGCGCAGACCAGCGCCGTCAGCGCGCCCGCGGCAACCGCGCTCACGCCGGCCTGGGAATAGACCGACGGCAGGAAGCCGACCACGGCCAGCCACTGGCTGGAATACATGGCAAACGCCAGCGCCACCAGCCAGGGGCCGGGGCTGGCAAGCGTCAGGCGCAGGCGCTGCACCCAGGGCTGGGCGGCGGCCGCCGACGGCGCCACAGGGGCCGCCCCGGCAAGGGCCGCCCCGGCATCCGGCACGCCCAGCACCAGCCAGAGCGCCATCGCCGCCGACAGCGCGCCCAGCAGCCCCCACCAGGCCTGCCAGCCCCAGGCCGCCATGAACAGCGGCCCGCACAGCAGCGCCAGCGCCGCGCCGGCCGGCATGTAGGCGCCCCACAGGCCGAGAAACGACGGCAGCTGGCGCGCGGGCACCAGCTGGCGTATCAGGCTGGGCGCAGCCAGCACCACCAGCAGAAAGCCCAGGCCTTCGACGCCGCGCAGCACCAGCAGATCGACGGGCGCGCGCGCCCAGATGCCCGCGAGGCTTGCGGCGCACAGCGTGAGCTGGCCGATCAGCATGCTGCGGCGCAGCCCCAGGCCGTCGACCGCCACGCCCAGCAGCACGCCCAGCAGCATGCCCGCGAGCTGCACCATGGACAGCAGGAAGCCGGCCTCGACCAGCGTCAGGCCCAGCGCCTGCTGCAGCACCGGAATTGCCGGCGGAATCTTGCCGATGTGCAGCGCCGCGGTGACGCCGGCCAGAATGACGGCAATCGCCGCGGAAGTGGAACGGGCTGGCATCTGCGGTTCAATCCAGCGCCTGCTGCTGGGCCAGCGCCCACAGCGCTTCGGCCTTGTCCGACATCACCGCGCGCTGGCGGTACATGCGTATTTCCACCGGAATGTTCAGCGCCTGGGCGCCCGCGCCCACCAGCGCGCCGCTGGCCAGCTCGGCCTCGATCAGCGACTGCGGCAGCCAGGCGATGCCGCGGCCCTCGAGCGCCATGGTATTGAGCAGCACCGCGTGGTGGGCGGTGAAGACTTCCTGCAGTTCGGCCTGCGTGTTCCTGCGCCCCGCCCTGGCCATGTTGGGCCGCAGCTGGGCGCGCATGATGCGGCCCAGGCCCGAGTCCTCGCCGTAGGCCAGCATGGGCACGGGCGGCGCATTGCCGATCGCGTGCAAGGCCTTGCCGCGCGTGCCGTCGGGATGCGGCACGGACACCGGCAGCAGCGTTTCGCTGCCCAGCCGCAGCATCGGGTACTCCTGCTCGTCGAGCCGTCCCGGCACGTCCTTGTGGCCATGGCACAGAACGAACTGCACGCGCCGCTGGAACATCAGGAATTCGCAGCTGCGCGAGCTGTCCGACATGGTCTGCAGCGCGCCTATGTGCAGCCGCGACTCTATGCCCGTGAGCCAGCGCGGAAAGAAAGTCAGCGACAGCGAGTGCGTGGCCGCGAAGCGCAGCGTCGACTCCTCCTGGTCATGCGCGGCCCTGGCCTTGATGCGCGCCGCCTCGAGGTCGCCGAGCACGCCTTCGAGCAGCGGCAGGAATCGCTGGCCCGCGGCCGTGAGCGTGGCCGGGTGCGCGCTGCGGTCAAACAGATCGACGCCCACCCATTCCTCCAGCCCGCGGATGTGGCGGCTGAACGCCGGCTGGGCAATGGCGCGGGCCTCGGCGGCGCGCGAGAAATTGCCGCTTTCGGCGAGGGCCATGAAGTCTTCGAGCCACTCGAAGTCTAGGTTGCGATTGCCTGGTCCCATGCGCTGCGCCCGGTGTCTTCCACGAAGTGGATAGTTGTATGCGTTTCTAGTATTGGCGCCGTTTTGCGCTCTGGGAAATGATCACTCCGCAGACCCACAAAGCCAACGCCAGGAGACTATACATGCCATCCATCGCCAACTACAAAGGGATCATTCCCGCCATTTCCTGCCCCTTCACGCCCGACCACCGCATCGATGAACCGGCGCTGCGCAAGCTCGCCTCCTGGCTTGCCGGCCACGACGGCGTGGTGGCGATCATGACCAACGGCCACACCGGCGAAGTGTTCTCGCTGACCCCGGCAGAACGCGCCGAAGTCACGCGCATCGTCGCCGACGAACTCAAGGGCCGCATGCCCGTGATCTCGTCCATCGTCTGCGAAGGCCTGGCCGAAGCCGCCGAACATGCGCGCGCCGCCCAGGCCGCGGGCGCCGTGGCGCTCGACGTGATGCCGCCCCACCACTGGCTGCGCTTCGGCTTCACGCCAGGCCACGCGCTGCAGTACTTCGAAGCCATCCACAAAGCCGCGCCCGAGCTGGACCTGGTGTGCCATGTCTACCCCGCCTGGACCCGCGCCTCATACTCGTCCGAGCTGCTGGCCCAGCTCGCCAAGCTGCCCTACCTGCAGGCGTTCAAGGTGGGCCAGCGCGACATGAACAAATATGCGCGCGACATCCAGGCAATCCGCGAAGCCGATCCGACCAAGGCCATATTGACATGCCACGACGAATACCTGCTGGCCTCCATGGTCCAGGGCGTGGACGGCGCGCTGGTCGGCTTTGCGACCTTCATTCCCCAGCTGATCATCGACCTGTGGAACGCCGTCAAGGCCGGCGACCTGAAGAAGGCAATGGAAGTGCAGGCCATCATCACCCCGCTCAAGGACGCGGTCTACGGCGGCGGCGAGCCCACGGGCGAGGCCCATGCGCGCATGAAGGGCGGCATGTATCTGGCCGGCGTGATCGACGCCGCCACCGTGCGCCCGCCCACCGAAGCGCCCAATGAAAAGGAAACCGCCGCCCTGCGCGCCGCCGTGCAGCAGGCCGGGCTGCTCAAGCGCTGAAAGCGATTTCGCTTGCCGTGGCGCATTGCGACGCCACGGCCATGGACTTCCTAAGAGCGGCTAACACAGCCCTTGAGGCGTCGTTGCGTTGCCTTGCCGTGCTCATTGCACTGTCTGCGGCAACGCGCCTAGCCTCAACCGCAAATCTTAGATTTGCTGGGCTGTGTTAGCCGCTCATAAAACAACGACAGGAGACAAGACATGCAACGCAAGAATTTCATCCAGTGCGCCCTAGGCGCGATCACCCTGGCCATCGCCGGCGTCGCCTCGGCCCAGGCCTACCCCGCCAAGGCCGTCAAGGTCGTGATCCCGTTTCCACCGGGAGGCACGCTGGACGTGATCGGCCGCCAGCTCGCGCAAAAGCTCACCGAACAGACCGGCCAGTCGTTCATCGTGGAGAACCGCCCCGGCGGCAACGGCGTGATCGGCGGCGATGTGGTGTCCAAGGCGCCGGCCGACGGCTACACGCTGCTGTTCAACGCCTCGACCTTCACCACCGCGCCCATGACCATGAAGTCCGTGCCCTATGTGGTGAACCGCGACTTCGCTCCCGTGGCCCTGGTCGCCAAGGCGCCGTTGTCGGTGGCGGTGAACAAGAACCTGCCGATCAGCGACATCAAGTCGCTGATCGCCTATGCGCAGACCCACCCCGGCAAGATGACGTTTGCCGTGGGCTCGATAGGCTCGGCCGGCCATCTGTCGACCGAACTGCTCAAGCGCGCCGGCAATCTCAACTATCTGATCGTTCCCTACAAGGGCACGGCGCCGGCGTTCCAGGACCTGATAGGCGGCCAGATCGACGGCTTCATCGATCCCATCCTGGGCTCGCTGCAGTACCACAAGAGCGGCATGCTGCGCGTGGTGGCCGTGACCTCGGCCGAGCGCGCGACCAGCCTGCCCGATGTGCCCACCGTGGGCGAGACCATTCCCGGCTACGAGTTCTACAGCTGGTACGGCCTCTGGGGCCCGGCCAAGCTGCCGGCTGAAGTCATCAAGAAGCTCAACACCGAAGTCAACAAGGCGCTGGCCGGCGACATGAAGGACAAGCTCAAGGAGCTGGGCATTCTGGTCACCACCGGCACGGCCGAGGACTTCGTCAAATTCCAGAAGCAGGACATGGAACGCTCGCAGAAGATCGTCACCGAGGGGAACATCCGTGTCGAATGAGACCAGCCCCCGTCACGCCGTCGTCACCGGCAGCAGCGGCGGCATAGGCCAGGCGATTGCCGAGGACCTGCTGGCCGCGGGCTGGCGCGTCACGGGCGTCGATCTGGCGGCGCCGGCAATCACGCACGCCGCGTTCACGCACCGGCCGCTCGATCTGACCGATGGCGCGCAGACCGACGCGCTGGCCGCGGGTCTCCAGAACATCGATGCACTGGTGCATGCGGCCGGCGTGCTGCGCGTCGCGCCGCTGGGCCGGCTCGATGCCGCCGCGGGCGCGCTGATGTGGCAGCTGCATGTCGATGCCGGCTCGCGCCTGGCCGACGCGCTGGTGCCGGCCATGGCCGAACGCGGCTTCGGCCGCGTGGTCTTCATCGGCAGCCGCGTGGCCCAGGGCCTGCCCGGGCGCGGCCAGTACGCGGCCACCAAAGCGGCCGTGATCGCGCTGGCGCGCAGTTGGGCCGTCGAAGTCGCGCCGCGCGGCGTCACCGTCAACGTGGTCTCGCCGGGCGCGACGGCCACGCCCATGCTCAAGGACCCGGCGCGCGCCGGCAGCGCGCCGCGCATGCCGCCCATGGGCCGGCTGGTCGAGCCGCGCGAAATCGCTTCGCTGGTGGGCTATCTGCTGTCGCCCGCGGCAGCGGCCATCACCGGCCAGAACCTGAACATCTGCGGCGGCTCCTCGCTGTCGCAATAGACCCCTACCGAGAAACGCCAAATGAAAATCGTCAACATCATCGAGTCCACGCGTCCCATCAAATCGGACATCCGCAACGCCTACATCGACTTCTCCAAGATGACGCTGAGTCTCGTGGCGGTGGTGACCGATGTCATCCGCGACGGCAAGCCGGTCATAGGCTACGGCTTCAACTCCAACGGCCGCTACGGCCAGGGCGCGCTGATGCGCGAGCGCTTCATTCCGCGCGTGCTCGAAGCCGATCCCGCGACGCTGGTCGACGCCGGCGGCGAGAACCTCGACCCGCACAAGATCTGGGCCTGCATGATGACCAACGAGAAGCCCGGCGGCCACGGCGAGCGCTCGGTGGCCGTGGGCACCATCGACATGGCGATCTGGGACGCGGTCGCCAAGATCGAAGGCAAGCCGCTGTTCGAGTTGCTGGCCCAGCGCTACGGCAACGGCAAGGCCAATCCGCGCGTCTTTGTCTACGCGGCCGGCGGCTACTACTATCCCGGCAAGGGCCTGGACAAGCTCAGGCAGGAAATGGAAAGCTATCTCGAGCGCGGCTACTCGGTGGTGAAGATGAAGATAGGCGGCGCGAGCATTGCCGAAGACTGCGAACGCATAGAGTCGGTGCTCAAGATCCTGGGCCCGGGCCAGCAGCTGGCCGTCGATGCCAACGGCCGCTTCGATCTGCCGACCGCCGTCGATTACGGCAAGGCGCTGGCGCAATACCCGCTGTTCTGGTACGAGGAAGCCGGCGACCCGCTGGACTATGAACTGCAGGCCAAATTGGGCGAGGTCTACAAGGGCCCGATGGCCACGGGCGAGAACCTGTTCTCCATGCAGGACGCGCGCAACCTGATTCGCCACGGCGGCATGCACCCCGAGCGCGACTACCTGCAGTTCGACTGCGCGCTGAGCTACGGCCTGGTCGAATACCTGCGCACGCTCGACATGCTCAAGGAACACGGCTGGTCGCCCAGCCGCTGCATTCCCCATGGCGGCCACCAGATGTCGCTGGCAATTGCCGCGGGCCTGGGCCTGGGCGGCAATGAAAGCTATCCCGACCTGTTCCAGCCCTATGGCGGCTTCCCGGACGGCGTCAAGGTCGACAACGGCCATGTGACCCTGCCCGCGCTGCCGGGAATCGGCTTTGAAGGCAAGTCGGATCTGATACGGGAAATGCTGGCGCTGACGCGCTGAGCCCGGCGGCTACTTGCCTATGCAGAAGCTCGAGAAGATCACGCCGAGCAAGTCGTCGGACGTGAACTCCCCGGTGATCGCATTGAGCGCGTTCTGCCCCAGGCGCAGTTCCTCGGCCAGCAGGTCGAGATGCGGGCCGGCGGCGCGCAGCTGGGCCATGGCCTGGTCCAGATGCACTCCCACGGCCTGCAGCGCCTCGACATGGCGTGCGCGCGCCAGGTACAGGCCTTCGGGCGCCGACTGCCAGCCCGCGACTTCAAGCAGCCGGCGGCGCAGCGCGTCCAGGCCGTCGCCGGTGCGTGCCGACAGGCTCAGCCCCTCGGCTTGGGCCAGCATCTCGGCGCTGGCCGAATCGGTCTTGTTCCAGACATCGATCACCGGCACCTGGGCCGGCAGGCGTTCGGCCAGCGTCGCGCGAATGGCGTCGTCGCCCGCGCAGTAGTCGGCCTGGTCCTGGCGCGTGAGGTCGTGCAGGAACAGCACGGCGTCGGCCGCGGCAATCTCGTCCCAGGCGCGCGAAATGCCTATGCGCTCGACCGTGTCGTCGCTGTCGCGCAGGCCCGCGGTGTCGATCACATGCAGCGGCACGCCTTCGATCTGTATGGTCTGCTGCACCTTGTCGCGCGTCGTTCCCGCGATCTCGGTGACGATGGCCAGTTCCGCGCCCGCCAGCGCATTGAGCAGCGAGCTCTTGCCCGCATTGGGCTGGCCCGCGATCACCACCTTGATGCCTTCGCGCAGCAGCGCGCCCTGGTGGGCGCGCGCGAGCACACCCGACAGCGACTGCTGCAGGCGCGCTAGCTGGCCGCTGGCATCGGCCTGCTGCAGGAAGTCGATGTCCTCTTCGGGGAAGTCCAGCGTGGCTTCGACCAGCATGCGCAGGCGCACCAGCGCGTCGCGCAGCGTGTGGATCTCCTGCGAGAACGCGCCCGACAGCGAGCGGCTGGCGCTGCGCGCCGCGGCTTCGGTGCTGGCGTCTATCAGGTCGGCAATCGCCTCCGCCTGGGCCAGATCGATCTTGTCGTTGAGAAACGCGCGCTCGGTGAACTCGCCGGGCTGGGCCAGGCGCAGGCCCGGCAGCAAGGCCTGGCCCGCGCCATCGGCTTGCGCCGCGGCTTCGAGGCAGCGCGCCAGCAGCAACTGCAGCACCACGGTGCCGCCATGGGCCTGCAGTTCAAGCACGTCTTCGCCGGTATAGCTGTGCGGGCCGGGAAAGAACAGCGCCAGGCCGTGGTCTATGGGCTGGCCCTTGGCGTCGCGCAGCGGCAGGTAGGTGGCCTCGCGCGGTTTGAGGGCGCGCCCGCACAGCCGCTGCACCAGCGGCGCCAGGCCCTTGCCGGAAACCCGCACTATGCCCACGGCACCTCGACCGGGGGCTGTGGCAATGGCGGCAATGGGTTGGTCGTGGCGGGGGAGCATGGCGAGGAGTCTTTAAAAATGGAAAGGGAGCGCCCTCCCCGTTCGTCCTGAGCTTGTCGAAGGATGAACGGCCTGCGCTCCAGGGATGAGGACAGGCCGTTCATGGTTCGACAAGCTCACCACGAACGGTTAGCGCCAGTGCCAGGCATGATAACGGCACCGGAAAGCTGTGGATAACCAGTGCACAAACAACCACGGCCGCAAAAGCGGCCGTGGCGGTCAGGAGCGTAAGCCGCTCAGGGGGTCACTTGAACTTCGGCAGGTTGAACTGCGGAGGCACGCCCATGCGGGTGTTGATCAGCCATTGCTGGGCAATCGACAGAATGTTGTTCGTCAGCCAGTACATCACCAGGCCGGCGGGGAAGAAGAAGAACATCACGCTGAACATCAGCGGCATGATCCACATCATCTTGGCCTGCATCGGATCCGGCGGCGCGGGGTTGAGCGCGGTCTGCAGCAGCGAGCTCAGCGTCATCAGCACGGGCAGGATGAAGTATGGGTCGGGCGAGGACAGGTCGGTGATCCAGCCAATCCACGGTGCGTTGCGCATTTCAACGCTCGACAGCAGCACCCAGTACAGCGCAATGAACACCGGAATCTGGATGATGATGGGCAGGCAGCCGCCCATGGGGTTGACCTTCTCCTCGCGGTAGATGCGCATCATCTCCTGCTGCATCTGCTGCGGCTTGTCCTTGAGGCGCTCGCGCATCTCCATGATCTTGGGGTTGATGGCCTTCATCTTCGCCATGCTGGCGTAGGCCTTGGCGTTCAACCAGTAGAACAGGATCTTCAGCACCAGCACCAGGCCGACAATCGACCAGCCCCAGTTGCCCAGCAGGCTGTGGATCTGGTCCAGCAGCCAGTACAGCGGCTTGGCCATGATGGTCAGCCAGCCATAGTCCTTGACCAGTTCCAGGCCGGGGGCCAGGGCTTCGAGCGTCTTCTCGAGTTGCGGGCCGGCGAACAGCTTGGCCTCGACACTCTTGCTCTGGCCGGGTTCGACCGTGCCCAGGGGCGTGATCATGCCCACGGCATACAGGTTGTCGCTGACCTTGCGCGCGAAGATGTCGCGCTGGATGCCGTCGGCCAGCAGCCAGGCGCTGGCGAAGTAATGCTGGACCATGGCCACATAGCCATTGGTCGCGGTCTTCTCCCAGTCGGCCTTGCCCTTTTCGATGTCCTTGAACTCGACCTTCTGGTACTTCTTGGCTTCGGTGTAGACGGCCGGGCCGGTGAAGGTCGAGTACATGCTCGACTCGCCGGGAGGCGCATTGCCGTCACGCACCAGCTGCACATACAGCTGCGGGTTGACCGCGGCGCCGCTGGCGTTGACCACTTCATGGCGCACGCCGATGTCGTAGGCACCGCGCTTGAGCGTATAGGTCTTGACCAGCTTCACGCCGCCCACATCAGCCGACTCGAAACGGATCTGCAGCTCGTCCTGGCCGTCCTGCAAGGTGGTGGGACCGGCCACCAGCTGCATCGGCGTCTTGTGGTTGGGGAAGCTACCGCCGATCAGGCCGGACTCGGCCATGTAGACGCGGTTTGCGCTTTCATCGAACAGCACGAAGGACTTGGTCTTGTCGGCCATGTCCGCGTACTTGCGCATTTCAGCGTGCTTGAGCGTGCCACCCTGGGTGTCGAACGTCAGCGCGAGCACGTCGGTCGTGACCTGGACGTTCTCGCGGGCCGCGGCAGGCGCTGCTGCGGGCGCGCCGCCAGGAACCTGGCTGCTGTCTGTGGCGACCGGCGTGGACGAAGGCACCGTCGAGGCACCCGGGCTCACGGGGGCGGCAGGCGCGGCGACCGGAACGGTCACGGGCGCGGGGAAGAAAGTGGCCTTTTTGCCGTTGTGAACTTGCCACTTGTCCCATAGCAAGACCATGGAAAAGGCAAATATCACCCACAGGATGGTGCGGCGAATGTCGTTCATGAAGACTTCTTTGAGGAAGGTTGGGTGGTCGAAGAAGAAGGCTGGCAGCAGGCAAACAGCCGGGGCGTTTGCGATGGAACCGGATCATGACCGCCATCACACCATGGATGGCAGCGCGCCAGCCGGCGCAGGGTCAAATAGCTGCCCGCAGCCGCGCCATGCTGCCCGAGGGCATCGAGCGCATAGGCGGAACAAGTGGGCTCGAAACGACAGGCCGAGCCTATCCACGGGCTCAAGGTCAGGCGGTACAGCCGCACCAGTCCCATGAGCAGCCCGCGCATCATGGCGCAGCCTTCTCGGCTGCGGGCTTGGCCGCAGTCGTCGCTGTGGGTGGTGGCGCAGCCGACCGCGCCCCTGCCGGCGCGGACTGACGCCGCACGGCATAGGTGAAAAGCTGGTGCAGCTCGGCGCGAATCGCCTGCTTCAGCGGCTCGGATATCGCGCTGACGAACTGCTTGCGATCAAAAGTGGCGCGCAGACGCACGACATAGGCGGCGCAGGCCAGCTGCGACGCGTATTCATCGCCAAGCACATAGACCTGGCGCTGGATCGCGTGGCGGGTGACGGAGCGCTTGGCCCAGCGCTTGGGCGCCATGGCCCCGAGCCAGGAAACCGGCTCGGCTTGCGCCACGCCAAACAGGGCCTGCGGGGCTTGCACAGAAGGCAAGCCGCCGGGCCCTGAAGGAGGCGTCAAAGGCACATCCTCGTCGAGTACCAGGCGGTGCAAGGCGAAGTGCGGAGTACGGGAGACAATGCCCCCCGCCATCGCAGCTTGAAACTGCGGACGCGTTTTCAGCCGTTGCATACGTGGCACCTCCGAGGAGGAGCCCAAGGGGTGAACCGATGGGCAGGCGCCAAGAATGACCTTAGACGGCCAGACGCTTGCGGCCCTTGGCGCGACGTGCGTTGATGACGGCACGGCCGCCCTTGGTCTTCATGCGAACGAGGAAGCCGTGGGTACGGGCGCGACGTGTCTTGGAGGGTTGGTAAGTACGTTTCATGGTGTTGTTCCTTGAGGAGGTTCAGATTCGCACCGGGCCGGCAAAAAGCCGCCTTCCGGCAACACCCGCCAACCGCAAAAAACAGCCGGCCGGGCCATATCACCCTGAACACATTCAGGGAAACCCGCGATTATCTCCACATTCCTTCCATGTTGCAATGCCCTTTCACAAAGGAGGTTGGCCTTTTGTTTCAGCAAGAGTTGAGGACAACCACCGAATATTTTGTGGATAAGTCCTTGAAAAGCTACAATCGGTGCCCCGCAACTGTTCCTCTATCCACAACAAGACACTGACG
>NZ_CP196633.1:0-592851 GCF_057914905.1 Comamonas sp. DB36
ACCCGAGACCCAGACCGGCATGCACGCCCACCACAACCTGAGCCTGGGCGTGGCCAACTCCATCGTCGCGGTGGAAGAAGGCTGCGACCGCGTGGACGCAAGCCTGGCGGGCATGGGCGCGGGCGCGGGCAATGCGCCGCTGGAAGTGTTCATTGCCGCGGCCGACCGCCTGGGCTGGAACCACGGCACCGATCTGTACAAGCTGATGGACGCGGCCGACGACATCGTGCGCCCGCTGCAGGACCGGCCGGTGCGCGTGGACCGCGAGACGCTGGCCCTGGGCTATGCGGGGGTCTACAGCTCGTTTTTGCGCCACGCCGAAGTGGCCGCGGCCAAGTACGGCCTCAAAGCCGTGGACATCCTGGTCGAGCTGGGCAAGCGCCGCATGGTCGGCGGCCAGGAAGACATGATTGTCGACGTGGCGCTGGACATTCTTGCAACACGCCAAAGTTGACCGCTGCGAGACCCCACCCCACCATCTTTGGGAGACAGAACATGCAAGAAACCATCGCCCCGGCGTTTGACGCCAAGGCCTTTCGTGCCGCGCTTGGCACCTTTGCGACCGGCGTGACCGTGATCACCGCCGTGGGCCGCAATGGCGAGCCCATTGGCCTCACGGCCAACAGCTTCAACTCGGTCTCGCTCGAGCCGCCGCTGGTGTTGTGGAGCCTGGCCAAAAAAGCCTTCAGCCTGCAGGATTTTGTCGCCGCCAAGCACTGGGCGGTGCACGTCCTCAGCGCCGAGCAGGAAGGTGTTTCCAACCAGTTCGCGCGCGGCGGCCAGGACAAGTTCGCCGGTGTGGCCAGCGTGCCATCGGAGCATGGCGTGCCGCTGCTGCAACGCTGCGCGGCGCGCTTCGAATGCAAGACCACGTTCCAATATGAAGGCGGCGACCACATCATCTTCGTGGGCGAGGTCCAGCAGTTCGAGAAGAATGCGCTGGCGCCGCTGGTCTTTCACGCCGGCAAATATGCACTGGCGGCATGCAAGGACGCGGCCCTGCAGCTCTCGCAGCCTGCCGACACCGAACCGCCCTCCTTCCGCGCCGACATGCTGGGCTACATGTTCGGCCGCGCGCGCCGCAATTTTCTCGACAGCATGCGCGGCCATCTGGAAAAGTACGGTTTGAATGACTACGAATGGCGGCTGTTGACCATCATGCTGACCAAGAAAAACCTGACCAGCGCGATGTTCGGCCAGTTCAATCAGGATGCCGCGCTGGACACCATTTTGCAGACGCTGACCGCGCTCCAGCACAAGGGCTGGGTCACCACGGTGGCGCGCAGCGCGGGCGAAGAGCCGGTGTATTGCCTGACCGACAAGGGCGTTTTCGACAGCGTCAGCCTGCTGGCGATCGCCAAGTCGCATGAGGAGCAGCTGCTGGGAAAAATGGACGACATGGATGGCGTGCTGCTCAAGCACCTGCTCCACAAGTTCATTCAGAAGACCGAGGGCGGGTCACCCAACCTGTGGAGCGATGAATTCATTTTGAAAGAAGGCATTGACAGCTGAGTGAAAATCAACCATCCAATCCAATAAATCAGATCAAGGAGACAATATTTTGAAAAAAATAAAGATGAAAATCATCATTCCGGCAATCCTCGGCTTTACCTGCATGCTGGCGCATTCCCAGGAAAACAATCCGGTGCGCATCATTATTGGTTTTGCCGCCGGTGGCAATGGCGATATCATTGCACGCCTCCTGGCGGAAGAGTTGCGTCCGGTGCTGGGGCGCAATGTCATTGTGGAAAACAAACCTGGAGCGGGTGGGCGCCTTGCGGCCCAGACGCTCAAGGCCGCTGCGCACGATGGCAGCAACTATATGCTGGCCCCCGACAGCTGGGCCATTTTCCCGACCATTCTGAATACCGAATCGCAACTGCGCTATAAATTAAAGTCGGATTTCTCGCCTGTCGCCCGCATCGTCTCCTATCCATTGGGGCTGTTCGTTTCCGAAAGCACTGGCGTGAATACGCTCAAGGAGTATGTGGAGAAGGCCAAGGCCGATCCCAGCATCGCGCTGTATGGCTCGTCCGGCAGCGGCAGCATTACCGAGTTTCTGGGCATCGTCATGTCCAAGGAGTTTGGCTTCAAGATGACCGTCGTGCCGTTCAAAGGCGGTGGCGATGTCAAGTCCAACCTTATCGGCGGTCAAGTACCGGCGGGTGTCATGACGCCAGGCGACGGACTCGCCGAGGTCGGCGGCAAGATCAAGCCTCTGGGCTTCTTCGTCGAAGAACGCTGGTCGATTGCGCCACAGGTTCCGACATTCAAGGAACAGGGCTTCAACATTGTCAATGGCGGCGCATTTTCCGCGTTCTGGACCCATGCCAAGACCCCCGAGGCCGAGCGCAGCAAGATGGAAGAAGCCTTGAAGAAAGTGCTCAGCAAACCCAGCGTGCAGGAACGCCTGGCAAAGATCTATGTGCGTGCGGATTTTGCCGAAGGCAAAGTGCTTGGCCAGCAGGTTGACCGGCTGATCAACTACTGGACTCCCATTGTCAAGGAATCCAGTCTGAAGCCTCAGTAAAAAATCGCCTGTCGCGCAAGACAGGCGATTTATTTTGGCAGATGGAGATATTTACTCTCCTTGGTCGAATATTTTAATTTCAGGAAAAAATTATGCTGCGATTGTTTTGCGCGGTAGCCCTTGCTGCGCCCTGCATTGTTCATTCTCAATCCCAGGTGACTGTGAGCGGCGGTTTTGTCGCGGGCTACAGATTCACTCCATCAAAAGGCGACGGCACGGCGTCCAAGAATGCAATAGATAACCTCGAGGCAGCCGGAAGCAATCTGACATTCAGGGGCGTGGAGGATCTGGGATCTGGCCTGAAAGCCAATTTCATACTCAACCACCGCTTCGATCCGTCCACCGGCTCGCAAACCGGAAACAGCTTTTTCACCAATTCCAAGATCGGCCTTTCGGGCGGTTTCGGAGAAATCTCCGTGGGAAAGATGTGGGGCCCGGTCGATGAACTGCTGCGCCGCCCGCTGGATGTCTATATGCCGCTGGGCCTGGGCACCACGGTCTACGGCGGACCCTTCGATGCGCCCACGCGCTACAACGGCACGCTGATGTACATGTCGCCTGAGATCGGCGGGGTGCGGGTATCGGGCGCAGTGGTTTCCAAGAACAATATGGCGTCCAAGCAGCAGAACACGACCGAACTGGCCGCGCTCTACCGCAGCGGCCCGCTGGTTCTGGGGCTGGGCTATACGCTCAACGCCGGCAATACGGCCTCGGCCATTGACAACTTCAAGGACCGTGACGTACTCACCATCGGTGGGCGTTATGACTTCAGCAAGCTGCACCTGGGCCTGACCTACAGCCGCGTGGCCGCGCCGGGCCAAGCCCAGGACTCCGATCGCTACAGCCTAGGAGCACGCTATCCGCTCAGCAATATGCTCGCGCTGAAGTTCGGTTATGAGTTCCTGGAAGTGGCCGACCGGGACAAATCCCGCACCGTTGCGCTCGGTGCCGAGTATCGCGTGAGCAAGCGCACCATGTTCTTTTCCGAAGTGGGTCGGACCCAATCGGACATCCGTGCCAAGGACGACAAAGGCGTGACCTTCATGCTGGGCATGGCCCACCGCTTCTGATCGATGCACCCCGGTCGCTTCCATTGACGGGCATGACCCGCGCGGCCTCTCAAACCGCGCGGGTGCCGCTTTGCGGAGTTCCCCCTCTTGATCACTCGCCCGCGGACCAGGCTGTTGGCCAGGCGCATGGAACGCGCCTGAGCCTGCGGGTGGCGGCCGAGATAAAAAAGCACATGCTATTTTTATTACTAAGTTCATAAATTATCGACTGCACCCACGATTCAATCAGGGTTTACTCTTGGTTTTTCCAGAAAAATAGCTTCACTCCCTCGGGTTTTCTATAGGTTGTTCTGATTTCAGAACCAATGACAATCAAATAGAACAACCAAACCCAAAGGGAAACTATGAAGAAAGCGCTTACCACCCTCGCATTGCTGGCCATGGCCAGTGCCGCATCCGCCAGCAGCAACGTCCAGATCTATGGTGTGATGGACCTGGGAATAGCCAAGGGCAACGCCGGAGCCTCGTCCAATCCTGGCGGCAATGGCGCCAGCAAGGCCTGGCAGATGAAGCAGTCCTCGGCGTCGCGTCTGGGCTTTCGCGGCACGGAAGATCTGGGTGGCGGCCTGTCGGCCTCGTTTCTTCTGGAGCATCGCTTCACGCCGGATACGGGCAGCTATTCCGCGACTTCGCCGTTCTTCATGCAATCGACCGTGAGCCTGAGCCACAAAGACGTGGGCACGTTGTGGCTGGGACGGGACTACGCGCCCATGTTCTGGCTGGCGGTGAAGACCGACCCATTCGGCATGGACGGAGTCGGCCAGATCGGCGCCAACCAGTACGCGGACTTCAACTCCAACTCCGACATCGCTTCGCGCACCAACAACACCCTGGGCTTCAAGTCCAGGCGCTTCAATGGCCTGAGCTTCGATCTGGCGTACAGCTTCAAGGAAAACGGCAGCAACAGCCAGTCGGGCGGCAACGTCCAGTACCAGGGCGAGAACATCTATGCCGGCCTCGGTTATGCCAAAGTCAACCAGGCGATTCCTGCGGCTGGCACCAACCTCAACAGCAACGACGAGTTGCTCAACGCGGCCTTCATCTACAGCTTCGAACGCTTTCGGGTGATGGCCTACGCCGCCCAGGGCAAGAACAAGAACTTCAGAACCACGACGAATCTATACACAGTCGGCATGGATGCCAGGATCGGCCCCGGCAGGTTCAAGCTGGCGGTATCGCAACTGGACAGCGATGTGAACGCGCGCGACCGCAACAAGATCGGCATCGGCTATGACTACGACCTGAGCAAGTCCACGCGCCTGTATGCCGATTACGGCGTGGCCAAGCAAAAGAACCTGTCCAGAAACAATGCCGTCGCAGTCGGCATGCGCCTGGCGTTCTGAGGCATGGCGGCTGGTGGTGCAGGCGGCCGCAAGACCGCTTGCAGCAACCAGCGTGATTTCCCCCTGGGGCAGCATCCAATTTCAATGCATCTGGTGCGAAGACTATGAAATTATTCGGCAAATTCAAGTGGTGGTTGACGGCGGCGGCGCTGGCCGCGAGCGGCCATGCGTTTTCCAACGACAAGGCGCCGATCCGCGTGCTGGTCGGCTTCGTTCCGGGTGGCACCAGCGACGCCGTGGCCCGCATGCTGGCCGACGAACTGCGCGTGATTCTGGGCCGCACGGTGCTGGTCGAGAACAAGCCCGGTGCGGGCGGACGCATTGCCGCGCAGGCATTGATGGCGGCGCCGCACGACGGCACAACCTACCTTTTCTCGCCCGACAGCTGGGCCATCTTCCCGACCATCCTGCAGAAGCCCGGCGCGCTGCGCTACAACTACCTCGAAGATATGGCGCCCGTGGCGCGCGTCATTTCCTATCCGCTGGGGCTTTATGCCAGCCCGGGCACGGGCGCGAAGAACCTCAAGGAATTCATCGAACTGGCCAAGAAGAAGCCCGAGCTGACGATGTATGCCTCGGCAGGCGCGGGCAGCATCACCGAGTTTCTGGGCGTGGTGATGTCCCAGCAGTTCGGCGTCAAGATGACGGTCGTGCCCTACAAGGGCGCGGGCGATGTGAAAACCGCCATTCTGGGCAACCAGGCGCCGGTGGGCATCATGGCGCCCGGTGACATCTTCCAATATGTCAGCGATGGCCGCGTGATTCCCCTGGGCTTCATGACGCCAAAACGCTGGCCGGTATTTCCCAATGTGCCCACCATGCTGGAGCAGGGCTACAAGGTCACCCAGGGCGAAGCCTTCATGGGCCTGTGGTCCACGAAGAAGACGCCGGCCGCCGAGCGCCAGAAGATGGAAGACGCGATCAAGAAGGCGATTGCCAACCCCGGCTTCAAGGAACGCATGCTGCAGGCCAACCTGTCGCCGGATTTCGGCAGCGGCGATGAGATGGACAAGCAGGTGCGTTCGCTGATCCAGTTCTGGACGCCGGTGGTCAAAGAGTCCGGCTTCAAGCCCTGAGATTTTCCATATCCACGATCGCAATGGCCCGAGGGCGGTTGCGATCTTTTTTTGGGCTGAAAAATGAATTATCCGGAAATCAAGCTGCTGATCGATGGCCAATGGGTGGCGAGTGAGAAGAGCATTGCGGTCATCAATCCGGCGACCGAAGCGGTCGTGGGACATATTCCGCACGCCAGCGCGGCCGATATCGCCAACGCCATCGCCGGCGCGGCGCGCGGTCTGCGGGTGTGGAAGCGCATGGCGCCGGCCGAGCGCGCAGCCATCCTGCTCAAAGCCGCGCAGCTGATACGTGCGCGCGAAGCCCAGATCGCCCACGCGACGGTGCTGGAGCAAGGTAAGAGCCTGGCCGCAGCGGCATTTGAAGTGCGCCGCGCCGCAGCCATCCTGGAGTGGGATGCGAACCAAGGCCTGCGCCAATATGGCCAGGTCGTTCCCCTGGGGCCTGAGCTGCGCTGCATGGTGCGCAGGGAGCCCATAGGCGTGGTCGCGGGATTCGCGCCCTGGAATGCGCCCATTGGCTCGCCCATGCGCAAGATCGCCGCCGCGCTGTCGGCTGGATGCGCGCTGATTCTCAAGCCGGCCGAGGAAACGCCAGCGGGTGCATTCCATATCGCCCAGGCCCTGGTCGACGCCGGCCTTCCGCCCGGAGTGCTCAATGTGCTGTTCGGCGATCCAGGCGAAATTTCGCGCACGCTGGTGGAAAGCGATGGCGTGCGCATGCTCACCTTCACCGGCTCGGTGGCGGTGGGCCGTCAGCTGGCGCAAATGGCGGCCGCGCGCCTCAAGCCCTGTCTGCTGGAGCAGGGCGGTCACGCGCCGGTGATCGTCTGCGCCGACGCGGACCCCGTCGCGGTCGCCCGGCTGGCGGTCAGGGCCAAGGCCAACAACACCGGGCAGATCTGCGTTTCCCCCACGCGCTTTCTGGTGGCCGAGAACATTTTCGAAGCCTTTGTGCAGGCCTTTGCCGAGCAGGCGCGCGCCGTAGCATGCGGAGACGGCCTCGCGCCGGACACGCATATCGGCCCGCTGACCAATGCCCGGCGGCGCCAGGACATCGAGCGCCTGGTGGGCGATGCGCGCACCCGCGGCGCGCGCGTGCTGTGCGGCGGCGAGCGCCCGCCTGGAAAGGGCTACTTCTATCCGCTGACCGTGCTTGCCGATGTACCCGAAGGCGCGCAGGTGCTGCGCGAAGAGCCGTTCGGACCGATTGCGATCATCAACCGCTTTGCGCAGCTGGACGACGCCATCGCCCAGGCCAATGCGCTGAATGTGGGTCTGGCCGCCTATGCCTTCAGCAACAACGCCGACGTGCAGGAACGGCTCGCCGCGGAAATCGAGGCGGGTTCGCTGGCGATCAACACTTTCACCGTGTCTTCGGCCGAGACGCCGTTTGGCGGCATCAAGGACAGCGGCTTCGGGCGCGAAGGCGGTGCGCACAGCCTGGATGCCTATACCGTCATCAAATCGGTGATGCAGGCCAGCCATGCGCAGGTGCTCGCATGATGTTCGACTACATCATCGTGGGCGGCGGCACGGCCGGCTGCGTGCTGGCCAACCGGCTCTCGGCCGACCCCGGCTGCGAAGTGCTGCTGCTGGAGGCCGGCGGGCATCCCAAGGGTCTGTGGCCGCGGATGCCGGCCGGCACCGCCAAGATGTTCAATCGCGGGCCTTACAACTGGGGCTTCGAGACCGAGCCGGAAAAGGAGCTGCACAACCGGCGCATCTATGCGCCGCGCGGCAAGGGGCTGGGCGGCTCCAGCCTGATCAACGGCATGGTGTTCGGGCGCGGCCAGGCGCAGGACTACGACGACTGGGCGCAGTTCGGCGTGCGCGGCTGGTCCTGGTCGGATGTGTTGCCGCACTTCAAGGCCATAGAGTCGCGCGCGGCAGGCGACGCCTGCTGGCGCGGCCTGGGCGGCGAGCTCAGCATTGTCGACCCCGGCTACGTGCACCCGGCGTCGGCTGATTTTGTCGCGGCCTGCACGCAGGCGGGCATCGCGCCCAACCCCGACTTCAATGGCGTGCAGGGCAATGCGGGTGCCGGCATGCTGCAGTTCAACATCCGCGCAGGCCAGCGCCACAGCGCCTCTCATGCCTTTTTGCAACCGGTGAATTCCCGGCGCAACCTGCACGTTCTGGACCATTGCCAGGCCACCCGGCTGCTGCTCGACGGCCTGCAGGCGGTGGGTGTGGCCTATAGGCGCGCGGGGGTGGAGCTGCAGGCCCAAGCCAGGCGCGAAGTGATTGTGGCCGCGGGCGCTTTCGGCTCGCCTACGCTGCTGATGCATTCGGGCATAGGCCATGCCGCGCTGCTGGCCGACAAGGGCGTGGCCCCCGTGCATCATCTGCCTGGCGTGGGGGAAAACCTGCAAGACCATTTCTACACGCACAGCATTTTCGACTGCACGCCGGCCAGCTCGCTGAACCGGGACTTCTCGGGCTGGCGCCGGCTGCTGCATGGCATCCAGTATCTGCTGACCCACAGCGGCGCACTGACCATGGGCGCGTCCCAGGCCGCGGCTTTCGTCACCGCCCTGCCCGGCTCCACGCGCCCCGACACGCAAATCAATTTCAAGCCCGTGACCTGGTCGCGCAACAGCGACGGCAGCGTGGCGATCGTCAAGACTCCGCAGTTCTGCGCGGCCGCCTGTTTTCTGCGTCCGGTCTCCCGGGGCCAGGTGGCCATAGGCTCGGGCGACCCGCTGTCGGCACCGGTGATTCGCGCGAACTACCTGAGCGCGGCCCAGGACCAGCAGGCCGTGCTCAACGCCTTTCGCATTGCGCGCGAGATTTTTGCCCAGCCGGCGCTGCGCCAGCGCGTGATCGCCGAGCACCTTCCCGGCGCCGCCCTGCAGGACGATGCCGCGCTGCTCGACCATGTGCGCCGCCACGGCGCTTCCATGCACCACTGGGCAGGCAGCTGCCGCATGGGCAATGACGCCAACGCCGTGGTCGACGAGCGCCTGCGCGTGCATGGCATGGCGCGGCTGCGCGTGGTCGATGCCTCGGTCTTCCCGCTGATTCCGTCGACCAATACCAACGCGCCGACCTTCATGCTCGCCGACCGCGCCGCGCAGCTGATCCACGAGGACGCCTCCAGAGGCTAGGCGCGGGGTCGCATCTATTCAGAGCGCCCTGAAGTGGGCGCTCTGCCGAGCGCGCGCGCCCTCTTGTTTCCCGGGGCACAGCACCTGAAGTGAAACCATTTGAGGAATTCTGGAAATGGTGCCAGGCCCGCTGTGCGGCCCTTTGGCATTCAGGGATAGTACCTATCTGCAAAGGCTTGCTGTAATTTTGAAGTGCGCTTTAAAATTACAACATGCATCAAATAAATACCAATGCTCAGAATTCCAGCGCCACCAAGGATTCCCTGCGTAGCCTGACGCAGCGCGTGGCGCAGCATTGGGCGCAACGTACTTTCAACGAACTGCCGCAGACCGACGTGGACATGGTTCGCCAGCGCCTGCTGGATACGCTGGCCGCGGGTATGGCGGGCATAGACGCCGAGGAAACCGCGGCCGTGCGCGCCGGCATGCTGGCCATCCACGGCCAGGCAGGCAGCGCGGCCGGCGCTGCGCTGTGGGGCACGGACCTGAAGCTGCCCGCGCCCCAGGCCGCGCTGGTCAATGGCACGGCAGCGCATGCGCGCGAGCTCGACGACTTCGATGGCTGCGGGCATACCGGCGCCGTGGTCGTTCCCGCCGTCATGGCCGTGGCCCAGGGCTGCGGCGCCGACGGCGCGACGGTGATGACGGCGATTGCCGCCGGCTACGACCTGGCGGGACGCATGCTCAATGCCGCCGGCGGCTACCGCCCGCACAACGCTCTGGGCTGGCACTCGACGGCCACCTGCGGCACGTTCGGCGCGGCCCTGGCCGCCGCCCGCGTGCTCGGGCTAGACGCCGATCGCACGGCGCAGGCGCTGGGCATCGCCGGCTCGTACATGGGCGGCGTCTGGGCTTTCATGCAGGACGGCGCCATGACCAAGCGCATGCACCCGGGCAAGGCCGCCGAGACCGGCGTCACGGCCGCCTACCTGGCCCAGGCCGGCATGACCGGGCCGGCGCAGATTCTCGAAGCGCCCTGGGGCGGTTTCTTCACCACCTATTGCGGCGCGCATGCCCAGCCGCAGCGCGTGCTCGAACAGCTGGGGGAGTTCAACGCGATTGCCCTCACGGGTATCAAGCCCTACGCCTGCTGCCGCGCGTCCCACGGCGCCATCGATGCCCTGCTGGAGCTGCGCGCCGCCCATGGCCTGCGCGCCCAGGACATCGCCCGCATCGATGTGCATTGCCCCGCACATACCGTCAAGCTCGTCGGGAGCCATCGCGTGGACAACGTGCTGGAAGCGCAAATGAGCATGCCCTATGCGTTGGCGGTGACCGCGCTCAGCGGCCGCGCCGATCTGCCCCAGTTCGCGCCGCTGCAGACCGACGACCCGGAAGTGCGTCGCCTGATCGCGCACACGGCCTTGCACCCAGACCTGCCGGCCGAGCATGTGCACGGCCCGCTGCTCAAGCTGCAGTGCGTCGACGGCCGCCGCCTGCAGGCCCAGGTGCAGTTCGCCAAAGGGCATGCGCGCAACCCGATTTCCGCGGCCGAGTTGCGTGCCAAGGCGCAGTCGCTGATTGCGCCGCCGCTGGGCCAGGCGCGCTTTGAAGCGCTGGAACAGGCCGTGGACCAACTGCACGCGCACCACGACTTCGACACTTTTGCCGCCTTGCTGCAAGCCGCATAGCCAGCTGGCGTCTTGCCTTCTTCACCCCGCTCCCACTTTCTGCAGGATACGCAATGAACATGCTCCGAGAACTGCCCGGCGACGCCGCCGCGCCACCGGCTTCCGACACTTCCTCCCCTTCGGTCGCCGAAGCCTATCTGTCCCTGCTCAAGACGCGCGGCATCGACTACTTCTACATTGGCGCGGGCACCGACACCGCGCCTATCGTCGAGGCCTATGCCAAGGGCGCGCAGACGGGCCAGGACTTTCCCACGCCCGTGGTCGCCGTGCATGAAAACCTGGCCGTGGGCATGGCCCATGGCTACTACATGGTCACCGGCAAGCCCCAGGCGGTGATGCTGCATGTGACCGTGGGCGCAGCCAATGCGGTCTGCGGCCTGATGAATGCGGCGCGCAGCCAGGTGCCGATGTTCTTCACGGCGGGACGCACGCCGCTGTATGAAAAAGGCGTGCTCGGCGCACGCAACAGTCCCATCCACTGGGCGCAGGAAATGTTCGACCAGGCGGGCATGGCGCGCGAGCTGGTCAAGTGGGACTACGAACTGCGCGATGGCCGCAATGTCGACGAGGTCGTGGACCGCGGCCTGTCGATCGCCATGGCCGAGCCGCGCGGCCCGATCTACCTGACGCTGCCGCGCGAAGTGCTGGCCCAGCCCATGCCCGCCGATTACCAGCGCCGCCCGGCCCAGCCCGTGGTCAGCCCCGCCTACCCCGATCCCCATGGCGTGGCGCGCATCGCGCAGGCCATCAAGCAGGCCAGCTACCCGCTGTTTGTCGTCAGCTCCAGCGGTGCCGACACCCAGACCGTGGCGGTGCTCGACGCCCTGCTGCGCAACTACGGCATCGGCGTGGCCGAAAGCATGGGCCACTATGTGAACGTGCCGTATGACCACCCCCACCACCTGGGACATGACGCGACGGCCGTGGTGGCCCGCGCCGACGTGGTGATCGCGCTGGAAAGCGACGTGCCCTGGGTGCCCGGGCGGGCCGAGCCCGCCGCCGACGCCTTCATCGCCCAGATCGGCGTGGACCCGCTGTTCCAGGATCTGCCGCTGCGCAGCTTCCAGTCCACGGTGACGCTGGTGTCGCGCGCACTGCCGTTCCTGCAGGCGCTGGCCGCCGAGCTGGCACGCATAGCCGCCGCCGACAGCGCCGCGGCGCGCGCCGCCAGGATCAGCGCGGACAGCCAGGCCTGGCGCGCCACGCTGGCGCGCCAGGTGGCGCAGGACGAGGCCCAGGGCGGCCTGATCACCAAGCAATACCTGTCGAGCGCCATCGACCAGGTGCGTGGCGAGGACTCCATCGTCATCAGCGAGTACACGATACGGGCCGAGCACATGTCGTTCACCCAGCCCGGCTCCTACTTCCTGAACTCCACCGCCGGCGGCCTGGGCTGGGGCTTTCCCGCGGCACTGGGCGCGCAGCAGGCCGCGCCCGACAAGCTGGTGATCTGCGTGCAAGGTGACGGCGCCTACATGTTCACCAACCCGGCGTCGTGCCACCAGGCGGCGGAAATGCATGCTCTGCCGGTGCTGATGATCGTCTTCAACAACCACCACTGGCAGGCCGTGGAGCAGACCACGCTGGCCGTCTACCCCGATGGCGCCACGCGCGCCCACGTCAAGGAACATGGCCACGCCCCGCTGTCGGGCCTGGGTCATATGCCGGACTTCGAGCTGTATGCCCAGGCCTCGGGCGGCTACGGCGAAAAGGTCTCGACCCGCGAGCAGCTGCTGCCCGCGCTGCAGCGCGCCATCCACGCGGTCACGGTGGAAAAACGCCATGCGCTGCTCAACGTGATGGGCGCCTGAGCGCCCTGCCCCGATCTCCATTTCATTGTGACGAGGAATTGCCATGTACGACTTCCCCAAAGCGGTTGCCATCAAAGAAGAAGGTCCGCGCGAAGGTTTCCAGATTGAAAAAGGCCAGATCAGCACCGACGACAAGGTGCGCCTGATCGACGCCCTGTCGCAGACGGGCCTGCAGCAGATCGTGGTCTGCTCGTTTGTCAACCCCAAGGTGGTGCCGCAGATGGCCGACGCCGACGAGATCTGCCGGCGCATCACGCGCCAGCCCGGTGTGAAGTACACCGGCGTGTGGCTCAACGAAAAGGGCCTGGACCGCGCCAAGGGCACGGGCGTGCTGGACATCACCGGCGCGATCACGCTCACCGCCTCGGCCACCTTCCTGCAGAAGAACCAGAACTCCAGCTTCGAGCACAACCAGGCCGAAGCCAGCCGTATCGCCGCCAACTTCGCCGCCAGCCAGATTCCGGTGCGCAATGTGAATGTCGCCTCGGCCTTCGGCTGCAACTTCGACGGCGACATCCCGCTCGAGCGCGTGCTGTCGCTGATCGACGCCGGCCTGCGCATCGCCCGGGAGAATGACCTGCAGCCCGAACGCATCAGCCTGCTCGACACCATGGGCTGGGCCACGCCGGTGGCGATTCGCCGCACCGTGGGCGCCATCCGCGAGCGCTTCCCCGACAAGCAGATCGGCCTGCACCTGCACGACACCCGCGGCATGGGCATCGCCAATGCCTATGCCGGCCTGGAGATGGGCGTGACCTCGTTTGACGCCTGCGTCGGCGGCCTGGGCGGCTGCCCGTTTGCCGGCAACCCGGGCGCGGCCGGCAACGTCTGCACCGAAGACCTGGTGTTCATGCTCAACGAGATGGGCATAGAGACCGGCATCGACCTGGACAAGCTGATCGAGTGCGCGCAACTGGCCGAGGAGATCGTCGGCCACCCGCTGCCCGGCCGCGTGAAGCTGGGGCGCAACCTCGACCGCATCCGCGACCGGGTGCGCCAGGCCCAGGCCGTCGCCGCCTGAGCCGCCGCGGCGCCCGCCGTACACCGCCGCATTGCCACGCCTGCACGGCGCCCTTCGGGTGCGCTGCGGGCAGTGGCACGCCCCAAAAACCTTTACCGAGAATGAACATGAACGCAGTTGCCGAATTCGATGCGGACGCCCCCAGCTTCCAGCTTCCTCCCATGGTCCAGGAAATCCGCGACATGACGCGCCGCATCGTGCGCGACGAACTGATGCCGCTGGAGCAGCAGTACCTGGCCAGCGATTGGGCCACCTATGGCGCAGCGATGGAAAACCTCAAGGGCGTGTTCGACCAGAAGGTCGTCGACCGGCTGGTGGCAATCTCCAAGGACACCGGCCTGTGGAACATGACCGTGCCAGAGGAGCACGGCGGCACCGGCATGGGCCTGCTGGCCCAGATCGTCGTCAGCGAGGAGCTGCACTACTGCGCCGTGCCGTTTCCCATGGCGTCCGTGCCCAACATCCTGTACGAGTCCACCGGCGACCAGGTCGAGCGCTTTCTCAAGCCGGTGATTGCCGGCGACAAGACCGCCTGCTTCGCGCAGACCGAGGCCAATGCGGGCTCGGACCCCGGCGGCATGATGCAGACCCGCGCCACCAAGACCGAAGGCGGCTGGCTGATCAATGGCACCAAGATGTGGATCTCCAACGCCATGAGCTCGGACATCATCCAGGTGCAGGCGGTGACGGATGCCGAGAAGCGCCAGCGCGGCGGCATCACGATGTTCATCGTGGAAAAGGGCACCCCAGGCCTGCACATCGAGGAAAGCGGCATCCGCACCTGGCTGGGTTCGCGCTCGGCGCAGTACGTGGTGCATTTCGACAACGTGTTCGTTCCGGACGGCAACGTGCTGGGCGCCGTGGGCAACGGCTTTCGCCTGGGCCAGCGCTGGCTCACGATCCATGACCGCCTGCTGCGTGCACCCCAGGCGCTGGGCCGCATGCAGCGCTCGCTCGACATGTCGGTGGAATGGGCCAAGCAGCGCGTGACTTTCGGCAAGCCGCTGTCCGAGCGCCAGGCCATCCAGTGGCGCCTGGTCGACATGCACGTGGACATCGAGGCGCTGCGCGCCATGACGTACGCCGCCGCCGCGCGCGGCGACCGCGGCGAGGACGTGCGCAACGAGGCTTCGCTGGTCAAGTTCACCGCCGGCGAATGGGGCGCCCGCACGCTGGACCACGCGATCCAGATCCATGGCGCCATGGGCGAAGCCCTGGAGCTGCCGCTCACGGTGTTCTACCGCCTGCTGCGCCACCTGCAGATCGGCGGCGGCACGACCGAGATGCAAAAGATGCTGATCGCGCGTCAGCTGCTCAAGTAAACCCGCGCAAAGGAAGACGACATGTCCCATATCACTCCAGAAATGCAGGCCTTGATCGGCGTCGCCGGCGAAGTGCAGACCGCGCCCACGCCGCTGGGCCCCGACACGCTGCGCCGCTTCACCCAGGCCGTGATGGAAAGCGATCCCGTGCACTGGGATCCGATCGAGGCCGAACGCCGTGGCTTTGGCGTGCCTGTCGCCACGCCGCTGCAGCCCATGCACCTGTTCGCTCGCCCCGCGGGCACGCCCGATACCTTCGAGCGCTTCCAGGACAAGCCCGACTGGGACGGCATGGGCGGCACCGTCAGCAAGGGCCTGCCCAGCCTGAACCTGCCGTTCAAACGGCTGCTCAACGGCGGTTATGCCTGCGAGTTCTTCCAGCTGGCCAAGCTCGGCGACCTGGTCAGCCGCCAGTCGCGCTACGTTGAGCTCAGCGAGCGCGAGTCCTCCTCGGGCCCGATGATCGTCTTCAAGACCGAGACGCTCTACACCAACCAGCATGGCGAAAAGCTGCTGCGCATCGTCCACACCGAACTCGCGCGCTGATCCAGGAGATACAGGAATGAGCCAAGCTAGCAACAATGCCCCGGTCTTCGAGGACCTGCGCGTGGGCGACGACATCACCGCGCTGGTGCGCGGCCCCATCACCACCTCGCACCTGATGCGCTGGTCGGCCGCCATCGAGAACTGGCACCGCATCCACTACGACCTGCCGTTCGCCACGGAACACGACAAGCTGCCCGGCCTGCCGGTCAACGGCACCTGGAAGCAGCACTTCCTGGTGCAGATGATGCGCGAGTGGCTGACGCCTGCAGGTTGGCTGTGGAAGATCGACTTCAGCTTCCGCAAGCTGGATGTCGCCGGCAGCACCCTGACCGCCTGGGGGCGGATCACCGCGCTCGAGGAGCGCGATGGCATGGGCTACGTGACCTGCGAGATCGGCATCCGCAACCAGGACGGCCAGGAAAGCACGCCCGGCACGGCCATCGGCGTGCTGCCGCTCCAACAGGGCAAGGTCGTGCCCTATCCCTATCCCGACGCGTTTGCCCGCCATGACGCATGACGCCCCCTCCACCGGTGCGCTGCACGGCGCGCGCGTGGTCGAACTCGGCAGCCATCTGGCAGCCCAGTTCGGCGCGCGGCTGCTGGGCGACTTCGGCGCCCAGGTGCTCAAGATCGAAGGCCCGCAAGGCGATGCGCTGCGCCGCGAGGGCCCCTACGTCCCCGGCGCAGCGCACAGCGCGCTGTTCGAATACCTGAACTGGAACAAGCAAAGCCTGCAACTCGATCCGGCAATGCCGCAGCACGCGCACACGCTGGCGCAGCTGCTGCAAGGCGCCGACATCCTGATCTACGGCCTGGGCCCCGCGGAGGCGACACAGGCCTGGAACTGGACTGCGCAGGCGCTGCACCAGCGCTTCCCGCACCTGGCCATCGTGGCGGTGAGCGACTTTGGCTCGCAGGGCCCCAAGTCCCACTGGCAGGGCGGCGATCTGGTGCTGCAGGCCATGGGCGGCATCATGTCCTTCAGCGGCCTGCAAGACCGCGAGCCGCTCAAGCCGGGTCTGCGCCAGTCGGCCTATTGCGCCGGCCTCAATGGCGCCTACACCGCGATGGCGGCCTACTTTCATGCGCTGCGCGCCGGCCAGGGCAGCCTGGTCGACCTGTCGTGCATGGAAGTCGTGGCCTCGGAGCTGGTGTCGGTGTTCCCGGCCTACTCGCTGGCGGGCGTGGTGGCCGCGCGCCGCTCGGCGGTGCAGGACCCGTTGCTCAGCGGCGAGCCGCTGCCGGTGCGCGATGGCTATGTCACGCTGCAGGTCAACCCTTTGTACGGGCCGGAGCGCTTTGCCCAGCTGCTGGGCGAGCCACGCCTGTGCGACCCGCGCTTTGCCTCGCAGCAAGGTCGCATCGACCATGCCGAAGAACTGCGCGCATTGCTGCACGCCTGCCTGGCGCAGCGTTCGGGCCGCGAACTGTTCGAGCAGGCCAACGAGCAAGGCCTGCTCAGCGGCGTGCTGCAATCGGCCGCGCAACTGATGGAATGCGACCATCTGGCGCAACGCGATATCTGGGTCGAG
Source organism: Comamonas sp. DB36 (assembly GCF_057914905.1). Lineage (NCBI taxonomy): Bacteria > Pseudomonadati > Pseudomonadota > Betaproteobacteria > Burkholderiales > Comamonadaceae > Comamonas > Comamonas sp. DB36. The sequence goes on from NZ_CP196633.1 coordinate 16,993, forward strand.
GCGGGCGCTGCGCACGGCGCGCCATGGAAGCTGCCGGCACGCATCGCCCATCTGTCGGCAACGCCGGTGGCGCTGCGCCAGCCCGCCCCGGCGCTGGGCAGCAAGCCGCTGGCCGAAGCACTGGCCGAAGCCGCGGCGGCAAGCGCACGCCGGGCGCCGGCGCACGCGCCAGCGCTGGCGCCCTGCGCGCCGCCAGCGCCTCTGGCGGGGCTGCGCGTGCTCGACCTGTCCACCGTCTTTGCCGCGCCATACATGGGCGCGCTGCTGGCCGACCTGGGCGCAGAAGTCATCAAGATCGAAGCCCCCAAGCGACTGGACCAGCTGCGCGCCGGCGGCTTTGGCTATCTGGTGGACAACGATCCGGGCGAGGCCGGCTGGAACCGCTGCTCGACTTTCCAGATGCTCAACCGCGGCAAGCGCTCGCTCGTTCTGGACCTGCAGACCGCCGCCGGACGCGAGGTGCTGTGCGAGCTGGTGGCGCAAAGCGATGTGCTGATCGACAACTTCACCCCGCGGGTGATGCGCGGCTGGGGCCTGACTTATGAGAGGCTCGCCGCGCTGAACCCGCGCCTGGTCATGCTGTCGAATACCGGCTATGGCTCCACCGGCCCCTGGTCCGAATTCAAGGCCCAGGGCACGACCCTCGAGGCCACCATGGGCCTGAGCGCCTATGCGGGCTACGCCGGCGAAGCCGCTACCAAGGTCGGCCAGTCCTATCCGGACTTCCTCGCCGCCTGGTCGGGCATGAGCTGCATCATGGCGGCGCTGGTGCACCGGGAAAAGACGGGCCAGGGCCAGTGGATAGACCTGGGCATGTACCAGCTGGGCGCGATGGTCATTCCTGAAGCCTTCATTGCCGTGCAGGGCGGCGGGCCCGATGTCGCCTGCCGCGGCAATGCCGAGTGGGGTGCCGCGTTCAGCGGCGTGTTCCCGGCTGCGGGCGACAACCAGTGGGTGGCGGTCAGCGCTGGCCGTGCACCGGCCCTGGCGCAGCTGCTGTGCATCCTGGACCTGCCCGAAGGCGCAGCCGCGCAGCAGATAGAGAGCGCCTGCCGCGCCTGGTGCCTGCAGCGCGGCGCCCAGTCCGCGGCCGAGCAGCTGCAGTCTGCGGGCGTGGCCGCCGGCGCCGTCAACGACGCCGGCGACCTGCTGCGCGAGCCGCAGCTGCTGGCGCGCGGCTTCTTCGAGCGCGTCGACTTCGGCGGCGACATCGGCGTGCGCGCACTGATTGGCCGGCCCTACCAATGGCAGGGCGCGCAGGTGGGCATACGGCGGCGGGCCCCGCATTTCGGCGAGGACAACGCCGCCGTGCTCGAGTCGCTGCAGCTGCCCCCCGAGCGCGTGGCGGCGCTGCGCGCCAGCCAGGTCGTCAGCGACACGCCGCTCAAGCCGCCGCAGTTGCGCCCCATCGACATCGCGTCGCTGGTGGCGCGCGGCACGATCAAAACCTATGACAGCCGCTACCGCGAACTCTCGTCCGCGTTTCCTTCCTCTACCACTTACTGAGAGACTTTCACCCATGACCTCCTCTGTCTACCTTGTGCTGGATATGCAAAACGAACTGGTCCATGAAGATGGCCCGGCCGCCAAGGGCCCCATGGGCCCCCTGCTCCAGCAGCGCCGCACGCTGGAAAACACCCAACTGGCCATAGCGCGCGCGCGCGCCGCCGGTGTGAAGATCGGCTTTGTGCGCGTCGGCTTCTCGGCCGACTACCACGAGTGTCCGGCAGGTTCGCCGCTGTTTGGCGGCGCGGCCAAGGCCGGCATGTTCCAGCTCGGCACCTGGGGCACGGAAATCCACCCCGCGCTGGAACAGCGCCCGGGCGACATCCAGGTCACCAAGCACCGTGTCAGCCCGTTCTACTCGACCACTCTGACAGCCCAGCTCAACGCCGCAGGTATTCGCCGCATATACTGTTCGGGTGTCGCCACGCAAGCCGTGGTACAGGCCTGTGTGCGTGATGCCCATGACCGCGACTTCGAGGTCATCGTGATCGAGGATGCCTGCTGTGCACACTCCGAGCAGGAGCACCAGAATTCGATACAGAGCATTGCTCGTTTTTGCACGGTGGAAAAAGCCGCTACCGTTAACTTCGCCGCCTGAGTGTGAATGCACCGCCGCGGCATAGTCACCTACATGTCCGAAGAACTCACCCTCCCCACTGAAACCTTGAGTGTTCGCGAACGCGGAAAACAGCGCCGCCGCATCCGTATCAAGGAAGCGGCGCGCACGGTGTTTTTGGAACGTGGCTACGAAGCCGCGACCACGCGCGAGATCGCTGATCGCGCGGATGTATCGCAAGGCACCTTGTTTGCCTACGCGCCGACCAAGTCCGAACTGCTGCTGATGATCATCAACGATGATCTTGAAGTGCTGCGCGCCGACCGCTTCGGCAGCGAGACCGTGACCCGGCCGCTGATCGAGATACTGATGGATTTCGCCAGCCGCGACATGACTTACTGGGCCCAGTACCCCGAAATGGCGCGCCAGGCAAGGCGCGAGGTCGGCGTGGTGCTGCTGGGCCGACCTTCAGGCCCCGAAGCCCTGCGCTATGCGGCCTGGAAACCCACCTTGCTGCAGAGCCTGGCGGCCATCGTGCGCGACAAGCAGAGTGCCGGGTTTCTGCGCCCCGAGGTCTCGGCCGAACTGGTGGCCGAGCTGTGGTGGGCCATCTACAACCAGAACCTGCACAACTGGCTGGTGTCGGACAAGCCCGATGTGGCCAAGGGCCTGTCGCAGCTGCGCAATCTGCTGCAGTTGGCGATTGCCGGCATACAGCCGTTCAGCGCGACCACTCTGCCGGCCGCGCATTGAGCCGACGGACTGCGGCGGCCAGCAGCTGCTTGCCACCGGCCGTCAGGCCTTTCTCCTCATAGCGCCATGATGGACACGCTCTTGGTGTTCAGATAGGACTCGAGCGCTTCTGGCCCGCCCTCGGAGCCATAGCCCGAGTCCTTCACCCCGCCGAACGGCATTTCGGCCGACGCCGAGGCCGGCTGGTTGATCCACAGCATGCCGGCTTCCAGGCCGTGCGCCAGCTGATGGGCCGTGCGCAGCGAGCGCGTATAGGCATAGGAAGCCAGGCCGAAAGGCAGGCGGTTGGCCTCGACGATCGCGTCCTCGATGCGGCTGAAGGCCTGCAGCGCGGCGATGGGGCCGAACGGCTCCTCGTTGAAGACCTGGGCAGCGCGCGGCACATCGGTCAGCACCGTGGGCGCCCAGAAATTCCCGCTGCTGCCCAGGCGCTCACCACCGGTGGCCAGCGCCGCGCCACGGCCGCAGGCATCCTCGACCAGTGCCTGCATCGCCGTGATGCGCCGCGCATTCGCCAGCGGGCCCATGGTGGTGTCTGCGTCCAGCCCGTTGCCGACCTGCAGCGCGCGCGCCTGCGCGACGAACGCCGCGGCAAAATCCTGCAGGATGCTCGCGTGCACCAGAAAACGCGTGGGCGCGATGCAGATCTGGCCCGCGTTGCGGAACTTGCCGGCGCTGGTGCAGCGCGCGGCCAGCGCGATATCGGCGTCCTCGGCAATGATCACCGGCGCATGGCCACCCAGCTCCATGGTCACGCGCTTCATATGGCGGCCGGCCAGCGCCGCCAGCTCCTTGCCTATCGGCGTGGAGCCAGTGAAAGTGAGCTTGCGTATCACCGGGCTGGAGATCAGGTGGGCGGAAATCTGCGCCGGGTCGCCGAACACCAGGCCCACGGCCCCGGGCGGCAGTCCCGCATCGACCAGGGCGGCAATCACCGCCGCCGGCGCCGAAGGCGTTTCCTCGGGCGCCTTGACCAGGCATGAGCAACCCGTGGCCAGCGCCGCGCCGAGCTTGCGCACCACCTGGTTGATGGGGAAATTCCAGGGCGTGAAAGCGGCCACCGGGCCGACGGGCTCCTTGAGCACCATCTGCTGCACGCCCGGATTGCGCGCCGGCACGATGCGGCCGTAGACGCGCAGGCCTTCGTCGGCAAACCATTCGAGGATTTCCGCCCCCGCCAGCACTTCGCCGCGCGCTTCGGCCAGCGGCTTGCCCTGCTCCTGCGTCAGGTTGCGCGCAATGCCGTCGGCGCGCTCGCGCAGCAGCGCCGCGGCGCGGCGCAGCACGCTGGAGCGGTCGTGCGCGCTGACGTCGCGCCACCGCAGGAAGCCGCGCTGCGCCGCGGCCAGCGCCCGGTCGAGGTCGGCGACGCTGGCATGCGCCACCTTGCCTATGGCCTTGCCCGTGGCCGGGTTGAGCACCTGTATGCTTTTGCCGCCCGTGGCTTCGACCCACCGGTTGTCGATCAGCAGTAGCGTATCGGGGTAGCTGGCCGTGTCGGTTGCTGAGATCATCTCTTTCCTATCGCTGGGGATGGTCGCCAGGCCGGCGCCGTGCGGACATGGCGCGGCCGCGCCTGCGACGCGGCAGGCGTTTGGCATGGGTGGAGAACAAGGCGCGCGCAGCGCGCAGGCTTGCTGAGCGGTTTTCGCGCTCAGCGGTGCGGGCGGGCCGTCTCGGGCCCGCCCGGGCAGGGCTGGCTCAGATGGCGACCTTGGCCGCGTCGTAGGCGTAAAGCCAGTCGTAGCGGTCGGCGATGGGCTCGCTGCTCCACTCGCGCGCCAGATACCGGTCGGCGGACTCTTCCGTCGCCAGCTCGGGGCTGTGGAAACGCCCGGTGTTGGACGTGGCGCCGCGCACCATGCGGCTGGTGCGCTCTATGCGCGCGCTCTCGTAGCGCTGCAGCGCCGCCGCGGGCATGGCCTGGCCTTCTTCCAGGCAGCGCGCGAGCACCACGCCGTCTTCGATGGAGTGCACCGCGCCCTGGGCCAGGAAAGGCAGCGTCGCATGGCAGGCGTCGCCCATCAGGCTGACGCGGCCCAGCGACCAGCGCTCAATGGGCTCGCGCTTCATCAGCGCCCACTTGAGCAGCGTGGGGCTCAGGCGGATCATGGTCTGCACATCCGCGTGCCAGCCCGCGAAATCGGCCAGGCATTCCTCGGTGGTGCCGGGCTCGCAGCCGGCCTGGGTGGTCCAGGTCTTGCCTTCGATGGTGGCCACGAAGTTCATGATCTCGCCGCGGTGCAGCGGGTAGCTCACCACATGCGCGCCCGGTCCTATCCAGGTGCTGCCCACATGCGCCTGCATGTGCGGCGGCAGCCGGTCCATGGGGATCAGGCCGCGCCAGGTCACCATGCCGGAGAACTCGGGATTGCACTCGCCCCACAGCGTGTTGCGGATCACCGAGCGCCAGCCGTCGGCGCCGATCAGCACGTCGCCGCGGATCTTGCGGCCGTCGGCCAGCACCAGCGTGGCGCCGGTGTCGTCCTGCTCCAGGCCGGCTGCGCGGCAGCCCAGATGGATGGCGTCGGGCTTGAGCGCACGCACGGCGTTGGCCAGCGTGTCGAGCAGGTCGGGGCGGTAGACCGTCAGGTAGGGATAGCCGTATTTCTCGATGGCACTCTTGCCCAGGTCGAACAATGGCCAGGCCTTGCCCGTGTTCCACAGCCGGAACTCCTTGCGCACCGGGTCGCACGAAAGCTTCTGCAGGGTCTGGAAAACGCCCAGCGCGTCCAGCGCGCGGCAGCCATTGGGGCTGATCTGAATGCCCGCGCCGACTTCCTTGATCTCGGGTGCCTGCTCGTAGATCTCGACATCGATGCCCTTGCGCAGCAGTCCCAGCGCCGCCGACATGCCCCCGATACCGCCACCGGCAATAATTACTTTCATCTTGCTACTCCTGGTTGGATTCATTCGACCGTGATGTCAGCCTTGACGATCACATCGCGCCAGAGGCTGATTTCCTGCTGGAAAAACTGCTTGAACTCGGCGGCGCTGCGCTGCGAGGGATGGGCGCCGCGCTGGCTCAGGTAGGCGGCCAGCGCCGGCGACGCCATGACGTCGCGGATTGCCGCATTGAGGGCGTCGAGAATCGGTTGCGGCGTGCCGGCGCGCGCGAACATGCCGAACCAGGTGCTGGCAGCGAACTGGCCGTAGCCCGCCTCCTTGGCCGTCGGCACCTGCGCCAGCACCGGCCAGCGCTGCTCCCCGGTGATGAGCAGGCCGCGCAGCTTGCCGGCCTCGATGAAGGGCGCCAGGTTCGCGGCGTCGAGAAACACCACCTGGGTCTCGTTCTTCATCACCGACTGCATGGCCGACATCGCGCCCTTGTAGTTCACGGGCATCATCTTGACGCCGGCCTGCATGCAGAACAGTTCGCCCGCCAGGCGCGTGGAAGTGCCGGCAACCGCGGCATTGAGCGACTCGGGCCTGGCCTTGAGCAGCGCGACCAGCTCGCCTATCGTCCTGGCCGGAACCTGGGGCGCGACGGCGATGGCGAACGGCAGCGACATCAGCTGCGCGACCGGCGCGAGATCGCGGGCCGCGTCGTAGCGGCTCTGGTGGCTCTTGTAGAGGCTGGGGTTGATGGCCGAGGCCGGCGTGTCGGTGAGCAGCGTGTAGCCGTTGGCCGGAGCGCCGAGCAGCGCGTTCATCCCGATGGCGCCCTGACCGCCGGGGCGGTTCTCGACGATCACGGTCTGCCCCAGGCGCTTGCTCAGCCCTTCGGCGACCAGGCGGCTGGTGATGTCCACCGTGCTGCCCGCGTCATAAGGGGTCACGATACGGATCGGACCGCTGGGATAGGCTTTCGCGGAAGCCGCGGCGGCGGCGCCCGCGGTGGCGATGGCCGCGGCGCAGCCCGCTTGCAAAACAGTGCGACGTTGCATGAACTTGTCTCCTTGGAAATTTTCACGGGCACGGGTGGGGTGCGGCGGCATGCATGCGCCTGTCCTGCTTCCACACCTGCGCCCTGGGGGCCGATCTAGACGTTTTCGCTGATCACTTCTTCGCGCAGCATGCCGATGGCGCGCATCACCGGTTCATCGCTGGCACGCACCATGAAGCTCTCGACATCGGCTTCATGGCGGTAGGCACGCCAGGCGGGAATGGCGATCACATCGCCCATCGCCCATTCGATGGTTTCGCCGTCGACCACGCTGCGGCCGCGCCCCTGGATCACCGTGAAGATGCTGTTGGCCGTGGTGCGGCACAGGGCCGAGCGAAAGCCCGCATTGAAACGCTGCGCATGCAGGGCCACGGTGCGCAGCGCCGGATTGCCCAGCTCGGCCTCACGCTGCGCCATGCCATGCGCGGGCGGGGCCGCGGCGGCCAGCGCCGCAAGCGTGTCTTCCCAGCGAAAAGCAATCGGCGAGCTGTCGGCATCGACCACATCGGGTTCGAGCTTGTCGGGATGGCGCTCGAAGAACATGCCTTCCATCAGGTGCACCAGCGGCACATCGAGCACATCCACCCAGTAGCAGTCCTCGTTGCCGTTGCTCGAATGCGAGTGCCAGGCCCAGCTGGGCGTCAGCAGCACGTCGCCGGGGCGCATCTCGACGCGCGTGCCATCGACCACGGTGTAGGTGCCCTTGCCTTCGAGAATGATGCGCAGCGCATTGGGCGTGTGGCGGTGGGCATCGGCGGTCTCGCCGGGCTTGATCAGCTGGTAGGCCGCGACCATCGAGCGCACCGTGGCATAAAGGTTGCCTTCCACGGGGTTGGTCATGGTCAGGTTGCGCCGGTCGGCCATTGCATGGTCCACCAGATGGCCGGCGGCGTTCAGGATGGGCTTGACGTCGGCGTAGCGCCAGCGGAAAGGCACGAAGTTCTTGCGCGGTTCGGCCCACAGGGCGGGCGCGCGACGGTGCCAGCCGCCTTCCACGCTCAGGCCGTCAAAGGCCTGGTACAGGGACTCCAGCGAATCGAGCTTGTTCATCTCAGGCCACCAGCGGTTGTTTCTTGATGTCCAGCACGTAGGGGTTCTCGAACACCACCGTGCGGCCCGAGCTACCCTGCACCACCTTCATGCACATCTCGCCGAGCTGGTCGATGCGGATGCGCACCACGTCGCCATCGACGATCCGGCCCACGCCCGCCGGCGTGCCGGTGGCGATGATGTCGCCGGGTTCCAGCGTCATCACCGAAGCCGCCATCTCGATCATTCCCGGGATGTCCAGCACCAGATCCCTGGTGTTGGCGCTCTGGCGCAGCTCGTCATTGACCCAGAGCTTCATCGCCAGGTTGGCGGGATCGCTGACCTCATCGGCCGTGGTGATCCACGGGCCCACCGGACAGAAAGTGTCGTAGGCCTTGCGGAACACGCGCTCCTCGCGTCCGCGCACCACCATGTCCATCAGGCAGGCGTAGCCGAAGACGTACTCCTGCCAGTCCTCGCGGCGCACATTGCGGCCCGACTTGCCGATGATGATGCCCAGCTCGGCCTCGTGGTGCACCTCGCGTCCGGGCAGGTCGGGCAGCTCGATGACATCGCTGGCGCCGCACAGCGACGACGCGGGCTTGAGGAAGAAGCCCTGGTGCGTGGCGCGGTAGTTGGCCTGCATTTCCTGGCCGTGATCGTTGTAGTTCACGGGATAGGCGATGACCTTGTTGGGCCAGGGCACGGGCGTCAGCAGCCGCACCGCCGACAATGCCAGGCGCGGGGCGATGTCGAGCGCGGCTTCGACCTTGGCACGCAGCTGCGTCCATGCTGCGATCATCTGCACGGCGCCGACCGGCGGCCACTGCTGGGGATCGACACCGACGACGTCCGTCACATCGAGCAATTCTTCACCGACGACGATGCCGATGCGACCTTCGTTAAAGCGGGCAATTTTCATGTCTTACGTCTCCATCATCTACAGCCAGCAAACCACAAAATCGATGCGCACAACAAATTTGTAGTTCGAACGAGCGAATTTTATCCAGGAAACTGCGCAGAAATCCATTTTTATTTTTGCAATGTTCTATTTGCCAATAAGTTTTCTTATTTTTCAGAACATCATTTACAATGACCACTCCAACGACACCATTTCCACGCATGCGCAAAACATCCCCTGCAACGCCCTTGGAAGACAACGCCGACGGCGTCGGCGTTGCCGCAGTGAACCGCGCACTGTCGCTGCTGGCCGCGTTCTCCAAACAGCGGCGCAGCTTCACGCTCACGCAGCTGGCCGAGCACACCGGGCTCTACAAGAGCACCGTGCTGCGGCTGGCGGAATCGCTGGAAATGGCCGGCTACCTCTATCGGGACCGCGAAGGCATCTACACCCTGGGGCCGGCGCCGCTGCAGCTCGCCTCCATCTACCGCAGCAGCCTGCACCCCTCCGAATTCGTCATGCCGGTGCTGCGCGAGCTCGCGGCTCTGACCGGGGAAAGCGCGGCGCTGTACACCCGCGCCGGCGACAAGCGGCTGTGCGCCTACCGCATCTCCTCTTCCCGCGCCATCAGCGACAACGTGCAGCAAGATGAGCTGCTGTCGCTGGACCGCGGCGCCGGCGGCCATGTCCTGCTGGCGTTTGCCGGCGAGCCCGGCGAGCGCTACGACGCCATCCGCCAGGGCCTGCTGTGCCTCACGATGGGCGAACGTGACCAGGAAACCGCGGCCATAGCCTGCCCGGTCTTCGGCGTAGACCAGAAGCTCGAAGGGGCGTTGTCGGTATCCGGCCCGCTGCACCGCTTCACCCCCGAAGCCATCCAGTCGATGCAGGGCCACTTGCTGGGCGGCGCGGCCAAGATCAGTACCCATTTCGGAGGAGACCCCTCCGTCTTCCTCGACCGCAACCCGCCAACCGGGACTTGACCATGACCCCTCTATTGAAGAACATCCGCGTTCTCGACCTCACCAATGTGCTTTCGGGCCCCTTTTGCGGCTATCAGCTGGCATTGCTGGGTGCCGACGTCATCAAGGTGGAATCACCCGATGGAGGGGATCTGGCGCGCCAGCTCGGTGCAGACAAGGACCTCAACCAGCACTCCCTGGGTGCCTCCTTCCTGGCGCAAAACGGCAGCAAGAGGTCCATTGCCCTGGACCTCAAAAACCCGCAGGACATAGACACCTTCAAGCGCCTGGTCGAGACGGCGGATGTCGTGCTGGAAAACTTCCGCCCCGGCGTGATGGACCGGCTGGGCCTGGGCTGCAAGCAGCTGCAGGCGATCAAGAAGGACCTGGTGTACTGCGCCATTTCGGGCTTCGGCCAGGATGGTCCGCTGGCCAAGTCCCCGGCCTACGACCAGATCATCCAGGGCCTGTCGGGGCTGATGAGCATTACGGGAGACGAGCAGACCGCGCCGCTGCGTGTGGGCTATCCGCTGTGCGACACGCTTGGCGGCATCACCGCGGCGTTCTCGATCTGCGCCGCACTGGTACGCCGCGCGCAAACCGGCGAAGGCGCGATGCTCGATGTCTCCATGCTCGACTCGACGCTGGTGTCCATGGGCTGGATAGTCTCCAACCTGCTGATTGCCGGCCAGCAGCCCGTGCCCATGGGCAACGAGAATTTCACCGCCGCCCCATCGGGCACGTTCAGCACCGGCAATGGACCGATCAACATCGCCGCCAACAAGCAGCAGCAGTTCGAGCAGCTGTGCGACATCATCGGCGCGCCCGAACTCAAGACCGATGCCCGCTTTGCCGAGCGCGAGGCGCGCAAGAGCAACCGCTTCGCGCTCAAGGGCCTGATCGAGCAGCAGCTGTCGACGGCCGATGCCGCGAGCTGGGAAGCCCGCCTGAATGCCGCCGGCATTCCCGCCGGACAGGTGCTGAGCATGGAGCAGGCTCTGGGCCAGCCCCAGGTGAAGCACCGCCAGCTGTTTGCGAGCGTGCCCTTCGGGCATGCAGGCCGGGCCGAACTGCAGCTGGCGCGCAGCGGCTTTCATGTCGACGGCGAGGCCACGGGTCCGGCCAGCGCGCCGCCGCTGCGCGGCGAGCATGGCGATGACATCCTGCGCGAGCTGAACATCGCAGCCCTGGCCTGAGCCCGCCCTCCCTTTCATTCCTTCAATTGCGCGACCGATGAACACCTCACAACCGCTATCCGCCGAACAGCGTCTCGAGCAAGCCACCGACTGGTGGAGCACCTCCATCATCGACATCCGTCCCGGAGTGATCAATACCCGCGGCATCCCTATCCAGGATCTCATCGGCAAGATCAGCTTCCCGCAGATGATCTGGCTGATGCTGCGCGGCGACCTGCCCAGCGCCGAGCAGGCGCGCCTGCTCGAAGCTACGCTGGTGGCGGCGGTCGACCACGGCCCCCAGGCGCCCTCGATTGCGATTGCCCGGATGTCGGTCACCTGCGGGCTGCCGCTCAATGGCGCCATGGCCTCGGCCATCAATGTGCTGGACGACGTGCATGGCGGTGCAGGCGAGCAATGCCTGATGCTCTACCAAAGCATTGCGCAGTTGCTGCCCGAGGGGCCGGGCCCCCACCCTGAAGCGCTGCTGGACCGCGCCGTCGACCAGGGCCTGGAGGCCTTCGTGGCGGAACACGGCAAGATCATTCCCGGCTTCGGCCACCGCTTCCATCCCATCGATCCGCGCGTGGCGCCGCTGCTGGCCCTGGTCAACGAGGCCGCCGAGCAAGGTCATGTGGCGGGCACCTATGCCCGCATCTCGCGCGCGGTGGAGCGCGGCATCCAGCGGCGCACCGGCAAGGCGCTGCCCATGAACATCGACGGCGTGACCGCGGCAGTCTATGGCGAGCTGGGCTTTGCCCCGGCGCTGGCACGCGGCATTTTCATCCTCTCGCGCTCGGTCGGCATTCTGTCCCATGCCTGGGAGCAGTCGCAGCAAGGCCACCGCATCAAGGGACCTATGCCGACCTCCATTCCCTACCGCTACACCGGCCCCAAGGCCGATGCGGGGGACGCAGCAGCGGTGGAGTGATCAGCCAACAGGTGAATCCATGAACCTCAGCCCATGCGCGCGCCGCGTCCTGCAGGCACTGGCGGCCTACCGCACCCCCGGCTGGATGTTTGCCGGGCATTATCTCGACCTGACCTACACGCAGGTCGACAAGGCGGCCACCGTGGTGGAGATGCAGGTGGGCGCGCACTGCGCGGCTGCCGATGGACGCATCTCGCCGGCGGCACTGAGCATCCTCGCCGACGTGGCACTGGCGGGCGCCGTGCGCAGTGCATTCGGCCCGAGCGCGCGCGTCGCCACCTTGACCATCCGCTTGTCGTTTGCTGCGCTGCCCACGCACGGCGTCCTGAGGGCCGTCGCGCGGCTGCAGCAGATTCCGGCCAGCGGCACGATGCCGACCGCGGTCGCCAGCGTGGATATCCATGCCGAGGATGCAAGCGTGTGCTGCAGCGGCGCGGCCTCGTTTGCGGTGCTGGAAAACCGCCTAGGCAGTGCGGACCACCCCATGCCGCGCAGCAGCACGCTGGCGGCCGCGCCTGTGCTGTCGGCCCATGAACTGGATGACACGGAGCAAACGGTCTGGGAACGCGCGCTGCAGGCCGGCCAGCAGCCAGGCCGGGGAAGCTTCATCGAGCAGTTCTGGGGCATCCTGCCCGAGCCGGCCAGCACGCCGGGACAGGCCCGGTGCCGCGTGGAATCGGGCATCCATATCGGCAATCGCTCGGGCCATGTCCAGGGAGGCGTGCTGCTTGGCGTGGCGGCAGCGACTAGTGCCGCGGCCATGCCGGCAAACTGGCAGCTGCTGGACCTGTCGGCACAATTCCTCGAGCCCGGCATAGGACCGCATATCGATGCCACTGCGACAGCGCTGCGCTCGGGCCGCAACCTGGCCGTCATGGATTGCCGGATTGCCGATGCGGCGGGCCAGACGATCTTTGCCGCGCAGGCCAGCAGTCTGCGCGGCCGCTGAGGCAGCGACGGCTGCGCCTTTGAAACGCCTCCTGCTCGCGGCTTAAGCTGGCGCAAATTTTGACCTTGCACCATGGCGACTCCTCAGAGGAGTTTTTATGTCCATGGCCTCGCTCAGAAAACCCGCAGACACTCATGCGCCGCCTTCGGTGCAACCAGAAACCACGCTGCACATCTGCCGTGAAAACGACCCGGAACGCGCGCAGGTCGAGGCTTTCATCCACGCGGTGTACGCCCAACGCTATGGTGCCCAGGTGCGCCATTTCACGCCGGTGCTGGTCTTTCTGCGCGATGCGTCCGGCATCGTCGCGGCAGCCGGATACCGCCAGGCACATGCCTCCCCGCTGTTCCTCGAGCGCTATCTCGATGCCCCGGTCGAGACCCTGCTGGGTGCCGGCAACGGCCTTGAGCCCGAGCGCAAGTCCATCGTCGAGGTGGGACATCTGGCGGCCGTGCGCGCCGGTGAAGGCCGCCGCCTGATCCTGTTGCTGAGCGCGCATCTGGCCCAGCAAGAGTTCGTGTGGGTCGTCAGTACCCTGACCCGCGAGCTGCGCTCGCTGTTCCTGCGCATAGGCGTGACGCCGGTGACGCTAGGCGTCGCCAACCCGGCAGCGCTGGGCGACGACGCCGTCAACTGGGGAAGCTATTACGAGCACAGTCCCCTGGTGCTCGCTGGACACCTTCCCCAGGCAATGCGCCGGCTTGCCACCAAGTCCGCAGGAGGTGCGCAATGAAAGCAGCGTCACAGACCACCATCGTTCTGGACGACGGCAGCCGCACCTGGAACGCTGCCGAGCTCGAGGGCGCGATTGAGGGCTTTGCCGACATGTTGTGCGCGGAAGACGTGCGCGTTCTTGCCACCTTGCTCGACAACTCCGTCGCCTGGATCGTGGCCGACCGTGCGGCCGAGCGCGCAGGCATAGTGCACGTGCCGCTGCCGCTGTTTTTCTCGCCCCAGCAGATCAGCCACGCCTTGCAGGCGACGGGCGTGGACGCCCTGCTGCTGCCGGTCACGGCGCCCTGGCCTATGGAGCCGGCCAGGGCCTGCAGCGTGGCCGGAGAAACGCTGGCGCTGCTACGCATGCCGGGCGCGCAGGTACCCATGCCCGCAGGCACGGCCAAGATCACCTTCACCTCGGGGACGACCGGCACGCCCAAGGGCGTATGCCTGCGCGCGGCGGCGCTGCACGCTGTCTCCAGCGGGGTGGTTGATGCCTTGGCACCGCTGCAGATCCAGCGCCACCTGTGCGTGCTGCCTTTCGCGGTGCTGCTGGAGAACATCGCCGGACTGAGCGCACCGCTGCTGAACTCGACGACCTGCGTGGTCGTGCCGCTGTCGCAGCTGGGTCTGGGCGGCTCGTCACGCTTTGACCCGGCGCTGTTCCATGCGGCAGTGCTGTGCCTGCGCCCGCAAAGCCTGATCTTGCTGCCGCAGATGTTGCGCATGTGGGTCGGCTTCCTTCGCGCCACGCGACAGCAGGCTCCGCACGGGCTCAAATTCGTTGCCGTGGGCGGCGCGGCCGCGGGCGCCGGCCTGATCGCCGCGAGCCGGGCGCTGGGCATTCCCGCCTACGAAGGCTACGGACTGTCCGAAGGAGCTTCCGTTCAGGCCCTCAACCTGCCAGGCGCCGACCTGCCGGGCAGCGCGGGCCGGGCGCTGGCGCACGCGCGCCTGCGCATCAGCCAGGATGGCGAGATCGAAATCGCGGGCAGCCTGTTCGCGGGCTACCTGGGCGACACCCGTCCCATGCCGCAATGGTGGCCCAGCGGCGACCTCGGCAGCATCGACGCGCAGGGATTCCTGCACGTGCAGGGCCGGCGCAAGAACGTGCTGATCACATCCTTTGGCCGCAATGTCTCACCCGAATGGGTCGAGGGCGCGCTGCAGCAAGCCGGCATCGCGACGGCCGTGGTGTTCGGCGACGACCAGCCGGCGCTCAGCGCTGTCCTCTGGCCCATCGACTCCAGGCTGTCCGATGCCGCGCTGCAGGCCATGGTGGATGCCGCCAACGCCACCCTGCCCGACTACGCCCGCGTGCAGCGCTGGGTGCGCGCCGCCCAGGCGTTCGACGTGGCCAGCGGCATGGCGACAGCCAACGGACGGCCGCAGCGCGCGGCGATTCTTCAGGCCCATGCCCACGGCTTGACCGGCATGCCCCAACCCCATAGCCCTTCCTTGGAGACTTCATGAGCTTTCACCAACAACTTCTCACGCAGACCGAGCCCGACCGCATGGCGCTGCTGTCCACGCCCATCATCCAGGGCTGCCTGCGCGGCGAGGTCTCGCTGCCCAGCTACATTGCCTTCCTGCGCGAGGCCTACCACCATGTGCGCCACACGGTGCCGCTGATGCAGGCCTTCAAGGCGCGCATTCCGGCCGGGCGCGAATGGCTGGAGCCGGCGCTGCAGGAGTACATCGAGGAGGAGCAGGGCCACGACGAGTGGATACTGCAGGACATCCAGGCCTGTGGCGAATCCAGCGACGTTCGCCACAGCCAGCCCGGCATCGCCACCGAGGTCATGGTCGCCTACGCCTACGACACCATCGCCCGGCGCAACCCTCTGGGATTCTTCGGCATGGTCCATGTGCTCGAAGGCACGAGCGTGTCTCTGGCGCTGCTGGCCGCCGATCAGATCCAGCAGCCGCTGCGATTGCCCGACTCCGCGTTCAGCTATCTGCGCTCGCACGGCACGCTGGACCAGGAGCATGTGCAGCACTTCCAGCTGCTGATGGACCAGATCACGGACCCGCGCGACCAGGCCGACATCATTCATGCCGCGCGCGTCTTCTTTCGCCTGTACGGCGATGTGTTCCGCAGCCTGCCTCTGCCCCAGGAGCATGCAGCGGCCTGCGGGATCGCGCCATGAACCCCGACAGCGCACGCGTGCTGCTGACCGGCGCAGGCGGCGGCATAGGCCAGGCGATCGCCACGGCCTTGGCCCATGCCGGCGCGTCCCTGCTGCTGACGAGCCGCTCGCCCGCCCGGTTGTCCGCGCAGGCGCGGGCTCTGCAGCAGCGCCTGCCGGCGGCCAAGGTCGATTGGCACGAAGCCGATCTGCAGCAAGGCACATCGATCGCGTCGCTGGCCGCGAAGGCGGCCGATTGGCAATGCAATGTGATCGTTCACTGCGCCGGAGTCGCGGAGTTCGGCCGCTTCGACAACACCGACGCGGACACGATGTCCCGACTCCTGAGCACCAACCTGCTGGCCCCGATGCTGCTCACGCAAGCCCTGCTGCCCCATCTTCGCAGCCTGCCGCAGGCGCAGGTCATCTGTGTGGGCTCGGTCCTGGGAGCCATGGGTCTGCCGGGATTCAGCGTTTACTGCGCCAGCAAGTTCGGCCTGCGCGGTTTTGCCCAGGCGCTGCGCCGCGAACTCGCAGATACCGCGGTGCGCGTGCAATACCTGGGTCCGCGCAGCACGCGCACGGCATTCAACAGCGCCCAGGCCACGGACTACAACCAGGCCACGGCAAGCGCCATGGACTCGCCCGAGGTCGTCGCCCAGGCCCTGCTGCGGATGCTGGAGGCAGGCACGGCGGAGCGCTTTCTCGGCTGGCCCGAGAAGCTGGGCGTACGTGTCAATGGCCTGCTGCCCACACTGCTGGACGGCGCATTCGCCAAGCACCGGGCCAGCTTGCCCGGGCTCTCGATAAATCCTGCCGCTACCGGCACCGAGGAGATGAAAAATGCACATTGATCGCAAGACGTTCCTGCGCGCAGCGGGCGCCGCTTTGTTGGCTTGCGGCGGCGCGCTTGCCTGGGCAGCGCAGCCCTCCCCCCTGGAAGAGGCGGTCGCGGGCCTGCAGCGCGACTGGGAAGTGGTCCGCTACCAGACTGCCGCCGCCGAGCGCGAAAAGCGCTTCGAGGCCTTGGCAGCCAAGGCACACCAGGTCAGCACCGCCTTTCCCGGCCGCGGCGAGGCGCTGATATGGGAGGGCATCATCGTCAGTTCATACGCGGGCGAGAAAGGCGGGCTGTCCGCGCTGGGCCTGGTCAAGCAGGCCAAGGCGCTGTACGAGGCCGCCATCCAGATCGACGGCAATGCGCTCGAAGGCTCGGCGTACAACAGCCTGGGCGTGCTCTATTACAAGGTGCCCGGCTGGCCCGTGGGCTTCGGCGACAAGGCCAAGGCCAGCGAGCTGCTGCAAAAAGCCTTGTCTCTCAACCCCAAGGGAATCGACCCGAACTTCTTCTACGGCGAATACCTGGTCGAGACCAAGCAGCCGGAAAAGGCGGTGGTCTACCTGGAACGGGCGCTGCAGGCACCGCCGCGCCCGGGGCGTCTGGTGGCGGACACCGGCCGGCGCGACGAAGCGCGCCAGTTGCTTGACAGGATCAAGGAGAAATGAGTTCGCAGAAACGGACGGTGGCGCGCACCGCGTCGCCCGCGCCGGCGTCGTACTCCAGCTGCAGGCCGTGCAGCGCCGCGATGCGCTGCGCGATCGAAACGCCCAGGCCGCTGCCGCCCTCCTGCTGACCTGGCTGGCGGTGGAAGCGCTGGCCCAGCCCAGCCAGCTGTTCGGCAGACAGCGGGCCGCCGCCATTTTCCACCGCGATCTGTTTTTCGCCCATGCGCAGCAGCACGGTGCTGCCGCCCGGCGCATAGCGCGCCGCATTGTCCACCAGGTTGCGCAGCAACACCGTCAGCAAATGGGTGTCGCCGATCAGCGGCAGCGCCGGCCGGCCGGCAGCCGGCCATTCGCAGGCGAGTTCTATATGGCGGCGGTCGGCCAGAGGCAGGCAATCGCTGAAGATTTGCTCGACAACAGGCGGCCAATCGATCTCCGTGCCCAGCAGTTCGGCGCTTGCCGTCTCGGCGCGCGACAGCGCCAGCATCTGCGTCACCAGCCGGTCCATGCGCGTCAGCCCGGCATCCATCTGCTGCTGCGCCTGCAAGCGCTCGCTGTCGCTGCTCGAGCGCTTGACCACATCCCATTGCGCACGCAGCACCGCCAGCGGCGTGCGCAGTTCGTGCGCGGCATCGGCGGTGAAACGGCGTTCGCGGGACAGCAGGCTGCCGATGCGCTCGAACAGACTGTTGATCGCACCCAGCAGCGGCTTGAGCTCCGCCGGCGCGCGCTCTGCCGCCACCGGCGCCAGATCTGCGGCATCGCGGCGGTGCAGGTCATCCGTCAGCGCATGGATGGGGGCCAGCGCCCGGCGCACTGCCCAGGCCATGACCAGCAGCAGCAGCGGCAGCACCAGCAGCCAGGGCAGGATCTGACTGGCGACCAGCGCGTAGACCAGCTCGCTGCGTTCGTACAGCCCCTGTCCCACGGCCACCAGCGACTGACCCGATGTGGACTGCAGGTAGTAGATGCGCCATGCCTCCCCACCCACCGTCTCATCAACGAAGCCCACCGCATTGGCCCGAAACGGCAGGTCCTCGCCTTCGCGATCCGAGACCAGGATGTTTCCCTCGCGGTCCCAGACCACCACCGCCAGATCGCGCACATCGCCTTCGCCGCTGTCGGCCGCGCCCGCCTTGGGCAACGGCGGAAAGCTGGCCTGGCCCGACATGGGAAGGGACGGCAAGATGATCGCGTGAATCTGCCGGGCCAGGCGTATGAGTTCGGTGTCGTAGAGCTCATTGACTTCATGGCGCGAGCGGTCGATCGACATCCAGACTGCGGCAGCCCATACCAGGGGTGCGCAGACCAGGAGATAGAGCATCAGCCGGCGCTGAAGGCTCATGGCATGGACTCAAGTGCGCCCATCGCATAGCCCACGCCGCGCACCGTGCGCACGATGGCGGGATCGATTTTGCGGCGCAGGTGGTGGACATGGACCTCGAGCGCATTGCCTTCGGGTTCGGCATCGCTCCAGTCATAGAGCTTTTCATGCAGCAGGGCTTTGGACAGCACGCGTTGTGGATCTAGCATCAGGGCTTCGAGCAGCGCCAGCTCCCTGGCCGTGAGGTCCACGCCCTGGCCCTTCCAGCGCACGAACTTGCTCGCGGGATCGTATTCCAGCGCTCCGTGCCGCCAGGTCGGCTGGGCGCGGCCCGAGGAGCGCCGCAGCAAGGCGCGCAGCCGCGCCGCCAGTTCGTCCAGCGTGATCGGCTTGAGCAGGTAATCGTCAGCGCCGCAGTCCAAACCGGCGATGCGCTGGTCGACGCCGTCGCGCGCGGTCAGCACCAGCACCGGAAGCTGTATGCCGCGGTCGCGCCAGCGGCGCAGCCACACCAGGCCGTCGCCACCAGGCAGGCCCAGATCCAGCACCACGGCGTCGTAAGGCGTGGCCAGCAGGGCGCCATCGGCGTCGCTGCCGTTGGTGAACCAGTCGGCCGCATGGCCGATCTGGCGCAACCCCGCCGCCAGGGCCTGCCCCAGCAGCACATCATCCTCCACAAACAACACGCGCACAGGCTCCTCCCTCTGTCCGCGCCAGGATGCGGACCGGGTTCCATTATGCGGAGCAAACGCGCAGCACGCCGCACAACCACTGCGGCACCTGCCGCACCACCGCCACCAGCGAGGCCGGCTCACCCGTGAAGGCCAGATAGATCGCGCAGTCCATGCCCAGCGCGACCAGCGTGGCTGCGGCAACGGCCGCTGCTGCGCCGGCCAGTGTCAATGAACGGCGCAGCGACCACCGGGCAGGAACGCCCTGGGCATGATCGGTGGCCGGCTGGGGTGGTGCATTGCGTGCAAGATCGTTCATGGGCCGGATCGTCGCAGGCGAAGATTTGCCCCGGCTTAAGACGCGCCGGCCCGGCGGTCCGCCGCGCACCGGCAGGCACGCTCACGCCTTGCCCCGGCAGGGTCGCCCAAGCATGTGCGCCCTGATCAACGGACGCATCGCTGTCATAGGCCGCTTGCCTGCGACGAACGCGCGACGAAGATCAAGGCTGCACCAGCGCGGCACCGTAGCCTCTTGTACTCCGCAGCGATTCGATGCAGCCACTTGCTGTTCGTACGTCTGGTCGCCGGGTTCCATGCAGATATCGCAACCGCCTCTGCAAGACCATAGGAAACCTGTGCCTGGAAAGGCGGCAAGCCGCTAATGCCTTAGCGTTCTTCCGTCATCACACAATTACGCCCCGCTTCCTTGCCACGGTACATGGCGGCATCCGCACGCGAAACCAGCGCTTCCAGGGCTTCTCCAGGCCGATACTGAGCCACTCCCAACGTGCATGTCACTTGAAGGTCCTGATGGACCATTTGTGGCCATGGCAAGGATTCGATGTGTTGTCGAATGCGCTCCAGAACTATCTGCGCCTGAGCCGATTTCGTGCCAGGCAACACCAGGAGAAACTCTTCTCCCCCGTATCGTCCCACGCAATCCATGCTGCGCAACTGCGCTGACAAAAGCTGCCCAAAAGCACGCAGCACCTGGTCTCCACCGTAGTGGCCATAGCAGTCGTTGACCTGTTTGAAATGGTCGATATCCAGCAGCGCCACGCAAAGCACCGCGCCATCACGTTGGGCGGCATCAAGGCTTTGCTGCAAGCGCTCGATAATGCCTCGCCTGTTCGCCACGCCAGTCAAATCGTCCTTGCGCACCAACTCTTCGATCTGACTCAGCGCGACTGCCAGCTTTTCATTGCTTGCACCGAGACGGTACTGCATGCTGCGAAAGTATGTGACCAGGATACTGCAGCGAACGACAGCACCGAACATGACACCGATGGCCAAGGCCTGACCGGCCCGCGTATCCGTCGTCATGCGCATCTGCGGTCCCAGCCACGCGATGATCACCACCACGGCGATGAGCGTGCCCCCCCAGGTCAGCCAGAAGCTGGTGCGCCGGCGGGCCAGAAATCCATCCGTGCTGAAGACCAGCAACATGACCAGCCCCTGAAAAGCCGCCTGAGGCGCTGCGATGAGCAAGCCTAGAACACCAGTCACCGCCAGCAACTGGTGCACCAGAAACAAACCTGGATCCCGCCTCGAACGGCTCCAGCCACTGGAGTAGGCCCAGGTGATGAAGGCCATGCCCAGACCCACCCACAGCCCGTAAAGCAACACCGCCTGCAACGGGGCATAGCCAGCCCAGCTGTGACCAAGAAACAGTCCAAAGGCATACAAGTGACTCACCAGCACCGACGTGTGCAGCTGCCAGGTGCGACGGCGCCAGCGCTCCAGATGCTGCGTCTCGTCGGTCAAAGGAGACGAGGACTCAGGCCCCCACAAAAGGCGGCCACGTGCTTTTTCAGGGGACGGAGCAATCACAGACATCTGGCGGACCTAACGTGTCATTCATCGGCATATGTTTCCCCATCCAGCTCTGGTGCAGGTCTACCCCTGTGCCCTCCTTTGTCTGGACGCGCGTTGACCAGGGTCAGCCATGACCCGGGGAAGATAATTCAACCAAAGCCCGTGATCCGCGGTAGGTCTGTTGCAGCAGCGCCGAGAAAAACACGGCATCACGGAGGCTGCAGACGAGTAGCCTGCAGCAAACATCGGCGTTTGGCACCGAGGAAAAGGCAAGGCACGAGAAAATATCACGAACGGATGAGATAACGCGGCCGCAGAGTCAAGCTTTTGCGCCAAATCAACAAAATGGTGCAGCGGGTGAGCGCTTCCTCTGACCCAACGGAGTTGAAATCTCGACCCAAAGTCTGCCGGACTTCATCCACATGGATGCTGTCCTTGGCGTGCCGGTTGACGGGTGAGCCGCCTGGGCGCGCATCCCGCCGCATGTCCCAGGCCGGACCTGCAGGTCAATCGCTGCCGCCGAAGTCTCAGATGCCGCCCCTCTTTCTGGCCTGCCCTTGGCCAAGCAACCGAGCCGGCATATTAGCGGCGCGACAGTTCATCCGCGATGGCCTGAAAGCCGCGCAGACGCAAGGGCTCCATCGCGGCCAGGCGTGCATCCGCGGCAAACTGGGCGATCAGCACCTGTGCCTGCGGCGCCACCCACAGCCGCTGGCCGTATTGCCCGCGACAGGCAAAAGATGCGTGGCGGTCGTGGTAGAACCACAACTGGCTGCGGTAGGATCCGCCGGGAGTGACGCTTGCCGCCTCGCCAAAAATGCTGGGGTCGCCTCCCTGGCCTATCTTGCGGTACACGGCTTCGGGCAGGATCTGCTGGCCGTTGAATGCCCCGTGGCAGCGCAGCATCTCGCCCAGACGGGCGAAATCCTGCAGCGTCGCGCTCATGCCGGCCCCCGCCCATTCCACGCCGCCGGCATCGATGGAGATGCTCGCATCGCGCTGCGCGCCCAGCCGGGACCAGATCCTCTGGCCGATGATCTCATCCAGTGGCTGGCCGGTCACCTTGCGCAGTATCCAGCCCAGCGTGTCCGTGCTTCCGTTGTCGTAACGAAACAGACCGCCATGCTCGCCCATGGGACGGGCATTGACCAGCAATTCGTAAACGCCATTGGGGCCGGCGTAGTCCGCTGGGCGCGGCATGAAGCCCAGGCCGCGGATGTAGTCCACCTGCACCTGCCCGGGCACCTTGGGCGCATCGGAAAACTTGAAATGGGCACGCATGTCCAGCAGCTGCCGCAGCGTGGCGCTGCCAAGGGGCGATGAAATCAGCTCTGGTACATAGACGCTGGCGGGCAGGTCTTCGCGCAGCACGCCTTCGAAGATCAAGGTCTCCACCAGCAAGCCCACCACGCTCTTGGTGCACGAGTACATGGCGTGCACTTTGGTGGCGTTCATGTCGCCGTAGTAGCCTTCGTAAACCACCTTGCCGCGGTGCATCACCAGCATGGAGTCGACGCCGGTGCGCTCCAGTACCTCGGCATAGGACAGTTCCGACCCGTCGTCCACCGCTACCCGCAGCGCATCAATGGCCAGTGGCTCGCCGGCCGGCAAAGGCATGATCGGTGCGTCACCGCGAGAGATGCGTGCCGTGGGATACATGCGCGTGGGGTTCTGGTTGCGCCAGCCGAGGTGGTCGGGCTGGTAGCCGTTTTCCCGGCTCACCCGTTTGTCGGGCGGCGGTGGAAAGCCGACCATGATGCCTTGTCGGCTGGGGGCGATCAAAGGGTTGTCGATTTGCATGCTATTGGTCCTTGTTCTAATGCCTGGATATGCCTCACGCGAGGCCATGCGCGGCGGCCGGTGGATACGGTGAAGGCAAGCCGCCATACAGTCCTTGTGCGCGGAATCCCAGCCCGGGAACCTTCACCGCCGAAGCCTCAGGCAGGGCCCACTGCTCCACCAGGTCATTGGCAACGGCCTCTGCAATGCACTGACCCAGGTTGCGCACCCAGGCGGCCGGCACACCGGCCGCATTCAGGCGGGTCTCCAGATCCTTGGCCGACTGCTGGCTGATTTTCTCCTCCAGCAGTGCGCGCAACTCGGGGCCATGGGGCGAGTTCACAAAGCCACGGGTCTGGCCGGCCAGCAAACTGCTGACCTGCTGCCCTATGCCCAGGACCGTTGCCAGTTGCAGCATCTGCTGGGGCGTGTTGGCACCCACGGCAATCTGGCCGTCATCACACGCGAAGGTCTGCGCCCCGGGGCTGCCGGAATACCCCACGTTGCCGACACGTGGCGGCGCGCACCCGGTCGCCATCACATCGACGGTCATGGGGTACATGAGCTGCAGGGCCGCCCCGAGCATGGACACGTCGATGCTTTCGCCCAGACCCGTGAGATCACGTCGGCGGATGGCGGCGATGATGGCCAGCGCGGCCAGGATGCCGGTGATGGTGTCCACCACCGGAAACCCCACCTTGATCGGGCCGTCGTTCTCCCCGCCCGCCAGCAGGCTCATGCCGGAAGCCGCCTGGATCACATGGTCGTAGGTCGGGCGGTCGGCCCAGGTGCTGCCACGCCCGTAGCCGCTGATGGCGCAATGGATCAGTTCCGGCTTGCGCGCCCGTGCCTGGGCCTCGCCGAAGCCGAACTTCTCCAGCACGCCCGGGCGCATGTTGTCGACCATCACGTCGGCCTGCTCGAACAGCGCCCAGGCCTGCGCCTGTCCCGCACTGGTCGCCAAATCGATGGTGACGACCTCCTTGCCGTGGTTCAGCGAGGCAAAGGAATGGGGCTTGCGCCGCATGGAGTCGCCCCGGTGCGGGTTCTCCACCTTGATGACGCGGGCCCCAAGGGCCGAAAGATAATAGGTCGAAAAAGGTCCGGCAATGACGTGCGAGAAGTCCAGCACGACAATGCCGTGCAGCGCGGCGGTGGATGGCGGCATTGCGGTGGTGCCGGTGAATTGACTCATGATGGGCTTTCTGTGGTGAAAAACGCGCCGTGCAGGCCTGGCCGGCGTTTGCCTGGGCAGGCAGGCTCTGCTCAGTTCCTGTTGAAATCCAGACGCTTGCCCAGCGCCGCCATGGTGGTCACCTCACGTTGGATCAAGCGGCTGAATTCGTCCGAACTCCGGCTGAAGTCGCTGATGAGGCCAAAACCTTTGAGCTTCTCGGCCACGGCGGGCGTTTCCAAGGCCGTCCTGATCTCCTTTTGCAGGCGCTGGACCACGGCGGGCGGCGTGCCGGCGCGCACCACATAGCCACCCCACAGTCTCGACAGCGGCAGCGCTGCCCCGGCTTCGGCGAGCGTCGGTACATCCGGCAAGGATTTAACGCGTTCCGAGTCCCGCGTGGCCAGCGCCCGCAACTTGCGATACGGAATGAACTGCATCGCAGTCACCACATTGATCATGGTGAAGTGCAGATCGCCGGCCATGACGGCATTGACCATTTCCGGTCCGCCCTTGTACGGAACGGCAAGGCCCTCGAAGCCTGCGGCCTGCTCGAAGGCCAATCCGCTCAGGTGCTCGTAACTGCCCGCGCCCAGGATCCCGTAGGTGAGCTTCTTCGGATGGGCGCGCCCATAGTCCAGCAGTTCCTTGATCGTCTTGAAGGGCGAGTTGGCGCTGACCACCACCAGGCCGGGGGTTTCATTCACTTTCAGCAACGGCAGGAAGTCGCGCGTGAGATCGAAGCGCTGGTGCACGGCTTGCACCGCCGCGAAACTGGAATTCACGTACATCAGCGTGTGGCCGTCGGCGGGTTGACCCAACACCGTCTGCACCGCCAGCTGGTACAGGCCGCCGGGCCGGTTCTCTATGAGCACGGGCTGGCCCAGCGCTCTCGCCAGCTGTTCGCCCATCAGACGGATGACCACATCTGCCGCGCCGCCGGCCGGCAAGCCCAGAACAACTCGCAGGGGGCGGCTGGGAAAGCCCTGCTGTGCCGCAGCAGGAAGCGCCACACCGAGGCTTGCTGCGCCCAGGGTGTGCAAGACATGTCGCCGGTTCAGGGCGAGTTGGGTTTTCATCGCGGCACCTGTTTTCAATGATTGGAAGGCCATCGTATGCCGCATCAACCATAATGAACAAATACTCATTTCTGAATCAGTCATCTGAAATTGATATGACCCAGCCACCCCTTGCGGCCCCAGGCACGGCGCCAGAACAATCCACGCCGGCGCTGCCATTGAGCGTGCGCATAGGCCGCCTGCGCGTGCGCCATCTGCAGCTGCTCGATCAGATCGAGAAAAATGGCTCGCTCAGCGCCGGTGCTGCAGTCCTGGGCGTCAGCCAGCCGGGCGCCACCAACATGCTGCATGAGATCGAGGAAGCCTTCGGGCGGACACTCCTGGATCGCTCCCATCGCGGGGGGCGGCTGAATGCCGCCGGCATCAATGCGCTGAGCCGCATGCGCGTGGCCTTGGGGGCCCTGGTCGCGGCGACTGCGACCCTCAGCGCCAAGGAAGACCTGCCGTTGGTGCGCTTGGGCATCGTCCCCCTGGTAGGTCTGGAAGCCTTGCGCGAAGTGGTTGCAAATCTGGAGGCCGACGCCACTTTGCCGCGGATTGCGCTGCGACTGGGGTCCGTCGGAGAACTTTTGACCATGCTGGTCAACGGCGAAGTCGATTGCGTCGTGAGCAGCCTCGACAGCGAAGTCGCGCCGCAGCAGATCCACCAGTTCCGCATCTCGCATCTGTGGGAGGAGCGCCGCGTGGTGGTGGCGGCGATAGACAACCCGCTGGTTCGCCGACGCAAGGTGACCCTGGAAGAATCGCTGCAGCACCCATGGATACTGATGCCTGCGCGCAGCACCACCCGCCAGGCAGTGGAGCGGATGTTTCTCACGGCAGGGCTGCCCCCGCCCGAGGCCCGCATAGAAACCAACTCGTTTCACATTGGCCTGAACCTCGCAGCCGGCAGCCGGATGCTGACCGTCGTTCCCGAGAGCGCGTATCGGCAGTGCACCGACAAAGTGCGCAAATTGCAGATGAGCCAGGAATTTCAACCCAGCGTCATGACCTTCATCACCTTGCGAGACATCCCGACGACGCCTTACGTCGATCTGCTCGCCGAACGGTTCGGACGCTATGCAAAAGATGTGGAGCGAAGGCTGGACAACAGCCCCGCAACGGGCGCGATGTGCTCACGCACCGGCCCGGGGCGTCAGGCTGAGGAATGGATGCAGCAGCACGGGCAGCAGGCCGGCATCGGCTGAGGGCGCTAGGCCCGGTCGCGCAGCAAAGGCGGGCTCTTGGATTTCGGGCTGCGATCCTCGCTGGGCGACAGTCCGTATTGTTGTCGATAGGCGCGGGAAAAATGGGTCAGGGATTCGAAACCTACCGCCACAGACGCTTCAGTGACCGTTATCGCAGTATGGCGCAGCAGGCTGCGCGCGTGCTCCAGCCGCAGGCGCCGGTGGTAGCGGCTGGGGCCTTCGCCGACAATCTGTGCAAACAGGCGCAGCAGCTGGCGCGTCGAGACGCCGACATGCTCGGCGAGCTCGGGCACGCCTATCAACCGCTCGGGTGTGCTTTCAAGAAAGCGCATGGCACGGGCCAAGGCCGGGTGGTGGATGCGACTGCGCGTGGTGAGCTCCATGCGCTGGGCCAGGTCGCCGGGACGGATGCGGTCATGCAGGCAGTGCTCGGCGACCCGGTTGGCGAGTTCCAGTCCATGGTCGATGGCGACGGCACTGAGCATCATGTCGATGGCCGCCGTGCCTCCGGCGCAGGTCAGGCGCCGCGCATCGATTTCAAACAGGGTTTGCGCCACCACCACTTTGGGAAAGCGTTCGCGAAACGCCTCCACAACCTCCCAATGCACCGTGGCCCGGCGTCCATCCAGCAGGCCCGCACGGGCCAGTAAAAAGCCAGCAGTATCGAGCGCTCCCAGCGTGGCGCCGCTGCCATGGGCCTGGTGCAGCCAGCGGCGCAGCTCACGCGAGTAGTAGCGCTCGGGCTGAATATCCGCGCACAGGATCACGCTTCCCGGTTCGGCCTCATCGAATACCGAGCCTTGGGGCTGGATCGAGATGCCATTGCCATCGGTGACCGCCGCCCCATCCAGGGACAGCAGCTTCCAGACATAAGGTGTCGACAAATAGCGGTTGGCGATGCGCAGCGGCTCAATCGCCGAAGCCAGCGCCATCATCGCAAACTGCGGGAACAGCACGAACGTGATCGGGCCCGGCAGCAGGGCCTGCGAGAGCAGTGGAGCGGAGGAAGACATCAAGTCCCAACATGCAAAAACGTGGCGTTAATGTGCCAATTATCGGCACAAAAAGCACATATCCAAAAGGACGCCACTCACAGAATAGCGGCATCGCCACTGGAGATCCGCTTGTTATCTGTTTGTTCAATCCTATCCCCCTGCCCTGGCCAAAGCCGGGCAGCGCGCGCGGCGCGGCCGGCGAAATGCAGCTGCGGCGCGCAAGAATCGCTGGCCGTTCACACCCTGAAGACCCTGGTCCGAGAGCCATTGCGCAGTCAACGTTCAGCGGCGGCCATGTCGCATCGCCAGCAGAAGGTGGTTGCCCATGGCTGAACTGGCCTACCCTCTGTTCGTGGTGCTGCTGGGCTACGTGGTGCTCGGCATCACGGGATTTGGTTCGGCGCTGGTCATCGTGCCTTTGCTGGCCTGGCACTGGCCCTTGCCCGAGGTGGTGGCGCTCGCGCTGCTGATGGATGTGCCTGCATCGCTGCTGCATGGCGGCTTGAATTTGCGCCAGGTCAATTTTTCGGAACTGCGCCGCCTGCTGCCCGGCATGGCTCTTGGCACGCTGGCAGGGCTTTGGCTCACCGGGATTCTGGCGCCACGCTGGCCACTGCTCGCACTCGGTCTGTATGTCGCCACCGTGGGCATCAACGCACTGAGGCCGCGGCCTTGTGCGGCGCCGCGCCCGCTGGCCGCCCCCTGGGCGCATGCCATGGGATTCGCCATCGGCATGGTGGAGATGCTGTTTGGCACTGCCGGGCCTTTGGCCGTGGCCTGGTTGAGCCGCCGCTTGACGGATGTGCATGTGCTGCGCGCCAGCACGCCGGTGATCCTCGTGGTCAGCGCCAGTGCCGTGCTGCTTGGCCTGGGCTGGACCGGGCGGCTGTCGAGCGGCGAACTGTGGTCACGCTGGGCCAGCTTGATGGGCGTTGCCGTGGTGGGTGTGCTGCTCGGCAACCGGCTGGCGCGGCGCATCTCGCCGGACATCCTGCGCAAAGCCATCTGCGGACTGTTGACCATCAGCGGACTGGCTCTGGTGCTGCATGCCTTGGGCTGAAGGTCAAAAGTCGTGACCACCGAACTTGAACCATCTTGTTTATCTGGACGGAGTTTCACCATGAACGAATCAATGGCGTCTTTCAAACGCGCGCCGCTGCGCATCTTTCTCGCACGGCATATCCACACCATGGACGAATCGCTGCCCTATGCCACGGCGGTCGGGGTGATAGGCGATCTTATCGTGGCCGTGGGCGACCTCGCATCGATGGAGCCTTGGCGCGCGGGCCGCGAAGTCGTGGTCGACGACAGCCTGCGCGACAAGGTGCTGTTGCCCGGATTCATCGACAACCATGTCCACCCTTTCCTGGGAGCGCTTCTGACGCCCATGGAAATCATTGCGCCGGAGGCGTGGCGCATGGAAGGCGGGCGCATCGCGCCTGCGGCAAACACGCCCGAGCGCTATCTGGAGCTGCTCAAGGCCCGGCTGGCCGCGAAGACGGATCACAGCGAAATTTTCATCACCTTCGGCTACCAGCCTGCAGAACACGGCCGCCTGAACCGGGCCGCGCTCGATCTCTTGTGCCCTGAGCGCCCGGTCATACTCTGGCAACGCTCTTTCCACGAAACCTATATGAACACCGCCGCCATGCAGCGGCTGGATCTCACCGAAGACCTGGTGGGGGAGCACCCGCAGGTCAACCTGTCCGAAGGTCACTTTTTCGAAACCGGCAACAAGCTGGTGGTGGCCAAGCTGCTGCCCATGATGCTGCAGCCCGAGTGGTACCACCGCGGCCTGAACACCACCGCCGAGCTGATGCACCAGGGCGGCATTACAACCGCCGGAGACATGTTGTTCGGCGCCATTGATCCGGAGTACGAACTCGCCGCACTCGAGGCCTGCATCGAGCGCAGGAACCGGCCGCTGCGGGTGGTCAACATTGCCGATGCACGCGGGTTTTCCAACCGTGCCATCGGCCGCAAGGTGATGGGCGCGCCGGATGAATGTCCGCCGTTCGAAAAAGGACTCAAGGCGATCGAAGCCATGCAATCGCGCGAAAGCCGGCGCGTGCGCTTTTCCAAAGGCATCAAGCTTTTCGCCGATGGCGCGATGTTCTCGCAGCTGATGCAGATGAACCCGCCCGGCTACATCGATGGACACCATGGCGAATGGCTGATGAGCCCGGCCGTGCTCGCCGAAGGCGTGCGGGTGTTCTGGGATGCGGGCTACCAGATCCATGTGCACGTGAACGGCGACGGCGGCATGGATGCGGTGCTGGCGGCGCTCGGCGGCGCGCAGGAGAGAAAACCCCGTTTCGATCACCGTTTTGTCGTTCACCACGTGGGTTTCCACACCAACGCCCAGTCGCGCCGGCTCGCCGCGCTGGGCGCCCATGCTTCAGTCAACCCCTACTACATCCATGCGCTGGCGGACAACTACGGCCTGCTGGGCCTGGGCCGCGAGCGGGCCGACCAGATCGTGCGGGCCGGCTCGATGCTGCGCAACGGTTTGCGCGTTTCGTTTCACTCCGATTTCATGATGGCTCCCATGGAGCCGCTGATGCTGTCCTGGTGCGCCGCGACGCGCACCACCCGCTCAGGGCGGCAGGTCTCTCCAGAAGAGATGCTCAGCATCGATCAAGCGCTGCGTGGCATCACCATCGACGCGGCCTTCGCTCTGCGCCTGGACGATGAGATCGGCTCCATTTCCGCAGGCAAGAAGGCCGACTTTGCGGTGCTCGAAGATGACCCGTTCGAGTTCGGCGCCGAGCGGCTGAAAGATGTGCACGTGGCGGGAACGGTGTTCGAAGGCGAGCTGCATTTGCTGGACAGGCCCGTGGCCAGCGTGCTGGCGGGCGACGCCGTGATGGCCGCCCCGGCGGCGCAACGCAACCGAGCATCCGGCAGCAGCTACCGGCCGCTTCCCTCCGCCTATTGCTGCGGACCCGACGGCGACCCCTGCCTGTTTCTGCGCCAGCTGGCGACCCTGGGATTCACCGTACCAGCTCGCAGCAGCAGCGCAGCGCTTCGCTGAAAGATGGACCGGCAGGCACTTGCCGGCCGACGCTGCGGCGCATAGCCAGCGCGAGACGATTCGTTGTGGCCGATGGGTCGACGAGTCCTGCGTCAAGCGCGATCGGGCGCTGACCGAACAGCGCCATTAAGGGGACGAAACATAAAGAATGGCCGCACCGCTGGAATAACGCTTTGCGAACGCCGCTGAATCATTCGCCCCTGAATAACGACGCCGTAAAGCCGCGCCATCCCAATACCGAATTTCAAAAAAGATATTACCGCTGACGCATCAACGGATGCACTCGATTTTCACCCTGGCGACAGCAACGCAAGCGATCCCCCCCAAAAAGCATAGAAATTTTCATATTGACCAGGAGACGAAATGATGAAGCAAGAAAATCGGAAATCAATACTCAAGAAACTCGCTGCCTTGACCTTGGCGCCCCTGATGATGGGAATCACGGCCACGCCGGCAATGGCACAAAAAGCCGAGTGGCCGGCCAAGAACCTGCGCCTGATCGTGGCGTTTCCGCCGGGAGGCTCGGTCGATGTGCTGGCCCGCTCCCTGGCAATGCGATTGACGAAACAGCTGGGGAAATCGGTGATTGTGGAAAATGTCAGCGGTGGTGCGACCGTCCCGGCCGTGCAAAGTCTGCTCCGCTCGGAGGCGGACGGACACACGATGCTCATCACATCGGATGTGACGTTGAGCATCAACCCGGTGCTGCTTTCCTCCGCGCCCTATTCCGTGACCAGAGACTTGACGCCCATAACGGTACTCTACACATCGCCCAACTGGCTTCTTGTCAAATCCGAACGTTCGGAAAAAAGCTTCAGCGACCTGGTCAAGACCATCGCCGCCAACCCCGGCCAGGTGTCCATAGGCGTCAATGCAACGTGGGGTGCCGCGCAACTGGGGCTGGAGACCTGGAAAAAGGCATCTGGCCTGGATTTCACCGTCGTGCCGTACCGCGGCGGGCCGGCAGCCATTACGGATCTGATTGGCGGGCAGCTTACTGCAACTGTTGACTTTCCAGGCTCTTCCATTCCACATGTCCGCAGCGCAAAAGTCCGGACGCTGGGCATACTGCAGGACAAACGCAGCCCCGCAATGCAGGATGTGCCGGCTGTTTTGGAAGGCGGCAGCCAAGGCCCGCGGGTGCAAAGCTTCGTCGCGATCGTTGCCAAGTCCGGCACCCCCACGGATCGCATCCAAAAGCTCAACCAGGCCATACAGCAGGCTGCCAAGGAACCTGAGTACCAGGCGATGCTGGACAGCTTGATGAGCGATGCAGTCCTCAACTCGCCGGCACAGGCAGCAGCCTGGATTCAAAGTGAAACGCTTCGATACGGCAAGCTGGTCAAGGAGTCTGGCGTCAAGCTCGATTGAAGCGGGCCGGCAAAACGGGAGTGCGTGGCGCGATCATCCAGCAGAAAACTTGCGCTGCGCCGCCCACCAGCTCCATGCGAGATTCACCGGGCGAAGATGGGCCCGCGGTGATTACCGGCGCGAGAAGCTGCAGAAAGCTACCCTGTACATGACCGCCTGGCTTGCCTGCTCTGGTTCTCTTGCAAGCCAGCGGGTGTTGGAGCGGCTCACCCGTCTCGGGAGTCGCCATCCGGTGCCACGCGGTGGAAAAACTCCCCCGGCGTGGCATGAAACAGCTTGCTGAATGCAGCAATGAACGCAGACAGCGAGTCATATCCGCAGGCCAAGGCGACGTCCGTCACGCGCTCGCCGCGCTCCAGGCCCGGCAGCGCGCTGAGCAATCGCATGCGCATGTCCCAGACGCGGTAGGTCAGGCCGGTCTCGCGCAGAAAGCGGCGGCTGAGCGTCTTCTCTGAAACGCCGAAGCGCTTGCTCCATACGTCCAGATGGATTCTCTGGCCGGGCCTGGCCTGCACGCTGCGGCAGAGCTGGCGCAGCTGCGGGTCCGCAGGCATGGGCAGGATGAGGTCCTCCTCGCGGGCGCTGGCAAGCTGGTCCAGCAGAACCGTGGCCAGACGTTCATCCGCGCTGCCCGGTGCGTATTCGACCGGCAGGGTGCTGAAGGTGCGAATGAGCTCGCGCAGAAGCGGGCTGACCTCGAGGACCCGGCAACGGCTGGGCAATGCAACGCTCTGAGCGTCGGCGATGTAGAGACTGCGCACGCAGGTGCGCTCGGCACACAGCACGCGGTGCATGACTCCGGCTGGAATCCATACGCCGCGCTGCGGCGGCGCGACAAAGCGGCCGGCGTCGGTGCGGACTTCGAGCACGCCCTCCACCGCATAGGCGAATTGAATCCAGGGGTGCCTATGCCGGAAGGCGAGCACGGTGTTGGGCAGCGATTCGGCATGGCCATGGACAGGCCGCGACAGCACCGTCAGGTGCGCCAATTCAGCCGAGGAAAGCGCCGCGGTTTGTCCTTTGGTCGACACTTGTTGGTCTTTCAGCGTTAGCCGGTAATTCTACGCGGCGCTACATTCCAGCCTCATCTTGAATGGGGGTCGGATCATGAGAATACTCAGAACGCTTTTTGACAACTTCACCCTGGCCTTGCTGGCCGTGATGCTCGCGGCAACGGTGCTTCCCTGCGAGGGCTATGGGGCGGTGTTTTTTGAAACCCTCACGTCGCTGGCCATAGGCTTGCTGTTCTTTCTTCACGGAGCGCGGCTGTCGCCGCAGAACGTACGCAGCGGCGCAAGCCACTGGCGACTGCATGCACTGGTCTTCTTCTGCACCTTCGTGATGTTTCCGCTCATCGGCCTGGCCCTCAAGCCCATCGTCTCGCCGCTGGTGGGCCGGGAACTCTACGTGGGCCTGCTGTACCTCTGCGCGCTGCCCGCGACCGTGCAGTCGGCCATTGCCTTCACTTCGCTGGCGCGCGGGAACGTGCCTGCCGCGATCTGCAGTGCGGCCGCATCCAGCCTGCTGGGCATCTTCCTGACGCCGCTGCTGGTCTATCTGCTGGTGGGCGTCGAAGGCGCCGCTGTCGGGCTGCAGGCCGTGCTCAAGATCGTTCTGCAACTGCTCGCACCGTTCGTGCTGGGACAGATGGCGCGGCGCTGGATCGCCGGCTGGGTCGAAAGGCGCCGCGGCTGGCTCAGGTTCGTCGACCAGGGCTCGATCCTGCTGGTGGTGTACACGGCCTTCAGCGAGGCCACGGTCTTCGGGCTGTGGCATTCCGTGCCCCTGCAAAAGCTCGCGCTGCTCGGCGTGGTCTGCTGCGCATTGCTGGCCCTGGTGCTGTGGCTGACCCAGGCGCTGGCGAAGCGTTTTGGTTTTTCCATCGAGGACCGTATCACCATCCTCTTTGCCGGCTCGAAGAAAAGCATGGCCACGGGCGTTCCCATGGCGCAGATCCTCTTTTCGGGCGGCGCTGTGGGGGCCGTCATCCTGCCGCTGATGCTTTTCCATCAGATCCAGCTGATGGTCTGCGCGCTGCTCGCGCAGCGCTATGCCCGACGGGTCGGCGCCGCTCCCGTGGAGGCATGAGGTCATGGGCATGCAGCTTCAGGGCATTCTTGCGGCGGTGGATATGTCGCCGACCTCCGCCGCCGTGGTCGCGCGCGCGGCCGTGATCGCAGCCAGGCATGGCGTAGGGCTCAAGTTGATCGACGCCAGCGCGCTGTGCGCGGGCTCGCCGGCGGCGCAGCCCCTGGACTTGGCCGCACTTGCAAGGCAGGCCGCCGACCGCTTCGATGTGCGTGTGGAAGTGCTCGAAGAGCGTGCCGCAAGCGTGGCCCAGATTGTCCGCGAAGCGGGGCATCAATGCCTCATCGTGTTGCCGCACGAGCCGCGCGTGCGGCTGCGCTCGCTGTGGCGCGGCTCTCTTGCGGACCAGCTTTTGCGCCTTTGCGCCAGCCCCGTGCTGGTCATCAAGAGCGCGGTAGTCGCGCAAGCGCGTTACCAGCGCGTGCTGGTCGCGGTGGACCTGACGCCCACCGCCCGCGACCTGGTGACGATCGCCGGCCAGCTGGACGACCAGAGCGCGCTGCAGATCTTCCACGCGATACGTCCCTTGCACCCCAATCCGCTGCGCAACGCGGAAGTACCCCAGCGCATCATGAAGGCCTATCTGGCACGCAGAAAGCTGGAGGCGCAGGAGCAATTGCTGGAGATTGCCAGTGCCGCCTTGAAGTGCCAGAAGCGCGTGCAGACCGTCTTTTGCGAAGGCGAGCCGGCGCGGCACGCGGCGGTACAACAGTCCCATGCAAAAGCCGGCCTGGTGGTCGTTGGCAAGCGGCGCCATTCTGCGCTGCCGGATGCGGCGTGTTGCGGCGTGGCGAAGCGAATCATGGCCTGGTGTGACGCTGACATCCTGGTCGTCCCCTTGGATCGCGCTGAGCCAAGC
The DNA here is from genome assembly GCF_057914905.1 of Comamonas sp. DB36. Lineage (NCBI taxonomy): Bacteria > Pseudomonadati > Pseudomonadota > Betaproteobacteria > Burkholderiales > Comamonadaceae > Comamonas > Comamonas sp. DB36. Next base: position 51,369 of record NZ_CP196633.1, read on the forward strand.
GGTCGATTGGCAGAAATGGCCTGACAAGACGAGCGATTTGGTCAGGCCAGTTTTTAGTTTCCAGAAATTGGCCTGACAGTTTTGCGTGCAATCATGGCCTCGCAGGCCTGACCACACGCCGTCAGGGCGTGACCCAGCGCTCTGCCGCCGCGCGAATGTGGGAGCGTATTGCCGCCTCCGCCGCCAGCGGATCGCGCGACTGCAGGCAGCGCAGGATCTGCTCATGCTCGTGCAAGGCGGCATTCCACACCGGCTCGCCCTCGAGCAGCGTTCGCATGTGGCTTGCCAGCGGTTCGCGGCGCATGTCGAACAGCGTGCCGACCAGTCCGACCATCACCGAATTGCCGGTCATCTCGGCAATGCGCACATGGAATTCGCGGTCATGGTCGAGCACGTCGCGGCCGGCGGCGATGTCGGCGCGCATGCTCTCCACGCTGTCCTGCACCCGCGCCAGGCCCTGCGGCGTGGCATGCACGCAGGCTTGCACGATCACCGCCCCCTCGAAGGCGGCGCGCGCATGCATCACCTCGACAGGGCTCTCACCCATGAAGGACGGCAGACGGTTGCGCCACATGCCGCGCTGGCATACGTAGACCCCCGAGCCCATGCGGATCTCCACCTGCCCTTCGATCTCCAGCGCAATCAGCGCCTCGCGCAAGGAAGGCCGGGATACGCCCAGCTGCTGGGCCAGTTCGCGCTCGGGCGGCAGGCGCTGACCTTCCTTGAAGTCGCCCTGCTGTATCAGCAGGCGCACCTTGTCGGCAATCAACTGGTAGAGACGCCGCGAGGCGTCGGTCGGCTTGAAGGATTCGTCCATTCGGAGATCAAGAGTGAGTACGGTTTCAGGGTAGCAGGCAACAGGCCTGCCACCGAGTATCGGCCTTACCAATTGCCCGCGACTCAGGGTAAATACGGTAAGGCCAAATTCTCGCATAGGTTAAATTGGCCTGACCAGATTCCAACAACAGACAAGCGGTTGCGACCGAGCACGGATCCCCACCTTGAAATACGACTTCGACTTCAGCGCCCCGCTGGCCTATTGGCCTGACCTGCTGGCCGGCGCCTGGACCACCCTCTCCCTGTCCCTGGCCTCCACCTTCTTCGGCTTCCTGCTGGGCGTGTTCTGCGCGCTGGCGAGCACCGGACGCAGCCTGTGGCTGGCGCGCGTGGCCACCGTCTACATCGAGGTGATACGCAACACACCGCTGCTGGTCCAGGTCTTCATCGTGTATTTCGGGCTGTCCTCGCTGGGCCTGCAGGTGGGCGCGTTCACCGCGGCCACCGTGGCCCTGGTGGTCAACGTGGGCGCCTACACCAGCGAGATCGTGCGCGCCGGCGTGGAGTCGATCCCCAAGGCCCAGCTGGAAGCCGCCGAGACCCTGGGCCTGAGCCGCTGGCAGACGCTGCGCCACGTGGTGCTGCCGCCGGCCATCGAGCGCGTGTTCCCGGCGCTCACCAGCCAGTATGTGCTGCTGATGCTGGCTTCCTCGATCTGCTCGCAGATTTCCGCCGAAGAGCTGACGGCTGTGGCCAACCGCATCCAGTCCGACACCTTCCGCTCGGTCGAGACCTATGTGCTGGTGGCCGGCGCCTATCTGCTGATGTCGCTGGTGATGCGCGCCGTGTTCTGGCTGGTGGCGATGGTCGCCTTCCCCCGCCTGCGCCGCATCGGCACACCGCTTTGAACGGAGCAGCGCCATGGGATTCCTCAACGCCGCACATATGCAATTTCTGTTCGACGGCCTGCTGTGGACCGTCGGGCTGTCGCTGATCGCCTTTGCCGGCGGCGGCGCCCTGGGCTTTCTGGTGGCGCTGGGCGCCTCCTACGGGCCGCGCTGGTCGCGCCTTCTGGTCTCGCTGTACGTCAAGCTGATCCAGGGCACGCCGCTGCTGGTGCTGCTGCCGCTGGTGTATTTCGGCCTGCCGTCGCTGGGCTTCAACATCGCGCCGCTGGCCGCGGCCGGCATCGCGCTGTCGGTCTATGTGTCGGCCTATCTGGGCGAGATCTGGCGCGGCTGCCTGGCATCGGTGCCGCGCACCCAGTCCGAAGCTGCCGAATGCCTGGCGCTGCGCTGGCACCAGCGGGTGCTGCACGTGCTGCTGCCGCAGGCCATCAAGATCGCCACGCCGCCCACCGTGGGCTTCATGGTGCAGATCGTGAAGAACACTTCGCTGGCCTCGGCCATCGGTTTCGTCGAGCTGGCCCGCGCGGGCCAGATCATCAACAACTCCACTTTCGAGCCCTTCGTCATCTTCATGATCGTCGCGGCCCTGTACTTCGCCCTGTGTTATCCGCTGTCGGTGCTGAGCCGCCGCCTGGAGAGGAGCTTCCATGTCGCAAATCGTTGAGGTCAAAAACATCTCCAAGTGCTTCGGCAGCACGCGGGTGCTGGAGGACGTGTCCTTCACCGTCAAGAAGGGCTCGGTGGTGGCCATCATCGGCCAAAGCGGCTCGGGCAAGAGCACCGCGCTGCGCTGCATAGACCGGCTGGAAACCGTGGACCAGGGCCATATCCGCGTCTGCGGCCACGAGGTGACCGCGCCCGGCCTGGACCTGCACCAGTTGCGCCGCGACGTAGGCATCGTGTTCCAGAGCTACAACCTGTTTCCCCACCTCACGGTGGAGGAAAACATCATGCTCGCGCCGCGGCTGGTGCAGAAGGTAAAGAAAGCCGAGGCGCGCGAGCGCGCCCATCAGGTGCTGGCCCAGGTGGGACTGGCCGAAAAGGCCGGCAACTATCCCTCGCAGCTCTCGGGCGGCCAGCAGCAGCGCGTGGCGATTGCGCGCTCGCTGGCCATGCAGCCGCAGCTGATGCTGTTTGACGAAGTCACCTCCGCGCTCGACCCCCAGCTCACCGGCGAGGTGCTGCGCGTGATGGAGAAACTCGCCGCCGGCGGCATGACCATGATTCTGGTGACCCACGAGATGGCCTTTGCGCGCAAGGTCGCGCACGAGGTGATCTTCATGCACAAGGGCCGCGTCTGGGAGCACGGCCCGGCCTCCATCCTCGACCACCCCGAAACCACCGAGCTGCGCGACTTCGTCGGCAACGGCCTCTGATTCCCGCCCCCCCGTTCCACCACAAAGGAGACAACCATGAAAAAAACGACGCTGAGATTCGCCACCGTGGCCGCCGCCGCCGTCCTGCTGCTGGGCACGGGCGCTGCCCGCGCCGACCTGCTCAAGGACATTCGCGAAGCCAAGAAGATCCGCATCGCGCTGGACACGGGATCGCCGCCCTACGGCTTCGTCAACGAAGCCATGAAGCCCGTGGGCTCCGATGTGGAGACCGCCCAGATGCTGGCCCAGGACCTGGGCGTGGCGCTGGAGATCGTGCAGACCACCAGCCCCAACCGCATTCCCTTCCTGCAGACCGGCAAGGCCGACATCGTGGTGGCCTCGCTGTCGGTGACTCCCGAGCGCGAGAAGGTGATTGACTTCTCCACGCCCTACGCCCAGATCCTGGCCGTGGTCGCCGGCCCCAAGGACCTGGCCATCAATGGCTTTGACGACCTCAAGGGCAAGCGCGTGGCCACCACCCGCGGCTCGAACAACGACAAGGTGGTGACGACCGGCGCCAAGGATGCACAGATCGTGCGCTTCGACGACGACGCCACCCTGGTCACCGCCGCGGTCAGCGGCCAGGCCAGCATCATCGCCACCTCGCCGGCCATCGTCAGCACCGTGCTGCAGAAGGCCCCGCAAAAGGACATGGTCACCAAGTTCACCATGTCCACCGTGCCGCTGGGCATAGGCCTGCGCAAGAACGAGCCCGAACTCAAGGCCTGGATCAACGACTGGGTCACCAAGAACACCGCCAACGGCAAGCTGGTCGCCATCTACAAGAAGTACCACGGCTCCTGAAGCGAGCCTGCGCATCCCCGCCGGCTCGCCGGCCCCACTCCCAAGCCCCCTGGAACCACCATGCTGACCGTCATCTGTGAAACCCCTGGCAATCTGCGCGCCGAGCAACGTGAGCGCCCCCTTCGCGGCGAAGGCGAAGTGCTGCTGCGCGTCAAGCGCGTGGGGGTGTGCGGCACCGACCTGCACATCTTCACCGGCAACCAGCCCTTTTTGCAGTATCCCCGGGTCATGGGCCACGAGCTGTCGGGCGTGATCGAAGAGGCCGTGCCCGGCGGCCGGCTGCAGGTGGGCGATGTCTGCTACGTCATGCCCTATCTGTCGTGCGGTACCTGCGTGGCCTGCCGGCAGGGCAAGACCAACTGCTGCGTCAACATCCAGGTGCTGGGCGTGCACCGCGACGGCGCCTTCACCGAGTACCTGTCGCTGCCCGAAGCCTTTGTGCACAAGGTCGAGGGCGTGACGCTGGACCAGGCGGCCATGGTCGAATTTCTGGCGATTGGCGCGCACGGCGTGCGCCGCGGCGACGTGAAGCCCGGCCAGCGCGTGCTGGTGGTCGGAGCCGGCCCCATAGGCATGGCGGCGATGATCTTCGCCAAGGCGCGCGGCGCCACCGTCACCGCCATTGACGGCCGCCAGGATCGCGTCGATTTCTGCCAGCGCGAGCTGGGTGTCACCCATGCCGTCACGCTGGGCGAAGGCGACAGCGACCAGCTGGCCGCCGTGACCGACGGCGAATTCTTCGACGTGGTGTTTGACGCCACCGGCAATGCCAAGGCCATAGAGCGCGGCTTCGGCTTTGTCGCCCACGGCGGCACCTATGTGCTGATCTCGGTGGTGCGCGACACCATCAGCTTCTCCGACCCCGAGTTCCACAAGCGCGAGACCACGCTGGTGGGCAGCCGCAACGCCACCACCGAGGATTTCGAGACCGTGATTGCCGCCATGCGCGACGGCCTGGTGCCCACGGCCGCACTCAACACCCACCGCATGGCGCTGGCCGACGTACCGAGCGACTTCGCCCAGCTGCTCGACCCGGCGCGCGGCGTGGTCAAGGCCATTGTCGAGGTCTGAAGAACATGGCGCAGGCGATTCTCCAGTTCGGCACCAGCCGCTTTCTGCAGGCCCATGTGGACCTGTTCGTGCACGAGGCCCTGGCCGGCGTTGCCGGTGCCGGTGAGGCGCTCGGCGGCATCACGGTGGTGCAGACCACCGACCGCGCCGACGGCGCGGCGCGCATTGCCGCGCTGGCCGCCGGCGGCGGCTATCCGGTGCGCATCCGCGGCCTCGCGGGCGGCGAGCGCATAGACCGCACCGTCATGTGCACCGCCGTGCGCGAAGCCTGGCAGGCCGGCGCCCGGTGGCCCGAACTGCGCGCTGCGGTGGCCGGCGAGGTGCAGGTCATTGTCTCCAACACCGCCGACAAGGGCTATCTGCTGGACGAACGCGACGGCCCGGCTGCGCTGCTTGCCGCCAGCGCGGCACCGCACAGTTTTCCGGCCAAGCTGCTGGTGCTGCTGCACGGCCGCTGGCAGCGCGCGCCCCAGGCAGCGCTGACGCTGCTGCCCTGCGAGCTGATAGAGCGCAACGGCGAAGTGCTGCGCGATGTGGTCGCTGGCCTGGCGCGCGACTGGCAGATGCCCACGGCATTCATCGATTGGCTGGTGCAGCACTGCGTCTGGGCCAACTCGCTGGTCGACCGCATTGTGTCCGAGGCCATAGAGCCCGTGGGCGCGGTGGCCGAGCCCTACGCGGTATGGGTGGTGGAGCGCCAGGCGCGGCTGGTCATGCCCTGCACCCATCCCTCGATCGTGCTCACCGACGACCTGGACTTCTACGAGCGCCTCAAGCTGTTCCTGCTCAACGCCGGCCACACCTGGCTGGCCGAGCGCTGGCTGAGCCAAGGCCTGCCTGCGGGCCTCACGGTGGGCGCGGCCATGGCCGACGCCGAGCTGCGTGCCGGCCTGGAAGACCTGTGGGCCGAAGAAATCCTGCCGGTGTTCGACACCCTCGGACCCGCGGCGCGCGAGCAGGCCCAGGCCTATCTGGTGGATGTGCGCGAGCGCTTTTCCAACCCCTTTCTTGACCACCGCATCGCCGACATCGCGCAAAACCATGCGCAAAAGAAGCAGCGCCGCCTGGGCCCCATCGTGGCGCTGGCGGCAGAACGCGCCCCGCAGCTGGCCCAGCCCGGCCTGAAGGCGGCGCTGGCCTCTTCCTACTGACCGTGTTTCACCTTGTTTGACCTGATCCGCCCTCCACAGCCCCGACGATGAAGCCCGAAAATTCCTCCCCGCCCCAGGCCATACAGCTGGCCGCGGCCGACAATGTCGCCGTGGCGCGCCAGGACCTGGCACCCGGCAGCACCGTGCGGCTGAATGGCCGCGCCATCACCGTGACCGAACCCATTGCCTCGGGCCACAAGCTGGCCCTGACGGCCATTGCGCGCGGCGCGGCGGTGCTCAAGTACGGCCAGGGCATAGGCGTTGCCACTGCCGACATCGCCGCCGGCCAGCATGTGCACGTGCACAACGTGGGCATGGCCGAGTCCAGCCACGCGCATGCGGCCGGCGCCGGCTACCGGCCCACGGCGCCGGCGGAAACGCCGCTGAGCTTCGAAGGCTATGTGCGCGACGACGGTCGCGTTGCCACGCGCAACTACCTGGGCGTGATCTCCAGCGTCAACTGCTCGGCCACGGTCTGCCGGCACATTGCCGAGGCGTTCAAGGGGGAAGCCCTGGCCGCCTTCCCCCATGTCGACGGCGTGGTCGCCATCACCCATGGCAGCGGCTGCGGCATGGGCGGCAACGGCGAGGGGCTGGAGCTGCTGCAGCGCACGCTGCGCGGCTATGCCAACCATCCCAATTTCGCCGGCGTGCTGGTGATAGGCCTGGGCTGCGAGGTCAATCAGATCGCCCCGCTGGTCGAGACGCTGCAGGCGCGTGCGCCCGGCATGTTTGCCGCGCTGACCATCCAGGACGAGGGCGGCACGCGCGAGGCCATTGCCCACGGCAAGCAGCTGATAGGCGAGATGCTGCAACAGGCCAACCAGGCGCGGCGCCAGACGGTGGCGCTGTCGCACCTGGCCGTGGGCCTGCAATGCGGCGGCTCGGACGGCTACTCGGGCATCACCGCCAACCCGGCCTTGGGCGCGGCCGTGGACCTGCTGGTCCGGCACGGCGGCACCGCCATCCTGTCGGAAACACCCGAGATCTATGGCGCCGAACACCTGCTGACCTACCGCGCGGCCACGCCTGCCGTGGCCGACAAGCTGCTCAAGCGGCTGTCGTGGTGGGAAGACTACGCGGCCCTGCACGGCGGCGATCTCAACAACAACCCCTCGCCCGGCAACAAGGCCGGCGGCATCACCACCATCCTGGAGAAATCCCTGGGCGCGGTCGCCAAGGCCGGCAGCAGCGGACTGATGGAGGTGCTGGAGTACGCCGAGCCGGTGCGCGCGCACGGCCTGGTGTTCATGGACACCCCGGGCTACGACCCGGTCTCGGCCACCGGCCAGGTGGCGGGCGGCGCCAACCTGATCTGCTTTACCACCGGGCGCGGCTCGACCTACGGCTGCAAGCCCACACCCTCGCTCAAGCTGGCAACCAACACGCCGATGTTCGAGCGCATGCGCCTGGACATGGACTTCGACTGCGGCGGCATTGTCGATGGCCGGCAGACCATAGAGCAAGCCGGGGCAGCCCTGCTGCAGCTGATGATCGCCACCGCCTCGGGCCAGGCCAGCAAGAGCGAGGAAAACGGTCTGGGCGACAACGAATTTCTACCCTGGCAACTTGGAGCGGTGATGTGATGGCAAGCCCGAACGACAAACTCCTGGACGTGCTCACCGTGGGCGAGCCCATGGCGCTGTTCATGGCCGCCGAGCCCGGCGAACTGCACGCCGTGCATGACTTTCGCCGCGCTGCGGCCGGCGCCGAGCTGAACGTGGCCACCGGCCTGGCGCGCCTGGGCCTGCGCACCGGCTATATCACCCGCCTGGGCGATGACTCCTTCGGGCGCTTCCTGTCCAACGAACTGGCGCGCGAAGGCATAGACCGCGGCCTGGTGCGCGTCGACGCCAGCCGGCCCACTGGCTTCATGCTCAAGACCCGGGCAGCCGACGGCAGCGATCCACAGATCGAATACTTCCGCAAAGGCTCGGCGGCCAGCGCCCTGGGCCTGGCGGACGCCCCCGAAGGCGTCTTTCCCGCGCGCCACCTGCACCTGACGGGCATCACGCCCGCGCTCTCGCCCAGCGCGCTGGAGCTGGTCTTGCATCTGGCGCGCCAAGCCCGTGCGGCCGGTGCCAGCATTTCTTTCGACCCGAATCTGCGGCCCCGCCTGTGGCCAAGCGCCCAGGCCATGGCGCAAACCATCAACGCCCTGGCGGCGCTGGCCGACATCGTCCTGCCCGGAATGTCCGAAGGCACGCAGCTCACCGGTCACACCACGCCCGAAGCGATTGCCGACTTCTACCTGGAGCGCGGCGCGCGCCAGGTGGCTGTCAAGCTCGGCCCGCAGGGCGCGTTCTACCGGCAAAAGGACGGCGCCAGCGGCATCGCCCCCGGCGTTGCGGTCGAGCGCGTGGTCGACACCGTGGGCGCGGGCGACGGCTTTGCCGTCGGCGTGGTCAGCGCCCTGCTCGAGGGCCTGGACTTGGCGGCCGCGGCCGCGCGCGGCAATGCCATTGGCGCGCGGGTGGTCGGCTTTCCCGGCGACTCCGACGGGCTGCCGACGCGCGCGCAACTCCACCTTGCTTTGACTGCCTGACCGATGATGAACACTTCTACCCCGCCACTCAGCGCCGCCGACGTGATGCGCGACGCGCCGGTGATTCCGGTGATCGTGCTGAACGACGTGCGGCAGGCCGTTCCACTGGCGCGCGCCCTGATCGCCGGCGGAATTCGCATGCTGGAAGTCACCTTGCGCACCAGCCAGGCCCTGGCATGCATAGAAGCCATCGCCAAGGAAGTGCCCGACGCCGTCGTCGGTGCCGGAACCGTGCGCAGCGCCGCCGACGCCGTCGCCGCCCATCACGCCGGCGCGCGCTTTGCGGTCAGCCCAGGATTCACCCCCGCCCTGGGGCGCCAATGCCGCGACCTCGATCTGCCGCTGCTGCCCGGCGTGGCCACCGGCAGCGAAATCATGCTGGCGCAGGAAGAAGGCTTCAAGGCGCTGAAGTTCTTCCCGGCGGTCCAGGCGGGAGGCCTTGCCATGCTCAAGGCCTGGCAAGGGCCGTTCGGCGATGTAGTCTTCTGCCCCACGGGCGGCATTCATGCCGGCAATGCCCACGAGTTCCTGGCACTGTCCAATGTCGCCTGCGTGGGCGGATCGTGGCTGGTGCCGGCGGATGCCCTGGCGCGCGGCGATTGGGATGCCATCACGTCGCTGGCGCGCGCTGCGTGTGAGTTGAGGCGTTAGAACCCAAGCGGCCAGAGGACCCGCTGTACAAGCGCAGCGCAATCCCTATCGGCATGGCCGATGAGCTTCATGGCTGGCGCGCACGGTCAAAAAAGCATCGGCATTGCTGCGGTTTGCTCCGGCTGAAGTGTTTGATGGCCTGCATGACGGTGGCAGCCTGCATCGACAGTCTCGCGAATGCCGGCGCAGCACGCGCACCACCTGCCCAAATGCCCAATGGCCTCGGACACATAGAAGTGATCGGGCATCGACCCGCGCGTTCGCTCTCCATAAAGTGCATGCCATAACGGCCACATTCGCCGTTTGGCCGGACAGCCAGATGAGCTTGTCCGTTTTCATGCATGACAAAGGAGACAACGTGGATTCACACACGACCTTGACACCTTCGCAGCGTTCCCGCGCGCACGGCAGTGACTCCGGCAGCGCGCGCGCAAGACCTGCGATGCTTTCGGCCAGTGCACTTGCCATGTGCCTGCTGCTTGCTGCATGCGGAGGCAGCGGCGGCAATGCAGGCAATGCAGATCTCACGGCCGAACAACAGTGCCAGGCACTCAAAGGCCAGAAGTATGGTGAAGCAACCATCTCCGACGCCACGTTTTCGCTGGCAACGGCGTCTATCCCCGAGAACTGCCTGGTCGTCGGCCAACTGCCCAAGGCGCTCACATTCAACATGCGATTGCCCACGCAATGGAATCAACGCATCGTCTTCACCGGCGGCGGCGGCTTCGATGGCGTGATCACCGACCCTTCCACGGACCCCAACGTCAGCCCCAACCTGGTGAAGAACGGCTATGTCACCATCGTCTCGAACCACGGCCATGACAGTGGAGGCGCGAGCCCGTTTGCGGCTGCGTCTTGGGCGCTTGATGAAGTGATGTTTGCCGACTACGCCACCGAGTCCGTGCCGCGTGTGCTCGCGTCGGCACGGCTTATATTGAAGACGCGCTATGGCGCGACCGTGGATGCGAGCAAGGCGGTGTTCGAAGGCTGCTCCGGCGGTGGTCGGCGCGCACTGATGCAGGCGCAGCGCCATCCCGAGCTGTTCGACGGAATTGTCGCGCGTGCGCCGGCAAACGCGTACAACCCGCAGTTTCTCTGGTACCAGAAGATCCACAAGCAGCTTTCCCGGCCGGGAGCAGCGTTGAGCGCCGCCAAGATAAAGACCATCTCCAACGCCGCCTATGCCAAATGCGATGCCATGGATGGGCTCGCGGACCGCATCATCGGCAGACCCGATGCCTGCCAGTTTGACCCGGTAGAGTTGCAATGCACCGGAGCGGAAAGCGACAGCTGCCTGACGCCGGTACAGGTCGAGTCGGCACGCGCTTTCTATGCGCCGACCAGCATCGCCGGTGGACGCTACACCTGGCCGGGTTTTCCAGTCGGCGGCGAAGAGGGTTCTTTCTTCACCGGGAGCGACTGGGGCGGCGCGTCGTCAAAGGGACTGATGGAGGGCTATCTGAAGTACATGGTCGCGCGCGACCCATCGATAGACCCGTTGCAACTGAAGCCCGAAGAGCATACGGCGAGGATAGACGAGCTGGTGCGCATTCTCGACGCCACCGATCCCGATCTGACGCGATTCAAGCAGCGCGGGGGCAAGATGATTCTCTGGACGGGCCAGTCGGATTGGCTGATCACGGCGAACAACGCCACGGAGTACTACGGCAAGGTGGTCGAGAAGATGGGCGGCCAGGCCGCGACCGACGAATTCCTGGAGTACTACACCGCACCAGGAGTGGGCCACTGCGCCCTCGGCAATGGCGCCGACAGTGTCGACCTGGTCGGGCCGGTATTCGAGTGGCTGGAAAAAGGCACGCCTCCAAGAAGCACCGCGATCACCGCGTCGACGCGCTATCTGCCCCCAGGCCAGGTGGCAAAGAACCGTCCACTTTGCCGCTACCCGCAATATCCGCACTATGTGGGCGGGGACCCCAACGCTGCGGCGAGCTTCGTGTGCACGCAAGCGGATAGCAAGTAACGCTTGCTTGCGGCGCTCAACGGCCGGCACACGCATCATGGGCACGCCCCCCCCTTGTGCTGCTTGAGCAGCCCAGGCGCGGACTGGCGAGCACAAGCGGACATTTGTGGCACTCATTGGATTAGGCTGGGGCGTGGAAATATTGGCGCCCATGCCTACCCATAATTTGTCATGGCGCGTTGAAACCAGCTCACAAGGCCGGACTAACCTCAGGCGGCAGCGTAGGCAACACGTACATCCAGCACCCAGACCACGCCAAACCGGTCCTTGAGCATGCCGTACAGGGGCGACCAATGCGCGGGGGCCAGCGCATGCACGATGGACGCGCCTGCCGAGAGTTTGCTCCAGAGATCTGCAATCTCCGCAGCGGTCTCGCCGCGCAGCGAGACGAAGTAGGCGTTCACGCCTGGCTGCCACGGGGTGCCCACGGCAACGTCATAGGCCATGATCCTGAAACCATTGTCCGACTCCACTTGGCCATAGGCGATGTGATGCGCGTCGGCTGGATGGTGGGCGCTTGCGGCTTGCTGGTAGGTGACCAGCATGGCCTGGCCTCCAAACACCGATTGGTAGAAATTCAGGGCCTGGCGGGCCTGGCCCTGGAAGTTGAGGTGGGCGGTGGCAATGACGGACATGGCGTTTTCTCGCGTTGGAAGCAGGATGGACTTTGGCTGGCAGATCGAAACGGGTTGCAGCGATGTGCCAGGTGATACTCTAGCCACCCCTCCTGTCAATTACTGTCAGTTGAAAATGCCCCGGCCCGACCGTCTGTTTCGCCTGCTGCAGGCATTGCGCACCCTCCCCGCTCCCGTCACCGCCCAGCGGCTGGCGCAGGAGACGGGCGTATCGGTGCGATCCATCTACCGTGATGTCGGCAGCCTGCGCGCGGCCGGTGCCGAAATCGGCGGCGAGCGTGGCTATGGCTACTGCCTGATCGAGGATGGGACGCTGCCGCCGCAGGTATTCAACCGGCTGGAGCTCGAAGCACTCGTGCTTGGCTTGACCGAGGTAAGCCATATGGGTGATCCTGCCCTGGCCCAAGCCGCCGCCGACGCTCTGGCCAAAGTCGCCGCCACCTTGCCTTCAGCAAGCCAGCAGCAGTTGCTGCACGCGGTATCGCAAGTCCATCGTTTGAACGACCGCTATCCGTGCCTGCCGCACATGCCATTCTTGCGCGAGGCTTGCTGGCGTGAAGAAGCTTTGTTGATCGATTACACGGACCTGCAGGGCCAGGAAACGCAGCGCACGATCTGGCCGCTGGCCATCGTCTATCTGGACCATATGCTGGTCGTGCTGGCCTGGTGCTGCCTGCGCCAGGGCTTTCGCAAATTTGCCGCCGCGCGCATCACCGCCGTCGAGAACACCCGAAGCAGTTTTCGTCCGCGGCGCGTGGCGTTGCTGCGCGAGTATCTGGGCCAGCTGAAAAAGTGACGTTGTAGGTTGCCAGGGAACTGGCACGCCGCGGCATCACTGCCAACACCGCGGCAGCAGGACTGCCCGAGCACATGGACCCGATGGGGGCCGGCTTGCTGCGAGCGCACAGAAAGAGGCTCAATGGAAGCAGCGGCACGCAGGCTGGCGTCGCACACCCGCGCAAGGACGCCGCGCCGGCGCCGGCGCCGGCCTGCCAGCAGTTGGGCCGCCACAGGCCCGTCGGTGGGCCGGCCCCCGGCCCACCGCCAACGCCTGCCGGCGCTGCACCGGGCTCAGGCCGAGGCCGCCAGGCGGGTGATGGCTTCGCGGCTGCCCGCCTCCTGGCGCAGCCGGAACTTCTGGATCTTGCCGGTCGCGGTCTTGGGCAGCTCGTTGAAGATCACGCGGCGCGGGCACTTGAAATGCGCCAGCCGCTGGCGGCAAAACGCAATGATCTCTTCCTCGGAGGGCGCAGCCACGCCCTGGCGCAGCTCGATGAAGACGCAGGGCACCTCCCCCCATTTCTCGTCGGGCTGGGCGACCACCGCCGCATGCAGCACCGCGGGATGCGCATGGACCACGTCCTCCACCTCGACGGAGGAAATGTTCTCGCCGCCCGAGATGATCACGTCCTTGGAACGGTCGGTGATCTGGACGTAGCCGTTGTCATGCATCACCGCCACATCGCCGGTGCGGAACCAGCCATCGGCCAGGGCCTTGCGCGTGGCCGCTTCGTTCTTGAAGTAGCCCATCATCACCGTGTTGCCGCGCAGCATCAGTTCGCCGGTCGTCTTTCCGTCCTGGGGCACGGGCGCCAGCGTCTGGGCATCGCCGACCATCAGCCCCTCGAACATCGCGGCGCGCGCGCCCTGGCACACACGCAGTTTGCCCTGTACATCGCCCGGCAGCTCGCTCCAGCCGTCCTGCCACACGCAGCTCACGGGCGTGCCCGAGACTTCCGTGATGCCGAACACATGTTCCACATCAAAGCCCATGGCCAGCACCGACTCCAGCACCGCCAGGGGCGGCGGCGAGCCCGCCGTCAGCACGCGCACCGGGCGCTCGAGCTTGCGGCTGCGCGTGTCCGCCAGCATGGCCATCACAATCGGCGCGGCGCACAGATGGTCCACCTGGTGCTGGGCTATGGCGTCGAGCACGTTGTCGGCCGACACCCGGCGCAGGCAGACATGGGTGCCGGCGGCGGCCGTGATGCCCCAGGTGAAGCACCAGCCATTGGCATGGAACATGGGCAGGGTCCACAGATAACGCGGCGCGCGCGGCATGGCCCAGTTGGTGATCTGCAGCTGGCTCATGAGGTAGGTGCCGCGATGGCTGGCGACCACCCCTTTGGGGTCGCCGGTCGTGCCCGAGGTGTAGTTCAGCGCGATCGGCTGCCATTCGTCCTCGGGCCAGACGCCCGGGAAGGCGGGGTCGCCCTCGGCCAGAAGGCTCTCGTAGTCCGTCTGCCCGATGGCCTGGCCTTCGGGCGCCAAGTGGTCGTTGATGTCGATGACTGCCGGCGGATTGTCCAGCATGGCCAGCGCCGCGCCCGCCACCGCCGCATACTCGCGGTCGACCAGCAGCAGCTTGCATTCCCCGTGGCGCAGGATGAAGGCAATGCCTTCGGCATCGAGGCGGTGGTTGATGGCGTTGAGCACCGCGCCCGACAGGGGCACGCCGAAATGCGCCTCCAGCATGGCCGGGGTGTTGGGCGCGAGCACCGACACCGTGTCGCCGACCTGGATGCCGCGGGACACCAGGGCCGAGGCCAGGCGGTAGCAGCGCTCGCGCGTCTGCGCCCAGGTCTGGGTGTGGCTGCCATGGATCACGGCCAGGCGATGGGGCTGTACCAGGGCGGCGCGGTCCAGAAAACCCAACGGCGTCAAGGGCACGTGGTTGGCGTCGCAACGCTCCAATCCTTTGGAATACGAATCTGCACTCATTTTTATGTCTCCGGCTGCTTGTCGTGGAAAGTGGTGAACGCGGACACCGGCTCACGCAGCGTGGTGAGCGAGTTTTCCACCCGGGAGTCGTCCGCATATCCCAGGCTCATGCCGCACACCAGCATCTGCCCGACCGGAATTCCCAGCAGGGAGCCGATCTTGCGGTGGAATTTGAGGAAGGCGGCCTGGGGGCAAGTGTGCAGGTTGCGGCTGCGCGCCGCCACCATCACGCTTTGCAGGAACATGCCGTAATCCAGCAGGCTGCCTTCCTGCAGCTCCCGGCTGACGGTGAAGAACAGGCCTACCGGAGCGTCGAAGAAGCGGTAGTTCCTGCCGTGCTGGGCATGCATGCGCTGCTTGTCGCCCTTGGCGATTCCCAGCAGGCCGTACAGGTCCCAGCCGACCTTGCGCCGGCGCTCGAGATAGGGGGAAAACCATTCGCGCGGATAGTAGTCGTAGGGCTCGACCAGCGCGCCGGCCTGGGCGGGATCGTCGTCCAGCTTGGCGAGTTCGGCCGAAAGATGCGCCTTGGCCGCACCGGTCACCACATGCACCTGCCACGGCTGCATGTTCATGCCGGAGGCGCTGTAGCTGGCCGTGGTCAGTATCGCCTCCACGTCTTCGCGCGCCACCGGCGTGGGCAGGAACGCCCGCACGCTGCGGCGCGAGGTGATGGCCCAGTCGACCGCATCCCGCAAGGCCTCGGCATGCACCGGGCTGGCGGCATTGCGGTCTATGGCCGCGGGGTCCTCAAGGACAAGAAGTTTCGCACTCATGGCAATCCCATATCGGCGCGGCAGCCGCGCCGCCGCGCATGTCAACAATCACAGTTTCACCGCCCCTGGTCCCCAAGCTGCGGCTTGTTCCGGGGCATCGTCTGAATCCCACTGTAGGAACAGTCAGGCCGTTCGTCTATGCCCGCAGGTCCCAACCCTGGCGGGGCCGGCGGGCAGCGGCCAACGCCAGGGCGCGTCAGTTCGCCAGCGCTCCACCTTGCTTGACGCGCGTCGAATCCGCGCGCGACTGGTTGACCAGCATCACCGCCACTGCGCCGATAACACCGGCCACGGCAATGGCCATGAAGTTCTGCTCCATGGGCAGGTCCAGCGACACCAGCCAGCCAATCAGCACGGGCGCAACGATGGCGCCGATGCGGCCCACGCCGGAGGCGAAGCCCACGCCGGTGGCCCGGTTGGCGGGCGGGTAGAAGTCACCCGCATAGGCATAGGCCAGCAGCTGGGTGCCCAGCGTGGAGGCACCGACAATGAACACCATCAGGAACAGCAGTTCGGTGGACTTGGTGAAGGCCAATGCGGTCAAGGAGATGGCGCCGACCACATAGAAACTCACCAGCACATGCTTGATGTTGAACTTGTCGCTGAGCAGCCCGCCGCCGATCGCGCCGACAATGGCCCCCACATTGAAGACAATGACGAAGTTCAATGCCGAGCCCAGGCTGTAGCCGGCCATGGCCATCAGCTTGGTCAGCCAGGAATTGAGCGCATAGACCATGAACAGGCCGGTCATGAACGCCATCCAGATCATGACGGTGCTGAAGCCGCGTCCTTCCTCGAACAGGCTGCGCACGGGGGCGCTGCGAGCCTTGTCGGCGGGCGAGCCGACAAAGACCGTGTCGGCGCGCAGATTGCGCTCGGGAGCGATCTTGCGTGCCAGGCGTGCGAGCTCCGGTTGGTCACCGCGCTTGACCAGGTTGGAAAGCGACTCCGGCATGGTCTTGAGAATGAAGGGAATCAGCAGCACCGGCAGGCCGGCGACATAGAAGACCGATTGCCAGCCGTGGCTTTCAATCAGCTGCTTGGCGGTCAGCGCCACCAGGATGCCGCCCACCGAGTAGCCGGCAAACACCATCGTGACCAGCCGGGTGCGCAGCTTGGCGGGAGCGAACTCGCCCATTTGCGCGGTCATGATGGGCAGCACGCCGCCAATGCCCAGTCCGGCAATGAAGCGCATGACGCTGAAGCTGATCGGGTCGTTGGTCAGGCCCGCGGCCGCCGTGAACAGGCTGAACAGCGCTACGCACACCGCCGTCATGCGCGGGCGGCCGATGCGGTCCGCGAGGGAGCCGAGAAAGATCGCGCCCAGCATGGTGCCGAACAGCGCCGAGCCGGCCATCACGCCGGCGCTGGTGGCATCGATGCCCATGTCTTTCATGATCGAGGGCAGCGCGGCGCCGACCACCGCCAGGTCATAGCCGTCGATGATCAAGATCAGGACGCACCAGAAAAGCACCAGACCGTGGAAGCCGTTGAAACGCGATTGCCCGGCCAAGGCATGTACATCTACCTGTTGCATGTTGTCTCCTGTCGTTGTGAATGCCGCATTGCTTGCGACTACGACGGAGATTAGGTTCAACGGGCCGGCGAAACCATGCCCGCACGCCTCGACCGGTGTGGGGTCGATGGGCAGGAGGCCTCAGCGCGCGCGGCGCACGCTAGCCACGGTCGTCATGGCTGCTGCTGCGATAGGCGCCCGGGCTCACTCCGGTCCATTTCTTGAAGGCGCGGTGGAAGGCGCTGGGCTCCTGGAAACCGGTTCTCGCAGCGACTTCCGCCACCGTCAGCGGCGTGGCGGACAGCAGGTCGATGGCGATGTCGCGCCGCAAATCGTCCTTGAGGCGCTGGTAATTGCTTCCCTCCAGCTGCAGGCGGCGCTGCAGCGTGGTGGCGGAAATGCACAGCGCCTGCGCCAGCGCCTCCAAGTCGGGCCATTCTTCCGGAGTCTGGCTGCGCAGCCGCTTGCGGATCTGCGCCGTGCTGCTGGCGTCATTGCGGTACTGGACCAAGAGATTCGCCGGGGCCGCGCGCAAAAAGCGCTCCACCGTTTCCGGCGTCTCCACAATCGCCAGGCCCAGCAGCTCGGCCGGGAAGGCAATGAACGTGGTGTCGCCGTTGAAGACCAGGTTGTCACAAAAGCGCGTGCGGTAGTGGCTGTCGTCCGCCGGCGGCGGATTGCGAAACTGCATGCTGGTCAGCTCGATGCGCCTATGCACCAGCCAGCACGCCAGGCCATGCACCAGAATGAACCAGGTGCCGTAGCCGAACAGCCGGCGCATGACGCCGCCGTCATGCAGATAGATGCGCGCCTCGTTGTCCTCCAGCACCAGCTCGCCGCGGAAGTCGTCCAGCGTGGAACGCAGGAAGCGCACTATCCTGCGGATCGCATGCTCGAGGTTGTGCGCACTCACGGCCGCGCGCGTCATGAGCGCGTAGCTGCCGCGGCGCAGCCCATGGCTGTCCAGCCCGAAGAACTCATCGTCCATCAGATCCGCCAGTGCCACCCACATATCGGAATAGGACTGCGCTGAAATGCGCGCCTTCGCGGAGCGCAGCAGGTCGCGATCGAGCTTGGCGGCCTCGAGCACCCGGGCGACCTCCAGGTTTCTGACGTTGGCCGCGTTCAAGGCCTCATGCACCAGCTCGATCGACACCGTGCCTCTGACTCCGGCAGATTTCATTCAGTCGCTCCGTTTCTTGCACACTGCATGCGCGCTGCATCCTTCCCTGCCAAGCAGTTTGGCTTCTGAGATGCTACAGGGTTTGCAGGCGGTCAAGCAGATGTGAACGACTCAGCGCGGCGCCGCATCGGAGAAAGTGCCTGTGCCCAGATGGAGGGCGCACGATGCATCCGCGTTCAGGCGCGGGCGACGGCCTGGGACATCGCGCGGCCGGGCAGAAGCTCACGACCAGGCATGCTGCTGGTCGTCGGGAAAAGCCCCCTGCCTGACCGCCGCCACATAGGCGGCAAAGGCGGCGTCCACGGCCGCGGCGTCCCGCATGAAGTTGCGCACGAATTTCGCCATGGGCCCCAGATTGAGGCCCAGCATGTCGTGCATCACCAGCACCTGGCCCGCCGTGCCGCTGCCCGCCCCGATGCCAATCGTGGCGCAGCGCGACATGTCGCAGGTGATGCGCGCGGCAAGCTGGCGCGGCAGCATCTCCAGCACCATCATGGACGCGCCGGCGGCTTCAAGTTCTGCCGCGTCGCGCCGTATCTTCTCGCCTGCCGCCGCATCGCGGCCCTGCACCCGGTAGCCGCCCAGTGCAGACACCGTTTGCGGCGTCAGTCCCAGGTGGGCGCAGACCGGCACGCCGCGCTCGACCAGAAAGGACACCAACTCCGCCGTCCAGCCGCCGCCCTCGAGCTTGACCATCTGCGCGCCCGCCTGCATCAACACCAGGGCCGAAGCCATCGCCTGATCGCGCGACTGCTGGTAACTGCCGAATGGCAGATCGGCCACCAGCAGGCTGCCGCCCTGCGAGCGTTCCAGCCCGCGGGCCACGCAATGCGTGTGGTAGCGCATTTCCTCCAGCGACACGCCCACCGTCGTGCCCCGGCCCTGACAGACCATGCCCAGAGAGTCGCCGACCAGCAGGCAGTCCACACCGGCGGCTGCGGCAACCGCCGCGAATGTGGCGTCATAGGCCGTCAGCATGGCAATCTTTTCCCCGCCGGCGCGCATCGCGGCAATGCGCGCCGTGGTGACTTTGCGGCGCGGCGCCGGCGGCGCGGGCGCGCCATAGGGCGCGGCCACCTCGCCGGCGAAAGTTGCCTGGGGTGACTGTGGTGACTGTGGTGAACGGGGATACGGGGGAGCGGAAGAGGAAGTATGCGTCACGACGAAGGTCGGTCCTGAAAGATGCAAGTCAATGGAATGGCAGCCAGCGCCTGTCTCACTCCTCGATGGCCCCGCCTGTGGCCCGCAGATGCTGGCGGAATGTGACGCTGGCATCGGCGCTGCGCGCCGCCAGGAAATCGCCGAAGCGGGCCTGGCTTCTGAACGACAGCCCGCCCTGCATGCGCGCCGCCTGGCTGCGCTCGGTGTCGCGAATCGTGGTCGCCAGTTCGGCCACCGCACGGGCCTGGGACAGGGGCAGGAAGATCACGCCATCGTCATCCGCCAGCACGAAGTCCGCAACGGTGACTTCATGTTCGCCACACATCGCGGACGACAGCGCCGCGTCTTCCTGGCGCTCCAGGCGCTGCGGACCGGCGGGCAAGGTGCCGAGGCTGAACACCGGCAGCCGGATGGTGCGCAACTCCGTGGAGTCGCGGTGCAGCCCCCAGATCACGATGCCGCGCAGCCCGGCCAGGGCGGCTTCCAGCGTGACCAGGTCACCGACGCAGGCCTCGTCCAGGCGTGCGCCGTTGTCGACCACCAGTACATCTCCTGGCGCTGCGCGGTCTATCGCTTCGAGAAAGACGTCGACGCTGCCATAGTGCCGCGCGGGACGCGCCCGGCCGACCATGTGGCTGCCATTCCACAACGGACGCATCGCTGCGGGCGCGCAGCGCAGTGCAATGCCCAGGCGCATGCAGGCGTCGGCCACATGGGGCGTCGTCAAATCCAGGTAGGTGCGTTGCAGTTCTACAGAATCCATCTCATGTCTCCTCGGACGAAAGGCTTGGGCTGCACTGGCGCAGGTCCCGCAGCAGGTGGTTGTGGCGATTGGTCATGGCCAGGGAATACCGCCAGCCACGGCCTATGCCGGTCGGACGCAAGGCCGCCAGGGGCTCCGTGGGGGAGTCGAAAATGGTCAACGCCGCACTTCCCGCCCAGACGGGGCCGGCCTGCACGTTCTCGGCCTGCAGCCGCACCAGCTCAAACACCGCGGGTTGCTCGTGCTGACCCGGGAACATCGACGGGAAGTGCCGCAGCGCGACGATGGGGCGGCTGCCGAAAGTGACCGCCGAGCCGTCGGCCAGGCCGGCAAGCGTCACATGGCCCTCGGCCAGGCGCCGGTCCTTCACGGCCAGCGTGCCCGCAAAGCGCGCGCCGGCCTCGAGCGCGGGCGAGGCCATGCTGGCCATGCCCATGGAGCGCGTGATCCACACCGAGCCGATTTTCTTGGGATAGCCCAGCGCCCAGCCGCGTGCCAGGGAAGTGTCCTGGTCGACCACAATATAGGGGCAGTACTGCATGAGCTGGCCCTCGTATTGCACGCTGACCAGCACGATGCATTCGCGGTACTGGGCGCGGATCGGGTCCAGCAACTCCGCGCCGGCGTCGGTGCAGGCCTGCCAGTCGACAAAGGAAACCGTCATCAGCCCGGGCTCATCGGGATGCAGGCTCAGCCCGGGAGGCAGCAGGGCCTCCACGGCAGCGGGCGCCGCCCAGCATTCGAGCGTGATGAAGTCCGCCGCGTAATGCCACGGCGGCTGGGGCGCGATGCTCGCCTGCCCATCATGGGAAAAAGGCCCCATGAAACCCTGCGCACCGGCAAAGCGTGTCATATGCAACTCCAACTGCTAGATGTGGGACAGACGGTCCGCCCGGGCGCGCCTGCGCCAATCAGAGAGCGAATCGCCGGGCTTGATTAACGCGCTTTCCAGCCATGGGCAGAAGTGTCGAAACTGACTCATTGCGTGCCGATTCCGACAGAATGGCATCTTTGTCGTTCGCTACAGGAAAGCAGTCGACGCCGGGCGGAGCGACGGGTTTCAGGCCGAGGCTGGCGCGCTCAGCTGCAGTTCGGACTGCATCATTTCGCGCATCACGAATTTCTGGATCTTGCCCGTCACGGTCATGGGGAACTGCTGCACGAAGCGGATGTACCGGGGAATCTTGAAGTGGGCAATCTGTCCCTGACAGAACGCGCGGAGCGCGTCCTCGGAAAGGTCGGCGCCGCAGCGCAGCACGATCCAGGCGCAAAGCTCTTCCCCATACTTGGCATCCGGCACGCCTATCACCTGCACGTCCTGGATGGCCGGGTGGCGGTAGAGAAACTCCTCGATCTCGCGCGGGTAGATGTTCTCTCCGCCGCGAATCACCATGTCCTTGATGCGGCCCGCGATATTGACGTAGCCTTCGGCATCCATGACGGCCAGGTCGCCGGAGTGCATCCAGCCCTCGGCATCGATGGCTTCGGCCGTTTTCTCGGCATCCCCCCAGTAGCCCTGCATCACGGAGTAGCCCCGGGTGCACAGCTCGCCCACCTGGCCCGTCGGCAGGATGTTGCCGCCTGCCGGATCTATGACCTTGAGCTCCAGGTGCGGCAGCACCTGGCCTATGGTCGAGACGCGCTTTTCTATCGGCGTGTCGGTGGTGCTCTGGCAGCTCGCGGGGCTGGTTTCCGTCATGCCGTAGGCAATGGTGACCTCGCGCATGTGCATTTCGCTGACGACACGCTTCATCACTTCGATCGGACAAGGCGAGCCCGCCATCACGCCGGTGCGCAGCGTAGCCAGATCGAATTCCCGAAAGCGGGGGTGGTCGAGCTCGGCAATGAACATCGTCGGCACGCCATGCAGTGCCGTGCAGCGCTCGGCCTGCACCGCCTGAAGCACCGCAACCGGGTCGAACGCCTCGCTGGGATACACAATCGTGCTGGCGTGGGTCAGCGCCGCCAGGTTGCCGACCACCATGCCGAAGCAGTGGTACAGCGGCACCGGAATGCACAGCCGGTCATCCGGGCTCAGGCGCATGGCTTCGCCGATGAAAAAACCGTTGTTCAGCACATTGCGATGGGTCAGGGTCGCGCCCTTGGGCGCGCCTGTGGTGCCGCTGGTGAACTGCACGTTGACCGCGTCCGTGTTGCGCACGCCGGCGGCCAGCGCCGCCAGCGCCGGGTCTGCGGCATCGCCCAGCGCCAGCAGGTCAGAAAAGCGCAGCCCGCCCGCCACCGCCTGCGGCCCGGTCTGGATCACCGTGCGCAGATCGGGTAGCCTGGCGGACCGCAGGCCGCCGGGCGCGGCCGCGTCCAGCTCGGGCGCCAGGTGCCTGACCATGTCCAGATAGCTGGTGTTCTTGAATGAAGGCATGGTGATCAAGGCCTTGCAGCCGACCTTGGTCAATGCATATTCAAGCTCCGCCGTCCGGTAGGCAGGGTTGATGTTGACCAGCACGATACCGATCTTGGCGGTGGCAAGCTGGGTCATGAGCCATTCGACATTGTTGTGCGACCAGATGCCCAGGCGATCGCCGGGCCGCAGACCCAGGCGCAGCAAGCCGCTGGCCATGCGGTTGACCTCGCGCTGCAAGGCCGAAAAAGAGTAGCGCAGGCCCTGATGGCATGACACCACGGCTTCCTTGTCGGGAAATCGGGTGACCATTTCGTCAAAGAAGTCGCCTATCGTCTGCTCTATCAGTGGCCGGTCCGTCGCGCCGCGCGCATAGCTGCTGGCTAACTGGGTCATGGTGTGTCTCCTGTATTGCGCCGCCGGCTCCGGGGCAAGGCTGAACGCTGCTTCCTGTCGCATCCGCAGCGCGGCGGCGCACGGGCGCGCTGCAGCCCCCGCCGCCGCGCGCAGCGCGCGCCTTACTTGCGCTTGTGCATGATTTCCTGGCGGCGTCGGTCCTGCGCCAGGCGATTGCCCGCATCGCTCATGCCGGCGGGCAACTGGGCATCGAGCTCCACGGTGCGTTCATCGATCTGCTTGTTGGTGGCGTCCTGCAGCGCTTTCTTGGACATCGCATAGGCGACATTGCAGTCCGGCGTGATGCAGCGCGCATAGCGGATGGCCGTGGACAGCAGCTGGTCCGGCGCCACCACTTCGTGAAAGAAGCCCAGGCGCTCGGCCTCTTCCAGGCCGTAGAGCTCGCCGCGCAGGGTGGTCAGCGCCCCCACCTTGTCGCCCAGCGCGTACTTGATGATCTCGACATAGGCGGCCGGCATGGGAATGCCGATGGGCACCTCGTTGAGGCCGAACTTCGCCGGCTTGCGCGCAGCCACGCGAAAATCACAGTCGAGCGCCGTGATCAGGCCGCCGGCAATCGCGTGGCCGTTGACCGCGGCAACCGTGGGCCGGGGGTAGCGGAAGATCCGCAGGTTGGTCGCGCGGTAGGCCCGGTACCAGTCGCGTATCTTGTCGGCGCTGCCGCTGCCAAAGATATCGAAGCTGTACTGGAAATCGATGCCGGCGGAAAACGCATCGCCCTGCCCGGTCAGCACCACCGGCAATTCGCCGAACTCGCTTTCCAGGCGGTCAAAGGCCGCGTGCAGGTCGGCAAAGAACTGCTCGTTCTGCACGTTGACCTTGTTGGTATTCATGCGCACGACGGCGCAATGGTCGATCACTTCGATGTCCCATGCCATGGGTGTCTCCTTGGGTTGGTATGAAAATTAAACGGCGGATGAAAACACTGTTGCCGCCGCAGCGCGCTGCGCGCGTGGCTGGCGCTGCATGCACGCGGCGCTCACGGCATTGCAGACTGCATGCTCAGGGGCCGAAACTGCGCGTCGAAGTCCTCCAGGCTGGGCATGGCCAGCAGCGGGCGATCCTCGAGCTGCCGCAAGGCCTGCTCCAGCTCCCGCAGCATGGCCTGGCGCTGCGCGTCATCGACATATGGCACATGGTAGGCAAAGAACGGCTCGGGCACGCCATAGCCCACATAGCCCAGCGTGCCCTGCAGCAGATGCTTGAGCATGTCCTTCAGGTCGCCATGAATCGAGCCCGGCCCGAACATGTAGTCCCGGCCCCCGAGCGCCGCAACGACCAGTGCGCGTTTGCCGCTCATGCCGCCCTGGTCGTAGACCCGGGTGCCGCCGTAGAAGATGCCCGACAGGAACACCCGGTCTATCCAGCCCTTGAGCTGGGCCGGCACCGAATACCAGAACACCGGAAACACCAGCACCAGCAGGTCGGCGTTGCGCACCGACTCGACCTCCGCGGCAATCTGGGGGTCGAGCGTCTGCTGTTTCCAGGCATGGCGCTGCTCCATGGGATAGACCAGATAGTCCGCGCGCGAGCGGCTGCCGAAGTCGCCGGCGCCGGCCACGGCGTGAAAACCGCTGTCCTGCAGATCGGTCACGCTGGTCTGCCAGCCCTGGCTTTCGAGGGTCCGTCGGGTCGTGTCGCGCATGGCGGCGACAAACGAGTTCGGCTCCGGGTGCGCATAGACGATATGCGCGCGGCGGCCGGCGTGGCCTGCCTTGCTTTCTTGCGTGGTCATGACCAGGCTCCTTCCAGATAGCGCCCATAGGCCATGGGCTGCGATGGGTCGACGGGCGGAATGTCCTTGCCGGTGATCTCGCCCAGCAGCACGCGCTGGCGTTCGCGCGCCTGGACAACGGCGGCCTGCTTCACATGGCCGAAGCCGCGAATCTGCTCGGGAATGCGCGCCAGCTCCAGACATTTCTTCGGTTCGGCGGCGAGAAACGGCAGCGTCGCCCGGATGGCCAGCCGGTATTCGTCGATCAGCGCCCGCTCCATCCGGCGCTCGCGCGTGTAGCCAAACGGGTCGAACGGCGTGCCGCGCAGGAACTTGAGCCTGGCAAGCATGCCAAACGCCGGCTCCATCCAGCCGCCGTACAGCCGCTTGCGTGGCACGCCATCGGAGCCGCGACGCGCCAGCAGCGGCGGCGCCAGGGCAAAGCGCAGCTGGTAATCGCCCTCGAACTGGCTTTCAATGAGCTGGCGCAAGGCCGCGGAAGAATGCAGCCTGGCGACCTCGTATTCGTCCTTGTATGCCATCAGCTTGAACAGGTTGCTGGCCACTGCCTGGGCATAATCGCCCTGTGCGCCGCCGCATGCGGCGAGCACTGCCTGCAGAAAGCTCTCATAGCGGCGCGCATAGGCCTGGCCCTGGTAGGCCACGAGGCGCTCGCGGCGGTTCTCGCGCAATGGCGTGAAATCTTGCTTGCCCCCCCTGGGAAGCCATTGCAGCGGCACGGCACGCGGCATGACCAGGCGCTCGGGCGCGGCCATGAACTGCCGCCCGATGCGAAACGCCCGGGTGTTGGCCTCGACCGCCTGCCCGTTGAGCTCGATGGCCCGGCGCAGCGCCTCCAGCGACAGCGGAATCTGACCGCCTTGCCAGGCCGCGCCCAGCATGATCATGTTGGCGTAGACACTGTCGCCGCAAAACCGCAGCGCGATGTCATGGGCTGGAATCCTGGTCAGGCCTATGCGCGAGCCCGTCGGCACGATGCTGGACCACAGCCCGTCCTCGGGCATCTGGAAATCGCGGTTGCGCTGGAAGTCGGAGGTCGGAGAAACATTGGCATTGACCAAAGCGCGGGCATCGGGCTTGAGCCGGCTGACGGAGTCGGGATGGGCGCTCACCACCAGGTCGCCGCCAATCATCGCATCGGCCGCGCCCGGCGGAATGCGCGGCGCGTGGATGTCCTGCGCCGCTGCCGCGATGCGCACATGGCTCCAGACCGCCCCGCCCTTTTGCGCCAACCCGGCCATGTCCATCACCGAGCAATGCAGACCCTGCAGGTGCGCGGCCATGCCCAGAACATTGCCGATCGTCAGCACGCCCGTGCCGCCTATGCCGTTGACCAGCACCGCATAGCTGGCGTGCAGCGCCGGCAGTTCGGGGTGACCGGGCTCGGGCCAGGATCCGGGATCGGCTTGCGCGCTCGCAGCGGCATCCGCCGGTTTCTTGCGCAGCACGCCGCCGGCCACGGCCACGAAGCTCGGGCAAAAGCCGTCGGCACAGGCGTAGTCCTTGTTGCAGGACGACTGGTTGATCTGGCGTTTGCGCCCCAGCGCTGTCTCCAGAGGCTCGATCGAGACGCAATTGCTCTTGACGCTGCAGTCGCCGCAGCCTTCGCACACCTCCGGGTTGATGATGTAGCGCAGCGCCGGATCGGGGTATTGGTTGCGCTTGCGCCGGCGGCGCTTCTCGGCCGCGCAGGTCTGGTCATAGACCAGGGCCGTCACGTCGGGAAGTTCGCGCAGCTCGCGCTGGACGGCGTCGAGATCGCGGCGGTGATAAAAGCCAGTCCCGGGAGCGAACGCCGCCTCATGGCCGCGGTATTTCTCGATGTCGTCGCTCACCACCACCACGCGCGACACCCCTTCGGCATGCAGCAGGTGGGTCAACATCGGCACGGTCAGCGGTCCGTCATGGGGCTGGCCGCCGGTGAGCGCCGTGGCGTCGTTGAACAATATCTTGAACGTCATCGGCGTGCGCGCCGCCACCGCCTGGCGGATGGACAGCGAGCCCGAGTGAAAGAAGGTGCCGTCGCCCATATTGGCAAACATGTGCGGCCGCTTGGAAAACCGGCTTTGTCCCACCCAGGGAGCGCCTTCGCCGCCCATGTGGGTGTAGCTTTCGGTGCGCCGATCCATCCAGTTGGCCATGTAGTGGCAGCCTATGCCGGCGGTGGCGCGCGAGCCTTCGGGCACCTTGGTCGAGCTGCTGTGCGGACAGCCCGAGCAGAAGTACGGCGTGCGCATCAGTGGCGTCTGGCTTGCCTGCCTGGCGACCAGGCCGGTGTGCGCGGCGCAGCCCGCCATGCCTGCGGCCAGCAGGCGGGCCTGCAGCGCCGCCGCGATGTCGGCCGGGCCCAGCTCGCCGTCGCCCTGCAGCAGGCGCTGATCGGGCGGGATCTCGAACTCGCCGCATTGCAGGCCGCCGCCCGACTTGCCCACCACCTGCGGCACCTTCGCGCCGCTTGCCGCCAGCGGGTAGAGAATGTCCTTGACCTGCTGCTCGATCAAGGCGCGTTTTTCCTCGACGACAAAGATCTCGTCCAGCCCCTGGGCAAACGTGCGGATGATCTGCGGCTCCAGCGGCCAGACCATGCCCAGCTTCAGCAGCGCGATGCCCCGGGCGGCCATCTCCTGCTCGCCTATGCCCAGCATTCCCAGCGCCTCGCGCACATCGTTGTAGGGTTTGCCGGCGGCAATGATGCCGATGCGGGCCGCCGCGCCCTTGCTGACGATGCGATTCAAGCCGTTGGCGCGGCAGTAGGAGAGCGCCAGGGGCAGCTTGGTGCGCACGATGCGCGGCTCCTGCGTGGCCCAGACATCGGGCCAGCGGATGTGCACCTCCTCCGTCGGTTCGAAGTCCTGCGGCGGCCGGCATTCGACGCGAAAGGCATCGACATCGGCCACCGAGGTGGTCTCTACGATGTCGCCCACACATTTCAGTCCCACCCACAGGCCGGCAGCGCGGCTCATGGCCCAGCCATGGATGCCGTAGTCGAGGTATTCCTGTACGTTGCTGGGATACAGGATGGGAATGAACGAGGCAATCAGCAGCTGCTCGCTCTGGTGGGCAAAGGACGAGGATTTGGCGGTATGGTCGTCGGCCGCCAGCACCAGGGCGCCGCCATGCCGGGAGGTTCCGGCCGCATTCGCGTGCTTGAGGGCATCGGCGCTTCTGTCCACACCCGGGCCCTTGCCGTACCACATGGCAAACACGCCATCGACCTTGGCTTCCTCGGGATGCTGCATCAGCTGCTGGGTTCCCCAGCAGGCAGTGGCGGCCAGGTCTTCGTTCAGGCCGGGGATGAATTCGATCTGCCGCTCCTGGAGCTGCTTTTGTATGCCCCACAGCACCTGATCGAGGCCAGACAGCGGCGAGCCGCGGTAGCCGCTGACAAAGCCCGCGGTGTTCAAGCCAGCGGCCCGGTCGCGCGTGCTCTGGTTGAGCAGCAGCCGCACCAGCGCCTGCGAGCCGCTGAGGTAGGCCGGACCGGACTCGAGCTGGTAGCGATCGTCGAGCTTGGCCGGGCGCAGCAGCCCGCCGGGTTGCGGTGTGATCTCAGACATGCTGCGCCTTCCCTGGCAGTCGCCTGGCGCTCGACGTGGCCCGATGCGGTATCGCGGCGCTTGTGGACAGTCTCATGGGGGCTCCTTGTGGTGATGCTTCGGTTCGTATGCCGACCTACCTATTAATCACCACAACCAGGGCCGCGTACATTGGCGAATTTGACTTTATGCATGCCGTTTCCGACATGGACCCGGCGCCGCGGCGCGGCGCCGCGCTGGCAGCGGTCATGCGCTCTGAGCGGGCGCGGGTAGACCCTTGGTGCGCCCCTGCCAAGCTTGCGTTAGAGTGTCTGAATCGACTTGTTTCATGCGGTTTCCGACTCGAATGCCACGCGCTGCCATCCTTACCTTCGACGGCTGCTACGCCTCCAGCGTGGCGGGGTTTGCCGACATCCTGCAGATTGCCAATTCGCATCTGCGCCTGGCCAAGGCGCAGCCGTCGGCGCTGTTCGAGTGGCGCTTTGTATCCACGTCGGGCGAGCCGGCCCTGGCCAGCAACGGCCTGCCGCTGCCCACCCACAAACTGGGGCCGCGAGAACGCTATGACCTGGTGTTCGTCCCGAGCTTTCACTATGGCGGACACCGCCAGTTCGACCAGTTTCTCGCGCGCCA
Source organism: Comamonas sp. DB36 (assembly GCF_057914905.1). Taxonomy (NCBI): domain Bacteria; kingdom Pseudomonadati; phylum Pseudomonadota; class Betaproteobacteria; order Burkholderiales; family Comamonadaceae; genus Comamonas; species Comamonas sp. DB36. Next base: position 80,068 of record NZ_CP196633.1, read on the forward strand.
GGCCGATGCCTGTGACTGGCTGACGGCGCAGTGGCGCGCCGGAGCCCTGGTCGCGGCCAATTGCACCGGCACTTTCATCCTGGCCCAGACCGGCTTGCTCGATGGCCGCACGGCCACGACCACCTGGTGGCTGGAGCGGCTGTTCCGGGCCAAGTTTCCTCGCGTAGACCTGCAGCTGCGCCCGGTGCTCACGGAGATCGACAGGCTGATCTGCGCCGGCGCTTCGGCGTCCTATCTGATTCAGACCGTACGCGTGATCGAGCGCTTCGCCGGCCCGGTCATCGCCTCGCAATGTGCCAAGGCAATGCTGATCGACGTGAGCCAGACCAGCCAGATTCCTTTCTTGCCGCTGCTGGCCCAGAAAAACCACTCCGACGTGCTGGTGCACCGTGCCCAGGGCTGGCTGCAGGACAACATGGGCACGGATCTGAAGATCACGGAACTGGCCGAGATGCTTGCCGTCAGCGACCGCACGCTGATTCGGCGTTTTCGCAGCGTGCTGGACCAGACGCCGCTGGCCTACCTGCAGGACCTGCGGCTGGAAGCCGCGCGCGCGTTGCTTGAGACCAGTTCGAACAATGTGGAGGAAGTCGCCAGCCAGGTCGGCTACAGCGACACCAGCTCCTTTTCCAGGCTCTTTCGCCAGCGCATAGGCATGAGTCCGGGCGCCTACCGCGGACGCTTCCAGACCGGAGCCATGGCCTAGGCCCGCCTGGGCCATGGGACTTTGGAGCGAACGATGGAACAACGCAGCAGCCCGGCAACCGGCAACAGCGCGCTGGCCGATTTCCTGGGCAGCTGGCCCTGGTTCCAGGCGCTTTCCGAGGAGCTGCAGGCCCAGACGCTGGCCAGCGCGCTCACCATGACGGTCGCTGCGGGCGGCTATGTCGCGCGCGCCGGCGACCCCAGTGCCTACTGGTGGGGCGTGATGCACGGGCATCTGCAGATGTACATCGTCGGCCCAGAAGGCGACGAAACCACGCTGTACTGTCTGCAGCAAGGAGAATGGTGCGGCGACGGCTCGCTGCTGAAAAAAGAACGCATGCAGTACGACCTGCGCGCGCTCACCAGCGCCCAGCTGTGCCTCATTCCCGCGCCGGTCTTCGACCGCCTGCGCGCTGGCTCGCATGCGTTCAGCAATTTTCTTTGCGATGTGATGAATGCCCGCATGGGCGAGTTCGTCGGCATGCTGGTGGCGTCGCGCCTGCTGGGACCGGAAAAACGGGTGGCCCAGGCGCTGCAGATGCTGACCAGGAACCACGCCGCGGCCAGCAGCCGCCTGCCCATTCACCAGCAGCAGCTGGCGCTGATCTGCGGCCTGTCGCGCCAGCGCGTGAACATGGCGCTGAGCGCGCTCAAACGCGCTGGCGTCATAGAGATCGACCGCGCCAAGGGCCATGTGCAGGTGCATACCGAGCGTCTGCAAGACTATCTCTGAGCCAGGCGAGCTTGCGCCGACCGCTCCAGGCGCGCGGTCGGCGCGTTCAATGCGCGGCGCGCATTGCCGCTTCAAGCAGGTCCATTCGGTCGCCGCCCCAGAACATTTCTCCGCGATAGATGAAAGTGGGCGCGCCAAACACCCCGAGCTGCTGCGCATGGTCCAGTGCGCTGTCCAGCGCCTGCTGCGCCGCGCCGCGCCGAAACGCCTGCCATTCCTGCGCGCACAGCCCGGCCTGGACCAGCAGACTCTCGAGCGCCGCATCCGACTCCAGATCGAATTCGCGCCGCCAGAACGCTTCGAGCAAGGGATCGCAGAACTCCCACAGGCGGTTGCCGGCCTTGGCAAACAGCACGGCCTGGCTGGCGAGCACCGGGTCCCAGAGCTTTGTCGTCGAGCGCACCGTCAGCCCCTGCAGCCTGGCCAGGCGCCGGCAATCCATGTACAGATACTTGAGCTTGGCGATGTCGCGGGCAGAGCGCTGCGCGACCTCGCCACCATAGGCGGACTGGAAATCGGTGATGTAAGGCCACCAGTCAAAGGCCAGGCCGCTGCGTTCGGCCAGCGCCCGCGCCGGGCCCAGCGCGAGGTAGGAGTATGGGCTGCGCAGGTCGAAGAAGGCCTGCACCGGGAGGCTGGGCTGCGCCATGGTCAGCGGCTCTTGGCAAAAAGGTTGAGCTTGGCCTCGTCCGAGCGGGTCACGTCCACCCATTGGCTTCTCAACAGGTCCAGACCGCGGCCTACGCCCGGCCGGGCGCGCACCCGGCCGTACCAGTCCTGCACGCGCGCAAATTCGTCGAGCGCCACGCCGGTCATCTTGTGGATGCGTATCCAGGCGAAGCAGGCCATGTCGGCAATGGAATAGTCGCCGCAGATGTACGCTCTGCCCGCCAGGCGTTCGTCCAGCACCCGCAGCAGGCGCCGGGTCTCCGTCTGGTAGCGGTTGATGGCGTAGGGATGCTTTTCGGCCGCATAGCGGAAGAAATGCTGGGCCTGGCCCATCATCGGGCCGATGCCGCCGACTTGCCAGAACAGCCACTGCAGCACCTCGCTGCGCTGGCGCAGGTCGGCCGGCAGGAAGCGCTTTTCCTTTTCCGCCAGATACACCATGATGGCGCCGGTCTCGAACACCGTGAACGGCGCGCCGCCATCGGCCGGAGCATGGTCGACAATGGCCGGGATCCGGCCGTTCGGATTGATCGCGCGGTAGGCGTCGGTGTGCTGGTCGCCTGCCGTGATGTTGATGGGCACGACACGGTAGGGAATCTGCAGTTCCTCCACCAGGATGTGCACCTTGTGGCCGTTGGGTGCCGCCCAGCTGTATAGATCGATCATCCGCTCTCCTTTGGTACGCAGCGGGGTTGGTGGATATCCCGTTCAACGTCGTTTCAGGTTAGCAGGCAGCGCGGGCGCGGCATGTCGTTGCAATGACAAGCCGGCGGCGCCCCTGCACACCTCAAAGAATCGCTTCGATCAGCCTGGGTCCCGGGGTCGCGAAGGAGTGCTTCAAGGCCTCTGCCAAGGCGGCCACGTCCCTGACCGTGCAGGCCTCGACGCCCATGGAGCGCGACAGCCCGGCCCAGTCGATGTCGGGCCGGTCCAGGCTCAGCATGTCGGTGGCGCGCGCGCCGGGCGCGCCCGCGCCCACCGCTGTGAGCTCGCCGCGCAGAATGCTGTAGGCGCGGTTGACGAACACCACCACGGTGACATTCACGTTCTCGCGCGCCATGGACCACAGCGCCTGCGGGGAATACATGCCGCTGCCGTCGCCCTCGAGCGCGACCACCCGGCGATCGGGCGCGGCAATGGCCGCGCCCAGCGCCGTGGGCAGGCCAAAGCCGATCGCGCCGCCGCAGCCCGTGAGCCAGTCATGCGGCGCCGCCGCGGCCAGGGCGGCGTCGAAACAGCGGCCGGTGGTCACCGCTTCATCCACCACGATGGCCTGCTCCGGCAGCGTGGCGGCAAGCGCCAGCGCAATGCTGTCCGCGGTCAGGGGACCGGTGAGCGCGGCGGGCTGCGCTGCGGGCTGTGCCACACCGGCCGGGGCCAGGGTGTCGGCGCCGAGCTCGCGGCACAGCGCCGCCAGCGCGGCACAAGGGTCGTCCTCGACCGTGCTCAGGGTCAGGACTTCGCAGCCGGGCGGCAGCAGGCGACCCGGCTTGTCGGGATAGGCAAAGAACGCCACCGGCGCCTTGGCGTTGACCAGGATCACGCGCTGGAACTGCTGGAGCACCGCCAGCGCGGGCTCGACGGCATAGGGAATGCGCGGCACCACGACGCGGCCCGCGCCGCGCTCATGGCGCGCGTAGTAGAACTCGGCGCGCAACTGGGCCCCGGTGGCGGCGGCGATGCGGCCGGCCAGCGCGGTGCAGTTGGCGCGCAGCGCGCGGTCGCCCAGCAGCAGCAAGGTGGGCCGGGGATCATCGCGCAGGGCCTGCACGATGCGCTTGAAATCATGCACCGGCGGCGCGGATGGCGCCGGCTGGCCGCTGACGACATGCCGGGCCGGTGCACCCTCGGTCCAGGCCACATTGGCCGGCAGGATCAGCGTGGCGATCTGCCCGGGCCGCGCATTCGCCACGCGGATCGCCGCCGCGCCGTCCGCGGCAATGGCATCGACCGAGGGGCTGGTATGCACCCACTGCGATACCGGCGCCGCGAAACCCTGGATGTCGGAAGTCAGCGGCGCATCCAGCTTGAGGTGATCGATCGCATGGTCGCCGACGATATTGATGATGCCCGAACGCGCCTTCTTGGCGTTGTGCAGATTGGCCAGGCCGTTGGCCAGGCCGGGGCCCAGGTGCAGCAGCGTCGCCGCGGGGCGGTCGGCAATGCGGTAGTAGCCGTCCGCGGCACCGGTGACCACGGTCTCGTGCAGGCCCAGCACGCAGCGCATGCCCTCGATGCGGTCCAGCGCGGAAACGAAGTGCATCTCGGAAGTGCCGGGGTTGGAAAAACACACATCGACGTTGCCGCCCAGCAGTGTGTGAACAAGAATTTCAGCGCCGTTCATTCGAGAAGGTACTCCGTCAAAGCGTGGGGGGAAATCGGGGCGGCCGGCTCAGTCTTCGATCTTCACGCCCGTGGTCTTGACCAGCTGGCTCCACTTGGTCAGCTCCTGATCGATGAACGCCTTGGTCTGGGGCAGGTCCCGGGCCACCATGGGTTCGCTCGACTGCTTGGACAGGCTGGCCACCATTTCCGGCGAGTGCATCACCTTGCTCACCGTGGCATTGAGCTTCTTGAGGATTTCAGGCGAAGTGGCGGCCGGCGCAAACAGGCCCAGCCAGGTGTAGACATCGAAATCCTTGAGGCCGCTTTCCTGCAGGGTGGGGACATCGGGGAAGGTGGTGCTGCGGCGCGCGCTGGTGACGGCGATCGGGCGCAGCTTGCCGGCCTGGATGAAGGTGGCCACCGTCACCGAGTCCTGCACCGCCACCTGGATCTGGTTGGCCACGGTGTCCGATACCGCCGGCGCCGCGCCGCGGTAGGGCACATGCACGAATGGCACGCCGGTCACATGGCGCAGCAGCTCGCCGCCCAGGTGGGTCGAGCCCCCGGCACCGGCCGTGGCGTAGGGCACGCTCTTTTGCTGCCTGGCCCAGGTCATGAACTCGCTGTAGTTCTTGGCCGGCACTGCGGGGTTGACGACGATCATGTTGGGGGTCTGCACCAGGGCCGCGACAGGCGCGAGATCCTTGCGCGGATCGTAGGAGACCTTCTGGCGCGTGAAGGGGGCAATCACATAGCCGGTCGCGGTCACCAGCAGCGTGTGGCCATCGGCGGGCTGGCGCACCAGCCATTCGGTCGCGACCTGTCCGGAGGCACCGGGCTTGTTGTCGACGATGAACTGCTGGTTGAATGCCGCCGTCAGCTCCTTGGCCAGGCTGCGGGTCACAATATCCGTCATGCCGCCGGGCGGATAGGCCACGACGATGGTCACCGGCTTGGAAGGCCAGGCGGCCGGCTGGGCCTGGGCCGCGGCGGCAAAGGCGCCGAGCGAAACGCCGAGGGCGGCAGATAACAGGGTGCGAGCGAACTGGGCAGAAAGCATTTTGTCTCCTTGGGGTCTCAGATAAATCTCTGGCTTGGCAAGCGGTGCCGGGAGGCAGCCCGCAACGATCTGCGTCGTTTCGGCCGCGGTGTCGAGCCCGGAAAATGCAGTCTAGAAATCTTGCGGTCTTTGCACCAGTCGAGAGTTTCGAAGGCGGTCTGTGGCAATTTCGAATGCCGTTTGCGGCGCGCGCGGCCGGGCGCGGGGCCGCGCAAGAGGCTCCGTGTTTGTGCCGACCCAGGGGCGGCGCCCGCCCCCGGCGGCTTCAGGTGTCGTAACCCGGACTGAGGCGGTCCAGGCGCCTGAGCAAGGCGGGCCAGGCCAGCTGGCCGCCGCTCTTGCCCGCGCCGGCTTCCATGGTCCTGACCGCGCCGCCCACGCCTTCGAGCACCGCGTCAGGCACCAGCGTGACCGCGCCGGCGGCCTGCGCCGCGAGCTGGATCTGGCAGGTGCTTTCCAGCGTATACATTGCCTTGAACGCATCGGCCACCGTCTTGCCGACCGTCAGCAGGCCGTGGTTGCGCAGCACCAGGCAACTGTTCTGGCCCAGATCCTGCTGCAGGCGTAGCTTTTCCCCTTCGTTCACGGCAATGCCTTCGTAGTCGTGATAACCCAGCGAATGGATCACCAGGCTGGCCTGCTGGGAGATCGGCAGGATGCCGCATTCGAGCGCGCTCAGCGCCACGCCGGCACGCGTATGGGTATGCAGCACGCACTGCACGTCGTCGCGCGCCGCATGCACGGCCGAATGGATCACCACGCCCGCGCGGTTGACGTTCAGCGGCGACTCGCTGAGCTTGTTGCCCTCGAGATCGATCTTGACCAGCGAAGACGCGGTGATCTCGTCAAACAGCAATCCATAGGGATTGATGAGCAACTGGTGCTGCGCCCCGCTCACACTGGCCGGAAGCCGCGCCGTGATGTGCGTGAAGATCAGGTCACTCCAGCCATACATGGCGACCAGCCGGTAGCAGGCGGCGAGATCGACGCGCAGTGCCCACTCTTCGGGGGCTACGCTGTCTTTCAGGGAAGGAATTTGCAAAGTTGTCTCCTGAGGGTTGGATGGCGGCCGCGGCCTAGCCGTGTTTGCTGCCCGCCGCGCGCGCCTGCATGAACGGCGCCATGAAGCGCGCCGGCTCGCCGGTGGCGAAGGCGGAGGCAAACTCGTCGACGCCGCGCACTATGGCGGTCTCCAGATCCGTTTGCTGCCATTCGCGCAGCAAGCGCTTTTGCTGGCGCAGCACCGACGGGCCGAACCCGGCGAACTGCGCCGCGGTGCGCGCCACCTCGCTGTCCAGGCGCTCTGGCGGCACCACCGCATCGACCAGGCCCCAGGACAGGGCCTGTGCGGCATCGATATTGTCACCGGTCAGCAGCAGCCATCCGGCGCGGGCCTGGCCGATGAGGCGCGGCAGCAGCGCGGCATGGATGATCGAGGGGATGCCGACCTTGACTTCGGGCATGCCGAACTGCGCGCGATTGGACGCCACGCGGATGTCGCAGGCCGCGGCCAGCTCCAGCCCGCCGCCCAGGGTCCAGCCGGCCAGGCGCGCAATCACCGGCACCGGGCACTGGCGCAGGGATTCACACAGGCCGCGCAGATTCTCGATGAAGACCCGGGCCGATTCCGGCGTCAAGGCCCCCATTTCCTTGATGTCCGCGCCGGCAATGAAGGATTTGTCGCCCGTGCCGCGCACCACCAGCGCGCGCAGCTCCGGCCGTGCGGACAGCGCCTCGACGGCCTGGCGCAGGTCGGCTATCACCGGCGTTCCCAGGATGTTGAGGCTTCCCGCGTTGCTTATGGTCAGGGTGGCAATGCCGGCGTCATCGATGGCGGCTGCGGCGTGGTGCAGGTCGAGGGTGTAGTTCATGTTCACTTCATTTTCTTGAAAGCCAAGGGCGTTGGCCGTTGGCGCTGGCGCCGGGCGGGTCCCGCCCGACAGCGGCTATTCGAGGGCTGCGGTCCGGGCCAGCAGCGGCGGCGCCAAGGCGCTGGCCAGATCGCCCACGGGGGCGCTCAGCATGGGATTGCGCACCGTGGGAACCTCGCCGATCTCGGGGTGGCGCAGCACCTGGAGCATCTTGCGGTGCTGCACCTGGGGGTGGGCAAAGACTTCGTCCAGCGTATGGATCGGGCCCCAGGGCACGCCCGCCTGGTCGAAGGCCTCGGTCCAGGCGCTGCGCGTGCGTGTGGGAAACAGCGCCAGCAGCAGGGCCCGCAGCGCGGGCAAATTGACGATGCGCAGCGCATTGGTGGCAAAGCGCGCGTCCTGCGCCCACTGGGGCTGGCCGGCCACCGCGCAAAAGCGCTGGAACTGCGCGTCGTTGCCTATGGCGAGAATCAGGTGGCCGTCGGCGCAGGGAAAGACTTCGTAGGGCGCGCAGTTCGGGTGGGCATTGCCGCTGCGCTCGGGGTTCTTTCCCGAGACCAGGAAGTTGGCACCCTGGTTGGCATTGAGGGCCACGGCGACATCCAGCAAGGCGATGTCCAGGTACTGGCCCTGACCGGTGCGGTGGCGCTGGAACAGCGCCGCCAGGACGGCGGACGTGGCATACATGCCCGTCGACACGTCGATCACGGCGACTCCGGTGCGCAGCGGCGAGGCGCCGGGCTGGCCGTCGGGCAGCCCGGTATAGCTCATCAGCCCGCCCATGCCTTGGAACACGTAGTCGTAGCCGGGCTTGTCCGCCAGCGGCCCGGTCTGGCCATAGCCGGTGATGGACAGATAGACCAGGCGCGGATTGATGGCCTGCAGGCTGGCGTAGTCGAGTCCGTACTTGGCCAGCGAGCCGGCCTTGTAGTTCTCGACCAGCACGTCGGCGCTGCGCACCAGCTCGCGGATCTCGTCGGCGCCTTCGGGCGTGGAGAAATCAATCGCCAGCGCGCGCTTGCCACGGTTGCAGCACGAGAAGTAGGCCGACATGCGTTCGCCGCCCTCGCCCGCTTCGAGATAGGGCGGCCCCCATTGGCGGGTGTCGTCCCCGCGCCCCGGGTGTTCGACCTTCAGCACCTCCGCGCCCAGGTCGGCCAGGTTCTGCGTACACCATGGCCCTGCCAAGATTCTTGACAGGTCCACCACCTTGATTCCAGAAAGTGCAATGTCCAGCATTCGATTCCCGCTTATGTTGGCCTTCAGTCTATGAAGGCCGGGGGCGCCAGGCCAGTCGAATCGATCAAACCTGGCGTTGGCAGATTTCGAACCATCAGCGCGCCGCTGCGCCGACCACGGGGGCGATGCGCGAGAAGATCGCGCTGCAGCGCAGCACCGTCGCGCCGTCGACTTCGCCCAGGCATTGCATGAACAGCAGCTTCTTGCCCTGGCGATCGAGGCTGCTGCGCAGCTGCAGCCACTGGCCCTGCTGGATGCGCCCGAGGTAGTCGATTCCCAGGTGCACGGTGGCCACGCCTGCGCCGGCGGCGCGCGCCGCGTGGTTGCCCATGGCGCTGTCGGCCAGCGTGGCCAGCATGCCGCCGTGGGCCGCGCCCTGGTGGTTGAGGTGCTGGGCCGCCACCCACAGGGCCAGCGTGATCGCGCCGCCCTCCTCCAGGCGCGCGAACATCGGCCCGATATGGCCCATGAAGGCGCTGATCGCGGGATAGGGCGCGAAGCCCGCGGGCGGCGCGGCCAGTTCTTGGGCGCTTTGGGCGCTATCAGACAAAGCGCGTCTCTCCCTGCGCCACCAGGCGCGTGAGCAGCGGCGCGGGCGCCCAATGCTCGCCATGCGTGCGCTGCAGCGACTGGATACGCTCCAGCACATGCGCCAGGCCCAGGGACTGCGCGTAGTGCATGGGGCCGCCGCGCGCGGCCGGAAAGCCATAGCCATGCACATACACCACATCCACATCGGAGGCCCGGCGCGCAATGCCTTCATCGACAATGCGCGCGCCTTCGTTGACCAGCGCCAGCACGCAGCGCTCGACGATCTCCGCGTCGGTGAATGCGCGCCGCGTGAAGCCGCGCTCGGCGCTCGTGGCTTCAATGATGGCCTGGGCCGCGGGATCGGGCAGCGCGGCGCGCGCGCCGGCCTCGTAGCGGTAGTAGCCGGCGCCGGTCTTCTGCCCGAAGCGCCCGGCTTCGCAGATGCGGTCGGCGACATGCGGATAGCGCAGGCCCTGGGGCCAGGACTGCAGCAGGCGCTTGCGCGTGGCCCAGTTGATGTCCAGCCCCGCGAGGTCGCCCATTGCCAGCGGCCCCATCGCCATGCCGAACTGCTTCATCGCCGCGTCGATCTGGGCCGGCAGCGCGCCCTCCTCCAGCATGAACCAGGCCTCGCGCCAGTAGCCGGTCAGCATGCGGTTGCCGACAAAGCCTTCGCACACGCCGACCAGCACCGGAATCTTGCCTATGGCCTGGGCCATGGCCATGCAGCGCGCAATCACCGCATCCGAGGTCCTGGCGCCGCGCACCACTTCAAGCAGGCGCATGACGTTGGCGGGGCTGAAGAAATGCAGGCCGATCACATCCTGCGGGCGCCGGGTGGCGCAGGCAATCTCGTCGATGTTCAGCCGCGAGGTGTTGGTCGCGAGAATCGCGCCGGGCTTGCACAGGGCGTCGAGCGCCGCGAAGATCTCCTTTTTCACGCCCATGTCCTCGAACACCGCCTCGATGACCAGATCGGCTTTGGCGATGTCCTTGAGCTCCAGCGTGGAGCGGATCAGCCCCAGGCGCTGGTCGACAGCGGCCTGCGAGAGCTTGCCCTTTTGCACCGTGACGCCGTAGTTGCGGCGCACCAGCTCCAGTCCGCGCTCCAGCGCGGCTTGCTCGCGCTCCACCAGCGTCACCGCAATGCCGGCGTTGGCAAACGCCATCGCGATGCCGCCGCCCATGGTGCCCGCACCCAGCACCGCGACCGAGGCGATCGCATGGCCTGGCGCGGGCAGCGCAAAGTCGAACTTGGGCGCCTCGCGCTCGGCGAAGAACAGGTGGCGCAGCGCCTGCGATTCGGCGCCTTCGACCAGCCGGGTGAACACTTCGCGCTCCAGGTCCATGCCCTTGTCCAGGGTCTGCAGGCAGGCGATCTCCACGCAGTCCACCGCGGCTTTTTGCGCCTTGGCATTGCGCGCCCGCGCATCCAGGCCGGCGCGGTAGGCGGCGAAGTCCAGCCCTTCGCAGTCCACCGGGCGGCGGCCGAGCTCGGGCAGGCCCCGGGGATCTTCGGCTTTGTCCAGCGCGAAGGCCGTTGCCGCGGCCAGCAGGCCGGCCTCGGCGACGACCGCATCGACCAGGCCCATTTCCAATGCCTTGGGGGCTGCCACCGGCTTGCCCTGCACGATCAGCTCCAGCGCCGCGCGCGCGCCGACCAGGCGCGGCAGCCTTTGCGTGCCGCCGCCGCCCGGGATCAGTCCCAGGCCGACTTCGGGCAGGCCCAGCTTCGCGTCCTGCGTCGCGATCCGGTAGTGGCAGGCCAGGGCCAGCTCCAGCCCGCCGCCCAGCGCCGCGCCATGGATGGCGGCCACCACCGGCTTGCCGGCATCGCGTATCAAGGCCTGCACCTCCCGCGAAAGCGGGCGCTCGCTTGCCGCGGGCGTATTGAACTGCCGTATGTCCGCGCCGGCGCAGAACATCTTGCCCTGGCCGATGATCACGATGGCGCGGATCTGCGCCGCGGCAATCGCGTATTCCAGGCCGCGGAACAGGCCGGCGCGCACGGTGTTGCCCAGGCCGTTGACGGGAGGGTTGTCGATGCGCAGCACGGCCACGCCGTCAAGGCACTGCAAATGCACGGTTTCGGACAGGGATTCGGGAGCAATGGAGGTGTTCATGGGGCCAATCTCATTCAGTGGTGGGCCGGTGCGGCGCGCGCGATCCGGTCCAGGTGGTGCGCTTCGTTGCCAAAGGTGTTCTCGATGGCCAGCAGGCGTTTCACGCCGTGTCCCACCGGCAGCTCGTCGGTCATGCCCATGCCGCCGTGCAGGTGGATGCTCTGCAGCCCGACGAAGCGCGCGCTGGTGATGCAACGCACCTTGGCCGCCGATGCCAGGAAGCTGCGCCGCTGCGCCGTGGCGGTGTCGAACTCCAGCGCCAGCAGCCAGGCCAGCGAGCGCGCCTGTTCGAGCGCGACCAGCATCTCCACCAGCCGGTGCTGCACCGCCTGGAACGAGGCTATGGCCGCGCCGAACTGGCGCCGCTCCTTGGCATAGCGCACGGTGTCGTCGAGCAGCCGCGCCATGATGCCGACGGCTTCGGCGCACAGCGCCAGCTCGCCCAGGTCGCAGGCCGCCTGCAGCGCCGCCTGCGTGGCGGCGCCAGCCGCGCCCAGTTGCCGGCCGCGGTCGACCTGAACGTCCTGCAGATCGAGGTCGCAGGCCTGCGAGCCATCGAGGCATTCGTAGCGCCGCAGCGTGAGGCCTGGCGTGTCCTGCGCAATCAGCAGCAGCAAGGCCTCGCCGTTGTCGGTGCGCGCGTTGACGATCCACTGGGCCACGTTGCCGCTGTGCACGCTGGCCACCTTGCGTCCCGAGACGCTCCAGCCGTCGGCCGTGGCGCGTGCCGTGGTCTGCGCTCCCGCAGGATCGAAATGCGCCTGCGCCTCGCTCCAGGCCAGGCCCAGCATCAGTTCGCCAGCGGCCAGGGATTCGAGCCAGCGGCAGCGCAGCGGCGGCGCAGCCAGCTGGTCGATCAGGCGCGTGGCGACCAGCGCCGAGGTGGCCAGCGGCGTCGATTGCAGGCAGCGCCCCAGCGCTTCGGCCACCGCATGGAACGTGCGCGGGTCCGATGCCAGGCCGCCCTGCTCCTCGGGCACGGCCAGCAGCGGCAGGCCGACCTGCGTCAGGCGCTGCCATGCTTGCTCGGACTGGGAGGCTTCGAGCGGCTGCAGGCCGCGCAGCACGGCCTCGGCCATCTCGGTCTGCTCTTCTTCGTAGTGGTGGTACATGGTGGTCACAGTCCCAGGGCGGATTTGGCGATGATGTTCTTTTGCACTTCGTCGGTGCCGCCGTAAATGGAAATCTTGCGCAGGTTCAGGTGGAATCCGGCAAGGCCGACCGCCCATTCAGGGCGGCCTGCCAGCGCCGGCTCCGGGGGCGTGCCGGCGGCAGGCGCCAGGTCCTGGGGCAGCGCGGGATGCGCAAACACGCCCAGGCAACGCGTGGAGGTCTCGACAATCGCCTGCGCCACCGACGTGCCCATGAACTTCAGGATCGACGCCTCGGCGCCATGGCCGCGGTCCTGGTCTATCACCGGCAGCATGCGCAAGGCCGTGTGCTCCAGCGCCAGCAGATCGACTTCCAGGCGCGCGATGTCGCGCGCCATGCACGGGTCCCGTCCGGCCTCGCTGCGGGTGGCCGCGCGCTCGCGCAGAAAGGCCATTTCCCGCTTGGCCCGGCCGACGCGCGCCGCACCGGTGCGCTCATGGGACAGCAGGTACTTGGCGCAGGACCAGCCGCCATGGAGCTCGCCGACCAGGTTTTCGCGCGGCACCCGCACGCCGTCGAGAAACACTTCGTTGATCTCGCGATCGCCATCCAGGGTGCGTATCGGGCGCACCGTCACGCCGGGCGAGCGCATGTCGATCAACAGAAAGGAAATGCCTCTTTGCGCCTTGGCATCGGGGTCGGTGCGCACCAGGCAGAACATCATGTCCGCGTACTGCGCATAGGTCGTCCAGGTCTTCTGGCCGTCGACCACGAAATGCTCGCCGTCGATGACGGCGCGCGTCTTGAGCGAGGCCAGATCGGAGCCGGAGCCCGGCTCGGAGTAGCCCTGGCACCACCAGTCGCTGCCATCGAGAATGCGCGGCAGGTAATGCTGGCGTTGCGCGGGCGTGCCGTAGCGCATCAGCACCGGCGCCACCATGCGCACGCCAAAGGGCGGCACTTCCGGCGCGCCGGCCAGCGCGCATTCCTCGTCGAAGACATGGCGCTGCATCACGTTCCAGCCCGTTCCGCCGTATTCCTCGGGCCAGGCGGGCGCGGCCCAGCCGCGCGCATGGAGAATGGCCTGCCAGCGCAGGAAATCCTGCTTGCCCAGGCGGCGGTGGTTCAGCACCGCATGGCGCAGGTCGTCGGGCAGCTGCTCGCGCAGGAAGGCGCGCACCTCGGCGCGCATGGCGGCCAGGTCTATGGATTCAGTCATGGAGGGGCCTCAGTCGAAAATGAGTTCAGCGTCCGTTCGGGACACGAGATCGGAGCGCGTCAGGCCCTCGACCATGTGGAGCACGCGCAGTCCGCCGGGCGTGACTTCAAAGCTGCCCAGCTCGGTGTAGACGCGGTTGACGCAGGCCAGGCCCGTCAGCGGCAGGCTGCAGCGCTGCACCAGGCGGGGCGCGCCGTCGCGCGTCGTATGCTCCATCAGCACGTAGACATTGCGCGCACCGACCACCAGGTCCATCGCCCCGCCCACGGCGGCGGCGACGCCTGGCTGCCCCAGCGACCAGTTGGCGAGATCCCCGCTTTGCGAGACCTGGTAGCCGCCGAGCACGCAGTAGTCGAGATGGCCGCCGCGCATCATCGCGAACGAGTCCGCGTGGTGAAAGAACGCGCCGCCGTCTATCATGGCGACCGGCTGCTTGGCGGCATTCATCAGGTCGGGATCGACGGCTTCGCCTTCGGCCAGCGCGCGCATTCCCAGGATGCCGTTTTCGCTGTGCACCACGATCTCCTGCTCCGCACGCCAGAATTCGACCAGCATCACGGGCAGGCCTATGCCCAGGTTGACATAGGCGCCATCGGGAATGTCGGCGGCAAGCCGGCGGGCCATCTCCCGGCGGGTCTGTTGGGCCGTCATGCCGCACCTCCGTTGGCGCCAGCGCCTATGTCCACCACGCGCGCCACAAAGATGCCGGGCGTCACGATGGCCTCGGGGTCGAGTCCGCCCAGCGCCTGGGTCTGCGCGACCTGCACCACGGCCCGGCGCGCGGCCATGCACATGATGGGGCCGAAGTTGCGCCCCGCCTTGCGGTAGGTCAGGTTGCCCCAGCGGTCCGCGGCATGGGCCTTGACCAGGGCGAAGTCGCCGCGCAGCGGCTTCTCGAACACGTAGCCCACGCCGTCGATGACGCGGGTTTCCTTGCCTTCGGCCAGCTGCGTGCCATAGGCCGTGGGCGTGAAGAAGCCGCCGAGGCCGCAGCCGCCGGCGCGCAGGCGCTCGGCCAGCGTGCCCTGCGCCACGCACTCGAACGCGATCTCGCCGGCCGCATAGGCCTGCTCGAACGCGCCGCAGTCCGCGCCGCGCGGGTAGGAGGCAATCAGGCGGCGGACCCGCCCCAGGCGTATCAGCCGGGCCAGACCGGTGTCGCCGCTGCCGCTGTTGTTGCAGACCACGGTCAGGTCGCTAGCGCCTTGCGCGCACAGCGCATCGAGCAGCTCGATGGGCTGGCCGGCCAGGCCAAAGCCGCTGACCAGTATCGTTGCGCCGTCGTGCACATCGGCAACGGCTTCTTCCACGTCCTTGACGAACTTGTTGATCATGGCGGGGCCTCAGCGCTGCGTCGACAGGATCGCGGTTGCCTGGCTGGACAGCACGCCGCCGTTGCCATGCACCAGCGCGGTTTGCGCGCCCGGCACCTGGCGCGCCTGTCCCTGGCCGCGCAGCTGGGTCACGGCCTCGATCACCAGGAAGATGCTGTACATGCCGGGGTGGGTGCACGACAGCCCGCCCCCGTTGGTATTGACGGGCAGCGCGCCGCCCGGGGCGATGCGCCCGTCCGAGACGAAACGCCCGCCTTCGCCCTTGGGGCAGAAACCCAGGTCTTCGAGAAACAGGATGGGGTTGATGGTGAAGGCGTCATAGAGCTGCACCACATCGATGTCCTTGGGCGCGAGCCCGGCTTCGGCAAACGCGACGGCGCCCGACTCCTGCGCGGGGGTCGCGGTGAGGTCCTGCATGCAGGAAATCTGCCGGTGCCAGTGCGCATGGCCGCAGCCCAGCACGTAGACCGGGTCCGTACGCAGGTCCTGCGCGGGCTCGGCGGCGCTGAGAACGAAGGCGCCCGCGCCGTCGGTGACCAGGCAGCAGTCGCGCACCGTGAGCGGATCCGAGATCATCTTGGCGCCCAGCACATCGGCAATCGTCAGCGGCTCGCGCAGGAAGGCGTCGGGATTGCGCATCGCCCACTGGCGCGCCGCCACCGCGACTTCGGCCAGCTGCTCGCGCGTGGTGCCAAACTCGTGCATGTGGCGCGCCGCGGCCAGGGCGTAGCTGGAGACGGGATTGAACGGCTTGTAGGGATGCTCGTAGGGCTGGGGATCGAGCTCGGCGCGCATCTGGTTGATCTTGCTGCTGCTGGGCGCGCTGCGCGGCGTCGAGCCGTAGCAGATGAGCACGTTCTTGCAGCGCCCGCTGAGGATGGCCAGCGCGGCCACCTGGATGTCGGCAATGAAGGACGAGCCACCGAACATCGTGCTGTCGGAAAAGCGCGGGCGGATTCCCAGGTATTCAGCCATGCGCATGACCCACCACGGCGAGGTCAGGCTGGAGGTGATGATGCCGTCGATGTCGGCCATGCGCAGCCCGCTGCTGCGCACCGCTTCATTGGCCGCCTTGGCGATGATTTCCTGCTCGGTCGCGCCCCCGGCATGGCCCAGGCCGGCCAGGCCGGTGCCCAGAATGGCGACTTTTCCGCGAAGCGAGCCGTTCATGCTGCACCTCCCGCGGGAGCGAACACCAGCAACGGCGCGTCGGCCTGCAGGTCGACGCGCGCGCGCACCTGCTGGCCGATGTGCACCGCGTCGGGCGCGATGTCGACGACGGTGGACATCAGGCGCGGGCCTTCGTCCAGGTCGACCAGGCACACGCAGTAGTCGCCGCCGGGCTTGCGCACCGTCGTCGTGGAGTACACCGTGCCGCGACCCGAGGGGCTTTCCCAGACCAGGGCCTCCGAATGGCAGTAGGGGCAGCACACGCGCGGATAGAAATGCCAGCGGCCGCAATCCTCGCAGCGCGGGATCTCAAAGAGGCCGCGTGCCAAGGCGGAAAAATAGCGCGCGTCCTGGGGACTGGCGTCCAGGGACACACGCTCGGGGGGATGGATGCTTGCAGTCGAATTCAACGGGAACTCCTATGCCGGATAGCGGGCGCCTGCCCAGAGCACAAAGGCGCAATCTAGCGATAGGATTTCGAAACCGGCACCCGAACGCGGGGCCTGGTTTCAAGCATGCTGTCTCCATCTTGCCGCTTTTGTCTCGGAGCTCAGGGCTCTTGCGGATGGGACCAGTGTAGAAATTCGCGGGCTTCAGAGCCATCCGAAAGTTTCGAAGCCGGCGTTCGACGGCCTCAAACCCGGCGCCAGGCAGCTGTCAGTGCGCCTCGCGCGTGATGGCCACGCGCGGGTCTTCCAGCAGGAACTGCACCAGCGCCTGGGAGAAGTGCGGCAGCGGGCTGTCCATGCGCACGGCCAGATTCAGCTCGCGCTGCGCCCAGGACTCGGCCAGGGGCAGCAAGCTGATGCCGGCCGGCTGGTTGCCCAGCACGCAGGTGGGCACCAGCGCGATCCCCAGACCCGAGGCGACCAGCGACAGCACCGAGTCGAAGCTGTGCGCATGCAGGCGCGCGCGCAGCGGCTTGCCGGTGCGCTGGGCCATGTCGCGCAGAAACATGAAATTGCTGCTGCTGCGGCTCATGCAGACAAAGTCGAAGTCCAGCGCCGCGCCGAGCTTGACCTCGGAATGGGAGGCCAAGGTATGCCCGTCGGGCACGGCAATCATCAACCGATCCCGTGCATAGCGATGGACCTCGAGGCCCGCCAGCTCGGTGCCGCCCGCGAAAATGCCGAAATCGATCTCGCGCGCCAGGATGGCCGCGGGAATGGTCTCGCTTTGCCGCTCCTCGATATCCACTTCCACATCCGGGTTGAGCATCAGGAAGCGGCCTATGGACGCCGTGGCATAGCCGTTGAGCGAGCTGCTGTTGGCCGCCAGCCGCACATGGCCCTTGAGCCCGGACACGAAGCGGCTCACATCCACCTGCATGCGCTCGACCTTGTCGAAGATCTCGCGCACGTAGACCAGCACCGCCTCGCCTGCGGGCGTGAGGTCCATGCCGCGCGGCGTGCGCAAGAACAGCGCCGCGCCCATGGCCTGCTCCAGGTTCTTCAGCCGATAGCTCGCGGACGAGGCCGTGATGTGCACCGCCGCGGCACCTGCCGAAAGGCTGCGCGCCTGGGCGATTTCAAGAAAGAGTTTGAGGTCGGTGAGTTCGTAGCGCATGGCGAATGCTACCTCTGCCGCGCAGGTGCGCAACGCATTCAGGCAGCCAGCCTCACCATCTGGCCTGCAAGCAAAGCCGCGGCGATCACCACCATGGCCGCGCCGGAGAGGCGGCTGACCCAGCGTGCGGCCTCGGGCCGTGAGCGCAGCACGACCTGGGCGCCGAGTCCGACCAGCAGGTACACCACGGCGCTGCTGAACACATGCACGCCACCGAGCGCCATGATCTGCAGGCCCACGGGCCAGGCGCCCGCAGGCTCGGTGAACTGGGGCATCAGCGCCAGAAAAAGCAAAAAGACCTTGGGATTCAAGCCGCTGACGCACACCCCCTTGATCAGCCACTGCCGGCCGCTGGCCGGGCCTGGTCGCGCATCGCTGACCACGGCGCCGGGCCGCAGCAGCATGCCCACGCCCAGATAGGCCAGGTAGACCGCGCCGCACAGCGTCATGGCTTCCAGCGCCACCGGCATGCCGGCTATCAGGGCACCGACGCCCGCGGCCACCAGCAGCGTGGCCAGCAGATGGCCCACCAGCAGACCCGAGACCGCGGGCACCACGGCCCGCTGCAGGCCACCTGAAATGGCATAGGCCCAATCCACGCCCGGCGTGATCACGAACATGGCGGACACCGCCCAGAACAACGCAAGATTCGCCGCACTCATTGCCCTGCGCCTCCGCCGACCGGCACAGCGCAAGCTATTTTCATTTCCAGATCCATCATCACTTTCATCGGCCGGAAGACAAATCGCGTCTTCATCCACCAGCCCAGTCTCAAGAGTCGGAAATGGTATTGCCAAGGTCTCGCAATGTGCTGCTCATCTTTGCCAGACAATTCATTGTTATTGGCATAATTTGCCAAATGGATTCAATCGATCGCAAAATTCTTGCGCAGCTGCAAAACGACGGCCGGCTCACGGCCACGGAACTGGCCGAGCGTGTCGGCCTGAGCGTCTCGCCCTGCCTGCGGCGCGTACGCGCGCTCGAGGAGCAGGGCGTGATCACCGACTACCGCGCGCGCGTCGACCCCAGCGCGGTGGGCCTGAACTTCTCGGCGCTGGTGTTCGTCATCCTGCGCCAGGCCGATCGCAGCATGATCGAGCAGTTCGAGGCCGCGGTGCTGGGCGTGCGCCAGATCACCCAGGCCCAGCGGCTGTTCGGCGAGCCCGACTACCTGCTCAGGTGCACGGTGAAGGATGTCCATGCATTTCAACGCCTCTACGACGATGTGCTGATCGCCCTGCCCGGCGTGCAGCGCCTGACTTCCACGCTGGTCATGAAAAGCCTGATTGACGACCGGCCCCTGGCCTGGCTTGAATAGCCCGCGCTGCGCTGGCCCAAAGCAGGCCAGCGCGCGGCGCTGAACCCATTTCCCGGCGCAGACCGCAAGCAACCCAGGCAAAATCGGCCATGGCCTTAGACATCCGCAACCTGCGCTACTTCCTCGGGGTGGCCGCCGCGCAGTCCATCTCGCGCGCGGCGGAGAACCTGCACATTGCCCAGCCCGCGCTGAGCGTGCAGATGCGCCAGCTCGAGGAAGAGCTCGGCACCCAGCTGCTGGAACGCACGCCCAAGGGCGTGGTGCTGACGGCCGCGGGCCGCCTGTTGCAGGAGCGCGCGCAGGAGATACTGGCGCGCGTCGACAGCCTGTATGGCGACATCCGCAGCGCCGGCGCCGAGCCGCAAGGCGTGGTGGCCATAGGCCTGCCCCTGTCGGTGGCACAGCTCATCACGCTGGAACTGGTGCGCGCGGCCATGGCGCAGCTGCCCAAGGTGCGGCTGCAGTTCGTCGAGCTCAGCACCGGCCATGTGCCGCAGTCGCTGCTCAAGGGCGAGATCGATCTGGGGCTGACCTTCATTGCCGCCGACATGCAAAGCATACGCTGCGAGGAACTGGTGCATGAAGACCTGGTGCTGATCGGCCCGCCGGGGCGCTTTTCCGACTACGCGCAGTTCAACAGCGCCAAGGCCTGCAAGGTGCGCTTTCGCGATCTCGACGGCCAGCCCATGGTGCTGCCGCAGGGCGCGCAAAGCCTGCGCGCCCTGCTCGAGCAGCTGCAGCGCAAGGCGTCCATCACGCTGCCCGCGGCGGTCGAGGTCAGCTCCATCGCCCAGCTCATCGAGCTGTCGGGGGCCGGCATTGGCTGGAGCATCCTGTCCTATGCCTCGGTGCGCTCCCAGCTGCGCGCCGGCCAGGTCTCGGTGGCGCGCATCACCCACCCGGCCATCACCCGCTCGGTCTATCTGTGCCGCAGCGCGGGCGCCCAGCCGACCATGGCCACGCTGGCGGTCATCGACCTGCTGCAGGGCATCGTCGCGCAGATGAAGGCCGACGACCGCTGGCCCACCAGCGCGCGCCGCTAGGTCGCAGCCGCCTCGCGCTGGGAGCGACGGGGCATATGCGGCCGCTATGGCCTGCATACGAAAACGCTCTTTGCGTTAGACGCGGGTGACTTCTAGCATTGCTGCCACAGCCTGCGATCGCGCCCTGCGTTTCGCGCTCGAACCACCAGAACACCTGCGCGGCGCACCAGCGCCGCCGCATCGATACACGGACTTCCATGACTCCTCTTCAAGGCCTCAAGGTCATTGACCTCAGCAAAGTGCTGGCCGGCCCGCTGTGCGGCCAGCACCTGGGCGCGCTCGGCGCGGACGTGATCAAGATAGAGCCGCCCGGCAGCGGCGACGACACGCGCTCCTGGCTGCCGCAGGAAAAGGGCCAGTCGGCCACGTTCCTCTCGGTCAACCACAACAAGCGCAGCCTGGCTGTCGATCTCAAGACCGATGCCGGCCGCGCCATCGTCCATGCCCTGGTCAAGGACGCCGACATCGTGCTGCAGGGCTTTGGCGGCGGCACGGCGCGCAAGCTGGCGGTGGACTACGAGACGCTGTCGGCGCTCAATCCGCAGCTCATCTATCTTGAAATCTCGGGCTATGGGCGTGACGGCCCGCTGGGCGCCGAGCCCGGCTACGACGTGATGCTGCAGGCCTTCAGCGGAATGATCAGCACCATGGGCGCAGCCGGCGGGCCGTTCGCGCGCGCCAGCTTCTCGCCCGTGGACCTGAACACCGGCACCAATGCCGTCGCCGGCGTGCTGGCCGCGGTCATCGAGCGCGGGCGCACCGGCAAGGGCGTCTATGTCGAAGTCTCGCTGCTTGATACGGCCATGGGGCTGATGACCTATCTTGCGCAGAATTACTGGCGCACCGGCAAGCTGCCCCAGCGCATGGGCACGGCCCATCCCGCCATGGCCCCCTACCAGGCCTTCGAAGCCGCCGACGGCCCGCTGATGCTGGGCGTGGGCAACGAAGCGCAGTGGCAGCGGTTTTGCGCCGTGGCCCAGCTCGAGGACATGCGCGATGACCCGCGCTTTGCCACCAATGCCGACCGCGTCGCGCATTTCGACGACACCGTGGCGCGGGTTGGCCAGGTGATGCGCACGCGCACCATTGCGCAATGGCTGCCGGCGCTGCGCGCCGCTGGCGTCGCCTGCTCGCCCATCCACACGCTGGACCAGGCACTGGAGCATCCCCAGCTGCAGGCGCGCGAGCTGCTGGTGCATACCGCGCACCCGGTGCTGGGCGATCTGCAAAACGTGGGCCTGCCCATTCGCTTCAACGGCGAGGCGCGCAGCGCCTGCCGCCCGCCGCCGCTGCTGGGCCAACACACCGACGAAGTGATGGCCCAGGCGGGCTTTGCCGCCGAAGACATCGCGCACTGGCTGCGCACCGGGGTCGTGGCCTCGAGCAATGCGGCCACTTGACCACCCCATCTCTCACCCCCTTGCACCCGACCACCATGCCCGGATTCAACATGTTCAAGCAGTACTACTTCGATGACTTCAGCGTCGGCGAGGAATTCCCCATCCCGTCGCGCACCATGACGGACGCGCTGTTCGCCGCCTTCCAGCTGGCCAGCGCCGACAACCACCCCAGCCACTACGACGTCGAATACTGCCGCCAGCGCGGCATGCCGGCCCTGGGCGCGCACGGCTTCCAGATCCTGATCCAGAGCGCCGCAGGCGCGGGCTGGTTTCCGCACTATGTCGAGGACTCGATGAAGGGCTTCATCGAACAGTCCAGCCGCTTTCTCAAGCCCGTGTATTCGGGCGACACGCTGTATCCGATGCTTTGCGTCTCGGAACTGGTTCCTGGGCGCACCACGGGCGTGGTGGTCCTGAGCTCGCGCATCACCAACCAGCGCGGCGAATGCGTGATGGAAGGGGTGCAGAAGTACCTCATCAAGCGCCGCGCCGCGCAGTAAGCCCCGGCTTTTTCTTTTTTCCAAAAACAAGGTATCCGAGACATGCAACGACGCCACTTCATCACCACCAGCACCGCCCTTGCCGCCCTGGGCACGTTCGGCCATGGCGCGAGCCTGGCGCAAGCCGGCGCCGCCGGCTATCCCAGCCGCCCGGTCAAGATCGCTGTCGGCTTCCCCGCAGGCCAGGCCACCGACTTGATCGCGCGCGTTCTGACCGACCGCCTGGGCGCCCGGCTGCACCAGCCGTTTCTGGTGGAAAACCGCCCCGGCCAGGGCGGCAGCCTGGCGCTGGGCTACCTTGCCCAGCAGGCACCCGACGGCTACAACATCGCGTTTGCCAACACCGGCGCGGTGCTGACCAATCAGTTCCTGCAGAAAAAGCTTTCCTACAAGCCGGAGGACATCCAGCCTGTGATGCTGCTCGGCGACATTCCGCTGGTGCTCGTGGCGCGCCCGGGCGCGCCTTTCCAGGACCTCAAGGGCATGATCGAGTTCGCGCGCAAGAATCCCGGCCGGCTGACCTATTCGACGCCCGGCAACGGCACGACCTCGCACCTGGCCATGGAATCGCTCAAGCAGGCGGCCAAGGTGGAAATGGTGCATGTCCCCTATACCGGCAGCGCCCGCTCGCTCACCGACCTGATGGCCGGCAATGTCGACGCCTCGTTTGACACCATCACCACCGTCCAGCCTTTCGTCGATGCCCAGAAGCTCAAGGCCCTGGCCGTGGGCACGCCCCAGCGCATTGCCTCGCTGGCCAATGTTCCGACGCTGGCCGAAACCGGCTACCACGACCTGATCGGCAGCGTGTGGATAGGCGCACTGGCGCCGCGCGGCACCCCCAAGGCGGTGAGCGACCAGCTGGAGGCGGCCATCACCGCCGTGCTGCAGGAACCTGCGACCCGGGCCAAGCTGCTCACCGTGGGTTTCTTCCCGCGCTTGCTGTCAGCCCCGGCATTTGACAAGATGCTGCGCGACGATGCGCCCAAACTGCAGCAGATCGTGAAGATCTCCGGCGCTTCCGTGGACTGAGTGGTCGCTGCGCGGTCTGTGCAGGCCGTGCAGCAGCGCAAGCTCTTTGCGCCGTCTTCTCGATGGCGCAAGCCTTCTGAATCCAGCTGTTGTCCATATTCTCCCAGGGTCATTGGGCACCGTTCCCGCACTCAAAGCACAAGAGCGCGTGGAGGTACAAGCAGCGTCTGCATAAATCAGCAGGGCCTCTCGCCCGTCGCGCAGTCGTTGTTGCTCAAGAAGCGTTTTGCGGCAATTCCCGCGCGATCACATGGCGTTGGATTTCACCGGTTCCCTCGCAGATCTGCAGCTTCGCGTCGCGAATGAGCTTCTCTACGAGTTACTCGGTCGAGTAACCTACCGCTGCGGTTGCCGCCCACATCGCGGCATCGGCCGAAAAGGCTTTGGCGATAGAGGCTTCGATGGGGTGAAGCTGCCCCTGGTCTGCAAGGCGTGCTTCGCGCGCCACTTCCGCCAGCGCCTGCGCGGCATAGGTAGGGTACAGGTTGCGCCCCTCGTGGCGAAACAGCGCGCAGCGCAGGCCGGCTTCGAGAGCGTGCCGGGCGCGGTGCACGCTCACGGGCCTGATCTGGTGAAGCTGCTGGCCGGCAAGGATGTGCTGGTAGGCGTGATCGATGTGGGCAGCGAGGTGGTAGAGACCGCCGAGGAACTGGCAGACCCCATTGCCCGGGCGCTGGAGTTCGTGCCCAGGGAGCGGCTGTTCCCGTGCACGAACAGCGGCCTGGCGCCGATGTCGCGGGACCTGGCGTGGCGCAAGCTCGAAGCGCTGGCCGAGGGCACGAAGCTGACCAAGGAGCGCCTGGCCGGCGCGTCCTCAAGCTGCGTCCATGGTCCACAGCCGCGCTTCCATCTGCCGCGCCCAAAGGCGCGCATAAAGCCCTGCATGCCGCATCAACTGGTCATGCGTACCCTGCTCGACCAGACGCCCCTGGTCCAGCACCAGGATCTGATCCGCATGGCGTACGCTGTGCAGGCGGTGGGCGATGACCACCACCGTGCGCCCGCGCGTGAGCGCTGCCAGCGCGCGCTGGATTTCCACCTCCGCCGACGGGTCGACGTTGGCTGTGGCCTCGTCCAGCAGCAGGATGGGCGCATTCTTGAGCAAGGCCCGGGCAATCGCCAGGCGCTGCCGCTCCCCGCCAGACAGCGAAGCTCCGCCTTCGTCCAGCACGGTGTCATAGCCCTGGGGCAGGGCCTCGATGAAAGCATGGGCCTGTGCCTGGCGGGCCGCGTCGACGATTTGCGCGCGCGTGGCATCGGGGCGACCCAGGCGCAGGTTCTCCAGCACCGAGCCGGAAAACAGCACCACATCCTGGAACACCATGCCGACATGGCGTTGCAGTTCCTCGCTGCCTAGCGCCCGCAGATCGGCGTTGCCAAGATG
The DNA here is from genome assembly GCF_057914905.1 of Comamonas sp. DB36. NCBI lineage: Bacteria > Pseudomonadati > Pseudomonadota > Betaproteobacteria > Burkholderiales > Comamonadaceae > Comamonas > Comamonas sp. DB36. The sequence continues at coordinate 104,382 of NZ_CP196633.1, forward strand.
GATGGCGCCCGCGCTCACGTCCCACAGGCGCGCAATCAGGTGCACCAAGGTGGATTTTCCAGCACCGCTGGGCCCGACAATGGCCGTCACCGAGTTCGCGGCAAGCGTGCAAGTCACGCCCTGCAGGGCAAGGCGCTGCGCGCCTTCATAGCGGAAGTCGACCTGCTCGAAGCGGATATCACCGCCCTGCGGCACCGCCGGGCACAGCGGCTGTGCCAGCGCAGGCGCCGCCAGCAAGGCCTCGATGCGCTGTAGCGCCTTGCGCGCAAAGCGCAGCAGCATGACCGCAAGGCCGGCATCGAAGAGACAGCGGTAGACGGGCAGCACGATCACCAGGAAAGCCAGCAGGTTCATGGCATCGAGTTCTCCCGCGAGCATCCACTGCGAGCCGATCAGCACCAGCGCGACATAGCCCGCCTCGAGAAAAAAGCCAAAGGACACCAGCCAAGGCGTGGGCTTGGATTCCACCGCGAGCACGGCGCCATGCAGTTCCTCCAGCACCTGCTCCAGGCGCTGCCAGGCCCAGCCGAAGCGGCCATGGACGCGCAGCACGGCAATGCCCTGCAGATATTCGAGAATCGCCGACTGCGCGGCCGCGCTCGCCGCCATCACGCGCTCGGCGGGACGGCTCGCCACCTGCTGGGTCACCAGCAGCGCCAGCAAGGCCGGCGGCAGGCCTGCCAGCGCCAGCAAGGCCAGGCGCCAGTCAAGCCAGGCCAGGAACGCCATGAGGCACAGCGGCGTGACGATGCCGGTGACAAATGACCCCAGGAAATGCGACCAGATATGCTCGATCAGCTCCAGATCCGAGGTCAGGCGCGCCCCGAGGTCCCCGCCGCGCTGGCGTGCATGCCAGCCCATGGGCAATTGCCGCAGGTGGTCGGCGACCCGCAGCCGCGCCTCGCCCATCATGGAGTAGGCCCCCGCATACAGCGTGGGCATGCCGCGGCGCCCGCACTCGACGCGCAGGCCCAGGCACAGCAGCATGCCCAGTGCGCAGCCAGCAATGCCGGCGGATGTAAGCGCGCCGCTGCCCACGCCCTGCAGCAGCAGATAAAGCCACGGGTACAGGGCGGCAGCCCAGAAGGCCTCCGCCATGGTCCACATCAGGCCCCGGCGAAAGCGAGGATCGGGTTTTGCGGAAAGCCGCAGTCCGGCCAGCATGAGTTCGCGGATCATGGCGCAAGCTCCCGTGCGGGCGCGCCACCGCCCATTCCCAACGACCAGTTGCGCGTTTCCTCGTGGTCGCGCCACAACCGCTGGTAGGCCGTGCAGGACACCAGCAGCTCCTCGTGCCGGCCCTGGCCCACCACCCTGCCCTTGTCCAACACGACAATGCGCTGCGCATGCACGACCGTGCGCAGCCGGTGCGCAATCATCAGCACCGTCCGGCCACGGGCCAGCGCATTGAGCGCCTGCTGGATCAAGGCCTCGTTTTCCGCATCCACGCTGGCCGTGGCCTCGTCCAGCAGCAGCAAGGGTGCGTTCTTGAGCAGTGCCCGCGCGATCGACAGGCGCTGTCTCTCCCCGCCCGACAGCATTGCGCCGCGCTCGCCAATGGCCGTTGCGTAGCCCTGTGGCAGGGCCATGATGAAGTCGTGCGCTCTGGCCGCCCGGGCGGCTCGCTCCAGATCCGCATCGCTGGCATCCGGGCGCGCCAGCCGCAGGTTGTCGGCGACCGAACCGGCAAAAAGAAACACCTCCTGGAACACCATGCCAATCCGGTCGAGCAGCGCGTCCAGCGGCCAGTCACGCACGTCCACCCCGCCCACACGCACGCTGCCGGAATTCAACTCATACAAGCGCGGCAGCAAGCGCACCAGCGTGCTCTTGCCCGAGCCACTCGCGCCGACCAGCGCCGTGAGTTCGCCGGCAGCCGCGCGCAAGCTCACTGCGTGCAGCGACTGACGCTCGCCGTAGGCGTGCGAGGCAGCGACGAATTCCACATCCAGCGGGCCCTCAGGGACCCGCGTCCGCAAATCCTTCAGCGCGGGCTCGGCCAGCACTTCGTTGACGCGGCCAAGCGCATCGGCGCGCTGCAACTGCTCGCCCATGGCAAAGGTCAGCCGCAGCAGGGGCAACAGCACCAAAGGTGCGATCAGCAGGAACAGCACGAAGGTCGGCAGATCCAGCCGCCCGCCCAGCAGCAGCCAGGCGCCCATGGGGGCGACGGCGACCAGGCTGGACGACAGCAGGCCGGTGAAGAGCACCCAGCCCAGCGCGCTGTCCTTGGCGTAGCTCTGCACCCAGGCCGCGGCGCCATGGATCTGGGCTTTGAGATCGCTGAACGACCGCGCATCGCGCCCGAAGGCCTTCACCACGCTGATGCCGCGCAGGTATTCGCCCATCTGGTCGGCAATGCGCTGTTGCAACGCACCCCACTGGCGCATTCGCCCCGCCGCACGGCGCATCAGCACGCTCTGCGCCACGACGGCAAACGGCAGCGGCAGCAGGGTGGCGAGCGCCAGCCGCCAGTCCGCGACGGCCAGCAGTGCCAAGGCCGCGACCGGCACCGTGGCCGAAGCCACGGCATCGGGCAGCATGTGCGCCAGGAAACCTTCGAGGTTGTTGATGTCGTCCGTCATCGTACGGCGCAGGCTGCCCGAACCCCGGCCCGCGAAGAACGACAGCGGCACCTCGCCAAGACGGCGTGCCACCCCCAGACGCAGACGGTGCTGCACGATGAAGGCCCCCTGGTGCGCCAACACATGGCTGAGCGCCATCAGCGCCCAGCGCAGCAGCAGCAAGGCCAGCATGCCCGCCGCCAGCCAGCGGATGCGCTGGACATCGGGGCTTTGGGCCAGCAACTCGACCAGCACCAGATACAGCACACCGTACGGTGCGATGCTCAGCGCGGCGGAGGCCACGGCCGCGGCACCGGCCCAGGCCAGCGCGCGCGCGCCACCGAGTGCCAGGCCGATGAAGGTTTGCGGCCGCACGGGCAGTTGGGCTGCGCGATCTGCTGCATACCTGCTCATGTCCGCAACTCCTGCGCGCGCAAGCGCTTGTCGGCCACGGACAATGCCGGCGCGCGGTATGCAAGCGCCAGCAGCACCGCCCCCAGCCCCGAGGCAGCCGCAAGCGCCAATACCCCGCCATACCCCCATTGCACCGCCAAGACTGTGCCCGCGCTGATTGCGCCAAAGACGACAAACTGGTTGAGGCTGAACTGCAAGGTGTAATCGGTGGCGGGAGCATGGGCCGAGACCCGGTCCATCATCAGCGTGGCCAGCACGACTGCAGCGGGGTTGTAGCAGAGGAAATAGAAAATCACCGCTAAGGAAAGCGCGCTGTCTTGCGTACTCGCCCACAAGGGCAGCGCGACCGCCGCAATGCCCAGCACCTGCACCAGGGCTGCCCAGACCAGCAAGCGCCCGCATCCGAAGCGCCCGATCAACCAGCCCGTGACCGACGTGGCCAGCGTGCCAGCCAGCGGGCCCAGCACATTGAGCATCAGTCCGATGCGCTCCAGCGTCCAGCCCGCATCCACAAGCATGGGCGTCATGACCGCGTAGGCCAGGCCGCTGCCGACGGTGTAGAAGAGCACGATCGCCAGCCACGCGGGCCAGCCCTCTTGCCGCCACAGCGTCCAGAAACGCGATGCCACCTGCACCTTGGAGCGCGCGCCATGCACCGGGGTCGGCTCACGGAAGAACACCAGCTGCACCCAGGAGATCCCCGTCACGGCCGCCATGATGTACATGCTGCCGGCCCAGCCCACATGCCTGTAGGCAATCAGCACCAGGCCCGCGCCCACCAGCGTGCCCACCAGGCCACCCGCAATCTGCAGCGCGTTGCCATGGCCGCGCAAGGCGGGCGGCAGCAGCGTGCAGGCCAGGCCGTCGGCCGCCACATCCTGCGTCGCCGAGAAAAACGCCAGCAACAGGCACAGGCCATAGATGGTGCCGAAGTCGCCTGCTGGATCGAAGCGCGCCAGTGCCAGCAGACAAAGCACCATGCCCGCCTGCATCAGTACCAGCCAGCCACGGTAGTGACCCAGCCGGCCGAACCGCAGTCGGTCCACCAGCGGTGCCCACAGAAACTTGAAGGGCCACACCATGCCCAGCATGTAGACCTGGCTGACCCGCTCCATCGAGCCTCCCTGCTCCAGCAGGATGGCCACGAAGGCCCCGACGAAAAACATCAGCGCTATCGTCTGCGTCGTGTAAAGGCTGGCCAGCAGCCACCAGAGACCGCGACGCATCACAGCGTGTACCGCAGGCCTACACCCAGCATGCGACCGCGCGCGGGCGCACCATAGGTGACATCCGGACTGGCCCAGTAGCCATAGAGATCCGAACGCCTGTCGAGCAGATTGTCCGCCCACAGATAGAATTCGGCCCTGCCGTGCTGGATGCCGACACGCAGGTCCAGCTTGCCGTAGCTGCCGAGATCGAAGTGGTTGTGCGGGTCGGCGGGCCGGCGTCCTGAATGGAAGTAGCTGGCCTGGGCGGTGAGCGTTGGCGCGGTCATGCCTGCAAAGGCCGGCAGGGGCTTGCGGTAGCGCACCTGCAGCTGGCCTGCCCATTCAGGCACCATGGGCATGCGATTTCCACGCGAGATGGCGCCCGATGTCGTCATCAGGTCGCTGGTGATTTCGGCCCGTGTGTAGGCCAGCATGGCCGAAAGACTCAGTTGGGGCGTGACACGCCAAGTGCCATCCACTTCTACGCCCCGGCTTTTGCTGTCCATATTGAAGACCTGGCTCACGAAGGTATCGCTGTCGTAGGCCAGCAGCTGGTTGTTGCGCACCCCGTTGTGGAACACCGCACCATGCAGCGCGAGGCGCTGGTCCTGCGACACGGACTTGAACCCCAGCTCGAACGCGTTCACGCGCGCGCCGCGGTATGGCGCGCTGTCGGCCAGCTGGCCCGCGTAATCCTGGAACCCCGCGGGACTGTAGCCGCTTGACAGCGCGGTGTAGACCTCGGCGTCGCGCGCCACGGCATAGCTCAGCGCCAGGCGGCCGGTGGTGTAGGAGTCGTCCATGCGCCGCTGGTCCACCGCTCCGGCCACGGCGCCGCCATAACGCCCTGCATAGCTGCGACGCGACCATTCCCGGCGCAGGCCGGCGCCCAGCTTGAGCTTTTCCGTGACCGGCAGCGACACGTCACCGAACAGCGCATGGCGTTGGTTCTCATAATCCCGCGCAGTGCTGATGCCGGGCTGCAATGGATACGCCAGCGTGTGATTGATGCGGTCGCCGCGCGACAGATAGGCGCCCAGATTCCAGGCCAGCGCCGCTCCGGGCAGCGAAGACCATTGAAGGTCCTGGCTCAGGGTATTGTCGTCTCCCTGGTAGACCTGGGCGTAGACCATGGGCATGCCGTAGAGCGCCTGGTACAGATGCTCGTCGTAAGCCAGCACGCGGGTGGATCTCTGGCGCGTGTAGCCCGTGGTCGCACTCAGGCGGCTGGCGTCGAGATCATGCGTGAGTCGCAGCGCGTACAGCCCCAGTTGCTGCTGGTTGATCCCATAGATGTCGTCGGGCAGGCTCAGCACCGGCTTGTCGGCATAAGGGCGCAGCATCAGCAAGTTGGGATTGCCGCGCACGCGCTGCTGGGAGGCCGTCAGCTCGAACGACGTGCGCGGCGCGAGTTCACCGGCCAGCGTCGCGCGAAAGGATAGATCGTCGGGCTTGCTCAGCGGCTTGCCCGTCTGGCTGTTGGTGACCCAGCTGTTCTCGCCAATGTGGCGCAAGGCGATGCGCCCGCGCAGGCGCGCACCCAGGGCCCCACCCCAGGCAAACTCCTCTAAGTTGCGGCCGTTCTGGCCCACTTCCGCGCGCAGGTAGCCGCCCGCAGCGGGCGTGGGGCGTACCGTGCGGACATCGATCATTCCGGCCGCGGCGCTGGCGGCACTACGCGTTCCCTGCGGGCCCTTGTAGATGTCGACCCCTTCGGCATCGAGCGTGCCGAACGAAAGATAGCGTGACGGCACCTGCAGGCCGTCGATGCTCACGCCGGACAGCATTTCATCGCTGGAGCTCTGGTAGAGCGAACCCACGCCGCGGATGTAAATGGTGTTGTCCTGGGGGCCGCCCGAAGTGTAGATGCCCACTCCGGGCGTGGCCTGGAGCACCCGCTCCACGCTGTCGAGGCTGCCGGTCGCCAGCTCCCGCGCATCGACCCGGGTCACGCTGGCCGCGGATGCACGACCGGCATCGGCATCGGCATCGCGCCGCCGCCCGGAGACGGTGATGGGCGCAAGCACGCCGCCATCGACTGCCGCGCTCTGGCGCTCGGCGCCGCCGGCATCGACTGGCATGCTGTGCGCATGAAGACCCGATGACAGAAATGCCAGCAGCAGCAGCGCAGCCGGCTCGCATGCAGGATGGAAGGGGCGCGCGCGCCGGGAGGGCGGCGCAGGTCTTGCGGAATGCGGCATGGAATCTTTCCTAGAGAACAGTTCAGGTGCGCCGAGGCCGGGCGGTCGCAGGCCGTGCACGATCGCGCGATCGACCTGGGGCGGGCAAGGGCACACCAATAAAAGCTTGCGCCCGCTTCGACAACGCAGCAGACGCACATTGCCGAAGCACTCAAATGATGATAATGATTCTCATTTATAATTCCACTCCATTCCGATCAAAACCTGCCCTCAGGCAGTCACCGTGGCGCGTCATGAGCACATCCCCTTCCATGGCCAGCCTGCTGGTCACCCGGCTGGTCGCCGATTCATCGCTGGTGCGCACAGGCCCGGGAAGCAGTTGCCGCATCGTCCAGGTCGCGCTGGGCGATGGGGTCGAGCTGGTGTACTGGCAGGGGCATTTCGAAGACACCCTGGACCTGGCGTTGAACGACGATAGCGAGCGCATCTGCTTTAGCTTCAATTGCCTGCTTCAAGGCCAGGCCAGCTGTCTTTTTGACGCGACCCACGATCAGGAGCATGTGCTGCAGGCCGGTTCGGGCAACATCAGCTACGGACCCGGACGGACCGGCCGATACCGGCAGAAAGGCACGCTGGCCAACCTGTCGGTGATGGTCCGCCCCGACATGCTGTCGGCCTGGACAGACACCTCGGACACGGCTTTGCGCCAACTGCTGGAATGCGGAGGGTTTGCCACCGGCCACCGCGGCGGAGAACTTGCGGCGACAGCCCAGCACATCAGCGCTCAGCTGCTGGCGAGCGCCGCCTATGGGGTTCAGCAGCAGCGCCACCCGCTGTGGTTTCAGGGCCAGGCCACGACCATGGTGGGTCTGTTCCTCGAGGCCAGACGTTGCGTGACGCCAGCTTCCCCAGTTGGAACGCAGCACGCGCGTCTGGAGCGGGCGCGCGATCTGCTGCTTGCCGACCTGGGGCAAGCACCGTCACTGGCCGCGCTGGCAGCGGTCGCGAACATGAGCGAGGCCACTCTATTGCGCGGCTTTCGCCGGGTCTTCGCCTGCAGCCCCTATGCAATGTTCCAGCGCGAGCGTATGCAGGCGGCCCGCGTCAGGCTGCAAACCCGGCGGCAGTCTGTGGTCACGGTTGCCGCGGATTTCGGCTACACCAACGCCAGCCATTTCGCGGCGGCCTTTCGCGCGCAATTCGGCATCCTGCCCGGACAACTCAAACGCGACCATGCGATCGGCTAGCTGCGCGGCCTGCGCGCTCGCCCGTCAGCAGGAACTGCCCTGCGCAGTCCTTGTCGATCGAATGCATCTTGACTATGTATATCAAAACGACAGTCACCCCTCTGTTGAATAATTATGAAAATGCCAAGCTCTTGGCAGCAATTGCTGTCACCACGTTCATATTGACATTCTTTGTGAAGTGGCCGCCCAAACACCTGGAGCCGCCGCCTTCCTATTCAACGAAGATCATTCGGTTCATGGCTTTGTCAACACCGACGATCACCAGAAGAGAAAGACGGGTGGAAATGAAGGGCGAGTCCGGCGAAAAATATCTGAAGTGGTGGTATTTCTCGAATGTCGGCTCGATCTCGCACGGCGTGGACATCGGAGATGCCCTGGACGTATGGGTGACGGATGTGGATGCGGCAATATTCGGAGGGCGTGGATACATCTGGCAGGTGCGCAATGTAAGCCAAGATGTCATATTGATTGCACCCAGTCAAATCATGGAACACCACACTCGGCTTTACCAATACGCCCTGTTCAAATGCTACATTTTGATTTCAATCTCCTTACTCACCACTGTTTTCGCCATACACCGTTACAGAATGCATAGGCTGCCCCCCTAATTAAAGAACAGCGGCAGATAAATATCAGAACACCATTTACAGTTGAGATGGACTGCAAGCCCTGATGGCCGAACACGGTGCGGGCGAGGGGCGCGACCGCCAGGACCACGGCCTAACCGCCAAACCTTGCATTCCCGCCCCACGGCCCCGTATGGCGGTGTTGCCTCGCGGTCATTGAATTCTTGCGACCTACCGGATGCACGGTCGCGGTGGCCACCACCGACGACGCCTTCGGCCTGGATTTCGCCATCAAGCACCCGTGGACCGGACTATTCGCCATCGGCATAGACTGCGTGAAGCACCCTCGAATTCCTGAGCCAGTCAGATGGCATGTTCACCCCACCTATCACGCGCTGCGCAGCGGACTCGATCCTGGTCGTTGGCTGCAATCCGGCAAGGCTTTGCGAACAAGCGCGCGGCAGGCGGACCCCGGAGGCGGCACAAAAGCACTTCAACGCGCACGGTCTGGAGCGCGCCAGCGTGGACGCCATCGCTGCGGACGCGGGTGTTTCCAAGATGACCGTGTACAGCAACTTCGGCTCCAAGGAAGGGCTGTTCCATGCCGTGGTGCGCGACAGGACGGCGATGGTGATGGCTGGAGTCGCGGACGCAGGAGCGCTGGACCCGCAGCAGCCTGAGCAGGCGCTGGCGGCGATCGGCGCCCGGTTTCTCGCCCTCTCGCGCGGGGAGGACGCCCTGGGCGCCTTGCGCTCTGTGTACGGCGTCGCGGGTGCACAGCCGGAAGTCTGCCTGGGCCTCTACCAGGAAGGCCCGGAGCGCGTGAACCGCGAACTCGCGGCGTACCTGCGCCTGGCACACGCGGCGGGCACGCTGAAGGTGCGCCATCCGCTGCAGGCGGCCGACCTGTTCCTGTCGATGTTCATGGGGTCCGGCCATATCCGCGGGCTGCTCAAGCTCGAACTGCCCGATGCCCGGGAAAACAAGGCTCTGCTGCGCGAGGCCGTGAGGGTCTTCATGGCGGCGTATGGCGCCTAGCTCCCCACGCTAACACCCGCGGCAACCGCCGCGGTTTTTTCATGGCGCGCCCGCATGGCAAAGCGGCAACCCGCACGCCCAGCGCCCGCTGGCTCACTCCCGCTCAGTGGTTTTCCTTGGCGTGATTGACCGTGTACTTGGGAATTTCCACCGTCAGGTCTTCTCTGGCAATGACGGCCTGGCAGCTCAGGCGCGACTGCGCCTCCAGGCCCCAGGCGCGGTCGAGCAGGTCGTCCTCGCTTTCTTCGATGGCGTTGAGCGAGTCAAAGCCCTTGCGCACTATGCAGTGGCAGGTGGTGCAGGCGCTGCTTTGCTCGCAGGCATGCTCGATTTCAATGCCGTGATCCAGCAGGGCCTCGCATATCGAAGTGCCTGCGGCCACCTCTAGTACCGCGCCTTCGGGCGCGAGGTCGGCATGGGGTAGGACAGTCAGTTTGGGCATAGGTTCTCGTCGCCGCTCAATGCGGCCGCTTGCGTTGCTCGGTCTTCCAGGCGCTTGCGCCTCGGGGGCAATGGAGCGCCGGGACGCTGTTCCCTCTGCAGGGACCGCTCAAGTCCTGGCGCGTTTCCATGCTGGAAAGCCTAAGCCTTGCCAAGGTGACAAGGTCAAGCCCGGCCCGCCTTCCAGGCCACACCTTTGCGCTGCCCCGCCCGATTCCAGCAAACAACGCTTGACCCTCCCAGCGTGGCAAGGCCGATAAACGCAGCAGAAGCTACTTCGGCTCAGCAAATACCAACTGTCGACTGCTGTCGCAAAAGGAAACATGATGGAAGTCAAACGCGCAACCCTGATCACGGCGGCGATGGGCGCAATGCTCGCCGTCGCCGGATGCCAGGAGGCGGCGCCGTCCGCCGCACCCGCCAAACCGCCCACGATTCCCGTGGCCGAAGTGATGGTTCGCCCGGTCACGCCCTTTGTCGAATTCACCGGCTCGCTGACCGCGGTCAAGCGCGTCGAACTGCGCCCGCGGGTCGCAGGCTACATCGAGGGCGTGAGCGTGCCCGAGGGGCAGTATGTCGAGAAGGGCCGGGCGCTGTTTCACATCGATCCGCGGCAATTCCAGGCCACGCTGAATGCCGCGGCGGCGCGCCTGCGCGAGGCCCAGGCAGCCTGGCAGCTCGCCCAGGCCGAACATGCCCGCGCCGAAAAGCTGTTTGCGCAGAAGGTCGTGGCGCGCGATCGGCTGGACACCGCCGCTGCCGCGCTGCATGCGGGCCAGGCCCAGGTCGAGGCCGCCAAGGCGGCGCTCGAGACCGCAAAGCTGGATCTGGGTTTCGCGCGCGTCACGGCGCCCATCAGCGGACGGGTCGGCCAGGCCCTGGTCACCGAAGGCAACTACGTTGCCAGCGGCCTGACCCCTCTGACGACGATTGTCTCGGTCGACCCGCTGCATGTGTATTTCGATGTCGACGAACGCACGTACCTGCGCTCGCTGGCCGCCGGCCGCGCCAGCGCCAGCCCGCAGGCGCCCCAGGCGTCCAAGGTCATGGTGGCCCTGCTCACCGACAAGACCTATTCGCGCCCCGGCCGTGTCGACTATCTGGCCAACACCAGCGATCGCGCGACGGGAACGGTGCGGGTGCGCGCCGTGGTCGCCAACCCCGACGGGCACCTGACGCCCGGCCTGTTTGCCAAGGTCAAGCTGGAGACCGGCGCGCCGCAGGCCAGGGTGCTGATTTCCGATCAATCGATTGGCACCGACCAGGGCAGCCGCTATGTGCTGGTGGTCGGCAAGGACGACAAGACGGAGTACCGCCCCATCGAGCTGGGCGCGGTGGTCGACGGCCTGCGCGTGGTCGAGCAAGGCCTGCAGCCGGGCGAGCGCATCGTCGTCAAGGGGCTGGTGCGTCCCGGCATGCAGATCACCCCCCAGACCGCGGCCATTGACGGCACGCCCGTCGAGGCCACAGCCACCACGGGGGCCGCCCAATGAGCTTTCCACGCTTTTTCATCGACCGGCCGATCTTTGCCATCGTGCTGTCGGTGCTGATGGTGATTGCCGGAGGCGTTGCCTTCTTCCAGTTGCCGCTCAGCGAGTACCCGGCCGTCACGCCGCCCACGGTGCAGGTCACGGCATCCTACCCGGGCGCCAACCCCAAGGTGATTGCCGAAACGGTGGCCGCGCCGCTGGAGCAGGCGATCACCGGCGTCGAGGGCATGATGTACATGTCGTCGCAGTCGGCCACCGACGGCCGCATGGTGCTGACCGTGACCTTCGCCCAGGGAACCAACGCCGACATGGCGCAGATCCAGGTGCAAAACCGCGTCTCGCGCGCGCTGCCGCGCCTGCCCGAAGAAGTCCAGCGCCAGGGCGTGATCACGCAAAAGACCTCGCCGGACGTGCTGATGGTGGTTCACCTGCTGTCGCCCGACAAGCGCTACGACCCGCTCTACATCTCCAACTACGCCTATCTCCAGGTGCGTGACGAGCTGTCGCGCATTTCGGGCATCAGCGATGTGCTGGTATGGGGCGCGGGCGAATACAGCATGCGGCTGTGGCTGGACCCGGGTCTGATTGCCGCGCGCGGACTGACGGCCGGCGACGTGATTGCCGCCGTGCGCGAGCAGAACGTGCAGGTGGCCGCCGGCTCCGTGGGCCAGGCCCCCAATTCCAGCGCCGCCTTCCAGGTGACGGTGAACACGCTGGGACGGCTGACCGACGAGGCGCAATTCGGCGACATCATCATCCGCACCGGCAACGACGGCCAGGTGACGCGCCTGCGCGATGTCGCCCGCATAGAGATGGGGGCCGACGCCTACGCGCTGCGCAGCCTGCTGGACGGCGAGCCCGCGGTGGCGCTGCAGATCATCCAGAGTCCGGGCGCCAACGCGCTGGACGTCTCGAAGGCGGTGCGCGACACCATGCAGCGGCTGGAAGTCAACTTTCCCGCGGGGCTGAGCTCGCGCATTGCCTACGACCCGACGGTGTTTGTGCGCGCTTCGCTGGAATCGGTGGTGACCACGCTGCTGGAGGCCATCGTGCTGGTGGTGATCGTGGTGGTGCTGTTCCTGCGCAACTGGCGCGCCTCGCTGATTCCGCTGATGGCGGTGCCGGTGTCGCTGATAGGCACCTTTGCCGTCATGCACCTGATGGGCTTCTCGCTCAACACTCTGTCGCTGTTTGGTCTGGTGCTTTCCATAGGCATCGTCGTCGACGACGCGATTGTCGTGGTCGAGAACGTCGAGCGCCACATAGAAAACGGCGAGGAGCCCGCGCAGGCCGCCCGGCTTGCCATGGATGAGGTCACGGGCCCCATCATCGCCATCACCTCGGTGCTGGCCGCGGTGTTCATCCCCACCGCCTTCCTCAGCGGGCTGCAAGGTGAGTTCTATCGGCAGTTTGCGCTCACCATCGCCATCTCGACGATTCTATCGGCCGTCAACTCGCTGACGCTGAGCCCGGCGCTGGCCCGGCTGCTGCTGCGCCCGCGCCAGCACGCCGTCGTGCATGACCCGCGCAGCCTGCGCGGGCGCGCCGACCGCTGGCTGCAGACGTTGAGCCGGCCGTTCCAGCGCACTCCCGACGCCTATGGCAGCACGGTGCGCAAGGTGGTGCGCATCAGCGGCCTGGCATTGCTGGTCTACGCCGGTCTGCTGGCGCTGACCTTCCTGGGCTTCAAGGCCGTGCCGCCGGGCTTCGTTCCCATGCAGGACAAGTATTTCCTGGTGGCGATTGCCCAGCTGCCCAACTCGACCTCGCTGGACCGCACCGAGGCCGTGGTCAAGCAGATGTCGAAGATGGCGCTGGACGAGCCCGGCGTGGAAAGCGTCGTCGCGTTCCCGGGACTGTCGATCAACGGCATGGTCAACGTGCCCAATGCCGCGGTGGTCTTCGTGATGCTCGACCCGTTCAAGGACCGCACCACGCCCGACCTGGGCGCGAACGCGATCACCGGCCGGCTGCAGGCGAAATTCTCCAGCATTCCCGATGGCTTCCTGGGCGTGTTCCCGCCGCCGCCGGTGCCCGGACTGGGCGCCACCGGAGGCTTCAAGATGCTGGTCGAGGACCGCGGCGGCGCCGGCCTCGACGCCCTGGTGCGGCATACGCAGATCCTGATGACCAAGGCCACCGAGTCGGGACAGGTCGCGGGGCTGATGACCAGCTTCGACGTCAACGCACCGCAGCTGGACGTGAGCATCGATCGCACCCAGGTCAAGAGCCAAGGTGTGCGCCTGGCGGATGTGTTCGAGTCGCTGCAGGTCTATCTGGGCTCGCTCTATGTGAACGACTTCAACCGCTTTGGCCGCACCTACAAGGTGACCGCCCAGGGCGATGCCGAGCACCGCATGCAGGCCGAGGCCATTGGCCGCCTGCAGGTGCGCAACGCCGCCGGAGACATGCTGCCGCTGTCCTCGTTTGTCACCGTCACGCCCAGTTCGGGCCCGGACCGCGTGATCCACTACAACGGCTACCCGGCGGCGGATATCGCGGGCGGCGCAATGACGGGCGTCAGCTCGGGGCAGGCGGTGGCGGTGATGGAGCGGCTGGCAAAGGAGGTCCTGCCCGAAGGCATGGCCTTTGAATGGACCGATCTGACCTTCCAGCAAAAGCTGGCAGGAGACTCGGCGCTGTTCATTTTCCCGCTGTGCGTGCTGCTGGCCTATCTCATCCTGGCGGCGCAATACAACAGCTGGCTGCTGCCGCTGTCGGTGCTGCTGATCGTTCCCATGTGTCTGCTCAGCGCGATCCTGGGCGTCTGGCTGGTGGGCGGCGACAACAACGTCTTCGTGCAGATCGGGCTCATCGTGCTGGTCGGCCTGGCCGCCAAGAACGCGATTCTGATCGTTGAGTTCGCGCGCAGCCGCGAAGCCGAGGGCGCAAGCGCGGTGGATGCGGTGGTGGAGGCTTGCCGGCTGCGGCTGCGGCCCATCGTCATGACCTCGCTGGCCTTCATTGCCGGAGTCGTGCCGCTGGTGCTGGCCACCGGCGCGGGCGCGGAGATGCGCCATGCCATGGGGATTGCGGTCTTTGCCGGCATGCTGGGCGTGACGCTGTTCGGGCTGTTCCTGACGCCGGTTTTTTATGTGGTGATGCGCGGCCTGTCGGCGCGCTTCGAGCGGCCCCGGGCAAGCACCCGGGCGCGCCTGGAGGAGATCTAAGTGATGAGAAATTCCTATATAGCCGTTTTGCTGCCTGCGCTGCTGCTGGCCGGGTGCGCAGTCGGCCCGGAGTACGTGCCGCCCGCGCTGGCGGCACTGCACGCATCGCAGTTTCCCGCCAGCTTCGAAGATTCCTCCATCGGGCTGAGCGCGGGGGCGGTCGAGTTGGCCTGGTGGCGCGGCTTTGACGATCCCGCGCTGGCCGGCCTGGTCGAGCGCGCGCTGGCGGCAAACCATGACATCGGCCTTGCGGCGGCGCGGCTGGCGCAGGCCAGCGCCCTGCTGAGGGAAAACCGCCAGGGATTCCTGCCCAGCGGGGGGGTCGCGCTGGACTACGACAACCGCCGCCGCAGTGAAAGCCAGAAGCCGGCCGGCCAGCCGCGCCGGGTCGACAGCTACCGCGGCGCCGTCGACGCCGCATGGGAAATCGATCTGTTTGGCCGGGTGCAGCGCTCGGTGGAGGCGGCCGAGGCGCAAGCGGGTTCGCGCGCGGCGCTGCTGCGCGGCGTGCAGGCCGGCGTCGCCGCGGCGGTGGCCGCCACCTGGTTCGAGCTGCACGGTATCGAGGCCGAACACGCTGTCGTCGCCGACATCCGCCAAAGCCAGATCGACGGCCTGCGCCTGGTCGAGGCGCTGGTGGACGCCGGCTCGGCCAGCGAATTCGACCGGCTGCGGGCCGAGGCGGCCTTGCGCAGCGTCGAGGTGGCCCTGCCCGAACTCGAACGCCGGCGCGCGGCCTCGGCCAACGCCCTGGCCGTGCTGCTGGGCGAAACCCCGCACGGATTGCGCCTGCCCGCGGGCACACCCGGCGCCGACGCCTTGCGCGTTCGAACGATTGCCGTGGGCGATCCCGCCGCCCTGCTCTCGCGCCGCTCCGACATCGTAGCGGCCGAACGCAGCCTGGCCGCGGCCACGGCCGGCATTGGGGTGGAGACCGCCGGACTCTACCCCGAAGTCCAGGTGCAGGGCTCGATCGGGCTGGTGGCCGGCAGTCTCAGCACGCTCAGTGGCGGGGCAGCGCTGTCGGCCTTCATCAGCCCGGTCATGCGCTGGTCTTTTCTCGATACCGGGCGGGTGCGCGCGCGCATCGCGGCCAGCGAGGCCCGCGCCAAGGAGGCATTGATCCACTACGACCAGACCGTGGCCCGCGCCCTGCAGGAAACCGACGATGCCTTCAAGGCCTATGGCGCCGCGGGCAGCACGCTGGGCCTGCGCCTGCGGGAGTCGGCCGCCCACCGCGAAGCGGCGCGCCTGGCGCGCGTGCGATTTGCGCAGGGCGAAGGCCTTTATCTGGAAGTGCTGGAAGCCGAGCGCGCCGACTTCGCCAGCCGGCGCGCGCTGGCCATTGCCCGCACCCAGCAACGCCTGGCCGTGGTCAGCATCTACAAGGCACTGGGCGGCGGCTGGGAGCTTTGCGCCTGGACCCGGCAAGACTGCGGCGGCGCCGACGGCACGTCAAGCGCCAGCCTGGCAACGCAGATTTCACCCGGGCCTTGACCTTCACACGATGTCAGCCCCCAAGCTTTGCTTTCGGCGGCCAGCGTCACGCCAAGCGTCGTTCCGGCGCAGGCAGCGCCTGGCGAATCACCCCTATCCGATGGAGCAACACTTCATGAACAACACATCTCATCCCCAGGTCATTGTCTACACGACACCCACCTGCCCCGACTGCCGCCTGCTCAAGGACTGGCTGGCACGCGAGGCAATTGCTTTCGAGGAACGCGACCTCACCGACCCCGAGATCATGGCGCAGGCCAAGGCACGCACCGGTGTGCGGGTGGCGCCCATCACCCTGGTGCAGGACCAGGTCTTCTACGGCACGTTTGCCGCGCAAAAGCCTGGCCTGGTGCACGCCCTGGGCCTGGGCCCGGCTGCGGCCGATAAGAGCACGCAATGACACGGCAGGTGGAAATACGCCAGGCCGGGCGCAGCATCGCGGTGGCGCAGGGCGTCACCATGCTGGACGCCGCGCTGGCCGAGGGCATAGCCTATCCGCACGGCTGCCGCTCAGGGCGCTGCGGCGCCTGCAAGTCGCGCCTGGTCCAAGGCCAGGTCGAGCTGCTGGAACACAGCCGCTTTGCACTGTCGCCCGAGGAAAAGGCCCAGGGGCTGATCCTCGCCTGCCGCGCAGTCCCGACCACCGATGCCTGCGTTGCCTGGCTAGGCGGGGACGAAGACCCGCCCGCCCACCCGCGCCGCCAGTTGATCGCCCGCGTGAGCGCCATCAGCGACGCCACCCACGACATCCGCATTGTCCAGCTGGCCACCGAGGGGGCCGATGCACTGTGCTTTGCCGCCGGCCAGTACGCGCGGCTGACCTTTCCCGGCGCTGCCGAGCGCGACTACTCCATGGCCAGCCGCTCAGGCGCGCCGGTGCTTGAATTCCATATCCGCGAGGTGCCGGGCGGGGCCACGAGCGCGCGTGTCCACCAATTTCTGCAGCCCGGCGATCCGGTGGCGGTCGAAGCGCCGTTTGGCTCGGCCTACCTGCGCGAGCAGCATGCGGGGCCGATTCTGTGCATTGCCGGGGGTTCCGGCCTGGCGCCTATCAAGGCGATTGTCGAAGCCGCCATTGCCGCGGGCATGCAGCAGCCCATTCATGTCTATTTCGGCGCACGCGGCGAGCGCGATCTCTATCTGGTCGCGCATTTCCAGGCGCTGGCGCGGCAGCACCCCCACATGAGCTTCACGCCTGTGCTTTCCGAGGCGCCGGCGCCGACCCGCTGGCGGCGCGGCCTGGTGACCGATGCCGTGGCCCAGGACCTGCAGGATCTGGATGGCTGGAAGGCCTATGTTGCCGGCCCGCCGGCCATGGTCGAGGCGGCGCTGCGCATCGGTGCCGTCCGCGGTCTGCGCTCGCAGGACATGCATGCCGATGTGTTCTTTACGCCGCAATGAACCGGGGCGCGCAGCCCGGCCACGGCGCTTGCGGCTGTCGGCCACCACCAGGAGAAAATCATGAATATCGGTCAGGCAGCAGAGCGCTGCGGCGTCTCGGCAAAGATGATTCGCTATTACGAACAGATTGGCCTGATCCCCAAGGCCAGCCGCTCCGATGCGGGTTACCGCAATTACAGTGTGGCCGACACGCACAGCCTGCGCTTCATACGCCGCGCGCGTGATCTGGGGTTTTCCGTCGAACAGATCTCGGAGCTGCTGGTGCTGTGGCAGGACCGCGACCGCGCCAGCGCCCATGTCAAGGCCATGGCGCTGCGGCATGTTGCCGGACTGAACGCAAAAATCGCCGAGCTGCAATCGATGGCGCAGACGCTGGCCCATCTGGCCGACCACTGCCACGGCAACGACCGCCCGGACTGCCCCATCCTCGAGGATCTGGCCGAGCCCAGGCCCACGGCAGCCGCGGACCCGCTGGCGCGGCCCGCCCACCGCGCGCCGCTGTTCGGTGTCGACACACCCGCCTCGGCGCGCAGCCGCACGCCTGTGGAAACGCCGCCATGACGGCAATCGCCGCCGGCACTTCCCTTCGTGCCCAGGTCTTGCCCAGGTGGCCCAGCTTGCACACAAAGGGCTTGACCTTGCCACGTTGGCAACTCCCACATTAGTCCGGTACAGCAACCAACCAGGAAATTCCCATGCATCGCTTCCACATTCCCGCCATGAGCTGCGGCGGCTGCGCCAAGTCGGTCACCAAGGCGCTGTCGAGCGTAGACCCCCAGGCCCTGATTGAAACCGATCCGCCCACGCGCGCAGCCCGGGTGCACAGCGCCCTGGACAGGAGCGCCTTCCTCGGCGTGCTGCACGCGGCCGGGTACCCGGACAAGCCGCAGCCCGATGCGGCGGTCAATTGATCCAGGAGAACAAACCATGAACATCAAGCAAATGCTGTTGGTAGGCGCAACGCTGTCAGGCAGCGCCGCACTGGCGCAGACCCCGCTCAAGAGCGTCTTCGCCCTTCCCGGCGTGAATGAAAAGGTCAGCGCCGAGCTGGTGCTGCGCGAGAGCGGCCCGCTGACCCGCGAGCTGCTGATCGCTTTCACCGACAAGGCGACCGGCCGTCCCATCACCGAGTTCGAGGAAGAACTGACGCAGCAGCTGCACGTGCTGGCAACCGACAGCAATTTCACCAGCTTCGTGCACGAGCATGGGGGCAAGCCTGGCGCCGACGGTCGCTTCAGCGTAGTGATGCGCTTTCCCAAGCCGGGCACCTACCACGTCTATGCCGACGCCATGCCAAAGGGCCTGGGCCAGCAGGTCGTGCGCTTTGAAGTTCCGGTAACGGGTGCAGCCGCTGCGAACGCCGTGCCCCAGTTGAAGCCAAGCGCCGCCCAAGGCTCGGACGGCCCCTATTCCGTCAAGCTCGATGCCTCGGCCCTGCGCGCAGGGCGTGAAAGCATGATGACGTTGACGGTGCTCAAGAACGGCAAGCCGGCAACGGACCTGGGCCTCTATCTGGGCGTTCCAGCGCATGCGGTGTTCGTGAACACCGCGGACCTCGGCTATGTCCATGCCCACGCCATGGCGGCCGACAGCGGCAAGGCCGGCCACGGCGCACACGCCTCACATGGCGCTCCCACGGCGGCCGCCGCGGCCAAGATGATGCTGCATGCCACGCCGCCGCGCGCCGGCCGGTATGCGCTGTGGATACAGTTCAAGGGCGGCAACCAGGTGCGGACCGTACCGTTCGTGGTCGACGTTCCGGCCGCGCCTTGATTGGAGCGCCAGGCTGCTGACCGCGGCAGCGCCTCGGCCCGGGCCAGATCCCGGGCCGCTTCAGCCAGGGTGGCGCGGGGCCAGCCACAGCCATGCGGCGATGCCCAGGGCAATCCACAGCACGACAATCATCACGGCCCCGGCCTTGCTGCTGGGCCGGCTGCCGTTTTCAATGATCCAGGCATTGGCTTGCGCGCGGCATTGCGCCAGCACCGCTGCCGGCAGGAGGGCCACGGTCAGCCAGATGAGCGCCGGCAGCAACAGCACGTCGTCCACATAGCCCAGCACAGGAATGAAATCCGGTATCAGATCGATGGGGCTGAGCGCATAGGCAACGACAAAAAGGCCTAACGCCTTGGCGTACCAGGGCGCATCGGGATGCCTGGCCGCAAACCACAGCGTCAGGCCGTCGCGCTTGATCCGCTGGGCCCAGGCCTTGAGACTGTGACCGATGTTCATTGAAAGATTCCGGCAAGACCCCGGATCTGCCCCTTGTTGCCCATGTGCCGAATGTAGCCCAAGCCGCTCGCTTGCCGCGGCCGGCGAATTCGCCGGCGACACCGGCGTTCAGGTGCGCGCGCTCAAAACAGGTCTTGCTGGGAAGTGGTCAAGGCCGCAAAGCACTCGCCAAAGGGAAAAAACCATGCAGGGCGCGGTGCACGCTCACGGGGCCGATCCAGAGCATCTCGACAGCGCGGCCGGCGCCTCAGCTTGTCCAGCGTGTGATCCAGTCGACCACCCGCTGCATCACATCGACGCGATGGCCGGGCAGGCCCTGGCTGGTGAATCTATGGCCTTCGCCGGGATACAGCACCAGTTCGCTGGCCGGATTGCCGCCGCGGCGCAGCGCGACAAACGCGGCTTCGGCCTGGCTGCGCGGGCAGCGTTCGTCCTCGTGGCCGTGCAGCAGCAGCGTGGGCGTCGTGGTGGACCGCAGGTATTCCACCGGCGAGTGCGCACGCATGCGTTCGCGCGCCGCCTCGCCCTCGCCTTGCATGGCGTAGTGATCGGTGTAGTAGCCGCTGTCCGAGCTGCCCCAGTGGCTGTCGAGCTGCGACAGCGCAGCCATGGGCACGGCCGCCTGGAACACATGGGTGTGGCCCACGGCCCAGCACGACATGAAGCCGCCGTAGGATTTACCGGCAATCGCCAGCTTCTGGCTGGCCAGCCCCGCGTGCTGCAGGGACTGCACCGCCGCCAGCTGCTGGGGCAGGTCCAGCTCGCCCCAATGGCCGCGCAGGCGCTCGCTGAACTGCCGGCCATAACTTGAGGAGCCCACGGGATTGAGCGCCAGGATGGACCAGCCCTGGGACCACAGCATCGCCCAGTAGGCCGAAGGACCATAGGCAAACAGCGCGAAGCTGGCCGGACCGCCGTGCACATCGAGCAGCAAGGGCGTCGCGCCCTGGGCGCCTTCGGGGCGTATCAGCCAGCCGTCGACACGCTCGCTGCCGCCCTGGCCATCGGGAACCTCGAACGCGTGGCGCTGGTACGTCGCCTGCGGGCGCTCGCGCCACCAGGGGTTGAGATCGCTGAGGCGTCTTTCCCCGGAACCATCGTGGCTGCAGCAGTACAGCTCCATGGGGTGCACCGGAGTTTCGGCGGTGTAGACCAGGTGCTCGCTGGAGACGCCCAGCTGCGACAGCTGGCGCTCGCCCTGCACCAGCCAGCGGATCTCGCCTTCGGGCACGCTGATCTCGGCCAGCGCATGCACGCCGCGGCGCGCAAGCAGCGCGCGCACCCGGCCGCTGTCCTTGCCCGCGAACTGCACGCTGGTGGCTTCCCCGGCAATTTCAATGGAATCATCGCCCAGCGGCTGCACCGCGCCCGAATCCAGCGCAATGCACCACAGCCGCACCAGCGCATCGCCCTCTTCCAGCGTGCCCGAAAACACCAGCCAACGGCCATCGGGGGACCAGACGGGAAACAACACCTGCGCCTGTTGCGACGTCAACTGTCGGGCGTTGCTGCCATCCACGTCCATGAGCCAGACGTCACTGCGGTGCGAGGCATCGCCTTCCCGCGAACGCGCATAGACAATGCGCCGGCCATCGGGCGAAAGCCGGGCGCTGTTCACATTGAAAGCGCCATCGGTGAGCTGCGTGGCCCGACCGCTGTCGACATCGACCGAGAACAGATGGGTTTCACTGTCGAGCTTGTAGCCCAGGCCGTCGTCTTTGTACGGCAGCTTCCAGATCACCTGCGGGCCGTTTCCGGGCGGGCTGGCGGCCTGGGGCGCGGCGCGCGCGCCGCGCAGATTGGGGTCCACGCGCAGCGACACCAGCACCAGCAGCCCGCGGCCATCGGGGTTCCACTCGAAATCGCTGACGCTGCCTTCGAGGCTGCCGAGCTGGCGCGCCTCGCCGCCATTGCGCGCGATCAGGAACAGTTGAGTGGGTCCGGACCGGTCGGACAGAAAAGCCAGCAGCTGGCCATCGGGCGACCAGCGCGGCTGGTGGTCGAACGCGGTGCCGCTGGTCATCTGCCACGGAGCGCTGCCATTGGCCGGATAGATCCAGAGGGTGCTGGTGGATTGGCCGCTGGCCCGGTTCACGGCGCGGACGCTGCAGGCCGCAAGGCTTTGGTCCCAGGAAAAGCTCAGGTCGGAGATGGTTTGGTGTTGGAGCACGTCAGTGGCTTCAAACGGCTGGGGCATGGGCGGCTTTCTGAAAAGATGCGTTGCATTTCGCGGCAACCGGGCTGGCAGTGCTTGGCACCGAACCCAGCCCGAGCCTGGAAATTACGCTGTGCCCAAGGCTTACGAGGTCGGACAAGGCGCCGCTGTGCGCGCAGCCAAAGCCATCTCGTTGTCGCGCTGGGCGCTTTCAGTCCTCGCGCGCGCGTGGATAGCCTGCGTCCGCCCAGCGCTGCGCGGACGCGCGGGTGAGCCCATGGTCAGGCCGCACGCGCACCCGGGCCAGCTGGCTGCCGTCGGCCGCGGTGGCCGTGAGCGTCGCCGAGGGGTTGTCCTCATCGGGCTCGATATCGAGCGCCACGGTCACGCGCTGGCCGCGAACGTCGATCTCGATCTCCTTGTGCAACATCGCTTCCTGATGCTGCTCATGCCGGCGGATGATTTCGCTGGCGGTCTTCACCAGCGTGTTGAAGGCCGCGACGTCGAGTGGCTTGGGACTCTTCTTGTCGCGTCCCATGGTCCAGGGGCCGACCAGCGCGGGCTCCGCCTGGCCGTCCTGGGTCATCGATACCGCCCAGCCATCATCGTCTTCATTCTTGATGACGCGGGCTTCCCAGCCCTTGTGGTGCCAAAGGCGGTCTTCGAAGATGGAGAGGTCTTCATTCTCGGTTTCTGCGGACATGTCTGGAATTGAGGGTAGCGGTCAAATCCAAAGTCTATGTCTTTTTATACAGTTCTGTGCCTCTGGGTTTATCCGCGGCCCGGCTGGCGCATGCCGCCCGGCGCGCAAGCGGCCGGAAATGGCCGCTTGCATGGGAAATTTCCCGATCAGACCGCGGTGCGCACGTAATAGCGCCGCGGCAGGCACCAGGCAATGATGACGGCGCTGACCACCAGGGCCGCGGCCAGCGCATACAGTCCCATCGAGGCGCTGCCGGTCACATCCTTGACCTTGCCCACCATGTAGGGGCTGATCAGTCCGCCGAGCTGGCCTATGGAGTTGATCAGCGCGATGCCCGCGGCCGCGGCCATGCCCGTCAGAAAGCGCTGCGGGAACACCCAGAACAGGCCTATGGCCGAGATCACTCCCGTGGCGGCAATGGTCAGGCCCACCAGCAGCGCCGTCGTGTGCTCGCTGTACATGCCGCAGATGAAGTAACCCGCGCCGCCGAGCAAGGCGGTCAGTGCCAGGTGCCAGCGGCGCTCGCCCGTGCGGTCGGAGCTCCGGCCCAGCAGAATCATCACCACGCCGGCCACCAGGTAGGGAATCGACGAGATCAGGCCGATGGTGAAGGTGTCCTGCGTGCCTGCGGTCTTGATCAGCTGGGGCATCCAGAACACCAGGCCGTAGATGCCGCCGGCCAGGCACATGTAGATCAGCGACAGGGTATAGGTGGCGGGCTCGCGCAGGGCGGCGCCGAAATGGTGGGCGCTGGCCTCCTTGGCGTCGCGGTTGACCATGTCGCTCCAGAACTTCCTGTCGCTGGCATTGAGCCACTTGGCATCCTTGATTTCATCGTCCAGGTGGAACCAGACAATGATGCCCAGCACGATGGACGGCAGGCCTTCGAGCAGGAACAGCCATTGCCAGCCGTGCAGGCCCATGGCGCCGTCGGTGAACTTCATGATGCCGCCCGAGATCGGCCCGCCGATGACGCCGCAAAAGGCGATGCCCGACATGAAGATGGTGTTGATGCGGCCGCGGCGCTTGGACGGAAACCACTTGGTGAAGTAGTACAGCGCGCCCGGCACGAAGCCGGCCTCCAGCGCCCCCACCAGGAAGCGGATGAAATAGAAACCCATCTCGCTGGTGACGAACATGGTGCAGGCCGAGGCGATGCCCCAGGTCACCATGATGCGCATGATCCAGATCCGCGCCCCCACGCGGTGCAGGATCATGTTGCTTGGCACCTCGAACAGGAAGTAGCCGACAAAGAAGATGCTCGCCCCCAGGCCGTAGACCGCATCCGAGAAGCCCAGCTCGCTTTGCATCTGCAGCTTGGCGAAACTGATGTTCACGCGGTCCAGATAGGCCATCACCCAGCAAATCACCAGCAGCGGAATAAAGCGCCAGAAGACCTTGCTGTAGATCGCCTTCTCGCGTGAATCTTCCCCGGTGCTCACTCCACTTTCCATGTGCAGCGCAGTGCTCATAGCTTGTCTCCTTTATTGGTATGTCGCGCCGCTATGCTGCGGCGTGCGGATTGCTGTGTCGCGGATCGGGCGTTCAGTAGGTGGCGCGGCCGCCGGACAGGTCGAAGACCGCGCCGGTGGTGAAGGAGTTCTCGGCACTCACCAGCCAGCCCACCAGCGAAGCGATTTCATCGACCAGCACGAAGCGTCCGCGCGGAATCTTGGCCAGCATGTAGTCGATGTGCTGCTGCGACATCTGGTCGAAGATCTTGGTCCTGGCGGCCGCGGGCGTGATGGCGTTGACCGAGATGTTCTGGCCCGCGGTTTCCTTGCCTATGCTCTTGGTGAGCGCAATGACGCCGGCCTTGGAGGCGCTGTAGGCGCAGGCGTTGGGATTGCCTTCCTTGCCCGCAATCGAGGCGACGTTCACCACCCGGCCGTAGCCCTGGCTCACCATGCCCTTGAGCAGCACCTTGTTGACGTTGAAGGTGCCGTTCAGGTTCACCTTGAGCACCTGCTCCCACTCGGCCTCGGGGTAGTCCACCGTGGGCGCGTTCGCGCCTGCAATGCCGGCGCTGTTCACCAGGATGGACACCGGCCCCAGCGCCGCCGTGGTGTCGGCCGAGGCGTGTTCCACGCTGGCCATGTCGGTGATGTCCGTGACCACGGTGTGCACCCTGCCCAGGCCCTGCAGCGCCTGGCGCGCCGCGCCCAGGGCCTCGGGATCGCGGTCCCAGATGGCGACGGCGGCGCCGCCGGCGAGCAGGCGCTGCACGACGCACATGCCAATGCCCTGGGCGCCGCCCGTGACCACGGCCACTTTTCCGCTGAAATCGTATTGGTTCATGTGGCGCTCCTCAGGCCGCGACCACGCGCTGGCACTGCTCACCCAGGCCGTCTATGCCCAGGCGCATGGTCTGGCCGGCGCGCAGGTACACCGGCTCGGGCTTGACGCCCATGCCCACGCCCGGGGGCGTGCCGGTGGAGATCACGTCTCCGGGATAGAGCGTCATGAAGCGACTCAGATAGGCGACGATTTCCGGCACCTTGAAGATCATGGTCGCGGTGCTGCCGTTCTGGTAGCGGTGGCCGTCGACTTCCAGCCAGAGCTTGAGCTGGTGGGGGTCGGGAATCTCGTCCCTGGTCACCAGCCAGGGGCCGGTGGGGCCGAAGGTGTCGCAGCCCTTGCCCTTGTCCCAGGTGCCGCCGCGCTCGATCTGGTAGGCGCGCTCGGACACATCGTTGACCACGCAGTAGCCCGCGACATGGTCCATGGCCTCATGTTCCTCGATGTAGGAGGCGGTTTTGCCTATGACCACGCCAAGCTCGACTTCCCAGTCGGTCTTGACCGAGCCGCGCGGAATGCGCACGTCGTCGTTGGGCCCGACCACGGCCGAAGTCCACTTGTTGAACACCACCGGCTCCTGGGGAATCGGCATGTTCGATTCGGCGGCATGGTCCGCGTAGTTCAGGCCTATGCAGATGAACTTGCCGATCTGGCCTACGCAGGCGCCCAGGCGCGGCTGGCCCTCGACCAGCGGCAGCCGGGACAGGTCCATGGCGCGCAGTTCCTGCAAGGCGGGGCCGGCCAGGAACTTGCCATCGATGTCCGCGGTCAGGCCGGAGATGTCCCGCAGGCGACCTTCGTGGTCAAGGATGCCCGGTTTTTCCGAGCCCAGGGGTCCGTAGCGCAACAACTTCATATAACGTCTCCATCTGCTTCATTGGGATGGAGCGAAGTTTAGAAGCCGCATCGGCGCTGACCCATGCGCAGATGGCTGCCCAGAGAACACAATGGAATCTCCAGACAAACCCGAACACGAAAATCCCCAGCTGGCCAGCCTGCATGCGATGGGCGGCCGGCTCAAGTTCAAGCAGCTCAAGCTGCTGATCGCGATCGAAGACATGGGCTCGGTGCACCAGGCCGCGGCGCTGCTGCACATGTCGCAGCCGGGAGTCAGCAAGGCCTTGAAGGAAATCGAGGACGCCATCGGCGCGACACTGTTCGCGCGCACCCCGCAAGGGCTGGTGGCGACCGACATGGGCTGCTGCACGCTACGCTATGCGCGCCTGATGCTGTCCAGCCTGTCGCACATGCACCAGGAAATGCTCAACATCTCCAGGACTTCGGGGCTGCGCATTGCCGTGGGCACGATTGCCGGCGCGCTGGCGGCGGTGCTGGCCAATGCCTTGATTGCCTTCAACCGGCTGCACCCCGATGTCACGGTCGAACTGCAGGAGGGCACCAGCGCCGACCTGCTCGAAGGCCTGCAAAGCGGCGTGCTGGACCTGGCGCTGTGCCGCACTTCCGTGGCCAAGCGCACGGATATCTTCCATTTCGAATGGCTGCATGCCGAGGAAGTCGCGGTCGCGGTCTCGCCCATGCATGCCTTGAGCGGGACGCGCTGTGTCAGCTGGAAGCAGGTGGTGCAGTACCCGTGGATACTGTTTCCCGGCGACATGCCCTTGCGCACGCTGCTCGAGCGCGAAGCCGCGAGCAACGGCGTGGTGCTGGGCCTGCGGCCGGTGGAGACCGCCTCGACCTTTGCCACCGCCTTGCTGCTCAACAAGAGCCCCGAAATGGTGGCCCTGATGTCGCTGGAAACCCTGGAGTTCTTCGAAGCCCGCGGCACGGTCGCGCGCCTCGACTTGAAGGTGCAGGCCAATGCCGAACCCTATGGCATCGTCACGCGCGCCGGCGCCACGCAGTCCGATGTGCTGGCGGCGTTCAAGGACTGCATTCGCCGCCAGGCGCGGTCCGCGGTGCGGCGCGGCAATTGAGCCGCGGCGCTCGAGCGCCCCGCTTCAGAAAAGCGTCTCGACCTCGCTGGCCAGGCGGTAGCCCGCGCCGCGTTCGGTGACGATCAGTGCCGGCCTGGACTGGTCGGGCTCCATTTTCAGGCGCAGCCGGCGGATCTGCACGTCCACGGTGCGGTCATAGACCTCGGCCTCGTGCAGCCGCGACATCGACAGCAGCTGGTCACGGGTGAGAACCCGCTGGGGCGCGCGGCACAGCGCATTCAACAGGCTGAATTCGCCGTTGGACAGTTCCACCGAGTGGCCATCGGGAGCGAGCAGGCGCCGGGTGCGCAGATTCAGCTCCCAGCCCGAGAAACGGAACGCGCGCCGCGTGTTGTCGCGCTCGGGCAGCGTGGCCTGCACCTGGTAGCGGCGCAGCACGGCGCGCAGGCGCGCCAGCAGCTCGCGCGGACTGAAGGGCTTGGTGACATAGTCATCAGCGCCCAGCTCCAGGCCCATCACGCGGTCGGCCTCCTCGTTGCGCCCGGTGAGCAGCACGATCGGCACCGTCGCGCGCTCGCGCAGCTGGCGCGCGAGCTGCATGCCGTCCTCGCCCGGCAGCTTCAGGTCCAGCAGCACCAGATCGATCGCCTCGCGGTCGAAGACCTCGAACATTTCCTTGCCCGAACTCCCTGCGCTGACCCGCATATCGTTCTTGCCAAGGTATTCGACCACCAGTTGGCGGATGTCGGGGTCGTCGTCGATAACGAGAATATGCGGGTCAATACGGGTGTTCATGGATCTCGGCGCTGTCAAAAGGCAGGGGCACGCAGCGTTGGCGGTACAGCCAGCAGGGCTTAGCGCATGGTAGCGCAAGCCCAGGGCGGTTCAGGCCGCCACGCCCGCACGCAGGCCGCATCAACGGGGCGATGATTGCGTGTCATGATGCCTGCCTGGTGGGCAGGGTCGCAGTTCGCTAGCGTTTTGCCATGCCCCTCTCATAGACAATCCCTTGACCCCTTCTTGCACGGCCTGACCCGCCCACAGCGCATGGAACCCGAATCCGAGGCCAGTTCACGCCATCTTCTACGCCCCTGGTGGGTTGCGCTGGGCCTGTGGCTGGCGCTGGCGACCGTCACCTCCATCGGTCTGTGGCACCTGCGGCGCGACGCGGTGCAAAGCCAGTCGCGCGAGCTGAGCCTGCTGTCCCTGACGCTCACCGACGGCATAGAGCGCGGCCTGAGCGGCGCCGATGAGGGTCTGCACGCCTTGCGCGCCGAGCTGCAGGAGGGCCGGCTGTCGCTGGCCATGGCAGCGCGCAGCCGCGATGCGAGGCAGGCATTGCGCATTCGGGTCGGCCTGATGCCGCTGGTGGACACCCTGTGGCTGCTCGACGACGCCGGACACACCATCGCTGCGTCGGATCCCACGCCGGCCCCCGATTTATCCGTGTTCCTTCCCGCGCCCGACGCGCTGGCCGAAGGCGCGACCGCGTTGAGCCGGCCATTCGACGGCGCTGGCGACAAAGGCCCGCTGATTGCGATGGCCGTGCGGTTTCCCGCCACGGCAAGCGCGCCCGGCGGCTGGATCGTGGCGGGCATGCAGGCGAGCGCACTGCTGGGAGCGTTCAGCTCGGCCATACCGTCGACGGCAACGCGCGCCTGGGTGCTGCGCGGCGATGGCGTTCGGCTGACGAGCGTGAATGCGCTGGAACCCACGCTGGACGCCGCCACCGTGGCGCGGTACCTGGCCCAGCGTCCGGATCTGGAACTGCGCCGGTTCCAGGACGGCAGCGACAACCTGGTGGCCTTGCACACCGTGTCCCGCTACGGCGTCAAGGTGCTGATCTCGCGCGATCTGGACTCCGTTTTGGCGTCGTGGCGCCAGGCCGCGACCGTGTGCGCCGCCGCGCTGGCACTGCTGCTGCTGATCATCGCCGCGGCCGTCTATCTGGTGCAGTTGGCCGAGCGCCGCCGCGCCCAGGCGCAGCGCGCGCTGCAGGCGCAGATTTCCCGCGCCGCCAAGCTCGAGTCGCTGGGCACCTTGGCCGGCAGCGTCGCGCATGACTTCAACAACCTGCTGGCCGGCATCGTCGGCTTCAGCGAGATGGCCCAGGACGCAGCTCCCGCGGGCAGCGACCAGGCGCGCCACATCGACAAGGTGCTGCAGATCGCCTTGCGCGGCAAGTCCCTGGTCGAGCGCATCCTGACTTTCAGCCACGCGGGTGCCAAGGCCTCGGCGGTGTTCGAGCTGCAACCCGTGGTCGAGGAAGTGCTGAGCGTGCTGGCGGCGTCGCTGCGCGGCGGCATCGTGCTCGAACGCGTGCTGCAAGCGCCAGGCGCCTGCCTGCGCGGCGACGCCACGCAGGCCTTTGAAGCGGTGATGAACCTGTGCACGAATGCCATGCAGGCCATGCCGCAAGGGGGAATGCTCAGCGTGCAGCTCGAGCGACTGCAGGTTGCTGAGCCGCGCGTGCTGTCGCACACCCCGTTGCCGCCAGGCAGCTACCTGCGCCTGATTGTGTCCGACCAAGGCGGCGGCATCACGCCCGATGTCATGGAGCGCCTGTTCGAGCCGTTCTTCACGACCCGCGCGGCGCAATCGGGCACCGGCCTGGGCCTGGCGGTGGTGTTCGGCGTGGTCGCCGAGCTGGGCGGTGCCATCGATGTGCAGAGCAGACCGGGGCATGGAGCGCAGTTCACGCTGTACCTGCCGCAAGCCAGCGAGAGCGTGGCGGCCAGCACGCCGGCTTCGCAGCAGCTGCACGCCGGCGCCGGACAGCGGCTGCTGGTGGTGGATGACGAGCCCGAACTCGTGGCCTTGACCAGCGAATTGCTCATGGGTCTGGGCTACGCGCCCGAGGGCTACAGCGATCCCGGCGCTGCCTTGCAGGCGCTGAACGACGATCCGCAGCGCTTTGCGGCCGTGATCACCGACGAGGTGATGCCGGGCCTGACCGGCACCCAGCTGACACAGGCCCTGCGCCAGTGCGCACCGCATGTGCCGGTGCTGCTGGTCAGCGGCTATGGCGGCGCGCTGCTCGCCCAGCGCGCCGGCGCCGCGGGCGTTACGCGGCTGCTGGCCAAGCCGCTGCAGCGCGCCGATCTGGCGCGCGCACTGGCCGAAGTGCTGCGCTGATCGCGCTCGCGCGCCCCTGGCGGCATCCACCGTTGCACCAGGCTTGGGGTCGGCTTTGCGCCAATGTTGCAAATGTCATCTGGCCTGGCGCGCATGTCATTCTCATGGGACGGACGGCGTCCACAGTGAACTCCACACACCGCACTTCAAGGAGTTCCATCATGTTCAACAGCACTTCCACCACCCGCCTTGTCGGTGCTCTCGCCGCTGCAAACGGCTACGTTCCCACGGTGTCCGCTGCCGCCGCCGAACCCGCTCCGGCCAACGCGGTTGCCGAGCTGCGCAAGGCGCGTGTCGAGATCTACTGCGGCCACAGCCACCAGGCAGTGGCCGGCATCCGTGCGGCGCGCCGTCAACTGCATGCCTCTTCGATCGCGAGTTCGTCGCCGGTTTTCGCCACACTGGACGAAGCATCCTGGCTCACGCGCCACGATCAGCATGTGCTGGCCGAGCACGCGCTCGACAAGGCATTGGACCAGTTGGCCATGGGCACGCACTGAATTGAGCCCAGCGATGGTGCCAGGCGGCGATGCGACCGATTCGCCGCGGCAGTTGCGCTCTCGAGGAATCATCATGAAACGCTTTTTGGTGGCTGCGTCCTTCGCAGTGCTCACATGCTCGGCTTTCGCCTTGCCGACCATAGGCGAAGTGCAGTCCGAAATCGGCAAGGGCCACTACGCGCGCGCCGAAGAAATGACGCGCGAGGTCGTCGCGGCCAAGCCCGACAGCGCCAGGGCACGCTATGTGCATGCCGAGATTCTTGCGCACAACCAGCGCTTTGCCCAGGCCGCCGAAGAAGCGGCCCAGGCGCGCAAGCTCGATCCCGGCTTGTCGTTCACCGACCCCGAGAAATTCAGGAATTTCACCCAGTTGCTGGCCAGGCAGCAGTCTCAAGGGACTGTTTCATCCGCCCCCGCCGCCGCTGCATACAAGCCTGCTCAGTTCGCCGGCGCCGCGCCTGCAAACCATGGGGGCGGACTGCCGACCTGGGCCTGGGCCGGCGCAGCGGGCTTGCTGGCCATGCTGGCCTGGCGCGCCCTGGGCGCGAGGCAGCAGGCGCGCCCGCAATGGCCGCCGGCCATGCCTGCAGCGGCGGGCCCGCTGCCCACGGGCGGCGCTGCGGGTGCAGCCGGCTTCAGCGGCTACGCGCCGGCGCCCGCGCCGCCCGCCCCTGCCGCGGCCGGCAACGGCCTGTGGGGCACCGGCATGGCCGTGGCCGGCGGTGTGGCCGCGGGCATGCTGGCAGAAAAACTGTTCGAGGGACAGCGCGAAAGCGGTGGCGGCGCCGCACCGCTGCCGACCTACCGCGCGTCCGAACCTGGCGCTGTCGACGACCGGTCTGCGCGCGACGCCGCGGCACAAGAGCTGGAGCAGCGCTCCATTGACATGGGCAACGGTGACGACTGGGGCGGCAACGACAGGGATACGTCAAGCGCCGACGGCTGGTGAGCGCCAGCGGGCGCAGCGGCCAGGGCCCGGCGCCTTGGCGTCTTCAGCGCGAAGGAGTCAGCATGAATGAAGATGACAGCATTGGCGAAGGGATCCGGGGCGCGGCGCGCGTCGCGGGCGCAGTGCAGTCCGGGTCGAAACCGCCCTGCGGCGATGCCAACGCAACGTCGCCGGACCTGCGCATCCCGGAGCTGCTCGCACAGGTATACGAGGCGGCGCCCGCGGTCGAGCGTTGCCACCTGCTCGAGCAGCTGCTGCAGCCTCTGGGCCTGCTGTCGCTGGCCGCAGTCGCCGGTGGCATCTTCGCCAACATCCGGCTGCGCTGCGGCTGGCAGCAGCTCGATGTCAGGCTGGACGACCTCCAGAACGTGCATGCGGTGGATGTCGCGGCGCTCGTCGATCACGCCCAGCAGGTGAGCGTGGAAACCGTCGATGGGCTGGCACAGATGCTTGTGTCCATGCCTGTTCTGTCGGGCTCGGCCACCGCCGCCTTGCTGGTGGCCATGCTGCTGCGGCGCGCCCGCTCGCGCCAGCCCACCCCTGCCGACACGCAAGATTGCTAGCGCCGTTCATGCCTGAACTTTCCCTGGTGCATCGCATGTTTCTCGCCGCCCCCAAGCCCTTGCGCGCAGGCGCGCAAAATGCCCCGCACGCCGCGGTGGTGGCGGCGCCCGCACAGACCCGCACGGACATGGCCAGGCTGCTCATCCATGCGAGGCCAGCCTGCGCTGATGAATGCGCAAGGCTGTCCCTGGTGCTGCGTCGCCTGCGCCTCTGGGCCATGGCCGCTGCACGCCGCCAGCCGCCCGCACTCAGCAGCCTGCGCATCGCCGACCTCGACGGCCGCCGCTATTTCAGCGCCGATGAGCTGCCCGCCGTCATCGACCTGCCGCTGCCCGCAGGCGTCTACGACATCACCGTGAGCCTTGGCAGCCAGCAGCGGCGCTACACCCTGGCGCTGGGCCAGGGAGTGGCTTTCCATCTGCACCTGCGCGGCGACTGAAACCACGAACTGCTGGTGGCGCCTGTCATCCTGGCCATTTCGGGAAACCGCAGCGGCGGCAACGGCCCGCACGCCGGCTCCATGGGCCAGACCGATGCAAAAGTGCAAACCACCTGTCTTCGGCTCGCTCTGCCCCCCAGAGAAACCCTGATAATGCAGTCCGAAGCGCCGCGGTTGCGCACTACACGATTGAAGCGAATAAATGACCAAGCCCCTCAAGGAACTATTGGCCGAGCAGGCACGACTTGACGCCGCGATTGCCGCTGCGCGCAAGGAAGCATCCAAGCAAGCTCTGACCGAAGTCCTCCAACTGGTGAACGAGTTTGGTTTCACCGTCCAGCAGGTCTTCCCTTGGAAGCCGGTGGAAAAGAAAGCCGCGGCCAAATATCTGGACGAGAAGACCGGCGCCACCTGGAGCGGCCGGGGCAAGCCGCCCGCATGGATCGCCAGCAAGGACCGCGACGATTTCCTCATCGAACGTCCCCAGGCGCAGGACGGTCCCTTTTTGGCGCAGATGGCCGCCGCTGCGGCGAAGGACTAGCGGCCGTCGTGGCTGCGCGCTGGCCTGCACCGAGCTCGCGCCATTTCACCCAACGATGGGGATTTGAGAACGGCCGCAGCCCAGGCCAACCCTTGGCTACTTGCAACAGCAAGTTACATCGGCATGCAGCTCCAACGGTTTATGGCAACATTTTCCCAAAGGAGTGCTGGATGACGAAACCTCAATGGAAGACTTGGAGCCTTGCAGGCCTGGCTGTTTTGGGCAGCGCGCTGGCCCATGCCCAGGCGCCGGCGGATCTGGCCGACCTGGTGGGCGCGCGCGGCGCGGGCGGCGAAACCCAGATGGAGGCGCGCGGCTATCAGATGGTGCGCGCCACGCGCGTGCGCGACCAGTCCTGGACTTTCTGGTGGAGCGATGTCCAGCGCGCCTGCGTGGCGGTGGCGACCTCCGACGGCCGCTATGCCAGCTTGCAGAGCGTGCCGGCGCAGAATTGCTCACCCGG
This sequence comes from Comamonas sp. DB36, assembly GCF_057914905.1. Lineage (NCBI taxonomy): Bacteria > Pseudomonadati > Pseudomonadota > Betaproteobacteria > Burkholderiales > Comamonadaceae > Comamonas > Comamonas sp. DB36. Next base: position 137,433 of record NZ_CP196633.1, read on the forward strand.
CGGGCGCAGCGCCGAGGCGCCTCCCCAGCCCTACAGCCCCGAGGTCCTGACGCTGGTCTGCTACGGCCAGGGCCAGCATGCGACGTACTCGTCCCATTCGGGCTACGAGTGGGATGAGCGCCGCAAGCGCTATGAACCCATGCAGCGCATGGAATCGGGCACGGAACAGTTCCAGACCGGCGTGCAGTTCGACTTTCGCGGCAACACCGGACGGGTGCATTTGACGGGCAAGATGGTTCCGCCGCTGAATTCCGGCGGCAACGACGGCTGGTGGCCGCTCGAAGATGTGCAGATGGGGCCGGAGCGCATCACGGCGCGCTACCGCATCAATGCCTTGAACCGGCCGCAGGTGGAGATAGACCGGCAGACCGGCAGCGTCGAGATCAAGTCCTCGCCAGGCTTCAGCGGGCGCTGCGATCACGGCGACTGGGGAGCCGGCCGGCGCTTCTGAAGATGACCGCTGACAGCGCACAGGCGGCGCCCGCTGCGCCGGCCGCCGTATGGAAGATCCGTTTTTCGACCCTGCTGTGGGCCGGCTTGCTGTTGCTGCTGGTGGGCAGCTTGCCGGTGCTGGTCGGCGCATCCTGGCTGATTCTGCCCGTGCTGCTGCTGGCCGCTGCCGTTCTGGCCCTGCCCGTGGCCTGGATGCATCGCCAGCAACGCCGGCGCCATGCTTGGCTGCGCGGCTGTGGCGCGATTTTCTGTCTGCTGTGCGGCGCGCTGGCCATGCCGGTCTATTACCTCGCCATTGCCACCGAGGCACGCCCGGCCATCGTTCCCACGGTCACGCTCACCAACGGCCCACGCACCCTGGTGCTGCAGGGAATGCAGCATGTGGCGTTGGAACGCTTCTACAAGTCGGTGGTCTATGACCTCGAGCAGGCGCTGGCCGACGGCTATGTGCTGGCCTATGAAGGCGTGGCCAAAAGCGACCCGCAGTCCGACAGCTGGTTCGACAGCACACTGGGCGGCGGCCACGACCTGGGGGACAACTACCGGCAGCTGGGAAAGATCTGCGGCCTGGGCTATCAGATCGACTACATGGGACCGCTGGTCGCGGACGCCAAGGCCAGGCCGCAGCGGCATGTGACGATCGATGTCGACACGCGCGCGATGAAGCAGCAGTACGATAGCCTCATGGCCAGCGATGCCGCGTTTGCCGCGGCCATGCAGCGCCGCCAGCGGCAGGCCGCCAAGGACTCCGCCGATGACAGCGCCGACCTGTGGGCGCGCGTCATTGAATGGCAGAAATCCGGCAGCCCGGGCCAGGTGGCGCTGGCCGGCACGCTGTGCCGCGGCATCATGACCGAATTGATGCGCCGCGCCAATTCGCACCATGTCAGCGAGCCGCTGGATGCGGTGGTGCTCGACATGCGCAACCGCCACCTGGCCAGCGCCTTGATGGCAGATACCCGGCAGAAAATCTACGTCACCTATGGCGCGGCCCACCTGCCCGGAGTGATCGCGCTGCTGCAGCAGCAGCCGGGCTGGCAGCTGCAATCCGTCAAATGGATGCGCACCATCGCGGCGCCGGACGCGGTCAGCGGAACGCTTTAGCTCCTGCGTCACGGCCGCCGCCGCGCGGCTAGAAACCCGCGGCCAGGCCGTCGCGGCGCGGATCGCTGGCGAACTGATAGCCTTCAACGGCGGCATCGCCCATGCGCCAGATGAACTGGCCCGCGCCGAAGTCCTGGTAAGGGTCGTCGATGACTTCCAGCTGGTGGCCCAAAGCCTGCAGACCCGCGACCGTGGCCGGGTCCATGCCGGACTCGACATTGAGCGCCAGGCCCGCGTTGTAGCGCCAGCGCGGCGCGTCGCAGGCCGCCTGGGGCGACTGGCGGTAGTCGATCATGCGCACCAGGGTCTGCATATGGCCCTGGGGCTGCATGTTGCCGCCCATGACGCCAAAGCTCATCACCGGCTGGCCGTCCTTGGTCAGGAAGGCCGGAATGATGGTGTGGAACGGCCGCTTGCCCGGACCCACCAGGTTCGCGCGGTTGGGGTGCTCGGGGTCGGCGCCAAAGCCCCAGCCGCGGTTTTGCAGGCTGATGCCGAAGCTCGGCTCCACCACTCCCGAGCCGAAGCCCGAGAAGTTGCTCTGGATGAAGCTGACCATCATGCCGCTTTCATCGACCGCGCTCAGGTAGATCGTGCCGCCCTGCACCGGATTGCCGGCCTTGAAATCCTGGGCGCGCTGCGGATCGATGAGCTTGGCGCGCGCCGCCAGGTAGGCGTCGTCGAGCAATTGCGCGGGAGTCACTTCCATGCCTGCATCGGCCACATAGCGGTCGACATCGGCGAAGGCCAGCTTCATGGCCTCGATCTGCAGATGCTGGGACGCCACGCCATCGAGCGGCAGGCTGGCCAGGTCGAAGTTCGCCAGGATGCCCAGCGCGATCTGCGCGGCAATGCCCTGGCCGCCGGGCGGAATCTCGTGCAAGGTGTAGCCGCGGTAGTCCTTGGCCACGGGCGTGACCCATTCGACCTGGTGGCTGGCCATGTCGGCCATGCTCAGGCAGCCGCCGTGCTGCTGCACAAACGACGTGACCGCGGCAGCGATCTCGCCCTCATAGAAAGCCTTGCCCTGTGTGGCACCGATGGCGCGCAGCGCACGCGCGGCCGCGGGAAAGCGAAACAGCTCGCCCACGGCAGGCGGGCGGCCCTGGGGCAGAAAGCTCTGGGCAAAGCCGGGCTGGGCCTGCAGCTCGGGCGCGCCCGCGGCCCATTTCTGCTGGACCACGGGCGGCACCAGGTAGCCGCGCTCGGCGATTTCGGCCGCGGGCTCCATCAGGCTGGCAAACGGCAGCTTGCCGAAACGCTCGTGCAACGCCACCCAGGCGCCGACCGCGCCGGGCACGGTGATCGAGTCCACGCCGCGGCGCGGGGGCTTGGCCTGGCGGCCATAGCGCTGCTCGAAATACTCGGGTGTCCAGCCCTGGGGGGCGCGGCCCGAGGCATTGAGCCCGTGCAGCTGCGTGCCGTCCCACAGTATGCAGAACGCGTCCGAGCCCAGGCCGTTGCTGACCGGCTCGACGATGGTCATGACGGCGGCCGCGGCAATGGCCGCATCGACGGCATTGCCGCCGGCCCACAGCATGCGCAAGCCGGCCTGCGCACCCAGGGGATGGGAAGTCGACACGCCGTTGCGGGCGAAAACCGGCACGCGCACGGAGCTGTACGGATTGCCGGGAGAAAAAGGAGCATTCATGGGAGTTCCTGACACGGGCTCTGGAAAATTCAGTCGGCGGAGATGCCCAGCGCCTTGATGTCGCGCGTCCAGCGCGTGAGCTCGCGGTCGATCTGTTCCTTGAACGTCTTCGGGTCGCTGCTCTCGGGCGTCAGGCCCTGGGCCTCGAGCTGGGCGCGCACATCGGGGCGGGCAATGATCTTGCGCACTTCCTGGGCCAGCTTCTCGACGATCACCGGATCGGTGCCGCCCGTGGTGAACAGGCCGTACCAGGAAGTGAAGGCGTAGCCCGGCAGGCCGGCCTCGGCCACCGTGGGCACGTTGGGCAGGGACTTCACGCGTTCCTTGGTGGTCACGGCCAGAATGCGGGTCTGGCCGGTCTTGGCCGAGCTGATCGCCGGTGGAATGCCCGAGAAGATCGCCTGGACCTGGCCGGCGGAGACATCGGCGATCGCCGGGCCGTTGCCGCGGTAGGGCACATGCACCAGGTTGACGCCCGCCTGCTGCGCGAACAGCGCGCCGGCCAGATGCAGCGTCGAGCCGTTGCCCGACGAGGCGTAGTTGATGGTGCCCGGCTCCTTGCGCGCCGCGTCGGTCATTTCTTTGACGGTCTTGTAGGGCAGCTTGGCGTTGACCAGCAAGGCGTTGCCCGATTCGGCCACCAGGCTGATAGGCTCCAGATCCTTGCGCGGATCGTAGGAAAGCTTCTTGGACAGCACCGGCGCAATGGTGTTGCTGCCAATCGAGCCCAGCAGCAAGGTATAGCCGTTCTTGGGCGACTTGGCCACGATGTCATTGGCCAGCAGGCCGCCCGCGCCGCCCTTGTTCTCGACCACCACGGTCTGGCCCAGGCTTTGCTGCAGCTCCTTGGCCAGGATGCGCGCGACGATGTCGTTGCCGCCGCCGGCCGCAAAGCCCACGAGGATCTTGAGCGGCTGCGAAGGCCAGGCATCGGCGGCAAAGGCCGGTGTCGCCAGGCCGGTAGCGCCCAAGGTGATCAAGGTGGCGCAGCGGGTGAAAAGCCGGCGGGACAGGTGTTCAAGCATGGAAAACTCCAGAATTAAGGCAGCGTGCAAGGGCTGAAGTCGCCGATTTTGATGATAGAAAGCGCTTTATGAAAGCTGGACTTTCTTCCGTCTCTTGAAAGAAAACCATTTATGCCAAGCCTGCGTATCCTGCGCACTTTTCTCGCCGTCACCATGGAAGGCTCGTTCACTGCGGCGGGGCACCGGGTGGGCCTGACCCAGGTGGCCGTGGGCCTGCAGATGCGCACCTTGGAGGCCGATCTCAAGCGCAAGCTCTTCACGCGCCAGGGCAAGCAGGTGGCGCTCAATGAGCAGGGGCGCGCCCTGGTGCCGATTGCCACGCAGCTGGTGGCGCTGTACGAGCAGGCCAAGCACGGCACCCAGGCGGATGCGCCGCTGGCCGGCACCGTGCAATTCGGCTCCATCGTCTCGGCGCTGAGCGAGCTGGTGCGCGCCACGCTGGAGCTCAAGCGCCATCACCCGGCCGTGGACCTGCATGTGGTCTCGGGCAAGTCCAGCCGGCTGATCGCCCAGGTCGAGAACCATGAACTCGATGCGGCCGTGGTAGTCAATGATCCGGCGCTCAAGCGCCCTTCCCTCGTATGGACGCCGCTGTACGCCGAGCCCATGGTGCTGCTGACCGCGCGCTCCTCGCGGCTGGCCGAGCCCGCCACCATGGTGCGGCGCTACCCGTTCATCCGCTTCGACCACACCGAACACACGGGCGAGCTGGTGGAGCGCACGCTGCGCCGGCTGCGCGCCAAGCCCCAGGAGTTCATGGAGCTGAACTCCATCGAGACCATCGTGGAACTGGTGAGCGACGGCATGGGCGTGGCCATGCTGCCGCTGATTGCCAGGCATGGCTGGGACAAGAACCCGCAGCTGCGCGTGGTGCCCATTCCCCAGGCCGCCGAAAGCCGCCAGATCGCGCTGGTGCAATTGAGCACGGCGGCGCGCGCCGAAGTGGTCACCGCCGTGGGGCAGCAGCTCATGGCGGCGCGCGCGGCGGCGGTGTGAACTGCGCCCGCATTCACGCCGCGACACCAAGTTGCTCAATCCGCCCCCATCCTGGGCAATACTTGGGCCTCGATATCTGGAGGAGACAAACTTGATGATGCATAGACGCACCGTAATCGCCTTGGGCGCCTTAGGCGCCTTGTGCGGCGCGCTGGGCAACGGCCCGGCCATGGCCCAGGGCCTGGGCAACTGGCCCGCCAAGCCGATCACTTTTGTGGTGCCGCAAAGCCCCGGCGGAGCCAACGATGTGATTGCGCGCGCGGTCGCGCAGAACCTGGGCAGCACGCTGGGCCAACCCGTGATCGTGGAAAACCGCCCCGGCGCCAACGGCAACCTGGGCACCAGCCAGGTGGCGCGCAGCGCGCCCGATGGCTACACCTTCCTGGTGACCGCGCAAAGCGCCTACACGATCAACCCGGCGCTCTACTCCAAGGTGCCGTTCGACCCCATCAAGGACTTCACGCCCGTGATGCAGCTGGCGGTCGCGCCCTACCTGCTGGTGGTCAACCCCAAGTTTCCGGCCAGGACGCTGGACGAACTGGTGGCCTATGCCAAGGCCCATCCCGGCAAGGTCGAATACGCCTCGGCGGGCAATGGCACGCTCAACCACCTGCTAGGCGAAATGCTCAAGAAGCAGCGCGATGTCAATCTGCTGCATGTGCCGTACAAGGGCGCGGCCGCCGCCGCCACCGATGTCGTGGCCGGCCAGCTGCCGGTGACGTTCGGCAGCTTTCCCGGCGTGATGCCGTTTGTGACCAGCGGCAAGCTGCGCGTGCTGGGTGTGGCCTCCGACAAGCCCACGCCGCTGGCGCCGGAGATTCCCGTGCTCAAGGAGCTGGCTGTGACGTCATGGTACGGACTGCTCGCTCCCGCGGGCACGCCCCAGGCCATCGTGGACAAGGTCTACGCCTCGATCTCTCAGGTGCTCAGCACGCCGGTGATGCACGAGCGCCTGAAGACGCTGGGCGCGGAGCCGGTGCAGTCCAGCCCGGCAAGCTTTGCCGCAGGCTTGCCGGCGGAACTGGCCCACTGGAAGAAAGTGGTCGACGCCTCGGGCGCGCGCATCGACTAGCCAGGCCGCAGGTTTGGGCCTGCGGCGCTTCAGGCTTTCGCCCCGGTCCTCAGGACGGTTCGGCGGCCTCGGCAATTGCCAGCTGCACTGCGGCGCAGGCCCGGGCCAGATCGGCAGGCAGTGCGCGGTCGGTGACCAGTACCTGCACATCCGACCACGGCAGGCTGGTGATCAGGCCGGGCGCTTCGAACTTGCTTGAGTCGGCCACGACGATCACGGTGCGTGCATGGAGGGCGGCCGCCTGCTTGAACTCGACTTCGAACGGGTCGAAATCCAGGCATCCACCGCGGGCGCTGAGCGCCGCGACAGATACCACCATGTAATCTGGATTCAATTGGGTCGCAAAGCGCAGCGCATTGGCACTGGCCAGTGTCATGTCGCTGCTGCGCAGGCTTCCGCCGGGCAGCAGCACCGTGTGGCGGTCGCCGCCCTGGGCCAGCGCCCTGGCGACTTCCAAAGACGGCGTGGCCACGGTCATGCCGCGGCGTTCCGCCAGCGCCTCGGCCACGAAGCAGGCCGTGCTGCTGTTGTCCAGCATGATGCTTGCCCCGTCGGGCAGCAGTCTGGACACCTGCCGCGCCAGGCGCCGCTTGACACCGACGTTGGTGCGCAGGCGCAGCAGAAACGGCGACTCCTGCATGTCGCGGTGCAGGCTCACGCCCCCATGGAATTTCTCCACCATGCCCTCGTCGGCCATGGCCTGCAGGTCGCGCCTGACCGTCTCGCCCGAGACCCCCAGGCGCAGCGCCAGCTCACCCGTGGTGATCGACGGCGTGGCGCGGAGGATTTCGATGATGCGCTCATGGCGCGCACTCAGAATGGGTGTAATGCGCATGGATTCAGGCCCGGCAGGCCAGCAGCGCGCCGGACTGCGCATCGAACAGGCGCAGCCGCGACAGCTCGGGCGTGAGCACAATGGCCTGCTCGGGCAGCAGCGGCGCATCGGCTTCGGTGCGCACCAGCACGTCGGCGCCGTCCACGCGTATCTGCACATAGGCTTCCGCGCCCAGGCGCTCGACGCGCTGCACCACCCCTGGCCAATGCAAGGCACAGGCCGGCGTTCCAGCTGGGCTGGAGAGCGTCAACTCCTCGGGTCGCAAGCCCAGCAGCGCGTCAGGGCGCAGCGCGGCCGCGCCAAACTGCTCGCCAAGCCACGCCTGTGCCTGGCCTGTGCCTTGCGGCACCGGCAGGAAGTTCATCTGGGGCGAGCCAATGAACGCAGCCACGAAACGATCGGCGGGCCGGCGGTAGACCTCCATGGGGGCTCCGACCTGGCGCAGATGGCCGCGGTCCATCACCGCGATGCGCGTGCCCAGCGTCATGGCTTCGACCTGGTCGTGGGTCACGTAGACGATGGTGATGCCCAGCTCGGCATGCAGCCGCTCGAGCTCGCCGCGCATGTGGCTGCGCAGCTTGGCGTCCAGATTGGACAGCGGCTCGTCGAACAGGAAGACCTTGGGCTTGCGCACCAGCGCGCGCCCTATGGCCACGCGCTGTCGCTGTCCGCCGGAAAGCTCGTTGGGCCGGCGCTGCAGCAGTTCGGTGATCTGCAGCCGCTGCGCGGCTTCGTTGACACGCTGGTCCACTTCGCTGCGCAGCAGATTGCTGGTGCGCAGCAGGCCGAAGGCCATGTTCATGTACACGGTCATGTGCGGGTACAGCGCATAGGACTGGAACACCATGGCGATGTCGCGTTCGTGCGGCTCGGCATGGGTGACATCGCGCCCGCCTATCAGCAGGCGGCCGGCGCTGATGTCCTCCAGCCCGGCGATCATGCGCAAGGTGGTGGATTTGCCGCAGCCCGACGGGCCGACCAGCACCATGAACTCGCCGGCCTGGACCTCGAGGTCTAGCTGGTCCACCGCGACGTGATCCGGATAGCGCTTGCTGATGCCTTGTAGGGAGATGGCAGACATGGTTTGAATGGTAATGGGGAACAGAGTTACTTCAGGCCGGCATGCATGAAGCTGGAGACAAAGCGGCGTTGGAAGATCACGAACACCAGCATCAGCGGTGCGCTGACCAGCATGGTGGCGGCCATGAGGCGCGGCCAGTCGGCGCCGCTGTCGGCCTTGGCCAGCAGACCCAGGCCTATGGGCAAGGTCCGCACGGTCTCGCTATTGGTCACCAGCAACGGCCACATGTAGTCGTTCCAGTGCGTCACCACCGAGATCATGCCGAAGGCGATGAGCGTGGGCTTGACCAGCGGCAGATAGACATGCCACAGCGTGGCCCAGTGGCCGCAGCCGTCGAGGCGCGCGGCGTCGGCCAGCTCCTGCGGCACCTGGCGAAACGCCTGGCGCAGCATGAAGGTGCCGTAGCCGCTGGCAATGAACGGCACCATCAGCGCCCACAGCGTGTTCATCAGGCCGAGCTCGCGCACGGTGACGAAGTTGGTCAGGAAAGTGGCGTAGATCGGGAACATCACCTGCAGCAGGAACAGGCCGAACAGCAGGTCGCGCCCCGGAAAGCGCAGGCGCGCAAACGCGTAGGCGGCCAGCGTGATGGTCGTGAGCTGGGCCAGCAGAATGCCCGCCGTGACCAGCAGGGAGTTGAGCAGATAGGTGCCGAAAGGCGCGACCGACAGCGCCGCAGGATAGTTGCTCCACTGCAGGACCTGCGGCCAAAGCCCGGCGGCCGGATCGAAGATCTCGACCCGGGTCTTGAGCGAAGTGAGCAGCATCCAGGCCAGCGGACTGAGCCACAGCAGCAGCGCCGGCACCAGCACCCAGTGCATCCAGCGCGAACGCGCGAAAAGTCTGAAAGAAAGCATGTTCAGCGTCCCATGTAGTGCACCCGCCGGCCCAGCGTCGCGGCCACGATGGCAATGAGGCCGCCGACCACAAGCAGCAGGATGTTGGCGATCGCCGAGGCGCTGCCTATGTCCTGGAACTGGAAGGCGTTCTGGTAGATGTAGAAGGTGAGCACGTTGGTGGCGTCGGCCGGCCCGCCCTGGGTCATGACGAACACATAGTCGAAGATCTGGTAAGAGTGAAGCACGCCTATGACCACCACGAAGTACAGCGTGGGCGAGATCAGCGGCACGGTGATGTGCACCAGCTGGCGAAAGCCCGACACGCCGTCGAGCCGCGCCGCCTCGTAGAGGTCGCGCGGCACGAGCTGCAGCGCCGCGAGCAGGATCAGCATGAAGTAGCCCGCATATTTCCAGATGCTCATGAAGATGATGGCCGGCAAGGCCCAGTGCGGGTCGTAGAGCCACTCGAGCTTGGGCAGGCCCAGCCAATGCAGGAGGCCATTGATGGGGCCGTAGCCGGGTGCATACAGAAACACCCAGACCATGCCGGCCGCCACCGAGGGAATCATCACCGGGTAGAAGAAGGTCGAGCGGTACAAGGCCGTGCCGCGCAGCCCGCGGTCCAGCGCCACGGCCAGCAGCAGCGCCAGCGCGATCGAAGCCGGCACCGTGATCACCATGTAGACCACGGTGTTGCGCAGCGACTGCCAGAACAGCGGGTCGTGCCACAGGCGCTTGTAATTCTCCAGGCCCACGTAGAAGATTTCCGTGGAGCCCAGCTGCACATCGAAGAATCCGTACACCGCCGAACGCAGGATCGGCCAGTAGGTGAAAGCTCCCAGGAACAGCAGCGAGGGCGCGAGCATCGCCAGCGCAGTGAGCAGCTCGCGCCGCCGTTGGCGGCGCGTCGCCGCATCCGGGCGCGCGCAGGGTTTGGCGAGTGACGGATTCATCGTGGCTTCAACCGCGGCGGCGCGACAGGCGCTGGATCTCGATATTGGACCTGGCCGTGGCCTCGCGCAGCGCGGCATCCGGCTTGATCTCGCCTATCAGCGTGCGGTCGATGGCGCCTTGCAGGTAGCTGCGCACCTTGTGGTAGCCGGGCACCTGCAGGAAGGCGCCGGCGACTTCCGCCGTCACGAACGCCGAACGCGACTCGGGCACCTTGGCCACATGGGCCTTGAGCGCCGGCGTTTCCCAGGACGATTTGCGCGCCGCGAGATAACCGGTGTCTATGCACCACTGGGCCTGGTTGGCGGTATTGGTCATCCAGCGCGCGAAGGTCCAGGCCGCGCGCTTGTGGGCGTCGGGCTGCTTCTTCGCGATCAGGATGGGGCCGCCGCCCATGGTCGAGCCCAGCTGCCTGCCCTTGGGCATGGGCGCCACGCCCACGGGAAAGGAGGCCGACTTGAGGATGTTGGTCATCGAGCCCGTGGAGTGATAGAGCATGGCGGTGCGCCCGGCCATGAAGTCGTTGGCCGAGCTCTCCCAGGTCGACGCCGCGGGCATGTGGCCGGCCTTGACCATGCGCAGCCAGAACTCCAGCGCGTGCACGCTCTCGGGCGCGTCGAACGCGACCTTCTCCTTGGTCCAGAACACCAGGCCGTTCTGGCGCACGAAGCTCTCGAAGATCCAGTCGTGCCAGCCGCCGCCTATCGTCAGCCCCCATTGCGCCGTGGCGTCACCGTTGCGCACCGTGAGCGCCTTGGCGCTGGCTTCGAGTTCGCTCCAATTGGCCGGTGCCGCCTTGAGGCCGGCTTTGGCAAATGCCGCCTTGTTGAAATAGACCACGGGCGTGCTGCACTGGAACGGCAGGCCGTACAGCTTGTTGTCGGACATGCAGGTTCCCAGAAATCCCGGCAGGAAGTCCTGAAAAATGTCGTCGGCCTTGGCCAGCGCCGTCACGTCCTCGAGCGCATCCATGTTCAGGAAGGTGGTGAGCATGGAGTTGATCGGCAGCCAGCTGGCCGGCGGATCGCCCACGCCCAGCGCGGTCATCACCTTCTGTTCGGTGTTGTCGTAGCTGCCCGCGTAGATGGCTTCCACCTGGATGTCGCTGTGCGCGGCATTGAAGCTGCTGATCATGCCGGACACCAGGCGGTTGATGTCGCCCGAGACGCCCACGGGGTACATAAAAGCCAGCTTGACCTGCTGCTGGCCGCTGGCGAACAGCGGCATGCCGCCCAGCATCGCGGCGGCCGACACGGCCGCACCGCTCCTGAGCAACTGGCGACGCTGGGAAGACAAGGCCGGGGGAGACACAGCGGGGTTCGAATGGCGCATGGCATGGTTCCTTCAGTACAGAGGAGGGACAACAACTGGGAAAACTCAGCCCGTATGCTGCGGCGCCATCGTGACAACCATATGAAATCCACATAAACCATTTCATTTCCACAAACATTTATGGAATCTTGCGCAAGCCGCCTAGACTTGCCGGCCATGCATGCCCCACTTCTGATTGCCCAGCTTTCCGACCCGCACATAGGCACCGGCCCCGACTTTCTGGGCGGCCGCATGGACACCGAGCGCGCCTTGCGCCAGGCCGTGGCCCATGTCGCCGCCATGGAGCCCCTGCCCGACCTGGTGTTGCTGACCGGCGACCTGACCGAGCGCGGCAGCGCCGCCGAGTACGCGCTGGTGGCCGACGCGCTCGCGCCGCTGACCATGCCCGTCCATGCCGTGCCCGGAAATCACGATGACTCCAAGAGGGCGCGCTCCGCGCTGGGCCGCTACATGCCGGTGGCGCACGATGCGCCGGAGAATGCGTGCTGCTATCACTTTGAATTCCAAGGCCTGCATTGCGTGGCGCTGGACACCGCCGTGCCCGGGCGCTCGCACGGCGCCTTGGGCGCGCAGCAACTGGCCTGGCTGGAGCGCACTCTGCAAGACTGCAGCGGCCAGCCGGTATTGATCTTCATGCACCACCCGCCGCTGCCCACCGGCATCGAAGCCATGGACGCCTGCAGCCTGCTCGAAGGCGGCGAGCGGCTCGCGGCGCTGATCCGCGCGCACGGCCAGGTGCAGGGCCTGCTGTGCGGCCACCTGCACCGCGCGGTGCAGATGCAGTTCGGCGGCGTGCCGCTGCACGTGGCGCCGTCCGTGGCGCACCAGGTGGCGCTCGATCTGCGCCCCGGCGCAAAGCTGCACGCCCGGCTGGAGCCGCCCAAGATCTCTCTGCACCGGTGGACGCCGCTGCACGGACTTTGCACGCACTCGAGCTACATCGAGACCCAGGGCCCGGCGCTCGCGCCTGTGAGGCCGCTCCACGCCCCATACGCCCCCGCCATGATTTCTCCCCCGCCCCCGCAGCTCGCATTGTTTGACCTCGACCACACTTTGCTCGATGGCGATGGCGACGACCTGTGGTGCCGCTTTCTGCTGCGCCACGCTCTGGTGCCGGCCGAGGCGCAGGCGCGCAACGAACAGCTGTGCGCGGACTACCGCGCCGGCCAGGTGAGTGCGCAGGCGTTCAGTGCGTTCTACGCACGCCTGCTGGCCGGGCGCTCGCCCGCCCAATGGAGTCCATGGCAGGACCGGTTTCTGGCCGAGGAGATTCGACCTCGCCTGCCGCCAGCGGCATATGATTTGGTGGCCTCGCACCGGGCTGCCGGCCACACCGTGGTGCTGACCACGGCCAGCAACCGCGTGATTGCCGAACGCACGGCCGTGGAGCTGGGCTTTTCGCATTGCCTGGCAACCGAGCTGGCCCTGGTCGACGGCATTTTTTCCGGCGAGGTCGAGGGCATCCCCAACATGCGCGCCGGCAAGCTGCAGCGCATGCAGACCTGGCTGGCTCGGCAGGGACTGCCGGCCAGCGCGCTGGCCAGCGCCTTTTTCTACAGCGATTCCATCAACGACCTGCCGCTTCTGAGCGAGGTGGGACAGCCAGTGGCCGTCAATCCGGATGCCCGGCTGCTGCAGCACGCGCTGGCCCACGGCTGGCGCGTGCTCGATGTGCTCGGCGCAGCGCAACCACGCTGTTGAGCCTGCCCAACCCGGCATGAATTCTCCGGCCCTGCCCGATCGGCCGCCCGCGATCGGCGAAAATGGGGCATACGGACGGCGCGATCAGGGTATCGCGGCGGCGTCCGTTCAAGGCTACGGCTTGCCCTCCGAGCAGATTTGCTGAAGATGTTCGTTTGTTTATGACAATAACAAGAGGGCCGTTTCGCCAGGATTTCCTGCGCGATGAAGTGCTGGCCGACCTTTTCGAGGCAACGGCCGCACGCCAGCCCGGGCATGCGGCGCTGGTGTTCGCAGACCGGCAACTGAGCTACCGCGAGCTCGATGAACATGCCGATCTGATGGCCCACCACCTGATCGCGCAAGGCGTGCAACCCGGCGACATCGTGGGCCTGTGGCTGCCCCGGGGCATCGATCTTCTCGCCAGCCAGCTGGCCATCGCCAAGACCGGCGCGGCCTGGTTGCCGTTCGATGCGGACACGCCCGCCGAGCGCGTGGCGATCTGCCTTGAAGATGCGCAGGCCGTGGGCATCGTCATCGGCCATGGCCTGCCACCGCAGCTGCGCGCCGGCCCATGGGCGGTGTGGGACCAGACCGCCCTGCTCGCCAAGACCTCCGGGCCCTTGCTGCGGCGGCGCGCAGCGCGCCCCGAAGATCCCGCCTATGTCATCTACACCTCGGGCTCGACCGGCAAGCCCAAGGGCGTGCCCATCAGCCAGGGGGCGATCTGCCATTTCCTGCGCAGCGAGAACGCCGTGCTGGACGTGCGTGCCGACGACCGCGTGTACCAGGGCTTTTGCGTTGCCTTCGACATGTCGTTCGAGGAAATCTGGATCTCCTATCTTGTGGGCGCCACCTTGTGGATTGCGCCGCGTGAAATCACGGCCGACCCCGATGCGCTGCCACGCGCGCTGGTCGAGCATGGCGTCAGCGTGCTGCACGCGGTGCCGACCCTGCTGGCGCTGTTCGGCAGTGACGTGCCGGGCCTGAGGCTGATCAACCTGGGCGGGGAAATGTGCCCGCAGGCCGTGGTCGACCGCTGGGCCACGCCTGCGCGCCGGATGTTCAACACCTACGGCCCGACCGAAGCCACCGTGTCCGCGAGCATTGCCGAACTGCACTCAGGCCAGGCCGTGACGATTGGCGCGCCGCTGCCCAACTATGGGCTGCTGGTGGTCGATGCCGACCTGAACCTGCTCGACGCCGGCGAAACCGGCGAGCTGTGCATCATCGGCCCCGGCGTCGCCCAGGGCTACCTGGGCAGACCGGAGCTCACGGCCGAGAAGTTCGTCGCCAACCCCTGGATGGCACACCCGCATGAGCCGCGCCTCTACCGCACCGGCGATCTGGCGCGCATCGATGCCCAGGGCCAGGTCCATTGCCTGGGGCGGGTCGACGATCAGGTCAAGGTCCGGGGGTTTCGCGTCGAGCTCGGCGAAATCGAGGCCAGGCTGAGCGAGCTGCTGCGCAATGGCACGGCGGCCGTGGTGCTCAAGCCCGTCAACGACATCGACCAGTTGGTGGCCTACGTCGTTGCCGCCGGTCGCGACGCGCCCACGCCCGGCGATCTGCGCGCGCGCTTGCGCGAAGTCCTGCCGCCCTATATGGTGCCCAGCCACTTCGAGATCGTCGCCGGCATTCCGCGCCTGACCTCGGGCAAGATCGATCGCCAGGCCTTGCGCGCGCTGCCGATGAGCGCGCTCACCGCGCCCGCGGGTTCCGCGGGTTCCGACGCGGCGCAAAACGATGCCGAGGCCGCGCTGTTCGAGGTACTCGGGCGCCTGTTTCCGGGGCAGGCGCTGCGCGGATCGGTCGATTTCTTCGACGACCTCGGCGGGCATTCCCTGATCGCGGCGCGCCTGGTCTCGACGCTGCGCGAGGATGCGCGTTTCGTTCACATGACGGTGAACGACGTCTACCAGAACCGGCAACTCGCCGCCATCGCCGAAGCCATGCAAGCCGGCATGGCCAGGCTCGGCGGCGCGGCCCTGCCCAGGTTCGCGCCGGTTCCGCGCTGGCGCAGGATGCTGTGCGGCGCGGCGCAGGCGCTGGCATTGCCGTTCATGATCAGCCTGAATGTGCTGAACTGGCTCGCACCGTTTTTCACCTACCACTATTTCACCGGCGAACCCGGGGACAGCATTGCCTTCGCCGTGCTGGCTTCGGTGCTGGTGTTCCTGGGCAGTCACCTGTTCAGCCTGACGGTGGCGGTGCTCGGCAGCCGGCTGCTGCTGCAAGGGCTCAGGGCCGGCAGCTATCCGCTGTGGGGCCTGCACTATTTCCGCTGGTGGCTCGCCGACCGGCTGCAGCAGATCGCGCCGGCCTACCTGCTCTCGGGGTCCTCGCTGTACAACGGCTACCTGCGCGCCATGGGGGCGCAGATCGGCAAGGAGGTCGTGATCGGCTCGGTCACGATCCGGCACGCCCATCTGCTGCGCATAGGCGATGGCGCCAGCATAGGCTCGAACGTCAATCTGGAAAATGTGCGCGTGGAGCGCGGTGAACTGGTGGTGGGCGCCATCGATATCGGCGCCGAAGGCTATGTGGGCTCGTATGCGGTCATGGAGGGCGATACCGCGATCGCGCCATGGGGCCGGCTCGAGGGCCTGGCGGCGCTGGCGCGCGGCGCGCGCCTGGCCGCGCATGAAGTGTGGGATGGCGCGCCGGCGCAGTTCGTGCGCCTTCGCCCCAGCGGCGAGCGCGCGGCGCGCCCCCCTGTCAGCCGGGCGCGCCGCATGGGAGAGGCCATGTTCTTCGCGTTCGGTGCCGCGCTGACGGCGGTGCTGTTCTTTCTGCCCATCTTCCCGGCGTTTGCCTTGATCGATGCGCTGGAAGAGCGGGTGCTGGCGCCATCGCTGGAAGCGCATGGCTATGTGCTCGCGGTATTCCAGTACACCTTGCTGGCCCTGCCCGCCAGCGCGGTGCTGATCGTGGGCACGGCGCTGATCGCCGCCGCCATCCGCTGGGCCGTGCTGCCCCGGCTGCAACCAGGAACCTGGCCGGTGCACAGCAACCTCTACTGCCGCAAGTGGCTGGCCAACCAGATCCAGGTGGCGAGCCTGCATGTGCTGCACGGCGTCTATGCGACGGTTTTCGTTCCCACCTGGTATCGCCTGCTGGGGGCGAAGATCGGCCGGCATGCCGAAATCTCGACCGCCATGGGCCTGATTCCAGACATGCTGACGCTGGGCGACGAGTCCTTCATCGCCGACGCGGTGATGCTGGGCGACGAGGAAATCGATGGCGGCTGGATGTCGATCGACCATACGGTCGTAGGCCGGCGCAGTTTCATCGGCAACGGCGCCTATGTGCCCGACGGCACCACCTTGCCCCCGGACATGCTGCTGGGCGTGCAGTCCAAGGCGCCCGCAAGCGAGAAGATGCAGCCCGGGCAGACCTGGGTGGGTTCGCCCGCAATCAGCCTGCCGGCGCGCGAAGTCCTGACGGGCTTTGCCGAGTCCCTGACTTTCCGGCCGTCGAAATGGCGTTGGCTGGGCCGTGCGACCGTGGAAGCGATGCGCATCGTGCTGCCGCTGTCGCTGGTCATAGGCGCGGGCTACGTGATTGTCCAGAACCTCATGCCCGTGGCCGCGCAGGAAGCCTGGCTGGAGCTGGCGCTCGACCTGGGCGTGGCCGGCATCTATTACGGCGTCGGCTGTTTCCTGTTCGTGCTGGCGCTCAAGTGGCTGCTGATCGGTCGCTACCGGCCGCGCGCCACGCCGATGTGGACGCCCTTCGTCTGGACCAGCGAAGCCTTGACCAGCATCTATGAGTCGATTGCCGTGCCCAACTTCCTCGAGTACCTGCGCGGCACGCCCATGATGCCGTCGATGCTGCGCCTCATGGGCGTGCGCATAGGCCGCGATGTCTACCTCAACACCACCGACATCACCGAATTCGACTGCGTAGAGATCGGCGACCACAGCGAACTCAATGCCTGGTCGGGCCCGCAGACCCACCTCTTCGAGGACCGGGTGATGAAGATCGGCCGTATCCAGATCGGGCAACGCGTGACGCTGGGCGTACGCACCACCGTGCTGTACGACACCGTGATCGGCGATGGCGTGCTGCTCGGACCGCTGACCCTGATCATGAAAGGTGAAAAGCTGCCGCCCGACAGCGCCTGGCATGGCTCGCCAGCCCAGTCATGGACGCCTTGACACCGCTGGCACCCATGGAGCCGGACCAGAGGCCGGCCTTGCGCGCGCTGCAGCCCGCAGTGTGGCGGCTGCAAGACCAGCGCCGGCAACTGCGCGCCGAGGCCAGAGCGCTGCTGAGGGAACTGGTGGCCGGCTATCTGGGAACCAGCAGCGACAACACGCTGCTGCATTTCGTCCCCGGCCAGGCGCCGTTCGTGGACGCGCGCTGGCAAGGGCTGCGCTTGTCGATCAGCATCAGCTACAGCCAGGACCTGGCGCTGATCGCCCTGTGCCCCGGCGCACGCATTGGCATCGATGTGACAGAAACAGCCCCCATGCCGGATTGGGCAGCGGTGGCCAGGTCGTATCTGGGTCCAGCAGTGCTTGCGCGACTCGCGTCGGCCGATGGCGCAGCGCGCGACAAAGCGTTCGCGCTCGCATGGGCCGAGCTCGAAGCGCGCGGCAAATGCCTGGGGCTGGGATTGCAGGAATGGTCGGCAGAGCGGCACGCGCGCTTGCACGCGCCTGCCATCGAAGTGATCAGCAGTGCGCTCGAAGGGTTTGCTATTGCCTTGGCGCGCAATGCAAATAGGACGCAGCTCTAGAGAGCCGCTCTTTCTTGCGGACAATCCACCGGCACCGGGCCGCTGCCTCTACACTCTAGGTCCCCTTGGGGAGTAGCCTGCCTCCAGCTTCTGGAGGCGCCTGCGTCAACACACTCGGCATCTTGCATGCTGTGGCGCAGGCAGCCGTCTTTCGGTTGGCGAGACCATCGGCATATCACCGCGACGCAGGTCGGGCAGCGGAGATATGCCGCTGCGTTTTCGCCCGACCGATTGACCGCAAAAATGAATATCACCGCGATTTCCCTGCTGGCGTTTGCCATGTCCACCGATGCGTTCGCTGCCGCGATCGGCAAAGGCACGGCGCTGCTCAAGCCGCGCTGGAGCGAAGCCTTGCGCACCGGCGCCATTTTCGGCGTCATCGAAGCGATCACGCCGGTCATCGGCTGGGCGCTGGGCTCGGCCGCGTCCGACTACGTCAAGGCCTGGGACCACTGGATTGCTTTTGTCATGCTCCTGCTGCTGGGCGGCCACATGCTGATCGGCGCGTTCCGGCCCGAAGCGCAAGCCGTGGAGAAGCCCAGGCGCCATGGCTTCTGGCTGCTGGTCGCCACGGGCTTTGCCACCAGCATCGATGCCATGGCGGTAGGCGTGGGCCTGGCCTTCCTGGATGTCAACATCGTCACGGTCGCGCTGGCCATAGGACTGGCCACGTTCACCATGGTCACTCTGGGCGTGATGCTGGGCCGGGTGCTGGGCAATGTGGTCGGCAGCTGGGCCGAAGGCCTGGGCGGCATTCTGCTCATGGGAATCGGCGCGCTGATACTGATGGAGCACCTGAACGCCGCCTGACGACCAGCGCAGGCCCGGTGCGCCTTCATCGCGCGGCCAGCACTATCGGCCTGCGCCAAAGATCCAGGGTTGCCAGCGCGTGCCCTGGATCAGGGTCTGGAGCATTGCCGCCAGTCCTTGCGCATCCTGTGCATCGAACCGGCCATGCAGGGGGCTGTCCAGATCCAGCACCCCGACCACGCGCCCGTCGATCACCAGCGGCAGCACGAGTTCCGAATTGGACGCGCTGTCGCAGGCGATGTGGCCGGGAAAGGCATGCACATCGGGGACGATCTGGACCTGCATGGTCGCGGCGCAGGTGCCACAGACACCGCGGCCGATGTCGATGCGGGTGCACGCCACCCTGCCTTGAAACGGCCCCAGCACCAACGTCTTGTCCTGCAGCAGGTAGAAGCCAGCCCAGTTCAGACCGGGCACGGATTGAAAGACCAGTGCGCAGAACTGCGCGAGGTTTGCCAGCGGATCACGCTCGCCGGCGATCAAAGCCTGCCATTGGCGGTTGAGCAGTCCATAGACGCGGCCTTCGCGCTGGCAGCCCCAGCCATTGCCGGCGAAGGTATCCTGATCGCGGCCGGCGCCGGCTACCGCAAGCCCGTACTGGAGTTGCTGCTGTGCCTGATTGCCATTCCGGCCTTCATGATGCTGCGCCGCCTGGGCTCCCTTTAGGCGCGGCGCTGGACGCAATGGTCCGCAATTGATCTGGGCAGACGCGTGCCCGGCGGCGGGGCCCTGGACTTCAGTGCACGCGGCACCGGCGCTGCCATGAATCTGTGAATTGGGCCGGTGATCGGCCGCCTGTGCGGGACTCCAGACGGCTGCAGCCGCCCGGCTTGTATTCAAGGAGCAGAAGCTGGGGCAAACTACGCCCTAGAACGGGCCGGCCGGGCCTATGCATGGCCGCCTGGCTTGAACTACGCGGTCCCCAACGAAACCCGGTGCAATACAGTCGAACGGTGCAAAGGGCGACCAGGCCCTTTTCGATGCAGGTTCCAACATGAAATCCATCAATGCAGGTGTTGCCCACGACGGGCAGAGCATGCCCAGCCCGGTGGGACGCCCCTTTCTCGCGGCAGGCGTCTTCATTGCACTGCTGACGGTGGTGTTGATTGCCACCAACGTGTGGCTCGCATCGCGGACCTATGATGCGGCCTGGTCGCAGACCACCAAGACCTCGAGGAATCTCGCTCACTCGGTGGCGAACCAGCTCGACAGCGTTTTCAGCGAGGTGGACCGGTTGCTCAACACCCTGGGCTACATGCTGGAGCAGCGCGACATGAGTCCCGCGGACCTGGAGCCTCTGCAGCCCATCATGGTCACGCACCTGAGCCGCGCCGAGTACATGCACGGGCTGTTTGTCTACGGCGACGATGGGCGCTGGCTGGTGCACACCCAGCCCGTACAGTCCCGTCAGGCCAACAATTCCGACCGCGAATATTTCATCGCGCACCGCGAAAGCCGCAGTACCCGCGTCCTGATCAGCAAGCCCGTGCAAAGCCGCTCGACCGGAGAATGGATCATTCCCGTGTCCAAGCGCATCGAGGATGCGGAGGGGCGCTTCGCGGGCGTGCTGCTGGCCACCGTGCGCGTCGACTACATCGTCAAGCTGCTCAATGGTTTCGACATCGGCCAAAAAGGCGCCATATCGCTGAGCCTGGCGGATGGAAAGCTACTGCTGCGACGTCCCTACGCAGCGGAAGAACTGGGCCAGTATTTCGCCAACAATCCCTTGATGTCGGCGGTCAACAGCGCGCGCGCGGGAATGGTCAGGATCACCTCGCCGATTGACCGGGTCAAGCGTCTCGCGGCGTTCGAGCATCTGTCCAACAATCCGCTGTTCGTGACAGTGGCGCTGTCGGAAGAGGAGATCCTGGCCGAATGGCGCAGCGCCGCGCATGTTCAATTCGCCTGCATGTTGCTGGTGGTCTCCATCATCGGCGTTTCCTCATGGTATGTGCTCAGGAGCATGAAGCTGCGCCAGACTTCGGACCGGGCGCTGCGCAGCGCCCATGAACAGATCGTGCAGGCGAACGCCCAGCTCGCGGAACTTGCGGAACATGACAGTCTCACCGGGATACTGAACCGCCGGGCGTTCGATCACCGCTTCGAAGACATCCTGGGGCAGGCCCGGCGCTACGGCCGCCCGGTTTCGGTGGTGCTTTTCGATGTGGACCACTTCAAGTCATACAACGACAACTATGGACACCCCGCGGGCGACGACTGCCTGCGCCAGGTGGCGGCGGCGCTCTCCAGCGCAATGCGCCGTCCGGGCGACGTGCTCGCGCGCTATGGCGGCGAGGAATTCGTCGCCATATTGCCCGACACCCCCGCCGACGGCGCCCGCGCGGTCGCCAACGCGGCCAGGCTCGAAGTTGCGCGGCTGCTTCTGCGGCATGAGGCGAGCGCCGACGGCATCGTCACCGTCTCGGCGGGGATTGCATCGGCCCATGCGGCAAGCGTCGATCTGACGTCAGCTGGATTGATCGGGCAGGCGGACAAGGCGCTTTACCGGGCCAAGCACGAAGGACGCAACCGGGTGGTGGTGGCGGAAACTCCGCAGGGCTGAGTCCCGGCATTCGGCGCCCGGCTGCGTACCTGCAATTCGTCTGCCCACGCTGGCAGCACGCTTGTGCACGGCCGCCCGGGCTGCCTGGTCCATGGCGATGGAAGGCGTGACGCAAACAAGCCAGCAAGGCCTTCGCCAAACACCTGCCCATGGCGCCACCGCTCGCCTGCGGCCGGCTCTGCCCTGTGTACAGCCGCATTCCAATGCGGGCTCAGCATAGGTACGCGAATTTTTTCCCGAAAAAGCGTTGACCCTCTCGTAACGGCAAGGTTTAGCATGCCTTCAATTCGAGAGGGAAAGCATGTTTTTCAAGATCGGCGAACTCGCCCGGCGTACCGGACTGACAGTGCGCGCATTGCGCCACTATGACGATATTGCGCTGCTGGTGCCCTCCGCCCGCTCCGCTGCCGGCTACCGTCTCTACGATCGCCAGGACGTGGCGCGGCTTTACCGCATCCAGGCCTTGCGCCGACTTGACCTGTCGCTGGCCGACATCCAGGGCCTGCTCGACAATGCGGCCGGCGGCATTGCCCAAGTCGTCGCCCGCCAGGTCGCGCAGCTCGACCATGAGATCGTGCAGGCATCGGCGCTGCGCACCCACCTGCTCGCCGTGCAGCGCCAGTTGCAGGCCAGCGAGGAGCCCGGCATCGACGACTGGCTGCTGGCGCTCGAAAGCATGGTCACGGGCGCGAAATACTTCAGCGACGACGAGCAGCGCACGCTCAAGGCCCAGCGCGACGGGTTCAGCGACGCCCTGGCGCCCGAGCGCGCCGCCTTGAGCGCGTGGCTGCAACGCCTGCTGGCAGCGGGCGTATCGTACGAGGATACGCAGGCCCAGGCCCTGGCGCAGCGCTGGATGGCCATGCTGCGCGAGGAAACCGCGGGCGACGAAGGCCTGCTGATGAAGCTCTACAGCATGCACTGGAACGAGCCCTCACTGCACGCGTTGACCGGAGTCGACCGCGTCGGCATGCGTTATATCGCGCACGCAATGGCCTTCGCCCGGCTGCAACTCTATGCCCCGCATTGCAGCGCCGAGGACATGGCCGCGCTGCGCGAGCACTACGTTGCGCAAACGCTGGCCTGGCCGCCGCTCATCGCCGAGGTCAGGCAACAGATGCTGGACCGCGCGCCCTGCGATGGCGCCGCCATGCGAGCCTTGGCGCGGCGCTGGCAGGCGCTGTCGCTGGCCAAGGCCGGCGGCAATACCGTACTGCATGCCAAGCTGCAGAGGGCCTTGCGCCAGGACGCGGCGCTGCGGGCCGGCTCCGGCATCGACGAGGCCCTGGCCGCCTATGTTGGGCAAGCCATCGCCCTCCTGGACAGCGCAGCCAACCCCTGAACACATCCTGAAGGCCCACCCATGCACGCTAGCGCACAGACAAATCCCCACTTCTTCACCGGCAACTATGCGCCGCTCACCGAGGAGCGCGACCTCGCGCAACTGCCCGTCGAAGGAACGCTGCCCGACACGCTATCGGGCAGCCTGTATCGCGTAGGCCCGAATCCGCAGTTCGCCGCACGCGACAACAACTACCACTGGTTCTCCGGCGACGGCATGGTGCATGCCTTCCATATCAGCAATAGCAAGGTGTCGTACCGCAACCGCTGGGCGCGCACGCCTAAATGGCAGCTCGAGCATGCGGCCGGACACGCGCTTTTCGGCACTTTCGGCAATCCCGCGACCAGCGACCCGCTGGCGCTGGGCAAGAACGGCGGAACCGCCAACACCAGCATGCTGTGGCATGGCGAGCGGCTTTTCGCGCTCGAGGAGTCGCATCAACCGTTTGAAATCGACGCCCGCACGCTTGCCTCCAAGGGGCATCAGAGCTTCGGCGACCGCCTGGCCGCGCGCTGCACCGCCCACCCCAAAGCCGACCCCGTCAGCGGCGAGCTGCATTTCTTCGCCTACTCGTACGACCGGCCCTGCTCGCCCAGCATGCTCTATGGCGTGATCGACAGGAACTGCGAAGTCACGCAACAGCAGTCCTTCACCGCGCCCTACGCGGGCATGGTGCACGACTTCATGCTCACGCGCACGCATGTGCTGTTCCCCGTGACGCCGCTGACGTTCAGCATGGAGCGCGCCATGCGCGGCAAGCCGCTGCTGGCCTGGGATGCGAGCCTGCGCACCCATGTCGGCGTGCTCAGGCAAGGCGCCGCGGCGCACACCATGCGCTGGTTCGACACCGACCCCTGCCATGTGTTCCATGTGATGAATGCCTGGGACGACGGCGACACCATCGTCGCCTACGTGATGCAATCGGACACCGCGCCCGGCCTGCCCGACGCCCAGGGCCACCCTGGCGCGCCCGAAGCCATGGCCGCGCGCCTGTGCCGCTGGACTTTCGACCTGGCCGGCGCCGACACCGGTTTCCAGCGCGAATACCTCGACGACCTGGTGGCGGAATTTCCGCGCATCGACGAACGCTATACCGGCCGGCGCAACCGCTACGGTTTCTATACCTGCCATGCGACATCGCGTGCCCGTGACGATTCCGAAAGCGTGCTGTTCGACAGCCTTGCGCGTTTCGATTTCGACACCGGCGAACGCCACCTGTACACACTGCCGCCGGGCGACGTGGTGTCCGAACCCGTTTTCGTGCCACGCGCGGCCGACGCACCCGAAGCCGACGGTTGGCTGCTCTCGGTGGCCTGGCGCGCGCAGGAACAGCGCAGCGACCTGCTGGTGTTCGACGCGCAGGATCTGGCAGCAGGCCCCATAGCCGTGGCGCATTTGCCGCATCGGGTGCCTTTCGGCTTTCATGGAGGGTGGCGCAATGACACCTAGGCGCCAAGCTGAATGGGCTGGGCTTCCATTGTCGCGAGCGGATTCGCCTGTGGAACACAGTGTGTTGCGGCCGGCCGCTATACGCCCCCTGGTGCACTGCTGCGGCGGATCATGGGGGATATGTCGGCTTTGCAGCGAAAGCTGACCGTCGACTCCGGGACATGAGTGACTGCTCTTTACCGAGCAGCAGTCATTTCGTGATAGTTATCAAATAACCATAAGCTGTCTAGTACACGCTACGCGGGTCACACTGTTTGACTGCGAGCACATGTCGTTTTTTTAGGTTTGGCGTGTGGAAAATTGATGCATAAAAGCAACGCCATTGATCTTGCATGTGACCGTCACAAAATCAGACTGTGAACTCCATTTCACTTTAAGGAGTTTTCAATGACCCGCAACGACGCTAATCACAAATCCAACCAGAGCAACCCTCAGCACTCTGCTTGGCAAGAGGCTAACGACAATAAGTCGAACCAAGGAAATCCGAACAACCCTGCCTACTGGCAGTCGCGTGGTTTGCCGCAGCCATCCAAAAAAAATAAGTAAAGCGATCCTGGCACCGTCAGAAAGGTCGGTGCCAGCAACATATACGATGCCCCAAAAAACTATGACCAAAAGCCCTAGAGCTGGAGCCCCACGCAACCCAAAAGGCGTGATCGCAACAATGGAGCGGCTGACAGGAGTTTGCCCCCTTCCAAACGAGATCCGTGATATAACCAATAAATATCTTCGGAGTGCCGAGCTATTCCCCATGCAATCGGGTGAAAAAAATACAAATGAGTCAAAGCTTGCA
Organism: Comamonas sp. DB36; assembly: GCF_057914905.1. Classification (NCBI taxonomy): domain Bacteria; kingdom Pseudomonadati; phylum Pseudomonadota; class Betaproteobacteria; order Burkholderiales; family Comamonadaceae; genus Comamonas; species Comamonas sp. DB36. The sequence goes on from NZ_CP196633.1 coordinate 162,153, forward strand.
AGACTTGGAGCACACAACTTAATCCTAAATGCCTTGACGCTAGATGAGATATTTTTAGGAAATACAAAACTTGTTGTTCGTATCCTTCTGGGTGAAGCATCCGACGGCGAAATTTCAAAAAACTGCCTAGCAGCACGCGAAGACATTGAAAGGCGTGCAAATGTTTATGGATATTGGCAGCAACGTGTTCCTCTCGTGAAACAGACCATCGAGAGAATGGATTTCCGCGAAGCGCGAATTGATGATCTCTTAGCTAAAGCACCACTGCCTCGCGAATGCAAGTTACCAGTTCCATATGCGTTGCGGGCTATTCGCACACTGGAAAAAATTGAGGAGCACCCGCGACTGCAAGGAGTACGTGCTTCAGACCTTGTAGAACAAGCAGAGGCTTACTTTGCCTTGGAAGACTATGCAGGGGCAGAAGCTAGGGCGCGCCGTGCTATCGAGATGGAACCAAAAAATTCTCAGGCTTGGTTTATCCGTGTGGTGTCTGCCTTGAAAAGCCGTAACAAGTTTTTGGCAGAAACACAGAGGTACCGCATTGAAGCATCTGAAATAGCAGAGCCTATGTCGGCGCATGAGCGTTCTGCATATGAGGCTGCAGATGATGCCTCCAGCAGAGCAGCAGAAAGCCAAGAAACGTTGGATAACATAGTTCCTCAAGCGCTATTGAATTGGCCAAAAAATCAATGGGGTGGCTATGAGTACCATTTGTGGCGTCAGAAGCTATTGCTTCTGATGCTGAACCAAGCATTTCGTAAAGTGAGCTTGAGTGGCTACCCTGGTCCCTCTAAGCACGCATTTGAGCTGAATGGATTCGGCCCTGAATGGGCTCTTAAGTTAAATGTGCTTGAGTGGGAGCACTTACAGAATGAATCAGCGACGCAGCTTCCGTTGAATCAATCGGAGATTGAGGGTGTTGAACTCATTTTTTCAGAGCATGATCGCTTTGGCTTGAGTATCTTCCCATGGGGTGATTTCGATATCTATGCTGCAGAAATGCAGGTTGTGCATCTTCGTTGGATATTGGGTAATCAAGGATACAAGCAACACTGGCATAGCTTTGCTGCTGACCACGCAAGGATGGCTCCTGAGCGCTTCTCTCGAACACTTCTTTGCCACCACACTCTTGCACCAATTTGGTTTGCGCATACCGCACGCCATGGCGGAACAGAGGCTGTCCAAGCAGCACTCGACAAATGGAAGGCTGGTGTCAGTCGTGAGGCTCAGAAAGAGACCATTGAGAGTGCGCTGGGCATACATGTGATGGCATTTCATTACCAGTTTGCACGCGCAGACTATGCCGGGTGTATCGAAGAATGTGGCGTCGCACAGTCGCTTTTGACGGATTCAAAGATCCATGTGACGTCCTTCTCTCATCCCTTTGAGTCAGCAGTGACGGTTCCTGCGGGTCACTTGTTGTACTGGCAATATTTGGCTGCACTAGCTGCTGTGATGATGCATTCTAGTGGTCAACAGACCTCGCCGAAAGTAAAAGCCGTTCTGGATCATGCAGAAGTATGGCAGCAGAAATTTCAAAAGAAAGAGGAATGCTTTTGGACCGAGTCTGAAGAGTATGAATGGGGCGGAGGAGAGTACTACTTGATTCCACCATATGACATTGATTTACGGGCGAGCGAGCACTGGGTTAAACCGATTCGAAATCGAGACCGCCCCTTTACCGCCTTCAGTGTTTGAATCGAGCAGATTTTCATAGACAGCGCTCAAGCCATGACTGCTCTGAGCATCAACAGGCATTGGTATTTCTGAGCTGAACGACCGCAACCAGCCTGAAGCGGCAACCTGTGGGAATGGCTTCAAGGTCCGCTCCTGGCCGGCAGCAGCCCCTCCCGGGCGGCTCCTTCCGACCCATTGCGGTCGCTCGCAAGAACGCTAGCCAGCGTGTACTCTCAGCCGGAGCAGTCACTCGGCACTGGGAAATCTGGACAAGGTTTCGCCGCAAGTTTGCATGCCGGTTAGCGGTCGTTGACGAGGGCCTGCGATCGACCCAATCTCGCCTTCGAGTTCTTACGAAAGCTGTCGTTCAACGCCTGAGCCGAGGTGCGTTTGGAGTGATCGGCGGTTATGGCGCAGAAAAAAATGGCAGCGGGTCAAACGCAATGCGCAGCGATCTGCCGGTTACGACCAGCAGCTTACTCATGTCGATTTGAGCAATTTCTCATGCAAAGATTTGAGTGCAGCGTCGATCACCTGAAGCACGTTGATGAATCTCGCTGCCCAAGCTAGATCTTCTTCCCCTTCAGCCAACGCCACCAATGCATGTTGAATGTTTCCTTTCTTGTTGTCCTTTACTTCAAAGGGTTCAAGCTGACCTTCGGCATCAACCGCAAAGCTGTCGAACCAGGACTCATGGTCGTCGTGAATCGCTTTGATCCACTCGTCAGGGAAGAGTCCCTCTATAGCAAAGCGCGAACGAACTGAGATGAAGTGCCTGTTTGCCTCAAACGGGACGCTGACCCTTCCGAAATAAGCCTGCAGATCTCGCCTCTCTCGTTCACCTGCGTCGTCGCCATCGAAAACGGCAACGCTTGCATATTCATTCCGAATGAATTGATAGGTGGCTCGAAGGAAACCAGATAGGTGTTTTACACCTCCAAAATCCTCGAACTTTGCTTGACGAACGAAGCTCAACGGGTAATTCGTTTCCGGTAGCTTATCTAAGACCCACATGAACAGCTCCCGATCCGAAGGACCTTCAACGAAAATATTGAATGGTGCCAAATTATAGAAGTCGCTAAATTTGACCCCAAGAGCCGTTCGTATAGAAGAGACCGCCTCACTGAACGTCTTGTAGCGCTGTACCTCAGTTCTTTTCTTCTCGCTGAGGCTTGTCCCACTTACGTGTAATGGGTTTTGCGGCACGAAGGCCATAGAGTGAGTAGTTTTAACAACAGTCGAATCTTTAGCAAGGTTATCCAAAATTGCATTGCAATTGCTGGCTAGATACGGATGCAAATATGACTCGGGCTCTTCAAGCAACCACAATACCTCACGTCCCTCGCTAGATTCCTGCTTTGTGATCCATCTAAATGCTGCCAGCAGGGCAGTAGTCTGAACTCCCATTCCTTTCTGATGAATCGGCGTCTTTTGGGGATCGGCAATCATGAGATCAAAGCTTGAAACCAGTGCCTCCACAGAGTCTCCAGGCAAGGAGAAGCTTACCTCATACTCAGAAAGTTGCGCAGCTTTTAGCTCAGAATTTAGCGCATCTGCAGCTTCTTTAAGACTTTTTGAAATCTCTGAAAGTCGTGGCTGGAGCACCTCAGCCACCTTCTTTCTCAGAAATGGAGTCAATAGCTCATGGTATAGCTGATTTACACTTTTTGCTGAAGGAACGTAATGGAGGCTAAAGCTCCCAAGAAGGCGAGCTACTAAAGCAATATGGGTTCTGGAGTATTGAGCAGCTTGAGCATTTGCCTTTGGTCGCTTCACGTTTGGAAAAAATCCATAAACGGGTGAGTTTGTATCCGTGAAGTAAAGCGTCAGCGTTATTTGCGTGTCATTTCGTGTAGTGCCCTGTAAGACGTGAAGCTCATCGATACTTTCATAAATATCTTTGTCGACCGTGGGGTCGCCGTCAAACGTGGCAGTAATACTGGTTCGGGCTTTTCCCACGCCGAAGGTCAAGTCAGCATCTCTGGTGTAACCAAAAGAATTTTCCTGTCCGGTAAATAGAACTTGGATAGCGCGCAGAAGGTTTGTTTTTCCGGAGTTGTTAGCGCCCACCAATGTCATCTGCCCGGGAATCAAGAGGTGCTGTTCCCCTTCGATTGATCGGTAATTTCGAACGCGAATCTCAGTTAGCTTCACAAGGTTTTCCCGATTAATTTTATTAGTACCAAGGTTTTCTTCTGGCGACAGATCTAACGAATAAAATTTTTGAAATTTACTTTAATCAAAAACCAATTGCAAGGAAAAGTTGCAAGACAGGAAAGGCAGCAGCCGGCAGCATAGTGGATGGCCTGCCCCATCTGGCGGATAGCCAGGGAGCATACAGCCTCGTACGAATGGCCGCCATCTGGATCGTGCGGTGAGTGACGGCTTCTGGCCGCTTGTGCCTCATGGATGGGCGACTGTTCCTGGCCGGGAGTGCCAGTTCGCTCCAGCGCTGTATTGCAATCGTTGAAGGCGGCCACCCGGCCGGGCTGTCCGCCAGAGGCAGCTTCAGATCTCCGTCTGTTCAGATATCTCGATGGCGTCGTCGACCTCGATGCCCAGATACCTTACTGTCGACTCCAGCTTGGAGTGGCCGAGTAGCAGCTGTACAGCGCGCAGGTTCTTGGTGCGGCGGTAGATCAGTGTCGCTTTTGTCCTGCGCATCGAGTGCGTACCGTATTCCATGCGGTCCAAGCCTAGCTCGTCTACCCAATGACCGAGGATCCGGGCATATTGCCGGGTGCCCAGATGCCCTGAGTCGTGTAGCCGGCTTGGAAACAGGAAGTCCTCAGCCTTCAGCTGAGACTGCTTGATCCAGGCCTGCAAGGCGTCACGGGCAGCCTGCGTGATTTCGAACTGCACTGGGCGCTGATTCTTGTGCTGCATGACGACAGCGCACATCGCATCTGGCCACCGTGGCATACGTTCCGAATTTCGAGGGCGATGAGGTCGCATCTCCGCAGCTTGCTATCGATGCCCCAAGTTGAAGAGAGCAGGTTCGCGCAGTGCCCAGATTTCCTTGAGCTTGAACGGTGCCTTCTGCCCGACGATCTTGCCCTTGTTCCACGACTCGCGATGAGCGGTAATACCTGTATAGATCCCAGGATGGTCTTTCAACGAGTTGCGAGTGACATGGGATGCGCTCCCGAGCGGATGCGCATCCGACCCACCCAAGCGACTAGCGATGGGCGGCTGACACTGCTGACCGTCGGCTTCCTGGTGCAGCTACGAATTCACCCTCCCGGCCAAAAGCAGTCGATGATGATTGAGCGCTAGGACTCCCTTTTGTACGCATGAACTTCCACGAAAATGAAGTAGATGTCCGACTTCAACCTATTCAATACCTATCTACAACGCTGGAGTGCGCAGGCCGCCGGTAAACCTATTACCACTGCTACCAGTGATCTTCTGGCGGTGAGCCTCACCGGGAAGTTCGAAGGCCTGCCCGCAATGATCAAAGTCACACGAGACCTTGACGAGCGCATCGGCGGCCAAGTGCTGCAATGGTGGCATGGCGATGGCGCGGCGCGCGTTTATGCCAGCGACCCAGAATCAGGAGCGCTGCTGATGGAACGTGCAACGGGCTCCAAGCACCTGCTTCGCATGGCTTTGGAAGGGGAAGATGATGCAGCAACTACCTGTATCTGCCAGACCCTTCACCAACTGCATTCAAACAGACCTTCGGCCCCACCTGAGAATCTGCTGCCGCTGACGGATTTTTTCAGATCGCTTGCGCCTATGGCCCAGCAAGAAGGCGGCCTCATGGCCGAATGCGCAATGGTGGCCGACGAGTTGCTGCGTGATCAGCGTGAGCGGGTCGTCCTGCATGGAGATGCGCACCACAGCAATATCCTCGATTTCGATCAGCGTGGATGGCTCGCGATAGATCCCAAGCGCGTAACTGGCGAACGCTATTACGACTACGTTAATGTGCTGTGCAACCCTGACCTGAAAACTTGCACCGACCCAGTACGCTTTGCGCGGCAGGTGGCGGTAGTTATCGATGTTGCAGGGCTAGAGCGTCAGCGTTTGCTCAGATGGGTTATGGCCCACGCCGCCTTGTCTGCCGCTTGGTTTCTGGAGGACGGATTGCGTACGCAGGCCAACGTCGAGCTGGCCGTTGCGCTTCTCGCCCAACAGGCATTAGCACGATGATGTTGTCACTTCGACCTCAAGACAGGCTGCTGGTAGTCTTTTGATCGAAGCAACGTTCTCATCCTTTGAGATGAACCTTTTGAACAATTGCTAAAGCCCGCCCAAGATCGGAAAAAATCGATGGTTGGGCCGCGTCCGAATCGAAGGAGGGAAATATCGTACAGCGCTTTATTTCATTCCGTTCGCGGCAGGTAAACCTCTTTCCAGAGCTTCAGCTTTCCATCATTAGCAAAGCGCATCAGCAGCATTGCAATGAATTCCTCCCGTCGACCATCGGTATGGCTAATGTGAGCCACCATGTCGAAAAGAACGCTTTCATCATCCGCTACTGTATGCAGGATTTCATAGTCAATGCCTAGCATCGAGCGTTTCATGCCAGTCAGGAACTCGAGATATGTGGCTGCGCTGGCTTCATAGCGTCGGCCATTGGGCTCGACAATGAAGTGATCGCCAAAACACTGAGCCACGTCCTTCTCAGTCAACTGAGTGTCATGTCTGAGGTTTCTTTTGTTCCAGTTCAGGATAGCGTGGGCCTGCTGGATGTTTCGGTTTGGTTGCGTACCCATGAGATGAGTGTACAAATAAATGCTCTGGAGCGGCATGGCCTCTCTAGGGGGCGACCAAATATGGATTTCTGACCCTGCACTTGCGCAACCATATCGAAAGCGATAATTCTGCAGTTTCCAGTGCTGCGCTTGAAGGACAGCTTAGGTTTGCGAATTCAACTGGCCGATGCAACACAATAGATGTCCGACGCCTGTATTGCATCGACCGGTTGAATCCACGGTCGATTGCCGTCCCTGATACAGCCAGTCCACCGCCCACCTCATGACACTCCTTGGCCGCTCGAGCCTGCGAGCATCATCTCTGCGGGGGGCGCGCGCTCATACCTTGGCGAGGAAGGCCGCCGCATCACCCGCTTCACACTTCCAGTCTGCGAAGACCCCGACCAGATTGCATTCCACGCAGCGGCAAGCGATGTAGTACCAACGCACGTCATGTGTGCCCTCGTACACCGAGACGCCGGACATCAGCTCGAACGCCTCGTTCTCGCACACGCACTCGTGCGCCTCGGGAGCGGCCTCTTCAACGTGGTCCGCGCTGTCGCCCATCAGGTGTTCCTGGCCGCAGTCGGTGCAGGTACGGATTGCCACGCCAGCTTCTTCATCTGTCCGCAGCGCAAAAGTCCGGCACCCGCAATCGCATTTGGACGAGGCAAACCGGAGGGCCTCATGGCGATTCGCAATGCTGTAGCTGCGCAGTTCGGCTTGGGTGTCGCCGGACGTCGTTCCGTACCAGAACTCGCCCTTCTTAGTCAGTGCCATTGATGCTGTTCCATTCTTCAAGGTGGGCTTCCCGGCAGACCTGACGCCAGGCTTGCCCCTATCATCTGGATTTTGCCTGAAGGCACGGTGAATCGTCGTCAAGGGGCCGGATCGGGGCGGTTGCCGACATGCGACTCAGCTCTCAGCCTGAACCAGTCGCCAGCGTCTCCAAGCGCTGCCGGTGCAGGCACATGCAAAAAGGGTGGAAACAAGCAGGCGACCGCGGCAGCACCAAGCCCGGCAGGGAAACAATGTACTGCTGCCATCAGACAGGGCCTGGTGAGCTGCCGTTGGCGCAGCGCTTGAGCAAGGGCTCAGGCCGTACTGCTTGCGGCTCGCGGATGGACCACACGGAATCGCTCGCATGCGAGCAGCATTTCTTGATCGAACGAGCGACCTGAGCTTTCGCATTCTCTTGTGAAATATTCGAAATGCGCTTTGCGCCAGTAGTCAAGAGAGCCGTCACCTTCTCCCTCCGTAGCCGCAAACTCCTCGGACACGGCACTGAACGGCACGATATCGACTTGCACTGTCTCGATAATGCACAGAGGGTTGCCATTGGAGTCGGTTACCACGCTCAAGTCGCCGGGCTTTGGCACACCTTTGCCGGTCGACTCGTACGACCAGACTGATCCGGCAGTTGCGCGCTTGATGCCAGCCAGCACGAGTTTTCCGAGTTCATCGGCCATGGCCGATGAGTCCCCGAAACTGAATGCTTCGTAGAATCTTTGGTCTTTGATTCCGCCTTCTTCCAAAGAGTATGCGGACCACATGGTCTGAACGTGAGATGGAATGGTCATGGTGCTGCCGGTTGGGGGGCCTCACCCAGTTTAGACCGCAATACCTGCGGCATATTCCGGACACTGATTACTTCCGCCGCATTCGCGCTGGGCTTGACAACCCACGCTGCACGGCGGGATGGAGACGGCGCATGCGCCAGTGAGCGCACCGGGCCATATCGATCGCTCTACGATTTTTCCGTAGCTGCGCACCGCGCGCCTGTCTGCGCCAGTGGCATAGGATATTGGGCAGCCAGTGTTCAAGTGCCCGACTGCTCATCCAGTGCCGCCTCGAACAGCATCAGCTCTTGCGCCAGCGTGCCACGCTGGCGGAATCTCCGCCCGGCGCGCTCATACCAGTTCTCCGCGTCCTCCAGATCGCCTTCCTGCAAGTGCAGCAGGCCATGCAGCCAGGCGGCGTGCAAGCCTTCGTAGCGCTGCACTCTGTCGTGCGCGGCGTTCCATTGATCCGCACGCAGCAAGGCGAGAATGTCACGCAGTTCGGAGAGTGCTGGGTTCATTGCCGTTACCTCTGCCCGCGCAGCCGGGCTGATGACCACTTCAGGCTTGGTGTCGATAATCACAATACCGTGGCACAGAGCGCTACAGAGAAAGCGCAAGAAATTTTGTGCCGGGAACGGGATTGAAACTCACCGGTTCCGCCGGCACAAAACCCATGGCTTCGTAGAGCTGCTGAGCTGCGGTGAACTCGGGCAGAACGTCCAGGCAAATGCGCGCGTAACCGGCAAGCCTGGCTTCTCTCAATATTGCTTCGACAAGCAAGCGCCCCAGGTTTCTTCCTCGCGCACCCGGGCGCACATAGACACGCTTCATTTCGCAGGTTGATTCATCGACGCGGCGCAGCGCTGCGCAGCCAAGCACTGCGCCCGCCTCCTGCACCAGCAGCAGCCGGCCTTCAGGGGCGGCGTACTTGCCGGGAAGATCGGCAAACTCCGCTTCGTACTCCTGAAAATCGAGGCTGACAGTCGGGCTGCTCACATATTCACGGAAGATCGAAATGACATCCTGAAGATCGGTGGGGAAAACTGCTTGTCGAATGGTGAACATGGCAAGGAATGTGCTGGAGACTTTTCATCAGGCCGGCGAATGCCGCATTGTGCCAGCAGGCCTGCGACGAGTCTGCTTGTATATCTCTTGCGCAGAAGACAAATCATGAATCCACTTGAAGAGTGGCGCCCGGAGCGTGCATAGCAGCGCGACGCCGCAGGCTGCAGCACACTGGCTGGGTGGATGGCGAGGAAATCCGCTGCGCCTACCACGGCTGGCAGTTCGACAGCGCCAGTACGTGCGAGCCACCCGTCGCGCTGGCGCGTCCGCATCTGGCATGGCGCGCAAACCGAGGCACCGCATGCCTGCGTGGCAGCGCACAGCCGGATCGCGCCGAATACATTACCCTTGCGATGCAACCAACCCAAGGAATGCCGTGAGCCTATCCCTTCTGAGCCGCTATGCCTTCTTTGCGGGCTGTGTAATCTTCAGCCTCGCCAGCCTGCCGTTTGCCTTGTCCAGCGATATCTGGCCCGTCACGCTGATCACCAGCCTGTTGAGCCTGCTGGGCCTGTTCGATCTGCTGCAAAGCAACCATGCGGTGCGTCGCAACTACCCCATCCTGGGCAACATCCGCTACATGGTCGAAGGCATACGGCCCGAGATACGCCAGTACCTGCTTGAATCCGACAGCGACGCCCTGCCCTTTTCGCGCGCCCAGCGTTCGCTGGTCTACTCGCGCGCCAAGAACGAGACCGCCGACAAGCCGTTCGGCACGCTGGTCGATGTCTACCAGCCGGGGTTTGAATTCATCAGCCACTCCATGCGCCCCGCGCCGCTGAGCGACCCGGACGGCTTTCGCGTCACCATAGGCGGGCCGCAGTGCACCCAGCCCTACTCGGCCTCGGTGTTCAATATCTCGGCAATGAGTTTCGGCTCCCTGAGCGCCAACGCCATACGGGCGCTCAACCAGGGCGCGCAGCGCGGCAACTTTGCGCATGACACCGGCGAAGGCAGCATCAGCCCCTACCACCGCGAGCATGGCGGCGACCTGATCTGGGAGCTGGGCAGCGGCTATTTCGGTTGCCGCACCGATGACGGCCGCTTCGATCCGCAGCGCTTTGCCGAGCAGGCGCGCGCGCCGCAGGTGCGCATGATTGAGATCAAGATGAGCCAGGGTGCCAAGCCCGGCCATGGCGGCATCCTGCCCAAGCACAAGGTGACGCTGGAGATCGCCCAGACCCGCGGCATCCCCATGGGCCAGGACTGCATTTCGCCCTCCAGCCACAGCGCGTTTTCAACGCCGCTGGAAATGGTGCAGTTCATTGCCCAGCTGCGCGCCTTGTCCGGCGGCAAGCCCGTGGGCTTCAAGTTCTGCCTGGGCCATCCCTGGGAATTCATGGGCATCGCCAAGGCCATGCTGGAGACCGGCATCCTGCCGGACTTCATCGTCGTGGACGGCAAGGAAGGCGGCACGGGCGCCGCACCGGTGGAATTCACCGACCACATGGGCGTTCCCATGCGCGAAGGCCTGCTGTTCGTGCACAACACGCTGGTCGGGCTCAATCTGCGCGACAAGATCAAGCTCGGCGCCAGCGGCAAGATCGTCAGCGCGTTCGACATCGCCAGCGTTCTGGCCATAGGCGCCGACTGGTGCAATTCGGCACGCGGCTTCATGTTTGCCATAGGCTGCATCCAGTCACAAAGCTGCCATACCAACAAGTGTCCGACCGGCGTCGCGACCCAGGACCCCTTGCGCCAGCGCGCGCTGGTGGTGCCCGACAAGGCGGCGCGGGTGTTCAACTTTCACCGCAACACGCTCAGAGCGCTGGCCGAAATGCTGGCCGCCGCAGGCCTGACCCACCCTGAGCAGCTGCAGGCCAAGCATCTGGTGCGGCGCATGTCGGCGTCGGAAGTCAAGCTGTTCTCGCAACTGCATGTGTTCCTCAAGCCCGGCGAACTGCTGAGCGGCGAGGTGCAAGGCGAGTTCTACGCGCGCATGTGGCAGCTCGCGCGCGCCGACAGCTTCGAGCCGCACAGCGAAGACGCTTCGCCGCAGAACAAGCTCTGCGCCGCGGACATCTTCGAGCCCGCATGAATCGGGACGGTGGCGCGCCGTCCAGGATCAGTCGGGCTGGACGTTGGCCGTCTTCACCACCGACAGCCACTTCCTGCGATCCTGGTCTATGACCTTGGCGAACTCCTGCGGGCTGCTGTGCAGGGGCTGTATGCCGTAGGGCTTGAGCGCTGCTTCCATGGACGGCTCGCGCATGACACTGACGAGGGCGCGATTAATGTAGGCGACGATGTCTGGCGCGGTGCCAGCCGGCGCCAGCACGCCCAGCCACAGCGAAACGTCGTAGTCCGAGAAACCCGGCGTTTCGGACATGGCGGGCACCGCGGGCAGGGCCGACAGACGCGCGCGCGAAGTCACGGCCAAGGGCCGCAGCTTGCCGTTCCTGGCGTATTCGACGAAGTTCGACGCGGTATCGAAGGTCATGTCAATGCGGCCGGCAAGCAAATCGGTCAGCCCGGCAGCGCTGCCCTTGTAGGGCACATGCTGCAGGTCTACGCCCGCAATGGATTTGAACAGCTCGCCCGACAGATGGCTGCTGGTGCCGTTACCCGCGGAGCTGAAGGTCAGGCCGCCGGGCTTCTTACGCGCCAGGACCACCAGCTCGGCCACGGATTTCACCGGCAGCTGCGGGTGCACGACCAGCAGGTTCGAGGTGACATGGGTCAGGCCCACGGGCGCGAAGCTGGTTGCCGGGTCGTACTTGAGATTGCCGTACAGGCTGGGATTGATGGTCAGCACCCCCATGGTCGAATACAGCAGCGTATAGCCGTCCCTGGGCGCGTTGGCGACGGCCTCGGCACCGATGCTGCCGCCCGCGCCCGCGCGGTTGTCCACGACCACGGGCTGGCCCAGAGCCTCGGCGAGTTTCTGCGCCATGCCGCGCGCCATCAGATCGGTGGCCCCGCCGGCGAGGAACGGCACGATGAGGCGCACGGGCTTGACGGGATAGCCGCCCGGGCCGTCGCCGGCGTGGGCGGCCGTCACTGTCGCGGCAGCCAGCGCGAGCGCGGCAATGAATTGCATGCGTTGCATGGGATAGGTCTCCGTTGTATGAAGGGGCCGGCTTGAACCGTGCCTGGTTGCATGAAGTGTAGGCAGCGCAGGGCCTGGGTTCCAGTCGAGCGGCGGCAAAGCTGGCATGCGCCGCGGGACATGGCTGGCCACCCATGGCCGGCTGGCGCGCGCCGTCCATTTATCGAATCCACATAGCAGAAGTGCTGCTGCGGACCTGGCTCCGGGCCAGCCCTCATGGATAGACTGAACCTTTGTCATCACCCAAGGGAAGATCCATGAGCGACTGGAACGAATTGACGCAACTCAGAGTGGAAGTCAGCGACTACATTGCCGTGATGACGCTCGACAGCCCGCCAGTGAACGCCTTGACCCGCACGCTCAATGACGAGCTCACCTGGGCGCTGGACCGGGTGTCCGAGATGGACGAAGTGCGCGTGGTGGTGCTCACGGGCGCGGGCAAGGTGTTCTGCGCGGGCGCGGATCTCAAGGGCCGGGCCGAGACCATCAAAGGCCCGGGCGATCTGATGGCGCACTCGCGGCGCACGCGCGAATGCTTTCACGCCATACGCGAATGCGCCAAGCCGGTGATCTGCGCGCTCAATGGCGTGGCGCTGGGCTCGGGCCTGGCGATGGCCGCATCGTCTGACATCCTGCTGTGCTCGGACAAGGCTTCGCTGGGCCTGCCCGAAGTCGATGTGGGCCTGCTCGGCGGCGGCCGCCATGCGATGCGTCTGTTCAACCATACGCAGCTGCGCCACATGATGCTCACCGGCTACCGCATGCCGGGCGCCGAGCTGTACCGCCTGGGCATCGTGCTGGACTGCACCACGCCCGAGGAACTGATGCCGCGCGCCATGGCGCTGGCGGCGACGATCGCCTCCAAGAGCCCGGTCTCGACGCGCATGGGCAAGCACACCTTGAACGTGATCGAGGACATGAGCCTGCGCGACGGCTACCGCTACGAGCAGGACATGACGGCGCAGATCGCCAAGACCGACGACGCCAAGGAAGCCCAGCTGGCGTTCAAGGAAAAACGCGCACCAGTCTTCACCGGGCGTTGATGCGGCGCGGCGTGCCTCGCACGCCGCCCACCATCAGCCGTAAAGCCGCGCCGGATTGTGCTGCAGCACCTGGCGCACCAGGTCTTCGCTGCCCGCCCAGCGCTCGAAGGTCTGCAGCAGCTGCTGCGCATCGGGCACGGGCGTGACGCGCAGATGCGGCCAGTCGCTGCCCCACACCAGTTGCTCGGGGTTGGCCTGCAGCATCAGCTCGTGGAAAGGCCGGGCGCGCTCCAGATCGGCATCGCCCAGCACATTGCGGTAGGCGCACAGCTTGACCCAGACATTGCCCGATTCGAGCAGCGACAGCAGCAGCCTGAAGCCCGGATCGTTCACGCCGGCCGCGGCATCGAAGCCGCCCATGTGGTCGATGACGATGGGCAGCGCCAGCTGGCGCAGGCGCGGCGCGATACCGGGCAGCGCCTGACAATCGGTCCACAGCTCGGCATGCAGGCCTTCGTCGGCCAGCGCCCCGGCCATGGCTTCCAGATCGTCCAGCGAGGAGCTGCCGGCGAAGTTGCCGCCGGCGGCGCTGCGCTGGCTGAAGCGCGCGGCACGCACGCCGCGCGCGCGCAGCCCGCGCAGACGCTCGGCGCCCTGGGCGCGCAGCACCACCACGCCGCGCAACTGCGGCAAGGCGGCCAGCGTGTCCAGCAGCAGGCCGTGGTCTTCGCCGTAAGCGCTGGGCTGGACCAGCACGCCGTGGCTCAGGCCCAGCGTCTGCAGCAGCGCAAGATAGTCGGCCTGCAGTGCTTCAGGCGGCGTATAGCTGCGCTCGGCGCCCAGCGAATAGCGATCGTAGGGGCCGAACAGGTGGGCGTGGCAGTCCCAGCCCGCGGTGACGGCAGGGCTCACGACGCGGCTCATTGCGCCAGGCCCTGGTGCTGGGGCAAGGGGAAGGCCGGCTGCTGGCCTTCGGGCAGCGGAATTTCATGGGCGTTGAGCGTCATCGCGACCATGGTGTAGTAGCCGACCAGCGCGGTGAGCTCGACCACCGCGCGCTCGCCAAAGAATGCCAGCGTGGCGGCATAGGTCGCGTCCGAGACCGAGCGCTGCTGGTTGAGTTCCAGCGCGAACTGGTAGACCAGCTGTTCTTCGGGCGCGCGAAACGGCGGCGGCGTCTGCGCCAGCAGGGCTTCGAGGATGTCGGTCTCGATGCCTATCTTTTCGGACTCGCGCCGGTGCGCATACCACTCGAACGGCGACTGGCAGGCGCGTCCCGTGACCAGAATGGCGATCTCGGACTGGCGCGGCGTCAGGCCGGTGCGGTAGCGCAGCAGCGCGCCCAGCGCCTGCCAGCAGTCGGCCAGCTCGGCGTTGTGCAAGGCGGCGCGCAGCGGGCCTTCGATCTTGCCGCGCGGGCCGGACACGACCTTGTCGTAGACCTGGCGCTGCGCGGGCGACATCGCCTCGGGGGCGGGTAATGAAATGCGGGGCATGGCTCTCCTTGGCTGGTGCAGGCCCTGGATTTCACCATGCCGGCCGGCCTGCGCCTCCCTCAAGGGCGGCAAAGCTGCTATGTCTGCAAGGTGGAGCGCCACATGCCCGCGCGCGCCTGGTCGTCAACGATCTGCGCGATCTGGCGCGCGACCGCGGCGGCGGCGCGGCCCGGCCCCTTGTTGCGCGCAAAGGCCATGGACACGATGCGCTGCAGCGGCGGATTGACGATGCGCGCGGCGCTGAGCGTGCCGTCCTGCACTTCGCTCCAGACCGCGTGGATGGGCAGCACGGTGTACAGCCGCTCCTGCGCCACCAGCGAGCGCATCAGCGGCAGCGAATCGGCTTCGATCACCGGCGTCAGATGAATGTGCTCCTGGCGCGCCAGCGCGTCCAGCGTGGTGCGCAGGCCGTTGGGCGCGCTCGGCAAAATGAAAGGCAGCTCATGCAGCGCGGAAAACGGCACTTCGGCGGCAGCCGTCAGCGCGTCGCCCGCGGGGCCTATCAGATAGCTTTCCACGCTGGCCAGCGCCTGTTCCTGCTCGGACAGCGTGTGGCTGTAGCGGTAGAGGATGGCGATGTCGACGCGCGCGTCGGCCAGCCATTCCTCGACCTGGCCGCTGGAGCCTTCGAGGATTTTCAGGTGTATGCCCGGGTGCTGGGCGCGGATCTGCTGGAACAGCCGCCCGACGATGGGCCAGGAGATCGACGGCAGCGAGCCCAGCGTGACCCGGCCCGCGGGCTCGCGCGCCTCGCCGCGGATCTCCACTTCGAGCTGCTCGGCATCGGCCAGCAGGTTCTTCACATGCGGAAAGATGCGCTCGCCCACATCGGACAGCGTCATGCCGCGCCCGGTGCGGTTGAACAGCCGCGCGCCGCAGTCGCGCTCCAGCGCATTGAGCTGGCGGCTCAGCAGCGACTGGTTGCTGTCGAGGAACAGCGCCGCCCGCGTCAGGCTGCCCAGCTCGGCAATCGCCAGAAAGGTGCGCCATTTCTGCAGGTTGGAGGCGATGTCGAGCTGAAGGGTGGTGGCTTTGGCGCTGTGCATGGGGAAAAACGGTGACGCATCGGGACAAGGCATGATAGTCCCGATGCGCGCCGGTCACTGCGGCAGCTCGGCCACCCAGCGCGCGATCGCGCCCGCCACGGCGACGGGCTGCTCCACCACCAGCGCATGGCTGGCCTGGTCTATCACCGCCACCTGCACGCGGTCTGCGCCCAGCAGTTCCTGCAGCTCGGCGCGGCTGGCCGGCGGCCGCCAGGGGTCGTTGGCGCCCTGCAGGTCCAGCAGCGGTGCATGCGCCGTGGTCCACCAGCGGTCCTTGGCCGGCACGGCGCCGGCCGCGCGGTAGATCGCGCGCAGTTCGGGATGCCAGCCTTCGAGCCAGGCCCGGGGCTCGTTGCCCGGCGCGAAAAAGGCGCGCTGCAGATGGGCCAGACGCAGGGCCTGGGGCTGGTGCGCGTCGGCAGCGATGTCCAGCGACTCGGCCATGCCCGGCGGGAACACGCGCGCCGCGGCGCCGGCCACGACCACGCCGCGCACGCACTGCGGGTGGTCCAGGTCGGCGACGCGCGCGATGAAATGGCCGAAAGCGTGGCCCACCAGCACCGCGCGGCCGCCGCCCAGCGCGTTCACGGTGGCGATCACGTCACGGGCCAGGACGTGCAGCGTGAGATGGTCCAGAGGCAGCGTGGTGCGCCCCATGCCGCGCGGCTGCGGCCGCAGCACGCGCAGGCCGCCCAGCGCGAGCTGCTGCGCCAGAGCGTCGAAATCCAGCGAATCGCGCTGCGATGACGGCAGCAGCACCAGGCACGGGCCCTGGTCGTTCCCGGGCGCGTCGATCAGCACATCGATGACGCCGCCCTCCACGGCGATCAATTCACGGCGGCGTTGCACTTCAGGCAATGTCATGGTCTTCCCATCAATCCAGCGTCGCGCCCGACTGCTTGACGATCTTGCTCCACTTGGGAATCTCGGCGCGCACCAGCTGGGCGAACTCCTGCGGGCTGCTCGAGGCCGGCTCTATGCCCAGCTGGGTCAGCTGCTTGCGCAGCTCGGGCGTCGCCATGGCGCGCACCAGGGCGGCGTTCAAGGTGTCGATCACGGCCTTGGGCGTCTGCGCCGGCGCCATCACGCCCAGCCAGTTGGAGACGTCGTAGCCCGCCAGCCCCGACTCGGCCAGCGTGGGAATGTCGGGCAACGAACTCAGGCGGCTGCGCGAAGTCACGGCCAGCGCGCGCGCGCGCCCGCTGCGGATATGCTCCTCGTAGACGGTATAGGAGTCGAAGGTCATGTCGACCCGGCCGGCGAGCACGTCGGTGAGCAGCGGCGCGCTGCCCTTGTAGGGCACATGCATCATGTCCACGCCGGCCAGGGCGTCGAACAGCGCGCCCGACAGATGGCTGGAGCTGCCATTGCCGGCCGAGCCATAGCTCAGCACGCCGGGCTTCTGCCTGGCCAGCGCGATCAGTTCCTTGACGTTGCGCGCCGGCACCGCGGCGCCCACCACCAGCACGCGCGGCGTGGTGTGGGTCAGCGCCACCGGCGCGAAGTCCTTCACCGGGTCGTAGCGCAGCTTGGCATACAGCGCCGGATTGATCGCATGCGTGCCCATGGTGGCGAAGAACAGCGTGTAGCCGTCGGCCGGCGCGCGCGCCACGATCTCGGCCGCCGTGGTGCCGCCCGCGCCGCCGCGGTTTTCAATGACCACCTGCTGGCCCAGCTCGGTGCCCAGGCGCTGGGCCATGCCGCGCGCCATCATGTCGGCCGCACCGCCCGCAGGGAAAGGCACGACCAGGCGCAGCGGCTTGTCGGGAAAACCCGCAGCGCCGGCCAGGCCGGGCGCCGCCACCCAGAGCGCCGCGGTCGCCAGCGCCAGCGTCCAGCGGCGACGGCCGCTCGCGGGCGCGGCTTGAAAAATGCCTGCGCGCAGGCGTGGGGTAAATGTCATGGCTTGTCTCCTTGTTATTGATATCGGCTGCGGCCCGGGCCGCTTGGCTTGGAGCCGCGTCAGTCGCGGTAGCCTACGCCGCAGCCCGGCCCTTTGGGCAGGCTCAGGCGGCCGGCTTGCACCGGCAAGGCCGTGAATGGGTCGTCCTGCAGGTGCAGGTGCTCAGACAGCTCGCAGGCATAGGGCAGCGACTTGGGTATGCAGGCCGCCTGCAGCGCCATGGCCTGCATCAGTGCCGGGCCGAAGGCCGCGCCCACGCGGCAGGCGACCTGGCCCGCCTCGCAGATGCGTACCGCTTCCATGAAGTGGCGCAGGCCGCCGAGATTGGTCACCTTCAGGTTGATCACATCGACCGCGCGCTCGGACACCAGCCGGAACACGTCGCGCACGCTTTGCGCGCTTTCGTCGGCCTCGATCGCCACGGGCAGCGTGCGTGTCAGCAGCGCCAGCCCGGCGATGTCGGCCGCGGGCACGGGCTGCTCTATCAATGCAATGTCGTAGCGCTCCATCTTGGCGAACGCGCCTATCAGCTGCTTGGCGTGGTAGGACTGGTTGGGGTCCAGCGTCAGCGCCACGTCAGGGCCCACGGCCGCGCGCACCGCGGCGATGCGCGCGATATCGGTGGCGGTGTCGCCCGCGAGCTTGAGCTTGAGCTGAGAATAGCCTTCGCCCACGAGCCGCGCAGCGAGCGCCGCCATCTCATCGGGCGACTTGATGGGCAGGATGCGCGACAGCGGCACGCTGTCGCGCATCCTGCCGCCCAGCAGCACATGCACGGCCACGCCCAGGCGGCGCGCGAGCAGGTCGTGCAGCGCCATGTCGATGCCGGCCTTGACGGTGGGCTGGAAGGCCAGCGTCGCATCGACCTCCTCCATCACCGCCGCGATGTCGTCGGCGCGCCGCCCGACCAGCCGCGGCGCGAGAAACTCCAGCGCCGCCAGCGCGCCCGCGCCATGCGTGGAGATCGCCGGTATGGCGTGCACATAGCCCAGGCCGGTGTGGCCGTCCTCGTCCTGCAGCTGCAGCACCGCGCCTTCAAGGCGCGGCACCTGCGCGCGCGCGAACTTCCATTGCGGATCGGCCAGGCCCTGAATGCACGGCTGGACGGTGGCATGGGTGATCTTCATGCGCAGTCCTGCCTCAGTCGATGCTGATCTTGGCGCTGGCGATCACGCCGCGCCATTTCTCGGACTCGGCCTGCATCAGGCTGCGGTACTCGGCGCTGGTGGAGGTGGAGGCAATCGCGCCCTGCTTGAGGAATTGCGCCTTCATCTCGGGCGAATTGATGGCCGCCACCGCGGCATTGCGCAGCTTGGTCTGCACCGCGGCCGGAATGCCCTTGGGCGCAAGCAGACCGTAGGTGGTCTCCATCTGCACGTTCGGCAGGCCCAGCTCCACCGTGGTCGGCACGTCGGGCAGCTGCGGCGCGCGCGTCTTGCCGGCCACGGCCAGCACCACCAGATTGCCGTTGGCGGCAAACGGCAGGATGGGCAGCAGGTCGACCATGGTCATCTGCACTTCGCCCGACAGCACGGCGCTGATCGCCGGCGCCGCGCCCTTGTACGGTACATGCATGATGGCCGTGCCGGTCTCGCGCTTGAACAGCTCGAAGCCGATGTGCGGCGTGGTGCCCGCGCCCGCGGAGCTGTAGTTGAGCGTGTCCGGCGCGGCCTTGGCCTTGGCGATCAGCTGCTCCAGCGAAGTGATGCCCGACTTGCGATTGACCACGATCACGCTGGGAATGCGCGCCGCCAGCGTGAGGAACTCGAGCTGGTCCAGCGTATAGGGCACCTTGGTGAGATTGGGCATTCCGGCCAGCGGGCCGGGCGCGACCAGCGCGAAGTTGTAGCCGTCGGCCGGGGCCTTGGCGGTCGCGTCGACACCGATGGTGCCGCCCGCACCGGCCCGGTTGTCGACCACCACCGCCTGGCCCAGCGCCGATCCCATCTGCGTGCCTATCATCCGGGCGATGGCGTCGGTAGGTCCGCCCGCGGAATACGGCACGATGAGTTTCAGGGGCTTGCTCGGCCAGCTGTCCGCCAGGGCGGCGCCGCTGGCGAGCAGGGGGCCGGCAACGGCAATGAGGGTGGCAAAAGTACGTCTATGCATGGTCTCTGTCTCCTTTTGCGCCAGTCTAGACAGAGCCACCCGCCGCAGTAAGGCCTGCGATTCACAAGCCTGCTATGCGCATCGGAGCATCTCAGAATTGCCGCCGCCACGGCTAGGCGCTGCGCAGCGCCAGACCTAAAGTCCAGCCATTGCATAGCTGACTGGAGTCTTTCCGATGACCAATGCCAAAGTGGCTTCCGGCCCCTTGTCGCACCTGCGGGTGCTGGACCTGAGCCGCATTCTCGCGGCGCCCTGGGCGGGCCAGATCCTGGCCGATCTGGGCGCCACGGTCACCAAGGTCGAGCGCCCCGGCGCGGGCGACGACACGCGCTCCTGGGGGCCGCCCTTCCTCAAGGATGCCCAGGGCCAGGACACCAGGGAAGCCGGCTACTATCTCGCCGTGAACCGCGGCAAGCGCTCGATCACCGTGAGCCTGGACACCGCCGAAGGCCAGCAGATCGTGCGCGATCTGGCGCTGGAGTCCGACATCGTGCTGGAGAACTACAAGGCCGGCACGCTGGCGCGCTACGGCCTGGACGAAGCCAGCCTGCGCAAGATCAATCCGCGGCTCATCTACTGCTCGGTCACGGGCTTCGGCCAGACCGGCCCGCGCCGCGACCAGCCTGCGTATGACTTTCTGATCCAGGCCATGGGCGGGCTGATGAGCGTCACCGGTGAACGCGACGGCCAGCCCGGCGGCGGCCCGCAGAAAGTCGGCGTGCCCATCGTCGATCTGATGACCGGCATGTACACCGCGGTCGCGGTGCTCGCGGCCGTGGCCAGGCGCGATCAGAGCGGCGTGGGCGACAGCATAGACATCGCCATGCTCGACGTGCAGGTGGCCATGCTGGCCAACCAGGCGATGAACTACCTGGTGTCGGGCAAGGCGCCGCAGCGCAACGGCAACGCCCACCCCAACATCCAGCCGCAGGATGTCTACGCCTGCGCCGATGGCGACGCCATTCTGGTGGTCGGCAACGACGGCCAGTTCACCAAGCTGTGCGCGGTGCTGGGCCGGCCAGAGTGGGCGCTGGACGAGCGCTTTGCGACCAATGCCCAGCGCGTGCGCAATATCCAGGTGCTGTCGGCGCTGCTGCGCCACGAATTCGCCCAGCGCCCGCGCGCCGACCTGATTGGCGCGCTCGACGACGCGGGCGTTCCCTGCGGCGCGATCAACTCGGTGCCCGAAGTGTTCGAGGACCCGCAGGTCTTGGCGCGCGGCATGCTCAAATATGTGCCGCATCCCTGCGGCGTGCCGGTGCCGCAGGTGTCCAGCCCCATGCGTTTCGCCCAGACGCCGCTGCAGGACCTGGCCGCCCCGCCGCTGCTGGGCCAGCATTCGCGCCAGGTGCTCGAGGAGCTGGGCTACTCGGCCGAGCGCATCGATCAGCTCCAGGCCGCGGGCGTGCTGTAGTCGCCGGCGTATCCAGGCCCCTACCGTTTTCACTTTCCATCTTCTCTATGCAACTGCACTGGTCACCCAAGTCGCCCTATGTGCGCAAAGTCATGATCTGCGCCCACGAGCTCGAACTGCTGCCCCGGCTGGAACTGGTGCGCTCCGTGGCCGCCATGCTCAAGCCCAATGCCGAGCTGATGCGCGCCAATCCGCTGTCGAAGATTCCCACGCTGGTGCTCGATGACGGACAGACGCTGTTCGATTCGGTGGTCATCTGCGAATACCTCGACAGCCTGGCCGCCGGCGCGCTGTTCCCCAAGGAAGCGCCAGCGCGCTGGGCGGCGCTGCGCTGGCATGCGCTCGGTGACGGCCTGCTCGACGCGCTGATCCTGTGGCGCAACGAGCGCGAGCGCGCGGCGCCGCTGCCGGCCTTGCTGGCGGCATTCGAACTCAAGACCCGGGCCAGCCTGCAGCTGCTGGAAGGCGAGGTACCGGCCTTGGAATCCAGCAACTTTGGCATCGGCCATCTGACGTTGGTCTGCGCACTGGGCTACCTCGACTACCGTTTCGACAGCCTGGGCTGGCGCGACATGGTGCCCCGGCTGGCCGCATGGTTTGCGCAGATGCAGCAACGCCCCTCGGTGGCAGCGACCGAGCCGGTGGACGGTTGAAACCACAGGCCCGCGCAGGCTAGCAGCGCCGGCCTGGGCCCTGCATGGACACGCGCCTGCCACGGTACCGTCACACGGCCGTCAATCTAGGTCGCAAGAATGTGAATGCAGCGTTGACTGGCATGGCCGGCACGCTGTGGGGCGCCATCATTGCGATGGATTTCGCCCCTTCCTGCATTACCATCCACGAGGCCTTTCCATGTCCCTTAACGTACCGGGTTCGCACGACCAGTACCGTCTGCCGTTGCTGCTGGCGCTGACTGCCGCGCTCGCGCTGACAGCCTGCGGCGGCAGCGACAACGACACTCCCGCGCCCACACCCGAGCCTGTGGCACAGAATGCCACGGCCCAGCTGGCGCTGCTGGAGACGACCGACCTGCACTACTACGCGCGCAGCTTCAATTACTACTCGGACAAGGAAGACAAGGCCGTGGGCCTGGAGCGCACCGCCACGCTGATCCGCAAGGCGCGCAGCGAATTCCCCAACACGCTGCTGGTGGACAACGGCGACACCATCCAGGGCACGGTGCTGGGCACCTACGAGGCCCAAGTCGCGCCGCTGCCCGCGACGCAGCAGCTGTCCATGTACAAGGCCATGGCCACGCTCAAATACGATGCGGGCGTGCTCGGCAACCACGAGTTCAACTTTGGCCTGCCCTATCTGAGCCAGATCCTGGGCGGCGGGCTGGATGTCGCGGGCGTGGACCCGAAGATCGGCACCAAGGACAAGGGACCGGGCTTTCCCATCGTGACGGCCAACGTCACCAGCCTCAAGAGCAACAAGCCGCTGGTCGACCCCTACGTCATCCTCGAGCGCAATGTCAGCGCGACCCAGGCCGACGGCAAGGCCGTCACGCTGCCGATCAAGATCGGCGTGATCGGCATCACCACGCCCGGCATCCTGAACTGGGACAAGGACAAGCTCGAAGGCAAGGTCAGCACGCAGGACGGGCGCGACACCGCGGCCAAATATGTGCCCGAAGTGCGCGCCAAGGGCGCCGACCTGGTGTTCGTGCTGCTGCACGGCGGCATGAGCGCCAGCGGCTACTTCGCCAACATGGAAAACCCCGGCTACTACATCACCAAGGACGTGCCGGGCATCGACGGCATCGTGATGGGTCACGAGCACAACACCTTCCCCGACCGCGGCGCGAGCCCGGCCTACAAGTTCGCGGGCGCGGACAACGCCAAGGGCACGGTCAACGGCGTGCCGGCAGTCATGGCCAGTTCCTGGGGCAAGGGCCTGGGCATCATCAACTACGCGCTCAAGTGGGATGGCGCAGGCAAGAAATGGTCGGTGGACAGCGCCAAGACCGACGTGCAGGTGCGCACCATAGACTCCAAGGATGCGGCCGGCAAGACTGTCTATGTGGACTCCGACCCGGCCGTGATCGCCGCCGTCGATGAGGTGCACAACAAGACGCGCGCCTACGTTGCCTCGCCCATAGGCTCCAGCGACTTCCGCCTGAGCTCGATGTTCGCCGACGTGGGCAATGTGGGTGCGCTGCAGATCGTCAACCAGGCACAGCAGGAGTATGTGGCCCACTACGTGAAGACCAGTCTGCCCCAGTACGCCAGCCTTCCCGTGCTGTCGGTGACCGCGCCCTTCAAGGCCGGTTACTCCAGCGCCGATGACTTCACCAATGTCGCGGCCGGCACCATGACCGTCTCGGCGGCGGCCGATCTGTACCTGTACGACAACAACACCATCCATGCGGTGAAGGTCACGGGCGCGCAGATCAAGCAGTGGCTGGAGAACGCGGCCAACCGCTTCAACCAGATCGACCCGAAGAAAGCCGAAGACCAGTGGCTGATCAATGACAGCAAGACCGGCGTGCAGCCCGGCGCGTCCTTCCCCGGCTACAACTTCGATGTGTTCACCACGGCGGACATCAGCTACGAGATCGACGTGACCCAGCCCAAGTACAACGTCAACGACCCGGCCAAGGGCGGCGAGCGCATCAGGAACCTGCGCTACAAGGGCCAGCCCATGGACAACGCGCAGCAGTTCATCGTCGCCACCAACAACTACCGTGCCAACAGCAGCGCGCCGTTCATCCTGGGCACGGGCAAGGCCTTCGACATCGTCTGGGCCGCGCCCGATGCCAACCGCGAAGTGGTGCTGAACTACGTCAAGGCCAAGAAGACCATCACCCGCGCCGCCAACGGCGCCACCAGCAGCTGGCGCTTCACCAAGGTCGCGACCGCGGGCAAGGTGCTGTTCAAGTCGGCGCCGAACGAGCTGGCCGTGGCCCAGGCCGCCGGCCTGGCCAACATCAGCGTGGACCGGGCGGACGACACCGGCGTCAATGGCGGCACCGGCAGCTACGGCATCTACCGCATCGCGCTGGACCAGTGAAGTCAAAGGCAAGTTGCCACTGACGCCATCTCTGGCGGTCAGCCGGCAAGCCAAAGGGTGCCCCGGGGCACCCTTTGGCATTCATGGGGCTGAGGAGCGGCCCCCCTCTCCCGCTGCTTATGGAACCGTCCAGCGCCGCGACATTACGCGTCTGGGCAAGGCGCTGGTGGCGCAATGCTTCCATGGGCAGGGCCGCGCTCGCCGCAGGGGCCTCTTTGAGGAAGCACACGGCTGCCGGAAATGATGCGGAGTGGGCCCAGAAACAGGACAAAGTCAATATTTTTATGTAGCACTTGTTTCTTTCTGGTACAAATCGAATTTTCCAGCGGTATGAACAGCGCTTTCTGAACTGTGCGGGCTTGCTACGGCGTCGCATGGCGCCCGGCGCACCGTCGACAACCTGCTTGCGACAACGCTGGTCACACCTCCAAGGAAACGCCGACATGACCACCCAGTTCTCAGACCTCCAGTCCAGGAGCGTATCGCCCACTGCGCAGCAGGTGGTCTTCCTCTTCGACAATCTGCCCGACTGGCAGCAACTGGCAGCGGGGGTTCGTCCGGGTGTGCAGCTGGTGGTGCTCGACGGCTCGCAGGATGGATTGGCGCAGATCGCCGCTGACCTGCAGGGTCGCCAGGGGCTAGAGGCCATCCACATTCTGAGCCACGGCCAGCCGGGCAGCGTGCAACTGGGCACGCTGGCGCTGGATTCGGCGGCGTTGGCCGCACGCGCCGACACGCTCGCGCAGATCGGCAGCGCGCTGGGCGACAACGGCGACATACTGCTTTATGGCTGCGACGTGGCCGACGGTGAGGCGGGCGGCGCGTTCATTGCCCAATGGGCCACGCTCGCTCAGGCCGACGTCGCTGCCTCCACCGATCGCACCGGTGCGGCGAGCCTGGGCGGCGACTGGGTGCTGGAAGCTGCGGTCGGACCTGTGGAAAGCAGCCTGGCACTGAGCGCCCCGGCGATGGATGCCTATGGGCATGCGCTGACCATTGCAGATGCGGACTTCGACAACCCGCAGTCCCCACCCGTTGACTTCATCGGGCCGTACTTCATCAACGGCGTCATGTATCGCACGATGACGCCTGGCGCCGGCTATGGCCAAGGCAGGATCCCCGTCGATTCCTACGACTTCTCCATCACGCAGCCGGATTACTTAAAACCTTATTACTATGATCTGGGGCTGTTTTTCAATATGAATGAGATGGGCTGGTTCCCACTAGGACCCGTCGATGCGCGCATCTCGTCATGGGATGGTTCGGAGTTCCGTATCGCATCGATGGAGGTGGATACCGGGACCGACTTGGGCACCAGCCCCAACCTGACCATCACGGGCTACCGGGACGGCCATGAAGTGGCCAGCGACACCATAATCACCTCGACTTCGGACACCGAGGGATCTGTTACCTATTTAAACAACAACATTATTTTCGGTAGCCGTGGCGGCACTCTCACCTTCAACAGCGACTGGGACAACATCGACGAGATTCGCTTCACCGGCACCGACACCATCGTGGCCATTGATGCGCTGGATTTCGAGGCCGCGATCCTGCCCCCGCCCACCATCACCAGCGCCACGTATGACGCCAGCACCGGCGTGCTGGTGGTCACGGGCAGCAACTTTGCAGCGACAGACGGCGCCGACAACGATGTCGTGGCCAACAAGCTCACTTTCACCGGTGAAGGCGGTGCGACCTACACGCTGACCGATACTGCCAACGTGGAAATCAGCAGCGCCAGCAGCTTCACGCTGACCCTGAGCGCCAGCGACAGGGCGGCGCTGGATCTGATCGCCAACAAGAACAGCACCAGCTCCACGGGTGGCACCACTTACAACCTGGCCGGCACCGCAGGGTTTGTGGCCGCGCATGCCGCCACCGCCGATGTCTCGGGCAATGGCATCACGGTGAGCAATGTGGCAGTGCCCACCATCACCAGCTCCACCTACGACGCCAGCACGGGCGTGCTGGTGGTCACGGGAACGGGCCTGAAAACACTGGATGGCGCCGCCAATGACATCGACGCCACCAAGTTCACCCTGCAGGGCGAGGGTGGCAGCAGCTACACGCTGACTGCTACCGGCGACGTGGACGTCACCAATGGCAGTTCGTTCACGCTCACGCTAGGCGCCAGCGACAAAGCAGGTGTCGACCTGCTGCTGAACAAGAACGGCAGCAGCGCCATTGATGCCACCGGCTACAACCTCGCCGCCGCCGAGGACTGGGCGCGGGGCGCGGATGCAGCGGCGGTGGTGGCCGACGCCACGGGCAACGGCATCGTGGTGAGCGGTGTGGTCGATCCGGCACCCGCGGTGAGTTCTATCGCCCGCGGGGGGCCGAACAGCACCAATGCCAGCAACCTGACCTACTTGGTCACGTTCTCCGAAGCCGTGACCGGTGTGGATGTCTCAGATTTCACGCTGACGACCACCGGCAGCGCTGAGGGCACCATTGCCAGCCTCGCGGGCAGCGGCAGCCAATACACAGTTGCCTTGATCGGCGTCAGCGGCGCGGGCACTTTGCGGCTGGACCTCATCGACAGCGGCACGGGAATCAGCGACTCGATCGGCACGCCCGCCCCAGGCTACACCGCGGGCGAGGTTTACACCATCGACACCGTATCGCCGGAGGTTGTCTCGGTGGCGGTGCCGCATGACGGCGCCTACGGCGCGGGCCAGCATCTGGACTTCAAGGTGCATTTCAGCGAAGCGGTCACGATCGACACCAGCGACGGCACGCCACGCATCGCGATCACCCTTGGCACCGGCGGCACGGTATACGCCGACTACCTGTCCACGGACGGCTCAGAGCTCACTTTTCGCGTCGTCGTGGCCGCGGGCTGGCAGGACGCCAACGGCATCAGCCTGGGCAGCACACTGGAGCTCAACGGCGCCACGCTGCGCGACGCAGCGGGCAACAATGCCTTTCTCACCCTCAACAATGTGGCCACCACCAGCGGGGTGCTGGTCGATGCCATCGCGCCCGAGGCCCCGGTCTCGCTGGCGCTCCATGCAGCCTCGGACAGCGGCGTCTCCAACACGGACCGCATCACTGCGCACACCACGCCCACCATCACCGGCCAGGCCGAGGCGTACAGCACTGTCACGCTGTACGACTCCGATGGCCAGACGATACTCGGCACCGACGAGGCCGATGCGTCGGGATTCTGGTCGATCACCAGCGTCCCTCTGTCGCAAGGCTCGCACACGCTCAGCGCCAAGGCCGCCGATGCGGCGGGCAACCCAGGCCCGGCGTCCGCCACACTGGCATTGACCATAGACGCCACGGCACCAACGCTGGCCATCACCACCAGCGCAACGATGCTCGCCAGCGGCCAGACCGCGACCATCACCTTTACCTTCAGCGAGGACCCTGGCGCGAGCTTTACCTGGGACGGCAGCATAGGCGATGTGGTGGTCAGCGGCGGCACGCTGGGCGCCCTCTCGGGCACGGGTCTTACCCGCAGCGCGCTCTTCACCCCCACGCCTGCCACCGCCGCCGGCACGGCCAGCATCACGGTAGCCGCTGGCGCCTATGCCGACACGGCCGGCAACGGCGGGCTTGCGGGCGGCCCGCTCACGCTGAACTTCGACACGCTGGCGCCCACGACGACGGTCGCCAGTTTTGCCTTCAACGCCGACACCGGCGCCAGCGGCCTTGATTTCGTCACCCGCACTGCGCAGCAGACCATCAGCGGCACGCTCAGCGCCCCGCTGGCTGCAGGCGAACGGGTCCAAGTGTCGCTCGATGCCGGCGACACATGGCTGGAGGCCGACGCGTCCGCGGGCAGCGCCACCTGGTCGCTGGCAGACCAGACGCTGGTCGCCAGCAATACGCTGCAGGCACGCGTGCTGGACGCTGCCGGGAATGCAGGACCGGCAGCAAGCCAGGCCTACGTCCTGGACACCACCGCGCCCAGCGCCGCAGTTGCCGACCCCGCCGACGATGCCACGGGAGTCTCGGTCAGCAATGCCATCGTTCTGGGGTTCTCCGAACCACTGGACGCGGCATCCAGCGACCTCACCAAGGTCTACCTCAGGGATGTGGCAACCGGTGCGCTGGTGGCCACCACGATCACGCTCAATGCCAACGGCGAACTGCTGATCCAGCCCGCCGCAAATCTGGAATATTCCACGGCCTACTACGTCACCTGGGATGACGGTGCGCTGCAGGACCTGGCAGGCAATGCTGCCACGGCAGTCAGCGACAAAACCACCTACAACTTCACGACGCTGGCGGCGCCCCCCTCTCCTCCGGCGCCGCCGCCCCTGCCGACGCCGGTATCGGTGGACGGCGTGCCCGTGGTCACCACCCTGGGCGCCGATGGCGCCACCCTGACGACCGTTGCCGTGGTCGCGCCCGGCCGCGCCGATACGCCCGGCACGCCTTCGGCGCTGGCCGACATTCAGCTGGTCACGGGCGCAGCCGGCCAGCCGCTGCTGATTGCCAGCCTGCCCATAGGCACGGGTCTGCAAGCGGACGGTTTTTCCTCCAACCTCAGCGGATCGCAGGCGCTGCAAGCGCTGATTGCGCGCATCGAGGGTCTGGGCGGCGGCAACGCCGACCTGCTCCAGGCGGCGCGCGACTTCCATGCCGGCCTGTTGCCAGGCCAACCGTTGGCGCTGCAGCTGGTCAAGCCGACCGCGGGCGCCGGGTTCGACCCCGGCAACGCGCTGTCGATCTCCGGCAGTGACGCTGCCAGCGACGGCAGGCAGGCCATCATTCTCGACGCCCGCGGCCTGCCCGGCGGCAGCACGCTGCAGTTGAACAACGTGGACTTCGCTGCCGTGGTCGGCAATGTGCGCCTGGTGGGCGGTGCCGGCCAGAACGTGGTCTACGGAGATGGCGCGCAGCAGTACATCGTTCTGGGCGCCGATGACGACATCATCCATGGCGGCGGCGGCAACGACACCGTGGGCAGCAAGGGCGGAGACGACAAGGTCTACGGCGACGCTGGCAACGACATCGTATTCGGCGGTGCGGGCAACGACCTGCTGTCGGGCGGCGCGGGCAGCGACCGCCTCAACGGCGGCACGGGCTTTGATGTCGCCCTCCAGGAAGGCAAGCGCAGCGACTACACGGTCACGCTCGACGGCGCGGGCATCAAGCTGACCCATGGCGTAAGCGGCGTCTCCGACTGGCTGGTCGATGTGGAGCAGGTGCGCTTTGCGACCGGCCCGAGTCTGACGGTGGCCCATAGCGAGGCCGAGGAAGCGGCAGCCTTTTTGTTCCAGCAATGGATGGGGCGCGAACCGACGCCGTCCGAAGGCGCGGTGATCCAGACGCTGCAAGGCAAGACGGCCGTGCAAGTTGCCGAGCTGTTTGCCCTGGTGTTCCCGCAGCAGGCCGGTGGCAGGACGGCGCAGCAGCTGCTCGAAGGCATGGACAGCGCGGGCGCGATCCGCGTGGATGCCGAGCGCGCAACCGCGTTCACGGGCGATGCCGGTGACAACACCTTTACCCCGACACCGGGCCTGGCCTGGTCGGTCGACGGCGGCGCGGGAATCGACACCATCGTCTTCCCCGCCACCCTAGCGCAGATGCACGTCAAAGCCAGCGACAAGGGCTATACGCTGCAGCGCATGACCGACGGCGCGATGCTCGAGCTGATGAATGTGGAGCGGCTCACGCTGAGCGACACGAAGCTGGCCCTGGACCTGGACGGCCACGCGGGCCAGGCCGCCAAACTGATAGGCGCGGTGGCCGGCGCCGCGTTCCTGGACAACAAGCCGCTGGTGGGCGAAGTGATTCGCGCTCTGGACGCGGGCATCAGCGCGCAAAGCCTGGCGCAACTGGGCCTGCAGCTGCTGGGCGCGCAGACCCCGGGTCAGGTGACGCAGCTGCTGTGGACCAACGTCGTGGGCAGCGCCGCGACGCCTGCCCAGCTGCAGCCGTTTGTCGCCATGCTGGCCCAGGGCGTGACGGGCGGCGAGCTCGCGGTGCTGGCCAGCAATCTGGATCTGAACGCCACGCGCATCGATCTGGTGGGCCTGGCGGCCACGGGAATCGAGTTCGCCTGACAGATCGACAGCCGGGCCATGGACGGCTTCACCAGCAGCAGGCTTCGCCAGGCTGGCGAACGGCAAGGTGCTGCTGCAACCGGCCCCGAACCCGCAGGCCGCGGCCCAGGCAGCCGTCATGGCCGACATCGGCATCGAGCGGGCAGGCGACACCATCTGCGCCATCTGGTTGGCACGGGCGCGTGCATAAAGGCCCTTGGTGTCGCGCTGTTCGCAGACCGCCAATGGCGTGCTGACATGGATCTCGCGGCAGCGCTGGGGCCCGATCACCTGGTAAGCCGCTGCACGCGCCGACGCCGATGGCGACACCAGGGCCACGACGGCATGAATGCCGTTGGCGTTGAGCATCTGCGCCAGGTGCGCAGCGCGCCTCACGTTCTCCGCACGGCTGGCCTCGTCGAAGCCCAGGTCATTGCACAGGCCGCTGCGCAATTCATCCCCGTCGATCACGCAGACCGACTCTTCGCGTTCGCGCAAGGCATTCGCCAATGCCTGTGCCAACGTGGATTTTCCAGCACCCGACAAGCCTGTAAGCCACCAGGTGGTGGCGGTGTCTGTGATCATGGGAGTGGATTTGTGCGGTGGCGAGCGGCATAAAGCGCTGTTGAGCGCATTTTTACAGAATGTCACGTGAACTTTCGCTATTATTTACAATTGGCCAGAACTTTTGGCCGCCGGATGTTACTTACCGCGACTGTTCGCGCTACGACTCAGCCAGGGGCGGCGAATGCATCAGGAACCTGCGTTGCAAGGGCGTGTGCCGACAGCATTCAAAGCCGTTCGCATGCGAAAAAAATGGGTGCCACGAGGCACCCATTTTTCGTTCCCCCACATACAGGGTTGTTGCGGCGGCCGGGCAGGCAGTGCGCTTGGCTCGCTGAAAAATTCATAGATGAATAAAAAAAGATTAAATTACTACATCTATGCATATGAAACACAGGCTCGTACTGCGCGATAGTGCTTCCAAAACGAATTATTCTCGGAAAAATCCATAGATTTACATGTTTTAGCCATTTATCTATCATCTATGAATGCCACGAAAAAATACCTCGTCTGCTGACTACCCCCAGGCTGTAATCCAGCAGATCGAGCAGCTCGCACAGAACATCACCATTGCGCGCAAGCGACGTGGCGAATCACAGGCACAGTGGGCCCGGAAGCTGGGCATATCCCAGCCCACCATGGCGCGCATCGAGCGCGGCGATCCGTCGGTCGCCATGGCCTCTTATGTGATGTGCATATGGTTGATCCATCCGGGCGCAAGTCTGGCCGAGCTGATTGCGCCGCAATACGATCATGCGGCGCTGGAGAAAGAGGTGGACAAGGTGCGCGCTCCACGCAAGTTGAGCCCGCAGGCACCCATTCGCCCGCATCCAAAGCCGGATATCCCATCGGCACCTTCTGATCTTGCAGGCAGAAGCAAGCGCACCCCTTCAGCGCCTGCATCCCGCGCCCGCAGCCAGCCGCCTTTGGCACATCCGCCACAGCTGCCCGAGCCCGCTTGGCAGGCGACCAATCCCTTGGACGAGGTCCGCAAGTCTCTGGCACGCACAAGCCAGCGGCCTGATCCGGCATTGCCCAGTGCGGCCTTGGGTTTGGCGGCCCTGCTCGCCGCTTCAGATCCCCGCAAGAAATGAGCAAATCCGCCGTCAATGCCGTATCACCGCGCAGCTACGTACCGCAAGACCGGCTCTATGTTTGGGCCATGGTCAACCCCCAGGCGCCCACGCTGGTCGGCGAGGTCAGCCTTTCACGGCTGGTCGCAGACTGCGCCACCTTCAGCTATGCGCCGGGCTGGTGGAACTTTGCACTCAGCGAAGACCTGCCACTGATCCAGGGGCAGGTCTTCAGCGCCGGCGAGAGAAGCACCGCCCCTGGCGCGATCGACGACGCACGCCCAGACCGCTGGGGCGAGCGCATCATCCGCCATGTCGACAGGCCTGCGCGCCTGTCCATCCTGGAGATGCTGCTTTTCGCGGGAGATGACCGGTTTGGCGCATTGGGTGTTTCAACTTCGGCAGCGCAATATATTCCGCGCCGACTCGGGCCCTATCCGAAGTTGGCGGATCTGGCGCAACTGGCAGCGGCGGTCGACGATGTGCAGACACAGGCCCCGATCACCGCAGAAATACAGCGCCTTGTCCAGCCAGGCGTCACCCTGGGCGGCGCGCGGCCCAAGGCCTTGCTGCAGACCGATAACGGCTCTTGCGTGGTCAAGTTCAGCGAGCTCGACGATCCCGTGGACACGCCGCTCATCGAGCACGCGACCATGACGCTGGCTGCCCAAGCGGGCCTGTATGTAGCCCATACCGCCGTGCTGCAGCTTCCCCAGCGCCATGGCAAGCCGCGACATGCGCTCACCATCGAGCGCTTCGACCGCATGGGACGCTACCGCGTGCACTGCCAGTCGGCGCATACCGCACTGCGCGCCGCGGGCCTGGAGCAAAGCTACAGCAATCTGGCCAGCATACTCCTGCGCCTGGGCCATCCGGACCGGCAGACCGCCATGCGCGAGGAACTGTTCAAGCGCATGGTCTTCAACATCCTCATCGACAACACCGATGACCACGAGCGCAACCACAGCATCTGCCTCAACCTCACTGACGGCTACCATGACCTGTCACCTGCCTACGACGTCGTGCCCAGCCTGCAAAACCTGGGCTATCAGGCACTCATCGTAGGTACAGCAGGATCGGAGTCCACCCTGGAGAACGCGCTCAGCCAGATCAAGGAGTACGGCCTCAGAATGCCGCGTGCCTTGCAACTGCTGCAACAGGTGGCCGCTGCCGTCGATCAGTGGACGGTGCACTTCCGCGCACTGGGCGTCAGCCCGAACGACATGGAACAGCTGGCCGCGAGCATAGACCGCGATGCACTCAGGCTGCAAAGACGCGCATTTCTTTAAGACGCGGGCTTGAGCCGTCGACACCCCAAACAGTGCCGCGGCACTCTTTGGACATTCACTGAGCAGGGTTGCCCAAGCGCTGCAGCAGCTCCAGCGTCGGATAGCCATCGGCCGGCACGCCCAGGCTGCGCTGGAAGGCACGCACGCCGCGGCGCGTGGCCGGGCCCATGGTGCCGTCGGGCGTGCCGGTGTCGAAGCCGCGCGCATTCAGCGCCGTCTGCAAGGCCTTGACCTGGCTGCTGCTCAGCGGCTGCAGATCGCGCGGCCAGGGCGTCTGCACTCCGGGACCATCTGTCAGCTTTTGCGCCAGCAGACCGACCGCGAGCGCATAGCTGCTCGAGTTGTTGTAGCGCAGGATGGTGCGAAAGTTCTGCCCGACCAGGAAGGCCGGTCCGCGGGCACTGGCCGGCAGCAGCACCGAGGCGTCCGGCAGCGCGGGCAGCGGCGCGCCGTCCATGGACTGCAGGCCCTCGCCCGCCCATTGGGCGCCGGACTGGCGCACGTCGGTTTCGGCGCGCGCGTAGTCGAATCCCGGCGGCAGGCGCACTTCGATCGCCCACGGCTGGCCGGCCTGCCAGCCGGAACGAGCCAGGAAGTTGGCTGTCGAGGCCATCACATCGGGAACGCTGCCCCAGATGTCGCGCCGGCCATCGCCATCGGCATCGACCGCATAGGCCAGGAAGTTCGACGGCAGGAACTGCGTCTGCCCCATGGCCCCGGCCCATGAACCAATCATCTGTTCGCGCGCGATGTCGCGGTTTTGCAGGATCTTCAATGCCGCCAGCAACTGGCCGCGCGCCCATTCCTCGCGCCGGCCCTCGAAGCCCAGCGTGGCGAGCGCGTCTATGGTCGGAATATCGCCGACGTTGCTGCCGTAATTGCTTTCCATGCCCCAGATCGCCACCAGGATTTCGGTGGGCACGCCGTAACGCGCGACCAGCGCGTCGACTTGGGGGCGCAGTTGCCGCAGCTTTTCCTGGCCGCGCGTGACGCGCTGCGCCGACACCGCGCTGTCGAGGTAGGCCCACACGGTGCGCGTGAACTCGGGCTGGGCGCGGTCGGCCGCGACGGCGCGCGGCACGAAGCGCACGCCGTCGAAGGCGGAGTGCAGCGTGACCTCGTCTATGCCTGCGGCGCGCGCGCTGGCGCGGAAATCGGCCACCCAGCGCGCGAACTTCTGGTCGTGTTCAGCCTCTTCGGACAGAAGCGGGCGGGTGTCGACCGTAGGCGCACGGGTTTGTACCGGGGGTGCGGAAGTGCAGCCTGCGACGGCGAGTATCGCCAGCAGACCGGGCACCAGCCAGCGCCGGGTCGAAGCTGGAAAATGAGAGGTTGTTTGCATCCGCTCGATTCTCGCCGTTCTGACGGCATCGGTGCCGGTAAAGCCACCAGCGCCGCAAATGGGCTTTCAGGCCGGTGCCATGCAGAGTCCCGATTCCCGGCGCACGGCGCCCAGGCGCGGGGCGCCGCCTGCCCTCACTCCACGCTGGCGCCCGATGTCTTCACGATACGGCCCCATTTCTGGATCTCGCCGGCCACGAAGCGATCAAACTCGGGCCCCGTGGTCGGTGCCGGCTCCGACCCTCGGTCGCGCATGAACTGGGCCATGCCATCGCTTTTCAGGATGTCCGTGACTTCGCGGTTCAGCCGGCCGATGATGTCCGCAGACGTGCCTTTGGGCGCCATCAGTCCCAGCCAGCCCACGGCTTCGAAGTCCTTGAGTGCGCGCAGCCCGCTTTCACGGACCGTGGGCACGTCTGGCAGTTGCGAGGAACGCGTGGCCGAAGTCACGGCCAGGGGCACGGCGCGTCCGGATTGGACATGCGGCAGCGCGGCGGTGACCGAGTCGACCATCAGCGGCACCTGTGCACCCAGAAAGTCGGCCTGTGCCGGCCCGCTGCCACGGTAAGGAATGTGCGTGATGAACACGCCCGCCTGGTTCTTGAGCATTTCGCCGGACAGATGCTGGGTGCCGCCTATGCCGGCGCTGGCGTAGTTCAATTGGCCGGGCGCGGCCCTGGCCTTGGTCACCAGGTCTGCGATGGAGGTGATGCCCGAGCCCGGCGTGGCCAGGAAGATCAGCGGCACCTTGGCGATGAGCGAGATGCCGACCAGGTCCCGGGTGGGATCAAAGCTGACCTTGCGGTACAGCGTCTGGTTGACTGCCATCGCGCTGCCCGCCACCAGCAAGGTGTAGCCGTCGGGCGCGGCACGCACCACCAGTTCGGAGCCGATATTGCTGCCGGCGCCGGCCTTGTTGTCCACGATGACGCTTTGGCCCAGACGTTTTCCGAGCTGCTCGGCGACGGCGCGCGCGAAGATATCCGTGGCTTGCCCAGGCGGAAATGGAACGACCAACCGGATAGGTTTGTCGGGCCAGGCAGCATGCGCCGGGTTCAGCAAGGCGGCAAATGCCACCAGCAGGCCGGTGGCCGCACTGCGGAAAAAGCGAGGTGGTTTCATTTGTTTCCCAAAGAAGGCGTTGCAGAAAGCGCGCTCTGATCCTAGCAGTTGCCGATGCGCCCGGCAGGGCTGTCGAGCGCACATGGACGGGGTCCTGCACAAGGGACTTTCCCGAGGTGACGGCCGAAGACGGCGACGGCGCCACGGTCACCGACACTTTCAATCTCGTGGTGGCCAACACCAATGACGCGCCCACGCTGGCCAATGTCATCGCCGCCCAGAACGCCACCGAGGATGCAGCGTTCAGCTTCCAGTCCAATGCCAATACCTTTGCCGATGTGGATGCAGGCGACACGCTCAGCTACAGCGCGAAGTTGACCGGCAACGCCCTGCCCGCCTGGCTGAGCTTCGATGCGGCCACGCGCACCTTCAGCGGCACACCTGTCACCGCTGACATAGGTACGTTCAGCATCGACGTCACCGCCGAGGACGGCAATGGCGTCACGGTGACCGATACCTTCAGTCTGGTGGTCACTCGCCCTGTGCCACCCGTGACTCCCACGGATCCAGTCCCGGTGCCCGTCGATGGCGTGCCCGTGACCTCCCCCCGGCGACGGCGGCACGACCATCATCACCATTCCGGTGGTCACTCCCTCGCGCCCCGACGATCCGAACTCGCCCAGCAACGATCTGGCCGACATTCCGCTGGTCAAGGGCAGGGACGGGCACGCCATCCTGCAGGTCAGCGTGCCTGTGGGCCTAGGGCTGCAGGTCCAGGGCCTGCCCGATCCAGTGACGGGCAATGCCGCGCTGGCCGAACTGGGCCTGCGCATAGAGCGCTCGGCCGGAGGCGATCCTCGGCCAGATCTTCCTGGCCACGCTGGACCACACGCTACCTCTGACCATGCAGACCATCACCGCCACTGCAGGCCCAGGCTTCAACCCCGGCGTGCCGTTCGTGATCAGCGGCAACGCCCTTGCCGGCGATGGCATGCAGGCCGTGATCCTCGACGCGCGCGCCCTGCCCGAAGGCAGCAACGTCCAGGTGGACAACGTCGACTTCCTGGCCGTGGTCGGCGCGGTGCGCATCACCGGCGCCGCGTTCCTGGACAACAAGCCGCTGGTGGGCGAAGTGATTCGCGCGCTGGACGCGGGCATCAGCGCGCAAAGCCTGGCGCAACTGGGCCTGCGATTGCTGGGCGCGTCCACGCCGGGTCAGGTGACGCAGCTGCTGTGGACCAATGTCGTGGGCAGCGCCGCAACGCCAGCGCCGCTGCAGCCGTTCATCAACATGATGGCCCAGGGCGTGACGGGCGGCGAGCTCGCGCTGCTGGCCAGCCATCTGGACCTCACCGCCACGCGCATCGATCTCGTAGGCCTGTCGGCTGCGGGAATCGAGTTCGCCTGAGCAGGTTGAACGCAGAGCGGGCGCGGGGCATCCTGCGCCCCCGCATGGCACAGGCCAGGCAATGCGCGGCCCGGCGACTGCAGACGCTCACGCCCTCCTGTGCGCAGTCAACGTGCTGCCCATGACCGCCCCCGAAATCGCGGCAATTGCCGTCCATTGAACGGTGGACAGTTGCTCCCCCAGGATGGCATAGGCGGCCAGCGCCGCCACCGCGGGCGATGAACCGGCGAGCACACCGAACAGGCTGATGGGCAGGCGGCGCAGCGCCCACATTTCCAAGGTGTAGGGCACGGCGCTGGACAGCACCGCGACCGCCAGCCCTATGGCCAGGATCGAAGGCGCGAGCAGCGCGGGGCCGGCCGACCCTGCGCCGAAGGGCACCGTGAGCAAGGCCGCGAAGGCCATGCCCCAGGCGAGCACATCCACATCCGGGAAATGCGCGGCACGCTTGCCGAACAGGATGTACAACGCCCAGGCGGCGGCCGCGCCCAGGGCAAAGGCGACGCCCAGCGGGTCAAGCGCCGACGATGCGTCCCCCACAGGCAGCAGCAGCCAAAGCCCCAGGCCGGCCGCGGCCAGCCACGCCAGATCCAGCAGCCGCCTGGCGCCCATCAGCGCGACGCTCAGCGGCCCCAGCACTTCGATCGCAATGGCAACCCCGATGGGAATGCGCGCGAACGCCTGATAGATGGCGGCATTCATCAGGCCCAGCGTCGCGCCGTAGACCAGCAGCACGCGAAGGTGCCGGCGCTGGGGCATTTTCTTCCACGCCTGGCGCATGACGATCAACAGAACAGCGGCGATACCGATGCGCAACGCGGTCATGCCCGCCGGCCCCACGGCGGAGAAAAGCTGCTTGGCGAACGCGGCGCCCATGTTCTGCACGACCAGCGAGGCCAGAACCGCGGCCACACCGGCCCATGCGTGGCCAGGATTTGAATCATTCTTCATGGCCGAATCATAGGATTTCGCAACCAGCGGGGGCCGGACGGCGCCAACATCGGTCTGAGCGTGAACCTCTGGGGCCCGGACTGCGCGCACCAGCCCCTATGAAGTGCTGCCGCGTCAGCCGCCCGCGGCAGCCGTCCGCCACCAGCGGGCCGTAGGCTGCGGCCGGGCGAGCTGCACGGCCTCGCCCATCGCGGGCGTGACGACAGGCACCGCCCGCGCCTGGGCCAGCTGCACGATGCGCTCGAACGGATCGTTCCAGGCATGCAGTGCCAGGTCGAACGTGCCGTTGTGTATGGGCAGCAGATTGCGCCCGCGCAGGTCCAGATGCGCCTGCAGCGTTTGCTCGGGCTGCATGTGCACGTCGGGCCATTGCGGGTCGTAGGCACCGGTCTCGACCATGGTCACATCGAACGGACCATAACGCTCGCCGATGGCGCGAAAACCCGCGTGGTAACCGGTGTCGCCGCTGAAGAACAGCCGCAGATCGCCGGACAGAATCACCCACGAAGCCCACAGCGTGCGGTTGCGGTCGCTGAGCGAGCGGCCCGAGAAATGCTGGGCCGGCGTGGCCACCAGCTGCACGCCGCCGATTTCCACCGACTGCCACCAGTCGCGCTGCTGCACCTTGGCGGCATCGATGCCCCATTCGATCAGCCGGTCGCCCACGCCCAGCGGAGTGATGAAATGGCGCACCTTGGGCGCGAGCGCCAGGATGGCGGCATGGTCCAAGTGGTCGTAATGGTCGTGCGACAGGATTACGCCTTCGATCGGCGGAAGGTCAGCAAGCGCAATCGGCGGCGCATGAAAGCGCTTGGGGCCCATCCATTGCACAGGCGAGGCGCGCTCGGAGAACACCGGATCGGTGAGCCAGAACCCGCCCTGCAGCTTCATCAGCAAGGTCGAGTGGCCCAGCCGGTACAGGCTGCCATCGGGCGCGGCCTGCAGCTGCGCGGCCGTGAGCGCCACCACGGGAACCGGCACCGAGGGCACGGTGTCGGCGGGCTTGTCGAACAGAAAGCGCCAGGTGATCGCCAGGGTCTTGCGCCAGCTGGGCGCAGCGGCCTGGACCGCATTGCGAAAACGCCCCTGCTCCATTTGCGGCGAAGCGCTGTGCTGGGCAGGAACGCTGCAGGCGGTAAATGAGAGACAGGCCATGGTGATGAGGGCTCCTGCAAGAAAGGTAAGAGAGGGCGAACGCATGGAAGGCACGCGCGCTGGCGCGGGCAAAAAGTACACTGGCAAGTGTAGTTTTCATCCTGGAAAAAGTAAACCCATCGGTGTGATAATTTGCGCCATGACGACCCAGC
Organism: Comamonas sp. DB36; assembly: GCF_057914905.1. Classification (NCBI taxonomy): domain Bacteria; kingdom Pseudomonadati; phylum Pseudomonadota; class Betaproteobacteria; order Burkholderiales; family Comamonadaceae; genus Comamonas; species Comamonas sp. DB36. The sequence goes on from NZ_CP196633.1 coordinate 201,166, forward strand.
GACTCACAGACCGCAAACGCGCGGCCATCGTGCAGGCCGCGGTGGCGCAGTTCCGCGCCCATGGCTACGAGGCCACGAGCATGGACCAGGTGGCGGCCGCGGCTGAAGTGTCCAAGCGCACGCTGTACAACCACTTCGCCAGCAAGGAGGCGCTGTTCGCGCAGATCCTGGTGCAGCTGTGGGAGCGCAGCGTGGCCCTGCTGGACCTGGCCTACCGCTCCGACAGGCCGCTGCAGGAACAGCTGTCGGCGTTGCTGCTGCAGAAAGTGGCGATGGTCTCGGGCGAAGACTTCATCGACCTGGCGCGCGTGGCGATCACGGCCACCATCCACTCACCGCAGCGCGCGCAGGACATGCTGCTGCGGCTGGCGCAAAAGGAAAACGCGCTGCTCACCTGGGTGCGCGCGGCGCAGACCGACGGGCGCCTGAAACCCGCCGATCCGCTGCAGGTGGTCCAGCAAATGGAAAGCCTGGTGAAGGGCAGCGCTTTCTGGCCCCAGGTCACTCTGGGCCAGCCGCGGCTGGAAACCCAGGCGCAACAGCAGCTCGCGGCCGATACCGCCGAACTGATACTGGCGCGCTACGCGGCCTAGGGTTGCGCTGGTGGCGCGTACCCGACACCGGCCCTTGCCTCCGTAAAACTTATATTTTTATTTGGAAAAACGCTGTTTCCTACGAAAATAACAAGGTTGCGATTCAAAAAATACCGATGACTGCCATTTCCTTGGGTTTTACACGCGTGGCTGAAATGCTGGGCATCGTGCTGGTCCAGCCGCTGTTCACGCGCAGTCACCTGGGATCCCAGACGCGCACCGAAACGCACATGGCGGCGCAGATCCGGACCTGGACCGCGCAGTACATGCCTGACGACAGCTTTCGAGGACATTTCGAGTTCGGCCTCAAGTACGAGCGCCTGAACTTTGAATTCTTCTCGCGGGTTTTCGCACAGGTCGATCCCCAGGAGATCATTGCCTGGGTCAGGGACGCGCCCACGGGCACGTATGCGCGGCGCACGGCATTTTTCTATGAATGGTTCACCGGCACCACGCTGGACCTGCCTGATACCGCCGCCAATGTGGGCTATGTCGATGCGTTGGATGCCGCGCTGTATCTGACCTGCGCGCGGCCGGAAAACAGCAAACGCTGGAAAGTGCGGCAAAACCTGCCCGGCACGCGCAGCTATTGCCCTCTCGTATACCTCGGCCCGAAGAAAGAGCGCGGCTGGGTGTACGACGTGCGCGCCGGCGTGGAGCGCCTGAACAGCACCTACGGCATGGATCTGCTGCGGCGCAGCGCGGTGTGGCTGACCCTGAAGGAATCGCGCGCCAGCTTTGCCATAGAACACGAGCAGGACCAGAACGACCGCGTGAAACGCTTTGCGGCAGCGATAGGCGAGCTGAGCGGTCGCATGGAAGCGCCGTTGTCGCACGAGGGCCTGGCCAGCCTGCAAAACGCCATCCTGGGAGCGGCGGTACTGCGCCTGGGCATTCGCCAGTCGCCGGTGTTCGTCGGCCAGTCAAGCTTGCATGGGCAGGTGGTGCACTACATCGCGCCGCCGCCCACCGCCGTCGAGGACATGCTGCAAGGCCTGCGCGACTTCGAGCAGCGCACGCGCGGCCTGGACACGGTGGCGCGCACGGCAGCGCTTTCTTTTGCCTTTGTCTATCTCCACCCGCTTTCCGACGGCAACGGGCGGGTGCACCGCTTTTTGCTCAACCACCTGCTGGCGGCGGATGGCCTGGTGCCCGCCAGCATCATCATCCCGGTGTCCGCCACGATTGCCGGCTCGCCCGCGGGGCGCGCCGAATATGACCGCGTGCTCGAATCCTTCTCCCGACCCTTGATGCGCCGCTATGAAGGCAGCTATCACTTTGGCAGCACGCAGGTCTACCCCGATGGCGTTCCCAGCGACTTCCACTTCACTGCCGACCAGGACGCGCTGCATGCCTGGCGCTACCTGGATTTGACCCAGCATGTGCACTATGTCAACGCGTTGTTGCAGGCCACGGTGGAGCATGAAATGGCGCAGGAGGCCTCGACCTTGCGCGACAACGATGCCGCGCGCCAGGCCATCAAGCAGTTGGTCGAGCTGCCCGACGCCGATGCCGACCGCATCATCGCGTCGCTGCGCACCAATGGCTGGACGGTCAGCGGCAAGCTGCGCCGCGACCTGCCGGCCCTGTTCGCTCCCGACGGCCGCCTGCAGCACCTGCAGGACCGTATAGTGAAGGCCGTCAAGCAGGCTTTCACAGCGCACAACGGCGCGGAAAACTCCGATTTTTTCTGAAAATCACGCAATTCCTAGCGAATAAAACGCCGCGCTAAAGGAATATTGCCGTTTTCAGCGCCGGCGCACGCGGTTTACCCGCGCTCGGCCGGCATGCCGCCGCCCAGCACGCGGTACAGCGTGGCCAGCGCATTGAGCTGGTCGAGCCGGTTGGCCTGCAGCGCGAGTTCCGCGCTGCGGCGCCGCTCCTGGGCGTCCAGCCACAGGCGCAGCGCCGAAGAGCCGGTGCGGTAGCGCACTTCGTACAAGCGCTCGGCTTCGCGCGCCGCGGCCAGCTGCAGTTCGAGCTGCTGGCCCTGCTCGGCATACTGTGTGCGCGCCGACAGCGCGTTCTCGACATCGGCCAGCGCGGTATACAGCGTCTGGCGAAAGTTCACCACCGCTTCGGCATACTGCGCCTGCGCCAGCTCGCCCGACAGCTGCATTTCGCGCGCGCGCAGAAAAGGCAACGTCAATCCCGCGCCCAGCGCCGCCACGGGGTTGGACAACAGGTTCAGCAGCGCGCTGCTGGACGTTCCGAGCTCGCCGGTCAGCGTGAGCGCGGGGTAGTAGCTGGCGCGCGTCGCGTCGCCGCTGGCCAGCACATTGCGCAGCCTGGCCTCGGCGGCGCGCAGATCGGGCCGGCGCGCGAGCAGCTCGGCCGGCACGCCCGCGGCCACGGCCGGCAGCGCGGTCCCGGGCAGGCGTTCGGGCGCGTTGGGCAGCAGTTGCGCAAGCGTGGCGTCGCCAGGCGGCGCATCGACCAGTATCGCGATCGCATTGCGCGTCTGCACGCGCTGCTGCGCGAGCAGCACCAGCGCCGCGCGCTGGCTGGCGACGGTCTGCTCGGCTTCGCGCAGCTCCAGCGCCGACACCGCCCCCACCGCGTACTGCACGCGCACCAGCTCCTGCGTGCGCAGCGCGTAGGCCAGGCTGTCCTGGCCGCTGGCCAGGCGCTGCTGCACAAGGGCCAGCTGCCAGTACAGGCCCGCGGCCGTGCCGGCCAGCGCCTGGGCCGCGGCTTCGAGGTCCTGCTGCGTGGCGCGCGCCGCCCACTCGGCCGCATCGCGCGTACGGGCCACGCGGCCCCACAGATCGACTTCATAGCTTGCCGACAGCGCCGCGCCGCTGCTGCGCGCGGTGGCGTTGCCATCGCCCTCCAAGCGGCGCGAGGCATTGCTGCTCACGCGCCCGGCCACCGTGGGGGCCAGCGCCGTCGCGGCGATGCCGGCCTGCAGCTGCGCCTGGCGCACGCGCCAGGCCGCGGCCGCGAGATCATTGCTGCGCGCCAGCGCCGATTCGATCAGCTGGTCCAGCGCGGGATCGTTGAACTGGCGCCACCAGCGCTCGGGCAGCTGCGCCGCTGCGGTGGCTGTCGCCGCCTGCTGCCAGGTGGTGGGCAGAGCCACGGCCGGAGTCTGGTAGTCGGAGCGCGTGCCGGCGCAGCCCGCGAGCAGGGCCAGCAGCGTCAGCGCGGAAAGTCGGTTCATGGTCATCGCTTGTCACTCGCGCGCCAGCGCGTCAATGGGGTTGAGGCGGGCCGCGCTGCGCGCCGGCAGGAAGCCGAACACCACGCCGATCAGCGTGGAACAGGCAAAGGCCCAGACCATGGAGCTGGTGGAGAACGCCAGCGGCACGACCGGCACGAAATGCATGATCAGCGCGCCCAGGCCCACGGCAATGCCTATGCCCAGCGCGCCGCCTATCAGGCAGACCAGCACCGCCTCGATCAGGAACTGCTGCTGGATATCGCCCTGGCGCGCGCCCACGGCCATGCGCACGCCGATCTCGCGCGTGCGCTCGGTCACCGACACCAGCATGATGTTCATCACGCCTATGCCGCCGACCATCAGCGAGATCACCGCAATCGAGGCGATCAGCAGTGTCAGCGTGCGGGTGGTGTTCTCTATGGTCTGGCGGATGCTGTCGGTGTTGAGCACATAGAAGTCCTCGCGGCCGTGGCGCGTCTTGAGCAGCTGGTTGATGCCCTGCTCGGCCGCGGCCATGGGCGCGCTGTCGGACACGCGCACCGTGATGCTGCGCAGATAGTTCTGCCCGACGATGCGGCCCATGGCCGTGGTGTAGGGCACCCAGACGTTGAGCGCCTCGGAATTGCCGAACGCGTTTTCGCTCTTGGCGACCACGCCGATCACGCGCACCGGCACGCTGCCCAGCAGCAGCACCTCGCCCACGGGATTGGCCAGGTTGGGAAACAGCTTGGCGCGCGTGTTGTCGTCGATCACCGCGACCTGCTGCAGTTCCTGCACCGCCGTGTGCGCAAAGGCCACGCCCTGCGCGAACTTCACGCCCTTGACGCGGAAGTACTGCTCCCCTACCCCGTTCACGGTGCCGGTGAGCTCCACATTGCGCCAGCGAAAGCGCGCCGCCGTGCTGACGTTGGGCGTGACGCTGTCGACGTAGGGCTGGGCGGCGAGCGCATCGGCGTCGCTGGGCACCAGGGTGCGCACCGCGGCCGCGCGCACGTCGCCGAAGCCCGCGCCCGAGAACACTTCTATGGTGTTGGTGCCTATGGCGCTGATGTCTTCGAGCACCTTCTTCTGCGCGCCCGAGCCCAGTGCCACCACCGAGACCACCGAGGCAATGCCGATGATGATGCCCAGCATGGTCAGGAAAGTGCGCAGCCGGTGGGCGTTCATGGCCAGCAGCGCCATGTGGAAGGCCTCGCGAAAGCGGTCGCCAAACGCCGACACGCGCGCCGTCAAGCCCGTGGGAGCGGCGCCCACCGCCGGCGCGGCGCGGCCCGCGGGCGTGGGCGCTTCAGCGCGGCGCGTATCGCCGACAATCACGCCGTCGCGGATCTCGATCACGCGCTCGGCGTGCGCGGCCACGCCCATGTCGTGCGTGACGATGATCACCGTATGGCCTTCGGCATGCAGCTCGCCCAGGATCTTCATGACTTCCGCGCCCGACTGCGTGTCCAGCGCGCCCGTGGGCTCGTCGGCCAGGATCACGCGTCCGCCGTTCATCAGCGCGCGCGCGATCGACACCCGCTGCTGCTGGCCGCCCGAGAGCTTGCCCGGCGTGTGGTGCATGCGCTCGGCCAGGCCCAGGCGATCGAGCAGTTCGGTGGAGCGCGCATGGCGCTGGGCGCGCGTGCGCCCCGCATAGACGGCCGGCACTTCGACATTACCCTGGGCCGTGAGATCTGACAGCAGGTGGTAACGCTGGAAGATGAAGCCGAAATGCTCGCGCCGCAGCTCGGCGAGTTCGTCGGGAGTGAGCTGGCCGGTTTCGCGCCCGGCCACGCGGTAGCTGCCGCGCGTGGGCGTGTCCAGGCAGCCCAGAATGTTCATCAGCGTCGACTTGCCCGAGCCCGACTGGCCGACGATGGCGACCATTTCGCCCGAATGGATAGCCAGGTCGATGTTCTTGAGCACCGCGAGCATCTGGTCGCCCGCGGGAAACTCGCGCGTGACGCCGCGGATTTCCAGCAGCGGCTGGCCCGCGTCCGGGAGATTCATGTCGTTGGGCATAGCAGGCGTTTGCGTCATTACGGTGGCCGTCATTGCGGTGGCGGGCCGCCGCGCATGCCGCCCTTGGCCGGTGCGGCCGCGCCGTCGCCCAGCACCACCTGCTCGCCCGCGGCCAGGCCTTCGGTGATCTCGGCCGTCACATTGTTGTTCAGCCCGACCTTGACCGCGCGCGGCTGGGCGCTGCCCGCGGCATCAAGCACGCGCAGCGCCGTCGTGCCGTCGGCGTTGCGTGCGCCCAGCGCGGCAGAAGGAATGGTGACCACGCCCACGGCCTCGGCGCGCACGATGTAGACCTGGGCCGTCATCGAGATGCGCAGCTTGCCGTCGGGGTTGGGCACGTCGAACAAGCCGTTGTAGTAGATGGCCGTGGCCGCGGCGGTGCTGGCGGCGGTGCTGGCCGCCGTGGTCTCGGTGAGGATGGAATCCGGCGCCGGCTCGACCGCGCGCAGCGTCGCCTGGTAGCGCTGGTTGGGCTCGCCCAGGATGGTGAAGGACACCTTCTGGCCGGGCTTGACGCGCGTCACATCGGCCTCGGAGATCTGCGCCTTGACGGTCATCGAGTCGACCCTGGCCAGCTTGATGATGGTCGGCGCCGCCTGGTTGGCGTTGACGGTCTGGCCTTCCTGGGTCACCAGGGCCACGACCTGGCCGTCCATGGGCGCGAGGATGCGCGTATAGCCCAGGTTCACCTTGGCGGTGTCGGCGGCGATTTCCGCCTGGCGCAGCTGCGCCTGCAGCGCGTCGATTTCCGCCAGCGTCGCGCGATAGGTCGCCTCGGCGCTTTCCAGGTCGGCCTGCGGGCCGGCGTCGGCCGCGCGCAGCTGCTGCTGGCGGCGGTAGGCCTGCTCCACCTGCGACAGCGACGCCTGGCGCGCGCGCAGATTGGCGCGCGCCGTGGCCAGCGCCGCCTCGGCATTGCGCACGGTGTTCTGCTGGGTCAGCGAGTCGATCTCGGCAATCAGCTGGCCGGCCTTGACGTTGTCGCCCAGCGCCACCTTGAGCGACTTGATCTGGCCCGACACCTGCGCGCCCACGCTCACCTGCTTGAAGGCCTGCAGCGTGCCGCTGGCCAGCACCGTGTCCTCCAGGTCACCGGTGACGGCGGCCGCGGTGATGAAATTGCTCGGCGGCTTGGCGGGAAAGAACTGCCATTTCGCGAACGCCGCGGCGGCCGCGCACAGCACCAGGGCGATCACTATGCGCTTGCTTGTTTTCTTGGAAATGGGCATGGGAAGTGCGGTTCATGGTGGCGGCTGGCGCCACGCGACGAAGCCCGTGCCTGCAGCAGGCCGTGCACGGGCGGTTGACCGGAAAGCGTGCCCGAACTTGTTGCGCAGTCAGTGGCATGCAGCCTGCGCCATGGAGGTCATCCATGGTGAAGCGCTTGTGTGGGGGCTGGTGCACGCAGGGCGCGCACCGGGCTGCACTGATTCTAGGGCAGTTACGCGTTTACCCTGAACGGGACTGGCTGAGCTTCACGGCGCTCGAAGGCGCACACCAGCGGCTCGAAGTCGCTCGCTCCCGGCCAGTGCGCCAGCGTGTTTGCGTCCGCGCCCGTGCAAGCCCTGGTCAACCGCTTTGTCGGCCTGGCCCAGCATGCTGGCCGGCAGCTGTTGCTTGCACGCCGGCAAGGCAAGCGCCTGTCGGAGCTGGCCGCCGATGTGAGCATGGACAGCCGGCCTTCGCCAGGCTCGCTGCCGATACGGGTTCGCCTGCGGCGATCGGCTTGGCGTTCAGGTCTTGCTGTCGCGCTGCGTCGCAGCCGCGACCTCTTCGGCAGGCCAGGCGGCAGGCTTGGGCACCTCGCAGGGCGCGTCGGTCTCCACCGTGCCGAACAGCGCCGGGCCCACGATCTCCAGGTATTCCATGTCCGGCGAATAGTCGAACAGGTAGTGGCGTATGCCCGGGCGCTGGTGCACGCAGTCGCCGGCCGCCACCAGCGTCACCTGGTCTTCGTACATGAACTTCGCCCAGCCCTTGGTCATGAGCACGATCTGGAAGTCGGCGACATGCCGGTGCCAGCCCGTGCCTTCCTCGGGCGGCTTGTTGGCCTTGACCAGGTGCGCGATCACGCGGCCATGGGTGGCGTCGGCCACCCCCAGGTCGCGGTAGAGAAAGAAATCTCTCAGACCATCGGAACGCCACGGATTCTCACCCGCCTTGACGTGGGAAAAAAGGGTGGCTTCTTCGCTGCGTGCAGTCATGACGGTGGCCTTTGCAGAGATTCAACGTGGATGAACCGGCCGGCTGGGGCCCGGGGACCTGATGCGAATATGTGCGTCGACCGTGCTTTGGTCAAGAAACGCGAATGGCCGAACAATTCATTAGGGTTTTCCAGAAGCCATCGGAACATACGCGGATCGGCGCGGGCGTCAGCCGACAAGCCGCGTCGTTGTCGGCGCTATAATTCGGATGTTATATCATCACAATTCATAGAAGCCCGCCTGCCGATGCCACGTCCCGGTCCCCCTGCCCTGCGCTGGATGCTGGCCATCGCCATGGCAAGCCTGCTGCTCGCCTGGCCGTTGCATCAGGCGCAGCATGCGAGCGAGCCGGCCCGCGCCGCGGCGCAGGCGGGCACAGGGGCGGGATCGGCGCCACCGGGCCATGAGGCGCCGGCGGCGGCCGCCGATGCCTGTCTCTGGTGCCAGTTCCATGCGCAGCATCTGGCGCCGGGCGGCACGCCTCCCGGATTGCGTTGGCATGCCGAAGCCGATACGCCGCCCATCCGCTTGTCTTCGGGCTTGCCGCAGCGCCACTGTTCGCTGGCCGCCAATCCGCGCGGCCCACCGCCGGCCTGAGCCGCGCTGACCTGTCCTTTTTCTGCGCTGACGCCGTGCCGCGCCCTGCATTTGGCATGGGCCGGGCCGCGCCTGCGCGCGCCGCCCCGCCCGATCGCCTTGCCCCTTCATAAAATCACCATGACCTCCCTGCCCATTTACCTGCGCGGCGCCGCTGCCTGCCGGCTGCCCGCCGCCCCGCTGAGCGCCTGCGCGCTGGCGATCACGCTGATCGGCCCGGCCCAGGCCCAGGCCTCCGCCACGCTGGACGCCATCGAAGTGCGCGAAACCACGGGCCCGGCCACGCGCACGCCGGGCGAGCGCGCGGCCATCACGCTGGCCCCCAAAGCGCTGCCGGCCACCGTGCAGCAGCTCAACCAGGAAGACATCGCCAGCACCAATGTGGGCCGCGACATCTCCAACGTCTTTCGCCGTGTGCCGGGCGTGCTGGCCAACAACATCGACCAGGGCGAGACCGGCAACGGCTTTCGCATGCGCGGCTTCGCGACCCAGGGCACGCATGGCGCCGATACCGCGGTGTATGTCGACGGCGTGCCGCAGAACATTCCTTCGAGCCAGGGCGGCGCGGGCCACGGCCCGGTGTTCCTCGAGTGGCTCCATGCCGAGATGATCGACGGCATCGACATCATCAAGGGTCCGATCTCGGCGCTTTATGGCGACCAGAACCGCGCCGGCGCGGTCGATATCCGCACCAGGGACGGCGGCAGCGCCACGCCTTCGAGCATCAGCGTGGGTGCCGAGCGCTACGGCCTGCGCCGCACTTCGCTGGTGCTGTCGAACCGCTTCGCCGCCATCGATTCGTTCTTCGTTGCCGACATCTACCGCAACGACGGCTACCGCTTCGCCTCGCATACCCAGCGCGACAGCTTCTCCTGGAAGCTGTCGACCACGCACGCCGACGCGCGCTACAGCCTGCGCGTGACACGCTATGTCGCCGACTTCGAGGCCGCCGGCTATCTGCTGCTGCCGCAGATCGAGGCCGGTCTGGACCCGCGCTCGACCCAGGCCGGCAACCCGGGCTTCGGCAGCGCACGCCGCAGCAGCATTGTCTTCAACCGCACGCCCGCCGAAGGCGAGCAGGGCTGGTTCGCGACCGGCTATGCGGAAAGCCTCGAGCGCACGCGCGCCATCACGGCCAACGCCACGCAGCACACCGTGGGCGCGGACGACCGCAATATCTTCGGCGCGCGCGTGCTGCACAACAGCACCTTTGGCCAGGCCTCGCTGGCGCTGGGCGCCGAGCTGCGCCAGGACCGGGGCGACGCTTCGCGCCGCATGTTCACAAACCGCGTGCCCACGGCCAACTATGTCAATGCCCAGGAACTGGACCTGCTGACCTATGGCCTGTTTGCCCAGAGCCAGTGGCGGGCCGGCGAGACCGTGAAGCTCAGCGCCGGCGCGCGCTATGACCGCTTCGACTACGACATCCAGAACCTGAAACTGCCGGACGCGAGCACCGCGTACAGCAAGGGCGTGTTCACGCCCAAGCTCGGCGCGTCATGGTCGCTGATGCCGCAGCTCGAACTGTTTGCCAATGTCGCCGAAGGCATGCGCTCGCCCTCGGCCGAGCAGATCAGCAGCAGCGGCGCCACCGGCCCGCTGGGCGCGCGCGGCGGCGTCATCAGCCAGGTGGCGCCAAGCAAGGTGCGCTCCTATGACCTGGGCTTCACCTCCGCGCCCGCGCCGGGCTGGACGGTCTCGGGCGCGGCCTACTACATCCTCAACTCGGACGAGATCGTGGGCCAGGCCGACGGCTCGTTCAAGTCCGTGGGCGACACCACGCGCAAGGGCTTCGAGCTGGAGACGCGCTGGCGTGCCACGCCGGCAACCAGCATCTACGCGAGCCTGGGCAAGATCCTGCAGGCCAAGGTCAACAATCCCGGGGCCAACGCGGGGGCCAAGCTGTCGATTCCGGCCACGCAGCTCAAGGCCGGCGTCCAGCACAAGCTGCGCCTGGGCGCGGGGCAGCTCACGCTCAATGCCGATGCCTATCTGATCTCGGACATTCCCTACTATGTCGGCACGCCTGCCAGCCAGGAACGCCGCATGCCGCTGTACACGCGCTACGACCTGCGCGGCACCTATGACTGGGGCCAGACGCAGCTGTCGCTGTATGCCACGTTCCAGCCGCAGCGCCATGGCACGGAGATCGCCTATGGCAGCGCCGCGGGCCTGATGGTCTCGCCCGTGCCGCGCACCACCGTGGGCGCCAGCCTGCGCTATTTCTTCTGATGCCCGCCACCCCTGCCCTGCAGGCGCGCCGCCTCACCATTCGCCGTGGCGCCCGGGTGACGCTGGACGCACTGGACCTGGCCGTGCCCCGTGGCAGCGTGTATGCGCTGCTGGGGGGCAATGGCGCGGGCAAGACCACCACGCTGAACGCGCTGCTGGGCTTCGTGCCCGCGGCATCGGGCCAGGCGCTGGTCGATGGCATCGATGCCTCGCGCCAGCCGCAGCAGGCGCGCACGCGCCTGGCCTATCTGCCCGAAAACGTGGCGCTGTACCCGTACATGTCGGGCGCCGAGAACCTGCGCTATTTCTGCAAGCTGTCGGACATCGCGCTGGGCGCCGCCCAGGCGCGCGCGCTGCTGGCCGCCGCCGGGCTGGCCGCGCCCGCGCATGACCGGCGCGTGGCCGGCTACTCCAAGGGCATGCGCCAGAAGGTGGGTCTGGCGATTGCCCAGGCGCGCCAAGCCAGCGCCATGCTGCTCGACGAACCGACTTCAGGGCTGGACCCTGCCGCAGCCCATGAATTCACGCAAAGCCTGCTGCTGGCCAAGCGCGCGGGCATGGGCGTGCTCATGGCCACGCACGACCTGTTCAACGCGCTGCAGGCCGCGGACCGCATCGGCATTCTCAAGGAAGGCCGCCTCGTGGCCGAGTTCGATGCCCGGGATGTGGACCAGGGCGAACTCGAGCGCATCTATCTCCAGCACGCGCGTGCTCCCGTGCAGGGAGGCGCTGCATGATTGCCGCAATCACCGCTATCGCCGCCAAGGAACTGCGCGCGCTGCTGCGCGACGGCCGGCTCTGGGGGCTGGGCACGCTGCTGGCCTTGTTGCTGCTGGCGGTGCTGGCCGCGGGCGCGCACCAGCGCCAGCAGGCCGAGCAGGAGCGGCGTGCGGTTGAAACCACGGCGCGCCAGCAATGGGACCACCAGGGCGACAGAAACCCGCACCGCGCCGCGCATTTCGGGCTCTATGCGTTCAAGCCGCGCTCGGCGCTGTCGGGCGTGGACGCCGGCATCGATGCCCAGGCCGGCCAGGCGCTGTGGCTGGAGCCGCACAGGCGCAATCTGGCAATGTTCGCGCCGGTCGCCGACGCCGCGCCCTCCATCGGCCTGGGCGACTTCAACCCGGCATTCGTGCTGTACGCCCTGGTGCCGCTGCTGGTGCTGGTGCTGGGCCATGGCAGCGTCACGCAGGAGCACGAACTCGGCACCTTGCGCATGCTGCAGGCCTGCGGCCTGCCAGCCAGCACCTTGCTGCTGGGAAAATGGCTGGCGCTGGGCGTTGGCGTGCTGCTGGTGCTGTTGCCCGTGCTGCTGGCCGGCGGCTGGCTGCTGGCCGCCGACCTGGGCGCGCTGCAAGCCGGCTTGCTGCTGCTGGCGCTGCTGCTTTATTACGCACTGTGGGCCGCGATCACGGTGCTGGTGTCGGCGCTGAGCCGCAGCTCCCGCGCCGCGCTGCTGGTGCTGCTGGCGCTGTGGGTGGGCGCGGTGTTCATCGTGCCGCGCCTGGCGGCGTCAAGCGTCGCGCAGCGCGCCGCGTTGCCCACGGGCGAACAGTTCTGGTCGCGCATCCACCATGACATGGAGCACGGCCTGCCCGGCGACGGCAGCGCGGCCCAGCGCCTGCAGGCTTTCGACGCACAGCTGCTGGCACACAACGGCGTGGCGCGCCTCGAAGACCTGCCGTTTGGCGCCAACGCCCGGCGGCGGCTGTTCCGCGACGCCTACTCCACGCGCGTGCACGCCCTGCATTTCGCGCAGCTGTGGGAAGACCAACTGGCCCAGCAGCGCCGGCTGCGCTGGACCGGCGCCATCACGCCCTATGCGGCGATGCGCGCGATCAGCAGTGCGCTGGCCGGCACCGACCTGGCGCACCGCCGGCATTTCGAGGAAGCTGCCGAGCAATACCGCCAGCAATACACCACCCTCATGGACGAATGGGATATGAACGCCACCCGCGGAGTGACTTCTTTTGAAAGCCGGTATGGCGGCAATGCCCAGTGGCAGACCATGCCGCAGTGGCGCTATGCCGCGCCCGGCGTGGAATTTGCGCTGCGCAACAGCGTTGCCGACTGGGGCATTCTTTCGGCCTGGCTGGTGCTGGCGCTGGCTGCGCTGTGCTGGAGCGCACGCAGGCTCACGCCATGAGCTGGCCGCGCCGCCACCATTGGCAGGCCGAAGGCCTGCGGCTGCGCCGCCAGCCTCTGGCCTGGCTGGCATTCGGCACCTTGTTTCTGGTGCTGCTGGCGTCGGCGATCGCGGTCGGACTGGACGCGCGCGCCTGGCGTGCGGCCGCGGCGCAGGACGCGGCGGTCTTCACGGCGCAACGGGCGCAGGCCGCGCAGCGCCTGCAGCCGCCCGGCCCGGCCAATGCCATCGCCACCTACCAGCTGGGGCGCGGCGAACTCGGCAGCACGCGCATGCCGGTGCGCGCCGGCCTGGCGCTGGGCGTGCAGCGCCTCGACGTGCTGCCCGCGCGCCTCAAGGCTTCGCTAGACAGCCGGCATGTGGACGCGCGCGATCCGGGGCCGCTGAGGAATCCGCTGCTGACCGAAAGCGGCCTGCCCGGCCTGCCGGCCATGGTCGCGCTGCTGGTGCCGCTGGTGGCCTTGCTGCTGTGCGCAGGCTGGCTGCAGGAGGAGCGTGAACAGCGCCGCCTGGGCCTGCTGCGCGTGCAGTCGACCCACGGCATGGCGCCGCTGCTGATCGCGGCGCTGGGCTGGCGCCTGCTGGGCCTGTGGGCCGTGACCGCGGCCGCAACCCTGCCTGCGCTGGCGCTGGACCCGGGGGCGAGCCTGGCGGTGGCCCTGCAATGGCTGGGCGCGCTGGCCGCGTTCTGCGCGCCGTGGGTGCTGCTGGGCGGCTTGCACAGCTGCCTGCCGGGTTCGGGCGCCACGGCCATGCTGGCCGCGCTGGGACTGTGGCTGGCGCTGACGTTTGCCGTGCCCGCCGGACTGCTGCTGCTCGCCGAGCAGCAGGCGCCCACGCCGTCGCGGCTGCAATCGATTGTGGCCATACGCGCGGCGCAGCACGACAGCGAAGACCGCGAGCAGGCGCTGGCGCAGGCCTGGTATGCGGCCCATCCCGAAATCGCGGCGCAGCTGCCCGCGGTCTGGCCGGCAAGCTTTGCGGTCCGCGCGCTCGACCAGGATCTGGCCCTGGAGCCGCTGAGCGTGCAGCGGGCCGCAAGCCGTATCGCACAGGCTGAATTGCTGTCCCGATGGTCATGGCTGTCGCCCGGGCTGGCGCTGGTGCTGATTGGCGAGGCACTTGCGGGAACCGATGTCCACAGCCATGTGCGCTATCTGGCGCAGGTCCAGGCTTTCGAGCAGCGCTGGCGCGACTTTCTGCTGCCCGCGGTGATGGCACGCCAGGGTCTGAGCGCCGCGCAGCTGGCCGCGCTGCCACGCCCAGGACCCGTGGCCGCGCCTTGATGGCTGTCCCTTGTTCCCGCCAATTCTTCTTGCCGTCACAGCTGGACCGGCACCGCTGCCCCATCTGCGCGCCGCCCTGCCCGATCAGGGCTGGCCGCACATGGCTTTTGCATCACGGTTGGCCGTCGTAGGCCTCGTCGACCCCGGCAAGCGCCACCCATGGCCGACGCCGTATCGTCCAAATCTCCCGCTGTGGCGTGCCCAGTTCGGCGCGTTGTTTCAGAACGCCGGTGCGCAGGGAGTAGGCCTGCGGATTTTCCACGGCGCAGGCATAAAGCGGGCTGCCACAGTTTTCACAGAATGCAAGAAGCCGCTGGTTGCCGCTGGCGGCGGTCTTTACAAAGGTGCGAGGCGCGCCTTTCAACAGCTTGAACCCGGCCGCAGGGGCCGAGATATTGGCTCTGAATGCCGAGCCCGAGTGCGTCTGGCAGTCGAGGCAATGACAGATCGTCACGCTGCCTGGTTGAACCTGCGCCTCGAATTCAATCGCGCCGCATTGGCATTGGCCTTCTACTTTCATATGGTTCCTCGGTTCACCGGTCTGGCCCCAGGGCCGCTTCTGGCCGATGGTACCCCCATGGCTGCTGGCGGCCGACTCACTCTGCATTGCAGTCACACGCAGCCGCAAAGCGCTGCCTGCGCAGACCGGCAGACCACGCGGTCGTGGTTTCATGCGGGCCGCAGGCACGATTGCTTTGCTGCCTGCGCCGATGATGTGGTTTCAGTGACTTTGATCGAATGTGACCGGCCGCGGCTTGCGGTTTTTCTGGCGAACCACCACTGTGCCGGCGAGCTTGTCATGCCAGCCTTGCTTGCGGCCGTCAAAAGCGACCCAGAAAATTCCCAGACCCAATGGCAAACCTGAGAGGAAATAAGCCAGATAGCGGCCGATGAACTGTCCCGTGGATGGCGCCGCACCCGTCTTGGCATCTACGATTCTTGCCGATATTGCCATTTTCCCCGGAGTGGCTTGTTTTACCACCCAGAAAACAAGCACTGCGACCATGGGGAAGACCCAGGAAAGCAAAAAGTCCATGGGACCTTTGACCATGCTTGCACCCTCCCAATAGGCATCGCCATAGAAAGCCGTCAGCAGCGGCCAGATGACGATTCCGATCAGTATGGTATCTATCAGTGACGCGCCGACGCGCGCCCAGAAACCCACGTACTCCAACTCTTCCGCTTCCATTGAAACTCCTCTGATTAAGACCTGTTGTGATTTTTTATGGGGCGACCCGGGTCGTTTCAATCCACGGCGCATTGGCTCGCAAAAACCAAGCAGGCATAGCCTGCCAATCGCGTGCATTCATCGAGCTCTTGGTAATAATTAGTGTAACCCTGGATTAATGTGCGATCCGGTGAAATGCCGCTGATTTGCGCGTGCATAGCGCTGGTTGCTGGCTGCCGCGCTGGAATCGCTTCATTGGCCGATAGCGGCTGGCACTATCGGCCAATTTAAAGCGGCCTGCCCCAAGTTCGCGAGCCCTGCTGTCCCCGCAAGTCAGATGGACGGTGGGGCAAAGAGCGCCTGCGCAAAGGCCCCAGTCCCTGCCACGGTAAGCACCAGCTTCTGCGTGGCGCGGGTGGCAGCCACGTAGAACAGCTTGGCCTCGTCCGCAGGCTCTTCGCCGTGACGCGGCATTTGGCCGACTCCTGCGACGGCCACCACGGGAAATTCCAGTCCCTTGCTCGCGTGCATGGTCATTACCTTGATGGTGTCGGCCAGTGGGTCGAAGTCTCCCGAGCGATGGCGCACGCGATGGGGCATCTTGCGCTGGCTCAACGCGGCGGCGCATTGATTCATCGACTCATGATCGCGGCACAGAATGGCCATGTCGCCCCAGGCGTGGCCTTCCTGGTGCGCAGCGGCAAGAAGCTCGGCAATCTTGGCAGGTTCGTCTCTTGGCGTCGGCAGGCGCACGATCAGCGGCTCCTGTCCATCGCGGCCGCAACTGATGGGCTGCACCATAGGAACGCCGTCATCGTCCTGGGCATCGGGCTGCAGGAACTCCGCAGCCACACGATTGGCCACTTTGAGGATTTGTCGGGTATTGCGATAGTTGATCTTCAGAATGGTGGTCCGGCCCGAAGCCTGGATTCCCACGCTCTTGAAACTGAATCCACGCGCCTTGCTTTTGCCGTAGATGTTCTGCGCGCTGTCGTACAGGACCAGCAAGCTGTTGGTCTCAGGATCGACCATCTGGGTGACCAGCTTGAGCCATGCGGGTTGAAAATCGTGGCCTTCATCCACCATGACCGCTTGGTACTGCCCGGACGGAATCTGTTGGCGATCGACGCCGCGGATCACATACTCGACCATCTGATCGAACATGCCCGCTCCCTGCGCGGGCAGCGCCTGCCCGTAAGCCACCAATTGCTGGCGACACCACTTGTGGAAGTTGCGCGCGTGCACGCGGTCGGCCAGGCCCTTGGCCGTGCACCAGGCATTCAACTTCACCGCCAAGGGTTCGTTGTAGCAAAGCACGAGAATGGGCTTGGCTGACGGCGCCTTGGCCAGGTGCTCGGCACGATAGCCGAGGATCATTGTCTTGCCGGAACCGGCAACCCCATGGATGACACGATGCCCATCGCCCAGGCTGCGCGCGAGCTGCTCCTGCTGCAGATCCATGACGCGCATGATGTCCGGCAGCTCATCCGCGTCATCCGGCAGAAGGCTGCCTTGCACGGGAACCCGTACCTGGGGAAACATGATCCAGCGCACGCGCTCCATTTGCGGCACCGAAATGACCTTGCCGAATGCGTGAGGGAACATGTTCCACAACCGCTGCTGAAACACCTCCGCATCAACGGACTCCAGCATCTCGTCCTTGCAGATGACGAGATGGCCATCAATCGCCTGGTTCAGTCCCGAATCGTCAAACTGCTTGCGCGTGATATTGGTAAAGACGACGCCACTGCCCCAGGGGAATGACAGCTTTCCCGTATGCGGCCCATCTGTCTGTATCAGTTGCGGATCACGCTCCAGCGCATTGACGACCTGAATGGCGCAGTGCCTGGCCTGGGCCGCCGGGCTCATGACGACTTTGGGACGGCCCTCGACGGTCAGTGTCCACGCCTGCCTGGTAGCCTGCTGAATCGTATCCAGCCGCCAATCCTTGGTTTCGAGAATCAGAATGCCGCGGCGCGCATGGATAACGACAAAATCAGGGTGTGTTTGCTTGGGACCAATGGGAACGTCATACCAAAGCATGTAGTCTTCATCGAGCTTTTGCTCCAGCCGCTCGGCCAGGCGGCGCTCGCCCGACGTCATACGGCCAGCGCAGGTTCCCATTGCAGGAATCAGTACTGCCACTTTTATGTTCTCCTCTTGGTGCAATCGAGGATAACTCAAGCATTTGCCGGTATTGGGTCGGATGGGCGATTATTTCGGAATATTGCGCGCGATTGAGCTTATGGTCACCCACCCGGCAATGGATTTTGGCGTAAATCCATTGTCGGGCCAGGTCAGTCCAGCTGAATATCCAGCGCCTTGATCAGCGGCCCCATTTTTCGCGCCTCCGATTGAATGAAAGCGGCAAATTCCTCGGGCGTGCCCGCGACCGGTTCCGAGCCGATTTCCAGCCATTTCGCCTTGAAGCCAGGGTCGGCAAAAATACTGCGCAGTTCAGTGTTCAGCCGTTTGATGACGGGCTTGGGCGTGCCGGCGGTCGTCGATATGCCGTGCCAGGCGTAGTACTCGAACTGCGGGTAACCCAGCTCGGCAATCGAAGGCACGTTGGGCAGCAGCGGTGAACGCTCCTTGGTGGTCACGGCCAGCGGCCTGAGCTTGCCCGACTTGATGTGCGAGATGGAGCTGCCCAGGATGTCGAACATGCTGGTGATCTGGCCGCCCATGAGATCGATCAGCGCCGGGCCCGCGCCCTTGTAGGGCACATGGGAAAGATCCACCTTGGCCGTATCCTTGAACAGTTCCGCGCCCAGGTGCTGCGGCGAGCCGTTGCTCGCCGAGCCGAACGTGGCGCGGTTGTCCGGGTTCTTGGCGAACTTCACATAGTCCTGAAAGGACTTGATGGGGCTTTTCTCGGAAACCTCCAGCACCAGCGGGAACTTGGAGATCTGAATGACCGGCGCGAGATCCTTGATGGGGTCGAAATCGAGCTTCTTGTACAGATACTGGTTGGCCGTAAGGTTGCCGCTGGCGGCCAGCAAAATGGTGTAGCCGTCCGGTTTGGCCTTGACTACCTGGGACGTGCCTATGTTTCCGCTGGCCCCGGCCTTGTTCTCGACAATGACGGGCACGTTGAGCTTTTGCGATAGCGGCGTGGCAATCAGGCGCGCCATCAAGTCGGTGGGGCCGCCCGGCGGGTATGGCACGATGAAAGTGATGGCCTTGGCAGGCCAGGCATCTTGTGCGCCGGCCGCCATCGGCAAAAGCAGGGCCGCAGCCCAGGCCAGTTTCCTGATCATGATGTTGTCTCCTCGTTGGTAGTCTTGTAGGCGCGTGCAAAAAAACCTGGCGCGGCGACGCCTCTTTGGGCGCTCCTTGCGCGCTGCCCCGTCAACGCGCGTCGTGGGAATGGATCTGGAACGCTTCGAGAAAGCGTGAAACCATGTTGTAGGCCGCCACGGTGGCGGTGATTTCCACCAGCTGCGCGGGCGCATACAGCGCCTTGACGGCGTCGAACACCGCGTCGGGCACCTGGATCTGGCGCGTCATCGCGTCGGTGTAGGCCAGCACGGCCTGCTCGTTGGCATCGAACAGCGCGCAGTTGCGCCATTCGCCCAGCGCGTCGAGCTTGGCCTGGGAAACCCCTTCCCGCAGCGCGATGGGCGCATGCTGATCGGCTTCATACGGCGCGTTGTTCAGCAGGGCCACGCGCATGATGATGAGCTCGCGCAAGGCGCCCGACAGCGCTGTTTTCTGGCGCACGGCCGTGAGGTAGTTGAGCCAGCCTTCGGCCAGCGGCGCGCTGTGCATCAGCATCTGGTACAGATGCAGGATTGCGCCGCGCTCGGCGACGATGCGCTCGGCCAAAGGGCGCACTGCTTCGTTGTTGCAATCTGCGTAAGGGATACGTGCCACTTGCCTGCTCCTGGTGCTTGGGACTGCCTGGATGCTAGGCACTTCGCATATATTTCTGAAATTCTTTCTATCTATTGATTTATATTTAAAAAGAATGAATATCTCCCCCAGGCAATTGCGCATGTTCCTGGCGCTGAGCGAGTCGCTCAACTTCAGCAAGTCGGCCGAGCAGCTGTTCATGACGCAGCCTTCACTGAGCAAGGTGATACGCGATCTCGAGGCGACGCTGGGCCTGGCGTTGTTCGAGCGCACCACGCGCAGCGTCCGGCTCACCGCGGGCGGCGCGCAACTGGCGACGATTGCGCGCACCATCGTCGGCGAGTACGAAGCCGGCCTGCAGCGCATGCAGTCGTCGGCGCAGCAGGCTGCCGTACAGCTGTCGATCGCGGCCTGGCCCTCGCTGGCCCAGGTGGTTTTGCCCGAAGTGTGCGCGGCACTGGAGCAGGCCATCAATGCACCAAGGATCACCGTGCATGACTGCGCCAACAGCCTGTGCATAGAACGTCTGCTGAACCATGAAGTGGACTTTGCGCTGGCATCGGTCGCGCCCTCGCATCCGGACCTGCAATACCAGGAACTGCTGCGCGACCGGTTTGTGGTGCTGAGCCACGGCAAATGGCGTGAACAAGTGCCCCACCGTATTGCGCTGGAGCAGCTGATGCACCTGCCGCTGATCACGCTCACGGACGCCAGCACGGCGATGCGCTACATGAGCGCGGCCTACCTGAACCGCGGCATCGAGTACCGGCCGAAGATGCAGGTGGAGCAGATGGCGACCGTGGTCGCGCTGGTGAAGAAAGAGATAGGCGTGGCCGTGCTGCCCTACCTGGGCAGCAAGACCATTCCCAGCATCAACGAACTCCGGATCTCGGAAATCTCCGACGGGCCGCTGCGCTCGGTAGGCATAGTGACGCGCCGCCTGGGCACGGCCACGGCCATCGCCACCACCGCGATGCGGCAAGTGCAGGCCGTCAGCCAGACGCTGATCCAGCAGAACCCGGGCTGGATTCTGCCGCCCTTGCCTGCCAGAAGCGGCTGACGGCAGGCGCCTGCACCTCAGTCGACGACGAGATTGCGCTCCTTGATCAGCGCCGAAAGCAGGCGGGTTTCCGCGGCTATCGTCTTGCGGAAGGTCTCGGCATCCTGCACGATGGGCTCGGTGCCCAGGTCGGCAAAACGCAGCCGCACGTCGGGCTGGAGCATGGCCTTGGCAATCTCCTTTTCCAGCCTGGCGGTGATCTCGGCGGGCACGGCGGCCGGGGCAAAGACGCCGAACCAGTTGCCCAGCTCCACCCCTTTGATTCCCAGCTCTGTCAGCGTGGGCGCATCGGGGAAGAACGGCGAGCGCTTGGCGCCGGTGACGGCAAGCAGACGGGCGCGGCCTTCGCGGATATGGGCGATTCCGCTGGCGGGATCGAAGTAGTAGTCGATCTGGCCGGCCAGCACATCCTGCAGCGCCGGCGCCGCGCCCTTGTAGGGAACATGCACCACGTCGACATGCGCCTGCTGCTTGAACAGCTCGCCCACCAGGTGCATCTGCGTGCCCGCACCGCCTGAGCCATAGCTGAGCTTGCCCGGCGCGGCCTGGGCCATGGCCACCAGTTCCGTGGCCGTCCTGGCGCGCAAATCCTTCTTGACCACCAGATAGAGTTGTGC
Organism: Comamonas sp. DB36; assembly: GCF_057914905.1. NCBI lineage: Bacteria > Pseudomonadati > Pseudomonadota > Betaproteobacteria > Burkholderiales > Comamonadaceae > Comamonas > Comamonas sp. DB36. Next base: position 222,091 of record NZ_CP196633.1, read on the forward strand.
ATGGCCCAGGCTGGCAACGGGGCGCAGATCGCGCTCGGGATTCAACGCAGGCCTGAACAGGAAAGGATTGGCGGTCTGCACCGAGATCGGCGCCACCATGAAGGTGTATCCGTCGGGCGCAGACTTGATGGTTTCTGCGGCGGCAATGTTGCCGCTGGCGCCGGGCCGGTTGTCCACTACCACCGGCTGGCCCAGCGATTTGCCCACGGCGGCGCCGACCACGCGCGCCATCACATCGGTCGAGCCGCCAGCCGGGAAACCCACCACCAGCCGTATGGGTTTGGCAGGCCACGGGGTCTGGGCCAGCGCCGCGCCGCCGGCCTGCAGGCTCAGCGCCAGCGCCGCGGCGCGCAGCAAGCCGCGTCGGGAAGGAAGAATGCAAAAGGAATGGGTCATGGCTTGTCTGCGTCGTTTGAATAGGAATGGCAACGTTGGCGGCGTCACGGGCCGGGAGTCCAGCCAGGCATCTCGGCCCTGCGTATCAGCCGCGTTTCCTGCGCGGTGATCAAATGTGCCGACGCCGCCAGATAGGCAGGAAAATCAGGATGCAGGTCGCGTGCGCGGCTGCGGCGCTCGTAATCCGCCAGGTCGTCGTAAGCCCACAGATGCACGAACTGGTTCTGCGGCCCCACCATGCTGGTGAAAAAGCCCAGCGGCTGACCCAGCGTCTGCAGCAGCACCGGCATGGCCAGCCGGTTGAACACCTCGGTGAACTCGGGCATGCGGCGCAGCGCAATGGTGTAGACGCGATGGTCTATCAAGGCTTTGCCGTTCATGCGCCGGCCCTGCCTTGGCGCGCCAGGTCGGCGATATGGTTGGCCGTGACGTAGCCAAAAGTCATGTTCGGCCCATGGGTGATGCCGGCGCCGGGGTAGTTGCCTCCCATGATGCTCGCGCGGTCGTTGCCGACAGCGTACAGGCCGTCGATGGCCGAGCCGTCATGCCGCAGCACGGCGCCCGTGACGCTGGTGCGCACGCCATCAAAGGTGCCCAGATCGCCCATCACCACCTTGACCGCATAGAACGGTCCGTGCTGGAGCGGACCCACGCAGGGATTGGGCTGATGCTCGGCGTCCGCAAGGTAACGGTTGAATGCCGTGCTGCCGCGGCCGAACGCCGGGTCCTGGCCATGCACGGCAGTGCGGTTGAAAGCCTGCACCGTAGCCTCCAATCCCGCCGGATCTATGCCCGCCTTTTGCGCCAGTTCGGCCAGCGTTCGGCCCTCGAGCAGATAGCCGTTGCGCAAAAAACGGCCTATGGGCATGGGCGAAGGCTTCACATAGCCCAGTCCATATTTGGAAAGCGTGGACTTGTCGCAGACCAGCCACATGGCCGTCTGCGCGAATCCCGCGCAGGCCGCGACCATGGCCGCCCCCACATCGTGGTACGAATTGGATTCGTTGGTGAAGCGCAGGCCATTCTCCAGCACGCCGATCACACCCGGCTTGTAGCGGTCCAGCAGATGCGGAAACACGCCGACTTCGCCAGCGCCGAGATCGACCCGGCTCACGGGCATCCAGGCAGCCGCATCCTTGAGGCGGATGTCCACCGCCGCGCCCGCTTCCTCGGCCATATTGACGCCGTCACCCGTGTTGCCCAGCGGCGTGGGCGACAGATGCGCATGGCCGCGCCGCAGATGCGGATAGGCCTGGGCGATGCGCTTGACATCGTGCGGAAATCCGCCCGCGGCCAGCACCACCGCCTGGCGCGCGTTGATGCGCAACTCGCCGCCCGCGTCCACCGCCAGCAGGCCCACGGCGCGGCCGCCGTCCATCAGCACCTGGCTGGCACGGGTGCTCGTCAGTATGGGAACGTCCAGGTCCAGCGCCGACTGCGCCATGCGCGCGGCCAGTGCGTTTCCGCTGGTCACGTTGATGCCGCGCCGGTACACCAACAGCTCCTTCATGTGCGTAGCCAGGCGCCGCGCGACATACAGGAACGATGTCAGAGACTTGGTGGCGCGGAAGAAGTGCTGCAGGTCGGCATTCGACGAATTGAACATCATGCCCATGAAAGTGATGGTCTTCAGCGGCCGCTTGAGCCGGGACATGTTCTTGCCCAGGCCGCGGATGTCATAGGGCTTGGCCAGGATGGAGCGGCCGATGTCGACACCCCCCGGCGCATCGGGGTGGTAGTCGGGATAGCGTGTCGGCACGAACTGCATCGCCGTCTCGCGCTCGAAGAATTCCACCATCTTGGGCCCCTGCTCGACGAACACGCTCACCGCGGCCGCGTCGTAGTAGCTGCCGGTCTCGCCCATGAGGTAGCGGTGCACGGCCTGTACCGTGTCGGCCGGGTTCTGCCCGCGGCCCTGGCCGCTGAGGGGAATCCACAGCACGCCGCCGGACAGCGCCGTGGTGCCGCCAAACACCGGCTCCTTCTCCAGCACCACCACGTCGAGCCCGCGCTTGCGCGCTGTCACCGCGGCCGCAAGCCCGGCCGCACCGCTGCCCACGATCACCACATCGCATTCGATGGATCTCGGATTTTCCTGTTTCAGCATTGCATCGGTCTCCCGCAACATCAGCTCGCCTGGCTGAAGCCAGGACGCGGAACCATATCCATCAGCTTCGCCGACATGCCGCCATCGACCATGATTTCGGTGGCGTTCACATAGCCTGCGCGTGGGCTGGCCAAAAAAGCCACGGTGTGGGCGATGTCGTCGGCCTCGCCCACCCTGCCGCTGGCCGTGGCCGCGCAGCGCGCCTGCTCCACGCCCGGCTGGGCATAGAAGTCCGCAGACAGCGGCGTGCGTATCATTCCCGGACAGACGACATTGCTGCGCACCGCATCCGCGCCCCACTCCACCGCGAACTGGCGCGACAGCAGACAGACCCCCGCCTTGGCCGCGCTGTACGCGCCGCTGTGGCTTTGCGGAAAATGCCCGGCAATCGAGGCCACATGCACCATGCTGGCGCCGCCGTCTTCCCTGTGGGAGCGCAGCTGCGCACCAAAGGCCTTGGCGGCCAGCCAGTAGCCCGTCAGGTCCACGGACAGCACGAGATTCCAATCGGCCAGCGTCAGCGCATCGAGCGAGCCAGCGCGCAGCACGCCGGCGTTGTTCACCAGCGTGCGCGCAGCGCCCCAGGTGCGCTCCACCTGCTGCGCGGCCGCCTGCAGCTGCGCCTCGCTCGACGTGTCACAGGCCAGCGCGATCACCGGTCGCGCGCCTGCCTCGAACTGCCGCACCACCGCCTGCAAGGCCGCGGCGTTCTTGTCGATCAGCGCCAGGCGCGCGCCCTGCGCTGCCAGCGCCTGGGCCACGGCCAGGCCAATGCCGCTGGCCGCACCCGTCACCACGCACACCCGGTCCTGCAACTGCAGCCAGCCGGTCTGAACTTTTTCCATCGCCATTGCAACTCCCTTGAATCCGAAGGTCCGAATTCTGCGAGCGCGGGTCCATGGTGTCCTTTGACAATTCAAGCCAGTGATCGGACATTTCGTGCATAAACAAGGCACAGCGGGTTATCCCTATGGGCCATACGTTGCATCAGGCAGGACATTTCCTGCATGCCTCAGTCACCGCCCCAGCTTCCCGGCAAGCGCCAGCGCCGCATCCCCAACTACGCCATGTACGGCGACAACGCTCCCGCGGGCGGCAGCAATATGTTCAATTTCGAGTGGATTCCGGAGCGTTCCTCGCTGTACGGCTGGGAGATCGATCCACACGAGCATCAATCCCTGTTCCAGATCCTGTACATGACGCATGGCCAGGGCCACGCCCTGCTCGATGATGAGCGCCGTCCCCTGCACGCACCGGCTCTCGTCGTGGTGCCCGCAAGGCGGGTGCACGGATTCGAATTCAACCCGCAGGTCAACGGCGTGGTCGTGACGGCGGCGCAAAAACCGCTGGAAGCGATGGTGAAGATCGTGATGCCGGAGCTGCTGCACACTTTGCGCAAGCCGCTGGCCATCAATCTGCCTGAGCAAGGCCGCTATACCGCGGGACTGATGCCGCTGTATCTGAGCATAGAGCGCGAATGGCGGTTGGCCGCGATGGGCCAGGTCGCGGCGGGGCTGTCGCTCATCACGGCCTTGCTGGTCCAGGTGGCCAGGCTCAGCGAAACGCTGGAACCCGCCGTCTGGCCCGCACTGTCGCGCAGGTCGCTGCAACTGGAGAAATTCAGAAGCCTGATCGACGAGCACATGCGCCGCCGCTGGACCGTGGCGCAGTACGCCGAACAACTGGGCATCAGTGCCGGCCAATTGTCCAGGCTCACGCGCGAGAGCCTGGGCAAGTCCAGCATAGACATGATCAACGAGCGCGTGCTCTTCGAGGCGCAGCGCGAGCTCGTCTATACCAACGGCAGCATCAAGCAGATCGCCGACAGCCTGGGCTTCGAGGACGAAAGCTACTTCGGCCGGTTCTTCCGCAAGCACATGGGTGTGAGTCCGCATGCCTATCGGGTGCAGGAACTCGAACGCCTGTCTCAGTACTTGTGGGTGCCTTGACTTCGGGTGCTGGCCCATGAGGCCGCAGCCAGCCATAGGAGCAAGAGCGCGTCGATTGCGGACCAGCCTTTCACGCCACTGACTCTCGGAGTGGGCAATGGCCTGAAGTGATGATGGTTCTAGTCAATGGGGAACATGGCATTCCCTCACGCCGCCGCAATCTGTGCCAGCTGCCTTGGCAAGGCTCCCGGCGGTCTGACGAACACCTTCGATCCACGAACGCCTGCCAGCTCGAAGAACCCCACGGCACCGACCAGCTCCGCGGTCTGGTGGTTCAAGCTGGTGGCTGCTGCCGCCATCTCCTCCACCAGCGCTGCATTCTGCTGGGTGACCTGGTCCATCTGCTGCACCGTCTCGCTGACCTGGGCCACACCCTGGCTTTGCTCCTCGCTGGCGGATCGAATCTCGTTCATGGTGGCGTTCACGCGCTGGATGGCGGCAACCACTTCGTCCATCGTATGGCCAGCCGCTTGCGCGAGGGTGGTGCCGCTGTCGACGCGGCTCACGCTGTCGCCGATCAAGTCCTTGATTTCCTTGGCAGCCTGAGCGCTGCGTACGGCCAGGCCGCGAACTTCGCTGGCCACGACGGCAAAGCCCAAGCCCTGCGCTCCGGCCCTGGCCGCCTCCACGGCGGCATTCAGCGCCAGGATATTGGTCTGAAATGCGATGCCGTCGATGACAGCGATGATCTCGGCAATCTTCCGGCTCGCCTGGTTGATCCCGCGCATGGTGTCCACCACCTGCCCGACCACAACCCCGCCCTTGATGGCCACGGCCAACGCTTGCTGCGCCGACTCGCTCGCCTGACGGGCATGTGCGGAGTTCTGCGTCACGGCCAAGCTGAGTTCGGCCATGGAGGCTGCCGCTTCCTGCAGCGCACTGGCCTGTCTTTCCGTGCGTGCAGACAGGTCCTGATTGCCCAGGGCAATTTCGCCGCTGGCCACGCAGACCGAGTCACTCCCCTGTCGTACGCGCGTGACCACCTGGACCAGGCTGGTCCGCATCTGCGCCAGATTAGCCAGCAGTTGGCCGATCTCGTCCTTGCCGCTGGCTGGAACTTGACAATCCAGGCGCCCGCGCGCCACCTCCCTGGTGACCCGGACCGCCTCCGCCAGACCTCGGCTGATCGATTGGCTCAGGCTCCAGCCAACCAGCAGGCCGATGATGGTAATGCCCATAAGCAGCAGGATGAGCGTCCATTGCACCTGCGCATAGAGCGCGCCCGCGCGCTCGCTGGCCTGCCGGCCGCCCTGGGACGCAAGTTCGGCCAGTTCATGCAGGCTGTCGCCGAGCTGGGTGACGGTCTGCCGGCCCGCACCGCCCAGCAGGGCTGCGGCTGCGTCGTGCTCAAAGCCGTTGGAATGCTTCAACAGCTCCTGCGCCTGGCCGCGATAGGTTTTCCATAGGGCCTGCACGACTCCCAACTGCTTTTTTTCGCTGGCGCCAAGGTCGAGCTTGCTGAGTTCATGCAGTTGCCGCTCGCCATCGGTCAGAAACACCTCCAGCAGCGCGCCCAACTGTTCCTTTTGCTGGCTGCTCCTGCTGAGCAAGTGGTCAGACTGGACGGCGCGGATGCGGGCACTCATTTCGGCCACCCCGGCACACAAGCGCATGGCGGGCATCCAATGCGCGGTCATCAACGTGGACTGGGCATTGACGCGACTGGTTTGCGCGATGCTGTAGAGCCCCTGCACGAAAACCAGCACGAGAATGAGCAGAAAGCCAGCCATGAGTCGGGTACGGATCTTGAGGTCTTTGGGTCGCATGGTGCTTGTCTGGTTTTGGAATTGCAACCGCTGCCGCTGCGGCAAGCAGTCGAGTCATGCGGCATCGAGGGGCGCAAGCGGGGACGGCCCTTTGGCTGCATGGTCATGCGCCATGCCATCGACAGCGGCCACCCCTGCCCCGGACCGGCGATCAGCCCGCAATCACTCGGTTCTCGATGGCACCCAGCTGCTCGATCTCCGCCCTGACGACATCGCCTACCTGCAGCGTCCTGTTGATCGCCACGCCCACACCCGACGGCGTGCCCGTCGCGATCACGTCGCCGGGCTCCAGCGTCATGACGGTGGAGAGGTATTCGATCTGTGCCCAGATGTCGTGGACCATGTCGGCCGTAGGCATCTTCTGGCGGACTTCGCCGTTGACCGTGAGCGTCATGTCCAGCTGCATGGGGTCGGCGATTTCGTCGTCCGTGGTCAGCCAGGGGCCTAGGGGCCCATGGGTGTCGAAGGACTTGCCGAGCGTGAAGGTGGGCGAGCGCGTCTGCCAGTCGCGCGCCGTCACGTCGTTGGTGACCAGATAGCCGGCGATCACGCTGCGCGCGTCGGCGGCGCGCACGCGCCGGCAGCGCTGGCCGATGACCACGCCCAGCTCGATCTCATAGTCGAGCACCTTGCACTCGGGCGGAAACTCGATGGCGTCGAACGGGCCGCTGATGCACGAGACCTGCTTGTTGAACCACAGCTGGCTCGTGGGAATCGGCACGCCGGCAGCCCTGGCTTCCTCGGCATGCTCCTTGTAGTTCAGGCCTATGGCCAGGTATTTCTGCGGGTCGTTGATCGGTGCCTCGAGGCGCACCTGGTCGAGCGCGAAGCCGGGCGCAGTCACCGCTTCCAGCCTGGCGCGCAGCGCGTTCCATTGCGCCAGCACGGCGCGCATCGAGTCGCTTGCGCCGGTGACCGCGGACAGGTCAACCACCTGCCCCGCCACCAGCTTGCCTATGCGGGTCTTGCCCGCCTGGGTGAATCGAACCAATTTCATTGTTTTTTCCTGTGTGTTTTCTAGGGGAGTGGCGTGAGCTGGAAGTGCATGAACTGCCAGCCGTCCGCGCTGCGGCGCACGATCTGCGTGACCATGCCGCGCAGATCGCTCAGGCTGGCATCGGGCGCGCGCATGCAGTTGCGGATGGCGCCCGTCATCACGGCCGCGTCGGCGCCCAGCACCCGGATCTCCAGGGGCCCGCGCTCTATGGCCGCAAAGCCGCGCCTGGCCTCGATATGCGCCAGCAGGCCGGCCTTGTCGTGCACCAGGCCCACGCTGTGGATGTGCACCAGATCCTCGGCAAACATCTGCGCGAGCGCCGGCAGATCGACCGCCAGCAGGGCCGCCTGGCGGCGGCGCTCCAGATCGAGGCATGCGGCGCGAACCTCGGCCACGCGCGAGATGGCTTGTGCTGACATCAGACCAGGCCCTCGTACGATCCGCCGTCGAGCTGCAGGTTCTGACCCGAGATGTAGCCCGCGAGCGCGCTGCACAGGAAGGCGCAGGCCGCGCCAAACTCCTCGGGCCGGCCCATGCGCCCGGCATTGATGGAAGCGGCGATGCGGCGGCGCGCCTCTTCGTGCGTGATGCCGTCCGCGGCCATCATGCGCTGGGCCATGAACTCCTGGCGCGGCGTGTCTATGCGCTCGGGCAGCAGGTTGTTGATGGTCACGTTGTCGACCACCACCTCGGCGCTGATGGCCTTGCTGATCGCGGTCAGCGCGGTGCGCGCCGAAGTCGACAGCCCCATCATGTAATGCGGCGTCTTCACCATCGCGGAGGTGATGTTGATGATGCGGCCGAACTTGCGCGCACGCATGCCGGGCACATAGGCGCGCATCAGTTGCACGCCCGGAATCATGTTGGCCTGCATCGCGCCCAGCAAGGCCTGCTCCGTCCAATCATCAAGCGCGCCGGGCGGCGGGCCCGCGTTGTTGTTCACCAGAATGTCCACATGCGCCAGCCGCTGCACGATCAGCGCGCGGCCGTCGGCCGTGGTCAGGTCCGCGGCGATGCAGTCCACCTGTGCACCCGCAACGCCGGCGCGCAACTCCTGGGCCGCCGTCTCCAGCTTCGCGGCATCGCGGCCGTTGAGGGTGACATGCACGCCCTCGCGTGCCAGTGCCTGCGCGCAGGCAAAACCCAGACCCTGCGACGAGGCGCAGATGAACGCGTGGCGTCCCTTGATTCCCAGATCCATTTTTGACTCTCGAAGTAAAACTTATGCAGACTGGCCGAAATTGAGTTCCAGCAGCCGCCCCTGTGCGGCTCCCACCACACGCGCCTGCAGCGGCGCAGCGCGGTCCGCCATCACAGCCGTATGCGCGGCGCAGCGCCGGGTGGTGTCGCCCACGGTGATGTCCCACTCCCCGGCGGTCACGTAGAAGTAGCGCGGGCCCAGGCCGAAATCGGCGAAATCGCAGAACGCCGCGCCCGCGGCGCAATGCACTTCGCGCACCAGCTGGCGCTGGCTGGACTGGGCGGTGCCGAGCAGCGTGGCCACGGTGAAGCCGTCCATCGCGGTCTGCGGCGCCTGCGCATAGTCCGTGAACAGCGCGCTGGCGGGTGCCAACGCCCCGCCCTCGCTTCCCGGCGCCAATGGGATGGGTGCTTCTTGCGGCGAGAAGATCGTGCGATAGCGCGGCGCGGCCACGATGTCCGGGCGCTCGCCCCTGGCCGCCGAATCGCCCATGCCGATATAAAAGCGCTCATGCCCTGCGGGCGCGTTCCAGCTGAGCACGCGCGCAATGTCGTTCGGTCCTTCGAGCGCGCCGAAGGCGTGGGCGGTGTGCGCCGGGGCGTGGATCAGCGTGCCGGGTCCGGCTTCCTGCACCACGGCGCCGGCCTGAAAGCGCCAACGGCCTTCAAGCACATAGAACGTCTCGTCTTCGGTGGTCTGATGGTGCAGCGGCACGGAGGAACCAGCGACTGCCGTCTGGTCGTAGAGACCGACCTGGCCGGCGGTCTCCTCGCCGCGCAGCAGGATGTAGATGGGTCCGCCCGGGGCGTCGACCACGGGGCGGCCGGCGCGTGTGACGAACCGGGTCTCGGTCTTCAGGGCGCGCCAGCCCTGGCGCAGTGCATCGAATTCCTGCGCCGTGCGCACCGGCGCGATTCCCGCATCAAGTGCGTTCATGACATTGTCTCCTTGGGATATGGGTTGCAGGTGCCGGATCAGGCAAGCGTTTCCTGCAGGAACCGGTTCATCGCCAGCCAGGCGCGGCGCGCGGCCGGCTCGCTGTAGGCGATGGCCTGGGGCTGATTGGCGCGGTCCGCATCGGGACGCGTGAAGCCGTGCCTGACATGGCCGTAGAGATTCACCTCCCAGTCCACGCCCGACTGCGTGAGGCCGCGCTGCAGGAATGCGAGCGAGGATTCGCTGGCCATCGGGTCCTGGGCCCCTGTCAGCACCAGCGCCCTGGAAGATGTGCGCGCCGCACGCCAGTCCTGTCCCACCAGATCCAGGCCGCCGTGCAAACTCACCACACCCGCCACATCGCGCTGCGTGCGCAGGAACTCCAGTGCCGACGCGCCACCGAAACAGTAGCCCGCAAGCGCGATGCGCGCGACCTCGAGGTCCGCATGCTGCGCCAGCGTCTCGACCGCCGCGCGTATGCGGCCCATCCACTGCACGCGGTCGCTCGCCAGGCGGCCTATCGTCGGCCCGATCTCCGCTTCGGCGCGCAGCTGGCGGCCATCGCCCCAGAGGTCCGCGGCCAGCACCGCATAGCCTTCGGCGCCCAGGCGCAGCGCCTGCTCGCGCACGAAGTCGCCGACGCCGAAGGCGTCATGGAGGAGTACCACGCCGGCGCGCGCGACGGGGGTTTTCGGCTGGGCCAGAAAGCCCTTCAGCTTTTGCGCGCCAAAGGAATACTCTAGGGGGTTGCTCTGCAGCTCGGTCATGGGACTTGCGTGTTGAAGGGGGAAAATCGGGCGATGGTGCTGGCTCAGGTCGCAGCGCGCGGCGGTGTGCGCTTCGGCTGTGCGGCGTCGGCGTGCTGCGGGTGATCGATGCGCGACAGGATGGGAATGCGGAACAGACACACCAGCAGACCGGCGCCAATGGCAATCAGCATGGGCTGCGGTGTGGGCGCGGCCATGGCGCCGAAGAACACCGGTGCGCCCAGCAGCACGCCCAGCAGCGTGAGCTGCGTGACCAGGCCGCTGGTCGCGCCCATGCTGTCGCGCGTCGGTGCGACCGAAGGCGTGAAGATGATCATTCCGGTCAGCAGACCGCTGAAGAACATGAAGAGCCACGAGCAGGCGATGGACGCTTCTATGCCTATCGGGAACGCAAAGATCGCCAGCGCCGGCACGCCCGTGAGAACGATGGCGACGATGTTGACCTTGAGCGGCGAAACGCCCTTGTCCAGCAGCTTGCCGAACAGCAGGCAGCCCAGCATGTTCAGCACCATGGCGCCTATGTTCCAGACATTGATCACGGCCGGGTCGGCGCCGTACTTCTGGGCCAGATAAGGACCGAGCACCGTCATGATGCCCACGTGCAGGAACGCGTCGCCGCCTATGCCCAGGCCCAGCAGGTAAGGCCAGGGCGACTTGAGCACGCCGCGCACGCCACGGGTGCGTGAAACCTGCTCACCTTCCTTGTCGCGCGACGGCAGGGTCGTCAGACAGATCACGAGCAGCAGGATGCTCGCGCCCGCATGCGCCCAGAACGCACCGCGCCAGTCGCCCAGATCGCGCAGCCAGCCGGAAGTCAGGAACGGGATGATGAAGCTCAGCGGCACAAACGTGGACCACACGGCCAACGCCATGGTGCGATGCTCGATAGGCGTCAGGCGCACCAGCATGGTGATCGCGGACACCGCCACCAGCACGTAGCCCAGCCCCGAGATGAAGCGCCCGGCCAGCAGCATGTTGATGCTGGACGAGGCAATCACCAGGCCATCGCCGGCCACCATCAGCGCCGTGCCGACGAACAGCATTTTCTTGTCGCCCAGCTTGTCGACAAAATAGCCGGCAATCAGTGCGCCCAGCGCCACCACCAGCGACGGCATGGACACCACCAGGCCCAGGATGGACTTGTCTTCGGGGCGGAACTCGCGCGCGATGAATGAAATCTCTGGCACTGCGGAGCCCACCGTCATGGCGGCCAGCACACCCAGCAGGTAGATCACTGCGATTCGAAATACGACAGTTTTTATACTGGCGGCCATAATGTCTCCTTTTTTGTTTTCAGATATTCATCAGAAGGGGTGGACCCAGCGGATGTTCAGGGTTTTGCCAGACAGGTTGTTTTTATTGACCACCGGCAGATAGAAATTGGCCATGAAAATATTGTGCGGATCCATTCTCCACATCACTCCAGGGCCCATCGCCAAGCCCGTGGTCTTGCTTCCCGTCAGTTTCTCGCCATTTGCCTTGTCTTCGCTCAGCTGCTTGAAGTAATAGCCGCTGATGCCCGCCCGCCACTGTTCATTGATGGCGTAGCTGGCAGCAAAGTTGGCCCAGACCGCCTGACCCGATTGATAGTTCGTTATAAAAGGGGCAACACCGTCAGGCTCGCTGTTCTTTGCGTTGTAGAGATAATGCAGCCGGGTGCTCAACTCCAGTTTCTTGCTGGGCAGCCAGGTCATGGCCCAGCTGGGGTTGATAGACCAGTAATTCGTGCCGCGATTGGCCGAATATTTGGCATCGTACTGGCCCGTGGGCGCAAGAATATCGAGCTCGAAGCGCTGGGAAAATACCGGCCGGCCGTCCTGCATGACGGGGCGCATCTGCAGGTAGGCGCCCAGCGTCAGATCACCCAGGCCTATGCCGCTGCTCGAATGCAGCTGCACGGGACTGTCTGCGGCCGTCTTCGCGCCCAGGCGCACCAGCGGAAGAATGGCAGTAAAGCCCAGTCGTCCGCCGCCTATGGTCACATCGGTGTTGTACAGAATCTGGTGCAGCGACAGCTCGCTCTTGATGCGCGGGTCCTTGAGCAGCGGATTGGGCTCGCCGCTGGAATCCGTGGTCTTGTTGATGCGATTGACGCGAAACAGCTGGATATACGCCCAGCCCGGATCGTTGGAACCAAAACCATCCATGAAGCTGGTTCCGCCCAGATTCAAACCCTGGGGCTGGTGTACCGAGGCCTGCGCCGCACCGGTGGCAGCGATGCATGCCATGACGGCGTGGGCCATCCATTTCTTTTGCATTTCTTGTCTCCTTTTATTGATATCAAACCCAACCAAGCTCGGCCCAGGATATGCATTCAGGCCAATAAATCTCTTTATTCAACTTGACAACATTCCGCAGCTGAGAACACGAATGATGGCGAAATTTATCCCCATCCCACGGCGATATTTCGATAGATGAACATGACATGAGATATTTACTTCACCATGAATTACAGCCAGGCTGCGCCCTCGCCGGCAATATCGGGCGATTCATAGAAAAATCAAAAATATCAATAAAAAAATTGGACGATTAATATCCAACGTCATTGATTCGAGAAAGCACCAACTGCGCACTGCGGGCGCGATGGTCCCGCAGAGAAAACCCCTGCCCGCCGCAGAAAATCAGGCGTCTTCCATGGGACCATGGTGGCTGGCAAACCAGCGCTTGATGTGCGTGACGAACGACTGCACGAAGGATTCGTTCAGGCTGTTGCGCCGGTAGGCGACGCCAATGGGCCGCAGGTTGTGGACCTCGGCGATCTTCACTTCGGACACCAGCCCCACATCGATCAGCTTCTGCGCGATCACCGAAGGCAGCGCGACCAGATAGTCGGAGATCAGCAGCGTCTCGATGATCAGACTCGTCGAGGAGACCTCGAGCGAAATCATGTTCTTCTTGATGCCCAGCGCGCTCAGGAACGAATCCACATCCTTGCGAATCGGGTCGAACTCGGCGGAAATGATCCAGCGGAAGGCCTCCAGATCCTTGTTGCCGACCTGCACCTTGCTGACCAGCGGATGTCCCTTGCGCCCCACGACCATGAGATAGTTCTTGGTCAGGGCCTCGAACACATAGTCGTCGCCCGCCTTGCTGATTTGCACGCCGCCGAGCACCACATCGATCTTCTCGGCCTGCAGTTGCTCGACCAGCTCCAGCGTCGAGCCTGAACTCACCTGTATCACCGAATGGGTCTTTTCTTCGAGATACTCATGAATGGGCTTGGCCAGATAGGCGTTGGACAGCGTGTAGGCCAGGCCCAGGCGAATCTTGCCGAAGTCCCCCACGCGCAGGCCGTCGAAGTAGCCCGACACGCGCTGGTTGATCTCGAACAGCTTTTTCCCATAGGACGCGATCATCTTGCCTTCGTCCGTGGGCCGCGCTCCGGTCTTCCCCCGGCGCAGCAGCTTGACGCCCAGCCTCTCCTCCAGCACCCGGATATTGCGCGTGAGCCCCGGCTGGGTGATGTTGAGCTTCTCCGCCGCCCGGCTGTAGGAGCCCAGCTCCACGATCATGTGCAGCTGGATGATGTGCTTGGGATCGACGTTCATAGGGGCAAGGGCCCCGCGCGGTCATAAGCCATGCTCATCGTGTCTCCTGGACTGTGGTCTGTTTACTCGGCAAAGACCGAGCGGAAGCCGCTGGGCGCGCTGTCGTTCGGGCGCTTCATGCCGGCCAGCCGATGGTACTGCTTGAAAATCGAGTCGGCCTCCTCGAACGGCAAGACTTTTTCAATGTCGTCGAAGCGCTGGCCGCCGGTGCGTTCCTCGACGATGCGGCGCACGACTTCAGGACCATCGCCGCGGTTGGCCATCACGATCTTGTTGGCGATGGGCAGGCGCTGCGTTTCGTATTGCAGGAATGCCTCCTCGACCGAGTCGTGGATGGACAGGCATTCCGCGACCACGCGCGCATCGACAAAGGCCTGGCAGGCACCGTTGCCGCCGCGCGGGTACATGGCATGGGCCGCGTCGCCGATCAGCGTCACGCGCCCGAAGCTCCACTTTTGCAACGGATCGTGGTCGATCAGCGGGAAGACATAGACTTCCGACGCGTCGCGCAGCAGCTTGCCCGCGTCGATGAAGTCCAGTTCGCACTCGTCGAACATGTGCGCGATCTCCTTCACATCGGCTTTGGCGTTCCAGTCTTCCACGCCTGCGGGGCGGCCGTTTTGCTCGACCACCCAGTTGACCAGCGTATTGCCGTCGGCATCGATGTTGTCGGCAATCGGATAGACGATCAGGCTGCCCTGGCTGGGCGCGCCGATGTGCAAGATGGTGCCGCCGCCCTTGAACGGCTTCATCTTGGTGACCCCGCGCCACAGCGTGATGCCCGAGTAATGCGGCTCGTGCGACGCGGGATAGAGCTGGCGGCGCACGGCGGACTTGATGCCGTCGGCGGCGACGATGGCGTCGCAGCGGTATTCGCTCACGTTGCCCGCCTCGTCCTTGAACAGCGCCGTGGCCGAATCCGCATCCTGCGTGAAGCCCGTGCAGCGCATGCCCGACACCACGGCGTCCTTGCCCAGGCGTTCGATCACGGCCTTGTAGAGCATCATCTGCGCCGTGCCGCGGTGGATGTAGCGCATCGCATGCGCATAGCCCATGTGCGTGCCGCAGCGCTCGCCGTAGATTTCCTGGCCGTACTGGTTGTAATACAGCGACTCGGTCGCGTCCACCGAGTTGGCGTTGAGCTCGTCGAGCAGACCCAGCGCGGTGATTTCCTTGGTCGCATAGGTTTGCGACACGATGCCCACGCCCAGCGGACGGATTTCCCGCGCGGCTTCGAACACGATGGGCGCAAAACCCAGCGCATGCAGTTGCAGGGCCGTGGTGAGGCCGCCCAGGCCGGCGCCGATGATGGCGATCTTCTTTTTCATGGTTTGTCTCCTGTGAGCTGAAATGTGAGGTGGTTTTTGGATGCTCGTTCGGCGCTGCGTGCCGCTCAGGCGCTCGCGGGAAAGTTGCGCTGCAGCCAGTAGGCGAGGATTTCGATGAACATGCTGTCGCCGTCGGCAAAGGGGAAATGGTCGATTTCGCTGAGCAGATGCAGCTCGCAGCCCTTGCCTGCCTTCTGGAACAGCTCTATGGCCTGGCGCGTGGGCGTCACGCTGTCGTTGGCCGAGTGCACCAGCAGCAGGGGACGCGGCGCCATCAGCGCCACCACTTCGTTGGGGCGGAAGGCGCAGATGCTCTCCATGGTCTGGGACGTGAAGTCCATCACCGCGCCCGCGGGCAGGTGGCCGCGCATGTGCTCGGGAATCGGCACTATGTCCCAGCGCTTGACCATGAAGCTCTCGCCGGTCTTCTCGCGGTGGGCGCGGCCTTCGGCGATCTTGCCGGTGAACGCCGCCCATTGCGCGGGCGAAGCATGCTGGTCCCTGGACTTCTCGAGGCCGTCGCCCCAGCCGCCTATGGACACCACGGCCTTGACGCGTGCATCGACCGCGCCTGTATACACGTTCACTGCGGCGCCAAAGCTCTGGCCGCTCAGCATGATGCGGTCGGCGTCGACGAACTCCTGCGCGGCCATCCAGGAAATGGCGTTGCGCGTGTCCGCGACCTGATCGGTGCAGAGGATGTGGCCGCGCCGGCCCTGGCTGTCGCCGCAGCCGCGGTAGTCGAAGCGCAGCACCACGTAGCCCCAGGCTTCGTAGAGATCGGCTTCCTTCTCGTGCGTTGCGCCCTTGGTTCCGCCGAAGCCATGCGTGACGATCACGGCGGGACGCTTGCCGGCCATGCCGTCGGGCCGGTGCACCACGCCCGAGAGCGTCAGACCGTCGGAGGGAAAAGTGATTTCGTATTGCATGTGAATCCTGGTTTTCTGGTGCGCCGTTCAGTTGAACTGGATGGTCAGCGCCTTCTCGTAGCACATGGGCTTGAGCGCATCGATGCCGTTCTCGCGGCCGTAACCGCTGGCCTTGATGCCGCCCCATGGCAGGCAGGGATCGATCAGGCCGAAGCCGTTGACCCACACATTGCCCACATCGAGCGCGTCGGCGATGCGCAGCGCCTCGTCGAGGTCCTGCGTGAAGACGCCCGAGCTCAGTCCGTACTTGCTGCTGTTGGCCAGCTGCACGGCTTCGTCGATGCTGTCGTAGGCGAGCACGGCCGCCACGGGGCCGAACACCTCTTCCTGCACCAGCGTGGATGCGGGCGTGCACAGAAACAGCGTGGGCTCGAAGAAGAAGCCATCGCGCGCTATCCGCTGGCCGCCGATCAGCGCCTGGTCGCCTTCCCGGCGCGCCTGCTCGACATAGGCGGACACGCGCTGCAGGGCCTTGGCGCTGCCCAGCGGGCCGTAGCTGGTCTGCACAAGCGTGGCCTCGCCGATGTTCTGCGCCGCGATCTCGGCGCGCAGACCTTCGACGACGCGCTCCACTTGCGCGCGCGGCACCAGCAGGCGGGTGCCCGCGGCGCAGATCTGGCCCTGGTTGGCCATGAAGCCCAGCGCGGCAATCTTGATGGCGCGCGCGAAATCGGCGTTCTCGGTGATGATCTGCGCGGCCTTGCCGCCGAGCTCCAGCGTCACCGGCTTGGCCTGGCGCGCGGCGAGTGTGGCGATATGCGCCCCGACCTGTTCGCCGCCCGTGAACGAGACCTTCCTCACGCGCGCATCGAGCGTGAGCAGATCGCCTATCACCCGGCCCTCGCCGGGAATGACGTTGAACACGCCTTCGGGAAAACCGGCTTCGGCAAACAGCCCGGCGATGTACAGCGTGGCCAGCGACGCCTCTTCGGCGGGTTTGTAGACCACGGTATTGCCCGCCGCAATCGCCGGCAGCGCCTTCCAGCCCACGTACATGTTGGGCGCATTGCTGGCGGCAATCGCGGCGATCACGCCCAGCGGCTGCCAGCTCGTGGAGGCCACGGCGCGCTGGCCTTGCATGGGCGGCACATTGACGTTGCGGCCTTCGAGCTTGTCGGCCAGGCCGGCCACATAGCGCGCCGTGTCGATCAGGTTGGCCATGTCGGCCATCAGCGCAAAGCCGACGGGCTTGCCGTTGTCTATCGCCTCGAGGTAGGCCAGATGCTCCTTGTCGCGCTCGAACAGCGCGGCCAGCTGCAGCAGCAGGCGTGCGCGCTCGCGCGCCGGCACCTTGCGCCAGCTGGCGAACGCGCGGTCCGCCTTGGCGATGATGGCGTCCACATCCTGCGCCTGGGCGCAATGCAGCTCGCCTATCACCTGTCCGGTCGAAGGATTGCGCACCTCCTTGACCAGGGCGCTGCCCAGCACGTTGTGCACCAATGGAGTGTTCGTGGTCATGGCTTGTCTGCGTGGGTCATGGACGCTGGGCTGAGTTCGGGCGTTTCGAAGTTCTTCGCGAAATCCGGCGGCTCCGAATCGCCCCAGATGCTGCGCGTGCCCAGATGCACCCAATCCTGCGGCTCCCAGTGCTCGCCGTCATGGATGAAATCCATGTCCGAGAAGTACTCGTGCATGCTGTTCCAGGGGTCGCGCACATAGGCGAAAGTGTTCGATCCCACGAAGTGACGGCCCGGGCCCCAGCCCGCGATATAGCCCTTGTTGACCATCTGGCGCGCCGCGGCGCCGACTTCGTCGGTGGTCGCCACGTCGAAGCCCGCGTGGTGCAGGCCATAGGAAGTGGACTTGCCGAACGCCACGATGTGGTGATCGCTGCCGCCGCCGCTGTGCAGAAAGCTCAGGAACGAGGCCACGGTGTCGCTCAGCCGCAGCTGGAACACATCGTTGTAGAACTCGACTTTCCTGCCCGGATCGGTGGAGAACAGCACCACATGGCCCAGGCGGCGCGGCTTGATCGGCTTTTCATCCATCAGCGCGGTGCGGCCGCGGCGCACGCGGCGCATCTCGGCGGCGTTGAACGCCACGCGCGCGGCCTCGTCCCAGGGCGCCTCGTCGGCCACCTGCACATTGGTCAGCATGCCGTCGAAGTCCTTGAACCACAGGCCTTCGATGTCGCTGCCTTCCACCGTGCTGGTGAACGCCACGCCGCGCGCCGCCAGACGCTGGCGCATGCCTTCGAGGTGGGCGGCCGTGGTGCCGAAGCTCACGTAGTGCAGGCGCTTGCGCTTGCCTTCGGAAAGCACCACCTGGATTTGATCGCGGCCTTCGCAGCGGCAAATCAGCTTGCCATTTTCATAATCAGTCTTCAAACCGAAATCATCATAAAAAGCCTTGGCAATGCTCAGCTCCGGCACTTGCAAAGCAAAGTGCTGAATATTCACTACACCCATTTATGTCTCCCGTTGAAATCAGCCTGAAGTCTATTTTTCAAAACAACGAAGACCTAATCAAATAAAGCACATTTTTTATAACATCCATCAATAATTTTATGGAAAGTGGGTGTTAACCCTTGCTCCAGGCGATTCCTGAAAACATCCCGCCATGTTTTTGTTCAATGCGCACGGGAGGCCATGCATCTTGCATGAGATTGAACTGTGCCAAGTAGTGGCACTCGGCTCGCCATGAATTCCACCAATTGAACAGTTTTAGCCCCGTGGAAACCCTGAGTCAGGATGCCAACAGGAACGACCCAGCCTTGCGTCATCTATAAAAAAATGCGTTGAAAAAGCCCTATCCCATCAGCCAATTGCACTGGCACGGGGTATTTTCTTTCCTCAAGGGTAAACACTGAGTTACGCAAGAAATTCAATCCAGATAACCTGCCAACCGCATCGAATCCATCAAATAAATGATTCGTGATTGGATTTCCAAGGAAACCGGTTCCGTCCAATTTTTTTATACATAACCCACATTGAGGAGACTGGCGATGAAGCGTTTGCTGAAGAACACCTGGTACATGATTGGCTGGGAAAACGAACTCGCGAACGACGGCAAGTTCGCACGCGTGGTGGCCGAGACGGCGATCGTCGTTTTCCGGACCGCAGACGGTCAGCTGGGCGCGGTGCAGGACCGCTGCCCGCACCGCTTCGCGCCGCTGAGCCTGGGTGACGTGGTCAACGGCAATGTGGTCTGCCCCTATCACGGCCTGGAGTTCAACGCCCGGGGCGACTGCGTGAAGAATCCGTTCTCCGAGCGCATTCCCGCAGGCTGCAGGATTCCTTCGTACAAGGTGCTGGCCAAGCACTCGGTCGTCTGGATCTGGCTCGGCGACCAGGCGCTGGCCGACGAGGCGCTGATTCCCGATTACGCCTTCCTCGTGGACAGCGCCACCAATCGCACGGTGTGCGGACGTATCAGCGTGAAGGCCAACTACGAATACGTGGTGGACAACCTGATGGACGTGAGCCACATCGAGTGGACGCACCGCAAGACCTTTGGCGGCAACGGCCTGGTGCAGCAAGGCAAGCAGTCGCTCCAACAGAACGAGCAGGAGCTCTGGAACAACTGGTGGTTCGCCGATGTGCCGCAGCAGCCCATCCCTATCTACGAAAGCATTCCCTGGGAGCGCGTCGACATGTGGATAGACACGCGCTGGAATGCGCCCGGCAACGTGATGCTCAAGATCGGCGAAACGCCCGTGGGCGCAAGGCGCGAGCAAGGCATGGAACAGTTGCTGGCGCACATGGTCACGCCCGTGTCCGAGAACGAATGCCATTATTTCTGGGGCGTGGCGCGCGGCATCAACCTCGAGTCCGACGGCGAGGACGAGCGCCTGCGCCGCATGCTCGACTACGCGTTCGAGATCGAAGACCTGCCCTTGATCGAAGCCGCAGCCAAATCGGTGCAAGGCCATGAATTCTGGAGCCTCAAACCCGTGCATCTGGGCCCCGACAGCGGCTCCAACCGTGCACGCCGCATGCTCGAAGCCATGATCCAGCAGGAGCAGCAGGCACAGACAGAACCGGCCAGCGCCGCAGCCTGAGCGCCATGTCCCGACCACTCAACGCCTTCATCCACACCATGTCCTGCGAGGCGCAGGACATCGTCAGCCTGGACCTGCGTCCCGTCGCCGGCGAGACTTTTCCGGCGTTCACCGCGGGCGCCCACATCGACCTGCATCTGCCCAACGGCATGGTGCGCAGCTACTCGCTGAAGAACCGTCCGGACGACGCCCAGCGCTATGTGATCGGCGTGCTCAAGGATCGCGCCAGCCGTGGCGGCTCGCGCTGCGTGCACGAAACCCTGCGCGTCGGCATGCCGCTTGCCATCAGCGCGCCGCGCAACGCGTTTGCGCTGCATGAAGATGCGCCGCATTCCGTGCTGGTCGCCGGTGGCATAGGCATCACGCCGCTGCTGAGCATGGCCAAGCGCCTGGCCGGCATCGGCGCATCGGTAGAGGTGATCTACCTCGCGCGCAGCGCGCACAGCGCGGCGTTCGTCGACGAACTCCAGGCGCTGGGAATTGCGCTGCATCTGCACTTCGATGACGAAAACGCCGGCCCGGCCGATCTGCAGGCGCTGCTGGCCGCGCGCAACCAGCCCGGCACGCACTACTACGCCTGCGGTCCGGCCGTGATGCTGGACCACTTCACGGCCTGCTGCGAACGGCTGGGCCATGGCGAGCGCAGCCACATCGAGCGCTTCAACGCCGTGGCCGTGGCCGCGGCGCAGGACGCGCAGTCCCGGTACACCGTGGTGCTGCAGCGCAGCCGCAAGACGCTCGAAGTCCAGCGCGGCCAATCGCTGCTGCAGGCCATTCGCCAATGCGGCGTGCAGCCGCTCACAAGCTGCGAAGAAGGCCTGTGCGGCGCCTGCGAAACGCTGGTGCTCGAAGGCATTCCCGATCACCGCGACAGCGTGCTCTCGGACGCCGAACGCCAGGCCAACCAGCGCATGCTGATTTGCGTCTCGGGCTGCAAGAGCCAGCGGCTGGTGCTCGATCTTTAACTCCGCGATTTTCCCCTCATCATGAAACACCCTCTCGATATCGAAACCGACGTGCTGATCGTGGGCGGCGGCGCAACAGGTCTTTGCGCCTCTATGCTGCTGTCGCAATACGGCATCGCCAACTGCGTGGTCAGCAAATACCCGGCGACATCGGCGCTGCCCAAGGCGCATCTTCTGTCCATCAAGACCATGGAAATCTTCCGCGAAATCGGCGTCGAGGACGCGATACGCGCCGTGGCCTGTCCGGATGAAAACATGCGCTATGTCGGCTGGTACGCAGGCCTGGCCGGGCCCACGCCAGACCATGGCCGCGAAATCGCGCGCCTGGGCGCCTTCGGCCGCGGCGGCCTCGACAACGACTGGCGCGCGGCCAGCGACAACAGCTACACCAATCTCGCCCAGGCCCAGCTCGAGCCGCTGCTGCGCGCGCGCGCCGAGGAACTCGCGCCCGGCGGCATACGCTTCCATCACCAGTTCCAGTCGTTCAAGCAAGACGCGCAAGGCGTGCAGGCACAGGTGCTCGATCGCGACAGCGGCACCACCTACACCGTGCGCGCCAAATACCTGCTGGCCTGCGACGGCGGCCAGACCGTGGGCGCCCAGCTGGGCATCGAGATGCAGGGCCACGATGCGGTGGCGACCACCATCTCCGTGCACTTCGCGGCCGACCTGAGCCGCTACTTCCCCGCGGGCGAGACCAGCGACGTGCTCAACCGCACCATTCTGAACCCCGATGTGGGCGAACCCGGCGTGCTCGTGCCCATGGGGCCGACCACCTGGGGCGTGCATTCACCGCACTGGGTGTTCAACATGATCGCCGCGCCCGGCGAGCACAAGCCGTATACCGACGAGGAAGTCGCGCGCCGCACCTGTGCGATTCTAGGTATTCCACGCGAGCACATCGAGGTGCTGCAGATCTCGCGCTGGGCGCTCAACGCCACGGTGGCCTCGAAGTACCGCATCGGCCGCGCCTTCATTCTGGGCGATGCCGCGCACCGCATGCCGCCCGCAGGCGCCCATGGCCTGAACAGCGCCGTGCAGGACAGCTACAACCTGTGCTGGAAACTCGCCGCCGTGCTGCGCGGCGCAGCCGGCGATGCCTTGCTCGACACCTACGAGCACGAGCGCCGGCCGGTAGCGCAGATGATCGTCTCTTCCGCCTACGAAAACTGGCAGAACGCCTGGAAGATCGCCGCGGCGTTCGGTTTCTCACCCGGGCAAGGCCCGCAGGAGAACTGGGCCGCACTGCGCCGCCTGTGGGCCGAAGGCGCCGACGCCGACGCCGCACGCCGGCGGGCGACCGCGGGCATGGGCATTGCCCGCACCACATACAAACACCTGCAGGCCAACTTCGGCTATGTCTACGCGCAAGGCGCGCTGCTGGCGGACGATCTGCCCGCGCCCGCGCCGCTTGACGCCATCTGCGATTTCCGGCCCAGCACCAAGCCCGGCCACTCCCTGCCCCACGCCTGGCTGGAGAACACCGGGGGCCGCTACTCCATCTACGACCTCACCGCTGCGGGCCATTTCGTGCTGATTGCCGGCGAAGACGCCGGCGACTGGTGCGATGCCGCACGCGCCATTGCCCGTCAGCGCGGCATACCGCTGCATGCCTGCACCATAGGCATCGACAGGGGCGAGCATTTCGACCTCAGCGGCGAGTGGAGCAAGAAGCGCGAGTTCGGCCCTGGCGGTGCCATTTTGGTGCGTCCCGACCGCTTCATTGCCTGGCGCTCGATGGGCGCCAGCAGCAATGCGCGCGCGGCACTGGACCAGGCCTTGCAGGAAGTCCTGGCTTGGGCCTGATGCCAGGCCCGCGCACCGGCGGCTCAGGTCCGCTGCGCGTTGGCCTGGCTCCAATTGCTTTTGCGCAGGCGCGCCTCGATGTTGGCCGCCTCGCGCCGCAGCTGGGCCGCAATCTTCTGGATGCGCGAGTTGGGCATGCGCTGGGTCAGCGCCGCCACGCTGATCGCACCAATGGAGGTGCCCACCGAGTTGCGAAACGCCATGCCCACCGCGGTCACGCCCATGCTCACCTTGTTCTGCACCAGCGACATGCCGTCGGCAACCGTCTGGTCGCAGGCCTGCATCAGCAGGTCGGGGTTCATGTTGCCGAAGTCGGCCAAGGAGGGCTCCACGCGTTCGATGATGGCGCTGCGCTCGTGCGGCTCTATGGCCGCGAGAATCGCCAGCCCGCCCGCGCCCACGCCCAGCGGCCTGCGGCTGCCGACCTCCAGCACCAGGGCGCGGATGGGGAAAGGCCCCTCGCAGCGGTGCATGCAAACGGCCTCGAAACCGCTGCGCAGCACCAGATAGACCGTGTCCTCGGTGGCCTGCGCCAGATCGCGCATCGACGGCTCGCACAGATCGCGGATGTCATGCAGGCTCGATCCGGCCAGGCCGAGCTCGAACACCAGCGGCCCGAGCTTGTAGCGGTGCGTCTCGAAATGCTGGATGGCCAGGCCTTCGGCAATGAGCTGCTTGAGGATGCGGTGCGCCGTGGGATGCGGAATCCCCGCCTTCTCGGCCACCTCCGTCAGCGCCCGTCCGCGGCTGCCGGCGGTCGCCAGGATTTTGAGCAAGGCCACGCCGCGCTTGAGAGAGCCGGCGTCGGTGGTGATTTTCGAGTTCATTGGATGGACCCATGGGTGTTATCGGCAAGCGCCGCAGTAATCAACTCAGCGAACCTGCCCCGGCGGGCAATTTCACGTTCGTTTATCGGACACATGCCTTTTGTCTGTGAGCCTATTAGAAAACAATCAAGTCATGCGTCCACAGCAATGTCCGATAGGTGGACATTCCATGCGCATGCGAGCAGGCCGGCGCCCTGGCTCCCGCAAGGCGGGCGCCGCCGAAGCCAAACAACAACCGAAGGAAAACGACATGCTGTGCAAGAAACTTCATCACGCCGCCTTTCGCTGCAAGGACGCAGTGGAGACCACGCGCTTCTACACCGAGGTGCTGGGACTCAAATTCGCCCACGCCATGGGCGAGGACCATGTGCCCTCCACCGGCAAATACAGCCCGCACATCCACATCTTTTTCGAGATGCAAGACGGCAGCAACATTGCCTTCTTCGAATGCCCGCAGGACGCAGGTGAGCCTTCGGGCCGCGACCCGCATACCCCCGGCTGGGTGCAGCACTTCGCCTTCGAAGTGGAAAGCCTCGACGCACTGAGGCAGGCCAAGAAGGATCTGCAAGCCAAGGGGCTGAACGTGCTGGGCGAAACCAACCACGACGACTTCATCCAGTCGATCTACTTCTTCGATCCGTCCGGCCACCGCCTGGAGCTCACGGCCCGCACCTGCGACCCGGCGCGCTATCCCGAATTCGAGAAGGAAGCACCCGCGGTGCTCGACCTGTGGGCCCAGACGCATGACTGGTCGCAGCGCGAAAAGGTCTTTGGCGCGGCCAGCGGCTACCAGCGCGGCTGATCGGCAGGCCTGCGCCTTCAGTACCCTACAGAGCACAAAGAAAGAGCACATGAGCGAAAAAATCGGCGTCCACGCGGGCGACTACGACATCATCATTTCCGGCTACGGGCCCGCGGGCGCGACCATGGCGAACCTCATGGGCCAGCGCGGCTACCGCGTGGCCGTCATCGACCAGTTTGACGCCATCTTCGACAAGCCGCGCGCCATCACCGCCGACCAGGAAGTGATGCGCGTGTTCCAGGAGATCGGCCTGGCCGACGAAATCAACGCGCGCAGCACCCCCCACCCGGGCACCGACTTCGTTGGCATGGACGGCCAGGTGATCAAGCGCTTTTACCCCGCGCCTCCGCCCAACCAGCTCGCCTGGGAGCCTACCTGGATGTTTGTCCAGCCCGAGCTCGAAGCCACGCTGCGCCGGGGCGTGGCGCGCTTTGGCAACGTCACCGAACTGCTCGGCCACAGGCTCCTGCGCCACGAAAAGCGCGGCGACGGCGTGCAGGTCGAGCTCCAGCGTCTGTCCGATCAGCAGACGCTGCACCTGACCGGCCGCTACCTGCTCTCGTGCGAGGGCGCCAACAGCCCCATACGGCTGCGCGAGAACGCCAGCGTGGAAGACCTGGCTTTCGACGAATGGTGGATCGTGGTCGATCTGTGGATTCGCGGCCCGGTCGAGCTGCCCGAACGCTGCGTGCAGTATTGCCGCCCCTCGCGCCCCGGCACCTACATCGTCGGCCCGGACAACCTGCGCCGCTGGGAAATGAAGATGCTGCCCGGCGAGGACCCCGAGGAGTTCATGAAGAACCCGGCGCTGGTGATGAATGCGCTGTCGTCGTTTGTCGACACCACGCATCTGGAGCTGTGCCGCATTGCCGTCTACCGCTTCCACGCCGTGGTGGTCGACGACTGGCGCTTCGACCGCGTCTTCCTGCTGGGCGACAGCGCGCACCAGATGCCGCCATTTCTCGGCCAGGGCCTGTGCGCCGCGGTGCGCGACGCAGTCAACCTGGCCTGGAAGATCGACGGGGTGGAACGCCGCGGCTACAGCCCGCGCATTCTGGACACCTACGGTCACGAGCGCAAAAAGCATGTGCGCAGCGTCGTCGGCCATGCCAAGGCGTTCGGCCTGATCATCGGCGAACTCGACGCGGCCAGGGCGCGCCAGCGCGACGAGGAACTGGGCGCGCTGCTGCGTTCGGGCCAGGCGCAGACCGTTCGCCAGAAGTTCATTCCCGGCCTGGAAACCGGCGCACTGGCGCGCAACGCGGACGGCTCGCTGCTGACCGGCGCGGGCGACCTGTTCGTGCAGCCCTGGGTGCGCCAGGGCGAAGGCTGGACGCGCATGGACGACGTCATGCCCTGCGGCTTCTGGATTGCGACCACGCCCGAGCTGCCCACGCAAGAGTGGAGCCAGTTGCCCGCATGGCGGCGAATGAACGGACGCACGGTGGTCGTCCATGACAGCGCCTTCACCGCGCCCGGCAATGCGGATGCGCAAGTGCTGCATGTCGAGGAGCAGGAGCAGCTGTTCACGCAATGGCTCAGGCAGTACCGCGGCCTGGCCGTGCTGGTGCGCCCGGACCGCTATGTCTACGGCGTCGCGCACTCGCTGCAGGAACTCAAGACGCTGATCGAAGGCGCGGCCAAGGATCTGTTCGCGCCGCCGGGCCCGGCCGACGACCTGGGCCATGGCGTGCAGGATGCGCGCGCCGCGCTGGCACAGGTATCGGCCTGATTCCGGACCACGCCCATCGCCTTGGCAGCGGCGGCCCCCGCCGCCCTCCCCCAGAACCACCATCAGGAGACAAGACATGTACGCACGATTTTTCCCCGCCCTCTCCCGCCGCGCCCTGATCTGCAGCCTGGCAATGGCAGCCGCTGCGCCTTGCTTCGCGGCCCAGGCCGAAGCCTTTCCGACCAAGCCCATCAAATGGACGGTGGGCTTTCCCGCCGGCGGCGGCACCGATGTGCTGGCGCGCACCGTCGGGGTGGAACTCGCCAGGCAGCTCAAGCAGCAGGTCGTCATCGACAACCGTGCGGGCGCGGCCGGCATGATTGCCGCCGAAGCCGTCTCGCACGCCGCGCCCGACGGCTACAACCTGCTGACCGCCGATGTCGCCATCCTCGCGTTCAATCCGGCGATCTACCCGCGCATCCGCTATGACGCGCAAAAGAGCTTTGCCAGCGTCGGGCTGATGGGCCGCTTTCCCATCCTGATTGCCGCCTCCCCCCAAAGCGGCATCAAGAACATGGACGAGCTCATGGAGCAGATCCGCAAAGGCAGCATGGGCTACGGCACGGCAGGCGTGGGCACGCCGCACCACCTCGCCATGGAGATGCTGCTCGGCACCACGGGAACGCAGGCCGATCACGTGCCCTACAAGGGCGATGCCCCCGCCTTGCAGGACCTTGCCGGCGGACAGATCAAGGTGGCGGCGCTGGCACCGTCGCTGTCCCTGCCCTTCGTGAAGGAAGGCAAGCTCGTGCCCCTGGCCGTCACGGGCGACAAGCGCCTGGCGCAACTGCCCCAGGTGCCCACGCTCAAAGAGCTGAACCTGGCGCAGCACGCCGTCTATGCCTGGCAAGGGCTGGTGGTGCCCAGGGACACCGCCGCCGAGCGCGTGCGCCTGATCTCCAAAGCCCTGCAGGCTTCGCTGGCCAATGCCGATGTGGTGCGCAAGCTCGCGGAACTGGGCATGGAAGCCATTCCCGGCACACCGGAAGCAATGAGCACCTATGTGCGCCAGGAGCAGGACCGCTGGGGTCCGATCATCAAGGCGCGCGGCATCACCAATCAGTGAGCACGCAAGCCTCCATGACCACAGGCCGCAGGAGACGCACATGCTGACACGTTCGCGCTTTCTTGGCGCATCTCTGGCCGCACTGTGGCTGCTGCCCCGGGCCGCCCCCGCAAAAGCCTGGCCCGCACAGCCCATCAGAATGGTTTTGCCCACGCCTGCCGGCACCGGCCCCGATGTCTGGCTGCGCCGCATGGCGCCGCGCCTGGGCGCAAGCCTCGGTCAGCCGGTGGTGGTGGAAAACAAGCCCGGGGGCAACGGCATCATTGGCGCGCGCACCGTGCTTGCCGCCGCGCCCGACGGCTACACGCTGCTGTTCACCTCGGTGGCCGAGATCCTGGCCGTCAAGCATCTGAGTCCCACATCGCGCTTCGGCACCGCCGACTTCGTGCCCGTGATGGCCGCCATCGAGCCGCAGATGTTCCTGGTGTGCTCACCCCAATTGCAAGCGAAAAACATGGAGGAATTCATCGCCCTGGCCCGGTCGCGCAAGGACGGGCTGACGTTCGGCACCAGCGGGGTGGGCTCGCCGTTTCATCTGACGGCGCAGTCGATGTCGCAGTCGGCGCAGATGGGCCTCACCCATGTCCCCTATAAGGGCACGCTGGCCGCGATCCAGGACGTGATCGGTGGACGCCTGGACTGCGGCTTCGGCTCGCTGGCGGGCATTGGCCAGTTCCTGCAGCAAGGCCAGCTGCGCCCCCTGGCCGTGCTCAGCCCTCAGCGCAACCAGCGCTTTGCCAACGTGCCCACCATCTATGAAGCTGTCCCAGGCATCACGCTGGCGCCCGACTGGTTTGGCTTCTGGGCGCCGAGCGGCACGCCGCAGCCGGTTGTCGCCGCCCTCAACAGGGCACTGCTCCTGGCCATGGACAGCCAAGACAACGCGAGCTGGCTGCAGTCCAACGGCTTTGTGCAGATTGGCAGCACGCCGCAAAAGCAGGCAGAAATGGCACGCCAGGGGCGCGCGGCCTACGACCCGCTGGCCAGGGCCGTCGACCTGCGCCCCGAATAGCTCGCCGCGCCACAGCAACGCCGGCCATCGATTCCACGGCCTGGGTTCGGGCGCCCGAACCAGGCGCAAGCGGCGCCGGCAGGGATGCGCGCGCAGCCTATGCGAGCGGCGCGGGGACGGCTGTGCGCGGTTCTGCCGGGTCAGCCTGCCTGACCGGCTGGGTGCGAAACCAGATGGCATACATGGCCGGCAGAAACACCAGCGTCAGAACCGTGCCGGCCAGCGTGCCGCCGATCAGCGTATACGCCAGCGTCCCCCAGAACACCGAATGGGTCAGGGGAATGAACGCCAGGATCGCCGCCAGGGCGGTGAGGATCACCGGACGGGCGCGTTGCACCGTGGCCTCCACCACGGCCTGGAACGCGTCCAGCCCCTCCTGCTCGTTCTGCTGGATCTGCCCGATCAGAATCAGCGTATTGCGCATCAGAATGCCAGAGAGCGCGATCAGCCCGACCAGGGCATTGATGCCGAAAGGCTGCTGGAACAGGATCAGGGTCGGCACCACGCCTATCAGGCCCAGGGGGCTGGTGAGAAACACCATGACCATTGCCGACATCGAGCGCACCTGCAGGATGATGATCAAAAGGGTGATGGCAATCATGATGGGGAACAGCGGCAGCATCGCCGTCATCGCCTTGCCCGACTCCTCGATCGCGCCGGCCTGGTCGATGCGGTAGCCCGCGGGCAGCGCATTCTTGATCGGCAGCAGCTGCGCGGAGATGGCGGCGGAGACATCGGGGGGCTGAAGTTCTTCGGCGATATCGCCCTGGACCGTGATGGTGGGCACGCGGTCGCGGCGCCGCATGACGGGCTCTTCCATGCGGATGCTGGTTTCTCCCACCTGCGACAGCGGTATGCGTTGGCCGCTGGCGGTGGTCAGGGTGAAATCGGCGATCTTTGCCGGATCAAGGCGGTTGCCACCCGCAGAGCGCGCCGTGACCTGCACCGTGCGTATGTCTTCGCGCACGCTGGTCACGGGAATGCCGCTGAGCAGGAACTGCAGCTGCTGCGCCACCGCCGTCGAGCTCAGCCCGGCCGCCTGCAGGCGATCCTGCTGCAAGGTGAAGTGCATCACCGGCGTGCGCACGCCCCAGTCGGCGTTGACCGTGCGCATCAGCGGGCTGGCGGCCATCACCTGCTGCACCTGGGCGGCGATCTCGCGCAGCTTGTCCGGGTCCGGGCCCGAGATGCGGTAGGCGACGGGGAACGGCGAGTAGGGCCCGAACACCAGCTGGGTGACACGCAGCCGCGCCTCGGGCGCCAGCCCTTGCTCTATGGCCTCGCGCAGCCGCGCCTTGAGCGCTTCGCGCTGCTGCTGGCTGTCGGTGCGCACGACGATCTTGGCAAACGCGGGGTCGGGCAGCTCGGGCGAGATGGCCAGGTAGAACCGGGGCGCGCCCTGGCCCACATAGGCGGTGACGATCTTCGCTTCCGCCTGCTGCGCCAGCCAGGCCTCGACCTTGGCCGTGGCCGCGTCGGTGCGCGCCATCGACGTTCCATAGGGCATCTGCACCTCGACCAGCACTTCCGGTCGATCGGAGATGGGGAAGAACTGCTTTTTCACGAGGGCCATGCCCAGAACGGCTGCGGCCATGAGGGCAGCCACCGCGCCGGCCACCAGCCACTTGCGCGCGATCACGCTGCCCAGCATGCGGCGAAAACGTTGGTAGCGCGGCGTGCCGTACATGGCCGCATGTCCGCCTTCGACCTTCTTGATTTCCGGCAGGAGCCGGACGCCGAGATACGGCGTGAACACCACCGCCACCACCCAGGAAACGATGAGCGCGATGCCCACGATCCAGAACATGTTGCTGGTGTACTCGCCCGCGGTGGAGCGGGCAAAGCCGTTGGGCATGAAGCCCACGGCCGTCACCAGCGTGCCCGACAGCATGGGTGCGGCGGTACGGCTCCAGGCGTAGGCCGAGGCCGCCACGCGGTCGTAGCCCTGCTCCATCTTCACCACCATCATCTCGATGGCGATGATGGCGTCATCCACCAGCAGGCCCAGTGCCAGGATCAGCGAGCCCAGCGTGATGCGGTCAAAATTCTTGCCCGTGGCCGCCATGATGACGAACACCGCGGCCAGCGTCAGCGGCACGGCGGCCGCCACCACCACGCCCACGCGCCAGCCCATGCTGACGAAGCACACCACCAGCACCACCACCAGCGCCGCGAAGAACTTGACCATGAACTCATCGACCGAGGCGCTGATGTTTTCGGACTGGTCCGTCACCTTGGCCAGGCCCATGCCCAGCGGCATGTCGGCATTGATGGCCGCGACTTCCCGGTCCAGGGAACGGCCCAGATCGAGCCCGTTCCAGCCGTCGCGCATGATGACCCCCAGCAGCAGCGCGGGCTCGCCGGCATTGCGCACGATGAAGGTCGCCGGGTCCTCGTAGCCGCGGGTGACGCTGGCGACATCGGACAGCTTGAGCGTGCGGCCCTGGGCCACGATGGGCATGTCGCGGATCTTCTGCAGTTCGTCGAAGGCGCCGTCGATGCGGATGAAAACCCGCGGGCCCGCGGTTTCCACCGAACCCGCGGGCGTCAAGGCGTTTTGCTGGTTCAGGGCCGAGAACACTTCCTGCGGACCGATTCCCAGCGTCGCCAGACGTTCATGCGAGAACTCCACATGGATGCGCTCGGACTGCTCGCCCACGATGTTGACTTTCTTCACCCCGGGCACATGCAGCAGACGCTGGCGCAGCGCCTCGGCATCGCGCACCAGCGCGCGCTGCGGCGCGCCGCGGGCCTTGAGCGCATAAAGAGCAAAGGTGACGTCCGCATACTCGTCGTTCACCATCGGCCCCATCACCCCGGCGGGAAGGTTTGCCGCCTCGTCGCCGAGCTTCTTGCGCGCCTGGTAGAACTCCCCCTGCACTTCGGCCGGCGGGGTGGAGTCCTGCAGCGTGAGCGTGGTGAACGCCATGCCCGGCCTGACGAAGGTTTCCGCGCGGTCGTACCAGCGCAGCTCCTGCAGGCGCTTTTCCAGCTTCTCGGCCACCTGGTCCTGCATCTCCTGCGCGGTCGCGCCGGGCCAGGCGGTGACGACGGTCATCACCTTGACAGTAAAGGCCGGGTCTTCGGCGCGCCCCAGCTGCAGGAAAGAGATCACTCCCGCAACAGAGATCAGCAGGATCAGGAACAGCGTGACGGAGCGCTCGCGCACCGCCAGCGCGGAGAGATTGAAACGGCCCTTACTCACTGCGGCCTCCCGTGGCCGGCGCTGCCGGCGCTGGTGCAGCAACGCGCACCGTGGCGCCATCCTTGAGCAGATGCGCGCCCAGGGCGACGATGGTGTCGCCTGGCCGCAGCGCGCCCGTGACATGCGCTGTGTCTGCGTCCATGCGCGCGATCGCCACGCGCTGGCGCTCCACCTGCGTGCCCTTGAGCAACCAGACCGCGGGGCCGTTTCCGTCGTCGAGCAGCGCGCTCAGCGGCACCTGCAAGGCGGCTTCGCCCGACTGCGGCCGGCCGGCGATTCTCACCGTGACCGTGCTTCCCAGCGGAGCATGGGCGCCGCCGCCTTCCAGCACATAGCGCGCCTCGAAGGTGCGCGTCGCCCGGTCGGCGACATCGGCGAGCTGACGCAGCCTGGCGGGAACGGCGGCGTCCTCCTTGCCGTAGACGCTGGCCAGGGCCGGCGAGCCCAAGGGCGGGCGAAGCGTCTCCGGCAGCTGGACCACCGCTTCCCGCCGGCCCGCCTGTGCCAGCCGCACCACCACCTGGCCGGCGCTGACCACCTGGCCAGGCTCGACCAGGGTTTCGACTACCACGCCGTCGGCGTCGGCGCGCAGTTCCGCGTAGCCACTGGCGTTGCGTGCCGCCTGTGCCTGGGCTTGCGCCGCCCTGAGCTGTGCCGTGGCGCTGTCCGCCGCCGCCTTGACCTGGTCGTAGGCCGAGGCCGAGATGGCGCCCGTGCCGCGCAGGTCGCGAAAGCGTGCCTCTTCCTCGCCGGCCTGCAGTGCCCGGGCCGTGGCGGCGGCCACGGCGTCGTCCTGCGCCTGGGCGGCCAGCTGCAGGTCCACGGGATCGATGCGCAGCAGGGGCTGGCCGCGTTTCACGGACTGTCCGGCATCCACCAGACGCTCCAGGACCTTGCCGGAGACGCGAAAGCCCAGATCGCTTTGCACCCGCGCGGCAATGATGCCGGTAAAGGCCCGCTCGGAGGAGGCGCCGGGCGCGACCTCGACGGTGCGCACCAGGGGAATGCCGGTGCGGGGATCGGGGGCGGTGGTTTTTCCGCAGGCGATGAGTGCAAGCGGCAGCGTGCAGAGCGCTGCGACAGACAGATGGCGGTGCCTAAGCATGGGAGTCCCGAGAATTGAGCAGGACCCGATTTTTTGACTAGTGACTAATTTTGTCAATAGTCACAAAGAAAAATTCAAGGCGACAGGCTGCGCAATGCCAGTCCCGCAAGCTGCGCCGGCGCCTGTTCCGCATGCTCGAGGCTGTGCTGCAGCAGCAGGGGATTGAGGAAGGGACGCATGATCAGGAAGATCGCCTCGCCCGCCTCGTCCAGCGGCGTCTTGCGCTCGAAGTCGCCCGACTGCCGGCCGGCTTCAAGAATTTCCAGCAGCAGCTGGTGCATGTTTCTTTCATAGGCAACCGTTGCCTGCCAGCGCTCGGCGGACGCCGAGGTGGCGATCTCGTAGAGCTTTCTATCCTCGGAAAAAAGCCGCAGTGTCACTGTCACTATCGCCTTGAACATGCGGCGCAGCTGCTCGGGCGGGCGCCCGGCGTCGGCCACGGCCTGGCGGATTTCGGCTTCCATTTCGATCAGGCAGTTGGAGCAGATCAACTCGCCTATCACCTGCTTTGATTCGAAGAACTTGTAGATGTAGGCCTTGGAAAAACCAATCGACTTGGCCAGGTCGGAAACCGTCGTCTTTTCATAGCCGTAGCGGCTGAAGTGCTCTTTGGCTGCAGTGACGATCTGCGCACGCACATCGTGTTCGACGGGTCCGCGCGCCGAAACGGGATAGACGTTGGGGGTATTCATGGTCACAAGCTTACCCCGGGCAAAAAAAACCTACAACGAGTGACCAAATCATAATATAGTCACAGCGTCATTTCCTTGCTTTCATTGACCATGCCCCGTCTTCCCCTGCTTTGCGCCCTGATCGTTTCCAGCCTCTGCGCGGCCTGTGCGGTCGGCCCCGACTACCGGCCGCCCGCAGCGCCCACGCCCCAGGCTTTCACCAGAGGCCCGGCAGCGGGCGAGGAAACGGCGTCCAGCTTCGCGACCGACAGCGCGCTTTCGGCATGGTGGACGACTTTCGGCGACCCGCAGCTCACGCATCTCGTGGCCCTGGCCCTGGCGCAGAACCTGGATCTCGCCCAGGCGTCGGCCAGGGTGAGCGAGGCCCGGGCCGGGCTGGACGCCGCCGGCGCCGCGCTGCTGCCTTCGGGCAGCGTCAGCGCCCAGACGTCGCGTGCCTACCACTCGCTGCAGACGCCCCTGGGGCAGGTGCTCGGCGCGACGCCGGACTTCGCCCGCTACGGCAATGCCCACGAAGCCAATCTGGCCGTGGGCTGGGAAATCGATGTGTTTGGTGGCTTGAAGCGCGCCAGGCAGGCAGCGCAGGCCGACTACCAGGCCACGGCCGCCGCTGCCGTGGCCGTGCGGCTCGCGGTGGCTGCGCAGACCGCAGACACTTTCTTCCACATCCGCGGGCTGCAAAACCGGCTGGAAATCGCACGCCAGCAGGTGCGCACCCAGCAGCAGTTGCGCTCCACCATCGCGCTGCGCTGGGACAAGGGGCTGGCCGCCGAACTGCAGGTCAGGCAGGTCGAAGCCGCGC
Organism: Comamonas sp. DB36; assembly: GCF_057914905.1. Taxonomy (NCBI): domain Bacteria; kingdom Pseudomonadati; phylum Pseudomonadota; class Betaproteobacteria; order Burkholderiales; family Comamonadaceae; genus Comamonas; species Comamonas sp. DB36. Next base: position 256,029 of record NZ_CP196633.1, read on the forward strand.
TGTCACGCGCCCAGGCCACTCTCCCCATGCTCGAAGCCGCGCTCGAAACGGCAATGAACGCCATGGATGTGCTGCTGGGCGAGATGCCCGGCACCCACAGGGCGCAACTTGCCGGCGGTCAGGCCTTGCCCGCGCTGCCCGCCATGCTGCCCGGCGGCGCGCCGGGTGAGCTGCTGCGCCGCCGCCCGGACATCATTGCGGCCGAGCGGCGGCTGGCGGCTTCGAATGCGCGCATTGGCGTGGCGATGGCGGAGTATTACCCCAAGCTTTCGCTCAGCGGCCTGATAGGCAGTGCGACATCGATGGGCAGCGGCCAGCTTTTCAGCGGCGGCGCGACCCAGGCCGCTGCCGTGGCCGGGCTGCGCTGGCGGCTGTTTGACTTCGGCCGCATCAACGCCCAGATAGACCAGGCCCAGGCGCAGGAAGCGCAGGCGCTTGCCGCCTACCGGCAAGCGTTGCTGCGCGCCACGGAGGATGTGGAAAACGCCCTGCTGGCGCGCGCGCGCCGGCAAGAACTGGAGACGGTGCTGGCGCAAGGCCTGCATTCATTGACACGCGCACGCGAAGCTTCTGGCGCGGCCTATGACAAGGGCGTGGTCAGCCTGATCGAAGTGCTGCAGGCCGATGAAGGCCTGCTGAGCGTGCGCGATGCGCAGGCCCAGGCCCGTACCGAGTCGGCGCGCGCGGCCGTGGCCCTCTTCAAGGCGCTGGGCGGCGGCTGGACACCGCCACCGCCGCCCCCCCTCTAATTGCCCGCCAATGGCGCCGGCGCAGCCGGCATCGCTGCCCGTCACCTCGCCAACAAGGAGGTTGTGAACCACCCCGCTCTTTCCCGTGCTTTCTCCGCCGGCCCCAGGCCGTTTCCCTTCCCTCATTTTTACCGGAACACCATGTTGAACTCCCATCCCCATACCGCCCTGCGTGGCCTTGCATCCATTGCCTGCGCCGCGGCATTGCTGGCCTCGTTCGCGGCCAGCGCCGCAGCCCCTGCGGACCGTCCGGCGACGCCGGAACCTGCGGGCCTGTCGCGCGCCGAAGTGGTCGCTGATCTGGTGCTCTGGCGGCGCGCCGGCCTGGACCGCTACGAAGTCCTGGCGACCTCGCACGGCCTGGAGACCCCGGCGTACCGCGCCGCCTACCGCGAATACCAGCGCCTGCGCAGCAGCGAGCAGTTCCAGATCGAAGTGCGCAAGGCGCTGCAGGATTGAGGCTGTGCGGCCCGGGGCCGACGCCGCGCAGGCGCTAGCGCAGCACCGGGTCCGGGCGCCAGGCCGCCTCTATGCTGACTTCGCCGCCCGCCAGGCGCGAGACGCAGGCGCACATGCGGCGCGCGCTGCGCTGCTCCTGCGCGCTGAAGAACACATCGCGGTGATCGAGTTCGCCGTGCAGCTCGAGGATGTCGACGGCGCACAGTCCGCATTCGCCGCGCCGGCAGTCCGACAGCAGCGGCACACCGGCTTGCGTCAGCGCATCCAGCATTGATTGGGTGCCGGGCACCTGCAGACGCAGGCCCAGACGCGGCACATGGACCGTGAACGCCTGCGTGGCGTGGCGACCACCGGCGCCAAAGGTCTCGAAGTGCAGCTGCGTGGGCGCGCGCCGGCTTGCGGCCCAGACCTCCCTGACCGCGTCCATCAGCCCGATGGGACCGCAGACATAGAGTCCGGCGCCAGCCGGCAGCGCGTTCACCTCGGCGGCGATGTCCAGGCGCTGGCCCGCGGCGGCGCACACGAACTCCACGCCGCTGCCCAGCGCGGCCTGGAGTTCCTGGCGGAATGCAAACTCCTCGGCGCTGCGCGCGGCATAGAGCAGGCGCACCACGGCGCCGCGCGCGGCCAGTGCCAGCGCCATGCTGTAGATGGGCGTGATGCCTATGCCGCCCGCAATCAGCAGGTAGTGCGCCTGCCCATACTGGAGCGCGAAATCGCAGGCCGGCGGCGTGATCTGCAGCGGGCTGCCCACTTCCAGCGCCCACATGTAGGCCGAGCCGCCACGGCTTTGCGGCGCGCGCTTGACCGCGATGAAGAAGCTGCCGTCCGGCAGCTGGCGCGTCACCGAGTACGAGCGGTGGTCGGGCGCACCGCCGATCAGCACGCGCACATTGACATGTGCGCCGGGTGTGCAGGTTGCGGGTGGCAGTCCGACGATCTTGAACTCGCGTATCGACGGCGTGAGATCACGCATTGCATCGACGCGCACTGGCAGCCAGGTAGCGAGCTTGTGCATGGCCACTCCTTCACGCGGCCGTGACGAGACGGATCGCGCGCGGCTGTTCCTGGGCGATCATCTGGTCTATGCGCCGGCGCGCCCACAGCGATCCGGCGTCGATGTTGAGGTTGTTGAAGCCGCGCTGCGGGTTGCGCGCCAGCGCGCGCTGCTGCGCCTCGATCACGTCCTCGTCCTCCTTGAGGATGGCAGACGCGGCCTCCATGATGCGGCGCGTGAGGCCCTGGTCGTGCAGCTGGTAGTTGCGCAGATGGCACCAGAAGTAGTAGCAGCTGTTGCGCGTCGAAGGCGTGGGAATGTGCACCACCCACATGCCCACGCCCTGGCTGCGATCGCCCTGGGGCGCGCCCGTTCCCGCGACGGCCACGCCCACGTCGAGCACCACCACCGCGGGCGACAGGAAGTAGATGTATTGCCAGCGGTCCACGGGTCCGGGCCGGCCGAGCTGGGCGGCCCAGAAAGGCGGCGCCTCCTGGTCGAGTATCCAGCGCTCCACGGTCGCGGTGCGCTCGCCGTGGAAGGCCTCGAACGGCGCTTCGGTCAAGGCCTCGTTGCCTATGCTGGAGGCATGCACGAAGGTTTCATGCGTCAGGTCCATGAGGTTGTCTATGACCAGCCGGTAGTCGGCCTGCACCGGCGTCATGCGGCCGTCGCCCACCCATGCGGGATCGTCGAACCAGCCCAGATCGGGAACCAGCGCCGGGTCGGCCTGGGCCGGGTCGCCGGGCCAGACCCAGACAAAGCGGTGGCGCTCGACCACCGGGTAGGAGCGCACGCAGGCCGACGGGTTGATGGTCTCCTGCGAAGGCATGTGCGTGCAGCGCCCGGTCGCGTTGAAGCGCAGGCCGTGGTAGCCGCAGACCAGCTCGTCGCCCGCGAGCCGGCCTTGCGACAGCGGCAGCAGGCGGTGCCAGCAGCTGTCGGCCAGCGCCACGGCCTGGCCGTCGAGCTTGCGGTACAACACCATGTCATGGTCGCAGATGGTTCTGGCCAGCAGGTTCCGGCCTATCTCGGCGTCCCAGCCGGCGACATACCAGGCGTTCTGGGGAAAGGTGGCGGCATCGGTGTTCATGGTCAAATCCTGTGGGTGGGCATTCATCGTGTCGCGCGTTCAGCGCAGCGCCGCAGCTGCTTCCCGCGCCGCCATGCGATACAGGTTTCTGCGCATCAGCAGACCCGGCTTGTCGGGTGCGAAGTTGAGGTCGAACTGCGGCTCGGCGTCCTTGCGCACCACCTCCGAAATCCATTCGAGCGCATCCACGTCCTCGAGATAGGCCTGCTCCGAGGCGGTCTGCAGGTGGTGGTCGGCCTGGGCGTCGTCCAGCTTGAAGTCGCGCGTGTTGAACCACCAGTAGTGGATGGTGTGCTGGGTCTCGGGTGTGATCAGGTGGGTGATGTTGAAGCGGTAGCGGCCCGGCGCGTCGCCGTCGGGCGCATGGTCCAGGATCTGCGCGAAGGCCACGTGCATGGCCGGCGAGATGAAGCGTGCTTCGGAGAGCCGGTCCACGCGCTTGTGCATGATGCCGGCCGGCACGCCATAGATGCCGGGAGGCGGCGAATTGCGCAGCGCGCGGTCAATGACGATCTGCTCGCCGTCTTCGCGCACATCGAGCTTGGAGCGCGCGTACTCGGGGGTGCCGACCGTGCCCGGATGCAGGAAGGGAAAATGCGTCTGGTCCAGCAGGTTCTCGTGCATGGCCACATAGTCCGAGCGCATGAAGAAGGCGCCGGTCACGCTGCGCTGCGCGGGGTCCGACAGCCAGGAGGTATCGGGCACCAGCGACTCGTCGGCCAGATCGGGCTCGCCCATCCAGATCCACACCAGCGGAAAGCGTTCCACCAGCGCAAAGCTGCGCACGTTGGCATTGCTCGGCGAGATCGGCATGGAGGGCATCTTGGCGCAGCGCCCCGAGGCATCGAACTGCATGCCGTGGTAGCCGCAGACCAGGATGTCGCCTTCGAGCTTGCCCTTGGCCAGCGGAAAGGAGCGGTGCGGGCAGCGGTTGCGCACGGCGACCGGCGCGCCCGCGAGCGTGCGGTACAGCGCCACGTCGACGCCGAGAATCCGGCGCTGCAGCAGTTCGCGGCCGATTTCGCTGCTGCGCCCGGCCACATACCAGCAGTTGCGCACCAGCGGCGTGTCCTGATCCGCGTAGCCGGGACGCAGTGCGGCGACGTCGCCCGCGGACTTGAGGGCGTGAATATTGCTCATGAATTTTTCTCCAACGGGGCTCAGGCGTCCAGGGTCAGGGATTGGCCCTGGATGCGGGATACGCAAAGGCATAGCGTGTTGCCGGCGGCGCGCTCCTCGGCGCTCAGGTAGCGGTCGCGGTGCTCTATGGGCCCGTCGGCTGCAAGCACGGTCAGCGGGCACAGCCCGCACTCGCCGCGCCGGCAGTCGTAGAGCAGCTCGACGCCCGCGGCCGTGAGCGCTTCCAGGATGGAGCTGTTCCTGCCCACGGAGATGCAGCGGCCCGACTTCGCCAGGTGCACCTCGAACGCCACGTCGTGCGGGCTGCCGGCCACGCCGAAGAACTCGCTGCGCACGCGGCCCGCCTCCCAGCCGAGTGCGGCCGCGGTCTCGTGGGTGGCCTGCACCATGCCGGCGGGGCCGCAGACATAGACCGTGGTGTCGGGGCCTTGCGCGGCCAGCAAGGCGCGCAGGTCCAGCAGGTTCGCGCCGTCTTCGCCGCTCAGGTGCAGCCGGCCGCGCGCGCCCGCCAGCTGCATGGCCTCGTCGCGGTAGGCGAGCTGCTCGGCCGTGCGGCCGCTGTAGACGAACGCAAAGTCCTTGTTGCGCCGCACCACGCTGGCCAGCATGGCGTAGATGGGCGTGATGCCTATGCCGCCGGCAATCAGCAGGCTGCGCGCGTCGTTGCGCCCCAGCAGGAAGTTGTTGCGCGGCGCGGAAATCTGCAGCCGCGTGCCTTGGGCGAAAGTGCGATGGATGAAATCCGAGCCCTGGGCGCGGTCCTCGCGCTGCACGGCAATGCGATAGCACGCCACACCGTCGGCAGGCCCGCCCACCAGGGAGTAGTGGCGCACGAACGCGCCGAGTTCGGGCGACGTCAGATGCAGCGCGATATGCGCGCCCGGGTCATAGCGTGCCAGGGCCTGGCCGGGCGCTGCGACCAGCTGGTATTCGCGCACCCGGGGCGTGAGCTCGCGCACACCGGCGACCTCGACGGTCATGGTGGTGGGATTCAATTCGATTCTCCGTGGGTCTTTGGCATTTGGAATCCCAAACAACGATTTTTTGGGTTTCCTGTATTGTTATTAGGCCATTTGGGATTCCAAATAGGTAAAAACCCGGGAAATATTGGCAAGATTCAATGCTTTGGGACTCCAAATTCCACCAAGGCTGCGCGCCGCAACACAACTTGGCTACACTTGGAATCCCAAATCACATCCACTGCGACCCATGACCCAGGCCAGCCTGCAGAAGCTGCACCTCAATGCCGCGATCAAGATCCGCGAACTGATTCTTCAGGGACGGCTGGCGCCGGGCACGCGCATCACCGAGGCCGCGCTGTCCGAAATGCTGGGGCTGTCGAGAACGCCGGTGCGCCAGGCACTGCCCGCGCTGGAAAAGGACGGGCTGCTGACGCCGGTGGGCAAGCGCGGCTTCGCCGTGCGCGCGTTCACCCACGAAGAAAGTCTCACGGCGCTCGAAACCCGGGGAACGCTTGAAGGGATGGCGGCAAAGATCGCGGCCGAGCGCGGCCTGCGCGCGGACATCCAGGCCGAGTTCCATGCCTGCCTGACCCAGGGCGATGCCATCCTGGCCGACAGAGACGACATCTCGGCATCGAACTACGCGTATGGCGAAATGAATGCCCGCTTCCACCGGCTGCTGCTGCAGGCCGCGGACCGGCCGCTGATTTCCGAACTCGTGGAGCGCTGCGCCGTGGTGCCGTTCGTCTCGCCGGCGACGATTGCGTTTGGCGACGCGCCGTCAGGCGACGCGCCCGATGCGGTCGCGCTCGCGGACCTGGTCTATGCGCATCGCCAGCACCACTACATCGTCGAGGCACTGGAGCGCAGGGAATCGTCACGCGCCGAGATGCTGCTGCGCGAACACGCGACCATCCAGCGCCACAGCATGAACCTTTGAACGCCCGCGTCGGCCTGGCGCAAGACCGGACACGGGCCCCACCGTTCAGAAACGGTGGCGGATGCCGCCGACCAGCGTCGTGCCGCGCTTGAGGTCGCTGACCTTGTCCGAGCTCGCGAGCACGTAGAGGTCGGTGCGCTTGGACAGATAGTGGTTATAGGACAGGGCCAGGGTCTTGCGCGTGCGGTCGCCGACCACGGCGTCCAGGTCGGTATGCGAGTACGACACCAGCACCTTGTGCGCGCCCATCACCGGAATGCTCGCGCCCAGGTTGTAGATCTTGTAGGTGTTGCGCAGCACTTCCTGCTTCTGGCGCTGGGCGATGCCCACCAGCTTGAAGCTGCCGAAGTCATAGGACGCGCTGACCAGCTGCGAAGTCTGCTTGGACTCGCCCGCGACCAGCGGACCGGCCTTGATGTGGTCGCCCGCGATCGCCACGTCCAGGCCCTGGTTGATATAGCTCAGGCTGTAGCCGGAGCGGCCCCTGTGCGGGCTGGTCTCGGACATGCCGTAATGCACGGCGCCGCGAAAGCCGCCGAAGTTGGGCGTGGCGTACTGCAGGCCGTTGTTGATGGTGCTGTCGGTCACGGCCTGCGGCGCCGCAATCGGCTGGCCGCCGGGGAACATGTGCTGGAACATAGGGCCCAGCGCGGCCAGGCCGAACACGTCCTGGCGCATCAGCGTGAAGAACAGCGGCGAATTCATGCGCCCCATGTTGAACTCGCCGAAGTTGCCGCTCAGGCCCACGGTGGAGCGGCCCGCAAACGCGACATCGCCGGGAAAGCGGCCCAGGTCGCCCGAATCGGGGCGCAGGAACATCTGCAGGTTGAAGTTCGCGCGCAGGCCCCCGCCCAGGTCCTCGGATCCGAGGAAAGCCACGCGCGAAGTCGTCAGGCCGCCCGAGCCCACGACCGTGGTTGCGTCGCGCCCCGACAGCTGCTGGCGTCCCGCAAAGGCGTCGACCACGCCCCAGATGGTCACCGACGAGCTAGACGCGGCGGTCTGGGCCTGCACGCCCAGGCTGGCCAGCGCGCCCAGCGAAGCCGCGGCGATGAGGGTGAGTTTGCGCAATGCCATGTTTTTGTCTCCTGAAATATAAGTATGGATTCGTAGGAATAGGTGCTCATTGGCACTGCCGTCAGCTTCTCAGCAAGCCGGCTGCGCGACCAATGCCATTCGCATCGCGACCCATTCGTTTTGTCGATAGCCCCGGACTAACCCCAATCACCGGCCCATGCCCCGGGCCGGTGGCGGGCGTCATTCGCAGGCGAAGCTCGCGGCCGATTCGGTATTGCCGCCCTGGTAGCGCGCGACCTTGGGGAAAGGGCACAGCGGCCGGGTGCGGGCGCTGGACCAGCCGGTCGCGGCCAGATCGGCATTGGCCGGACGCACGGACGCTGTGATGCGGTCGGGCGCACGGCCGTCCTCGACCCAGTCGACGAGCGCCGTGAGCATGTCAAAGCGGTCGGTGGCGACCCCGCCCGAGCAGTGGTTCATGCCGGCCACGGGGTAGTAGCGCGCGAAGTTGGGCGTGTCCTCGCCATGGGTCTTGCGCAGCGCCGTGTACCAGTTGGCCGTGTCGTCCGACGAAAACGCCGGGTCGGCCGTGCCGTGGTAGACCATGAGCTTGGCGCCGCGCTCGCGCAGCGTGAACAGCCGGTCGGCGTCGGGCGGCGTCATGAACGCCAGCGCCGATTCGGTGAACAGGCCGCCCGTGGTACCGATCTTGGGCGCGTCCTTGTCCATGCTGTAGTTCAGCAGGCCGTCCACGAGCGCCGTCGGCGCCAGCGCGTTGGGCGGCGTGGTGAAGATGTAGGGCAGCGAGCCCGCGCCCAGCGTGGTGTTGATGAAGTACTTCCAGACCGACCAGCCGCCGCTGCGCATTCCCGGGTCATAGGGGAAACTTGCATGCAGCGCCGTGCCTGCGACATTCTTGGCGCCGCCGAAGATCTTGCCCATCGCGGTTTTCTGCGCCGCGCTCAGGCAGCTGCCGTCGCGCGCGCCGCTGCAGGTGGGCACGTCCAGGTCCAGCTTGAACGTGGTCTGGCAGGCCTGCACGTCGAGCACCATGCCGTCCTTGAGGCCGTCGAGCGCGTCGCAGCGCGCCAGCACGCGGTCGGCCACGAGGTTCAGTTCGGCGGACGTGAAAGCGCTGGACAGCGCGGCCGTGGAATCGGCCACGGTGTTGAGCCACTGCGTGTCCCAGGCGCCCTGCACCGCCGACTTGGGCAGGTTGAAGCCCGGGTTGCCGGCCAGAATGCCGTCATATTGCGCGGCATAGCGACTGGCCGCAACCATGGCGTGGCGCCCGCCGTTGGAGCAGCCGCCCAGGTACATGCGGTCCGGCTCCTTGCCATAGGCCGCGTTCACCACCTTGCGGCCCATGGGCGTGAGCTTGGCCACGGCCTGGTAGCCGTAGTCCAGCCGCGCCTGCGGGTCCAGCCCGAAATGCCCGGGGCCTGCATTGTTCTGCGCGCCGTTGTGGCCCGCGTCCGAGCTGAGCACGGCAAAACCCATGGACAGCGCCGTGGTGTCCGTGCCTGGGCCGGACGCGCCCACGGCCGTGGCCACCACGCCGTCGCCGCCGCCGTTGGCCTGGTAGAAGAAGCGCCCGTTCCAGGCCTTGGGCAGGCGCATCTCGAAGCCTATCGCGTAGTTGCCGTTGACGCCCGTGCGTTCGTGCATCAGGCCCTGCACCAGGCAGTGCTCAGGCGCCTGCTGGCCGGCCAACGCGCCGGCCGGAACGACAGCGGCGGAAGTGAAACGCGTGTTGGGCAGGGATACGGCACTGAGCGTGGCGCAGGCCTGCAGCGCGCCGCCCTGGGCCTTCGATAACTGGGGCGGCGGCGCGCTCGCCTGCGGTGCGCCGTCGCCGCCGCAGGCGCTCAGCAGCAGGGGAAGCGCCGCGGCGCTGCAAAGAAAGTGGCGGGGCAGGTTCATGGAAGCGGTCTCCTCTTGGGGCTGTGATGCATCGCAGCATCTCAGTTCACCCCAGGGACGGCCAATGCGATTCGACCCGCGCGCCATGCTTATTGCCGATATCCGCAATGACCCGGACAGCCGCCGGGGCGGGCATCAGGCCGCGGGCAGGCGCGTATCGGTCAGGGTCGCGGCAAACTGCCCGGCCACCGCGCGCAGCTCGTCCAGCAAGGCCAGCACCGCGGGTGAGAGGCTGCCCCCCAGGCGTGTGGACGCACCTATGGTGCGGCTGGCATCGAGGCCGGGCAGCGGCACGACGGCCAGCTGGCCGCTGCGCAGTTCGGCCTCGATCTGCAGCGGCGACAGCAGCGCCAGGCGGTCGCTGCCCAGCAGCAGCGTGCGCACCAGGGCCGGGCTGTTGACCTGCAGGCGCGCGGCCGGCAGCGGCAGGTCGGCGCTCCGGAACAGGCGCTCGAACACCAGCCGCGCCGGTGTCTGCGGCAACGGCACGATCCAGGCGTGGCCCATCAACTCGGCCAGGCAACGCGGCGGCTGGGAGAGGCAAGGATGGCCGGCACGCGCGACCAGCATCAGCCGGTCCTGGAACAGCGGCTCCTGCACCAGGTCGCGCGGCGCCCCCAGAGGCCGCAGCGCACCGACGATCAGGTCGATCTCGGCGCGGCGCAGCTGCTGCACCAGCGCGTCATAGGTGCCGTCGACGATGGTCACCTGAAGGTGCGGACAGGCACTCAGCAGGCGGTCCACGGCCTGCGGGACCAGCACGCCTATGGACAATGGCAGGGCCCCGATGCGCACCTGGGCCGTGGGCCGGCCGCCGAAGGGCGCGAGTTCCTCGTGCGCCACGGCCAGCGAGGCCAGCGCGCGCTTGACGCCGCACAGCAGGGTCTCGCCGGCCTCGGTCAGCCGCGTGCCGAACGCCGTGCGATTGAACAGCACCACGCCGGCCAGGTGTTCCAGCTCGGCCAGATTGCGGTGCACCGTGGGCTGGCTGCGGCCCAGCTTGTGGCCTGCCTGCGGCCCGCTGCCCTGCTCGGCCACGGCCACCAGGCTGTCGAGCAGATGCGGCGCCACCATGGCGGCGAAGCGCTGGCCCTGGGCCTTGCGGCCCGCACCGGCGAGCATGGTGATCGCGGCGCTGGCCTGCTCCAGCTCGGAGAATGCACGGCGCGCGCGCTCGGTCAGGATGCGCCCGGCCGGCGTGGGCAGCATGCCGCGCGCGCAGCGCTCGAACAGCGCAAAGCCCAGCACATCTTCCAGACCGCGCAGCGCGCGCGTGACCGCGGGTTGCGACAGGTGCAGCACTTCGGCCGCGCGCACCACCGTGCCCTGCTCGGCCACGGCCACCATGGCGCGCAGGCCGCGAAAGTGCGGCAGCCAACCGGGCGCGCAGGCGCCGTCGTCGTCGGCAGTTGGCGTGACCCGCGCCAGGGCGGGCGGGGCCGGCATCGCGGGGCGCAAAGAAGTGACGCTGGCAAGCATGGCGCGCCCTTTCAGCAGGGCTCGAACATGGGAACCATCTGGCCGTCGGCGCTGGCCACGAAGCGCACCTGCACCGGCTGGCCTATGCGCAGGCTCGACAGGTCATCGGCCAGGAGATTGCTCAGCATGATAGGACCCTCGGCCAGCGCAACATAGGCGATGCAGTACGGCGGCTGGGCGCGCGGCAGCACGCTGAGCGAATACACCGTGCCCTTGCCGCTGGCCGGCATCCATTCGGTGTTGTCGCTGCCGGTGAACGGACTGTGCGGGCGCGGATAGTGGTAGGCGCGGCCGGTGTCGAGGCAGCGGCGCAGCATTAGCCGGCCTTCATTGGCCGCGTCCCAATAGGCGGCGGTCTCGGGCCAGATTTGCGGCGATGGGGGGATGCGGTCTTGCATGTTCAGGCCTCTCGTTCCAGGATCAGGGTGGCGCTGCCGTGGCGCGCGCCAAGTTGGCCGCCGGTGCCGTGCGCCAGCGCGAGCCGGCAATCGCGCACCTGCACTTGGGGATGGGCTTCGCCGCGCAGCTGGCGCACGGCCTCTATCACCTTGGTCATGCCGCCGCGGTTGCCCGGGTGGTTGCTGCACAGGCCGCCGCCGTCGGTGTTGACGGGCAGGCGGCCGACGCCGCTGATCAGCCCGCCGTCGGCGACGAAGCGCCCGCCTTTGCCGGGCGCGCAAAAGCCCAGGTTCTCCAGCTGCATCAGCACCGTGATGGTGAAGCTGTCGTAGAGCGAGGCGTACTGGATGTCGGCCGGGCCCACGCCCGCCTGGGCAAAGGCCTCGCGCCCGGTCTGCACGCCGCCCGAGGCGAGGATGTCGAAATGGCCGCCGTTGAGGTGCTTGACCGCAAAGCCCGCGCCTATGGGCGTGACCAGCGGGCGCTTGAGACTTCGCGCCACTTCGGGGTGGGCCACGACCAGCGCGCCGCCGCCGTCGCTGATGACGCAGCAGTCGAGCCGGTGCAGCGGCGTGGCGACGATGGGCGAATCGAGCACATCCTGCACCGTCACCGGTTGGCGCAGCATGGCATGCGGGTTGTGCTGGGCATGGTGCGAGGCCGCGACCTTGATCCAGGCCAGCTGTTCGGAGGTGGTGCCATGCTCGTACATGTGGCGTTGTGCGCACATGCCGTAGACATTGGTCACCACCGGACCATAGGGCGCCTCGAACGGCGACTCGGCCGCCGACTGGGCCTGCAGGCGGTGGCTGGCCTCGGGCGAGAACTTCTCCGCACGTGGCCGGCCCGCCTGGGTGATCAGCGCCACGCGGCACTTGCCCGCGGCAATCGCCTGGACCGCATGTGCCACATGGTTCAGATAGGCCGAGCCCCAGCTTTCGGTGGTGTCCAGATGGCGCAGGTTCAGTCCCAGGTACTCGACCATGGACAGCGGACCCGCGCCCTGGGCTTCCCAGCCGGGCACATCGCCGGCGCAGAAGTAGCCATCGACATCCGCCCACGTCAGGCCGGCGTCGGCCAGCGCGCCGGCCGCGACGTCCACGTGCAGCTGGCCCAGCGAGCGGTCCAGCGCATGCCGGGTCGGGTGTTCATAAGCGCCCACGATGTAGGCTTGTCCTTTGAGTTGCATGGTGGGGAGTTTTCCTGTCAGTGCGATGCCGCAAGCAGCGCGCCGGTGTCGGTCGCCGGTGCCAGCGCCGCGGCGCGCAGCGCCTGCGTCTCGGGCAGCATCTGGGTGAAATAAAAGCGCGCGGTTTCGAGCTTGAGCGCGTACCAGGCATCGCCCCGGCCCGCGCCCTCCAGGCTGGCCTGCGCCATGCGCGCCCACAGCCAGGCCAGCACCAGGTGGCCGGCCAGGCGCAGGAAGACCGTGCTCGCGGCCAGCGCGGCGCCCGGGGTTTCGCGCTCGCGCGCGCCCAGGGTCGCGGTCAGCGACTGCAGCTCGTCCCGCAGGCGCGCCAGCGGCGCGGCGAACTCAGCCATGGCGGCGCTGCTGCCGGGGCCCGCGAGCCAATCGCGCACCTGCGCCTGCAGCAGCTCCAGCCGCCGGCCGCCATCGCCCAGCACCTTGCGCAGCAGCAGGTCCTGGCCCTGGATGCCGGTCGTTCCTTCGTAGAGCGTGATCACGCGCGCATCGCGCACCAGCTGCTCGATGCCGGTGTCGCGCATGTAGCCGTGGCCGCCGAAGGTCTGCAGCGCCAGGCTGATGGACTGCTGCGCGTTCTCGCTCAGAAAGCCCTTGATGATGGGAGTGAGCAGACCCAGCAGCTCGCCGGCGGCGCGCGCCTGGTCGGCATCGGGATGGCTTCGCGCCTGGTCGATCAGCAGCGCCGCCCAGTGCACCAGCGCGCGCCCGCCTTCGGTCCAGGCCTTTTGCGTCAGCAGCATGCGCTGCACGTCGGGGTGCTCGACCAGCGCGCAGGGCTGGCGGCCCGCGGGCGAGCGGCCCTGGCGGCGCTCGAGCGCATAGCCCCGGGCGTTCTGCAGCGCCAGCTCGCTCAGGCCCACGGCCTGCAGGCCCGACAGCAGCCTGGCCTCGTTCATCATCGGAAACATCGCGGGCAGGCCCGCATTCAGCTCGCCGACCAGCCAGCCGCGCGCGTGCTCGAAACGCAGCGCGCAGGTCGGGCTGCCATGCAGACCCATCTTGTGCTCTATGCCATCGCAGTGCACGCCGTTGCGCTCGCCGCCTTCCAGGCGCTTGGGCACGAGAAACAGGCTGATGCCGCGCGAACCCGCGGGCGCGCCCGGCGTGCGCGCCAGCACCAGATGCACGATGTTGTCGCTGAGGTCATGCTCGGCGCCGCTGGCGAAGATCTTGCTGCCGCTGACGCGGTAGCTGCCCTGGTCGCCCGGCACGGCGCGCGTGGTGAGCAGGCCTATGTCCGAGCCGGCCTGGGGCTCGGTCATGCACATCGACGCCAGCACGCGTCCGCTGGCCAGGCCCGGCAGCCATTGCGCCTGCAGCGCGGCGCTGGCCGAATGGCGCAGGCAGGCGGCGGCGCAGTGGTTGATGGCGGCAATCATCACGAACGCATGGCTGGCCGAGGCCACGAGTTCGTTGACGACGCTGAACACCAGCGTGGGCAAGGCCTGGCCGCCCACGCGGGCGTCGGCGCAGATCGCCGGCCAGCCCAGTTCGCAGTAGGCGCGGTAGGCGTCGGCAAAGCCCGCAGGCATGGTCACTTCACCGTCGGCCCAGCGGCAGCCCGCGGCATCGGCCGCGGCATTGACCGGCAGGATGCGCTGCGCGGCAAAGCGGCCCGCTTCCTCGGCCAGCGCGTCCAGCGTCGCGGTGTCGATCGCGGCGTGGTCCGGCAGGGCCTGCAGCTGGCGGGCGGCGTCCAGCACTTCGTGCAGCACGAAGCGCAGCTCGCGCAGGGGGGGCGTGTAGTGCAGCATAGTGCTCAGCGCGGCGCCAGGCGCACCGCGCCGTCGATGCGTATCACCTCGCCGTTGAGGTAGCTGTTGCGCGCGATGTCGGCCACCAGCTGCGCGAACTCCTCGGGGCGGCCCAGGCGGCGTGGAAACGGAATGCTGTCGGCCAGCGCCTGCTGGGCCGGCAGCGGCAGGGTCTCGAGCAGCGGCGTGTGGAAAATGCCCGGCGCCACCGCCATGGCGCGCACGCCCTGCGGCGCGAACTCGCGCGCCAGCTGTATCGTCAGCGCCGCGAGCGCACCCTTGGACGCGGTATAGGCCGCCTGGCCGACCTGGCCTTCGAAGGCCGCGACCGAAGCGGTGAACAGCACCAGGCCGCGCTCGCCATTTACAGCGTCTGCGGGCTCGGCGGCCATCATTTCGGCCGCGGCCAGGCGCGTCATGTTGAACGCGCCAAACAGGTTCAGGTTCACCACCTTGATGAAGTCGGCCATGGGCATGGGGCCGTCCTTGCCCACGACGCGGCGCGCCGCGCCGCCGCCCGCGCAGTTCACCAGCAGGCGCGCCACGCCGTGGCGTGCGCGCGCCGCGGCGATCGCCGCCTGGGCGCTGTCGGCGTCGGTGACGTCGCAGTGCAGCGCCAGCCCGCCTATGCGCTCGGCCACGGCCTGGGCGCGTTCCAGCTGGATGTCGAGCACCGTGACGCGCGCGCCCAGCGAAGCCAAGTGCACGGCCGTGGCCTCGCCCAGGCCTTGCGCGCCGCCCGTCACCAGAACGGGAGTTCCTTGGAGTTCCATGTTGTCAGTCCTTTGTAGATTGCTCGCCGCTCACTGCGTGACGATCAGCGCATCCAGCGCCACGACGCCCTGGCCCTTGCCGTAGGCGACCAGCGGGTTGATGTCGACTTCGGTGATCTCGGGGTGCTGCAGCATCAGTTGGCCCAGCAGCGCGACCACCTCGGCGACCGCGTCCAGATCGACCGCGGGCGCGCCGCGAAAGCCGTCGAGCAGCTTGGCGGCCTTGAGGCTGCGCAGGCGTTGGACGATGGCGCTGCGCGGCAGATCGGGCGCGAGCAGCTGCACATCGCCCAGCGCCTCGACCCAGATGCCGCCCAGGCCGACCATCAGGATCGGTCCCCAGTTGGGGTCGCGGCTCGCGCCCACGACCAGCTCCAGGCCGCGCTCGCCCATCTTCTCGACCAGCGCGCCATCGAGCACCAGCTGCGGCTCGGCGCGGCGCACGTTGTCATGCAGGCGCTGCCAGGCGGCGCGCAGCGCGGCCGCGTCGGCGATGTTCAGCAGCACGCCGCCGACCTCGCTCTTGTGCGCCAGCGTCGCGGCCTGGGCCTTGAGCACCACGGGGTAGCCGATGTCGGCCGCAATGCGCACGGCTTCATCGGGCGTGGTCGCCAGCGCGCCCGCAGGCACGCGCAGGCCCAGCCGGCCCAGCAGCTGCTTGCCCACCCATTCGGCCTGCGTGCCGCTGCCCAGACCCAGCGGGCCGTCGAGGCGCAGCGCGGGCGCGGTATCGGGCGCGGCCTGGGCGGCGCGCGCGCGGCCGAAACGCGTGATGCGCGACAGTGCGCGCAGCGCGCGTTCGGGCGAACGCATGACGATGGCGCCGCTGCGCTGCGCCTCCTCGATGAACGCCGGCGGCAGCGGCTCGTCCTCGCTTTGCATCACCAGGATCGCGGGCTTGGCGCTGGCGCTGATGCCTTGCAGGTAGTGGCGCAGCCAGACCACGGCGGTCTCGGGGCCCGGCATGGGCAGGGACACCAGCACGCTGCCCAGGTCCGCGTCGGCCAGCAGCGACGCCGTGCCCAGCGAGATCAGTTCGGGCTTCCACGCAACCAGCGTGCCCAGGTCCAGCGGGTTGCGCGGCGGCGTGAAGTCGGGCAGATGCTCGCGCAGGCGTTCGGTCTGCTCGGCCGACAGCGCGGGCAGGTCCAGGCCCAGCGGCTCCACATAGTCCTGGGTGATGCCGCACAGCGCGCCCGAGGCCGTGACCAGGCCCAGGCCGCCCGTGGGCGCCTGCGGATAGCGCAGCAGCAGCTGGCCCAGATCGATGGCCTCTTCCAGCGTATCGACGTTGACCACGCCCGCATGCTCGACCATCAGGTGCATGGCTGCGTGGTTGCCGGCCAGCGCACCGGTATGCGACTGGGCCGCGGCCTGCGAGCGCTCGCTGCGCCCGGGGTGCAGCAGCACCACGGGCTTGCCGGCCTGGCGCGCGCGGCCGGCGGCGGCCAGGAAGTCGGGCGCGCTGCGGATCTGCTCGGCATAGACCACGATCACGCCGGTGTACGGGTCAGCGACGAAGAAGTCGATCATTTCGGCCAGGCCTTGCTGGGCCTCGTTGCCGGTGGTCATCATGTACGACAGCGGCACGCCGCGCATGCGCAGCGAGGCCGCGAGGTGCGCGCCTATGCCGCCGCTTTGCGCGACCACGGCCACCGCCTGGCCCGCGTCGCGGTCCAGCGGCGGCGGAATGTTCTGCTCGACCATGAAGACGGTGAACGCGTCCACATAGTTGAAGTAGCCCACGGTGTTCGGGCCCAGCAGCGCCAGGCCGCCGGCGCGCGCGACTTCGCCTATGCGCCGCTGCTGTTCGCGGCCGGCGTCGCCCATCTCGGCAAAGCCGGACGCAAAGCAGACCGCGCCGCGCACGCCGCGCGCCACGCAGGCCTCGATGTTGGCCAGCACGGCTTCGGACGGCAGCATCAGGATGGCCAGGTCCACGCCTTCGGGCAGCTGCGCCACGTCGGTGAGCACCGGACGGCCCATGATCTCGCCGCCGCTGCGCCCCACCAGGTGCACGGTGCCGGTGAAGCCGCCTTGGAGCATGTTGCCCAGCACCACCTGGCCGGCCGAGCCGGGCTTGGCGGACATGCCGATGATGGCCACCGAGCGCGGCCGGAAAATGGGATCGAGAGACAGGCGCGCAGCGCCGCCAATGGAAGGAGGAAGTTGGGTCATGGCAAGGGACTCGATGAAAAGGAAGGGATGGGCTCAGTCGGGGCTTACGACCTTGGCGGCGCGCTTTTCCAGGAAGGCGGCCACGCGCTGCTTGGCCTCGGGCGCGCTTTGCGTGACGGTGGCCATCAGCGCCTCGGTCATCAGGCCGTGCGACATGGGCTGCTCGGCGATCAGCGGCAGCGCGTTGAGGATGGCGAAGTTCGACAGCGGCGCGTTGCCGGCAATGCGCTCGGCCAGTTCACGCGCCTTGCGCATGCCTTCGCCGGCCGGGGTCACGTAGTGCGCCAGGCCGATGGCATGGCCTTCCTGCGCGTTGACCACATGGCCGGTGAGCATCATTTCTGCGACGCGTGAGAAGCCGATCAGCTTGCTCACGCGCACCGAGCCGCCGCCGCCCAGGAAAATGCCGCGCTGGCCTTCGGGCAGGCCGAAGTAGGCGCTCTCTTCCGCCACGCGCACATGCAGGCACGACGCGAGCTCCAGCCCGCCGCCGACGACCGCGCCCTGCAGCACGCCGATCACCGGCACGCGGCCGAACTGGATCTTGGAGAACGCGTCGTACCAGGCCAGCGAATGCTGCATGCCTTCGGCCGCGGTGGCCTCGGACAGCTCGGACAGATCGAGCCCGGCGCTGAAATGGGTGCCGGCGCCGGCCAGGATGGCCACGCTCACCGTGGCCGGCAGCGCAGCGAAGCAATCGCGCAGCTGCTCGATCACGCGCAGGCTCAGCGCATTGCGCTTCTCGGGGCGGTTGAGCGTGATGGTGGCGACGGCGCCGTCGATTTCCAGGGTGACCAGACGCGGTTCTTGCAGGGTATTGGTGTTCATGCTTGGTTTGCTCCGATGGGGTTTCAGTTCGGCACGGCGGCCGGCGCGACGGCGTCGCTGGTCGTCATGCCCATGTAGCTCTGCGCGATGCGCGGGTTGTTGGCGAGTTCGCCGGCCGGCCCCTGCAGCGCGATGCGGCCGTTCTCCAGCACATAGCCGTAGTCGGCCAGGGCCAGCGCGGCGCGCGCGTTCTGCTCGACCAGCAGCGTGGACACGCCGTGGGCGCGCAGGCCGCCGATCACATCGAGCATTTCCTGCACGATGCGCGGCGCCAGGCCCAGGCTGGGCTCGTCGAGCATCAGCAGCCGCGGCTTGCCCATCAGGGCCCGGCCCACGGCCAGCATCTGGCGCTCGCCGCCCGACAGCGTTCCGGCCAGCTGGCTGGAGCGCTCCTTGAGGCGCGGGAACAGGTCGTAGACCCAGTCAAGCTGGTCGGCCGGCGCCTTGTCGCGCAGGCGGTGGCGGCGAAAACTGCCCAGTAGCAGGTTGTCGATCACGGGCATGTCGGCAAACAGCTCGCGGCGCTCGGGCACCAGAGAAATGCCGGCCAGCACGCGCTCCTCGGTGCCCATGCCGGCCAGCGGCCGGCCGTCGAAGATCACTTCGCCCGTGCTGGGCAGCAGGCCCATCAGCCCGTTGAGCAGCGTCGACTTGCCGGCGCCGTTGGGACCGATGACGGTGACCACGCTGCCCGCGGCCAGCACCAGGTCGGCGTCCTGCAGCGCGCTGACCTGGCCGTAGCAGACGCCGAAGTTCTTGATCTGGAACAGCGGTGCGGTCATGGCGCGGCTCCCAGGTAGGCTTCGAGCACGGCCGGGTGGGTCTGTATGACCTGCGGCGCGCCTTCGGCGATCTTGCGGCCGAACACCATCACCACGATGTGGTCGGTGAGCTTCATCACGAATTCCATGTCATGCTCCACCAGCAGAATGCCCATGCCCTCGTCGCGCAGCTCCGACAGCAGCACGGCCAGGGCCTGTTTCTCGAAAGCGCGCAGGCCGGCCGCGGGCTCGTCGAGCAGCAGCACGGCGGGGTCGCAGCACAGCGCGCGCGCGATCTCCACCAGCCGCTGCTGGCCCAGGGCCAGGCTGCCCGCGGGGCGGTGCATCAGCTCGGCCAGACCGACGCGGCGCAGCGCGCGCTCGGCCTCCTGCAGCATCGCGGCCTCGATGCGCCGGTCGCGCCGCAGCACGGCCGCGACCACGCCCACCCGGGCGCGCTGGTAGGCGCCCAGCGCGACGTTCTCCAGCACGCTCATGTCGGCGACCAGCTTCACATGCTGGAAGGTGCGCGCCAGCCCCAGGCGCGAGATCTCGCGCGCGGCCCGGCCGTCTATGCGCAGTCCGCGCAGATGCACTTCGCCGCCGCTGGGCGGCAGCACGCCGGTGACCAGATTGAAGGTCGTCGACTTGCCCGCGCCGTTCGGCCCGATCAGGCCGACGATCTCGCCGGCCTTGACCGTGAGGTCTACGCCGTCGACCGCCAGCAATCCGCCAAAGCGCTTTTGCACGCCGCGCACCTGCAGCAGCGCCTCGCCCGCGGGCACGGGCGTGCGCCGCGCCAGCGCCTGCGCGCCCGGCACCACGGCGATGCGGCGCGCGGGCAGCCAGCGGCCCAGGCCGGGCCACATGCCGCCGGGCGCGAAGCGCAGCAGCAGCACCAGCACCAGGCCGAAGACGATGACCTCGAAGTTGCCCGCGCTACCGAACACGCGCGGCAGCAGCACCTGCAACTGGTCCTGCAGCAGCGTCATGACAGAGGAGCCCAGCACCGCGCCGCCCACGTGCGACATGCCGCCCGCGACCAGCATGATCACGTACTTGAGGCTGGCTTCGAGGCCGAAAGGCGTGGGGTTGACCGCGCGCTGCAGGTGGGCGAACAGCCAGCCCGAGACCGAAGCCAGCAGCGCGGCAAGGACGAACACCGTGACCTTGAGGCGCGCGGTGTCCACGCCCATGGCCTCGGCCATCTGCACGCCGCCGTGCAGCGCGCGGATGGCGCGCCCGGGCCGCGAGTCCAGCAGATTGAGTGCGCCCCAGGCCGACAGCGCGACACTGAGCCAGATCAGCGCATACATGGCGCGCGAGCCACCCAGGTCCCAGCCGAACAGGCCTATGCTGGGCAGATCGGACAGACCGTCATACTTGCCCAGCGCCTCTACGCTGCCGAACAGGTAATACAGCGCAATGCTCCAGGCAATGGTCGCCAGCGGCAGGTAGTGGCCCGACATGCGCATGGTGATCGTGCCTATGAGCCAGGCGCTGACGCCGGTCGCGCCCAGACCGACGAACAGCGTGATCCAGGGCGACCAGCCGAACGTCAGCGTGCAGTAGGCGGTCGCGTAGGCGCCTATGCCCACGAACGCCGCCTGGCCGAACGAAGTCAGGCCGGCGATGCCGGTCAGCAGCACCAGGCCCAGCACCACCAGCGCGTACAGCCCCACGTAGTTGGCCTGGGTGATGAACAGATCGGGCACGGGCGCCAGCGGCAGGGCCGCAGCCAGCAGCACCAGCGCGCCCGCGAGCAGTCGGACGCTGCCGGCGCGTGGCCCGGGGGCCGCGGCCACGGCAGCAGCTCCAGCCGGGGAAAAGGAATCGGGTTTCATTCAATGCTCCTCGGTTGCGCCGCCGCGCCTGGACAGCCACCACAGCACCGGAATCACCAGCAGGAACACGATGCTTTCCTTGTAGGCGCTGGCCAGAAAGGACGAGAACGCCTCGACGATGCCGATGGTGACCGCGCCCAGCAGGGTGAAGCCGTAGCTGGCCATGCCGCCGAAAATCGCGGCGACGAAGCCCTTGAGTCCGATCAACAGACCCGAGTCGTAGTAGATGGTCACGATGGGCGCGATCAGGATGCCGCACAGCGCGCCGATGAAGGCCGCGATGGCAAACGACATCTGCCCCGAGAACGCGACCGAGATGCCCAGCAGCTTGGCGCCCGTGGCATTGGAGGCGGCGGCGCGCAAGGCCTTGCCGGACAGGGTGTAGCCGAACACCAGCGCCAGCAGCACGATCAGCGCAACAGCCGCAGCAAGCACGATCACGCCCTGGCCGTTGATCGCCCAATTGCCCAGCAGCAGATCGCCGTCCCACAGCGCAGGCGTGCGGTAGCCTTCGACGCCGAACAGCCACAGCCCAATGCCGGCGAGCACGAAATGCACGCCCACCGAGGTGATCAGCAGCACCAACACGCTGGCATTGGCCATGGGCCGGTAGATCAGGCGGTACAGCAGCGGCCCCAGCGGCGTGACGATGGCCACGCTCAGCAGGCACTGCAGCAGCAGCGGCAGGCCGCGCGGCGCGGCCCAGACCATCAGCGCGCTGAGCGCGCCCGGTGCCACCAGGTAGTACAGCGCAATGCGCGCCAGCCGGCGCGGCTGGCCTTCGCGCAGCGCGGCTGCAGCCTCGAGCGCGCCGGCGATCAGCGCCATCGCCAGCAGCAGCCAGACCGTGCCGGGCATCTGGCCCGCCTGCAGCCAGGCCAGCGTCAAGGCGCCGAAAGTGACGAACTCACCCTGGCCGAAAAATATGATGCGCGTCACGGAGAACACCAGCACCAGCGCCACGCCCAGCAGCGCATAGATGGCGCCGGTCGTGACGCCGTCCTGCACCAGCAGCGCGCCCAGCTCAAACGAATTCATGGATCTGACTCCTTTGCAGCAGCGCGCAGATCAGGGAATCAGCGTCCACTGGCCCTTGTCGACGCGCAGCAGCGCGCGCGCGTCCGGACCATGGCCCCAGTGGTTGGTCGCCGTGTAGCGCAGCACGCCCTTGGTCACCGGGATGCCGTCGGTGTGTTCCAGCGCATCCTTCAAGGCCTCGCGAAAGGCCGGCGATCCGGGCTGGGCCTTCTTCAGCGCCACGGGAATGATCTTTTCCAGCACCAGGCCGATGTCATAGACATGGGCCGCGAACTGGGTGCGCGAGCCCGCGCCGTACTTGGTCTCGTACTCATCGACGAACGCCTGGGCGATCTTGCGGCCCGGGTGCGACGCCGGCAGCTGCTCGGGAACCTGCTCGGGGCCGGAGATGACCAGCGCGCCTTCGGCATCCTTGCCCGACAGGCGCAGGAAATCGCCCGAGACCGAAGCCGGCGTGTGGTAGACCTTGCCCTTGTAGCGGCGCTCGGCCAGGGCTTTTTGCGGCAAGGCCGCACCACCGCCCACGGCCACCACCAGCACCGCGTCCGGCCGCGCGGCCAGCACCTTGAGCGTCTGTCCGGCGACGCTGGTGTCGGCGCGCGTGAAGCGCTCCACCGCCACCACCTTCACGCCGGCCTGCTCGGCCTGCTGGTTCAGCGACTTCAGATAGACCTCGCCGTAGGCATCCGACAGTCCCAGAAAGCCCACGGTCTTGACGCCCGCGCGCTTCATGTGCGCCAGCAGGCCCTCGGTGAAGAAGCCCGAATCCATGGTCGAGCGGAACGTCCAGGTGTCGCGGCCCGGCGGCAGCTCGACCGGGTTGGGCGCGAGATGCAGCACGCCGGCTTCGTTGGCCACCTGGGCGATGGCGATGGTCGCCGGCGTGTTGGCCGCGCCGATGATCACGTCGACCTTTTCCTCCAAGAAGCGGCGCGCGTTCTTGGTCGCGATGGTCGGGTCGCCGGCGTCGTCGAGCACCTGCAGCACCAGCTTTTGCCCGCCCATCTCCTGCGGCCACATCGCGAAGGCATTGCGCACCGGAATGCCCAGCGAAGCGCCGGGGCCGGTCAACGAAGTGCTGATGCCTATGCGGATATCGGCCCAGGTGGCCTGGCTGACCAGCACCAGGCCACCCAGCGACAGTTTCAACGCGGTCGTGAACTTCATGTCATCTCCTTTTGTTAGCCTGCAAATCTGTTTACCTAGCAAACAGTTAGTTCATGCTAATCTAAAGCCTGAGATCAAAAACTAGAGGTAACCCTTGAAAACTGCGCATCCCGTAGCCGCAAAACCAAACGCCGACAACAGCCTGGCTGCAGCCCAGAAGAATCCGGCCTCCGGCGACGTGCCCGACATACTTCATGATTCGCTGGGCTATGCGATACAGCGGGCCAAGGTCCGCACCTACGAAATGCTGTTCGCCGCCTATGGCGAGGACACCATCTCGCCCGCGCGCATGACCGCGCTGTCGATCATCGGCACCCAACCCGGCACCAACCAGTCCGCGCTCGCCGAGCAGCTGCGCATCACGCGCGCCAGCATCGTCAAGGTGATAGACAACCTCGAGGCGCTGGAACTGGTCGAGCGCTGCTCCATCCCGGGCGACCGGCGCAGCTACTCGCTGCGGCTGACCGAGAAGGGCCGCCAGGAGCTGCTCAGCCTGTACGAGAAGACGCGCCGCTACGAAGTGCGCATTGCGCAAGACCTGAGCCCTGACGAGCGCGCCTTGCTGATCTCGCTGCTCGACCGCGTGGCGCTGTCCGACAAACCATCCACATAGGCGTCACGCCCGGCTCTGTTCGCGTGCCTGGGGACGGTAAGGTGCCCGGCTCATGGCGTTCTTGCTCGCGGTGAAATGCCGCAGGAGGCGCAGAAATTCGCGTTGGTCGTGCGGGCTGAAATCGTCAAGCAACGTCTTCTGCATGGCATGCATGCGGGAGTCGATCTGCCGCAGCATGTCGCTGCCCTGCGCGGTCAGGAACAGGCAGCGCTGGCGCTTGGGCGCGAGCTGGCGCGCGATCCAGCCCTTGGTCTCCAGGCGCACGGCGGTGAGCGCGGCCGACGAGGTGTCCAGCGCCACTTCCTGCGCCAAGGTCACCTGGTCTATGCCGGGCTGGGCCTGCAGGCATTTGAGAATCGCGTACTGCACCGGCGTGATGTCGCCGCCCATGGTGCTGTGGAACACCGACACCGCGATCTGGTGCGCGCGCCGTATCAGGTGCCCGGGCTGGTCGTCCAGCGCCAGGGCCGCGCCCGGGTCCTGGAACATGGCCGGTTGCACCGCCATCTACAGGTCCAGCACCAGCAGCGGCGAGCGCGAACGCGAGCAGCAGGGAGTGAACTGGTCGTTCAAGGCCTGCTCCTCCTCGGTCAGGTACATGTCCTTGTGTTCGGGAATGCCTTCGAGCACGCGCGTCAGGCAGGTGCCGCAGACCCCTTGCTCGCACGACATCTGGATCTCTATGCCGCACAGCGCCAGCGCCTGGGTCACGGTCTGCTGCGCACTGATCGGTATCACCTGGCCGGTGCTCGCGATCTTCACGGCGAAACTTCCTGCGTCCGACAGGTCCACCGCCTCGCCCGCGAAGAACTCCCAATGCAGTTGAGATTCGGGCCAGCCCGCCTGGCGCGCACTGTCCAGCACCCAGTCCATGAAGCCCTTGGGCCCGCAGGCATAGATATGCACGCCGGCGCGCACCGGGCCGAACGCCGCGAGCGGATCGAGCGCCGGCCCGGCGTCGGCAAAATAATGCGCCACATGGGGCGCGAGTTCGGGCGCGGCCAGCGCATCGGCAAACGCGGTGTGCGCGCGCGAACGCGTGCAGTAGTGCAGCCGGAAGTCCTGGCCTGTGCTGCCCAGGTGGCGCGCCATGCTCAGGATGGGCGTCACGCCTATGCCGCCCGCGAACAGCAGATGCTGCTGCGCGGTCTGGGCGAGCTCGAAATGGTTTCGCGGCGCGCTGATCTGCAGCACATCGCCTTCGGCCACGGCGTCGTGCATGGCGACCGAGCCGCCGCGCGAGGCGCTCTCGCGCAGCACGCCGATCACATACCTGCCGGTCTCGGCAGGAGGGTTGCTCAGCGAGTACTGGCGCACAAAGCCGCCGGGCGCGTGCACATCGATATGCGCGCCCGCGGTGAATGCGGGCAGCGGCTGATCACGCTCGGCCACCAGCTCGAGCCGGCAGATGGTCTCGGTTTCCAGCGTCTTGCGCGCCACGCGCACGGTGAGCAGTTCAGCGCTCATGCCGCGGCTCCCGCGGTCGCGATCGCGGCAACGACACCGGGCGCATTGCGTTCGGCCTGCAGCCAGCGGTCGATCACGCGGCGCGACTGCACGCCGCCGGAGTCGATGTTGAGCATCAGCAGCTTGCGCTCGGGGTAGCGCAACAGGTTCTGCTGCTGGCGCTCGAGCATTTCCATGTCTTCCGCGAAGATCTTGCCCTGGCCTTCGCGTATGGTGTCCGTGAGCGCCTGGTCCTGGGGCTTGAAGTTGCGCGCCATGCCCCAGAAGTAATGGTGCGAAGTGTCGGTCTCGGGCGTGATGAAGTCGACCACGATGCTCGAGACCTTGTGCTCGGGCAGCGCGTCGTAGCCGCCCTTGCCTTCGAGCGCCACACCGACTTCGATCATCACGTGGCTGGGCGGCGTGAAGCGGCAGATCTGCCAGCGGTCGACCAGCTGGTCGTCGGGCAGGCCGTTGCCGCGCAGCGCCATGCGCCAGAACGGCGGCGCATGGATCTTCTCCATGAAGCGGCTGGTGACGACCTCGTCGCCCACGACCTTGGTATTGACCGGCGCCTCGTCGATCTCCTTCTGGCCGATGCTGCTGGCGTGCACATAGGTCTCGTGCGTCAGGTCCATCAGGTTGTCGACCATCAGCCGGTAGTCGCAATGGATGTGATAACGGCCGCCGCCGTAGGCCCAGTCGGGGCTTTCGGCCCATTCCAGATGGTGCAGCGGCGTGGGCACGCCCGTGCCCGGCCAGACCCAGATGAAGCCATAGCGCTCGATCGCGGCAAACGCGCGCACCGGCGGAAAGCCGCGCACGCGCTGGCCCGGCATGGAAACCGTCTTGCCGTCGCAGCCCATTTCCAGCCCGTGGTAGCCGCAGACCAGCTTGCCGTCGACCACCGTGCCCAGCGACAGCGGCGCGCCGCGGTGCGGGCAGAAGTCCTCCAGCGCCACCGCCGCGCCCGCGGCATTGCGGTAGATCACCATGGGCTCGTTGCAGATCTTGCGCCCCAGCGGCTTGGCGCCCACTTCGTCGGACATGCACGCCACATACCAGGCATTCTTGGGAAACATCGTGAGGCTCCTTGTCTTTATGGGTCAGCTCATTGAGTGTGCTGAATATGATTCAGTGTACTGAATGAACAGCCAAAATTGAAGGCGTCAAAGCCTGCGGATTTCCCTATTGACATCTATGGAAGAAACTATTCACCGGTTTCTGTGGATTGCCGTAGCGCTGCCGCAGCCCCCGTGGCGGTCCGGGACTTCAGCCCATTGCAGGTGGCTTCTTATGCGTAAAAGTCACTTGCATCCAGTTGTGTGAATTTGTGTTTTTTGTATAATTTTCTTTAGTTTACACAGCCAGCATTAAATGCTCTGGCCATCGGTTTCTATTGGGTTTCATCGAAGCCGCAACCTTTATGAGCCCCTTCCGCCGCGGGGCTTTTCCACAAGCGCAGCACGGCTGCACGGTTGCAACTGCAAGCAAAAACAGCCGCTGTCACCGACCACACCAGTGGCTGATTCCTATTCAAAGGTACTTTTCATGGACCGCTCCACCACTGCTGCCGCCGCTGCGCCGGATTCCTCACGCCAAGTCGTTTTCGTGAATGCCGGCCTTGCCGATCTTTCCGGCCTTCTGCAGGGCCTGCCGCCCGACATGCAAGTGGTGCTGCTCGACGAAACCCAGGACGGCCTGCAGCAAATGGCCGATTACCTGCAGGGCCGCGACGGACTGCAGGCCATCCACCTGCTGTCGCATGGCGCGCCGGGCACGGTGCAGGTGGGCAATACCTGGCTCAGCAGCGCCAACTTGGCGGAACACCAGGCCGCCTTGCAACGCATAGGCGCGGCGCTGGGTGAAGACGGCGATCTGCTGCTGTATGGCTGCAGCACGGGAGCGGATGGAGAGGGCCAGGCCTTTATTGACCAGTTAGCGGCGCTCACGGGCGCCGACGTGGCGGCCTCGACGGACGCGACCGGTACGCTGGCTCTGGGTGGCAATTGGGCGCTGGAGCAAAGCAGCGGGGAGATCGCGGCGGCCGCATTATCCGTTGAAGCCTACCAGGGCCTGCTGCTGGATCCCTGGAGTCAGGCCTATACGCCGTTTGTTACACCCATCGCTGGCGCAGGCCGTGTAACCGTGGGCGATTTCGACAACGATGGCGACACCGACATTCTTTACCAGACCGGCGGCAATGGCAGCGCCTGGGCCTATGCGCGCAGCAATGGAGATGGCACTTTCAGCGCTTCGGACCAGAGTGGCTCGCCTTTCGCCGGGCTTGCGCTCCCCAACCACAGCGGCAGCAATTATTTCGTTGGGGATTTCGATGGTGACGGCGACAAGGATGTGCTGGTGGGAATCGACTCCACATCAGGCAACTACTTGCGCAACGACAACGCGTCTTTCACCTTGGTCCCCAACAGTGCTTTCCCAGCCCCGGGCCAGGGAGCGCGAATGGTCGTCGGCGACTTCGATGGAGATGGCGACACCGACATCCTGTACCAGACAGCAGCCAACGGTTCGGCTTGGGCCTATGCCCGCAGCGAAGGCAATGGCGGTTTCACCAACATGGCATTAAGCAGCTCGCCATTTGCGGGCCTCACACTACCGGACCATACAGGCACAAACTACTACGTAGCAGATTTCGATGGCGATGGCGACCAGGACATCCTCGCCGCAATCAACAACCAAGCCGGCACATTCCTGCGCAACGACGGCAGCAGCTTCAGTGTCGCAAACAATGCGACTTTCCCTGTAAACGCGGCCGCCGGCCGCATGCTGGTAGGCGACTTCGACAGCGATGGCGACGCCGACATCCTCTACCAGACAGGCAGCAACGGCAGCGCCTTTGCCTACGCACAAAGCAACGGCGATGGCAGCTTCACCTACTTGAACAAAGCGTCGTCGCCTTTTTACGGAGTGACACTTCCGGACCACACCGGCACAAATTACCGCACAGGCGATTTCAACGGTGATGGCAATATCGACATCTTCTTCGCGACCGCAGGCAGCCAGGGCACCGTCTACTTGCAAAGCGGCAGCCGGCCCAAACTGCTCAGCGCCACTCCTGCCGACAACAGCCTGAATGTCGCCCCCACCGCCAACATCGTGCTGACATTCGACCAGGGGGTCAGCAAAGGCACGGGCAATATCTATATCGTGAGCACTTCGGACAATGCCGTGGTGCAGACCATTGCCGTGGGCAGCGCATCGGTCACCGGCTCGGGCACCACCTGGACGATCGATGCTCCGGCCGATCTGGAACAGGGCAAGTCCTATGCGCTGCGTATCGACAGCAAGACTTTCGCCAATGCCGACGGCAAGGTCTTCGCTGGAATCAGCGACAACACCACGCTGAACTTCACCACCTCGAGCGTGCAGCCACCCGTCATCGGCAACCTCAACACCGATACCGTCAGCTACCTCGAGGACAGCCCGCTGGTGCTGATCGACGCGGGCGGCAATGCCGTCGTCACCGACCTCGACTCCGCGAACTTCGGTGGTGGCAAGCTGACCGTTCAGATCGCCAATGGCGGCAACTCCGCCGAAGATATTCTGCTGATACGCGACCAGGGTGCGGGCGCCAATCTGGTGACTGTCAGCGGGGCCTCGGTCATGTACAACGGACTGGTCATTGGCACATTCACAGGCGGCAGCAACGGCAATTCGCTGGAACTGACACTGACGGCCAATGCGACGCCGACCACCGTGTCCGCGGTGCTGCAGAACCTGGCCTATCGCAACAGCAACACGGCCGACCCGTCCACCACGCAGCGCGAAGTTTCCATCAGCCTGTCAGACGGCGCCGGCGGCACCAGCGCAGCGGCCTTGGTCCACGTGAATGTTCTGGCCGTCAACGATGCGCCCGTGGTCAGCAGCACCGGCACCAACCCGACCTACACCGAAAACGCCAGCGCGGTCGCACTGTTCACCGGCACCTCGATCAATACCATCGAGTCAGGGCAGACGGTGAACATGATGACCTACACCGTCACCAACCTGGCCGACGGCGCTGCCGAAAAGCTGGTGATCGACGGCAGCACTGTGACCCTGACCAACAGCTCCTTTGTGGTCACCGCCGGCAACAGCGCGACCGTCTCGGTCTCGGTCGCCGGCAACACCGCCATCGTGACGCTGGCGCATGCCGGCCTGTCGGCGCTCGCGGCGCAGACCATCGTCAACAACACCGCCTACCGCAACGACAGCGAAGGACCGTCGGGATCGGCGCGAGTGGTCACCCTGATCGGCTTGCGCGACAGCGGCGGCGTTGACTACGGCGGCAACGGGATGGCCAGTCCGGGCATCACCAGCACCGTGAGCGTCATCTCGGTCAACGATGCACCGACCCTCAGCGGCGGCCCGTTCTCGATGGCCAGCGTCAATGAAGACACCGCCACCCCGGGCTACCAGGTGAGCACGTTGCTCGGCGGCCTCAGCCATGGCGACGTCGATACCGGCGCGCTTGCCGGCATCGCCGTGACCGCAACCACCGGTCGCGGCATCTGGCAGTACTCCGCCGATGGCACTATCTGGACCGATTTCGGCACCGTCTCCAATACCAGCGCTCTGCTGCTGACAACCGAGACCCAGGTCCGCTACCTGCCGGACGCAGTCAACGGCGAGAACGTCGACCTTACCTTCCGTGCCTGGGATCGCACCACCGGCAGCGCCTCGACCCCCGGGTCACGCGGCCTGGCCGATACCAGCACCAATGGCGGCAGCACGGGGTTCTCCGCAGGCACGGCCCAGTCGACCCTGGTGGTCAGTTCCATCAATGACGCACCGGTGCTCACTGCCGTGGCACCCACGCTGTCAGCACTGACCGATGGTGCAGTCAACAACGCCGGCGAACTGGTCGGCGTTCTGCTGGGCAACGTGACCGACGTCGACACCGGCGCGCTCAAGGGCATTGCCATCACCGGCGCCAGCTCCACCTATGGACAGTGGCAGTTCAGCACCGATGGCGGCACGAGCTGGAGCGACGCAGGCATCGTGAGCGACGCGGCGGCCTTGCTGCTGCGCGCCACCGACAAGATACGCTTCACACCGGACGGCCTGCATGGCGAAACCCCATCGATCACCTACAAGGCCTGGGATCAGACCAGCAGCACCGCAGGCCAGCAGGGAACCAAAGTCAGCACGGCCACTTCGGATACAACTGGCGCATTCTCGACGGCCACGGATACGGCCAGCGTGACGGTCACCGCGGTCAACGATGCGCCACAACTGACCGCAGGGGCGGGTGCCGACGCAGCCTTCGTCGAAGGCGCCAACACCGCCTCGCAGCCCGTGGTCATCGACAGCGGCATCACCGTGTCCGACCTTGACAGCCCCACGCTGGCCAGCGCCACCGTCAGGATCACCAACTCGGAAAGCACCGATGTTCTGGGCCTGGTGGCCGTCGCCCAGACCATGGGCGACATCGACGCCTTGTGGGACGCCGCCACATCCACCCTGAATCTGTCGTCGGCCGCAGGCGCCAGCGCCGCCCAATGGCAGGCGGCACTGGGTGCCGTCACCTACACCAGCACCTCGGAGAACCCGGATACCACCACCCGGAACATCGAATTCAAGATCAACGACAGCAGCCTGGACAGCAATATCGTCAACCGCAGCGTGAGCGTGGATGCGATCAACGATGCCCCGGTCAATACCGCCCCCGCCACCCAGAGCATCAAGCAGGATGCCACCTTGACCTTCAACACCGCCAACGGCAACGCCATTTCCGTCGGCGATGCGGATGGCGATCTGCTGGAAGTGACGCTGACCGCCACCAATGGAACCTTGACGCTGCCGCCCTCGCTGGACATCGCGGTGACCAGCCCGAGCGGCAGCACTGATGTCACCACCGTGACATTCACGGGCAACAAGGGCCCGGTCAACGATGCTCTGCAAGGCTTGATCTTCACGCCCACCAGCGGCTACCTGGGCAGCGCAAGCATCACGGTCGTGTCCAATGACCTGGGCTTTTCCGGCAGCGGCGGCCTCAAATCGGACAGCGACACGATCTACATCACGGTCAACCCGCTGAACCCGTCCATCTCCGATATCAGCGCCTCGCAGGCCGACGGCAGCTACAAGGTGGGCACCACGCTCACCATCGTCGTCAGCTTCGACCAGGCCGTGAACGTCGATACCACGGGCGGGGTGCCGGTATTGCTGCTGGACCTGGGCCAGCCCGGCCGCCAGGCCACCTACAGCAGCGGCTCGGGCACCACCGAACTGAGCTTCACCTATACCGTGCAGGCCGGCGACAACAGCGCCGATCTCGACTACTTGAACAGCACGGCCTTGCAGCTTATGGGCGCCGCCATCCAGAGCGCGGGCGGCGACACCGCCGTGCTGACCCTGCCTGCGCCGGGAACCGCGGGCTCGCTGGGCGCAAACCAGGCCATCGTCATAGACACCACGGCGCCCACGCAGACCTTCAGCGCCCTGCAGTTTTCGCACGACACGGGCGGCAACACCGCGGACTTCATCACCCGCACCGCCGCCCAGACCATCACCGCCACGCTCAGTGCCACGCTAGGCGCGGGCGAGAAACTCTATGCTTCGCTGGACGGCGGCAACCACTGGCTCGACATCACGGACAAGGTCCAGGGCCTGGATCTGAGCTGGGACAACGCCACGCTCTCCGGCAGCAGCACGCTGCGCCTGAAAGTCATCGACGCCGCGGGCAACGAAGGCGCCCCGCTGATCCAGACCTACGAGCTCGACGCCACGGCCCCGGTCTTCAACCCCGTACTCAGCAGCCCCGCCGACAACGCCGCCGCCGTCGCCACCAGCGCCGCCCTGGTGCTCGACTTCGGCGAGCGCCTGGGCTCGGCCGATGCCGGCAAGATCTTGCTGCACGACACGCTGGCCGGCACCACGGTCGCCATCGCCGCCACCATCGACGGCGCCGGCCGCCTGGTCATCACGCCCGCTGCGGCGCTCAAGGCCGGCACCGCCTACCACCTGACCTGGGATGCCGATGCCATTGTGGACGTGGCCGGCAATGCCGCCGCCGCCCTGGCCGATGCAACGGCGTTCAACTTCACCACCGCGCAACCGGTCACGCCGACCGAGCCCACCGAGCCAACGGAACCCTCGCTGCCGCCCCAGATCGTCGACGGCGCCAGCGTCACCACCAGCACGCGCACCGACAGCAACGGTGTGACCACCACGACCACGCGCATCGCCCCTGTCGCACCCAACCGCAACGAAGACCCCAACACGCCCCACAGTGCGCTGGCCGATGTGCCCCTGGCCAAGGACGCCAACGGCAATGTTCTGGTGCAGGTCGGCCTGCCCACGGGCGTGGGCGTGAGCTCCGACAGCAGCAGCGGCGCCAACCTGACGCTGCGCGACCAGCTCATGGCCGCGACCTCGCCGCGCACGCTGCCCGGTGACTTCGCCACGCTGCTGCAGCAAGGCATAGACGCCTATGTACCCACGGTCGGCGACCAGTCACAGGTCACGGTGCGCACGCTGACCTTCAGCACCGCGCCCGGCGCCACGGCCTCCAGCCAGCCCATCGTCGTTCAAGGCACCACGGGCACCGGCGAGAGCGATCTGTCCCACCCACTGCGCCAGGAAGCGCTGGTGATCGATGCGCGCGCACTGCCCGCGGGCAGCGTGCTGGACCTGAGCCGCGTCGAGTTCGCCATCGTCATCGGCGCGGTACGCGTCATCGGCGGCGAAGGCCGCAACTTCGCCATCGGCGACGCCAGCGCACAGACCATGATCCTGGGCGCGGACGACGACCTCCTGCACGGCGGCGGCGGCAAGGACACCGTGGGCAGCCTGGGCGGCAACGACCAGGTGTTCGGAGACGCCGGCAACGACATCGTGTTCGGCGGCACGGGCCACGACCTGCTTTCGGGCGGCACGGGCAACGACCGCCTTGACGGCGGCCTGGGCTGGGACACGGCGCTGCAGGCCGGCAGCCTCGCCGACTACACGCTGTCCACCGACGGCCAGGTGCTGGTGTTCACGCACCGCACGAGCGGCGAAGTCGATCGTCTGAAATCCATCGAGCAAGTCAAGTTCGACAGCGGCGCTGCGCTGTACATCGCCGACAGCGAAGCCGAAGCCGCCGTGGCGCATATCGCCACGCACTGGCTGGGTCGCGCGCCCACGGCCGAGCAAGGCGCCTGGGCCCAGCAGCACAGCGAGTTGACCGCACTGCAGGTCGCCGAGGTGGTGCTGCAGGCAGCGCCTGGACTGTTCCCGGGCCGCACGGCCCAGGAACTGGTCGCGGGCCTGCAGGACAATGCCCAGATCGTGCGCATGAACGTGATCCCGGAACTCAACCAGGGCACGGCGGGCCACGAGGAACTGCGCGTCGAGCTCAACCGTGCCGACGTGCATCTGGTGCGCACCGGCACTGACCGCTGGGAAGGCACCTCGCTGATCGACGGCAACATGGCCGAATCGGTGGGCATAGAACGCCTGCACCTCAAGGATGTCAGCGTGGCGCTGGATGTCGATGGCACGGCCGGCCAGGTGGCGGGTCTGCTGGCTGTGCTGTTCGGCACCGAGGGGCTTGCGCACCAGGGCCTGGCGGGCGCGGGCCTGGCGGCGCTCGATTCCGGCATGAGCTTCGAGGTACTCAGCGGCTATGCCATTGATGCGCTGCAGCAGCAGCAAGGCCAGGCGTTCACGGCGCAGGCACTGGTGCAATTGCTCTGGACCAATGCCACGGGCAGCGTGGGCACGCAGCAGCAGTTGCAGCCCTTCGTTCAGCAGCTGCAAACGGGCGAGATCGGCGACCGCGCGCTTGTCAGCGCCGCTGCGGAGTACGCTCTGGCCCATCCTTCGGCGGAACTGGTGGGCGTGCTGGAGTCGGGCTTGCTCTACTCCGCCTGAGCCTGGCGTGCGGGCCTGAGCGAAACAGCAGGCCCGCACGAAGACGGCCGGCATGGCGCAAGGTTTGCGGCCCGTACACTCGGTCTCATACTCTTAGCGCTATCTGCTCAATGAAAAAGAACCCTTCCGACCTGTCGCTCGACCTCTACGAACAGCCTGGCCACCTGATCCGCCGCGCGCACCAGATCGCGGTGTCCATGTTCCACGAGGAGCTGGGGCGCGATGTGACGCCCGTGCAGTACGCGATCCTGCGCATGCTGCAGGAGACTCCGGGCATAGACCAGGTCACGCTCGCGCTCAAAGTGGGGCTGGACAACTCGACGGCCGCCGATATCGCGCGCCGGCTTGAAGCCAAGGGCTGGATAGTGCGCGAGATCCTGCCGCGCAGGCAGCGCCGGCTCGCGCTGACCGATGCCGGCACGCAGATGTTGTCGGGCTTCGTGACCGGCGTGCACCAGCTGAGCGCCAACATGCTGTCGAACCTCGATGCCGACGAACAACAGGAGTTCATGCGACTGCTGCAGAAATTCGTGCGCATCAACAACGACCAGAGCCGCGCGCCGCTGCGGCCCGACTGAGCGCGGCGCCTGCGCGCCGCGCCCAGCCCTTACCCGAAAGCTCAGGCGCGTGCCGTGCCCAGCATGCCGTGCGGGTCGATCACGAACTTGCGCGGTGCGCCGGCATCGAATTCGGCGTAGCCGCGCGGCGCGTCGTCCAGCGAGATCAGCTCCACACCGACGACTTCCGCAATGTTGATGCGGTTCCACAGAATGGCCTGCATCAGCGCGCGGTTGTATTTCATCACCGGCGTCTGCCCGGTGAAGAAGCTGTGGGATTTCGCCCAGCCCAGGCCGAAGCGAATGCTCAGCGCGCCCTTTTGCGCCGCGGCGTCCTTGGCGCCCGGATCGTCCGTGACGTAGAGCCCGGGAATGCCGATCTTGCCCGCCGCCCGGGTCACTTCCATCAGCGAGTTGAGCACCGTCGCCGGCGCCTCGTGCTGGGCCCCCGCATGGCCGTGACCGCGCGCCTCGAAGCCCACGGCATCGATGGCGCAGTCGACTTCGGGCGTGCCGAGAATCAGCGCGATCTGCTCGCCCAGCGTCGCATCCAGCGACACGTCCACGGTCTCGAAGCCGACCTTGCGCGCATGCGCCAGGCGCAGCGGATTGACGTCGCCGACGATGACCACGGCCGCGCCCAGCAGCCGCGCCGAGGCGGCGGCGGCCATGCCCACCGGTCCCGCGCCCGCCACATAGACGGTGCTGCCCGGGCCCACGCCGGCAGTGACCGCGCCATGGTAGCCCGTGGGGAGGATGTCGGTCAGGCAGGTCAGGTCGCGCATCTTGGCCAGCGCCTGGTCGCGGTCGGGGAACTTGAGCAGGTTGAAATCCGCGTAAGGCACCATGACGTACTCGGACTGGCCGCCGACCCAGCCGCCCATGTCGACATAGCCGTAGGCACCGCCGGCGCGCGACGGGTTGACGCTCAGGCACACGCCGGTGTTCTGCTCCTTGCAGGTCTGGCAGCGGCCGCAGGCGACGTTGAACGGCACCGAGACCAGGTCGCCTTTCTGGAGTGTCTCGACATCGCGCCCGAGCTCAATGACTTCGCCCGTGATCTCGTGGCCCAGCACCAGACCTTGCGGCGCCGTGGTCCGGCCGCGCACCATGTGCTGGTCGGAGCCGCAGATGTTGGTCGAGACCACCTTGAGAATCACCCCGTGCTCGATCTTGCGACCGCGCGGATCGACGAGGTCGGGCAGCGCGATTTCGCGCACTTCCACTTTGCCCGGCCCTACATAAACCACCCCTTTGTTTCCCGCCATGATGCTCCTTTGCTGGTTGTGAAAGCTGCGCCACGCTATTCATTGCGTGTACTTAATGAAATTCAGTGTACAGAATGAGATTCGCTGACGCCGCACCGATTTGTCCACGTTTTCCCTGAACCGGCTCAGCCGGGATCGGCGTCGCGGAACATCACGAAACGCGCGGTGCGCCGCTGTATCCGCCAGTGGCCATCGGGCGCGCGCACAAACTGGTCTTCGAACTCGCCGACCAGCTGGCGCGCATGCGCGGGCCGGCCATGCGGGCCGGCCTCGGCGGCTGCGTCGCAGGACCACAGCAGCACCTGGCTCAGCGCGCCCGGCCGGCTGTTGTCCGAAAAATCGAACAGCGTATTCGTGACCAGATGGCGCGTGATGCGACCCGGCGGGCGCTGGGCATAGGCCGCGCCAATGGCCGCGCGCCCCTGCAGCGGCTCGCCGCTGGGGCGCTGCAGCACAGCGTCTTCGGCGAACAGCCGGGCCAGGGCCTGGGCATCGCCGGCGTCCGCCAACGCGGCGGCGCGCAGCACCAGATCCTGGCAGGCCTGGCGGATAAGCAGTTGTTCGATAGCGTTGTTCATTCAATGTCTCCGTGGATTGCGCGACCTGTGCCGTCTTGATCCAGGCCTCAAGGATTCCATGACAGGCGCGCGCGGGCCAATGCCGCTGTCGCTTCTACCAATGCGTTTTTCTTATGGGACAATGCATTCCCGCCCAAATCACCCTCTACAGAACGCGTCGAAATGAGCCTTTCCATTGCCTCGCGGCCCGCGTCCGGCATCGCCACGCATCTTCCCACGCTGATCGGGCAGTTGCGCGCGATGCGTGCCATGCTGGCGGTGGTGCAGCACGGCAGTACCATGCGCGCCGCCGAGTCCATGCACCTGTCCCAGCCCGCGGTCGCACGCTCGGTGCTGCAGCTCGAGCAGGCCTGCGGCGCGGCGCTGTTCATGCGCGGCGCGCGCGGCATGATGCCGACCACGCTGGGCAGCCAGCTCGCGCAACGCATCGCGGCCATGCTCCAGCACCTGGCCAGCGGCGCGGCCGAGGCCCAGGCCGCGGCGACGCTCGCCGCCCGGCGCTCGCCCCTGCCCCAGCGTTTTGCCGAAATCGTTCCCGCAAGCCAGCTGCGCGCGCTGATGGCGATTGCCGATTGCGGCAGCGAAGCGCAGGCAGCGCAATCGCTGGGCTTGAGCCAGCCTGCGGTGCACGCGGCGCTGCAAGGCCTGGAGACCAGCCTGGGCCTGCAGCTGTTCTACAAGCTGACCTTCGGCACACGGCTCACGCCCGCGGGCGAAGCCCTGCTGCGCCGCGTGAAACTCGCGCTGGCCGAAGTGCGCGGCATGGACAGCGACATGTCGGCCTGGCGCGGCGAGATCCGCGGGCGCGTGGTGGTCGGCGTGCTGCCGCTGTCGGTCAGCATCTTCCTGCCGCGCGCAGTCGCCATGCTCGCCGCCAGCCACCCCGACATCGAAGTGAGCATTGTCGACGGCACCTATGAAAGCCTGATGCAGCAGCTGCTGAGCGCCGACATCGACGCCATCGCGGGCGCGCTGCGCGACGACGTGCCCGAGGATGAAGTGCGCCAGCTCCAGCTGTTCGACGACGATCTCGTCGTCGTGGCACCCGCGGACCACGCGTGCAGGTGGCGCGAACAGCTCGCGCTCAAGGACCTGCTGGAATGCCAATGGGTCACGCCGCTGCCGGGCACACCCGCGGACCGGGCCATGGTGCGACTGTTCCAGTCCCAGGGCCTGGCACCGCCACGCGGCAGCCTGAACGCCAGCAGCCCGACCATGACGCTGGCCTTCGTGCTGCAGACCGGACGCCTGGCGCTGGCTTCGCGCGGTCAGGCGCTGCAGGACAACCATGGCGGCCAACTCTGCATCCTGCCCCTGGCGCTGCCCTCGACGCGCCGGCGCATAGGCCTTGCCATGCGCGCGCAGAGCACGGCATCGCAGGATCTGGCGCTGTTCACACAGGCTTGCGTGCAGGCCGCGAGCGCTTCAACCGAGCCCGTGCTGTCGCTGGCCCGACCTCCGAAGTGATGACCGCTGCGCTGCGAACCATGGGCGCGCCATGGAGCTGCGGGTGGGGGTACGGGCCTATGCCAGATCGGCAAAGCTCGGCGAAGCAATCGCCAGCGCCTCCTCCTGTGCATGCGGCACAGCATCAAGCGCGCCGTCTGCATGGAAAGTCAAGAAATCCGCAAGCGGCAGCAACTGCACCTCTTCCTGGTCATCCATTCCTTGCAGTTCATCATCGTTCTCTTCGAGAACCAAGGCAGTTCTTTGTCTTTTGACCCCGACGGCCAAGTCATCATAGCCATGGTCATCTTTCTCATTGAATGGCCCCAAGTCACCGTGGATTTTTCGACCGTAAACATCAAAAGGGCCTGTATCTTCCGGATCAGCAGACAGCACGGCCTTGATGATATGGAAATTTGACTCTCCCATATAGCTCAGCATCAATGCGGTCTGACCTGCATTATTCTTGATATCAACATCGAGCAAATTTGCACAATAGTTCTTTGCTTTACCATTGTTACCGAACAGGATTACTGTTCTCTGAATGCCGGACACCAGAAGATTAACCATCTCCGTATTTTTATTGAAGCAGGAAATCATCAATGGCGTGTTACCCTCGGCATTCTGAATATTGACATTTGCACTGTTCAATAAGAGCAATTCTGCACCCGCAATATTCCCCATTTTGCAGCACAGCGCAAGAGCAGAATCACCATCATTATTTATGGTATTGACATCCGCACCATTCTTCAGCAGAAAACTGACCGCAGAATTTTTCCCACTTCTACAAGAATTAGCCAAAGCGGTATCACCATTGACATCCTTGGCATTGATATCTGCACGCATTCCTGCCGGAGCAGGACTCTCGTACTTGTTGAATAGATCGAACGTCCATATCATATCGCCCAGCAAGACCTCTGCCATCTCCAGATTCTCTTTTTCACAGGCATGCATCAGCGCATTTTTACCCTTTTCATACGCATGATTGACATCTATCTGACGCAGGTTGACGAACTCACGTACGGTTTCAACATCGTCATTCAGGACTGCATCTGAAAACACTGCGAGCTTGGCCACCGAAAGCAGTTTGTCCATCACCTTTGCATTGGCAGCGCGCACGGCCATGGTCAGCGCCGTCCCGCCGAAATCATTGACCGCCGTAATGTCCGCACCGGCCTCTATCATCCTGCCCACCAAGATGTCGTCGCCCAGTTGTGCCGCAACCATCAAGGGTGTGATGCCCAAGGCCCCGCGAATATTGATGTCACTGTCGCACTCCAGAAATCCACGCATATCTTCCCATTCTTTCTCGGGAAATATCCAGCCAATATCTCTAGGGTGAACAATGCAAATTTTCTCAAGGAAAATTTTTCTTACCGCCAGGGTGTCTTCCGGGCTCTTTCTTTTGATGGACAGCAAGCCGCGCGAAAACAAATATCTAGCGCTATTAAGACTTCCGCCTCCATTAATAAACTCCAGAACAACTTCAGGCATGGATTTTCCACAGATACCAGAGGCAATACCCCAATCATCAGGCCATGCACTTTTATGGTTCAATATCAACTCTTTGGCCACTGACGCATCCCCGCGGATGAAAAGATGTGAGATAGAATTACTGTAGAAGGAGATATTTATTGTCGAATCCACAGGCCTGAAGCATGCCCCCGCCTGTATCAAACCAACGGCCACATCGAAAAATTTATTGCCAAGTGCATGCGCAATTACGCTAGAGCCCATATGTTCCACGCCACAATTCATCCGATGCGTCTGATGGAAATTGACATTTCCATAGCGAATGATGGCCAAAGCTGCTGATGCATGCCCATTGGCAATGGCTTGGTGGAGTGGAGAACCTACATATTTAAAATGACAATTTGCGTTCGCACCATTGATCAGCAAAAGCTTGACTATTTCTTCATGACCGCCAGCCGCAGCATATGTGATAGCATTCTTGTCTAAAAAAGTACTGCGAGTGAATTTCGCAATATAATTGACATCCACATCAGCACGAGACAATAGCTCAATAACTTCCTGAATATTTCCCAATTGGGAATGTTTCAAAAGTTCATTACATTTCTCAATATTCAAACGCATCACACATCCTAATATGCCTATTGCTGCAAATTTCTAATAGAGGTCGAGCATGCCGCTGCGGATGGACATTTGCCGCCACGCCCCCCTTTGTCGGGTGCAGCAAGGCGCGACCAGCGCTGCTGCCGGTTGCCACGCAGCACGACAGTGCATGCATTTAGATTATGCAAATAGGATGTTTTAATCAATAGCTATTTGCTATTGATTTGCTATTAATTAGGCGTTGACCTACAGATGCTGGCTTGCTGGAGGACGACGCAGGCGTAGGCGGTGCTTCCCGCGCGGACACCTGCGCTGCAGCAGGCCTTGAAAAGACATGCACCAAGTGGCCGCGGCGCGAAGCCGCAGGCCAAAAGGGGCGTCAGCGTCCCAGCCAGGCCGCCAGCGCGCGCGACACCTGGGCGGGCTGTTCCATGGTGCTCATATGGCCGCTGTCTTCTATCACCACCAGTTGCGAGCCCGCGCACAGCTGCTGCATGCGTTCGTGGCGCGACAGCGGGCTCCAGCTGTCCTGGCGGCCACAGGCCAGCAGCAACGGGCAATGCAGGTTTTGCAGCACGGGCGCAGCGTCGGGCCGGTTCAGCAGCGCCTCGATCTGCGCGGCGAACAGCTCGGGCGTGAAGCGCGCAACCATGTCCAGCACTTCACCGAACAGCGGCGTATCGAGCCGGTCGGGGTGGACCATGCCGCGCGCCCACTGTTCGCCCATGGCGCGCATGCCGCTGTGGCGCGCCTTGTGCAGCAGCGCCAGGCGCTTGTCGCGCTCCTGCACGCCGGCCTCGCCCGCGGCGATCGCCTCCATGCCGCTGTCGAGCAGGGCCAGGCGCTCTACGCGCTCTGGCGCCATCCTGGCGATGGCCAGCGCCACGCGCCCGCCCATCGAATGGCCGGCGAGCGAAAACCGCGGCGCCGCAACGCTGGCCAGCACGCCGCGCGCCATCTCGTCAATGGAAGCGGCCGCGCCATAGGAGGGCACGACGCAGTCGGCGAAGTCCAGCGCCGCAGTCTGCGCGCGCCAGACCGCCGCGTCGCACAGCAGGCCCGGCAGCAATACCACGCAGGGCCGGCTCATGGCGCGTCCTCCAGGATCAGATGGCCGACAGCCGTATTGGACGCGGGCACATGGTAGAAGCGGTGGCGCACATGCGGGCGCGGTGCGGGGCCGGCGATATCCGCCATGGCGCCGCGCGCGATCAGCCACATCACCAGCTCTATGCCTTCGGAGCCCGCCTCGCGCACGTAGTCGATATGCGGCAGGCGCGCCAGGCCCGTGGGGTTCTCTATCAGCAGGTCGAGAAAGCGCTTGTCCCATTCCTGGTTGATCAGGCCGGCGCGCGCGCCCTGCAACTGATGGCTCATGCCACCCGTGCCCCAGATCTGCACGTTGAGGTCTTGATCGAAACTCTCGACGGCCCGGCGTATCGCGCGGCCCAGATCGAAGCAGCGCTGGCCTGAAGGCACGGGGTATTGCACGACATTGACCGCAATCGGAATCACCGGGCAGGGCCAGGCCCCGCTGGCCGGGTCCTGCTCGCCACACATCAATGACAGCGGCACGGTGAGGCCGTGGTCCACGTCCATCCTGTTGACGATGGTCAGATCGAAGTCCTGCTGTATCACCGACTGCGCGATGTGGCTGGCCAGCTCGGGGTGGCCCGTGACCGTGGGCACGGGGCGCGGGCCCCAGCCTTCGTCGGCGGGCTGGAACTGCGCGGCCGTGCCTATGGCGAAAGTCGGAATGAAGTCCAGGCTGAAAGCGGTGGCGTGGTCGTTGTAGACCAGCAGGATCACGTCGGGCCGGTGGTCCCTGAGCCACTGGCGCGAAGGCGCGAAACCGGCAAACAGCGGCTGCCAGTACGGCTCCTGGGTCTTGCCCAGATCGACGGCTGCGCCTATGGCCGGCACATGCGAGGTGTAGACGGAGGCGGTGATGCGGGCCATCAAAGACTCTTTTCCTGCGCGCCCTGCTCGTGCAGGTAGCGGTTGCCTTCGATGGAGCGCCCGCCGCCCAGCATCATCAGCCGGTAGTCCTCCTCGTTCATGCCGCTCATGGTCGAGACCATGTTCTGCACGCTGACGCCGTCGGTCGCGCCTATTTTCACGAGGAAATAGATGTTGCCGCCCAGGGC
The DNA here is from genome assembly GCF_057914905.1 of Comamonas sp. DB36. NCBI lineage: Bacteria > Pseudomonadati > Pseudomonadota > Betaproteobacteria > Burkholderiales > Comamonadaceae > Comamonas > Comamonas sp. DB36. The sequence continues at coordinate 297,724 of NZ_CP196633.1, forward strand.
GATGCAGGCGTTGAGGTCGCGCGCCAGCACGGCGCGCTTTTGCGCCGCGCTCATCGCCCACTCGTCGAGATAGGCGCGCTCGTCGGCGCGAAAGCGCTCGCGGTTGCCGGCCTGCATCAGCGACATGCAGAACTGGTTGAGCCAGTAGCCCTTGCGCGACTGTTCGGCGTCGAAGACCGTGGTCCCCGGAACGTCAAGATAAGGTTTGTCCAATGCCATCGGTCTGCACTTTCGGTTTCAAAGATCAAGCACCAAACGCGCGCCGCGCGCGCGCGAGCAGCAGGGGGTGAACTGGTCGTTGGCGGCCTGCTCCTCGGGCGTCAGATAGGCGTCGCGGTGATCGACTTCGCCCGCGAGCACGCGCGTGAGACAGGTGCCGCACACGCCCTGCTCGCACGACACCATCACGTCGACGCCTGCGGCCAGCAGCGCCTGGGTCACGCTCTGGTCGGCAGCGACGCTCACCACCCGGCCCGAGCTCGCCAGCTGCACCTCGAACGCCGCATCGCCGCCGCGCGGGCCGGCATCGGCGGCGGCAAAGAACTCCCAATGCAGCCGGTTCTCGGCCCAGCCCTGCTGGCGCGCAGTGCCCAGTACCGCGTCCATGAAGCCCTGGGGGCCGCAGACGTAGAGATGGGTGTCGGCCTCGGCCGCCGCGAGCACGGCCGCGATGTCCAGCCGCTGCGCGGCCGCGCCGTCGTCGAAATGCAGCTGCACCTGGTCAGCGAAGGGCGCGGCGGCAATGCGGGCGCGAAACGCCATGCGCTGCGCCGAGCGGCCGCTGTAGTGCAGGCGAAAGCTCGCGCCCAGCAGCGCCAGCCGTTCGGCCATGCACAGGATGGGGGTCACGCCTATGCCGCCGGCCAGCAGCAGATGGCGCGGCGCGTCTGCGGCCAGCGCGAAATGGTTGCGCGGCGCGCTGATGCGCAGCGCATCGCCTTCGGCCACGAGGTCGTGCACCGCGGCCGAGCCGCCGCGCGAGGCCGGGTCGCGCAGCACGGCGATCTGGTAGCGGTGGGTCTCGGCGGGGTCGTTGCACAGCGAGTACTGGCGCACGATGCCGCCGGGCAGATGCACGTCGACATGCGAGCCCGCGGCAAACGCCGGCAGCGGCTTGCCGTCCGCGGCGACGAGTTCCAGGCCGCAGATGCCCTCGGCCTCGAGCGTGCGCCGCGCGACGCGCACCTGCAGCTCGGCGCGGGTATCGGCCATCATGCGGCCTGGCCGCGCTCTTGCGCCAGCAGCCGATCGATCACCCGGCGCGACTGCACGCCGCCGGCGTCGATGTTGAGCAGCAGCAGCTTGCGCTCGGGCCAGGCCGTGAGGTTGGCCTGCTGGCGCTCCAGGACTTCGGTGTCCTCGCCAAACACCTTGCCCTGTCCTTCCAGGATGGACGCGGTGAGGGCCGCGTCCTGCGGCCGGAACTGCCGCGCCATGCCCCAGTAGTAATGGTGCGTGGTCTCGGTCTCGGGCGTGATGAAATCGACGACGATGGACGACACCTTCTTGTCCGCGGGCGCGCCATGGCCGCCATGGCCGGCCAGCGCCACGCCGACTTCGATCATCACATGGCTGGGCGGCTCGAAGTGGCAGATCTGCCAGCGGTCCACGGGCTGGTCGTCGGGCAGGCCGTTGCCGCGCAGCGCCATGCGCCAGAACGGCGGGGCTTCTGGCAGGCCGTCCATGAAACGGCTGGTGGTCACATGGTCGCCGTCGACCTTGGTGATGCAGGGCGTCTCGTCGATTTCCTTCTGGCCTATGGACGTGGAGTGCACATAGGTCTCGTGCGTCAGGTCCATCAGGTTGTCTATCATCAGCAGATGGCCAGCCTTGATGTGGTAGTAGCCGCCGCCATAGGCCCATTCGGGGCTGTGAGCCCAGTGCAGTTCAGGAATCAGGCCGGCATCGGCCTTTGCCTGATCGCCGGGCCAGACCCAGACGAAGCCGTGGCGCTGCTGCACCGCGTAGCTGCGGATCGCGGGAAAGCCGCGCACGCGCTGGCCGGGCATGGCCACGGTCTTGCCGTCGCAACCCATCTCCAGGCCGTGGTAGCCGCAGACCAGCTTGCCTTCGCAGACCGTGCCCAGCGACAGCGGCGCGCCGCGGTGCGGGCAGAAATCCTCGACGGCGGCAATGCCCTGGGGGCCGCGGAAGAACGCCATGCGCTCGTTGCAGATGGTGCGCCCCAGGGGCTTGTTCTCGGGAATTTCGTCGGCCCTGCAGGCTACGTACCAGGTATTCAGCAAAAACATGATGGATCGTGGAAAGAGTGAGAGAAGTACGCCTCAGTGGGCCGAAGCGATGCGCGCTGCGGGCGCCTGCGCCTGGGCCGCGCCCGTGGCCAGCACGGCCAGCGCCGCGGCCACCAGCGGCAGCGCGAACACGTAGTACAGCGACGCCGGGCTCCAGCCGCCGTCGAGCAGCAGTCCGGCCATGAAAGGCGCGACGATCGCGCCTATGCGGCCTATGCCTATGGCCCAGCCCATGCCCGTGGCGCGCACCGCTGCCGGGTAGGTTGCAGGCACCAGGCCGTACAGGCCGGCCATGGAGGCAAACAGGAACACGCCCAGGCCCACGGCCGTGGCAAATGCAAAGCCCAGGTTGGCCGACGCGGCGCCGAACAGCGCGGTGAACAGCGCATAGAGCAGCATGCAGCCGAACACCAGGTGCTTGAGCTTGGCCTTCAGGGCCAGAAAGCCGAACAGGCTGCCGCCGACAATGCCGCCGAGATTGAGCAGCACGCCGCCCGTGACGCCCTGCTGGGTCGACATGCCGGCCTGGACCAGCAGCTTGGGTGTCCAGCTCAGCGAAAAGTAGACGCTGAACATCAGCAGGAAGAAGCTGCCCCACAGGATCAGCGTGGGACGCGCCAGGCCGTTGCGAAACAGCGCTGCGACGGTATTGCCCTGCGGCGCCTCGCCCGCGCGCTGCACGGGCAGCTGGGACACCTGCGCCTGGCCCATGAGCGCCATCAGCCGGTTGAGCTTCTCCAGCGCGCGCGCCGGACGCCGGCCCAGCAGGAAGTCCACCGATTCGGGCAGGCGCCACAGCACGACGGGAATCATCAGCGCCGTCGCCAGGCCGCCGAAGACAAACACCGAGCGCCAGCCATGGTGGGTCAGCAGCCAGGCGGCCATCAGACCGCCCAGCGTCGCGCCTATGGGGTAGCCCGTGGCCTGCAGCGCGATCGCCGTGCTGCGCCATTTCTGCGACGCGAACTCCGAAGTGATCACGCCCACGCTGGCCAGCATGCCGCCTATGCCCACGCCCGTGATGGCGCGCAAGGCTGCGAGCTCGATATGGCTGCGCGCCATGGCCGACAGCAGCATGCCCACCGACACCACGACCAGGCACAGCAGCACCACGGGCTGGCGGCCCAGGCGGTCGGCCAGCGGGGCGACGAACAGCGAGCCTATGGCCATGCCGATCAGCCCCGAGCTGAACAGCACGCCCAGTTGCGCGCCGTTGAGCTGCCACTCGGCAGCCACGGCCGAGGCCGTGAACGCCATGACGAGAACGTCGAAGCCGTCCAGCATGATGAGCATCATGCAGATGGCGACGGCCAGGCACTGAAACGACGTCATCGGACCGTCGTCCATCTTCTTGCGAATGTCATTCATACAAGTCCTTGTGGGAGCAGGTTGTCTCCATGTCCAGCCGTCACCGCGGCGACCGCTGCGCGCGACTGGTTTCTTTGGTGGAGCTATGCACGCCCATCCCGCTTCACGACGGCAACAGGCGAGCCAGCTCTTGCCTCAAAGTATCGCCACCACAGTGAAAAGACACCAATGCGAAATCAGAAATCAGCTATGCGTTTAGCTGATGACAATCTGATTGGCGAGGTGAATGAGGAATAGGCATGGGGTGCGATCCCGCAGCGCCGACGATGCGAGAAAGCGGGGTTCTGCCCCTCCAGTGCACAGCGAGTACGGCCTCACGCCGATCTTGAGTCGCCGCAATCTCCCGGGAAAACACCTAACAAGTTGGCATTGCAACTGGTTGGCATGCCAACCATAATTTGACGCATATCAACACGACTTGCGGCAAGCCTGCACGCAAGCGCCAACCCAGGAGACACCCGATGAACCCCTCCCGCCGCACGCTTGCCCGCGCTCTCATTGCCGCCTCCGGCCTGGCCCTGGCCGGCGCGCCCGCCCTGGCCCAGGGCGCGGCCGTCAAGGTCGGGGTCATAGGGCCGTTCTCCGGGCCTTTCGCGCATTACGGCGCCTTGTTCAAGGCGGGCGTGGAAGCCTATGTGGCCAGCCAGGGGGGCAAGCTCGCGGGCAAGGACATCGAGTTCATCTACCGCGACACCGGCGGCCCCAACCCGGGCCAGACCAAGACGCTGGTGCAGGAGCTGATCGTCAAGGACAAGGTGGATTACCTCGGCGGCTTTGTCTTCACGCCCAATGCGCTGGCCGTCGCGCCGCTGATCCAGCAGTCGCGCACGCCCACGGTGGTGTTCAACGCCGCGACCTCGGCCATCACCGAGAAGTCCGAGTACTTCCTGCGCACCAGCTATACGCTGTGGCAGGTCACGGTGCCGCTGGCGCAATGGGCCGCGCAGCAGAACATGAAGAAGGTCGTCACGGCCGTGACCGACTACGGCCCGGGCATCGATGCCGAAGCCGCGTTCAAGAGCGAGTTTGTCAAACAGGGCGGCACTGTCGTGGAGAGCATACGCATGCCCATTGCCACCACCGACTTCGGCCCGTTCGTGCAGCGCATCAAGGCCAGCGGCGCGCAGGCGGTCTATACCTTCCTGCCCGGCGGCCCGCCCAACCTGGGCTTCGTCAAGGCCTATAACGAGAACGGCCTGGCCAAGGCCGGCGTGCAGTTCCTGGGCACGGCCGAGACCGACGAGTTCGATCTGCAGAAGTTCGGCGACTCCGCGCTGGGCCTGACCACCGCTTTCCATTACTCCGGCGCGCATGACTCGCCCGAGAACCGCAAGTTCGTCGACGCGCTGAAGAAGCGCGATCCGGCGGCCGTCGCCAACTACGCCTCGGTGGGCGCCTGGGACGGCATGTACGTGATCCACAAGATGATTGAAGCCACGGACGGCAGGAAGGACGGCGCCAAGGCGCTGGCCGCGGCGCGCACGCTGCAGTGGGAAAGCCCGCGCGGCCCGGTGCGCATCGATGCCAAGACGCGGCACATCACGCAGAACGTCTATCTGCGCAAGGTGGAGCGCGCGGGCGGCCAGTTGGTCAACAGGGAGCAGCAGAGCTTCGGCCCGCAGACCGACTTCGGCCTGGGCAAGTGAGCCGCCGCCGTTCGCCATGAACACGCTTTTCAACATCCTGATCGACGGCCTGGCCTACGGCATGGTGCTGTTTGTCATCGCCGTGGGCCTGTCGGTCACGCTGGGGCTGATGCGCTTTGTCAACCTGAGCCATGGCGCGTTTGCCATGGTCGGCGGCTACTGCGCGGCCTGGCTCACGCGCGAAGCGCAGTGGAGCTTCTGGCTGGCCGTGCCGCTGGCGATCGCCGCCACGGCGCTGCTGGGCGCGCTGCTCGAGGCGCTGGTGCTGCGCCATCTCTACCGCCGCAAGGAGCTCGACCAGGTGCTGTTCACCATAGGCCTGAGCTTCGTGCTGATCGCCACGACCAATGCCATTGCGGGCCCGCAGGTGCAGCTGATCACGCTGCCGCCGCTGCTCGCGGGCTCGGTCGACCTGGGCTTTCGCACCCTGCCCGCGCAGCGCCTGCTGGTCATAGGCGCGGGCCTGGCCGTGGCAGCAGCCGCCGCCTGGACCGTCACGCGCACGCGCTTTGGCGTCTGGCTGCGCGCCGCCGTGGACCACAGCGGCACGGCCGCGGCGCTGGGCATTCCGATTCGCAGCGTGCAGTGCGCGAGCTTTGCCGCGGGCGCGGCGCTGGCCGGCTTCGGCGGCATTCTGGGCGCCGAACTCATGCCGCTGGAGCCGTACTACGCGCTCAAGTACCTGGTGCTGGTGCTCGTGGTGGTGGCCGTCGGCGGCATGGGCTCGATTGCGGGCTCGCTGGTCGCGGCCGTGCTGCTGGGCACGATTGAAACCGCGAGCCGCTACCTGGCCTCGGGCTGGGGCAGCCTGTTCTTCTTTGTCGCCATGGCCGCGCTGCTGGCCTGGCGTCCCAACGGACTTCTCAAGCGATGAACTCCCCCATGACCTCCACCGTGTCCACGGCCGCGAAAGCGCCCGCGCAGCCGGTTCCGGCCCAGGCCGTGCGCTGCGCGCCGCCCTGGCGCGCGCCGCTGCTGCTGCTGATCGCCGGCCTCGCGGCCTGCGCGCTGTTTCCCGATCAACTAGGGCTGATCACGCGCATCTTCATTGCCGGGCTGTTCGTGCTGTCGCTGGACCTGGTGGTCGGCGTCGCGGGCCTGGCGACGCTGGGCCATGCGGCGCTGTTCGGCCTGGGCGCGTACGCGGCCGGCATCTTCGCGCTGCAGGTGCATGCCGATCCGCTGCTGGGCCTGGGCGTGGGCATCGCCGCCGGCGCGCTGACGGCGCTGGTCTCGGGCGCCTTCCTGCTGCGCTACCAGGGCTTCACCTTTCTGATGCTCACGGTGGCGGTGTCGCAGATCGTGCTGAGCCTGGTGCAGAAGGCGCGCGACTGGACCGGCGGCGACGACGGCCTGTCGGGCTTTGCGATGGCGCCATTGCTGGGCCGCTTCGAGTTCGATCTCGAGGGCCGGGTCGGCGCCGTCTACGCGCTGGCGGTGCTGGTGCTCATGTTCTACGCGGCCCAGCGCCTGGTGCAGTCGCCGTTCGGTCTCGCAGTGCGCGGCATCCATGAAAACCGTGCGCGCATGGCGGCGCTGGGCACGCCGGTGTTTCGCCGCCTGTGGCTGCTGTACACCGTGGCCGGGGCGCTGGCCGGCGCCGCCGGCGCGCTGTCGGCCCAGACCAATGCCGTGGTCGGCACCGACAGCCTGTCGTTTGCGCTGTCGGCCGAAGCGCTGGTGATGCTGATTCTGGGCGGTGCCGGCCAGCTGACCGGCGCGCTGGTCGGCGCCACGGTGTTCACGCTGCTGCACCACACGGCGGCGTCCATCAATCCCTACCACTGGCTGTTTGTCGTCGGCGGTCTGCTGATGCTGGTGGTGTTCGTTCCGCCGGCCAGGGCCTGGGCCTGGCTGCGCCGCCGCGCGGGAGGCCTGCAATGAACGCCGCAGCCCAAGTCCTGCTCGATGTGCAGGCGCTGGACAAGCGCTTTGGCGGCCTGCATGTGACGCGCAATGTCTCGTTCGCGCTGCGCGCCGGCGACCGTCTGGCGCTGATAGGCCCCAACGGCGCGGGCAAGACCACGCTGGTCAACCAGATCAGCGGCGTGCTCGCTCCCAGCGCCGGCGACATCTGGCTGCGCGGCGAGAACGTCACGCGCGCCAGCCAGGCCGAACGCGTGCGCGCCGGCCTGGCGCGCACCTTCCAGATCACCACGCTCGCGCCGCATTTCCCGGTGCAGCGCCAGATCGAGCTCGCGTTGTTCGAGCGCGAAGGTCTGACCGGGCGCCTGTGGCGCAGCATGGACAGCTACCCCGCGCTGCAGGCCGAGGCCAGCGACATCCTCGCGCGTTTCGGCCTGCGCGCCCACGCCGCCACGCCCACCCAGGACCTGGCCTACGGCGAGCAGCGGCTGATTGAAATGGCCCTGGCCCTGGCCTTGCGGCCCAAGGTGCTGCTGCTCGACGAACCCATGGCCGGCGTGCCCAAGGGCGACGGCGCCCGGCTGCTGGCCGCACTCGACGCATTGCCGCGCGATCTCGCGGTGCTGATCATCGAGCACGACATGGACCTGGTGTTTCGCTTTGCCACGCGCATCGTGGTGCTGGCCGAAGGCGCGGTACTGGCCGACGGCAGCCCCGACGCCATACGCCGCGATCCCGCGGTGCGCGCCGCTTACCTCGGAGGCTGAAGAGATGACGACCGTACATTCCACTCCCCTGCTCGCGCTGCGCGCTGTCGTTGCGGGCTACGGCCCGACCACGGTGCTCGACGGCCTGGCGTTCGAGATGCAGGCCGGCGAGCGGCTGGCAATGATAGGCCGCAACGGCGTGGGCAAGACCACGGCGCTGCGCGCCATCATGGGCCTGGTGCCGCTGCGCAGCGGCAGCCTGCAATTCATGGGCCAGGACATCGCCGGCCTGGCGCCGCACCAGCGCGCCGCGCTGGGCCTGGGCTATGTGCCGCAGACGCGCGACATCTTTCCTTCGCTGACGGTGGAGGAGAACCTGCTGGCCGGGCTCAAGCGCCGCCCGCGCAGCGCGCTGGACGAAGCCTATGCGCTGTTTCCGCGCCTGGCCGAGCGCCGGCGCAACGGCGGCACCCAGCTGTCGGGCGGCGAGCAGCAGATGCTGTCGGTGGCGCGCGCGCTGCTGGGCCAGCCGAAACTGCTGCTGCTGGACGAGCCGCTCGAAGGCCTGGCGCCGCTGATACGGCTGGAGCTGCTGCAGGCGTTTGCGCGCATGGCGCAGCAGACCGGCATCGCCACCATCATTGTCGAGCAGCAGGTCGACGAAGCCCTGCGCTACGCGCAGCGCGCGCTGATTTTGGACCACGGCACGGTGGTGCATGCGGCGCCGGCCGCCGAACTGCTTGCAGACGAAGCTACGCTAGAGCGTTGGGTGGGCATGGCTGTCCACTGACAACCTCCTGTATCCAACTTCATCGACCATGACCAAAAAGAACGCCAGCAAGCCTTCCCCCGCCCCCGTTTCCAGCGCCCCGCGCGTGGTGGATCTGGAGCACTACGTCCCGGCCTATCTGACCTGGATCGCCAACAAGCTCTCGCGCGGCGCCTCGCAGCACTACCTCGAGATCTTCGATGTGGGCATAGAGACCTGGCGCTGCCTGGTGCTGCTGGCCATCGAGGGCGCGATCTCGGCGCAACAGATCTCGCGCGTGATCGGCATGGACAAGGGCTCGATCAGCCGCTGCCTCAAGGGAATGCAGGAGCGCGGGCTGATTCGCACCGAGCTCGATGCCGCCGACGGCCGGCTGCGCATTGCCGTGCTCACTCCCGAAGGCCGCAGGCTGCACGACCAGATCATGGGCATGGCACTGGAGCGCGAGCGCGCTTTTCTGTCGGTGCTCGATGACGGCGAGACCGAACTGCTGATGAGCATGCTGCGGCGCCTGCACGAGAACCTGCCCGCGGTGGAGACCGCGACGCAGGAATACGCGGCCACCCATTTTCCCCAGGCCAAGGGCGCCAAGCGGCGTCGGGCCGACGACTAGTTTCAACAGCGAGCCGGGCGTCAACGCCCCTTACCCACCATGAGTGCATTGCAAGTCATCGTTCACAGCCGGCGCGTGGAAGCCGAAGGCATCTGCAGCTTCGAGCTGGTCCATCCCGAAGGCCAGGCGCTGCCGGCGTTCAGCGCCGGCGCGCATGTCGACGTGCATGTCGCGCCCGGACTGGTGCGCCAGTACTCGCTGTGCAACGATCCGGCGGTGCGCGACCATTACCGCATTGCCGTGCTGCGCGAGCCGCAGTCGCGCGGCGGCTCGGTGGGAATGCACGAACAGGTGCGCGCGGGACAGCTGCTGACCATCAGCGCGCCGCGCAATCATTTCGAACTCGCGCCCGGGGCGGCGCGCAGCCTGCTGCTGGCCGGCGGCATAGGCATCACGCCGATCTGGGCCATGGCCCAGGCGCTGCATTCGAGGGGCGAGGATTTCGCGCTGCACTACTGCGGCCGGTCGGCGGCGCGCATGGCCTTCGTGCCAGCGCTCAGCGAAGCGGCGTTTGCGGGCCGGGTGCAGCTGCATGCCGATGATGGCGAGCCGGCCCAGCGTTTCGACGCCGATGCGCTGCTGGCCGCGCCCGAAGCCGGCGCCCATCTCTATGTCTGCGGTCCCGCGGGCTTCATGCACCATGTGCTCGAAACGGCCCGCCGCCATGGCTGGCCCGAGGCGCAGCTGCACCGCGAGTTCTTTGCCGGCACGTCCACGGCCTTGGAATCCGACGGCGCCTTCAGCGTGTGCCTGGCCAGCACGGGCCAGAGCTATGCCATTGCCAAGGACAAGAGCGTGCTCGAAGTGCTCACCGCCGCGGGCGTCGACGTGCCGTACTCGTGCGAATCGGGCATCTGCGGCAGCTGCCTCACGCGTGTGCTCGAAGGCGTGCCGGAGCACCGCGACAGCTTTCTCACCGACAGCGAGCGCGCCGCCAACGACCAGTTCACGCCCTGCTGCTCGCGCGCCAGGACACCGCTGCTGGTGCTCGATCTCTGAAGGCCGCAGTTGCATTTCCCCACCCCAAAACGAGACAGGAGACTTCCATGACCGCCACCGCTTGCATTCCCATCCAGGCTGCGTCCAGCGCGCCCGACGCCCGCCGCTTTCCGCTCGACCAATGGTATGTCGCCGGCTTTTCGTCCGAACTCACGGACAAGCCGCTGGCGCGCACCTTCCTGGGCCAGAAGGTGGTGCTGTTTCGCACCGGTGAAGGCGAAGTCGCGGCGCTGGAAGACCGCTGCTGCCACCGCTCGCTGCCGCTGTCGTGCGGCACCGTCGAGGGCGCGGGCGTGCGCTGCGGCTACCACGGCATGCTCTACGCGCCCAGCGGCCAGTGCATAGAGATTCCCGGCCAGGAGCGCATTCCGTCCAAGGCGAAAGTCAAGGCCTACCAGGTGCAGGAGAAGAACCAGATCGTCTGGATCTGGATGCCGCGCGCCGAAGGCGCCGCGCCCGACAAGGCGCCGCCCGACTATCCCTTCCACGACGACCCGCGCTACAAGTTCGGCAGCGGCAACTACCATTACAACGCGCCCTGGCAGCTGATACACGACAACCTGCTGGACCTGAGCCACCTGGGCTATGTGCACCTGCAGACGATTGGCGGCAATGCGCGCCTGCACATGAACGCCAAGATGAAGGTCACGGCCGACGGCGACCGCGTCAAGGTCGTGCGCCTGATGCCGGGCTCCACGCCGCCGCCCACCTACCGCGCAGCCTGGCCGTTCGGCGAAAAATGCGACCGCTGGCAGGAAATCGAGTTCGACGTGAGCCATCTGCGCATCTGGACCGGCGCCCTCGAGCCCGGCACCGACGCCATCGACGACCCCGAACGCGGCGGCTTTCACATGCGCGGCTTCCACGGCATCACGCCCGAGACCGAAGACACCTGCCACTACTTCTGGAGCATGTCGAGCACCAAGCATCCCGATATGCCCGACAACATCGACGCCGTGATCCAGCAGACCGCGTTCACGTTCGACGAAGACCGCATCGTGATCGAAGCCCAGTACCGCAACATGCAGGAGTTCGGCGAGCGCGCGACCTGGACCGACATCCATGTCGACGTGGGCGGCAACCGCGCGCGCCGCGTGGTCTCCCGGTTGCTGGAGCAGCAGGCGGGCTGAATAGGTGCGCTGCAAGCCCGCCAGGGCGGCAGGCAGCCGCGCCAGCGCGCAACCTGCGGGCGGCGCCTGTGCTTTACCGCAGGCCCGCCAGCAGGGGCCACAGCGACAGCAGCAGCAGCCCGGCCATGGCCCAATTGAAGAACTGCAGCGCCCGCGGTGACTGCAGCCAACCGCCGATGATGGCGCCAAACAGCGTCCACACACTGATGCAGGGGTAGTTCACCACCAGCATGGTGACCGCCCCTAGAAGCAAGCTGGCCCAATAGTTACCCGGGTTGGTATAGGCGGCGATCACTCCCACCGAGAGTATCCAGGCCTTGGGATTGACCCACTGGAAAGCCGCGGCCTGCAGGAAATTGAGGGGCTTGGGGCGCGCCTGGGCGAGCTGTATGCGTCCACTGTGCGCAATTTTCCAGGCCAGCCAGAGCAGGTATACCGCGCCTACCCATTGAAGCAGCACATACAGCTGCGGCATCTGTTCGAACAACTGACCCAGCCCCGCGCCCACCAGCAGCAGCATGACGGCGCCGCCCACCGAAATGCCCAGCATGTGCGGCACGCTGCGCTGGTAGCCGAAGTTGGCACCCGACGCCGCCAGCATCACATTGTTCGGCCCCGGCGTGATGGAGCTGACGACGATGAACATCGCCATCGGCAGCAACGCGGCAAACTCGGTATTGACAGGCATCCAATTCATAACGTGCTCCCAATGCAGAGCTTGCATTCTAGGTAGCTCAAGCAGTACAGTCTCAGTACAGTTTCACTAATCAATACACCCACTGTATGGCTAAAAACAACCGGCCAGATGCACCTCCAGTCCCCGGCCCGTCCGCCGCGGCCAGCAACGACCTGGGCTGGCAGCCGCTGCGCGGGCCGGGATTGCCGCCCTTGGTGGAGCAGTTGGTGGCGCACTGCACGCAACTACTGCACAGCCACAGCCTGCGCACCGGAACGCGCATGCCCTCGGTGCGCCAGCTGGCCGATGACGCGGGCGTGAGCCGCGACACCGTGGTGCTGGCCTATGACCGCCTGGTGGCGCAAGGCGCCTTGCAATCGCGCCCCGGGGCTGGCTTTTTTGTGACCGCACAGCGCACAGCACCAGCACCGCTCAAGGACAAGAAACCGATACTGGCCGCAGACCAGGCCTTTGACACGCCCTACCTGCTGCGCAGCATGTTCCGTACGGTGGACGGCACGCAGTTCGATGGCGGCGCGGGCACCTTGCCCTCCAGCTGGATGGACCACGACATGCTCAACGCCGCCGTGCGTGCCGTGGGCCGTAGCGCGGGCATTCAGCTGCTGGGCTATGGCGCGCCGCAAGGCTACGCTGCGCTGCGCCAGCAATTGGCCGGCTACTTGATGACACAGGGTCTGACGGTGGACCCCGAGCAGCAGCTCATGACCACGGCCGGCGTCACCCACGGCATGGACCTGATCTTGCGCAGCCTGCTGCGCCCCGGCGACACCGTGCTGGTCGAGGACCCGGCATGGTTCATGGTGTTTGGCATGCTGCGTTCCCTAGGGTTGCAGGTGCAGGCCGTGCCGCGCGGGCCTGAGGGCCCGGATCTGCAGGTGCTGGAGCAACTGGCGCGAGCCCACCGCCCCAAACTGTTCATCACCAACACGGCGGTGCACAACCCCACGGGTTTCAGTCTCACGCTGGGCGTGGCCTATGACGTGCTGCGGCTGGCCGAACAGTATGACTTTGCTATTTTGGAGGATGACACCTACGCCGACTTTCACCCCGACCAGCCCGTGCGCCTGGCAACACTGGACCGGCTGCGCCGCGTCATGCTGGTCGGCGGTTTCTCCAAGACCCTGGCGGGCAGTCTGCGCATGGGCTACATCGCGGCCCAGCCCCAGCGCATCGCCGCGCTCACCGATGCCAAACTACTCAGCGGCCTGACCACATCGGAACTGGGCGAGCGCGTGGTGCATCGCATTCTGGCCGATGGCCTGTACCGCAAACATGTGCTGCGCCTGCGCGAGCGATTGGACGAAGCGCGGCAACGCTGCCTCAAATTCGTGAACCATCTGGGTCTGCAAGTGCACCAGGAGCCGAATGCGGGCATGTTTGTCTGGGTGGACGCAGCCCGCGATACCGAACTGCTGGCCCGCAAAGCCGCCGTTGACGGCGTGCTGTTGGCGCCCGGCGTGCTGTTTTCCGCCCACCAGCAGCCATCGACGATGCTGCGCTTGCCGGTGGCCATGGCGGACAGTGCTTCGGAACGCAGCGCGTTAAGCCAGCTGTTGCGGTAGTTCGGGACGGTTTCTTGCCCAGTGAAGACTGCGTTTGGCTGCAAGCTGGGCTACATCTGCGGCGAGCCTTCGTTTCGCGCCCTGGATGCCAGCCAGGGACTCCCGCAGCCGGAGATTCCGGGCCTGATCTTCTGCATTTCCAGGACGGCATTTCCGCGGCGGGCATCTGCGGCTTCTGCGCTCCTCTGCAAAACAATATCAGCCGCGCCATCACCGCCCTCAAAGCCAAACGCGTGGTGCGCCGCGATTGCTCGCCGGCTTAACCATCCTCATCAGCGCAAAGGGCAGGCGCATGCACGACACCGTCATGCCGGCGCTGGAAAGCAGGAAAACGACATGATGTCTTGCGTATCGGCCGCGGAACGCTTGACGTTCGAAGGCTTGCTGCAGCAGCTTTGTGCTCATGTGCCTGAGTGGAATGGCAAGGAGCATTGGCGGTTGTGAGCTACTTGCGTTGAACGTCTTGTGTGGGCTTGCTGCAGGTCACAACTTGCTGTGGGAGGGCAGATGGGCGGAAATGGTGGTTTGGTTTCGCGGCAGGGTGACTTTCCGCCGTTGGGCAGCGCATTGCTTCAGTAACTCTACCGCCTGCTGAATCGCGTTGACTGCTTACTTTGAAAGCTTTGGCCGTTCGGACTCGGGATGGGAGTAATAGGTCGGGTGGTTTTGTTGGATGACCGTTGCAGGCTGGGTGCTGCCGTTCGCTTCGCAAAGGCGAATGTCGGCTGCCATCGGAAACGGCCATTCGGAATCAGCGGTCGAAGCTGACAGCTGAGTTGACGGCCGCCGTCACTTGAAGAACTTCGCCCGGATTTCCGGTCGAAAGGATGTGAGCCTCTCTTTGATGCTAGAAGGCATTTACCGGATCCGGGGCGATTCAAAGTCACTGCGGTTTCGGTGCTCGCCTGACGAGTTTTTCCAGTGAATTGCGGTTCCAGTCGCAAAAAACAGACATCCCGCCCCGCCGCGGGCCGAAATGTTGTTCCCCTTCGGCTATAAATGCGAAAACATCGGCAATCTAGGAGAGACATGGAAGATTGCGAGCGAGTCGATGCTGCCGAACCTGTTCGGCAAGGCGACGTAATGAAGCGCGTACGGGGCGACGGCGAGTCCAACCTAGTAGTCGTGGTCACCGCAGACTGCGACATAACCAACGGGAAGTATGGCGAAGCAGGCCTGGCATGTGTCCAACTAAACCTGCTGGCCGATCACGTGTTGGGCGAGCATTCGCGGGACCTTGCGCAGGGGGCGCTGAAGAAGCGCTTTGAGACGGCCACCGATTGGGTCAACAAGCGCTGGCGAGACAAGAGCCCGGACAACGGGGAGCTCTCGCTGGAACGCGTGCGAGCCTGGATCTTGTCGTCCACGCCTGAAGAGATAGAGGCTGAGCTGAACCTGCCTATTGATGACCCCAAGAGTTTCTTGAAGCGGGAGTGCGCCGCACTGAGGGCAGCACAGAACTTCATCGATGCGCCGACTGATCGCTACTCGGCAATCGATGCCCTCTGCATATTGCAGGTGAAGGCCAGAGGCGCGCAACTGAAGACCGTGTTTGGAACACTGAACCCCAAGGACCTACCACTGGACCTGTTCTACGTCTCCAGCGTCCCGGACGTACCAGGTTTGGCTTTTGTCGCGAAGCTGCGTGCGCTGACCTTCATCCCGTTCGAGCGCAGCTTTACCTCATTGGACGCCGCCAAGGACGTCGACCACAGCTTCGTCCGCGTTGGACGCCTAGCTCCAACGTTCCGCCACGCGCTTGCGCAGCAATTCGGCATGCTCTTCGCGAGGATAGGGATGCCCAAGAAGTTCGAGGCGGACCGCAACGCCGCCTTCGGGTTGATAGCTGAACAGATCACGATTGAGATGGAAGCGCTGCAATGACAAACGCGATTGCAATCGACTCGTCGGCGCTGGATCGCCTGCAAGCCGGGTTCGACTTTGATGTCGACTGGTTCACTACATGGTCTGAGGAGTCTCTGCCGGAAGGCGTCGCGCGAGTTGAGGTCGGCAAAACCATCTACCTCCTGGGCCCAAAGGCAGAATCCGATTCGAATCTACTGGTCATCGAGATCAAGGAGAAGGGTCTGTTCGACCTGCTGGGCGCCAAGCACAGGCCCGAGGCCTTTATGCGTCTGGTTCGTCTGGGACGATCTGTTCCAACGGCGGGTCGGCATCCGCTGCCTACCTCCTGGGCTCCGTTTCAAGCAAAGAGCCTCGTCTCCTTTCGCTCCAACAATGGCGCGTCCGGGGAGCACGCGCGAATCGAGGCCGATCTGAACCCTCGCGGAACCGGCCACATCTTTGCCTACAACGTCCACCGGGAAAAGAGCGACCTGTACAACGTCGAGGTCGACTACACCGCATTCGACGCCGCTGTGGCCGGACTGGACGACGCGGTGATTTCAGTGCTGTCGCGGCCTCCGGAGGCGCCACGCCGAGATGACACCAGGGTCGAGTTGCCCGTGCTAGCGAATCGCGTCACGCTCGGTCGCAGCTTGGATGCGTGGCTGAACGGTTTGCTCACGCAGGCGCAGATGGACTTCGTCAACGTGCCGCTAACGAAGAGCTTGCGGCTCGTTGGCGCGGCTGGCACAGGCAAGACGCTGTCGCTGGTCGTCAAGTTCGTGAGCGAACTCAGAAAGCGCGTCAATGACACCGAGGGCTATCGCGCGTTGTTCCTCACGCACAGCCAGGCGACAGTCGAGCAGATCACCCAGGCGATCAACTCCATGGATCACGACGGGATCTTATCCAGAGGCAAGTCGTCGTTCTTCAAGATATGCACCCTGCAGGAGTTGGCCAACGAGGCGATGAAGTACGACCTCGACGGCCTAGAGCCGCTATCTTCCGACGGCCTGGAGGGACGCACACTGCAGCTGGAAGCTATTGAAGCCGAGATCGAGCGCGTCCAGCGCAGCGACTGGGTGACTGCTAAGGCCCGCTGCAGCGAAGGCTTCCGCAGGGGGATGTCGAGCAGCCGCGGCACGCTGGCGTATCGGACGTTCGCGAGGGAGGTGGCTAACGAGATCGCGTGCGTCCTTGAGGCCGATGGCGTGAGGCAGTCTGCTGCGCGCCGGGAGCGCTACGTCAACGACAATCGTAAGGCCTGGATGATGTCCTTGCCTGAGCCCGAGGATCGGCGCGTCCTCCTAATGATCTACGACCGCTTCCGAGCGTTCTTGAAATCGATGGGCGTGCTCGGCAACGACCAGATGATTGCTGACTATCTGGGGTTTCTAGATAGCAACCGCTGGGACAACATCAGGCAGCGTGAGGGCTTCGACACCGTTTTTGTGGATGAGCTTCACCTGTTCAACCGGCAGGAGCGAATGACGCTGCATCACCTTATGCGCGACGACGCCAAGGCACCGGTCGTGGTCATGGCCTACGACAGCAAGCAGAGCGTTCGTGACACCTTCAATGGCCTGCACGACGCGCCGGGCGGGGTAGCAGGGCTGTCCCGCGATATGCGCCTGGGTGATACCGAGCGGTTCGATCTCACCGAGGGCTTCCGGTACACGCCGGAGATCGCGCGCGTGTTGGAGTGGATCGATCAGGGCTTCCCGGCTGCTGGCATCTCTGAGGAACTCGGATTCGACTGGCGACCGATTGGCCTGGGAAGCATGAAGCAGAGCGGCTCGCGGCCCATCCTGGTTCAGGCTAAGAACACGGTCGAAATCTGGAACTGCGTCTTCCCGCGCGCCCACGACAGAGCAAAGTCGCTGCAGAAGGGTCGACGCGTGGCGGTACTGTGCGCCAGCGAAGCGCTCTTCAAGAAATACTCAGAGGCCGGGCAGTATGGCGACTGGTTCCTGCCCGTCTCCGACAGAGAGCAGCTGTCCAACCTTCGGCACGCCGGCAGGCGCTTCGTCTTCAGCATGCCGGACTTCGTCGCGGGTATTCAGTTCGACACCGTCTACCTCATTGAGGTCAACGACGGTGAGGTCGAGGAGGGGCCGTACGCAACAGGCGCCTTACGCCGGTTCGTGTCGACGGTCTACCTCGGGGCAAGTCGAGCTGAGCAGGTACTGGAGATCTACTCGTCCCAGGAGCGCGGTGGTCCGTCGCGTATTTTGCGACACGCCATGAACCACGGCGCGCTGGATGTGATCGACATCGGTGACCTGCCGTGAGAGATGGCGTGCCTCCGATCATGACTCGGGGCTGTGTGAGACTCAGCTTGAATCGCTCCGGGTGTCTGTAGACACCTTCGCGACTCAAACTGAGACCCGATTGGAGCCAGAAATTGGCGGTCATCGGCGCGGCGCGTGTCGTCTGATTGACAGCTCACCGCCGCTGAAACCTCTGGCAAGTGACGTTCGCGCCCCCCAATCGCTGTGGCCAGTGACCGCGGGCCGGCGGTCAGCGTGAGCTCGTCCTGCGGCGACGAGAGGCAGCAACCGCTGCAAAGCAGTAGTAAGAGCATGAAGACAAGCTTTGCTGGATGCCGACGGTCAGGACTCGCCCGCCGAGTGACCATAGCCTTCCAAACCGGTTATTTAGTAGGTACGGAGGTCAACCTCCAAGACAATAAGTTCGGCCAGAATTGGCCCTATGCAGCCGCAGGAGGGTGTGCATGCTCCGGGCAGTAACTGCTCTCCCAATTCAACGGGATGCCTTCCAAACGCAAAGCCAGACGCTCTTCGTCCGTGATGAGGCGCGAGCGCCGTGCAAATCGGCCATGGCGACGGATGAGACCTCAGGTTTGGAAGACCCCGCTGCAGCCCGACGTCCCCATCACGCCGCTAGACTTGCACTATCGTCCCCGAATGCCGTTGGGCATTTCCCTGCAGGCCTGACGCTAGAACAACCCGCGATGAAAACCGACTCTCATACCTACGAGCCCCGCAATGGGCACGGACTGCCGCACGATCCCTTCAACGCCATCGTCGGCCCGCGGCCGATAGGGTGGATTTCGAGCCGGAGCGCGAGCGGCCGGGTCAATCTGGCGCCCTACAGCTTCTTCAACGCCTTCAACTACGTCCCGCCCATCATCGGCTTCTCCAGCATCGGTTGGAAGGACACGGTGCGCAATATCCAGGAGACCGGCGAGTTCGCGTGGAACCTGGCCACGCGTGAGCTGGCCGATGCCATGAACCAGACCTGTGCGGCCGTCCCGCCGGAGGTCGATGAGTTCGAGCTGGCGGGGCTGGAAGCCGTGGATTCGGAGTTGATACGGGTGCCCAGAGTCGCGCAGAGCCCGGTGACCTTCGAATGCCGATTGACCGACATCCACCAGTTGCGCACCGCCAGCCATGAGCTGGTTCCGTCCTGGCTGGTGCTTGGGGAGGTGGTCAAGGTCTACATCGATCATCGGCTGCTCAAGGACGGTGTGTTCGACACGGCCAATGCCGGCGCGATTCTGCGCGCGGGCGGCCCGGCGGACTATTTCTCGATCGGCGAAGCGCAGAAGTTCCGCATGTATCGTCCCAAATAACAGCTCGCATTCGCCTCTTCGAGAAAGCCAGGTGAAGGTTGGTTATCAAAGGCAACCCTCAGCCCTGAGCTCACCCTGGATGCGTCGCTGACCGCAGTTTGGCGAGCCAAGCCAAACGCGGCGGATTCCGCTCCGACTCAAGCCAGAGCCCGCTGCTGCGGCGTAGCCCCCGTGGCGGGCAATCGCGAAAAGCACAGCAGCGCGACAACGGCAATGGCCGTGGCGGCGATCGCCAGGCTGCCATAGCCGAATGACTTGACCAGCGTTCCGCCCAGCACCGGGCCTATGGCCGCGCCGGTCATCAGCATTGCCGGCGTCGCGGCGAGCGCGCGGCCGCTAGGGTCCAGGCGGGCGAGCAGGCCGAAGGCAAAGGTGTGCGTGAAGATCATCACCGCAGCGAACACCGAAGCGGCGAGCGCATAGGCGATGAACTGCGTCGACAGCATGATCACGCAGACCAGCAGCGCCTGCAGCGCGGCGCCGCCGAGCAGCACGCGGCGCGCGTCCAGGCGCTTTTCGAGCAGCGCGGCCAGCGCGGGCGGAGCGAAGTTGACTATGCCCAGCGCGACCAGCACGCCGGTCACGGCCGCCGCGCCAAAGCCGCGGTCGCTGCCCACGCGCTCGAGAAAGCTGAAGGTCATGGCCTGCACCAGGCCCATGCAGGCAATCCCCACGATGCCGCACCAGACGACGGCCGGCAGCGGCGCGCGCCCCTGCGCCTGGACGGGCGTGCGCACGGCATCGGCCACCGGGAAAGCCAAGGCGGCGGCCAGCGCCGCCACCACCATCACGCCGCCGAACACCTGGAACAGCACCGGGCCGCCGAGCTGCGCCACCAGCGGCGGCGTCGCGCCCATGAACGCGATGCCGAACACCGCCAGCGCCATGCCCACGATGGCGAACAGCCGGTGCGGACGGCCGCTGCGCGCTATGGTGCCGTGGGTGGCGCTGAGGGCCGCGCCCGAGGCCATGCCGCTGAGCGCGTGCAGCACCGCCAGTGTGGCGAAGTCGCTTGCGCCGGCCGCGACGCCGAAGCCCAGCGCCGCCAGGCCAAAGCCCAGCGTTGCCACCAGGCGCCCGTTGAGCAGGTCAAAACGTGAAGCCAGCGCGATGCTGGCCAGCACCGCGCCGCCGAGAAACAGCGAGGCCAGCATGCCCGCCTGCTGCGCATCGAAGCGGTACTGCGCGACCAGCGTGCCGACCCAGACCGGCAAGGCCACGAGGTCGACCATGCCGGCGCAGTGGCCTATCATCAGCGCGCTGCGCCCGCGCCTGGAGTCCGTGGTGATCATGGGCGCCACCTCAGATGGGTTCGGCCAGGGCCATCAGCGAGCTGCGCATGATGTGCGCATGCTCGTCCTTGTCGCCGCCCGCGATCTCGATCTCGCCCAGACGCAACGAGTTCTCGACCACCATGCGGCAACGCTCCCAGCGCCGGGCCTCGAACGCGGCCAGCGCCGCGGGCACGCCCTGCGCAGCGCGCGCCAGTTCCTCGGCCAACACCAGCGCGTCTTCGACGCCGATACAGGCGCCCGACGCCAGATGCGGCGTGGTCGCGTGCACGGTGTCGCCTATCAGCACGATGCGTCCCTGAGACCAGGGCCGGGGCACGAGCAGGCCTTCCAGCGGGCGGAACACGATTTGCGACTGCGCGCCTATCTGCGCGCGTATCTCCTGCAGCGCTGGCGCGGCAAAGCCTTCGAGCAGGCCGCGCAGCCGATCGACGAAGCTCGCGGGATCGACATGGTCGTTGGTCGGCCGCGGCTCGGTGACGAACAGGTACATCTCGGTCTTGGAGACCGGGTTGACACCGGGCTTGACGTGCGGGCCCATCCACATGGTCGCGGTGTCGATTCCGGGCAGGCGCGGCAGCACCGCGCGCCAGACCGCCTGGCCGCTGTAGACCGGGCTGGGGGACTGCGGCAGCAGCGCTGCGCGCACCTTGGAATACAGTCCGTCTGCGCCAATCACCAGGTCGTAGCGGCGGCATTGGCCGTCGGTGAACTCCACGTCCACGCCATCTGCGTCCTGCACGAAGCGCGTGAACGTGCAGCCCAGGCGGATGTCGGCGCCGCTGGCGCGCGTCGCGTCGGCGAGAATGCGCGCCAGCACCGGGCGCAGGATGCCGCCGCCGCCGGGCACATCGGCGCCGGCCAGCCGCGGAGTCGGCAGCTCGGCGACCTGGGGGCCGTGCGGCAGGCACAGCCGCACGCCGTCGGCCGCATGGCCTTGCGCAAGAAAGGCGTCGAGAATGCCCAGCTGGCGGAAAGCGCGCAGCGTCGCTCCGCCCAGGCTGATGCCCGCGCCGTAGTTGCGCCAGCCGGCGTCGATCTCGACGAGATCGACCGCATGGCCCTGCCTGCGCAGTTCGATGGCGGCCGACATGCCGGAAAATCCGCCGCCGATGATGAGAATGCATTGGCTTGTCATTTTTTGTCTCCAGTTATTGTTTTCAAGGCACCAGGTGCAGGCTGCCGTCGGGATGCTCTTCGATCGCCACGGGTGTCAATGCATCGCCGAGGCAAGGTCCCAGGCTGCAGACGCCCGTCAGCGGGTCGAACAGCGCGCCATGCGCGGCGCAGACGATATGCCTGCCGGACGCGTCCAGATAGGCGTCGCGCCGCCAGGGCAAGGGTGTGCCGAGGTGCGGGCAGGCGTCGCGCCAGGCGCGCAGCGCGCTGCCGCGCCGCAGCACGAACACCGTGGCCTGGCCCGCGCCTTCGGTGTCGAAGCCGCGCGCGCCGCCCTCGGGCAGTTCATCAAGATGGCAAAGCCGCATCGCGGGCTCCGCCTCAGTGCGCAGGCTTGGCACCGGGAGGGGGACCGCTGGGCGCCCACTTCTCGCGGTGCTGGAACAGGAACAGCTGCGAGGCATCGGCGCCCATGGGCGCCTCGCGTGCCGACCAGTGCTCGTCATGCCGGTCCATGTCGGCGTCGTACTCCACATGGCAGCCCAGCGGCGAATTGAAGTACCAGAACCAGTTGCTGCCGAAGCGATGGCGCCCCGGCCCCCAGAAGCTCTGGTAGCCCTTGTCGACAAAGCGCGTGCCGGCGAGCAGCAGCTCGGTCGGGCCGCCCATATGGAAGGTGAAATGCTCGCAGCCTTTCATGAACGGCGGCGTCTGGATCATGAACAGCGTATGGTGTTCCTGCGTTCCCGCGGGCCGCAGGAACGGGCCCACGCCGAGGAAGCGGTCGGTGCAGACAAAGCCCAGCCGCGTGTAGAACGCTTCGGCCTTGGCGGCGTCGGGAACGAAATACACCACATGCGACAGCGAGCGCGGCAGCGCGGGCAGGCGGTCGTCGACGGCCGTGACATTGGGCGCGCGCTGCGGCGCGGCGCCGGGCGCATTGATCGCCTCGGCGGCCAGCGCCAGGGGACGGCGCACGCTGACCTGGAAGGCCAGCGCAAAACCCAGGTCGTCCACGCAGCGCAGCACGCCGCCGTCGCGGCGCACCTCGCGGTCGCGCCGCAGTTCGGCTTCGATCGCGTCAAGGGTTGCCGCATCGGCGACGCCATAGACGGTCTCGCGCAGCATGCTGGCCGTGCCCATGGCGGGCGCCAGCGTGGCGTCGTCCTTGGCGCGCAGCACTATGCCCGTGCCGTCGAGCGCCTCGAAGAAGTCATTGCCTGCGTCGCGCAGGCCGTAGTCGGTCAGGTATTGCCGGCAGGCCGGCAGGTCGTCGACGCCAAATACCAGTGCATCGGGTCCGAGGATATTCATGGAATGCGCTTTCAGGCCGTGCGGCCCTGCAGGGTTTCGGCGACCCAGTCCGCGATGTACTGGCCGGCGTTGATGCTGTTGTCGAAGCTCGCGTGCTGCACCCCGCCTTCGCGGTCGGTGAAGATCTTGAGTTCGCGCTTGGGGCTGTTGACCAGCTGGTCGTAGGTGCGATGCGCCCACTTGAGCGGAATCTGCGAATCCCGCTCGCCATGCGTGACCAGGAAAGGCACGCGGATCTTCTCGACCACGCCGTCCAGGTGCACATCCTCGGCAATGCGCATGAAGTCATCGATGTCCTTGGCGCCCCAGACCCACTGCACATGGCTCCAGTAGTGCGGCACGGGAAAGCTGCCTTCCTTCTCGAGCCGGCGCTTTTGCACGTCGCGCCAGTCGTGGTTCGCGCCCCAGGCCACGCCGCAGGCAAAGCGCGGCTCCATGGCGACGGCGCGCGGACAGTAGTAGCCGCCCAGCGACACGCCTTCCATGCCTATGCGCTTGGGGTCCACATCGGCGCGCGTCTCGAGCCAGTCCACCACGCGGCTGGCCCAGTGCTCGGTGTCGTAGCGCGCCGTGAGCCCATGCAGGCGCAAGGCCTCGCCCGTGCCGGGCTGGTCGACGATAAGCGAGGACACGCCGCGGCGCGCCAGCCACGCGCACAAGCCCACGCGGTACTTCATCTCCTTGGTCGAATCCAGGCCGTTGATCTGCACCAGCAGCGGGGCCGGGCCCTGCGCCGGTCGGCCGTCCACGCCCAGGGCGCGCACATAGAGTGCCGACAGCACCTTGCCTTCGTACGGGATCTCCACGCGCTCGCAGTTGTCGCCTGCCAGGCGCACCCCCTTGGCGAACACCTCGAGACAGCGTTCGTACAATGCCAGCCGGCCCGGCGCGCCATGCGCCTGCAGCCGCTCGCAGGTGATGTAGTAGGCCGCTGCGCGGCCGTATTTCTCGCCCGCGGACAGCAGGCGCCCGCGCGCCTCGTCTTCCGCGGCGAGCTCGCACAGCTTGTCGGCCATGGCCGCCCAGGTGGCGCGGAAGGCCTGCGTGCCCGCGGCGTCGGGCGCCTTCGCGGCCTCCTGCAGCGGCGCGCACATTTCTTCGATCTCGCCTATGCGCGCGCCCATCTCGATGGCCAGATTGACCGACAGATTCCAGACGTAGTTGGTGGGGAAGTACTTGAACATGTTCAATAGTTGGGAGTGAGAAGAGGTGCCGGCATCGCTGCCGGCCGGGACACCGGCAGCAAGGCCGGCTTGAGAAGGAAATGCGCGAGCGCGGGCAGCAGCACCAGCGCGCCGACCATGTTCCAGAGGAACATGAAAGCCAGCAGCAGGCCCATGTCGGCCTGGAACTTGATCGGGCTGGCGACCCAGGTGATCACGCCCACGGCCAGCGTCACGCCGGTCAGCATCACCACCTTGCCGGTGAACAGCAGCGCGCGGTGGTAGGCCGCAGCCAGGCTCTGGCCGCGGCGCAGCTCGGCCAGCGTGACCGACAGGATGTAGAGCGCGTAGTCCACGCCTATGCCCACGCCCAGCGCGATCACGGGCAGCGTCGCGACCTTGACGCCCATGCCCAGAGCGACCATCAGCGCTTCGGCCAGCAGCGAAGTGATGACCAGCGGCAGCACCGCGACCACCACCGCGCGCCAGGAACGGAACGTGACCAGGCACAGCAGCGCCACGGCGCCGTAGACCAGCAACAGCATCTGCCGCCAGGCGTCGCGCACCACGATATTGGTCGCGGCCTCTATGCCGGCCGAGCCCGCGGCCAGCAGGAACTCGGACTGCGGGCCGTTGTTCTCGCGGGCAAAGGCCTCGACATGGGCCACCACGCGCGCCAGCGTGTCGGCCTTGTGGTCGCGCAGGTAGGCATAGACCGTGAGCAGCGAGCAGGCGTCGTTGTAGAGGCCGCGCGGCGCGCTGGCCGTGGCGGTGTTGAGCATGTCCTGGTTGGGGACGAACTCGTACCACTTGGGATTGCCCTCGTTGAGGCCCGACAGCACGCGCCGGTTGAGCAGCGCCAGGGTGTTGGTCGACTCGACGCCGTCGAGCTGGCGCAGCTGCCACTCGAGCGCGTCCACCTTGTTGAGCGTCTCGTAGTTCGCGCACTGGCCCGGCGGAGTGCGCACCATCACCGCGAGCATGTCGCTGGACGCGCCATAGGCGGCGTTGAGATAGGCGACATCGCGGTTGTAGCGGCTGCCTTCGCGCAGCTCGGGAGCTCCCGGGTCGAGATCGCCGATCTTGAGCTGGGTGCTGGCCGCAAATCCCGCCACGCCCAGCACCAGGCCTGCGGTCACGGCCGCCGCGGCCCAGCGCCTCTCGGTGAAGCGCGTGAGCAGCGTCCACAGCCGGCCGCCCGCGGCAGCGCCTTCCTCGGCGCGCAGACTGAGTGCCGCGGCGCGCGCGCTGACCCCCGTATAGCTCAGCAAAATGGGCAGCAGGATCAGATTGGTGAAGATCAGCACGCCCACGCCCAGCGACGCGGCGATCGCGAGTTCGCGGATTGCCTGGATGTCGATCACCAGCAGCACCGCAAAGCCCACGGCGTCGGCAACCAGCGCCGTGAGGCCGGCGAGGAACAGCCGGCGGAACGTGAACCGCGCGGCCACGAGCTTGTCGGCGCCGCGGCCTATGTCCTGCATGATGCCGTTCATCTTCTGCGCGCCATGGCTCATGCCGATGGCAAACACCAGGAACGGCACCAGGATCGAATAAGGATCCAGCACGAAGCCCAGCAGCGGCAGCAGGCCCAGCTGCCAGACCACCGCGATCAGCGAGGCCAGCACCACCAGCAGCGTGGAGCGCAGGCAGCGGGTGTACCAGTAGACCATGGCCGTGGCGATGGCCACGGCCAGCGCGAAGAACAGCAGCACCGCGCGCACGCCGTCGATCAGGTCGCCCACCAGCTTGGCAAAGCCCGTGATGTGAATGGTCACGCCCTCGCGCTCGAACTGGCTGCGCAGCGCCTCGAGCTGCTCCGACAGCCGCGCATAGTCGATGGCCTTGCCCTCGGCGTCCCTGGCCAGCAGCGGCACGAAGATCACCGAGGAGCGCGCGTCGCGCGCCACCAGCTGGCCGATCTCGCCCGAACGCGCAACGTTGGCTGCGAGCTGCTGCAGGCTGGCCTGGCCGCCGTCGAAACCGTCGGGTATCACCGGCCCGCCTTCGAGGCCGTCTTCCGTGACGCCGAACCAGCGCGTGGTCGGCGTCCACAGCGATTTCATTGCCACGCGGTCCACGCCAGGCAGCAGGAAGACCGCATCGGTCAGGCGGCGCAGCGTGTCGAGGTAGGCGGCGTCGTAGATGCCACCCTCGGGGCCTTGCGGCCGTGCGACGGCGATGCGCACCGCATTGCCCAGGCCGCTGAGTTCCGTCTGGTGCGCCAGATAGTTGGCGATATAGGGATGGCCCGTGGGAATGGTCTTCTCGAAGCTGGCCTGCAGCTGCAGTCGCGTGGCCTGCCAGCCCAGCACCAGCGTCACCAGCGCGCACAGCACGACCACCAGCAGCCGGTGGTTGAACAGCAGACGCTCGACGACCGATCCCGAGCGCGTATCGAAGCGCGCTGCCGTTGGAACAGGGGAGGAGGAAGGCATCATGGTTTGCCTCCGCGCACTGCGTGGATACCGCCTGCGCCCAGGCCCAGCAGCTGCCGGCCCGAAGCGACCAGGCCGGCCAGCGGCGCCTGGGGCGCATGGTCCAGCGCCTGGAGTTCGGCGCCCTGCAGACGCAGCACCTGGCCCGCCTGATTGGCCAGCAGCACTTCGCTTCCCATCGCAAGCGAAGCGGTGATGGAAGCGGGACGCGGATTGGCGATCTGCGCCCAGGCGTTGCCGCCATCGACGCTGCGCCAGACATTGCCGCGCAGGCCGGCGAGCAGCAGTTCCCGGCCCGATATCTCGGCCGTGAACCAGCTGCCCTGGTAGGGGCTGGCCAGGGCCTCGAAGCTGTGCCCGTTGTCGCCCGAGCGCAGCAGCAGACCTTGTTCGCCCGCGAGCACCACGGTATCGCCGCTGCGGCGCGCGACATAGAAGTGCATGGCCTTGGGATTGGGCAGGCGCCCCATCCAGGGCGTCCAGCTCTGGCCGCCGTCGTCGGTGGCGAATGCCAGGCCGAAAGCGCCGACGGCCAGATAGCGCCTGGCGTCCCAGAGCAGCACGTCCAGAAACGGCTTGTCCGCGCCTTCGGCCACAAGGCGTTCAGCGTCGCGCATGGCCGCGGCATCGCCGCCGCGCTGCGCAGCTTGCAGCGCGAGCTGCGCCAGACGCAGGCCGTCGAGCCGGCGCGTCCAGGTGTCGCCGCCATCGCTGCTGGTCAGCACCGTGCCGCCGTGTCCCACGGCCACGCCATGGCGTGCATCGGCAAAGCGCACCGCCGTGAGCGTGACGCTGGTGGGCAGCGCCACCTGGCGCCATTGCGCGCCGCCATCGTCGGAGACGATCAGCAGGCCGCGCTCACCCACGGCCACCGTGCGCTGGCCCGCGCTGGCCGCGCCCAGCAGCACGGCCGCTGCCGGGCGTTGCACCATCACTGCGGGGCGTTCAGCGGCAGCGCCCACCGGCGCCGCGGGTGTCGCGGCGCCTGCGGCACCCGCGCCGACCATCAGGCCCGCGCACAGGGTCGCGGCTGCGCTCGCGCGCCAGGTCGGCGCGCTGGAGAAGAAAGTGAACATCATGGCCTCAGCGCAGGCCTTCGCCGGCCATGGCTTCGGCGGTGAAGTGCGAATCGGCGCGGCGCGGCACGATGCGGTAGTGCTGCTTGCGCTCGTTGACAACGCCGCTGGCGTACCAAGCGCCGCTGATCAGGTCGTTGAAACCCCATTGCTGCTGCGGCGTGGTCGCCGGCAGATCGGGCATCACCACCGGATGGGACCAGACGGTCTTCCACAGCTGGCCCTTGGCGTCCCAGCGGTCGGCAAGCACCGCGACCCAGGTGTCCTCGTCTATGTAGTAGCGCGAGCGCGCGGCCTGGTGGCGCTGGCCGGGCTTGAGCGTGGCCTCGAGCACCCAGACGCGGTGCAGCTCCCAGCGCACATGGTCGGGGTTGAGGTGATTGGCCATCAGCAGCTCGCTGTCCTTCTCGGGCTGGTGCATGCGGTTGCTGTTGTAGGGAATCAGCATTTCGCGCTTGCCGACGATCTTCCAGTCGTGGCGGTCGGTGCGCCCGCTCAGCACGTCGACCTCGTCGAAGCTCGCGACGCCGCTGGAAGCCGGCGTGGGCGTGTCGCAGCAGGCGTTGGGCAGCTTGCGCACGCGGCGCTGGCCCGTGAGGTAGACCCAGTTCGCGGTCTTGTCCTGGTCCACGTTCTGCCGGCCCACCAGGGCTTCGCCGGCGCGCACCGCCGGGCCCGAGTTGAGCATGCGAATCATCCAGTACTCGCCGTTGTACTTCGCTTCCTGGCCCTGGGCGTAGTACGGCATCTGGAAGTCACCCGTGGCTTCGACCGACAGCACGCTCTGGCCGTTGGCCGTGCCAAGATAGCCGCGGAAATCGGTCTGCCAGGCTTCGCCGCGCCAGTGCATCTCGTGGTTGGCGATGATTTCCTTGGCGGTCTTGGGAATGGGAAACGGAATGCCGCCGAACGCGTCGCGCAGGATTTCGCCGTCCAGCCTGGCCGAGGTCGCGTTCTTGAACGTGTTGTCATAGACCCATTGCGGCGCAGCCGCGGTGCGCAGCGTCTTGTAGACATCGATGCGAAACGTCGGATACTTCTTCAGCAGCGCCTGCGTGCCATCGGTCAGCTTGTCGGCATGCTGGGCCATGTTGGCGGCGTTGATCACGTACTGCGGCTTGTCGCCGGCGAATGGGTCGCCGCGGCGCCCGCCGTTCTTGAAGCCGGGCATGGCTGAGGTGTAGCCGCCGGTCCAGGCGGGAATGGAGCCGTCCTTGTTGCCCGCGCGCTCGGCGCCCAGGGGCGTGAGTTCGGTCTTGAGCCTCGCGGCCTCTTCGGGCGTGGCGCCGGCCTGGGCGCCCAGCGCCGCCATCAGCAGCACGGCGGCGGCAATCGTTGAATGCTTCATGTCTGTCTCCGTATCGTTCTTAGAAAGTCGTGCGCAGCGAGAGGCTCAGGAAGTTGCGGTCCTTGAGCGACTGGCGGAACTGGGCGTTGTTGTTGTTGTCCAGCGTCGGGCCTTCCTTGCCCAGGTAGTGCACGTAGTTCAGCGAGCCGGTCCATTTGCCCAGGTAGACCCCCGCCAGGCCGATGTTGAAATCGCCGCCCTTGTCGACGCCGAAGCCCGGGCCCACGGCCGACGAGCGGCCCCAGCCATAGCCGATGCCCACGCTGGGCGTGAGGTCCAGCCCGGGCAGCACCTGGCGGTACGACGGCGCGTAGACCATGCGCAGCGCCGTGGCGTCGCGGTCGGTGTTCGGGTTGAGCAGCTGCGCGTTCTGCGTGACCTTGAGCCGGCGGTTCCAGGCGATCTCGCCCAGAAAGCTGGCTTCACGCGCAATGAAGCTGGGCCCCAGGCTCGCGAGCCAGGAGAACTGCGCGTGTCCGGTCTCGCCCACGGCATAGCCCGGGTTATCGCGGTTGTCGTAGCGCGTGCCCACGCCTATGGCGGGAATGACCGACAGCCCGCTGCTGGACAGCGGCGCATTGCGGCGCAGCGACATCTCGCCGGCCAGGCCCCATTCGCCCACGGTCTTGGCAAAGCTCGCACCGAACGCGCTCACGCCTTCGTGGTAGACCCAGCGGTAGCTGCTCGCGCGCAGCGCCGGCGGCGCGCCGCTGAGCGTGTTCCAGATGTTGCTGGGCGTGCTCGCGTGGTAGCGGATGGCATAAAAGCCCAGATCGGTGTCGATCGCGTCCACGCGCCAGCGCAGCTGCAGCCCGCCCTGGCCGCCGTCGCGCGCATCGAGATCGGCCTGGCGCACGAACGTGCCCGTGGGGCCGGCATTGATGCGCTCAGCGCCCGGGCCCATCGCGTCGCTGGCAGACAGATAGCTGCCCACGGGCGCGAGCCGGGTCTTTTGCCACTCGTAGGACCAATACGCGCCCACGGCGACATCGCTGGACAGCTGCACCTGGCCCGAGAGCTTTCCCGTGGGGCGCACGGTTTCCTTGAACTGCGAGTTCGGCACCGACAACAGCTTGATCAGATCGAGCGGCGCCTGGCCGCCAGCGATGCCGTTGACGCCGAAGAACAGGCTCTCGCCCCACAGCAGCGTGTGCCGGCCCAGGCGCACGGTCGCGGGCCTGTCGGCCAGGTCGAACTTGCCGAACACGAAAGCGTCAAGCACTTCGGCCTTTCGGCCCATCAGCGAACGCGTGTCCGACGTGAACTCGCTGGCCGGCGTATGGTTGGCGCTGATGCCGGGGTTGTCGGTGGCGCGGTGGTAGACCGTGTCGTACCAGGCCGCGGCGCTGATGCGCCCGCCCCAGTTGCGGCCGGTCACATCGAGCTCGCTGAGCAGATCGACGCGGTTGGAGACCAGGCCCTTGCCGAAGTTGTTGTCGCCATCGTCCTGGTTGAGGTTGTTGGCGCCGATCACGCCCGCCGGCCCGAACTGCGTGCTCGACAGCCCCGGCGAACGGTCCTTGAGCCGCAACGCATTGCTGTACTTGAGCGTGTTGTCCCAGCGGATCTTGAGGTCGGGATTGCCGGTATCGAACTCGAAGGCCTGGCTCGCGCTGCTCGCCAGCAGCGCGGCCGCGGCGGCTGCCAGGGTGCGCGCCGCCCCGGCGTGGCGAAGGGATGGAATCGTGGACATGGAAGGGTTTGTCTCCGTTGCATGGGGCCTTGCAGGCCGGACATCGGCGGGCACTTTGGAGTGCGCTCGAACCGCGTTTTTTCTAGTAGTGCGGCGAGTGTAGGAAGCGGCTTGCATACTGGAAAATGGTTTGAATCCATCCCTGCCATCGACGGCGCAAATACTTTTCGGGTTAACCCGCGACTTGCGCACAGCCAGTACGATGCGGCCCGAGGAGACCCCGATGCGCTTCAACAAACTTGATCTCAACTTGCTGGTGGCACTCGACGTGCTGCTGATCGAAGCCAGCATCAGCCGCGCGGCCGAGCGGCTGCACATGAGCCAGTCGGCCATGAGCAATGCGCTGGCCCGGCTCAGAGACTATTTCGACGATGAACTGCTGGTGCAGGTGGGCCGGCGCATGGAGCTGACGCCGCGCGCCGAAGTGCTCAAGGACACGGTGCGCGACGTGCTGCTGCGCATCGACAGCTCGGTCGCGGCCAAGCCCGAGTTCGTGCCCGCCAAATCCGACCGCGAGTTCCGCATCTTCGTCTCGGACTTCACGCTGGCCACGCTGATTCCACATGTTCTGGCGCGCGCCCATGCGCAAGGCCCCGACATCCGCTTCTCGCTGCTGCCCCAGGTGCTCGAGCCCACGCGTTCGCTGGACCGCGCCGAAGTCGACATGGTGGTGATGCCCAGCGAATACTGCTCGGCCAGCCACCCGACCGAAGACCTGTTCAGCGAGCGCTTCCAGTGCGTGCTGTGGCGCGACAGCCGGCTGGCGCAAGGCGATCTGAATCTGGAGCGCTATGTCGCGGCCGGCCATGTGCTCACGCTGCCGCCCGCGACCAACGCGAGTTCGCTGGAAGACGGGCTGTTCAAGCGCCATGGGCTGGAACGCCGCATCGATGTCACCAGCTTCAGCTTTGCCTGCGCGCCCGCCCTGGTGGTCGGCACCGAGCGCGTTGCGACCATCCACAGCCGGCTTGCGCGCCAGGCGGCGCGCCACCTGCCCATCGTGGTGCGCGAAGTGCCGGTGGCGCTGGGCGAGATGCACCAGGCCATGCAGTGGCACCGCTACCGCACGCGCGATCCCGGCATCGAATGGCTGCGCCGCGTGTTCCACGACGCGGTGCGCGACATGGATGCGGCAGATTGCGTGCTGCTGGGCGGCTGAGCGCCGCGCATGCACTCAGTCGGCGCTGGCCCCCGATACCTTGACGATACGGCCCCATGCCAGCGCCGGCCGCATTTTTGCCCAGACCGGCCACGAAAAATGCCAGTCAGCAGCGCACTGACTGGCATTTGCCTGCAGCGCCCGCGCTCACGGGCAGGCGGTCATTGCGGCTTGACCGCGTAGCGTATGTCCGCCGGCGCGCCCGCCGTCAGGTCGCCGGCCTTGACATTGCGGAAGGCGTTTTCTGCCGCGGCGCCGACCTTCGCGGACTCGGTCACCTTGGCCAGGAAGTCGCCGGCCGACACCCCCGACTGGGCGTTGAGCGTGGCGACGAACTTGCCGTCGGAAGCAATCGAGTTGACCGAATTACCGCCCGTCAGATCGGTCACGACATAGCTGCCTGCAGGCAGTCCCGACTTCTGCAGCGCCATCACCGCGCGCGCTGCCGCGTGCAGGGCGCTGGTGCGGCCGTAGTTGCTGCTGCTGTGGCCTCCCGGCCCCTGGAACTCGACCAGCACGGAGCTTTGCGCATGCGCGAGCCCGGCGCCTGCGGCCATGGCGGAAAAGACAAGGGTAGAGATCAGTTTTTTCATGGTGTCACCTCTTGTTCTGGCTTACTTCACGTCGCGGGTGCGCACGCCGATGGGATCGAGCGCCGGGGCAATGACGCCGCCGTCGGCGAGGTTGTAGCCCGAGGCGATCAGCACGGCGGTCAGCGCGCGCTGGATGCGCTGCGTCTCGCGCGCCGGATCGCCCTTGGTGCCCCATTCCCAGAAGGCATGGGTGCCGCCGCTGGCCACATTGGAGGCCAGCGACCAGTTGTAGGTCGGCACACCGGTGTTGGCCGGCACGTTGTCGTTCAGGCTGCTCGAGCCTGTGGGCACCTTGGCCACCTCGTCCACGCCCACGCTCTTGGCCGCCTGCCAGCCGGCCTGCAAGGCGATGTTGGCCGTATTGCCATTGACGAAGGCCGGACGCAGGCCATACCAGACCTGTTCCAGGCCGACCGCGTCGCCCGCGCCATCGGCCTTGCCGTAACGCGCGTTTTCCGCCGCGACGCCGGCCTTGAAGGTGGGCTCGATGCCGCTGCGGATTTCATTGAGCGTATCGGTGCGCTCGCTGCGCATGTCCACCAGCAAGGTACAGCTCGGTATCACGCTGCTGCCCGCGGCCGGCGCCTCGCAGCTCGACTGGCCCACGGTGTAGGTCGTCTTCACCGCATCGGTGCGCAGCTCGGAAGGCGTCTTCAGATCGGCAATCCTGGCAATGGTTGCGGCCATGGCTTCGACCGCGCTCGGGCCATTGCCGGCAATCGCGGGCGCCTTGAACTTCATCTCGAAACGATAGCTGCCCGTGAAGTTGATCGCACCGCCGCCTTCGGAGCCGAAATTGGCCACGATATTCAGCGGATTCGAACCCGTGCCCTTGTCCTGGTCGAAACCATAGAGCTGCTTCATCCCGGCCAGATTGCCCTTGCCCTCTTCGCCCGCCGTGCCGCAGATCCACACGTCGTACACGGGCTTGATCCGGTATTTCTTGAACATCTGCGCCAGGGTGAACAGGCTGGAGGTATTGCCCATCGCGTCGGAGTAGCCGGGCACATACATGCGCACCGCACCGCCCTGGCGGGCCGCGGTTTCGGTCGCGAACCAGCGGCTGGCTGCCGCGTAGTTGGCGTCCTCCACAATGCGTCCGCGGTCGTCGAAAGCCAGCTCGCGCGAAATGGCGGCCAGCTCCTCGGGCGTGTTGACCACGGCTTCGGTCATGGGCTGCAGCTTGATCGGCAGGAAAGGCTTGCTCGCCGGCGGCAACACCTCGGGATTGACCACGTCGATGTGCGACTCGATCAGCACCTTGGGGTATTGCCCGTTGTATGCCTTGGCGCCGGGCGAGCTCGAGTAGCTGCCCTTGATCTCGACACAGGCGTTGTAGACCGGCAGACCGTCCACGATCTGCACGTCCGAACCCGGAAGATTGCCGTCGGCGCGGGTCTTGACTTCGCTTGCGGCAAAACCCCATTCGGCGACCATGCGGCGATGCACTTCCGCCGCCATGCGGTGCTCGTAGCGCGAGGGCGAAGCGATGCGCACCAGCTCCATGTGCTGGTTGAAGCGCGCCTTCTCGCTGGCGGGCGTTTTAAGATCCGCCACGATGGCCTGGATGTTCTTGTCTGCCACGAGCTTCTGCGCTGCCGCGGAAATTGCCGGATCGATGGCGGGAACGCCATCGACGATGCTGGTGGACTTGGGGGTGGTGTTTTCGCTGGCGTTGTCGCCGGAACCGCCGCCGCCGCACGCGCTCAACAGCAGGGCTGTCGACATGGCGTAAAACAGAGGTGCCCGGTTCAAGGTTGGCTGGCTGATCATGCTGGTTACTGCTCCCGAGAAAGTGCCTGCATAGGGATCCCCGCCATGAGATCCGCAATGCATTGGTGCATTTCCTGATGAATCCATGCCGGGACGTTTTTGCCTTATCGATAGTGCGCCGGCCTGGCAACGAACCGCTGTCGCCAAAATGTCTCTCTAAGGGGAAACCATGGATGGGCAGCGCAGCCGTGGTGCGCTAGGGGCTGGGCGCAGCCCCGAGGCCTCAAACGCTGCAGGCCATCTAGGACGCACGCATCGCGCAGCAGAACCTGGCCCTGCCGCGAGTGCAAGTCATCCCTCATTCCCGATGGGCGCGATCGGGAGACAGGCAGGCCCATGCACTGCGAGCAGCCCGGCGGCGATTTCTGGCATCGCAGCGCATTCGATGGTCTCGGAAAAGCGGAAAAGCGCCGCCAATACTGCAGACATCAACGGCTTCAAAAAAATCATACCCAACATAATTATCAGAAACTTGTTTCATTTTCACCGAAATTCGGATGTAATTCGCCATGCGGCCCTGGCCCCGAATCCGCCGCTACGCCTCCAACTTCATAGGCCTACATGCGCAAAAACCTACCTATCACCCAGCAGGAGTTCACCCTTTCCGCAAATGACACTCTGGTGTCCGTGACGGACCTCAAGGGAAGGATCACCTATTGCAACAATGCGTTCATCCATGTGAGCGGCTTCCAGCGGGAGGAGTTGCTGGGTCAATCCCATAATCTGGTCCGCCATCCCGACATGCCTTCGGAGGCATTCCGCGACATGTGGGAGACGATACAGTCCGGCTTGCCGTGGACGGGCTTCGTCAAGAACCGCCGCAAGGATGGAGACCATTATTGGGTGCAGGCGAACGCGACTCCCATGATGAACGGCAACCAGATCACGGGATTTCTGTCGGTGCGAACCGTTCCCAGCCGGGAAGAAGTGCGCGCCGCCGAGGCGTTGTATGCGCAGTTGAGGTCCGGGCAGGAAACAGGAAAGACGAATCTGGGACTGCGGGGCGGCCATGTGGTGCACAAGGGGCTGGCCGGATGGCTCAGGCGCCTGGTCCAGCCCTCTCTGGCTGTCAAGCTGATGCTCACACAGGCGGCGGCCATGGCCACCGTGGTCGCAGCGCATTTTCTGGGCGCTCCGGGATACGCGCTGCTGGGCGCCGCGGCACTGGCGCTGATGGCCAGTGCATTTCTCATCCAGGCCTTCGCCGTCCAGCCGCTGCACCGCCTGGTCAAGGATGCGAACCGCCTCGCAGCGGGCGACTTGTCGTGCAGCGTTGAAACCGGAGCCGCCGACGTGGTGGGGCGTCTGCAACAGGCACTGAATCAACTGAGCGTGAACCTGTGCACGGTGGTGAGCGACGTACGTCAGGAAGTGAGCCATCTGGACGTGGCGGTGCAGGAAATCGCCTCGGGAAACAACGATCTATCCTCCCGCACCGAGACACAGGCCAGCAGCCTGGAGCAGACGGCAGCCTCGATGGAGGAAGTCAACGGCACCATCCAGAACAGCGCCACTTCGGCGAGCCATGGCGCTCAGATGGCCCGAGACACCACCGAGATCGCCCGCAACGGCGATGCAGCGGTCAAGCATCTTGCCGACACCATGGAAGGCATAGCCGCGTCGTCCAGGCGCATCGAGGACATCATCCAGTTGATAGAAGGCGTGGCATTCCAGACCAACATCCTGGCTTTGAACGCTGCGGTGGAAGCGGCCCGGGCGGGAGACCAGGGACGCGGCTTTGCGGTGGTGGCGTCCGAAGTGCGCGCACTGGCGCAGCGCACGGCAGCCGCGGCCAAGGACATCAAGCAACTCATCAGCGAGTCGGGCACGCGCGTTACGGCGGGCGTCACCAGCGCCGCACAGGCGCGAGAGCGCATGCAAGCCGTCGTGCAATCGATAGGCCAGGTGAACGTCTTGCTCGACGAGATCAGCACTGCCGCAGGCGAGCAGCAGGTGGGGATATCCCAGATCAACGAGGCGGTGGCCCACATGGACTCCATCACGCAACAGAATGCGGCCATGGTGGAAGAGCTCGCAGCTGCGGCGCAATCGGTCCATGGCCAGGTGCAAAGCGTCAGCAACTCCATGCGCCTGTTCCGCTTGGGGGCCAACGAGGTCTCGCTGTCTCAACTCGATGCGGTAACCTTGCGCCGCGCCGGCAAGGCCGGAGATTGAGCCAGGCCTACCCGCGCCCCGCTCGCGAAATTAGGCCAAGCCGACGTTGAGCAGCCGGGCGCGCAGTTTTCCCCAGGCGATGGCCGCGGCCTGGGCATCACCTTCGGCGGCCCGCGATTCCAGCGCCTTTGCGGTCCTGCCGTCCTGGGCCCAGCCCAGGGTGCAAAACACGGTGGACAGACTGTGCGACAGGCGCTGCAGCGCCGGGAGATCGCCCGACCGCAGTGCGGCGTCGCCCACCGCCAGATCGTTGGCAAACTGCGCGAGGCACTTGGCGCGATAGGCCAGGAACAGTGCCGTATTACCGTCGAAATACGCAGCGATCGCCGCGTCTTCAGAACTATCCAAGCCCGGCGCGGGCGGCGCAACTGCGGACTGGCTCGCAGGAGAGTCAGAACGCTGCGCAAGCGCATCGCTCACGCAGGCGAGCAGTTGGACCACGGATGCCGGCTTGTTCAACACGCGCCACACGCCGCGGCCTTCCAGCTCTGCGGGCTTGCCAGCGCCCAGGCCGGCGCTGAAGATCACCACCTTGGCGCCGGCCACAAGCGCGGGCTCGGCATGCAAGCGATCGAGCAGATCGTAGCCCGACAAGCCGGGCAGCATCAGATCGGAAATGATCAGTTGCACCGGGCCGTCCTTGAGCACAGCGAGCGCGCTTTCCACATCGGTGCACACGGTCAGCTCCAGCCCCTGGTCTTCCAATGCCATCTCGATGAAGCGCGCGATGGAAACATCGTCCTCCACAAGCAGCACGCGCGCCAGCGCTGCGCCAGGCTCTTTCGTCATGGGTTCACTCCTCGCGCACAGAAGACTGCCGCCCTTCCAGGCTCTGGGCAAGAAGCGCGGGCAGTTCGGCCACCAAGCGTGGCTTGTAGATGACATTGACGCCCTGCAATGCGAATGCATACGGAGCGCGCTGGGCTTCATCCAGCGAGGTCACGACGATCAACTGGCTCTTGGCGAACTGGGGATGCGAGCGCAGCGTGGTGATGAGGGTGCCGCCATCGATGCCGGGCAGCAGGATGTCCACAATCAGGATATCGGGCTGGATCTGGCCGTACATGGCCAGCCCCGTGATTCCATCATTCGCAATGTGCAACTGCCACTGTGGAAAGTGTTGCGTCACCAGCAGGGACACCAGGTTCTGGAAGTGTATGGAATCCTCGATCAGCAGCACATGCATTGCGCCAGCTACCGCCGTCTTGACCGCGTGAGGCGGCTGTGCCGACGCGACCGCCGAGCGCACAGTCCCTTGCACCGCGGGATCGGCTGCCTGCGTCTCCTCGCCGGCGCGCGCGCGCAAACACTGCTCCACCGACTGACGCGAAATGCGCCGGTGGCCCCCCGGAGTCTTCCACGCCTGCAGCTCGTTGCGGTCCACCATCAGCTGCACGGAGCGCACGGCCAGCCCGAGCATACGCGCAGCTTCGAAGGTGGTGAGCTGGTCTGACGCAGCCGAAGTGTCTAAGGGTGTTTCATTTTTCATGTCTTGGATAGTTTACTTGCAAACGATTTGTATTGCAGTGACTTGCAAGCAAATCAAATGATTGATATGATAAATTTACTTCTGTTTACGCAGCAATTCTGTGAATTTGAACAATTTCTTGTCTCCATGCAGGAACATATGAAAAAAGTACTCATAGTCGAAGACCACGCCGACATCCGCAAACTGCTGCACATGACCCTGGAATTTGAGGATTTCGAGATCTATGAAGCGGCCGACGGCGATACCGGCCTGGAGATGGCACGCAGCCACGCTCCCGATGTGGTGCTGCTGGACGTCATGATGCCCGGAACGCTGTCGGGCCTGGAGGTCTGCCGCTGCATCAAGGCGAACCCGGCGCTCAGGCATACCAAGGTCATCATGCTCACGGCACGCGGCCAGGCAGAAGACCGGCAAAACGGCATGAACGCCGGTGCCGATGAATACCTCGTCAAACCTTTCAGCACCATCCAGGTGCTGGAAACAGTTTACCGACTGGAAGCGGCCCATGAGCAACACTGCTGAGCGTACCCACCACCTGCCGCCCGGCGAAAGCCTGCGCTTTGACGAAGCGGCGGCCGAACAGATGATCCGCTTTGTCGAAGATTTCGGGCATGTGTACCGTGAACGCAACAAGGCACTCAAGGATCTCACCCGGGCGCACAACGAAACACTGCTGCAATTGTGCACGGCAGCGGAGGCGCGCGACGACGACACTTGCGTGCACATCGTGCGCATCGGCTTTCTTGCCGAGGCGCTGGCGCTTCTCCTGGGCTGCAAGCAGGACTTTGCACGCATGCTGCGACGCGCCGCGCCCATGCATGACATCGGCAAGATCGGCACCCCGGACCATGTGCTCAAGAAAGCCGGCCCCCTCACGCAGGAAGAGCGTGCAATCATCCAACGGCATCCGCGCGCGGGTGCCGAGATCATCGGCAATTCGAGCGTACCGGTGTTCCGCCTCGCGGCCGAGGTTGCACTGACCCACCACGAACGCTACGACGGCACGGGCTACCCAAGTGGACTCGCAGGGCACAACATTCCCTTGTCGGGCCGCATCACTGCCATCGTCGATTTCTACGACGCCTTGACCATGGATCGCGTCTATCGCCCGGCAATGACTGCCAGCACGGCCCTGGATATGCTCGTGGAGCAACGCGGCAAGGCATTCGATCCCGTGATCGTGGACACATTCGTTCTTCACAGCGAAATGCTGGACGGCTTGCGCTGCAGAATCAGCAAGCTGCGCCCCTCATTTGCCGATTTGATAGACGCACCGTGAGTGAAAGAAACACCATGAAGACCACCATGCATACCCTCATTCAATTCGCTTGCGTCAGCACCCTTGCCAGCCTGGTCTGCAGCGGGGCCGCGTCGGCGGGACCGGTGCAGGACAGGGTCTCGGGCAAGAAGGTGGTGCGCGTATGCATCTGGCCCGATTACTATGGCGTCACGTTCAGGAATCCGCGTACCCAGCAATTGAAAGGCATAGACATCGATCTGTCCGCAGAACTGGGCATGGATCTCAAGGTGAAGGTGGAATACGTCGAGTCCTCTTTCACCTCGATTGCCGAGGATCTGCGCACCGACCGTTGCGACGTAGGCATGTTCGCCATCGGCATGCTGCCCCAGCGCCTGGCCCACATGCGGTTCACCCAGCCCTACCTCAGCAGCGACATCTACGGCATCACCACCCAGAGCAATGCCGTGATCAAGCAATGGTCCGATATCGACCAGTCAGGCGTGCTGGTTGGCGTGCAGGCGGGCACCTTCATGGAACCTGTGATGAGCGAACGCCTCAAGCACGCCAAGCTGATCCGGATCTCGCCCCCGGCTACGCGCGAGCAGGAATTGGAAAGCGGACGGATCGATGTGTTCCT
This sequence comes from Comamonas sp. DB36, assembly GCF_057914905.1. Taxonomy (NCBI): domain Bacteria; kingdom Pseudomonadati; phylum Pseudomonadota; class Betaproteobacteria; order Burkholderiales; family Comamonadaceae; genus Comamonas; species Comamonas sp. DB36. The sequence goes on from NZ_CP196633.1 coordinate 337,282, forward strand.
GTCCGACTACCCCTACACCCGCCGCTTGCTCGACAACGCCGACTGGGCGCGCCTGGTTTCTCCGCCCAAGCCGGTGTACGTGCTGCCGTATGCCTATGCCGTGAAGCCGGGAGACGACGCCTGGCTCAAGACCATGGATGATTTTGTCGCACGCACCAAGCGTGACGGCAGATTGGATGCCGCAGCGAGCAGGAACGGCCTCTCCGAAATTGTCGTTCGTTGACATGGCGCCAGCATCTTTCCTGCAGAGATTGCGCGGCAATTTGCGCGCTTTCGCCGCAAGCCTGGGTCCCAGATCAAGCACGCAAGCCTTGGTTGCGGGCATGTTGCTGACCGCCGGTGTTCTGGTGGCGACCCTGTGGGTGGCTTTCAATGACAGGGAGGAAACCATACTCTCGGTTCAGGAAAAGGCGGAACTGGTGGCACGCATGCTGGAGGACCAGACCACACGCACCGTCGAAACCGGTTTTTTCGCAATGGACACGCTGGTCGAGTTCGCCTCATTGCAGGCATCCAACGCGGAAAAGACCCGCACCGAAGCCTTTCTGAAACAGGCACTGGGAGGCCTGCCGTTCATGCGCAGCCTGGCGTTGGTGGACACGAATGGCCGGGTGATCGCCAGCAGCACGCCCGGGGAAGCAGGGCTGAATATCGCGCTGGCGAAACTGGGATACGGTCCGCGGCACAGTCGGCATGCCATGGGCCCGCTCACGCTAGGGCGCAGCCTTGCGGCCCTGAGCACCGACAATCTCCAGCGTCCGACACCCGCGGGCCTGGCCTTCATACCTCTTTTGCGTCCATTCATGGCGCAAGACGGACAGCAGCTGATACTGGTCGGGCTGCTCAACCCGGACTCCCTGGCCAACCAGCAGCAGATGGCTGTGGGCCGCATCGGGTTTCGCTCGATGATTGCCGCGTACGAGGGCAAGGTGCTCGCGACGTCCGGTGCGACATTGGCGCAAGGCTCCAACATTGCAGATCTGCCGGTGTTCCGCACCTATCTGCCCGCTCAACAGCATGGCATCTTCATCGGGCAAGGCTTCGGCGGTCAGGAGCAGATCGTTGCGTTTCGACTCTCCAGGACACAACCCCTGGTGATAATGGTCGAGGAGTCCATGGACAGCGCCATGGCACGCTGGCAGCAGGATGTCATAGGGTATCTGTACGTCGGCTTCGCGGCCTGCGCCTTGATGCTGCTGCTCTCGATCGTGGCATGGCGCGGACTGCGTTCGCGTGAAGCGGCGCGTCGCATGGCGCGGCAGGTTCAAGTTCGCATTGCGCAAAGCGAACGCGAACTGGCGGTGCTGATGCGCAGCGTGCAGGAAGTCATCTTCCGCACCAACACTGCGGGCCGCATCACGTTCGTCAATGCACGGCTGGCCTTGCTCACCGGCGGCAGCGAATCGCAGACGATTGGCCGCACGCTGCAGGAGCTGGTCGAGCCCAGCTACAGGTCGGCCGTGGAAAATCTCTTCGCGCGCGCCGAAGCCGGCGGGGTCCGCACCTGTCAAGCCATGTTCCGCCTCGACGGCGGTCGCCAGCTGCTGTTCGACGTGGCGATGGTGCCGCTGCTGGAAAACGGCAAGCTGATGGGCTACGCCGGCAGCGCCGTGGACATCACCGAACGCTGGGTGGCCCAGCAGGAACTGCAAAACGAGCTGGAGTTCCGCGGGCTGGTGCTGGAGGTCAATCCCCTGCCTATCTCCATGACGGACATCCAGGGACGGCTGATGATGGTCAATCGCGCATGGGAAGCATACAAAGGTCGCGATCGCGCGCAGGTCATAGGCCTGCGCCTGGCGGACTTTCTTCCCGCCGAGGAAGTCGCGGTCCATGAATCCGCAGACCGGCAGCTGCTGGGCGAGGGCGGTCAGACCATGTTTGAAACCCGGGTGCTTCACGGCGGCAAGACCTGGCGCGACACACGGATCACGAAGGCCCTGGTGTACGACGCCGGCGGACAGGCAACGGCCATACTTTGCACGTTGATGGATGTCAGCGACTTTCGCGCGGCGGAGCGGCTGACACGCCAGGCGCAGGAGGCCTCCGATGAGGCCGCACGCTCCAAATCCGAATTCGTCGCCAACATGAGCCATGAATTGCGCACGCCCCTGCAATCCATCATGGGATTTTCGGAATTGGGCATGTTCCGCAGCAAGGCGGATGCCCGATTGACCGGCATGTTCGAGGACATCCACCGCTCGGGCGAACGCATGCTGTCGCTGGTCAACGACCTGCTGGATGTGGCCAAGCTGGAAAGCACGGTGGGCACTTTCCAGCTCGAGCGGGTGGACCTGCGCGGCGTCATCTACCCGGTGCTGCGCGAGCTCGATCCACTGCTGGCCCAGCGCAAGCTGCGCCTGGACGTGGCGCTGGGCGACCTGCCGCTCACCGCCAAGGTCGATCCGGTGCGCTTCCAGCAGGTCATACGCAACGTGCTGGCCAACGCCATCAAGTTCTCTCCCCAGGCATCGTCCATCGCCCTGCTCGGCAGGATGGACAGCAGGGGCCAGATCCGGCTCGCCGTACGCGACCATGGTCCGGGCATTCCGGAACATGAACTCGGCGCCATCTTCGAGGCTTTCAAGCAGTCCAGTACCACCAAGGACGGCTCGGGCGGCACAGGCCTGGGCCTGGCCATCTGCAAGAAGATCGTGGAGGCCCTGGGCGGGCGGATCTATGCCGAGAACGTCAAGCATGGCGGGTCGGTTTTCCACATCATTTTGCCGGCACGCGGCTTCAGCGAGACCATCCCGGCCGAGCTGCAGTAACGCGTTTTTCCGCCCCGGCAGCCACGCAAGCTGTCCGGCTGCGGCACCCAACCGCCGCCAGCGCCCTGGCGCCGCGCTTTCCGAGGCGAAACACGCGCCAACGCGCAGACAAACGCCATCTCCCGGTCTCGTCGGGCGATGCAGCGCTGGGCGCCGACCGCGCCCTGAGTCGGCGACGCCACCGCAAAAAACAGCAGAAATATCACACCCCATATAAAAATGAAAAAACAGACAAAATACATTTGAAAAAAATCATTTTTATCACTATCATGTAATCATTGTTGCAAAAGATACATATTTACGCACCATGACCACCTCCGTCCCCCCCCCCCGCTCTTCCTCAGCGACAAAAGAATCTCCCGTCTTGCCGCGTGAGTACCTGGCCTTTCGCCTGGGCGCCGAACAGTACGGCATCGACATACTGCGCGTACAGGAAATCCGTTCTTTCGAGCCGCCCACCCGCCTGGCGCATGCGCCCGACTTCATCACGGGCGTGATTGATCTGCGCGGGCGCATCGTGCCCATCGTGGATCTGCGCATAAAGCTGCAATGCGCCGAAGTGGCCTACAACGAAAGCACCGTCGTCATCATTCTGGACATGGGCATGTCTACAGTGGTGGGCGCGGTAGTGGACTCCGTCGCCGATGTGGTGTCGCTCGCAGCCGAGCAGATCAAGCCCTCGCCGCAGTTCGCGACACAAGGGTGCCTGGACCCGTCGTTCGTGCAAGGCATAGCCCACATGGACGACCGCATGCTGATCCTGATGGACATCACGGCTTTGCTCAACAACGACGGCATCGACTGGGCTGAGACCGCGGCGCCGGCCTGACCTGGCACAGGTCGCCGCATAAAACACCACTTTCACAGAGCCTGCGCCATCGAGCGGGCTCTGGCTTTCCCTCCGACCGAGCCCACCATGAACAACTTCAAAATTTCCACTCGCCTCGCAGGCACGTTTGCCATACTGGTCGCGGTATTGCTGGCCGTGGTCGCGGTAGCCTGGTCGCAACTCGCGGCCATGGGCACCCAGACCCGCGAAATCACCGAAAACTGGCTGCCCAGTGTCGAGCAGGTCAACCAGCTCAACACGGGACTATCAGATGCGCGCATCTACGAGCTGCGCCATGTGATGGCTTCGGACGCGCCGGCCATGGCCGGGCATGAAAAGGCCATGCGCCAGCTGCAGGAAAAACTGGACATGATCAAGAAGTCCTATGAAGCGCTGATCAGTTCGCCTGAAGAGAGGAAGCTGTACGACGAATTCGTCGCCGACCGCGAAAAGTATGTCCAGCTCTCCGCAAAGATCTTCGAACTCTCGCACAACAACGACAAGGAACAGGCGGCGGCCTTGCTCGGCGGTGAATCCCTGCGCCTTTACGAAAAGTCCTCGGCAACGCTCTTGAAGCTGGTGGATCTCAACGGCAAGGGCGCGCGCGAAGACGCGCAGCATGCCATGCAGATCGAGTCGCAGGCGCGCATTGTTATGGTGACGACGGCCGCACTGGCCGTGTCCTTTGCGGCATTGGCGGCGCTGTGGCTGATACGCTCCATCACCCGGCCCCTGGCGCAGGCGGTCAATGTGGCCGACCGCATCGCCGATGGCGACCTGAATGTCGAGATCGCCGGCCAGGGCCGCGACGAGACGGGCCAGTTGCTCGGCGCATTGCAGCGCATGCAGCAAAGTCTGGTGAGCACCGTGAGCACGGTGCGCCAGAACGCGGAAGGCGTGGCTTCGGCCAGCGCGGAAATCGCCTCGGGCAACAACGATCTTTCCAACCGCACGGAGCAGCAGGCCTCGGCGCTGCAAGAGACGGCGGCCTCGATGGAGCAGTTGGGCTCGACCGTACGCCAGAACGCTGACAGTGCCAAGCAGGCCAATCAGCTGGCCGTCAACGCGTCCACGGTGGCCGAGCAGGGCGGCCAGGTCGTGAGCCAGGTCGTGGAAACCATGAAGGAAATCAACGCCAGCAGCACCAGGATCGCCGACATCATCAGCGTCATCGACGGCATCGCTTTCCAGACCAACATCCTGGCGCTCAATGCAGCAGTGGAAGCCGCGCGCGCCGGTGAGCAAGGCCGCGGCTTTGCCGTCGTGGCCGGCGAGGTCCGCAGCCTGGCCGGGCGCAGCGCCGAAGCCGCCAAGGAAATCAAGAGCCTGATCACCGCCAGCGTGGAGCGCGTGGAGCAGGGCTCCACCCTGGCAGACAAGGCCGGAGCGACCATGACCGAAGTGGTAGGCGCAATTCGGCGCGTGACGGACATCATGGGCGAGATCAGCGCAGCGAGCAGCGAACAGGCGGCAAGTGTGGGCCAGGTCGGAGAGGCAGTCACGCAGATGGACCAGACCACGCAGCAGAACGCGGCGCTCGTGGAGGAGATGGCCGCAGCCGCCAGCAGCCTGAACAGTCAGGCCGGCGAACTGGTCAGCGCGGTGGCGGTCTTCAAGCTGGGCGCAGGCGCCAGCCCGCGCAATGCGCCGGCCCCTGTGCCCCGTCCAGCCACGATCCCGGCGCATCGCCCCGTCGCAGCGCGCGCCTCGCTGCCCGCCAGCAAAATCGGCGCCACGCCTGTCAAGGCCAAGCCGCTTGCCCGCCCTGCGCCCCCCCGGGCCAGCACTGCAGTGGCCGCCGGCGACGAGTGGGAAAGCTTCTGACCGCAGCCAGCAACTGCACGACGTGCTGTTCGACGCGCAGCGTCCAGCCATTCGATTCCTGCCTGATTGCAGAGGGATGCACTCCCTTGGGCAATCAAGCTCACCCTAGGTTTTGCCATGACCCCCACCTCCATCGCCGCTTGCGCATTCCAGCTACCGGACCAGGGCCCACGCACCCAGGCGCTCTACGCTGCCATCAACCGCGTGCAAGCCATCATCGAGTTCTCGCTCGACGGCCGTGTCCTGCATGCCAATGACAATTTTCTGCACACCTTCGGGTATTCGCTGCAGGAAGTACAGAACCAGCACCATCGCATGTTCTGCACGCCGGAGTTCGCAGCATCACGCGAATATGCTTTTTTCTGGGAACGGCTGGGAAAGGGCGAATTCGATGCCGGGGAATATCGGCGCCTGGACAAGCAGGGAAAAGAGATCTGGATACAGGCGTCCTACAACCCCGTGCTCAACGCCCAGGGACGGCCTGAAAGCGTGGTCAAGTTCGCCACGGACATCACCGCGGAAAAAATGCGCAACAGCGAATTCAAGGGCAAGCTCGATGCCCTGTCGCGTTCGCAGGCAGCCATAGAGTTCGACATGCAGGGCAACGTCATCGACGCCAACGCCAACTTTCTGCGCGCGCTGGGCTACACCTTGCCGGAAATCCAGGGGCGGCACCACAGCATGTTCTGCACCCCGGAATTGGTCAAATCCGCCGAATACCGCAACTTCTGGGCGGATCTGTCGCAAGGCCGGTTCCAGAGCGGCCGTTACATGCGGCTGGGCAAGCATGGCGCCGAGGTCTGGATACAGGCCACCTACAACGCCATCACGGACGCCAACGGCAATCCTTACAAGGTGGTGAAATTCGCCATGGACGTCACCGAACAGGTGCATAGGGATCAGACGATACGCGAGAAAGTCCCGGCGATATCCGCCGTGCTGGAGCAGCTCTCGGGCTCCACCGATGGCATCACCAAGAGCTCCCAGCAGTCGCTTGCGCTGGTGCTGTCGGCACAGGAGCAAGCTTGCGGCGGCGCGGCGCTGCTCGAGCGCTCGCGCGAAGCGACACGGCAGATCCAGAATGCGTCCCGCAGTGTCAACGAAATTGTGGACAGCATCCGTGACATCGCCAGCCAGACCAACCTGCTGGCGTTCAACGCCGCCATTGAAGCCGCGCGCGCTGCGGAACATGGACTGGGATTTTCGGTAGTCGCCGACGAGGTACGCAAACTGGCAGAAAAGTCTGCAGCCGCGACCAAGGGCATCAGCCAATTGATGACCGAGACCATGGCACGTATCGAAGAAGGCAGCCGCCTCTCGGAACAGGTCGAAGATGTGTTCTCGAAAATCACGCGTGCCGTGGGCAACTCGTGCGGAGCGATGACGGACATCCACAAGGCCTGCGCCCAGCAAGCCGAAGCCACGCACAGCGCCGCGCGCCTGCTGTCCGAATTGCATGGCGCGTCGACCCGGAGTTAGGACTGGACAATGCATCCATCTCGTTCACCAACCAATCACAACCGCTATGCAATGGTGCGCATGGCTGGCGTCACATTGGCCGTATCGGTGGGCGAAGTCAGCCAGGCGATGCCGTTCAATGGAGCGGCCGGCCATTTGCCGCGCAGCGAACGGCCACTCGTGGGCGTGTTGCATCATCAGGGCAAGGTAGTGCCCGTGGTCGATCTCGCTTGCTGGGGCAGCCTGCGGCAGACAGGCGAGGCGGCCATCCATGCCCAGGTGCTGATACTGCAACACTGCGGCCGAATGACCGCAATCGCCATCGAACGCACGGTCGGTATCGCGGTCGTTGAAGATGGTGCGGTGCAACGGCTACACCATGAGACAGCCGCGCACGAGTTGTTCCACAGCGTTCTGAAAGTGGACGGCTGCGAACACCCGATTCCCCTGCTGGATACCGCGCATCTGATGCAACAGACCCAGGTCTGGGTGCAGGAACAAGCGCTCGAGCGGCCGGCATCCGACGCTCCACCCGCTGCGCGCAGCGCCACGGAAGCCGCCGGCAATGCGTGCACCGAGACTTATGTCGTGGCCGAACTGCAGGGATTGCGCTTCGCCTTGCCGGTCCAGGCCATAGGCAGCATCTTGCAAACTCCGCCGATACAGAAGCTGCCCCAATTGGCAAAAGGCCTGCAAGGCGCTTTTACATGGGGCCGGCGCAACATCCCAGTCGTGCGGATTCACCACGAATTGGGGATGGCACTGCCGCCCGCCGATAGCCCGATGCAGGCCTGGCTGATAGTGGTGCGCACGGAAAGCGCGGCCCTGGGAATTCTGGTCGACCGCCTGGTGGCAGTGCAGCGGTTTGCGTCAAGCCGCCTGCAGCCGGCCCTCACCGCCTTGGGCACCGAAGTGGCGCCCGATCCCGGCGATGCGGGAGCACCGCCCATACAGCTGCTGTCGGCTGCCGCGCTGTTCAGCGCATTTTCCATGAGCGCCATAGGTGCTGCAAGCCCGCAACCCATGCAAGCGCCGGCCCCTGAGCCTGCGCGCACCAGCCCGGTAGAGCTTGTTCGGGGCCATACCGCAGCGCTGGCCAGCAAAGTCTCACCAGAGGCATACCTGATCATCGAGGCCGGCCGCACCGTGGCCGCGCGCCTCAAAAGCATTCAGCATATTGCCATGTGCCCGCCGGCCGGCGCAGACGACAACCTGCCCGAACCCACCCACTTCCCCTGGCGCGGGAAACTGGTTCCGCTGCTTGACCTGCGCAGGCTCACCGACGGCATGGCATGCATTGCGGGGCCCGAAGCACGCGTGCTCATCATGCAGGAGGGCGAGGCGTTGACCGCTCTCGTGGTGGAGGCCGTCCTTGACCTGGTACCGGCTTTGGCGGGCTCCATTATTTCGCTGCGCCTGAACCACGGCCGCAGCCTCGACCTGCTCACCTGCGCAATGGGAGACAAGCAATGCAGTTACGAAGTCGTGGACCTCGGGTCAATTCGGGACGCCCCCAAAAGTACGAGAGAAATGTAAAAAAACCGGCACAGCGTTCACACGCGTAGCGCCGAAAGAGGCATTCTGGTATTTAGGAATCTGATCGCTGCCGGAGTGCGCAGCCCGAAATGGAAATTTTTCATGCTCAAGCGAATCCGCATTCAACATCTGACTCTGGGCATGTACGTACACGACTTCTGCAGCTCCTGGATGGACCATCCGTTCTGGCGCGCCAAGTTCGTTCTCAAAGAGCCCAAGGACCTGGCGCGGATCCAGGCCACCGCCATCAAGGAGGTCTGGATCGACACTTCACGGGGCCTCGATGTGGCCGCAGGCGTGCAGGCCGTCTCGCGTGATGAAGCGGATTTCCAGGTGGAGACCGAATTCGGCATGCTCGACATGCTGACGCCCATGGTGGTGGCCACACCCCATCCCCAAAGCCCGCCGCCTGCGCCTGTTTTCTCTCATGCACTGGGCCGCGCTCCGACCAGCATCAGCGTCGAATTGCAAGCCGCGGCGTCGATCTGCGTGCAAGCTAAACAGGCCGTGGTCTCGATGTTCAACGAGGCACGCATGGGCCAGGCAGTGAACTCGGAGAATGCGCGCAATCTGGTCGAGGAAATCTCCGACTCCGTCACGCGCAACCCCAGCGCGCTGATCAGCCTGGCCCGGCTGAAGACGGCGGACAACTACACCTACATGCATTCAGTGGCGGTTTGCGCACTGATGGTGGCGCTGGCCAGGCAAATCCGCCTGGATGAGGAGCAAACGCGCCTTGCCGGTATGGCGGGCCTGCTGCATGACCTGGGCAAGGCAGCCATACCGCTGGCCGTGCTCAACAAGCCGGGCAAGTTGACGGACGAGGAGTTCGCCATGGTGCAGGACCATGCAGTGCAAGGCTACGCCATGCTCAAGGCAGGCGAAAGCGCGGACGCTGCGGTGCTCGACGCCTGCCGCCACCACCACGAGAAGATGGACGGTACCGGCTATCCGGACAAGCTCAAGGGTGAAGAGATTTCCCTGATCGCACGCATGACGGCCATCTGCGACGTGTATGACGCGGTCACATCCGACCGCGCATACAAGCGCGGCTGGGATCCGGCGGAGTCGCTGCGCTGCATGGCGGAGTGGACCAACGGACACCTCGACCCGCGGCTGTTCCATGCCTTCGTCAAGAGCATAGGCATCTATCCCGTCGGCTCGCTGGTGCGGCTGACTTCGGGCCGCATCGGGGTGGTGATCGAGCAGGGCCAGCAATCGCTGATATCGCCCAAGGTCAAGGTGTTCTTTTCGACGAAGTCGAATCAGCGCATTCCGACCATGGTCATCGACCTCGCCCAGCAAGACCCGGCCGAGAAGATCGTGGCGCGGGAAAATCCAGGCAAGTGGAACTTCACGGATCTCAACGAATTGTGGTCGGGCTTGGCGCAACCTGCCTGCTGAGAGGACGGCATTGTCCGGCCCCAAGGCGATGCGCGGCGATCCCCGGTTGACCTTCACCGGTCACCCAGGTATCGATCAGGAGTTTGGAGCCTGCCAGCGATGCGCCAGCAATTCCTCGATCCGGCTGGCCCGGTGCGTGGGCAAGCGCGTGAGTACGTTCTTCAGGCAGGCATAGGGGTCATGCCCGTTCCAGGCCCATCACCGCGGCCGCGCGCAGGCTGCCGGCGAACAGTATTTGACCGGTCATCCCGTCTTGAAGCATCAGAGACTTCCGCGCAGGATCCCGTCGTGCGCGGCTGCATGAGCTTGTGCGTGAAATGGCTCCGACGCTGACGCGAAATGAGCTTGTTGCTATCGCAATTGGCAGGAATGAGGGGAGGCATTCAACCAACTGGGCAACTACTTTTCGGCAAATGCTCGACTGAAAAACTGCTGCGAAAAATCCAACGATTGCGCTGTCACGGCCGGATTGCGCAAGTGCCGCACATACGCTCCCCGCCCCATGTTTGCCGCAGGGTCCTGGTAGCTTTTGTCTTCCGGGCTGTCCCAGCCATGTGTGGCATTGGCATAAAGGGTCATGTCCACATGGGTGCGAGCTTCGTCAGGCAAGGCGGCAATGAATTTTTGGCAGGAATCTGGTGCGTCGTAGACGTCCTTTTCGCCGGCAAGAATGTGCACGGGAGCACCAGTAAGCGCCGTGTAGACACTTTTCGGATAGACAGGATTTTTGCCTTCGGCGCTGGCAAGATGTGCCCAGCAGACGGGATAAAGTGCCAGGTGCGCAGCGAATTTGTGCTTGCCGCCAGAGTAAGTGGCGTTTTCCTCTTTGGAGCTGGAGAACAATGCCAGCAAGCCGCCATGGGAAAATCCAAGGATGCCGATGCGGTTCGCGTCAATGCGCGGATCCTGGGCAAGATAGTTCAATGCGCCAAAAGTGTGGGGCAAATTCATGCGTGAATTCTTGGGGCGGTTGCCGCGCGAGAACAGGTTGAGTTCCAGCGTGGCGATGCCGGCCTTGTTGAGTGCCTGGACGTAGGGCTTCCTCGTGAGATCCTCATAGCCTCCCGAGCTATGGATCACCACCACCGCCGGGAATTTGGCATCACTTTGGCCGGCGGGTATCGTCAGGTCGCCTTGCACCGTGGTATCTGCTTCAATCAGCGTGTTTGCCCTAAAGGACACACTTTGGCGATCCTGTGCATATGCCGAGCCCGCCCATATTGAACAGCTCATCAGCAGAACTGCGGTTGATTTGAATAGGAGCGTCATGAGCGTTTCCTCAGAGGTTGCAAAAAGTTTAATTGAGCGCAGTCATTAAGACGCCCGGAAAACCCTAGGTTGCAGGCACTTGCAAGTGCTGTTTTAGCTCACCGCGTGTCGAACCCATGTTGGCCGTGGGCCGACCACCGAGGTGTTGATCAGGAGTTGGGCGCCTGCCAGCGCAGCGGCAGCAATTTCTCGACCCGGCCAGGCGCGTGAGCATGTCCTTCAGGTAGGCATAGAAGTCATCCCCGGTCAGGCGCGCCGACTGCCCCGGGCTCATCACCGCGGCCGCGCGTTGGCCCGCACGCTGGCCGCCGGCGAACAGGTTGAGAATCTTTGGCCCGGCAACGATGCCAGGATTAAAAATGCACAAACCAGGGGGGTGTCTTGCAAATCGACGCTACCGCCTTCGAAGGGACCGCGACTGTCTGCTGCCAGCCCGGCTGCCTTGGTGAGACAGCGCCGGCCGAATCATCAGCATCTGGCCGTCCATTTCGCATTGGCAGCCACTGCAGCGTGCTGCCGCCGGTCCGAAAAGCTTTGCCCGCGCATGGCGCTTTGCAAAAACTCTGCGAAATATTGTCGCGGCAAGCATTTTTGGTCCTTTTCGGGCGGAACCGATGAAAGCTGTAAATTTTCACAATCTGGGGGTGAGTGTGTTGCCAAAGAGCGCACATTGCACCGCCGCCGCCCGTGCCGGGCTTTCTTCGCCAGCGCGGGGGCCCTCGCAGTGGCCGGGCACAAAGGTCTGCAAATATGCTTGCAAGGGTGTTTCAGGCTAGATTCGTACCAGCCTGGCAAGCTTGGCAGAGGCAACATCTTGGGGGCCCTGTGCACACGGCTGCATACTGCGGGAGCGGCATCCCCCCCCCCTGCCTTGTGCAGCGTATGCAGCAATTGCCCATCTTTTGGCAACTGCGCAAGCTCACCCCTTGGTTGTGCAAAATTCCGGGCTTTCTTGCAAAGCCGGCATCACAGACCAGGGACCAGGCATTTCCCCAGGCTCGTCAGCAGACAGTTGCACCAAGAACGCTGCAATGCCGGCGCGCGCATGGGGCTTCCATGCGGCATTGCCCGAACAGACTCACCTCCTGCAGCGAAATGCACCGGTGCCACTGGCTTTTGCCGTCGCAGCACGATATGGGCCGCTTCATCCGCTCGCCGATTTGGGCTCAAATGCACAAGAAAGGGGTGAGCAGCAGCAGTTCTCGGCAAGAAATCAGGAGAGCGCTGATATTCGATGCGCAAGCGCCCTGAAGGCTTGCTGACGGCCCCCACCCAGCGGCAGTATTAAATGTTTAATAACCGGCAGTGGGAAGCGGTCCTTGGATGCAAGATCCCTGAGTCAGACCCTGCGGGGAGGCGCGTCGGTCGAGCAAGCCTTCCAGCGGTTGAATTATTAAACGTTTAATAATCAGCCAGCCGTGCTCGCGGCCGCCGCGCGAAAGGCCCAGGCCCCGAATATTAAATGTTTAATAAGACGCAAGACCGGGAGGCTGGAAACGCCGCAGGTCGGATGGGAAAGTAATTGGTCGCAGCTGCCGAATCGCGCCGCAGCTTTACGCCAGCGCTGACAAGAACCTGGCGCCCGCAAAGCGAAGAGAGCCTTGCGGTTTCCGAACGCATCGGAATATGCACCACGGTCACTGCTCTTGTTCTGGCACACCCGCAACCGGGGTGGACACCTGCTTGCCGAACTTGTTCAGAAGCTGGTCCAAGGCCTTGTTGAATTCCTCCTGATCGGCTTCATCGATTTCGATGCTCAGGTCAAACTGCAGGCCCTTTTGCCGCAGCACGCCATTGCTGTAGCGGAAGACCTTGCCGACCTTCTGCTTGAGCGCCGAGCGTGGCTCTTTCTCGAGAAGCAGCGAACACTGGTTGATCATCCAGTTCACGGATTGGCCGTTGGAGCTGAAGATAGACGCCAGCGAACTGGCCTTGTCTTCGGACACCTTGCGCGCAACTTTCGCCAGATTCTGGGCAATGTACGCAGGAAAGCGGCTGGGGTTGAGACGAACGATCTGCAGCGTCTCCTCTGGCAATTTACGGAAAGCCGTGTAGAAGCTCAGCTGGGTCTGCGAGATGCCGGTCTTCTTGGCGATCTCGGACTGGGTCTGCCCCTGCGCATACATCTTGTCGAAGAAGAATGCGCGGTCCAGATCGCAATGCTGCTCGCGCGATTCGTTCTGGTTGTAGCCCAGCCATGCTGCTTGCATGGGGCTCAGATCATGGTGGACCTGCGCTGCAAGTGCATCGAGCACCTTGTGGACGCGGCATGCGGTCACGCGCGTCCAGCCATCGGCAATCATGAAGCGACCAGGTTTGTCCGGGTGCGGGATCACATGGATCACCTCGTACTGGCCGTTGGCACGCAGGCTGTCCGCGCGTTCGCGCAGCACTTCCTGCGAATAGACTTCGCGCGGTGCGTAGGGATTCTCGTCGATCAGATCCAGCGCGATCTGGCGAATGTCGCGGCCGCTGTCTGCAGCGGTTTTGACGGGTTCGCTGGAGGCATCCACCGGATCCGGAGTGAACGGCTTGAATTCGGGCAGCGGGCTGCGTCCGGAGAGGCTGGGCTGATGCGCCTTGGCTGCAAGATCCATCGCCTCGGAGACGCCCATGCGCTGGTGTTTGGGCTTTGCAGCCTTGTCTGTGACTGGAGGTGGGGTCATGGTCATTTAGGAGTTGGCAACAAAACCAGGCTGGGTGACATTGAATTCGCTGACGATCACGCGCGCGAAATGGTAGAGGCTGTCAGCCGCCTTGCTGTTGGGATCTTTGAGAACCACCGGCATGGACGCCGGAACGTCATCCGCGTCGATCTGCCGCGTGAACGCAATCGAATGCGGAATCTGCACGGGCAGAATACGATTCGGATAGCTCTTGGTCAGGATGGCGTAGTTGTGTTCGACATGCTTGCGGCCGATCTGCGCCTTGTTGACCAGGATGGAAAGATTGATCGGGCGCTTGGCGAGCTTCTGCACTTCTTCCAGGTTGAACTGCAGGGCGTCGAGTGCGCGCAGGCAACTGCCTTCGGGCTCCACGACCGTGAGAATCTTGCCGGCGAGGTGGGCCAGGTAGGTGAATGCCACGCTCACGGGGGTCGTGCCGGGAGTCGTGTCCACCAGGATGACGTCATAGTTCTTCGCCAGGAAATCCTTGTTGCGCAGAACGAATTCCTCGGCTTTCTGTTCGCGACCCATGGTCACGATCAGCGCAGGATTGGTGGAATCGAGTTCCACATCGGAAGGAATGAGATCGAGGAAACCGTCGTCGAAGATGGGAACGATGAATTCACGCAGGTCATCCGGCTTGTCTCCGCTCTTGAGCAGCAGCTTGCCGATATGTTCGTGATAGGTCTCGGTCTCGATTCCCAGCATATTGGTCGCCGAGGCCTGGGGATCGGCGTCTATGAGCAGCACACGGTAGCCCGAGAGCGCGAGCGCCGTGGCCAGGTTCACCGTGATCGACGTCTTGCCGATACCGCCCTTGGTCATGCGGGTGACGATGATGGCCGGCAACTCTGTATTGACTGCCATGGCCTCCTGCACCGCCTCGGGCGTGATGCCCGCGAGCCGCGCCCGGATATTGAGCATGTCCAGGGGCTTGTACTTCATCTGCCGCTGGCCTTCAGGCTTCTCGCTGCCGCTCAACCGCATCAAGCGCTTGTTGTTCAGCTCTAGACCCAGGAGCGACATTGCGACGGACGCTTTGACTGTAGGTTCGATCGGCATAGGAATGGGCATAGCTGCTGCTGCAAAGTGGGGCTGATGGGAAGTGTATAGCCTTTCATCAATGTCGTGGATGTTTTTTTGCTCAAAGTTTTAAAAATCATCCTCGGTTGAAATGTAAGATTGCATCTCATCCTGGCTACTTGCAGCTTATTTGATGGCGACACGGAAGAACAGCGCGCGCATCGATCGGGGCGCCGACGCTGCAAAGATCGATGCCGATTCACACGACACGGTGCGAATGGCTTGGTCGCCGAGGTTTGGCAAGCGCAAAGCGCAATTCAAGGCATCTCGAAAGCGCGTAGAACGCGTCTGCAGGCGGGACTTGCGCTGTAGCCGGGACATGGACCACGGATATCAACAAGACACATGCAGACCAGACTTCTGAAGAAACGACCGGCGGCAGGACGCGTTGCGAAGGTGACGACCTCGGCATGGACCGATACCCTCGTTGCTTTCAGCCGAAGCTTGCACGGGCAGGATTCTTGTTCCAGAAGGCAACTGCACGACCAGGCTCACGCCGGGATCGACGTTCAAGGTCGCGCTCAGTCTGATGGATTCGAGGCTGAATTGGTGCAGGACCAATCCAGGCCATCAGTGAACTACCGACCAGATATGCGGCCTGGGAGCCGAGCCAAGGCGCCCGCCTGGCAACCACTACAAAGCACTCACAAAGCGCTCACAAAGGAGCGTAGCGGTTGGATGCAATCGCTGTGCGGCCAGAGGTCGCGCCTGCTCGATTTCCCCGCAATGGACTGGACAGGCCACTGAGTTGCACCGATGAATACCGCCGTGCTTGCTTGTTGCGGATCGCCAAGCCAGCATCGCCAGCGGCCACAGGACAACCGCAAGCGTTTCCAGAAACGGCGGGATTGCGATCTCGCCCCCGCTGCAATTATTAAACGTTTAATAATCGCAGCCCCCGCGCATCGAAAGGCCATAGGGAGCACACCGCAAAGACAGCGGAGTGCAGCGACGCTGAGCAGCCCATGCCCGGGATTTCCGGCGGCGCAAGATGCCGTCAATTTCTCGACCTCACCCCTTTATTGTGCAATTTTGCGCTGCGGGCCTAGAAGCTTCAGAGGAAGGCCTGCGAATGCTCGCACGGGGCGATGGAGGCTTTGCCAGAAGAAAAACCCCAGGCCGACGCCATCAGAGCGCAGCAAACGAGCTCGGCCATCGTCAACAGCGTGAGTTATTAAATGTTTAATAACGCCAACTGGCTGCCGGGACGCGAAGCCGGCGGCAATGCGCCGCGCAATTGCCCCGCGGGAATCGACAAAAATGCGAAGGTTGCGATCAACCACCCCCTGGTTTGTGCACAGCAGGCCAGCCCAAACCGCGCAACGACGCCGCCGAACTCCTGGCCGCGCGCGCCGCGTGCGCTGGCGAAAGCCATGGTTTTGGGCCTGATGCGCCGCGTAGCCAATATGGTCTCATCCACAAAGTCCTGCCATGCGCTGCGTGTTCAGCGCTGAACGCCTTATGGACAAAATTGTGCCGGCATGGGCAGCAGGGCATGCAGCGCGTGATCCCCAGTTCCGCGCGCCCGGATTTCGTCGAAATTCACATGTTGAACGAATCGTGAAATTGAAGTGGCGGTCGCGCATGGTTCCTTGAAGAATTGGCCAGACGCATGCAACAAGGGATGCCAATCCCTGCGGGCGTTGAATCGAACAAACGGGGCATTACCCGGGCCAGCAAGGAGACAAGATGATCACACGACGCAAGGTCGGGATGTACGCAGCACTGGGAGCACTGGGTGGCAGTTTGCCCGGTGCCTTTGCCAACAACTGGCCGCCAGCCAACCAGGTGATAAGAATGGTGGTGCCATTCACCGCGGGAGGCACCACCGACATACTCGGGCGACTGATGGCCGAGGGACTGCGCAAGGAGCTGGGCATCAACGTGGTCGTCGAGAACATTGCGGGCGCCAACGGCACCCTGGGCGCCACCAACGTCCTGCGTTCCAAGTCCGATGGGCTCACGCTCATGCTGGGCACGCCCGGACCGATGATCGTCAACAAATACGTCTACAGCAATCTGAGCTACGACCCGCTGACGGCTTTCTCGCATGTCGCGTTGGTTGCCGAGCTGCCCAACGTGCTGATGGTGCGCAATCAACTGGGGGTGAACAGCGTGGCGGAACTGGTCGCGCTGGCGAAGCGACAGGATCTGAGCTTCGGCAGCCCGGGCGTAGGTTCCAGCGGCCATGTGTCCAGCGAGCTGTTCAATCTGCATTCCAGGATCAAGGCCACGCATATTCCCTACAAGGGCAGCGCACCCATGCTGGGCGATCTGGCCGGGGCAAGCATCGACTACAGCATCGACCAGATTTCCTCCGCGCTCAAGCTGATACAGGGCGGACAGATCAAGGCGCTGGCGGTCACCTCGAAGCAGCGCTCGCCCGAGCTGCCCAACGTGCCTACGCTGCGCGAAGCAGGGCTGTCCGACTACGAGGTATCGGTCTGGTTCTGCATCGCCGCACCGGCGAAGACACCGCCGGAAATCGTCGCCACCCTCAACAGCGCCATCAACAAGGTGCTCAAGGATCCGGCCGTGATCCAGCGCATCAGCGGCTTCGCCGCACGTCCGCTGGGCGGAAGTGCAGCGGATCTCACACGCCAGGTCCAGATAGAGCAGCAGAACATCGTTGCCGTGGCCAAGGTCGTCAATTTCTCCAACTAGCAGCTGCGCTGCTTCAACGACGTCTCCCCATGCCTTTCACCTCCCACGTCCAGAGCCTCACCGCGTCCACGCCGGCAGGGCTCGCCATTCACTACCACGACTCCGATCCCACGAAGGCGGGCGAACCCACCATCGTGCTGTTGCACGGCACGGGCGGCTCGGCCGAAAACAACTTCTGGGCCCTGTTTCCCATGCTCGCCATGCGCCATCGCGTGGTGGCCCTCGATTTCGTCGATCCCGATGAAGCCGTTCCCCAGGCCCAGGCCTACATCGAACAGGTGCTGGCCGTCGTCAGACAAGCCAGCGCCGGTGCTCCCGTGCATCTGATGGGCTATTCATTCGGCGCCGTGATCGCGGCGCTGTACGCGGCGCAGCACGGCGCCACGCTCGCCTCGCTCACGCTGGCCTGCGGCTGGGTGAAAACCGACAACCAGCAGCGCCTGCGCAACTCCATCTGGCGCAGTCTGCACGAGAGCGGGCATGAGGCGGTCGCCGAATTTTCCGCGTTCGTGAACTACAGCCAGCCATTCCTCAACGCGAAGAATGAAGGCGAGCTTGAGGCCCTCATCCAGGGCATACGCAACGGCTCGGACCGCTCCAGGAAGATGGCCTTCAACCGGAATGTCGACATCAGCCAGCAGCTCGCGGCGATCACCGCCCCGACACTGGTGGTGGGCTGCTCGCTGGACATCACCACTCCCATGCGCCATGCGCGCATGCTTTTTGGCGGCATCGCCAACAGCCGCTTCGCGCAGATCCACAGCGGCCATGGCGTGGTCCATGAACGACCCGCCGAGCTGTTCACGATGATCGATGAATTCGTGAGAAACCCGTCGGCCTTGCCCGCCGGCCATGTCTTTGAGAACGCACACGCCTGAGGTGAACCGACCATGAATGTTTCCACAACGCATGCCGAAGCTTCGGTCACCCGGACTTCCGTGCTGGTCATAGGCTCCGGATTTTCCGGTCTGGGAATGGCTGTGAGCCTCAAACGCGAAGGCCGGCACGACTTCATCGTGCTCGAACGCGCCACCGACGTGGGCGGAACCTGGCGCGACAACACCTATCCAGGGGCCGCCTGCGACATCCAGTCCCATCTGTACTCCTACTCGTTCAAGCCCAATCCGCGCTGGAGCCGCGTCTACGCACCCCAGCCCGAGATCCTCGACTACCTGCGACGCACCGCGCAGGACGAACAAATCCTCGAAAATGTGCAATTCGGCGCCTCGGTGGAACGCGCATCGTGGGATGAAACGCGCGGGCTCTGGGTGGTGCAGACCACGCGCGGTGTCTTTGAAGCGCCGGTGCTGATATCGGCCGCGGGCCACCTGTCCGATCCCTCCTATCCCGACATCCCCGGCATCGCCAAGTTCAAGGGCCAGGTCTTCCATTCCGCGAAGTGGGACCATTCCTGCGACTGGGCAGGCAAGCGCGTCGGAGTCATAGGCACCGGGGCCTCAGCCATACAGATCGTTCCTCAGCTCGCGCGCACGGCCAGTCATCTGACCGTGTTCCAGCGCTCCGCTCCCTACGTCATACCGCGGCGCGACCATGTGTACAGCGATGCCGAACAAGGGATGTTCGAACGCTTTCCCGAGGCCATGCAGGAACTGCGCGACGAACTCTTCTGGGGCAACGAGTCGCGTTTTCCGCAGCGCCGACAGGTGCCGGCGTTCATAGAAATGGTACGCGGCATGGCCTCCAGCCATTTGCAGGCCCAGGTGCCGGACGAGGCGCTGCGCAAGAAGCTCACGCCGCACTACGCCATAGGCTGCAAGCGCATCCTCATCTCCAACGACTACTACCCCGCGCTGATGCAGCCGCATGTGCAGCTGGAAACCTCGGGCATAGAGTGCATAGACGAAACCGGCGTGCTGCTCAAGAGCTGCGAGAAAGTCGAGCTCGACCTGCTGGTCGTCGCGACCGGGTTCGAGGCGACCGAGCTGCCCATCGCCGAGCGCATCCACGGTGCGGGCGGGCAAAGCCTGGCGCACAAGTGGAAGGATGGCGGTCACGCATTCGCGTGCACCACGGTTTCGGGTTTTCCCAATTTCTTCTTCATGTTGGGCCCCAACACCGGACTGGGCGCGGGGTCGATGATCTTCATGATCGAGACCCAGATCAACTATATCCGCGAAGGCGCGGGCTATGTGCTGGGCCACGGCGTCGTGGTCGAGCCCGATGCCCGGGCGGAGCAGGACTACACGGACAGCATCCAGCAGCGCAGCCAGGGCACGGTCTGGGTATCCGGGGGCTGCAGCAGCTGGTATCTGCATCCCGGCAGCGGCAAGCTGACCGCGCTGTGGCCGGATTTCATGTCGCAGTTCCGCAAGGAAAACGGCGCTTTCCGCACCGAAGGCTACAGCGTGCGTCCCGCCATGGCCGCCGTACAACCATGAGCGCCAACCCCTTGCATCCAGCGGCGCGCGTGGGCGTGCTCGGTGCCGGCCTGATGGGGCACGGCATCGCCCAGGTCTTTTCGCAGGCCGGATTCCAGGTCTCGATCTGGGACCCGGATACCCAGGCGCTCGGCGATGTGCCGCGCAGGATAGACGCGCATTTGCAGCAGCTGGGCGAGACGCGCCGTGCCAGCGTGGCGCTGTGCAGCACGCTCGCGGCATGCGTCGGCGGCTGCGATCTGGTGGTCGAGGCCGCGCCCGAGCAGCTCGCACTCAAGCAGGACCTGGTTCGCCAGGTCGATGCCGCCAACCCCGACTGCATCGTCGCGAGCAATACCTCGGTGCTGCGCATCACCGAGATCGCCCTGCATGCCAGGGACCCGCGCCGCGTCGTGGGCACGCACTGGTGGAATCCGCCGTATCTGATTCCCGTCGTGGAGGTGGTCCGCGGAGAAAGAACCAGCCCGGAAGCTGCCGACCAGGTGACCCAGTGGTTGCGCGCTGCAGGAAAGCTGCCGGTCGACGTGTTCAAGGATGCACCGGGTTTCGTCGGCAACCGCATGCAGTTTGCCTTGGTGCGGGAAGCAGCCCATATCGTCGAGCAAGGCATTTGTTCGGCCGAGACCGTCGATCTGGTCGCACGCCATACCTTCGGCCGGCGCATGGCGGCAGTGGGGCCGCTGCGCAATTCGGACTACATAGGCCTCGATCTCGTCGAAGCCATCCTCGACTATCTGGCCCCCCATCTTTGCGATGTGAAGCAGACGCCAGCGCTCATCAAGCAGCTGGTGGCAGCCGGCGACCAAGGCGCGAAGTCGGGCCAGGGAATCTTCCCATGGCGCGAAGGAGAAAAGGACGAGGCCGAGCAGAGGCTTTTGCAGCACCTCCTGGCCATGCAGTCGCTCGATGCCGGCCGTTGAACAGCCATCGCGTTGCGGTCATGGGGCGCGGCTGCACTTTGCATATTTACGGAGGGAAGTACCTTGAACCTCGGAATCGACGGACAAGTGGCCCTGGTCACGGGCGCGGCCAATGGCATAGGCAAAGCCATCGCCTTGGGCCTGGCGAGTGAAGGCTGCAAGGTGGCCGTGCTGGACAGGGACCGCGCATCGGCCGGCGCGCCAGCGCTGCAGATCCAAGAACGCGGCGGTCGGGCATATGCCGTGGCAGCCGACGTCACCGATGCTGCCAGCGTGGCCAGCGCCGTGCAAAGCGTGGTCCAGGAACTCGGCGGTCTGCACATCGTGGTCAACTGCGCGGGCTTTTCCATGGACGCTCCCGTCGACTGCATGACGGACGACCAATGGCGCCAGGTCATGGACGTGACGCTGACCGGCGCCTTCCACATCATCCGCGCCGCAGCCCCGCATCTCACGGCCCGGCAATACGGCCGCATCATCAACATCACGTCCCGCGCCCACTTCGGCGATGTCAACAAGGCCAACTACTCCGCGGCCAAGGCCGGGCTCATAGGCCTCACCAAGGCGCTGTCGCTGGAACTGGGCCCGCAAGGGGTAACCGTGAATGCGGTCGCTCCAGGGATCATCGATACCGAGCGCCTGCGCGCACTGCCTTATTTCGCCGGCATAGAAGAGCGGTCCATGGCGGTGATGCCCATCAAGCGCTTGGGCAGCGTCGATGAAGTCGCCAGCCTGGTGTCTTACCTCGCATCCGCGCACACGGGCTTCATTTCCGGGGAAGTGGTGCACATCAGCGGCGGGCGCTATGGCTGAACTGCGCACGGAACAGGACGCGAACATGTCCTCATCGCCTTCGCTTGCCCACACGCTTTCCCACTGGGCCATGGACCTGCGCTTCGACCAGGCACCGAGCGAAGTCCAGCGGGCCTTGCGCTGCTGTCTGCTCTACAACCTCAGCATGGCCCTGGCAGTCGACCAGGCCGCGGATGCGCTGGGCCAGACATTGAGCAGCATTGCCGGCGCTGACGGGCCCGCGCGGCTCTTTGCTGCACGCGGCCGGCGCAGCGCGGCCGACGCCGCCTTCATCAACGCCGGCCTGATCACCGCGCGCGGGCAGAACGACACCCATCCGGAGGTGGTGACCCACATCGGCTGCATCGTCATCCCTGCGGTGCTCGCGCTCGCAGAAATGGTCGAGGCACCCGGCCAGCGTGTGCTCGACGCCTTGCTGGTGGGCTACGAATCCATTCCACGAATCGCACAAAACCTGGCGGCACGCAGCACGCAGCGCGGATTTCGCGCATCGTCGCTCTACGGATCGCTGGGAGCGGCGCTGGCCTGCTCGGTGGTGCTGGGCCTGAGCGCGCAGCAGGCGCGCAACGCGCTGTCGATCGCGACCAACCTCGCATCCGGGCTGTTGCAGACCTGGACTGACGGCTCGCAGGAGTGGCGCCTGCAGATCGCAAAAACCAGCCGCGACAGCGTGCATGCCGCGCTGCTCGCAAGAGAAGGGCTCAGCGGTGCGCCGTTCTGCCTGGAAGGCAGCAGCGGCTTTGGCGCAGCCTATGCAGCAACAACGCCGACCCTGGATTTCACGGGCTGGAAAACGCCGCAGATGGTGTTCAAACCCTATCCCGGCTGTGCTTTCAATCAGGCCCCCGTCCAGGCCCTGCGCGATCTGCTGGCCACCCAGGCCTTGGACGCCGCCGACGTCGACCACATCGACGTCTACCTGCATCCGTCCGATGCGCAATACCCCGGGGTGGCGCTCCATGGTCCATTTGCATCGCCGTCCGGCGCGATCATGAGCGCGCCCTTCATGCTGGCCGCGGCGCTGATCCACGGTCTGCCGCGGACCGCGCATTTCGAGCAGCAGCACCTGTTGCCCGCGCTGCATCAACTGGCACAAAGGATTCGCGTGCAGCCGAGCGCATCGATCGCGCCATGGACCTGTGATCTCGCGCTGACCACCATCGCCGGCCGGGTGCACAAACAAAGCTTCGCTCCCGAACACCCATTTCAGCTGGATTGGGAACAGACGCTGGTGCTTGCCGCACAAGTCGCCCAGGAATGGCCCGGCCCACAGACAAAGGACAGATTCGAGCGCCTGGTCGCCAGCCTTGCGCGCATCGAGACGCAGGGCATCGATCTGGCGCTGCTGGGCCAAGTGGTATACACCCAATAACGCAAAAAATCGGAAGAAAAATGAAGGGATCGCAGACAGTCATCCGCGCCTTGACATTGTTGCGGCACATTGCAGCCATCCATCCGCACGGCATCAATGTGGGCACCTTGGCCGAATTGGCGGCGCTGGACCGCGCTACCGCCTACCGCTTGGTGTCCAGCCTGGTGGAATTCGGACTGGTCACCAGAGATGCTTCCAAGAACTATCGCCTGGGCATCGAGGCCATGCAGCTGGGACTGGCGGCCATGCGCTCGGCGCCCATCATCGACCGGGTAAGGCCCGTGATGCAGCGCCTGGCGCGGCGCACGGACGACACCGTTTTCCTCGTGGTCAGGAGCGGCGATTACGGCCATTGCCTGCATTGCGAGGAAGGCTCCTATCCGGTCAAGGCGCTGGTACTGCAGGTGGGAGGCATGCGCATTCTGGGCATAGGCAGCGCGGGCGTGACGCTGCTTTCAGCACTGCCTGATGACGAAGTCGAAGCGCTTTATAAACGGCATTTCGAGGAGCTGAAACCGCGCGGCCCATCGATCGCGCAATTGAAGAAGCTGCTGGGCGAAACCAGGCAACGCGGCTATGCGGATACCAACGACCTGGTGACCGATGGCGTCAGCGGCGTGGGTATGCGGTTTGAAATCGAGACCGGCAGCCATGCGGCCATCAGCATCGCCGCCATCAACAGCCGCATGTCTGCGCAGCGCAAGGCCTGGATTGCGGGCTTGATCGCCGAAGAACTGCGCACCGGAAATTTTTTGCCGGGTTTGGCGCAATCACCGGAATAGCAGGTCGTTCCCGAGGCCACGTGATTATAAGTGGCAGTCCGGTGAAGCGCGGCAGCGACACCAGACAGTCAATTGGCAGCGGTTCAATCCGCGCTCACACCTTCAGGTGTACACACAAAGGCCTGCTTGGTATGCCGATTGAAACCCACTGATTCATACAGCCGAAAAGTCGCCTCATCTGTTCTTGCTGTCATCAGCATCACTTTGTAGCAGTTACTCGACCAGGAGTATGCAAGCGCTTTTTCGAGCACCGCTTTCGCAAAGCCGCGCTTGCGAAAGCCGGCGTCGGTCACCACATTCTCAATCACGCCATAAGGTCTGCAGCCACGCGTCAGATTGGGCGTGAGCGTCAACGTGCAACTCGAGACCAGACGAGCATCCATATAAAGACCAAAATACTTATGGTAAGGACTCACTCTCAGTTCCTGCCATACAGACTCTATAGTATACGCATCAGGCAAGGGATCGTCTTGGGCATGCAGATGCTCATACAGCGCCAAAAGAGCTTTCAACTCCGAGGCTTTTATCTCACGTATGTTAGTTGGCATTTTTGGCGAGTTCCTATTCTCTCGCAAGCTATTGACTGGCATCTGGCACGCACAACCGCATGTCTCGCGCAGACTGAAGTGACGTGCATAAATTTTTTTACAATTTTATGATCGCAAATCACATGACTATGCGTCAGAATAAAAACATGCTGAACTGATCAGCGCTGACATTTAAACGCGCATTCTTAAATGCTCTGGCCAGCTGGAGGCCTGTGAGCACGATGATTGCATTTAAAATGATCCAACTGTCCATTCTAGCAAGCTATAAAAGTTCTATTGCATAATAGACCCTAGAATTCTAACTATTAACTTTCAAAGAAGGTAAACATCATGGCCAGCTACAAAGAACTCCTGCAGCAACGCGAGCAATTGGAAAAAGAAATTGAGGAGCTTCGCAAAAAGGAAATGAGCGACGCCGTCAGTCAGGCGCGCGCACTGGTCGCAGAGTTTTCGCTGACGATGGAAGATGTCTTCCCGCCGGCGCGCGGCAAGCGTGCAACCTCCACCGGCAACAAGGTCGCGCCAAAGTACAGGAATCCCGTGACCGGTGATACCTGGACCGGCCGCGGCAAGGCGCCAAAATGGATCGCCAACGAAGATAATCGCGAAAAATTCGCCATTTGAGCCTGCTTCAGCAAAAAACCCCTGTGCACCGCACAGGGGTTTTTTGCATTCCGATGAGCAAACAGGTCAAGCGCTCAGCATGCGCTCCATGATCTTCACGATTTCGGCGTCGGTCACTTCGCCCCAAAGCTTTTTCGCATACCAGGCATGGAAAGAGGGCACAACACCGGCACGGTTGCGCCCGATCTTTATCTTGCTCGCTTCCGTGCTGAGCGTGTCGTTGTACTCGTCGTAAACGCCTTGCAGCACAGGCTTGTCGAGTTCCGCGAGAATCACCTTGACGTCCATGATGCGCTGCTTTTCGACCGCTGCATTGATCTTGGCGCGTCCCTTGTTGATGCCACTGTTGGTAGGCTCCGATTTTTGTGCGCGGGTCTTGGCTTGCGGCACATTTGGCGGCCCGGCCGCATCGGTTTCCATCGCAGGCAAGGCGCTGTGCTTGCCGTCGACGACCGGGAACAATTCCGCAGTCGAAGTCGTCGCCCGATTGTCCAGAAACTCCTGGTAGTGGCCCGATTTGAGCGAAGTCATGAAGTAGCGGCTGGGGTAAGTGAGTTTCCTGAGCTTGGACTCGGTCACACGCCACTTGGTGTGCTTGAGCGCACCTTCAATCTGCTCTTCCGTGAAGGTGCTCAGCAGTTTGTAAATTGCCTTGTCCAGCAGACCCATGGCCTGCATTGCATCGACCAACTGCTTCTTGGCTTCCGAATTGCTGTGGGCGGCGGACATGTCGAGGGCCAATTTCTGGCGGCTGACATGGAAACGCAGATTGGTGACCTTGGTCTTGTAGCGTTCGGTCTCCACTTCGATATAGAGCTTGGTCGAAGCGTTGATGTCCTTGATCGCGGGATCGAGATAGCGTTCCTTGAACGTGCTCCACTGCTGCGCCTTGTTGGGAATGTTCTTGGATGCAACCAGCATGTCGCGCAGATCTTCCCAGGGAATTCGGCGCGTGGCTCCGATGCCGAGATAGCGTGAACAGAATTCGAACAGTGGCACTGAACACACCTTGGACAAGGCGCTGAGTTCCAGCAGGTCAAGACTGGTGTAGGACGGGCTGTCGCCCAGCAACAAGATGGCCTTGGACTCGATCTTGAACGTGATTTCTCCGGCATAGAACTTGGCATAGGGAAAGACCACGGCGAAATGCTTGGCCAGACCCTTTTCTTCAAACACATCCAGCCGGACCTTGATCGACATGAGTTCGTCAATGGTCTTCTCGATATGTTCGTAATTGCGCGTCTTGACGTTGAGCAGACGCAGCATTTCTTCGACAGAAATCTTCCAGGTGGCAGGTTCTACGGGTTGGTTCTGCTGTGCATGGCGCAGCATGATGTTGGTCAACTTCTGCTGCATGACCGTCATCACGGCATGTGGCTTGTTGTGCACCATGGGATTGGGCTTCTTGAAGTTGGAGCCCTGGTTCTTGCGCTGGATGAAGAACGTCGCGAAAGGCTTGTCTTCGGGTACGCCTGCGCTCTCGTCGGTTTCCTCTGCCGCCGGCGACAATGCAGTGATGGAGATCAGCGCAGTGGCATTGGCGTCGTTGTCGACTTCCTTGGTCTCGACGTCTATGGCTTTGGGGCTGGCCTTGCGCCTGGTAGGTTTTGTCACTTTATTGAGCACGCAACGCTGCTGCGTTTCTTTATTTTCAATACCACTTTAAGTAGTTTCCTACTTTAAGCGACGCATCGCCAATGCTGGCGCGGCCTCCGGGACCATGGTCGCCCCTATCTTGTGAAGCGTCCTCCCTTATATTGTGACGCAATCTCCCTTGGTTTGTGCAAACCCAGCCCCTGGATTGTGGCGATCTCTCCCTTGGTTTGTGAAAACCATGCTGATCCCTGGTTTGCACAAGATGAGGGGGACGGGTGCCTGTTGTGCAGTGTGGAGCACGACTTTAAGCGATAGCAGTACCGTTCCTTCGTCAGGCGTCGCCTGGCGACAGGCCTCATTCGATGCGGGTGGGCAGCGTTCACCCCTGTCTTGTGAAAAATTAGAGGTTTGGTGAGCGTGGTGGAACTGGCCCAGGGGAAGGTCATCACCCTCATCTTGTGCAAGAAAGGCCTGATGTGCTGTCAGCCCACCTCTTGGGACGCTGGCGATGGCATGTCATCCCCCCTATCTTGTGAAACTTTGTTGCCGTACCCGGACTAGGTATAACTCCCTCTTGTAGAGTTTCACAAAATAGGGGTGAAGGATCTTCTGCGACCAGCACGCTTCTTTCTAGACCGAGTCTGCCTATAGGAATGTCCTGGCCAATCCGTATTACATGTAGTGGTGCGAATGGTGATCCGTGGGCTAATTGATAAATATCGCATGTAAGCAGGATTGGCGAACTACGTTATGCAGGCTTCTGCACCAGGCGCTGCTGATTTGCACAATCCAGGGGGGGACTCTGCCCATCGAATGCCTTAAGGCAGTCTGACCAGGGCCTGCCATGCCAGACTGCCGACGCAGAGCAAAGTGCCGCACGTTGACCGGCATCCGGTCGGCTGCAACTTTCGGCACTGCCTGGGCCTGCGGCTCGGGCGCCATTGTGCGTTCATGCAGCCAGATTGGCGCAGATTTAACGTGCAGGCCGGCTCTTTTTACGCAGCATTTATGAAGCAGCATGGCCGGTTTTTCTAGACTGGATGCATGTCCAACACCTGTCCAAGAGCCACACCAAAGCGGCGTCTTGTGGCGAAAAACATGCTGCAGGAATGCCCAAGTATCAGGCTGCACCGGCTCACCACAGCTTGCCTGCGCGCGGCCCATGGCGATACCGATCCTTTGGTGGAGTTGCCGATTCGCGTTGTCTGCGTGCACCCCCTCAGCCTGCGGATGACGCTTCACGCCGTACTCGGCGCCAAGCTGCGTGGCTACCGGCTGTCCTGGGATGCCGTGGGCCACAAAGCGTGCGTCAGCCTGCATGTGCACCTGCGCGACGTGCACGAGTGCCTGCATCATCTGACGCGGGCCCTGCCTGGCGCTGAATTCGGCCGGGTTGCGCGCGTGCTCAAGATCGAGGATAGGCAATGCCATTGAGATACCTCGGGGCCGACGCAGCAGCGCCCGCAGCGTCGGCAGGTCCGGCCATGGGCCGCAGCGCTGAGGTGGCGCTGGCCACGCCTGCGGACCGGCCCCAATTGGATCAGCTGGAACGCAGCGCGTTCGCCACCGACCGCATCTCCACCCGAAGCTGGCGGCGCCTGCTCGTCAGCCCCGGTGCCCGTGTCTTCGTCTGCCGCTCGGACGGGACGATTGCCGGTGCCTGCGTGGTATTGCACCGCAAGAGCGCATCGGTGGCGCGTCTCTATTCGCTGGCGGTAGCGCCGCCGGCACGCGGCTTGGGCCTTGCCGCCAGGCTGCTGGCTGCTGCGCTGAGTGACGCCCGGCAGCAAGGATGCGCGGTGCTGCGGCTGGAAAGCCGGCGCGACAACGCTGGGGCACACCGGCTTTTCCAACGCCATGGGTTCACCCCATCGGGCACAAAGCCCGGCTATTACCAGGATGGCGAGGACGCGCTGTGCTTTGAACGCGATCTGTTTGACGGCACGCGGGCCAGCGCCCCCTATGCGGTGCGCCATTACGCGCAGACGCTGGAT
Source organism: Comamonas sp. DB36 (assembly GCF_057914905.1). NCBI lineage: Bacteria > Pseudomonadati > Pseudomonadota > Betaproteobacteria > Burkholderiales > Comamonadaceae > Comamonas > Comamonas sp. DB36. The sequence goes on from NZ_CP196633.1 coordinate 365,834, forward strand.
TTCACCTGCGGCCCCTGCGCCTTGATGATGGCCATGTCTGCCATGGACCCATCTCTTGCCATGGACCAGGCGGCCGAGATCCGCATCTGGCGCGAAGCCACCACTGTTTTCATGGCCGCGGGCCACGGGGGGTGCGGGCCGTTCGGGCTGGCGCGCTCGGCCTGGCTGCGTGGCTTCGAGGTCTCGGTCTACGCCGACGCCGGCGCCTCGCTCTTCATGAACAGCGTGCGCGACCAGCACAAGAAGGATGTCATCGAGCTGGTGGAGAACGACTTCCGGTCGGAGCTTTTGGCGCACCAGGTGGCGCTGCACGCCAGCCCGGTCTCCGCCAAGAGCCTGGTGGCCCAGCTGCGCGCGGGCAGGCTGCCCATCGTGCTCATCAGCCTGTGGCGACTGCACGGCGAGAAAACCCCCCATTGGGTGGTGATCGTCGGCTTCGACGGAGCGGTGTTTCGCGTTCTCGATCCTATGGCCCGCTCCGGCGATGCGGATGGCGGCATGTCCATCAGCCTGGGCGAATTCAAAAAGATCGCCAGATACGGGCGCCGCCGGCGCACGGCGGCGGTCATCATCTTTGGAAAGAAATAAATTGTCTTCAGAACATCTGATCGTTGTGGAAAAGCTGGCCGACTTCCGCTGGAAGGACACGGCGCTCAAGGTCATCACTGCAGACCAGTTCGTGGCCCAGCAGCCCCAGGCCCGCGGTCCACGGCGCAAGGTCATCAATCTTTGCCGCACCTACGGCTATCTGAGCATGGGCTACTACTGCTCCCTGCTTGCCGAGGCCCGGGGCGAGCGCGTGACGCCCAGCGTGGACACCATCCTCAGCGTGCAGCGCAAGCGCATGCATCCCGCGGCCCTGGCGCAGCTCAACCGGCTGATAGGGCCGCTCAAGGAGATACCGCGCTCCGTGAGCACCCTCACCCTGCATATCTATTTCGGCGTGATCGAGGACCCGGCACTCGCGGCGCTGGCGCGCAAGAGCTTTGAGCTGTTCCGCTGCCCGTTGATGCAGATGACGCTGCAGCGCTGCGAGCAGTCAAGCAGCTGGCAGATAGGCGACATGCAGGCGCTGGACCTGCGCGACGTCGACACGGCGCGCGATGCGGTGTTCCTGCAGGCGATCCTGCAGTACACGCGGCGCAGCTGGCGGCCAATGATCGCCATGCCCTTGCCGCGCATGGATCTGGCGGTGCTGCACGACCCCCACGATCCGCTGCCGCCCTCCAACCTCAAGACGCTCAAGAAGCTCGTCGACCTGGGCCGCGACATGGGCATCGCCGTGGAACTCATCGAGAAGAAGGATTTCTCGCGGCTGGGGCAGTTTGACGCGCTCTTCATCCGCGAGACCACCGCCGTCACGCACCACACCTTTCAATTCGCCAAGAAGGCCGCGTCCCTGGGAATGCCGGTCATCGACGACGCGGTGTCCATCCTGCGCTGCACCAACAAGGCCTTTCTGGCGGAAATGCTGCGCGAGAACGCGATTGCGACGCCGCTGACCCACATGGTCAGTCGACGCACGCTGGCCGACATGCACAAGCGGCTGGCCTATCCGGTGGTCGTCAAGGTGCCCGATGGCGCCTTCAGCCGCAGCGTCAAGAAAGCGGACAGCTTCGAGCACCTGCAGGAGATCGCCAAAGAGATGCTCAAGGAATCGGAAATCATTCTGCTGCAGGAGTTCATGTACACGGACTTCGACTGGCGCATAGGCGTGCTTGCCGGACAGGCGATCTTTGCCGCCAAGTACTTCATGTGCGACGGCCACTGGCAGATCCTGCAGCACGCGGCCAACGGCAAGTACACCGAGGGACGGGTGCAGGCCGTGCCGCTTGACGCGGTTCCGGCCGAAGTGCTCGCGGCCGCGGTGAACTCGGCGCGCCTGGTGGGCAACAGCTTTTATGGCGTGGATCTGAAGTCGACGGCCGCGGGCGTGTATGTTATCGAGATTAACGACAACCCCAACCTGGATGCAGGCGTGGAGGATGCCGACCGGGGCGATGCGCTCTACGTCACTCTGCTATCGCACTTTCTCAAGCAGGTAGAGTCGCGCTATGTCTCGCCGCCAGCGCGCCAGCTGTCAGCAACTTCGCCCGCGCAGGCGCCGCGGCAGGCCCGGCCCGTCGGCGAGCTGCTTGCATGAGCGTGTGCGCGGCGTTAGTGCGACTGCGTGCCCTTGCCGCTTGCCGCCAGCGCGGCCAGCAGCTCCAGCTGCTCGCGCTGAATGGCAATCAGCTCGGTCCATTGCTTTTGCTGCAGCAGGTCGATTTTCTCGTGCAGCATCATGATCTCGAGCTCGGCCTTCAGGTTGACCTCGTAGTCGTGTTCACCGCGTATGCGATCCCTCTCGGATTGCCGACCCTGCGACATCAGGATGATGGGCGCCTGTATAGACGCCAGCATCGAGAGAAACAGATTCAACAGAATGTAGGGATAGGGGTCGAAGGTGCTGCCGTGCAGCCACAGCAGCATGCCGTTCACGGTCACCCAGAGAAACATGGTCGCCGAAAACAGGCCCACAAAGGTCCACGATCCGCCAAACTTCGCCACCGCGTCGGCGGCGCGCTGGCCCAGACTGGGCGGGGTCGCCAGTTCCTGCGCCAGATTGCGGGTGATGTGCTTTCGCTTGGCGATGTGCTGGGTCACCTTGAGGGTGCGCGCATCCAGCTTCTCCTGGGGGAGGTCCAGTAATCGATCGGCAATCGGGTCAGATGTGTGCATGGCCAGCTCCTGTCAAAGGATAGTACGGCTTGGCGCAGCCGAGCGGTTGTGCAACGACAGCGGACTTTCATTTCTTTGGCGCTGGATCCACGCCCTTGCGGCGCGCGCCTTGGCGACGCTGTCGCACGGGACTGCCGCACAGGCGTGGCACCATGGCGCTCTATCGACTGTTTCAAGAGGATCTCGATGCTGATCAACTGTGTGGCCTACGAAAAGGGCTCCAAGCTGGCGGACATTCCCGTCGCAGACATCAGCGAGTACATTGCGCGGCCTGGCTGCTTTGTCTGGGTGGCGCTGGCCGATGCCACGGCGGCCGAGCTCAATGAAATGCGCGACGAGTTCGATCTGCATGAACTCGCGGTGGAGGACGCCCGTCACGGACATCAGCGACCGAAGATCGAGGAGTACGGCCAGTCGATGTTCGCGGTGATGCACCTGCTGGAGCCGGATGTGGCGCATCCCGGCCAGTTCACCCTGGGCGAGGTCGATGTATTCATCGGCCCCAACTATGTTCTGTCGGTGCGCAACCGCAGCCAGCAAGGATTTCTGGGTGTTCGGGATCGCTGCGAGCGCGAGCCCGAACTGCTGGAGCACGGCGCGGGCTTTGTGCTGTATGCGCTGATGGATGCCGTGGTCGACCGCTACTTTCCCATCATCGAAGCCCTGGAGTCGGAGCTCGAAGAGGTCGAGCTGCAGATTTTCACGCAGCGCGCCGCGCGTGAAAGCATCAAGCAACTCTACGGGCTCAAGCAGCGGGCCATGGTGCTCAAGCACGCGGTGGCGCCGTTGCTCGAGGCGGTCAGCAAGCTGCACGGCGGACGCGTACCGCAGATCTGCGCGGGCTCGCAGGACTATTTCCGCGATGTCGCCGACCATCTGGTGCGCATCAACGGACTCATAGACGGCATGCGCGACACCATAGCGACGGCCATGCAGGTCAATCTCTCCATGGTGGCAATCGACGACAACGAGGTCACCAAGCGGCTGGCGGCCTGGGCCAGTATTTTTGCGATCTGCACCGCCTTCGTGGGCATCTGGGGAATGAATTTCGAAAACATGCCCGAGCTCAAGTGGCACTACGGCTACCCGGCCGCGCTGCTGTTGATGGGCGGCGTGTGCAGCTATGTCTATTACCGGTTCCGTCGGGCTGGCTGGCTGTAGTCCCGGCTTGGGCACGCTGCGCATCGGGCGCTGGGCATAGGCTGGCGCATCGCGGGGATGGGCGCTCTCGCGCTTTTCAAGCGGCGCCAGCACTGCGCCTGAAGCGTCAGCGCGGCTTCAGGCAGGTCCTTTTCGTGGGATATGCCCATCTTTGCCGATAGATGCATGGCGTCGGCTTGACCTTGTAGCGGGTACAGGGTTTCAAATGGGCTCAGAAAGCGAAAAACCATGGCCAAACACCTTCATGATCCCCTGTCCCGCCCTAGCCCCGGCATGGACGGCTGCGACGCCGACGTCAAGATGCCGCATGCCGTCAACGCTACCGGGCCCGATGACTGCTGCGCCGCGCCGCACGTCGCATCTCATCCATCGACCGACGCCAAGGCGAGCGCTTGCTGCGCACCGCCAGCGGCCCGCAGTGAAACCAGCGCCTGCTGTGCACCTGCAGCCTTTGCAATGCCAGAAAAGGCCCAGGCGATTGCTCCCAATACGTTTTTGATCTCGACCATGGATTGCACGGTCGAAGAGTCGGAAATCCGTCGCCTGGTCGAGCCCATCGCCGGAATCCGCGGGCTGCACTTTCGCCTCAACCAGCGCCAGCTGCGCATAGACGGCAGCGACACGGCCGTCATCGCGGCGCTGGCGGTGATACGCCAGGCCGGCTTTTCCCCCGAGCCCCTGACTGCCGCGCCCGGGAGCATGGAGTCCGGGGGCGCTGGTCACGAACATGCGCACAGCACCGGCTATGCCCGGTTTGCCGCAGCGCTTGTTTTCGCCTTGATCGCCGAGAGCCTCTCTTACTTCGCGCCCGAAACCACGGCCTGGAAGGCCGCAGGCATGGCGCTGGCGGCCGCGGCAATCTGGCTGGCCGGGCTGGAGACCTATTCCAAGGGCCTGACAGCGCTGCGCCACGGCAAGCTCAACATCAATGCGCTGATGTCGGTGGCAGTTACGGGGGCATTCATCATCGGCCAGTGGCCCGAGGCCGCCATGGTCATGGCCTTGTACGCGATTGCGGAACTCATAGAAGCGCGCGCCGTGGACCGCGCGCGCAATGCCATCAAGGGCCTTGTGGACCTCGCACCCGATGAAGCCGAGATCCAGCAAGCCGACGGAAGCTGGCGCCGCGTCAAGGCCGCCGAGGTGGCACTGCATGCCATCGCGCGCGTCAGGCCTGGCGAGCGCGTCGCATTCGACGGCGTGGTCACCAAGGGCCACAGCACCATCAACCAGGCGCCTGTGACCGGAGAGAGCATTCCCGTGGACAAGGAGCCCGGCAGCCAGGTGTTCGCGGGAACCATCAACGAAAACGGCGAACTCGAATTCCGCGTGAGCGCCGCCGCGGCCAACTCCACTCTGGCGCGCATCATCCACGCAGTCGAAGAGGCACAAGGCACGCGTGCGCCGACACAGCGTTTTGTGGACCGCTTTGCGGCGGTCTACACCCCGGCCATCTTCGCCATGGCGCTGGCCGTCGCCGTGCTGCCCCCGCTGCTGCTCGACTGGGAATGGCTGAGCGCCATCTACAAGGCGCTGGTGCTGCTGGTCATCGCCTGCCCTTGCGCGCTGGTGATCTCTACGCCGGTGTCCGTGGTGAGCGGCCTGGCGGCGGCCGCGCGCCGCGGCATCCTCATCAAGGGCGGCACTTACCTCGAAAATGCGCGCCTGCTCAAGGCCGTGGCCTTGGACAAGACCGGAACCCTGACCGAAGGCAAACCCGTGCTGGTCGCTTCGCAGGCCTGGGGCCAGGCCGACGAGGCACAGGTCTGGCGCTGGGCCAAGAGCCTTGCCGCACGCTCCGATCACCCGGTATCCAGGTCGATCGCCGCGGGCATCGCGGGCCAGGCCGTCGGTGTGGAGAATTTCACCGCCTTGCTGGGACGCGGCGTGCAAGCGTCGGTCGATGGCCGGGCAATGGTCCTGGGCAATCACCGCCTGATCCGTGAGCGCAACCAGTCCGATGCGCAACTTGAAGCCGAGCTGATGGCGCACGAAGCGCAGGGCCGCACTGTCACGCTGCTGGCCGATGCCGGCGGCGTCCTGGGTCTATTCGCGGTCGCCGACACGATCAAGCCCAGTTCGGTGGCTGCGGTGGCGCAACTCAAGCGTCTGGGCGTAACGCCCGTCATGCTCACGGGCGACAACAGCGCCACGGCCCAGGCCGTGGCACGCGATGCCGGCATAGACGATGCGCGCGGCGGCCTGCTGCCGCAAGACAAGCTCTCTGCCATCCAGGAAATGCGTGCGCGCTACGGCCCGACAGCGATGACGGGCGACGGCATCAACGACGCGCCGGCATTGGCCCAGGCCGACATAGGCTTCGCCATGGGCGGCGCGGGGACCGACACGGCCGTCGAAGCCGCAGACATCGTGATCATGAACGACAACCTGGGCCGCATCGCCGAAACCATAGTACTGAGTCGCAGGACGCATGCCATCCTGTGGCAGAACATCTGCCTGGCGCTCGCCATCAAGGCGGTGTTCTTCGTGCTCGCCATTTTCGGCGGCGCGACGATGTGGATGGCAGTTTTCGCGGACATGGGCGCTAGCCTGCTGGTGGTGGCCAACGGTTTGCGGCTGCTGCGCCGGGCCTGATCCGCTTCGCCTTTGCCGGCGGCAGACCATCTGCAGCCCATGGCCTGCACGCCCGGCGTATTCCTCAGTGCATGTGCGGCGTTGCTTTGGCCTGGCGCCGAGCGATGGGCGCCTTGGCACGCTGCGCTGCAAATTATTAAATATTTAATAAGTCCGCCGCCCGCTTCGGATCACGCGTTGCCGGTGCCGCCACCTGCGCGCTTTCGGTGCGCCGCATTGCTGGTTTTCGGCAGCGCATTTTTTGCCGTCAGGGCATGCTCAAGTCCAGACCGAGCATTCTGGCCAGCGAGAACGCGCCGAAGCCCAGGACCAGGACCAGGACCATGAAGATGGCAACCACTTTGCCGCTCGCCAGCAGCAAGGTGCGTCGGTCCGCCCCCTTCTTTCCCTGGTCGTAATGCCACTTGACGGCAAAGTACATGCACGTGCTCAGCGTGAGCACCTTGAAGATAACGAAGCCTACAGGGATCCAATCGATCATTTGAGAATTTCCAGCGTATGACTTGACATGGTATGTCGTGGGGAGCACCGCCTCACGGATGCGCGAGACGCAAACGCCGACGACGGCCATACAAGCATGGTGTCGCTGCACATTCCAGGGGATACTACTTAAAAGCAATATCCATACATCGCGCGCGATTCTCGCGTCTTAAAACCATGCAAGATGACATTGTGCCAATCTGGTTGCCGCGATTGGCCGCGCGGGCTGGACCGCGTTTTTTGCAGATTGCGGACGCGTTGCAGGCCGCGGTCGCGCAGGGCTCGCTGAAACCGGGCGACCGTCTGCCACCGCAGCGCCAGCTGGCCGCCCAGCTGGACATCGATCTGACGACGGTCACGCGCGCCTACGACGAAGCCCGGCGCCGCCACTTGCTGGAGGGCCGCGGCGCGCGCGGCACTTATGTTGCGGCGCCTAAAGTCGAGCTGACCGCGGTTCTCGATCTGAGCATGAACACCCCGCCACCGCCGGATGGCGTGGACTTCGACGACCTGTTGAAACAAGGTTTGTCTCAAGTGTTGATGAGCGCAGACAGTGGCTTGCTGATGACCTACCACCTGGGGGGAGGAAGCGATTGCGACCGCCAGGCCGGAGCCAAATGGCTGGCGCCCATGTTTGGACCTCTGGATTCGCAACAGGTGCTTGTCTGTCCAGGGGCGCAAGCGGCAATCGCCGCGTTGATCCTGGCGCTGACCGAGCCTGGCGATGTGATCCTGGCAGAGCCGACAAGCTATCCCGGCTTGCGTGCCGCCGCGACCCAATTCGGGCGGCGTGTCGTTGCGGTGGAAGCGGACAGGAACGGCATGCTGCCGCAGATGCTGGAGCAGGCGTGCCGCGAGCACCAGCCAGGGCTGGTCTACCTGAATCCGACATTGCAGAACCCGACCGCGATCACCATGGCGCAGCGCCGGCGCAAGGAACTGGCCGGCATCGCGCAGCGCTGCAATACACGCATCGTCGAGGACGATCCGTACTGGCTTCTTGCCGAGGCCCCGCCGCCGCCCATTGCCACGTTTGCGCCCGAACGGGTGTACTACATCTCGACCTTGTCGAAATGCCTCACGCCGGGCTTGCGGGTCGCCTTCGTGCTCATACGGGACCCACAGGAACGCGAACGTTTTCTGGTCGCGCTGCGATCATTCGCGCTGATGGTCGCGCCTTTGACTGCCGCGCTGGCCACGCAATGGATCTTCGACGGATCGGCTGACGCATTGATGGCCGGCGTGCGCAAGGAGGCGCGCCTGCGCCATCGCATGGCAAGGGATCTGCTGGCGGGGCGCTACGGCGGCGCGGGCGACGGCCTGCATGTATGGCTAGAGTTGCCCGGATACTGGAACTGCGCGCAGCTCGCGCGCGCGGCCGACGCCGCGGGCATAGCCGTCACGCCGGCCGAGGCGTTTGCCACCGGCAGCGGATCGGTGAATGCCATTCGGATCTCCCTGGGCAGCATCAAGGACCGCGCACGCTTGCGGGCAGGACTTCAACGGCTGTCGCATCTGCTGGCGCAGCGGCCCGAATCGCTGGACGCTGCCGTGGTTTGACGAAGCTATGTTGGCCGCCAGTCAGACTAAAGCTGCCTAGAGCGCGAATAGTGCGCGCCGCTTGGTCCGCATGTTTTCCTGTGTTGGTCAACGAGCCGCTTCATGCGCGCCATGAGCGCACCGCGGGCCGCATTGTCTGCATCATCCTGACTACGGCTGCGCCGACACCAGAACCGGCTGGACAGCCTGCCCCCTTGGGCATCATGGGCTTTTGCCTTAAAATGTTTCAAGTTGTATGCGAGCGACGCAGGTGCTGTGGGTTCTGGTGGTGAACATGAGCAAGCGCTCTTGAGGTCATTCCGACTAGTTCTGAGCAGCACTGTCGAGCCCTGGCTATAGAAGACCGGCCCGCAGTATCAGGAGAACTAAACGAATGAATAAGACCATGCCGAGATTCTTGCACCTTACAGGCCTGGCGCTGACCATGACTCTGGCAGGCTGCGTCACCACCCAGGGAAGCTCGTCTTCACTGCTGCAGATCCAGCCCGGCAAGTTGGACCTGGCCGAAATAGGCGACACCATCGGAGACGTGCTCAGTCAGCAGTTGCGTGAATTCAAGAAGCTGGTCAACGAATCGAAGCTTGATGAAGCCGACGCCTATTTCATTAAGGAAGCGGCCTATTTCGAAAAGCGCTACAAGGGTAGCGGCAAGCAGCTTCCGTCGGAGTTTACTCAAGTCGCAGCGCATGTGTGGCAGACGCGCTATGAAGACAAGGCGGAGCAAGCCGTCCGAGAGCTAACGGCGATCGACAACCTTGCCGACAAGGCTCAGTGGCCTCAGGTATCTCGGGTGCTCAAGCACAGCGAACTGGTAATCGACACCGTCTCGGCGGATCGTCTGCTAAACCTCACTGAATTCGGCGGGCAGCGAACGCAAGAACTTGAGAAACAATTGGCGCGCGTGGTGCGGCTGGCCAAGACCAGCAAGGCACAGGCAATCGAGACCACTATGGGTGCTACGTTGGCCAGTGGCCAGCATGAAACCGAATTTGTCGGCAAGGAAAGCTTGAGCGTGGACGACTACATCTCGTCTGACAAGTTCCAGTCTGCGGCGCTGGCGCGATTGTCTGCGCAAAGCGACCGGGACGCCTACCACAAGGAGGCCGTCAAGCTTGGCGCGTATCTTAGCGAGCACAGTCGCAAGAACATCGACGATGCCTACATCGCGTTGGTGCGCAGGCAGTTTCTCGCCGACGGGCGAGTGTCGCTGGACGAGGTGGCCACACTGGGCAGCGTGCGCACACCCTTCGGTGGCAGCGCAGATGCCATTGCCGCCCTCGCAACGATAGGTTACATCGACCTGACAAGTTCAGGGCTTAAAAACCGCAACATCTTCGACTTCGAAATCAGCTTCAAGCAGGACTTGGACTTCAAGTTCTCCCCGGCAACCGAAACAGTGTTCACTTCTGGCGACCTTTCCAAGTTCGACTACCTGTTCGTGACGGACCTGACCATGGCCAAGGTTGCTCGTGAATTCAAGAGCAAACGCGAAGTCAAGAGCCGGGCCCAAAGCGGGACTTTGCAGGTGCAAAACCCTGAGTACATCACTGCAATGGCCAACTACCAGAAGGCCATGGCCGAGTTTCAGCGCGCGCAGATAAACAGCGCCATACCGAAAGCTTGCTCAGGCTGGGCTTGTGCGCTGCAAGGCTTGGCAGATGGGTTGGCCAGCGCCGGCGCGCGTTCTATGGTCGACCAGGCTTCAGCCAGATTGGGAGCGACCAGCCAGACGATCAGCCAGCCCGTCTATTCCGAATACGCCTACCAATCTGTCGACGTCAACACGACAAAGACTGCGGATGTCAATTACTACGTCATCGACGTCAAGAAAAAGCGCATTCTCAAGAACAACTTCCAGATCAATGACAACGAGGTCTTCAATGTCGCCTACAACCTGCGGGACGAGGACCCAGACAAGGCCAGCATCCAGCGCAACATCAAGACCGAAGCAGAAGTCACCGACTGGGAAAAGAGTCCGTTTTCAGTGCCTATCAGTTCGCTCTTCAATGCCCAGAATTTGCGCGCAGCGACTACCTCGTCTTACACGGATATCTATGCTTTTCTCAAGACGTTAAACACCCGCAACTATGCGGCCGCGGCGCCTACCTATTCAAGGGGGACCGAGCCCAGCGTCAAGGCAGCTGCTGGTGCGACAACGAGTCAGTCGGCGATGAGCCAGACAATCGCCGACGAACGCTTTGACAGCGTGGTCGTCATTCGCAACTCCAAGTCCACCGGCACCGGTTTTTACGTAACGCCCGAGCTCGTGTTGACCGCCTATCATGTCGTCGAAGGAAACTCACTCGTTGAAATGACCTACTACAACGGAACCAAGACATATGGTCGCGTGGTGGATCATGACATCCGGCTTGATTTGGCATTGATCAAGGCGCAGCAGCCAGGCAAGCCCTTGTCAATTCACACGGGGCCACTCAGGCTTGGCGAGACTGTCGAGGCCATCGGACACCCCAAGGGCTACGATTTCACCATTACCCGCGGTGTCATCAGTGCAGCGCGCCGCCAGCGCAGTGCCGCCATCGGTTCGGACAATTTGGTCGAGTTCATCCAGACCGATACGCCCATCAGCCAAGGCAATTCAGGCGGACCGCTGCTGCTCAAGGACGCAGTCGTTGGTGTCAATGACTGGATACGCGTCGACAAAGGTTCACAAAACCTGAACTTCAGCGTCTCCTACAACGAGATTCGGTCATACCTGGACCGGTTCAAGAGTAAATGAAATGAGAGCTCGCCTTTTCCTCCCTCTGATCTTCCTAGCCCTCGCTGGCTGCGCTGCCAGCGACTTTCGTAATAACGAATTGAAAATTGGCAGTGCGACATCCAAGAACGTTTTCATTGACGCCAGCCAGTTCGCCAATCGAACTGTGAAAGTGCGGCTACGAAACTCCTCGGGCGACCCATCGATTGACGTGTCCAGTCTTAGAGTTGCCGTTGAATCGGGATTGCGCACGGCTGGTTACCAGATTGCCGAGCAGAACTTCGGAATTTTGGTCGATGTCAACCTCTATTTCATGAACTCGGTGGCACAGGGCCGCCAGCGTGCCTCCAACGAGGTCGGGGCCCTGCTTGGGGGTGTGGCTGGCTACGAGATGGCCAAGCGACCTGGCGGTATGGGTGCGGGGTCGGGTGCATTACTGGGCGCAATCGCCGGTGCGACGCTTCAGGATGTGCTGCGCTACAGCAACGAGTACGACACCTATCTCATGCTCACAGACGTCAATATCGGCGTTGTCAAACAAGAGAACAAGAAAAAGGACTTTTTCGTCATTGGCGGCAACCGCATCGAGCAACGCGAAGAGGATAACGGCACATTCGAGTCATTTGCGATGCGCGAAACTCTCAAGGTGGCCGTCTATGCAGGCGACAAGCGTGAACGGCGTACGCAGGTGATGAATGCCATGCAAGACCGATTGACACAGGTGTTGTCTAACCTGCTTTAAAAGCGATCTGCGCAATGGTCACCAGTCCGGTCAATGCCTGCTGCGGTAGGTAGAAACTGACTGCGACGGGCAGCGGCGTTTGGTCACTAGCGTCCGCCGCCTTTTCCAAGGAATTGATTCAGCCCTGGCTGTCCATTTCAGACAGTTAAAAACGTTTGATAAAACGCCGCTCGTCGGGCGCATAGCCTTGGCTCTGATAGAACGCGTGCGCCATGGATCGGTGGTCTGCGCTGGTGACTTCGGCGCGCACACAGCCCAGCGCGCAGAAAAACCGGTCGGCTTTCGACATCAGCAATGCACCGACACCTTTGCCGCGAGCGCTTTCACTGACCACCAAGGATGTGATGCGCCCGATGCGACCGACCTGGTGAAACAGCTCGAAAACATGCAGGCTGATGACGCCGACGATCGCGCCTTCGTCCTCGACGACCACCACTGCATCCATGGGACTGGTACCGAGCAGCCATATCTTCTCGCGAACCAGCTGCTCCGAAGCGCTGTAGCCGAGTTGCCCCAGCAGATTTGCAATACTGCCGGCGTCCGAATCGGCCGCATCTCTTGCCTTCATCTTGCACTCTCCAAACAGGTATAGCGTGGCCTGATTCCCTGAACTTGCTCGAATGTGAGCTTCAGCTTCCGGCCCACTGTAGCGCAGTCGCATTGGCACAGCAGTTCCTGGCGTCACGCGGCAGCCAACCCGGCAAACGCAGCTAAAACAATTCTTGCTGGGCCGTGGTCAGCGCCGTGAAGCTCTCGCCGAACGGCAAAAGAATGGAATCGGCAATCGGCTGGAGCTGCTTGGACAGATAGTGCTCATAGTCGATACCGCTGTGGCGCGCTTCCAGCGGCTGCGGGCCGCTGCGGGTCATCACATACTGGATCCAGCCGCCATTCTGGTATTGCCGGGGACGCCCGAGTGCGGTGTTGTGCAGGTCGGCGATGCGCGCCGCGCGCACTTGCGGCGGGACATTGACCTCGTAGGCGTCGAGCCGATGGCGCAGCCGCTTGCGGTAGATCAGCAGGTCGTCCTTCTCGCCGGCCAGCGTGGCCTGCGCATAGTCGGTGACGAACGCGCGGTGCGGCTCATCGTTGAAGATGCGCGTCAGCAGGCCTTCCTGGAACTGGCGCGCCAGCGGGGTCCAGTCGCTGCGCGCCATTTCCAGCCCGCGGTAGACCATTTCCTCCTTGCCGCTGGCATCCAGGCTCAATCCCGCATAGCGCTTCTTGCTGCCTACATCCGAGCCCCGGATGGTCGGCATGAAGAACTTCTTGTAGTGCGTGTCGAACTCGATTTCGAGAAAGTTCTCCAGCCCCTGCTCCTCGCCGAGGGTACGGGTCCACCAGGCATTGATATCCGATACCAGCTGCGCCGCAACTGCCTGCGCTTCGTCATTCGTGTGGGCGCGCTTGAGCCAGATGAAGATCGAATCGGTATCGCCGTAGATGGTTTCGTAGCCTTTGCCCTCCACGAAAGTCCGCGTGAGCTTCATCATCTCGTGCCCGCGCAAGGTCACGGCCGCGACCAGCTTGGGGTTGAAGAACCGGCATTCGGTGGCGCCCAGCACGCCGGCAAACGAATTCATCAACAGCTTCAAAGCCTGGGACAAAGGCTCGTTCCGGTCGCGCTTGGCTGCGTCGCGCGCCTTGGACAGCGTGGTCACGATTTCCGGCAGGCAGTGCTTGTCGCGCGAGAACACGGTGTCCTGGGGCCCGCGCACGCCCAGCGATGCGTCGGCCAGCTGCATGCCTTCCGCAAAACCCACGGGATCGACAAGAAAGGTGCGGATGATCGAAGGGTACAGGCTCTTGTAGTCCAGCACCAGCACGGAGTCGTAGAACCCTGGCTTGGAGTCCATCACATAGCCGCCGGGAAAGGCTTTGGTCTCTATCTCGCCGACGCTGGGCGCGACGTAACCCTGGCGGTGCATGCGCGGCAGGTAGTGGTGGCTGAAGGCGGCGATCGAGCCGCCGAAGTGGTCGGCCTGCAGGCCCGTGGTCTGGGCGCGCTCCATGACGAACTGCAGCAGCTTGGCTTGGTCGAAAATGCGCAGCACCAGCTCGCAGTCGCGGATGTTGTAGACGGCCAGCGCGGGCTTGTCTTCCTGGTAGCGGCGCTCGATTTCGGCCATCTTGTCGTAGGCGTCGCCTATCGCCTTGCCTTCGCCGAGCAGCGTCTGCGAGACGTTCTCCAGACTGAAGGAAGTAAAGCTCCACACCGCCGCCCGCAGTGCATCGATGCCGTCGATGATCAGCCGGCCCGGAGTGGGCGCGAACAGATAGCCTTGCTTGCCCGGATGGGTGCGCCACTGTATCGGCTGGCGGCCTCGGCCCAGCAGCAGCTTCACGCCGCACTCGTCGGCCGTCTTCTGCAGCACGCGCAGGTCGAACTGGATCACATTCCAGCCGAGGATGGCGTCGGGGTCGTTGCGCTCGAACCAGGCGTTGAGCTGCTCGATCATCAGCTTGCGGGTAGCGCAATAGATGAGCGCGAAATCCAGCGGCTCACCCGTCTGCGCGGGCGGATCTCCGAGCATGAACACCACGCGCTGCGGCATGCCGTCCAGCGCAATCGAGTACAAGGCCTCGTGCTGACTGGTCTCAATATCCAGCGACACCACCTTCAGCTGCGGCCGATAGTCGGAGATGGGCTTGAGCTTGCAGTCCACGATGGACGCGCCCACCTCGCGCCCGCCTTCGATGACCACCCCCGCGGTGATGAAGCGCTCCATCAGATAGCGGTCGTGCGGCCGCACATCGGCTTCGAGCAGCGGGATATTCATAGGCTGCAGAGCGCGCGCCAGTTTTCCCAGCTGCCGAAAATGCGTCGCGTAGACGCCTATCACCGGTTCCTGCTGAAAAGTCCGCATTTCCAGCGCGCGCAACTGCATGCGTGGAAAGGCGCCGAGCTGGGCTTCGACCGCCGTCCTGTGCCGCGCAGCGACAAACGCGACCGAGGTCTGGGCAGCGAGAACCACCTTCCTGGGGCCGGCCTGCGTCGCCAGCCACAACTCGACTTCCGTGCCGGCCGGAGCATCGCGCCAATGGCGGGTGAGGATGAAGCCCTTGGATTCGATCACGGCAATGGGAAGTCTGGCGCCCGGTGCAGGCGGTGGATGGATGGCTTTGCCTTTGTCAGCAGGCGCGATCCTGGCTCAGTATACTGGACAAAACAACAGCTTGCCGGTCCATGGTGTCAGGCCATCTGCCTGAGCCATTCAAGCAGCGAAGCCTGGGGGCTGTTGTCTCTCAAGGGCTTGGGCGACAACAGACAGTAGTGCGAACCGTCTTCGACAAAGCCCAGCGGAGCAGCCAGCAGACCACTGGCGAGATCGTCGCGAACCAGCTGCCAGGGACCTATTGCCAGCCCCAGGCCGGCGATCGCCGCCTGCAAGCTGAAGTAGAAGTGTTCAAAGGTGTGTTCCGCCCCGCCGGACAGCGTCTGGCCCGCGGCGCTTGCCCAGCCCTGCCATGCGTCTGGCCGCGTGCGCGTATGCACCAGGGGTGCGTCGGGACTGAGCTGTTTGCGCCGCCCCTTGGTGGCGGTCCACGCCCCCGCCTTGGCGGGGCTGCAGACCGGCCCGACTTTTTCAGCAAACAGCGGCTCCATGTTATAGCTCGCAGACCAGGGAAAATCATCCCGGCGTATGGCCAGGTCGATGCCGCTGGCAAATGAGAACCCACCGCCACCGGCAACGAGATGCATGTCGATTTCGGGATGGCGGGATTGGAAGTCCGGCCAGCGGGGAATGAGCCAGCGCATCAGCAGCGTGGGTTCGCAGGAAAGCACCCAGCGTCTTTCCTGGCGTGCGCTGGCGCGCAACTCGCCGACAGCTTGCCGCATGAGATTGAAGCCGCCGCTGACCGCTTGCGCAAGGGTGCGTCCGGCTGCGGTCAGATACACCCGTCGGCTGCGCCGCTCAAAGAGTGCCATGCCCAGGTCGTCTTCCAGCAGGCGTACGGCCCGACTGACGGCGCCATGCGTCAGGTGCAGCTCGTCGGCAGCACGGCTGAAATTCTCCAGCCGCGCCGCGGCTTCAAAACAGCGCAGTGCCAGCAGCGAAGGCAGGCGCGAATGTTGTGATTCCGGCTCACCATTCATGTCAGAAAACATCGTTATTCATCCCGGACTGAGGCCAATAGTATTGCGTACGTTCCAATGCACAAACCCTATTTCCAATGACTGAATTGTTAGCTGTACTCACTATCACCCTGCTTGCCGTCTTGAGCCCTGGACCTGATTTCGCGATGGTTACGCGCAATAGCCTGTTGCTCTCCCGGCGTTGCGGAGTCCTGACGGCCTTGGGAATAAGCATGGGCGTGCTGGTGCATGTCACCTACACCCTGGTCGGGGTGGGTGTGCTGATCCAGCAGTCGCTGTGGCTGTTCAATGCCATCAAGCTGCTTGGCGCGGCCTATCTGATCTACCTTGGAGTGAAAATGCTCAGGACCAGGAAGGTCGGTGAACTTGTCGACACCCGGCGTGCCCCGATATCGGACCTGGCGGCACTGCGCACGGGATTTCTGACCAACGTGATGAATCCCAAGACCACGGTGTTCATCGTGAGTCTTTTCATGCAGGTGGTGCACGCCGACACGCCGCTGAAAGTGCAAATCGGCTATGGCCTTTTTGTTTCTGCGACGCACATGGCCTGGTTTGCGGTGGTCGCACTCAGCTTCTCAAGTGGCGCCGTACGAGATCGTTTGCTGGCCGTGCGGCACTTGATTGACCGCGCCTTCGGCGGACTGCTGATTGTGTTTGGCATCATGCTGGGCGTTGCCAGCGGATCGCGCGAACCCGCTTGGCGTTGATCGAACATGCGGCAGCTGGTGCAGTAGAGCGACCACAGGCTCAAGGAGTACGCCGACCTGCGCAGCGCGTACGACCTGGGCGCAGGTGGTGAAACAGGCCGGGGTGACGCAGGACTGAGCGGCCCCCGGCGCCTGGCTTACTCGGGCTTGATGCCGGCCTTGCGCACGACTTCGCCGTAGGACACGAGGCGTTCGGCCATCATTTTCTCGAAAGCCGCGGGTGTCATCTCTTCGGGCGGGATCACGCCGCGCGACTTGAGGCTCTCGATCATGGCGGGCTCGACCGCCGCCTTGCGTATCGCCTGGTGCAGCGCCGTGACAATCGGGGCCGGCGTGCCAGCGGGCGCGGCGATGCCTATCCACGAGGCCTGGTTCAGCGCCGGGAAGCCGAGTTCGGCAAACGTGGGCACATCGGGCAGCTGGGCCACGCGCGTCGCCGAAGCCACGGCCAGGGCGCGCAGCTTGCCGGCCTGGATGTGCTGCAGGAACACCACCAGGTTGTCGAGCGCGAACTGCACTTCACCGGCCAGCACGGCCGTGACGTATTGCGAGCCGCCGCGGTAAGGCACATGCACGGCCTTGGCGTTGACCGACAGCAGCAGCGACTCGGCATTGAGCTGGCCCATGCTGCCCGCGCCCGCCGAGGCGAAGTTGATCTGTCCTGGGCGCTCCTTGAGATAGGTCACCAGTTCGGCAAAGGTCTTGACCGGCACGCTGGGGTGCACGACCAGCACATTGGGCTGGCGGCCCAGGATGGCGATGTTCTCGAAGTCCTTGATCGGGTCGTAGCCCAGGTTGGACTGCACCAGCGGATTGGCCAGGTGGCTGCTTTGCGACGAGGCGACCAGCGTATAGCCATCGGGCTTGGCGCGCGCGACGAACTGCGCGCCAATCGAGCCACCCGCGCCGGGCTTGTTTTCCACGACGATGGGCACGCCCAGGGTGCGGCCCAGCGATTCGGTGTACTGACGGGCCATGATGTCGACCGAGCCGCCGGGCGGGAAAGGCACGACCAGCGTGATGGCGCGGGTCGGGTATTTGTCAGCGGCGAAAGCGGGCAGCGCGGCGGCGCCGGCCAGGCCCATGGCAGTGGCCAGCAACTGGCGGCGCGAAGTGGCGCAAGAGGTCATGTGAAGGTCGGACATAAAACAAACAACAGTAGGAAAGCGGCAGGCGCGGCGGTTCAGCGCAGCGCCATGAGGGTCAGCGCCAGTGCCTGGGCACGTGGCACGAAAGTGGACAGGTCGCAGAACTCGCGCTCGCTGTGGGCGTAGCCGCCCACGGGGCCGAGAGCGCACAGGCTGGGGATGCCCATGTCGGAAGTGATGCCGCTGTCCGCGGCGCCGCCCGTGCTTTCGGCCTGCACCGCAAAGCCGACCTGTGCGGCAGAGCGCTGGTACAAGTCCAGGATGTGGTCGGGTGTGCGCGCCATCGGCAGCGCGCCGCGCGACTCGATGATGCGGCCGCTGGTGCGCGGCAGCGACTCTTCCTCGATGATGGCCTGGATGCGCGCGAGCACGCCTTGCAGGTCGTTGTCGGCGGTATAGCGCAGGTCGGCGTGCGCGCTCGCAAGCGGTGCCACCACGTTGGAGGCCATGCCGCCCTGCACGAAGCCGACGTTCACGGTGATGCCGGGCTCGCAGCCGTTGAGCGCATGCAGCGCCAGGATCTTGCGCGCCAGCGCATCGATGGCGCTCGCGCCTTGCGCGGGGTTGATGCCCGCGTGCGCGGCCACGCCCTGCACTTCGAAATCGATGCGGTACGAGCCCTTGCGCTCGTTCACCACGTTGCCGCTGATGCGTCCGGGCTCGGCGTTGAGCACGGCGCGTGCGCCCTGCACATGCTTGCGTATCACATGCCGGCAGGCGGGCGAGCCCACTTCCTCGTCGCAGGTGAACAGCAGGTGCACGGGGCTGGCATTGCCGCCGAAACGCGCCAGGGCCTCGGCGACGAAGACGTTCATGACCAGGCCCGACTTCATGTCGGCCACGCCCGGACCATAGGCCTTGCCGTCTTCCACGCGCCAGGGGCGGGCCGCGGCCGTGCCCAGCGGGAACACGGTATCCATGTGGCCCATGAGCTGCAGGTGGCCCGTGGCCGCGGCGTCGCTGCCGGCCACGCGCGCCAGCAGGCAATCGCCCCAGCCCGGCTCGGGCAGGGTGTCCACGGCAATGCCGGCCGATTCCAGCCGCGCGCGCAGCACGGCCGCGACCTGGCGCGTGCCGGCTTCGTGGCCGCTGCCGCTGTCGATGTTGACGATACGGGCCAGCAGGTCGGTCATGGCCTGCTGCTGCGAAGCCAGCCAATCAAGCACGGCCTGGCTGGTGGAAGAAAGGGGCGCCGGGTCACCGGCTGTCGATGAAAGCAAGGACGATGGACTGGGATGTTGCGCGAAACTCATAGGACCTGGATCTGAGGGTATGCCGCTATTATTTCCTGTTTGGCAGCGCCCATTCGGGAAATCCCTGAAGTCCTGCCCCAAACCCAGCGGCCTGTGCGCCGGCAGCAGCCCCTAGGCCTGGGCGATGGCCAGGAAACCGCCTTCGAGAAAAACGCACAGCGCATCGCTCAGGCCTGCCACCTGGCGCGAATCGAACGCGCCGCCCGACAGCGTCTCTATGCGGTCCGAGCGCGCGCACACCGACAGCATCGTTCCCACCGAGAAGGTGAAGGCGCGGTACAGATTTTCGCTGGGCACGCCGGGCAAGCTGCGCTGCAGCTGCGCCAGGTACTCGCGCGCCACGGCATTGAAGTGCTTTTCCGTCAGGTCCTTCCACTGCGCGTTGGCCGCCACCACCGCAATCAGCCGGGTGTAGTTGCGCCAGCCTTCATCGTCCGAGTCGGCGCGCGTCATCAAGGTGCTCACAAAGCTGGTGATCAGCGCGCGCAGCGGAATGGGCGCCGTGCCGTGCAGTGCCAGCAATTCGTCCAGGCGCCTCATCCGCTCGTGGTTCAGCACATCCGAGCGGCGCGCGATCACATGGTCCAGCAGCTCTTCCTTGGAGCCGAAGTGGTAGCCGATGAGCGCGAACTGGCATTGCGCCAGGGTGGCGATTTCGCGGATCGACGTGGCATGAAAGCCGGCATCGGCAAAGAGACGCTCGGCCGCATCCAGAATGCGCTGGCGCGTGGCCTCGCTGTCGGCACGGCGCTGGGGCGCGCGCAAGCGGGCTTTCGGCGCGGCTTTCGGACGGGATACGGTGTTCATGGTGCACATCCTAGATGATGAATTCCCGGTTGACGGCGTTTGCACGCTTAGTTTATACATACGTATAAGCAACAAAATAGAGGAGACCCACCATGACGCATGCCAATCCGCTGGACGGATTCAGTGTGGAGCGCGCGCAGATCGGCTATGTCGGCAATGAACTGCAGCGCCCGGAATGCATCCTGGCCGAAGCCGACGGTTCGCTGTGGAGCGCCGACGCGCGCGGCGGCGTGGTGCACATCGCCACCGACGGCACGCAGCGCTTCATAGGCCAGAGCGCCGATACGCGATTTTCCGCCGCCGGCAGCGCAAGCGTCGCGCAGATGGAAAGCCGTTTGACCACCGGCACGCTGCCCAATGGACTGGCTTTCTGCGCCGACGGCAGCATCCTGATCTCCAACTTCGGCAGCGACCGGCTGGAAGTCATGGACCGTGAGGGCCGCACGCGCACGCTGTACGACAGCATCGACGGCCAGCCCATAGGCAAGGTGAATTTCGTGCTGCGCGATTCGCGCGACCGCATCTGGCTGACGGTCTCGACGCGCGTCAACCCCTGGACCGAAGCGCTGGCCACGGGCGTGCGCGACGGCTATGTGGCCGTGGTCGAGAACGGCCGGTTGCGCGTGGTTGCCGACGGCTTCGGTTTCACCAACGAAGTGCGGCTCGATGCGCGCGAAGAGTGGCTGTACGTGGTCGAGACCACGGGGCCTTGCATCACCCGGCTGCGCCTGGACGAGTCCGATCCGGCCCAGGTCCGCCTCACCGACCGCCAGCTGTTCGGCCCCGCGCACCTGGGCGGCATGCCCGACGGCATTGCCTTCGATGCCTATGGCAACCTGTGGTGCACGCTGATCATGGTCGACCGGCTGGTGGCGATCACGCCCGAGGGCGAGCTGCGCACGCTGCTCGATGACGGCGACGCCGCGGCCAGCGCCCATCTGATGCGGCGCTTCGACGACCGCAGTTTGACCAGCGAGGACATGCAGCGCGCACGCGGCAGCATCGCGCCCTGGATGGCCAGCATCACCTTTGGCGGCCCCGACCTGCGCACAGTCTATCTGGGCAGTCTGCTGGGCACGCGCATTCCCTTTTTCCGCTCGCCCGTGGCGGGCCTGCCCATGGTGCACTGGCGCGCGCCGAAGTGACCGCCCGGCTGCCGCAAGACAAAAAACCAACCACAACGGAGACAAGCATGACCTTTTACTGCCCCTCGCGCCGCCACGCCCTCGTGCTGCTGGCCGGCGCCCTGCCGCTGCTCGCCATGGCGCAGGGCGCCAGCTATCCGAGCAAGCCGATACGCGTGGTCGTGCCCTTTGGCGCGGGTTCCTCGCCCGATGTGATCATGCGGCTGATGAGCGAGCCCATGTCCAAGGCGCTGGGCCAGCCCATCGTGGTCGAGAACCGCGCCGGCGCCAGCACCATCATCGGCGCGCAGAGCGTGGCCAGCGCGCCGGGCGACGGCTATGCGCTGCTCTACACCGTGAACAACACCACCTCGATCAACCCCTATGTGTACAAGACGCTGCCCTACAAGCCCGATGATTTCGTGCCCGTGGTGCGCGTGCTGTCCGTGCCGTATGTGCTGGTGACATCGCCGCAGTCGCCCTACAAGACCCTGGCGCAGCTGATGGCCGCGGCCAGGGCCAAGCCCGACACCTTGACCTATGCGAGCTACGGCATAGGCCAGGGCACGCATGTGGCCATGGCCCGGATGCTGAACATGGCGGGCGCCACCATGGTGCATGTGCCCTACAAGGACAGCGCGCTGACCGACCTGATGGCCGCGCGCGTGGTCACGGCCTTCGATCCGTCCACCACCACCATCCCCTACATCCAGGCCGGCAAGCTGCACGCGCTGGCCGTCTCCGGCCCCAAGCGCATAGAGGCCTTGCCCGATGTGCCCACGGTCGGCGAAACCTTCCCGGGCTTTGTCGGCGACTCCTGGCATGGCCTGCTCGCACCCAAGGGCACGCCGCCCGACGTGGTGAACAAGGTCAACGCCGTGGCCCAGACCATCATCGCCAGCGCCGGCTTTCAGGCGCGGCTCAAGGATCTGGGACTGGTGCCCGCAGGCGGCACGCCCGAGGATTTCCGCAAGTTCCTCAGGGAGGACGCCCAGGGCTGGGCCAAGGTCGTGCGCGACAACCACATCCGCGCGGAATGAAGCGCGCTTGGCCCCATTGCATACGAAGGAGTCTCTCATGACACGCAAGATTGTCGACCTGTCCATCTATCTCGAAAACGATGTGGTCTCCGACCCGCCGGCGTTCAAGCCCGAGATCCAGTATTTCAGCCATGAGAACACCGTCGAGCAGATCGCCTCGTTCTTCCCCGGCCTGAAAAAGGAAGATCTGCCCGACGGCGAAGGCTGGGCCGTCGAAAAGGTCAGCCTGTCCACGCACAACGGCACGCATCTGGACGCGCCCTATCACTTTCACAGCACCATGGACAAAACGCTGGATGGCAGCAAGCCGGCCATCACCATCGATCAGGTGCCGCTGGACTGGTGCTTCCAGCCCGGCGTCAAGCTGGACTTCCGCCACATGGAAGATGGCTATGTGGTGACCGCGGCCGACGTCGCGGCCGAGCTCCGGCGCATAGACCATCAGCTGCAGCCGCTGGAGATCGTCGTGGTCAACACCCGCGCCGGCAGCCGCTACGGCCACGATGACTATGTCGCCGCCGGCTGCGGCATGGGCTACGAGGCCACCATGTACCTGCTCGAGCGCGGCGTGCGCCTGACCGGCACCGACGCCTGGAGCTGGGATGCGCCTTTCGTCTACACCGCCGAAAAGTACGCGGCCTCGCAGGATGCGGGGTTGATCTGGGAAGGCCATAAAGCCGGGCGCGACATCGGCTACTGCCACCTGGAAAAGCTCAACAACCTCGAAGCCCTGCCCGCGACGGGTTTCTTCATCAGCTGCTTTCCGCACAAGATCCGCGGTGCCTCCGCCGGCTGGACCCGGGCGGTGGCGATCTTCGACGAGCGCCTGTTTGCCGCGCTGCTTGCCTGACACCGGTGCCGGCGGCTGTACCGGCCCGGCGCAGCCGGCGCGCCATTTCCAGAAATCTTCCATGCATACGCTCAACCATACCCACGACGCCCAGGCGCGCAGCTGGCTGGCATCCGCCAATGCGCCCGACTGCGACTTTCCCATCCAGAATCTGCCGTTCGCCGTGTTGCGCCCGGCGGGCACGCAGCAGGCGTTTCGCGGCGCCGTCGCCATCGGCGATCAGGCGCTTGACCTGGCGGCGCTGGCCCGAATCGGGCTGCTGGCAGCGCCCGCGCAAGCCGCGGCCCAGGCCGGCGCGCAGGAAAGCCTCAATGCCTTGATGGCGCTGGGCCCGAGTGCCTGGAGCGCGCTGCGCCATGCGCTGTTTGCCCTGCTGCACCAGGCCAGCGCCGCCGAGCAGGCCGCGCTGCGCGACTGCCTGCTTCCGCTGGCCCAGGTGGAATACGCCGTGCCTGCGCGCATCGGCGACTACACGGACTTCTATACATCGCTGCACCATGCGCGCAACTGCATGCGCATCATGTACCCCGATGGCGACGCGACGCCCAATTTCCGCTGGATGCCGCAGGCCTACCACGGCCGCGCCTCGTCGGTGGGCGTCAGTGGCCAGCAGTTTCGCCGGCCGTTGGGACAGTCGCTGGCGCCGGGCGAGCAGACGCCGGTGTTCGCTCCTTGCGCCCGCCTGGACTACGAGCTCGAGATCGCCACCTGGATAGGCCAGGGCAATCCTGCGGGCGAGCCCGTGGCGCTTGACGCCGCCGAGGCGCATATCTTCGGCCTGAGCCTGCTCAACGACTGGTCGGCGCGCGATATCCAGGTGTGGGAAATGCAGCCCCTGGGCCCGTTCAACGCCAAGAACTTCGCCACCACGGTGTCGCCGTGGATCGTCACGCTCGAAGCGCTTGCGCCGTATCGCCTGCCCTGGAACCGACCCGCCACCGAGCCCCAGCCCCTGGCCTATCTGGAATCCGCCGCCAACCGCAGGCAGGGTGCGTTTGACATCCAGCTCCAGGTCACGCTGCAAAGCGCGCAGGCCACGGCCGCCGGACTGCGCGGGCGCAGCATCACGCAGACCAGCTTTCGCCACCAGTATTGGAGCATCGCGCAGATGTTGGCCCACCACACGGCAGGCGGCTGCAACCTGCAGGTGGGCGACCTGATCGGCAGCGGCACCATCTCGGGCCCGAGCGCCGGCGAGGCCGGGGCGTTGATCGAGCTCACGCACGGCGGCCAGCGGCCCGTGGACATAGGCCATGGCGAGCAGCGCGGCTTCCTCCAGGACGGTGACAGCGTGATCTTTCAGGGCTGGTGCGAAAAACCCGGAGCCGCGCGCATAGGCTTTGGCGAATGCCGCGGCACGGTGCTGGCCGCGCGCCCGGTCTGACGTCTGCTGCGCGCGCGGCACGCATAGACGGGCATCAAGCCAGTGCGGCAATCGCGTCGATGGTGGCTTGCGGCACTTCGATGCCTGCGGCCGCTTCGGCCCGGGCCAGCAGGTCGAAGCGCCGCTGTCCGGGTAGGCGCACGCCTTCGTCCACCAACATCGCCGCAATCAGTGCCTCGATGCGCTCGGCGTACACCGCCGTGCCGCCCAGGGCGCCGGGATCGATCACGATGAAGGCCTGGCCCAGGCGCGGCTGGTTGCCTTCGTCTTCGAAGAAGGTGTCGGCCTCGGCGCCGAAGTGCGCGCCGGTCAGCGTGGTGACCAGCAATTCGACGATCAGCGCCAGCATCGCGCCCTTGACGCCGCCCATGGGCAGCATAGAGCCCTGCATGCCCTTTTGGGGGTCGGTGGTCGGCTGGCCTTCGGCGTCCAGCGCCCAGCCCAGCGGAATGGACTCGCCTTTCTTGGCCGCGACCATGAGCTTGCCGCGCGCCACCTCGGACAGCGACAGGTCGATGCTGAGGGGGCGGGCGCCGCCGCGCCGGGCGCCGCTGCGCGGAAAGACCGCGGCGATGGGGTTGGTGCCGAAGATCGGCCGTTTTCCCCCGGCGGCCGGCATGGCCGCGGGCGAATTGCTGCAGGCGATGCCGACCATGCCCGCGGCGGCCACCGCATCCAGATGGTAGGACGACATGCCCGAGTGATGGCTGTTGGTGATGGCCGCAATCGCAATGCCCGTGGCGCGCGCGCGCGTGATGGCCTCGTCCACGGCCAGCCGGCAGGCGGGAAAGGCGAAACCATTGGCGGCGTCGATCAACACCGCGCTGGCGCGCTGGTTGGCGATGAAAGGCACGGCGTTGCCCATGACGCGGCCGGCCTTGAGATGGGCTACGTACATGGGCACGCGCGACAGGCCGTGCGACGGCAGGCCGCTGGCCTCGGCTGCGACCAGCGCCAGGGCCGTGGGCGCGCTTTGCGCCGGGCTGGCGCCGGCCTTTTGCAGAACGTCATTGATCAGTGCCGTCAAGGCGGCGCGGGAATGTAGCATGGTTCAGTCTTTCAGGATGCGGGCCACGGCGGCCGCGATCAGCGTGGAAACACGCACATTCGATTGCGCGGTCACGCCGGCCACATGCGGGGTGAGTATGACGTTGGAACAGCCCTGCCAGACGTTGGGCACGGTCAGCGGCTCGGGCTCGAAAACGTCGAAGGCCGCCCCTCCCAGTCTGCCCTCCTTCAAGGCGGAGGCAACCGCGGCCTCATCGACAATGCCGCCGCGCGCGGTGTTGATGACGATGGAGCCAGGCTTCATCTGCGCGATGCGCGCGGCCGAGAGCATGTGGGCCGTCTGCGCCGTCAGCGGCACATGCAGGCTCACCACGTCGGCGCAGGCCAGCAGCGCGTCCAGGCCCAGCGGCGTGACACCGTATTGCCGCCAGGCGGGATGGTCCGGCGCCACCATCGGGTCATGGCCGACCACGCGCATGCCCAGTGCCTGCGCCAGGCCGGCGGCCAGCCGCCCTATTCCGCCGAAGCCGACCAGGCCCAGACAGGTGCCTGCGGTCTCGCGTCCGTTGGACAGCGCCGCGCGCGGCCACTGCCCGCCGGCGACCTGGGCGCTCGAAAGATACACGCCGCGCAGCAGCAGCATTGCCGTGGCGATGACATATTCGGCCACGGCCAGCGCATTGGCCCCGGTGGCGGGAATCACCACCATGCCGCGCGCCTTGCACGCTTCGACATCGATGTTGTCCAGGCCCACGCCCAGTCGACCGATCACGCGCGCCCTGGTGCACGCGGCCAGCAGTTCGCCGCGCAGCTGCGTGCGGTTGCGCACGATCACGGCGTCGGCCGTGGCCACGGCCTGATGCAGCCGCGCGCCATCATCGACCAGGCCGGGGTCATAGACCACCTCGAAGTCGGCGCGCAGCGCATCGACGGCTGCCTGGTCCATGAACTCGGTGATGACGATTTTCTGCAGTGACATGGTGGTGTTCCGTAGGAAGTGGAGCGGCGGGCGGCAGCGGCGGGCGGTGGGATCAGCCGGTCTGGATGTTGCGTGCCTTGACGATTTCGCGCCAGCGGGCCACATCCTTCTTGATCAGCTCGCCGAACTCCGTGGGCCCCAGCCCGGTCGAGGTGAAGCCCATGGCGCCGACACGCTCCGATATCTCCTTGGAGGTGACGGCCTTGATCGCTTCCGCCGAGACCCGATCGATCACGGCCTTGGGCGTGCCGGCCGGCATCATCAACCCCGTCCAGTTCTCGAGCTCCACGCCCGGAAGTCCGGCTTCGGCAAACGTGGGCACATCGGGCAGCAGAGGATGGCGCCTTGCCGAAGTCACGGCCAGCGCGCGCAGCTTGCCGGCCTTCACATAGGTCGAGGACTCGGGCAGATTGGAGACGATGAAGTCGAGCTGCGAGCCCAGCAGATCATTGAGCGAAGGCGCGCCGCCCTTGTAGGGAATGTGCGAGACCTCGATCTTGGCGTTGAGCGCCAGCAGCTCCATGCCCAGGTGCGGCGGCGTGCCGTTGCCACTGGAGCCGCAGTTCAGCCGTTTGGCGCGCGCCTGCGCCAGCAGGTCGGCGACGCTTCTTGCGGGATTGTTTTCATTGACCACCAGCACCAGCGGGCTGGTTGCCAGATGCGCGACCGGAGCCAGGTTCTTCTCGAGGCTGTACGGCAGGTTGGAAAACAGCGACTGGTTGACCGCATGCGCAAGCGTGATCGCCAGCCAGGTGTAGCCGTCGGGGCTGGACTTGGCTGCGAGGTCGGCACCGAGGTTGGCACTCGCGCCCGCACGGTTGTCGACCAGCACGGATTGCTTGATGGCCATGCCCGTGCTCTGGGCGATGAGCCGCGCCATCACGTCGGTCAGGCCGCCGGGCGGAAACGGCACGATGTAGCGTATCGGCTTGGACGGATAGCCGTCCTGGGCCGCGGCCAGGGAGGGGACGAGCGACACGGCGCTGGCCGATGCGATCGCGTGAAGGGCATTACGTCTCGTAAGCCGATTACACCATGTGGTCATCCGGAACTCCTCTGTCGATTCTTGGCGTGGGAATGCGTTGCCGTGCATGCCGCACGGCAGGAGGGAAAGCCGCGCCGCGTGGCGCAGGCAGGCGCAGCCGGCGGCGTTGTGGCGCGCCGCCGAGCTGCTGGCGCTCAGGCGCTTTCGAACAGCCGCGTCATCACGAACTCGCGGTGGCCCAGTGCTTCTGCCGAGGTGAAGCGGCCGTTGATGGTCTGCAGCATCATCTCCAGCAGCAGGTCGCCCGCGGCGTCCATGGTCTGCTCCTTTTGCAGCAGGCCCGAGCAATCGACGTCGATGTGCTCGCTCATCAGGCGCACGGTGCGTGGGTTGGCGCAGATCTTGATGACCGGAACGATGGCGTTGCCGATCACATTGCCCTGGCCGGTGGGAAAGAAATGCACCGCGAAACCCGAGGCCGCGCACAGCGTCACCATCTCGGCCGCGGCCGACGAGGAGTCCATGAACCACAGCCCGGGCTTGTCCGGGGTCTCGGCCTTGTCGAGCACGCCGTCGACCATGCACTTCTTGCCTATCTTCTGGATGTTGCCCAGCGCCTTCTCCTCGATGGTCGTCAGGCCGCCGGCGATGTTGCCCTTGGTCGGCTGCGAATCCGACAGATCGGTGGTCGCATGGCGCTTGATCATCTCCTGGTAGCCGTCGAACATCTTCATGAAGTCGGCGCGCACCTGGTCGGTGCGGCAGCGCGCGGCGACAAGATGCTCGCCGCCCGTGAGCTCCGATGTTTCGCCGAACACCAGGGTCGTTCCCAGGCCGTAGAGCTTGTCGAACGCATTGCCCACGGTGGGATTGGCGCCGCAGCCCGAGGTGGTGTCCGACTCGCCGCATTTGGTCGAGATCCACAGATCCGAGATCGGGCATTCGACGCGGTGCAGCGTGGTCGCATGCTGGACCATCTTCTTTGCGGCCTGCGACGCGCGCATGATGGTCTCGTGGTCGCCATGGCCTTCGATGCCGAAGCCGACCACGGGCTTGCCGGTGGCAGCGATGCCGTCGACCACGGTCTTGGTCCAGCTGTCCTCGATGCCGATCACCACGACAGCTGCGACATTCGGGTTCGAGCCGGCGCCGATCAGCGTGCGAAAGTGCAGCTCCAGGTCTGCGCCGAACTGCAGCCGGCCATAGGGATGGGGAATGGCCATCGTGCCCTTGACCGCGTGCGCCACCGCTTCGGCGGCGGCATTGGACAGGTCATCGAGCGGCAGGATGATGACGTGGTTGCGCACGCCGACGCGGCCGTTTTCACGGCGATAGCCCCAGAAGGTCGTGGATGAATCGATGATGGACATGAGGTAGAGCCTTTGAGTGGACGGGGTTGCTTGGCGCAGGTGCGGGCGCTGGGCTTACCAGCGCTTGGTCTTGATGTTGTGCACGTGGGCGTGGTCGCCGGTGGCGATGCGTGCCACGACCTTGCCGATGTCCGTGCCGTACTTCATCACCGTGTCGCCCACCTCCATGTCGCGCACTGCCACCTTGTGGCCGATGGGGATGGCTGCATTGGCCTGGATGGTGATCGTGCGATCGTCATCCAGGATGAGCGCATTCATGTCTTGCCCGGCGGTGATGCCTTCGACGACGACGACAGCGACGCTGTCCTTTTCTTCATGCAGTACGCAGTGGATCAAGAGATTTCTCCTTGGTTTCGCTGGGGCTGGGGATGGCCTGGCGACTCGCGTCAGCGAATCTGAATCGCCTGAAAAGAAATATAAGTCATATGTATGACTTTGCATTCAGGGTTTTCCCAGTCGGGAAATACGCGGCGTTTGCGCGCGCACCGGGGCCGGCGTCCGCCTGCTATGCGCAGTCAGTCAGAAAAGGTTTTGGCTTGTCGTGCCCGGGGCAACCAGGGCTCTGAGCGCTGCAACGCGGCGCGGCGGCTGCCAGAATGCCGCGCGCTGCGCGCTTCAGTTGTGCGCGGAGCGGGACACGTAGTCCACGCGGCTGGAGTTGACGATGGAGATGCGCCATTCGCAGGGCCGGTTCTGCACGGTGAACGCCACGCGCTCGATGCGCAGCACCGAGGTGCCCGGCGCGATGCCCAGCAGTTCTGCACTGCGCGCATCCGCGTCTTCGGCGCGCAGACGTTCGTCGGCGCAGGCGATCGTCACGCCGAAGCGGCGCTGGTAGAGCTCGTAGATCGTGCCCGCGCGCTGAGTCAGGCATTGCTGCGTCAGGCCCTCGAACAGTTTCGCGTCGATGGAGATGCGATCGTGCACCGTCGCCAGGTTCTGCAGCGACAGCACGTTTTCAAGCCGGAACACCGCGTCGCCGGGTTGCAGGCCTAGCACCTTGGCTTCCTGTGAATTCGCCGCGCCTTGGCTGAAGGCCACGAGTTCGACCTTGGGATACTCGAAATTGCCGTCCCGGTCGGCGAGCTTGAAGAACTGGAACAGAAAGCGTTCCTCGTCGAGACTGCGCACGAAAGTGCCGCGGCCATGCTGGCGCACCAGGATGTTCTCGGCGACCAGCTCCTCGACGGCCCGGCGCAGCGTGCCGACCGACACGCCGAAGCGTTTCGCCAACACCGTCTCATTGGGGAATTTCACGCCAGGCTGCAGCGCTCCGGACGCGATCTCGGAGATCAGAATGCTCTTGACCTTGCGGTAGGCGATACCGGGCTGGGCACTGATGGTTGCGGCGGGCAATAGGGTCATGCGGTCATCATGCCTTGGGTAGACGGGGAACGGGCGGCACAGTGGCTGCAGCGATTTTAAGGTCTCTTTCCTGCCGCCCTGCCCGTTCGCACCGCCCCGTCGCCGCCTGCGCGCTGCGCCGCGCATGGGGATGTTTCAGCCCTGCCCGACCTCAGTCGATGGTGATCTTTCCGGTCTCGATCACCGACTTCCACTTCGCGTATTCCTGGCGCTGGAACTGCGCGAACTGGGCCGGCGTGTTGACCACCATCTCGAAGCCTATGGAGACGAACTGGTCCCTGACCTTGGGGTCGTTCAAGGCCTGAGCAAACGCGGCATGCGCCTTCTCGCGCACCGCGGGCGGCAGGCCCTTGGGGGCAACGATGGCCTGCCAGGAGGTGACTTCCACGTTCTTCACTCCGGCTTCGGCGAGCGTGGGCACGTCGGGCAGCACCGGGGAGCGCGCGGCGCTGGTGATGGCCAGGGCGCGCATCTTGCCGCCCTTGATGTACTGCACCACCGCGTTGATGTTCTGGAACGAGGCATCGACCTGGCCGCCCATGATGTCGGCATGGGCGGGCGCGCCGCCCTTGTACGGCACATGGATGGCGGAGGTGCCGGTCTGCTGCCAGAACAGTTCGGCAGTCAGGTGGTCGCTGGTGCCGTGGCCCGCCGAAGCAAATGTCATCTTTCCGGGATTCGCGCGCAGATAGGCGATCACGTCGGCCACCGATTTGTAGGGCGAATTCGCGGGCACGATCAGCACGTTGGGCGATTGCACGGCCACCGTGATCAGATCGAAATCCTTGAGCGGGTCATATTGCATGCCTTTGATCAGATGGGGCGTGATCGCCAGCGGACCCAGCGAGCTCACGAGAAAGGTGTAGCCATCCGCGGGCGCGCGCTTGACGAAGGTCGCGCCAATCGTTCCCGTGGCGCCGGGCTTGTTGTCGACGAGGAATGACTGTTTCAAGGCATTGGTGAGCAGCGGCCCCACGGCACGCGCGACCTGATCGGTCGAGCCGCCTGGAGGAAACGGAACCACCAGCGTGACGGTTTTTTCCGGCCAGCCTTGGGCCTGCGCCGCGAGTGCGACAAGGCCCAGGCACAGCGCTGCAAAGGTTTTCTTCATTCATGTCTCCTGCGTTATGGAATCGATAGACGCCGCCCGGCCATGCCGGCATCTGCATCTGTTGAAAGCTCCATCGAATGATAACGTTGTCATTGTTGCTGGAAATTGGCGTCTGACCTATTGCATAACTTGCTGTTTTCAAGCAAACATGGAAATTATTGGAATGAGTGCGTGAAAGGCTAACGTTGTCATTTCGGCCATGCTGGGCACTTTCCAGCAGCGGCGGAAATGCGCCGATACGGCCGCTGCGCCTGGCATGGTCGCAGCAGCGGGACAAGGGCGCCGACGTGCAGACGGACCATGGGCAGCGATGGGAATTTGGTGAGCGCGACGGCCCGCGCGCGACACTGCAGGCTGAGGCAGGCTGCTGTGCGGTTTGCGTCGATGGTCTCAGGGAGCTACCGCAATGGCATTCTCGACCCAGGTGATGCCCGGCGCCGCCCAGGCCGAGCGCTGGGCCTGCGTTTTCTCCGCCAGCGATCGGACCTTGCCGCGCAAGGTGACCCTGCCGCCCGCGACTTCGACCGTGATCCGGTCTGCGTCAAGCCGGGCATTGCGCACCAGCGCTTCTTCGATCTTCTGCTTGATATCCACCGGAGTGGCCTGCTCCTTCACGGTGATCAGGTTGGAAATGGTCTTGATGCCGTTGATGGACCGCAGCGCCCGTTCAGCGCATTCCTTCTGGTAATTCCAGTCGCACTCGCCCTCGATCTTGAGCCAGCCATCTTTCACGACGACCTTGATGCTTTCAGAAATCGTCGGCAACTCCCGCTGCAGCGCCTTGACGGCTTCCTCGGCAATTTCATAGTCGGTGCGCTCCGTCAGAAGTCTCACCTCGATGTCGTTGGCCACGCCAGTCACACCGGTCACACGCTTGGCCGCCTTCTCTGCATAGTAGGAATCCATGTAGTTTTTGACAAAGCCGGTAAGCGTCGCCACCCCGTCCCTGACGGTCACGGCAATCATGTTGTCATCCCGGACGGCAGGATCCCATTTGATTTCGTCCTCGACGTCCTTTTTGACGCTGGCATCGGTGCGATTGACGGACATATGTTCTCCTCTATGGTGCGAGCCCATTGCTCACGGCCATGGTATTTGCCGCGGCCGCAGTGACGCCGCCCGGCTGCGGCCCCAGGCCAAGCCGGACATGTCCGCTTCGCCTTGCCAGCAGCGTCGCGAATGTGCGCGTCAGCGCGGGCATTGCGCCTGGCCCTGCAGGCAAATGCAACGCGGCCTGTGCGCCGATAGAGGCGGCGCTGCCCGGCGTAAACTGAAAACCTGGCATTGGTGTGGCACAGGCATCCCGACCCGGGAAATCCCCCGCTGCGCAAGCTGCAGCGCAGACCACAGCGGGAATGCGCAGGCCCGGGTGCCGACAACTCTCCACAGGACCGTCATATGCTGCAGCATTGGAGTGGAACAGCGCCCTGGATCGTGTCGCTGGGCGTAGGCTTGCTGATCGGGGTGGCGAGCGAACGCCGGGAGCCGGCGCAGCGCAGCAGCGCCGGTGTGCGCACCCATGCGCTGACGGCCCTGCTCGGCTGCATGGCGTGGAGTCTGGGCACCGAGGCTTTCGTCGCGGCAATGCTGCTGGTGGGGGCGCTGGCGGTGGCCGCCTACTGGCATTCGGCCCGGCGCGACCCCGGCCTGACCAGCGAAGTGGTCCTGCTGTTTTCGCTGACGCTGGGCGCGCTGTCGCATCAAAGCGCCGCCACGGCGGCGGCGCTGGGCGTGCTGTGCGCGCTGCTGGTGCACTCCAAGGGCGTGCTGCAACGCTGGAGCCGTGAACTGCTGCGCGAGCATGAGCTGCGCGACGGCCTGCTGCTGGCCGCGGCCGCCCTGGTGGTGATGCCGCTTTTGCCGCAGCAGCCCGTCGATCCCTGGGGTGTGCTGCGTCTGCCTACACTGTGGCGGCTGGTGGTGCTGGTCATGGCCGTAGGCATGCTGGGCCATGTGCTGACGCGCGCGCTGGGCGCTCGCTGGGGCCAGCCGGTGGCCGGATTTTTCTCGGGTTTCGCTTCTTCCACGGCAGCAGTTGTGCACTTCGGCCAAAGCACCAGGAGCGCCGGCCAGCCTTGGACTGCGGCCTGCGCCTGTGCCATGCTGTCCCAGCTGGCGTCGCTGGGCCTGCTTGCGGCCGTGCTGGGCGCGGCCTCCATGCCTTTGCTGCTGGCCATGCTGATGCCGCTGGCAGCCGCGGCGCTTTGCCTTGCAGCGGCCGCCGCGCTGTGCCTGTGGCGTGCGCCGGCGCAGGCCGCGACCGTGCAGGCGCAAGCGGCACAGGCTTTCACCTTGTCGCAGGCCTTGCTGCTCGCGGCCGTCATGGCCCTGGTGGCGCTGCTTGCGTCCTGGCTGCAACAGCTTTTCGGCAGCGCGGGCGTGCTTGCAGCGGCCGCGATTGCGGCCTTGGCCGAGGCCCATGCGGCAGCCGCCAGCATGGCCCAATTGCATTCTTCGGGCAGCCTTTCCCTGGCCATGGCGCAGTGGGGCTGCGTCGCGGTGCTCACCGCCAGCACGCTGGCCAAGTCGGTCTTGGCATTCGTCGTGGGCGGCTGGCGCTACGGCATGGGCGTAGGGCTGGGCCTTGTATCGATGGCGGCTGCGGCCGCGCTAGCGCTTTGGTGGCAGAACTGACGGCCGCCGGGACCGAGGCCTGGGTCGGCGATCCCGACTGCCTGCGCCGGTCTGCGCCCGGGCGGCTAGCGCCGCAACACCAGGCGCAGCGCCATGCTCTCTTCCTCCGCTAAGCCAACGCTATAGCGCGGGTTTCTTGGCTCAAAGACCAGAGCGCCGGGGTGTTGCCACCCAGGCGGCTTACCTCAGTCTCACCAAGCCTAGGGTGCATTGCAGCACCCGGCTCGGAGCCTTGCGCCCCTAACTTCTGTCTTGTGATTCGGCACATCTTTTTTCTTTTTTGACCGCTTGCCCGGCCAGCAATTGCCTGACTCCGCGGCCGGCAAAGACGCTTGCCGCATTGTGGTCGGCATGGGCAGCGTGTCCATGAAGCACCGAGGAACCAGGGGGGCGATCCAATCTGTTTGCCAAATAACACAAAAACTACTAATAGTTACATAAATGAACTACTATTCAATCCATCCGTATCTTGGGGTTTCGCGTGCATAAATACAGGGTAACTGCCTACCTGATCACTGGCATTTGGGCATTGTCAGCTCCTGCCGCATGGGCCCAGCAACTTCCGAGTGCGGGCAGCCAGTTGCAGCAAATACCGCCGGCGCCCAGGCCGCAGCCCAAGCCACCGGAGATTCGCATCGAGCAGGGCCAGCAACCACCGCAGCCCTTGACGGACCAGACCACGGTCAGGGTGGACAGCTTGCGCATCACGGGTGCGCAGGCGTTCACTCAAGCGGTGCTGCTTGACGCCACCGGCTTCAAGCCGCAATCGGTGATGTCGCTGTCAGACCTCAACGGTCTCGCACAGCGCGTGACCGACTACTACCGCGCGCACGGCTATTTCGTGGCCCGGGCCTACCTGCCGCCGCAGGACATCAACGACGGCTTGGTCACTCTGGCGGTACTTGAGGGGCGCTACGGCGCGGTCACGATCAGCAATCAATCGCGGCTCAAGGACAGCGTAGTCATGGGCTTGCTGGAGCCAGCGTCCAACGATGCCGTCACACTGGCACCGCTGGAGCGCAGCTTGCTGCTGCTGACCGACCTGCCAGGTGTGCAAGTGCGCTCAACGCTCAGTCCTGGCGCGTCGGTCGGCAGTTCGGATCTGGTTCTGGACGTGGCCCCCGGACCCCTGGTGTCGGGCGCTGTCGATGGCGATAATCAGGGCAACCGCTACACCGGTCGCAACCGCGTGGGCAGCGCGATCAACCTGAACAATCCATCAGGCTACGGCGACGTTGCCAGCCTGCGCCTGCTGACATCTGGGAACGGGCTGGACTACGCGCGCGCGGCCTACCAAGTGCAGGTCGAACGCACCAAGGTCGGCGTGGCCTATGCCTATCTCGACTATAGCCTGGGAAGGGAATTCCACAACCTGCAGGCCCATGGCACGGCCGGCATCGCCAGCGTCTACGCCAGCTATCCGCTGCTGCGTTCGCGCCAGTCGAATCTGTCCGTTCAACTGGCGTTTGACAGCAAGCGCATGCGCGATGAGGTGGACAGCACCCAGCTGAGCCAGACGAAAAAAGTGCAGGTGCTGATGCTGAGCCTCAATGGCGACCACCGCGACAGCTTCGGGGCTCGGGCGATCAACACCTACAGCCTGACCGGTACGGCGGGCAATATCGATCTGCAGGATTCGGCCGCCCGGGCCGCTGATGCGGCGGCGGCCAAGACACAAGGATCCTACAGCAAGCTGGGCTTCAACCTGGCCCGGCTGCAAAGCGCCGGTGGAATGGCCCAGATCTATGCCGCGGCCAGTGGACAGATCGCTTCCAAGAATCTTGACGTGTCCGAAAAAATGCAATTGGGTGGAGCCAATGCTGTTCGCGCCTATCCCGAAGGCGAGAGCTATGGCGACCGCGGTGTTGTTCTCACTGTGGAAGCCCGCTACACCTTGCCGCCCGCAGATGCCGTGCCAGGGCAGTTCCAGCTGATTGGCTTCATCGATACCGGCGCCGTGACCCTCAGTCGCAACCCCTGGTTCACTGGCAAGAACAGCCGCAAGCTCAGCGGCGCGGGCCTAGGCCTGAACTGGTGGGTCGGCAGCGACTTCAGCATCAAGGCGTTCTACGCCCATAAAGTCGGCAATGCGGTGGCCACCTCGGCTCCGGATGCCAGCAGCCGTTTCTGGATCCAGGCCGTGAAGTATTTCTAAGCCTCGGCCCACGCCAGAACGCCGGCCCCTCCTCAGCGACCGCCTCGCACTCTTACAGCGCCTACCCGACAATGAACCACATCTACCGATCCATCTGGAACGACAGCACCGCCACCTATGTGGCAGCCGCCGAGACAAGCAAAAGCGGCGGTAAAACGGCGTCGGCCTGCACGGGTTCGCTGCAGGCGGGGCGCTGGGCCTTGAGGGCGCTGGCGACCGCGCTGTGCCTGGCCTACGCCGCGGGCGCCGCGGCCCTGCCGCAGGGCGGGGTGGTCACTGCCGGCAGCGCCAACGTGACGGCCGCGCCGGGCAATATGACCATTGTGCAGGGCAGCCAGAGCGCGGTGTTGAACTGGCAAAGCTTTGGCATAGGTGCGGGCGAGTCCGTGCAGTTCGTGCAACCCAACGCCAGCGCGGTGGCGCTCAACCGCGTGGTCGGCAGCGAGCCGTCCGCCATCTTTGGCAACCTGTCGGCCAATGGCAAGGTGTTCCTCGTCAACCCCAACGGCATCCTGTTCGGCAAGGGTGCTTCGGTCAACGTGGGCGGCCTGGTGGCCTCGACGCTGGGCATCAAGGACAGCGACTTCATGGCCGGGCGTTACAAGTTCTCCGGCAACAGCACCCAGGCGGTGAGCAACCTGGGCAGCATCAATGCGCCCGGCGGCTATGTCGCCATGCTGGGAGCCCACGTGATCAACGACGGCGTGATCGCCGCGCGCATGGGCTCGGTGGCGCTGGCCGCCGGCCAGGCCATCACGCTCGATGTCGCGGGTGACGGTCTGCTCAATGTCGCCGTCGACCAGGGCGCTGTCAACGCGCTGGTCAGCAATGGCGGGCTGATCCAGGCCGACGGCGGCCAGGTGCTGATGACGGCGCAGGCAGCGGGCAAGCTGCTCAATACCGTGGTCAACAACACCGGCGTGATCCAGGCGCAGACCCTGGTCAACCACAACGGCAGCATCAAGCTGCTGGGCGACATGCAGACCGGCACGGTGAATGCTGCAGGCACACTGGATGCAAGTGCCCCGGCTGGCGGCAATGGCGGCTTTGTCGAGACCTCGGCGGCGCACGTCAAACTGCACGACGCCTTGAACGTGACGACGAGTGCAAGCAACGGCCGGACCGGCACCTGGCTGATCGACCCGAACGACTACACCATCGCGGTGACCGGTGGCGACCAGACCGGCGCGTTTTTTACGAACGCGCTCAAGACCAGCAATGTCCAGGTCCAGAGCATTTCGGGCGGCAGCGGCGTGCTGGGCGACATCAACGTCAACGACTCGATTTCGTGGTCGGCCAACCAGCTCATACTGACGGCGCAAAACAATATCAATATCAATCAGCCATTGCGCGGCTCCGGCACGGCCAGCCTGGCGCTGGAATACGGCCAGCAGGCCGTGGCGGCGGGCAATGCCAGCGTCTATAACGTCAAGGCTGAAGTCGACCTGCCGTCGGGAAACAACTTCAGCACCAAACTGGGCAGCAATGGTGCGCTGACGAATTACACGGTGATCAATACGCTGGGCGCCACCGGCAGCATCAGCGGCGCCGATTTGCAAGGCGTGAGCGGAGCAGTGACTGGCAACTATGTGCTGGGTGCCAACATCGATGCCAGCTCGACCTCAGCCTGGAATAGCGGTCTCGGATTCACGCCCATAGGTACCACTGGCTTACCATTTTCCGGGCAGTTCGATGGGCTGGGCCATGTCATTACCGGCTTGAACAGCGCCACCACCACTGCGGCCGGCGTCGCCGGCCTGTTCGGTTCCAACAGCGGCAGCATACGCAATGTGGGCCTGGTCGCGCCCGTGATCGCCGGCAATATCGCCAGCACACAAGGCAATATCGCCGCACTGGCCGCCATCAACAGTGGCACCGTCAGCAATGCGTACGTGAGCGGTGGTTCGGTGACAGTCACGACCGGTGCCATCGGCGCCGGCCTTGTCGGACTCAACAGCGGCACGATCAGCGACAGCTACAACAGCAGCACGGTGCGCGTCTCCGGGAACTATGACTTCTGGATGGGGGGGCTGGTGGGCAACACCACCAAGACCAGCAACATCGTCAACAGCTTCAACGCGGGTGAAGTGGTCGGCGCATACACTGCGGGCGGCCTGGTCGGCAACAACCTGGGCAGGATCACCGACAGTTTTAACAGCGGCAAGGTGTCAGGAACCACCAATACGGGGGGGCTTACGTCCCATAATCGCGCCACCGGCGTCATCACCAACAGTTTCAATACCGGTGCGGTGACGAGCAATAGTCTGACCGGTGGCTTGGTCGGCTCCAATGTGGCGTCCAGCCAGATCATCAACAGCTACTCCACCGGCGCGGTGACAAGCCGAGGACTCACGGGCACTGGCTTTGGCGGCCTGGCTGGTGGAAACTCCGGCATTATCAGCAACAGCTATGCGACCGGCGCGGTGACGGGCGTCACGGCCGTAGGTGGTGTGGTTGGCGCGAATACCAGTGCTGGCTCGATTACCAATGTGTATTCGTCCGGCGCGGTGAGCCTGTCTTCCAGCGGCTCCGGAACCTTGGGCGGCGTGATTGGCAGCATCGCTGCCGGCACAAGTCCCTCGATCACTGGCGGGTATTACAACACCACCGTGAACCCAGGAATGCCAGGTGTCGGTACCAATAGCGGCTCCACCACCCCCTCGCTCAGTGGCCTGACATCGTCGCAAATGCAGACCGCGTCGAATTTCACTGCCTTCACTTTCACGACCACGCCTGGCGCTCCCGGCAACAACTGGGTGATGGTCAACACCGACGGCACGCTCAACGGCGCAGGCAACGCGACCGGCGCCACCGGGCCTATGCTGGCCGCTGAATACAGCACCAAGATCTATTCGTCGCACCAGTTGCAGCTGATGGCAATGAACCTGGCCGGCAACTATACGCTGAAGCAGGACATCAATGCTGCCAGCACCGGCCTCTCCAGCGATGTCTGGAATGGCGGCACCTTCGTGCCTGTAGGCGCGGGCACGACGAATCCTTTCACCGGCACTTTCGACGGCGCTGGCCATGTCATTTCCGGCCTGGTCATCAACCGTCCGAGCTCGAATTACGCGGGCCTGTTCGGCGCGACGTCTGGCAGCGCAAGCGTGCGCAATGTGGGCCTCGAAAGCGGGAGCGTCAACGGCAAGGATTCCACCGGCACGCTGGTCGGCAGCAATGCCGGCCTTGTCAGCGGCAATTACAGCACCGCGAGCGTGACCGGCTCGGCCGGCGTCGGCGGCCTGGTCGGCAGCAATAGTGGCACGGTCAGCAACAGTTATGCCGCCGGCACGGTGAGCGGCGGGACTGATGTGGGTGGGCTGGTCGGCCTGAACTCCGGTAGCTTGAGCAATAGTTACGCGAACGGCGCCGTATCCGGCACCCTCGGCGTGGGCGGCCTTGTGGGCACCAATAGTGGGAGTAGCAGCGGCAGCTTCTGGGATCCCTCCACCACGGGCCAGGCCACCAGCGCCACCGGCAACGGCTTGACCACCGCGCAATTGAAGCAGCTGGCCACCTACAGCGGAGCGTCATGGGACTTGGCCAGCACATGGATCGTCTACGACGGCAATACCTCTGCCCTGCTGCGCGCCTTCATGACGCCGCTGCAGGTGACTTTCATGTCGAACGCCAGCAAGACCTATGACGGCACCAATAGCTGGACGGCGCCGGGTGTCACCTTCTCGAACCCGAATGCCGTGCTGGAGGGCAGTCTGAACTATGGCGCGGCGGGCAGCGCGGTCAATGCCGGTACGTATGCCATCACGGCCGGCGGCCTGTATTCCGGCCAGCGCGGCTACGCCATCAGTTCCAACACCGCGACCCTGACCATCGACAGGAAAGGCGCGACCCTTAGCGGCGCGACGGTCGACACCCGCGCCTATGACGGCACCACGGCGGCCACGCTTTCCGGCGGTGCCGTGGTGGGCCTGCTGTTGCAGGATCAGCCCAATATCAACTTCAATACGGGCTCGTTCGACACCAAGGACGCTGGCACGGGCAAGGCCGTGACGGCTATCACCACCGGCAGCGCGGGCGGCAACTACATCGTCACGGCCAACGGCCTGACCGGCACCATCACGCCGAAAACCTTGGCGGTCACCGGCATGGCCGTGACCACCAGGGAATACAACGCCGGCACCGGCGCCACCCTGACCGGCGGCACCTTGGACGGCCTGATCGGCAGTGAAACCCTGGGCTTTGGGGCATCGACCGGCGTATTCGGCGACAAGAACGCCGGCACGGGCAAGACGGTGACTGTGACCTTAGGCACGCTGTCCGATGGTTCCGGCCTGGCCAGCAACTACACACTGGATGCGCCATCCGGTGTCACTGGCACCATCACGGCCAAGGCTTTGAGCTGGACCAGCCTGGCGGTGGACAACAAAGTCTACGACGGCAATTCGACGGCCAGCATCAACAACGGCAGCATCACCGGTATGGTAAGCGGCGAAACGCTGACCTCTGCCTCCAGCGCCACGTTTGCCGACAAGAACGCCGGCAATGGCAAGACGGTCACCGTCAGCACTCTGCTGGGCAATGGCAGCGGCGGCGGGCTGGCGTCCAACTATAAGCTGGCCGACACCACCGTGTTGGCCAGCATCACGCCCAAAACCTTGACGTTGACCGGCGCGGCGGCCGGCAACAAGGTCTACGACGGC
Organism: Comamonas sp. DB36; assembly: GCF_057914905.1. Classification (NCBI taxonomy): domain Bacteria; kingdom Pseudomonadati; phylum Pseudomonadota; class Betaproteobacteria; order Burkholderiales; family Comamonadaceae; genus Comamonas; species Comamonas sp. DB36. The sequence goes on from NZ_CP196633.1 coordinate 406,492, forward strand.
ACCCTAGCGGCGGTGATCAGCGGCGGCGCCCTGAGCGGCCTGGTCGGCAGCGAAACGGTGGGCCTGGGCGCGCTGTCTGGCAGCTTCGCCGACAAGAACGCCGGCAATGGCAAGGCCGTGACGGTCACCGGTGGCAGCTTGAGCAATGGCAGCAACGGCGGCCTGGCCAGCAACTACACGGTCGGCAGCGTGACGGGCCTGGCGGCCGATATCACGCCAAAAGCCTTGACGGTCAGCGGCGTGACCGTCGCCAGCAAGGCTTACGACGGCAACACCAAAGCCACCATTTCGGGCGGTACCCTGAATGGCCTGGTGGTCGGCGAAAGCCTGACCCTGTCCGGCCAGAGCGGTACATTCAACGACCAGAACGCGGGCAACGGCAAGGCCGTGACGGTTACCGGCGCGACCCTGGGCGATTCCTCTGGCCTGGCCAGCAACTATACGGTCAGCAACGCCGCTGGCGTGACCGGCAATATCACGCCCAAGGCGCTGACGGTGAGCGGCGCGACCGCTAGCGACAAGGTCTACGATGGCAGCACGGCGGCGACTCTCAGCGGCGGCAGCCTTGACGGCCTGGTCGGGTCAGAAACGCTGGGTCTGTCCAGCCTTACCGGCGTCTTTGGCGACAAGAACGCGGCCAGCGGCAAGACCGTGATGGTGACGGGCGGCGCGCTGTCCGACGGTACTGGCGGCGGCCTGGCCAGCAATTACACGGTTGGCCTGGTGACCGGCCTGACCGCCAGCATTACGCCAAAGGAACTGACAGTGAGCGGCGTGACCGTCATCGCCAAGGCGTATGACGGCAATACAAAGGCGGCATTGACGGGCGGCACGCTGAATGGCCTGGTGGCCGGAGAAACCTTGACCGTGTCCGGCCAGACGGGCGTGTTTGCCGACAAGGATGCCGGCGCCGGCAAGGCCGTGACCGTTACCGGCTCCACCCTGGTCGACGGAAGCGGCCTGGCCAGCAATTATTCGGTGACCAATCCGAACGGCGTGATCGGCGACATCACGAAAAAAGTGCTGACGATCAGTGGCGTGACGGCCGCCAACAAGGTCTATGACGGCAGCACCAAGGCAGCCGTGACCGGCGGCGCGTTGAGCGGCCTGGTCGGTGGTGAAACCCTGGGCCTGTCTGGCCTGTCAGGTGCTTTTGCCGACAAGAACGTCGGCTCCGACAAGACCGTCACGGTGAGCGGCGCGACGCTGGCCGACGGCACCGGCCTGGCCAGCAACTACACGGTCAGCGATGCGACCGGCGTGACCGCCAATATCAACCAGGCGACCATCAACAGCGTTTCCAACATCGTCGCCGACAGCAAGGTCTATGACGGCAATACCAAGGCCACCGTCAGCGCGACGAACGCCATCTTCAATGGCATGGCCAGTGGCGACAGCCTGTCGTTCAGCGCCGCCTCGGCACTGTTCAATGACAAGAATGCCGGCAACAAGACCGTGACGGTCAGCGGCATCGCATTGGGTGGCACGGATGCGGGCAATTACACCTTGGCCAGCACCGTCGGCACCGGCACTGGCAGCATCACGCCGAAAGCCGTGACGATCATCAACATGACAGCCGTCAACAAGGTCTACGACGGCACCACCAAGGCCAGCGTGACGGGCGGTTCCATCAGCGGCACGATCGGCTCGGAAACGCTGGGCGCGGCCGGCCTGGTGGCGACCTTTGACGACAAGAACGTGGGCATCGGCAAGACCGTGACCTCGACCGGCACCACGCTGGTCAATGGCAATGGCGGCGGCCTGGCAAGCAACTACACGCTGACCGACCCGACCTTCACCGCCAATATCACGCCCAAAGCCTTGACGGTATCGGGCATGACGGCCGGTACGCGCGTGTACGACGGCAGCACCACGGCTACGCTTTCTGGGGGGGACTTGAACGGCCTGGTCACCGGCGAAACGCTGGGCTTGGCGGGCGGCACGGGCGTGTTCGCCGACAAGAACGCGGGCAACGGCAAGGCGGTGACAGTGACCGGCACGACGCTGGTCGATGGCAACAGTTCGGCTTCTAACTACTCGTTGACCAACCCCACGGGCGTGACCGGCAGCATCACGCCGAAAACGCTGACGGTGACGGGCCAGGTGGCCGCCAGCAAGGTCTACGACGGCAATGTTGTTGCGAGCTTGAGCGGCGGCACGCTGGACGGCCTGGTGGGCGGCGAAACCTTGGGCATCGGTGGCCAGACGGCCACGTTTGCGGACAAGAACGCGGCCAACGGCAAGGCCGTGACGGTGGCGGGAACGACCCTGCTGGACACCGGCAATGGCCTGGCCGCCAATTACACGGTCAACAATCCAACCGGGCTGACGGCAGACATCACGCAAAAAGCACTGACGATCTCGGGGCAACTGGCGAACAACAAAGTCTACGATGGCAACACGGCGGCCTCCCTGACGGGGGGCACGCTGAGTGGCCTGGTGGGCGGCGAAACCTTGGGCCTGGGTGGCCAGACCGCAGTGTTTTCGGACAGAAATGCGGCCGACGGCAAGACCGTCACGGTGACTGGCACGACCCTGCTTGATACCAGCACGGGCCTGGCCAGCAACTATACGGTCAGCAGCACGGCAACTTTGAGCGCCAATATCGCCAAGGCAAGCATAACCAACATCGGCGGCATCACCGCCGGCAGCAAGGTCTATGACGGCAATACCAAAGCCAGCCTGGACACGACGGGCGCGACCTTCAGCGGCATGGTCGCAGGCGACAACCTGTCCGTCAGCGCCACGACGGGTGCGTTCAGCGACAAGAACGCCGCCATCGGCAAGGCGGTGCGCGTCAGCGGCATCGCGCTGGGCGGCGCAGATGCTGGCAATTACAGTCTGGCCAGCGACACGGCCAGCACCACCGCAGATATCACGCCCAAGGCGCTGACGGTTGCGGGCGTCAGCGCGGCCAACAAGGTCTACGACGGCAGCGTGGCGGCGAGCTTGTCAGGCGGCAGCCTCAGCGGCCTGGTGGGCAGCGAAACCCTGGGTCTGGCGGGCCTGTCCGGTGCGTTCTCCGACAAGAATGCGGCGAATGCAAAGACCGTGACCTTGACCGGTGCCTCGCTGGTCGACGGCACCGGCCTGGCATCGAACTACAGCGTCAGCAACCCGACCGGCCTGACGGCCGACATCACGCCCAAGGCGCTGACGGTTGCAGGCATCAGCGCGGCCAACAAGGTCTACGACGGCAGCGTGGCGGCGACCTTGTCAGGCGGCAGCCTCAGCGGCCTGGTCGGGTCGGAAACCTTGGGTCTGGCGGGCCTGTCCGGTGCGTTCTCCGATAAGAATGCGGCGAATGCAAAGACCGTGACCTTGACCGGTGCCTCGCTGGTCGACGGCACCGGCCTGGCATCGAACTACAGCGTCAGCAACCCGACCGGCCTGACGGCCGACATCACGCCCAAGGCGCTGACGGTTGCAGGCATCAGCGCGGCCAACAAGGTCTACGACGGCAGCGTGGCGGCGACCTTGTCAGGCGGCAGCCTCAGCGGCCTGGTGGGCAGCGAAACCCTGGGTCTGGCGGGCCTGTCCGGTGCGTTCTCCGACAAGAATGCGGCGAATGCAAAGACCGTGACCTTGACCGGTGCCTCGCTGGTCGACGGCACGGGCCTGGCATCGAACTACAGCGTCAGCAACCCGACCGGCCTGACGGCCGACATCACGCCCAAGGCGCTGACCATCGCCGGCATGACGGCGGCCAACAAGGTGTTCGACGGCACGCCGGCTGCGTCCCTCAGCGGTGGCACGCTGACAGGACTGGTCGGCAGCGAGACGCTGCAACTGTCAGGCTCGCGCGGGACTTTCAACAGCGCCAGCGTCGGTAGTGGCAAGGCGGTCACGGTCTCTGGCAGCACGCTGTCCAACGGCAGCGGGCTGGCCAGCAATTACACCGTCAGCAATCCGACCGGGCTGAGCGCCGACATCACCGCCGGCGCTTCTGTGCCCGTTGCTCCGGCCAGCCCCGCAGCAGACCGTCCCACCGCTGGGAACGCGGTCGTCTCGGTCGGTACGGGCAACTCGCCGTTTGCGGATGGCGGCCGTGGACAGGATTCGCCGGCCGTGCTGGAGGTCGCTTCCGAGAGCCGCAATGCACCTGAACTGCAGACCGGGGCCAGCATTCCCTACAGCCTGTCTGCCTTGAGTTTTTTCATCAGGGACAACGGCATTCGCTTGCCTTCAGGCGTGGTGCCCGCGAGCAAGGATGGCGACCAATGAGGTGCAGGACATCGCCATGGATTTCCTCGGCTTGCGCACCGGGAGTGCCATGCAGGACGCCATGACAAACAAGCCCGCAGCTGTCCCTGACAATGCGCTGGTTGACTATTACAACGCCGTCCCTTATGCCTCGCACCCGTTTCCGCAATCGGCGGTCGAGCATCTCGAAACCATCGCTTTTCTTTTTGGTCTCGACGCACCAGCGGCGCGCACCGCGCGTGTGCTGGAGTTGGGCTGCGCCGCTGGCGGCAACCTGATTCCCTTTGCTGCGCGGTATCCGCTGTCCAGTTGCCTGGGCGTGGACCTTTCATCCGTTCAAATCGATCAGGGCCAGCATGCCATCGCGAGCGCGGGCCTGGGCAACATCGAATTGCGCGCCATCAACCTGGCCGACATAGACGCTTCGTTCGGTCTGTTCGACTACATCATCTGCCACGGTGTCTACAGTTGGGTGCCAGCCCAGGTGCAGGAAGCGATTGTGCGCATCTGCGCGGAGAACCTTGCGGCCGATGGCGTGGTGTACCTGAGCTACAACACCTACCCGGGCTGGAAGGCGCGCGAGATAGTGCGCGACGCGATGATGCTGCGCGCCGGCCCGCGCGACGCGCCGGCCGAGAAACTCGCCTATGCGCGCGGCATGCTCGAATTTCTCGCGACGTCGGCCAGGCCTGGCACCGTGCTGCAAAAAGCGCTTGAGGAAAACCTGCCGCTGGTGCGCAACGCCAGCGGCGATTATCTGCTGCACGAATTCCTTGAGCCGTACAACGCGCCGTGCTACTTCAAGGAGTTGCTGGCCCGTACCAACGTGTTCGGCCTGAGCTACCTGGCCGAGGCCGAGCTGCCGAAGATGTTTTTGCAGAACTACGACGCCCAGGTACGCGAGCCCTTGATGCGTGAATGTGGTGACAGTCAGATCGTGCTGGAGCAATACCTCGACTTCGTGGCCAATCGCTGCTTTCGCCAGACGCTTCTGGTCCATCAGGCGCGGGAGGCAGAGATCCGCTATCAACTTCAGTTCGAGCGGCTTTTGGCGCTGGAATACGCGGGCCCCTTCGAATTCAAGGAGCTCGACCTCCAGCCAAACGCCGGGCCGCAGATTTTCACCGTGGCGCGCGCGCACGTGACCCTTCATGAGTCGGCGCAGAAAGCCGCCGCTGCACTGTTGGGCCAGTGCTATCCCGCCACCATGCGCGCCGCTGCGCTGGTGGCGGCGGTGGCTGCTCGCCTGGCCGAACCTCAGGAAAAGGTAGCGCCTCTGGTCATGCTCTTCCTGGGAGAGATGGTGATCGCGGGCCTGGTGCGTTATCGCCGTACACCCGTACAGACCGCTTCATGCCTGAGCGATTTCCCGCGCGCGCCCGTCGATGTGCGCCGTGCGCAGCGACTGTCCATGGACTGCGGGCCCGATGCCACAGCGTGCAACCTCTGGCATGAATCCATACGCGTCTCGCCTATCGAGCGCACGCTGCTGCCTTTGCTCGACGGCACCATGTCGCACGCGGCTCTGGCACAGCATGTTGCCAACGAGGCCAGGGCCGGGCGTCTGCGCTTTGTCCAGGATGGACAGTTGCTGGTTGACGAGGCTTTGTTGCATTCTTTTGCCCAGCAGCAGGTGGCCGCGGCGCTGGCCAATCTGCAGCGCATGGGATTCTTGCTGGCCTAGGCACTTTCGACTACAAGCCGTCGCAGATCAGCCCAACTGGCATGATTTGCACCTCCTTTCCCGCCGGGCTAGTACTTGCTGCTCCTGGCATCGGGGTCGGCTCGGCAAGGGCGTCACGCCGCGGCCAACCGCTCCTTAGCGAGCTTCGTGCCTTCCGCCAGCGCTTCGAGCTTGTGCCAGGCCACGTCCCGCCCCAGGGGCGCCAGGCCGCAATTGGTGGTATGCATCCGGCAATCCCATCTTTATGCTGAACAGATCTTTGAGCAATATCGCGTCCACGAAACATGAACTGACCCCCAGGAGTTGGACAAACTCCCAGGGGGTTCATGAAGAAGTAGCAAACAAAATTCAAGCTTGAGGTCGTCAATAGCTTCCTGGCTGGTGAGGGCCGAGCGAAGTTGCTGGCGCGGCAATGGTCCGTGCCGGAGGAAAAGATCCGTACCTGGGTAAACCATTTCCGATCGCACGGCATTGATGGTCTTCGCCCCAAACGCAGCTCGTACAGTGAGCAGTTCAAGCTGCAGGCAACACATATCGACGACCGGCGTACCTGAATCTGCCAGTCGCAGCGCATAAGCGATCTGCTCTTCTGAAAATCTCGATCTTTTGATTGCCTCTCCTTGTACCCTTTGGGGCCTGCCGGAAAGCAACCGTAACTCCAGTTTTGAAGTCCGGAATTCGGGGGAAGTGCGCCTTCGCGCATGCACCTGTAGACTGCACGCATCAATACCGGCGCTTCGAAATGGCCGCACTCGCTCACGCTCAGGCATGCTTTCGAACCGCGTTTTTGTATTTCTCCGCGCACATTGCCTGGCTCCTGCGCGCCGTTCTTGACGGCGAAGGCTTCAATCTGCCCTCTTCCGGCAATATTGCTGCCAGAGCGCTCCAGTTACGCCGTTGAAGTGCCGCTGCAATACCTGTGCCTGCATGCGGGCGACGAGGTGTGGTCGGGATGGACTCCGCTATCTCGTAAGAGATAGCAACCGAAATTTCTAGGGACGATTCCGTGCGTGATCAGCAGCTGCAGGAACATCCGGGACCAGACAGCGATGGCGCAGCCAGGCTCGGCGTCCGGTGAAAATCTGCGCTTCCAGCCGCACAAGGTTGTCATCATCGAGACAGCCTTGCTCTCTGGCCAATCTCAACGGCCGAAGAGACACTTCGCGGTACAGTCACAGCCCACGGTTTGAGCAAGCCGCTGCAGCGTTTCTTCCAACGCGTCCTCCACCTCGATTGCGGCGCAGCGGCCCGCCATGCGAGACAGCGCGACGCTGGGATCTGAGTGAAAGATCCATCACCGTGACAATTCGGTGCCGCAAGGACCCGAAAGCTATAGCCGGAACAGAGCACACTGAAGAAGCGATACGAACTGCTGGAGCGGCACCTGCGCTGGCTGCGCCGTTCACGAGAATTGCTGCGTCACAGCACGCCGCGCGTCCAGCCCGATGCCGGCACAACAGCGCACCGAGCACACAAATCAGCATCCGGCGAGTCACTGCCACTGGGCCTGCAGCTGGCCGTCAAAGGCCAGGTGTTGTACGCGCCCGTCTTTCAACGCCCCCTGTTGGATACTGACGGCAAATTTAACGCCAGTGTTATGGCTTTTCCTGTGAGATCCGCGTCACGCCAAGTTTGAGGCCCACCATCCCAAAAATGCGATTCATCGTCGCCACGCTGCCTTCGCTGCGTTCCTGTTCGATATCCTGCAGCGTGCGGTAGGCCACGCCAGACAGTTTGGCCATCTCGGCCGTGGTCAGCCGCATTGTCTTCCTCAAATGGCGCACGGCCTCGGGCAACGACCACTCGGGGTGTGACAGCACATCGTCCACGGCCTGCTGGCGCAACTCCAGCTGCTCGACAATCGTGAGGGGATTGAAACGCTTGTCCATGCGGCTCAGGCCAAGGCCGTCAGTTCTTGCGCGCGCGCCATGAGGCCGGGGCGCAGGTGCTTCAACACCTCTGCTTCCATGCCCATCGCCTCGCCTTCGGCGGCGATGCGTTGCAGCGTCGGCACCATCGCCCGCAGGCCTTGCACCAGTGCCGCGCGCTGCAGCAGCTCAGGGCCTTTCTTGCGACGCTCACGCCGCACGCGGTCGGCACTTTCACAGACGGCGTCCAGCACACGCGACCAGTCGGGCTGCCCGCCATCATTACCGTCCCAGCGAATGCGCCGCGCGATGCCATCGGGATGCAGGTACATGGGTGCGAAGTCGAACAGCGGCGTCAATCCGATGCGGCCGGAGAAATCGCGTTGCAGCGCCGTGTTGCGAGCGTGGTTGTCCTTGTTGCCCAGCGCAAGATTGGCCACATCGCGCCGCAGGTATTCGAGCACTTCATGCTGCGGATCGGTGCAATACCGCAGCAAGCTCTCGCAGACCTGGTCATGCGAAGGCACGGCCTCGAAGCCCGGCATGCCGGTGAGCGTGGCAATGCTTTCCTGGGCCAGGCGCACCACGGTGCCGCCCTGCACCCGCCGATCGAAACGTTCAATGAACAGCGCGCGCTCGCGCAGCACCAGCGGCGCATGCACGCGCAGGCCCAGTTGCTGGGCCAACTTCATGTACACCGCCTCGTGGCGCAGGATGCTGGCCATTGCAGGATCGGTGCCGCGGCCGAATTTCACGATGTAATGCTTGCTCGCCTGTTCATCCGCCAGCGTATGGTCCAGATACAGCAAGCCATCATGCGCACGTGTCAGCAACACTTTGGGCCATTCGCCTTGCACCCCCGAGGAGCCCGCAACGAACAAGCCATGGGCGGCCAGATATTCAGAAAACTCGTCGCCGCGCTGCGCGACCTCGTCATCGGTAAAGCCGCGATAGCCGCCGGCATGGGCAGCGAGCCATGCGGCTGCTTCCTTGACGCGCAGGTTGCCGATGGGATTGCCTGAGCCGGCCAGCAGCAAAGGCCAATCGGCGACCTCGCCCGCCATGGGTGACTGACCTATGCGCCGCAACAATTCCTGGCGACCGAAACCCTGGGGCAGCAGATCGATGAGGAACACCGGCCAATGCGGCAGCTGCAGCGGCTCCAGGCCCACGGGCCAGCGCGCGCACAACGCATGCGCGTCATTTTCCCCGATGTGCTCGAACGCCCAGTCCACCGCGTAGCCCGCATAGGACTTGGCTTTCCAGCCGTCGTTGTCCGCACCATGCAGGCGCACGCTGGCCACATCGTGCCAGGCGCCGTGCGCATGTAGTTGGAGGGTGCAATCACTCATTTGCACGAAATTCTAACAAAATTAAATGCTTTTATGCAGGTTATTTTGCTGTTTTTCCGTGCAAATAAGGCTTTGCATCGAGGTGCCACTGCTCCACTGTAGGCAATGGAAATCTGAAACAGATATTGCAAGGCATCTGCCAAAGAGCGCCAGCGCGCGTCGCGCCTGTGCCTGATCGGAATGCGCAGCACGCCCCCTATCTTCAATGAATAGAGCATGGCCGGCGTTCATTCCAGGACCCCATGGCCAAGCGACCAAGGGCGCCGGCGCCTCATGGCATGCGCGGCGGAAAGTGGCCTGGCTGGTCGCAGGGTGAGGTGATTCGCGCGCTCATACGCGAGCCGTCAATGGCATCGCTCGCCTCTGCCACCGGTACTTCTCCGCTTCATTTGCGAGATCGGTTGCGCGATGGATGCGCCCATGATCCATGGCCGCGCCCCCACCAGCGACCTGGGCCACAGCCGCGGCTCCCGCGCGATGACCTGCGACCCGCCCCCCCAGGCATCGCCATGGGCTGCTGGCCCGCGCACGCAAGGCTTGCCAGCGTCCAATTTCGGGGGCCTGGGCCTGTAGAGACCAGCAATTTTTTGGCCGCTCGTTCAAAACCCTGGAATAAAACATGACGCACCACAATGCGAGATATGATGCGTCAAACTTTACGGAATTAAATAAACGGCGCCCAAAAGCCCGGCAGCTCTGGCTTGCGGGACTGTGGGTGGACGGCATGCCGGGCGTAGCCGGGGGAAGAAATCCCACCTCGCCATCACTCTCCAGCGTGGCCGAGCAGCGTTTTACTGACGACTAGCTTTGTCAGATACAACAGTAAGCGCCCACGTCGGTGGCGGTGCGAGTGGAGTCTGTTTGCGCGCGCAGCCGCCCAACCCGGATGAAAACAGGTTGGGTGTCCTTCGCTGCCTGGGGCATCGGGAAGGCATGGACAGGCGGCTGGCAGATGCTTATCGCGAGCTAATGCAGGTACCCCCCCGCACGGCTGCAGGCACTGCATTGAAACGCCGACGGCCCAGGCGCCGCGGATTCCGTGATTGAATAAATTCGCCGAAAGCTCTGACCGAACAGCCCGGCGCGACCGTTGACATGCGGCTGCCACGGGTGCAAAAAAACGTTGTCAAGCGCAATCGAAAACTGAACCACTTCGCGCGTCGACGCGCAAAGTAAAACTGAGCCATTGGCTTAGTTCTTGGCGGCGGGCACATGCCCGGCACGGCGTTGCTGTTTCAGGCGGTAGCTATCTCCCTTGATTTGAACGATATGTGCGTGGTGCAGGATGCGATCGAGCATGGCCGCTGTCAGCGTGGTGTTACCCCCGAAGGTGGCATCCCATTGCGTGAACGGCAGGTTGCTGGTCAGAATCATGGAGCCACGCTCATAGCGCTTGGCGACAATCTGGAAGAAGTGGCTGGACTGGTCGCCCGACAGCGGCAGATAGCCAATCTCGTCGATGATCAGCAGGTGTGGTCCCAGGATGTTATGCGTCATATCGCTCCTGGCGCCTGGCTGCCTCGAGCTGCAGCATCAGATCCGCCGCCGTGATGAACTTTGTCTTGATGCCGGCCTGGGTGGCGGCATAGCCCAGGGCGATGGCCAGATGCGTCTTGCCCACGCCCGATGGCCCCAGCAGCACAGCGTTCTCGCACCGATCCACGAACCGCAAAGTGGCCAACTCTTCAATCAGCTTCTTGGGAGCGCCCACGGCGAAGCCGTAGTCGTTCGCATCCAGGGTCTTGATGGCAGGGAAGCCGGCCATGCGCACCAGCGTCTGCCGAGAACGCACCTGACGGGTGTCTCGCTCATGCGCGAGCACATGCTCGAGGTAATCGAGGAAGCTCCAGTCCTTGTTCACGGCCTCGCCCGCCGCTGCCTGGTAGCACTGCATCAGGCCTTCGAGCTTGAGCATCTGGCAATGTGCATCGATGCGTTCTTGCTGCAGGTTCATGCGCGCACCTCGGTGAGCAACTGCTGATCGACCGACAAGGGATGCTGCAGTGAGTGCGCCATATCGGCCATCGCCCACCTGGCAAGTGCCGAAGGCTGTGGCGGGGACGCAAACCCCGGCAGCGGCTGCAGCGTAGCACGCTCTCGCTGCTCGAACACCACGGGGGGGCGGCACCGGTGACTGGATGTACGCGCTGATTGGCGACGTCGCGCAGCCACTTGCCCACCTCGGCGTTAGCCGTGTCCACGCCCAGAACCAGGCCGGACTGCTTGAGCCAGCTGGCCCGTGGCACGTAAAAGTTGCCGCGAAGGTAGCGATGAAAACGCTCCGCCTTGCCCTTGGTCTGCGCCCGATAGGGCCGGCAAAGCCGAGGTATGAAGCCGTAGCACTTGGCCAAGTCCAGCATCCCAGGATGCCAGCGGTGCTCGCCTTGTGCGTAGGCATCGCGTATGTCTACGATGGTCTTGGCATTGACGTACAGGATCTCACGAGGCACAGCGCCCAGCGTTGCGAACAGCGCGTGATGGCAGGCGATGAGGGTCTCGGCCCTCTCGTTCGTGGTGAACCGGGCCCATCGCCAGCGGCTGTGGCCCAGCGTGGCGGTGAAGGCGTAGAGCGGATCGACGCCACGACGGAAGACGACGAAGTCGCACTGCATTTGCTTGCCTGGCGCCGTCTCGAAGCGCACTACGGGATCTGGTGTCGAGACCGGCTTGTGCAGTTGCATGAACGTTTGCAGGCTGCGCAACTGGCCGTGGCTTGCAGCTCGCGCAGCAGTGCCGGCGCCGCAATCCAATCGGGTGCAGCGGCCTCCATTCGCTCACGAATGAAATCGTGAAACGGCTCCAGCTTGGTGGCTCTGGCCTCTCGTTGCTTGTAGCGCGGAAGGTCCTGCAATGCCAGGTGCCGCGTGACTGTGTTGCGGGATACGCCCAATCGTCGCGCAATCTCGCGCAGCGACAGCCCTTGGGCCCTGAGTACATGGATTTGCATCCACTGTTCCTTTAAAAGCATCGTCAGCCTTCGCGCGAAAAGGACTGACTGTAGGGAAAAGTGGTTCAGTTTTACTTTGCGCGAAGTGGCTCATTTTTACTTTGCGCGCAACACCGCCGGCTTCCAGCAAAGAGATCAAGCAAGCTTTAACCCGGACTTTCGACTGCTTGGTATGGCGGAAGGGGGCAGGTCAGGGTGAGTGGCATAAGATCCTATTCATTGGATCTCTTAAAAGTGCCCCGATGGCCAACGAACATCTATTCCTCTCCAGTAAATTCGCCCAGTGGTGTCATGCACAAACGGGAGAGAACCGCGAGCATTTTCAACGCAACCGAGACGAGGCACTCCGCATCCTTGTCGGATGCATCAACGCTGGCGAGATCATCAGCCTGGACAGCGTCCAATCGAGGATATCGCTGAAGATCAAGGATCACCACGGTGTAGACGACTTCGAGATGAACAGCAATTGGATTGGTTCCCCCCAGGACTGGGCATGCCCGTGCTGCGGTCGCTCGAAAGCTCAGGTCTCTCGATTGGGCAGGCAGCAACAGATCCTAGCCAAGCTGGTGATCCATCACGATCACATGGGGGACGCCTTACAGGCAGCGTTCCACTCCGCCTTCGTGCAAACCGGCACCGATGTTGAACAAATTGACGGATTCCGCTTGGTCGAGCGCATGGGCAACGCTTTCGCAGCCTACGAGGAGGTTTTAGTCTGCGAGGACTGCAACAACGCCGACACTGAAGCGAAGAAGCTGGTCGCAGCCCCACCCTACTTCTCATTCTCCATCGGTCAGATTCGCCGATTTATTCGAAGCGGTGACCACCAACCACACCAAGTTGATGCGGTGACAGCGCGACATACGTGGGAGGATGCCCGGCCCGCCTACGAATTGCGCATGAAGCTAATCAACGCAGTTGCTCGTGCCGCTGCCACTGACACCCATTGGTACGAACCTCACCAGAGAAGAACCCAGCCCATTCCGGTCTTCGGGTACGCGAACCGCATTGGCGACTCCATGGTCAAGGACTGGGTGTCCCCCCCAGAACTCTACAACGCCCTAGTGCCGCAGCCTAAGAAATTCGAACAAAATCTCGCGCGATGGCGTACCACAGCACAAAGACCAGGCCGTCCCCTACCGGACAACTACCTCGCTATGTTGCGTTCGGAAGAGGCCTTCGCGCTTGCTTGGAATGCGGTCTCGGACGATTGGTCATGCCCTGTGTGCCGCCGTCACAGACAGCAAATCGTCTACATAGGTGACAAGGGGAAGGTCGTTTTTTTCCTGGCAAGCACCAGCGCACGAGGTGCATGGTCCGACGCCCGCCGGATTTGCCGACAGTGTCACTCAACGCTGATGAGCCTCAAACTGGAAATCACCGAGTTGACGGGCAACAAACCACCCGACAGCTACGGCTTTGTTAGCCCAGGCGAGTTGGCAGCAATCATCACCTCCCAACCGCATTCACCGCACACCATCCGTCGAGATGAAGCGGTAGCCCTAATTAAACATATCAAGCAGCGTCTGCAGCCCGGCACATAAGACTCAAATTGAGTGCACCGGACGAATGACACATTTCCAAATACCCGGTTCAATATGCATTATGGTTGCAGTTTGGTCAGTGCCTCACGCTTGCCCATCATAAGACCAGATGAATGCGCCCAGCCTGCGCTGGCCTTCTATCTTTCTCACCCGGCTATGGATAGTTTAGAGGCCGCCAACAACGACGCCAAGCCCTGCCAACATTTTGAGAGTCGCCTTTCGTTGCGAATTCTGCATCGGTTTAGGTAGAGCCCTCGCAAAAGTGCTGCGAGGACACTGTATGCGAAAGTTAGCGCGCCTGAAAGGGCATGCTTCACCATGACTATCTTCTCGTTGTTACTAACGATAAGTCAAACGGTTACTAGGAGCTATTTGGACGCTGTATGCAGCTGGTGTTCACCCATGGGCCTTGCCGGCAGTGGTCAATGCTGCCTGCATCTCGATTAGCCAAGCGCTCGCATGCTACAGAAAGCCAGCGGCGTCAGCGCTATGCGTAAAAAACTCATTCGACCAGTGCCAACATGCTTGGCGAACAGCCAGACTTCAGTTCATGCGCCCGACGTCGCGCCATGCACATCACCTTCACATTGCTCTGGCAAGCCGCTCAGCTGGATCTCGCCAGCCAGCGCATCGATGACCCGCAGCACATGTTTGAGTCGACCGGTAGACTTGCCAACGTCCAGGTCAACAATGAAGTGCACACCTTCCCCTACCGCCAGTGCCAACTGTTGCTGTGTCAGCGCAAGCTGCTTGCGAGCACCACACAGCGCATCGCGCTGGCTTGGCGGCATCGGCAGCGGGATCGGCCCAGCACTGTTTCGGTCGCAGTTGATGGGAGCCACAGCCAGCAAGTCCACAAGCCGCCTGCAGTGCTGCCATATCAGAAATCCGTATTGAGTGCCGTCATCACGCCACCGCGCGACGGTGAATTGCCGGTGGGAGCCGCCGCTGCAGCGTGTGCGGTGTTTCTCGCCGCGCAGGCTCAGAACTGGTACTTCATCGCCAACATCACATTGCGCGGATTGCCGTAAAAACCACCAAATGCCGTCGAGTAGTATTTTTTGTCAAATACGTTATTGAGGTTGAGCGTGCCCGACAACTGGGGACTGAACTGGTAACGCGCCATGAGTGCCCCAACCGCATAAGCTTTTTGTGTGAAGCGTTCGTTGTTCGGGCCCACATCGTCCCGGTAAATGCTGCCCTGCCAGTTCACACCACCGCCCACCGTCAGCGAATTCCAGTCACCGGTCAGTCGATAGGTAGTCCATAACTTGATAGCGCTTGAAGGCTGCATGGTCTGGATACGCGCGCCCGAAGCATCCTCGGACTTGCTGTAGTTGTAGCTGGCCAGCACTTGCCAGCCCGGGCGCAGTTGCCCCGACAGTTCCAGATCGAGCCCTTTGGAAACCGCGCCTTTCACGGTTCTGTAGGCATACGAGCCACCACCGGTGCCAGCAACCCACACGAAGCCTGGTTCAGCCTCGGCGAGGTTGTCCTGGTTCAACTGAAATACCGCTGCACTGGCGTTGAGCGCGCCGTCGAAAAACTCGCCCTTGACTCCGACCTCGTAGTTCTTTCCTTCCAGAGGCGGTAGGAAGTTACCCTGGATATCGCGGTAGCTCTGCGGCTGGAAGATGCTGGTGTAACTGGCGTAGGCCGACCAATTGCCATCCAACGCAAAAACCACCCCCGCATACGGCGTCAGCTTGTTCTTTTCTTCCAGGTGGTCGTACAGCCTTTCCCCGTTAAACGGGCTGCTGCTGGTGTCACGCTCCCAGTTCGACAGACGCCCGCCCAGAATCAGCGACAGCCGGTCGGTGGGCCGCAGCCGCAGCGTGCTGTACACGGCGATCTCACGTTCGGCGCTACTGTAGGTGCCGGTTTGTTTTCCATCAAAGTCGGGCTTGGGCGACTTGCCACCCCAGGTGTAGAAGTTGGGAATCGATGCGTCGTAGTCCGGCAGCCGCCAGTTGGGGTAACTCGGGCCGTTCGAGGTGAGGCGCGATGCACTCGCGCCAAGAACGAGTTCATGCTTGCGACCCAGCAGCGTGAAGGGGCCAGTGGCGTAAGCGTCAACCGAGGTCTGCTCCGGCTTGCCGTTCCAGTTAGCCAGCCACAGTCCACTGCCCTCACCGGTAAGCTTGTCGGGGTAGTCGCGCTGGGCGTATCCCTGCAGCGCCTGGTATTTGTTGGAGGAATAGTTGACGGCGAGTTTGGCGGCCCAGTCGTTATCGAAGTAGTGCTCCAGCGTGGCGAAGGCCATATTCTGTTTGCGGTCGTAGTTGCTCCATGCCGCAGCGCCGTTGGTAGAACGCGAAAAGTCGGTGAGCGAGCCATCGCTGAAGAACGCAGGAAAGCCACGGCTCGCATTAGTCAGCTTACTGTTCTGCTGCCCGAAGCCTGCGCTCAGCAAGGTGCTCGATGCCAGATCGGCTTCGACAATGCCGTAGAACACATCCTTCTTGCCTTGGTAGCGGTCTATGAAGGAATGTTCGTCCTGATGCGCCGCCACGATGCGGCCGCGGATACGCCCTTCGGCTGTCAGCGGGCCCGAGAGATCAATTTCACCGCGGTAACGGTCCCACGAACCGGCTTGCAGCGAAACAGCGCCTGCGAACTCGCGTGTGGGCCGCTTGCGCACCAGATTTACCGCCGCCGCCGGACTGCCGGTGCCGCTGATCAGGCCGGTTGCGCCACGAACCACTTCAATACGGTCATAGGCCACCGTATCGAAGGCCACCGCATCCACAGCGTTGGCAACGGGAATTCCATCCAACAGGTAGTTGTCAACCTGGAAGCCTCGGGAATAAATCTGCGTGTATTCCTGCGTGCTGGTGGACTGGTCAACGGTAATGCCGGGCGTCTGCACCAGCGCGTCCTGCAGCGTGGTCAGACCCTGGTCTTCGATCTGCTGACGCGTCACGACACTGATAGCCTGCGGTGTGTCGCGCAGAGACAGGTTCAGCCGCGTGGCGCTGGTCGAGCCGGCGTAGCTGCGTTTGCCTTCTGTCTTTCCGTCACGAAATGCGTCGGCGGCCACCACGACAGGTGCCAAGGTTCTGCTATCTTGTAACGCGCCCGTACCCACCGCACGTTTCTTCAAGGTATAGCTGCCATCGGTGCGCGGCACGATGTCTAGCCCGCTGCCTGCCAGCAGCCGCTGCACAGCGTCACGCGGTGCATAGACGCCGGCGAGTGCCGGGCTGGTCAGGCCTTCGGTCAACGCCGGATCAAACGAAAGCGCGATGCCTGCGCTGAGCGCAAAACTCGACAAGGTGCGCCCCAGTGGCCCTGCCGTGATGTTGTAGGGCTGGGCTGCGGTCGCATCCAACGCCATGCCGTCGGCCGCCAGTGCCTCCATAGGGACGGTGGAGGCGAACGCCATGCCCAGCAGGGCGGCGCGGATGGCGTGGTTCAGGCGGCGCTCAGTGGGCGCAGCGAGTGCGGCGGTGCGGGTACGGGCAACAGGCATGGAGAAGAATCCTTTTCGGCAGATCAAAAGTTGGCAAGTCAATGAATGGCTCATCTCCTTGCCAATCGAGGCCGAAAAAAGTCTCACCCTTATTGCAAATATTTCTCAAATAGCGAATGCGCGATCAACGCGCAACCAACGTGACCCAGTACCCGCGCAGGCGGGTCGCCGCGTCCACCGGGTAGGTCGACACCAGCATGCTCAGCGCCCGTTCGGGCTCCGCCACCGGGAAGGCGCCCGACACACGTAGGTTGGCCACAGCGGCGTCGCAGCGCACAAAGCCTGGGTGCCACTGCGCCAGTTCTGCACAGAAGTCGGCCAGTCGCATCTTGTCGGCGAGCAACATGCCCCGCGTCCAGGCGACGACGCTGTCGTCGGCGGGTGTCACCGCCGCCACATCCGATGCTGTAAAAAATACCTGCTGCCCGGCCTGTAGTGTCAGCGGCGGCACAGAGCCATCGGCTCGCCGGGGCTGGATGCGCACCGCACTCTCCAGCACCGCGATATGGCTGCGCCCGTCCTCTTGGCGCACGCTGAAGCGCGTGCCCAACGCCAGCAACGTGCCCTCGGCCGTGACCACCCGGAACGGGCGGCCCAGCGGGTCGGCCGCGGTTGAAGCCAAAACAGCGCCGCAGCGCAAGTACAGCGTGCGCTGAACGCTATCAAATTTGACATCCACCGCCGTGGCGGTGCTCAGACTGAGCCGGGTGCCGTCGGGCAACGTCATATCAAGGCGCTCGCCCTTGGCGGTGTGGTGCCGCTCCATTGCAGCGTGGCGTCCGGCGAGTTGCCACGCAGCCCAGCCCACCGGGGCCACAGCCAGCAGCGCGGCCAGCCGGGCCACCGCAGCGCGCCGGTTGCTTGCCGCCGGACGGCTCAGTGCAGGCATGGCGAGCTGGGGAGGCAAGCCGCCCAACTTTTGCAGCAGCAGTTCAGCCCGGCTCCAGGCGCGGGCGTGTTCGGGGTCACTCTGACGCCAGCGCTCACAGGCGGCGCGATCGGCGTCGGTGACGCTGCTGTCGTTCAACTGCATCAGCCAGTCGGCCGCTTCGTCGAGTACCTGCGAGGCAATGGGCGCACTGCTCATGCCACCAGCTCCATGCATTGGCGGAAAGCCTGGCGCATATAGCGCTTTACGCTGGTGAGTGACACGCCGGTCAAAGCGGCGATGTCTTCGTATTTCATGCCCTCGAGCTGCGATAGCAAAAACACCTTGCGTGCCACAGGCTGCAGTGCATCCAGCATGGCGTCGATCTCGTGCAGCGTCTGCAGAATGATGGCGCGCTGCTCGGGCGACGGAGCTTCTGGCTCGGGCATCAGGGCCAGTGCCTCGAGGTAGGCACGCTCCAGTGCCTGGCGCTTGTACCAGTTGATGAGCACTCCCCGCGCCACCGTGGTCAAGTAGGCACGCGGCTCGTCGATGGTGACGGCGTTGCGCGCGGCCAAGATACGGATGAAAGTGTCTTGCGCCAGATCGGCTGCGTCGCACGGGTTGCCCAGCTTCTTGCGCAGCCATGCCTGCAGCCAGCCATGGTGGGCAAGGTACATGGTTTCAACAGCAGGAGCAGATGATGGTGGGCAGGACGGCACGGAACAAGGATCAGAACGAAAACGTAGCCAGCACAAGCAAGCCAGGAGCAGTCGGTCTCTATGCATCTGGCAGAACGTCTTCATTATAGAATGCGATTCATTCGCAATTAAAACGTATTGTGATGCACTGGTGCACGCCCTACTCTGCGCGCCCCATCCATCCTCACCTCCAGTGCCCATGCACCCGTGAACTAATTGGGTTTCGGCGCGCAGCAGGTGTTCCTCTTGGAAGCCGGTCCTGAAGAAACCCCGGCACACCAAGACGAGGTTCGTGAGGCCGGTACAATTCTGGCTCTCTCCTTCCCAGCAACAGGTCGGTCCTGACGATCTCAGCCAAGCCAGGAGTTCTCTTTCTGACATCCGGCTGAGGTGTGCCTGTGCCCGAGCACTATTACAGAGAACTGCTGCGGTATTTCACCCGCAGCGCAGGCGACCGCGATGTCGCCGCCGACTTGGTGCAAAGCGCCTACACCCGAATCTATGCCTTGCAGCGTGCTGGTGGGACGGTGCTGGATGCGCGCGCGCTGCTCTACCAGACGGCGCGTAACCTTGCGGCCAGCGGCGCGATGCGCCGGCAGACGGAACGACGGGTGCTGGATGCGCTCAGCTTGGTGGCGCCGACCAGTGCACCCTCGGCAGAAAGCACGGCGATGGCCCGTCAACAATTGGGCCTGTTCCTCCAGCGCCTGGAAGCCATGCCGCGAAAGCGCCGCGACGTGTTCATTCTGGTTCGCATCTACGGCTACAGCTACCGAGAAGCCGGGGAACACCTGGGCATGACAGAAACCAATATCGAACGCCACGTCATGCGAGGCGTCCTTGATTGCGCGGGCTATGCGCCATCGCGTTCCTGATGATGGAAGAGATCAAACACCATGGCATTTTCTGACCCCCCTCGCAAGAGGGTGGAAGCCGCCTTGCTGCTGGTGGGACGCATGCATCGCGCAGACCCTGACTCCGCCATGGCGGCAGCGCAGGAACTGCAACGCTGGCGTGCAGGCACGGCAGAATGCCGCGCCGCGCTGGAAACAGCCGAACGCCTCTGGGCCAGCACCGATGGCAGCTTCCTGCAATCGAGCGTGCCGCCGCCACAGGGTCAGGATTCTCGGCGCGCAAGGCGCAACACCCTGGGGCTGCTGGGCCTGGGAGGACTCGCTGCCATGTTGTGGACCGGCGGGCGCTGGTACTGGCAACAGCCGGTCTACGAACTGGCCCTGCAAACCGGGCACGCGCAGCAGCGCGACATGCGTTTGCCCGACGGCTCGGAGATCAGCCTGGCCCCTCACACGCGCACATGCATCGTGATGTACCGCGACCGGCGCGAGGTCAGGCTGGAGCAAGGCCAGATGCGCTTCCGTGTGGCCCAGGACATCGAACGCCCATTCACCGTGGCCACCGAATGGGGCCGTGTCCGCGTGCTCGGCACTGTGTTCAGCGTCGGCGCGCGTGCAGGCCAGATGCGGGTGGAGGTTGCAGAGGGCCGGGTCGCGGTCTGGACCATGGACCGCATCGGGGCATCAACGGACCTGGAGTCGACGCCTTCCATCAACTTGACGGCTGGGGATGCCATGGAAGCGGATCAGAGCGGTCTGGTACATCGCCTGCAGGTGGCCGCCGAAAGCGTGGCGGCCTGGCGCAACGGATGGCTGGTGTTCCACAATACCCCATTGGATCAGGTCGTTGCCCAATGGAACGACTACCTGGCGCGGCCACTGCTGCTGGGCAGCGACCCGCGGCTCCAGCAACTGCGGCTCTCGGGGAGCTTCCCTCTGCGCCAACCTCAAGCCTTCCTGGCCGGCTTGCCCGATATGCTGCCAGTGCGCATTCAGCGCAACGCGACGGGCGATGTGACGGTGGAACTGCGTTGAGCTACATGCATCGTGCGTGCTCATGCGGCGTTGTTACAAAATAGCCAGAGAATTTTTGTCAGGGTTGGGGCCGCTCGTTGGTCTTCTGCGGGAACTCCTCTCAACGCAAGCCCTTTCCCATGCACAAAAATCATCCAGCAGCGCCGACCGAACCCTCATTTGACCGATCGCCCTTGGCCAAGGCTGCCTTGGTCTTGGCAGCGACAGTCGTCCTTTTCGCCATGGCACCCGTCGCCCAGGCACAGAACGCGGCGAGCGAGCCACGCGTGCCAACCGCCGTACCTGCGCAAGCCTTGGCACAGACGCTCAGTGCGTTGGCGCGACAAACGGGCATCGCGATTGGCGCCGATGCGGCGCTCTTGCAAGGCAAGTCGGCGCCCGAGTTGCCGGCCGGACTCACGCTGCAGCAAGCCATGGACCGGGTTCTGGCTGGCAGCGGCTTGATGGCCGTTCGCAGCGGCCCAAGCACCCTGTCCATTCGCCCCCAGGTGCCCGTGGGCCAAGGCGCAACTGCACTGCCGGCGGTGACCGTGACGGCCGCCAGCGACACGGAGACCGCCATCGGACCTTTGACTGGCTATGTGGCACGCCGCGCCATGGCCGGAAGCAAGACGGATACAGCCATCATCGATACGCCGCAGTCGATATCGGTCATCACCAATGACGAACTGCGCAGCCGCCAGGCTGAAACCTTGTCCCAGGCGCTGAACTACACCCCGGGCGTCACCACCCAGCCCACCAGCTTCAGCCGCACGGCCGACCGTTTCCGCATCCGCGGCATGGATGTGGAGTCTGCCAACGGCGGCTCCATGCGCGATGGCTTGCGGCTGCAAAGCAACTCCTACGATGGCATTCAAGAGCCCTATGGCTTGGAACGGGTGGAAGTGCTGCGCGGAGCGGCTTCGGTACTCTATGGGCAGCTGTCGCCCGGTGGCGTGGTCAACGCCGTCAGCAAGCGCCCCACGTCAGAGCCCATCCGAGAGCTGGGCTTGCAACTGGGCAACCACCACCGCCGCCAGTTGACGGCAGACTTCGCAGGCGCCGTGCCCGGCAGCGAAACGCTGGACTACCGGCTGACCATGCTCGGGCGCGACAGCCATACCGCAGATCGCTACATTCCGGACGACAAGCTGTACATCGCGCCCGCCCTCACCTGGCGGCCCAGCGCGGACACCTCGCTCACCTTGCTGTCGTTCTATCAAAAGACCAACACGCGCTTCTCTGCCCCCTTGCCCTACCAACTGGTTGAGGGTGTGGGCAACGGCCCCCACACTATCGGCCGTGGCAACTTCATTGGCGAGCCCGACTACGACAAGATGAAGGGTGAGATGTTCACGCTGGGCTATGAGCTGAACCACGCGCTGAACGCCAGCACACGCCTGCACCACAGCCTGCGCTTCTTCGAGTCCAAGGTGAGCTGGAACTATCTGCAGGCACAGACGGGTGCAGCTGCCATTGCCGCAGCAGCCTCCACGGGTGTGCTGCGCCGCCAGTACAGCGACCGGCAGGAACACGCCAAGGGCCTGGCCTCCGATACGCGCGCGGAATGGAACGGCACGCTTGCCGGCGCCGAGCACAAACTGCTGCTGGGCCTCGATGCCTACCGCATGGACTATGACTCGCAGAACTTCCGCGCCAATACCTCGTCCCTCAACCTCGGCAGCTACAACTATGGCCAGCCGGTCGTGGTCAACCGCGACCCCGCACTGAACCGCGGCTCGCGCCGGAAAACCACGCAAGCCGGCCTGTACCTCCAGGACCAGGTCAACCTGGGAGACCGCTGGACCATCCTTGCCGGCCTGCGCCGCGACTGGGCACAGCAGGACCAGACCGCGCACCGCGACGGCAGCAACGCCGTGCAAAAGGACGACGCCACCACCTGGCGAACCGGTGTGGTCTACAAGGCGTCCAACGGACTCGCACCTTATCTGAGCTACAGCGAATCCTTCTTCCCGGTTTCGGTGTCCGAAGTGTCTGGCCAGAGTTTCCGGCCCACCAAGGGTAAGCAGTACGAGGCAGGCGTGCGCTACCAACCCGATGGCAGCCGGATGCTGCTGAGTGCTGCCGTGTACGAGCTGGTGCAGGACAACGTGCTGAAATTCGATGCCGGCCAGAACACCTATCGCCAGACGGGACAGGTGCGCTCACGCGGCTTGGAGCTTGAAGCCAAGGCCGACGTCTCGCGCGCACTCAGCGTCATCGCCTCCTATGCCTACACCGATGCAAGAATCATGCGCAGCACCGTTGCCAGCGAGATCGGCCAGCGCAGCGAAGACACGCCCTACCACCAGGCTGCCCTCTGGGCCGACTACAACTTTGCCTCCTGGGGCTTGCCGCAGCTGCGCCTGGCAGCAGGCGCGCGCTACAAGGGCAGCACCCGCGCATCAGGCATTGCCACGGCCATGCCCGCGTACACAGTGTTTGATGCGATGCTGGGCTATCGCTTCGACGCCCACTGGGACCTGAGCGTCAACGTGAGCAACGTCATGGACAAGAAGTTCACCAACTGCGAGTTCGCCATCTGCCACTACGGTGACGTCCGCCAGGTCAGCGCCAACCTGACCTACCGCTGGTGATGCCGCGGCACAAAGCCTCGCTGCGGGGCCGGCTGGTCGTCGCCCACCGACTCGCCGGCCTGACGCTGGCGGCTTTCCTGGTGGTGGCAGGGTTGACCGGCAGCCTCCTGGTGTGGAACACCGAGCTGGATGCGGCGTTAAACCCGCACTGGCTTCGGACCACGGCTTCCAACACCAGCGCCCAACCGATGGACGCGCTGGCGTTGCGCGACCTGGTCCAGGCAAGCCATCCCCATGCCTTGGCCATGCGTGTCCCCCTGGCGCAGGAGCCCGGCCATGTGATGGTGTTTCTGCTGCGCCCGCTGCCGGGCAAGGCGCCACTGGAGAACGACCAAGTCTTCGTTGACCCCTACAGCGGCCAGATCCTGGGAGAGCGGCGCTGGGGAGACATCACCCAGACGTGGCGCAACCTGGTGCCTTTTCTTTATCGCCTGCATTACTCGCTGGCCCTGGGGGTGGTTGGAACCTGGCTGCTGGGCCTGGTGTCGCTGCTGTGGATGCTCGATAGCGTCGTGGGTTTTGCGCTGACGCTGCCAGCAAGCGCGAAGAGCACCCAGCGCCCATGGCTGGGGCGATGGGCACGTGCCTGGAAACTGGAGATGCACAGCCGCTGGCGGGCCACGTTCGACCTGCACCGTGCAGGGGGCTTGTGGCTATGGCCCGTCCTGTTCGTGTTGGCCTGGAGCAGTTTTGCCCTCAACTTGCCGCAATGGCACGATCCACTGCTACGGGTCTTCAGCATGCAGCAGCCCGGTACGGCAGATATCCCACGTCGCGCCAAGCCCTTGTGGCAACCCGCGCTTGACTGGAGGGCCGCGCATCGGCGCGCCCAGGTCCTGATGCAACATCAAGCCACGCTGCACGGCTTTTCGGTACGCGCAGAGAGTTCTCTGGCCTACGATCCCTGGCGCGGGCTGTACCGCTACGATGTGCGCAGCAGCCTGGACATCAAGGACCGCGGCGGCAGCACCCGGCTGTTTCTCGATGGCGACAGCGGCACCTTGGTCGCCACGTGGTTTCCGACAGGGGCGGCAGCGGCCGACACTTTGATCAATTGGATCAGCAACCTGCACATGGCCGCGGTAGGTGGAGCGGCATACCAAGTGGCCATCACCTTGTGCGGCGCAGGTATCGCCATGCTCAGCATCACGGGCGTGCTGATCTGGCTGCGCAAGCGGCAGGCTCGGCAAAAGCGTTGACGCATGTCTCGCCCGCTGTGAATGCCACAATGTCAAAGCACTTGCCCGACAAAGGAGCGCCTTACGTCGCCCGGCATACGCGGGCCTTTGCGCTGGACATCGGCTTGCCGTCCTTGTTCACGCCGGTTTGCTCACCGCAAAGCAACGGTACGGCCGAATCGTTTGTGAAAACCATGAAGCGCGATTACATCGCCTTCATGCCCAAGCCAGATGCGCGCATGGCCATTGGACTGCCCCCACTGCAGTAGACAAACGCCAGCCTCACGCCCGGGCACGCTCAAACGCCTCGGGACTGACTCCGCCTAGATGACTGTGGCGGCGTGACCGGTTGTAGAACACCTCGATGTAGTCAAACACATCGGCCCGGGCCAGATCCCGGGTCTTGTAGATGCGCTTGCGGATGCGCTCCTTCTTCAGGCTGCTGAAGAACGACTCCATCACCGCATTGTCCCAGCAGTTGCCCTTGCGGCTCATGCTGGGCTACAGCCCATGGGCCATGCAGAACCGCTTGAAGTCATCGCTGCCGTATTGGCTGCCCTGATCGGAATGTACCAAGACGGGCTGCGTAGGCTTGCGTCGCCAGACTGCCGCCAGCAAAGCATCCAGTGCGAGCTCACGGCTGAGCGTCGCCTTCATCGACCAGCCCACGACCTTGCGCGAGTACAGGTCCACAACAGCCGCCAGATACAGCCAGCCCTGCCAGGTACGGATGTACGTGATGTCGGTGACCCATGCCTTGTCGGGTGCGTCCACCGTGAACTGCCGCTGCAGATGGTTGGGCGCAATGATCGAGGGGCGCCCCGCAATGCGACATGGTGCTTGATAGCCCCGTACGGCCTTGATCTTGTACTTGCGCATGATGCGCGCCACGCGATGCTTACCGCAGCGCTCTCCCGCTTCTCGCAAGTCAGCAAACACCCGGCGTGCGCCATACACCCCATGACTGGCGGAGTAGGAGTGCCGGATCAGCTCCAACAGCCTATTTTCTTCACGCTGGCGCGCCGAATCAGGCGCATGGAGCCACTCGTAGAACCCTGCACGAGCCACCCGCAGGAGTCTGCACATCACGCTGACGGCAAACTCTTTGCGGTACTCGTTGATGAAGCGGTACTTCACTCGGGCTCCCTGGCCAAGTACCGCACGGCTTTTTTTAAGATATCCCGTTCTTCCTCGACACGGCGCATCTGGCTGCGCAGCCACAAGATTTCGCTCTTGGCTTCAAGCAGTTCCTGGGAATGCTGCTCGTATCTGCCGGGAGAAACGGCTTTGACTCATTTGTACAGGCTGTGTGTCGACACACCTAAACGGGCTGCAGCCTCTGCGACTGAATGGCCGCGCTCGATCACCTGTTTGACCGCTTCATCCTTGAATTCCGGTGTAAACCTCTGTGCGCTCATGGACTGCCTCCTATGCTCAAAAGATAGACCGGGTTTGTCTACCTGACTAGGGGCAGTCCAGTTTATTCCACTTGCTGTCAAGGCTGCACGAGCATACGAACATGTTGATCTCCACCATCTTGACGTTCGCCGAGGGTCCAAAGTGTTCGGCGATGCCAAGATGGGGCCGGCCCTCACAGTTCTGGAAATGCTGGAGCGTTCACGGGTGGGCCGATGAATTGCTGGGGGGATCGCCCGAGCCTCTGTATACTTCGCGCCAGTGTTCGCAACAAGTTTTACGATAAAAAACAAATGATTTACCCGACGCATGCGGCATTTTCTGCGCAACTGGGCACTGCTTTCGAGGTTTCGGGTGTGGCGGAGACTGGCGTGTCCCTGGAGTTGGGCGCGGTGAGCCAGACTGCGGCGGGTTCCTCGGCTTTTAGCCTGGTATTTTTCGGGGACGATGTTCAGCGGCTGGGCCAAGGCATTCATCTGTTCTCTCACCGAGAGTTGGGCGATTTCGATCTGTTCATCGTGCCGCTGGGACCGTTGCGCGCGAACGGACGCATGCAGTACGAAGCGGTTTTTAATTGATCCATGTATGAAAGCATCGTCTTCTATGGGAAATACCCCTGGGTTGAGCCGTCGCGGTTTCCTCACGCGCGGCAGCGCTGCAACTGTGGCGCTGGCTTCTGTATCTGCAGGATTGACTACTACGTCGGCCCTCGATGAAGCGTCTGCAACCTTTCCTGAAATGGGGGGCGCCGAACAGGCTTGCATGCGCAATTTCTGCCCGGCGGATTTTGCCGTGGGTCAGCTTTTCAACGTGGGCGCTGCAGGGCAGGCAACCATCTTGCGTCTGACTAGTATCACGACCTACCCGGGGACACTGGACAAACGCCCGGAAGCGGCCCGGGCCCAGCCCTTCAGCCTAGTGTTCGTGGCCATGAATGATCGTCCCCTGACGTCGCAAACCCACGAGTTCCACGGCGTCGACGGTCAGGCCTTCGCGGCTTTTTTGAGCGATATCGGTGACGTCAACCATCCGGCGGGCCGTCACTATGAAGTGGTGTTCGGCTGAAGCTGGCACCGCATTCGCCGATCCAACCCTGTCTTCGAGTGATCGCCACGCCTGCGCTTCGTCCATTGACTGCCGCCGATGCGGAAGCGGTGTATGCGCTTTATGCGTCAACGCGGGCGCAAGAAGTGGCGCATTTCCCCTTGTCTGCTGTCCAGCAAGAGCAGTTTCTGCGCATGCAGTCGAATGCGCAGCAGGCGCACTACGCGCGGCATTATCCAGGTGCATCGCTCGATGCGGTGGTGTTGCAGGGTCGCCTGATCGGCCGGCTGTGTGTCTGGCGCCAGCCGGGGGAGATCCGTCTGATGGACATCAGCTTGTTTCCAGACGCACGCGGCGCAGGGCTGGGGACGCGTCTGCTCGAAGCACTGATCGAGGAGGCCACTGGCGCCTCTTCCGTGCTGACCTTGCATGTTCACAGCGACAGCCGCGCCAGGGCGTGGTACCGCCGCCTGGGCTTTCAGGAAGGCCTGGATGATGGGGTCAATATTCCCATGTCGCTGGCCGCTAGATCAGACCGGCCGAGCGTCTAATTTTCGAATCACAGGGAGCCCACGATGGCAGAACCTTTCCTCGGCGAAACACGCATTTTCAGCTTTATTTTTGCGCCCAAGGGCTGGGCGCAGTGCAACGGGCAACTCCTGCCCATCAATCAGAACCAAGCCTTATTCTCGCTGCTGGGCACAACCTTTGGCGGTGACGGTCGCGTCAACTTCGCCTTGCCAGACCTGCGCGGTCGTGTACCCATTCATGTGGGCGGCGGGCACACGCTGGGGGAGCGCGCCGGCACACAGGCGCACACTCTGAGCATCGCCGAATTGCCCGACCACAAGCACCTTTTGCGCGTCTCCTCCGATACGGCGCGCCTGCAGGCACCTACGAATGCAGCTCTGGCGGGGGCCCCTTTCAACGCATATTCCAGCCCAGTAGTGAGTAACTCGGAGAATTTGACGTCCATGCACCCGGGCACCATCGGCACGGTTGGTGGAGGGCAGGCACATCTGAACATGCAACCTTTTCTGGTGTTGAACGTTTGCATAGCCCTGCAGGGTATTTTTCCCTCACCGAACTAGGACCTCACACCATGGCACAACCTTACGTTGGAGAAATTCGCATGTTCGCGGGCAACTTCGCGCCTGCGGGCTGGATGTTCTGTGAGGGACAACTTCTTCCTATCAGTGAATACGAGACCTTGTTCCAGCTGATAGGCACCACATACGGCGGCGACGGGCAAAGCACTTTTAGCCTGCCCGACATGCGCGGCCGGCTTAACGTGCACATGGGCTCGGGCTTTTCATTCGGCGAAATGGGCGGAGTCGAGGAGGTCACCCTGACAGTTCCGCAGATTCCACCCCACAGCCACCAGATCGTGGCGGCCGTGCCCGCGAATGCGCCGCCCACCGCGACCAATGCGACCAGTCCGTCACCCGTGAACAACCGGCCGGCGCTGGGCACTTCGAAAATCTATGCGGCCGCCTCGGTCACCCCCACGGCTGTGATGAATGTGGCGGTCATCACATCGACCGGCGGTAGCCAGCCTCACAGCAACCTGATGCCTTACCTCTGCGTGAACTACATCATCTCGCTGTTCGGCATTTTCCCGTCACAAACCTGAGGCACCCATGGCAGATCCTTTTGTTGCGGAAATCCGCATGGTCCCATTCAACTTTGCTCCCAGGGGCTGGGCGTTTTGCGACGGGCAGCTGTTACCTCTGTCGCAGAACACTGCCTTGTTCTCCCTGCTCGGCACCACCTATGGCGGCGACGGCATATCAAATTTTGCCTTGCCAGATCTTCAGGGGAAAGCGGCCATGCATCCCGGACAGGGGCCAGGGCTGTCGCTGCATGACCTCGGTGAGACGGGAGGAGCGGAAACCGTGAGTCTGCAGGAATCCGAGATGCCGCAGCACAGCCACAGTATCAAGGCGGTGGCAGCGCCGGGTACGGTGGTATCGCCTGCCGGCGCATCGTTCGCCCGTGCCCCAGGCACCGCTTCGCTGTATGGGGCGGCAAGCGGTATAAGCGGAAACATGTCCGAGGGCACGCTAGGCGCCGTCGGCGGAAACCCGCACAACAATATGCAGCCCTACCTGACCATGAATTTCATCATCGCTCTGCAGGGCGTTTTTCCGCCGCGCACCTGAGCGCACGCTGCCAGCCATGGCGAAGCTTCTGTGATAGCCGGCCTTCGCGCCGGCTTTTTTTCGCCATGAGGCCACCCTGGGCCGGCCGCCTGCACATCGGTGCTTGCCATCCGTGCCGGGGACTCTGTGCAAAGTCCCCGGCTTTCCCGCTCAAGGCTCCAAACGCACTCCGCCCGCCGCGATTTCGATGCTGAGCCTGCGAGGTGTATTGACCTCCTGCAGTTGCACGCGCGCGGAGGTGGGCTCATGGCCATCGACTTGCTGCAGCAGGCTCCCAGAATCCGGACCGCCGGTGTCAGCGCGTGCCACGTTGAAGTTGCCGCTCCTGAAGCCCAGTACGTAATTGGGGCTGGCAAGGCTGGCAAATGGCGTGATGGCATAGTTGCCCGGTGGCGAGACGCGCGTAGCCGTCGTTGTGTAGCCCAGGCTATCCAGCACCTGCGCTGCCGTATCGGAACCTTGCAGACCGCTGACCACACCGGTCAACTCCGGCAGAGGCAGGCCGTTGAGGCTGCTCTGGTTGTCGGCGGTTATCAGAAGCGTGGCCGGGGTGACGGTGCCCACTGCCGCCGAGACCGTGGTCGACGCCAAACGGTAATTGCTGGCACCGGCACCGCCGAGCGTGATGCCAATCACGGTGACCTGCTTGCCGGCTCCTGCATTGCGAGTGTCGTAGCTACCCGCCATCGGGTTGTTCAGCGTGACCGCTTCCCCACCCAGCACGCCGGTGAGCGTGTAGTTGAGCGCAGCCAGCGTTGCCGTGGTGTTGGCATCGTAAACCTTGTCAACGCTGCCTGTGAGGCCTGCATTGACGGTGGCGGGAATGATGCGCGCCGCCGCCGTCTGACCTGCGGCCAGTTGGTAGTTGCTGGCCAGGCCGTTGCTGCCGTCGGCCAGGGTGACCGAGTTCACGGTCACGGTGTTGGCGGTCAGTACGTCCTTGCTATTGAAGGTACCGGCACCTGTGGCAGTGACGGTCTCGCCGTTGATCAGGCCCGAGGTGATGGCCAGCGTCGGTGCACCGGTGACATTGCCGTCGTAGACCTTGTCAGCGGCTGTGGCGGTAGCGGTCAGCGTTTTGGCCGTGATCGCGGCCGCCGCCGTCTGACCTGCGGCCAGTTGGTAGTTGCTGGCCAGGCCGTTGCTGCCGTCGGCCAGGGTGACCGAGTTCACGGTCACGGTGTTGGCGGTCAGCACGTCCTTGCTGTTGAAGGTGCCCGAGCCGGAAGCCGTGACGGTCTCGCCGATGACCAGCCCTGAAGTGATATTCAGGATGGGGGTGCCAGACGTGTTGCCGTCGTAGACCTTGTCAGCGGCTGTGGCGGTGGCGGTCAGCGTTTTGGCCGTGATGGCGGCCGCCACCGTCTGACCTGCGGCCAGTTGGTAGTTGCTGGCCAGGCCGTTGCTGCCGTCGGCCAGGGTGACCGAGTTCACGGTCACGGTGTTGGCGGTCAGCACGTCCTTGCTGTTGAAAGTTCCGGCGCCTGTGGCCGTGACGGTCTCGCCGGTGACCAGGCCTGAAGTGATATTCAGCCCGGCGCCGGTGGCGGTAGTGCCGTCGTATACCTTGTCAGCGGCTGTGGCAGTGGCGGTCAGCGTTTTGGCCGTGATCGCGGCCGCCGCCGTCTGGCCTGCGGCCAGTTGGTAGTTGCTGGCCAGGCCGTTGCTGCCGTCGGCCAGGGTGACCGAGTTCACGGTCACGGTGTTGGCGGTCAGCACGTCCTTGCTGTTGAAAGTACCGGCGCCTGTGGCCGTGACGGTCTCGCCGGTGACCAGGCCTGAAGTGATATTCAGGATGGGGTTGCCAGACGTGTTGCCGTCGTAGACCTTGTCAGCGGCTGTTGCGGTAGCGGTCAGCGTTTTAGCCGTGATCGCGGCCGCCGCCGTCTGCCCTGCGGCCAGTTGGTAGTTGCTGGCCAGGCCGTTGCTGCCGTCGGCCAGGGTGACCGAGTTCACGGTCACGGTGTTGGCGGTCAGCACGTCCTTGCTGTTGAAAGTACCGGCGCCTGTGGCCTTGACGGTCTCGCCGGTGACCAGCCCTGAAGTGATATTCAGGCCGGCGCCGGCGGCCGTAGTGCCGTCGTAGACTTTGTCGGCCGAGCCAGCGGCGACCGTGGCGGTCAGCGTTTTGGCCGTGATCGCGGCCGCCGCCGTCTGCCCTGCGGCCAGTTGGTAGTTGCTGGCCAGGCCGTTGCTGCCGTCGGCCAGGGTGACCGAGTTCACGGTCACGGTGTTGGCGGTCAGCACGTCCTTGCTGTTGAAAGTACCGGCACCTGTGGCCGTGACGGTCTCGCCGGTGACCAGGCCCGAGGTGATGGCCAGCGTCGGTGCACCGGTGATATTGCCGTCGTAGACCTTGTCAGCGGCTGTTGCGGTGGCGGTCAGCGTTTTGGCCGTGATCGCGGCCGCCACCGTCTGGCCTGCGGCCAGTTGGTAGTTGCTGGCCAGGCCGTTGCTGCCGTCGGCCAGGGTGACCGAGTTCACGGTCACGGTGTTGGCGGTCAGCACGTCCTTGCTGTTGAAGGTGCCCGAGCCGGAAGCCGTGACGGTCTCGCCGATGACCAGCCCTGAAGTGATATTCAGGATGGGGGTGCCAGACGTGTTGCCGTCGTAGACCTTGTCAGCGGCTGTGGCGGTGGCGGTCAGCGTTTTGGCCGTGATGGCGGCCGCCACCGTCTGACCTGCGGCCAGTTGGTAGTTGCTGGCCAGGCCGTTGCTGCCGTCGGCCAGGGTGACCGAGTTCACGGTCACGGTGTTGGCGGTTAGCACGTCCTTGCTGTTGAAGGTGCCCGAGCCGGAAGCCGTGACGGTCTCGCCGGTGACCAGGCCTGAAGTGATATTCAGGCCGGCGCCGGTGGCCGTAGTGCCGTCGTAGACCTTGTCGGCCGAGCCAGCGGCGACCGTGGCGGTCAGCGTTTTGGCCGTGATCGCGGCCGCCGCCGTCTGGCCTGCGGCCAGGCTGTAGTTGCTGGCCAGGCCGTTGCTGCCGTCGGCCAGGGTGACCGAGTTCACGGTCACGGTGTTGGCGGTCAGTACGTCCTTGCTGTTGAAGGTGCCCGAGCCGGAAGCCGTGACGGTCTCGCCGTTGACCAGGCCCGAGGTGATGTTCAGGATGGGGGTGCCAGACGTGTTGCCGTCGTAGACCTTGTCAGCGGCTGTGGCGGTAGCGGTCAGCGTTTTGGCCGTGATCGCGGCCGCCGCCGTCTGACCTGCGGCCAGTTGGTAGTTGCTGGCCAGGCCGTTGCTGCCGTCGGCCAGGGTGACCGAGTTCACGGTCACGGTGTTGGCGGTCAGCACGTCCTTGCTGTTGAAGGTGCCCGAGCCGGAAGCCGTGACGGTCTCGCCGGTGACCAGGCCTGAAGTGATATTCAGGCCGGCGCCGGTGGCCGTAGTGCCGTCGTAGACCTTGTCGGCCGAGCCAGCTGCGACCGTGGCGGTCAGCGTTTTGGCCGTGATCGCGGCCGCCGCCGTCTGGCCTGCGGCCAGTTGGTAGTTGCTGGCCAGGCCGTTGCTGCCGTCGGCCAGAGTGACCGAGTTCACGGTCACGGTGTTGGCGGTCAGCACGTCCTTGCTGTTGAAAGTACCGGCACCTGTGGCCGTGACGGTCTCGCCCGTGACCAGGCCTGAAGTGATATTCAGGATGGGGGTGCCAGACGTGTTGCCGTCATAGACCTTGTCAGCGGCTGTGGCGGTGGCGGTCAGCGTTTTGGCCGTGATGGCGGCCGCCGCCGTCTGCCCTGCGGCCAGTTGGTAGTTGCTGGCCAGGCCGTTGCTGCCGTCGGTCAGGGTGACCGAGTTCACGGTCACGGTGTGGGCGGTCAGCACGTCCTTGCTGTTGAAGGTACCGGCACCTGTGGCCGTGACGGTCTCGCCGGTGACCAGCCCTGAAGTGATATTCAGGCCGGCGCCGGCGGCCGTAGTGCCGTCGTAGACTTTGTCGGCCGAGCCAGCGGCGACCGTGGCGGTCAGCGTTTTGGCCGTGATCGCGGCCGCCGCCGTCTGGCCTGCGGCCAGTTGGTAGTTGCTGGCCAGGCCGTTGCTGCCGTCGGCCAGGGTGACCGAGTTCACGGTCACGGTGTTGGCGGTCAGCACGTCCTTGCTGTTGAAAGTACCGGCACCTGTGGCCGTGACGGTCTCGCCGGTGACCAGCCCTGAAGTGATATTCAGGCCGGCGCCGGTGGCCGTAGTGCCGTCGTAGACCTTGTCAGCTGCTGTGGCGGTGGCGGTCAGCGTTTTGGCCGTGATGGCGGCCGCCGCCGTCTGCCCTGCGGCCAGTTGGTAGTTGCTGGCCAGGCCGTTGCTGCCGTCGGCCAGGGTGACCGAGTTCACGGTCACGGTGTTGGCGGTCAGCACGTCCTTGCTGTTGAAGGTACCGGCGCCTGTGGCCGTGACGGTCTCGCCGGTGACCAGCCCTGAAGTGATATTCAGCCCGGCGCCGGCGGCCGTAGTGCCGTCGTAGACCTTGTCCGCCGAGCCAGCGGCGACCGTGGCGGTCAGCGTTTTGGCCGTGATCGCGGCCGCCGCCGTCTGCCCTGCGGCCAGTTGGTAGTTGCTGGCCAGGCCGTTGCTGCCGTCGGCCAGGGTGACCGAGTTCACGGTCACGGTGTTGGCGGTCAGCACGTCCTTGCTGTTGAAAGTACCGGCACCTGTGGCCGTGACGGTCTCGCCGGTGACCAGCCCTGAAGTGATATTCAGGCCGGCGCCGGTGGCCGTAGTGCCGTCGTAGACCTTGTCAGCGGCTGTGGCGGTGGCGGTCAGCGTTTTGGCCGTGATCGCGGCCGCCGCCGTCTGGCCTGCGGCCAGTTGGTAGTTGCTGGCCAGGCCGTTGCTGCCATCGGCCAGGGTGACCGAGTTCACGGTCACGGTGTTGGCGGTCAGCACGTCCTTGCTGTTGAAAGTACCGGCACCTGTGGCCGTGACGGTCTCGCCCGTGACCAGGCCTGAAGTGATATTCAGGATGGGGGTGCCAGACGTGTTGCCGTCATAGACCTTGTCCGCCGAGCCAGCGGCGACCGTTGCGGTCAGTGTTTTGGCCATAATGGAGGCCGCCGCCGTCTGGCCGGCGGCCAGGCTGTAGTTGCTGGCCAGGCCCGTGCCGTCAGCCAGCGCTACCGAGTTCAGCGTGACGGTGTTGGCTCCCACCACATTCTGGCTGTTGAACGTGCCTGCTCCGGTCACGCCCAGCGTCTGTCCGCCGACGAGGCCTCCGGTGATCTGAAGGGTCGCGGTGGCCGAGTTGTTGCCATCGTAGACCTTGTCGGCCGAGCCGACGTTGATCATGGCCGTGAGCGCCTTGGGCGTGATCTGCCCGATGTTGGCGTTGCCCAGCGCTGAGTTCTGGTAACCGTAGACCGCGACCGCGCCATTGCTTACCGTCCGTGGCCCCGTGAAACTCAGCGTCTTTCCGCTGCCTGCGTTGGCCGTGTCGTAGACCGGACCGGACAATGCCGCCAGCGTGTCGTCGTCCACCAGGCCGGTGGTGCTGTAGGTCACGGGCGCGGTGACGGTATTGTCGCCGTCATAGGTCTTGGTGACAGGGCCGGCGTTGGTCAGCGTGACGCCCAATGTGGGCGACTGGGTGAACAGGAAACCATTGAGCGTCGAATCCGCGACGGTGGTGACGCCATAGCTAGCGTTGTATTGCTTGAATCCGTAGGAGAGGCCACCGATGGTGCTGTTGCCGATCAGCGCCGAGGAGTCGGCCGACCAGACTAGCCAGCGGCTGCCGGCACCGGCGGCGAGGGCCGTGGCGCCCTTGTTGTTGACGAATTTCTGGCCTGCCAGCGTGATGCTGGTGCCGCTGGTGGCGCTCGAGGTCAGGGTGCCGTTGAGCACGATGTTGGAGTTGGCAGTCGGCCCCTGGTTGACCGCCGTGATGCTGCGGGCCGTGACGTCTTGCAAGGTGATATTGCCCGAGGTCTTGTTCGTCAGTCCCGCGCCGTCACGCAGCTGGATGTTGACCGAGCCCGTGCCCGCTGTCAGCGAGGTGCCGCTGGCCATGGCGATGGAGGCATCGCCCGCGTCGCGCAGCGAGTTGCGCACGCCGTTGCTGGCCTGGTCGTTGCCGATCAGCGTGATGTCGCCATTGCCCGTGTCGATGCTGACATTGACCTGCACCGAGCGTCCGGCTTGCAGTGTCAGCGCGCCGGTCGCGTTGCTGTTGGCCGTGATGGCGTTGCCCACGGTGATGTCGTTGTCGGCCTTCAGGATGACCGCAGTGCCGGCATTCAGCACCGAGGTGATGGAGCCGGCGCTGATGGTGTTGCTGACCACGGGCACGGCGGTGGAGCCAGGTGTGTAGACCTGTCCGTCCAGAGGTGGTTGTGCGCCAGAGGGCACGGCCGCAGAGAATAGGTAGACCGCTCCGTAGTGAGGCGCAGGCACCAGGTTGGGCGTCTTGTTCGCACCTATGTCCTGAGAGGCGCCCACGGCCAGGCGATCGCCCGCGCCGTTGAAGGCCACTGAGGCACCGAAGTTGTCGCCTATGCCATAGGTCGCGCCGGTGCTGCGCAGCCCCGCCAGGTTCACGTTGCCAGCGGTAGCGACGTCGCCCGGGTCGACGGTGTAGCCCTTGCCCATGGTGCCGCGCACTTCGCCTGCGGCCAGCAGGCTGCCCGGAAAGCCGAACAGGTAGACCGCACCCGAATCGGTGTTGGTGCCGGTGGCTCCGACTGCCAGACGGGAAGCCGTGCCGGTGCGGTTGAAGGCGACGGATGCGCCGAACTTGTCGCCAGTCGACAGGCCCAGGTTGATGTCGTTGGTGGCGGTGCGGTTCTTGCCGATCACGCTTTTCTGAGTGATTGCGGTGTAGCTGTTGTCAGCGAAATTGAGCAGGTAGACGGCGCCCGTGTTGCTGCTGGTGCCCGAGGCACCGACGGCCAGCGCCGTACCGGTGCTGTCCAGCGCGACCGCAGAGCCGAAGGCATCGCCGTTCACCAAACCTGCCACTTGCGTAGCGTCGGCGCCAGCGTTGATCGTGCGCAGGAGGGTGGGCACAGTGGTGCCGGTGTTGTAGAGGTTGACCGAGCCTGTGCCGGCGGTGTTGCCCACGGCCAGGCGAGTGCCTGCGCCATCGAGCGCGACGGAACTGGCACCCACGTTGGTCAGCGGCGTGGTCCACTGGGAGGCCGGTGCCGTGAAATTCGTGCCGAAACTGTACAAGCGCACGGCGCCCGCGCCTGACGCACCGACCGCCAGCTTGTCACCGGCTGCGTTCAGCGCCACGGCCGAGCCGAACTTGTCGCCACTGGACAGCGCCACGTTCAGATTGCTGCCGCCGGTGTAGCCATTGCCCAGCGTACCCTTCAGCACGCCGCCGTTGTAGTTGCCGTCGGTGAAAGTGAAGAGCTGCACCGCGCCGGCATTGGCCGTCGCACTGTTGAACCCTGCGTCGCCCGGGACGCCCACTGCCACCTGCGTGCCGGCTGCGTTCATTGCCACGGCTGAGCCGAAGTTGTCGGTCGACTGCAGCCCGACGTCAACACCGGGGGCTGGCGCCGCGGCGTTGACGTCCGCGCTCTTCGTGCCTACCGCGGCAATGCCGCTGCCGATCACGCCATCCAGTGTGATCGTGGCGCCGGACCGGCTGAACAGATAGGCCGCGCCGCCGGCCTGGGGCAAGCTGGCAGCGCGGCTGCTGCCTGCATCAGCTGGCGCGCCGACCACGAGCCTGGTTCCCGTGGCGTTCATCGCCACCGAGGCGCCGAAGCCTTCGCCGCCGTCAGTCAGCCGCGATACGTCGTAGTTGCCCGCGCCGGTGTAGCCCTTGCCTATGGTGCCGGCCAACGTGCCGCTGGCAAAAGGCGTGCCGGTGCCGAAGCTGTAGAGGCGCACGGCGCCATAGGAGGCGGAGTTGCTCTGGCCTTGATCGCCAGTAGCGCCTACAGCCAGCAAGTCGCCGGCTGCCGACAGCGCGACCGAAGCGCCGAACGTGTCGCCGTCATCCAGGGCCGTTCCGATATTCTTGCCGCCGGAGTAGCCGCTGCCGATTTTCCCCTGCAGCGCCGGGCCGCTGAAAGCGGCCGGCGTGTCACTGAAGCTGTAAAGGTAGGCGGCGCCGCGCTGTGCGCCGTCACCCATCGCGCCCGTGTCGCCAATCGCACCCACGGCCAGCATATTGCCGCTGCCGTTGAGCGCAACGCTCTGGCCGAACATGCTGCCGTCGATCAGCCCGGTGACGTTGACATTCTTGCCGCCGGTCGGGGCCGCGCTCAGGATGGTTTGCACGCTGCCGCCGTTGAAGGCGGTGTCCGCGAACTTGAGCAGATAGACGGCGCCCAGCGCATAGGCGCCGATATCGCCCAGGTCGCCCGTGGCGCCCACGGCCAGTCGGTCGCCAGCGGCATTCAGGGCCACGCTGGTGCCGAAGGCGTCACCGTCGGACAGCCCACCGACCTTGCTCACTCCGGCTTCCGCCAGGTTGATGGTAGTCGCGCTGGAGGCGACGTTGCCGATCTTGAGCGCCTGGGTGCCACCTGCGAGCGTGGCGTCCGTGAATTTGAACAGGTAGGCCGCCCCTTGCGAGGTGCCGGTGGTGGTGGTGCCCAGGTCGCCGGGAGCACCCACGGCCAGGCGGTCGCCCGAAGCATTGAGCGCCACCGAAGTGCCGAACAGGTCACCTGCGGCCAGCGACACGTCAACGTTCTTGCCGCCGGTGTAGCCTTTGCCGACGGTGGCGGACAAGTTCGCGCCCGAGTAGTTGCCGTCCGTGAAGCTGTAGAGGCGCACCGCGCCATAGCCCGTACTGGAGAAATAACCGTCGCCGGGGCCGCCACTCGCACCCATGTCGGCGGGCGTGCCGACGGCCATGATCTGGCCGTTGGCGTTCAGCGCCACGGCAGAGCCGAACGACGCGCCGTCTTTCACGCCTTGCGCCGGGTTGGCCGGGCCGTAGCCGTTGCCCATCAACGCGCTGTGCGTCCAGGCGCTGGTTTCGACCGGCGTGCCGATATAGAGGTTTTTCGGGTCCAGCAGCAGGCTGCCGCCCACGCCGGCCTGCACGCTTTCCAGCGATGTCCGACGCAAGCTGTCTTTCGACGAGATCTCGATCGCGCCGCCCTGGCCCGCGCCGCGCGCGTCGATGGCACCGAGCTGTGTGGTTTCGGAATTCGACCAGACCACGGCAGTCCCGCCCTGGCCTTTCGCGCCGTGCGCCGAGACGTCGATGCGGCTGCTGTCGTTGACGAACGTCTTGCCGGCATTGACCAGGTTCGGCGTTGCGCCCCAGCGCGTCACGAAGCGGTCTATGGGAATCACGCCCGTTGCCTCGGGTTCAGCGCCGCCCTGGAAGGCACCGCCGATGCGCACTAGGCCGCCCTGGCTCTGGCCCGTGGCGCTGATGTCGGCCGAAAGCAAGCGCACGCCACTACCGGAAATGTCGATGCGTCCGCCCGCCCCCTGCGCGCCGTCGGCGTGGTAGCTGCCTGACGACAGCACACCACCGTCCGCCACCGCGCGTATCGTGCCGCCGTCGTTGGCGCCCGATACGTCGGTGCGGCTGCCGCTGCTTTCGATGAGCTGACCGCCGGCCGTGTAGCGTACCGTACCGCCCTGGCCGTTCAGGCCCTTGGCGCTGACGGTTTCGGCGAGGGACAAGCTACCCTGGGTCGTGGCGCTGATGGCGCCACCCTGGACCTGGCCGTCGGCTTTGACCGTGCCGCCCAGGCCGATGAAGCCGGCGTTGAGCGCAATGCTGCCGCCCGACTGTCCCGCGCCCGTGCCGCTGGCGTCCAGCGTGCCGGTGTTGGTGATCAGGCTCGCATCGGCGCGGATCGCGCCCGTGCGCTGCGCGCCCTGCAGGTCGGCCAGGCTCGTGGCTTCGATGATGCCGGTGTTGTTGACCACGCTTTGCAGCAGCGAATTCGCGGCCCGGGTCGACAGGATGACCTTGCCGCCGGCGGCGCGTATCGCCAGCCGGTTCTCGACCAGCGTGTCCAGGGCGGCGCTATTGACGCTCATGTTGACCAGCCGGTCGCCCTGGATCTGCAGCGAAATCTTATCGCCCGCGCCCAGGGCCACCGTGCCCAGCGTCGCGACCAGCACACCTTCGTTGCGCACTTCGGGCGCGAGCAGGGCGATGTAACCGCCGTCGGCCGCCGTGATCCGGCCCTGGTTGACCACACTAGACTTGTCCGAGCCGTTGCCCAATACGAATCGGTAGTCGCGTGCCAGGAAGTTCTGGTCGCTGATGTCCAGCGTCGAGGCCGTGAGACCGCCGGTATTGACCTGGGCGCCCGCGCCAAACAGGATGCCGTTGGGGTTGACCAGAAAGACCTGGCCGTTGGCGGTCAGCTGGCCTTGGATTTCGGACGGGTTGCCCGCCGCCACACGGTTGAGTACCGTAGCCGACGCATTGGGCTGGGCGAAGTGGACCTGGCCCTGGCTGCCGATGTTGAAGGTCTGCCAGTTCAGTATGGCCTGCGGGCTGTTTTGTGTGACTTCCAGGCGCACGCCGTTATTGGCCGTTGCCTGCACACCGCCTATGCTGGCCTGGCCCGCCGCGACTTGTCCGCCCGTGGGCAGCGCCACTGGCGACAGCGCCTGGGCCGCGGCCCCGCCCATCAGCCCGATGTTCATCATCAGCGCGCACAGCAGACGCGACGGGCGCTTGCCCGGCTGGCGTTGGAATGCGGTTCTGACGCTATGGCACAGCTGGGCAATCCATTCTTGAACACGGGTGGTGAGCGTTTTTTTCATTCGGACCTCAGTGGCTGGGTGCTGGGGAGACGGCAGGCGCGGCGGGTGTGCATGGACACTTGACGGGCAGCGCTGCCGATCAGACTGGAAATTCAGCGGATTCAGAGCGGCAGGCCAAACATCAGCAGCACGCGCGTCCTGCCTGTCTGGCCGTCGATGTCCTGGCCATTGGCCTGGACGCCGGCATTGCTGCCGGCCTTGGCAGCCAGGATCAGCTGGGCGCTGGCGCCGCTGGGTGCGTCCCAGCGCAGCCCCAGGCCCCAGCCGGTCAGGTTGTACTGGTTGGGCAAGCCCAGGCGAGTGCCCTGATAGCCATTCCAGATGGTCTTGTTGAGCTGGGTGCGGCCCGCGTCGATGAAGACCGAGGCCTGCACACGGCCGGGCACCGGCAGGTTCAAGGCGTGGCCGTATTCGATGGACGCCAGCAGGGCCTGGTCGCCCGCGGCTTCACCCTGGGCATAGGCGCGTACGCCGTCGAGGCCGCCCAGACTCAGCTTTTCCGAAGAGTCCAGGTTCTTGCTGGCCGCCTGGCCGCTGAGGCGCACGAAGAGCTGCGACGGTCCCCAGTTCTGCAGGCGCGCATAGGCCACGCGCAGCTTGCCGTAGTGGCCCGCGGTCTGCGCCGTCGCGCCGTCGAACACCGCGTTGGCGCTGTTGCCTGACAGGTCCAGCTTGCCGAAAGTCGCGCCGCCATACAACGTGAAAAGGCCGCCCAGGCTGTCGGACGACTGCCAGTTCAGCGAGACGGTCGAGACATCCGCGCGGCGGTTGGAGATCTCCGCTCCGCTGGTGTCATCGTTCGAGCGGCGGCGCTCGACGTTCCAGTCGCCGCGCAGCATCGTCTTCTGGCTCAGAATGAATGGGTAGCTGGCGTTGGCGCCGAACGTAGTCACCTGGCCCTTGGCATTGAGCGGTGCAAACGAGCAGCACAGCTTGTAGTCGAGCGTGGAAGCGCTCAGGCCCAGGCGCAGGCCGTCGTGGCCCACGGGCGCCTGGTAACCAGCCATCAGGAAGTCCAGCCCGCTGGACTTGATGCCGCTCACGCGCAGCATGTCGCCGCGGCCGGACAGGTCCTTGAGATGCAACCCGCCCGAGAGCCGGTTGCGTCCCGTGTAGCGTCCGCCCAGGTTGTCAAGGCCCACTTGGCCCGAGACCATCTGGCCTTCGTGGAGATTGATGCCGAGGTCCGAGGTGCCTACGCCCTGCCCTGGAGCGAAGCTGGCCCTCGTCTGCACGCCGGGTAGATCTTCGAGCAGCAGCAGGCCGCGCTCAAGGCTTGCGCGCTGCACTGGCTCGCCAGCGGCCACGCCTTGCGCGGTCAGGATGGCCTGGACCCTTTCCGGGGCCAGCCGGCTGCCTTCGGCAAGCGAGGCATCCGTCTTGCCGTAGACCGCCTCGACGACGCGGATACGTAGCGTGCCGTCGCGAGTGTCCTGCGGCGGGATCAGCGCTCGCGACAGGAAGTAACCACGCTGCGCATACAAGGCCGTGATGCGCGCGGCCATCGCATTGAGCTGCTCCAGCGACACCGTGGCACCTATCAGTGACGCGGTCAGCTCCTGCAATTCACTCTCGGGGATCAGATGCGCACCTTCGAACACCACACGTTGGACCACAATGGTCGCCGAGCCCGAGACGCTGCCAGCCGGCAGGCTCAGCGGATCCAGCACGGTACGCGGGGGCTGAGGCACCAGGGGGGCAGGCTGGCGGATACCCTCAAGCAAGCTGCCCGAATCGGGGCGTATCTGGGCAAAAGCAACCGGCCCCTGCGTCGCCAGCAGCAAGGCGGTAGTGATGAGCTTCAACTTGTGAGCACGAGCCGACAGCAGCGCGGGGCCGCAAGGAGATTTATGCATGGATAGACGGTGGCTGTGCGGTTGAAATTCGCAGTTTGGAAAAGGTTCCATGGTTTTACTGCGGATATTCCCGGAGTTTACTTGTACGACCACTAAACGAATCGATGTGTAACTAATGTGAGAGAATTTGTAGGCCTCGAGCCACAAGAGTTGTAATTCACAGCGGTGATCGAGGCCGTGAAGCTTCCCGAGCGCACTCACCTCGCTGGCGATGACCGCGGCACAATTTCCTATGGACACTCACATGAAGCGCAATCGCTCCGGCATGAAGCCCCTTCTCTGCTCTTTGGTCCTGCTGGCCTTGAGCGCATGCGGCGGCAGCGAAAATGGCAGCTCGACAGCACGGTCGTTGCCTGCCACGTCCTGCACTGGCACCGCCCAGGCCCTGTTCGTGGCGATGCAAGGCAGCTACTACGGCCTTGTCAATGCCGACTACTCGACCGGCAGCTCGCTGCCACTGAGCAAGGGCAAACAGTATGTGGTGACGGTTTCCGCCTCCAACTGTGAGGTGAGCGTCGTGGCAGACAACAACGAGAAGATCGGTTTCACTTTTGGCGACAACAACAGTGGCGCGCTCAGCACACTGACCGGCCTATCGCCCACCAAGATCATCAAAGATCCCACCAGCCTAGACCTGACGGGCGTCCAGTACAACGTCGGCGTGAGCAACGGCACGCTGGCCTATGAACTCGAGCGACGGGTCAAGGTCATGTCCACCGGAGACACGGTGGTAGACGGTGATCTGTTTCTGTCCATCAATGGTCTGAACGACACTAAATCGACCTACGGACTGGACATTCTGGCCAGTAGCAAGCGTTGACTGTGCGTCGGTACATCGCAATGCACCCGAGATTGCGCAAGCTGCAGGACACGAGCCAACCTGTGGATTTATCGACTAGATCGAGCACATCAAGGCCCGCATTCAAGCCAAGGTTGAGCCCCCGTTTCGAGCCATTAAATGGTAGTTCGGGCATGTGAAGGTCTGTTACCACTGCCAGACCAAGAACACCGCTCTACTGCGCACCCTGTTTCCACTGTCCAATCTGTGGATAGTGCGCCGACAGCAGTAAGAGCCAGGGCATGCGTGCTCCAAAACAGGGAAAAACGGACGCGAACTGCGCTTGAAACACCTGCCAGAAGCTCGCACAGTTGCGCCCTTCGCTACATTCACCGGCCAAGCATGGCTCGCGCCCATTTGTACAGAGGATCCTTAGAGCCTTTCGCGCTTTGACGCATGCCAACTTAGGCGTCAAGTGACTGCTTCTTATTGCGGCCATTGACAGCGTGAAGCCCCCTCGAATTCCTGAGCCAGTCTGAGGTAGAGGTTGGGAAATAGTTAGACACGGTACTCGACCGGAGGGATTCGGCCGAGAGATTCATGGGGGCGGTGGTGGTTGTAACGGTGCAGCCGATCGGCTGTCATGTCGCGCACTTCCTGCAGCGACTCGAATACGTAGCAGTCCAGCACCTCGGTGCGGTAGGCCTTGTTGAATTGTTCGACATAGGCGTTCTGGGTCGGTTTTCCAGGTTGGATATGTTGCAGAGCGATGTTCTTAGATTGGGCCCATTTGGCCAGTGCATTTGCGATGAACTCCGGCCCGTTGTCCAGGCGAATCGACAGCGGCGCACCGCGTACCTCCACCAGTTCGTTCAAGGCCCGGATGACACGCGCAGCAGGTAGGCTGGTGTCGACCTCGATGCGCAGACCCTCGCGGTTGAATTCGTCGATGACGTTGAATGTTCTGAAGCGCCGTCCGGACCACAGCGCATCAGACATGAAGTCGCAACTCCAGCCCTGGTTGGGCTGTGCAGCCGCCTGCCGTGGTCTCTTGATGCGTGCAGGCAGTCGCTTCTTCGTAAGCATCCAGCCGTCCCATCTTGACGTGAGGAAGAGGGTCAGCGCAGTTTGCGGATGGCGAGGTTGGCTACGTTAATGCTGAAGGCCTTGGCATCGAAGGGCCCGCCCCACCAGCGCCAATAGTGAGCGTGCTGTTCATGTGTGGGGTTGTGCATGGCTTCCAGGAAGTCCATGTAGCGGGGCGGACCACCTACATCTTCCGGCGGGCAAGCATTTTCGCCAGCCAGGCACAGCGGCCAGTCGTTACGGCCCTCCTGCACTGGCATGCACTCCTCGACGGTGATGATGTGTTCCCATCCATCGCCGAAGTCGTAGTTGTAGGCGAAGGTCTGGACCTGTTCACCCAGGACGCCGCCAACGGTGAACTTTCTTTCATCGAGCATGTCGTCGCTGCCGACCCACTCCTTGTCGAGGACACCGTAGCGTTGCTGCTCTATGTTCCAGTCATGAAGATGGCTGTTGGTCCAGCCCATGGCTGCCTGCACGATGCGGTCAAGCTTCGCCAGCTTGACGCTGTCAGGTACAAGGATACGCCGCCACACTGGGGGAGCGATGTGCTGAAGCTCAACGCGTAGCTGGTAAACGCGCTTGGGTTGGGTACGTTGGTACTTGGTGCTCATCCACAAAGTATCGCAGCGTCCCAGTGCCAACGATGGGGCAACAATTCTTCCATCCGGCTGGCCCTGTGCGTGGGCAGCCGGATCTGGTTCTCTATCCAGT
Source organism: Comamonas sp. DB36 (assembly GCF_057914905.1). NCBI lineage: Bacteria > Pseudomonadati > Pseudomonadota > Betaproteobacteria > Burkholderiales > Comamonadaceae > Comamonas > Comamonas sp. DB36. The sequence continues at coordinate 450,525 of NZ_CP196633.1, forward strand.
TATTGTCCAGGGGTAGCTGCCCGTCATCTGCGAAGCGCGTCAGCGCAGTCCAACGCCGCAGGCTGTAATCCAGCGCCTTGGCCGTGGCCGAGCTGTCGGGCAGCTTTTGCCGCTGTAGTAGCATCCACTCGGGCAGAGCCGCTAGCAATGGCTTGGTGTGCTGCTGCCGGATCGCTTGGCGCTGATCCGCGCTCAGATCTTTGATCTCGCGCTCGATGTCGTAGACCTTGGCGAACTGCTCCAGCGCGAAGCCGGCGATCTGGCTTTTGCTCGCCGCATGCAGATCGAAGAACTTGCGCCGGGCGTGCGCCAGGCAGCCGACCTCGGTCTCTCCTCTGGAGATCAACGCCTTGTAGCCGCCGTTATGCGGTGCACCACATAACGCTGGCCCTGGAGGGTTAACTTAACGGAAACAGCGGCAGAAGTTTCCCGCGTACCGCTGTTCGCACCGTCTGGATTGGACTGGTTCGACGCCAAGTGCCGAGGCGGGCGTTCAGTACCTGATCAACTCAGCCCAGTCGATGTTGGATTCGCGCAATTCTCGAGCTGCGCGCCTAGCCATTCAGCAGGCGGCCGCCGTCAAGGACGATTTCGGAGCCGACCGTCCAGCGCGACTCGTCGGATGCCAGATACAGCACGGCTTTGGCCACCTCGTCGGCGGTACCGAAGCGGCCCAACGGAATGGTTGCCGTGATCGCTTTGTTGATCTGCTCGCGATAAGCTTGCGGAATACCGGCCTTGTCGTAAAGCGGAGTTTCGACGGGGCCGGGGCTCACTGCGTTGACACGGATGCCACGGCCCAGCAATTCGGTCGAGAGCGTCTTCGACATGTTCAGCAATGCGGCCTTCGTTGCGGCATACACGGACGAGCGATCCGCGCCTGCATGCGCGCTTACGGAAGTAGTCAACACGACGGAAGCAGGATTTGCGAAGACCGGCAACAGCGCCTGCATCAGGAAGTACGGCCCTTTGACGTTGATGTCGAAAATGCGGTCGAACATGTCTTCCGTCCACTCCTCAATGGGCCGCCAGACGGAGATGCCGGCGTTGAGGAAGGCAACGTCGAGTTGGCCGTAGTGTTCCTTGATGACTTGTGCCAGCTCCTTTTGGGCTGCGACGCTGGCCGAGTCGGCGCGCAGCACCGGCACTTCCGGGCCCAATTCGGCCTGGGCCTTTGCCATCGAATCGGGGTTGACACCCGTCACGATCACGCGAGCCCCCTCCGCCAGGAACTGCTTTGCCGTTTCCAGCCCGATGCCACTGGTGCCACCAGTGATGAGAGTACGTTTACCTTGCAAGCGCGACATTTGAATTCTCCGGTGAATGACGACCACTGCGGTCGACATGGGGAAATATGCGCTCATGCCTCGAATCCAATAAGACTGCCTATTTGCATATAATTCATGCAGATCAGGCATGAATTGAGGTGAAGAAGTGGACCGATTTCTTTGGATGACATGCTTCGCGCGTGCTGTAGAAACGGGGAGCTTCTCGGCCGCAGGGCGCGATCTAGGGTTGGGGCAACCCAATGTAAGCCGCTATGTAGCGGCTCTGGAGGATCATCTGCAGACGCGTTTGCTCCACCGGTCCACGCGCAAGCTCTCCTTGACGCCGGAGGGTGAACGCTACTATGCGGACATCCGGCGCATCCTGGATGCGGTGGATGAGTCCGAATCGTGCTTCAGGAACAACGTCGAGCCATCGGGACTTTTGCGCGTAGCCTGTCCGACAGCTCTCGCACACGCGTTTGTGCTGCCGCATGTGCCGGCCTTTTTGGCGCGCTACCCTCAATTGATCCTGGATCTCCAACTCAACGATCGATACGTAGACCTGGTCAATGAAGGCACCGAACTCGCCATTCGCATAGGACAGCTGGAGGACAGCAGCTTGCGCGCCCGGCCTCTTGGGTGGTACGACCGGGTCTTCGTCGCCAGCAAGGACTACCTGGCCAAACGCGGAGTTCCGCAGACCCCGGATGATCTACGCGACCACGATTGCATCGTCTACACCTTGCTGTCGTCCGGGGCGACCTGGCGATTCCGGGACGCGGACATTCCAGTTTCCGGCAGGCTCAGGATCAACTCGCCCGACGCTGTGAGTGCGGCGGTCGCGGCAGGCCTGGGTGTGGCGCATGGACCTGCGTGGCTGTTCGAGGGCGGGCTGACCAGCGGGAGATTGCAGTTCATTCTCACCGAGCATGCGGCTCCCCCTGTCCCCGTGCAGATGGTTTATGTCGCCAATAGACTGCTCCCCACGCGGGCTATCGTGTTCATGGATTTCATGGCTGACGTGTTTTCAAAGATTCCAGCCTTGAATGGCGGCACCCCTGCGCCGCCCCTATAAGACGACACGATAAAACGTGACCCCCTGAGGAAGTTCCGCTTTAACCACTGCAGGCGTAACTGCGTCAAAAATTCAGTGGTGACCGAACCGGCGCGGCTTGAAGGAATCAGCGACGGGATCATGAGCCGTCGGTGCCGGTTCCCACAGGCTTGAGCGCCTCCCGTTGGCGCCTGAAGCGGTGCGACGCCACCCGCAAGTGCAGTCGCATCACCTGTTTTGCGAGCTCGCCGTCACCCGCCCTGACGGCCGCGGCGAGGTCGCGGTGGTGGCTCAGGCTCTGCAGCTTGTCTTGCAGCGTGCTGATGAAGTGCGATCGCAGCACGATTGGCATGTCGATCAGCGACGTCAGGATCGAGTGCAGGCGTGGCGATCCGCTCGCGTCCAGGATCGCTCGGTGGAATCGGGCATTGTTTTCCTGCAGTCGCTCGGGTAGTTCATCTCCGCCTTTGTGGATCGCGCGCTCCATCTGGCCATTGAGATCGTCCAGTACGTCAGCGAGGGCGGCCCCGCCGCGACGGGCAGCCAGTTCGGCGGCATGCGATTCGAGCAAGCCGCGCAAGTCGAAGGTCTCCTCGATGTCGAAATCAGTCCACTCGGCCACCCGAACGCCCCGATTCGGGTCGGCCGTGGCCAGGCGATCGTCGATGAGGCGCTTCAGGGCAGCACGCACCGGCGTGCGGCTGATCGCCAGTTCACGCGCGATGTGCTCCTCTTTCAACTGCTCACCCGGAGCATAACCGCCACCGACCACCCGCTGGCGCAGAACCTCATAGGCCTTTTCGGCCGCACTTGCTTTAATTGTTTTGATATTGTTCATCTTGCACTTTGCAAAGCGAAAGCTCGCCTTATTAATCGATAACCCCTAGTGCCAAAGTCTTGCTGTTTTGTTTTTACATTGTACATTTCAACCAACGCAACCCAATTCAACACAAACAGAATCCTATGCTCGGACTTCAAATCTTCAAACGCCGTCGCCAAGTCCCAGTAGGGCTCATCGACGCCTTCCGCGGCCTGCCGGTCGCCAACATCAGTGACTGCATGACCCGGATGACGGCAGGTGGCCCTCGCCTTCGCCCCATGCACAAAGGCGGCGCTCTCGCTGGCCCCGCACTCACCGTGAAGTGCCGCCCAGGAGACAACCTGATGATCCACAAAGCGCTCACCATGGCCCTGCCGGGTGACGTGATCGTGGTGGATGCGGGAGGAGATCTGACCAACTCCCTCTTCGGCGAAATCATGGTTGCTACCGCGGTGAAGATCGGCGTAGCCGGCATAGTGCTCAATGGTGCCGTCCGGGACTCCAAGGAGATCGGTCAGGGCGAATTCCCGCTCTACGCCGCGGGCGTCACGCACCGCGGACCATACAAGGACGGCCCTGGCGAAATCAACGTGCCGATCGCCATCGACGGGATGGTGATTCTGCCCGGCGACCTGATTGTGGGCGATGCGGACGGGCTGCTCTGCATCCCCTTCGACGATGCGCAGCAAGTGCTGGCCGCAACACACAAAAAGATGGAAGCCGAAAGAAAGATGCTGGCCGACATTGCGGCGGGCCAGCTCGATACGACGTGGATCGATGCAACGCTCAAGCGCATCGGCTGCAACCCGGAGGCTGTGTGATGTCCAAGCTTCAAAAGCGGGTCGTTCGCTCCGACTTGTGGATCGCACCGGCGTTCGACGAGCGTCTGGCCAGCGAGCGCGACATTGCACTGGGAATTTTCCCGGTGCGCGGCAACAGCGCGGCTGCGTGGGACATGCTGTCCGCCGCACACGTCTATCACATCTCCGCCGCAAAGGATGAGCTGCCTCAGGAGTTCTTTGCCCGCGCCGAGCTTCTTGCCCGTTGCCCTGACCTGCTGTGTGTTTCAGCCGGAGGGGCTGGCTATGACACGGTGGACGTCGACGCATGCACAAAAGCTGGTGTGCTGGTTGTCAATCAAGCCGGCGGCAACGCAATTTCCGTGGCCGAGCACACGCTCGCGATGGTCCTCGGCGTTTCTCGCCGCATGATCGAGGGCGACCGCCGCATGCGAAGCGAGATCGGCTACTCCCGCGAGGACGTGATGGGTCACGAAATTTGCGGCAAGACGATAGGACTGGTGGGAATCGGCCACATCGGCTCGCGGGTCGCAGCCCTTGCGCGCGCCTTCGGTCTGGAGGTCATCGCCACGGATCCTTTCCTGTCCCAAGAAGAGATCACCCGTCGCGGTGCTCAGCCTGTGTCCTTCGATGAACTTCTTGCGCGATCGGATTTTGTGTCCCTGCACTGCCCGCGAGATGCGAGCACCATGAAGCTCATGAATGCCGACACCTTTGGCCGCATGAAAAAGGGATCGATCTTCATCACCACAGCGCGTGGCGGCATCCACGACGAAGCGGCGCTGGTACAGGCACTGCGGTCTGGGCATTTGGCCGGCGCCGGCGTGGACGTGTGGGACCAAGAGCCGCCACCGTTGGACCACCCGCTGCTAGGCATGGACACCGTCTTCGCGACCTACCACGTGGCGGGTGTCACCCACGAATCGCGCGGCAATGTCGCTGCAATCAGCGCGCAGCAGATCGTAGATCTGCTGGCCGGACAACGCCCTCCCCGCCTCATCAATCCCGAAGCCTTGCCTGCCTACGAGAAGCGTCGCGCGCAGATCTTGGGCTGAATCCCGCCGACTTCCTTCTCAACTTACCGTTCCCGAAAGAGACTGCTGAAATGCAACGCATCACCGCTCTCCTGCGCCGCTTCGTACCGGCCCTGGTCTTGTCCACTGTCGCCGCCACCCCTGGCATGGCGTTCGCCGCCTATCCCGAACAACCGATCAAGATGATAGTGGCGTACGCTCCCGGAGGGGGCAGCGACGTCATCGCGCGGCTGGTTGCGCAATACATGGCCAAGCATCTTGGCCACAACGCGAGCATCACGGTCATCAACCGCCCAGGCGCAGGCGGTGGGATCGGCTTCAGCGAGCTCACGCGCGCTCCAGCAGACGGCTACACGATCGGCATGATCAACACGCCCAATGTTCTGACCATTCCGATCGAACGAAAGTCCAACTTCCACTGGCAGGACTACGACCTGCTGGGCAATGTTGTCGACGATCCCGACAACATCTCGGTGCGCGTTGATAGTGAATTCAAGACGCTCAAGGACCTTGTCACGTATGCGAAGGCGCATCCTGGCGAGGTGTCTTACGGGACCACCGGGGTCGGCTCGGACGACCATCTTGCGGCCTTGCAGCTCGAAAAGGCGGCTGGGATCAAGATGAACCATGTGCCATTCAAAGGTGCCGCCGAGGTCCTCAATGCCACGGTGGGCAAACAGATCACGATCGCTGTCATGAACATCGGCGAGGCGCTCGCCGCGGTGAAAGGCGGCAACCAGCTTCGCCAGCTCGGCCAAATGAGTGCCAAGCGCAGCAGCGTAGCTCCGGACGTGCCGACGTTGCGCGAACAGGGGTACGACATCATCATGGCGTCCCTGCGCGGCTTCGCAGCGCCCAAAGGCTTGCCCGCACCGGTGCGCGAGCAGCTTACCTCCGCACTGAAGAAGACCGCCGCAGACCCGGAATTTCAAGCCAAAGCGGCGAGCTACTTCGCACCCCTGCGCTATCTTGAACCTCAAGCCTACTCGGCAGAACTGAAAGACACCGAGGCCAGTTTCAGGCAGCTCTGGCAAGTGATGCCTTGGGGCGAAAAGTAAGTAGCGGATGCAGCCCGAAACTTCAGCAAGCGACGTGGACCGGCAGGCCCACGCCGCGGCAACAACCCGCTTCGGCAAACCGATTGTCCTTCCGGCACGGTTGGGCCATGTTCTTTCCCTGGACGACTTCGAAGCTGCAGCACGCCGACACCTGCCAGCACCGGTGTTTGCGTACGTTTCAGGCGGGGTGGAGCGCAATCAATCGCTGAGGGCGAATGCGAGAGCGTTCGAAGCATTCGAGTTCGTGACAAGAGTTCTGGCCGATACATCGAAGCGCTCCACAGCGACAAAATTGTTCGACCGCACTTGGTCGGCACCCATTGGGATCGCGCCGATGGGCATCTGCGCTCTGTCGGCTTACCGCGGGGATCTGGTGCTCACGCGGGCGGCGGCGCACGAGAACATTCCGATGGTGATGAGCGGCTCCTCGCTCATCCGGATGGAAGAGATCATCAAAGCGAACCCCCACGCCTGGTTCCAGGCTTACCTCCCGGGCACGGAAGACGAAATCGTGGCACTGATCGAGCGCGTCAAGATCGCAGGCTTCGGAACCCTGGTGGTGACGCTCGATGCCTCCATTGCGTCGAATCGCGAAAACAACATTCGGGCCGGCTTCTCTACGCCGCTTCGGCCGAGCATGGCATTGGCCTGGGAGGGACTCACACATCCGCGGTGGCTGTTCGGTACCTTCCTCAATACGATCATGCGCCACGGCATGCCGCATTTCGAGAACAACCATGCACGGCGAGGCGCGCCCATCCTCTCGACAAGCGTATTGCGCGATTTCTCCGATCGTGGTCACCTCGGCTGGCAACACATTCGGATGGTCCGCGCGATGTGGCCGGGAAAGCTGGTCATCAAGGGGATTCTCGATGTCCGGGATGCGCGCTTGGCGGTGGAGACCGGGGCCGATGGTCTCATCGTATCGAACCACGGAGGCCGCCAGCTTGACAGTACCGTGTCGCCCCTTCGGGTGCTGCCCGGCATCGTGCAAGCCTGTCCCGAAGTGGCGGTGATGATCGACAGTGGCTTTCGGCGCGGCACCGACGTGCTCAAGGCACTCGCCATGGGCGCGAAGTTCGTCTTCATCGGCCGGCCTTTCAACTACGCAGCCGCCGTCGCGGGCGAATCCGGCGTGCGCAAAGCCATTTCACTCCTGCGCGAGGAGACCTCGCGCGACATGGCGATGCTGGGCGTGTCGTCGCTGCAGGACCTGGAAAGGGACTGCTTGTTGGAGGCCTGATCGCCAGAAGACGACGTTGTCAGTCCAAATTGATCGCAATGCGCAGTTTCTATCTGTCCCGCTGGGGCCAGCAGCGCTGCCGCGAAGACATAGTTGTTCATGCCCCGCGCCCACCGGGCCGACATAGGTGATTGCCTTGCCCAAACATTCGAGCAGGGCTATTGCGGCACGAAGACCTGCGCCTCACCGGGCATGATCGCCAGCGTACCGGCGACCGCCTTCTTGACCCCGCTCCGGCGCATCGATCAACGCCACGCACTGCTGCTGCTGCAGCCGTTGCGTCAGTGCGCGCCTGCGGTTGACATAGGCCGAGCGCAACCGAACTTGGCAGCGAATTCTGCGCGCCCAACAAACGCCTGATCCAAGCATCGATTCAGGCTGCCGTGGCCACCGCCCCCATCACCAGCCCGGCTTCGCGAGGCCGCGCATGGAATCAGGACGGCCTATGGCGCGCTCGCGAAGAACAGGGCTTTTAGAGCTCCACAGTGCCAACCCGGCATTTGCGAGTCCCCGGACTTGATCACGTGTTCGCCCCTAGCTCGGCGGCGCCGCTCCCTGCGCAGGAATCCACCGGTGCAGCAATGCCGCAGCCAGCGCGGCCAGGGCGCCCATGGCGGCAATACCGGTCGCGAGCGACGCTGCGGAGACAATCAGCGACAGCAGCGCGGGCCCGGCGGTAGCGCCGATGTCCGCCAGCAGACGCCAGACCCCGAGGAAATACGACCTTCCCTGCACCGGCGCGTGATCGGCGCCCAAGGTCATGTTCATGCCCGAACTGATGCCATTGCCAAAGCCAATCAGCATGGCCACCAGCAGCAGGGCCGGCAGGCTGCCGGTCAGCGGCATCAGCAGCATGCCCGCACCCATGAACAGCATCGCGGGCAACGCGACCCAGCGGCGGCCCTTGACGTCCATCACCTTGCCCGCTGGATAGAACACCAGCGTCTCGATGCCGCCGGCCACGCCGAACAGCAGTGAGGCTGCGGTGGGGCCCAGGCCCAGGTGGTCAGCCCACAGCGGCAGGACGACCGAGCGCGACGCGCGCACCGCGCCGACCAGCAAGATCGCCAGGCCCAGCGTCAGAAAAACGCGCTGGTGGTCGGCAATGGTCGACAGCAACGAGACCGGCTTTGCGGTCTGCGCGGATGGCTGGCGCTGGTGGCCGGGCAGGTCCGGAATCCGGGAACCAAGGGCTGCGGCCGAAAGTGCCGCCACCATTCCTACAGCAAAGGCCGCGGACAGGCCGTGGAAGTAGATCACCGCGGCGCTGAGAAACGGCCCGACGAAACTCCCTATGCGCACCACTCCGCCTAGCGCCGAGAGCGCGCGGGCGCGGTGGCTCAAGGGCACCACCTCGGTCATGTAACTCTGGCGCGCGAGGTTGTACATGGCCTGCGACATGCCCATCATGAAGCAGCCCAGGGCAAACACGCCGAAATGCGTCGCGAAGAAACAGACCGCCATGCCAAGCGCGCTCCACAGCCCGGCAACCACGATCGCGCTGCGCTCGCCCCAGCGCGCGGTGAACAGCGAAGCCGGAATGTTGTTGAGCACGCAGCCGATGCTGATCAACGTCACCGCCAGCGCAGCCATGGGAATGGATGCGCCCAGCTCCCTGGCCAGCAGCACGACGACGGGAAGAATGGCCCCGTCGCCTATGCCAAACAGCAGCGCCGGGCCGAACGCGGCGACTGCGATCTTGCGAAATGAGAAATCGTTCAAGGGGTTCAATCTGAGATGGCGTGATGAGGGCCCTGGCAATCGAGCCAGATCCCCGCTGGCAGCAAAACCCGCGCATATGCAAGTGGTGGGCTGACTTTTAACTGCGGCTTTGAGCCGGTGCGACGCTGGCGCCCTCTATCCCGTGGCGCTTGAGTGCTTCAGCGATGAAGCCGCTTTGCTTGCGCTCCTCGACAAAGGCGTGCAGCGCCGCCGCCGCGGCTTCGCCCCGGCTGGTGGGCATGCCCATGGCTTGCTGAATGACCATGAAACGGCCTGGCAGCAGGCGCAGGCCGGCAATGCGCTGCGCGTCCGCCTGCAGCTGCTGCTTGACGCCGGCCGCCACATCGGCCTGTGTCGCCAAGAAGCTGTCCACCACGGCCGGTGAGGTGGCAGCGCGCTCGATCGTCGCCTGCCGGAGTTCACGGCTCAGGAACAAGTCATAGGCGCTGCCCTTGCCCACGGTCACGCGCCTGCCGGGCTGGTCCACCTCTTCATTGGCTTGCAACGGCGAGGCCTCGCGCACCAGGTAGGCGCCCTCGATCAACACATAGGGTGCGGTGAAGCGGATGCTCTGGCCCCGCAACGGGTCGATGGCAAAGAAGCCGATATCGGCCTGCTGCGTGGCGACGGCCTCGACGGACTTGCCCGCCGCATCGAAAACAACCAATTCCACGCCTACCCCCAGCTGCTCGCCAAAAGCACGGGCCAGGTCCACGGACACCCCGCCCACTTCCCCCGTCTGCGCGTTGCGGTGGGCCAGGATCGGATTGCCCAGATTGATGGACGCCCGAAGAACGCCCATGGGCGTGAATGCTTGAAGAATGTCGGGGGATACGTGCATGGTGCAAAGGGTCAAGGTTTGAGAATTCCGCTGATCTTTTCGAGATTGCGCAGCGTGCTCGACAAATGCACCCGCATGGCCTGCGCGGCTTCGTCGTTGTGCCCCCGCTCCAGCAGATCGAGCAGGTGCAGGTGCTGTTCGCAGTGTTCGCGGTAGCGCGAGCGTTCCTGCATGGAACGGTAGGACAGCAAGCGGCGCACGCGGTTCACGCGCCGGATGGTGTCGATGAAAAACGGATTGCCCGAGCCTTCGACCAGCGATTCGTGGAAGTGCACGCCGCGTTCGTGCAGGTTGTCCGCGCTGTCGGTCGCTATGCCGCCTTGCAGCAGATGCCTCTCCGCGGCTCGGCAACGCTCGATGACGTCTGGCGCCAGGTGGTAGCCGGGCTCGAGCAGGGCCGCGGGCTCCAGGGCCAGTCGCAAGCGGTAGGACTGCAAAAGGCTGTCGGCCGTGGTCAGCATCGAGGAGAAGCTCCAGCCATAGCCGGGCTTCTTCTCGGCCCAACCTTCGCTGGAGATCCGTGCCATGACGCTGTTGAGCTGAGCCGGGGTCAGCGCATAGCGGTGCTTGATCTCGGTTTCCTTGACGTCGCGGGGCAGCAGTCCACGCAGAAGGTCTTCGGCAATGCGAAAGTAGACATCCGAGACGACATTGGTTTCACCGATGCCCAGTTGTTCCACCAGGGTCTTGGTGGGAGCCACCACGGGCGTGGCCAGGAAGTAGCCTCGATTGGCTTCGCGCTTGAGAACGCCTTTTTCCGCAAGAATGCCCAACGCCTCATTGATGGGCGAGCGGGACACCCGCAAACGGTCGGCAAGCAGTTGCGCAGGCAGATGGCTGCCCACGGTCATCTCCTGCGCCTTGATCAATTCAAGGATCTTGGTGACTATGGTTTGTTCGATACGCATGGCATCGGATTGTCCATTCAAGCCGGACATTGCGCAGCGGTTTCCTGTCGGTGTTGTTGCAGCATCCGTTGCAATGTCGAGGGAATGACGCCGCCCTTGCGCAGCAGATCCACTTCCAACTGCGTCTCGACCGCGGCTGTCGCAGTCAGTGGCTCGCTGTCGCCGTTGACGCGCAGAATGCGCACCACAACCGGGCCACGCGGCGTGATGGCGTCCACGGGGGCATCCACCATGATGCGATCGCCCAGAACCAGGTGCAGCGACGCGGGTGTCACACCTGGCGGGAAGCGCAGCGGCAGGATGCCCATGCCGATCAGGTTGGAGCGGTGAATGCGCTCGAAGCTGTTGGCCAGCACGCTGCGGATGCCCAGCAGCCGCTGCCCCTTGGCGGCCCAGTCACGCGAGGAGCCGGTGCCATAGCGCTCGCCGGCCACCAGCACCACCGAATCTCCGTCGTCCGCGTAGCGGCACGCGGCGTCATACAGCGGCATGACGTCGCCGCTGGGCACGTGGACGGTATGTGCTACCGGCACGTCGGGCGCGAGCAGATTCTTCAAGCTTTTGCTGTGAAACGCGCCGCGCACCATCACTTCCCAGTTGCCGCGGCGCGATGCAAAAACGTTCAGGTCGTTGCGGTCGTCGCCGCGCTCGACCAGGAAGTCGGCCACCAGGCTGTCCCTGGGAATGGCGCTGGCCGGCGAAATATGGTCGGTCGTAATGTCGTCGCCCACCACCAGCAGCGGATAGGCGGTGAATTGCCCCAGCAGGCTGCCTTCGTTCAGGTCGGCAAACGGCGGGCGGCGCAGTGCCGTGGACTTCGGCTCCCAGGGATAGAGCGGCGTGTCCGGTGCCGGCAGCTGGTGCCAGAGCGGATTCTGCAAGGCGATCTGGAACGCGCGGCGGTAGTCCGCGGGGTCCTGGGATGCGGCCAGGCAGGCGTCGATTTCCGCGGCGGACGGCCAGAGGTCCTGCAGAAACACGCAACGCCCGTCCGCTGTCACCTGGATGGGATCGATGCGCAGGTCCTTTTCGGCGTCTCCGGCCAGCGCAAACGCAATGACCAGGGGCGGCGACATCAGAAAGCCCAGGTCCAGATCGGGATGGACGCGGCCCGGGAAATTGCGGTTGCCCGACAGCGCGGCCACCGGGTGGATGGCGCCCCGCGCCATGGCCGCCTGGACCGCCGCCGTCAGCTGACCCGAGTTACCGATGCAGGTCGTGCAGCCATAGCCGACGATGTCAAAACCCACCGCCGACAAATCGTCGGTGAGCCCGGCACGCTGCAGATAGGCCGCGGCGGCGGGCGAACCCGGACCGGTCGAAGTCTTGACCCAGTGCGGCACCTTCAGGCCCAGCGCCCGGGCCTTGCGTGCCACCAGGCCGGCGACGACCAGCAGGCGTGGGTCCGAGGTGTTAGTGCAACTGGTGATGGCAGCGATGACGATGGGGTGGCGTGGCATGTCCGTGGCGCTGCCCGTGGGCGTGAAATTCAAGGCCTTGAGCAAGGCCGATGTTTCGCCAAAGCCGCGCAGATCCTGTGGCCGGCGCGGCCCCGCCACATGCATCTCGACGGCGTCGAGATCGATTTCAATGCTGCGCGTGAAGCGCGGATTGGCGCTTGGGTCGAACCACAGCCCCAGGGCCTGGGTCAGCACACGCACGCGCTCGATGGCAGCCGCGCTGCGGCCCGTGGCGCGCAGGTAGTCGAGGGTGGCCTCATCGACCGGAAAGAAACCGGTGGTGGCACCGTACTCGGGCGCCATGTTGGCGACCACGGCGCGGTCGCCAGCGGTGAGCGTAGACACGCCGGGACCAAAGAATTCAACGAATTCGCCTGACACGCCAATGGCGCGCAACCGACTGGTCACCGTGAGCGCCAGATCGGTGGCCAGCACGCCCGCACGCAGCTGCCCGGTCAGACGCACGCCAATCACATCCGGGATGCGCAGCATGGTGGGCATGCCGAACATCACCGTCTGCGCCTCCAGCCCGCCGACCCCCCAGCCGAGCACGCCGATGCCATTGATCATGGGCGTATGGCTGTCGGTGCCTATCATCATGTCGGGCACCAGCCAGCTTGCGCCCGAGCGCTGCTGCGTGGTCACCACGGTCGCCAGTTGCTCCAGGTTGATGGTGTGCATGATGCCCGTGCCCGGGGGATGGATGCGCACCCCCTGCAGCACTTTCGACGCCCACTGCAAAAAGCCATAGCGCTCGGCATTGCGTCGGATCTCGAACTCCATGTTGATTCCCGGCGCTTCCGTGCGCGCAAATGCTTCCACGGCCAGAGAGTGGTCCACCGAGACGTCCACCGGCAGGCTGGAATTGAGGGCCGAGGCATCGACGCCCGCTTCCGCCAGCGTGCTGCGCATCGCCGCCAGGTCCACCAGCGCGGGGGTGCTGGTGGTGTCGTGCATCAGCACCCGGCCAGGCTGGTAGGCGATTTCCGCTTCGCTGGTACCGGTCTGCGTCCATGCGAGCAGCGCCTGCAGCGCGGCCCCGCGCTCGCTGCCCGCCATGTTGCGCGCGGCGTTTTCCAGCAGCAGGCGCAACACCACCGGCATGTGTGCCAGATGCGTGCCAGCGAGCTTGCGCAGATCGGTGGCGCGGTAGGTCGTGCCGTTGGCCGTCAGGGCAAGCGTGGGGATCTCGGTGTTTTCCATAGGGTGTATTTTGCATTTTTCATTCATAAAATGCAAACCAGTGCAAACCCTAGCGATTTTCGAGCGGGCCCATACCGCGCTTCAAGGACACCTTATGTATGCCTATGTCGGCAGCCGCACCACCCGGGAAAGGAATGCCCGGGGTGAAGGCATCAGCATCTTTCGCCTCGATCCCGTGCAGGGCGCGCTGGAACTGGTGGCGATTGAAAAAGGCCTGGTCAATCCCTCGTTTCTGGCGCTGAGCCGGGACGGGCAATTCCTCTACACGGTCCATGGTGACGCGGCCGAAGTCAGTGCCTTCGCGGTGGAGCGCCAGACCGGACTGCTGCGCTTCATCAACCGCGAAAGCACGCAAGGCAGAAATCCGGTGCATCTGGCCTTGGATCCGAGCGGCAGGTTCCTGGTGGTTTCCAACCACATCGGCGCCAGCCTGGCCGTGCTTCCGATCAACGCCGATGGCGCGCTGGCGCCGCTGTGCCAGCTGATCGCGCTGGAGGGGCCGGTGGGGCCGCACCGTGTCGAGCAGCAGCAGGCCAAGCCGCACTTCAATCCCTTTGACCCCTCGGGCCGCTTCGTTGTCGTGCCCGACAAGGGACTGGACCGCATCTTCAGCTTTGCGTTCAGCGAGGGGCGGCTTGTGCCCGCCGCCGTGCCCTGGGTCGCGGCGCGCGAAGGCGCGGGACCGCGCCACATGGCGTTCCACCCCCACCTGCCGCTGGCCTATGTGGTCAACGAACTCGATTCCAGCGTCACCGCCTATCGCTTCGACGCGGGCAGTGGCGCGCTCGCTCCATTCCAGGTATTACCCGCGCTTGCGGACAGCTTTGTCGGCAACAGTCGGGCCGCGGGTATTGCCATTGATGCGCGCGGCCGGTTTCTCTACAGCTCCAACCGGGGCGGCGACAGCGTGGCGGCATTCGCCATCGACGGCCCTTCGGGGTGCCTGCGCTTTCTCGGCGCCGAGCCCACGCGCGGCAAGACGCCGCGTTGCTTTGCGCTCTCGCCGAACGGCCGCTTCCTGTTCGCGCTGAACGAGGACAGCGACACCATCGTCACCTTTGCCATTGATCCGGACACCGGAGCGCTCGCGGCCACCGGCGCGCAGGTGCGCTGCGGCAGCCCGGTGTGCATGGTGTTTTCGGCTTGAAGCCGCGCATAGATCAGATGACCCATCCAGGAGACCCCATGAAATCGACCCCTCTTTGCACCCTGTTGCTTTGCGCTACGGCGCTGGCGCTGCCCGCGGCGGCCCAGGGCAATGGCTACCCCGCCAAGCCGATCACCATCGTCGTGCCCTTCTCGGCCGGCGGCGGCGTTGACGCGATGGCGCGGCTGCTCGCCGAAAAGCTGCGCGTCAGCCTGAAACAGACCGTGCTGGTGGACAACAAGCCGGGCGCCAGCGGCATGGTGGGTGCCGCCTTCGTCAGCAAGGCACCGGGAGACGGCTATACGCTGCTGCTGGGCTCCGCGGGTGAAACAGCGATCAATCCGCTGGTCTACAAAAGCCGCATGCAATACCAGCCAGAGCGCGACCTGGCGCCTATCGCGCTGGTCTCGCGTGTGCCCAACGTGCTGTTGGCGAACCCGAACTTCCCCGTCAACAACATTGCCGAACTTGCCGCATATGCCGCCAAGCACCCGGGCAAGCTCACCTATGCGAGCAGCGGCGTCGGCAATCCCCAGCACCTCAACGGCGAACTGCTGCAGTCCATCCTGAACATCAAGATGCAGCATGTGCCCTACAAGGGCGCTTCGGGCCAGCTGGTCGATGTGGCTTCGGGCACCGTCGATCTGACGTTCGTCAGCTATGCGGGCGCCGCGGCGTTTCTCAAGGGCGGCCGCGTCAAGGCGCTGGCGGTGACATCGGCCAAGCGCGCCAGTTTCGCGCCCGACATTCCGGCCATCGCGGAGACACCCGCGGCCAAGGCCTATGACCTCGAGAACTGGTTTGGCGTGTTCGCCCCGGCCAAAACGCCTGCGGCCATTCAACACCAGCTCAATGCATCCATCGCTGCCGCGCTGAAGGACCCTGACCTGATCCAGCGTCTGCGCGAGCAAGGCGGAGAGCCCGAGCCGATCACGCAAGCGCAATTCCGTGAATTCATAAGTCGGGAAACCACGAAGTACGCGCGCATCGTGGCAACCGCAAACATCACGCCCGAATGATGCCCTGGCGGCATCGGTCGGGTTGGATTCCACAAGGCGGTAGCAAACCGTCATTTTCTTTGACTCAGGAGGCAACAATGCAAGCTAGTTCATCGAATCGTCGCAAGCTGGTAGTGGGTACGGTGCTGGCCGTGACCAGTGCCTGGGCAGTCGCCCAGCCCGCGGCGAGCAACTATCCAGCCAAGGCCATCACCATCATTGTGCCTTTCGCCGCAGGCGGCAACACCGATGTGAAGACCCGCCTGGTGGCAAAGCGCATGGGAGAAATCCTCGGCCAGCCGATCATTGTGGACAACAAGCCTGGCGCCAGCGGAAACGTCGGCATGGAACTGGCCGGCCGTGCCGCTCCAGACGGCTACACCATCGCCATGGGCAGCTTCGGCCCGCTGGCGGTCAACCCCTGGATTTATCCAAAGCTGAATTTCGACCCCAAATCCTTTGTGCCGATCATCCTGCTGGAAAAGAGCCCGCTGGTGCTGGTGGCGCCAGTGGATAGACCCTTCCGCAGCGTCGCCGATGTCGTCGCCACCGCAAAGGCCAAACCAGGCGCCTTGAATATCGCCAACGCGGGACCAGGGGGCGCGCACCATCTGTCCGCGGAACTGTTCGAGGCAGCAGCAGGCATCGACATGGTTGGCGTGCCCTTCAAGGGCGGCGGCCCTGCATCCACTGCCTTGATGGCGGGCCAGGTCGATCTGATGTTCGAACAGACCGGGGCGGCCATGCCGACGATCCAGGCGAAAAAGATCAAGGCGCTGGCTGTGACCTCTGCCCAACGTCTGCGCTTCATGCCGGATGTCCCCACCTTCACGGAGTTGGGCTACCCGGCGGTGACCGTCTCCAACTGGATGGGATACGTAGCGCCCAAAGGCACCTCGCCGGAGATCGTGAACAAGCTCCAGACGGCGTTTGCCCAGGCCATGGAGCACCCTGAAGTCAAGGACCGCATCGTTTCCATGGGCAATGAATTTGGCGGCGGCAGCAGCCAGGATTTCGCGACGTTCATCGACAGCGAATCCGCCAAGTGGGCCAAGCTGGTGAAGGAGCGCAATATCCGCATGGAATGATGCGGCGCTCTTGTGCGGCATTTACGCGAGTGCCGCCAAGGCAGGTCATGATGCGTACTGGAATACGCCCAGGCATACCGGCGCAGTCACCGTGAAGACCGCCACCGGCCAGGTCGTTGGGCGCAGGCTTGACGGCAGTGTCACGGTCATCATGAATCTTCCGGTTGGCAAGCGGGTCAAGCCCGGCACTGTCCTGAATCGTGTCAGGTAAACCTCCTCGCGCTCGACGGGCGGCAGCACAGCCGCGCCTTCGTGTACTGGCAGGACCCAACGGATCAGGCAAAAGCACCATCATGTCTGCGCTCAAGCCCCAGTGGATCGGCGTGTTTGTCAACGCTGACGAGCTGGGGAAGTCGCTCAATGCCTCGGGCGGATTTCTATATCACAAGTCCATCGCCCTGATGACCGAGGCCTGCGAAGTGGCGCACCGTGCATACATCTTTGACAACTCGGGCTCCCAGCACAAGCTGCTGGCCAAGGTGACGGATTTCGATTCCATCAGTTGGGAGACCAGCGTCATCAACCCGTGGTTGCTGGGCACTGAGCTCTGGAGAAGCTTCTCCTGAAGCCCTGCCCAAGCTTCCACTGCGCGTGGAAGACAGAAACACAGAGCTCGCGGGCAAGGGATGACCAGCGCCCATCCGGCCTGCTCAAGCGGCTGGAGGGCGGCGGCATCCACGGCGAGCGCCAGCTGACGCTGGACATGCGCAATCCAGGTGAGCATTGTGGCAGGCACCGGGTGGCGCGCTTGCTCAACGGCGAGGGACACCTTAACCGTGCTGACCTCCGGCAGTTGAAAATGCGCAATCAACGATAACGCACTGGTCATTGCCAGCCGTCTGCGCGACGGCCCGTTTCTCACAACGTTGCAAGCGGGCAAAACGCCCCCGATTTCACCGCCTATGAGGGCGGCAAAGCATCCAGGACGCGCTGGCGCGCGCCTGTAGTGTGAGGAAGTATGGCCATATCGGTGACCACCAGCACGCTGCCCAAACCCAGCAGCGGCAGTACGCGTGCCACGAATTCAGGCGCAATCGACACGTTGTCGATGGCCGCGCTGCGCAAGGGCACGCCCGCATCTTCTTCGTGTCCTGGCACGCCCAGCATCACCCACCGCGGCATGTGGCCCGTATCCACCGATTGCACGACCAGGGCGTGCGTTCCCGACCAGCCATCCGGGCGGCGCAAGCCCACCCGCGTGCGGCCTATCTCCACACCGCCACGCAGGACCACCAGCCGCCGGTCGCGGCTGCTGAGGACCAGCGACACGGGGCCGCTCGGTGCACGTTCCGGGTTCCAGCGGCTCGCCTCACGAGCCGCCAACGGTGTCGCGATCAGTGCGTCCGGCTGGCCGCTGGCCTGCACCGGCGCCAGCATGGTCGGGTGGGCCACCGCCTGCGGGGCCTGGCCCTGCGCCGCCACCACCACTGTCATGCCCAGCGTGGTCGTCTCGAACAAACGGCGCGCGAACTCGGTGGGCAAGTGTATGCAGCCGTGCGACTCGGGGTAGCCCGGCAGTCCTCCCGCATGGAGCGCGACCCCATCCCAGGTCAGCCGCTCCTGGTAGGGCATGGCTGCATTCTGGTAGAGACTGGAATGGTGGTGCCTGTCCTTTTGCAGGATGGTGAATATGCCAGTGGGCGTGCGGTGCCCGGGCTTGCCGGTGCTGACAGTGGTGACGGCTTCGAGCAGCCCGTTTCGATAGACGTAGGCGCGTTGCTCGCTCAGGCTGACCACCATGACCATGGGTCCGGCCGCGGCGCGGTCGCCTGCCCAGATCCACTGCCCCGGCTTGAGCGCCGACGGCGGAGTATCCACCGAGCTGGACACAGCCGCCCCCCATACGGGCTCGGCACGGGATGTCGGCGCAACCAAGGCGGTCAATGTCGCGGCGCCTGCGGTATGCAGCCAGCGGCGGCGCGGCAAGCTGAGATGGTTCATACCCGGGATCTTCATTCGTTACACACTGCGGCGACCCGGTGCGGGTCCATGGGTGGATGGGACCAGGCCAACCCTAACACGCGGCCACCCCGATCGCGCGCTGGCCACGGATAAACTAGATTGGACTGCCACGCCAAGCCAGATGAGGCCGCAGCGCCCGAACCAGGTTCATATGACTGACACCACCCTCGCCCCGCGCGAGAAAAGAAAGCGTCGAATTGCACTGCTGGCGGCATTGTTCGCACTGGCCGGTGTGACGTTACCCATGGGCATTGCGACCTATTTCGCCGCCCACAACGCCCATGAGGCGCAGGCGCTACGACTGGAGCTGCACGCTCGCAAGGTTGCCGAGCGCGCGACCATTGCCCTGGTTCAGGCGCGCAGCGCGCTCAATGCGCTCGACGTCCACGACGAGGCAGCGTGTTCTGCGGAGCATGTGGAGCTGATGCGTCGTTTCACCCTCAACACCCTGTCGGTCGAAGAGATCGAATACGACGACGGCGTGAGCCAGTGCTCCACCTGGCAGCAAGCGCATGTGGCGATCGAGCGCAAACCGGACTTCGGCCTGGGCGACGGCATCGAAGGCTTCACCGGCCTGCGCTCGCATATCACCGGCAGCGATCCCATGCTAGGCCTGCGCAAAGGTAGTTACCTGGTAATGATCAATGTCGCTCGCTTCACGGACATCTCTGTCCCGCAAGATGTCGGACTGGCATTCATGCATCTGCAAATGGGGCTACTGTCGGCATCACGCAGCCTGAGTCCAGAAGACGCTGCACTATTGCAATCCGGCGCATTCAGGAATGCCTCGGGCGATCGACTGGTCAGCGAAATCCGCTGGGACGATTGGGTCGCACTGGCGACCGGGCCGGATGCGTCCAGCGAGGACTTGGAGCATCAAATCGAATTGCTGGTTCCGCTGGGGCTTGTGGCGGCCGCCATCGTCATCGGGCTGATCGTACAGCTGTCCCGCAAGCGGCTGTCGCCTGTGGCGGAGTTGAGCATCGGGATTCGCAAACGCGAGTTCATCCTTCACTACCAGCCCATCATCGAGCTCGCAAGCGGAAAACTGGTCGGCGCCGAAGCCCTGGTTCGATGGCAGCGACCCGACGGTGTCCTGGTGCGGCCAGACCTGTTCATCGATCTCGCCGAAGAACATCAACTCATCACGGCAGTGACCGAGCAGGTCTTCGACATTCTCATTCGCGACCTTAGAGAGTTCCTGCATCAGCACCCGGATTTCCACGTTTCCGTCAATCTGTCCGCTCAGGACATTGGCTCGGCAAGCACGATGAAGGTTTTGCGCGGCCGACTGGACAACGCCGGCATCCGCGCCCAGCAGGTTTGGCTGGAAGTCACGGAGCGCGGATGCGTGGCCAACGGTGCCGAGGCAAGCGAGCAACTCGATCTGGCCCGGGGCGCTGGACACTTCTTGGCCATTGACGATTTCGGCACCGGATATTGCGGCCTGCAGTATCTGCAGACTCTGCCCCTGGATATATTGAAGATCGACAAGTCCTTTGTGCAGACTGTCGCCACCGAATCAGTCACAGGGCCGGTTCTGGCCCACATCATTTCGCTTGCCAAGAGCCTTGATCTTGCGATTGTGGCCGAGGGCGTGGAGACCGAGCAGCAGGCCCAATATCTGCAGGCACATGGCGTGCAATATGCCCAAGGCTGGCTCTTTTCCAAGCCACTGACGCTGAGCCAGCTCAATGATTTCTCGGCGGATCACGGTCTCTGATCGCCCTCTCGATGCGCCATGCGCAACCCGCCCGGCTGGCGCCAGGATTCCCTGACAAGTTCGACCTGCTGGGGCCGGGGCGCGTCCGCGCTGGCCAGTGCGCGCCTGCGGCCAGCTAACGGTCAGTGAACCCCTTTTACTGGGATTCATCGGCGCTGCAACGCACGAGTTGTGCCAGCCTCGCGCGCTCCGCACAGGAAAGAAAATGCCAAGCCTGCCGCGCGCAGCCCTGGGCGGAAGGGCTATCGCCTGTCCTTCGCGCCCAGAGCGAGTGCCACGACGGCGATACCGCCGGCAATGATGAGTGCAGCTTCGATCAGCCGACTGTGCTTTTGATGGCTGTGCCTGCGTCCAGGGTCAGATGGGCCAGCGCCGCGGTCGCAATGGCGGCAACCGCTCCAGCGCGCTCACGGCGGCAGCCAACGCCACATACCAATTTCTACTCTCTGCATCACAAAAAAACGCATCTGAAGATGCATACGTTGCCATGGGCTCCACTATGTTGCCGAAGGCATGTTTAAACATTTGTTTACAGTTTTTTCAGCGAGGATTAAAATACAGGCTCAATAGAAAAAAACTATTTCTGCCGGACACGCTTCAAACATTGGGTTTCGCGGCTGCCGCCTGCCGCGTCTTCGGCTCAGCCTGCTTGAAAAGTACATGTCTCATGGAACATGCCAGCACCGCTACCACTTCATCCGGATTCACTGTCTGGGGCGGCTCTGACCACTCTGCCAGGGTTGCCACCATCTGCAACGCCTGCCCTGGCTTCGCAAGTCTGCCTTCCCTGTGTTGTGAGCGGCAGATATTACGACAAATCGGCCCGGATTTATTTTCCCCGCAAAAATCAAAATTTTCCGTT
Organism: Comamonas sp. DB36; assembly: GCF_057914905.1. Taxonomy (NCBI): domain Bacteria; kingdom Pseudomonadati; phylum Pseudomonadota; class Betaproteobacteria; order Burkholderiales; family Comamonadaceae; genus Comamonas; species Comamonas sp. DB36. The sequence goes on from NZ_CP196633.1 coordinate 471,716, forward strand.
GCTGTTTCAGGGTCGCACAATTATTCCAAGGGAAATTTAGGCATAACTCCGATTGCAACTCAAGAAATCAAAGCATCTCATATAGCTGCATTTATTGATTGACTCGATGAACTTCGTCAAGTTCTCCTTCTTTATTATCAATATATTTTCATTAAAAAATGACCATTACCACAGGCACCATCACCAGCGCCGCTGGATCTCCACAAAACTCCACGGTTACCGATGCAAATGGTGACGTCTATACCGCGATTGCTAAGAGCGGCATCGTTTCTGGCGGATCTACGGGTTCGGTCGATATAGAGATTTACAAATACACACAAATCTCTGGAAATTGGGTTAAGATTGCAAGTCTGGCCGATGGCCTGAATCACTCGAATGCCACGTATTTCGGCGACACAGTGGCTTTGGCAATCGATGACTCGGGTCATTTAGGCATCGCATACGCCGGCAGAGCGAACATACAGGATGCCAACAGCAATACGTTTTCCACGGCACGCGGCGTTTTCCATCGCGAACTTGATTTGAGCAACAATCAATGGGGTAGTGAATCAGACATCATCAGCATTCCGGTACCCAATGTATGGACAGCAGCAAGCGACAGCTTTTCTGACATTCGCTTGGCGTATGACGGCCTCGGAAATGCTGTCGTCGGATACGAACGCTCGTTCAACAGTGGAGTCGATCAGGGGAAACAAGCCATTATTGTAGCCGAGAAATCCAGCGGCAACTGGAACACCTCAGAAGTGGCAAAAGACTTGACAAGCTCGGCCTATATTGCCGAAATCGGCTACATGGTGAAATCTGGCAATGATGTCTATCTTTCCTATACAAAGGGAGATGGCTTTTACCTTGATGTCAAACTCAGCAGTTCACAAGACTGGACGGCATCGACCACAATCATTGACTCCAACTCGGACATAGATAACTACAATCTCGGGGGAATGACGGGAAATTCCGATGGATCCCTCAACATACTCTATACGGGAGGCGGCGCTGGGGGGCAATATGACAACGCATCCTTTGGCGTCATCTCGAATACCTCTGGCAGTTGGCAACTGGCGAGTGATCTTTCAACAAGAATTGCAAATGCCGATGGGTTAACTCCCAGCGCAGACTACGTAGACTACGATAGATTCTTCAACCTCGTGCCGGGCGCCCAGGGATACCTTGCCACGAACTCCAGCAACCAATCCTTCTTCATCGCCTATTATGGAACATATTATGAAGCGAAAGAATGGTCGGTTTGGGCGAAAATTGGCGACAACTGGATCAAAGGCTATAGCAATATTCCAGAACTGAATTCCTTCAAATCTCCTTCCGGCGACTACATTGAAGGATTAACCCCTGTGGTGATCAACGGCGATCAGCTGATGTTCACCTACTCAGCTGCCCGCATATCCAACGCGCCTCGCATCATAGAATATGTCACTGGCAAAATCAGTGATTTTGTGGCGACCGGCCCCTCGGTCACGTCCATTGTCCTCACAGCCGGGGCGGACAGCACCGTCCAGCACGATGCTGCCTCGGTCAGCTATACCGTCACCTTCAGCGAATCGGTCAGCGGCGTCAGCACCAGTAGCTTCACCCTGACCGAGAGCGGCAATGCCACTGGCTCCATCGCCTCGGTCACCGGCTCCGGCAGCACCTACACCGTCACTGTCAATTCGCTGGCTGGCGACGGTACGCTGCGCCTGGACCTCAAGCCCAGCGGAACAGGCATCACAGGCAGTGGCAGCATTGCCATCACCGGCGGCTACACCAGCGGCAATACCTACACGCTGGATCACACTGCCCCCGCCACACCCTCCGTCCCTGCCATGGACCCCGCATCGGACACCGGCGCGTCCTCGTCCGACCGCATCACCAACCAGGCATCGCCCACCTTTACCGGCACCGCCGAAGCCGGCTCCACCGTCACCCTCTATGACTCGGACGGCACCACCGTCCTGGGCTCGGCGGTCGCCACCGGCGGCAACTGGAGCATCGTGCCGACCACCCCCCTGAGCCAGGGCAACCACAACCTCACTGCCAGGGCCACCGATGCTGCCGGCAACCCCAGCGGCGCATCCAGCGCGCTCGCGGTCGTCATCGATACCGCCGCTCCCACCGGCTTCGGCCTGGACAAGACCTCTGTGCCCGCAGCCTCCACGGGCAGCAATGTCGCCGTCGCCACGCTGCAGTCTTCGGACGCCAGTAGCGTGGACTACGCGCTGGCCGCAGGGAACGGTACGAACAATGCCGACAATGGCAGTTTCGCCATTGTGGGCAACCAACTGCAGACGAACACGACACTGGCAGTCGGCAGCTACCAAATCTACCTCTCGGCCACCGATGCCGCGGGCAACGTGAGCTACCAGGCCCAGACCATCACCGTGGTCACCGGCCCCACGGTCACCGACTCCCATGTGACCATCTCCAGCGCCAGCGGCGAGTCCGGTGCTTTCAAGTTCGGCGATACCGTGACCGCGACTTGGAACAATGGCGCCACGGGCGACAACAACGTCGACGCGCTCTCCGCCGTCACGTTCGACTTCACGCAGTTCGGCGGCGGCGCGGCCGTGAGCGCCACCCAGGGCGCCAACGGCCTGTGGAGCGCGAGCTATACGCTCGCAGGCGCCCCCATTGACGCCACTGGCCGCAATGTCTCGGTCAGCGCCACCAGCGCGAGCGGCACCACCACCTTGCAGGACACTTCCAATGCCCGCGTGGACACGCAGTTGCCCAGCGTGAACAACGTCGGCGCGAGCACGGCCGACGGCGCCTACAAGGCCGGCCAGGTGATCGCCATCGAGATCGCATTCGCCGAGAATGTCATGGTCAACGGTACGCCCACGCTCGCGCTGAGCAACGGCGCCACTGCGTCGTACGTTTCCGGCTCGGGCACCGCGACGCTGGTGTTCCACTACACGGTGGCCGCCAACCAGAGCGCGACGGACCTGGATCTTGCGGGCACTTCGGCGCTCGCGCTGAATGGGGGCACCCTGCGTGACACGGCCGGCAACAACGCCGTGCTGACACTGCCTACGCCCGGCTTTCCAGGCTCGCTGGGCGCCAACAAGAACATCGTGATCGACACCACGGCACCCGCCATTCCCGCCATCACCTCGGCCGCCGTGAGCACGCTGGCCCAACCGACACTGTCGGGCACGGCGGAAACGGGCTCGACGGTCACGGTCGCGATCAGCGGCGCCACCTTCCGCGTCATTGCCACGGATGGGACCTGGAGCATAGACCTGTCCAGCGACACGCCGATATCCGGCACGCTGCTGCTGGACACCAACGGCCACAATGCGGTGGCCGTCACGGCCACCGATGCCGCCGGCAACATGTCCACGGCGGCCACCCAGGATCTGCAGATCGACACAGACGTTCCCGACGCGCCCTTGATCACCTCGGCCGAGCTGAGTGCGCAAAGCCAGCCCACCTTGTCTGGCACCGCCGAAGCCGGCACCACCGTCAGCGTGACGGTGGCGGGCGCGACCTATACCACCGTGGCCGGAGACGGCACATGGCGCATCGATCTGGCCACGGCAATTCCCACCGCAGGCGTGCTGGTGCTCGATACCAACGGCGCCAATGCTGTCTCGGTGACCGCCACCGACGTTGCGGGCAATGTCTCCGATCCCGGCACCCAGACGCTGACCATAGACACCACGGCGCCCACGCAGACCTTCAGCGCCCTGCAGTTTTCGCACGACACGGGTGGCAACACCGCGGACTTCATCACCCGCACCGCCGCCCAGACCATCACCGCCACGCTCAGTGCCACGCTAGGCGCGGGCGAGAAACTCTATGCTTCGCTGGACGGCGGCAACAACTGGCTCGACATCACGGACAAGGTCCAGGGCCTGGATCTGAGCTGGGACAACGCCACGCTCTCCGGCAGCAGCACGCTGCGCCTGAAAGTCATCGACGCCGCGGGCAACGAAGGCGCCCCGCTGATCCAGACCTACGAGCTCGACGCCACGGCCCCGGTCTTCAACCCCGTACTCAGCAGCCCCGCCGACAACGCCGCCGCCGTCGCCACCAGCGCCGCCCTGGTGCTCGACTTCGGCGAGCGCCTGGGCTCGGCCGATGCCGGCAAGATCTTGCTGCACGACACGCTGGCCGGCACCACGGTCGCCATCGCCGCCACCATCGACGGCGCCGGCCGCCTGGTCATCACGCCCGCTGCGGCGCTCAAGGCCGGCACCGCCTACCACCTGACCTGGGATGCCGATGCCATTGTGGACGTGGCCGGCAATGCCGCCGCCGCCCTGGCCGATGCAACGGCGTTCAACTTCACCACCGCGCAACCGGTCACGCCGACCGAGCCCACGACGCCCACCGAGCCTAGCCAGCCCTCGGTGCCGCCGGTGATCGTGGACGGAGCGAGCGTAACCACGACCACGCGCACCGACAGCAACGGTGTGACCACCACGACCACGCGCATCGCCCCTGTAGCCCCCAACCGCAACGAAGACCCCAACACGTCCCACAGTGCGCTGGCCGATGTACCCCTGGCCAAGGACGCCAACGGCAATGTTCTGGTGCAGGTCGGCCTGCCCACGGGCGTGGGCGTGAGCTCCGACAGCAGCAGCGGCGCCAACCTGTCGCTGCGCGACCAGCTCATGGCCGCGACCTCGCCGCGCACGCTGCCCGGTGACTTCGCCATGCTGTTGCAGCAAGGCATAGACGCCTATGTGCCCACGGTCGGCGACCAGTCACAGGTCATGGTGCGCACGCTGACCTTCAGCACTGCGCCCGGCGCCACGGCCTCCAGCCAGCCCATCGTCGTTCAAGGCACCACGGGCACCGGCGAGAGCGATCTGTCCCACCCACTGCGCCAGGAAGCGCTGGTGATCGATGCGCGCGCACTGCCCGCCGGCAGCGTGCTGGACCTGAGCCGCGTCGAGTTCGCCATCGTCATCGGCGCGGTACGCGTCATCGGCGGCGAAGGCCGCAACTTCGCCATCGGCGACGCCAGCGCACAGACCATGATCCTGGGCGCGGACGACGACCTCCTGCACGGCGGCGGCGGCAAGGACACCGTGGGCAGCCTGGGCGGCAACGACCAGGTGTTCGGAGACGCCGGCAACGACATCGTGTTCGGCGGCACGGGCCACGACCTGCTTTCGGGCGGCACGGGCAACGACCGCCTTGACGGCGGCCTGGGCTGGGACACGGCGCTGCAGGCCGGCAGCCTCGCCGACTACACGCTGTCCACCGACGGCCAGGTGCTGGTGTTCACGCACCGCACGAGCGGCGAAGTCGATCGTCTGAAATCCATCGAGCAAGTCAAGTTCGACAGCGGCGCTGCGCTGTACATCGCCGACAGCGAAGCCGAAGCCGCCGTGGCGCATATCGCCACGCACTGGCTGGGTCGCGCGCCCACGGCCGAGCAAGGCGCCTGGGCCCAGCAGCACAGCGAGTTGACCGCACTGCAGGTCGCCGAGGTGGTGCTGCAGGCAGCGCCTGGACTGTTCCCGGGCCGCACGGCCCAGGAACTGGTCGCGGGCCTGCAGGACAATGCCCAGATCGTGCGCATGAACGTGATCCCGGAACTCAACCAGGGCACGGCCGGCCACGAGGAACTGCGCGTCGAGCTCAACCGTGCCGACGTGCACCTGGTGCGCACCGGCACTGACCGCTGGGAAGGCACCTCGCTGATCGACGGCAACATGGCCGAATCGATCGGCATAGAACGCCTGCACCTCAAGGATGTCAGCGTGGCGCTGGATGTCGATGGCACGGCCGGCCAGGTGGCGGGTCTGCTGGCTGTGCTGTTCGGCACCGAGGGGCTTGCGCACCAGGGCCTGGCGGGCGCAGGCCTGGCGGCGCTCGATTCCGGCATGAGCTTCGAAGTACTCAGCGGCTATGCCATTGATGCGCTGCAGCAGCAGCAAGGCCAGGCGTTGACGGCGCAGGCACTGGTGCAATTGCTCTGGACCAATGCCACGGGCAGCGTGGGCACACAGCAGCAGTTGCAGCCCTTCGTTCAGCAGCTGCAAACGGGCGAGATCGGCGCCCGCGCGCTTGTCAGCGCCGCTGCGGAGTACGCTCTGGCCCATCCTTCGGCGGAACTGGTGGGCGTGCTGGAGTCGGGCTTGCTCTACTCCGCCTGAGCCTGGTCGAGGGCCTCGGTTGAGCTGAGTCCCTCGTCACCCTGAACCGCCACGGCTTTCCTGGACACTATTGATCCCTTGGGAATGCCGTGGCTCCAATTCCCTGGGGCACGATGACGATACCCAGCCGCTTGGTGGCCTGAAGCAGCCCCCGCGCCTGGGTCAAGAGCGTATAGGTGGGCGCATCAAACTTTTCTTTCACCCTGTTAAACAGCACGGCGGCGCGCTTTTCGTTGAGTTGTTTGGAGACGAAGAGAAAGCCATCCACATTCGCAGGATGCCTATGGACAGCCGCAGCCCACTGCTGGGTGACATCGTAAGGGTGGTCAGCCGACAGGCTGTTGTTTCCACCAATGCGCTTGCGATGCCGACCGGAAAGGTCGGCGCGTCTCAGCATGCCGTGATCGGCCCCAGCTGCAAAAGTGACCAAATAGCGCGTCTCGATTTCCTCCGGCCGTATCCTGAACTGCCCCTTGTCAGGCAACGCGTCGTGCAGTACGGACTCCGCGATGGCAGTGTCCAACTGCAGACCGCAGTAGCAAGCCCCAAACTGCTTGCTCGGGTCGTCAAACCGGTTGGCCGCATGTCTTCCAAAGCAAGGTTCCCCGGTATTGCGCCGGCCTATTCTCCTGAGCGACATCACGGCAACCTCCTTGATGTGCAGCGGACGGTGGGAAAAATCAGCAGCAGGTGGCTGCAGTGCCACAGCGCTCAAGCCTCTTGGGCAAACGCAGCAGCGACCTCCTTGACCTTGACAACCCGGCCCGCAGCAAGGGCCTGCAGCGGGGTTAGACCACCCAAGAAAGCTTTGCGCGTGAGGAAAAACTGCAGCTTTGAGCCTTCCGGCAGATCGCCGAGCACTTTGCTTACGGCTTCCAGATGCCTGCGGTCATATGCTGGATCGGCGTAGAACGCCGGAAAGTAGCGCTCTGCCTTTTATGCATCAGAGAAAAAATGCGATGGCTTTGGGCGGCCTTGGACACGGCCTGCCTGGTGGTCCATCCCATCAGCTCCTGGAACTCCACGGGCGTCACCAGCTGTCCCTTGCGGACCATGGCTTGCGCGCTATCCAAAACCCAAGCAGCGCGCATGTCGTGCTCGTCAGGCTGCTTTCCTGTCTCTTTGCTTGTATCGGATGCTGCTGGAGTCCCGATGGCTGCTACCCGCAGGACCCTGACGGTGTTCTCCAGCTCCTGTAAAGCAATCTTCAGCTCATTGCGCAAGTTGGGCAGGAGTCAATCGATTGAGGATATGTCTTGCCCGGCTGCCTTACCATAGCCGCCAACCAAGGACGTCCCGATGCCCATCAACGAACTGCGCTCCATTTCCACTTTCGTCAAGACCGCCGATCTGGGCAGCTTGCGCAAGGCGGCGGCGGCGCAGGGCATGACGCCGCAGGCTGCGAGCCAGGCATTGGCGCAATTGGAAAAGCACCTGGGCGTGCGTCTGTTGCACCGCACCACGCGCAATATGCAGCTGACGGCCGAAGGCCGGCAGTTCCTGGAATCGGCGCGGCCCTCGCTGGCCGGGCTGGAGCGCGCGCTGGCGCAGGCCCGCAACGCCACCGATGAAATTGCCGGCCCGCTGCGCATTGTCGGCCCGCACTCGGTGTTCCGTCCGGTGCTGGCCGCGCTGCTGCAGGAGTTTTCCGAGCTGCATCCGCGCGTCCAGCCCGATGTGCAGCTCGACGACCGCATAGGCAACTGGGTCGAGGACCGGGCCGACGTGGGCTTTCGCATCGGTCTGTCAGCGGCAGACGGCGTGATCGCGCGCCGGCTTTTTCCCTTGCAGCTGATCGTCTGCGCCGCGCCGCGCTATCTGGAGCGCCATGGCGCGCCGGACCGCATCGAACAGCTCGCGGAGCACCGCTGCAGCGTGTTCCGACTGCGCACCACCGGCCAGCCCCTGCCGTGGCGCCTCAAACAGGGCGACACGTCCGTGGAGCAGGACGTGCCGCCGGCTTTCGTCGCCAACGAAGAAGAGCTGGAGACCGACGCCGTGCTCGGCGGACGGGTGCTGGGCCAGTTGACTTCCGTGACCGCGGCGCAGCACATCCGCAGCGGCCGGCTGGTGCCGCTGTTGACGCAGCATGTGGCGGATTTTTCCAGCGTCTTTGTCTACTACGGCAGCCGCGTGGCCCAGCCGGCGCGCGTGCGCGCGTTTCTGGATCTGGCCATAGACCGCCTGGCCAACAACCACACCTATGTGCTGAGCCAGCAAGAGTTGACGGCGGCGGAAGAACGCGGGCGCGCACTGTTTGTGCGCCCCGCGCAGACTGTGCCGCCAACTGCATGAGCGCTGCGCCGCGCGATTGACAAGCGTAGCTTGCCAATGGAGCAAGATCCGCTTGCGATTCAGACCAGGGCCCAGGCACTACAGTCTCTGGCGATGGAACGTACTCCACGCCTGTCCGCGCGCCTTGTCCGCTGGCGCGCCCATAAAAACGCTCTGCCCACCCACAGGAACCCGCCATGGCCCAACTGAACATCAACGGCAAGTCCGTGACCGTCGACGTCGAGGACGACACACCGCTGCTCTGGGTGCTGCGCGAGCAGGTCGGCCTGACCGGCACCAAGTACGGCTGCGGCATAGGCCAGTGCGGCGCCTGCACCGTACAGCTCGATGGCGCGGCGCTGCGCTCCTGCGTGATGCCCGTGGCCGCGGTCACGCCGCAGCAGAAAGTCACCACCATCGAAGGCCTGGGCGCCGACCAGCCCCACCCCTTGCAGTTGGCCTGGGCCGAGCTCGATGTGGCGCAATGCGGCTACTGCCAGTCGGGCATGCTGATGGCGGCGGCCGCGCTGCTGGCGCAGAATCCGGACCCGAGCGAGGCGCAGATTCGCAGCGAGATCAGCAACATCTGCCGCTGCGGCACCTACGCCCGGGTGCTCGCAGGCATACAGCTTGCCGCCCAGCGCATGCGCGCATCCGCACCCGCCCACTCCGCGCCCGCGGCGCGCAACTGAGGAGAGCACGATGACACAGACCACGGCATCCGCTCCCCAGTCCACCGGCCCGCGCCTTTCGCGCCGCGGCTTTCTCGCCAGCGCCAGCCTCACGGCCGGGGCCTTCACGTTCGGCTTCAACATGCTCGCGCCGCAGGCCGCGCTGGCACAGGCGGCCGCGCCCGAGGTCAATGCCTGGGTGGTGATACGCCCGGATGAAACGGTGACCATACGCATCGCGCGCACCGAGATGGGCCAGGGCTCGCTGACGGGCCTGGCGCAGCTGGTCGCCGAAGAGCTGGAGTGCGACTGGGCGCAAGTGCGCTTCGAGCTCGTCAACCCGGCGCGCAACCGCAGCCGGCAGAATGTCTGGCGCGACCTGTCGACCGGAGGCTCGCGCGCCATCCGCGGCTCGCACGACTACGTGCGCCGCGGCGGCGCCACGGCCCGGGCCATGCTGGTGCACGCCGCGGCCAACGGCTGGGGCGTAGCGCCCGCCGAGTGCAGCGTGACCAAGGGCGTGATCGTCCATGCGGCCAGCGGACGGCGCACCACCTACGGCGCCGTGGCCGTGGCGGCCGCCGCGATCACGCCGCCCGAGCAGGTGGCGCTCAAGGACCCCAAGACCTGGACCATTGCCGGCCAGCCGCTCAAGCGCCTCGACACGCTGGACAAGCTCAACGGCAGCCTGGTCTATGGCCCCGATTTCACGCTGCCCGGCATGCTGGTGGCCGTGCCCAGGGCCTGCCCGGTGCATGGCGGCAAGCTCAAGAGCTTCGACGCCGCCGCCGTTGCCAGCCGCCGCGGCGTCAAGCAGGTGCTGCGCGTCGACGACGCCACCGTGGCCGTGGTGGCCGACACCTTCTGGCGCGCCAAGTCGGCGCTGGACGCCCTGCCCATCGTCTGGGACGAAGGTGGCAACGCCACGGCCTCGAGCGGGACCATCGCCGCGTCGCTGCGCGAAGGGCTGTCCGCAGAAAAGGCCTATGTGGGCAACCGCATCGGCGACGCCAAGGGCGTGCTGGCCCAGGCCGCGCGCGTGATCGAGGCCGACTACGGCTATCCCTACCAGAACCATGCGCCCATGGAGATCCTCAGCGCCACCGTGCGCTGGAGCGCGCAGCGCTGCGAGATGTGGGGCCCGACCCAGGTGGCCGATGCCGCGCTCGACGAGATGGCCAAGGCCGCCGGCCTGCCCGCGACGGCCTGCGAGGTGCACACCATGCGCATTGGCGGCAGTTTCGGCCGGCGGCTGTACACCGACTACGTGCGTATTGCCACGCTGATTGCCAAACAGCTGCCCGACACCCCGGTCAAGATGATGTGGACGCGCGAGGAGGACATGGCCCAGGGCCAGTACCACCCGGTCACGCAATGCCGGCTGCGCGCGTCGCTGGACAACGCGGGCGAAGTGCAGGCGCTGCACATGCGCCTTTCGGGCCAGTCGATCTTTGCCTACCATGCGCCCTCGCGCATCACTGCCGAGGGCGGCGACCCCATCGTCTACCAGGGCCTGGTGGCCGAAGGCGCCGAAATGGCGCTGGGCTATACCTTTCCCCATCTGCTGGTAGACCACGCCATGCGCAACCCGCATGTGCGCCCCGGCGCCTGGCGCGGCGTGAACCTCAACCAGAACGCCGTCTACCTCGAGTGCTTCATCGACGAACTGGCCCATGCCGCGGGCCAGGACCCGCTGGCATTCCGGCGCAAGCTCATGGCCAGGCACCCCAAGCACCTGGCCGTGCTCGAGGCCGCGGCCAAGGGCATAGGCTGGGACAGTCCGGCGCCCGCGGGCCGCCACCGCGGCCTGGCGCAGATCATGGGCTTTGGCAGTTATGTGGCCGCGGCCGCCGAGGTCTCGGTGACCGACGGCAAGCTGAGCATCCACCGTATCGTTGCCGCCACCGACCCCGGCCATGTGGTCAACCCGCAGCAGGTCGAGACGCAGATCACCGGCTCCTTCGTCTACGGGCTGTCGGCCATGCTCTACGGCGAATGCACGGTCAAGCACGGGCGCATCGAGCAGCAGAACTTCGACACCTACAACGTCATGCGCCTGGACGAAATGCCCCAGGTCGAAGTCATCACCATGCCCTCGGGCGGCTTCTGGGGCGGCGTGGGCGAACCCACCATTGCGGTGGCGGCGCCGGCGGTGCTCAATGCGGTGTTCGCGGCCACGGGCAAGCGGGTGCGGCAGTTGCCGCTGAAAAACACCCCGCTGTGAAACGCGCCCGGCCCTCTCGGCAAAAGGGCCCGGGCCGCAACTACGGCCTGCCCACCGGCTCGGGCGCGACGGCAGCCACATCGGCCCGGCCCCGCTGCCACCAGGCCATGGCCGCGCAGCCCACCGCAAACACCGCCATCACCACGATCAGCGAATGCGGCGTTTCCTTGGGCAGGGCCGCCAGCAGCAGCGAAGAGACGATGCCGCTGCCGTACTGCAGCGACCCGATGAGGGCCGCGGCCGATCCAGCCAGACCGGGCGGCACGCCGTCGAGCGCGGCCGCGGTGGCGCTGGCCGCAATCACGCCGTTCATGGAAAAGAACACGAATACCGGCAGCACCACGCCCGGCAGGCCGCCGATGCGCAGCTGCGCAAGCACCACACCCGCGAGCATGGCCAGCGCCGCCACCGTGCTGGCGGCGCGCAGCAGCCGGTCAAGACTGAAGCGGCCGACCAGCTTGCGGTTGATCAGGCTCATGGCCATCAGGCCGATGATGTTCAAGCCAAACAGCCAGCCGTAGTGCTCGGGCGCCACGTGAAAGTACTCGATGTACACATGCGGCGAGCCGGTGATGAACGCGTAGGCGCTGACATAGAACAGCGTCACGCACAGCGTGTAGCGCATGAACACCGCATTGCCCAGCAGCGCACGGTAGTCGGCAAACGCGGTCAGCGCCGAACTCGTTGACCGGCGCTCCACGGGCAGCGTCTCGGGCAGGCGGCGCAACGCGAACAGCATCAGCACGCCTATGCCGGCGAGCAGCCAGAAGATGCCGTGCCAGGAGCCCAGGCGCACGATCTGCCCGCCCAGCAGCGGCCCGGCAATCGGCGCGATGGCCATGATCACCGTCAGCGTGGACAGCGTCTGCGCGGCCTTGGTGCGCGGATACAGGTCGCGCACCATGGCGCGCGCCAGCATCGGGCCGGTGCAGGCGCCAAAGGCCTGGAACATGCGCCACAGCACGATCTCGCCCAGGGTCTGCGACAGCGCGCAGCCCACCGAGCCGATCACGAACAGCAGCACACCCATGACCAGCGGCCGGCGCCGGCCTATGCGGTCGCTGACCGGTCCCCACATCAGCTGCGCCAGCGCGAAGCCGACCAGAAAGCTGGTGATGGTCAGCTCCATGTTGCCCTGCAGTTCGCGCGCCATCTGCGGCATCGCCGGCAGATAGATGTCGGTGGACAGCGAGGTGAAGGCCATCAGCGCGCTGAGGATCAGCAGCAGGCGCAGTTCGCTGACCGGGCGCGCCGGCGTCGCTGCCGGCATCAGGCGGCTTCGACGGCCAGCGACGCCATGTCGATCACGAAGCGATAGCGCACATCGGCTTTCTCCATGCGCTCGAAGGCTTCGTTGATCTGGTCCATGCGAATCATTTCGCAGTCGGGCAGGATGTTCTTGCGCGCGCAGAAGTCCAGCATTTCCTGGGTTTCGCGTATGCCGCCTATGGGCGAGCCCGCAATGCGCCGGCGCCCCAGCAGCAGCGGCACGGTGTTCATTTCCTGCATAGGCCCGACCTGGCCGACGATGACCAGCGTGCCGTCCACGTCCAGCAGCGGCAGGTAGGGGTCAAGCGCGTGCTTGACCGGCACGGTGTCGATGATCAGATCGAAACCGTTGGCCGCCTGGGCCATGGCCTGGGGATCGGACGAGGCCAGCAGCCGGTGCGCGCCCAGCGCCAGGGCATCGGCTTTCTTGTCGCTGCTGCGGCTGAGCACCGTCACCTCGGCGCCCAGGCCCACGGCCAGCTTCACCGCCATGTGGCCCAGCCCGCCCAGGCCGATCACTGCGACGCGGCTGCCCGCGCCCACGTTCCAGGTGCGCAGCGGCGAATAGGTGGTGATGCCGGCGCACAGCAGCGGCGCGGCGCGCGCCAGATCGAGGCCCTCGGGCACGCGCAGGCAGAACTCCTCGCGCACCACCAGGTGCTTGGAGTAGCCGCCTTGGGTGTTCTCGCCGCTGATGCGGTCGCGGCCCGCATAGGTGCCGGTATTGCCCGCGCGGCACAGCTGCTCCTCGCCGCGGCCGCACTGGTCGCAGGCCATGCAGCTGTCGACCATGCAGCCCACGGCCACATGGTCGCCGACCCGGTACTTGCCGACCTTGTCACCGACCGCCGTGACCCGGCCCACGATCTCGTGGCCTGGCACGATGGGGTAGTAGCTCCAGCCCCAGTCGTTGCGCGCGGTGTGCAGATCGGAGTGGCAGACCCCGCTGTAGAGAATTTCCATCGCCACATCATTGGGCCGCAGGCTGCGGCGCTCGAACTGGAAAAGGGCCAGCGGGGAATCGGGGGTATAGGCGGCGTAACCGGTGGTTTTCATGGTCGACTTCCTTGGCAAGAATATGGCAGGCGCGCAGGTCGCGCCCGGGATGATTGCCACTTTAGGCCTTGAAACCGGGCGGCACTAGCCTGCAATGGCTTGAAGGATTGACAAGCTGCACTTGTCAAACGGGCGGCAAATGCATGGACTGACGCCCGGGTTCAAAGGCATAGCGTTGCCCTTACCGCTCACCCGGAGCCTTGGCTGCAGCCAGACGCCGGCGGCGCTGCAGCAATAGCAGCGCGTAGTGGCTCAGGCAGATGCCCAGTCCGGCCACCGCCAGGCAGTGGCCAAAGAAGCCCGCCACCGAGGCCTCGAAATTCCACCAGTTCAGCGACATCTGGAACAGCAGGCGCGAGCGCAGATCCAGCACCTGCGCACTGAACAAGCCTTGCACGGCGATGCCCAGGGTCAGCAGCCGCAACACCAGGGCGCGCAGCGCGTTGGGCCGGGCAATGCCCAGTAGCTTGCGCGCCACGCCCATGAGCAGCGGCCAGCGCAGGCCCAGGTGAACCGCCACGATGAGCAGCAGCCAGTAGGCAATGCCTGCATGGATCTGCCGCGCAATGAAGTCGTCCTCGAGCCGCAGACCCGCAAACAGCGTTTCGGAAATCAGCAGGCTGCTAGCCAACAAGGCCAGCATCCCTGCCAGCAGCACCATGGTCAGCGCCGTGTTGAACCGGCCGCGGCGCGCGCCCTGCCCTTTGGCCAACCCGGCAAACCAGCGCTGGTGAAACAGGTTGTGCACGACGAGCAGCAGGAAAATGGCCGCGCCAGCCCATTCGTGGGCGGCATTGCCCTGCCAGAAGTAGGTAAAGGCAAACAGCAACAGGCCGGCGACGCTGGCGTCAAGCGCCAGCCTCCAGAGAAACAATGCATTCAAGGCAAAGCTCCGGCTACTCTATGGGCTGGCCGCGAAACCGCTGCAGGCTGCGCGCGGTAAACAGATAGTTCTGGCCTTTTTGCGAGGAATGGCAGGACATGCAGCGCGCGGTGCTTTCCTGCAGGTTGATCTTGCGATCGGGCCAGAACCACTGGAACTGCCAGTCGCCGGTGCGCTGGCGTGGCTCGAAGTCCGCGCCCCAGGCCGGCCCTTTTTCCATCACGAAATAGCGAAAGATCTTCTCGTCCCGGTAGTCGGCCAGCACGAAATGCGTGCCGTCGGGCACGGGCAGGCCTTTCTGTATCGCCTCGATCGCCTGTTGCGTGGTGGAAATGTGCTCTGTGACATTGCCGCGCTTGACCGTTGTGTAGTGCACCAGCTTGTCGAGCGGCGGAAAGGTCACGCGGTTGGCTTCGGCCTGCGCCGGTGCGGCCAGCAGTGCCAGCGCGGCCACGGCCCAGGCACGCGCGGCGATGGGAAAGATATCCATGGCTCGATTCATCGCCCGGTCATCTTCAGCGCGGCTTCGGGCAGGCGCTCGCCCTGGATCTCGATCTTTGCCACCTGCGCATTGATCTGGCTGAGATCGTCCGCGCCCAGCGCGAGCTCTACCGCGCCCAGATTCTCATCCAGGCGATGCAGCTTGGTCGTGCCGGGGATGGGAACGATCCAGGGCTTTTGCGCCAGCAGCCAGGCCAGTGCCACCTGGGCTGGCGTGGCGCTCTTGCGCGCAGCGACCGCTTGAACGACTTCCACCAGAGCGCGATTGGCCTTGCGCGCCTCGGGCGAGAAGCGCGGCACGAGGTTGCGAAAATCCGTCGCATCGAACTGGGTGTTCTCGTCGATCTTGCCGGTCAGAAAGCCTGCGCCCAAAGGGCTGAACGGCACGAAACCGATGCCCAGCTCTTCCAGTACAGGTAAAAGCTCCAATTCCGGACCGCGCCAGAACAACGAGTATTCACTCTGCACGGCCGTCACCGGCTGCACCGCGTGGGCGCGGCGTATCGTCTGCACGCCCGCCTCCGACAGGCCGAAATGCAAAACCTTGCCCTGGGCAATCAATTCCTTGACGGTCCCGGCCACGTCTTCGATGGGCACGTCCGGATCCACGCGGTGCTGGTACAGCAGATCGATGCGATCGGTACGCAGGCGCTGGAGGCATTGCTCGACCGCAGCCCGGATATGCGCCGGGCGGCTGTTGGTACCCGGTCCGCGCTCACCGGTCTGAGGGTTGATGTCAAAGCCGAACTTGGTGGCAATCACCACCTGGTCGCGGATGGGCTGCAAGGCTTCGCCAAGTAACTCCTCATTGGCAAACGGGCCGTAGGCCTCGGCGGTATCGAAGAAATCGATGCCGCGCTCATGGGCGCCGCGGATCAGCGCAATCATGTCCTTGCGGTCCGCAGCAGGGCCGTAGGCCGAACTCATGCCCATGCAGCCCAGGCCCAGGGCCGAGACTGCGAGATTGTTTCCAAGCAGACGTTGCTTCATATCAGTCGCATCCTTTTTGAATAATGGCGCCGGCCGGAGCCGACCTGCGCCGGTGTCATGGGGCAGCGGCGGCACCGAGCCACTTCATCACGCTTTCCATGGTGCGCCGCTCCTGGTCCATCTCGATGACGAAGGCCTCGCGCAGGCGGGCGTTGGGCGCGTGGCGCGCCAGCACCGCGCGGCTGCTTCCCGGTCCATAGCCTCCATGGGTGATGAACGGAACCAGCGTCTTGCCCGACAGATCGTGGGCCGACAGAAAGGAGCGGATCACCGGTGGCGCGGTCTCGCCCCAGATCGGAAAGCCCAGGAACAGCGTGTCGTAGGCCGCAAGCTTGCTCACCCGGGACGCGAGCGCCGGCTCGAAGCCCGCGTCGCGCTCCTGGCGCGCCTGCGCCACCGTCGCCAGGTAGTCCTGCGGGTAGGCGGTGGCGGGCGCGATCTCGAACAGGTCGGCGTTGCGCGCGCGCTGTATCACGCCGGCCACCACCCGGGTGTTGCCCGAGCGCGAGAAATAGGCGACCAGCGCCGGGGCTGGTGCGCCCGGCGGCGGTGCGCCGTGGGCCGCGGTCTGGGCGGTGGCGGCCACCAGGGCGGCCATCGCACTGCGCCGCCCGGGGTCGTGATCAGATGTCATGGCTGGGTCTTTCATCGCCGGCAACTCGAATGCGCAGTCCTTGCCCGCCGATTGCTGCCGATGCGCTAACGATAGCCGTTTCACCGCCTGCTGATTAGAGGCAAAATGGCGCAAAGACTTGTGAAACGGGTTCAGCAATGCCACGCGACAGCTACAACGATCTTCTGGCCTTCATCCAGGTCGCCCAGCAAGGCAGCTTCACCAAGGCGGCGGCGCAGATGGGAGTTTCGCCGTCGGCGCTCAGCCATGCGATACGCGCGCTCGAAGCGCGGCTGGACGTGCGTCTGCTGACCCGCACCACGCGCAGCGTCTCGACCACGGATGCCGGCCTGCGCCTGCTGGCCAGCGTCGCGCCACACTTCGAGGACATCGACGCGGAGCTGACTGCCGTCAGCGAGCTGCGCAAGAAGCCTTCGGGCACGGTGCGCATCTCCGCCTCGGAGTTTGCCGCGAGCTATCTGATCTGGCCCAAGCTCTCCCAGGTACTTGCCGACTATCCCGACATCACGGTCGAGGTGACCGTCGACTACAACCGCACCGACATCGTTGCCGAGCGCTACGACGCTGGCGTGCGCCTGGGCGACGAGGTCGCCAAGGACATGATCGCGGTGCGCATCAGCGCCGACCAGCGCATTGCCGTGGTCGCATCGCCAGGTTATTTCGCCCAGCGTTCCCAGCCCAAGCGACCGGAAGACCTCGCTGAGCACAATTGCATCAATCTGCGCCTGCCCACGCACGGCGGCCTGCTGCCCTGGGATTTCCAGAAGGGCAGGAAAGTCATCAAGGTCCGAGTCACGGGCCAATGGATCTACAACAGTTCCACGCCCATGCTGCGCGCGGCGCTGGCCGGCCAGGGCCTGGCGTTTCTACCCGAAGACATGGCGCTCGAACATCTGGCCAGGGGCGAGCTGCTGCGGGTGCTCGACGACTGGTGCCAGCCCTATTCCGGCTACCACCTCTACTATCCCAGCCGCCGGCAGACATCAGGTGCGCTTGCCGTGGTGGTCGACGCCTTGCGCCACACCGAGCCCGTGCGGCGCGCCAGAAAGCCCAGGACCGGCACAGCGGCATAAAGCGGCAAGGAGCTGCCTGGAGCAGCCATCAGGCCGGCAGCCACCGCGGCGCGCCACCGGCCGGGCCGGCATGCCGGGGCACAGGGCCACTCAATTACTGAGCCCAGTTCACAAGTTTATGTCGAATTGACCTACTTATCGCCGGGCGGCGCAGTGGGTACATTGGCTTACGAACACCCTGAGGCTGCCTCATGAACAAGACCCTTTGCGGCATGGCGATGTGCGCCGTAGCCCCCTTTGCCAGCGCCGCGGATGCGCCCGACCCAGCGAGCGCCGCTGCAGCGCCCGCGCCAACCCAGCAGATCACGCTTGCCGGCACCCAGGCGCCGAGTTTTGGTTCCGCCGAGTACTTCACGGGCCGCGTGCGCGTTGACCCACTGTTCACGCCCAACGCCAGCATCAACGCCTCGGGCGCCTATGTGACCTTCGAGCCGGGCGCGCACTCCGCATGGCATACGCATCCGGCGGGCCAGCGTCTGGTGGTGACCGCCGGTATTGGCCTGACGCAGGAATGGGGCAAGCCCGTGCAAACCATTCGCCAGGGCGACGTGGTCTGGTGCCCGCCCGGAGTCAAACACTGGCACGGCGCTGCACCGAACAGCGCCATGACCCACCTGGCCGTGGGCAGCAGCGTGAACGGCGTGACCGTCAACTGGATGGAGAAGGTGACCCATGAAGAATACAACGCCCGCTAAAAAGCATATGGCACGCGCCGTGGCCGCCACCCTGGCACTCGGTCTGGGAATGGCCGCGGCCCAGTCGCAGACCGCCCAGGGCAGCGCGGCCCAGCCGGTGCCGGCCACGGCCGCCGCTGCCGAAACGCTCAGCGCGCGCCAGCAGGCCATCGTGCTGATGGCGTCGTTTGGCGCCGCCAGCGACATGCCGCGGCTGAACACCGCTGCGAACCAGGGTCTGGACGCCGGCCTGACGATTGCCGAGGCCAAGGAAATCCTGGTCCAGCTCTATGCCTACGCCGGCTTCCCCAAGAGCCTCAACGCGCTGGGCGAACTGCTCAAGGTCGTGGAGGCACGCAAGCAGCGCGGCATCCAGGACGCTCCGGGGCATGAGCCCAGCCGCGCCGTGGCCACCGGCGATGCGCTGGTTGCCGTGGGCCGGGACAACCAGACGAAGATTTCCGGACGGCCCGTGCAGGGCCCGGTGTTTGATTTCGCGCCGGTCATCAACCAGTTCCTGCAGGCCCATTTGTTTGGCGACATCTTCGAACGCGACAACCTCGACTGGCAAAGCCGCGAACTGGCCACCGTGGGAGCGCTGGCCGCGATGCCGGGCGTGGAGGCGCAGCTGCGCTCGCACATGGCCGCCAGCCTGCGCGTCGGGCTGACCCCCGCGCAGCTGCGCCAACTCGCGCAGGTGCTGGCCGAGCGCGGCGACGCCGCGGCCGGCAAACGCGCCGGCGAAGCGCTCAAGCAGGCCCTGGCGGCCGCCGGAGGTTGAGCATGAAAAGCCTGCTGACCACGCTGGCCACGGCCGCGCTCATCACCGGCTGCGCCTCGCCATTCCAAGGCAATGCCAATGTTTCCGGGCCGCTGGTGATCCAGGCCCAGGGCAGCTTTGCCGTTGGCGGCACGGTGCAGACCACGCCCGGAAGCTACAACAACAACCAGCCCAGCGCCGCGGGGCAAAGCCTGCATGGAGACCATCTCTATGCGTTCTATCAGGTCCCGCAGCACCCCAGGCCGCTGCCCATCGTCATGCTGCACGGTGCGTTCCAGTCGGCGCGCAGCTGGGAGACCACGTCGGACGGGCGTGAAGGCTTCCAGACGCTGTTCCTGCGCCGCGGATTCCCGGTCTATCTGGTGGACCAGCCGCGCCGTGGCCGCGCCGGCAACAGCACCGTGGCCGCCACCATAGAGCCGACGCCCAACGACCAGCTGTTCTTCGACCAGTTCCGCCTGGGCAAATGGCCCCACTATTTCGGCAACGTGCAGTTCGATCGCAGCCCCGCAACGCTGGACCAGTTCCTGCGCTCGGTCACGCCCAACACCGGGCCCTACGACGCCGGCGTGATCGCCAACGCCATGTCGGCGCTGGTCGACAAGACCGGGCCGGCGATCCTGTTCACCCACTCCCAGGGCGGCGGTCCCGGCTGGCTCACGGCGATCAAGAACCCCGACGTCAAGGCCATCGTCGCCTTTGAACCCGGCAGCGGCTTCATCTTCCCGCCAGGCGAGCTGCCGGCGCCCATGCCCAGCGCGGCCGGAACGCTCGCACCCGAGGCCGTGCCGCTGGCGGATTTCCAGAAGCTCACCCGGCTGCCCATCGTCATCTATTACGGCGACAACTTCCCCATAGAGCCCACCGCCGAGCGCGGCCAGGACAACTGGCGCGTGCGCCTGGCCATGGCCAGGCTGTGGGTAGCCGCCATCAACCGGCATGGCGGCGACGCACGCCTGGTGCACCTCCCCGAGATCGGCGTGCGCGGCAACACGCACTTTCTGATGTCCGACCTCAACAACGTCGAGATTGCCGATCTGGTGGCGCAGTTTCTCGCGGAAAAGAAGCTGAACTGACTCTCAAGGAGCATTGACATGAAAAACAAAATTGATCAGGCGGTTCTTGTGAAAGAGACCCGCCAAATGGCCTATCCGGAACGCCGCCGCTGGCTGGCTGCAGCTGCCACGCTGGGCGTTGCGCCCTGGCTTCTCTCCGCATGCGCCCAGAACACCAGTGCCCCGCGCGCCACTGCGAGCCAAACAAGTTCCGCGGGCCGCCGGCGCCTGGGGCCATTGGAAGTTTTCCCCATCGGCCTGGGGGTTCAGTGGCATCCCAGCGGCCCGCAAGGAGTCGTCGACCTGTATTCCAGCCGCACCACCCGGCAAGGCGGCATTGCGCTCATTCAGCGCGCGGCGGATCTGGGCGTCAACCTCTTCGATACCGCCGAAGTCTACGGCCCCTTCATGTCGGAGGAATTGCTTGGCGAAGCATTGCAGGGCAGCCGGCGCCACCGCGCCATCATCTCCACCAAGTTCGGATTCGACATCGATCCTGTCACGGGCCAGCGGCGCGGCGGAGTGAACAGCCGCCCCGAGCATATCCGTCAGGTCGTCAACGCACAGTTACGGCGACTGCGCACCGACCGTATCGACCTGCTCTACCAGCACCGCGTCGATCCGAATGTGCCGATCGAGGACGTGGCCGGCACGATCAAGGACTTGGTCAAGCAAGGCAAGGTGCTGCATTACGGCCTGTCCGAGCCTGGCCTGCAGACCGTCCGTCGTGCGCACCGGGAGCATCCCGTGGCCGCTATCCAGAACGAGTACTCGATGCTGTACCGCGGCCCCGAAGCCCAGGTGTTGCCGCTGTGCGAGGAATTGGGTATCGGCTTCGTGCCGTGGAGCCCGCTGGGCATGGGCTTTCTGGCCGGTAGGGTCCAGGCCATGAGCCGTTTCGAGAAGCAGGACTTCCGCGCAGCCGTCCCGCGCTTCGCACCCGATGTGCTGCCCGCCAACATGGCCCTGGCGGAACTGGTCAAGGCCTGGGCCGGGCGCAAGAACGCCACACCGGCCCAACTGTCACTCGCCTGGCTGACGGCCCAGAAGCCGTGGATCGCGCCCATTCCCGGCACCACCAGCGTGGCGCATCTGGAAGAGAACATCGCCGCCGCTTCGATCACCTTCAGCGCTGCCGAGTTGCAGGAACTGAACGCCGCAGTGGCAGCGATTCCCATCCGGGGCGCGCGCCTGTCGCCCGCGGTCCTCTCGGCCACGGGTGTTGAGGCGCCGCCAAAACGATGAGGCGAAGCGGCCCAGAATGAATGGTTCCCTGAGGCCGCTGCGCAATTTCACACTTTAGAAATATGGATACATGAAACGCATGATTTTCAAAGCCACGCTCATGGCGGCAATGGTGGGCATCTCGGGCGCCCAGGTGCTGGCCGCCGACTACAAGCAAAACCCTTTCACCCTGACCTACGAAGGCGCCATCACGCGCAACGAGCCGGGCAAGGTCAACCTCCACCCGGTCAAGTACAAGCTGGGCGGCCTGGATATCGCCGCCAACGTCTATACCCCGGCAGGCTATGACCCCAAGAAGTCGTATCCCGCACTGGTGGTGGCGCACCCGAATGGCGGCGTCAAAGAACAGGTGGCCGGCCTGTATGCGCAGCGGCTGGCGGAGCAAGGCTACATCACCATCACCGCCGATGCGGCCTATCAGGGCGCCAGCGGCGGCCAGCCGCGCAATGTGGACAAGCCCGCGCACCGCATCGAGGACATCCATGGCATGGCGGATTTCATCACCCAGTATCCGGGCGTGGACAAATCCCGCCTGGGCGTGCTGGGCATCTGCGGCGGTGGCGGCTACACGCTGGCGGCGGCGCAAAGCGACAAGCGCTTCAAGTCCATAGCCACCCTGAGCATGTTCAATTCCGGCCGGGTACGCCGCAACGGCTTTGCCGATTCGCAGCTCAACACGATCCAGGACCGGCTGCAGCAGGCGTCGGCCGCGCGTGCACAGGAAGCGGCCGGCGGCACCGTTCTCTATTCAGGCGACGCCAATATGACGGACGCGCAGATTGCCGCGCTGCCGTTCGAGATGTATCGCCAGGGCTATGAGTACTACTGGAAGACCCACGCCCACCCTGGCTCGACTTTCAAGTACACCACCAGCAGCCTGCTGGACCTGATGCGCTTCGATGCCACCAGCCAGATCGAGCTGATCAACAAGCCGCTGCTGATGATTGCCGGCAGCAAGGCCGACAGTCTGTACATGAGCGAGGACGCGTTTGTGCGCGCTTCCGGCACACAGGACAAGGAACTGTTCAAGATCGATGGCGCAACCCATATCGAGACCTACTGGGTACCCAAGTATGTGGACGCCGCCATGGGCAAGCTGACGGCGTTCTACGCCAAGACGCTCTGAGCGGGAAGCGCGACCATGGGAACCATGCACAGCCCAGCCGTCCTTGCCAGGCGCACGGCGAAGCTTGCGGCCATGTGGCTGGGCGTGTGGGCCATGGCCAGCGCCGGTGCGCAGGACCTGGCCGACATTCGCCCCGCGGGCAGTCCCCTGGTGCTCAAGGCGCGCGGCAGTTTCTACGTGGGCGGCGAGCAGGTGGAACAGACGGCGGTCGCGCTGGGCAGCCTCGGCCCCGACGACCGCGTCACCGTCCAGCAGATGTACGTCGAGTACATGGTGCCGCAAGCGGCGGCCAGGGTGCCGGTGGTGATGGTCCACGGCGCCACGCTCAGCGGCAAGACCTACGACACCACGCCAGACGGCCGCATGGGCTGGTATGAGTACTTCGTGCGTCAGAACCATCCGGTGTATGTCGTCGACCAGATTGGCCGGGCGCGCTCGGGTTTCGACCAGTCGCCGTTCAACCAGGTGCGGGCCGGCCAGCTTACGCCCGACAAACAGCCCAGCCTGCTCAGGCTCGCCGATCGCTTTGGCGCATGGACCAACTTCCGCATCGGGCCGCAGCCTGGCAAGCCTTACCCCGAAACCCAGTTTCCGGTGGAGGCGGCCGACAGGATGTCCAAGCAAAGCGTCCCCGATCTGCTTGGCACCTCGCGCGCGGACAACCCGAACTGGAAGGCGCTGTCGGATCTGGCATTGCAACTCGACGGCGCGGTTCTGCTGACCCACTCGCAGTCAGGGCCTTACCCGCTGAAAGCCGCCGTCATCAATGACCGGGGGATTCGCGGCATCGTGATGGTGGAGCCAGGCACCTGCCACGCCAAGGTCCACACCGATGCCGAGATCAAAACGCTGGCCAGAACCCCCATCCTCATACTGTTCGGTGACTACCTGTCGTCGCCGACCGGCTTGCCAGGGCCGACCTGGAAGGACCGTTACGACGATTGCCTGGCGTTCAAGCGTCGCGTCGATGCGGCCCAGGGCGATGTCCGCCTGCTGGCCACGGCCGAGGCCGGCCTGCATGGCAACAGTCACATGATGATGATGGACAGGAACAATCTGCAGATCGCCGATCTGATCGTGGCCTGGATTGCCGAGAAGGTGGCGCCGGCCAGTGTGTCGGAATGAAAGAACGGTCGATGCCGCCACCACCCACGCAGCGGTCCTGATGAACTAACGCCGCAGCCAGGCGATTGCCCGGCCTCCCAGCGAGCGCTGCAGCTGCGATTCGGCAAAATCAATGGCCAGCAGCAGACCGGGCAAGGAAATTCCGGTGGAAAAGCCGCTTTGCTCGGCCATCAGCACCAGATCTTCCGTCGCCACATTGCCTGCAGCGCCGGGAGCGAACGGACAACCACCGATACCGCCGACGCTGGCATCCAGGCGTCGCACACCGACCTCGATGGCGGCCCAGGCATTGGCCACTCCCATGCCGCGCGTATCGTGAAAATGCACGGCCAGCTGCGCCGCAGGCACGACCTGCAGCAAGGCCTGCATGCGCGACTTGACCTGACCGGGCGCCGCCGCGCCAATGGTGTCGGCAATCACGATCTCGCCCGCGCCAGCCGCGTGCATGCGTTCGGCCGCGTGCAACACCGCATCCAGCGCGGTCGGCCCCTCGAACGGGCACTCGAACGCCACCGCTACATAGGCCCGCGTGCGCAATCCCAGGCGTCGTGCTGCCACCAGGGTCTGCTCGCTGACCTCGATGGCCTGATCCAGCCCCATGTTGATGTTCTTGCGGTTCATGGTTTCCGTCGCCGAAAGCACCACGGCGATTTCGCGGGCGCCGGCCGCATGGGCGCGCTCGAGTCCCCTGAGATTGGGCACCAGCACCGAGGTGCGCAGACCCGGCACGCAAGCGCTCAGCTGCGCCACGAGTTCGGCGGCGTCGGCCATCTGCGGCACGGCCTTGGGCGACACGAAGCTCGTGGTCTCGACGCTGGGCACACCTGCTGCGGCCAGCAACTCGATCAGGCGCAGCTTGGCCTCAGTGGACAACAGTACTTTCTGATTCTGTAAACCGTCGCGCGGCGACACGTCGGTAATATAGAGCTTGTCCGTGCCGTTCATGCAATGGCTCCCGCGGCCTGCAACTGCGCGAGTTTCTCAGGCGAGTAGCCGACCACGTCTTCAAGCACGCTGCGGGTGTGCTCACCCAGTCCCGGCGGACAGGTGAAAGGCTTGGCCTGGGCACCCGACAGCTTCATCGGGTTTCCGGGCATGCGCACCGTCTCGCCGGTTTTGAGCGTGACGGGCACAACCATGTCACGCGCCCGCACCTGGGAGTCGCCCAATGCCTGGGCAAAGTTGTTGACCGGGCCACAGGGAATGCGCGCCGCGCGCAGCCGCTCAAGCCAGTAGGCCGTGTCATGGGCGCGAAACGCTGCGCCTATCAGCGCGTCGATCTCCTCCTTGGCCGCGTAGCGCACGGGCTGTTGCAGGTACTCGGGCTTGCGCAAGTCCGGCAGGTCGATGAAGTCGACGAAGCGCGCAAAGAACGGGTCGCCAATGCAGGCCACGATCACATGGCCATCGGCCGTGGGGTAGCTGTTGTAGGGCACGTGCACGAAATGGCCATTGCCTATGCCTGAGGGTACCTCGCCGGACAGCAGGTGCATGGTGGCCATGTAGTTCAGCAGCGAGATCTGGGCGTCTAGCATGGAGATGTCCACATGCTGCCCGCGGCCAGTGCGTTCGCGCTCGGCGATGGCTGCCAGCACGCCCATGGCGCCGAAAATGCCGCCCCCCAGGTCGCCGATGGGAATGCCGCTGCGCAGCGGACCGGTCGCGGGCGTGCCCGTGATCGACATGCCGCCGCCCATGGCCTGCACAACCTGATCGAACGCCGGGCGCTGGGTGTCGGGGCCGGTCTCGCCAAAGCCAGTGACCGAGCAGGTGATGATGCGCGGGTTGATGGCGCTCAGACTGGCGTGATCGATGCCCAGGCGCGCCGGAACGCCGACGCTGAAGTTGTCGAACACCACGTCGGCAATGCGCACCAGGTCCATGAATACCGCCTTGCCGGCCTCTGTCTTGAGATCGATGCACACGCTTTGTTTGTTGCGATTGAGCGTGAGGTAGTAGGCCCCCATGCCGTCGCGTGAATAGTCAGGGTCGTTTTCCAGCAGCCGGCGCGTGCCCTCCCCCGTGCGCGGCGGCTCGACCTTGATGGTGCGTGCGCCCAGATCGGCCAGCAGCATGGTGCCATACGGCCCCGAGAGCATGTGCGTGAGGTCCAGGACGGTAATATGTTCAAGTGCCATGATATGTCTCCTTCGAGTAGTTGAGGCTGGCACGCAATCAGCGTGCAAGCCGGGAAAAGCTGCGCCCTGCCGTCTTCTTGACCGCTCATGTGTGACAGGGGAAGTCGACTGCACGAGGCTAGGATCGGATGCCATCTGGGGTTTGCGTCCCCTGCGCGGCGCGCCAGCGGGTGCAGGCGCCGCTGCGCGCCCACCGCAGGAGGACATGAAGCAGCAATTAAGGCGTCTGTCCCAGGCGCCTCATGCAACGACCGGTGTTCAGAAGCTGTGGTGCAGTCCCACTGCCAGCGCGGCCTGGCCTGTTCCAGGCGTGGGGAGACCGCCGGCGTGCGACGAGCTTGCCGAGTACCGCGCCAGTCCGTCGTTCTTCACATAGCCGAAGCTGGTGTAGACCGAAGTTCTTTTGCTGAAGGCATGGGTCGCGCGCAGAACCAGCAACTTGGCATCGTTGTCGTTTGCCGTGTTGTGGATGGCAGACAGCTGTGCGTCCAGGGTGAGTTGGCTGTTGAGCTTGTGGGACACACCGACATACCAAAGATTGGTATTGGGTTGGCTGCCCAGGCCCTCATCCTTGCGCGCGATCACTCCGCCCCCCAATCGGGTGTTGCCGAACATCTTGTAGGCATTGACCAGCACGCGGCGATCCTTCATTGACGCCGATGTCAGACCACCTGCCGCCCGCGGACCGCCGCGGTATTCATCCACACCCAGCCCCGCGCCCCAATCCTTGTTGTCGTACTTGACCATCGCGGACCATTGCGTGCATTCGGAAGAAGCCTGCGCGTTTTCCCCCACGCAGTTGTTGGCCGCTGTGGCCATCGCATCGCGGCCGAAGCTGTAGGTGAAGCCGATATCGAAATTCTGCAGACTGGTCCGATACGCAATCGAGTTGTCGACCCGGGCTGCGGCGAGATAGGAGTCGAGCGAACCCAGACCGTGCATGGACCCGCCGGTGATGTCGGAGTTGCCGAAGGCCCACAGCAGCATGGTGTATTGACGCCCCAGGCTCAACGTGCCGAAATCGGTTTTCAATCCGGTCCACGCCTGCCGGCCGAAAGCACGACCGCCCTGGTTGAGCGTTCCGCTGTCAGGCGCTATGCCCATCTCAAGCGTATACAAAGCACTCAGGCCCGGACTGATCTTCTCTTCGCCGCGAAAACCGAGCCGACTCGCGGCCCGTCCTGAAGTGGTGGCCATGCGGGTGATTCCCGATCCTGTCGACGTCTTGTTCAAACGCTCTACCGCCACATCGACAATCCCATAGATCTGGAGATTGCTTTGGGCGTAGGCCTGCAGGCTGAGGGCGGAGAGGGCCAGTGATGCAAATACAGTTTTCATTGTGTTCTCGTGCGTATTTAAATTAATTGAAATCAATCTTTTTGATGATTTCCCTGTAATTCCTGTAATCCTTCTTGTTCAGGGCATCGAGCTCCGAGGGGCTGCTGACAACGGTTTCCGCACCCAGAATCGTTTCCGCCTTCTTGATGACCACCGGGTCTTTCATGATTTCGTTGAATTGGGTGTTTATCTTGGCAATCACATCCGCCGCCGTGTTTTTCGGTGCAAACAGCGCGTACCAAGTGGAAATATCCAAGTCAAAGCCCTGCTCCTTGAACGTGGGCGTGTTTGGCGCAAACTTGGATCTCTTGGAAGAAGCTGTCGCCAGCAGCTTGACGCTTTCATCCTTGAGATAAGGAAAAACCGCATCCAGGGAGGTGTAAACCAGGGGTATATGGCCAGCCACCAGGTCGCTTACTGCTGGAGCAACGCCTTTATATGGGATCTGCGCCAATTTGTTTCCTGTAACCAAGCCATTGAAGGTCTCGCCAAGAATATGTGCGACCGAGCCGGTGCCGGTGGTTCCATAGGAAAGCGTCTTCGTCTTTGAGATTTCAACCACATCCTTGAGACTATTGATTCCCGATGATTTGTTTGTCACCAAAAACAAGGGGACATCCGCCAAATGGGCAACCGGGCTGAACTCATTGACCGGGTCATATGCCATTTTGTTTGAGCTCTTGCCCAAAACAAACTGTGCGTATGAAAAACTTCCAGGTGTAAGCAAAAGAGTATTTCCATCTGGAACGGAGTTGGACACATACGAGGCGCTGATCGCCCCCGTCGCCCCCGGCTTGTTCACTACCAGAACCGTTTTGCCGATTTTTTCCTGGAGTTTCTCGGCAATTATTCTTGCAAAGACATCCGTGCCGCCGCCGGCCTGGTAACCGACAACAAGGGTCAATGGTTTCTTGTCATTGAAAGACAATGCCTCGCCGGAGGCAATCACCATTGATGAGGAGATAAAAAATCTTCTTGATATTTTCATGACAAATCAGTTTGTGTTGATATTTAAGAGCCTGTACCACCATGAATTCACTTGCATCAATAGTTCCACCTCCACTCCGTTGAATATTTCCTTCAATCCGAAAAACAAAAATCAATAGTCGATCGCTTCACGCCAGCCATACGAAGTCGGCGGCACAAGGCCCGGCGCGGACGCCGCGCCAGGCGCCGTCGGCCCGTCTTGCTGCGCCGGCAATCGGGTCGCACCTGCGCCGCGTGTCCTGCCGTGAGTTGCCCGCCGTAGGGACGCCCAAGAAAGCCTTTCAATGCCTCAATTTAACTACAAAACGGATATTTTTTATATACGTGCGGTACATTAAATGTGTGGCATGTTTGCGACGAAACGTAGATTTTTCATGTACACAATGTACATAACACCACTAGCGAAAACCGTGCCAGGACGCGACGTTAGGCTTTAGGTCACGCCGCAACGGCCCGCTGTACGCAGGTAAACAGACGCAGTGCAAACCGTGCGCCCGCGCAGTAACACGCCAATTCCTCAGGCGACGGCATCGCTGCCAGGAACACAGCGCAGCACTAGGAGGGGGGCGGGGGCCGGCCATCGGCCCGGAGAATCGCTGGCAGGGGACTGCAGCGTGGAGCGGGCCTTGCACCGCGCTCGGGAACGCGCCTGTTGCAGGCGCGTTGTCAAACCATTGCCGATCAGCCCCTGCCGGGGTCTGCGGCCATGTGTCAACGGCCCATCAATGCATCCCAGACGCGGCTCCAGCGCGACCCGCGCCGCGGTGGCGTCAAGTCGTTGAAGGTGATCTCGATCTTGATCACAATGGCTGCATCCGAGACACTGGATGACGTGTGCACCTGGGTCAGGGCTGTGCCTGCCAGCGCCTGCCCCGCATTTGCGGCCTTGTCAGCGCGCGCTGCAGTTTGAGCGGGCGAGGATTCGGGCTCTTCGGTTTGCGTGCCGGCCACAATCTTCTTGCGAAACGCCTCGAAGAACTGCCCGGCCATCTTCTTGGCCGTGATGTCGATCAGGCGGGCGCCAATCTGGGCCAGCTTGCCGCCGACGCTGGCCGCGGCCGTGTATTTCAGCAGCGTGGTCTCGGCATCGATGGCGCTCAGCTCCACTGACGCCTCGCCCCGGCCGAAGCCCACGGCGCCACCTTGCATGTTGAACTCCAGCCGGTACGAGGACGGCGCCACGATATCGTGCATGCGCATCTCGCCCTTGAAGCGCGCGCGGATCGGGCCCACGGCTGCGGCGACAATCACTTCATAGCTGCCGTCTTCCTGCAGATTGATGGCCTCGCAGCCCGGTATGCAGGTCCGCAGCAGGTTGACGTCATTGAGGGCAGCCCATGCCACGTCCTGCGCCACGGGCAGGCTGATTTCGTCACTCATCTTCATGCAATAACCTCTTACTGGTAATTCGGGGATTCGTCGGAACTGTCGCGGCTGCGGCAGTCAATAGGTATCTCTGCAGACTCAGGGTCCATCGCCGGAAAGTCACGGCATGCTCACCAACCTTGTTCCGTCTTGATGCGTTTTGCCGCCGCCTTGACCGCATTCACGATGCCTTCGTAGCCCGTGCAGCGGCACAGATTGCCCGCCAGCCATGTGCGGATCTCTTCTTCCGTCGGCTCCAGATTGCGGTCCAGCAGCGCCTGCGCCGAGATCAGCATCCCCGGCGTGCAGAACCCGCACTGCAGCGCATGGTGGTTCTGGAACTCCTGCTGCAGCGGCGACAGACCGTCGGGTGTCGACAAGCCTTCGATGGTCGTCACGAACGTGTCCCGCGCCTGCAGCGCGAACATCAGGCAGCTTCGGGCCGGCTGACCGTCCACCACCACCGTGCATGCCCCGCAGGCGCCGTGCGCGCAGCCCACATGCGTTCCCGTCAGCTTGAGCTGGTGGCGCAGGAAGTCCGCCAGCAGCATGCGCGGCTCGGCCTCGCCCTGCATCTCGACGCCGTTGACCGTCATCCGTATCAGTTGCTGCTCTTGCGTCATTGCATCCCCTTGTCGATCGCGCCTTGCAGCGCTCTTTGCACCAGCACGCCCACCACATGCCTGCGGTAGGCCGCCGTGGCGTAGGGGTCGGCAGACGGCTCGACCTCCGCGCGCGCGCAGTCCACGGCTGCGGCTATCAGGCCTTCTGCGCCCAGCCCGCGCTCCAGCACCAGCGCTTGCGTCTGCCGCAGGCGCAGCGGCTGGCCGTCGACGCCCATTGCCGCCAGCGCGATGCTGCCCAACTGATCTGCCTGGCGCGTCATGTACGTTGCCAGTCCCACCACCGCCACACCTTCCTGGCGCACGCTCACTTCCTGGAACAAGGCATAGGAGTCGGGCGCGCACACCGGAAAGAGCACTTCGCGCAGGAACTCGCCGGGCATGATGGCCGTGCTCAGATCGCCCTGGAAGAAATCCCGGGCATCCACGGTTCGGCTGCCATGGATGCCGTCGATCACCATCTTTGCGTCCAGGGCCATGGCCACCGACGGCAGCTCGGCCACGCGGTCCGCATGGGCAATCGTTCCGCCCACGGTGGCGCGGCAGCGCACCGCCACCGGCCCCGCATGCTCCAGCGCCAGGGACACCAGCGGGCACAGCGCGCGCACCAGCGGGTGCTCCATGGTGTCGAACTGGCGCGCCATGCCGCCCACGGCCAGCCAGTCGCCTTCGCGGCGCACATAGTCCAGCGCCGGGCAGCGGTTCAGATCGATCAGCGCCGCGGGCTTGAGCACCCGCAGATTGAGCATGGGCACCAGGCTCTGGCCGCCCGACAGCACGCGCGCATCCGCGCCGTACTGGCGCAGCAGCGCGATCACGCCTTCCACCGTCTCGGGCGCGTGGTAGTCAAAGACCGGGGGTTTCATGCGCTACCTCGGGCGCTTAACGCGCCGCCGCGGCCGGTTCCACCTCGGCCAAAGGCGCCGTCATCGCGTTGTAGCCAAAGACCCATGACGGATCCTCCTCGTATTTCAGGAAAGTGTTGGCATTGGACACCGCCTGCACCTTCGACGCTCGCGCCTGGCGCGTGCTTTCGTAGCGCTTGTACGCCAGCGGCAAATCCTCGGGGTGCGCTTGCATGCATCGTGCCAGAACGGCGGCGTCCTCGAAGGCCATGCCCGCGCCCTGGCCCATGTGCGGCTTCATCGGATGGCAGGCGTCGCCCAGCAGCACCACGCGCCCGGCGCTCCACAGCGGCAGCGGGTCGCGCGTGAGCAGCGGCCATTTGCTGATGTGCGTCGAGCCGGCAATCACGCGCTGCACTTCCTCGTGAAAGCCGGCGTAGTGGTCCTGCACTTCCTGGATCGTCACGTCGACGGGCGAAGTGCCCTGCCAGTGCGGATCGGGCGAGCCGGTGACGAAGTAGACCTCGTCCTTGGCCTTGGTCGTGTAGTAGATGATCATGTGCCGGTCCTCGCCCGAAGGATGGCGCGAATCCGACCAGAACTTGGCGCCGTCCGAGTCCAGCGGGCGCGACAGGCGCGAGGCCGGAAACACCGAGCGGTAGGCGACATAGCCGGTGTACCGCGGCGCCTCGGGGCCCAGCAGCAGCTCGCGCACCCGCGAGTTGACGCCGTCGGCGCCTATCACCGCATCGACCTCGGCCGTCGTGCCGTCGGCGAAATCCAGCCGCACGGCGTCCCCGAGTTCCTCCAGCCCCACCAGGCGCTTACTGAACTCTATGGTGCCGGGCCGCAGGCCGCGCAGCAGCGTGGACTGCAGATCACCGCGGTGCAGGATGGAATGCGGCTCGCCGTAGCGCGCCGCCCAGTCTTGCTGGGGCTGTGAATAGAGGATCTTGCCGCTGTCCCACTCGCGGCTGAACCAGGTGCCGGGCACCTGGCCGCGCGTGAGCATTTCCTCGACGACGCCGGTGGCGCGCAGCACATGCATGCCGTTGGGATAGATGTTGATGCCCGCGCCTATGCGCGCCAGCTCGTGCGCCTGCTCGTAGACGGTCACGTTCTCGAAGCCCATGCGCTGCAGCAGGGATCCTGCCGTCAGGCCTCCCATGCCACCGCCGATCACGGCAATTCTCTGCTGAGTCATTTTCTGGCCTTAAGTCTGGGCACGCCCTACACAAGTCGCCTGGGCGCCGAAGGCGCTGACCAAGCGGGACAGCCATCTGGCGTCGCTCCCGGCGTGCGTTTTGATTCTATACCAATTAATGTACGTTTCGTATAGAATTTAGGTTCGCTTTGTAGATGTTTTTGCCATCTGCAGCCACCTCGCGGTCGACCGCAGTTACCACGCCATAGGAGAACCCATGTCATTCGACAAGCTCGTGCACCTGTTCCAGGAACAATTCGTGCGCTGCAAACTGAAACCCCAAGAGTCGGTCGTTGTCCTGTCCGGAGCCGCCAGCCCGCAGCAATACGTGCGGGCAGCGATGGAGGCGGCCCAGAACCTGGGAACGCGCCCTCTTCAGTTGCATGTTCCGGCGCCGCGGGCCACGGTCGGTGCCAACGCGCTTGCCACCGTGGGCACCACGCCGGTGACAGGCCTCAGCGCGGCGATGGCCTGTCTCAAGCAGGCCGATTTCGTCGTCGACCTGCTGCTGCTGCTGCATTCGCCCGAGCAGGTCGAGATTCTCGAATCAGGTGCGCGCATGCTGCTGGTGCTCGAACCCGCCGAAGTGCTGCAGGCACGCCCCCCGACCGAGGCGCTGACGCAATCGGTCACCGCCAGCGCACAGTTGTTCCGTGCCGCCAAGACGCTGCATTTGACCTCCGAGGCAGGCACCGATCTGCGCATGGAAATCGGCGAATTCCCCGTTATCACCCAGTACGGCGTGGCGGACGAACCTGGCAGATGGGACCACTGGCCTTCCGCCTTTCTCTACACCTGGCCCAACGAAGGTTCGTCCAACGGCACCGTCGTCATCAACAAGGACGATTTCATCTGGCCGCTGAACCACTATGCCGAAACTCCCATCCATCTGACCGTCAAGGATGGCTACATCACCGCCATCGAAGGCGGGCCTGACGCCGATCGCCTGCGCAGCGAGATGGCCGGCTTCAACGACCCCGAGGCCTACGCCATCGCACATATTGGTTGGGGTGTGGATCCGCGCGCCGACTGGTTCGCGGTGCGCAAGACGCCGCTGCGCGTGGGCGGAACCGATCCACGCTCCTTTGCCGGCAATGTCCAATTTTCCACCGGCCCCAACACTGAAGTGGGCGGCAAACGCAACACCATGGGTCACTTCGACATGCCTTTGCTTGGCTGCACCTTGAAGCTCGATGGCAAAACGGTTGTCGACAAGGGATCGGTCACGCCGATTTGAGTTGCCGCCATGGAGACTCCCTGCCATCCGATGTACTGCAGCGATCTGGTGCAAGAATCCTAGAGCCGCACGGATGTGGTGCCTTCACGCACCAAAATTTATATACTTAACGTATGTACATTCACTACTATTTGTAGTTAAATTAAGACTTGCGGCAGATCAATGCCGCCTCAGAAAGGGCATCGTATGGATCAGACAGCGCTCGACACGAACTATGCAAGCACGGGGTTCAACACACGATTGGGGTTTGGCAAGCGCCCGGCGCTGGTGATGATCGACTTCGTGCAGGCCTACTACGTGGAGGGTGCCCCCCTCTACCACCCGGATTTCGGCCCCAGCTTGGAATCCGGCGTGCGCCTCAAGACGCTTGCCAACGCAGCCGCAATTCCTGTGGCAATCACCCGCATGGAAATACAAAAGAATGGGGTGGGCGGTGGCATCTTTTATGAAAAGATAAAGCACGCACTGACCAGCTTCGAACCGGGAAACCCTCTGGGGGACTTTCCTCCCACGTTGAAGGTGGAGGAATCGGACATTATTATTTCCAAACGCTACGCGAGCGCTTTCTTTGGCACAGGACTTGCTCCAGCATTAACGGCCATGGGGGTTGACACCGTTATTCTTTGTGGAGTTTCTACCAGCGGCTGCGTGCGCGCAACTTGTGTGGATGCAATTTCGCATGGATTTCGGCCTGTAGTTGTTCGAGAAGCAGTCGGTGATCGACATGCGACCGTGCATGAAGTCAATCTCTATGACATGAATGCGAAATATGGAGATGTGCTGGGTGAAGATGAAGTCACCCGATATCTCCAGAGCATCGCAAAATAGCGGGAAGAAACCTCTAAGGCTACTTCCCATTTGGTGAAGACGGGTTCAGTCACATATTTTTTTCCGGCCCTGTCACTGCCTTTTAGCGAAAATACCATCGAAACCATCATGTCCGATTTCACAAGCCGCACCAACCGACGCAATGCAATTCTTGCATCAGCTGTCATTGCTCTCTCCTTTTCCGCGACGGCGCAGGCTGCGCCAGGCTATCCCAGCAAGCCAATCACTTTGGTGGTTCCGTTCTCCGCGGGTGCGGGCACGGACCAGGTTGCCAGAGCCATTGCAGAAAAGCTGGGCACGATGATGGGTGCGCCTGTTTTGGTGGAAAACCGCCCGGGTGCTGCTGGTGTCATTGGTGCAACCTATGTTGCAAAATCTGCGGCGGACGGACATACGCTGCTGTTCACGCCCAATAGTTTCTCGTTTGCGCAATTGATATCCGGCGGTGGCAGCAAGCCGGCCTACAACCCCATTGACAGTTTCAAGCCGGTGATCGAAGTCTGCAAGACACCGGTATTTCTTGTAGCCGGCCCGCAGCCGGGAATCAAGTCGTTTCAAGAGGCTCTCGCAACCTCGAAAAAAACGACGCTGACATATGGCAGTGCAGGCAGCGGATCCATTACCCATCTCATTGGTGAAGCGGTGAACCAGGCAACGGGAATCAATCTGGACCATGTGCCCTACAAAGGAACTTCCCAGGCCGTGGTCGATTTGTTGGGAGGGCATGTGGCTTATTCCTATGCGTCCATGAGCACGATTGAGCCGCACTTGAAAACGCAAAAGATGCGCATTCTGGCCACCACCGGAAACACACGTACTGAATTGGCACCCGATGTTCCCACGCTTGCGGAACTTGGCTATCCCAAGGTGAATATTGTTTCATGGTATGGCGTCTTCGCACCCCAGGGAACCAGTGACTCCATTATCACGCTGCTCAATGGGCATATAGATAAAATTCTCAAGATGCCGGATGTCGTGGAAACGCTGAGGAAACAGGGGTCCACCCCTGTCGGTGGACCTGCCAGTGCACTTGCCCAGACCAACAAGATGGATGCGGCAAGCTACCAGAAACTCATCAAAGAGCTGAATATCACCGCCAATTAATCCAGCGATCTCGCCGCTAGGGCGAGATCACTGCTCCTTCAACCACCCTTGAATCCAGCCATGCGATACCCACCCCTATCTCGCCGCGACATGAACCACGAGCAACTGCGCGCGGTTCAGGTCGTCACCAAACGCCGCAAGCCGTCCGTCTCGTCCGAAGGTGGCGTCGAGGGCCCGTTCATTCCCCTGGTCTACATTCCCGGCATTCTGGACAGGTTCCAGGCGCTGGGTGAGCACTGCCGTTTCAGCACCAGCCTCGAGCCCAAGCTGCGCGAACTGGCAATCATCATCACCGCGCGCCATGTAGCTGCACAGTTGGAATTCCATGTGCATGCCATGGAAGCGCACGAGTTTGGGTTGGCACAGAACATCATCGATGCCGTGGCAGCGCAACAACGCCCGGAGAATATGCCGCTCGCTGAAGAGCTGGTGTATGACCTCTGCATGGAGTACCAGACCGACGGTCGTGTCTCGGATGAAACATTTCAAAAGACCGTAGACCATTTTGGCCACGCTGCCATCATTGAAATAATCACCACCTGCGGTTATTACGGAACCCTGGGTTTGAGTATGAACGTTTCTCATCCACCGATACCAAAATTTCTCGCGGGGTTCGAACCCGCATTTTCCGTCCCTACAGAATAGAACTTGCGATGCGATATCCCATACTGAAATCCGAAGAAATGAGCGCAGAACAGCGCGAAATTCTGGAAAAAATCAAAACCGAACAGGCAGAGGTTTTAAGCGGTCCGTACGGCGCCATCCTGTATGCTCCAAAAATTGCAGGATTGCTTTACGAACTCGACAAGTTTCTCACCGAGGGCTTGCAGGTTCCCGAGCGCCTGCGCGCAGTTGCGGTGCTGACGGCCGCGGCCAAACATCGCACCGAGGATGTTCAAAAATATATTGCCATGAAGTCCATTCAGACCACGGATCTGGATGAAAAGACGATCACGGCGATTTCCAATCGTCAGCACCCCATCAGTGACCATGACGATGAAAATATGGTGCACGAATTCGTTTTTGAACTGATAACGCGAGGCCGCGTCAGCAATTCCTGCTTTGACCGCACAGCCCAGGCATTTGGTCGAGAAATATGCCTTGAGCTGGTGAAAATTGCCGGATTTACAATCTTCTTCAATGGACTGGCGTCCATTACAGAACGCCTACCTTCGGCAGTGGCCGCCTAACAGCTCGTTCACAGCGAGAATCAATCGCGTTTCTCCTCCAACAGAGGAAGGGCTTTCTCGCTGTTGTCGGTCACCCGGGTCAGGAATTTCTCTGCGGACACCAGCATGGACCGGGTGACGCCTTCAAAGAAGGCGTCGTTGAATTTTTGTCGCAAAGGAGCAATTGTGCGCATCGTTTCCTCGCCATTTTTCGTGAGCAGCAAAATCACACTGCGGCCATCGCTGGCGTTGGCGCCCTTGCTGACCAGGCCTTTCTTGATGAGATAGCCGACCTGCGTTGTGACATGGGTCGACGCCATCAGCGCATATTTCGCCACGTCGCGGACAGTGGTTCCGCCTTTGCCCTGGGCATGTGCGATGGCCAAAAGAATGACGTACTGATTACCGCTCAAATTAACCGAATCAGCAACGGTGTCTCTGAACATCAGCAGTCGATCTGCAAACAATCTTGAGAGAAACAGGACCCTCCTGAACAACTCATCATTGCCATCCTGAAGCATTGCTTCGTGTGACACGGACAAGCTAGGGACAAATTCTGCCTCTTCAGTGTTGGGAGCCGAATCTTCGCCTTTTTTTTGCATGCATTACTCACAATATAGTCAAAAACTTGCGCAATTATATTGAAATCAAACAAGACTGTGCAAGCGAAAGGTATTCCTCCAGACAGTGCCCGCATTGATTTTCCATGCAGCCAATCACGCGCCCATCGGATTTGAAGATCACCCACTAAACGCATATGACCAACACCGAAAATACTCCAAAAAGAGTAGGACGCCACCTGCTTTTGGGCGATCTGCGAATCCATTATGTCAAAGTTGGATCGGGCCGCCCTCCCCTGATCCTGTTGCCTGGCATTACCAGTCCCGCCGCGAGCTGGGAGTTTGTCGCCGAACGGCTTGCGGCCTATGCCGACGTCTACGTGATGGACATCCGTGGTCGCGGACTGTCCTCGAGCGGTACGCATCTTTCGTACCAGCTCGACGACTATGCCCAGGACGTTCAGGGGCTGATCGATGCGCTGGGCCTTGAACAGCCAATGGTCCTGGGTCATTCGATGGGCGCCCGCATTGCCATCCGCTTCGCAGCGCAGTCGGCGAATGTCGTCGCAAAACTGATTCTGGTCGATCCTCCGGTGTCGGGCCCGGGTCGTCGGCCCTACCCGATTGACTTGCCTTATTACCTGCAGTCCATCGAGGAAGTGAGTCGAGGCCAGGGGTACGCTGCAATCAAGGCCCAGTTTGGCTGGACCGAGGCGCAGATCGAGGCCCGCATGGAATGGTTGCCCACCTGCGATCCCTTCGCCATCGCCGAAAGCCATAGATCGTTCCACGAGGAAAGCATCCATGGCGACCTGCCTCATATCGCCACCCCCACGCTTTTGCTGTACGCGCAGCGGGGCAACACAGTGACAGACGAGGACGCCGCCGAGATCGCCCAGGCCATGGGCAACTGCAGGGCGCAAAAGATCCTGGACGCAGGTCACATGATTCCCTGGGATCAGCTCGATGCGTTCGTGGCGGCGGTCGCCGATTTCATTGCGCCGGCGCAGCAGTAGCCCTTTGCCCATGACCCGGCGCTTGTTGCACATGCACATGGGTCATGGAAACACCCCGGCCTCAGCGCCGATATTTTTCACCACTCCATTTAAAAATATGCCCCGCACGCTCTACGACAAGATCTGGGACGAGCATGTCGTCCACACCGAAGAGGATGGAACCACCCTCTTGTATATCGACCGCCATCTCGTGCACGAGGTCAGCAGTCCGCAGGCCTTCGAGGGCCTGCGCGAAGCCGGACGCAAGTTCTGGCGCGTGAACTCGGTGGTCGCCACCGCCGATCACAGCACGCCCACGACCGGGTGGGAGCTGGGCTATGACGGCATCGAGGATCCGGTCAGCAAGGCGCAGATCATGGCGCTGGATGCCAACATCGGAGAATTCGGTGCCGCCGCCTTTTTCCCCTATCTGTCCAGTCGCCAGGGCATTGCCCATGTGATCGGCCCCGAGACCGGCGCGACGCTGCCTGGCATGACCGTGGTCTGCGGCGACAGCCACACATCGACGCATGGCGCTTTCGGCGCTCTGGCGCATGGCATAGGTACCAGCGAGGTCGAGCATGTGCTGGCCACGCAGA
Source organism: Comamonas sp. DB36 (assembly GCF_057914905.1). Taxonomy (NCBI): domain Bacteria; kingdom Pseudomonadati; phylum Pseudomonadota; class Betaproteobacteria; order Burkholderiales; family Comamonadaceae; genus Comamonas; species Comamonas sp. DB36. The sequence continues at coordinate 510,393 of NZ_CP196633.1, forward strand.
CCCTGCTGGCCAAGAAGGCCAGGAACATGCTGGTGCGCGTCGAAGGCGCGCTGATGCCCGGCGTGAGCGCCAAGGACATCATTCTGGCCGTCATCGGCAAGATCGGTACCGCCGGCGGCACCGGCTACACCATGGAGTTCGCGGGTTCGGCCATCCGGGACCTGAGCATGGAAGGCCGGATGACGCTGTGCAACATGGCCATCGAAGCGGGCTCGCGCGCCGGGCTTGTGGCGGTGGACCAGAAAACCATCGACTATGTCGAAGGCCGCCCTTTCACCCCCAAGGGCGCCGCATGGGAGCAGGCAGTGCGCGGCTGGAAGGCCCTGCAGTCGGACGAGGGCGCGCATTTCGACACCGTGGTCGAATTGGACGCCACGCAGATCAAGCCGCAAGTCACCTGGGGCACTTCCCCCGAAATGGTGTTGCCGGTGGATGGGCGCGTGCCGGATCCCGCGCAGGAGCCGGATGCGAACAAACGTGCGGCAATAGAGCGCGCGCTGCGCTACATGGGGCTGGAAGCGAATACCGCCATCACCGACATTGTTGTCGACAAGGTGTTCATCGGCAGCTGCACCAACAGCCGCATCGAGGACCTGCGCCAGGCTGCTGCCGTCGTCACCCGACTGGGCAGGAAGCTTTCCGGCAACGTGAAGCAGGCGCTGGTCGTTCCGGGCTCGGGTCAGGTCAAGGAGCAGGCCGAACGCGAAGGGCTGGACCAGGTCTTCAAGGCCGCGGGCTTCGAGTGGCGCCAGCCCGGCTGCTCCATGTGCCTGGGCATGAATGCCGACCGCCTCGAGCCCGGTGAGCGCTGCGCCTCCACCAGCAACCGCAACTTCGAGGGCCGCCAGGGCACGGGCGGCCGCACCCATCTCGTGAGCCCCGCAATGGCGGCAGCGGCGGCCATCCACGGTCACTTCGTCGACGTGCGTGAGCTCGTCTGAAAACGAGCCCACCTTCAACTGCCAAGGAAACCGCATGCAAAAATTCACCACACACCAGGGCCTCGTGGTGCCCATGGACCGCGAGAACGTCGACACCGACGCCATTCTTCCCAAGCAGTTCCTCAAATCGATCAGCAAGACGGGCTTCGGCCCGCACCTGTTCGATGAGTGGCGCTACCTGGACCACGGCGAGCCCGGAATGGACACCAGCGACCGTCAGATCAACCCCGATTTCGTGCTGAACCAGCCGCGCTACCAGGGCGCTTCGATTCTGCTGGCACGCAAGAACTTTGGCTGCGGCTCGAGTCGCGAGCACGCACCCTGGGCGCTGGAGCAGTACGGACTCAGGGCCATCATCGCGCCGAGCTTTGCCGACATCTTCTTCAACAACTGTTTCAAGAACGGCCTGCTGCCCATCGTGCTGCCCGAAAACCAGGTGGCTCGGCTGTTCGACGCAGTCGCGCTCGTCCCTGGCTATGTGCTCACGGTCGACCTGGAACGCCAGGTCATCATCAAGCCGGGCGGCGAGGCACTGTCCTTCGACGTGCAGGCTTTCCGCAAGTATTGCCTGCTCAATGGCCTCGATGATATCGGCCTCACGCTACGCCACAAGGACAAGATCGCGGCATACGAAGCCAAGCGCCTGGCCGGCAATCCCTGGCTGGACAACCAGATGGATCATCAGGCCAACTGAGGTATGCCACGCCAGGCCGTCCCCACAAAATGGGGTGCCTGGCGGGCCAGCGCCCTCAGAAGGCGTCAAGCGGCAGCGCCATCACGCTGCCGGCGCCGTCAACGATGGCATCGCGCATTCCCGGCGCCTTGACCAGCAGGTGGTCGGCATAAAAGCGTGCGGTAGCCACCTTGGCCTGCATGAAAGCCTCATCATGGCCTTGCAGCTCCTGGGCTACCAGCAGAGCGCGCGCCAGCTGCCAGCCCGCGATCAGATGGGCTGCAAGCAGCAGATAGGGCACGCTGCCCGCATAGACAGCATTGGGCGCGATCCGGTGCTGGGCCAGCATGAAGTCCACGACCTCAACAAAGGCTGTGCGGGCAGCGCCGAGGCGGCGCGCCACCGCGAGCGCCGCGACGCTGCCGCTTGCGCGTAGATCGCGCTCGGTGGCCTCGATGCGCGCCGCCACGGCCCTGGCGTTGCACCCCCCATCGCGCAGTGTCTTGCGGCCCACGAAGTCGTTGGCCTGGATCGCGGTCGTGCCTTCGTAAATGGTCAGTATCTTGGCATCGCGGTAATGCTGGGCGGCGCCGGTTTCCTCGATGAAGCCCATGCCGCCATGCACTTGCACGCCCAAGCCAGTGACTTCCTGGGCCATCTCGGTGCTCAAGCCCTTGACCAGCGGCACGAGGAACTCATAGAAGAGCTGGTTTTGCTGGCGCACCTGGGCATCGGCATGGTGGTGGGCCACGTCGTAGGCCGCCGCCGCCACGCTGGCCATGGCGCGGCAGCCTTCGATACTGGCGCGCATGGTCATGAGCATGCGGCGCACGTCCGGGTGGTGAATGATGGTCGCGCTGGCCTGGATGCTGCCGTCGACGGGACGGCTTTGCACGCGCTCCTTGGCAAAGGCCGCGGCCTGCTGGTAGGCGCGCTCGGCCAGAGCAATGCCCTGCACGCCCACGGCATAGCGCGCGGCATTCATCATGACGAACATGTACTCGAGGCCGCGATTTTCCTCGCCCACGAGGTAACCTATGGCACCCGCGCCCGCGCTGTCGGCGACGCTGTCCGCCAGACCGTCGCCGAACTGCAGCACGGCCGTGGGCGAGGCCTTGATGCCCAGCTTGTGCTCTATGGACACGCATTGCACATCGTTGCGCGCGCCCGGCGAGCCGTCCGGCCGGACCAGGAATTTGGGCACGACAAACAGGCTGATGCCCTTGACGCCTTCGGGCGCGCCGGCCACGCGCGCCAGCACCAGATGGACGATGTTCTCGGCCATGTCGTGCTCGCCGTAGGTGATGAAGATCTTGGTGCCGAAAACCTTGTAGCTGCCATCGGCCTGCGGTTCGGCACGCGTACGCACCTGCGCGAGATCGCTGCCGGCCTGGGGTTCGGTCAGGTTCATGGTGCCGGTCCATTTGCCGGTCACCATTTTTTCAAGATAGATGGCCTTGAGTTCATCGCAGCCGCCTGTGAGCAGCGCTTCAATTGCGCCGTCGGTCAGCAGCGGGCACAGCGCAAAACTCAAACTGGCACTGTTGAGCATTTCCCCGCAGGCCGCTCCAATGGTTTTGGGCAGACCCTGGCCGCCGAAGTCCTGCGGATGCTGCAAGCCCTGCCAGCCGCCGGCGGCATACTGGGCATAGGCTTGGCGAAAGCCGGGGGTGGTGGTAACTACGCCGTCCTTAAAGGACGAGGGGTCGCGATCGCCGGCGACGTTCAGCGGCGCCACGACATCCTGCGTGAAACGCGCGCACTCCTGCAGCACCGCCTGGGCCGTATCCAGGCCCCCGTCCTCGAAGCCGGGTAGCGCGGCGATTTCGTCTATGCGCGCCAGATGCGCGATGTTGAATAGCAAGTCCTTGATTGGGGCGGAGTAAGTCATGAGGATGTGAGGAACGAAGAAAACGCATGAAAAAGGGCATCGCGCGGGATGCCCTTTTGTGGGTAAAGGTGCAGGCGGGCCGAAGGCGGCCGCCGTCACGCCGCGGCGGGCGGATCTGCGGCGTCATCAATGCCCAGCAACTGCATCACGACGCTGGGCGTCAACGGCATGGAAGTGATGCCAGGGGGGATCTGGCCGAGCGCGTCGGCCACCGCGTGGATGATTGCGGGCACGACGCCAATGGCGCCGCTTTCGCCCGCGCCTTTCATTCCGCCCAAGGTGAAGGTCGACGGCGTCTCGACGTGGTCGAGAATGATTTCCGGAGTGTCCAGCGTGGTTGGAATGGAATAGTCCAGCAAGGTGGTGGCCATGGGCTGGCCATCGGCGCTGTAGCGCGCGCCTTCCATCAGCACGGCGCCAATGCCCTGCACGATCGCGCCCTTGACTTGGCCGTCCACCAGCATGGGGTTGAGCACGCGGCCGCAGTCATGCGCCATGAAGAAGCGCTCGACCTTGACCAGGCCGGTGCCGGGATCCAAGGCCACCTGGGCCACGCAGGCACCCAGCGCGTAACTCGACATAGGCGGGTCGTAGAAATCCACGACATCCAGGCCTATGGTTTCGCCCGCCGGCATGTCGCCCATGCCTATCATGTAGGCGCTGGCGGCGATCTGCGAGATCAGCAGAAAGCGCGAGGGGTCGTCGTCGCAGGCAATGCGCCCCTGACCCAGCACCATCTTCGAGACCGGTAGCTGCAATTGATGCGCCGCGATGCGCTTCATCTTGTCGCCCAGCGTGGTGCAGGCCTTGATCAGTGCGCCCCCGCCGCCGACCGTGCCGCGGCTGGCGCCTGCGCCCGTGCCGAACGGCACGCTGGCGGTGTCCGCAGCCTCCAGCGTGATGTCTTCCATGCGCAGGCCCAGCGTGTCCGCGGCCAGCTGCGCAAAAACAGTCTGGTGGCCCTGGCCCTGCGAAGCCAGGCTCAGGTGGATGCTGGCCTTGCCGTCGGGCTCTATGCGCACGCGCGCGCCGTCGTAACCCGGCCAGCGTGAAGCCTGGCCGCGCGAGCGCGTGGTCGATGTGCCCTGGCCGGTATGGTCGGCCATGCAGGCCAGGCCGATGCCGCGCAGCTTGCCGTCCGCGCCCAGCCTGCCCGAGAATTCCTTCTTGAAAGCACGGTAGTTCGAGCGCTCCAGAACGATGTCCAGGCACTGCAGATTGCTGGCGGTGTCATGCACCACGCCCACGGCGTTCTTGTATGGCAGGTCATCCTGGCGGATCAGGTTGATCTTGCGGATCTCCACGGGGTCGAGGCCGAGCTTGTGCGCCGCCCGCATCAGCAGCGTTTCCATGCCGAAGGTCAGAATCGGCGAGGCCACGCCACGGTAGGAGCAGGTCGGCGCGGTATTGGTCACCACCGACATGGCTTCATATTCATAGTGGGGTACGCGGTAGGCGCCCATCATGTGGTGACCCGCACCGCCGGCATCGATGCCCGCCGAAGTGATCCACAACGCGTAGGCGCCAATGTTCACCACCGGCCGGTTTCTCACGGCGACGATCCGGCCTTCGTCATCGACGGCCAGGGTGATGGTGAATTGGTAGTCGCGCCCATGCAGCAGCGCCAGATCTTCCTGGCGATCGCCTATCCATTTGATGGGCCGGCAGTACTTGATCGCCAGCGCAGCGCCCACCAGCACTTCGGAGCGCGTGACGGTCTTCATGCCGAAGCTGCCGCCCACGTCGGGCGTCATGATGCGCACGTTCTTTTCGGGAATCTCCAGCGCCGAGGCAATTTCCCAGCGCTCCTTGATGGGCAGGTGGGCCGTGGACCACAGGCTCAGCTGCTCGCGCCCCTTGTCATAGCTGGCCAGAAAGCCGCAGGTTTCCATCGCCACGCCCGCGAGCCGGGTGCTGGAAAAAGTGTCCGAGAAGACGTGTTTTGCCTTGGAGAAGGCTTCGCTCGTACCCGGCGTTTCCATGGCGGCGCGAAACACCACGTTGCTGTTCAGATCTTCATAGATGGCCCCCAGGCCCGGCGTCAAGGCTTGGTCTATGGTGACGACGGCAGGCAACGGTTCGTAGTCCACCTGGACCAGCTCCGCCGCATCTTCGGCCACATAGGCGCTGGTGGCCAGCACCACGGCCACCGGTTCGCCCACGAAGCGCACCCGGTCCAGGGCCAGCACATGGCGCAGCAGCTGGCGCCCCTCGGCCAGCGGCGTGGCAATCGGACGGATCAAGGCCGCGAGCTCGGGGCCGGTGACAACGGCGTGCACGCCTTTCACATCCTGCGCGGCCGCGCGGTCGATGGACAGTATCTTCGCGTGCGCAAACGAACTGCGCACGAAGACGGCATGCAGCACGCCATCGGGCTCGGGCACATCATCGATGTAGCGCCCGTCGCCCTGCACCAGGCGCTGATCCTCGACCCGGTTCACGGGACGCCCCACATAGGACTCGTTCAACTGGATCTTCTCGTTCGGAGCATTCATCTCACCACCCTTGTTCAATCTTGATGCGTTTTGCCGCCGCCTTGACCGCATTCACGATGCCTTCGTAGCCCGTGCAGCGGCACAGATTGCCCGCCAGCCATGCGCGGATCTCGTCTTCCGTCGGCTCCAGATTGCGGTCCAGCAGCGCCTGCGCCGAGATCAGCATCCCCGGCGTGCAGAACCCGCACTGCAGCGCATGGTGGTTCTGGAACTCCTGCTGCAGCGGCGACAGACCGTCGGGTGTCGACAAACCCTCGATGGTCGTCACGAACGTGTCCTGCGCCTGCAGCGCGAACATCAGGCAGCTTCGCGCCGGCTGGCCGTCCACCACCACCGTGCATGCCCCGCAGGCGCCGTGCGCGCAGCCCACATGCGTTCCCGTCAGCTTGAGCTGGTGGCGCAGGAAGTCCGCCAGCAGCATGCGCGGCTCGGCCTCGCCCTGCATCTCGACGCCGTTGACCGTCATCCGTATCAGTTGCTGCTCTTGCGTCATTGCATCCCCTTGTCGATCGCGCCTTGCAGCGCCCTTTGCACCAGCACGCCCACCACATGCCTGCGGTAGGCCGCCGTGGCGTAGGGGTCGGCAGACGGCTCGACCTCCGCGCGCGCGCAGTCCACGGCCGCGGCTATCAGGCCTTCTGCGCCCAGTCCGCGCTCCAGCACCAGCGCTTGCGTCTGCCGCAGGCGCAGCGGCTGGCCGTCGACGCCCATTGCCGCCAGCGCGATGCTGCTGCCCGGCACCGCATACGCCGCCAGTCCCACCACCGCCACCCCTTCCTGGCGCACGCTCACTTCCTGGAACAAGGCATAGGAGTCGGGTGCGCACACCGGAAAGCGCACTTCGCGCAGGAACTCGCCGGGCATGATGGCCGTGCTCAGATCGCCCTGAAAGAAGTCCCGGGCATCCACGGTTCGGCTGCCGTGGATGCCGTCGATCACCATCTTTGCGTCCAGGGCCATGGCCACCGACGGCAGCTCGGCCACGCGGTCCGCATGGGCAATCGTGCCGCCCACGGTGGCGCGGCAGCGCACCGCCACCGGCCCCGCATGCTCCAGCGCCAGGGACACCAGCGGGCACAGCGCGCGCACCAGCGGGTGCTCCATGGTGTCGAACTGGCGCGCCATGCCGCCCACGGCCAACCAGTCGCCTTCGCGGCGCACATAGTCCAGCGCCGGGCAGCGGTTCAGATCGATCAGCGCCGCGGGCTTGAGCACCCGCAGATTGAGCATGGGCACCAGGCTCTGGCCGCCCGACAGCACGCGCGCATCCGCGCCGTACTGGCGCAGCAGCGCGATCACGCCTTCCACCGTCTCGGGCGCGTGGTAGTCAAAGACCGGGGGTTTCATGCGCTACCTCGGGCGCTTAACGCGCCGCCACGGCCGGCTCCGCCTCGGCCAAAGGCGCCGTCATCGCGTTGTAGCCAAAGACCCATGACGGATCCTCCTCGTATTTCAGGAAAGTGTTGGCATTGGACACCGCCTGCACCTTCGAAGCCCGCGCCTGGCGCGTGCTTTCGTAGCGCTTGTACGCCAGCGGCAAATCCTCGGGGTGCGCTTGCATGCATCGTGCCAGAACGGCAGCGTCCTCGAAGGCCATGCCCGCGCCCTGGCCCATGTGCGGCTTCATCGGGTGGCAGGCGTCGCCCAGCAGCACCACGCGCCCGGCGCTCCACAGCGGCAGCGGGTCGCGCGTGAGCAGCGGCCATTTGCTGATGTGCGTCGAGGCGGCAATCACGCGCTGCACTTCCTCGTGAAAGCCGGCGTAGTGGTCCTGCACTTCCTGGATCGTCACGTCGACGGGCGAAGTGCCCTGCCAGTGCGGATCGGGCGAGCCGGTGACGAAGTAGACCTCGTCCTTGGCCTTGGTCGTGTAGTAGATGATCATGTGCCGGTCCTCGCCCGAAGGATGGCGCGAATCCGACCAGAACTTGGCGCCGTCCGAGTCCAGCGGGCGCGACAGGCGCGAGGCCGGAAACACCGAGCGGTAGGCGACATAGCCGGTGTACCGGGGCGCCTCGGGGCCCAGCAGCAACTCGCGCACGCGCGAGTTGACGCCGTCGGCGCCTATCACCGCATCGACCTCGGCCGTCGTGCCGTCGGCGAAATCCAGCCGCACGGCATCTCCGAGTTCCTCCAGCCCCACCAGGCGCTTGCTGAACTCTATGGTGCCGGGGCGCAGGCCGCGCAGCAGCGTGGACTGCAGATCACCGCGGTGCAGGATGGAATGCGGCTCGCCGTAGCGCGTCGCCCAGTCCTGCTGGGGCTGTGAATAGAGGATCTTGCCGCTGTCCCACTCGCGGCTGAACCAGGTGGCGGGCACCTGGCCGCGCGTGAGCATTTCCTCGACGACGCCGGTGGCGCGCAGCACATGCATGCCGTTGGGATAGATGTTGATGCCCGCGCCTATGCGCGCCAGCTCGGGCGCCTGCTCGTAGACGGTCACGTTCTCGAAGCCCATGCGCTGCAGCAGGGATCCTGCCGTCAGGCCTCCCATGCCACCGCCGATCACGGCAATTCTCTGCTGAGTCATTTTCTGGCCTTAAGTCTGGGCACGCCCTACACAAGTCGCCTGGGCGCCGAAGGCGCCGACCAAGCGGGACAGCCATCTGGCGTCGCTCCCGGCGTGCGTTTTGATTCTACACCAATTAATGTACGTTTCGTATAGAATTTAGGTTCGCTTTGTAGGTTCATGGAACCACAGCAACCAGGTTGCGGACAACGCGTAAGCCCACAGTCACCCTGTGTCATCCCTTTTCTCATTGAGATCGCGCTCACCATGACAATCCACTCCACTACCATCGACGCAGCGCAGAAACGAAGCCAGCTCGCCGCGCGCATCCGCAGCAAGCAGTTCATCGCGGCTCCAGGCGTCTTCGACATGATCTCCGCCAAGATCGCGGATGCCATGCAGTTCGATGCGCTGTACATGACAGGCTATGGCACTGTGGCTTCCTATCTGGGCCTGCCGGATGCGGGACTTGCGTCGTATACCGATATGGTCGACCGCGTGCAGCGCTTTGCCGCGGGCACGCGCACGCCGATGATCTGCGATGCCGACACCGGCTATGGCGGCCTGCTGAATGTGATGCACACGGTGCGTGGCTATGAAGCCGCAGGCGCCTGCATCGTTCAGCTCGAGGACCAGCAATATCCCAAGAAATGCGGCCACATGCCGGGACGCCAGGTCATAGAGGCAGCAGATATGGTCAAGAAGATTCGCGTAGCAGTGGAAACCCGCTCCGACCCGAACATGCTCATCCTGGCGCGCACGGACGCGCGCACCAACCTGGGCCTGGACGAGGCGCTGCGCCGTGGCGAGCAATACGTCAAGGCGGGTGCCGACGTGCTGTTCGTCGAGAGCCCGGAATCGCCACAGGAGATGGAAATCATAGGCCGCAACTTCGACATTCCCCTGCTGGCCAACATGGTCGAAGGCGGCAGCACCCCGATCCTGACCCGGCAGCAGCTGATCTCGCTGGGATTCAGCATGGCGATCTTTCCGGCGACAGGCTTCCTGGCCACTGCCGCGGCCCTGCAATCGGTGTATTCCACGCTGCAGGACAACGGATCGACGGCCGGCATGCAGAGCCCGCTGTATGACTTTCAGAATTTTTCCAAGCTCATGGGATTCGATGAGGTCGCGGCATTTGAGAGGAAATATGCCTGAGGCACGCAGCCGCTGATCCAGGGCAGGACGCGTTCGCGCTCCAGACGCCTGCCCCTCTTCTTCAAAAGGAATTCAAGCCATGGAAAGCGTTGATGTAAGCGTGCTGCGCGCGGCGCGCGACTGGAGTGCGGCAGGCGATCGACTGCTTCTCGCCACGGTGGTCAAAACCTGGGGCTCCTCGCCGCGTCCCGTGGGCTCCATGATGACCCTGCGTGAAGACGGTCGCTGCGTTGGCTCGGTTTCGGGCGGTTGCATCGAGGACGATCTGATCTTTCGCCACTCCCGCGCCCATGGCGCGGACGGGATACCGAACACCGGTGCGCAGCTGGTGCGCTACGGAGTGAGCGCCGATGAAGCCCACCGCTTCGGCCTGCCCTGCGGCGGCACGCTGGAGCTGCTGCTGGAATTCAATCCGGACCTGGCGGCCTTGAAGGCCCTCGTGGCGCGATTGGAAGAGGGGCAGCTGGTGCAGCGCAAGGTGGACTGCACCACTGGCGCAGTCACGCTGCAGGCCGCCGACGCGCCAACGCCTTTGTACTTCGACGGCGTGACGCTCGCCAGCACGCTGGGGCCGCAGTACCGGATGCTGCTCATTGGTGCCGGGGCACTCGCGCAGTACGTCGCCACCATGGCCTTGTTCAACGACTTTGCGGTAACCGTCTGCGATCCCCGCGCCGAGTACCTCGACACCTGGTCGGTGGCAGGCGTACAGACCAGCTGCGAAATGCCCGACGATGCCGTGCGCAGCCTGCGTGCCGATGCACGCAGCTGCATCGTGGCCCTGAGCCATGACCCCAAGCTTGACGATATGGCGCTGCTGGAGGCGCTGCACAGCCCCGCGTTCTATGTCGGGGCTATCGGCTCGCGCCGCAACTCGCAGCACCGCAGGCAGCGGATGATTGAACATTTCGACGAAACCGAGCAATCGCTGGCAAGGCTGCACGCTCCCATTGGGCTCTATATAGGCAGCAAGACGCCCGCGGAGATCGCGGTAAGCGTGATGGCCGAGATCCTGGCTGTGAAAAATGGCGCCCGCCAGCACAGCGCTCCATCGGTGGCCGAAGGCAAATCACGCCGCGAGGGCGCACTCCCTGAAACGCCAGCCGACTGACACCCAGCGCCTTGACGCCCTTTCACCGAATCCACTGCCCTCATGACGCCATCCAGACTTTACCCTTCCCACAGCACAGCGCCCTGCGCCCCCCCCAGCGACAAGGACCAGCCGCTGGTCGAGGACATCCGCCTGCTGGGCCGCATCCTGGGCGACGTGATCCGCGAACAGGAAGGCGTGGCGGCTTTCGCGCTGGTCGAACAGGTGCGCCAGCTGTCCGTGACGTTTCGCCGCGACGCCGACCAGGATGCCGACAAGGCGCTCAAGAAGCTGCTCAAGGGCTTGAGCACCGACCAGACCGTCAGCGTGATCCGCGCCTTCACCTATTTCAGCCACCTGGCCAATCTGGCCGAGGACCGCCACCATATCCGCCGGCGCAGGGTGCACGAACGCGCCGGCAGCACGCAGGAGGGCAGCATCGCGGTGGCGCTGGCGCGCCTGCGCGCCGCGGGCATCGCGCCGGACGCGATTTCGCAGATGCTCGCCAGCAGCCATGTGGCGCCCGTGCTCACGGCCCATCCCACCGAAGTGCAGCGCAAGAGCATTCTGGATGCCGAGCGCGAGATTGCCGAACTGCTGAGCGCGCGCGATGCGCTCCAGGAGCGCGCGCAGTATCACCGCGCCAGCGCCGATGCGCTGACGCCGCGCGCGCTTGCCGCCAACGAGCAGCGCCTGCGCGCGCGCGTCACCCAACTGTGGCATACGCGACTTTTGCGCTACTCCAAGCTCACCGTGGCCGACGAGATCGAGAACGCGCTGTCCTACTACGAATCCACTTTTCTCAGCGAGATTCCCCGGCTTTACGCCGATCTAGAGCAGGCGCTCGGGGATGTGCCCGTGGCAAACTTCCTGCGCATGGGCCAGTGGATTGGCGGCGACCGCGACGGCAATCCCAATGTCAGCGCCGCCACGCTGTCCCTGGCCCTGGGCCGCCAGGCCGAGGTGGCGCTGCGCCACTACCTGACCGAAGTGCATTGCCTGGGAGGCGAGCTGTCGCTGTCGGCGCGCCTGGTGCGCATGCCGCAGGAGATGCTGCAACTGGCCGAGCGCTCGCCCGACACCAGCGAACACCGCCAGGACGAGCCCTATCGCCGCGCGCTCACCGGCATCTATGCGCGCCTGGCGGCAACGCTCAAGAACCTGACCGGGCGCGACGCCGCAAGGCATGCGGTCGCGCCGCAGAATGCCTACGGCACGGCGCAGGAGTTTCTCGCCGACCTGCGGGTGATCGAAGCCTCGCTGCGCTCGCACCAGGGTGCCGCGCTGGCTGCCGAGCGCCTGCAGCCGCTGCTGCGCGCCGTCGAGGTCTTTGGCTTCCATCTGGCCACCGTCGATCTGCGCCAGAGTTCGGACCAGCACGAGCGCGTGCTCGCCGAACTGCTGGCCAGCGCGCGCCTCGAGGCCGACTACGGCGAGCTGGATGAAGCGCAGCGGCGCGCGCTGCTGCTGCGCCTGCTGTGCGATGCCCGGCCGCTGCGCGTGGTGGGCGCGGCGTACAGCGCGCACACGACCGGCGAGCTGGCCATCTTCGAGACCGCGCGCGAAGCGCGCCAGCGCTTTGGCGCCGAGGCGATTCGCCACTACATCATCAGCCACACCGAGACCGTCAGCGACCTGCTCGAAGTACTGCTGCTGCAAAAGGAAGTCGGGCTGATGCGCGGCACGCTGGACGGCGCCGCCACGGCGGACCTGATCGTGGTGCCGCTGTTCGAGACCATAGAGGACCTGCGCAACGCCGCGCCCATCATGCGCGCGCTCTACGCCCTGCCCGGCTACGCGGCCCTGGTGCGCGCCAGCGGCGCCGAGCAGGACATCATGCTGGGCTACAGCGACAGCAACAAGGACGGCGGCATCTTCACCAGCAACTGGGAGCTGTACCGCGCCGAGACCGCGCTGGCGGCGCTGTTTGACGAGATGAACGCCGCCCAGCCCGGCGCACCGATACAGCTGCGCATGTTCCACGGCCGCGGCGGCACCGTGGGGCGCGGCGGCGGACCCAGCTACCAGGCGATCCTGGCGCAGCCGCCGGGCACGGTGCGCGGCCAGATCCGCCTCACCGAGCAGGGCGAAGTCATTGCCTCGAAGTACGCCAATCCCGAGATCGGACGGCGCAACCTGGAAACGCTGGTGGCGGCAACGCTGGAAGCCACGCTGCTGCCGCCGGCCAGGCCCGCTACCCGGCCGTTCCTGGCGGCCGCGGCCGCGCTGTCGCAGGCCAGCATGCAGGCCTACCGCGCGCTGGTCTACGACACGCCGGGCTTCACCGACTACTTCTTCAACACCACGCCCATCCGCGAGATCGCGGAGCTCAACATCGGCTCGCGCCCCGCGTCACGCAAGGCCAGCCAGAAGATAGAGGACCTGCGCGCCATCCCCTGGGGCTTCAGCTGGGGCCAGTGCCGGCTCACGCTGCCGGGCTGGTACGGCTTTGGCGCGGCCGTCGAGGCCTTCGTGCAGTCACCGGGCAAGACGCCCGAAGCGCAGATGGACTTGCTGCGCAGGATGTACCGCCAGTGGCCGTTCTTTCGCACGCTACTGTCCAACATGGACATGGTGCTGGCCAAGAGCGACCTGGCGCTGGCCTCGCGCTACAGCGAACTCGTGGCCGATGCGCGCCTGCGCAAGAAGGTGTTTAGTGCCATCGAAGCCGAATGGCGGCGCACGGCCGCTGCGCTCAGCCGCATCACGGGCGACGCGAACCGCCTGGCGCACAACGCGGCGCTGGCGCGCTCCATCCAGCACCGCTTTCCCTACATCGACCCGCTGCACCATCTGCAGGTCGAGCTGGTGCGCCGCTGGCGCGCGGGCGAAGGCGACGAACGAGTGAAGATCGGTATCCATATCTCCATCAACGGCATAGCATCAGGGCTGCGCAACACGGGCTAGCGTCGCATCTTCAAAGCCGCTCGAAGATCACCGCCATGCCCTGGCCGCCGCCAATGCACATCGTCACCAGCGCGTAACGTCCCTGCACGCGCCGCAATTCGTGCAGCGCCTTGACGGTAATGACCGCTCCGGTCGCACCAATAGGGTGACCGAGCGAAATACCCGAGCCATTCGGATTGACCTTGGCGGGGTCCAATCCCAGCTCCTGGGCCACGGCGCAGGCCTGGGCTGCAAAGGCTTCGTTGGCCTCGATCACGTCCATGTCATTCACCGTCAGGCCGGCTTTGCGTAGCGCTATCTGCGTGGCCGGCACCGGTCCAATGCCCATGTATTTCGGATCCACTCCTGCATGTGCGTAGGCGACCAGGCGGGCCAGAGGCTGGGCGCCGCGCGCCCTGGCGGCGCCGGCCTCCATCAGCACCACCGCTGCGGCCGCGTCATTGATGCCCGACGCATTGCCGGCAGTGACGGTGCCGTTCTCCTTGAGGAAGACGGGCTTGAGCCTGGCAAAGTCATCCAATGTCGCGCCACTGCGGAAATGCTCATCCGTGGCGTACTCGGAATGCGCTTTTTTGCTCTCGCGTACGACGGGAACTATCTGCTCCTTGAAATACCCGGCAGCCGTGGCGCGCTCGGCGCGGTTGTGGCTGTCTACGGCCAACCGATCCTGCTGCTCGCGACTGATGCCCCACTTCGCGGCGATGTTCTCGGCCGTCACGCCCATGTGGATGGCAAGAAACGGGTCGTGCAGCGCGCCAATCATCATGTCCACCATCTTGCTGTCGCCCATGCGGGCACCCCAGCGCATGTTCAGACTGGCAAAGGGCGCTCGGCTCATGTTCTCAGCACCCGCACCTATGGCCACGTCCACATCGCCCAGCAAAATCGACTGGCTGGCGTTGACAATCGCCTGCAGGCCGGAGCCGCACAGCCGGTTGACGTTATAAGCCGGCGTGCCCTCGGCACAGCCGCCATGAATAGCGGCCACGCGCGCCAGGTACATGTCCCTGGGCTCGGTATTTACGACATGGCCAAACACCACATGGCCCACATCCTTGCCTGACACATCAGCGCGAGCCAGCGACTCGCGTACTACGAGCGCGCCGAGTTCGGTGGGCGGGATGTCTTTCAGGCTGCCGCCAAAAGCCCCAATGGCGGTGCGCACTGCGCTGACGACGACGACTTCACGGGTCATGGAAATTTCTCTTCTCAAAGGGTAAAAGTGGCCCGGCAAAGCCAGGCATGGCAGGGCGACTTGGAAATCGCCGTGATCGCGAGCGGTTTGCAGCGCTATGCGGCGGCGCTGCCACCGGGGGAACTCGCGCTCCACACTCGATCGCAGGCGCGCTCCAAGTCAGGCAGCTTGTAGGTCTGGCATGCCGTGCGGTAGAACAAGGCTTGGCGCTGGGACGGCGATAGGCCTGCTGTCACGAGCTTGAATGCATTCCATAGCTGAACGTAGCTGCAGGACTGCTTGTCCACCGGGAAATTGCTCTCCAGCATGCAACGATCGGCACCGAAAGCATCGATCGTCACCTCCATCAGCGGCTTCCAGGCTTGCACCAAGGCGCAGGTCGCGGCCGGCTTGGCGCCTGTCTCGAAGCCAAAGCCGAAGATTGGCATGCCCATCCCACCGACCTTCACACGCACATTCGGCCTGGCGGCCAGCGTCCGCATGTCGCGCTCCCACTCCCGTCGCACGCTGGCCTGTTGCCCGCGAAATGCAAGCACGCCCACAGGCATGCCTACATGGTTCAGCACAATGGGAGTGCGCGGGAAGGCATCGGCCAGCGCTGCCAGCGCGCGCAGCTGGGTGTGGTAGATCAGCGCGTCGAAGCACAGGCCATGGCGATCGAGCTGCGCAAAGCCGCGGCGAAAGGCGCTGTCTGCCAGGATGTGCTCCGGCGCATTGGGAATGAACTTGCCCAGATCGCTGTCATGGTAGGTGGCGTTAAAGCGCACGCCACGCAAACGACCACGACCAGCAGCCATGTGCGCCGCCAGAACCTGGTCGACTGCTTCTCCCAATGTCAGGTCCACGTCGGCCACGATCCCTGCAGCGAGTCGACAGGGGCCATGCGGGGTCGCCAGCGGAGTTTCACCAAGCTGCACGATTCGCTCGGTCTCTCCCACGGAGCGCAGACCGGCCGGGCCATCCGGGCGCCAGCCGGCGCCGTAGGCGGCGACATAGACCGTGCCCACCACATGGTGGCCAGTGGAAAGATCCCGCGCCATGTCTTCTCGCCGGTAGTACAGCGCATCGGACTGCGCGTTGAAAAGATGATGGTGCGGATCGACGATGGGTATCCACGGCTCAATGGCGGACTCGCCTGGCCCTGTCCCATGCCACTGCAGCAGGGACGCTGTCGGGCGATGCTGATTGCCGCGGTATGCGGGCGCCGCCGGCAGCGCTCCCACGCGCGACGCAGCATCGCCCAATGCCGGTCCGCCCAGCACTGCGGCTGTGGCGCCAAGGAACAAGCGGCGGGCGCGGATGTCTTGAGCATGGGTCACGGAGGTCTCCTTTGTTCTGGTGTTGGACGTTGGCCGGCCCGCACGCCGCAAGCATGGGGGCTTCGCACGGCAGTCTAGAAGCCGGCATTGCCTGGCGTCCATCGCAGTTTTCGGGAGCCGGTGCCCTGCTTTTTCGCATGCCGATGCCAACTCCGCAGCCGCATCCGTCGTCAACCGTTTTCGCGCATACGGTTTTCACAAAAGCCGCATTGACTAACTTCTCATGCAAACCTAAAGTTGCCTATCGCAAATACGACCAGGAGTTCGCATATATGAACAGCACAGACAACACTTCCGGTGAGATCACCAAGGAGCTGGCCCAGGGCAAGTTCACCGACAAGATGCTTGCAGACATGCGGGCCCTGATCGGCACGGAGTTGCGTACCGAGTCCTGCCTCAACAACGAGTACGCAACGCGCATGGCCATCCTGCGTTTTTGCGAAGGCATAGGCGATGACAACCCGTTGTGGACCCTGGCAGATTACGCGGCGCAAGGGCCATACAAGACGCTGGTTGCGCCGCCGAGCTTCGTGTTTGCATGCCTCGGATCCGTACAGGTAGGCTGGCCTGGCCTGGGCGGTTTTCACGCGGAAACCAAGATGACCTTCAACGAGCCTATCCGCGTCGGCGAAAAAATCAGTGCCAAGGTGACCTTCGACGGATTTGATGGCCCGATCGACGACAGCAATTTCGGCGGTCGCCGCATCAAGGATTACCTGCGCCAGGAGTACCGCAACGACAAGGGTGAACTCAAGGCCACGTTCATCTGCTCACGCATGCGTTTCGAGCGCGGCGAAATGCAAAAGCGCAGGGAGAGTCGCGCGATCGAAGTGCCCCATCCCTGGAAGGATGAAGAGATCGCCGCGATCGAAACCCAGATCCTGGCGGAGGCACCGCGCGGGGCACTGCCGCGCTACTGGGACGATGTGCAGGTAGGCGACGAGATCGACACCATCATCAAAGGGCCGCTGGGCCTGACCGATTTCATTGCCTTCATCGCCGCCGGCGCAGCGCCTATTCCGCGCGTGGCTGCGCATTCAGTCTCGCTCAAGCGCTATCACAAGCACCCCAAATGGGCGTTCCGTGATCCCCGCACCCATGCCCTCGAGCCGGTTTACTCCGTGCACTACAACGACTATGCGGCGCAACTCCAGGGCGCGCAGATTGCCTACGACGTCGGCATCCAACGTACCTGCTGGCAGATCCATTCACTGACCAACTGGATGGGTGACACCGGCCAGCTGCGCGAGATCACGGGGCAGTACCGAGCGCATGTCTATCTTGGCGATGTGGTTCGCCTGGGCGGTCGCGTGGAAGCCAAGGAGATCGACATTGATGGCCAACATGTGGTGAAGCTCACGACCTGGGCCACGAACCAGCGCGGCCAGCAGGTCATGCCAGGGACGGCCGTCATCGCCCTGCCCAAGCGTCCTGGCGCTTGAAACCAAGCCCGTTGAATTCACGAAAACGCCATGACCATGCCCACACCCGGCGACACCATGTTCAATGCAGCGCAGTCTGCGGATCGCCCTGCGACGGCATCCGCTGAATCGATGAACCACAGCAGCGTATCCGAGGAGGAATCGCTGCCGCTGAGCGGCGTGCGGGTGCTCGATCTCACGCGCTACCTCTCGGGCCCCTACGCAACACTGCTGCTCGCCGAGATGGGCGCAGAGGTCATCAAGGTGGAAGTGCCCGAAGCCGGAGATGACACCCGCCACATAGCACCACTGCAAGGCGATGTGAGCTTCTACCACTCCACCATCAACCGCAGCAAGGCCTCGGTGGAGGTCGACTTGAAGTCGGAGGAAGGCAGGAAGCTCGTGCACGCGATGGTTGCGGACTGCGATGTCTTCATACAGAACTTCCGCACGGGTGTGGCGCAGCGCCTGGGGTTCGGCTACGAGGTGCTCTCCAAGATCAACCCGCGCCTGGTGTACTGCTCGATCTCGGGTTTTGGCGCTACCGGCCCCGAAAGCCAGCGCGCCGCCTTCGATCTGATTGTCCAGGCGGAGTCGGGCGTGATGAGCCTGAATGGAGAAAGCGACAGTCCGCCCAGCAAGCTTGGTCTTCCCGTCGCTGACTTGTCGTCGGGCATGTTCGCGGTACACGGCATTCTCGCGGCTTTGCACCGGCGCTCCCGAACCGGCAAAGGCGGATTGGTGGAAGTCAGCATGATGAGCTCGCTGCTGTCGCTGTCGGTCTACAACGCCACGCGCTACTTCGTGACCGGCGAGAACCCGAAGCGAATGGGATCGCGCCATCCCGGCGTGGTGCCATACGGCCAGTATGCGTCCTCAGATGGCAAGGTCCTGCTGTCGACCTTCAGCGACAGTTCCTGGAAGAAGATCGTCGAAGCCATGGACCGTCCCGCACTGGCAGAAGACTTGCGCTTCGCCACCGCGGCGTCGCGGGTCGCGCACCGCGAGGCATGCGATGGCTTGCTCAGCGAAGTGTTCTCGGGCTTCACGTCCGAGGACATCGTCAAGCGGCTACACAAAGCGGGTATTCCTTGCGGCGTGGTGCGCAGTCTTGGCGAGGCCCTGGAAATGGAAGCGGCAAGCAATCCGGGCGCCATCGCCAATGTTGAGTACCCCGGCACGGCCGGGACCATACGCAGCGTGAGGATCCCGATCAAGTTCGATGGGCAGTGGTGCCCGGCCAAGCCGGCGCCAGCGCTGGGCCAGGACAACGCCATCCTCAATCGTTATCAGAGCACATGAACCTGATGAGGGGTGCGTGTCTGCTTGTCATGGCAATGCCGCCGGCCTCATCGTAATGGAGACACCAATGTCAGCAGCACCAAGGCCGTGGGGCAAGGAAATTGCAACGGAATCGATAGGCGGAATCCCGTTTCGCATGTACACCGATCGTCCACGTCGCGTGGAACAGCTGATCGCGTTCGCGCACCGCTGGGATTCACGGCCCCACCTGATTCAGGGAGACCGCGTACTCAGCTTCAGGGACCTGTATCAATGCGCCCACGCCAAGGCCAGCGCGTTGCGCGCAATGGAAGTGCGCCGCGGCGACCGCGTTTTCATCCTCGGCTGGAACAGCCCCGAATGGGTCGTCAACTTTTGGGCCTGCTTTCTGGTGGGCGCCGTGCCGGTTCTGGCCAATGCCTGGTGGAGCGCCGATGAGATTGCCGACGGTATCGCCGCATTGCGGCCGGCGATGACACTGGCAGACGAGCGCTGCGCTCCCAAGCTGCCGGCAGGCGCAGCGCAAGGTCCCTGGCACATCGACTCCACAGGCAGCCAGGCCGTTGCCCCCGTGCCGGATCCGCAGGACGAGCGTGCCGAGGACGAGACGGCGCTGATCATCTTCACATCCGGCACCTCCGGACAGCCCAAGGCGGTCATCCTCTCGCACCGCGCTCTGCTGGCGCGGCTGCAGATGACTTTGCACATCACGCGCAAGCTGCCGCAGCAGATCGACGGATCTTCGCGCGACGTGACCTTGATCTCCGGGCCGCTGTTTCACGTCGGCGGCATGCAGTCGCTGATGCGCGCCGTCGTTGTGGGCGATACCTTGGTATTGTCGATGGGGCGCTACGACCCGGCCGAGGTCCTGGCGTGCATAGAGCGCAACCAGGTCAATCGCTGGAACGCTGTGCCCACCATGGTCACGCGACTTCTGGACCACCCCGATGTTGCGCGCCGCGACCTCAGCAGCCTGAAGTCGATCAGCATTGGCGGCGCGGCGGTGCATGCGGAGCTGATGCAGCGCATACGCACGCAATTGCCCAGCGTCAGCCCGCGCATTCCCACAGGCTACGGGCTGACGGAAAACGGGGGCCAGGCGACTGCCGCCGCCGGCGCGGAGGCTCTCGATGAACTGGGCTCCACTGGCAAGCCCTTGCCCTGCGTGGAGATTCGCTTCCTGCCCCATCCTGGCATGCCTGACGGGGAGATCCTGCTGCGATCACCGACCCAGATGTCAGGTTTTTTCGGCCTGCAGGAGTCGCCCATCGACAAGGAAGGCTGGCTGCACACCGGCGATCTCGGCAAGCTCGACGACAAAGGCAATCTCTGGATCACCGGGCGCTGCAAGGACATGATCATCCGCGGTGGCGAGAACATCGCTCCGGCGGCCATCGAACGCGCGCTGTTGAACATCACAGGTGTGACCGAGGCCGTGGTGTTCGGTGTACCGCACCGTGATCTGGGTGAAGAGGTGATGGCCGCGGTGGTCACCGAAGGCGCAATCACGCCCCAATATCTGCAGGAACAGCTGCGCGGCCGGATCGCCTCCTTCGCGCTGCCCAGTCGCTGGCACCTGCAGCGCGAGCCGCTGGCAACGAACCATACCGGCAAGGTGGATAAGGCGGCCATCAGCGCCCATCTGCGCGCCGAACTGCTGAACAAAGGTTGATATGAGCATGCAAAACTTTCAGCACGTCACCCCGCCGCTGCGGCTGTTTCACGGCCCCGACAGCCTCTTGCATCTGGGCCGAGAGCTCGATCGCATCAAGAGCCAGCGCGCCGTCATTGTCTGCGGCGACTGGCTGGCCAGCAGCCCGCTGTTCGAACGCGTGAATGCCGCACTGGGCCAGCGCTGTGCCGGCGTTTATTCAGAGGTCCTGGGCCACAGCCCGATGGCGTCCGTCGAGGACGCCGCCCAGCTGTTGCGCCGCCTCGACGCAGATGCAGTGATCGCCGTGGGCGGAGGCTCGGCCATAGTGACCGCCCGTGCCGCTAGCATCCTGGCGGCCGAAGGCAAGCGGGTATCCGAGCTGTGCACGGTGACCGAAGCCGACGGCAGCCTGCGCAGCCCCAAGCTGTCAGCGCCCAAGCTGGCGCAATTCATTGTGCCAACCACGCCGACCACGGCCACCGTCAAGGCCGGCAGCGCGGTGTTCGAGCCGGTCAGCGGCCAGCGTCTGGCGATGTTCGATCCCAAAACACGGGCGCAGGCGGTGTTCATCGATCCACACATGATCCTGTCGGCGCCGCGTGGACTGGTCGCCAGCGCAGGCATCAACACCTTGTCGATGGCTATCGAGGGCCTGACATCGCGCTCGCAGGATGCACTGGCGCAAGGCGCGCTGATGCAGGCGCTGCGCTTGCTGGGGCGCAACCTGCAGCAAGCCGCGCAGGCCGATGACGCCGAGGTGCGGGGCCAGCTGGTGCTCGCCGCGATCCTGTGCGGCCAAGGAACGGACCATACCGCCGCGGGCATCACCACGGTGCTGGGCCACGCCATCGGCGCACGCCACGATATTGAAAACGGCATGGTCAATGCCATTGTGCTGCCGCACGTGCTGCGCTTCAACGCCGAGGCCGCCCCTGCCGGCATGGCCGACGTGGCAGCAGCGCTCGATCTGCAGCGCACTCCAGGCCAGGCAGATCTGTGCGCGGTCCTCGACAAGCTCGGCGCCATGTTCAGCGCCCTCGGCGTGCCCCAGCGTCTGCGCGATGTCAATGTGCCGCGCGCAGCCTTGCCCGACATTGCCGGGCATGCGATGAACGACTGGTTCCTGCGCGGCAATCCCCGGGCGGTGCACAACGCAGGCGAACTGCAACAGATTCTGGAAGAGGCATGGTGAAAGAGATGATGGAGCGCAACACAATTTACATCGATGGCAAATGGATCGCTTCCGCAGGACGCGAAGTGCTTACCGTCGTCAACCCGGCGACGGAAGAAGCCATTGCCACCGTGCCACGCGGCACGGCGCACGACGTCGATCTGGCCGTCCAGGCGGCTGTGCGCGCCTTCGCGGCCTGGTCGCAGACCTCGGTGACCGATCGCAGTGCCATCTTTCAGCGCCTGGCCCGCATGACCGAAGCGCGCTCGGAGGAAATCACCCAGCTGTTGGTCAGCGAACTGGGCTATCCGATCTCCGCCCTACGCATCACACAGACCCAGGGCGCAGTGGAAGAACTGGAAATCATTGCCGAATCACTGGCGCAGATACAGTGGGTGGAAACCGTGGGCAGCACCCAGGTGCAGCGCGTGCCCTCGGGCGTGGTGGGCGCCATCACCGCCTGGAATGCGCCGCTGCGCTCCGTGATCTCCAAGGCCGGCGCGGCGATTGCCGCGGGCTGCACGGTGGTACTCAAGCCCTCGGAAGTCGCGCCGCTCACGGCCTTTGTGTTTGCAGAGCTGTGCGCCGAGGCAGGCCTGCCCGCAGGTGTGTTCAACCTGGTATGCGGCACAGGACCAGAGGTCGGCGAGGCCATTGCAGCGCATCCTCTTGTCGACATGGTGTCCGTCACTGGCTCGGTGCGATCCGGGCGCCGCGTGATGCAGGTGGCGTCCGAGTCGATCAAAAGGGTTCATCTGGAGCTGGGCGGAAAGTCGCCCAACATCATTCTGGCGGATTCGGATTTCGAGCGCGCGGTGGCGGACGGCATCCAGGATGCCTTGCGCAACACCGGGCAGGTCTGCGGCGGCCTGACGCGCATGCTGGTGCCGCGCGAGCGCCTGCACGAGGCGCAACAGCTGGCAGTGCAAAAAGCGCAGAGCTACGTGCTGGGCGATCCCCTGGACGAGGCGACAACGCTGGGGCCGGTCTCGACGTCGGCGGCACGCGACCGCGTGCGCGACTTCATTCGCTCGGCGCTGGAAGAAGGCGTGCAGATGCTGACGGGTGGCCCGGAGGCGCCCGACGACCTGCCGCGCGGCTGGTATGTTCGCCCGACGATTTTCTGCGGCGACAACCATAGCCGTATCGCGCGCGAGGAGATCTTCGGCCCGGTGGTCGTCATTATTCCCTTCGACGATGAGGAGCATGCCATTCGCATCGCCAACGATTCACAGTACGGCCTGGCCGGCGGAGTCTGGTGCCATGACGTGGCACATGCCCAGCGCATCGCAGCCCGGTTGCGCGTGGGCCGCGTGCGCATCAACGGCGCGCCACTCGACAAGCGCGGCACGCACGGCGGCTTCAAGCTGTCGGGCGTAGGGCGCGAATGGGGGCGCTTCGGCATAGAGGAATTCATGGAATACAAGTCGGTACTCGGCTGAGCGTACCGGCGGGTGGGTCTAAAAATACAAGCAGCTGGAGACAAAAATGGAAAAACGTGGCTTTCTCAAGGCGCTGGGACTGGCGCTCGCTCTTCCCGCAGACCTTTCATGGTCCCAGGGTTCACAGCGCGGCGTGCGCGTGGTGGTGCCGTTGCCCGCAGGCAGCTCCAACGACTACGCGACCCGGGTGCTTTTGCCGATGGTGACGGCAATCAACGGGCAGAACTACTACGTCGACAACAAGCCCGGCGGTAACGGCAGCATTGGCACCATGGACGTGCTGCGCTCGGCGCCCGACGGCAACACGCTTTTGTGCGGCTCGAACTCGCCGCTGGCGGCCAATGTCGCCCTGGTGAAAAACATGGGCTATGACCCGCGCAAGGATCTGACGCCGATTGCCGGCGTCAGCCTCACCAACCACGTGCTGATGGTCAAGGCGGATTCGCCGATCCGCAGCTTCCAGGAGTTCCTCGCCTATGCCAAGGCACGCCCTGGCAAGGTTGGCGTGGGCTATTCCACCACCGCCGTGCAGACACAGATTGCCACCATCAACCAGCTCGCCGGCCTTGAGCTGCTGCCGGTGCCGTATCGCGGCAGCCCGGCGACCATCACCGATGTCATTGGCGGAGTGCTTGATGCCACCCTTACCGACCCCGGCAATGCACAGTCACAGGTGAAGGCCGGCCAGTTGCGGGCGCTGGCGGTCACTTCGCTCAAGCGCAACCCGACCACCCCGGACTGGCCAGCCATTTCGGAAACCTTGCCCGGCTTTGACTTTGCTTCCTGGAATGCATTGATCGGCCCGCCAGGAATGTCGCAGGAAATGGTGCTGCGCGTCAGCCATGCCGTCATGCAGGCGCAAAAGCAAAAGGATCTCGTAGAGAAGTATTTCAATCACGGCACCACGCCATTGATCATGGGCCCCGAAGAACTCAAGGCGTTCATCGACAGCGAGACCGCGCGCTGGCTCAAGCTGGCCCAGGCCGCAAAGATACAGCCGCAGTGATGTCTTGCAACCGAGTCGGCCGTAGACGCGAGGAAGGCCCGCAATGATTGTCTCAAGAGCTTGCTGTACCCATGGCCCGCAAGCGCCTTTTGTGCGGACCACCATAGAGCGCAGAGACCCGGGTCCGCGCGATGTGCTGATCGATATCGCCTACGCCGGTATCTGCCATTCGGATGTGGAGCATGCGCGCAGCCTGCGCGGCAAGACCACCTATCCCATCGTGCCAGGGCATGAAATCGCTGGAACGGTCGCCTCCATAGGCACTCAAGTGACGCGCTTTAAGGCGGGCGACCGGGTCGGCGTGGGCAATATGGTCGATGCCTGTGGAAACTGCGAGAACTGCGTTGCAGGACTGGAGCAATACTGCAGCGGCGGCCGCACCTTGACCTACAACTCCATCGGCCGCGACGGCAGGCGAACCGATGGCGGCTACAGCCAGCAGGTCGTGGTTGACGAGCGTTTTGTGGTCACCATTCCCGACAAGCTGGCACTGGACCAGGCTGCGCCGCTGCTGTGTGCGGGAATCACCATGTATTCGCCCTTGCGCCACTGGAATGCCGGCCCCGGCAGTGAGGTCGCGGTCATAGGCTTCGGTGGACTGGGTCACGTGGGCGTGCAAATGGCCAGGGCGCTGGGGGCGCGCACCACGGTGCTCGATCTTTCTCTGGACAAACGCGAGGATGCATTGCGTCTGGGTGCAGCTGATTACCGGCTGAGTAGCGGCCCCGACACGTTCACCGCGCTTGACAGCGCCTTCGATCTGGTCATTTCCACGGTGCCGATCCACGACGATCTGGACCGCTACCTCGGCTTGCTGGCGCGCGACGGCGTCTACGTCAACCTGGCCGTGCCCTCGCAGCCGCTGCGCATCAGCGCCTCCGTCTTGTTGACGAACCGCCGCTCCATTGCAGGTACGCGCAGCGGAGGCATTGCACAAACCCAGGAAATGCTGGACTTCTGTGCCCGGCACGACATTGCCGCGGAAGTCGAAGTGATTCACGCGGACGGAATCGACGACGCCTACCGGCGCCTGCTCGCAGGACAGGTGCGCTTTCGCTTCGTCATCGACAACACCACCATTTGAGGACCTCCATGGCCGATTTTCTGATCTACGAACAAGATGGCGCCGTTGTCACCTTGACCATGAACCAGCCCGAGCAACGCAATCCGCTGACCGGCAACAGCGCGATACCCGAGTTTCTGGCGGCCATCGAACGCATTCACGATGATCGCAGTGTGCGCTGCGTCATCCTGACTGGCAACGGCCCCTCGTTTTGCGCCGGCGGCAACATCAATGACATGAAGCGCCAGGCTTCACCTAAGGTCAGCGAGATGGAAATCCGCCAGGACTACCGGCGCGGCATCCAGCGCCTGACCTTGGCCCTGTTCAACCTCGAAGTTCCGGTGATAGCCGCGGTCAACGGTCACGCTATCGGCGCCGGGCTCGACCTGGCGTGCATGTGCGATATCCGCATTGCCTCCGAAAGCGCGAAGTTTGCCGAGAGTTTCGTGAAACTGGGCATCATTCCCGGCGACGGCGGGGCCTGGCTTTTGCCGCGCGTCGTGGGCATGTCGCGCGCCGCCGAAATGTCATTCACCGGCGACACCATTGGTGCGCAGCAGGCGCTGGAATGGAACCTGGTGTCTCGCCTGGTGCCTCCCGAGGAACTCATGCCCGCGGCGCGCGCCATGGCGGCGCGCATTGCGGCCAATGCCGCGCACAGCATACGGCTGACCAAGCGGCTGATGCGCGAGGCCATCCACTCCCGCCTGGACAGCGTTCTGGAACTTTCGGCCGTGTTTCAGGCGGTTTGCCACAAGACCCCTGACCACAGCGAGGCGGTCAATGCCTTTCTGGAAAAGCGCGCTCCACAGTTCAGTTGAGGGCTTGCAACATGCTCGAGCCTCAGGCAACGCGCGAAAAGGAGCTGCACCGGCGCAGCATCGACATGCGCAGCTGGAAACGCAGCGACGGGCTTTTCGAGCTGGAGGGCCGCGTCACCGACCGCAAGCCGCATGATTTTGTGCCCTGGCGCGGCGGCGAGAGCGTGGGCGCCGGCCTACCCATTCACGACATGGGAGTGCGGCTGGTATTCGACCTGGCTCTTTGCATTCACCAGGTGCAAACGTTTACCGAGGCCGCCCCCTACCCACAGTGTCCGGAAGGCGGGCGTGCCCTGCAGTCCCTGGTCGGACTGCGCATGACCAGCGGCTGGAGCAAGGAGGTGCGCAGCCGACTGGCAGGAGCAAGCAGCTGCACGCATCTGATGGAGCTGTTGATCCCGATGGCCACGACCGCCTTCCAGTCCCTCAGCGAAGAACATCGGGCCCGGGCCGAACGCGTGGATGCCTTGGGAAAACCGCTTAAAATTGACAGCTGCTATGCGTATGGCGCGGCGCGCGAACTGGTGCGGGTGCACTGGCCGCAGTTCCATCAGCCGCTGCCTGATACCGCCAGCACTGCGGGGAAAACATGATGATCGACCTTGTTCAGTTGCGGACCTTTGTGGCGGTGGCTGAGGAGCAGCACCTCACGCGCGCGGCGGAGCGGCTGCACGTCAGCCAATCCGCGGCAAGCGCCCATGTGCGGGCCATTGAGGACGGCCTGGACATGCAGCTCTTCGAGCGCACCAACCGCAGCCTGCAGCTCACGCGCGCCGGAGAAATGCTATTGCGCCAGGCCAAAACGCTGCTCAATGGTGCGGCGGAATTCACGTCTTTTGCTCGGGATTTACGTGGCAAGACGGAAGGCAATCTCATCATTGGCGCGAGCAGCGACCCTTTGTCCAGCCGCATCGGGGAGGTGGTGTCCGGGCTGCGCTCACAGCACCCCTTGATTACCGTCGACGTTTGCGCACGCGCTTCCGCCGGCACGCGCCAGGCGCTCAAGACCGGGGAGTTCGATATCGGCATGCTGCTGGGACGCCCTATGGACCCCGACCTGACCTATTACCAGCTGACCACCATCCATTTCCTGGTGGCGGGGCCGGTCGCGTGGAAAGACCGGATCGAGAATGCCGACTGGGCGCAGCTCGCTGCCCTGCCCTGGATCACGCCCAGCACCTCCAATCGCGCCTACGCCTACATGCTGGACCGTCTGTTCGGCGAGCGTGGCCTGGAGCTCAACAGCGTGGTGCGCTTCGACAACTCTGCCCTGGGCCGGGCTCTGGTGCAAGCGGGCGTCGGCATGCTGCTGATGCGTGAGGAATACGCCTTGCAAGGCGTTGCGCAGGGGCATCTGGCGCTGTCGCCGATCGCGCGCACCGAGTATCCGCAATTCATTGCCCACCTGGCCGGGCGCGACAGCGACCCGCTGATCAAGGCCTTTGTCGATGCCGCCAGCGAAGTTTGGCCGGACATGAAGCGCAAGCCTTCGGCCGCGAGAAAGTAAGCCGGCCGGCGTGCGGTCGCCCACGGCATTTCGCTTGCGCAGCCGGCGCGAAAAGACCATGGCCTTAGAGCTTGGCAATGCTGACTCGCTCGACCCAAGTGCCCGCGCGCATCAGGGCCGCGAAACGATAGGCTGACCGCCTGCAGCATTTAGGCGCGGGCCGATGCCGCCACTTTAGGCGATAGCTGATGGGAGTGGTTGGACAGCAACAAGAGGCTGTGGATGCCGGAGATGACAGGCAGCGCCTGGAGACAGGGTGACAGTCTCCTTAGCCATCATGGGTTGCGCAGGCATCCAGCCCGGTTGCGGTGGCCGTCCATGGTTTTTTCGCTTCACCATGTCCTGAATTTCAAATGTCCGGGTCGGCCCGGGCGCCCCTATCATTGGCTTGCCGCAGTCGAGCATTCGGGCGGCTTGTAGTCTGGCATGCCCTAAACTGATGTGCTGGCCCGCAACGGGCACGACGAACACCAAAGCCGATGGACAGAGATCAACAAATACAGCGCAAGTCAGTCGTGCCGCCCCAGCGCGCGCCCCGGGCGCGGGCTGCTTCGGAGCCGCAGAACCACCGTACGGTGGATCGCGTGACACAAATCCTGGAAGAGGTTGTCTATCGGCCGGGAATGACCTTTGCCGAACTCGTTCGCGCCCTGGGCGCGGCCAAGAGTTCCGTGCACGGCTTCATCCGTGGATTGCTGGCCAAAGGCTGGCTGTACGAGGACCAGCATCGCTTCTATCTGGGTCCCGCGGTGTATGGACTGACGCTTGCCAGCGGCCATATCCGTGCCGGCTCCGTGACACACCAGGATCTGGTCGCACTGCATGAGGAGACCGGTCTGGCAGTGTTTCTCGGTGTGCAGGCGGGAGATCATCTGATCTACATTGCAGAAGCCGGGAGCGATCCGGTGGCGGGCTTCGAGGCGCGTTCCAACATTCGTCGCACCCTGCTTTCCACTGCCGGTGGCAAGGCACTGCTCGCGGCCAAGTCGGCCTCGGAACGCGAACTCTATCTGCGACGCCGGCCGCGGGAGGAGACGGAGCTGGTCGACACCTTTCTGGCAGAGCTCGAAGGAATCACCCGAGCAAACGTGGCGATGAATCTCAATCCTGCGCGCATGCGCTGCGGCCTGGCAACCACCGTGCGCAACCGTGCCGGCGATGTGGTGGCGTCGATCACCGTGGTCGGGCCCACCGCGGAGATGCAGCCGCGGCTGCCCGAGCTGTCGGCGGCCCTGGTCCGCAATGCCCAGGCCTGGGCCCAGCTATCCACCGTACCACGGGAAGTCATCTGAAGGCTTTGAGCGGGCACGCAGCGCTACGCAACTGAGCCAACTCCCGAAGCGCACACCTGTTGCCTGGGGAAGGCACGCGCGCCACAGGGCCGGCGTTCGCCTTGCCAGCGCCAGCGGCCCGTGCGTGCCTTGGCACGCACGGCCATTCAGAAAGCAGGATGTCGCGTTCTGAATATCGCCATGGACGATATCGGCTTGCGTTGACTATTCTGGGCATCAGACAGGCGAGAGCGGCGGCTGCCACCACCCCGAACAGGCAGTCCGGAAGTATCAACCTGTCTGAATGCGATGCGGCCATCGGCCGACACCGCCCAAAACAAATAGCAGGAGACAGGCTTGAACAAGCGAAAATTTCTTATCGGCGCTGCCGTGACGCTGGCCGCGTCGGCCGTGCATGCGCAACCTTCGGGCGATACGATACGCATCATCATTGCACTCAGTCCGGGAACACCGAGCGACTCGGTAACCCGGGTCGTTGCGGCAGCTATGGCGGAGCACATGAAGCGGCCGGTGATCATCGACAACAAGCCTGGGGCCAATGGCCTGTTGGCGGTGCAGGAGCTGATGCGCGCCAGGCCCGATGGCCATACGCTGATGCTGGGCGGCATATCTCCGGTGGCGTTGAACCCCGCCGTGCTCAAGAACCTGCCTTACGACCCGCGCAAGGACTTCACTCCGATTGGCGGGATGTACAACACCTTCCAGGGATACATGGTCAGCAGCGCGCTGCCGGTCAAGGATTTTCCCGAGTTCATCGCCTATGCCAAAGCCCATCCGGGCAAGGTCTCCGTGGCCGAATACTCCGCGCTGACAAAACTCCAGTTCGCGGCACTGGGCAAGCTGGCCGATATCAAGCTGCTGACCGTACCCTACAAGATCACCACCACGGCCTACACCGATGTCATGGCCGGCACGGTGGACGGCACGCTGGCCGATATTGCGTCCGCGCTGAACTACGCCAAGAGCGGCAAGGTCAAGGTGCTGGCCATCAACCTGCCCGAACGCAACGCCATGGCGCCCGGGCTTGCCACGGCCGCGGAGACCGTGCCCGGGCTGTCCGTTCCGGTCTGGTCCGGCCTCATCGGACCAGCGGGAATGCCCGCCGACGTCGTCATGAAACTCAATGCGGCCTTGAACGCCGTGCTGGCGCAAAAGGAAGTGGTCGCGAAGATCGCCGCCGGTGCCTCGGTGGTCTGGCCGACCACGCCGGAGGAATTTGGCAAGCACATCGACAAGGAAATCACCCGTTGGATCAAGTTGGCACGCGAAGCCGGCATCCAGCCCGAGTAACGCATTGGTAGAGGAACACACCGTTGACCACATCGACCCGTCCCCAGCCAGAGTTCCTGGCAAACCCCGTTCAGCGCCACTTCATTGATGGCCAATGGCGCGCATCGCTCAGCGGAGAAACGATTGAAACCTTCAACCCGGCCACCGGTCTGGCAATCACGCGTCTGGCACGCGGGCGCATCGAGGACGTGGATGCGGCCGTGGCCGCTGCACGCCGTGCATTTCATGGTCCCTGGAGCCGATTCACTCCAGCCGAGAGGCAAAAGCTGCTGGTGAGAGTGCACGACGTCGTTGCCCGTCGTTGGGACGAGCTCGCATTGCTGGAGACCCTGGACATGGGAGCACCGCTGGCGCGCATGCAGAAGATGAAGGAGCGGATGCTCCAGACCATCATGTTCTTCTCCAGCCAGACCATGAATTGCGCCGGCCAGAC
Source organism: Comamonas sp. DB36 (assembly GCF_057914905.1). Lineage (NCBI taxonomy): Bacteria > Pseudomonadati > Pseudomonadota > Betaproteobacteria > Burkholderiales > Comamonadaceae > Comamonas > Comamonas sp. DB36. Next base: position 540,952 of record NZ_CP196633.1, read on the forward strand.
GGTTCCGAATTCGCATCCCGGCAAGTACACCACCATGATACTGAAGGCCCCGGTCGGGGTGGTCGGCGGCATCATTCCGTGGAACGGTCCGCTGATCAGCCAATGGTGGATTCTTGGCGGCGCATTGGCCACCGGCTGCACCGTGGTGATGAAGCCCGCCGAAGACGCTTCACTCACCGTGCTGAGGATGGCGGAGATCCTCACCGAGGAAGGCGTTCCCGAAGGCGTGATCAATGTGGTGACGGGACTGGGCGGCGAGGCAGGCGCAGCGCTTGCGGCGCATCCCGATGTGGACCGCATCGCCTTCACCGGCTCAACCGTCACAGGACGCGAAATCATCAAGGCTTCGGCCGTCAACATGAAGCGCCTGGCGCTGGAACTGGGAGGCAAGTCGCCGGACATCATCTTCGGCGATGCCGACCTTGACCAGGCCATTCCGGGTGCAGCGATGGGCGTCTTCAACAACAGTGGCCAGACCTGCTATTCCGGGACCCGGGTGTTTGTGGAGCGAAAGATCCAGCACGAGGTGACCGAGCGCCTTGCCGCATTCAGCAACACCCTGAAGGTCGGCGACCCGCTGGATCCCGACGTTGCGCTGGGGCCTATCGTCTCCAAGCGACAGATGGAGCGTGTGCTCGACTATGTCTCCATCGGCAGCGCCGAAGGCGCCCAACTGTGCAGCGGTGGCCAGCGGCTGCAGGGCGCGCTCGCGGGTGGCTATTTCGTACAGCCCACCGTGTTTGGCAACGTCACCAACGATATGCGCATTGCGCGGGAAGAGATCTTCGGCCCGGTCATTTCGGTCATCCCTTTTGATACGCCCGACGAGGCTCTGCGGCTCGCCAACGACACGGAGTACGGTCTGGGCGGCGCTGTGTGGACTGCCAGTCTCAAGACCGCGACCCGCTTCATCCACGGCATTCAGGCAGGACAGGTGTGGGTCAATTGCTACGGCCTGGTCGACCCCGGCGTCGGGTTTGGGGGCTACAAACAAAGCGGCTATGGCTGGAAAGGCGGCACCCAGCATGTGGAAGGCTTTCTTTACCAGAAAGCCGTGACGATCAACGAGAACTGATGAAGAAAGGCTTGACCATGCGCATGATTGCCGCCGTGATGTACGAACAGGGACTGCCTGCCCCCTATGCCCGGAGCCAGCCGCTGAAAATCGAAGAAGTCGAACTTGAAGGGCCTGGCGAAGGGGAGGTCTTGGTGGAGGTGCGCGCTGCCGGACTGTGCCATTCCGACCTGTCTCAGGTGGCCGGTCTGCGCAAGCGCACCGTGCCTGTAGTCATGGGCCATGAAGGCGCGGGCATAGTGCGCGAGGTTGGGCGCGGCGTGACCGCCCTCGCAGCGGGCGACCATGTCGTCATGACCGTGGGATCGGGGTGTGGCCATTGTCGCTTCTGCATCGGCAGGCGACCGGTGCTGTGCGATGCGGTCGGTGCTTCCCGGGCCAAGGGATTGCTGCTCAATGGCAGGCGCACGCTCAGCCGCAGCGGTCTGCCGCTGTTCCACCACAGCGGGGTGTCCTCGTTCGCGCAGTATGCGGTCACCGTGCCAGGCTCGCTGGTGAAGATAGACCACTCCATTCCATTGGGAGTCGCCGCCCTGTTCGGTTGTGCTGTGGTCACCGGCGCAGGCAGTGTGTTCAACGCCGCCCAGGTTCGAGCCGGTCAGCATGTCGCGGTCATTGGTCTCGGCGGGGTCGGACTGTGCTCGGTCATGGCCGCCAAGGTCGCGGGCGCTTCGGAGATCATAGGAATCGACATCAACGACAGCAAGTTCGCGCTGGCGCGGGAGCTTGGATGCACGCGTACCCTCTGCGCCCGTGACCCTGATCTGGTACAGCAGATCAAGGACCTGACAGGCGGCGGCGTCGATTTCGCTTTCGAGATATCCGGCAGCAGGCCCGCGATGGCGACCGCCATTGCAATTACCTGCAAGGGAGGTGAGGTGATCGGTATCGGCATGGGCTCTTCGAGCGAACTCTACGAGTATGCGCATACCAGTTTGGTTGCCGAAGAGAAGGTGTTTCGCGGCTCGCTCATGGGCAGCTGTGTGCCTGAACGCGATATCCCGCAGTATCTGGAATTCTTCCGCCAGGGAAGGCTGCCGGTGGACAAACTCATGAGCGGCACCATGGGCTTCGATGATCTCAACCTGAGTCTCGATCGGCTGGATCAGGGGGCTGTGCTGCGTCAGCTGCTGCTGCCCCACGGCTGAGCCCGCCCAAGGCAGGGGGCGCAGGCTGCCCCCCCTCCTGCTGCTTCGCTCAGGTCGGCGCCAAACCCGATTCCTGGGCCCAGCGCTCCCACAGGCGAATCTGTTCCTGGACATAGAGTTGAAGTTGCTCAGGCGTCGATGGCTGGGCAATCATGCCGGCAGAAGCCGCAAACTTTTCCATGGTCGGCTCCGACATCACCTGTGCGAACACCTGATGGAGTTTGCGCGTGATATCGACAGACAAACCTGCTGGCGCGAACATGGCGGACCAGGAGACATACTCGTAGGAAGGCAGGCCCTGCTCGGCGATGGGCGCGACATCTGGAAACAGCGGCACGCGCTGCCTGGACGTCACGCCCAGCGCACGTAACTGGCCGCTCTTGATGAACGGTGCCGCCACTGCGGGGTCGTTCATGATGAAGTCGATACGGCCCGCCAGCAGGTCGGTAGTGGCCGGCGCTGCTCCGGGATAGTTCACTGCCGTGGCGTCAATGCCAGCCTGCGTTGTGAGCAACTTTGCCGCGACCAGCATTCCCGAATTGCCTGTGGCGTAGTTCAGCTTGCCAGGCCTTTGTCTGGCATAGCGCACGAATTCCTGCACGCTGCGCACGGGCAGCTCGGCGGGCACGACAAGCATCAGTGGGTTGAGGCTTATCTGGCTGATGGGTGTGAAGTCCTTGACCGGGTCGTAGCCCATACCCTTTAAGGTGTGTACATTTGCGGCATGGGAGGAGTTGCCCCCCATGATCAGCGTGTAGCCATCGCTGGGCGCTTTGGCGACGAGGCGCGCGGCAATGGCGCCTTGTGCGCCGGCCTTGTTCTCCACGATGAGAGGCTGGCCCAGCAGCTTGCCAGCCGCCTCGTTGAGTTTCCTCAACAGTGTGTCCGCCGCGGCGCCGGCGGTGAAGGGAGCAACCACCCGTATCGGCCGGTTGGGGTAAGCGCTCTGGGCCAGGGACTGCGCCAGTGGCGCGGCCGCGGCCCCGGCAACTAACATCGATCTGCGAGTGACATTCATTGGCTTGTCTCCTTTTTAGTGCTTTTGGAATCTGCGGACTCCCAATCCGGCATTCACGCCGGTAAAAGCCCACATGGACCTGTACGCTGCCATGCGGCTTTACTGATGAGAGAACAGCTTGGCACCGGCAGCAAAGCCGCCTGCCCTGAAAATCATGGCGCCGCCTCCACCCACCTCATCTCTCGAGACGATGAACAGTTCATGGCAGTCGGGCGCCAAGGCGAGGCTGGTGCAGCGGAGAAATTGATTTCTTTCGCGGCCCGGCAGCAATATCTGGCCAATCGGAATGCCGTAGGGGCTGAACACCAGCACTCGCCCTTGCCGGTTCATGGCGACATACACATTGCCCTCGCAGTCGGTGCGCATGGAGTCCGGTCCTGGTCCGGTGAAGCGGTAAGGCACGGAAGTGCCGGTATGCGCAACCATGGCTGCAGCGCTGAGCTCGATACGATGCAGCTTGCAGGCACTGAACTCGGTGGCCCATAGCACCCTCTCGTCGGGACTGAGCGCGATGCCATTTGCACCACACATCTCCGACAGCACGGGCTTGATCTCCTTGCCGGTGGCAGCGAGGTAGTAGACGCCGCCGATGGACTGGGTAGAAGAACCGCGAAAGTCGGTGAAGTAGAAGCCTCCCTGACGATCGAAGACCAGGTCATTGGTGACAAAGCCCGCAGCCGGCCCCACCAGCGTCTGCCTTGCACTGCCGTCCGGCGCAATCGCGAAGATCGTGCCGGCATCGAACTGTCCCGCGCCGTTTCGCGGGCCCACGGCAGCAACGAATACTCGGCCGTCCTGGTGCACGGCGACGCCGGAGAAGTTCTGTCCCGGTTCCGCGTAGACCGTTTCCAGCTGAAGCTTCGTCGTTAGACGCAGTACCCGGCTGGCATAGATGTCGACAAATAGAAGGTTGCCCTGGCGGTCAAACGCCGGACCTTCCAACGGCACTGCAGCATCCGCGACCTTGAAGTACGGCTCTGCCAACACCGTGGGTATGTCCTGCTCGGAAGGTGGAATCGGCGCCCATCCGCGGGTGGCGCTGGTGTGGCCAAGCGTGCTCATGATCGTGCCGTGGCAGCCACTGCTTCAAGCAGTTCGCTCTTCGTCTATCAGTCCACGCCGGCGCAAGACCTCCTCTGCAGCCTTGAATGCCTCGCCCGCGGCGGGCAGCCCGCAGTAGACCGCGGTCTGCAGGAGAATCTCGCGCAGCTCAATGACGGTGAGCCCGTTGTTGAGGGCTCCGTCGATATGGTGGCGCAACTGAACGGGGCGATTCAAGGCGGTCAGCATGGCGATGTTGAGAATCGAGCGCAGCTTGCGATCGATCCCTTCGCGTGCCCAGATCCGGCCAAAGCACACCTCTTCGGAATAGGCGTTGAGCACGGCGCTGAAGGCGTTGGCCTTTTTGTCCTTGCCTTCCACATAGCCCTCGCCCATGAGTTCGTTCATGATCTGGCGGCCAACTTCCTTGGGACTGGCTTGCATTGTCTTGTCCTTTTTCAAATCACCTGGAAATGGATCAAAAGCTCTCTTGGCCACAGCGCAAGCCTTGGTGTCGCTGCGCTGGGCTCTCACGGCTTGAAGCGCGTGAGCGGCATACCTAGAAGTTATGGCGCAGTCCCAGATCCAGACCGCGTGCGCTGCGATTCGGCGCTGTCGTCGCACCGCTGAAGGCGAAACTGGCACCACCGCGGTTGCGAACGGATGCAACCGTGGCATAAAGCGCGGTTCGCTTGGACAGGTTGTAGACTGCGCCAAGCGCCAGCTTTTTACCCTCCGGCTCTCCCGGCAGGTTGGATTGGATCGTCGAGTAGCTAGCCCGCAGTTGCACCGGGCCCACGGGCGCGGTGACACCGGCCATCCAGCCTTCCTGCCGCAGCAGGCCCTGCTGATCCCGGTTCAGGTTGAACGAGACGCGCGCCACACCAAAGTCATAGGCTGTGGCGACGACGCGGTAGATGGCATCCCCCGCGGCGTAATTCGTCTTCAGCAGCGCGGCGGCCGCACTGAACGGCCCGTTGTCGTAGCTCAGACGCGCACCACTGCCGGTGCCATCCTGGGAAGTGGCCGTGCCACCGGGGTTTTCACCGCGCCAATGCTGCGCATTCAGGCTTAAGCCGCCGAGCACCGTAGGTGACAGGTACGCCACCGAGTTCGATGCGCGCAGCTGATTCGGGTTGATGCCTCCCGAATAGTTCAGTGCCAGACCCACACCCAATGCAAATGGGTCGAACTTGCTGGTGTACATCACATAGGTGGGCGACCAATCCCTGCCCAGATGCAACACCCCCCACGCGCCACCCAGGCCGACAATGGAGCGGCGGTTGAAAGTCAGCCCTCCAGGTGTTGTATTTCCGCTGGGTTGGTTGTTCGTATTGGTGGACTGGCCCATGCCGCTGTCCGCAGCCAGCCCTGCCTCCAGCCAAAACAGCGCGTACATGCCGCCTCCCAGGTCCTCGTGCCCACGCAAGAGCAGCTTGCTGGTTGCATTGCCTCCGCTCATCATCTGCGTACGGCTTGTCAAAGAGCCAGAAGAACGGTTGAGACCGGCATCCACGGTACCCGTGAGAGTGACGGACGACTGGGCTTGTGCGAATGCAGCGGCGCCTGCCATGGCCAACAGCAGTGGCATTTTTTTCATGAGTTGTTGTCTCCGTTATTTATTGCTAGAACTATCAGCATGTGCAACGGTGCCGCGTTCCGGGCCGCTGCGGGGCAATCTCTGCCTATCCATCGGCCTGTGTCCTGCTTGCACCGAAATGCCTTGTGCTCAATCACCTGATCGGATCAATTGCACTGGAGCAAGCGCAAACAGCGTGTGGTCTGTTGCGCTGAATGCAGTCTAGAAATGGGGGGATGGCCAGTCCATCGCGATTTTGTGGACGCGAGTTGCGGCTTTTGCGTTTGAGCGGCCTGAGTCCCACAGTTTTTTTGCTGGCTTCAACTCTTGAGATGATGAAGCGATTAACAAGTCCAACAAGTTCTTTTTGGAAGTCCGTGAACGCGCAGTGCGGCTGATGTCGGCGCGCCGCGCGGAATTCCCCTCGCCGTGGGCAGGCGTGGAATCGAGTGCGCCCAAGATCGGCTGCGTGCCGTAAACGCTGCTGGACTGGTTCTAGCGCGCAAAGGGTGACGCCGGGATGCAAGGTATTGCAGGTCGCCCGATCGGGATATTGGCGCCATGCGGGGCTGCAGAGACGACATCCTCACCCAATTCGCCTGTTGAGCGCCCCAGCGCCTACATAGGCGCCGAGCACCTGCAGACGAATTGGAATCTCTGAATCGAGTGCACCGCTGCCATTTTTTCCTCTTCGACTGCGAGAGAGAAATTCATATCAGATAAGCCGGGTCATGGCTGCAGGCCATTTGCCTTGATCTGCTGGACTTAGGCGCAGGCGTCGAACAGGAAATCATAGGCCCTGGCTTTGCAACGGCAACGGCAAAGACACAGGGGTCGCCGAAGTGATCGCCCGGAACGCGGGCTTGGCGAACAGGTATCCCTGCATCAGGGTCACACCTTCGTACAGGAAGAAGTCGCGTTCTTCGGCGGTTTCCACACCTTCCGCGATGACTTGGACGCCCAATTCCTGGCAGATGCGTACCATGCCGCGCGCAATCGCCTGGCGTGACTTGCTGGTGTCCACTGCGCGCACCAGCGCCATGTCGAGCTTGATGAGGTCCGGCGTGAAGTCGGCCAGCAGTGTGAGGCCGGCATACCCTGCGCCGAAATCGTCGATGGCGGTCAGGAAGCCTTGGCGTTTGTACTCCCGAAGAATGGTCGCGAGCCAGGGACCGTCTTCGATCCGCTCGCCTTCGGTGACCTCGAAAATTATGCGATCAATGGGAAAGCTGTGCACGCGCGCAGCTTCCAGCGTCGTCCTGATGCAGACTTCCGGTTTGTAGACCGCGTTCGGCAGGAAGTTGATCGACAGCCGCTCCTGCATCCCGAGCTGCGCGGCGGTCTTGATGGCCTTCACGCGGCAAGCCTGGTCGAAGCGGTAGCGATTTTGCTCTGTCACCTGCGACAGTACCGACAGCGCGCCTTCACCCGCAGGTCCGCGCACCAGGGCTTCGTGCGCATAGCTGCTACGGGCCACCACGTCGACGATGGGCTGGTAGGCATATTCGAACGGGATACCGAGCCGCTCGGCCGTGCCGCAGGAGCCGCATCCGTTCGCCAGGGTGGCATCGATTGGCACAAAGTTGGCTGGAGCCTGATGCATCGTGAACATGAAAATCCTTGGAGCTTACCTTTGATATCGGCCGCTGTGGCCGCGGATTGAGGCCAGTGTGCGGCCCGCAGCCGCGCACAGTTCAAACTTCGTCGTTCATTTCGCGTTGGCGTGAGCCGCCTTCCCCCATAATCAAAGCACTAGCTTCATTTTGTTGCAATCGCAACTTCATCGCACGATCACGCTAGCCGTACTCGGCTACGACCGCTGCTGGCCGCAGGCTCTGCGAGCTTGTCTCTGGCCACACCGGCAGACATTTCCCATGAACACTACATCTGAGATTCCCCGTTCCGCTCTGGCGGACGCTGTGCGTGCGGCGGCATTGCTTGCCGCATTGGAGCAGGTACAAGCCGTGATCGAGTTCGACCTTGAGGGCAAGGTGGTGCGGGCCAACAGCCTGTTCCTGGACTTGATGGGTTACTCCGCCGAAGAAGTCGTCGGTCAGCACCACCGAATTTTCTGCCCCTCCGAGGTGACCAACAGCGAAGACTACCGGGCACTTTGGCAAGGACTGATTCAGGGAGGGATGCACGAGGGGATTTTTTTGCGCTCGACCAAGTCGGGCAGGCAGGTCTGGCTGCAGGCTTCATATAGCCCGGTACGTGATACCGAAGGCCGTACGGTAGGGGTGCTCAAGCTGGCGAAGGATGTCACCGCGCATCGGGCCGAGCAGGCGGCCGCTCAAGGCATGGTCGCAGCGATCCATGAAGTGCAGGCGGTGATCGAATTCGATCTCAAAGGGCGCATTCTGGACGCCAATGCGAATTTTCTCGACACCTTCGGGTATGCGAAGGACGAGATTGTGGGCCAGCCCCATAGCATGTTCTGCCGGCCGGAGTTTTTGGGGTCGCGCGAGTATGCGGATTTCTGGGAGCGGCTGGGGCGCGCAGAGTCCGTGTCTGGCCGCTTTCGCCGTGTTGCCAAGGGAAACAAGGATGTCTGGCTTCAGGCCTCCTACAACCCCATATTGGATGCCGCGGGAAAACCGCACAAGGTCGTGAAGTTCGCGGTCGACATCACGCACGACTTGATGTCCGCTTCAGAGACAAAAGGCAAGATCGACGCCATTGATCTTTCGCAGGCGGTCGTCGAGTTCGACATGCAGGGCAACGTGTTGGCCGCCAACCCGAACTTCCTGCGCACCATGGGCTACACCTTGGCGGAAATCCACAAGCAGCACCACAGCATGTTCTGCGAGCCAGGCCTGGCGCAAAGCCAGTCGTACAGGGACTTCTGGGCCGATCTGGGCGAAGGCAAGTTCCAGAGCGCGCGCTATCGACGCATTGGCAAGCACGGCGCGCAGGTTTGGATCCAGGCCACCTACAATCCTATTCTCGATGCCGATGGCCGGGCCTACAAGGTCGTCAAATATGCGGTGGATGTCACCGCCCAGGTGCAGCGCGAGCACGCCGTGGCGCAAAAGGTGCAGGACATTACCGCTGTGCTGCATGCAATGAGTGACTCCATCAAGCGGCTGGCGCGCAGCGCCGGGCGCTCGACGGAGCTCGCTGAGCAGACGCAGCGTGAAGCGGGTGAAGGCAGCCAGCTGGTGCGCCGCTCGCGTGACGCCATCATTGCCATCGAGCGGTCATCGTCCGACATCCACGAGATCGTCGACACCATCAGCGAGATTTCCAGCCAGACCCATTTGCTGGCGTTCAATGCCGCCATCGAAGCCGCACGTGCAGGAGAGCAAGGGGTGGGCTTTTCCGTCGTGGCAGATGAAGTTCGCAAACTGGCTGAAAAGTCGTCGCTGGCGGCGCGCGAAATTGCCAAGCTGATCAACCAGACGGTCAGCCGGGTGTCCGAAGGCAGCCGCCTGTCCGAGGAGGTCGATGCTGCGTTCTCACGCATTCTGGGAGCGGTGGAGAACACCACGCGCTCCATCAGTGAGATCGGGGCTGCGACGAAGGAGCAGGAGCTTTCGACCCAGGATGTCGCCAGGCTGCTCGACGACCTGCAGGGCAGCGGCAGTCCACGCAAAGTGGTGTGACCTGGTTCATGGAGAATGTGACACAGCTTTCCCCCGATGCCCCGGCGAAGATGGCCCGCGCAATGTTTGTTCACGTACATGTGCGTCTGGGCAGTTGCGACATCGCCATTCCCATCCATCAGGTGCGCCGGGCGGTGCCGTATCCGTCGCAAAGCTTGACGGTCTTGCCGCGCCGCGCTGGCGGCCTGCTCGGAGTCGCTGACATTGATGGCACCACGGTGCCCATCGTCGCCCTGGAGCGCTGGCTCCCCCTGGAGCCATGCACCGACTCGTGCGTTGTGCCCAGGCTCATGGTGCTGCAGCATGCAGGAAACTTGCTGGCTGTCAGGGTGGATGCCGTTTTGGGTGTCAACACCGTCGGCCTGGAGGATGTGCGCAAGGTGCACCATCAACCGGATGACGCCGAATTGTTTGAAGCGGTGGTGCCCGCGGGCGCGCATTCCCCGACCTTGTGCATTCTTGAAGTCGCACGCCTCATGTTGCTGAGCAAGGTCTGGTGCACACAGGCGCAACTGGCCCCGGCCAGCGATGCGCTGACCAGCATTGCCGCGCGCCAGGGCCCGCATCCGGGACTCGGAGACCAACGCTACGCGGTGTTCCGTATTGGTTCGGAGCATTGGGCGATACCGGCCATGGCCGTGGAGCGCGTGGTGCCCGTGCCGGCCACCGAACTGGTGCTGGGCCGCCACCAGCGCAGCTGGGCGATCAGCCAGTGGGAGGGGCGCAAGCTTGCGCTGGTCGACATCAGCGAAGGCCGCCAAGCCAGTGATGGCCGTGCTGCGGCCTGGATGGTCCTGCTGAGTCAAGGCCCCCTGCTGCTCGGACTGACAGTATCTGAATGTCTTCAGGTGCTGCATCTCGCACCCGGGTCTATCGTCGACAGCCCCAACGATCCCCTGCTCGCCGGCGTGGCGCTGCTTCCAGAGGGCGGCAAGCTGAAGGTGCTTGACGTGCGGCGGCTGTTTGCCCTCACACCTGAAGCATCGATCAGTCTGCATGTGCCGCAGCGTGACGAGACGTTGGAGGCGGACATCACCGAGCCCTGCCCCTATCTGGTGTTCGATGCAGGTCAACGCTATGCCTCTGCCGTGGATGGCATCTTGGGGGTGGTTGAACTGCCCTCCGAAGCCAAAGACGATTTGCATGCGGGAAAGTCGTCTTTCTTGGCGTGGCGTGGTCGAACGATTCGGCTGGTCAACCTCCCCGCCATGGGCAAGTCCGCGGAACAAGTCAGGCCCATGCTGGCGGTGATTGTCCAGGCGTGCGGACATGCGGATGAACCCATAGGCATCGCCATCCATCGCCTTGCCGACTGGCTGCCCGCCCGCAGCGCGCGTCGCAGCAGCATGCGCATGGGCGCCATGGGAGAGTTCGAACTGATCAACGCCAAAGGTGCCGAGGACCATGCCAATTTGGTGGTGATGGATCTGGCGCAGATGGCTTATATGTTGGCTTGAGCCAGCGCACTCCCCTACTTTCGCTGCATGCAGCATTCTGGAATCGACATGAAACCCGCTCCCATACCTGCCGATGAGACTGATCGTCTCCAGGCTCTGCGCGACTTGATGTTGCTCGACACTTCTCCCGAGGAGCGCTATGACAGGCTGGCTCGTTTTGCGGCTGAACAGCTGGATGTACCGATCGCACTGCTGACGCTGGTGGATGGTCAGCGCCAGTGGTTCAAGTCGCGCGTGGGCCTGGACGTAGCGGAGACTGCCAGGGACATCTCCTTTTGCGGACATGCGATCATGAACTCGGAGATTCTGGTCATCGAGGACGCCCGCAGCGACGCTCGCTTTTCCGACAATCCTCTCGTAGCAGGCGAGCCGCATATCCGCTTCTATGCGGGTGCTCCCCTGAGTGCGCCCAGCGGCCACCGCATTGGCACACTGTGCGTAGTGGACACGGTGCCGCGCAAGCTGGGGGCGATAGAGCTGTCGATATTGGATGCCCTGCGGTGCCTGGCGAACGAGACCCTGGCGGGAAAAGAGGGCGGCGAATGAGCGCCCCGCTGCCGCGGATGCTGTTGACGCAAGCTCAGTTTGTACTGCGGCGTACCGTCGTCATGGTGGCCCGTGACCTGGGCCTGGTGGACTTCGATGAGGCCAGCAATGTAGGGCGCGCCCGCCAGCTGCTGAGCGCTGGAGCCTATGCCGGCCTGGTACTGGATCTTCAGGACAGGTCGCTGGCAATGGAGCTGCTGAGCGATCTCAGACAGGGAAAATTTGCCTGCCCTGCGGATATACCCGTCGTGGTGTTGGCGGCCGATCTACACCCCGAAGACTGCTCACGCCTGGAGACGCTGGGAGTTGCGCGCGTACTGCGCAAACCCGTGCGCATTCGTGACCTGTTGAACGCACTGGAACTGCAAGCGTAAGCGGGCTGGCAATGGGATAGCGTCATTCATGGAACGTCTATCCCAACCAGCCTTCAATGCGATTCCTGTGCATTCAATGATTCAACGGGAAATCGCAAGGTAAAGCGAGTTCCTTCGCTTGTGCTGCTGACCAGTACTTCGCCATGGTGCATGTGCATGATCGATTTCACTATTGCCAGGCCAAGCCCACCTGAGTCATCGGTGCGAGAGCGTGAGACGTCACACCGATAAAAACGGTCAAAAATTCTTGGCAAATGGTGCTCATCTATTTTCGGACCTTGATTGAACACTTCGATTTCCATCCACTTGTGAGCGATAAAATTGCTCCTCAAGGAAATGACCGTGTTTTCATCGCCGTAGCGAATGGCATTCGCCAGAAGATTCGCCAGGGCACGCCGCACCAATCTGGTGTCGGCTTGAATGCAAGCTTGAGCGATTGCCTCTATTCGCATCCCGCGCTCCTGCGCCATGCCTTCGAAATAACCCAACAACTGTTTTGAGGTATTTTCCAGATCGACCGTTTCGATTTCAATCAAATCATCCAGCTGTTCCGCCCGTGCCAGGAAAAGCATGTTGTCTATCATGCGGGAAAGACGCTCGAACTCCTCCTGCTGAGAGTCAAGATATTTTTCATAGTCTTCTATTGTTGGTTCCTTGGATAATGCCACCTGGTTTTGAAGTATGAGGGTATTGAGCGGTGTCCTCATTTCATGGGCCAGGTCTTCAGAAAATTGCGATAATTTCAGATATCCATCTTCCAGACGTTGCAGCATGAGATTGAGTGCCGCGGTCATGGCCTGAAGTTCTTTCGGTTGGCTGCTCTCATCCAGCCGCAATCGCAGTTCCTGGGGGCCGATGGAAGCCGCCTGCAGACTTAGCTTCAGCAAAGGCTTGAGGCCGCGACGCACCGCCTCCCAGCTGACAAAGAAAGTCAAAAGCACACCGACCAGCCATGCCAGGCCGAGATCTCGCCGATATGCATTCAACATATGCTCACGCTCTGACAATAATTTCCCGGCGATCACAAAAAATGCACCATCGGAACCATTTACCTTCAGCCATGCCATGCGCGCAGACCCTGAAACAGTGGTGGTGAAAAGCATGGGTGGATGCAGCGTACTAATGGATGGCATCGGTAATTTTTCTGGATTTACTTCAATCAGCAGCTTTCCTGAATCATCAAGAATCCATAAAAAATTCTCTTTATTCCCCAACATGTTTTCATAAATTTCAGGTTGACTTCTAAGGAAATCTATGTTCTTGCCATCATGAAGAATTGATTTTATTCTATCAACCCTGCCCATTAGAGCCGAATCATCCCGGTATGAGATTTCGCGACTCAAGGCACTGTAAGCATAGCCCCCCATAATTGCAAATAAAATTGCGCTTATCAGGGAAAAAAGAATTGAAAGTCTGAATCGAAGACTGATGTTGATTTTTTTACTCATCAGAATCCATCCTCTATCCTGTAGCCCATGCCGCGCACAGTTTGAATAAGCTTGACGGTGAAATCATCATCAATCTTCGCGCGCAAACGACGGATTGCCACATCCACAACGTTCGTATCGCTGTCGAAATTCATGTCCCACACTTGCGATGCAATCTGGCTGCGCGACATGACTTCACCTTTGTGCTGCAACAATAAGTGCAGGAGTGCGAATTCCTTGTTGGTCAGATCGATCCGCTGCCCGCCTCTGGTAGCGCGGCGTTTGAGCGCATCGACCTGCAAGTCGGCAAGCTCAAATATTTCCTGCTGACGCACAGGATTTCTTCGTAACAGCGTGCGCACGCGCGCAAGTAACTCCGCATACGAAAAGGGTTTGACCAGATAGTCGTCAGCCCCTAGCTCCAGACCTTTCACCCGGTCTGCCACCGCGTCTTTGGCGGTGAGAAACAGCACAGGAACTTGGCTGCGTTCGCGCAGCCTGCCGATGAAGCTCCAGCCATCAATTCCAGGGAGCATCACATCCAAAATGATGAGATCGAAAGTTCCTGACTGCGCCAGGAAAAGTCCGTCGATCCCGTCATGGGAAGACTCTGCTTGATAACCAGACTGCATCAGTGCTTCTTTAAGGTACTGGGCAGCTTTTATTTCGTCTTCAACAATAAGGATTCGCATGAATGAATTGTAAGGTACTTTTGTAACTTTCAATTATTTCAAATCTGTAATGCAAATGATAAATTTGTAATTTTGACGCAATCCTGGGGTCATGTTGAATGTCAATAATCCATATTGTTCGATACACAAATAGCGCAAAAGGCAAAAAATGCAATGGAGCTCATTTAAATATCTCGCAGCAGCGGGTCTGATGGCGGCAACACAAGCGTTTGCGGAACAGCCTTCAACACTGCTGCAAAACAATATGTCACTCCACCTTGCCAATCAACTGGTTCAAGCCACCATGGATGCGTGCCATTCTCAGGGGCGTTCAGCAGTGGTGGTCGTGATTGATCGGGGTGGGCATTTGCTATCCCTTCAGCGCGATGACACTGTCGGCGTGCACAACACGGAAGCGGCACAAAAGAAAGCTTTTACTGCGCTGTCGACAAAAACCTTGTCGCGAGTCTTTGCGGAAAATGCACGCAACAATCCGGATTCAAGCAATCTGAACACGATTGACAGCCTGTTGCTCATCGGAGGCGGAGTACCCGTGAAAGTTGGCAACGAGGTCGTCGGTGCAATCGGCGTGGGAGGCGCAGGTGGAGCGGTAATTGATGAAGGCTGCGCATTGCAAGCCTTGGATAAAGTACTTGGCCCGGGAAAATAAGCTTCTGAAAATCGTATTAATTTCGCCAAACAACCAACCCTAAGGAAAATCCATGAAGAAAACCAAACTACTCATCGCCGGCTTGCTCCTGAACGCAGTTGCCGCCACCTCCGCCCTGGCTGCCTCCAACCCACTGAGCGTGCATGTACTGAATTTGCAAGACGGCCTGCCTTCTGCTGGCGTCACGGTCAAGCTTGAAAAGCAGGTAGATGACAAATGGGTTTCGCTCAACAAGGGGGTGACCAATGAGCAAGGCCGAATTACCGCCTTGTACCCTTCCGAATCGACCATGGAAAAGGGAAATTATCGTGTAACCTTCCAGACCGGGGAATGGTTCAATCAGCACAAAATTTCCACATTCTTCCCGGAGATACCCGTTATTTTCAAGGCGGACGGCTCTGTTCCGCATTATCATATTCCTTTGCTGGTCAGCCCTTACGGCTTCTCCAGCTACCGGGGCAATTGACCTGAAAACGAATTCACTCCCTGAAAAACCCAGGGGGTGAGCGTTTTGGGCTCAAAGGCCGTGGCATCCAAAGCTATCGATCAGTCATCTGCTCGATAGCTTGGATAGTTAATTTTCGGGGTGTGGCTGCTGTGACGCAGCAGCCTTCTGGAAATCAGGTTTGATTCTAGGCTTTTGGTTTGGCAGAGGCGATTTACCCGATCGCCACTTGTCACCAGTCAGCCTTCGAACCCATCATTTCAGTTGCTTTGCGCCAACTGTGCCAGCACCGCCGGGTTTTCGAGCGTCGATATGTCCTGCGTGACGTCCTCACCCTTGGCAACCGAGCGCAGCAAACGGCGCATGATCTTGCCGCTGCGTGTCTTGGGCAGGTTGTCGCCGAAGCGTATGTCCTTGGGTTTGGCGATGGGGCCGATTTCCTTGGCGACCCAATTGCGCAGCGTATTGGCAATTTGTCTGGCCTCTTCGCCGCTGGGGCGTGGGCCCTTGAGCACCACGAAAGCGCAGATGGCTTCTCCCGTGGTCTCGTCCGGACGGCCGACCACGGCCGCTTCGGCCACGAGTTCGGTGCAGGACACCAGCGCCGACTCTATCTCCATCGTGCCCATGCGGTGTCCCGAGACATTGAGCACGTCATCGATGCGCCCGGTGATGGTGAAGTACCCGGTCTGTGCGTCGCGGATCGCGCCGTCGCCGGCGAGGTAGTAGCCTTTGAGTTCGGCGGGAAAGTAGCTTGCCTTGAAACGCTCGGGATCGCCCCAGATCGTGCGTATCATGCTGGGCCAGGGCTTCTTGATCACCAGAATGCCGCCCTGGCCGTTGGGCAGGTCGGCGCCGGTCTCATCGACAATCGCGGCCGCAATGCCCGGAAAAGCAAGCGTGCACGAGCCGGGCACCAGCGGCGTCGCGCCCGGCAGCGGCGTGATCATGTGCCCGCCGGTCTCGGTCTGCCAGAAGGTGTCGACGATGGGGCAGCGTCCGCCGCCCACATGCTGGTGATACCACTCCCAGGCCGCGGGATTGATGGGCTCGCCCACCGACCCCAGGATGCGCAGGCTCGACAGATCGTAGCTGCGCGGATGCACGCTTTCGTTGCTCTCTGCGGACTTGATCAGCGAGCGTATCGCGGTCGGCGCGGTGTAGAAAATGCTGACCCGGTGGTCCTCGATCATTTTCCAGAAGCGCCCGGCGTCGGGAAACGTCGGCACGCCTTCGAAGATGATCTCCGTGGCGCCCAGTGCCAACGGACCGTAGGTGATGTAGCTGTGGCCCGTGACCCAGCCTATGTCGGCAGTGCACCAGAACACGTCGTCGGGCTGGAGATCGAAAGTCCACTGCGTGGTCAGCGCGGCATGCAGCAGGTAGCCGCCGCTTGAATGCTGAACGCCTTTGGGCTTGCCGGTCGAGCCCGAGGTGTAGAGCACAAACAGCGGATGCTCGGCGCCGACCCATTCGGGCTCGCAGCTGTCGGGCTGATTCTGCGTCTCTGCGTGCAACCAACGGTCGCGTGTGCTATCCCAATGGATAGCGGCCCCGGTGCGCTGATAGACCAGCACATTCGCCACCGATTCGCAGCCGCCCAGGGCGATCGCATCGTCGACGATGGCCTTGAGCGGCAGTTGCTTGCCGCCGCGCAGCTGCTCGTCGGCGGTGATCACCATCACCGCGCCCGCGTCCTGGATGCGGTCGCGCAGGCTTTGTGCGGAAAAGCCGCCGAAAACCACCGAATGCGTTGCGCCTATGCGGGCACAGGCCTGCATCGCGACCACGCCTTCGATGCTCATCGACATGTAGATGACCACGCGATCGCCCTTGTGCACGCCGCGCGCCTTGAGCGCGTTGGCCAGTCGGCAGGTGCGCGCCAGCAGTTCGCGGTAGTTGATGCGCGTCACCTGGCCATCGTCGGCTTCGAAAATGAGGGCGGTCTTGTCGCCCAGCCCCTTCTCGACATGGCGGTCCAGGCAGTTGTAGGAAACGTTGAGCGTGCCGTCTTCGAACCATTTGAAGAACGGCGCCTGGCTTTCGTCCAGCCCCCGGGTGAACGGCGTGCGCCAACTGAGCAGCTCGCGGGCGCGCTCGCACCAGTACGCGTCGTAGTCGGCGTCTGCTTCGGCGACCCGTTGGTCGTAGGCCGACATGCCGCGCACATGGGCATTTTCGATATCTGCTGCGGCAATCAGCGGGGTCTTGGCGTCATTCATACTCACGGCATTCTCCTGGGCCTGGGGGCTGGAACGTTGGAAAGGATGGCTTCATCTGTCGTCATGGCTGTTCAGCCAGGCGGCAATCGCGGCGGCGCTGCGAAAGTCATCGCAGGCGCGCGCGGGAATGCCGGGGTAGCGCTGGTTCCACATCCGCGCCAGGGCCTGGCCCGGACCGATCTCGAGCACGCAGCGCACTTGCCGCGCCATGATGTTTTCCAGGCACTCGTCCCAGCGCACGGTGGTGGCGATCTGCGCCGCGAGCGCATGCGCGGCCGACGCCGCGTCGCGGATGCGATCGGCCGCATTGCTGTAGAGCGTGACCGCCGGTGGGCGCAGCGACACGGATGCAAGAGTGCTCGAAAAGCGATCGGCCGCACCTTGCATCCACGGCGTATGCGAAGCCACGCTGACGCGCAGCGGCGTGCAATGGGCACCGGCCAACGCCGCCAGGGTTTGCGCCAGCGCCAATGCCGCCACCGGCCCGCCGACAACGACGCTGTCGATGCCGTTGCGAATGGCGATCGCCAGCCCGGCCTGCTCCAGCAGCGCCTGCAGTTTGTCCACGGGCAGTCCGGAGACGGCCAGCAGACCGCCGGGAGCGCCGCGCGCGCATTCATCCATGGCCGCGGCGCGCTGCGGGGCCAGCGCCAGCGCCGTGGTCGTATCCATGACGCCCGCGGCGCTGAACGCCGCGAGTTCGCCCACGCTATAGCCCGCAATCGCCGCGGGCTGCGCCACCAGTGGTGCGATTTGCCCCCACGCCGCCAGGGACAGACCGGTCAGCAGTATCTGGGCCTTGTCGTTGCGCTGGGCCCAGGCAGCATCGGCCAGCGCCAGCCGCCAGTCATCGACGTCCAAGTGCGCGCGCATGGCCTGCATGACGGCATCGTCGGCAAGCCAGGGCAGCATCGCCGGATGCTGATGGCCCTGGCCGGAGAAAAGCAGGGCAAAACTCATGGCTGGACGCAAATGCGAGTGATCCAGCATGCCGCGGCGAGCGTGTCGGCCGCGCCGCCGGGCGACAGGCGGCGCGCGACAAAGGCCTCGGCCACCGCCTGCAGCTCGACCAGGCCTTCGGGCCTAGACATGCCGCCGCGCGCCAGAAAGGCTTGGGCGAGCTGCTGGGCATGGCGCAGGCCTTCTAAGCCGCCGCGGTGGGCCAGATTGCTGTCGTCCAGTACGGCAATGGTGTGCATCAGCGCCTCCAGACGGGCCTCGCGGGGCTTGAGGCCGCGCTTGAAGGCGGTCGTCAGCGCGGGCAGCGTGGTCTCGAACAGCACGGGAAAGCCCAGCGCCGCCTCTTCGGACGCGCCGCGCAGGCCATAACGCCGGCTCGCGATGCCGCCGGGCAGCGTCGATGCGCGCTGGCTGCGCAGCGTCAGCGCCTGGCCCCAATACTGGCGCAAGGTGGCACGCAGCAGCTCGGGATGCAGCACGCCGTCATGCTCGCGCAAAACCGCGCCCGCTGCCGCGCACAGCAGACCGATCATGAAGATCGCGCCGCGGTGGGTGTTGATGCCGCCCGTGGCGCGCAGCATGCGCGCTTCGGCCGCGATACCGCATTGCTCCAGCACGGCGAAACCGGCGCCATCGCGCCCGGCCTGGGCGATCTGCGTGAAGTAGTGGCGCAGCGCGAACAGGCTGCGCATGAAGCTGTGCGCGTCCATGTCGTCATGGCTGCCGTTGTCGAGCAAAGTCACCAGGCCGGGCTTGGGCGCCAGCGACAGTTCGTCGTGCAGCGCCAGCGTGGCGGCCCGGCCGATCGCCGCCGGCGTGAGCGGCTGGCGGTCTGCAAGCGCAAGTGCCGATGCTCTCATGGCATGGTCTCCTGCAACGCGCGCGGCGCGCACCAGCCAGCGTCATGCTCCAGCCCGACGCGCTCCAGGTGCCTGACCAGCAGCGCGCGGGCGCGTCCGCCGCGCCACGCCGCCCATTCACGCCAGGCGACGGCCGCGCCGTCGGCAAACATCAGCTCGCCATCGATGCGCGGCAGCGGCGTTGCCTGGGCCTGCAGCAGCGCCACGACCGCGTCGGCCTGGGCCATGCCATCGACGCCTATGCACAGATCGAGATCGGATTCGGGCCGCACATAAGGCAGGCCGCTGAGGGCTTGCCAGCCATAGCTGCCAAAGACACGCGCCGTCACGCCGCAGGCATCGAGCGCCTGTTGCAGGTGCGCGGCGCTGGCCTTGGCCTCGGTGGGCAGCAGTGCCAGCACGGCGCCCAGCGCGGGAAACTCTGCGAAGTCCTGCACCGCAGTCCAGGGCACCTGCACCGCCAGCCGCAGCTTTCCCCAGGCCAGCGCCGAGGGCAGGCCCAAGGCGATGCGGCCGCTGCCGGCGTATTCCGGCGGTTGGCGCGTGACCACCAGCGGCAGGCCGTGGCTTGCCCATTGCGCCAGAAATGCCTGGGCCTGCGGCTCCCAGGCGCGCTGCAGCACGCCGCTCCAGCCTTCGGCGCTGAGATGAACCAGTTGGTGGCGTCGTAGACCGTGCATGACTTGCCCCGCTTTCAGGCAGCGTCCAGCACGCGTTGCACCACCGCCGCAGACATCTGGCGGCCGCCGCGCGCCGCGCCGTCCTGCGCGCGCTGATCCGTGGTCGGGGTGTCGCGCAGCGCAGCGCGCAGCGCCTCGGGCAGATCGCCCTGCCACAGCGCGCGCACGCCGCCCATGGCGACATAGTTCTGCACACCGGGTGCGAACACCGGGTTGGACAGCGACAATGCGGCCAGTTTTTCTTCCGCCAGCTTGGTCACCCGCGCCATTGCCGGAATCCGCATCACGCGGATCTCCGCTTCCGGCAAGGCGTAGCAGGCGTCGGCAATGAGGCCCGAGGTGATGAAACCGCCCGACAAGGCCTGGTCGTAGACCAGACCGATGACCCTGTGGCCCTGGCGCCGTGCAAGATCGATGGCCGCGCCCAGGTGGGCCATGGCGCGGTTGATGCCCAGCAGTTCGTCGCGGCGGCGCAGCTGCTGTCCCTGGGTGTCGATCAGCAGCAGAATGGGACGACCGGGATGGTTGGCAATGGTGTCGAGCACCACCCGCGCCTGGGCCAGCGCAAGCTTGACGCCTATGGGCGCATGGTTCGTCGTGCCGATCACCGTGAGCGGTGCGCCCTCGAACATGACATCGCCCTGCAGGAAGTCTTCCCGTGCGCGCATGCCGTGGTAGGGGCCGAAGAGTTGGGTGACGAGAGAAGTCCACTCCATGGGATGCTCCTGGTTAAACGGCGCGCAGTGGACGCACTGCAGCGACCGACAGTTCGGGAATCTGGGCGGCATCAACCACGCCGAGCGCGCGCCACAGCAGTTCGGACTGGTCTTCTGCACCGCCATCCTCTGGGAGCGCATGCAGGCGTCGGCCCAGCAAGGCGTGTTCGGCCTCCAGCGTCGCCAGGGTCAACGGCGCCGACTTGCCGAGCGCGGCGATGGCCGCGGCGCGAAAGGCGGTGACATCGTCCTCGACCAAGGCATCGCAATCACCGGTGAGCCAGCGGTGCTTGCCGCCGGTCGTGCGCCACACCAGCGCGCGGTCCCGCGCATCGAACTCCTCCACGCCATGCGAAGCCTCGATGACCTCCGGCCCCGACATCGCCAGCCGACCGACATCGCTCATCACGATGTGATCGGCGCAGCGCGCGACGATGCCCATGCCGCCGAAGCAGCCGTTGGCGCCGCCGATCAGCACGATCACGGGAATGCCAGCGGCGCGCACGTCAAGCAGCGCGCGCATCACTTCCGACACCGCGATCAGGCCCGCATTGGCTTCGTGCAGCCGTACGCCGCCCGACTCGGCAAGCAGCAGCACCGCTGTGGGCCGCTCGCGCAGCGCGCGCCGCAGCAGGCCCACGAGCTTGGCGCCGTGCACTTCGCCCACGCCGCCGCCCATGAACGCGCCTTCCTGCGCGGCGACAAAGACGCTGTGGCCGGCAAGCGTCGCGCGGCCAATGGCCACGCCATCGTCGAACGCGCTGGGCACTCCCAACTGCGCCAGGTGCGGGCTGGTGACGCGCTCGCTGGGCGGCAGCCATTCGTGAAAGCTGCCCGCATCCAGCAGCAGCGCCAGGCGCTCGCGCGCCGAGCATTCGGCAAAGCTGATCATGCTTGACCTCCGTGGAGTTCAGCGACCGCCTGGTCCAGGCGCAGGCTCACCACCGCGGGCGTGGCGCCCATGTCGTTGATGGCGATGCGCACGCCCGCCAGGCGGTGGCGCGCATGGAAATCGGTCATGACGGCCTGCCAGATGGGCAGAAAGCCGCGCGCCGATGTCTCGATGCGCACCGCGCAGTCGTTGCCGGCCGCTGCCTCGAGCAGTACCTCGAGATTGCCCGAGCCGACGACGCCGACCAGCACCGGGGCGAACGCGCCAGCGGGCTGACCGCCGGAAAAAGAAAAATCCAGGGTCTCAAGCCCTGCGGGAATGTCGCTCATGGGGTTCTCCTACCAATTTCTGAAACGCTTGGGCGGCTGGTACAGCCCGCCCGAAGCGCGCACCAGGTCGCGCATGCTGCGCGCCGCCAGCAGATTGCGCGTGGCCTGGCGCGGATCTATGCCCAGGTCCTGCGGACGCCGGATCACGCCGCGGTCGCGCAGGTTTTCCACGGCGCGCTGGTCGCGACCCAGCCCGATGGCGGTGTAGCCGGCAACGCCGCGTATGGCCTGCTCGCGCTCCTCGTCGCTGCGGCACAGCAGCAGATTGGCGATGCCTTCCTCGGTCAGGATGTGCGATACGTCGTCGCCGTAGATCATGATCGGCGGCAGGTCCATGCCCGCCTGCTCCTGCAGCGTCCAGGCATCGAGCCGGTCGACAAACGCCGGCTGCATGTGCTCGCGGAAGGTCTCGACCATCTGCACCACCAGCTTCTGGCCGCGCGGCGTGCCCGCCGCGCCGCTGCGGCCGGCACGCGCTTCGCGCCCGGCCTTGAGCCACGCGGGGCTGGAATGGCGGCGCCCGCGCGCGTCGGCGCCCATGTTCGGCGCGCCGCCAAAGCCCGCGATGCGGCCCAGCGTGGCGGTGGAGCTGTTGCCATCCAGGTCGATCTGCAGCGTCGAGCCTATGAACATGTCGCAGGCGTAATGGCCCGCTGCCTGGCAGAAAGCGCGATTGCTGCGCAGGCTGCCGTCGAGCCCGGTGAAGAACACATCGGAGCGCGCGCGAATGTAGTCTTCCATGCCCAGCTCGGAGCCGAACGAGTGCACCGACTCGACCCAGCCGGCCTCGATCGCGGGAATCAGCGCCGGGTGGGGGTTGAGCGCCCAGTGCTTGCCTATCTTGCCCTTGAGCCCCAGCGATTCGCCATAGGTCGGCAGCAGCAGTTCGATGGCCGCCGTGTCGAAGCCTATGCCGTGGTTCAGGCGCTGCACGCCGTACTCGCCGTAGATGCCTTTGATCGCCATCATGGCCATCAGGATCTGCACCTCGCTGATCTGCGCGGGATCGCGCGTGAACAGCGGCTCGATGAAGTTGGGCCGCGGCGCCTGGACCACGAAGCTGACCCAGTCGGCTGGAATGTCGATGCGCGGCAGCGTCGTGCTCTGGCCGTCGACGAATTCGTTGACCTGGGCAATCACGATGCCGCCCGAGAACGCCGTGGCCTCGACGATGGCCGGAGTGTCTTCGGTGTTCGGCCCCGTGTAGAGATTGCCTTGCGCGTCGGCCGCATGGGCCGCGACCAGCGCCACCTTGGGCGTCAAGTCGATGAAGTAGCGCGCAAACAGTTCCAGATAGGTGTGGATGGCGCCTATCTCTATGCGGCCGCCGGACACCAGCTTGGCCAGGCGCGCGCCCTGCGGGCCCGAGAAGCTGAAGTCCAGCCGCGAGGCGACGCCGTTCTCGAACACATCGAGGTGTTCGGGCAGGGCCAGCACCGACTGCACCATGTGCAGGCCGTGCACCCGTTGCGGGTCGACCTGCACCAGGGCCTTGGCCAGAAAGTCGGCCTGCTTCTGGTTGTTGCCTTCGAGGCAGACACGATCGCCGGGCGACAGCACGGCCTCCAGCAAAGTGCCTATGGCTTCGGTGGCGACGCGCTTGCCGGCAAGCTGCCGGCCCAGCGCTTGCGCCGCGCGCGCCAGCTTGGCTTGGCGGTCTTCGGCCTTGGAGGCCCAGGATCTGGTGTTCATGTTGGACTAGGGTTGTGCAATGTTTGAAGAAGGCGGCGCGCTACAGCACCACGAAGAGCAGCCACACCAGCACCGGAGCGACCACAGTCACGATGGCGCCGTAGACCATCAGTTGCCTGAAGAACACGTCGCGGTCCACGCCCTTGGCATTGGCCAGCACCAGCGCGCCATTGGTGGAGAACGGACTGACATCGACCACGGTGGAAGACACCGCCATCGCGGCAATGAAACCGACCGCGCCGACCGAGGCGTCGCCCTGCAGGAAAGGCACGGCCAGCGGAATCAGCGAGCCCAGCACGGCGGTGGACGAGGCGAAGGCGGAAACCACCGCGCCGACGAAGCACAGCAGCAGCGCGGCCATCAGCGGCGAAGTCAGGCCCGCGACGCTGTGGCCGACGAAACTGATCGTGCCCATCTTGTCCATCACGCCGACAAAGGTGCTGACGCCGACGATCAGCATGATTTCCGGCCAGGACACCTGGCCCAGTGCGCGCTTTTGCAGATTGGGTGCCATCAGCGTGAGCAGCAGACCGATGGTGATCGACACAAAGCCTATGTCCTGCTTGAAGAACAGCGTCAGCACCGCCAGGGCCAGCAAGCCCAGCACGGTGACGACCCGGTACCAGTGGGCAGCGGTTTCGGTGCCGGTGCCCGGCGAGGGGTCCATCAGCGAATCCGCATCGGGTGCGGCGGTGCGCCGCTCTTCGCCGAACGACTCGCCTTCGGCGTCGCCGTATACCTGGGCGCCGCCCTGGCCGTGCGCGACCCGGCGCACGACGGGCAGCGCACCGCCGGCATCGGCCTTCTGCCGCATCAGCTTCATGCCGCCGAACAGGAAGAACAGCAGCGCGGCCACGGCCAGGTTGAAGCCCAGGCTGGCCAGCATCGTCGCCATCTCGTTGAGCGGCAGGCCCGCCTTGGCGACGATCTTGTTGGTGATGCCGCCGTAGATGCTGATCGGCGAGAACCCCCCGCCCTGCGCGCCGTGCACCACCATCAGGCCCATCATCAGCGGGCTGATGCCGTATCTTGCGGCGAATCCCAGCGCAATCGGCGCGATGATGGCCACCGCCGCGGGGCTCACGGCGCCCACGGAAGTCAGCAGCGCGGCGATGAAGAACATGATCCAGGGAATGGCGGCGATGCGCCCGCGCACCGCACGTACCGCGAGCTTCACCAGCCAATCGATGGTGCCGTTGTTCTGCGCCAGTGCGAACAGATAAGTGATGCCGACCAGGGTCAGGAACAGGTCGGCGGGAAAGCCGCCCATGATCTCCTTGGCATTCATGCCGGCGACCAGTGTTCCGACCAGGAAGGCGCCAACAAAGGCGATCACGCCCATGTTGATGGGCAGCGCGGTGGCCAGCACGAACATGCCCGCCAGCGCATAAATTGAAATCCAGTGCGAACTCATCGATTTGTCTCCGGAGTTTTTTATAGCGACGCACTGTGGATGTGCGTCTGGTACGAACAATACGTACCCACTCCGGAAGGATCAATGAAGCGGTTTCGCCGACTCTTACGCTAACTGAAACGATCGGGGGTTAACCCGTTGGCGCAGGGCCTGCTCAGCCCAGTTCCGCCTTGGCTGCGCGGCAGACTGCGAGCAAGGCCAGCAGATTGGGGTCGCGCTCGCGCGTGCGCAGGAAATTGAGCGATATCGTCTGGCGCATCAGATAGCGCGGCTGCAGCGGCACGAGCTGCACCTTCTGCGGCATGATGCCGCCCACGCGCCCGGGCAGCAGCGTATGGCCCACGCCGCCAGCCACCAGGTTCATCAACGAGAAAATGTCCGCGGTTTCCATCACGACGTTCGGCGTGAAGCCGGCGATGCGAAACGCGTCGACGAAGCCGCCGTAGGTCACGAAGCCTTCGCTCAGCGTGACGAAGTGCTCGTTGGCGCAGGCCGCGAGGTCGATCTGCTCCATTGCGCAGTAAGGCGATCCGACCGGTGTGGCGAAAAAGATATCGTCTTCGAACAGCGGCTGGGATTCCAGATCGGGTGCGTTTTCGGGCGTGCCCATCAGCACGGCATCGACGGCGCCGTCGCGCAGCTTCTGCAGCAGGTCCGCATTGGAGCCGAGCACGAGTTCGGTCTGTATATCGGGCATGCGCAGCTTCATGCCCATGACCAGCTTGGGCACGGTGCGTGCCGTGAGGGAGTAAAGCGAGCCGATGCGAATGCGGTCGGACGAATAACCGGCGACTTCACGCGTTGAGCGTATGCCTTCCGCCATGGTGCGCAGCACTTCACGCGCCACATCCGCCAGGGCCTGCGCTGCCTCGGTGGGGTGCAGGTTGCGGCCCTCGTGGCGGAACAGCGCGCAGCGCAGGCCGGCTTCGAGTGCATGCAACGCGCGGTGCACGCTCACGGGACTGATCTCGAGCATTTCCGCGGCGCGCGTGAGGTTGCCCGTCTGCATGAAAGCCAGGAGGATTTCCAACCTGCGGAAGGTGATGTCTTCGTCGACGTGAAGGTGCATGGGTCATGCGTGCGTGGGGACGGCGCATTCTAGGGCAAACATGATTGTGGATGTCCTGTCGCCGACACGCTTGCATCGACAGCGCGCAAGTCTCAGCAGGCTGCTCATCCCTCCCGGACCTGGGACGCTGTGACGCCCAAGTGCGCACGCGCCCGGTCAGCGGTCAGGTGAAGCAGCGATCGTAGACCAATGTCGTGGGCAGCGCCGCGACGCCGGCGCAGCTGCAGCCGTTCATCAACATGCTGGCCCAGGGCGTGACGGGCGGCGAGCTCGCGGTGCTGGCCAGCAATCTGGATCTGAACGCCACGCGCATCGATCTGGTGGGCCTGGCGGCCACGGG
Source organism: Comamonas sp. DB36 (assembly GCF_057914905.1). Lineage (NCBI taxonomy): Bacteria > Pseudomonadati > Pseudomonadota > Betaproteobacteria > Burkholderiales > Comamonadaceae > Comamonas > Comamonas sp. DB36. The sequence continues at coordinate 567,182 of NZ_CP196633.1, forward strand.
AATCGAGTTCGCCTGAGGGTTTGACTGGTGGGCTGGCCTGGTCCAGCCCACCACGCCACAATCCGCTGGCCGCGCGCCTCTCATGTCATAAGAATATGCACGGATCGAAGGCAGCCGCGGCAAAGAACGTGTGGGCCCAAACACGCATGCATGCGGCATGGCTGGACAACCTCACGGGCGGTTGCCTCAAGGCAGTGCCATGATCGCATCCCGCTACGTTTATGCCTTTTCGGGCATCGCGGTACAGTGCTCGGCTCCAAAGAGCGCTGCCCTCTGCCCATACGCGGCAACCTTCACACCCTCAAAACACCAGATTTGGCATCCTCGCCGCCCTGAAAGCACGGTGAGTCCTTCTGCAAGACGGCGATGTCCCGCCGGGTGTCACGCCAGCGATGAATGCTTACTACGGTCCAGATACTCTGCCAGCGCGCCAAAGCTGGTGGAATTTTGGCCATCCTCGTTCGCGAACAACTTGCTGAAGAGGTTTCTGACGTTGTCAGCGCTGATCTCTGTGTTACTCGGGTTGAACGTCACGCCATTGCCCAAAGAAACGTCGCCACCGACCGTGCGGGACATGGCGATCAAACTCATCCCACGCATCGCTTCGGTTTCTCCTTTGGCGACGAGCTCGTCATAAAGCTTCTTTTCTTGCGGGCTCAGCGTGGCCATCGTGTTTACAAAACCACTGGCTTTCTGCATGTAATCGATTTCATCCGCAGTCTGCGCGTCGGGATTTTTGGCAATGATCTCGGCAAGCTTTTTGTCGTTTTTGTGGACGAACTCAAATTCTTCACTGGTACGCTGTGTCGCCGGCTTGGCCTTGATGTCCTTGAGGCGAGCAGCAACAGCATCTTCCGGAAATGCCAGCGCCTTCGCTTGATCGGAGATGGTGACTTGCGTAGCTGACGATCCAGACCCATCATTTGCCACCACCTGGGAACGGCTTTGGTTTGCTTTAGGTAAGCCATTCAGGCTATAAGCCTGACTAATGCCAGAAAATCCTTGTATGTTCATCGTCACTCCATCCAGATAAATTCCTTCGATGAAGCCAGTGTGCCCGCTTTAATTACGCACGATACAAGGAATAGACACGTTGCTTGCGTTCACTTCATTTGAGTGTGGATCTGGGTGCAATGCGATTTTCCGCTCCCTGGCGACGTCGCCCCGTTTTCAGTAGCATTTGGCTTTGGAGTCCCGGGCCAACTTGACTGGTTTTGAATCAGCCGCTGGGCATAGGCCGCGATGCTCGTCATTCGCTTAGCATTTGGCCGTTCATGCGACCAAGTGCATCTGCTACCGTGTTTTGCCGACCTTGTTCGATGCGCAGCGCCATGGGTTGAGGAGCATGCCGCTGGAAGAACCGGCAATGCTGTTCTACATCCAGCGACGGGATCGAACGCTTTCCACGCCGGCCAAGACACTGGCGGAACTGCTGTGCACTGTCATACGGAAAAGCATGCGCTGGCGCAATGCCGTGTCCTGCGCACAGGCCTTCACACCATGTCAGGCAGCGCTGCCTGCAGCATTGGGCACCCCATTCGCGCCGGACCAGGGCTCAACCCCGGCGCCACACGCTGGCCAGCCAGGGCTGTTGCTCGATAGGCAGGCCCGCGGGACGGTAGAAGTGCTCGAGCTGCTCGAAGCCCGCAGCCGTCATCACGGCGTGCCAGCTGGGCCAGTCGTGAAATACACCGTAACGCTCGCCGTTCCAGCCTTCCTGGCCGTTGCCGCGCGGGTTGGAGCTGAACAGCACGCCGCCCGGTCGCAGGCAGGCGTGCAATTGGTGCAGCACCTGAGGCAGCACCTGGCTGGGCACATGGAACAGCACGGCATTGGCAAACACTCCGTCGAAGCGCTCGGTCGGCAGATCGAGGTCCAGGAAGCTCTGCTCCAGCACCTCGCAGCCGCTGTGTGCGCGCGCCATGGCCGCCGAGCTGGGCGCGCCCTCCAGGCCCACGGCGCGGTGGCCCATCTGCTGGAAAGTGCGCAGGTCGCGCCCCGGACCGCAGCCGAAATCCAGCAGGTCAAAGGGCCCAGGCCCGGGTAGGTGCTTGAGCAGCGCCGCGATGTTCTGGCTCACGTCGTGATCGCGTGTGCCTTCCCAGAAGCTTTGCGCGTTCTGCTCGTAGTGCGCGAGCGTGCGCGCGGCAATCTGTTGCAGGTCTTCGGAACTCTGTGTCATGCCGCATCATGGCATACGCCAGCGCCTGTTTTACGGGGTTGACTCAGGGGATGCGCACCGCCAGGGTTGCGCTGCGCATCGCATGCATGCATGCCAGGGCAGTCGCGCTCAGCCCGGCGGCAGGGTGACGGTCACGCGCAGGCCGGGCCGGGCATTGCCCAGAACCAGGGTGCCGCCATGCGCCTGCGCCACCAAGCGGCACAGGTACAGTCCCAGGCCCACGCCGCCGGTGCTGCGCTGGCGCGCGGCATCCGCGCGGTAGAAAGGCTGGGCCAGGCGGTCTATCTGGTCCTCGGGCACGCCGCTGCCAAAGTCACGCACCTCGATCTCCAGCCCCGCGGGCGTCTGCCGCAGGTGCAGCTGAGGTGCGGGCAGGTCGCGCCCGCCATGGCGCAAGGCGTTGTCCAGCAGGTTACGCATCAGCAGCCGCAGGCGGGTCGCGTCGATCAGCACCGGGGACATGGCCGCATCGGCTTGCAGGTCGATGCCGGCGCTGCCCGAATGGCATGCATTCATCTCGTCCACCACGGCACGGGCCAGGGCAGCGATGTCGGTAGGCTCCTTGTGCAGCGCGCTGTGACGCCCCGTCAGGCGTTCGCTTTCCAGCAGATCGGTGATCAGACGCGCCATCTCTCCCAGGTCACGCAGCAAGGCGTCGCGCTGGGGCTGCACCTCGTGCGTCGCCGGCAGCAGCTCGGTATGCAGGCGCGCCCGGGTCAGCGGGCTGCGCAGCTCGTGGCTGATGGCCAGCAGCAGCGACCGCTTGGCCTCCAGCATCTGGTGGATGTCCTGGCCCATGGTGTTGATCGTCGCCGCCAGCTGACCCAATTCGTCGGGACGCAGCGCATGGCGCACGGGAATGGATGCCTCGAAATTGCCCGCACCGAACCGCAGCGCACCCTGGCGGATATCGTCCAGCGGGCGCAGCAGGCGGCGCACATACCAGTACGCCAGCGCCGTCAGAAAGAGCACGCCACCCAGAGTGAACCAGATGGCGCCCGAACGATGGGCGCCGTCGAGCATTGCACGGTTCAGGGCAAATTCAATCGTATGCCCATCGGCCGTCTGCTTGCGCAACAGCTCGCGGCTGTCGGCGTCCCATGGGCCGCGCCCGCCGCGCCAGCGCGCCACCGGACGGTCATCGGGATGCGACATCCACTGGACCTGCGGTCCCTCGATACGCATCATGATGGGCAGGCGCTGCACAATGGTCTGCGCGCGCTCCACGCTAGGCGGACTGCCGATTTCGGTCACCAGCCGGTCCACGTAGTCCGCGAGCAAGGGCCGCGCGGCATCGCGCCAGCCCACCGAGAAGGCGCTCTGCATGCCGCCGATGAAGGTGACCGTCATCGCCAGCGCCAGCACCAGAAACAGCAGCACCAGGCGCAGGTGGATGGACTGCCGCAGCGCCTGGCGTGCACGCCGATGCCAGCGCGCGGCGGCGGGCGGGCGGCGGGCGCGGCGGGCGCGGCTCAAGCGGCGCTCCGCCGCAACGCCAGCGAGTAGCCCGCGTTGCGCAGCGTCTTGATGCAGTCCAGCGGCTCGAGCTTCTTGCGCAGGCGGCTGACCACGATGTCCACCGCGCGCGTGTACAGATCGGCCTCGCGGCCGCGCAGGTGGTTGAGGATGTCGTCGCGACTGTACACCCGGCCGGGCTCGCGCGCCAGCAACAGCAGCAGCTCGAACTCGGTGCCGGTGAGCTCCAGCGCCTTGCCCTGGCGCAGCACGCTGCGCCGCACCGAATCGATCTGCAGACCCTCGAAGCACAGCAATGCCGCATCGTCCGCCGACGCACCCGCTGCCGGACGGCGGCGGCGCAGCACCGTCTGCAGCCGCGCGACCAGCTCCCGCGGCTCGAAAGGTTTGGGCAGGTAGTCGTCGGCGCCCAGTTCCAGTCCGACCACGCGGTCCATCACGTCGCCGCGCGCCGTGAGCATGATGACGGGCAGATCGCTCTCGCGGCGTATCGTGCGGCACAGTTCGAAACCGTCCATCTCGGGCAGCATCACGTCCAGGATGGCGGCATCGAAGCCGCCGGCCCGCAGCAGCGCCAGCCCATCGCTGGGCCGCAGCGCCTGCGACAGCTGGAGTTCAAAGCGCAGGAAGTAGGTGGCCAGCGGCGGCCCCAGTTGGTCGTCGTCATCGATGAGCAGAATGCGTTGCATGTGCCGATTCTCACACTGTGCGCATCAGGGTCCGCTGTTCATGGCGCAGGATCAGGCGGCGCACACGGCGCTTGGCCTCCAACGCCAGACTATCGAAGCGGTCGGCCGCCGCCATCACTGCGGGCAGCGCCGCCGCGCCGCCGCCGGGTCGGCTCGCCAGCAGACCCAGGGCATGCTCCCGATCGAAACGCGGCCCCCAGACAAGCGACATCCATTCCTCGTGCGGCGAGGCTGCGCCGGCCAACAACAGTGCGCCATGGGCCCGGGCGCTACGCGCCAGCTCGCGCGTCGCCGCGCAGCCTCGCACAGCTTTGTCCAGGGGCTCAGCCACGGTGGAACCAGCCCGGGCGGCGCTGCATGAAATCGCGCACCTGTTGCTGCTGGGCAGGCCGCAGGCTGTCGTAGAACGCGGCCATGGCGGCGACCACGGCCGGCGAATGCGACTGCACAGCGCGCATCTTGTCATCGATCAAGGTCTGGGCGGCCGCGCTGTCGAACTTCTCGCCGGCCACCAGTGCCTGGAACTGAGCCCGCGGGTCCGCCATCTGCGCGCCCAGGAAAGCACTGCGCTGCGCCTGCAAGGCGTCGGCCAAGGCCTGGAGCTTGAGCTGCTGCGCGCCATCGAGATCGAGCTTGGCAGTGACGCGGCTCACCATCTTTTCGCGCATCTCGCCCATGCGCTCTGCGGACTTGGGACCGTGGTGGTGGGAAGCACTGGAACAGGCGGAAAGACCACCGGCCAGCACAGAGGCAGCAAAGATGCCCAAGAGGGTTTTACGGGTCCAGGCTTTCATCACGCACATCCTTTCAGTCACACAGAAGATGACTGCATGGTGCGCGTTCCTGCCGCCGCCTGGGTCTCACGGCGGTATCGCTTCTTTTCGTTTTGTTTCAAGCGCTGGGAACGCTTGCGCAAAAGGGAAGAATCCCCCCGCAAAGCGCTTGTGGCACCGCAAGACTAGGCAAGCCGCACGAATCCAGCCGCCCCACCGTCAATTTTGAATACGGCGACGGCATTCACCAGCTCTCTTGCCTGGCTGTTGAGGCTGCTCGCGGCAGCAGCCATCTCTTCCACCAGCGCCGCATTTTGCTGCGTGGCCTGGTCCATCTGCGTCACCGCTTCTCCGACCTGGCCCACGCCCGTACTCTGCTCGCTGCTGGCCGAACTGATCTCGCCCATGATGTCGGTCACCTTGCGGATGGCGCTGACCACGTCCGTCATGGTCGCGCCGGCCTTGTCCACCAGCACGCAGCCCTGCTCCACGCGCTCCACGCTGGCGGTGATCAGGCGCTTGATTTCCCTGGCCGCCTCGGCGCTGCGCCCTGCAAGGCTGCGCACTTCGCTGGCGACCACGGCAAAGCCACGGCCTTGTTCCCCGGCCCGTGCGGCCTCCACTGCAGCATTCAACGCCAGAATGTTGGTCTGAAAGGCAATCCCGTCGATGACACTGATGATGTCCGAGATCTTCTTGCTGCTGGAGTTGATGCCCTTCATGGTCTCCACCACTTCGGCGACCACGTTGCCACCGAGCACCGCCACCGTCGAGGCCTTGACCGCCATCTGATTGGCTTCGCGGGCATTGTCCGCGTTCTGGCGCACCGTGGAGCCCAGCTCTTCCATGGAAGCCGCGGTCTCCTCGAGGGCGGAGGCCTGCTGCTCGGTGCGCGCCGACAGGTCATTGTTGCCGGAGGCAATTTCCTGGGTGGAAACGCTGATGCTGCCTGCGCTTTTTTGCACATGCGCCACCAGATCGCGCAGCTTGTGCCGGGTCCGCAGCAGCTCGGCCATCACGCCTTGCGGGGCGCCCACCTGCGCCTGCGCAGAGGTCAAGTCTCCGTTGGCAAGTTGCTGCAGCGCGCGCCGTACGTCCGCCGGGTCCCCGCCCAACTCTCGCTGCACCGTGCGGCGCATGAGCACGACCAGCGCCATCGATGCCAAGGCGGCAACGATGGCCAGCCCCACGGCAATGGAGATCATGCGATCCGCGCGCTCGCGTGTGGCTTGCTGGGCGCTGAGTGCCAACTCGCGCCCCGACGATATCTCGCTGACCAGCTTCTCGCGCAGTTGCCGCCAGGCGGGAGTTTCACCAACGTTCAGCACCTTGATGGCCTCGGCGGGGTCGGACTTCACCAAGTCCAGCACGCGCTGTTGCTGAGCGACCTGATTTTCGCGCAAGGGGACCATGGCCTGCAGCCGCTTGCCCACTTCGGTGCCCTGCGCAATGCTGGCGGTCTGCGCTTGCGCCTTGTCGTAGGCCGCAGCCCCGGCGCTGAAATTCTCGTAGGCTTTCTTGTTGCTGGGGTCGAGCACCACATTGCGCAGGGCCTGGCCCGTCTGCAGGCCCTGTGCATACATTTCCGTCAGGCCGTTGGCGATGGCTTGCTCCGTCTGGATGTATCCGTCGAACTCGCTCTGCGTGCGCATCAGCCCCCACAGGCTCACGACCAACGCCGACACAAAAAGTGCGGCAGGGACCAGGGCACAAAGCAATAGACGGGTATTAAATTTCATAGGGAGTTTGACTTGAAAATGCAGGCAAAAGCGGCCGTGGCGAGCACTGAAGGCATGGAGCGCTTGCCCCCTGCCCTCTCTGCCGGGCGTCTTGGGATCATGGCCTTTCCACAGGAACGCAGATCATGGACCACCGCGGTCGCCATGGCAGGGTTTCGGCTGTCGCTGTCGTTTTCCGGCTGCGCGCAGGTAAAAACCCCGTTGTGCATGCAGCCGACTTGCGCCTTGCTCCAGCCCGCCTGGGGGCCTCAGAATGCAAAGCCGCCCACTTTTTCAACCCAGACATTACCGCTCGCCGTGCACTTGGCTCTATAGAGAGCTCGCACCATTTATTTCGCGGCTTTTCGCCAGCAACCGCAAAAGCCATTGCCCGCACCGAATCTCATGGCGCGCGTCGAGACCCTACATGACCAGAACATGCGATGGGGGTGACGTACATCTTCAAGCGAAGCGCCTGGACAACGGACCCAAGTTCATCGCCGATGCGTTGGGAACCTGACGGCCGACTGGCTGTACCGCTACAACCACCATCGACCTCATGAAGCCCTCGGTCGAATTCCACCGGTCGAGTACCGTGTCAAACTGTTCCCCAACCTCTACTTCCGACTGGCACAGAAAATCGAGGAGACTTCATAAAGATGAGGTTAAGCCGAAAACCGATACAGATTCTGCGGATTGTGGACCATCAGTTGTTCCAGATGCACCCCGCCATCTGTGATTTCGGAAATTGCCTCAACCAACACTGCGTCATCGGGTATGTGTGTGTGGTTGGGATGCGGCCAGTCCGTCCCCCAGACACAGCGCTCTGGATGGCGTTGCACGATGGTGCGTGCCAGAGCCACTCCGTTGCGGTAGCGCAGCGCGGCCGCAGCGTTGGCATCGATCCGGTCTATCCCGCTGACCTTGACATGAAACAAGCGATGCTCCAGCAGTTGCAGCAAGGCCTGAAAGTCCTCGTGCGAGACTCCCTTGGTCGCATCCACCCGTCCCATGTGATCGATCACCACCGGGACTTGGCTGCGCTTGAGAGGCGCGCTCAATTCATGCACCAACTCGCTTTCGAAATGCACCTGCAGATGCATGCCCACCGCAGCCAGGCGCGGCGTCAAGGCCAGTACCTGCTCCACGCTCGCGCTGCCGGCGATATGCCGCATGAAGTTGAACCGTACGCCCCGAAAGCCCGCCTCGGCCAGACGCAGCAGCTCCGCATCCGGCACCTCCGGCGAGACAAGTGCCACGCCCAGGTAGCGACCCTGGCCGGCGGCGATCGCGTCTTCGACCGCACTGTTGTCGGTGCCATGCGTGATGGACTGAACGATCACACAGCGGTCAATGCCCAGCTGCCGGTGCAAGGCGAACAAGGCTTCCTTGGGGGCCTCCAAGGGTGTGGCGCGGCGGTTGGCCGCATAGGGAAAGCGCGAGACCGGGCCGAACACATGCACATGGCTGTCGCAAGACAGCGCAGGCAGTTGCAGTGCGGGTGTCGACGGATATTCCTGGTAGGTTCGCACCGGCATCTCGATAGCGGGAGAAAGAATAGACATGGCAGTCACACAAAAGGATCAGAGGGTTGTCGGGCAGTCGCTGGCGTGATGGCTTGCGGCATCTGGCCGCAGCCTCCAGCTCAGTGCGAAATATTCAGCGCGACCAGGAAGCGCGAGACCATGTTGTAGGCCGCGACCGTCGCCACCAGCTCGACGACCTGGCGCGCGTCGTATCGCTGATTCACACGCTCCATGAGCGCTGACTGCACCTTGACGTCACGCGTCATCTGGTCGGTCAGCTCCAGCAAGAGGTGCTCCTCTGGTGTGAACACCGCGCCGAGCGTGGCATTTTTGAGGGCTTCGATCTTCTCGGGAGCAAAGCCGGCTTTGAGCGCATGGGGCACATGTGCATCGAACTCGAACGCCGCATCATTGAGCACGGCCACACGAAGAATGATCATTTCCCGCAGATCGGCGGACACGGAAGTACGGTTGCGGACTGCCGTCAGCATCGATTCCCATCCGCTGGCGATGCTGGCGCTGTTGAGCAGCGCCTGGTACAGCAGCGAGATTCGGCCGCGCTCGCTCAGAATGCGTGCTTCTATGTCTGCAAGTTCCGCCCGGGTGCCAGGCACCACCAGGGGTACGCGGATGTGATCGGTGCTCATTCGTCGGCCTTTATGTTGCGGGATTTGATCAGTGCACCCCATTTGGCGGAATCTGCCTTGAGCAAGACCGCCAGTTCCTGCGGTGTCGATGTCCTGGGCTCGACCCCCCCACGTATCAGCTTGGCACTCATCTCGGGCTTGTCCATCGCAGCGCGAACCGCTTTGTTGAGTTGATCGACGACTGCAGGTGGGGTCTTCGCCGACGCAAAAAGCGCGTACCAGTTGTTGGTATCGACCGCTTGGATGCCTTGCTCTTCAAATGTCTTGACGTTGGGCAATGCCGGGTGCCTTTTGCTGGCCGCAATTCCTATGGCTTTGAGACGGTCACCTTGAACGTGGGGCAGAACTGCACCGACGTCTGCGAACAGGCCCTCGACCTGGCCGCCCATCACATCGGTGAAAGCCGGAGCCATGCCTTTGTAAGGGACATGCAGGAAACGGGCACCCGTCGACTCTTCGAGCTGAATCATCGCAAGGTGGGGGATGCTGCCCGATCCTGACGAGGCCATGGGCGTCGACTCCTTGCGCGCCTTGACCACCTGTACGAATTGCGCCGCATCCTTTGCGGGATGCTTGACCGGAATCATCAGCACTTCCACGTTGTTGGCCAGCAGGGATACCGCAGCGAAGTCCCGTTGCGTGTTGTAGCCGGCCTTGTCATTCAAGATCGGATTGACCACGGCAGCGCCCACACTGGTGATCCACAGCGTGCTGCCATCTGCCTCGGAACGCAGGGTATCGAGGGCACCCAAGGCGCCATTGGCACCAGGCTTGTTTTCCACAATGACGGCGCGTTTGAGATCACGACCCAATTGCTCGGCGAGCGCGCGGGCAACGAAGTCCACGGGCCCACCCGCGCTGAACGAGGTCACGATGCGCAAAGGCTTGAGGTTGCCCTGTGCCAAGCTCAGCGGCGCTATTGCCGACACTGCGAGTGCCAAGGCGATTTTTCTGTACATGGTGTTTGTCTCCCTTCCGAGAAATCGTCAATCGCAACGCGCGGTCATGCCGCCGTCGACGACCAGTTCCGTGCCAGTCACGAATCGCGCCTCGTCGCTTGCGAGAAACAGTGCCGCGCTCGCGGTGTCGCGGCCGTCGCCCATGAAGCCCAGCGGAATGCGCTGGATGCGCGAGGCCAGCAGCGACTCCACATCGCCACCCGTGCGCTGCTTTGCGAGCCGCACTTCCACCATAGGCGTATGCAACTGACCAGGAACGACGGTGTTCACGCGCACACCGTCAGGCGCGTGCTGCACGGCGACGACGCGCGATAGATGGATCACACCAGCCTTGCTCGCGGCGTACGCCACCTGCGCGCTGCCGGTCCAGCGCAGGCCCGAGGTCGAGGCGACATTCACGATAGCGCCACGCTTGCGCTCGACCATGTGCGGCAGCACGTACTTGCAGGTCAGGAAAACGCTTTTGAGATTGATGTCGATCTGGCTGTCCCAGGCCTCCTCGCTCAGCTGCACCGGGCCGCCCGCGGCGGAGCCGCCGACGTTGTTGATCAGAATGTCCGGAGCGCCATAGGTATCGATGCAGGCTTGCACCATCGCCTGCACGCTCGCGGAATCGGTGACATCGCAAATGCAGGTCGTGATCGACGCCGCGGCCTCACCGGCCAGCGACAGGGTTTCGTCGAGGCGCTCCTGGTCACGGTCCACGGCCAGCACTTTCGCGCCTTCCTCGGCCAGGCGCACGGCCATGGCACGGCCATTGCCCCAACCTGCACCCACGCATCCAGCACCCGTGACGATGGCGACCTTTGATTTGAAACGACTCATTTGCTTTCCTCGTTGAACAATGGATCAGCCCGATGTCGGGCTGCTATGGACGTAGTTTGCGTTTGATGAATCCAAAGTTAAACTCGATAGCTCCTATATCAGCTATGTTTAACGCCTATGGATTTGCGTCAGTTGGAGTATTTCGTGGCAGTGGTCGAACACGGCAGCATCAGCCGTGCGGCCGCGGCACTGAACCTCGCTCAGCCCAGTGTGAGCCGGCAACTGGCCTTGCTCGAGGAGGAACTCGGGCAGCGGCTCATGGATCGAACGGGCCGCGGCGTGACCACGACCAAAGCCGGCGAAATGCTGTTGTCGCACGCGCGCGTGATGCTCAACTCCGCGAGCCAGGCCTTGTCCGACCTGAAGGAAATGCATGACGATCCGGTTGGCCGCATTGTCGTGGGGCTGCCCAACCGGGTGGCCATCCACTTGGCCGTGCCACTGATACGCGAGTTCCGGCGCCGCATGCCGCGCGCACTGCTGTCCATCGTGGAAGGCCTGAGCCTGTCGCTGCGCGACGGCATGATGGCCGGACGCATCGATCTGGGATTGATGTTCGACCCGGCGCCGACGCCCTTGCTGTCCTACGAACCGTTGATGCGCGAGTCCATGGTGTTGGTCGCGCCTAAGGGCTACAAATTGCCCGAGCGCGTGAGCCTTGCAGCACTGGCTGACTTCTCATTGGTGCTGCCGGGTACGCACAACCCGATACGCAGCCTGGTCGACGCTGTCCTGATGCCGCGCAAAATCCAGCTCAACGTAGTGGCCGAAGTCGGCGCAGTGCACACGGCCTTGTCCGTGGTGGAGCAGGGATTGGCATGTTCCATCCTGCCGGACAGCGCGCTGCACCTCAATGGAGCGCGGGCTGGCATCCAGTTCGCGCCCATTGGTCCACCCGCGATCCGCAATCTTCTGGTTCTGGCCATGCCCCGCGCACGCCCCGCGAACCGTCTGATCCTTGAGACCGCCAAACTGCTGCGGGAACTCGACTTTCGCAGTGGCAGCCAAGTGACTGTCTGACGAAAGAGGCTCGCGCAGTCTGGTGCTCTCAGTCGATGCGGATTCCCGCCTCTTTGACCGCCTTGCCGATCTTGGCCATGTCCTCGCTGATCATTTGCTTGAACTGCGCCGGCGTGGACTTGGTGGTGACGAAAGAGAGGTCGGCGAACTTGAGCTTGAGCGAGGGCGCATCCACTGCCTTGCCGATTTCCGCATTGAGGCGCTGCGTCACCGCTGCGGGCATGTCAGCCGGGCCCCAGATGCCATACCACGACAGTAGGTCGAACCCAGGCAACACGGTCTCGGCCAGGGTCGGCACAGCGGAAAGCGTGGAGATGCGCGTCTTGCTGGTCACGGCGAGCGCGCGCAAGCGGCCAGCCTGCACATAGGGCGTCACGCCCGGCATCGGTGAGATCGCTGCGGACACATGGCCGCCGACCACGTCCGTGAGCTGCGGCACCGCGCCTTTGTAGGGCACGATTTCCATCGACAGCCCGAGCGCGCGATTCACCATCTCTTCGCTCAGGTGGCTGGTCGTGCCAAGACCGGAGGTTGCCCAACTGTACTTGCCCGGGTTGGCCTTGACCAGGCTCACGAACTCGGCAATGGTCTTCACGGGCAGTTCGTTGGTGACGGCGACAATCAACGGCACATAACCGATCTGGCCCACGGGGGTGAAGTCACGCTGCGGGTCGTAGGTTTTCTTGTTCATGACCAGCGGCAAATAGGTCTGGCTCGATGCGTTAAACAGTAGCGTGTAGCCGTCCGCCTTGGCTTTACGCACCTGCATCGTGCCCAGCAGCCCTGAAGCGCCAGGAATGTTCTCAATGACGATGGGCTGACCCAGTTGCCTTTGCAACTGGTCTGCCACCAAGCGACCAACGGTATCGATCGAGCCTCCCGGGGTGTAGGGAATCACCATGCGGATCGGCTTGTTCGGATAATCTTGTGCGCTCACCGCGGCACAAACGAGTAATGCGCTGCCGGCCAATGCGTACTTCCAGCCTTGGGGAATGGCGTTCGCTGCGCTGATATTCATTGTTGTCTCCTGATGTAGTCTTTGTACGGTCGGCTGCAGGGCCGGCACGTGTTCGTTAAGCCGAGCGGCGCCGGCCATTGCGTCTCATATGCCGTAGACGCGCCGCGCGAAAGCTGCGATGGCATCGGCCATCGCACGGGGTTGTTCCGGCGCCAACGCGTGCCCGGCATCGGCGATGACTTGCACAGTGACGCGATCGCCAAGATAGGCTTTCATCACGTTGGGAACCACGACAGCATCGTGCTCGGCCTGCAGGTCGAGAATCGGCACGTTAGTGCCCGCGCAGAAGTACTCGTCCACAGGGGTTTCGCGCCGCGCATGGCTTTGTGCCTCGTGGGCTTCGGCGCTCCATCCATCGAGCCAGGCGCGTGGATCATGGCCGGGCGCAAAGAACGCCCGGCGGAGGCAATCGATGCGTTGCTCCTGAGACAGACGGACGTCGCCCGCACCGTCGATGGCATCACGCAGCCGGCCATATGGCTTTTCGGTAGAGCCTGGGGGCAGCTTTCCTGCCGATGCTGCGGCCATGACGACGCCATTCACCAAGTCGGGTCTGTCTGCCGCCAGCATCCGCGCCGGCTGGCTGCCCCAAGCGTGTCCTACCACCAGGACGGGGCCGGTCATTTCCTGATCGAGCACGGCGGCGACGTCGGCTGCGAAATCATGCAACGTCAATCGCTGCATGGGGCCTCGGCTATTTCCTGTTCCGCGGGGTTCGGGGCGAAGAACCCGGAAGCCGTCTTTCTGCAGGTATTCGGCCACGACATCGTAGTCCCTGCCGGAACGCGCCAGTGAAGGGAGTATGCAGATCGCGGGCCCCGCGCCTTGGTCTGCGTAATCGATTTGAACCTCGCTGTCGGTCCCTTGCGGAAGATAGCGAACCAGACGACGTGTGACGCCGTTTATCTTCAAGTTTGTATTTGTCATGCCCCAAGTCTGGGCGGTGCCGGGCCTAACGATAAGGCAATACAGCCTATACCAGCTATGTCTTTTAGCTATGCCGTTTTCATGACCATCACGCTGGAGAATCGTGGCGACGATGGAAAAATCTTGAAATCAACGCCGCCCGATGCGTCGTGAGTGCAGCAAGCGATTCAAGCCAGAGGTGGTTGCCCGCTGTGCCCCATTTGGCGGCAGAGCAGCTGGTGTGGCCCTGTCTGGACGCCGACGCTGGGCAAGCGCCAACAAAGCCTCATAACCTAGAGGAATTGCGGTCGTTGCGAACGCGGCCACCAGCTGAGTATCAAGTCCATGGCTTAGGCTGCGCTCGCCTGGCGAGCCGACTTCCGGCGCTCAAGCAGCTCGAAGATGCCCATGCCGATGAGCATTGCCGTGACGAAAATGACGGCCTTGGCTTCGCCCATTCCCAGGGCTACCACCGCAGGCCCTGGACAAAAGCCAGCGACACCCCAGCCAACGCCGAACAGCAGGCCGCCACCGATCAGGCGCCGGTCGATGTGACGGGCACCGGGAAGCTTCAGTTCTGCGCCCAGGAAGGAGCGCGTCCGGCGCGCGGCAACGGTGAAGGCGACGAGGCCGACGCTGATAGCCCCGGCCATTACAAGTCCCAGGGACGGATCCCAGCGCCCAGCCAAGTCCAGAAAGCCGAGTACTTTCGCCGGGTTGGCCATGCCGGAAACGATGAGACCCATGCCGAACACGAGGCCGGCGAGAAGCGCGGTAAAGACGTACATGCGAAATTCCCTCAGATTCCAAGCAGGTGACGTGCGACATACACGGTGACAAAACCCGCGCCCATGAAGGCCAGCGTTGCCGCCAAGGACCGAGGCGAGAGGCGGGACAGGCCACAAACGCCGTGCCCGCTGGTGCAGCCCGAGCCATAGCGCGTGCCTATGCCGACCAGAAGCCCGGCGAGCACCAATGCGCCGGTTCCGGCGTCAATCTCGGGCCGCGGGAAGTCCGAAAACACCGCATAGACCAGCGGTGCACCGACCAGGCCCAGGACAAAGGCCACTCGCCAGGCAATGTCGCCCTTGGCCGGCTTGAAGAGGCCACCAAGAATGCCGCTGATGCCCGCTATTCGGCCGTTGAGCAAAACCAGCATCGCGGCCGCGATTCCGATGAGCGCCCCGCCGGCAAGCGCTGACCAGGGGGTGAAAGAGCTCCAGTCGATAGTCATTTTCAGTCCTTGGGGCAGTAGAGGCGGTACAACACCGCGAGGATCTCGAGCAGCGCCGGGTCGGCGACGCGGTAGTAAATCTTCTTGCCTTGGCGACGCGTCTCCACCACGCCTTCCGAACGCAAGACGCCAAGCTGCTGGGACAAGGTGGGCTGATGGATGGCCAGGGCCTCTTCCAGCTCGCTGACGCACAGCTCGCCTTGGGACAGCTGGCACAGCAAGAGCAGCCTGTCCTGGTTCGCGAGCACCTTGAGCGCCGCAACGGCCTGGCCTGCCGCTGCGCGCAGTGCCTCGGGATCAATGATGAGAGGGGTGGTTGCCATGTGTCTATGCAGTAACTTGACAACAATATATCAAATTATATAATCACCGTCAATATAATGACTGTGAGCCCTGCATGAACCGCGCCACCATTCAAGCGTTCTTCGACCCCAAGACCTGGACGGTCTCGTATGTGGTGGCCGATGCGGCGACCAAGCAGGCGGCTGTCATCGACCCGGTGCTGGACTATGACTTCAAGTCTGGGCATACCGGCACGCAGTCCGCCGACGCCGTGCTGGCCTATCTGCAGGCCAACCGCATGAGCGTGCAGTGGATTCTGGAGACCCACGCCCACGCGGACCATCTTTCCGGGGCCAGGTATATCCAGGAAAAGATCGGCGGAAAAATCGCCATCGGTGAGCGAATCCGCGAAGTGCAGGCCACTTTCAAGCAGCTGTTCAACCTCGAGCGCGCATTCCTGCCGGACGGCAGCCAGTTCGACCACCTGTTCAAGGACGGGGAAGTCTTCAAGATTGGAGAGGTGGCGGCGACGGCACTGCTTGTGCCGGGTCACACCCCCGCAGACCTGGCGTACTTGGTGGAAGACGCGGTCTTCGTCGGCGACACCCTCTTCATGCCGGATGTCGGCACTGCCCGCGCCGATTTTCCCGGCGGGGATGCTCACACGCTCTACCGCTCAACAAGGCGCCTGCTTGATCTGCCGGCTGAAACGCGCGTGTTCGTGTGCCATGACTATCCGCCAAAGGGCCGCGATGTTCAGTGGGAGACCACGGTCGCCAAGCAACGGGCAAGCAATGTGCACGTGCGCGATGGAATCGGCGAGGCTGAGTTTGTCGCAATGCGAACCGCCCGTGACGCGACGCTGGAAATGCCCATGCTCATCCTGCCTGCCATACAGGTGAATGTACGCGCCGGTCAGTTGCCTGCGGCAGACGACAACGGCATAGCTTATCTGCGCATTCCACTGAACGCGCTATCGAAGCGGACACAGTAGTTGCTGCAGTCCCGGTGAACCGCACCGTGTCCCGCGCAGGCTTCTCAAGGCGCAGGCACCAAGGCCAGTGCATAAGGCAGGCTCACCATGCCCAGCAACGTCGAGAGGGTGACCAAGCCCGCGACATACGGCCCGTTGTAGCCCATGCGCGCCGCCAGCACATAGCAGGTCGATGCCGTGGGCAGTGCTGAAAACAGCAGCAGGATCAATGCTTGCTCTGCCTGCAGGCCAAACACATGGATGGCAGCCAGTGCGACCAAAGGCTGGATCAGATGGCGAATCGCCAGCACTGCCACGCTGAGACGTTTGGCATGGCTGAGCAAACCCAGTTGCATGCCTGCGCCCGCCGACATCAATCCCAAAGCAATCGACGCAGATCCTATGCGCGAGACAGGGGGTTCGAGCCATGCAGGCATGCGAAAGCCCAGCAAATTGGCCGACAGGCCGCAAACCGTTGCGACGATCAAAGGGTTGCGCACCATCTGCCCGACAAAGCTTTGCTTGCTCTCGCGTGCCATGGGCCAGACCGCGGCAATGTTGAACATGGGCACGCAAAAACCAATCAGCACCGAGATGAAAAACAAGCCTTGCGGGCCGCCAAGCCGGTCGGCCAGCGCCAATCCTATGAACGAGTTGAAGCGAAAAGCAATTTGCGCGGCGCTTGCATGGTCGCGGGTTTGCACCTTGCCGCGCAGACCGGGCCACCACGGCAGGCTATAGGCCAGTGCAATGCCCACCAGCCCCGCGCTCACACCCGCGGCAATCAGGCTGGACGTGGCCGCCCAGTCCAGCGGGCTTTTGACAATGGAGTGAAACAGCAGGACCGGAAACAGCAGGTAGTACACCAGTGCTTCCGCACCTTGCCACACGGGGCGATTGAGCGGGGTAAAGCGGCACAGCAAATAGCCCAGCAAGATGAGCGAAAAGTCTGGAAAGAGGAGTTGGGCAAAGTTCACAGTCGCCGAGGTTAACCGTTTTATGTCGCGCGGATTCTCCCGCAAGGCACTGGAGGCGCAGCGCCGTGCTGGCGGCGCTCGGCGTTCAGGACGCAGGCGCGCCCTGCGGCTGCGCCGCGGGATAGGCCTGGCGCTGGCGAATCTTCCACGCAGCTTCCTCCAGCACTTGCTTGATCTTGACCGGATCGGTTTTCTGGATGTTCTCGGGACTGTCCAGCAGGTTCAAGGCGGCGACATTGTCTCCTTCGGGGCTGAACACCGGGACGACGGCGGCGCCCAGGTTGGGCTCCAGCTCCCCCCACGACATGTAGAAACCGGATTTCTTCACCTGGTCCAGCTGCATGCGGAACTCCTCCCAGCTTGCGCCCATCCGGTGCGCCATGATCTCGGCCGCATGCGTCAGGTAGATCTGGCGCTGCTGGTGGCGCGGCAGCCACGACAGCAAAATCTTCGAGCCGCCGGAGCGGAACATGGGTCGCTGTCTGCCGCGGCTGCGCGCCACGGACGTCGTAATGGGTTTGAGCGCGTGCACGCGGTGGATGTCGATGATCTGCTTGCGGTTGATGAGTACCGTCAACACCACTTCCCTGTCGGTCTTGGTGGACAGCTCATGCATGATCGCGTCGGCCGCGAGCAGTACGGGATCACTCTGGCGCAGCTGGTAATCCAGTTCGATGATGCGCGCGCCGAGCGCGTAGTTGCCCGCCGCGACTTTCTTGAGCAGGCCGAAATCCACCAGTTCCTTCATGTAGCGATAACCCGTGGCACGCGTGAAGTGCAAGGCATGGCAGATTTCGTCTGGCTGCCAGACGGGATGCTCGCTGGAAAAAAGCGAGAGGATGGAAAGGACTTTGGCGGGGCTGCTCATGGCGCATACGCAGGTAGTTGTGGCTCATCCATCTTCTTGAGGTGGTAGCTCAGCTGGGCGCGTGTCATTCCGAGATTGGCGGCGGCCAGCGTCAGGTTGTCGTTGTTGTGGCGCAGCGCCGCGCGCAGCAGCGCATCCTTGACGGCACTGAGACTGCCCACGCGATTCTGGATCACCTGCGAAGCCCAGTCATCCACCCCGCACCATGGTGGCGCGCACGAGAGGTCCATTGGCGGGCCGCTGCCGACCAGTGTCTGCACCTGTGGCAACCCGGCGGCCTGCTCGGGGCGACACTTGTTCGCAATATTGCCCAGGTAAGCGGCCTGGATGGGCGTTCCATCGGGGCACAGAATGACGGCCCGCTCAAGCACATTTTCAAGCTCCCGGATGTTGCCCGGCCAGGCATGGTTGAGCAGGGCTTCGCGTGCCTGGAGGCTGCAGCGCAATATCCGCTTGCCGTATTTGTGCGACAGCCTCTGGATGATGCCTGCGGCCAGTTCCGGAATCTCATTCCTGCGTTCGCGCAGCGGCTGGATGTACACCGGGAACACATTGAGCCGGTAATAGAGATCCTCGCGAAAGCGCCCGTCTTGCACCAATTGCTCGAGCCGCTCGTTGGTGGCGGCAATCACCCGGATATCGCAGCGCACGGTGGTGTTGCTGCCCAGTCGCTCCAACTCTCCGGTCTGCAGCACGCGCAGCAGCTTGCTTTGCGCGCCCGGGCTCAGCAGCGCGACTTCATCCAGAAAGATCGTGCCGCCATGGGCCTGCTCGAATTTGCCCTTGCGCGACAGCGTGGCGCCCGAGAACGCTCCGCGCTCCGCACCGAACAGTTCGGATTCAAACAGCTGCTCCGGTATGGCCGCGCAGTTGATCTCCACCCAGGGCTGTTTCGCGCGCAAGCTCATGGCATGCAATTCACCGGCAATCAGGCTCTTGCCTACGCCGCTTTCGCCGAGCAGCAGGATGGTCGCATCGGTGGGCGCCACCTGCCGCAGGATGGCCGCGATTTCCGAGCCTTCGCGCAGGATGCGCTGCGGCAGCCGCCGGGCCGGCGCCGCGCCTTGCGCAGGCGCCTGCCGGGCCGCGGACGCCGGCGCGGACGCGCCCTGCGCGCGCGGGCCTGCTGGCAGGTCGTGGTCTACATCCTGGGCATTGCGCGCCGCACGCGCAAAGAACTGATGGATCACTGCGCCGGGCAGTATCTGGCGCGCATAGGTCACGTGGTAGTTCTGGTCGAAACGCTGTTGCAGAAAACCGGTCGCATAGCCCGTGAGCAGCCACACCAACGCATTCTCCTGCTGGACCAGACTTTCGGCGTCGGCGCACTGTGAGACATCCAGCACGCAATTCCATTCAATGCTGCCGTCCTGTGCGTCATCGCTGGTCAGGCGTTCGGGCGAGACCCTGCAGCCTTGCAGGTGGCTGCGCAGACTGTCGAGAAACGACTGCATCGGGTGCTTGCTCTCGGCCGTATCCATGGCTTCGCGGCGCCCCAGCAGCAAGCCGTGGCGTTTGAGCGACTGGCGCGTGCTTTCCTGTCCGAAGACGCGCAGCAACTCCTTGAACAGCAGGCCAAAGCCCTGTTGAACCTGCAGGTCGGCAAGCAGTTCACCGAGATCCAGCCCCGAGTTGCGTGCCCGGTCGCCGCGCACTCCAGCGCCAGGCTGCGCTTCGCCGGGGTCGCAGTTCGCTTCCAGATGCATGTTTGTCTCCTTGCACTTTTTATTGGAATGAACCGCATTTTCCTCAGAAAAGGCAAGGAAGGTGAAACAAATTATCAATAGCCTGGAATTTATATTTTAAAAATCTCAATATTTAAGATTTATTCAACAAAATTCGCACTTCCAATTCTGTGGAATTTTTGGCAATCAAAAAATTCCTTTGATTTCAATGACTTGCATTGGTTGTTCTGAAAAAACAGAAAGTGGCACGCAGATTGCAACAGCAGGGCTGTCAGTCCCGGGAATGCCCCACTCCACCGGCTGCGCGGCAGCGGTTGAACGGGGGCTGATACGAGGGCGTTTCACCGACAAGCCATGCAAGGAGAACCCAGATGGGTGCAATCACAGAAGCCTCTACCAGCAAGTTCATCGAGGTCGAGGAAGGCGAGATCAATGGCCGCATCCACGTCAACGACGCCGGCGACGGCCAGGAAGTCGTGATCATGTTTCACGGCTCCGGCCCCGGTGCCAGCGGCTGGAGCAATTTCCACCGCAATGTCGACGCTTTCGTGGACGCGGGCTACCGCGTGCTGCTGATTGACTCGCCAGGCTTCAACAAAAGCTATCCCCTGGTCACCGGCAGCCGCGATGGAGCCTACGCCCAGGCCGCCAAGGGCGTGATGGACAGGCTGGGCATCGCTAGGGCCCACATGATAGGCAACTCCATGGGGGGCGCCACCGCCATGCGCATGGCGGTCGACTATCCCGAGCGCGTGGACAAGCTGATCATGATGGGCGGTGGCTCGGTCGGCCCAAGCACCACCGTGCCCATGCCGACGGAAGGTCTCAAGCGCCTGCAAGGCCTCTATCGCGAGCCGACGATGGAAAAGCTGCGCCAGATGCTCGACATCTTCGTCCACGACCCGTCGACGCTCACCGAGGAGCTGATCAGCGGCCGCTTCGAGAACATGACGCGCCGCCCCGAGCACCTGACGAACTTCGTGCAAAGCCAGGCCCTCAGCGGCGGCCGCGCCAACTACAGCCACCTGCTGGCAAAACTGACGCTGCCGACCCTGGTCATCTGGGGCCGGGACGACCGCTTCGTGCCGCTCGACATCGGTCTGCGCATGTTGTGGGGCATGCCCAACGCCGAACTGCATGTCTTCAGCCGCTGCGGCCACTGGGCGCAGTGGGAGCACGCCGACAGGTTCAACCGGCTGGTGCTGGACTTCCTCGCGCGCTGAGCCGCACCGCCAACCGCTTTCAGGCAGCAGTGCCGTTCGCCAGAGATGGTGGGTGGCGCCGGCCTTCCATAACAAAGAGACAAGGAGCTCAAATTGTCATCCATATCCAACCTCGGCTATGTCGTGATCGGCAGCCGGAAGATTGCCGAATGGCGAGATTTCGCGGTCGACATCCTGGGCCTGCAGGTCGGCCGCCACGAAGCCGGCAAGCTGCTGGCACTGCGCATGGACGAAATGCAGCAGCGCATCGTCATCGAGGAGGGTGACGAGGAGGATCTGCGCGCTGCCGGCTGGATGTTCCAGACCGCGCAGGGACTGCAGGCCTATGTGCAGCGGCTGCGCGAAGCCGGCCTCGCAGTGCAGGAGTGCTCGCCCGAACAGGCCGCCAACCGCCGCGTGGAAAAGCTCTACTGCTGCCAGGACCCCAACGGCTATGCGCTCGAGTTCTATTGCGGCGGCTATGTCGCGCCAAGCAACCAGCCGTTCAAGTCCGCGCTGCTGCGCGGGCCGGGCTTTCGCACCGGCGATCTGGGCATAGGCCACGTGCTGGTGCGCGCCAAGGACTATGCGCAGTCCA
The DNA here is from genome assembly GCF_057914905.1 of Comamonas sp. DB36. NCBI lineage: Bacteria > Pseudomonadati > Pseudomonadota > Betaproteobacteria > Burkholderiales > Comamonadaceae > Comamonas > Comamonas sp. DB36. The sequence continues at coordinate 588,740 of NZ_CP196633.1, forward strand.
TGGATTTCTACCAGAACCACCTGGGCCTGCGCCTGAGCGACATCATCCGCGGCGAGGTGCGCCCCGGCTACGTGGCCGAGGCCGCGTTCTTCCACACCGTGGGCGGACGCCACCACTCGCTGGCCACCGGCGCGGTGAACATTCCCAAGGTGCTGGGCCACTTGATGGTCGAGCTGTACAGCCTGGATGACGTGGGCATGGCCTATGACCGCTGCCGCCTCGCCGGTCTTCACTTTGCGCGTGAACTGGGCCACCACCCCAATGACCAGATGACTTCGTTCTACGTCGAAACCCCTTCGGGCTTTTCCATGGAGTGCGGCTGGGGCGGCCTGGTGGTGGAGGACGACAACTGGACCGTCAAGACCTACAACCAATTCAGCGACTGGGGCCACGCCCGTCCCGGTCAGGCCGCGCGCTAGGCCCACCGCCAGCGCTCAAACAAACCATTCAAGGAGAATCATCATGTCCACCATCACCGACACCCCCTTCACCCAGAACAACGCGCCCAGCGCACAGGAACTGGTGGCCCGCGCCACGGCCTTGCTTCCCATGCTCAGGCAGAAGGCAGCCTCCGTGGAAGCCAATCGAATGGTGTCCAAGGAGACCATCCAGGCTTTTGTCGAGGCCGGCTTCTTCAAGATCCTGCAGGAAAAGCGCTGGGGAGGCTGGGAGCTCGATCCCAGCGTCTTCTGGCGCGTGCTGATGGAGCTGGGCCGTGGCTGCCCGAGCAGCACCTGGAACATGATGATCCTGGGCGTTCACCAATGGGAGTTCGGCCACATGGATCCGCGCGCGGCCGAAGATGTCTGGGGGCAGGACAACTCGGTCATCGTTGCCTCGTCCTACGGTCCCACGGGCCAATGCGAAAAGGTCGAGGGTGGCTACAAGCTCAGCGGCCAGTGGAAATGCTCTAGCGGCACCGACCATGGACAGTGGGCCTTCGTCGGCGGGCTGGTGCGTGACGAGAACGGCGTCGCCGTGGACCGCATCGCGCTGCTGGTGCCGCGCACCGATTACAAGATCATCGACGACTGGTACGTTTTCGGCCTGGCCGGCACCGGCAGCAAGAGCCTGGAGATGCACGATGTGTTTGTGCCCGCGCACCGCACCCACAGCCTGTCGGCCTACCAGCTCAACGATCGCCCCTCTTCCTACCTCCACCCTTTCGGCACGATTTTCTGCGGCTCGGTGTCGGCGGCGCTGGTGGGCTTCGCGCAGGGCGCGATCGACACCTATGTGGAGCAGATGAGCACACGCACGCTCAGTGCCAACGTCAACATGAAGGCCGCCAATGTCAATCCCGCGGTGGGCGACCGTCTGGGCCATGCCGTGGCCAAGGTGCGCAGCTGCCGCGCCCGCCTGCTGCACCTGATGACCGAGTCGGCCGAGCATGTCTATCGCCGTGAGCTGGTGCCCGAGGACATGCGCCTGGGCCACATTCTTGACATCTCGCGCGTGGGCAACGAGTGCTCCGAAGCCGTGCTCAAGCTGTTCCCGGCACTGGGAGCGCGCGGACTGTACTCCGACAACCCTATGCAGCGCTTCTTGCGCGACATTCTGGCCGGCTCCAATCACATGACGCAGAACATCGACGATTCCGCCGGCTTCACGGGCGCCCGCCTGCTTGGCACCGCGCTGCCGCCCACCGCCTACGGCATACAGCGCAAGCCAGCGACCGACAAGCGCTGATCCAGCCCATGCCTGCTGCGTCCAGGCCATGCCGGCATCGGATGGACGCGAGCAGGCGGTCAGCCCCCGCTTTGAAAGACAGAACATGCACAGCAAGAACATCGAAAATGCCGCAGCGGCATTGCGCCAGGCCCGCGCCACGCGTGCCGCCATCGGCCGGGTATCGGCGCAGTACGGCATAGGCAGCGTCGACGAAGCCTATGCCGTCGCCGAGCTCAATCGGCAGCTGAAGGTCGGGCAGGGACACCGCGTCAGCGGCAAGAAAATCGGCCTGACGTCCAAGGCCGTACAGGCCCAACTAGGCGTGGACCGGCCGGACTTCGGCTTTCTGTTCGACGACATGGAATATCTAAATGGCGATCTTCTTCCCGCCGGACGACTGATACAGCCCAAGGTCGAGGCGGAAATCGCCTTTGTCGTACAGCAAGGCCTGTCGGGTCCCAAGCCCAGCTACGGCGAATTCCTGTCATCGCTGGCCTATGCGCTGCCGGCGCTCGAGATTGTCGACAGCGCCATTGCCGACTGGAACATCACGCTCATCGACACCGTGGCCGACAACGCCTCGTCGGCGCTGTATGTGCTCGGCGACCAGCCCGTGGCCGTGGACCAGCTGGCGCTGCAGGAGCTGGGCATGGTGATGGACAGGAACGGAACAACGGTATCGACGGGCGTGGGCGCAGCCTGCCTGGGCCACCCGCTGCGCGCCGCCTACTGGCTGGCGTGCGAAATGATGGCGCGCGGCCATGGCCTGCAAGCCGGCGAAATCATTCTTTCGGGCGCGCTGGGCCCCATGGTGCCAATCCAGGCCGGGGACCGTGTCGAAGCCCGCATCCACGGACTGGGAACGGTCCACTTCCAGCTCGATTGACCCAGCGCCTCCTTGCAAGCACGGTGAACTTATGAAAAAACTCAAGGCTGCCATCATCGGCAGCGGCAACATCGGCACGGACTTGATGATCAAGATCCTGCGCCACGGCCAGCACATAGAAATGGCCGCCATGGTCGGCATCGATCCGGCGTCCGACGGCCTGGCGCGCGCCGCCCGCCTTGGCGTGGCAACCACGCACGAGGGCGTTGAAGGCCTCACGCGCATGGCGCAGTTCGCCGACATAGCCTTCGTCTTCGATGCGACTTCGGCCGGCGCGCATGTGAAGAACGACGCGCTGCTGCGGGCTCTGAAGCCCGGCATTCGCATGATCGATCTGACGCCCGCAGCCATTGGCCCCTACTGCATTCCCGTGGTGAACGGCGAGCAGCATCTGGACGCGCTGAACCTCAACATGGTGACCTGCGGCGGCCAGGCCACCATTCCCATGGTGGCCGCGGTGTCGCGCGTGGCCAAGGTGCATTACGGCGAAATCATTGCCTCCATTGCCAGCAAGAGCGCGGGGCCGGGAACGCGCGCCAACATCGACGAGTTCACCGAGACCACCTCCAAGGCGATCGAAGTGGTCGGCGGCGCAACCCGCGGCAAGGCCATCATCGTCATGAACCCGGCCGAGCCGCCGCTGATCATGCGCGACACGGTCTACACGCTCAGCGACTTCGCCGACCAGGACGCGATTGCCGAGTCGGTGGCGCGCATGGCCGCGGCCGTGCAGTCCTATGTGCCGGGCTACCGCTTGAAGCAGAAAGTGCAGTTCGACCGCATCGAGCAGCCGATACGCATTCCGGGCGTGGGCGAGGCCATGACGGGCCTGAAAACCTCGGTGTTTCTCGAAGTCGAAGGCGCGGCGCATTACCTGCCGGCCTATGCGGGCAACCTCGACATCATGACCAGCGCCGGCCTGCGCACGGCCGAGCAAATGGCCGCGCGCATGCTCGCTGCCCAAGCCGTGGCCACCGCTTGAGGAGCACACCATGCACAAGAAACTCTATATCTCCGATGTGACGCTGCGCGACGGCAGCCACGCCATCCGCCACCAGTACAGCATTGCCCAGGTGCAGCAGATCGCCCGGGCGCTCGACGAGGCCAGGGTCGACTCCATTGAAGTCGCGCATGGCGACGGCCTGCAGGGCTCGAGCTTCAACTACGGCTTTGGCGCGCACACCGACCTCGAATGGATAGAAGCCGTGGCCAGCGTGGTCAAGAATGCCAAGATCACCACGCTGCTGCTGCCGGGCATTGGCACCGTCCATGACCTCAAGGCCGCGTATGAGGCCGGCGTGCGCGTGGTGCGCGTGGCCACGCACTGCACCGAAGCCGACGTCTCGCGCCAGCACATCGAATACGCGCGCCATCTGGGCATGGAAGCCGTGGGCTTTCTGATGATGAGCCACATGCAGACGCCGCAAGGCCTGGCGCAGCAGGCCAAGCTCATGGAAAGCTATGGCGCGACCTGCTGCTACGTGGTCGATTCGGGCGGCGCGCTGGGCATGCAGGACGTGCGCGAGCGCTTTCGCGCGTTCAAGGACATCCTGAA
>NZ_CP196632.1:0-753400 GCF_057914905.1 Comamonas sp. DB36
GCATATCTCGCATTGTGGTGCGTCATGTTTTATTCCAGGGTTTTGAACGAGCGACCCAAAAATTGGCAGTCTTCAGAGACCCACGGCTGCGAAATCTGGCGAAGGTTCGCTCGAGCCAGCGTGCGCCAGCAGTTCATGGCACAGCCCCAGAACGAGGCGCAGATCTACGTGCGCAGCGGCGACAAGGATTCATAGCGGGAAAAACGCGATAAGGCTTGAATTCAGGCAAAATAACTCCAGATGCCATCCATGTGGATGGTGAAATCAAGGAAATTGCTATGAACGATGGGCTGCCGACCCGCGCCAAAGGGGGCGACTCCGAAAAGATCACCATCAATCTGGGCTTTGTCGATCTGGGCCATATCGATTTGCTGGTGGCCGAGGGGGTGTATGCGAACCGCACCGACTTCATCCGCACGGCCATTCGCAATCAGCTGACTGCGCAGGCCGATACGGTGCGGCAAATGGTGGCCCGAAAGATGCTGGTGCTGGGACTGCAACGCTTTGGCAGCGCTGAATTGCGCGCCGCCCAGGCGGCGGGTGAGCAGCTCGATATCCGCGTTCTGGGGCTGGCGTCCATCGATGGCGATGTTTCGCCCGAACTGGCGCAGGCGACGATTGCTTCGGTCACCGTGCTGGGTGCGTTTCAGGCCAGTCCTGGCGTCAAGGCCGCGCTGGCCGGGCGCATCCACTGATAACGCTCTCGTCAAGAGAGGGCGGCGCCGTCTTGCCTGCGGCGCTGTCAGCAATAGAGGCAGGTGACAAGCGGCCCAGTCCACCGCGGCAAAAGCTGACCGGACTCATCCTGCGCGCTCGCATTGCGGGTGCATGGGCCTCTTCACTCATTCGGGCACGATGCCCGCTCAAGGATTTCCCATGGACTGGAACATCGATCTCAAGCAGATGCTCGCGACCACCGCGCCGTTGATACAGCGTGGCGAGCTGATGCAGGCCACGCAGGCCATTCAGCGCGCCCTGGGCGCGCGAACCGCCAGCTGGCCGACGGCTTCAGCCGCGGCGGCAGGCGCTGAGGACCCCGTTGCTTCCCCTGCGCGCGCGCAGCGCGCCTGGCATGCGGGGCCGGGACATGCGGCCGATGTGCAGGATGTGGAAGTCGTTGACCGGGCCGGGCCGCATGCACGGGCGGATGCGGCGGGTGTCGCCCAGCCTCCGGGAAGCTTTGAACGCATTGCGTTCTCGGCGCCTGGCGGTGCGCCCCAGGACCATTACTGGCTTTATGTGCCGCCGGGCGCCGCAAGCGCCGCGGCGCAGCCCATGCCGCTGGTGCTGATGCTGCATGGCTGCACGCAGAATCCGCAGGACTTTGCCACGGGAACCGCAATGAATGGCGTGGCGCAGACGGCCAATGCCCTGGTGCTCTATCCCGCGCAAGCGCAGCAGGCCAACCCCAAGAACTGCTGGAACTGGTTTCGTCCGGAGGATCAGCTGCGCGGCGCGGGCGAGCCCGCGACCTTGGTGGCCATGGTGCGCGACGTGATGCGCCGCCACCCGGTCGATGAGCGGCGTGTCTACGTGGCCGGATTGTCCGCGGGCGGGGCGATGGCCGCGCTGCTGGGGCGTGAGTATCCCGATGTGTTTGCCGCGGTGGGCGTGCATTCGGGCCTGCAGCCCGGCGCGGCGCGCAACGTGATGGGCGCGCTGTCGGCGATGAAGAGCGGTGCCAAGCTGCCGCCGGCGCCCGCGGCACCCATGCCCGCCGGGCAGGCCCTGCCCGCGCTGATCGTCTTTCATGGCGATGCGGACCGTACCGTGGCCGCGCGCAATGCCGAGCAATTGGTGCAGGTGACGCTGGCCGCGCGCGGTCACGCTCCCGGCGAGACGGCGCGCGAGGTGCAAAGCGGGCAGTCGGCTGCGGGCCAGCGGTATACGCGCACGCTCTATGCTGCCGCAGATTCGCAGCCTGGGGGCTCGAGCACGCTGGTCGAGCAATGGATGCTGCACGGCGCCGGCCATGCCTGGGCCGGCGGGGATGCGCGCGGCAGCCATACCGACCCGCGCGGCGTGAATGCCTCGCAGGAAATGCTGCGCTTTTTCCTGGAGCATCCGCGGCGCCGCTGAGAGCGGGCCGGGTTTAGCCGGCAGCGCCAGGCCGTCGGCAAATGACGATAGGCTTCAGGCGAACAGCGCCAGCCGCAGGCGTTCGTATCGGGCATCGCCCACCGCCTCGCGGATCTTGGGTGCCAGCGCGACGAGGCCGTCGAAGCCGCTCGCGGCTTCGACCGACAGATTCAGCCGGAAACCGCGCAAGCCCAGGCTGCCGGTGATCTGCGTGGCGATCAGATAGGCCGCCTGGTAGCGCTCCTGGTCGCTACGGCCACTGTCGGGCGGCTGCTGCGCGACAGGCTCTGCCGGCTGCTCGGCGGCCGGCTCGCTGCCCGGTGCGGGCTCGAGCAGGTCCTGGTCCAGCATGGACTGCACGTCCTGCTGGGTGATGCCCATGGACGCGGTGGCGGCCAGCACCTCGGCCACGCTGCGCTTGCCGTCGAAAAGAATGAAAGCCGTGCGCTGACGCAAAGTGAGCTTGCCCTGGCGCTCCTTGAGCGCCTGTTGTCCGGCCAGCGTTTTGATCAGTCGCATGCAGCTCTTTCTGGCGTCGGCTGGCAAAGATGCGCCGCGCAATGGATCAGGAGTCTGGCAGCCCGGCAGGCCATTGGAAATCGGGTTTATCCATAGCCATGGCCAAGAAAAGCCGGGCAGCGGACCGCTGACGCAGACGATCCCTAGGGCAGCAGCGGCGCGTGCGAGTCCTTGAGCACGCGCAGCACGAAGCTCGATTTGCTGTGCCGTATGCCCGGAATCTTGTAGAGCTGCTCGCGCAGCAGGCGCTCGTAGTCGCGCGTGTCCTTGACGGCGATGCGGATGAAATAGTCGTAGTCGCCCGAGACCAGATAGGCCTCCAGCACTTCGGGAATCTGCGCCAGCACGCGGCCGAATTCGAACAGCGTCTCGTCGGTATGGCTCTCCAGCGTGAGCTGGACGATCACCGTGTCGTGGTAGCCCAGGCGCGCGCGGTCTAGCTCGATGCGGTACTGCTTGATCACGCCTTCGGCTTCGAGGCGCTTGATGCGGCTCCAGCAGGTGGTGGGCGAGAGCTTCACCGCTGCGCCTATCTCCTGCAGCGTGCGGCGCGAGTCTTCGAGCAGCTCGCGCAGGATGGCCAGATCGTGCTTGTCGAAGTGGAGCGGTGGTTTTTCTTCTTCTGCAGAGTTTTTCCGAATGGTTTTCGGAGTTGCCATGGTTTTGTGCCCGAAAAAAGAAGCCAATTTTGCTTCATAAGCGGAAAAATCTGCATATGAACACCGACACTCTCGAAAATCCATCCGCCACGTCACTGCGCAGCGCGCGCAATGGCGCCGAGACCCTGCTCGACACGCTGGTGGCCTGCGGCATAGACACCATCTTCGGCTACCCCGGCGGCGCGGCGCTGCCGCTGTACGACGCGCTGCACGGCCAGCCCGCGATCCGCCATGTGCTGGTGCGCCACGAGCAGGCCGCGGTGCATGCAGCCGAAGGCTATGCGCGCACCACGGGCCGGCTGGGCGTGGTGCTGGTCACTTCGGGGCCTGGCGTGGGCAATACCATTTCGGGCCTGCTCGACGCGATCAGCGACTCGGTGCCCGTGCTGTGCATCAGCGGCCAGGTGGCCAGCGGCGTGATCGGCACGCAGGCCTTTCAGGAATGCGATGCGCTGGGCATCTCGCGGCCCGTGACCAAGTGGAACCACCAGCCGCGCCACGCCAATGACATCGCCGAAGCCGTGCGCGAAGCGGTGGCCATCGCGCTGGGCGGCCGGCCCGGGCCGGTGCTGCTCGATGTGCCAAAAGATGTGCAGCTGCAGCGCGTCGATGCGCGGGCCACTGCAGCGTTGCCGACGGCGCCTGCTGCTGCGGCGCTGCCCAGCCGCCAAGCCTTGCTGGCCGCGGCCGCGCTGATCGCCGGCGCCCAGCGTCCCGTGCTCTATGGCGGCGGCGGCCTGATCAATGCGGGCGAGGGCGCTTGCGAGCGCTTTGCCGCGCTGGCGCGCGACTGGCAGCTGCCGACCACGCTGACGCTCATGGGCCTGGGCGCGCTGCCGGCGTCGGACCCGCTGTTCCTGGGCATGCTGGGCATGCACGGCACGGTGGAGGCCAATCTCGCCATGCACCACGCCGACCTGATCGTCTGCGTGGGCGCGCGTTTCGACGACCGCATCACGGGACGGCTGAGCGACTTCGCGCCGGGCGCGCGCAAGATCCACATCGACATCCATCCGGGCAACATCGGCAAGGTGATTGCCGTGGATGTGGCGCTGGCGGGCGATTGCGGCGCGGTGCTCGAAGCGCTCACGGCGCTGCTGCCGCGGCCGCTGCCCGCCAGCCGGCTTGCGCCCTGGTGGGAGCGCATCAACCGCTGGCGCGCCGCCGACTGCCTGGGCTTCACGCCGGGCGAAACCACCATCTTGCCGCAGCAGCTGATGCGCGCCCTGCGCGGCCAGCTCGCCGGCCGCGACGCCATCGTGTCGACCGACGTGGGCCAGCACCAGATGTGGGCCGCCCAGCACCTGGCGATAGAACGGCCGCGGCGCTGGCTCACCTCGGGCGGCGCCGGTACCATGGGCTATGGCCTGCCCGCGGCCATAGGCGCGCAGATCGCGCATCCCGACAAGACCGTGGTCTGCGTCAGCGGCGACGCTTCGGTGCTGATGAACATCCAGGAGCTGTCCACCGCCGTGCAGCATCGCACGCCGGTCAAGCTGGTGCTGTGCAACAACGGCTACATGGGCATGGTGCGCCAATGGCAGCAGCTCAACCACGGCAACCGGCTGAGCCACAGCTGGAACGCAGCCCTGCCCGATTTCGTCGCGCTGGCGCGCGCCTTTGGCTGGGGCGCGCGCCGCGTGGACCAGCCGCACGAACTCGATGCGGCGCTGGCCGAGTGCCTGGCTTATGACGGCCCGTTCTTTCTCGACGTCCAGGTGGCCGCGCAGGAAAACTGCTATCCCATGATGCCCGCGGGCCGCGGTCATCAGGAGGTCATGCTGGGCGACGACCGCTGGTATTGCGAAGAGCCGTGATTTCCGCTGCCTCGCCGCCATGCTCGCGCAGCCAGCGCCACAGCGTGGAGCGGCTCACGCCCAGCTGCCGCGCGGCGGCCTGGCGGTTGCCGCCCTGCGCCTGCAGCGCCGCGGCCACGCGCGCGGCGCTCAGGGCCGGGCCGTCGGTGGCTTCGGGCGCGGCAGCGGTGTAGATTTCCGGCAGGTCATGCTGCAGTTCCGCGTAGCGTATGTCTTCGATGCGCTCGAACTGCATGAGAAACACCGCTATGCGCTCGCCCAGGTTTTCCAGCTCGCGGATGTTGCCGGGCCAGTCGTAGGCGCACAGGCGCGCCAGCAGCGGCGCCAGCGCGCGTTCGGGCTCCAGCCGCGCGCCCAGGCGCTGCAGGCAGCGCTCGACCTGGACCAGGGCCAGCGGCGCGATGTCTTCGCGGCGCTCGCGCAGGGGCGGCAGCGGCAGGCGCAGCGTGTTGATGCGGTAAAACAGATCCTGGCGAAAGCGCCGCTCGGCAATCATGCCGTCCAGCGGCTGGTGCGTGGCGGCAATGACGCGCACATCGACAGGAATGGCGGCCGTCGCGCCCAGGCGCGTGATCTCGCGCTCCTGCAGCACGCGCAGCAGCCGCGTCTGCAGCTGCAGCGGCATGTCGCCGATCTCGTCGAGAAACAGCGTGCCGGTGTGCGCCGCCTCGAACAGGCCGCGCTTGCCGCCGCGCCGCGACCCGGTGAACGCGCCTTCCTCGTAGCCGAACAGCTCGCTTTCCAGCAGGGCTTCCGGAAAGGCCGCGCAATTGACGGCCACAAAGGGCCGGCCGGCACGCACGCTGTCGTTGTGTATGGACTGCGCGAACAGCTCCTTGCCCACGCCGCTCTCGCCGACTATCAGTACCGTGAGGTCGGTGCGCGCAAAGCGTTTCGCGGTCTGCACGGCGCGCACGAAGGCCGGGCTCTGGCCGATGAGGTTGGCGAAGCGGTGGCGCGCCGCGCTCTGGCGCCGGCCCTGCTGCATGCGCAGGCTGGTGTCGGCTTCCTGGATGGCGCGCGCGTCGTAGAGCGTCAGCGCCGCGCCGGCGATCTCGCCGTGTTCGCGTATCGGCGTGCGGTTGACCACCCAGTCGCGCTGCGCAAAGCGCTGCACCACGGCACGCTCGACCTGGCCGCTGTCCAGCGTGGACTGCAGCGACAGTTCGGGCTCAATGGCCTGCAGCGACTGGCCCAGCAGGCGGGCGTGGGCCGGGCCCAGCAGCTGCTGCATGGACGGGTTGACCGCGATCACGCGGTTGTCGCGGTCCACGGCCAGCACCGCCTCCTGCAGGTTGTGCAGCACGCTGTTGAGCTGCTCGTAGCGGCCGGCTTCGAGCCGCGCGACGCGCGCCAGCTCCAGCGCGTCCTCGAAGCCCTTGCGCACGCTGCCCAGCGAATAGGCCAGCAGCCCGTGCAGGCCGGCCTGTTCGGCGAGTTCCACCACCAGGCTGGAGCCGACGATCACCTCGAAGCCTTCGCGCCGCAGCTGCTCGAAGCGCTGACGTGCGTCCTCGGGCGTGCGATAGGCGTGCTGCACCACCTCGATGTTGAGCAGGTCCTTGACTTCGTCGAGTTCGGGAATGGTCTGCCCGTACATGACCACGCCCACGCGGCTGGCGATGCGCCGCGCCTTGATCAGCGCCTGCAGCAGGTCGAAGCCGGTGAGCTGGATGGTGGCGACCGGCGCCTGCAGGCCGGCGCGCAGGATGCTGGCGTTGGAGCCCGCGCTGACGAAGGCGTCGACCAGGCCGCGCTCCAGCCGGTCGCGGGCAATCGCCAGCGCGTCGCCAAAGGTGCCGTCGAGCACCGTGATCTCGGCGCGGCCGGTGTACTCCGCGACCACCGGCATGGCGAAGCCGCGGATCTGCCGGTAGCTCAGAAAGCACAGGCGGGGCAGCGGGCCGCTGCGCATGGGCGCGGGAAAAAGCGGGGAGGAAGTTCGGTTGCCGGTCATGTTGCATTGAAACATATTCTTGTTTCAGTAGTGTCGCAGTGCGACGCTGGGCAGTCGGCGGCAGCGCATCCATTCCTTGTGAATCAACCACTTGCGATAGCTGCGGTGGCTGGCGCGGCTCTTGCTGCTGCCAAGGCATTCGCCAAACTTCCGGAGACATCGAACGTGGCACTTGAACACATCACCGTGCTGGACCTGACGCACATGCTGTCGGGCCCCTACGGCACCATGCTGCTGGCCGACCTGGGCGCGCGCACCATCAAGGTCGAGCCTCCGGGCAGCGGCGAAGGCACGCGCCGCCTGCTGGAAAACGACCCGCATTACTCGCGCGACGGCATGGGCGCCTACTACCTCACGCTCAATCGCAACAAGCAAAGCGTCTGCGTGGATTTGAAGACCCCGGCCGGCAAGGCGGTGTTTCTCGACCTGGTGCGCAAGGCCGACGTGGTGTTCGACAATTTCAGCGTGGGCGTGACCGCACGCCTGGGCATAGACTACGCCGCGCTGTCCCAGGTCAATCCGCGCATCATCACCTGCTCGGTCACGGGTTTCGGCCAGACCGGGCCGCAGACCCAGCGCCCGGCCTTCGACCAGGTGGTGCAGGCCATGGGCGGCGGCATGTCGATCACCGGCACGCCCGAAAGCGGCCCGACGCGCAGCGGCATTCCTATCGGCGACCTGGGCGGCGGCGTCTTTGGCGCCATGGGCGTGCTGGCGGCGCTGGTCGAACGCGACCAGACGGGCAGGGGCCAGCATGTCGACATCTCCATGCTCGACGCGCAGATCTCGCTGCTCAATTACATGGCGACCATGCACCTGCTGTCGGGCCATGTGCCCGAAGGCATAGGCAACGGCCACTTCGTGCATGTGCCCTACAACAGCTATCCCACGGCCGACGGCCATGTGATCATTGCCTGCATAGGCGACCCGTTCTTCGAACGCTTCGTCGATTTCATCGACCTGCCGGCGCTGCGCAAGCCCGAGTATCGCCAGCAGCCGGTGCGCCTGGCGGCCAAGGCCGAGATCGATGCGCTGGTGAGCGTGGCGCTGCGCCAGCGGCCCACGGCGCACTGGCTGGAGCGGCTGCGCGAGGCGCGCATTCCCTGCGGCCCGGTGAACAACTTCGAGCAGGCACTCAATGACGCCCAGGTGCTGGCGCGCGACATGGTGGTCGAGGTGCCGCTCAAGAGCGGCGCGCGCGTGCGCATGCCGGGCAACCCGATCAAGCTGTCGGGCGCCGACCCGGGGCGCGCGTTCACCCGCCCGCCGGAGCTGGGCGAGAACACGCGCCAGGTGCTGGGCGAATTCGTCGGCTATGACGCCGACCGGCTCGAGGCGCTGCGCGCCGAAGGGGCGATCGCATGAACGTCCGGGAAGCCATCCACATCACCGACGTCGCGCCGCGCGACGGCCTGCAGAACCAGGCGATACACCTGGCCACGGCCGACAAGCTGCAGCTGATCGAGCTGCTGGTCGCCGCCGGCCTGCGCAGCATCGAGGCCACGAGCTTTGTCTCGCCCAAGGCCGTGCCGCAGATGGCCGACGCCGCCGAACTGCTGGTGCAGGTGCAGGCGCGCTTGCCCGCGCTGCGCACATCGGTGCTGGTGCCCAATCTCAAGGGGCTGGAGCGCGCGCACGCGGCCGGCGCCCGGGAGATCGCCGTCGTGCTCTCGGCCTCCGAGACCATGAACCGCAAGAACATCAACATGGGGCTGGACCAGGCCTGCGAAGTGAGCGAGCAGACGCTGGCCGCGGCGCGCGCGCTGGGCCTGCGCACGCGCGCCTATGTGGCCGTGGCCTTCGACTGCCCGTTCGAGGGCGAGACGCCGCTCGATGAAGTGCTGCGCCTGGCGGCGCGCATGCATACGGCGGCGGCCGACGAGATCGTCATTGCCGACACCATAGGCTCGGCGTCGCCCGGCCAGGTCAAGCAGCGGTTTGCGGCGCTGCGCGCCGTGGTGCCCATCGAGCGCCTCGCGGTCCACCTGCACGACACGCGCGGCATGGGCGTGGCCAATGCCTGGGCCGCGCTCGAAGCCGGCGTGCGCCGCTTCGACGCCAGCGTCGGCGGCATAGGCGGCTGCCCGTTCGCGCCCGGCGCCGCTGGCAATGTGGCGACCGAAGATTTGGTGCTGATGGCCGAGCGCAGCGGCTTTGCCAGCGGCATCGCGCTGCCCGGGCTGCTGGCGGCCGTGGATTTCGCGCAGCACAGGCTGCAAAGACCGCTGGGCGGGCGCGCCATCACCTGGCTGCGCCGCCAAGGCGGCTGAGACATTCAAGACACATAAGACAACAACCAGGAGACAAGAATGAACCCGAACTTCCATCATCCCAACCGCCGCCAGCTGCTGGCCGGGCTCACCGCGTTGGCCGCCACGTGCACGGCGGGCAATGCGCTGGCGCAAGCCGCCAAGTATCCGGCCAAGCCGGTGACCCTCGTGGTGCCGTACTCGGCCGGCGGCGGCACCGATATCGTCGGCCGCCTGATGGCGCAGCGCCTGACCGAGCTATGGGGGCAGTCGGTGGTGGTGGAAAACCGCACCGGCGCCAACGGCGTGATCGGCTCGAGCACGGTGGCGCGCGCCGCGCCCGACGGCCACACGCTGATGCTGGTGGTGGGCTCGCATGCGATCAATCCGGTGCTGATGAAATCGCTGCCCTACGACACCGACAAGGCCTTCACGCCCATCACCAACATCGCCAGTTCGCCCTCGGTGCTGGTGGTGCAGGCCAATGGCCCCTACAAGACCCTGCCCGATCTGCTGGCCGCGGCGCGCAAGGAGGAGCTGGGCTGCGGCTACTCCGAAGGGCTCACGCGCCTGACCGGCGAGTTGCTGCGCCAGGCCGGCAACCTCAAGCTGACCGGCGTGCCCTACAAGGGCGGCGCGCCCATCATGGTCGACATCATCGGCGGCCATCTGCCCATGGGCGTGACCAGCGTGCTCACGGCGCTGCCGCATGTGCGCTCGGGCGCGCTGCGCGTGCTGGGCGTGGCGGCCGAGCGCCGCATGGCGCTGTTCCCCGACGCGATGACGTTCAAGGAGGCGGGACTGGACGGCGTCGAGTCGCTGAGCTGGTACGGCCTGTTCGGCCCGGCGGGCCTGCCCGCGCCCGTGGTCGCGCAGATCAACCAGGACCTGAAGAAGGTCAGCTCCGACCCGGTGGTGCAAAAGCAGATGCACGACCAGGGCGCCGACATCATGCTCACGCCACCGGCCGAATTCCGCAGCTTCCTTGCCAGCGAAACGAAGAAGTGGGCCCAGGTCGCGCAGCGCGGCGGCATCAAGGCGGAGTAAGCAGAAATGGCCCATCCCATACTCCGCGAGAAGCTCGAGCGCGGTGAATTCATTGTCGCTCCCGGCCTGCACGACATGATTGCCGCGAGCGTCGCCAACAAGGTCGGCTTCGACATCGTCTACGGCACGGGCTACTGGCTGACTGCCTCCAGCCTGGGCCTGCCCGACGCGGGCATCGCCACCTATACGCAGATGCTCGACCGCATGGCCACGCTGGCGCGCACCAGCCGGGGCGCGGTGATTGCCGATGCCGACACCGGCTACGGCGGGCTGCTCAACGTGCACCACACGGTGCGCGGCTACGAGGCGGCCGGCGTCACCGCCATACAGCTCGAGGACCAGGAGTTTCCCAAGAAGTGCGGCCACACGCCGGGCAAGCGCTGCGTGCCCACGCAGGACATGGTCGACAAGATCAGGGTCGCGGCCGCGGCGCGCGAGGACAAGAAGAACTTCCTCATCATCGCGCGCACGGACGCGCGCGCCTCCTTGGGCGTAGACGATGCCATGCGTCGCCTCGAGGCCTATGCCGAAGCCGGCGCCGACATCCTGTTCTTCGAGGCGCCGCAGTCCGAGGAGGAGATGCGCCGGGCCTGCGCCGCGTTCGACACGCCCATGCTGGCCAACATGGCCGATGGCGGCAAGACGCCTATCCTGCCGGCCCAGGTGCTGGAGGAAATCGGCTTCGCGCTGGCCATCTACCCCTCGCTCACCAGCCTGGCCGCGGCCGCGGCGATGGAGCGCGCATTGACCCAGCTGAAGAACACCGGCGTCAGCCAGACGCCCGAGGTGCCGCTGTTCGACTTCCAGGAGTTCTGCAGCCTGATCGGCTTCGAGGACGTCTGGGAATTCGACAAGCGCTGGGCGCGCTGAAGATCCCTACAACAACACAACGGAGACAACACCCATGACGACTACCCTCAACGCCCCGCGCCGCCGCTGGCTGGTGCTGGCCGCCGCCAGTGGATTGGCGCTTGGCGCAGCACCGGCCATGGCCCAGGACTTCCCGAGCAAACCCATACGCCTGGTCGTGCCCTTCACGCCCGGCGGCGTGACCGACACCGGCGCGCGCGTCGTGGCCGAGCGCCTGGGCGCGCGGCTGGGCCAGCAGGTGGTGATCGACAATCGGCCCGGCGCCTCGGGCAACATCGGCACGCAGGCGGTGGCCGGCGCCGCGCCCGACGGCCACACGCTGGTGCTGGGCTTCGACGGCACGCTGGTGATCAACCCGCATGTCTTTGCCAAGGTGCCTTTCGACACCGTCAAGGATTTCGCGCCCGTGAGCAAGATCGGCGATACGGCACTCGTGATCGTCACCCACCCCTCGGTGCCGGCCAGGACACTGGCCGAGCTGATTGCCTATTCGAAGAGCCTTCAGGGCGGCCTGTCGTACGGCAGTTCGGGCACGGGCGGCACGCCCCACATTGCCGCCGAGATGCTCAAGGTGCGCACCGGCGCGGACTTCCTGCACGTGCCGTACAAGGGCGGCGGCCAGGCGCTGGCCGATGTGGTCGGCGGCCAGCTGCCCATGCTCTACACCGCCGTGGCCGGCGCATTGCCTTTCATTGAAAAAGGGCAGGTGCGCGCGATTGCGATCTCCAGCGCCCAGCGCCTGCCTTCGCTGCCCGATGTGCCCACGGTCGCCGAAACGGTGCCTGGCTTCGAGGCGATCTCGTGGATAGGCCTGCTCGCGCCGGCGAAAACGCCCAGGCCCATCGTCGAGCGCATCCAGCGCGAACTGCATGCGGTGGTCAACGAGCCTGCGGTCAAGGAGCGCCTGGCCAAGCTGGGCATCACCGCCGTGGGCAACACGCCCGCCGAGTTCGCGCAGCAGATCCAGGCCGATCTGAAGAAGTACGCCGAGGTCGTGAAGACGGCGGGGATCAAGATCGATTGAGGTGCATGGCGGGGCGCGGCCGGCATTTTTTTAGCGGCTAAAAAATGGCGCGCGGTAGAGTGGCGGCCATGGACCTGCGCACTCTTCGTTATTTCATTGCCGTGCTGGAAGCGGGCAGCCTGTCGCGTGCCGCGGGCTCGCTGTATGTCGCCCAGCCCGCGCTCACGGCGCAGATCAAGAAGCTCGAGGCCGAGCTGGGCGCGCGGCTTTTCGACCGCTCGCATGCGGGCGTGACGCCAACGCCTGCGGGCCTGCAGCTGTACGAGGATGCACGCCGCCTGCTTTCGGACGCCGACGCGGTGCGCGAGCGCATACAGCGCCTGCCGAAGGGCCCCGAAGGCTCGGTGACGGTGGCCGCGCCTTTCCTGCTGGCCTCGCTGCTGCTGGGGCCGGTGCTGGCCGCGCTCAAGAGCAGCCATCCGCGCATCCGCGTGTTCGTGCTCGACGACCTGAGCCTCATGGTGCGCAAGGCCATGCTCGACCGGCGCGCCGATGTCGGCATCCTCGTGGACACGCCCCAGCTCGACGGGCTGCGCTGCACGCCGCTGGCCTGCGAATCGATCTTCGTCTGCGGCCATGACGCCGACGGCACGGTGGCCGCGCTGCTGCGCACGCGCGCAGATGGCGCCGAGCCCGAGATCGACTTCGCCCAGGCCGCGCGCTTGCCGCTGGTGCTGCAGTCGCGCCGCTTCTCGATTCGCCAGACCGTGGAGGAAGCCGCGAGCCGCCTGGGCGTGGGGCTGAACGTGGTGCATGAACATGACTCGGCGCGCGTCATCCGTTCGCTTTACCAATGCGGCGCGGGCTTCACTTTCACGCCGGCCTGCTCGCTGGCCGACAGCGCCCACCCGCAGCGCAAGGACTGGGTGGTGGCGCGCGTGGCCGCGCCGCAGCTGCAGCGCTGCTACACGCTGGCGACCGCGGCGGACCGGGTGGTCGATGCCGCCACCCAGGTGGTGATCGACACCCTGGTGCAGGAAACGCGCAAGCTTGTGCTGGCGGGCCTGTGGCAGGCCCGGCTGCCGGACTGATAAGCGCGGCGCGCCCGGGGCATCAGATTTTTTGATGGAGCGGCATCAGCAAACGGTATTTCCTCCTGGCCGCCGTCTTCTGTGACATTGGCTTCACGCCCGGCCGACACGGACCGGACGAATACAGGAGACCTATGCCACAGCCCGCCCCCTTCATCGCCAATGTAGGCGAACTTGTCGCGCGCAGCGCGCGCGCCTTTGCCTCGCACACCGCCGTCACCAGTGCCACGCGCAGCCTGACCTATGCCGAACTGGAGCAGCGCTCCAATCGCCTGGCCAATGCCTTGCGCGGCATGGGGCTGGGGCGCGGCGACCGCGTGGGCATCTACCTGCCCAATTGCACCGAGATCGTCGAGATCGAACTGGCCTGCTACAAGGCGGCGTTCATCAAGGCGCCGTTCAATGCCCGGCTGTCGCCGGCCGAAGTCGGCGAGATCGCGGCCAACAGCGCGGCGGCGGTGATCGTCACCACGGCCGAGCGCGCCGAGGCGTTTCGCGCCCACATCCAGGGCGCCATGCCGCGGCTGCTGCTGCTCGACGGCCCGGCGCAGAACGCCTACGAGACCGCGCTGGCCCAGGCCAGCGAGGCATTCACGCCCGAGCGCGTCACGGCCGACGAGGTGGCCGTGCTGCACTACACGTCGGGATCGTCGGGCGTGCTCAAGGCCGCGATGCAGACTTTCGGCAACCGCCTGGCGCAGCTGCGCAAGTTCCTCATGCGCTCGGACGGCATGCGCTGCGGCCACCTGCTGGGCCTGGTCGGGCCCATCACCCATGCGTCGGGAATGCAGCTGTTGCCCGCGCTGTGCAGCGGCGTGACCATACGGCTGTTCGCCGGATTCGAGCCCGGACGCTTCATTGCCGAGATGCGTGCCGAGCGCGTGACGCATACCTTCATGGTGCCGACGATGATCAACATGCTGCTGGCCGAGCTCGACGGCCAGTATCGGCCCTTGCCCGACCTGCTGCGCCTGGGGTATGGCGCAGCGCCCATGGCGCCGGCGCGCATCCTGCGCGCCATGGATGTGTTCGGGCCCGTGCTGTCGCAGGGCTACGGCGCGGGCGAAACCACGTCGGGCGTCTGCGGGCTGTCGGTCGAGGACCATCTGTTCGCGCGCGCCGCCATGCCCGAGCGCCTGGCGTCGTGCGGGCGGCCGTTTCTCGAATCGCTGGTGGAGATCGTCGACGATGCGGGCCAGCCAGTGGCCGCGGGCGAAATCGGCGAGATCGTCGTCAGCGGCCCGGATGTCTTCGCCGGCTACTGGCGCGCGCCCGAACTCACGGCCGAAGTATTGAAGGACGGCCGCTACCACACGGGCGATCTGGCGCGCGCGGACGAACAGGGCTATGTCTACATCGTCGACCGCAAGAAGGACATGGTGATCAGCGGCGGCTTCAACGTCTATCCCTCGGAAGTCGAGGCCGTGCTCTACCAGCACGAGGCGATTGCCGATGCCTGCGTATTCGCCATTCCCGACGAGAAATGGGGCGAGGCCGTGGCCGCGCATGTGGTGCTCAAGCCCGGCCGCACCATGGACTCCGCGGCCATAGAGCGCTTTTGCGCGCCGCTGCTCGGCGGCTTCAAGCGCCCGCGGCATATCGAATTCGTCGCCGCGCTGCCCAAGAACCCCAACGGCAAGGTGATGCGCAAGGCGATACAGGCGCGCTACTGGACCGGCCACAGCCGCATGGTGAACTGAAACCCAAGGAGACCCGCATGAAAAACGATTCCATCTCAGCCATGCCCGCGCCGCTGTTCGACGCGCCGTTCGAGGGTTCGGCGCGCGCCGCCGACCTGATCGCGCGCATCAACGACTTCCTGTGGGGTGAACTGGCCGCGCTGGCCGGCACGCATGGCGTGGACCACGAGCATGGCGCGGACCGCGCCTTGCTGCAGCAGGTCTGGAAGCGCTCGCAGGCGCTGGGCTTCTACGGCATGACGCTGCCCGCCTCCATGGGCGGGCTGGAGCTGTCGGTGCTGGACCATGTGCTGATCAAGGAGGCGATCTATGCCAGCGGCTCGCCGTTTGCGCCGCATGTGCTGGGCGAGCTCAGCGGTCCGCCGCGCGTGGGCGCGCTGGCCCACCAGGCCACGCCCTGGCAACTGCAGCAGTTCATCGCGCCCGTGGCGCAGGCCGACAAGGCCATCTGCTTTGCGCTGACCGAAGCCGAGGCCGGCTCGGACGCGGGCGCGCTGCAGACCCGGGCGGTGCGCGTGGGCGACGACTTCGTGATCGACGGGCGCAAGCGCTTCATCTCGGGCGCGCCGTTCGCCGACCATGCGGTGCTGATGGCTTCCACGGCCAGCGATCCGGCGCAGCGCGAGATCTCCGCGTTCTTCGTCGATCTCAAGTCCGCGGGCGTACGCGTGGAAGCCGGCTACAAGACCATGGCCGGCCAGTCGCATACCGGCGACATCGTGCTCGAGGCCTGCCGCGTGCCGGCGGCCAACCTGATAGGCGCGCCCGGCCGCGGCCTGGCGCTTGCGCTCGGGCGCATCACCGTCAACCGGCTGCTGCACTGCCCGGCCATGCTGGGCCTGGCCCAGGTGGCGCTGCGCGATGCGCGCGACTATGCGCTGCAGCGGCGCCAGTTCGGCCGCGCGATCGCCGAGTTCCAGGCAATTCAGCATCTGCTGGCCGACATGGCGACCGAGCTGAGCGCGGCGCGCGCGCTGATGCTGGGCACGGCGCGCCAGATCGACGCCGGCAGCCAGGCGCGCGCCGAGGCTTCGATGGCCAAACTGTTCTGCTCGGAAACCGCGTTCCGCGTCGCCGACCGGGCGGTGCAGATCCATGGCGGCGAAGGCATCGTGCAGGGCCGGCGCGTCGAGTTCCTGTTCCGCATGCTGCGCATGTACCGCGTGCTCACGGGCACCAGCGAGATCCAGCGCAACACCATTGCCAAGGAACTGCTGGCCGCGCGTGCCTGAAGCGCGCAGGCCCTTGCCCGATACAACAACAGGAGACAAGCCAGATGACCCCTCACACCTCACGACGGCAGTTTCTCGGCCGTTCGCTCGCCGCCAGTCTGCTGCCCGCCCCCGCGCTGCTGGGCCTGGGCGCGGCGCGCGCCGCCGGGCCCTGGCCGGCACGCCCCATCAAGTGGGTCGTGCCGTTTCTCGCGGGCACGGCGCCCGACACCACGGCGCGCGTGGTGCATGAAGCCGTGGCGCGCGAACTGGGCCAGCCGGTGATCATCGAGAACCGCGGCGGCGTGGGCGGCAACCTGGGCGCGCGCCTGGTCGCCAAGGCCGCGCCCGATGGCTACACCTGGATCTACTCGAGCGCGCCCATGGCCGCGAGCATGCACATGTACAAGGCGCCCGGCTACGATGCGCTCAAGGACTTCCAGCATGTGATGGGCCTGACCAGTTCGGACATCGTGATCATCGTCAACGCCGCGTCCGACATACGCACGCTCGACGAGCTGATTGCCAGGGCGCGCCGGGCGCCGGGCAGGCTCGACTACGCCTCGGGCGGCGTGGGCACGCCTTCGCACCTCGGGGTGGAGCTGCTGCTGAGCGCGGTCGACGCCCAGGTGGCCCATGTGCCCTACAAGGGCGCGTCCGAAATCGTCAATGCGGTCATGGGAAAGCAGGTGGCCTTCGGCGCGCCGATCTTCTCGGTGGCCTACGCCAACATCCGCGCGGGCAAGCTGCGCGCACTGGCGATCGCGGGCCCGCGGCGCAACCCCAAGCTGCCCGAGGTGCCCACGCTTGCCGAGCTTGGCGTGCGCGGCGTGGAACTGATGTCCTGGGGCGGGGTGTCCGTGCCCATGGGCACGCCCGAGCCCGTGGTGGCGCGCATGCGCGCCGCCTTCGAGAAGGCGCTGCGCCAGCCGTCGGTGGTCGCGGCGCTGGAGGAGCAGGGCGGCAATGTCGCGCCCATGGATGGCGAGACCTTCCGGCGTGCGTTCACCCAGGAGATGGCGCTGACCGAAGCGATGATGAAGAAAGCGCTGATCGAGCCGATGTAGCACCTCTTGCGGTCAGGCCTGCGCCGCGCGCCGGCAAAGCTGGGATACTTGTGCGCATGACCGCACCATTTTCTCGCCTCCTGGGTCTGCTGCTGGCGCTCAGCCTGGCGGGCTGCGAGCGCCCGTCGGACCCGATGATGAGCAAGGAAGCGATTGCCACGCGCGCCGCGCTCCCGCAGCATGTCTTCCAGGGCGAGCTGGGCGGCGAAAGCGTGTTCCTGCTGCTGCACGATTGCGAGGTCTATCGCGTCGAAAGCCCTGGACTGGGCGAGATTCGCTGGGAAAGCGTTCTGGCGCCGGATTTCTATCCCATGTGGACGGCGTGCCAGCGCCAGTCCATGTCGTTCGAGGCCGGCGCGCTGACGGTGACGCTGGGCCGCATGGCCTTCGGCGCGGGCGGCTGCTGCGCCACCGGCGGAACCTATCGCACCGTGGACGGCCGCACCTGGAAGAAGCTGTCCTGAGGTCAACGCCAGGCTTGTTCGGTGCAAGTGGGCATGCAGAAATTGCCGCGGCGCAGCGTTATGCTTGGGCATTGGACGATCAAGTGGCCATGTTCGCGCATGGCGGCTGGCATCGCGAGACCGTCGGGTCTTCGCCAGCGCCGCTGTGCCGCGATCGGGCGACCCCAGGGTTGAGCGCCCCGCTTGACCACCTGTCGGGATGCTATATTTATAATAGCAAAACAGGATTGATCAGCAAGGAAGCCACATGCCGAACGTAACGCCCGACCATGCCGAGCAAGCATTAGACGATGCGCTCGACAATGCGGTTCCCACACGCGGATACCAGATGCTTCCCGTGGTCGGCTTGGGCGGCTCGGCAGGCGGCCTCGAGTCCTTGCGCGGTTTCTTCTCCAACGCCAATCCCCAGTCGGGCGTGGCCTATGTGGTGGTCATGCATCTGTCGCCGGAGCACGACAGCATCCTGGCCGAAGTGCTGCAGCGCTGCACTTCCATGCGCGTGCTCCAGGTGCAGGACACGGTCAAGGTGGAGCCCGATACGGTCTATGTGATCCCTCCGGGCAGGAGCTTGCAGACCTTCGATGGACACCTCCAGCTCGCGCCGCTGCCCGTGACCCGGCGCCGGCACATCACCGTCGACATTTTCTTTCGCACGCTGGCAGACAGCCATGGTTCGCATGCCGCGGCCATCGTGCTGTCCGGTGCGGACGGCGACGGCGCGCTGGGCATCAAGCGCATCAAGGAGCGCGGCGGCCTGACCATCGTCCAGGATCCTGAAGAGGCGCAGGTCAACAGCATGCCGCTGGCGGCGATCGCCACCGGCATGGTGGACTGGACCTTGCCGGTGGCGCAGATGTCCGCGCGCGTGGCGCAGTACATGAGCATGGAGGGCGCCCTGCGCCTGCCATACGAATCGGCGGCTGGCCAGGGCAGCCCGCACGCCAGCGCCGAACACGACGAGGCGGCGCTGCGCGATGTGCTGGCCTTTCTGCGCAGCCGCACCGGACGCGATTTCTCCTATTACAAGCGCGCCACGGTGGTGCGGCGCGTCGGCCGGCGCATGCAGGTCAACAACATCTCCGACCTGATAGGCTATCTGGATTGCCTGCGCACGCGCCCGGGCGAAGCCGGGGCGCTGCTGCAGGACCTGCTGATCAGCGTGACCAACTTCTTTCGCGACACCGACTGTTTCGCGGCGCTGGAGGCGCAACTGGCAGGCCTGTTCAAGGGCAAATCCAGCGCCGACGCGGTGCGCGTGTGGGTCGCGGGCTGCGCGACCGGCGAGGAGGCCTATTCCATCGCCATGCTGCTGACCGAGCAGGCGCGGCTGCTCGACTCGCCGCCCGCGGTGCAGGTCTTTGCCAGCGACCTCGATGACAACGCGATCCGGATTGCGCGCGAAGGCATCTATCCCGCGTCCATTGCCGGCGACGTGTCGGAAGACCGTCTGCGCCGCTTCTTCGTCAAGGATGTGCGCGGCTATCGCGTGCGCCGCGAGCTGCGCGAGTGCGTGCTGTTCGCCGTCCATGACGTGCTGCGCGACTCGCCCTTCTCGCGCGTCGATCTGGTGTCCTGCCGCAATCTGCTGATCTATCTGAACCGCGATGCCCAGGCGCGCGTGCTCGACATCTTCCATTTCGCGCTGCTGCCTGGCGGCACGCTGTTTCTGGGTTCGTCGGAGTCGATCGAGGAAGGAAGCCAGCATTTCTCGGTGATCGACAAGAAGCACCGTCTTTTCGGCCAGCGCCATAGGCCGCGCACCGGCCAGCCCCTTCCCGGCGGCGCCAATGCGATTGCGCTGGCAATGCAGACGCAAACTTCGGCGCTCAGCGGCCCTGTCGTGGCGAACGCCGCGCTGGCGCGCCCCAGGCCGGACGCGGCGCGCGCTGCGCTGGAGCTCGGCGGGCGCACGGTGTCGTGGGCCGAAGTGCATCTCAAGCTGCTCGAGCATCTGAGCGCGCCGTCCATTCTCATCAACGCCGAGCAGGAAATCGTCCATATGTCGCCGAGCGCGGGCAGGTTCCTGAGCATGGGCGGCGGCGAGCCCACGCGCAATCTGCTGCGGCTGATCCATCCGGCGCTGCGCATCGAACTGCGCGCCGCGCTCTACAAGGTGTCGAGCTCCGCAGAGCATGCCAGCGTGCCGGCATCGGCGCTGGAGATCGGCGGCGATACCGTGATGCTGGGAATCGACGTGCATGCGGTGTCCGATGTGGCGCCCGGCATGGCGCTGATCACCATCAAGCTGCAGCCGTCCAGCGCGTCCCAAGCCCAGCCGCTGCAGCCCTCGGCCTGGGTGCGCCCGGGCGCGGACCATGTGGCCGATCACCTCGACCGGGAAGTGGAGCGGCTCAAGTCCCAGCTGCGCGAAACGGTCGAGCAATACGAGACTTCGACCGAGGAACTCAAGTCGAGCAACGAAGAGTTGCAGGCCATGAACGAAGAGCTGCGCTCGGCGACCGAAGAGCTTGAAACCAGCCGCGAGGAGCTCCAGTCGATCAACGAGGAACTCACCACGGTCAACCATGAACTCAAGAGCAAGGTCGACGAGCTCGGGCATGCGAACAGCGACATGCAGAACCTGATGGACGCCACGGCCATCGCGACCGTGTTCCTCGACCGCCAGCTGCGCATCACGCGCTATACGCCGTCGGCCGTGACCCTGTTCAATTTCATCGCCTCCGACATCGGCCGGCCGCTGGCGCACCTGCACACGCAGCTGCACTACCCGGAGCTCGTGGCCGATGCGACGCTGGTGCTCGAGCGGCTCGCGCCCGTGGAGCGGCAGATCGGCACGCCTCCCGGACGTTCCTATCTGGTGCGCATGCTGCCCTATCGCACGGTGGACGACCATATCGCCGGCGTGGTGCTGACTTTCGTCGATATCACCGAGCGGCTGAAGGACGCGGAGGCCTTGCGCCAGTCCGAAGACCGCTCCAGCGTCATCGTCAACCAGGCTGCCGTGGGCGTGGTCCAGGCCGAGCTCGACGGACGCATCATTTTCGCCAACCAGCACTATGCGCAGCTGCTGGGCTACGCCTGCGAGGAATTGGTCGGTCTGCAGCTGCTGGAGCTGGTCCATGCCGAAGACCGTGCCCAGAGCGCATTGAAGTTCGAGCGGCTGGGAACGGCGCGCGAGCAGTTTCAGGTCGAGGAGCGCTGCCTGCGCAAGGATGGCAGCACCATCTGGCTGCACAACAGCCTGAGTTTTCTCGCCGACCCGCATGGCGCGCCCGCGGCCGCGATTCTCGTCTGCACGGACATCACCGAGCGCAAGCGCGCCGAGGCCGCGCTGCGTGAAAGCGCGCAGTGGCAGCGGCTGATGATGGAGAACGCCGTGGACTATGCCATTTTCTCCACGGACCTGGAGCGCCGCATCACCACCTGGAACACCGGGGCCGAGCGCCTGCTGGGCTATACCGAAGCCGAGGCGCTGGGTCAGCTCGCCGATTTGATCTTCACCGATGAAGACCGCCGCCAGAGCGCGCCCGAACTCGAAGCGCAGACGGCCATTGAGCAAGGCCGCGCCAGCGACGACCGGCTGCACCGGCGCAAGAACGGCACGCAGTTCTGGTCCAGCGGCACGACGATGGCCATGCGCGATACGGACGGCAAGGCCGTGGGCCTGCTGAAAATCCTGCGTGACCAGAGCTGTCAGAGGGCGGCCCAGCAGGCGCTGGAGGACAGCAGGTCGGAGCTGCTGCAGGCGCTGCGCGAAAACGAGAGCGCGCGCGCCAATTTGCAGGCGCAGGACGAGGCCAAGGACCGTTTTCTCGCCGTGCTGTCGCACGAGTTGCGCAACCCGCTGGCATCGATCAGCAACGCGTCGATCGTGCTCTCGCACTGGAAGCTGCCGCGCGAGGAGCAGGCCCGGGCGGCCGACATCGTGCGCCGCCAGACACAGACCATGAAGGTGCTGCTCGACGATCTCCTGGATGTCTCGCGCCTGCAGCTGGGAAGGCTCGATCTGCATCCCGTCAGCGTGCCGCTGCACGACATCGTGCAGGCTGCGCTCGAGTCCACGCGCGCGCTGTTGCAGTCCGCGCAGCACCGCCTGCAGCTGGATCTGCCGGAGACGCCGGTCACGCTGCAGGCCGATCCGGTGCGCCTGACACAGGTGCTTTCCAATCTGCTCATCAACGCGATCAAGTACACGCCCTCGGGGGGGCAAATCGATCTGCAGGTGAAGGTTGCGGATGGCTGGGTGACGATGAGCGTGCAGGACAACGGCATGGGCATGGAGCCCGAACGCGTGGACGCCATGTTTGCCATGTTCACCCAGGAAACACGTGATGGCCGGCGCAGCCAAAGCGGCCTGGGCATAGGGCTGGCGCTGGTGCGCAGCATCGTCGAACTGCACCAGGGAAGCGTGCACGGTGAAAGCCCTGGCCTGGGCCTGGGCAGCCGCTTCGTGGTGCGCATTCCCTTGAACGGCATGCCGAGCGCGCCGGGTGCACCGGACGCAACGGTCGCAACGCACGCACCTGCCGTGGTGCTGCCGGCCGCGGGCGGTGAAGCGCTGCGCGCGCGCGTGCTGCTGGTCGACGACAAGCCCGACGTGGTCTGGTCCATGTCTCAATTGCTAGACGACTTCGATGTCGTCACCGCGGGCTCGGGTGAGGAAGCGCTGGCACTGCTGGCCGATCAGAAGGTCGAGGTCGCCGTGCTGGATCTGGGCCTGCCGCAGATGAGCGGCAACGATCTCGCGCGCGCCATCCGTTCCACGCCATGGGGCGGCGAAACATTGATCGTGGCCGCCACGGGCTGGGGCGATGAAAGCGATCGCGAGCTGGCAAGGAACGCAGGCTTCGATGCCCACCTGGTCAAGCCACTGGACATCGACGAACTGATTGCACTGATCAGGCGGCATATGGCGAAGACCTGAGCTCCACGCGCATGGAGAATCACCTTGCCATGGATGCGGCCCCGCCGCGGCCGGGCACTTAGCAACCAACGGGAGAAGTGACTCATGGGCAAAAAGGAACACAAGAAATCCGCCAGCAAATCCGCGGCGCCAGGCGCTGCGCGCGCGCCTGAGGACTCTTCCATTTCGGAGCAGGACTATGAGGCGCAACTGCTGCTGCTGCAGATCGAGCTGGTCAAGCTGCAACGCCACTTCATCGAATGCGGCGACAAGATACTGGTGCTGATCGAGGGCCGCGACGCCGCCGGCAAGGACGGCAGCATCAAGCGCATCATCGAGCACCTGAGCCCGCGCGAGACGCGGGTCGTGGCCCTGGGCGCGCCCTCGGACCGCGACCGCAGCGCCTGGTACTTCCAGCGCTATGTCGCCCATCTTCCCGTGGCCCAGGAGTTCGTGCTTTTCAACCGCAGCTGGTACAACCGCGCGGGCGTGGAGAAGGTCATGGGGTTTTGCACCCAGGCGCAGCATGTGGAGTTCATGCAATCGGTGGCGCCGTTCGAGCAGATGCTGGTCAACTCGGGCATCACGCTGCTCAAGTACTACCTCGATATCAGCAAGCCCGAACAAAAGCAGCGTCTCGAGGACCGCCGCCGCGACCCGCTCAAGCAGTGGAAGATAGGCGCGATCGATGCCGTGGCGCTCAAGCACTGGAAAGCGTATTCGTCGGCGCGCGACGAGATGCTGCTGCAGACGCATACGGCCACCTCGCCCTGGCGCGTGGTGCACGCCGACAACAAGCGCCTGGCGCGCCTCAACCTGATACGCGACATTCTTTCGCGCATTGACTACGCCGGCAAGAAGCACGATCTGGTCGTGCCCGACACCGACATCGTGTTCGACTTCTCTGCGCAGGCACTCGCCGAGCAGCGGCTCGCGCGCTGAGCCGCATGCCGCTGTGGCCACGGTCTGCTGCCGTGGCACGTGGCACCCGAACAGACGCACACGGCCAATGCATGGCATATGATAAGGCGGCTTACAATAAGGTGGCTATCATTTGCGGCGCAAACAAGGGTGTGCGCTCCGGCAAACCGCGCGCCCTTGTGCCGGCCGCACAACTTTCCATGCAAAGGATTTTTCCGTGTCCCATTACCTGGTCGAACTGTATTCCCCCAATGCGCGCTGGCAGGCTTTGTCCGCGACGCAGCGCCAGCAATTCCTCGGCGGCATACAGGCCGCGATGGCCGGGCTGTCGAGCCTGGGCGTAGAAGTCCTTGCATTGGCATCTACCGAGCCGGGCATAGACCAGGCCAGCGACCACCGTTATCTGGGCATCTGGCGCTTTCCCGATGCGCAGTCGCGCGCCGCGCTGCTGGCCGGCATACGCTCCAGCGGCTGGTATGGCTATTTCGACCATGTGAACGCCGCCAGTGATGCGGGCGGCTTCGCCGAACACATGGCGGCGCTGACGCATATGTGAGCCCCCGCGGCCGGCCAAAGTCCGGCCTGCAGCTCTTTTTGTCTCCAGGCATGGCGCGATTGCGTGGGCTGCGGGCGCGTCTGCGTTAAGCTGCTGTCAAATCAATCCGGCCGCCCGACCAAGCGCTGCCACCGCCATGCCGACTTACAAAGAACTACTCATCGAACAGCAGAAGCTGGACAAGAAAATCGCCCAGGCCCGCGCCGAGCAAGCCGGCGCGGCCTTGGCCAGGGTCAAGGACCTCGTGGGCGAATTTGGCTTTACCGCCCAGCAGGTCTTTCCCTGGACGCCCGAGCCCGTCAAGCGCGAAAAGCCCAAGGCCCAGATCAGGTTCCGCAATCCGCTCACCGGCGCCGGTTGGTCGGGACTGGGCAGAGAGCCGAAATGGCTGGTCGGCAAGGACCGCAGCGCGTATGCGGTGCCGCCACAGGACCTCGACCGCTCTTGAAAATTGCATTCATAGGCGCGGGCCGGCTGGCGCAGGCCCTGGCGCCGGCATTTCACCAGGCCGGTTTCGACGTGGTGGCGATTGCGGCGCGCAGCCCGCAGCGTGCCGCGGCGCTGGCCCAGTCCATCGCCGGCTGCCAGCTGTGCGCGAGCGCGCAGCAGGCGGCAGACCTGGCGGACCTGGTGTTCGTTGCCGTGAACGATGCGGCCATTGAAGACGTGGCGCGCGCGATCAGGTGGCGGACCGGCCAGATGGTGGTGCATTGCAGCGGCGCAACCGAAGTTGCGGTGCTGGGCACGGCCGCGCAGCAGGGCGCATGGATAGGCGGCTTTCATCCGCTGCAGCTGTTCGCCGATCCCGACGTGGCGCTGCGCTGCATGGCCGGCAGCAGTGTGGCGATCGAGGCCGAAGCCGCGCTCGAGACCGCGCTGCAGCAGCTGGCCCAGGCCGTGGGCTACCGCGCGATCAAGCTGCCTGCGGGCGCGCGCGGGCGCTATCACTGCGCGACCAACTATGGCGCCAGCTTTTTGCTGTCGCTGCTGCGCGAAGCCTGCGACCTGTGGAACAGCTTCGGCGTAGGCGACGAGCAGGCGCTGGCCGCGCTGCTGCCGCTGGCGCGCGGCACGCTGGAAACGGCTGCGGCCAAGGGCCTGGCGGGGGCGATTGCCGGGCCGATCTCGCGCGGCGATGCGGATGTGGTCGCGCTGCACATGCGCGAGCTCACGGCGGTGAATCCGGACAACCTGGACTTGTACCGCGAAGTGTCGCTGCGGCTGTTGCGCCTGGCCAGGGAACAGGCGCGCCTGGATGACGCGACGCTGGCGCGGCTCGAGGCGACCATTCTTGCGCAGCGCTGAGTTGCGCGGCTGAAATGTCCGCAGCACAGCAGCGGGCGTCGGCCGGCGGGTTTTTAGCGGCTAAAAATCGCCGACACTGGCGCCATCGCGCACCTTCCGAAACTGGAAAGACCATGACCTCTTCGAATACCGCCCTGATCCAAGACTGGCACGCCCATGTGTATTTCGATGCCGCCAGCCGGCAGGCTGCCTGGGCGCTGCGCGAAACCATAGAGCGCGATCTCGCGGGGCGCATCGTCATGGGGCGGTTCCACGAGAAGCCCGTGGGGCCGCATCCCATGTGGAGCTACCAGATGATCATCGGGCCGCAGGATTTCAGCCAGGTCGTCGGTTGGCTGGCGTTGAACCATGGCGCGCTCGATGTCTTCATCCACCCCAATACCGGCGACGGCCTGGGCGATCACCGCGATCGCGCGCTGTGGATAGGGCAGTCGCACAGCCTCAAGCTCGCGGTGTTCGACGCCGCGCAGTGAGACCTCCGGCCGCGCGGCGGCAAGTGGGGCACGCTGTGCGCCACCGGTGACGATCGCCGCAATGCCCGTGAAGTCCATGGTCTTGGTCAGGAACACCGGCCCGGTCAGGCTGCTGCCTGCGCCGAGCCGAACACGCCGCAGTGCATCAGCCGCCCCTGAATGCGGTGTGGCCAGGGCGCGAGGCGCGAAAAAACTGCTGCGACAGTTGGGTGCGAAACCGGCTCTCGCCCCTGCACAAGAACCGCGGCGGCGACGCGCGTTTCCTGGAGACGTTGGACGCACGGAACGCCGAGAGGAAAAAACCGGATACTAATGCGCTGTCCAACGCTTTTTCCATCATGTCCAGCCCACATCCATTGACCTGCGAAAGCCTCAGCGATCGCATTGCCGAGCAGCTTCGCCTGAAGATAGTGCATGGCGAGCTATCTCCCGGCATGCGTTTGTCGGAGCAGTCGCTGGCGGACGAACTCGGCGTATCGCGCAATACGCTGCGCGAGGCATTCCGCATCCTGACCAAGGACGGTCTGGTGAAACACACGCCCAACCGCGGCGTGTTTGTCTCCGTGCCGACGATTGCCGCGATCATCGATATCTACAGAGTGCGCCGGCTGATCGAATGCCAGGCGCTGCGCAACGCCTATCCGCTGCACCCGGCCAAGCGCCACATGCGCGCGGCGGTGGAAGCCAGCGTGCGCGGCCGCGCCCAGGCAGACTGGGCGGTCGTGGGCACGGCCAACATGGATTTCCACATGGCCATCGTGGAGCTCGCCGACAGCGAGCGCCTCAACCAGATGTTCGCGCCCGTGCTGGCCGAACTGCGGCTGGCTTTCGGCTTCATGAAGGACGCGGAGTTCCTGCATGCGCCCTATGTCGACATGAACCAGCAGATCCTGGAAATCGCCGAAGCCGGCAACTATGCCAAGGCGGCCGACACGCTGCAGGACTACCTCACGCATTCGGAGCGCATCGTGCTCGCTGTCTACGCGCGCAGCCTGTCGAGCGAAGGTCTGCGCGAGAACTGAAGGCTGCGGCCTAGGTCAGCGCCGGCGGCAGGCGCGCGTGCCAATCGGTCGCCTGCTCGCAGGCCCAGCCTATGCGCAGCGCCAGATCTTCCTGCTGGCCGCGGCAGACGATCTGCAGCGACGTGGGCAGGCCCTGGGAGTCGAGGCCGTTGGGCAGCGACAGCCCGCACAGATCGAGGTAGTTGCCGAAGCGCGTGTAGTGCGCCGGCGCCTTGGTCTGGTCCACCGCGCTCAGCGGCAGGGCCGTGGTCATGGTGCTGGGCGTGAGCAGCGCATCGATGCCCTGCATGGCGAGCGCGAACTGCTGCTTCATCACATTGCGCTGCTGCATGGCTTCGAGATAGGCGCGCGCGCTGATGTCTCTGCCGGCCGCGATGCGCGGGCGCACATCGGGGTCCAGCGGCGCGGCCGGGTCGTCGATCAGCGCATGGTAGAGCGCATAGCTTTCGGCGGCCATGATGCGCATGTTGAACGCCGCCACATCCTCGAAGCGGAACGGCAGCTCCAGCGTCACGATCTCGGCGCCCAGCGAGGCCAGCAGGCGCAGCGATTCGTCATAGGCGGCAAGCACTTCGGCCGACGCATAGCCGCGCTCGCTGTCGGGCATGCGCGCCAGGCGCAGGCCGCGAATGCCGCGCTTGAGCGCGGGCAGCGGGTCTGCATAGGAGAGCCCGGTGGTCAGCGGATCGAGCGGGTCCCGGCCCTGCAGCGCCGCGTAGAGCAAGGCCACGTCCTCCACGCAGCGCGCCATGGGGCCGGGCGTGTCCAGCGTGGGGCTCAGCGGCTGTATGCCGTGGCCGCTGATGCGGCCTATGGTGGTTTTCAGGCCCGTGATGCCGCACCACGAAGCGGGCATGCGTATCGAGCCGCCGGTATCCGTGCCCACGGCCCAGGGCACGAGCCGGCCGGCGACGGCCACGGCCGAGCCGTTGCTCGAGCCGCCGGGCGTGCGCTGCACCTCCATGTCCCAGGGATTCCACGGCGTGCCGCGGCGCGTGTTCGTGCCCCAGCCGCCCATGGCGAATTCCACGGTATGCGTCTTGCCCAGAACGATCACGCCTTGGGAGAGCAGCTTCTGCACGAGCGTGGCGCTGCGCGTGGCACGGCGCTCCCTGAAGGCTTCGCTGCCGCCCGTGAACACCTGGCCTTCGATCTCGATCAGGTCCTTGAGCGCAATGGGAATGCCGTGCAGCGGCCCGACCGAATGGCCGGCGCATATCGCGGCTTGCGCACCTTGCGCCGCCAGCCTGGCCGCATCGGCATGCACGGCGACGAAAGCCTGCAGCCGGGGTTCGTGCCGGGCGATGTTGGTCAGGCAGGAATCCACCAGCTCGACCGGGGAAATTTCGCGCCGCTGTATCAGCCCGGACAACTGGTGCACGGGCAGGGCGGCGAGTTGATCGTGGCTCATGCGCTGACCCCTTCCATTTGAAAGCCGTGATTTTCCAGCGCCCGCGCGAGAGCGTCTTCCTGCGGCGCGGTCAGCGCTGTGAGCGGCGGGCGCAGCGTGCGCCACGCATCGACGCCGCTGAAGCGCGCGACCGCGGTCTTCATTGCGGGAATCATGTTGTGCTGCTGGAAGATGGCGCGCGTGGCGTCGAGCTGGGCCTGCTGGGCATCGGCGCCTTCCTGCCGCCAGCTGTTGTACAGCGCCACCATGGGCGCGGGGTTCACGTTGCCCGTGGCCGTGATGCAGCCCGCGCCGCCCGCGCGCAGCGTGCGCAGCAAGAACACTTCGCTGCCGGCGAACACGTCGAAGCCCTGGGCGCCGAATTCGCGCTGCACGGCTTCGGTGTTGTTCCAGTCGCCCGAGCTGTCCTTGATGCCGGCGATCGTGCCGGGATAGGCCTTGAGCAGGCGCTCGATCAGCGCCAGGCTGATCGACACCTGGGCCACGGGCGGGATGTGGTACAGATAGACGCGCAGCCGGCTGTCGCCCACGCGTTCTATCACTTCGGCATAGCTGCGAAACAGGCCGTCGTCCGATACGCCCTTGTAATAGAACGGCGGCAGCATCAGCACGCCGCCCACGCCCGCGGCCGTCGCATGGCGCGTGAGCTCCACCGTGTCGCTCAGCGCGCAGCAGCCGGTGCCGGGCAAAAGCCGCGCGGGCGGCGCACCCGATTCAAGCAGTGCATCGAGCAGCCCCTTGCGCTCGCCGACCGACAGCGAGTTGGCTTCGGAATTGGTGCCGAACACCGCCAGCCCCACGTCCTGGCCCAGCAGCCATTGGCAATGGCGCACGAATTCGGTGCTGTCGGGCGAAAGATCGGCCTTGAAAGGCGTCAGCACGGGGGAATAGATGCCTTGAAGATGGTGCGGCTTGGCCATGTTGTTTTGTCTCCTGATGAACGAAATGGAATGAGGCTTCAGCTGTGCCCCAGCACGGGGCGCGGCGCATAGCCGCTGTCCAGGTGTGCGATGTCCTGGGGCGTGAGCGTCAGCGATGTGGCGCGCACCGCCTCCTCGATCTGCTGCGGCTTGCTGGCGCCGACGATGGGCGAAGTCACGCCTTTGTGCAGCAGCCAGGCATAGGCCAGCGTCGCGGCGCTCACGCCTTTTTCAGCGGCCAGCGCATGCAGGCGCGCGCGCGTGGCCTGGTCTTCGGGCCGGCCGTAGAAGCGCTGCGTGGTCTGGTCGGCCGCGGCGCGCGCCGACGTGGCGCTGCCCTCGCCCTGGGCGGCGAGAAAGCCGCGCGCCAGCGGGCTCCAGGGCAGCAGCGCCACGCCCAGGTCCTGGCACAGCGGAATCATCTCGCGCTCTTCTTCGCGGTAGAGCAGGTTGTAGTGGTTCTGCATGCTGATGCAGCGGCTCCAGCCGTGGTCGCGCGCGGTCTGCTGGATCCTGGCGAACTGCCAGGCCCACATGCTGCTCGCTCCCAGATACCGCACCTTGCCCGCCTTGACCACGTCATGCAGTGCCTCGAGCGATTCCTCCAGCGGCGTGTCGGGGTCGAAGCGGTGGATCTGGTAGAGGTCGATATAGTCCACGCCCAGGCGCTGCAGCGAGGCATCGACCGCATGCAGGATGCGCTTGCGGCCCAGGCCGTCCTTGTTGGGACGGCGGCGAAAATCGGCCGCGCGATCGCCTTCGAAAGCCATGTCCACGGGGTTGAACACCTTGGTCGCGATCACGGCCTCCTCGCGCCGGCTGCCGGGGAAGAACTGCGCCAGCAGCTTTCCCGTGACCACTTCGCACTCGCCGCCCGAGTAGGTGTCGGCGGTGTCGAAGAAGTTGATGCCCAGCTCCACGGCCTGGCGAAACAGCGGGCGCGCGCCTTGCTCATCGAGAATCCAGGAGCGCCACGCGGGCGAGCCGAAATTGAGCGTGCCAAGGCAGATGCGCGAGACTTCGAGGCCTGAATTGCCGAGATGAACGTATTGCATGCGCGCCTTTCTTCAATGCTGGGCGGTGATTACTGCGGCTCCACGCCCGCGGCCTTGAGAATCGCGCCGTAGTTGGCCGAATCCTTGCGCAGCATGTCCGCCATTTCCTGCGGCGTGCCGCCTATGGGGTCGAGGCTGAACTCGGCGAACTTCTTGCCCATCTCGCCCTTGAGGGCCTTGTTGAGCTCGGAGTTCAGGCGCGTGATGATCGCGGGCGGCGTGCCGGCCGGCGCCGTCAGGCCTATCCAGGTGATCGAGTCGAAGCCCGGCACGCCGGACTCGGCCACGGTGGGCAGATCGGGCACCAGCGGCGAGCGCGTGGCGCTGGTGATGGCGATGGCGCGCAGCTTGCCGTTGCGCTCCTTGGCGTAGGGCAGGGCCGTGGGCGAAGTCTCGAACATCACCTGGATCTGGCCGCCCAGCAGGTCGTTCATCGCGGGTGCGCCGCCGCGGTAGGGCACATGCAGCATGTTCAGATCGAAGGCCGAGGCGAACTGGCGCGCGGCGATGTCCTGGCCCGTGCCTATGCCGGCGTTGCCGATGATGATCTTGCCGGGCTGGCCCTTGGCGAGCTTGATCAGGTCCTGCACGGTGTTGACCGGCAGCGACGGGTGCACCAGCAGGATGTTGGGCTGATTGACCAGGCGGATCACCGGCGTCAAATCCTTTTGCGAGTCGAAGCCCGGACGTTTGTAGAGGAACTGGTTGGCGGTCAGCACGCCCGAGCTGCTCACGAACAGCGTCTGGCCATCGGGCTTGGCGTGGGCCACCGAGGTCGCACCGATGTTGCCCGAGGCGCCGGGGCGGTTTTCCACCAGGAAGGTCTGGCCCAGGGCTTCGCCCAGCTGCTTGCCTATGGTGCGCGCCACCATGTCGACGCTGCCGCCCGGTGGGAACGGCACGACCAGCGTCACCGGTCCCTTGGGATAGGCGGGCTGCTGCGCGCTCGCGAAGCCGGCCACGGCAAGCAGGGACAGCGTCAGCAGGCCGCGGCGGGCCAGGTTCTTGACGGAGGTGGAGTGAATGGACGACATGGTGGAGCTCCTGAGGGGGATGGGGAAAATCGGTCTGCTGTCGAACGGGTGCGGCGCGTTATGCGCCGCTCTTGGCTGCCTGGATGGCTTTTTCAATCACCTGGGTCGAGCCCATGATGTCGGGGTATTTCTCGCCGGCGTCTATGCGCGCCAGCGTCTTCTTTTCGTCCTGCATCATCTGCAGCGCGCGCTTGGCGCTGTACGCGATGTCGGCCGCGGGCAGCACCAGAATGCCGTTCTCGTCGGCCAGGATGGCGTCTCCGGGCACGACGCCCACACCACCGCAACTTACGTGCCCGCAGAACTCGCCGCCCAGGCCCAGCGTCTTGACGGTGACGGCCGACGTGCCGCGCGACCAGACCGGAACGCCGTACTGGCGCAGCTCGCCCAGGTCGGTCACCAGGCCGTCGACGATGATGCCGACCACGCCCGCGGCGCGCGCTGCATAGGCGACGGCGCCGCCGAGCGCGGCGATCGATTCGTCGCCGCAGCGGTCTATGACCAGGAAGTCGCCGGGCCGCGCCTGGCCGACCGCGTAGTGCACCATCGCGCCGTCCATTGCCGGTGCGCACACCGTGACGGCCGTGCCGGCCACGCGCCGGTCCTGGAAGTGGGCCTTGATCGCCGGGCTGACGAAGCCGGTGTAGCGGAAATGGCCTATGACCGCAGGCTCGGCCTGTACGAGCAACGACAGCAAATCGGGGTCGATGGAC
The DNA here is from genome assembly GCF_057914905.1 of Comamonas sp. DB36. Taxonomy (NCBI): domain Bacteria; kingdom Pseudomonadati; phylum Pseudomonadota; class Betaproteobacteria; order Burkholderiales; family Comamonadaceae; genus Comamonas; species Comamonas sp. DB36. Next base: position 31,969 of record NZ_CP196632.1, read on the forward strand.
TTGGGCAGGGCATTGAGTACGTACATGGCTGGCTCAGAAAATTGAATGAGCCACCAATCTATCAGCGGGCTTTTCAGAAGAAAAACGCGTTATTTGAGCAATAGTTGATAAGATTTCTGAATGATGCGCACCACTCTTCGCCAAATCGAAGCATTTCTCTGGACCGCCAAGCTGGGCAGCATCCATGCCGCGGCCGAGCATCTGAACTTCAGCCAGCCGGCGATTTCCAGCCGCATCAAGGAGCTCGAAGCGGCGCTGAACCTGCAGCTGTTCACGCGCAAGAATCAGCGCGTGCAGCTCACGCACGAAGGCCGGGACGCGGTGACGCTGGCCGAAAGAGTGCTCAGCGCGGCCCAGGATTTCGAACGCATGGGCCGCCTGGGCCCGCCGCTCGAAGGCGTGCTGCGCCTGGGCTCGGACGAGTCCACGGCCATGGTCGCGCTGTCGGAAATCCTGCGGCAGTTGAAGCGCCGCCATCCGCGGCTGGTGGTCGAGATCACGATAGACGTGGGCAGCGTGCTGCGCGAGAAGCTGCGCAAGCGCGAGATCGATGTGGCCTTGCACACCTATGCCAGCTCCGCCGCACATGTGGTCGACCAGTTGCTCGGCTGGGTCGATTTCGCCTGGATCGCGGCCAGCGAAATGGGTTTGCCCGACGCGCCGTTCACACCCAAGATCGCCGCGCAATGGCCGCTGGTCACCAACTCGCCGCCCTCGACGCTCAACTCCATCGTGCATCAATGGCTGCGCAGCGCCAACGTCGAGTTCGAAGGCATCAACTCCTGCAATTCGCTGTCGCTGATGCTGCGCCTGGTGCGCGAAGGCCATGCAATCGCGGTGCTGCCCCTGCCGGTGCTGCGCGAGCATCTGGACAGCGGCGAGCTGCGCTGCCTGCCCGCGTCGCCGCCCATTCCCAACATCGCGTACTACGCTTCTTACGTGGCGGGCGAAGCCGATCAGGGCACGTCCATCGTGGTCGAGACCGCGCGCAACGTGCTGATCGACAAGCGCTTTTTCGTGCGCCTGCCGGACGGCGAGCTGCTGCCGCCGATCTGAGCGCCGGCGCGGGTGTTTGCCATTCTTTCAGGCCCATGACCCGGCACGCGACTGACACCAGCCAGGGCATTGCCGACTGGACTGGTGGCGCGCGCTGCCGCCCGCGCTGCGCCGCTGCGTGCTGGCCGAGACGCAGGGCCAGCACGGCGCCTGAGCATTGGGCGGCGGGCTTGGTGTTGGCTGCTGCCTGGCGCGGGTGCATGATTTCCTGCCGCCGCTGATCCTGTGCGCGGCGATTGCCCGCATCGCTCATGCCCGCCGAAAAGGCATTGCCCTGGCCGGTGAGCACCACGGGCAGCCCGTTGCAATCGCGTTCGAGCCGGTCGAATGCCGCGTGCAGATCGCCGAAGAACCGCGTGTCCTGGACATTGACCTTGCTGGTGTTCCTGCGCACCAGCGCGCAGCCGTTGCGGGTTTCTATCTGCCAGGCCATGGGTCGGTCTCCTTGAGTTGTTCGACCCAGTCCAGAGATCGCGCGCGGCCCATCTTGTCATCGCAACGGCATGCGCCTGTCCTATGCCGACGGCCTGGCTGGCGCGGCTCAGGCGGGCTGCACGCGCTCGGCAATCGCCGCGCCGACGTCAGGCGTGCTGGCCGTGCCGCCCATGTCGGGCGTGCGCGGGCCGCTGCGCAGCGTGTCTTCGATCGCCGCCATGATGTGGTCGTGCGCGGCTTTCTCGCCGAGGAAGTCGAGCATCAGCGCGCCCGACCAGATCATCGCTATCGGGTTGGCGATGTTCTTGCCGTAGATGTCGGGCGCCGAGCCATGCACGGGCTCGAACAGCGAGGGGAACAGGCGTTCGGGGTTGAGGTTGGCCGACGGCGCCAGGCCAATCGTTCCCGTGGTCGCGGGGCCGAGATCGGACAGGATGTCGCCGAACAGGTTGGTGGCTGCCACCACGTCGAAGCGCCCGGGCTGCAGCACGAAGCGCGCGGTCAGGATGTCGATGTGCTGCTTGTCGAGCGCCACCTCGGGGTACTCGCTGGCGATCGCGTCGGCGCGCTTGTCCCACCAGGGCATGCTCACGGCGATGCCGTTCGATTTGGTGGCCACGGTCACATGCTTGCGTTGGCGGCTTTGGGCCAGATCGAACGCATAGCGCAGCAGGCGGTCGGCGCCATGGCGCGAGAAGACCGCTTCCTGCATGACGACTTCACGCTGCGTGCCTTCGAACATGATGCCGCCGACCGAGGTGTATTCGCCCTCGGTGTTCTCGCGGATCACGATGTAGTCGATGTCGCCCGGCTTGCGCCCGGCCAGCGGGCTGGGAACGCCTTCGAACAGCCGCACGGGACGGTAGTTGATGTACTGGTCGAATTCGCGCCGGAACTTGAGCAGCGAGCCCCACAGCGACACATGGTCGGGCACCAGTTCGGGCCAGCCGACGGCGCCGAAGAAAATCGCATCGAAGCCGCCAAGCGTCTGCTTCCAGTCGTCGGGCATCATCGTGCCGTGGGCCATGTAGTAGTCGCACGAGGCCCAGTCGAACTGCACGAACTCGATGTCGAAACCGAATGTCCGCGCCGCGGCGTTGAGCACGCGCACGCCTTCGGGAAGCACTTCCTTGCCTATGCCGTCGCCGGGAATGGCGGCAATGCGATACATGTTCTTTTTCATGGAAATCTCTGCGTACGGGTTGGGATGGCTGATGATAGGCAGCGACAGGATTGGAAACAATCCCTCGATCTGTCAAATCAGAATGCACACTTCATGAACAATCATCTCCCCAGCCCCGAAGACCTCGAAGTCTTCGTCCAGGTGGTGCGCAGCGCCAATTTCTCGCAGGCGGCCAAGGACCTGGGCGTGTCGGCGTCGTTCATCACCAAGCGCGTGAAGATCCTTGAAACGCTGCTCGGCGCCCAGCTGTTCCACCGCTCGACGCGCAAGGTCAGCCTGAGCGAGGATGGCGAGCGCACCTATGTGTGGGCCCAGCGCATTCTGGACGACGTCGACAACCTGCTGGAGGACATTCGCGAAAAGCGCCTGGCGCCGCGCGGCGTGCTGCGCATCTCGAGCAGCTTCGGCTTCGGCCGCAATGCCGTGGGGCCGATACTGGCCGGCCTGGCCCAGGCCTATCCCGCGCTCGAGATCCGCTTCGAAGTGTTCGACCGGCTGGTCGACGTGGGCGCCGAAGGCTTCGACCTGGACATCCGCGTGGGCGACGAGATCGCGCCCCACCATATCGCCAGACGCATCGCCGCCAACCACCGCATTCTTTGCGCTTCGCCCGGCTATCTGCGCGACAAGGGCAGTCCGCGCGCGCTGGCCGATCTGGCCCAGCACAGCTGCCTGGTCATTCGCGAGCGCGACCACCCGTTCGGCGTCTGGAAACTGCGCAGCGGCGCGCGCGAAGTCGCGGTGCGCGTGCGCGGCCCGATGTCGACCAACCACGGCGAGATCGCGGTGCAGTGGGCGGTCAACGACATGGGCATCGTGCTGCGCTCGATCTGGGATGTGCAGGAACTGCTGCGCGCCGGCAAGCTGGTGCAGGTGCTGCCCAAGTACCGCCAGGAGGCCAACATCTGGGCGGTGTTCCCCGCGCGGCTCGAGACTTCGGCCAAGGTCAAGGTGGCGACGGAATGGATAGCGCGCGCGCTGCAGCAGGCGCCGTTCCTGCACGCCGCGCCCCCTGCCTAGTGCAAGCCGGGCCGCGCGGCCACCTCAGCGCGTGAGCTCGCGTATCAGCGGCGCGAGTTCCTGCTTCTGCTCGAGCCCGAAGCCCGGCGCTTCGCTGGGCCGGACCTTGGCGTGGCGGATCTCGCAGGCGCTCGAATAGCCGCCAAACGGCTGGAACACGCCGGGATAGGCCTCGCAGGCGCCCAGGCCCAGGCCGACGACGATGTGCAGATTGATCAGGTGACCGCCATGGGGCACGGCCTGGCGCCGATCGAAGCCATGGGCCTCGAGGATGTCTATCATGCGCGCGTACTCGGTCAGGCCGTAGCTCAGGCCCGCATCCATCTGGAAGATGTCCAGTCCGGGGCGCATTCCGCCAAAGCGCACCAGGTTCAGCGTGTCTATCGCCGAGAACAGGTTCTCGCCGGTCGCGACCGGCCCGCCATAGGCTTCTATCGCCTCGCGGTTGAGCTGATAGTCGAGCGGATCGCCGATCTCCTCGAACCAGCGCAGTCCCAGCGGCTTGAGTTCCCTGGCATAGGCCTGCGCCGTCGCCAGGTCGAAGCGGCCGTTGGCGTCGACCATCAGCTGGGCCGGGCCGCCCGCCACCTTGAGCGCCTCCTCGACGCGCCGCATGTCTTCGGCCAGCGGCGCGCCGCCTATCTTCATCTTGAAGCTTTCGAAGCCCATGTCGCGATAGGCCTGAAACTCGTCGTGCAGCGATTGGCCCGTGCCAGCCGCGTAGTAGTAACCGCCGCCGGTGTAGACCTCGACGGGCGTGGCCTGGGGCCTGCGGCCGAAAGCGCGCGCTATGGTCGCGTACGCGGGTTCGTCGGCGAGCTTGGCGTTCAGGTCCCAGATCGCGAGTTCTATCGCCGCGGCCGCGCCCGCGCGGTCGCCATGGCCGCCGGGTTTCTCGTTGCGCAAGATGCTGGCCAGCACCTTGGCGGCGTCGAATTGCCGCCCGCCTTCGGCGAGCAGCGAGGCCGGCGCGGCGGCGCGCAGGCGCGGAATCATGCGCGTTTGAATGATGCCGCTTTGCGCGAACCGGCCTATCGAGTTGAAGCCTATGCCGATCACGGGCTGGCCGTTGCGCAGCTGGTCGGTGATGACCGCCACCAGCGAGACCGTGTGCTCGGAAAAATTGACCACTGCGTTGGCGACCGCGCCTTCGAGCGGGACGGCGATTTCGCGTATGTCGACGATGCGCATGCTGTGCTTCCTGTTCTTATTCGGGTTGGATTCCGGCGGTCTTGATCACGCCGCCCCATTTCGCGAGTTCGCTGGCGATGAACTGCTCGAACTCGGGCGCCGAGCTGGCGATGGTGATCATTCCCAGATTGGCGAGCCGGGTCCTGACCGACTCTTCGGCCAGCACTTTCTTCAGGTCGGCGTTGATGCGGTCGCGCAAGACGGGGTCCATGCCCTTGGGCCCGACAATGCCCAGCCAGCCCAGCGCGTCGAAACCGGCAACGCCGCTTTCGGCGATGGTCGGCACATCGGGCAGCTGGGGCACGCGCCTGGGCGTGGAAACCGCGAGCACGCGCATCTTGCCGCCCTTCACATGGGGCAGCACGCCCGGCAGCGAGTCGACCATGGCCTGGAGCTGGCCGCCGATCAGATCGGTATAGGCGGGCGCGCTGCCGCGGTAGGGAATGTGCTTGATCTGCATGCCCGTGCGCTGCTTGAGCAGCTCGAACGTCAGGTGCTGGAACGAGCCCACGCCGCCCGAGCCATAGCTCAGCGCGCCGGGCGCGGCCTTGGTCGCGGCCAGCAGATCCTGCAGCGTCCTGTACGGCGAATCCGCGGCCACGACCAGCGCCTGCGCCACGCCCGCGACATTCATGATGGGCGTGAGTTCGCGCGGATCGTAGCCCGCGTTTCTGTACAGATGCGGGGCCGCGGCCAGCGGGCCGCTCGAGCCCAGCAGCAGCGTGTAGCCGTCGGCGGGCGCGGCCGCCGCGGCCTTGCTGCCCAGCGTGCCGCCCGCGCCGCCCTTGTTGTCGACCACCAGCGATTGACCCCAGAGCTTGCCCAGCGGCTCGCCGAGCACGCGCGCCAGCACGTCGCCGCTTTGGCCCGCGGTGAAGGGCACGATGATGGTCACCGGCTTGGCAGGGTACTTGGCGGGCGCGGCCTGGCTCCAGGCGTGTACGGGCGCCAGCGCCGCAGCAAGCGCCGAGCAGGCAAGGGACAGGTTCAGGCTTCTACGTCGCATGGTGGTCCTCGGTTGGAAAGCAGATGCCGGATGGTATATTTGTCCCTATGTTTGATATGTAGGGACATATCCGATGAACATATGCCATACATACACAGGAAGGGCGCGCTGATGGCGGTGGCAAAGTACCAGCAGATGGCCGAGGAATTGATACAGCAGATCCGCGCCGGCGACCTGCCTGTGGGCGCGCTGCTGCCGACAGAAATGGAACTGATGGCGGCCTACCAGACCAGCCGCAATACCGTGCGCATGGCCTTGCAGCAGCTGCAGGCGCGCGGCCTGATTTCGCGCCGGCGCAACCGCGGAACCCTGGTCGAAGCGCTGCCCGGAGGCGTCGCGACCTTCACGCAATCGCTGTCGTTCGACAACCTGGTGATGCTCGCCAGCACGGCGCAGCGCACGCTGCTGGCTTCGGCCGATGTGGTGCTCGATACGGCGGCGGCCAAGGCGCTGCAATGCCAGCCGGGCTCGCGCTGGTACCGGCTGTCGATGGTGCGCAATGTACCCGGCAAGGCCAGGCCGCTGGGCTGGACCGATGCCTATGTCGATCCGCATTACCGCCAGGTGGGCGCGCTGGCCGAACAGCAGCCGGGCAAGCTGCTGGCCGACATCATCGAGACCGAGTTCGGCCGGCGCATAGAAAGCGTGGAGCAGACGGTGTCGTGCTGCTCGGTGACCGAAGACATGGCGCAGACGTTGGGCGCGGCGCGCGGCACGCCCGCGCTGCGCGTGCTCAAGCATTACCGCGACGCGGCGCGCGCGCTGGTGATCGTGACCAGCACGCTCTATCCCGAGAATCGCTATTCGATCGTCACGACGCTGGCGCGCAGCGCCTGAACCCTTCAGCCCAGCTGCCGTGCGCGCGCGCCCATGGCGGCCAGCAAGTCCAGCGCGCGCTGCGCGGCCGGCACGCCGCCGTCCATGTCGCCGCGCACGAACAGCGGCCGCAGCTCCTCGATCTCCTCGAGCTGCTCTATCAGTTCAGGCTCGGCGAGCCGGTATTTGCGCAGCACGCTGACCAGGGTCATGGAGGCATGGACCATGTCTTCGGCCGGCGTGCTCAGGCCTGTCCTGTGCAGGATGAAGTTGACCCAGTGCGTTCCGGCGAGCATCGCGGCCTCGATGCGGATTTCCCAGTCGGCATCGCCGAGCTTGGTGAGCGACTGCTCTATGCGCCTGGCCTTGTCGTGGTGGTTTTCGGGCGTCATGGCTGTTTCTCCATTGGCACCAGGGCCTGGTAGACGGCGATGGCCTGGGACAGCGCGCGCTCGCACTCGGCGACGATCGCCGGCGTGGGGACGCGGTCCGCGCGCAGGCAGGGGTCGCGGTGTTCCTCGAGCGCATGCAAGGCCGCTTCGAGGCGCTGGATGGGCGCAGGCATGTCGCCGGGAATCTGGGGCCAGCCCACATGGCTTACATCGCCCGGGCCGCGCAGTTCGCGCCGCCAGCCGCCGTCGGCCTGCGGCACCACATGCACGCCGGGAATGGTGGAAAAGGCCCGGTCCTCGCTGGTCAGGCCGCAGGCGTGCAACGATGCGTTCCAGATGTTGGTGCCCGCGGTCAGGCTGCTCCAGTACCAGAGCTCGAAATCCTGCAGCGGGTCCAGGCGCTCGCGCAGCTGCAGCAGGCGGCGGATCTTGTCGGCGTGGGAAGCAATCTTCATGGCGACGGCTTCACTCCGGGTGGATATTGCCGTCGGCCACGACCTTGCGCCAGACGGTGAGGTCGTCGGTCAGCGTCTGCACGAACACTTCGCGGCTCACCGCGGGCGCGGGCGGAATGTTGGCCTGGCGCAGCGCCTCCTTGAACGCGGGCTTGATCACTTCCGCGTTGATCGCCGCATGCAGGCGCTCGAGAATGGGGCGGGGCGTGTTCTTCGGGGCAAAGACGCCTTGCCAGCCCGCGGCGGTGAACGGATAGCCCTGCTCCGACAGCACCTGCACATCGGGCAGCTTGGGGCTGCGCACGGTGCCGGTCAGCGCGATGCCGCGCAGCTTGCCCTGGGCAATGAAGCCCAGCGGCGACACCACGTCGACCCAGCCTATGGGAATCACGCCGGCAACGATGTCGGTGAGCAGCGCGGGCGTCGATTTGTAGGGCACATGTTCTATCGACAAGCCTTCGCGCTGCTTGATCCACTCCATGGTCAGGTGACCGTTCGAGCCCACGCCCCACGAGCCATACGACTGGTATTTCTGCGGGTCCTTGCGCAGCAGGGCCACGAGTTCTGGCAATGTCTTCGCGGGCACGGACGCGTGCACGGCCAGCAGCACTCCGCCCACGGACGACAGCGCCACGGGCTCCAGATCGCGCAAGGTCTTGATCGGCAGCGCGGGATTGAGCGCCTCGGCCATCACCATGGACGAGGCCGTGCTGTGCAAGATGGTGTAGCCGTCGGGCGCGGCGTTCTTCACCACCGACGAGCCGATCACGCCATTCGCGCCGGGCCGGTTGTCGATGACAAACGGCTGGCCCAGCGTCTGCTGCAGGCGCGCATAGAGCTGGCGCGCCATGGTGTCGAGAATGCCGCCCGCGCCGCCGGGAACGATCACTTTCACGGGGCGCGCAGGCCAGTCCCTGCTGCTTTCGGCCGCGGCTGCGAGGCCGCCCGCCAGCGATGCGGCAGCGCCCAGAACGATTTCTCTGCGGTTCAAAGTCGTCATTTTTGTATTCCTTGATCCAGGTGGGCGTGCACCTTGGCGCACGCTTGTCTCCCCATGCATTTCCGGGCGCCGGCGGCCGCGGGTCCGCAGGCCGTCAATCGGGCTTGCGCAAAAAGCCCTGGTTGCCGCCCTTGCGGTTGGGCGCGAAGCCGTTCCTGGCCAGCGTCTCGTCGGCGGTCTCGTAGAACGTGTCCAGTTGCAGGATGTCGCGCGCCTGCTGGGCGGTGGCGATGGGGCGGCCGAACTCGCCGGCGATGCGCACCAGCTGCCTGATCTGCTCGACCGAACTCATCTTGCCCGTGCGCTGCTGGTTCCAGAGCACGTCCTCGATGCCGCAGCGCACATGCAGGCCCAGGGCCATGCCTATCATGTTGATGGGCAGCACGTTGAGCACCGAGCTCTCCACCGTGATCACCGCGTTGTCGGGCGCGGCGCGCAGGAAGTTGGCCAGGTTGTAGATGTTGGCCTGGTCCATGCCGCCGCTGATCGCGACCCAGTTCATCACCAGCGGGCCCTTGTAGACGCCGCGGCGGATCATGCGCTCTATGGTCTCGAAGCTGTTGATGTTGTAGCACTGGAAGGCGCTCTGTATGCCGGCCGCCGACAGGCGGCGCACATGCTCCTCGGCCCAGCTCGGGTTCGAGGGCACGATCATGTCCTTGTAGGTGTTGTAGAGGTGCGGGAAGCCGCGCGAGACGCCGCGGAAATCGTCTTCGCCCGCATGCTCGGTGACGTTCATCTGCGTGGTGTTGACCGTGACCGTCACCTGGTCGGGCTTGGGAGTGAGTTCGGCGAGCATGTGGCGCGTGTCGTCGGACAGCCATTTGGCGGCCGAGCCGTCGTCCTCGGGCGCGAAGCTGATCGAGCCGCCGACCTGTATCACCATTTCGGGCACGCGCGCACGCACGCCGGCAATCAGTTCGTTGAACATCGACAGCCGCTTGCTGCCCTTGCCGTCGGCTTCGCGCACATGCAGGTGCAGCACGGTGGCGCCGGCGTCGTAGCAGTCGACGGCCTTCTGGATCTGTTCTTCCATGGTGACCGGAATGTCTTCGGGGAAGTCCGAGGGAATCCAGCCCGGCGCGTAGGGCGCGGCGGTGATGATCAGCGGCTGCTGGTTTTCGGGGTAGAGGTGGCCGTCGAGGAAGTTCATGCGGGAGTCTCCAGATTGAAGGGGGATGGATGTGTGGTTTCAGTGTCTGGCCTGACCCGTTCCTGGACTTGCTTTTCGGGGACATAGAATTGCTTATCTGGGACAAATGGCGTGCATGCGGTGCGCCATCCGAAGGCTGGAACATGAAACAGATTTCGCATTTCGTGCGCAGCGCCAGCCTCAACGGCTATGTCGAGCTGGTGCAGTCGCTGGGCCGCGACCCTTATGCCTTTCTGCGCAGCGTGGGCCTGCAGGCGCGGTTTCTCGACGATCCCGAACTGCTGATTCCCAGGGATGCCGCGCGCGAGCTGCTGGAAATCACGGCGCGCGCCACGCATACCGAGGACCTGGCGCTGCGCCTGGCGGCGCGGCGCCGGCTGTCGGCGCTGGGACCTATCAGCCTGGTGCTGCGCGAGGCCGGCTCGCCGCGCGAGGCGCTCGACACGCTGTGCCGCTATCTGCAGCTGGTGAATGCCTCGCTTCTTCTCGATGTCGAGGATGCGGGCAGCGTCGTGGTCATACGCGAGGAGCTGCTGCCCACGCCCGGACTGCAGATGCGCCAGTCGGTGGAGCTCGCAGTGGGCGGCATGTTCCAGATGCTCAGCGAATTGACCGGCCCGCAGTGGCAGCCGCTCGAAGTCTGCTTCACGCACAGGCCGCCCGAGAACGCGGCCGCGCACCGCGCGTTCTTCCGGCGCAGCGTGAAGTTCAACCAGGAGTTCAACGGCCTGGTCTGCCGCGCCAGCGACCTGGCCCAGCCGCGCGCGCTGGGCGACCAGGTGGCCGCAGGCTTTGCGCGCAAGTACCTCGAGGCGGCGCTGGTGGAGCGCGGCGACAGCGCGCAGCAGACCTGCCGCCAGATCATGCTCGCGCTGCTGCCCGGCGGCAGCTGCACGGCGGCGGAGCTGGCGCGCTTCCTGCACATCGACCGGCGTACGCTGCACCGCCGGCTTGCAGCCGAAGGGCTCACATTCAGCGGGCTGCTCGACGAAGTGCGCATGGATCTGGCCCAGCGCCATCTGCGCGAAAGCGACCGGCCGCTGCGCGAAGTCGCCGAGCTGCTGGGCTTCACGCGGCCCAGCAGCTTCAGCCACTGGTTCGGCCAGCGCTTCGGCCGCAGTGCTTCGCAATGGAAGCAGCAGACGCTAGGCCCGATTGATTTTTAGCCGCTAAATCGCCGCCGCGGCGCGGCAATGCACCAGGAAATCCGCGGCGCCGCCGCCCAGTTTCTTTTCGCGGTGCAGCACGATGGCCAGCTTGCGCCTGGCCCTGGGCAGCCGGGTCTGCAACTCGATCAGATGGCCGTCGGCCACGCTTTGCTCCACGGCATGGCGCGACAGGCAACCGAGGCCATCGCTGGCTGCGACCACGCGCTTGATCGCCTCGTTGCTGCCCAGCTCGAAGCCTATGCGCACCTGCTGCAGATTGCTCAGCAGCCATTCGTCGGTGACCTGGCGTGTGCCCGAACCATGCTCGCGCACCACCCAGGTGGCCTGGGCCAGCTGTTGCGGCGTCGCGCGCCGGCCTGCCAGCGCGTGACCGGGCGCGGCGATGACCACGATCTCGTCATCGCTCCAGGGCTGCATCACCAGATCGGGGTGGGTCTGCGAACCTTCGACGAAACCTATGTCCACGTCCATGGCGGCGACGGCATCTATCACTTCGCTGGTGTTGCCTATGCGCAGATGGATCAGGCTTTTGGGGTGCAGCTGCGTCCAGCGCGACACCAGCTGCGGCAGCAGGTATTCGCCTATCGTGAAGCTGGCCGCGACGCGCAGCGGCGCGGCGTGCTCGCCCATGAACAGGTCCTGTGCCTCGGCCGCCTGATCGACGATGGCCTGGGCCTTGGGCAGCAGCGCGCGCCCGTTCTCGTTGAGCTGCAGCCGCCGGCCTATGCGATCGAACAGCTCGCAGCCCAGAGCGGCTTCGAGCTCGGCCAGCGCGGTGCTGGCCGCAGACTGCGAGCGCGCGACGCGGTCGGCCGCGGCGCGCGTGCTGCCGCCGCGTGCCGTGGCCAGGAACACCTCGAGCTGGCGCAGGCTCAGGCGCAGCCGCAGAGAAGCAGGTTGAGTGGTTTTATCGATCATTCTGAGTGAAATTATCTGATTTTTTTCTTTATGAGTTTTTCGTATTATCAAATGCAGAAAACGGCTAAAGCCTTAGATACCCCCTTTGGAAGAGATCCAGCGTGCCCAATTTCCTGACCTCCCGCCTGCCCGCAGATCCCGCCCGGCCCGAAAGCGGCATGCAGCGCCTGCTGCAATGCCTGCCGGGCGCGGCCTTGTCCGCTGTGGTGGCCATGGCCGCGACGCTGGTGTCCAAACTGCATGGCGGCCCCCAGCTGCTCTATGCGCTGTTCTTCGGCGTGGCGTTCCACTATCTCAGCGCCGATCCCAAGACCCGGCCCGGCATAGAGTTCTGCGCGCGCACGGTGCTGCGCCTGGGCGTGGGCCTGCTGGGCGCGCGCATCACGGCCAGCCAGATCATGGGCCTGGGCTGGAGCACGGCGGCCATCGTGATCCTGGCGGTGGTCAGCACGCTGCTGTGCGGCGTGTTGCTCGGCCGGCGCCTGGGCCTGGACCGCGCGCAGTCGGTGCTGTCGGGCGGCGCGGTCGCGATCTGCGGCGCGTCGGCGGCGCTGGCGATTTCGGCCGTGCTGCCGCGCAACAAGGACAGCGAGCGCTTCACGCTGATGGTGGTGGTCACGGTGACCGTGCTGTCCACGCTGGCGATGGTGATCTACCCGCTGATCGCGCGCCTGCTGCACTTGCCGCCCGAGCTGGCCGGACTGTTCCTGGGCGGCACCATCCACGATGTCGCCCAGGTGGTGGGCGCGGGCTTCATGCTGGGCCAGGAAACCGGCGATTACGCGACCATCGTCAAGCTGTTTCGCGTGTCCATGCTGGCCGTGGTGGTGGTGATCGTGTCCTCGCTGTTCAAGCGCCAGCGCGAGGCCGAAGGCGCGGCCGCCGCACAGAAAAAACAGCCACTCGTGCCCTGGTTCCTCTGGGTGTTCGTGGCGCTGGTGATCGTCAATTCGGTGGGCGCCGTGCCCGCGGCCGTTCAGGCCGGCCTGAGCGACATTTCGCGCGACTGCCTGGTCGTGGCGATTGCCGCGCTGGGCATGAAGACTTCGTTCAAGCAACTGGCGCGCGCCGGCTGGCGGCCGTTCGCGCTGCTCGTGGTCGAGACGCTGTGGATGGCGGGCTTTGTGCTGGCCGCTATCTACCTGCGCTCCTGAAGCCGGGCGGTCGCCGCCCTGGCCTCAGCCCGCTGCGGCCAGGTGCTGCTGGCGCCATTGGCTGGGGCTTTGCTGGAAATGTTTGCTGAACCAGCGCGTGAACGAGCTGTTCTCGGCGAAACCCGACAGCGCGGCGGCTTCGCTGACCGACAGATGCGGGTTCTTCAACGCGCGCACCGCGGCCTGGCTGCGCACCGCATCCAGCGTTTGCTGAAAACTGGTGTTGCGGCCTTCGAGCTGGCGTTGCAGCGAGCGCGCAGTGCAGCCCAGCGCGCTTGCGACCTGGGCAATGCCGTGGCGCCCGTGCGGCAGCAAGGACTGCAGCGTGTCCTGCACCCGCTGCTCGACTTCGCGTGACGAGGGCCGCGGCGCATGCGCGTCTATCAGCTGGCGTGCATGGCCTTCCATGTGGTGGTCGTATTCGGGGTGCGGCAGCTGCAGGTCCTGGTTGCTCAGCACGATGCCGTCGAAGTGCGAGGCAAACACCGTTTCGCAGCCCAGCACGCGCCTGTGGTGGACTGCGTTCGCGGGCGCGGCATGGGTGAAATGCACGCTGAGCGGGTTCCAGTCGCGGCCCAGCTGGTGGCGGCACAGGCTCAATAGGGCCGCGATGCCCAGCTCCATGGGCTGGCGGCCCGGCGTGTCGCGTTCGGTGCGCAGGTGCAGCTGGATGATGGACAGGCGCTGCTGGGTCACGATCTCGGTGGTGATCGTGCTGCTGATCAGGTGCGGGTAGTCCTTGAGCGTCTGCAGCAGCGCGGCCAGGCTCGCCTGGTGCTGCAGCAGCAGGCTCAGCGGACCGAAGTCCGACAGCTTCCAGCAGGCCCCCATGAGCAGGCCCAGCGCGGCATGGCCCGCATGCGCAGACGACGTTTCCAGCATCTGGGCGAACGCGGTCTCGGGCACCTGCAGGTCGGGTGAATTCAGGCAGCTGTGGTCCAGCCCGGCCTGCCGCAGCATGCGCAGCGGATCCAGCCCGAATTCCTGCGCGACTTTCGCATATTTGTTCAGGCTGATGCTGCGAATGCGCGGCGTCATGGACAGGGCGGACATGTGCTTTGGGCGTGGGGAACGAAGGCCATTCGGAAGCACGGACTGGCGCGGCAATGCGGTTGCCAGGCCATTGCTTTGAGTTTTGCTGAGGTATATCAATACCGGTGGCGCCGGTCAATGGTGGAAACGCCGGTCTGCCGCCTGCCGTCCAGGTCTACGGGAAGACCCTGGGGGGAGTTTCCCGTGGTCGCACGAGAGGACAACTGCCTGTCGCAATCGGTCAAGTCGCGCACCGGGCTCCCATCCGAGAATTTTCCCCAGACGGCAGGCAATGCTTGGAATGCCGGCCGCGGCGAACTTCAAGGAAACAGATATGGCACAAATCATCACTTTCGCCCGCACCGGCGGACCCGAGGTCCTGGAATTGCAGACCGTGAGCGTGGGCGAGCCCGGCCCGGGCCAGGTGCGGCTGCAGCAAAAGGCCGTGGGCCTGAACTACGCGGACACCTATTTCCGCACGGGCATCTATCCCGTGCCCCTGCCCAGCGGCATGGGCGTGGAAGCCGCGGGGGTGGTGACGGCGGTGGGCGCGGGCGTGGACAACGTGGCCGTGGGTGACCGCGTGACCTATACCGGCTTCACCAACACGCTGGGCGCGTACAGCAGCGAGCGGCTGATTCCCGCCGCGCCCTTGATCCGGCTGCCCGACGGCATCGACTTCGAGACCGCGGCCTGCATCACCATGCGCGGCCTGACCGCGGCGTATCTGCTGCGCCGCATCCATCCGTTCCAGGGCCACGAGACCATTTTGCTGCACGCCGCGGCCGGCGGCGTGGGCCTGATCCTGACCCAATGGGCCAAGCTGCTGGGCCTGACGGTGATAGGCACGGTGTCCACCGATGCCAAGGCCGAAGTGGCGCGCGCCCATGGCTGCGACCATGTGATCAATTACAGCCACGAGGATGTGGTGGCGCGGGTGCGCGAGATCACGGGCGGCGTGGGCGTGGCCGTGGTGTTCGACAGCGTGGGCAAGGACACGTTCATGGCTTCGCTCGACTGCCTGCAGCGCCGCGGCCTGCTGGTCTGCGTGGGCACGGCGTCGGGAAAGATAGAGCCGTTCGATCCGGCCATCCTGGGGCGCAAGGGCTCGCTGTTCGTGACGCGTCCGGCGCTGGCCGACTACATTGCCGACCCCGCGGAAAAGCAGGCCCTGCTGGCCGAGCTGTTCGGCCATGTCGCGGCCGGCCGCATACGCATAGACATCCACAAGCGCTATGCGCTGGGCGACGCCGCGCAGGCGCACCGCGATCTCGAATCCCGCAAGACCGTGGGCGCTTCGGTCTTCACCATCTGAGGAGGAACAGGCCATGAAAGTCGAACAACTCACATGCACCATCGGTGCCGAAATATCGGGCGTGAGCCTGGGCGAGGCGTCGCGCGATACCGGCCTGGCAGATGCAATCAAGGGCTTGCTGCTGCAGCACAAGGTGCTGTTCTTTCGCGACCAGGACATCACGCGCGCCGAGCATGTGGCGTTCGCGCGCCATTTCGGCGAGCTCGAGGACCATCCCGTCGCGGGCAGCGATCCCGACCACCCGGGCCTGGTGCAGATCTACCGCAGCGACAAGCGCGAGAACTACGAGAACAGCTACCACACCGACGGCCAGTGGCGCGCGACGCCGACCATGGGCTGCGTGCTGCGCTGCATCGAATGCCCGCCCGTGGGCGGCGACACCATCTGGGTCAACATGGCCGAGGCCTACCGCAACCTGCCGGGCGACATCCAGAAGAAGATCGCCGGGCTCAAGGCCAAGAACAGCATAGAGCATGGCTTCGGCGCCGTGATGCCCGAGGAGCAGCGCCTGGCGCTGGGCCGCCAGCATCCGCCCGTGGAGCATCCGGTGGTGCGCACCCACCCCGAAACCGGCGAGCAGGTGCTGTTTGTGAGCAGCTTCACCACCCATTTCGCGAACTTCCACACGCCCGACAACGTGCGCTACGGCCAGGACAAGACGCCGGGCGCGAGCCTGCTGCTCAACTACCTGACCAGCCAGGCGGCCATTCCCGAGTACCAGGTGCGTTTCCGCTGGAAGCCCCACAGCGTGGCGATGTGGGACAACCGCTGCACCCAGCATTACGCGGTGCAGGACTACTGGCCCGCGCCGCGCAAAATGGAGCGCGCGGCCATCATCGGCGACAAGCCCTACTGACACCGCAGGAGAGACAAGCATGAAACAACAACGCAGTGCAGGCTGGTGGGGGCTGGTGTTCGCGGCCGTGGCCGCTGCGGCGACGGCCCAGGCCCAGCCCGCCTGGCCCGCCAAGCCCATTCGCCTGCTGGTCGGCGCGCCCGCGGGCGGCAGCGCCGACGCGCTGGCCCGGCTGCTGGCCGAAGGCCTGCAGCACGACCTGGGCAAGCCGGTGATCGTGGAATCGAAGCCCGGCGCCGCGGGCGTGCTCGCGGTCAGCGACCTGCTGCAAAACGGCAGGGACGGCCACACCTTTTTGGTGATACAGGGCGGCATCGTGAGCGAGACGCCGCTGGCCTACAAGGTCAGCTACCAGCCGTTCAAGGATCTCAAGCCCCTGGCCCAGCTCAGCCGCACGGGACTGGTGCTGGTCGCCAACAAGGATCTGCCGGTCACCAATCTGCAGCAGCTGGTGGCGTACGGCAAGGCGCAAAAGGAAGGGCTGGACTTCGCGTCCTATGCCGCGGGAATGAAGGGCCATACCTCGGGCATGCTGCTGGGCCAGCTGACGCAGATGTCCATGAAGCATGTGGGCTACAAGGGCTCGCCGCCGGGCCTGACCGATCTGATGGGCGGTCATGTGCCGCTGATGTTCGACGGCCTGCCGACTTCGCTGCCGCTGATCAAGGCCGGCAAGATCAAGGCGATTGCCGTCAACTACCCGACGCGCATTGCCGAGCTGCCGCAGGTGCCCACGTTCAAGGAACTGGGCTATCCCGAACTGGCCCAGGCCGGCTGGTTCGCGGTCTGGTCGCGGCCCGACGCCCCGCCCGAGGTGCAGCAGAAGATCCGCGAACTGACGCTCAGGCATTTCCAGCAGGCCGCCGTGCAGGCGCGCGTCAGGGAGATGGGCATGGACGCTGCGGGCAGCGCCACGTCGGAGGAGCTCATGGCCGATCTCCGGCAGGCCCACCAGCAGCAGGCGGCGCTGCTCAAATCGATCAACTACCAGCCGCAATAAAGCCGGCCTCCCTTTGTTTTTCGCGCCTCGGGTCAACCCAGGTGCAGCGTTCGCGTGCCAATCATTATTCCAACGGAGACAACGGTGATGAACAAGAAAATACTCTGGAGCGTGCTGGCGCTGGCGCCGCAACTGGCCTTGGCGCAAACCGGCGCGGGGCATCCCGGCGCGGGGCAAACCGGCGTCAGCGTCTACGGCGTGGTCGACATGGCGCTGTCGTCGTATAGGGGCGAGGGCGCGGGTTCGCGCCACATGGTGACTTCGAGCGGCAACCAGGCCAGCCGCCTGGGCTTCAAGGGGCGCGAGTCGCTGGGAGACCGCCTGTGGGCCGGCTTCGAGCTCGAGTCGGGGCTCAACACCGACACCGGCACGGGCCAGGCGAGCAACACCAACAACCAGGCCTCGGGCGCGGTCAACCCCAACGGGGCCATCACGTTCAATCGCAAGTCCTATGTCTATCTCGAAGGCCAGGACTGGGGCCAGCTGCGCCTGGGCCGCGACTACACGCCGGCGTTCTGGAACCTGTTTGCTTTCGACCCGTTCCGCGTGGGCGTGGGCATGAGCGGCCATGTGCTCAACGGCACGACAGCCACGGGCTTTCGCGCGTCGAATTCCGTCGGCTACTTCTCGCCGGGCTGCACCACGTTCCAGTGCAAGGGCCTGTTCTTCCAGGGCATGCTGGCCGCGGGCGAGAACGCCGGCAGCGATGCGACAAAGCGCGACGGCAACCTCTATGCCTGGCGCCTGGGCTATGGCGGCGCGGACTTCGACATCGCCGTGGCGTCGGCCACGACGAAGAACGCGGCCGTGGGCGACTTCGTGCAGTCCAATATCGGCGGCGCCTACCAGTGGCAGGGCCACAGGCTCATGGCCCTGGTCGGGCAGAACAAGACCCGCATTCCCGTTGCCGCGCTGTCGGGCACCAGCCGTGGGCGCTTCTGGCAGCTGGGCGCGTGGATCTCTGTCGGCCCGGGCTACATCCCCGTGAGCTACATGCAGCTGCAGCGCAACGACGCGGCCGACAGCGCGGCGCGCAAGTTGGCCGTGGGCTATGTGCACCCGCTGTCCAAGCGCACCACGCTGTACGGCACCTATGCGCATGTCACCAACAGGGGCGCGCTGCGCCTGCCCGTGAGTTCGGGTGCGGAGCAGGGGCCGGTGCCGGTGCTGGGCGGCAATGCCTCGGGCTTCGATCTGGGCATTCGCCACGTGTTCTGAGCCCGGCTCGGCGCTTCGATTTTTCTGCGGCCGCCTGCGGCCGCTTTTACTTTTTCCTTCGGACTTTTCCATGAACGGCGCAGAACAGCTTGTCCATACGCTGCTCGACCACCAGGTCGACATGTGTTTCACCAACCCCGGCACTTCGGAGATGCACTTTGTCGCCGCGCTCGACCGGATAGCCGGCATGCGCTGCGTGCTGGGCCTGCACGAGACCGTGGTCACGGGCGCGGCCGACGGCTACTACCGCATGGCCGACCGGCCGGCCGCAACCTTGCTGCATCTGGGCCCGGGACTGGCCAACGGCCTGGCCAATCTGCACAACGCGAAGAAGGCGCGCTCGGGCATCGTCAACATCGTCGGCGACCATGCGATCGAGCATCTGCAGCTTGACGCGCCGCTGATGTCCGACATCCATGGCGTCGCGGCGCCCATGTCCCAGTGGGTGCGCACCAGCGCCGGCGTCGCCGACATCGCGGCCGACGGCGCCGAGGCCGTGCGCCAGGCGAATGCGCGCCCGGGGCGCATTGCCACGCTGGTGCTGCCGGCCAATGTTGCCTGGTCCGAAGTGCCCGACGCGCCTGCGCCGGCCGCGGCCGCGGCCGTGGCCCCCGCGCCTGCGCCACAGCCCGCGCGCGATTTCGAGCGCATTGTCCAGGCGCTGCGCGAGCAGCCTCAGTCCACCTTGCTGCTGCTGGGAGACCGTGCGCTGCGCGCCTGCTGCACGGATCTCGCGGGCCGCATTGCCGCGGCCACGGGCTGCGCGCTGCGCGCCGAGTTCTATACCGCGCGGCTGGAGCGGGGTGCGGGGCGCGTGGCCGTGCCGCGCCTGCCCTATGCGGTCGCGCCCGGGCTCGCGGCGCTGGCCGGCTTCCAGCGCATCATTCTGGTCGGCGCCAGTCCGCCCGTGGCGTTCTTTGCCTACCCGGACCAGCCGGGCCGGCTGTCGGCGCCGGGCTGTGAGTTCCTCACGCTGGCCACGCCCGAAGACGCACCGCAGGATGCGCTGCAGGCGCTCAGCGAAGCGCTGGGTGCGCACAAAGTGCGGCCGGCCCTGGTGGCCCAGGACGCGCAGCCGTTGTCGACCGGCGCGCTCACGCCCGAAGGCATAGGCCGCACGCTGGCGGCCACGCTGCCGGCCCAGGCCATCGTCGTCGAGGAGGCCATGACCACGGGCCGGGGCTTCGACGCGCTCACGGCCGGCGCCGCGCCGCATGACTGGCTCACGAGCTGCGGCGGAGCCATAGGCTTTGCGCTGCCCGCGGCCGTGGGCGCGGCGCTGGCTGCGCCGGGCCGGCGCGTGCTGGCGCTCGAAGGCGACGGCAGCGGCATGTATACGCTGCAGTCGCTGTGGACCATGGCGCGCGAGCAGCTGGACATCACGGTGGTGATCTTCGTCAATCGTGCCTACGGCATTCTGCGCGGCGAACTCGCGGCCGTGGGCGCGGGCACGCCCGGCAAGCGCGCCGAAGACATGCTGTCGCTGCGGCGCCCGGACCTGGACTGGTCCAGCCTGGCCAAAGGCATGGGCGTGGCCGCGCAGCGCGTGGACGATCTCCAGGCGCTGGGTCGGGCGCTGCAGCGCTCGTATGCGACGCCAGGGCCTACGCTGATTGAAGCGATGCTGTAGCTTTGGCGCTGGCGCGCTGCGCCCAAGAGGGCATGCTGGTCAGCCAAAAACCTGCCGAGTCCGCTCGGCGGTGCAAGCCGACCTGTGCAGTCTGCTTCATCGCAGCACTCCTCAGGCGAACCCCCTTCTGGCTGCTCCTGGCGCGCGCAGGGCCCGGGCTGGCAGGTGTGCCGAAGGACACACCTGCTTCGTCATCTGACTCGCCGCAGTTGTTCGAGCGCAGCGGCGCAGCCGCGAAGCGAGTTCTGCGGCGCAGCCCGGGACCGAGCACGGCAGGTTGCCCGCAGCGAAGCGGAGGGTCGCAGACAGCAGGGGCGCGTTTCTTTGCCTCCTTTCTTGTCGCGCGACAAGAAAGGAGGTCGGCTGCCGGGCCGAGACCCGGCCTCGAAAAGCAAAGTCGCAGCTGCCGCTGGCACGGCCAGAAGCGGACAGCACTGCGAGTGCCATGACGAAGCTGGCTACACGGGGTGGGGTGGGCCAGATTCCCATTGCCCAAACCTGCCGCTTTCTGCCCCCACTCTGGCGCGAAATGCCAAGCGCGCAGCGCGATCCGGCAAGGGTCTGCTGCGCAGGCCGTCCTAAAGTGAAGCTGCCTGAAAACCTCGTCCGGACCGCACCCGCGGCCGGCGTCCGCCACCCCCTTGTTGGAGACCACCATGAACTTTCTCGACGGCCACCTGTTCCCCGAAAACCAGCAGCCCCTGATCATCACCGCCGCGCCCTATGCGCCGGGCTGGCTGCCCTCGGATTTTCCCGAGGACATTCCGGTCACCATGGATGCACAGATCCAGAAGGCCGTGGACTGCTACAACGCGGGTGCCACCGTGCTGCACCTGCATGTGCGCGAGATGGACGGCAAGGGCTCCAAGCGCCTGTCCAAGTTCAACGAGCTGATTGCGGGCGTGCGCCGGGCCGTGCCCGA
This sequence comes from Comamonas sp. DB36, assembly GCF_057914905.1. Lineage (NCBI taxonomy): Bacteria > Pseudomonadati > Pseudomonadota > Betaproteobacteria > Burkholderiales > Comamonadaceae > Comamonas > Comamonas sp. DB36. The sequence goes on from NZ_CP196632.1 coordinate 52,890, forward strand.
GATGATCATCCAGGTCGGCGGCTCGATCAGCTTCGCGCCCGAGAACGAAGGCGAAATGGCCAAGTGGCTCAGCGACGACACGCGCCATATGCTCGCCGATCTCGACCCCGTTCCCGACCAGGTGACGGTCACCGTCAACACTTCGCAGATGAACGTCACCGACCAGGCCGAGGACGCCGACTTCAAGGGCACCTCGCGCGAGAACCCGGCGATCTTCAATGCCTACAAGGAAATGACCGTGCCCGCCCAGCCCGGCTGGGTCGAGGAGCATGTGCGCCGCCTGACCAAGGCCGGCATCCAGAGCGCGTTCCAGTGCTACAACATCAACAGCTTCGAATCCGTGGAGCGCCTGATGCGCCGCGGCTTCTACATGGGTCCGCTGGTGATGAACTGGGTGGCGATCGGCGGCGGCATGGACATGCCCAGCCTCTACAGCCTGGCCAACTTCGTGCGCGCCGTGCCCGACGGCGCGGTGCTGACCGTCGAAAGCAATGTGCGCAACGTGCTGCCCGTGAACATGATGGGCATTGCCGCTGGCCTGCATGTGCGCTGCGGCACCGAGGACTGCCTGTGGAACCAGGACCGCAGCGCCAAGGCCAGCACGGTCTCGCAGATCGAGCAGCTGGTGCGCATGTCGCGGGATTTCGGCCGGCCCATCGCCAGCGCGCAACAGGCGCGCGAGATCAGCAAGATCGGCGTGTTCTACGACACGGTGGAGGAGTCGCTGGCGGCCAACGGCTTCGCGCCCAACCGCAACGGCGGCAACCAGGGCTTTCTGCGCAAGACGGCCTGAGACACCCGCCATGAACACCCGAGACATTTTCGTAGTTGGCACGGCGCGCACGGCCATAGGCTCTTTCGGCGGCGCGCTCAAGGACGTACCCAATACCCGGCTCGCGACCACCGTGGTGCATGCCGCGATCGCGCGCGCGGGGCTCGATCCGCAGGCCGTGGGCCATGTGGTCATGGGCAATGTGATTCCCACCGAGACGCGCGACGCCTATCTGTCGCGCGTGGCGGCAATCGATGCGGGCTGCCCGGTTGAAACGCCGGCATTCAATGTCAATCGGCTGTGCGGCTCGGGCCTGCAGGCCATCGTGTCGGCCGCGCAGGCAATTGCGCTGGGCGACTGCGATGTGGCCATAGGCGCGGGCGCGGAATCGATGAGCCGCGGCCCGTACTTCGACCTGTCGGCGCGCTGGGGAGCGCGCATGGGCGACGCCCAAAGCACGGACTACATGCTGGGCATATTGCACGACCCCTGGCAGAAGATGCACATGGGCGTGACCGCGGAAAACGTGGCCCGGCGCTACGGCATCAGCCGCGAGATGCAGGACGCGTTGGCGCTGACCAGCCAGCAGCGCGCGGCCGCGGCCATCGAGGCCGGCCGCTTCAAGGAACAGATCGTTGCCGTGGAAATCGCCACGCGCAAGGGCACGGTGCTGTTCGACACCGACGAGCATGTGCGCCCGGCAACCACGCGCGAGATGCTGGCCGGAATGAAGCCCGCGTTCCAGAAGGACGGCGGCACGGTGACGGCCGGCAATGCCTCGGGCATCAACGATGGCGCGGCGGCCGTGGTGATGGTCGGCGGTGACCGCCTGGCGGCGCTGGGCGTCAAGCCGCTGGCGCGCCTGGTCGGCTATGCGCATGCGGGCGTCGATCCCGCCTATATGGGCATGGGCCCGGTGCCCGCAACGCAGCAGGTGCTGGCGCGCTGCGGCCTGAAGATCGCCGACATGGACGTGATCGAAGCCAACGAGGCGTTTGCGGCCCAGGCCTGCGCCGTGATCCAGCAACTGGGCCTGGACACGGCCCGGGTCAACCCCAACGGCTCGGGCATTGCGCTGGGCCATCCCGTGGGCGCGACCGGCGCCATCATCACCACCAAGGCGATTGCCGAACTGCAGCGCAGCGGCGGCCGCTATGCGCTGGTGACCATGTGCATTGGCGGCGGCCAGGGCATCGCGGCGATCTTCGAGCGGGTGTGATCGGGGGCAGTGCAAAGCAGCAACGCCTGCCGGAAGTGCTTTCGGCAGGCGTTGCGCGTTCAACGGCGGCAGGCCCGCCGGGCTTCATTCGGGCTGGTAGTTGATGGACTTGAGCAGCGCGGCCTGCTTGGCGGCGCCGTCCTGGAGGTCGGCGCTCATCTCGGCCGGGGTCAGCGGCAGCGGCGGCTCCATGCCCATGGTGCGGATCTGGGCCAGCACCGGCGCCTGCCGGAAATGCGCCATGGCGGCGTCACGCAGTTTCTGCTGCACGGCCGGCGGTGCATCCGGATGCGACCAGACCGCGAACCAGCCGGCCTTGGCCATCTGCGGATAGCCCAGCTCGGTGAACGTGGGCACGTTGGGCAGCTCGGCCAGGCGCGTGGGATAGACCACGGCAATCGGCGTGATCTTGCCGGCCTTGATCAGCGGCAGCGAGGTGGTCAGGCCGTCGAACATCAGCGGCACATGGCCGCCCATCAGATCGACCAGCGCGGGCGGCGAGCCCTTGTAGCCGACATGGCGCATGTTCAGCTGGGCGAGCTGGCCCAGCTGCATGCCCGAAGTGTGGCCCTTGAGACCGGCCGAGTACGACGCGAAGTCCAGCCCGTCCTTTTGCGCCTTGCCGTAGGCGATCAGCTGCTGCAGGTTGGTGATGGGCACGGACTTGTTCGCGACCAGCACCAGGCCGGTGCGCGTGAGCTGGGCCAGCGGCTTCAAGTCCTTGAACGGGTCGTAGCTGACCTTGTAGGCCAGCGGCGATTCGGTGACCGTGCCTTCCTGGATCACGAGGAAGGTATAGCCGTCGCGGCCCTTGGCTTTGAGCTCCTGGATGGCAATCGCGCCCGAGGCGCCGGGCTTGGACTCGACGATCACGGGCTGGCCCAGGCCGTGCTGCAGGCCGTCGGCCAGCAGGCGCGCGAGCGCATCGGCCGTGCCGCCCGCGGGGCCGGCCACCAGCAGGCGAAGCGGCTTGTTCGGCCAGGGCGTCTGTGCCTGGGCGACGCCGAAAGCGCCAAGACCGAGGGCCATGGCAAGCGCCAGCGCATGTTTCGTGTGGGGGGAGCGTGGGTTCATGGTGTTGTCTCCTGGGAATTCAAGCGGGAAGAGGGGCTGTGGCCAGCAGCTGCTGCAGCAGTTGCCGGGCCTGCGGCCAGGGGCCGTGGCCCGAGGCCGGGTTCACATGGCCCAGCGGGCCGAGTTCGACCAGCTCGCTGCCCCAGTCGCGCGCGAAGCCGCGCGTGCGCGCCAGCGCGGCCAGCGGGTCGTTGCTGCTGGCCGCGACCAGGCTGGGAAACGGCAGCGGTGCGCGCGGCAGCGGCAGCCAGCCGTGGCGCTCCAGCAGCTGCACGCCGGGATAGCCTTCGGGCATGGGCGTCTGCAGATCGGCCGGCGCGACCAGCAAGGCCGCCTGCACGCGCCGCAGGTCTTCGGGCGCGGCCTGGCGCGCCCAGTGCGCGACCATCATGCAGCCCGCGCTGTGCGCGACCAGCACCACAGGGCCGGCCATGCCGGCCAGCGCCTGCTCGATGGCCGCGACACGCGCCGTGCAGCTGAGCTTGTGCTGCTCCAGCGGCGCAACAATGCGCGCGCTGGCCGTCTCGGCGGCCAGCAGCGTCTGCCAGTGCGTCTCGACATGGTCGCGCAGGCCCGGAATGATCAGTAGCGTCGGGGTCATGTTTTTGCTGTCTCCCACTTAGAATGTTTCGATGACTTCAGTGTGTGAATTTTTGGCCCATTGCGCTTTGCATTCCGTGACGCTTGTTTGGCATTTCGCGCCAATGAGCAGCTACTGATGACATCCCTGGTACGCGCCGCCTGCCTGACCAATTTCCGTGAAGTCGCCCAGGCTTCGGGGCTGGATCCGGTGCGCATGCTGCTGGACGCCGATCTGAGTCCCAGCGTGCTCGACGAGCCCGATCTGATGATTCCGGTCGAGCGCGTGGGGCGGCTGCTGCAGGCCGCGGCCACGGTGTCGGGCAACGAGAGCTTCGGCCTGTGCATGGCGCGCTCGCGCCTGCTTTCCAACCTGGGCGCGGTGGGCCTGCTGATGCGCGACCAGCAAAGCCTGCGCGATGCGCTCAAGCTGCTGATGCGCTATCAGGCGTTCCTGAATGGCGCCCTCACGCTGTCCGTCGAGGAAAGCGGCAGCACCGTGGTGATACGCGAACTGTTGATGGCGGGCAGCACCCACCAGCCCACGCGCCAGCGCGTCGAGCTGGCGCTGGGCGTGATGGTGCGCGTGATCCGCCAGTTGATAGGCCGCGACTGGCAGCCGCGGCGCGTGTGCTTCGAACATCCGGCGCCGCGCGACATGAGCGTGCACCATCAGCTGCTGGGCCCGCATGTGGAGTTCGATTTTGAATTCAATTGCATCGTCTGCACGAAGAGCGATCTCGATCAGCGCAACGAGTTCGCCGATCCGGCCATGGTCCGCTATGCCCAGCAGCTGCTGGACGCGCTGCACCAGCCCGGCGGCGAAACCCTGCTGGACGAAGTGCGGCGCACGATTTTCCTGCTGCTGCCCAGCGGGCGCTGCAGCATGGAGCAGGTCAGCGAGCACCTGGGCCTGGTGCCGCGCACGCTGCAGCGCCGGCTCACGGACCAGGGGCTGAGCTTCTCGGCGTTGATGAACGATATCCGCAAGGAGCAGGCAAGCCGCTATGTGGTTGACGGCAGCCGGTCTCTGAGGGAAGTCGCGCAGCTGCTGGGCTTTGGCGCGCCCAGCAGTTTCTCGCGCTGGTACCAGCTGCAGTTCGGCTCCAGTGCCAAGCAAAGCCGGGCCCAGGCGTCGGCCGTGCCACGCAGTCCGGCGGTCGGTTAGGCGCGGCGATTCACTGGGGCGTGGTCGGCATCTTGAGCTTGAGTAGGATCTGGCGGTTCTGCTCCACGGTATCGGCCATCTGCTGTTGCAGCTGCGCGAACGTGCTTTCCTGCGGCTGGTCAAAGCCCTGGGCGGCCATCAGTTCGCGGAACTTCGGCGCGCGCATGACTTTCTCCATTTCACGGCGTAGGCGTTCGGCCAGGGCCGGCGGCGTGCTGCTCAGAATGAACAGGCCCACGCTGGCATCGGGCATGACCAGATCGGCCATGCCCAGTTCCGCGAAGCTGGGCACATCGGGCAGATGGGGCGAGCGCGTGGCCGAGACAATGGCCAGGCCCTTGATCTTGCCCGACTTGACCAGCGGCGCCACGTTGCTGACCACATCGAAGGTCAGCTGCACCTGGCCGCCCATCAGGTCCACGAGCACGGGCGCCGAGCCTTTGTAGGGCACGACCAGGATGTTGCGCACGCTCTTCTCGCTGAGCAGATCGCCCAGCAGATTGGAGCGCGTTCCGGTGCTCATGTTGGCCACGCTGACCGTGTTGCGGTGCCTGCGCGCATGCTCCAGGATTTCCTGCGGCTTGCTGGGCGCAAAGCTGTTGCTGGCCACCAGCACATGCACCATGCTGGCCACGTCGGCCACATAGGTGAACGCCTTGTGGGGATCGAAAGGCGTCTTGACCGAGAACGGGAAATCGGTCCAGACGCTCGAGGGCGCAACCATCAGTGTATGGCCGTCGGCGGGCGCGCCCAGCAGCGCGCGCTCGGCGATCACGGCCGAGCCGCCGGGCTTGTTGTCGATGATCACCGGCTGGCCCAGCTGGATGCGCAGCTGCTCGCCGACCAGGCGCGCGACGCCGTCGGTGATCGCTCCCGGCGGCGCGGGAACGATGATGCGTATCGGCTTGCTCGGCCATTCCTGGGACCAGGCGCAAGGCATGGCTGCAAACGAGGAAAGCAAGGCCAGGGCGAGAGCGGGCAGGCGCGAGAGGGGGGTTTTCATGGCGTTTCACCGGGGGTAATGCGGGCGGGTTGAAAGGACGATGCGCGCCACCGGCGCGGCATCCACGGCCGTTTCATGATCACGGCGGCGTGTCGGCGCCACTTGACGCAAGGCGCCGCCGGCTTGGCTTTTCGTGACGCCGCCCCCCCGCGAAAACCCCAGGCGCCGCGCGCCGGCCCGCGGTGGCTGCCTCGGCTAGCGCCCTGGTTTGGCGAACCAGCTGCCCGAGGCCACCGACCAGAGGATGAGCAGGCCGTAGGCGGTCATGGCGACTGCGCCGAGCGCGAAGAACGCCCACAGCGCGCCGGTGACCACCAGTGTCGCCCAGCCCAGGCCCGCATACAGGAACAGGCGCAGCGCGCCGGCCAGCAGTGGCCACTTCAGGCGGCCCGCGCCCTGCGACGCGAAGTACAGCGCTATGCCCAGCGCAAAGAAGCCGTAGAACGGGCCTGCGATGCGCAGGTACTGCGCGCCGGTCGCCAGCATCTGCTCGTCGCTGCCGAACAGCCTGAGCCAGGCTTCGGGCCACAGCGCTGCCGCCAGGCCCACGGTCTCGCCGATGGCGAAGGCGATCGCGCCGCCGACCAGCGCGATGCGGCGCGCGCGCTCGGGCTGGCCTGCACCCAGATTTGCCCCGACCAGCGCCACCATGGGCGCGCCCAGGCCGAAGGCGATGGGAATCAGCAGGTACTCCAGCCGCGCCGCGGTCGCATAGCCGGCCAGGGCCGCCGAGCCCGCATGGGCGCCCACGATGGCGGCTGTCGAGGCGATCAGGCCGTTGGTCAGCAGGGGGTTGATGCAGGCCAGGCCGCCCACGGTGAGAATGCTGCGCATCGGCGCCCAATGCACGGCGCCGGCGCGCAGCCTGGCAGTGTTGCGTCCGCTGGCGCAGTACCAGGCCAGCACCAGCGTGCCCAGCGCATAGTAGGCGAGCAGCGCCCAGGCGCCGCCGACGACGCCCAGCGCCGGAATCGGCCCCCAGCCGAAGATCAGCAGCGGGCAGATGGGAATCAGCAGCAGCGCGCCGCCGCAGATCACCGCGCCGGGCAGCAGCATGTTGCCCGTGCCGCGCACCACGCTGGCCAGCGCGTTCATGGCCCACATCAGCACCAGCGCGGCAAACACCACATGGCCATAATCATGCGCCACATCCAGCGCCGCGCCGCGCGCGCCCAGCAGATGGAACAGCGGCGTGCTGAACGCCAGCAGCAAGACCGTGAAGACCAGACCCACGCCCGCGCTCAGCACCAGCGCATGGCGGGCCAGCGAGTCGGCCAGCGCCTTGTTGCCCGCGCCCAGGGCGCGCGCCACCGCGGCCGAGATGCCGCCGCCCAGCGCACCCTGCGACATGTTCTGCATCAGCATCAGAACGGGCACGACCACGGCGACGCCGGCCAGCACGTCGGTGCCGAGCTTGGCCAGAAACCACATCTCGATCAGACCGGTCGATGCCTGGGCCAGCATCATCAGCATGTTGGGCCAGCTCATGCGCAGTATCGTCGGCAGCACGGGGTCGTGCAGCATGGCGCGCACGCGCGGGCTGGCGGGGGGCATGCGAGGCGCCAGCAGCGGGTCGGCATTCATGGGCAGTTTTCCTGATTAAGTTGCATATGCAATTGTTGCAGCTGCAATATATCATGCGAAAGGCGCCGAATGCGCGCGCCGCAGCCGACCCGCTGGCCGCGGGTCAGGATGCTGCCTGTGCGGCGCTTATTTGACGGCCGTGATCGCGTCCAGCGTCTTCTGGCCGAACTTGGTCGCGAACTGCTTGTAGGCCGGGGCCAGCGCGGCGCGGAACGCCGCCTGGTCGACTTCGCTCACGACCTGCACGCCATGGCGCTTGATTTCCTCCACACCGCTCTTTTCGACGTCGTCGACGAACTTGCGCGAGGCCAGGCTGCCGGCGCGCGCGCCGTCGGCAAAGGCCTTCTTCTGCGCGTCATTGAGTCCGGACCAGACCGAGGGGGCGACGATCAGCACCATGGGTGCGTACACATGGCTGGTCAGCGACAGGTACTTCTGCACCTGCCAGAGCTTGGCCGAGGTGAACACCGAGACCGGGTTTTCCTGGCCGTCAATGGTGCCCTGCTGCAGCGCGCCAATGACTTCGGGCCAGGACATGGGCGTGGGCGACATGCCCAGCTGGCGGAAGGCCGTGATATGGGTCTGGTTCTCGGTCACGCGGATCTTGAGACCTTGCGCGTCCGCGGGCTTGACCACCGCGCGCTTGTTGTTGCTCAGATGGCGGAAGCCCTGCTCGCCCCAGGCCAGCGCGATCAGGCCGCGCGCGCGGAACTTGGCCAGCAGGTCCTCGCCTATCTTGCCGTCGAGCACGGCGCGCGCATGCGCGGTGTCGCGGAACAGGAAAGGCACATCCATCACGCCGGCGTCGGGAACGAAGTTGCTCACCGCGCCATTGGAGACCACGACGGCTTCGACCGTGCCCAGCGTGAGGCCTTCGATCAGCTCGCGCTCGCCGCCCAGCGCGCTGGACGCGAAATGCTTGAACTTGAAGGCGTTGCTGGTGGATTTCTCCACCGCCTCGGCCCAGGCCAGCGCACCGGCGCCGAAGTGCGAGTTCTGCGCCAGCGCATAGCCGATCTTGATTTCGCGCGCCTGCTGCGCGCCCACCTGGCCGGCGAGCCCCAGGCCTGAGGCGGCAGCGAGAGCGAGGGCGGAACGGCGGGTGATGGTCATGGAAGTCTCCTGGTTTGTTGTGGGCGCGCAGTCCGATCGTCGCGCGTGCGCGTAGAAGATAAACCGGTTGCAGGCAAAAATCGGCGTTGCCGGGCGATTTTTTCAAAGCGTGGCGTGCCCGCCATGAAAAAAGCCCCATGGCCTGGGCCATGGGGCAAAGCGCAATGAAATTAAACCGCTGATCTATCAGAACGCGTGGCGAATGCCCACTTCCGCGCCGGTGGACTTGCCGCCGGCGGCCAGGCCGGGTGCGCCGCCGACCAGGCTGAAGTTGGCGCCGTTCTTGTTGCGGATGTAGGAAGCGGTGGTGTACACGGCCGTGCGCTTGGACAGGTTGTGGATATAGCCTATCGAGTACTTGTCGGCGTCGGCGCGGTTGAACGCTGCGTTGCCGCGGCGCGAGTCCGTGCGCACATACGAGCCGCTGATCTGGTGCGCGCCCAGCGGTGCGGTAAAGCCCAGCAGAACGCGGTCTTCGCTGCCTGCCGTGGCCGTGCCGTAGGTGCCGAACGGCAGCTCCTCGCGCTGGTAGAAGCCCATCAGGCGCACCACGCCCAGATCGTAGGCCGCGCCCACGCCGGTCTGCTTGAGCTTGTCGCCCGCGGCGTTGACGAAGGTCGTGCCGTAGGACAGCGAAAGATTGAGCGGGCCGTTGTCATAGACCAGGCGCGCCGCGGCATGGCGGCCGGCCTTGGTGGTGACGCTTTCGTCGGGCGCGTACATCAGCTCCAGCTGCGCGCCACCCATCACCGGCGTGAAATACTGCATGGCGTTGTCGTGGCGGTAGTACGAGGCAAAGGTGCCGGGCATGCGGCTGGTGACATTGGAGCCCGCAACGCCGACCACGCCGAACGGATCGAACTTGACGACGTTCTGGCTCGCGGGAGAGAAGTCGCGGCCCAGGCGCAGTTCACCGAAATTGCCCATCAGGCTCACGGTGGAGCGGCGCTGGAAGAACTTGCCGGTGGGGCTGGTGTTGCCGGTGTCGGCCAGCACGTCGGATTCCAGCCAGAAGCCGGCCTTGAGGCCGCCGCCGAGGTCTTCGACACCGCGAAAGCCCAGTCGACCGGTGGACAGGCCGCCGCTGTTCATCGTCACATTGCTGGACAGGTCGCTGTTCTTCACATAGCGCACGTTGGCGTCCACGATACCGAACACGGTGACCGATGACTGGGCATAGGCACCGGCGCTGACGAAAATGGCTGCCAGTGCAGCTGCATGGGTGGGGCGAAGTTTCATTCCGAATCCTTGGGTTTTCAAGATGATTAATAGATGCATGAAGACATCAGCCGCAATCCTAGGCAGCAACTGCAGGAAAAATGCGCGCTGATCCCTATCCGCCCACCCAGCGCTAGCCATATGGCCGAATGGCGCTGCATACCGTAAAGAGAAAGCGACGGCAGGCATATCTTTGCGTGGCGAAACGATGAGTGAAACGCCTGTGAAAAAAGTGACAAAAAATTAATAATGATGTCATTTTGGATTTTTCGGCCCGACGGTAGACTGTGCGCGTAAAGCACCAATATCAAGCGTGTGCTTGGTTTTACCGAACATGCCATGAGACGAGACAATATCCGACTGAGAGCACTGGCAAGAGCCGGTGATTTAGAGGCAAGAATAAAGCTGGGGGGCTTCTATCTGCAAGGTGTGCTGGATTTTCCCAGAAACATCAAACTCGCTCTTGAATATCTTTCCACGCCCGCACTGAAGTTCAGGAACGATGTGGCGGTGCTGATTTGTTCGCATCTGGATATCCTGGAGCTCATTGAACACTCGCAGGTTGAAAATCTCAGAAAGGCCGCGGCCTTGGATGGTTGCGCGCGCATCAAGCTCATCACGCTGCTGATCATCCGCAAGAATCTGGACGAGCTTGCATTCTGGCGGGGCAGAAATGATGGCCTTCTTTGCAAAGACATCCAGAAAGTGCTGGCCCAACGCGCCGATCAGGACCTGGCCCAGGCATTGTTGCGAATTTCCGAAAAATACAATATTCCTTGCCTGGACATCATCGCGGCCGAAGCCGGCGCGGCGCTGAGTGAAGGCGACTACGGCAGGGCGGAGCAGGCATTGGGCCTGGTCGCGCCCGATGCGCAAGGCATTCCCGATGCCATCCATGAAGCGATCGCAAGAATAGTCTCGATTGCCGAGGAGAGCGGGCGCAAGCTGGAAAAGATCCCGTCGACCTTGATCGAGGCCAGTCTGGAGCACTCTGCAGCTGCCAGCGACAAACATTCCTGTTACCTGCTCGGCCGCATGCTCGCCGGTCTCAAGACGGAGTTCATCGAGACCTCGCAGCGCTCGCGCTCCATCAACCTGCGCAAGGCCATCGCCCTGCTGCTCAAGGCCGCGGACAACGGGCGCGCGCAAGCCTGGATGGACCTGTTCTATCTGTGCTCGGATTACCGCAGCTCCGTGGGCAACCCGTCGATGGCGCGTTTCTTTCTCGAAAAGGCCGCGGCTTCGGGGATTGCCGAAGCCAAGCGGCGGCTTGGCGCGCTGACGCTCAAGGAAGCCAAAACCATAGAGCACATGGAAAAAGGCCTGTCCCTTCTGTATGAGTCGAGCATCCACGGCGACAGCATTGCCAACGGCATCATCAAGACGCTGGTGCTGGAGGTCAACGGCTGTGAGGAAGAGGCCAACTCCGGCATCGAGGAGGTGCAGCAGATCGCGCCCCTGCTCGCCACCCGGCTGCGCCTGGCGCGGCACTTCGGCCTGACCAAGCTCGAAGCCCTATCGATCAACCCCTCGACTGCGATTCGCCCCTGGGGACTGGTGGTGCAGCGCAATCTCCATATCAAGAAGGGCAATCTGTCCGAGCCCAGGGCCGTGCCCGCGGCCAGCAGAAAGGCGCTGGAGACCATTCGCAATGCAGCCATGGAGTTTGCTCCGCACGGCGAGATTGCTGACTTGCTCGAAGGCTCGCTGCGCGCCAGGGCATTGAAGCAAAGACGGATCTTTCAGAAAGTCAAGCTGCAGGAAAATCTTTTCTTCTCGCAGGCAAATTCAACGCAGCGTGATGCCTTGAGAATTGGCACGCGTTGGGCCCAGCACCAGAAGAAATTTCTTGATCAGGCATTGGCCTGAAATCAGGGTTTCACAGGAATGGAATATGGAAATTCTCATTGTTGATAGCGACGGGGATTTTGCGCGGCGACTAAAAACAAAACTGTTGGGCATGGGCAGAAAAGCAGATCTGTTTGAATGCTGCAAGCGTGCCGGTGAGCCTGCCCTGGAGCGAAACTACAGTCTTCTGATTGTCAATGTCGAAAAGGTCGGCGATGAGTGCTCTCGATTCATTGAAAGCTTCAACAAAGCCAGGAGTACTCCGGTTATCGTTGTTTCGAGAAATGCAGAAATGGAAACCAAGATTCATCATTTCAAGATTGGGGCGGTCGACTATGTGGTCAAGCCAGTGGACTTCGAGGAATTCCTGGCGCGCGTGGATCTGCAACTGCGCAAAAGGACGCTGCATTCGGATGTCACGTCAAAACTCGTTTTTGACGATCTGACAATACACCTGTCCAGCGGCTGTGTGGAGCGCGCCGGCAGGTCCATCAATCTGACGCAACAGGAATTTGCAACCTTGCTTTATCTCGCGCGTCACCAGGGGAAGACGGTCAGCAGGCAGAAGCTGTTCGAGAATGTCTGGGGCAGCAAGAATTTGCACCAGGCGAATCTGGTGAATGTGGCCATAGGGCGTTTGCGCAGAAAGATAGACCACTCTTTCGAGAAGAAGTTTCTGCATACCGTGCATGGCATAGGCTATGTCGCCGAATATCGGGACTGAGCGGGGGAGACAGGCGAATCGATTGGCATGCAGGATGCAGGCGCCGGGTGACGCGGCGCAGCGCGCGCGCCGTGGCCTGGATCTTGCGTGACATGGCGCGCCGTTGTCCGGCGCCGCGCATTATGGCGCCATATCGGTGCTGCGCATGTCCCGCCCATGGCAGCAACCGAGCCGATAAGTGCTTAGGCTGGATCCGCCGCGCAGACAACGGCACGCGATTTCCCTCCAAAAGCCCATAAAGGTGTCTCCATGAACCATGTCACTTCTTCCACCCCGCCCAGCTGGCGCCTGACCGCAACGCTCACGGCCTCATTGCTGATGCTTTCTGCCTGCGGCGGCAGTGACAATGCGGACAACGCCAGCGCCGAGTCCGCCTGCGCCGTGGTCAGCTCCACCGGCTCGGTGGTCGTAGGCTCCGGCCTGCCGGGGGACCCCGCGGCGCCGGAACCGGCATCGGGCTATCGCCTGGGCAAGACCGCGGTGCATGCCAAGCAGTACATGGTGTCCACGGCCAATCCGCTGGCATCGCGCGCGGGCTGCGAAGTGCTGAAATCAGGCGGCTCGGCCGTGGATGCCGCGGTGGCGGTGCAGATGGTGCTGGGCCTGGTGGAGCCGCAATCGTCGGGCCTGGGCGGCGGCGCGTTCATGCTGCACTACGATGCCACGAAGAAGAAAGTCCAGGCCTATGACGGCCGCGAAACCGCGCCCGCAGCCGCGACCGAGAATTACCTGCGCTGGGTCAGCAATGCCGACCGCACGCTGCCCCAGCCCGGCGGCGCGCGTGCCAGCGGCCGCTCCATAGGCACGCCCGGCGCCGTGCGCATGCTGGAGCTCGCGCACCAGGACCATGGCAAGCTTGCATGGAACGGGCTGTTCAGCTCCGCGGAGCAGCTGGCTTCCGACGGCTTCCCCATCAGCGGCCGCATGGCCAGCGCCATTGCCGGTGCGACCGCCGGCCTGTCGCGCGATCCCGAGGCCGTGGCCTACTTCTTCAATGCCGACGGCAGCCCCAAGGCCCTGGGCACGACCATCAAGAATCCGGCCTACGCCACCACGCTCAGGACCATTGCCGCGGGCGGCGCCGATGCGTTCTATACCGGGGCGGTGGCGCAGGGCATAGTCAACAAGATCAAGGCCTCGAGCGGGGGCACGCCCGCTGTGGCCATCACGCCCGGCCTGACCGAGCTCAGCGATCTCGCCAACTACCAGGCCAAGCGCCGCGAGCCGGTCTGCACCACCTATCGCGCGTACTGGGTCTGCGGCATGTCGCCACCGTCGTCGGGCGGCATTGCAGTTGCCTCGGCGCTGGGCATTCTGGAGAACTTCGACCTGGCAAGCCACAAGCCCACGGCCATCGACATCGAAGGCGGCAAGCCCTCGGTGATGGGCGTGCATCTGGTCAGCGAAGCCGAGCGCCTGGCCTATGCCGACCGCGACAAGTACGTGGCCGACACCGACTTCGTGTCGCTGCCCGGCGGCTCCCCGGCCATGATGCTGGACAAGACCTATCTGCGCAATCGCGCGGCGCTGATCAGCACCACCAAGAGCATGGGCACGGCCAGCGCTGGCGACTTCGGCACGCCGGCAGCGGGCGTGACGCCGCTCAACGAGCGCGGCACCACGCACTTCACCATTGTCGACAAGCAGGGCAATTCGGTGGTCATGACCACCACGGTGGAGGCGGGCATGGGTTCGTTCCACATGACCCAGGGCTTCTTGCTGAACAACCAGCTCACCGACTTCTCGGCCACGCCCACGGACAGCACCGGAGCCCCTGTGGCCAACCGCGTCGAGCCCGGCAAGCGTCCGCGCAGCTCGATGGCCCCTACGCTGGTGTTCCACAAGGCTGCGGACGGCAGCATGGGTGACTTCCTGATGGGCACGGGCTCCCCCGGCGGCGGCACCATCATCCAGTATGTGGTCAAGACCGTGGTCGGTGCACTGGACTGGGGCCTGGATGCGCAGCAGGCCACTTCGCTGGTGGATTTCGGTGCCAGCAACAGCGCCACCACTTCGCTGGGAGGCGAGCATCCGGCGATCAACACCGCCAACAATGGCGCCGATGACCCGCTGATCACCGGCCTGCGGGCGCTGGGCCACACGGTCTCCACCAGTGCGCAGTCCAGCGGCATCAGCACCATCATGCGCGTGCAGCGCAATGGCCAGAGCGTGCTGCAGGGCGGCGCCGACCCGCGCCGCGAAGGCGTGGTGCTGGGCGACACCTACCAGCCCTGATCGCCGCCGCAGCGATCAGAACTGAAAACGCCGGCCGCGAGAAGATCGCAGCCGGCGTTTTTTCCAGGCGTTCAACGAGCGCTCACCAGCGCACGCCAAACGCGCTCTCGAGTTCCGCGACCTGGGCCGGCGTGAGCGCGGCAGGGCGGGGCGCGAGCATCAGCCACAGCCGCGCGGTCTCCTCGAGTTCTTCCAGCGCATGGCTGGCGCGCGTCACGCTGTCGGCCCAGACCACGGGGCCCAGGCGTTCGAGCAGCACGCCGCGGACTTCGCCGGCGATCGCCGCCACCTGTTCTGCAACCGTTGCCGCACCGGGGCGCGCATAGGCAATCAAGGGCACGCGGCCGATCTTCATCACCTGGTAGGGCGTGATCGGTGGCAGCACCGCGTCGGGCGCGGCGACGCCGGCCAGCGTCAGCGCGACCAGGTGCGTGGAGTGGGTGTGCAGCACACAGCGCGCCTGGGCGTTGCGTTCGTAGATGCCGCGGTGCAGGGCCAGTGTCTTCGACGGCTTGTCGCCCGAGATCCATTCGTTGTCGGCATTGACCTTGGCCAGGCGCGCGGGGTCGAGCTTGCCTAGGCAGGCGTCGGTGGGCGTGATCAGCCAGCCGTCGGAAAGGCGCGCGCTGATGTTGCCCGCGGTGCCGGTGGTGTAGCCGCGCGCATGCAGGCTGGCGCCGACTGCGCAGATCTCTTCGCGCAGCCGCGCTTCATCGGTCTGCGCTGTCATGCCGCAGCCCCGTCGAGGTGCTTGAGCGCCTTGTCGAAGAAGTCTTCGCTGCCGAAGTTGCCCGACTTGAGCACCACGGCCAGCGGTTGGTCGTCGCCCAGCGACTGGGTTTCGGGCACGCCCGGATCGATCTGCCGGCCTATGCGCAGCGCCTGCAGTTCCAGCGCCTGGATCACCGCGCCCGAAGTCTCGCCGCCGGCGACCACGAAGCGCCGCGTGCCTGCGGCGCGCAGCCGCGCAGCCACCTGGCCCAGCGCCTGCTCGATCAGCGCGCCGGCGCGCGCCACGCCCAGTTCGGCCTGCACGCGGCGCACTTCGTCGGGGCTGCTGGTCGCGTAGATCAGCGCGGTCTCGCCCACGCCGGCCAGGGCCAGCGCGGCGGCCACCACATCTTCGCCGCGCGCCAGCGCCAGCGGGTCTATGCGGTAGGCGGGGCGGCCGCTGCGCAGCCAGGCCGCGACCTGGCCGTTGGTGGCAGTGGAGGCGCTGCCAGACAGCACGACGGCCGGGCCATCTATGCGCGGCAACTGGGCGGCGTCGCTGTCGCGCAGCTTGCCCAGGCGGCGGAAGTTCGCGGGCAGGCCCTGGGCCACGCCCGAGCCGCCGGTGACGAGCCGGGCGTCGGCGCAGGCTTCGCCCAGCGTCACCAGATCGGCGTCGCTGATCGCATCGGCGACGGCCAGGCGCACGCCCTGGGTGCGCAGCGCGGCAATGCGCTCGCGCACGCTGGCCGCGCCCTGGGCCACGGCGCCCTGGGCGATCAGGCCGACCTTGGCCTGGCTTTGCGACTGCAGCACGCGCACCAGATCGGGGTCGCGCATGGGCGTGAGCGGGTGGTTTTCCATGCCCGATTCATTGAGCAGGCGCTGGTTGACGAACAGGTGGCCCTGGTAGACGGTGCGGCCCGCGCCGGGGAAGGCCGGACAGGCAATGGCGAAGTCCGTGCCCAGCGCCTGCTGCAGCGCTTCGGCTACGGGGCCGATGTTGCCTTCGGCCGTCGAGTCGAAGGTAGAGCAGTACTTGAAGAAGAACTGGGTGCAGCCCTGGGCCTGCAGCCAGCGCAGCGCCTGCAGGCTCTGGGCCACGGCCTGCTCCACGGCAGCGGTGCGCGACTTGAGCGCGATCACGATGGCGTCGGCGTCCAGCGACGCGGCCAGCCCGGCCGATGGCACGCCTATGGTCTGCACCGTGCGCATGCCGCCGCGCACAAGGATGTTGGCCAGGTCGGTGGCGCCGGTGAAATCGTCGGCGATGCAACCCAGCAAGGGAGGAAGCTTGTTCATAGGTCTGGAGGAAGTGTGAATAAATGGTACGCGACTTCACAAATTTGAACAACCAAGGGGAATCCCTGTGATTTTGTGTGATGTTTTGTGAATAATAGAGCCCAGCGCTGCCCTCACTGCAATGGACCACCTATGAATTTTGAACTGCTGTTCGCCGACCAACCCGAGCGCAAAGTGCGCTACACCCTCACTGGCGCCAAGGGCGGCTTTGCGCGCACGCTGCTGGCGCAGACGCGACTGATCCCGCGGCTGATCCCGGCCGCGCTGTGCGACCTCGATGTTCCGGGCCTGCGTGCGCTGTGTGAAGAATTGGGATATCCCGCAAGCCAGCTGCGCGAATGCCTGAGCGCCGCCGACATCGCCGCGCTGCCCGCCGACGCGATTGCCCTGGTCGCCGACGCCGGCCTGCTGCGCGAAGTGGCGCACGATATCCTGGTCGAAGCCACGGGCAATCCCAAGGTCGGTTTCCGCGCGGCCTGCGAAGCCATTGAAGCCGGCCGCCATGTGGCCATGGTCAGCAAGGAAGTCGATACCGTTGCCGGCGTGACCATGTCGCGCCTGGCCGCGGCCAAGGGCGTGGTCTACACCACGGCCGACGGCGACCAGCCGGCCAATCTGATCGGCTGGGTCAGCTGGGCGCGCACGCTGGGCCTGGAGATCGTTGCCGCTGGCAAGTCGGGCGAGTACGACCTGGTGTTCGATCCGCGCAGCGGCCAGGTGCGCCAGCTCGACGAGACCCGCGCGATTCCCGAAATGGCCGAACTGCTGACGCTGGGCGACGACATTCCCGCGACGCTGGCCGCGCGCCGCGCCGCGCTCAAGGGCTGGAAGACCAGCGCCACCGCCGACTACTGCGAGATGGCCGTGGTCGCATCGAACACCGGCCTGGTGGCCGATGTCGAGGCCATGCACTACCCCGTGGCGCGCACTGCCGAACTGGCCGACATCTACGCGCTGCGCGAAGACGGCGGCATTCTGCACAAGCCCGGCGTGATCGACGTGTTCAACGTGCTGCGCCTGCCCGACGAGGCGAGCTTTGGCGGCGGCGTGTTTGTCATCGTGCGCACCGGCGACGGCCCCACCTGGCAGCTGCTGGCGCAAAAGGGCCATGTGGTCAGCCGCAACGGCCGCTACGCCTGCATGTACCTGCCGTATCACTTCATGGGCGTGGAAACGCCGATCACGCTGCTCAACGCCGTGCTGCATGGCCGCGCCTCGGGCAGCGACCGTCCGGCCCAGCACGCGATTCTCGCGGGCCGCGCCATCGAGACCATTCCCGCCGGCACGGTGCTGCGCATGGGCGGCCACCACCACGACGTGACCGGCGTCGCTCCCGTGCTGCTGGCGCGCGAGCAGGCACCGGCCGGTGTGGCGCCGCTGTACCTGGCCGCGCACGCCACGACGGCGCGCGCGATCCGCGCGGGCGAACTGATCACCCTGGACGACATCGCGGGCGACGATCCTGCGCTGCGCGCCGCCTGGCTTGCCGGGCTGCAAGACTGAAGTCCGCCAAGGGAGCAGGCAATGAACGATCTCATCGACCACGCCAGCGGCCGCGCCGCGGGGCTGATTCCCGAGCAGCGCCGCGAGATGATAGTGCGGCAGCTGCGCCAGCACCAGGTGCTGAGCGTGCACCAGCTCACGGAACTGCTGGGCTGCTCGCATATGACGGTGCGCCGCGATGTCGCCGCGCTCGAGGAAAAGGGCCGGGTCTACGCGATTGCGGGCGGGGTGCGCATTGCCAGCCACCAGATCGTCGAGCCCAGCCACCAGGCAAAATCGGTCACCGAGCAGGCGGAAAAGCGCGGCATCGCGGCCCAGGTCGCGCGCCTGCTCAAGCCGGGAATGACGGTTTATCTCGACGCCGGCACGACCACCGCCGGCCTGATTCCGCAGATCATCGCGCTGGCCGACATGACGGTGATCACCAACGATTTCCATGTCGCGCTGGCGCTGGGCGAGGCGCCGCATGTGACGGTGCTGCACACCGGCGGCGTGCTCGACCACCGCAACGGCTCGAGCATAGGCCCGCTGGCCGCGGCCACGCTGCGCCAGCTGGTGGCCGATATCGCGTTTCTTTCGGCCAGCGCCTGGGATCTGGAGCGCGGCGTGACCACGCCCTCGGCGCCCAAGGTCGAAGTCAAGCGCGCGGCGATGGCGATTGCCTCGCAGCGCGTGCTGCTGGCGACCAGCGCGAAATACGGCACCTACGGCACCTACCGCGTTGCCGGCCTCGACGAGTTCGATCTCGTGGTCACCGACGACACGCTGTCGGAAGCCGCGGTGCAGCGCCTGCGCGAGACCGGGCTGGAGCTGGAAGTCGCGTCCGCCTTGCCGGCCACGGCCGCGCCGCCGCACTGAGTATTTTCATTAAAAAGTTGGAGACAAAGCCATGGCTTTCCGAATCAAGTTTTCCGCGCTGGCCGTTGCCGCGCTGTGCACCGTGCCGCTGCTGGCGGCGGCCCAGCCCAACTGGCCGAGCAAGCCCGTGACCATCGTCGTTGCCTATCCCGCGGGCGGCGCGGCCGACATGCTCGCGCGCCTGGTCGCGCCCAAGATGGCGACGGTGCTGGGCCAGTCGGTGGTGATAGAGAACCGCGGCGGCGCCGCGGGCCAGATCGGCGCCGGCTATGTGGCCCAGGCCAAGCCCGACGGCTACACCCTCCTGGTCGACGGCGGCGGCTACGCGATCAATCCCACGCTGTTCCCCAAGCTGCCCTACGACCCGGCCAAGGCGTTCACGCCGCTGGGCATCCTGGGCGTGTTTCCGCTGGTGCTGACGGTTTCGCCCAACTACAGCGCCAAGACCACGGCCGAGCTGGTGCAGACCGCGCGCTCGGCGCCGGACGCGGTGTCGTATGCCTCGCCCGGCACGGGCTCGACCCAGCATCTGGCCACCGAGCAGTTCCTGCAGCAGGCCAAGGCCAAGATGGTGCACATTCCCTACAAGGGCGGCAGCCCGGCCATGGCCGACGTGATGGGCGGCCATGTGCCGGTCTATGTCGCCAACATCGGCTCCTCGCTGTCCAACATCAAGGCCAACAAGCTGCGCCCGCTGGCCGTGATGGCCGCGCGCCGCTCGGCCCTGCTGCCCGATGTGCCTACGCTGGCCGAGGCCGGCGTGCCCAATGCCGAAGCCTATGAATGGAACGGCATGTTCATGCCCGCCGGTGTGCCGCCCGCGGTTGCGGCCAAGCTGGCCGAAGCACTCAAGGTCGCGCTCGACGCGCCCGACGTGAAGGAGCGCATCACCAGCGTGGGCGGCGAGCCGTTCACCGGCAGCAATGCCGAAGTCAGGAAGTTCATCGACCTGCAGACCCAGCGCATGGGCAAGGTGATGCGCGACGGGAACATCAAGGCCGAATAAGCCCGCACAGTCGGGCGGTCCGAGACGGGAAATATGCCAAAGTCGCGGTGCTGGCGCTGGAGAGCGGCGCCGCGGACATCGGCTTTCTGCGCACGCCGGGAACGACTGCGCCCCGGCTGCGGTTCGAGACGCTGCTGCGCGAGCCCATCTGCGTGGCGCTGCCCGCGGGCCACCGGCTGGCGGGCAGCGCGCAGATCGAACTGGCGCTGCTCAAGGACGAAGCCTTTGTCGCCTCGCCGCGGCCGCTGGGCCCGGGCTTTCACGATCAGCTGATCGCGCTGTGCCAGGCCGCGGGCTTTGTGCCGCGCGTGGTGCAGCAGGCGCGGCAGATGCAGACGCTGATCGCGCTGGTCGCCAGCGGCTTTGGCCTGGCGCTGCTGCCGGCATCGCTGGCGAGCGGCACCCAGCACGATGTGGTGTTCCGCCCGATTGCCGTCGATGCGCCCGCAGCGCTGCGCCGGCTGGACCTGCTGATGGCCTGGAATCCCGGCCAGCCGTCGGCGATACGCGACCGGTTGATCGCTGAAATCCGCGGCGCTTTTGCACCCGGCGGTGATTGAGACGCCAGACGTCTTGTTTGGCGACAGGAACGGTATTTTACGAACGCCGGCGCGGCGGCTACGCTGCGGCAGCACCCGCGTTCCATACCGTGACGCCGGGGTTGCTGCACTTCAATGCGTATAGCCATGCCGGTCGCTATCTATGTTTTCTCCCTGTGTACCTTTGCCTTCGGGCTGTCCGAGTTCGTGGTGGCCGGCCTGGTCTCGGCCATTGCCGTCGATCTTGAAAGCCAGATCGCCGCGGTCGGCACCGCCATTGCCGCCTACGCGCTGGGCGCGTCGATAGGCGCGCCGTTCATCACCGCGCTGCTCGCGCACTGGAAGGACAGGAGCATCCTGCTGCTGGCCATGGCGGTGCTGGCCGCGGGCAGCGTGCTGATGGCGGCTGCGCCCAATCTTGCCCTGCTGCTGGCGGTGCGCTTTGTCGTCGGCCTGGGCCACGGCGTGTTCATGGCCGTGGCCTCGGACGCGGCGACCCAGCTGGTGCCGCCGGCGCGCTCGGGGCGCGCGCTGTCCGTGGTGTGGCTGGGGCTGACGCTGGCGCTGGCCGTGGGCGTGCCCCTGGGCACCTTTCTCGGCAGCCTCTGGTCGTGGCGCGCGATCTTCCTGGCCATAGGCGGGCTGAGCCTGGCGGGCATGCTGGGCCTGCGGTTTTTCATGCACAGCCAGGCCAAGGGCGGCGGGCCGGCCGGCGCCTGGCAAGGCATACGCGCCATCACGCAGCCGCAGCTGCTGACCACGGCCGGCATTGGCGCGCTGGTGAGCGTGGCGACCTTTGCTTTCTTCACCTTTGTCTCGCCCTATCTGCTGCAGGTCACCGCCGTCGATGTGCGCTGGTTGAGTCTGGCCATGCTGCTGTTCGGCCTGTGCTCGGTGCTCGGCAATCTACTGGGCGGGCGGCTGGCGGACCGGGCGGACGCAGCCCGCAGCACGCTGGCGGCACTGGCCGGGCTGGCGCTGAATCTGGCGGCGCTCTACCTGCTGCGCGGCTTTGCGCCGGCCATGCTGGTGCTGGTGGGCAGCCTGGGGGTGTTCTTCTTTGCCATCGTGACCCTGCTGACCATGCGCCTGCTGCAGCAGGCCCGGCGCCATATCCCGCAGTTCACGGCGGTGGCCGCGGGCCTGAACATCGCGTCGTTCAATCTGGGCGCGGCGCTGGGCGGGGTGCTGGGCAGCTTCACTATCGCCTGGGCCAGCCTGGCGCATGTCCCGCTGGTCGGGGCGCTGGCGGCAGTCCTGGGCGCAGCCGTGCTGGGTCTGCAAGCCAGAGGTAGGCGCAGCCAGGAGATTTCCGCGCGCTGAGGCACAGTTCGGGCGCGGCCTGGTGATGTCGGGCCATGCCGCTGCTGAAACTCGATATACTTGAGAATAGTTCTTATTAATCGGGCCTTCTCTTGTCGACCGCTCCCATGCCTGCCGACGAAGTCTCAGCGGCCGCTGAGCTCTTCATTGACCATCAACCCTGGCTGCTGGCTAGACTGCGCAGGCGCTTGCAGAATGCCGCGGATGCCGAGGATGTGAGTTCCGAGACTTTCGTGCGGCTGCTGGGCTCGCGCCGGCTGCTGTTGCTCGATGAGCCGCGTGCCTTTCTCACGGCCATCGCCAAGAATATCCTCGTCGACCTCTGGCGCCGCAGAGACCTGGAGCAGATGTGGGTCGAGACCCTGGCCGCCATGCCCGAGGAACTCGCGCCTTCACCCGAGGAGCGCGCCTTGCTGCAAGAGTCGCTGGCCAGCATCGCCAAAGCCTTGGAAAGCTTGTCTTCCCACGCGCGCTGCGCTTTTCTGCTGAGTCAGCTCGATGGCCTGGCCTACGCCGAGATTGCCGCGCAGATCGGCAAGTCCGAGCGCATGGTCAGGCGCTATGTAGCCGATGGCCTGCGCTGCTGCCTGCTGGCGGTGCAAGACTGATGGCGCGCTCTTCCGCGCTGGATGCGATTTCCGAGGCGGCGATCGAGTGGATGGTCGAACTGCGCTCGGGTACAGCCGGCGCAGCCGAACGTGCGGCATTCGAGCAATGGCTGCTGACGGATAGCCGTCACCGACAAGCCTGGCTGCGGCTGGGCGGCGCGCTCGAGGCCACCTTTGGCGCGACTTCGGCGGACAAGGCCACGACGACCGGGCCGCGCGCGCCTGCGGTGCACGCTACCCTGCGCAAAGCCGATGGACTGCCTGACCGCCGCAGAATGCTGCGTGGCGCATTGGGCGTCGCGGGCCTGGGGCTGGGCAGCGCATGGCTGGCCGAGCGTAGCGGCATGTTGCCCGATTGGCGTGCCGACCTGCACACGGCCACGCGCGAGCGACGCAGTTTCGAGCTCGCGGATGGCAGCCGCCTGCAACTCGATGCGCGTTCCTCGGTGGACGTGCGTTTCAGCGCGGGACTGCGTCTTGTCCATCTGCGCCAAGGCCAGTTGCTGGCCACGGTGCAAGCCGGGGTGTCCGCGCCCTTTGTGGTGCGCAGTCCGCACGGCAGCATGCAGGCATTGGGCTCGCGGATCATGATGAAGCTGGCCGATGAGCGTACGTTTGCGCTGGCCCTGGAAGGCGAGGCCGGGTTGACCACAGGCAGCGATGCCCAGCCGCTGTCGCAGCTTCTGTCGCAAGGCCAGTCCGCGTGGTTCGATGGACGCGCTTTCTCTGAGCTGAGCCGCCAGACCCTGCCCGATGCGGCGGCGGCCTGGGAGCGCGGGGAGATTCATGCTTATGACCAGCCCTTGGGCGAAGTGCTGGCGAGCTTGAGGCCCTACCGGCGCGGCTTGATCCGCGTTTCACCCGGCGCGGCCCAACTGCGCGTCACGGGCGTGTTTGCGCTTGACGACACGGATGCGGCGCTCGAGTCCCTGGCGCAGACGCTGCCCATCGACATTCACCGGCATTCGGGCGGGTGGCTGGTTCGGGTGGATACGAGCACCTGAGCCAGCGCAAAAAATTCGGCCAAACCATGGCCGCTTTTTTGCTCTCGTCCGACAAACAGTGGAAAGGTCGGAATTTCTCCGGCTCTGCAGTTTCCACCACAGGTCCATCATGCCTCCTGCGTTCTCTCATAGCCGCCATCTTTTGGCGATCGCCTGCCTGACGACTTCTGCGAACGCGCTCGCGCTCAGCGGTCTTGCACAGTCATATGACATCCCGGCGCAGGATCTCAACGCGAGTCTGATCCGCATTGCCAGCGAAGGCGGGGTGCAGCTCGCCGTGCCGGCTCCTGTGGTTCGCGGCCTGTCGGCACCGGCAATCAAGGGCCGCTTCACGCCGGAGCAGGCCTTGCAACGGGCTCTGGTCGGCCATGGCCTGGAGTTCGCGCGCACGGCCAACGGCACACTGACCGTTCGCCCGAGCGCTGCCGTTGCCAGCCCCGGCGCAGCGCAAGGCGAGCCGGGGGCAACGCTCAAGGAAGTGCAGGTGACGGCCAGCGCCGAGCCTGGCAGCACCACCGAAGGATCGGGCTCCTACGCTAGCAATGGGCGCAGCACGGTGGCTACGCCGCTCAATCTGACGCTGCGGGAAACTCCGCAAACCATCAGTGTGATCACCAGCCAGCGCCTGGGCGACCAGGCCTTGAGCGGCATAGGCGACGCCTTGCAGCAGACTCCGGGCATCACGCTGCAGAACATCGGTGGCGAACGCTACAGCGTGATGTCGCGCGGCTATGCCATCGATTCCTACCAACTCGACGGCGTGCCGACCACGCTGGACGTGACCACGCAGGATGTGTCGCAAAGTCTCGCCGACCTGTCCATCTACGACCGGGTCGAAGTCTTGCGCGGGGCTTCGGGTCTGATGAGCGGGGCTGGCGACCCTTCTGGCACGATCAACATGGTGCGCAAACGCCCGACAGCGGATTGGCAAGCACATGTCTCGGTGGGCGCCGGCTCCTGGAGCAAGGCGCGCGCCGAGGTCGACCTCTCCGGCCCGCTGAATGCCTCGGGCTCGGTGCGGGGCCGCCTGATCGGCGCCTATCAGAAGAGCGACAGTTACATCGACTACTACCAGCTGGACAAGCAAGTGCTGTACGGCGTTGTCGAAGCCGACCTCACGGACTCCACGCTGTTGACGGCGGGGCTGAGCTACCAGAAGGATGACCCGCGAGGTGGAATCGGCAATGGCGTAGGCCTGCCGCTGTTCTACAGCACCGGTGCCCAGAGCGACTTCGATCGCTCGACGAGCTTCGCCAGCCGGTACAACCGCAACGAAACCGCGGCCAGCAACGCGTTCGTGGCATTGAACCAGCGCCTGAGCGAGGGCTGGTCGCTGGACTTCGCGGCCAATCAGTTGCGGCAGACGCGCGCGTTCTCCTGGGTTGGCGGCACCACCTGGAACGCAATGTTCAACCAAGACACCGGCAATCTGCCGTTGAATGCGCAAAGTGGCGACAGCGAGCAGAACCAGACGGGCGTGAGTCTCAAGGCGTCGGGGCCGTTCGAGCTGTTTGGTCGCAAGCATGAGCTTGCCGTGGGCTACAACTACGCGGATTACGCCAACGACACCGCCTACAGCCCCAAGGCGGCGCTTGGCGTTCCAGGCAATATCTACAACTTCCAGACCTGGGCGCACGCAGGCACGGTGGCCGACGCCCCGCATGGCCGGACCAGCAATACTCAGATGCGCCAGTCAGGCGCCTACGCCGCGGCCCGCTTGCGGCCCAGCGACCAGCTTTCGTTGATTCTTGGCGGCAGGCTCAGCCGCTACAACTCGCGCTATGACCTGGTCTACACCAGCGGAACGTATAGCTCGCACGAGAGCGCCGAGAAGAAGAATGTGCTCACGCCTTACGTCGGCATCGTCTACGACCTGGACCCCAGCCATGCGCTCTATGCGAGCTACACCACGATCTTCAAACCCCAGTCCTATCAGGATCGCAACGGCGCTTTCCTGGACCCACGCGAAGGCAATAGCTACGAGCTGGGGGTGAAAAGCCAGTTCGCGGACGGCAAGATCCACAGCAGCGCCGCGGCCTACCAGATCCGCCAGGACAACCTCGCGGTGGCCGACAGCAGCTACACGGTGCCCGGCACGACCAATGCCGCCTATCGCGCCGAGAAAGGCGCGAGGACGCAGGGCCTGGACCTGGAGGTCAACGGTGAGCTTTCGCGCGGCTGGAATGTGGCCGCGAGCTATACCTATGCGAAGACGCAGGATTCGGCGGGTGCACGCATTTCCACGACCTTTCCCAAGCACCTCGCAAAGCTGTGGAGCACCTACCGCCTGCCCGGCCAATGGAACGCGCTCACGCTGGGCGGGGGCGTGAATTGGCAAAGCCGTAGCGACTTCACGAGTTCTCCCTGGTGGTCTGCCAAGCCCTTGCATGGCGAGCAGGGCGCTTACGCGGTGGCCGGATTGATGGTGCGCTATGACTTCAGCGAGAAGGTTTCGCTGACCATAAACATCAACAATCTGTTTGACAAGCAGTACTGGAGTTCCATGGACACCACCTTCTATACAGGTGTTTACGGCGCGCCGCGCAATGTGATGCTGAGCTTGCGGGCTGCGCTCTGAAAGTCTGCGCGCCTTCGTGCAGGCACATAGATGACAGCGCGGGGCGCCACGCGGGCGCACCATGCGGATCAACCCAGCAAGGCTTCTTTCACAGTCGTCACAGAGGATTGCGCCCATGACCCATGAGATACATTCCGCAGCGCGGACGATGACGCTCACCGCGACGGACGGATTTGTGCTGGCCGCGACGCTTTACCCCGGCGCGCAAAGACCACTGGCGCGGCTGATCGTTGCCGGAGCGACGGCCGTGCCCCAGGGCTTTTACCGCCGGTTTGCCGAGTTTGCCGCGGCCCGGGGCTTCGAGACGCTGACCTTTGACTACCGCGGCATAGGAAGGTCGCGTCCGCCTTCGCTCAAGGACTTCAGGATGTCGCTGCTGGACTGGGGGCAGCTCGACCTGGCGGCGGCCGTGGAGGCGATGTCCGGCGGCGATGGACTGCCGCTGTACGTCATCGGCCACTCGTATGGCGGCCATGCGCTGGGCCTGCTGCCCAACCATGACAAGGTCGTGGCGTTCTACGGCTTTGGCGTGGGCGCGGGCTGGCATGGCTGGATGCGCCGCAGCGAGCAGTTCAAGGTGCTGCTGATGTGGAATCTGGTGCTGCCGCTGCTCACGCGCTGGAAAGGCTATTGCCCTTGGAAGATGCTGGGCCTGGGCGAAGACCTGCCGCGCGACGCCTTCGTGCAGTGGCGCCACTGGTGCCGCTTTCCGCGCTATTTCTTCGACGATCCGCAGATGCCCGAGATCGCGGACCGGTATGCGGCAGTGAAAGTGCCCATGATGGCGGCCAACGCGCTGGACGACCTCTGGGCGCCGGCCGCATCGCGCGATGCGTTCATGAGCGGCTATCGTCATGCCGCGCTGTCCACCTGCGATATCGCACCCGAGGCGCGCTCGCGCGGCATTGGCCACATGGGCTATTTCAGGGCGTCCTCGCAAGGGCTGTGGCAGGACGCTCTCGATTGGCTGGTGCAGCCCCGGCCGCACCCAGCACTGGCCGCAGGCTGAGCCCCGAGGTTTGCGGGGCGCGTGCCTCAGAAGCTGTGGCGCATGCCTATGTCCAGGCCGGTCCAGGCTGCGTTGGCCACGCCGGGCACGCCGCCGCCGGTCAACGCGGCGCCATTGCGGTTTTGCAGCCGTGAATAGGTCGAATACAGCGCCGTGCGCTTGGACAGGTTGTAGACATAGCCCACGGCAAGTTGCTTGGCCTGGCGATCGCTGGCCGAGTTGTCCGAGACGCGGGAGTAGGACAGGGGAATATAGCCCGGGCCGGCATTGATCTGGGCGCCGACCAGCCAGCCGTTGGAGCGGTTGGGCGCGGCGACGACCTCCTTGCTGTCGCGGAACACCTGGGCCATGGCCTTGATGCCAGCGAACTGGTAGCTCGCGCCGATGTTGCTGGTGCTGACATCGCCCGTGCCCAGGCGGGTCACGCCATGGGCCAGTGCCAGGTTCCAGCCAGCGTGCGCATAGCCCAGCCGCACTCCGCTATAGCGACCATCCTGGCGCGACGGCCCGTTGCCTTCGGCCAGCGCATGCATGGCCTGGCCGTAGAAACCATGCAGGCCGGGCAGTACGTAGCCTATGCTGTTGGAAGCGCGCACCGCGGTCTGCACCGTGGACACGCGCGTCAGCCCGCCTTGCGCCAGGTTGTTGACCGAGCCCGCGCCGGCGCTGCCGAAAGGATCGAAACCCGTGAGGTTCCAATAGGTGGGAACGAAGTCGCGCCCCAGCCGCAGTTCGCCCCAGGACTTCGATATCAGACTCACCGTGGAGCGGCGGCTGAACGTCAGCGCGCCGCCGCCGGCGGTCGTCAGATTGTCGGCGCTGGTCAGCGCGCCGGCGCCGGTGTCGAGATTGAGCCCCGCATCGAGCACAAAGCCCGCGGACCATCCGCCGCCCAGGTCTTCGACGCCGCGAAAGCCCAGGCGGCTGAACTGGTTGCCGCCTATGCCGTTCTGTCGGGTGACGCTGTTGCCGGCCTGCCGGGCATGTTGGACCGCCAGATCGATCACGCCGAACACGGTGACCGACGACTGGGCGTGGCTTGCGCCGCTGGCAATCAATATCGTCGCCAGGGCAAGAGGTTTTTTCATGTTTGTCTCCATCTCTCTTTTTGATTGAAACTTTCGCGCGGCCGTACGGGCCGCGGGCGCTACTCCGGCTTGAAGCCGGCGTTCTTGAGCAGTTCTGCGCCCTGGGCCACGTCGTTGGCGATGAACTGGCGGAACTGCTCGGCGCTCTCGTTGACGGGTTCTATGCCCAGGTGCGCCCAGGCCCCGGCCTTGGCCTGGGCGGAAATGGCCGTGTTGATGGCCGCGTTCAAACGCTTGACGCGCTCCGCGGGCGTGCCCTTGGGCGCCCAGACGCCGTACCAGGACATGTAGGTCATCTCGGGAAAGCCGCTTTCCCTGGCGGTCGGCACATCGGGCGTCAGCGCGCTGCGCCTGGGCGCCGTGACCGCGATAGGCTTGACCTTGCCGGCCTTGGTCAGCGGCAGCATGGAGATCATCGAGTCCAGCAGCAGCGCCGTATGGCCTCCGGCCACGTCGATCAAGGCCGGCTGCGTGCCGCGGTAGGGCACGAAGCTGAACTTCACATTGCCCTGCTTGGCGAGCAGCAGCGTGGCCAGATGGCTGGGCGCGCCGACTGCAGGAATGCCCGCAGTCCATTTCTCGGGTTGCTGGCGCGCTGCGGCCAGCACTTCGCCGAGGTTCTTTGGCTCCAGCTGGGGCGCGATCACCAGCATCAGCGGCGCCTCGCCCACGCGCGCCACCGGCGCGAAGTCGAGTTGCGGGTCGTAGGGCGGGTGGCTCATGACCTGCTTGGCCAGCACATGGGTCGCGGCGGAGAACAGCAAGGTGTGGCCGTCGGCGGGCGCGGTCTGCGCGGCCTTTCCGCCGACCGTGCCGTTGGCGCCCGAGCGGTTGTCTATGAGCACCGGCACGCCCAGCTGCGTCTGCAGTTGATGGGCCAGCACGCGCGCCGCGTTGTCCACGCCGCCGCCCGCGGCGAACGGCACGATGATCTTGATGGCGCGCTCGGGGAACTTGTCCGTCTGGCTCCAGGCGGGCGCCGCCGACAAGGCGATCGCGCCGGCGATGATTTTGATCCAACTCATGGTGTCTCCTGTGGTTTTGGTATGGGGGTCGTGTCCGGCTCCGGCCTGGCGCGGGCGCGGCGGCGCTCGAAGACGTGCAGCGTGTCGTCCAGCGCCTGGGCGTCCACGCCGCGGGTGATGAACACGATGCGCGTGCGGCGATCCGGCCCGGGCCAGCAGGGCAGCAGCTCGGGAGGATGGAAAAGATGCTGCACGCCATGAATCACCAGCGGCCGGTCGGGCTCCTCGGCGAGATGCACCAGGCCCTTGACGCGCAGCAGGTCGTCGCCGCGCATGGCGATCACCATGTCGAGCCAGGCGGAAAACGCGTCGCGTGCCAGGGGCTGGTCGCGGACGATGACAAAGGAATGTATGCCGTCGCGGTGCGTGGGGGCGGCCTCGGCCTGGCCTTGCGGGCGGTAGTGCGGTGTCTGCGGGTCCCGGGCCGCGGCCGAGGGATGGCGCAGCAGCTGTTGCAGGATGGCGGGGTATTGATCGCTGTGCGTGTGTTGCGCCGCCGTCGCGCCCAAACTGCGCAGGCGCTCGCGCAGTTCAGGCGAAACCTGCCGCTCGGGCGTCAGATCGGTCTTGGTCAGAAACAGCTGGTCCGCGACCGCGACCTGCCGCACCGATTCCGGGAACCGGTCCAGGGTCTGCATGCCCAAGACGGCATCGACGGTGCAGGCGACGCCCGCCAGCCGGAAGCGCGAGCGCACGGCCGGCTCGCCCATCAGCGCGCGCAAGATGGGGGCGGGGTCGGCCAGCCCGCTGGTTTCTATCAGCACCTGCCGTGCGCTCGCCGCCTCGCCTATGCGCAGCAGGGCGTCCACCAGGTCGCCGCGCACCGAGCAGCACATGCAGCCGTTGGCCAGCAGCACGGTGTCTTCGGTGGTCTGCGCGATCAGATCGTGGTCTATGCCGATCTCGCCGAACTCGTTGACGATGACCACGGTGCCCGTCAGATCGGGCAGGCGCAGCAGGCGGTTGAGCAGCGTGGTCTTGCCGCTGCCGAGAAATCCGGTGAGCACCGTGACCGGAATGCGATCGCCCAGGGACGGCGTGTCGGCCAGCAGCGCGGAAAAATGCCCGCTCATGGCCGTGCCGCCGGCGCCGGCGAAAAGCGCTGCCTGCCTGCGGGCCTGCGCGGCGCAGTGCCTGGGGTTATCGCGGAAATGGATAGGGCCGATGTCATTGTTGTCTCCTCGGGGCGCAGGCATCCAGGCCCCGTTGTTGTGGTTGCATTGCCGCGCCAGGTCCTGGCGCTACACCATGTCCGCTCCATGCATCTGCGCGAAGGAGCGCAGCGTGCGTTCCAGCCGCTGCAGCATCCACCGGGCGACCGGCGCGGGCAGGCGTTGCTGCAGCACCTCGTCCAGCAGGGCGCGCAGCGGCTGGGCGCGCGCTGCCAGCTCCGGGTGGGCGTGAAACCACTGTGCGACCTGGGCTTCGTCACTGCGCTCGCCGCCGTCCTGCAGGTAGTCGACGATGTCCAGTTCGAAGTCTTCGAGCCGCAGGCTCACGCCGCCCGAGCCGCAGGCGCAGGCCGAGCCCAGGGCCACATGGCGCAGCGCCAGGCTGCACCACAGGTCCAGCAGGCTTTCGGCCTGCTGCGTCAGTGCGTCGGCCATGGCGGTGCTCACTGCCCGGCCCAGGCGAGATCGGCCGATCCGTTGCCGGCGCTGCCGGGCGTGCTGCGCAGCGTGCGCGTGGCCTTATGGTCGACCTGGCCCCGCGAGTCCAGTGCCACGCGGTAGACCGCGCGCGCCACCTGGGCGCTGACATAGCCTTCGCGCACGTCCTCGGCCACCTTGTCGAGCTCGCGCTCCAGCGGATTGCCGAAGCCGCCGCCGCCGCCCGACAGCATCTTGTAGGCGTCGCCGCGCTCCAGCCGCACGTTGAAGATCTTCGCGTTCGCGTGGTCGGTCTTCCACTCGCCCTTGTGGCGCACGGCCAGGCCGTTGCCCATGGCGTCGCCGCCGCCTTCCAGGCCCCAGGGCTTGCAGTGCACGCGGTCTATGCGCGTGGTGACGGTGAACGGCGACAGCGCCTGCACCACCATCTCCGCGCCCAGGCCGCCGCGGTACTGGCCCGCGCCAGCGCTGTCCTGGCGGATCTCGTATTTCTCCACCAGCACCGGGTACTTGGCCTCGAGCTGCTCGGTAGGGCTGTTGTGCGTGTCGCCGTCGTTGATGCAGACCGTGACCGAGACGCCGTCTTCCTGGCTCTTGGCGCCCCAGCCGCCGCCCAGCGGGCCTATGCCCACGATGAACAGCCTGCCGTCCTCGGGCGAAATGCCGTGGATGTTGGGGAACACCAGGTCGGCGTGGTGGCCGGCAATG
Organism: Comamonas sp. DB36; assembly: GCF_057914905.1. Classification (NCBI taxonomy): domain Bacteria; kingdom Pseudomonadati; phylum Pseudomonadota; class Betaproteobacteria; order Burkholderiales; family Comamonadaceae; genus Comamonas; species Comamonas sp. DB36. Next base: position 84,299 of record NZ_CP196632.1, read on the forward strand.
GAGCGGTCGGGAATCGCGGGCGCCAGCGCCTTGAAGATGGTGTCGATCACCGTCATCGGGAAGGTCATCCAGACGCGCATCGGATAGGGCCGCTCGGCCGAGATCACCGTGCCCATGGGCATGATCACCTTGAGCGGGCGGAAGCTGCCGTCGTTGACCGGGTAATCGGTGGGCGTGGTCAGGCACTTGTAGGCCACCTGCGCACAGGCAATGCCCGTGGTGAAGCCCGAGTTGTAGAAGCCGCGCACCTGCTTGCTGACATCCGACAGATCGACGGTCATCTCGTCGCCCGCGACCGTGATCTTCACGCGGATGGGAATGCGCTTGCCTATGTCCAGGCCGTCGTCGTCCATGAACGACTCCGCCTCGTAGACGCCGTCCGGAATCGACAGCGTGTTCTTGCGCGCCACGGCCTCGGACGAGTCCATGATCTGGGCGATCGAGCCGTTCACGGCATCGACGCCGTAGCGCTGCAGCAGCTCGACGTAGCGGCGCTCGCCCGTGGTGATGGCCGTGATCTGCGCGCGCAGATCGCCCAGCGCGCGCTCGGCCAGGCGCACGTTCATGGCAATGATGTCGATCAGGTCCTGGTTGACCACGCCTTGGCGCTGGTACTTCATGATGGGGATCTGAATCCCTTCGCTGAAGATGTCGGTGGTCACGTTGCCCAGCGTGCCGCCCACGTCCAGCCAGTGCGCCATGCAGCAGGTGAAGCCTTCGAGCTTGCCTTCATGGAACACCGGCATGGTGAACGTGAAATGGTTCAGGTGGCTGCCGGTGGTGTAGGCGTCGTTGGTCACCAGGATGTCGCCCGGCAGGATGTTCTCGTAGCCGAAGTGGCGGATCTTGGCCTTGACCGTCTCGGACATGCCGCGGATGAACATCGGCAGGCCCAGGCCTATGGAGACCGTATCGCCTTCCTTGGTGAACAGGCCCACCGTGAAGTCCAGCGCCTCGTAGATGATCAGGTTGTAGGCGGTGCGCGTGAGATTGGTCTTCATCTCCTCGGTGACCGCGTACAGGCCGTTGCGAATGACTTCGACGGTGATCGGATCGATCGCCACGGGGGTGTTGGGGTTGGTGCTCATGAACGGTCGCTCCCGATGTCGATTTGCAGATTTCCGAGTTCGTCGACGCGCAGCGCGTCGCCGGGCTGGACCACGGTGGTCGAGGCGTGCTCCTCGATCAGCGCCGGCCCGGCAATGGCATTGCCCGCGAGCAGGCGGTCGCGGATGTAGACCGGCGTGTCGGCCCAGCCGCCGGCGCGGAAGTACACCGGCTTGGTGGTGCGCAGCGCCTGGCGGTCGGGCGCGGCCATGCCTTTTTCCACGCTGTGCCTGGGCGGTTTCTTCATCGTGCCCAGCACGGTCACGCGCAGGCTCACCAGATCGGCGGGCTCGCCCGGTGCCGAGGTGCCGTAGCGCACCTTGTGCAACTCGTCGAACTGCTGCTTGATGGCCGAGCGATCGCGGCCCGCGAAGAACGCCAGCGGCAGGTCCACCGTGACCGCGTGCTCCTGGCCCACGTAGCGCATGTCGGCGGCGCGCTCTATCACCACGCCGTCGGCCTTGACCCCCGACTGCGCCAGCGCGGCGCGGCCCTCGTCTTCCATGGATTGGTAGGCGGCCTCGATTTCCTCGAAGGACACATCGTTGAGCTTGCGGAACACCGAGCGCACGTAGTCGTAGCGCAGGTCGGAAAACAGCATTCCGTAGGCCGAGAAATAGCCCGGCGCATAGGGAATCAGCACCTTGCGTATGCCGATCTCGCGCGCAATTGCCGAGGCATGCAGCGGGCCCGCGCCGCCGTAGACCACCATCGTGAAGCTGCCGGCGTCCAGGCCGCGCTCGGTGGTCACGGCCTTGACCGCATGCGACATCTGCGTCACCGCGATGCGCAGGATGCCATCGGCCGCCTGCGTGGGCTCCAGCCCCAGCGGCGCGGCGATACGCTCGCGCATCTGGCGCTGGCAGCCTTCCATGTCGAGCTTGAGTTCGCCGCCGAGGAAATTGTCCGCGTCCAGTCGGCCCAGCACCAGATTGGCGTCGGTGACCGTGGGCTCGAGCCCGCCGCGGCCGTAGGCGACCGGGCCGGGAATGGAGCCCGCGCTCTGCGGGCCCACGCGCAGCGCGTTGCCGGTTTCCACGCGCGCGATCGAGCCGCCACCCGTGCCCACTTCGTGGATGTCCATCATCGGGATCTGTATCGGCAGCGCGCGTTCGTAGCCACCGATCAGCGCCGAGCCCGTGGTCAGCGGCCGGCCGTTGCTGATCACGCCGGCCTTGGCCGTGGTGCCGCCCATGTCGAAGGCAATCGCATCGCCCATGCCCAGCTGGGCGCAGATGGCCTGCGCGCCGATCACGCCCGCGGCCGGGCCCGATTCCAGCATGCGCACGCAGCCGACCTTGGCATGCTCGACCGGGAACAGGCCGCCGGTCGATTGCACGATGTAGAAGTCGCCGTCAAAGCCCTTGCCGGCCAGATGCGTCTCCAGCTGGCCCAGGTATTCGGAGACCCGCGGGCCCACGTAGGCATTTGCCACGGCGGTGGAGACGCGCTCGAACTCGCGGTATTCCTGGCTGAGCTCGTGCGAAGCGCAGACAAAGGCGCCGGGCAGCTCTTCCTGCAGGATCTGCTTGACGCGCTGCTCGTGCGCCGGGTTGCGGTAGGAATGCAGCAGCAGCACGGCCACGGCCTCGACGTTCTGGCCCTGCAACTCGCGGGCCAGTTCGCGCACCGCCGCTTCATCGAGCGGCTTGTGCGTGCTGCCATCGGCGCGCAGGCGTTCGGACACTTCGAAACGCAAGGAGCGCTTGACCAGCGGCTGGTGCTTGTTGAAGAACAGGTTGTAGGCATCGGGCCGGTTCACGCGGCCGATCTCGTAGATGTCGCGAAAGCCTTCGGTGATCAACAGCGCGGTATTGGCGCCCGTGCGTTCGAGCAGCGTGTTGATGGCAATGGTCGAGCCGTGCAGGAACAGGTGGCCGTCGCGCCAGTCGATATCGGCGCTGTCTATGGTCGCCTGTATGCCCTCGACCAGCGCACCGTGCGTGGACAGCGCCTTGCCGAACAGCAGCTTGCCGCTGGCTTCGTCAAAGGCCGCCATGTCGGTGAAGGTGCCGCCGATGTCGACCGCGATGCGGAGTTTGGGTGGGTTGCTCATGTGCTTGTCTCCAGTTCAGACGGTGCCGGGGTCGGTGGCGATGCGGTTGCGCAGCACGCCCAGGCCGGTGATCTCGACTTCGATCTCATCGCCTTGCTGCATGTACAGCGGCGGCTGGCGCCGGTCGCCCACGCCGCCGGGCGTGCCGGTGGCGATGACGTCGCCCGGGGACAGCGGGGTGAAACGCGAGATGTAGGCAACGATGGTCGGGATGTCGAAGATCAGATCGGCCAGGCCGGCCTTTTGCACCACCTGGCCGTTGAGCCGGGTCTCGAGCTGCAGCTGCGAGACATCGGGCACTTCGTCGCGCGTGACCAGGAAGGGGCCGAAGGGCGCGGTGCCGGGAAAGTTCTTGCCCGGAGTGAACTGGTGCGTGTGGCGCTGCCAGTCGCGCACGCTGATGTCGTTGAAGCAGGTATAGCCGGCAATGTGTTCGAAGGCGTCTTCCTTGCGGATGTGGCGCCCGCCCTTGCCGATCACGAAGGCCAGCTCGCCTTCCCAGTCGAAGCGCTCGGAAAACGCCGGGCGCAGCACTTCGTCGCCGTCGGCGGCCAGCGAGTCGTTGAAGCGCAGGAACAGCGAAGGATATTCGCTGTCCGCGCGCTGGGTCTCGGCCACGTGGGTTTTGTAGTTGAGCCCGACGCAGATCAGCTTGCCGGGATTGGGGATCACGGGCAGAGCGCGCAGCGAGGAACGTGCGAGCGCCGTGCCTTGGGCGAGGGCGTCGCGCAGCTCGCCGAGCGCAGCGCCCGCAAGAACCGAGCGCAGGTCGGGAAAGCGCGCCAGGAAAGCCGGGGAAGGCACGAGGCAGTCATTGCCTTGCAGCACGCCATAAGTGGCTTGGCCGGCATGTTCGAAGCTCAGGATTTTCATATCGGACTCTGTGGATGGGGGGAGTGCTAGGGACTGTAAGAATTCAGCAGACTTTCTTCTAGATAGAATTCCCAGATATCAGAGTTCTGTCTTTTGGCAATTCACAAGTCCGCCATGCACCTGCCCACCGTTCGCCTGTTCCTGGAAGTCGCCGAGGCCGGCAGCCTCAGCAAGGTGGCGTTGCGCCGCCAGACCGTGCAGTCGCACATCAGCCGCCAGATCACCGACTTCGAAGCGCAATGCGGCGGGCCGCTGTTTCGCCGCACCGGACGCGGCGTGGTGCTGACCGAGCACGGCGTGCGCGTGGCCTCGCGCCTGCGGGTCTGGCTCAACGACACGGAACACCTGATGGAGGAAATGCGCCTGGATTCCAGCCAGGTGATGGGCGAGGTCAGGCTGGGCATACTGCCTTCCTCGGCCCACCCGCTGGTCACGCGGCTGTTCCAGCGGCTGCAGGCCCAGCACCCCGGCATACGGCTCAACATCACCGAAGGCCAGGGCGTGGTGCTGGACACCTTGCTGGACAGCGGCGCGCTGGACCTGGCCATCCTGTTTCGCTTCCAGCCGCCCAGCAGCGCCGAGGAAAAGCTGCTGTGCGTGGTGCATACCTATCTGGTGTCGGCACCCGGTGCGGCGCTCACGGCCGAGCCCACCGTCGAGTTCGCCCGGCTCGACGGCCTGCGGCTGGTGCTGCCGCGCCGGCCCAGCCATTGGCGCAATGCACTCGACGAGACGGCGCGCAGCCTGGGCTTCCGGCTCGAATCCGTGGCCGAGGCCGACTCGTTGACGGTGCAGCGCGAACTGGTGGCCCACACGCCGGGACTCTATTCGATACTCGGGCCGTTCACCGTGGTCGCGGATCTGCAGGCCGGGCGTCTGCAGGCCAGCAAGCTGGTGGGCCCCGACCTGTGCCGCCATGTCACGCTGGCGCTGCCCAAACAGGGCAAGCTGACCCCCGCCTGCCGCGTGGTGGCCGCGGCCATAGAGGAACTGGTGGCCTCCTGGGGTCACCAGCTGACCGAGCCGCCGATTTCCGAACCGGATGTGCCGGACCGGCTAGCCAGCGGGCGCTAGCTGAAACGCAGCGTCACCACGCCCGCGACAACCAGCGCCGTGCCCGTGGCGCGCGCCCAGCCGAAGCGCTCGCCCAGTACCCAGGTGCCTATCAGTGCCGCGAAGATCACCGAGGTTTCGCGCAGCGCGGCGACCAGCGCCACGGGCGCGTGCATCATGGCCCACAGCGCAATGCCGTAGCTGCCCAGCGAAGCGGCCGTGCCGGCCAGGGCCAGCGCAGCGCGCGCGCGCATGTAGCGCAGGGCTTCGCCGCGGCGCGGGCCCGCGCGCCACAGCACCAGCGCCATATAGGGCAGGCCGTCGAACAGGAACAGGGCCGCGACATAGGAAAACGCATTGCCCGCGGCGCGCACGCCCATGCCGTCGATGACGGTGTAGCTGGCGATGATGGCCGCGTTGGCCAGCGCAAATCCTAGCGCCTTGCGGCGGTGGCCGGCGTTCGCCGCGTTGTGGCCGGCACGCGCCAGTCCCACGAGCAGCACGCCCGCCGACAGCACGATCACCCCCAGCCAGGCGGGGCCAGAGAGCGGCTCGTCCAGCAGCACGGAACTCACCAAGGCCACCAGCAGCGGCGCGGCTCCGCGCATGATCGGATAGGTCAGACCCAGATCGCCGTAGCGGTAGGCACCCGCCAGCGCCGCATAGTAGGCGATGTGGATCAGCGTCGAGGCCGCGATGAAGGGCCAGGCCGCAGCCGGCGGCAGACCGAACCAGAGCAGGGCCGGAAGCGCGAAGACCAGGCCCAGGCTGTGGATCAGCGCGGTGTCCAGCGACTTGTCGCCGCCGGACTTGATGAGCGCGTTCCAGCTGGCGTGCAGCAGCGCGGCGAACAGCAGGGCCAGAACCAGGAAGATGTCCAGGCTCATGGCCGGGCCTGCGGAGCGCGGCAGCGCGCAGCGATGGCCAGATAGTGGTCCAGGCCCGGCGTGGGCAAATCCTTGATCTTGGCGCGGTCGTCCCACAGCCGCAGTTGCACGGCTTCGCGCGCATGCGGCCTGGCGATGAATTGCGCGGCCTGCTGCGGCGAGAACACGCCGCCCTGCAACGCCAGGCTGCGCCGCGAGTCCGCCGACAGCGCGGCTTCGTAGTCCGCGCGGATCGCGCACAGATAGCGCTTGGCGTCCACATGCCAGCGTATGGCGTCCAGCACCCTGTCGCCAAACAGCCCGCGCAGGAAAGGCAGGGCGCTGAACTGGTGCAGGTCATCGATGCCGCGCGCGCTCGGGGTCTCGCCGCGGTCTTGCAGCAGGTGGCCGATGTCATGCAGCAGCGCGGCCGTGATGAGCGCGTCGTCGGCGCCGGACTGCTCGGCGAACCAGGCGGTCTGCAGCGCGTGTTCGGTCTGGGTCACGGGCTCGCCGCTGTATTGCGTGGCGCCGTGGCGCGCGAACAGCAGCGCGATGTCGTCCAAGGCCAGCGCCATGCTCAGGCCTCGGCGCTGGCGCGCAGCGCGCGCCGGCGCGCCGGCACCTCGGCGGCCGGCTGCGCGCTGTAGTTGTGCAGCGTGCGTTCGCGGCTGTTCATCACATGCTCGAACATGGCGCGGCCCGCGGCCTCGGCGTCGCGCGCGGCGATGGCCTTGACGATCTGCCGGTGCTCGCGCGCATAGACCACCATGGTTTCCACCGTGAGGTTCTTGCGCCGAATCAGCGACAGCTCCTTGATGAGCCGGCGGTAGTTGGCGGTGAACTTGGCATTGCCCGCGAGCTGCAGCAGGCTGTCGTGAAACTCCAGGTTGCTGCGGTGGAAGTCCTGGCCATTGCCGGCCTTGGCCGCGATGTCCATGGCATCGACCAGCTGGCGCAAGGCCCGGGTCTGCGCGGCAGTGCAGGTCTCGGCGAGCTTGCGGCCGATGTACATCTCCATCACGGCGCGCAGCTCGAAGATTTCCAGCGCCTCATCCAGCGCGATGGCGCGCACGAACACCCCGCGGTTCTTCTCGCTGCGCACCAGGCCGGCCTCGTCGAGCATGCGGAAGGCTTCGCGCACCGGGCCGCGCGAGACGCCCAGCTGCGTGGCGATGGACGCCTCGGTCAGCTTGACGCCGGGCTGCAGTTCTCCGGCCAGGATCATGCGCTCGACTTCGTCGTGCACCAAACCGGCGAGCGAGTTGCCCTGCAGCTGTGCAATGGCGTCGTTGATGGGGCTGGAAACGGTCATGGGCTGTTCTTCAAAAATCGGTGTTTTGTAGATTGTCTACGATCTACAACAAACAATCTACAAACCATGGCCTGCATTTTGCTTGAAGAAAATGTCACAGTCATGACATGTGAGAGCGCCAAAGTTCGACCCTGTTCAACTCTTGGAGCCGCTCAATGAAATACGCCGCCCGGCAGATCCTCGCCGTCACCTTCGGACTCATGCTTGCCGCGCCGGCCTTGGCGCAAAAGCAGCAGCTGGTGGTCTATACCGCGCTGGAAACCGACCAGCTCAAGGCCTATCAGGAAGCCTTCGTCGCCTCCCATCCCGACATCGAGATCAAGTGGGTGCGCGACTCCACGGGCGTGATCACCGCCAAGCTGCTGGCCGAGAAGGCCAACCCCCAGGCCGATGTCGTCATGGGCGTGGCCGCCACCAGCCTGGCGCTGTTTGACCGCAACGGCATGCTCGAGCCCTATGCGCCGCTGAACATCGACGCGATCATGCCGGCCTACCGCGACAAGAAGAATCCGCCCGCCTGGTTCGGCATGAACGTCTTCGGCGCCACGGTGTGCTTCAACACCGTCGAGGCCAAGAAGCGCAACATCGCCATTCCCACCACCTGGAAGGATCTGACCAAGCCCGAGTTCAAGGGCCAGGTGGTGATGCCCAACCCGGCCTCGTCGGGCACGGGCTATCTCGACGTCGTGTCCTGGCTGCAAATGTGGGGCGACGAAGGCGGCAAGGGCGGCGGCTGGAAGTACATGGACGCGCTGCACCAGAACATCGCGCAGTACACCCACTCGGGCTCCAAGCCCTGCAACATGGCGGCGGCCGGCGAGTACGTGGCGGGCATCTCTTTCGAATACCGCGGCCACACCAACAAGGCCAAGGGCGCGCCCATCGAGCTGGTGTTTCCCAAGGAGGGTCTCGGCTGGGACCTCGAAGGTTTCGCCATCTACAAGGGCACGAAGAAGCTCGAAGCCGCCAGGAAGCTCGCCAACTGGGCCTCGTCCAAGGACGCGATGCGCCTTTACGGCAAGAACTTCGCGATCACCGCCCAGCCCGGCATCGCGCCCAAGCTGGCCGGCATTCCCGACGACTACGAGTCGCGCCTGATCAAGCTGGACTTCGACAAGGCCGCGGCCAGCCGCGATGCGACCCTGGCCGAGTGGTCCAAGCGCTACGACAGCAAGTCCGAAGCCAAGAAGTAAGCACCATGGACGACTCCTACCTCGCGCTGCGCGGCATCCACAAGCGCTTTGGCGCGTTCACCGCGCTGCAAAGCATAGACCTGAACATCCGCAAGGGGGAGTTTGTCTGCTTTCTCGGGCCTTCGGGCTGCGGCAAGACCACGCTGCTGCGCATCATTGCCGGGCTGGAGACCCAGACCTCGGGCAGCATCGTGCAGGGCGGCTTCGACATTTCCACGGCGCCGCCCGCCGAGCGCGACTACGGCATCATGTTCCAGTCGTATGCGCTGTTTCCCAACCTGACGGTGGCGCAGAACGTGGGCTACGGGCTGGTCAACGGCCGGCAGTCGCGCGCGCGCATCGCGGCGCGCGTCGATGAGCTGCTGTATCTCGTGGGCCTTGTGGCCAGCGCCGGCAAATACCCGGCGCAGATGTCGGGCGGCCAGCAGCAGCGCGTGGCCCTGGCGCGCGCGCTGGCGACTTCGCCGGGCCTGCTGCTGCTCGACGAGCCGCTGTCGGCGCTGGACGCCACGGTGCGCGGCCACCTGCGCAGCGAGCTGCGCGCGCTGCAGCGCCGCCTGGGCGTGACCACCATCATGGTCACGCACGACCAGGAGGAGGCGCTGTCGGTGGCCGACCGCATCGTGGTGATGAACCATGGCGTGATCGAGCAGGTGGGAACGCCGCTGCAGGTATACCGCGAGCCGGCTTCGCCGTTTGTGGCCGACTTCGTCGGCAAGGTCAACCGCCTGCAGGCCGTGGCCGAAGGCGATCACTGGTATCGCTGCGGCGACAAGCGCCTGCGCTGCGCGCCGCAAGAAGGCGCGGATTTCCGGCCCGGCAGCGCGGTGGCGCTGTACCTGCGGCCCGAGGACCGCGTGGTGGGCGGGGTCGACGCCGACGACCCGCTGCACTGCGCAGGCACGGTGCGCCACATCGAGTTCCTGGGCGGCAACTGCCTGGCCGAAGTGGATGTGGAAGGCCTGGCCGGGCAGCCGCTGCAGTTGCAGTACTCGCTCAACCAGATGGATGAATTCGGCGTGCGCCAGGGCGCGCGCGTGAACTTTGCGCTGCGCGCCGATAGGCTGCGCGTGTTTCCCGCGGGAGTTGGCGCATGAACGCCGCGGCGACGGCCCCACGCCTGGCGCCCCTGCGCCAGCGCGTGCACTGGAACGAGCGCCTGGGTCATCTGGGCCTGCTGGGCGTGCTGCTGCTGCTGGGCGTGGGCCTGGTGGCGCCGCTGCTGCTGATACTGTCCAAGGCGCTGCAGGTGCCCGAGGGCGTGGCGGTCTCGGCATTCGGCGCGTTTTCCGCCTACCTGGCTTCGCCGGCGCTGCTGACCAGCCTGTGGCAAAGCATCTGGGTCGCGCTGCTGGTGACGGCCATCGTGCTGCCGCTGGCCTTCACCTTTGCCTATGCGCTCACGCGCAGCTGCATGCCGGCCAAGCCGCTGCTGCGCACCGTGATGCTGCTGCCGCTGCTGGCGCCCTCGCTGCTGTCGGCGATCTCGCTGATCTACTGGTTCGGCAACCAGGGCTTGGCCAGGGATTTCTGGCTGGGACTGGGTTTCGACGGCATCTACGGCGCGCCGGGCATCGTGCTGGCCGAGTGCTTTGCGGTGTTTCCGCATGTGCTGATGATTCTCGTGACCGCCTTGTCGCTGGCCGATGCGCGCCTGTACGAAGCCGCCGATGCGCTGGGCACGGGCACGGTGCGCAAGTTCCTCACCGTCACGCTGCCGGGCGCCAAGTACGGCCTGATCTCTGCGGGCCTGGTGTGCTTCACGCTGGTGATCACCGACTTCGGCATTCCCAAGGTGGTGGGCGGCAATTTCAACGTGCTGGCCACCGATGTCTTCAAGCTGGTCATAGGCCAGCACGACTTCCAGCGCGGCGCGGTGGTGGCGCTGCTGCTGCTGGCGCCCGCGGTGTTCACCTTTGCCATCGACGGCTGGGTGCAGCGCCGGCAGACCGCGACGCTGACGGCGCGCGCCGTGGCGCTGGTGCCCAGGCCGTCGCGCGGCTTTGATGCGGCGATGACGCTTTACTGCCTGCTGATCGTCGGCCTGGTGCTGGCGATGTTCGGCATGGCGGTGTTTGCCTCGTTGGCCACACTGTGGCCCTACAACCTTGCGCCCAGCCTGAATCACTACGTGTCGGGTCTGGTCGATGCCGAGCTTGGCGAGGCGCTGATCAACAGCCTGAAACTCGCGGCCAGCACGGCGGTGATAGGCACCCTGGTGGTGTTTGTCGGCGCCTACCTGCTGGAGAAGACGCGCGGCCTGGACCTGCTGCGGCCCGTGGTGCGGCTGATGGCCATGCTGCCCATGGCCGTGCCCGGCCTGGTGCTGGGCCTGGGCTACATCTTCTTCTTCAACACGCCGGGCAACCCGCTGGGCGGGCTGTACCAGACGCTGCCGTTGATGGTGCTGTGCACCGTGGTGCATTTCTACACCACCGGCCATTTGACCGTCGTCACGGCGCTCAAGGCGCTCGATGCCGAGTTCGAGGCGGTGTCGGCTTCGCTCAAGGTGCCGCTGTACAAGACGTTCTGGCGCGTCACGCTGCCGATCTGCCTGCCGGTGCTGCTCGATGTCTCGCGCTACTTCTTCATCAACGCCATGACCACCATCTCGGCCGTGGTCTTCCTGTATTCGCCCGACACCAAGCTGGCCTCGGTGGCGATTCTCAATCTGGACGAGGCCGGCGAGACCGGCCAGGCCGCGGCCATGGCGGTGCTGATTGCCGCGACTTCGGGCGTGGTCACGCTGCTCTACCTGGCCGCGGGCCGGCTGGTCGATCGCCGCACCCAGGTCTGGCGCGCGCCGGCGCGCTGAGCCGGCTGCATATTCCCTTTTCCTTGCGAACCCAACTCCATGAATTCCCCCGATACATTCGATCTGATCGTCGTCGGCGCCGGCATTGTCGGCCTGGCCCATGCCTACACGGCCGCCCGACGCGGCCTCAAGGTCTGCGTGGTCGAGCGCGACGCGGCCTGCGTCGGCGCCTCGATACGCAACTTCGGCTTCATCACCGTCACCGGCCAGGGCGCGGGCGACACCTGGCGGCGCGCGCGACGCGCGCGCGAGATCTGGGGCGAAGTCGCGCCGCAGGCCGGCATTGAAGCGCTGCACCACGGCCTGTACCTCACGGCCTTTCGCCCCCAGGCGCTCAAGGTGCTCGAGCAGTTCATGGCCACCGAGATGGGCCAGGACTGCGAGCTGCTCGATGTGCGCGCCGCCGCGCGCCGCGCTCCGGTGCTGCAGCTCGACGGCGCCCAGGGCGTGCTCTACAGCCCGCACGAGATGCGCGTGGAGTCGCGCAGCGCCATCGGCCTGCTGGCGCAATGGCTGGCCCAGGCGCATGGCGTGGTGTTTCGCTTTGGCGAGGCCGTGCTGGAAGTCGCGACGCCGCGCGTACGCACTGCGCGCGCGCTGCTGCACGCCGAGCGCGTGGTCGTCTGCACCAATACCGATCTCAACGGCCTGTTTGCCGAGCGCCTCGCGCCCCACCAGCTGCGGCTGTGCCAGCTGCAGATGCTGCGCGTGCGGCCCGAGCCGGGCTTCAAGCTGCCGGGCTCGGTCATGGCCGACCTGAGCCTGGTGCGCTACCACGGCTACAGCAAGCTGCCCGCGGCCGCGGCACTGCGGGCACAGCTGCAGCAGGAAGAGGGCGAGTCGCTGGACCACGGCATCCATCTGATCGTGGTGCAAAGCGCCGACGGCTCGCTGGTCGTCGGCGACTCCCACCACTACAGCGCCGCGCCCGAACCGTTTGCCGACCAGCGCGTGGACGAGCTCATCCTGCGGCATCTGCATGACACACTCAAGCTCAAGACTGCCACCGTCACCGAGCGCTGGGTAGGCATCTATCCCTCGTCGGCCAGCAGCGACTGCCTGATCGACAAGCCTGACGACGCCACGCGGCTGGTGCTGGTCACCAGCGGCACCGGCGCCAGCACCGCCTTCGGCATTGCCGAAGACACGTTTGGCGACTGGTGAGCCACCCCTTTGAACGGAATCAAAATGAGCAGCAAGCAACCTTCCCGCACCGAACTGTCCGCCGTGGTCTTCGACTGGGCGGGCACGATTCTCGACTTCGGCTCCTGCGCGCCCATGGGCGCCTTCGTGCGGCTGTTCGCGCAGTTCGGCATGGAGATCAGCATAGAGCAGGCGCGCGGCCCGATGGGCGTGGCCAAGTGGGACCATATCAAGGCGCTGAGCCTGCTGCCCGAGGTCGCCGCGCAGTGGCAGCGCCGGCACGGCCGGCCCTTTACCGATGCCGACATCGACCACCTCTACGCGGTGTTCACGCCTATGAACGCCGCCGTGGTGGCCGACTTCGCGGACTTCATTCCGGGCGCGCTGGATACCGTCGCGGCGCTGCGCCGGCGCGGCCTGAAGATAGGCTCGACCACGGGCTACAACCGGCCGATCATGGACATCGTCTCGCCGATTGCCGCGGCCGCGGGCTACCTGCCCGACAACCTGGTGTGCGCGGGCGACCTGAGCGCGGGACGGCCCGCGCCGCTGATGATGTACCGCTGCTTTGCCGAGCTGGGCGTGTGGTGGCCGGCGACGGTGGTCAAGGTCGACGACACCGATGTCGGCATTCTTGAAGGCAGGAATGCCGGCACCTGGACCGTGGGAGTCTCGGTCAGCGGCAACGCCATGGGGCTGACGCTGCAGCAATGGACTGCGCTGAGCACGGCGCAGCAGCAGCAGCGGCGCGAAGCTGCGGCCCAGCAGCTGCGGGCGGCGGGGGCGCACTATGTGATCGATTCCGTCGCCGACCTGCTGCCGGTTCTCGACGACATCGCCCGCAAGCTCGCGCAAGGCATACAGCCCTGAACGCCTGCTGACGCCGGCGGGATGCTGCACCCTGTCCTACAGCATCCTCGCCGCGGCCCGCATAGCATCCAAAACATGCGTGCTGTTGCGGATCTGATCGTCGCCCGTCCCGAAGGACTGTATTGCCCGCCAGGCGACTTCTACATAGACCCCTGGCGGCCGGTGGAGCGCGCCGTCATCACCCATGCGCACAGCGATCACGCGCGCTGGGGCAGTGCGCATTACCTGGCCCAGCACGACAGCGCGCCCATCCTGCGCCGGCGCCTGGGCGAGGACATCACGCTGCAGACGCTGGCCTATGGCGAAGTCATAGACCACCACGGCGTCAGGCTGTCGCTGCACCCGGCCGGCCATGTGCTGGGCTCGGCCCAGGTGCGGCTTGAACATGGCGGGCGCGTGTGGGTCGCCTCGGGCGACTACAAGCTGGAGAACGACGGCACCTGCGCGCCGTTCGAGCCGGTGCGCTGCGACACCTTCATCACCGAATCGACCTTTGGCCTGCCGATCTACCGCTGGCCCACGCAGGCCGCGCTGTTTGCCGAGATCAACGCCTGGTGGCGCGCCAACGCCGAAGCCGGCCGGGCCTCGGTGCTCTATGCCTATGCGCTGGGCAAGGCGCAGCGCCTGCTGCATGGCGTCGATGCGTCGATAGGGCCCATCGTCGCGCATGGCGCCGTCGAGCCCATCAACGCGATCTACCGCGCGGCCGGCGTGGCGCTGCCGCCCACGCATTACGCGACCGATGCCGCGCTCGACAAATCTGCGCTTTCGCGTTCGCTGGTGATCGCCCCGCCCTCGGCCGGGCGCAGCAGCTGGCTGCGGCGCTTCGGCCCAAACCCCTCGGATGCGTTTGCCAGCGGCTGGATGCTGCTGCGCGGCACGCGCCGCAGGCGCGGCGTGGACCGCGGCTTTGTGGTCTCCGACCACGCCGACTGGCCCGGCCTGCAATCGGCCATTCTCGCCACCGGCGCCGAACGCATCTTCGTGACCCATGGCAGCGTGGCGGTGATGGTGCGCTGGCTGGGCGAGCAGGGCCTGCAGGCCCAGGGCTTTTCCACCGAATACGGTGATCACGACGAGGCCGACGACGCCGCGCCGCGCGCGCAAAGCGATGCCGTTGTGCCCGATGGCGGGACCCCCGACTCCGCATGAAAGCCTTTGCCGATCTTTACCGCGAACTCGACGCGTCCACCTCCAGCCTGGCCAAGCAGGCGGCGCTGCAGCGCTATCTGCGCGCCGCGCCGGCGCGCGACGCGGCCTGGGCCGTGTATTTCCTGGCCGGCGGCAAGCCGCGCCAGCTCGCGCCCACGCGGCTGCTGCGCGAGCAGGCGCGGCTTGCCGCCGGCCTGCCCGAATGGCTGTTTGATGAGAGCTACGAAGCCGTAGGCGATCTGGCCGAGACGATTGCGCTGCTGCTGCCCGCGCCCGAGACGGCGCTGGAGCTGCCGCTGGCCGACTGGATGGAGCAGCATCTGCTGCCGCTGCGCGGCCAGGCGCCCGAGGCGCTGGCACGGGTGCTGCAGGAACACTGGCGCATGCTGGCCGCGGCCCAGCGCCTGGTGTATTTCAAGCTGATCACCGGCGCGTTCCGCGTCGGCGTCTCCAAGCTGCAGGTCACGCAGGCGCTGGCCGCGGTCAGCGGCGTCGACGCCAAGCTGATTGCCCAGCGGCTCATGGGCTATACGCACATCGGCGCCCAGCCGACGGCGGCCGACTACGAGGCGCTGATTGCCGCCGACGAAGGCGCGCACGGCGGCGGCATGCGCGGCGGCCAGCCCTATCCCTTCTTTCTGGCCCATCCTTTCAACCTGCCGCTGGCGCAGTTCGAGGCCGCGCTCGGCGCCGCGGACGGCTGGCTGGTCGAGTGGAAATGGGACGGCATTCGCGCCCAACTGGTCAAGCGCGACGGCCAGGTCTCGGTCTGGACGCGCGGCGAGGAGCTGGTCAGCGACCGCTACCCGGAGCTGCAGGCCATGGGCCTGGGCCTGCCCGACGGCACGGTGCTGGACGGCGAGATCCTGGTCTGGCGCGACGGCCGCGCCCAGCCGTTTGCCGAGCTGCAGCAGCGCATAGGGCGCAAGACGCTCAGCGCCAAGCTGCTGCGCGAGCTGCCCGTGGTGCTGTGCGTCTACGATCTGCTGGAAGAGGAGGGCGCCGATCTGCGCGCCCTGCCCCAGCATGAACGCCGCGCGCGGCTGGAGCAACTGGTCGCGGCCTGTCCCCATCCCCAGCTCGAGCTCAGCCCGCTGCTGCGCGGCGCCGACTGGACCGCGCTGGCGCGCCAGCGCGAACAGGCGCGCGCGCTGGGCGTCGAGGGCATGATGCTCAAGCGCCTGGACGCGCAGTACGGCGTGGGCCGCACCAAGGATGTCGGTGTCTGGTGGAAATGGAAGATCGACCCGCTGTCGGTGGACGCAGTGCTGATCTACGCCCAGCGCGGCCATGGCCGGCGCGCCAGCCTGTACAGCGACTACACCTTTGCGGTGTGGAACGGCCCCCGGGACGATCCCGCGCGCCAGCTGGTGCCGTTTGCCAAGGCCTATTCGGGCCTGACCGACGCCGAGATGCGCGCCGTCGACGCGGTGATCCGCAAGACCACGGTGGAGACCTTCGGCCCGGTGCGCAGCGTCACGCCGAGCATGGTGTTTGAACTCGGCTTCGAAGGCATTGCCGCCAGCAAGCGCCACAAGAGCGGCATTGCCGTGCGCTTTCCGCGCATGCTGCGCCGGCGCGAGGACAAGCCGGTGGAGGAAGCCGACACGCTGGCGACCCTGCAGGCGCTGCTGCAGGCAGACGCCTGATGGCCAGGCGCGCCGACCCCGCACTGGCGGCCTGGATCGCCGCGCGCGGCTGGAAGACCTTTGCTTTCCAGCGCCGCGTCTGGGCCGAGATGGCGCAGGGCCGCAGCGGCCTGCTGCATTCGAGCACCGGCAGCGGCAAGACGCTGGCGGTCTGGCTGGGTGCGCTGGGCGCCTTGCGCAAGAGCGTCGCACCCGAGGGAATCAAGGGCAGGCCGCCGCCGCTGACCGTGCTGTGGATCACCCCCATGCGCGCGCTGGCCGCCGACACGCTGCGCGCGCTGCAGGAGCCCATGCAGGCGCTGAGCCCGGGCTGGACTTCGGCGCTGCGCAGCGGCGACACCACCTCGGCGCAGCGCGCGGCCCAGGACCGGCGCCTGCCGACAGTGCTGGTCACCACGCCCGAAAGCCTCACGCTGCTGCTGTCGCGCGCCGATGCCTACGAGCTGCTGCGCCATGTGCGCGTGGCCGTGGTCGACGAATGGCATGAGCTGATGGGCAACAAGCGCGGCGTGCAGACCCAGCTGGCGCTGGCGCGCCTGCGGCGCTTTCAGCCGGCGCTCATGACCTGGGGGCTGTCGGCCACGCTGGGCAACCTCGATGAATCGCTGCAGACGCTGCTGGGAACGACAGCCGCGCCCGAAGGCCAGGACGCGGCCATCGTCCAGGGCGAGACCGACAAGACGCTGGTGATAGACACGCTGCTGCCCGCGGCCGCCGAGCGCTTTGCCTGGGCCGGCCACATGGGGCTGCGCATGCTGCCCCAGGTGGTGCAGGCCATAGAGGAAAGCGCCAGCTGCCTGGTGTTCACCAACATGCGCTCGCAGGCCGAGCGCTGGTACCGCGCGCTGCTCGAAGCGCGGCCCGACTGGGCCGGCGTGCTGGCATTGCACCATGGCTCGCTGGACCGCGGCGTGCGCGAGTGGGTGGAACTGGGCTTGAAGGAAGGGCGCATCAAGGCCGCGGTCTGTACCTCGAGCCTCGACCTGGGCGTCGATTTCCTGCCCGTGGACCGGGTGCTGCAGATCGGCTCGGTCAAGGGCGTGGCGCGGCTGGTGCAGCGCGCCGGGCGCGCCGGCCACGCGCCGGGCCGGCCCTCGCGCATCACGCTGGTGCCCACGCACAGCCTGGAGCTGGTCGAGGCCGCGGCCGCGCGCGCGGCCGTGCACGCCGGCCAGATCGAGGCCAGGCCCAGCCCGCGCGCGCCGCTCGACGTGCTGGTCCAGCACCTGGTGACGATTGCGCTGGGCGGGGGCTTCGAGCCCGACGCGCTGCTCACCGAGATCCGCAGCACCGTGGCCTATGCCGGCATCAGCGACGCGCACTGGCAGTGGTGCCTGGATTTCGTGCGCCAGGGCGGCCCCTCGCTGGCCGCCTATCCCGACTACCACCGCGTCGTGCCCGACGAAACCGGCCTGTGGCGCGTGCCCAATGCGCGCCTGGCGCGGCGCCACCGCGTCAACATCGGCACCATCGTCAGCGATGCCTCGATCAGCGTGCAGTACCTGGGCGGCGCGCGCCTGGGAAGCGTGGAGGAAAGCTTCATCGCGCGGCTCAAGCCCGGCGACGCCTTCATGTTCGGCGGCCGGCTGCTGGAGCTGGTGCGCGTCGAGCAGATGACAGCGCTGGTGCGCCGCGCCACGGCCGGGCGCGCTGCGCTGCCGCGCTGGAACGGCGGGCGCATGCCGCTGTCGAGCACGCTGGCCGACGCCGTGCTGCGCCAGCTGCAGGCCGCCGATGAAGGCCGCTTCGACAGCCCGGAAATGCAATGCGTGCAGCCGCTGCTCGACATCCAGCGCCGCTGGTCGGGCCTGCCCACGCCGACGACGCTGATTGCCGAGACGCTCAAGTCGCGCGAAGGCTGGCATCTGTTTCTCTACCCGTTTGCCGGCCGCCAGGTGCACCTGGGGCTGGCCAGTCTGCTGGCCTGGCGCGCGGCCCAGCCCGAGACCGGAACCTTTTCCATCGCGCTCAACGACTACGGCATCGAGCTGCTCAGCGCCAAGGAGATCGACTGGGCCGGGCGCCTGCCGGGGCTGCTTGCTGCGCGCCCCAATGAACAACTTTTGGGCGAAGTGCTGGGAAGTCTCAACGCCACCGAACTGGCGCGCCGGCGCTTTCGCGAGATCGCGCGCATTGCCGGGCTGATCTTCCAGAGCCATCCGGGCGAGCGCCGCAGCAACCGCCAGCTGCAGGCCTCGGCCTCGCTGTTCTTCGAAGTGTTCCAGCGCTACGATCCGCACAATCAGCTGCTGCTGCAGGCCGAGCAGGAACTGCTGACGCAGGAGCTGGACGTGGGCCAGCTCGCCGCCGCGCTCGCGCGCATCGCCGGCCAGACCTTGGCGCTGCATGCGCTGCGCAAGCCCACGCCGCTGGCGTTTCCGCTGATGGTCGAGCGCTTTCGCGAAAAGCTGACCAACGAGTCGCTGGCCGACCGCATTGCACGCATGGTGGCCGAACTCGAGCGCAGCGCGGGCGGCGAGGCCGTGGGCACGGCGCATGCGAGCGCCGACCAGGTGTTTGCCTCGGCCCAGGCGCGCGCGCTGCCTGAAGCCGACATAGGCGCGGCGCTGGCGCTGGAGACGCGCGGCGAAACAGCGGGCACGCGCAAGCCACGTGCGCGCAAGAGCGGCCGCGCGCGCCAGGCGCCGGGCGCGGAGAATTGATCGATATGGACGGCATTGACATTGCATTGCACATGGCTCCCCCGGGCGCCTTGCCTCTCGTTCTGGCCGGCGAGTCGGTGGCGCTGCTGCCCGAGCGCGCGCTGTGGTGGCCGCGCGAGAAAACGCTGTTTGTCGCCGACGTGCACCTGGGCAAGGCCGCGAGCTTTCGCGCGCTGGGCCAGCCCGTGCCCTCGGGCACGACGCGCGACAACCTCGACCGGCTGAGCCAGCTGATCGACGGCCTGGGCGCGCAGCGCCTGGTGGTTCTGGGCGACTGGCTGCACGCGGCCACGGCCCAGCAGGAGCAGGTGATCGCCCCGGTGCGCGCCTGGCGCGAGCGCCATGCGCAGCTGGCCTGCCTGCTGGTGCGCGGCAACCACGACAGCCACGCGGGCGATCCGCCGCCCGCGCTGCGCTTCGAGATCGTCGACGAGCCGTTTCGCCTGGGGCCGTTCGCAGCCTGCCACCATCCGCAGACCGTGGCCGACGCGCTGGTGCTGGCCGGCCATCTGCACCCCGCGGTGCAGCTGCGCGGGCGCGCCTACGACCGCGCGCGCCTGCCGTGCTTTTGCACCGCGCCCGGGCTGATGATACTGCCCGCGTTTGGCGCCTTCACCGGCAGCACGCGCGAGCTGCCGGCCGCAACCGAGCGCTGCTACGCGGTGGGCGGTGGGCAGGTGGTGGCGCTGCCGTGGGTGGGTGGCCGGCGCTGAAGTGCGAGAGGTGTTTTTTAGCGGCTAAAACCCGCAGATGGCAACAGTGCAGCTTAAGCTAACTATTAGTTTTACTTAAGTTGATGTGTGAACTCCAAGCTATTCGTTAGTATTTCCATAAATACTAATACTAGCTTGGAGACAACATGAAAATTGCAGCGGGCCTGGATATCCGGGCGCTGAGAATTTTTGAAGCCGTCGCCACCTCCGGCAGCCTGTCGCTGGGCGCGCGCCAGTTGGGTGTGACCCAGTCGGCGGTGTCGCAGACCATCAGCCAGATCGAGAGCATCCTGGAAACCCAGGTGTTCGATCGCAGCCACCGGCCGTTCAAGCTCACGCCCGCGGGCATCGCGCTGAGCCGCCGCTCGCGCCAGATTGTCGAAGACATGGACCGCCTGGTGGTGCATGTGCGCGATGCCGACCTCGCCAGCCGGCCCGCGATGCGCGTGGGCATGATCGACTCGTTTGCCGCCACGGCCGGCCCGGCCATCGTCAAGAAAGTGACGGCTTCGGCCAGCCAATTGCTGCTGTGGTCTGGCCTGGCCAACAGCCATGCGGCGGCCTTGCTCAATCGCCAGCTGGATTTGATCGTCACGTCGGACACGCTGGACGATGTCAACGGTATCGTGCGCCGCTCGATCTTCTGCGAGCCTTTCATCGTCGCCATTCCGAAAGCCAGGCTGAGCCAGTTCCAGGATACAGACCTGACGACGCTCATCGCGCGCATGCCGTTCATCCGCTTCAGCGCGCGTTCGCACTTCGGCGCGATCATCGAGCGCCATCTGCGCCGCAGCGGCCATGTGCCGCGGCCCTATTTGGAGATAGACACATCGGACGTGGTGATGGCCATGGTCGCCGCGGACCTGGGCTGGACCATCACCACGCCGCTGTGCCTGCTGCAGGGCCGGGCCTACAACGCCCAGGTCGCCACCTTGCCGCTGCCCGGAGCGGCGCTCAGCCGCACCATTTATCAGCTTTCGCGCGAAGGCGAATATGAAGAGATGGTCGAGCACTGTTTCCAGGCCAGCCGCAATGTGCTCGAGACCGATATCTTCCCCGAGATCCGCGCCCAGATTCCCTGGCTGCGCAGCGGACTCGCGCTGAGCTGAGTTCCCCGTTTTCCGGTCATTCCATTAATAAATCAAGGAGACAAGATGTCCATCAATCGACGCAATTTCATGCAGGACTGCGCGCTGGCTTCCCTGGCCGCGGCGCTGCCACTGGGCGCTCTGGCCGCGGGCCAGAGTGTCAAGTACGGCGGCTCGGCCTGGCTGGGCCATTACCCGGCTTATCTGGCGATGACCGAGGGCTACCTCAAGGAAGCCGGCATAGAGCAGGACTGGCAAATGTTCGGCACCTCGTCGGCGCGCATGACCGCCGTGATGTCGGGCGGCGTCGACATTGCCTGCACGGGCATTGTCTCGGCGCTGGCGTTGATGTCGCGCGGTGCACGCCAGTTCTCCATCATCGCGATTCCTGAGAACTTCGGCCGTGTCGAAGGCATCGTGGCGCGCAACGGCATTCGCAGCATTGCCGACCTCAAGGGCAAGAAGCTGGGCGTCACGTTTGCTTCGAGCGCCCACCTGCTGGTGCTGGATGTGTTGGACAAGGCCGGCTTCAAGCCCGCCGACGTCGCCGTGCTCAACGTGCCCGCGCCCGAGTTGCCGGCCGCGATGCAGGCCGGCCAGATCGACGCCGCGGCCGCGTGGACACCGCAGTTCGACAGCATTCTTCGCCAGCCCGGCGTGACGCTGCTGGCCGACGACACCAGGTTCAGCCTCTACGAATCGCACAAGGTGACTCCGGGCCCCGACGTGCTGGTGGTACGCAAGGCGTTTGCCGAGAAGAACAAGGACTTGGTCAAGGCCTACCTCAAGGCCTATTTCAGATCCAATGAACTGCTGCGCCAGAAGCCCGAGGAGGCGGCGCGCGCGCTCACCAAGCTGACCCAATTGAGCGCCGAGGACCAGATGGCGTCGGTCAAGGGCGCGGAGTGGTACACGCTGGCCCAGCAGGCGGAGATTCTCAAAGGCCCCTACATGGAAGGCCTGCAAAAGCTCGCGGAACTGCTGGTCAAGCACAAGCAGATCGACAAGGCCCCGGTCGTCAAGGACTGGATAGATGCGTCGTTCATCACCGCCTGAGGAGTAAGCGTGATTTCCAAACCTCCTTCCCGCGGCGCCTTGCTGACCACCAGCGCCGCTTCCGTCCTGGTCTTCCTGCTGTTGTGGGAAGCCTGCTGCCGTGCCGGGCTGGTTGACCCCATCTTCCTGCCGCCGCCCAGCGCGGTGCTGGCCAAGGCCCTGCAGATGATGGGCGAAGGCACGCTGCTGGCCAACGTGCTGGCCTCGGCGCGCCGGGTGATGATGGGTTTTCTGGCGGCGACCGCGATTGCGATTCCGTTGGGCATCATGCTCGGCACCTCGACCTATGCTCGCGCCGCATTCGATCCCATCCTTTCCTTCCTCAGGCCGCTGCCCTCGATGAGCTGGATTCCGCTGTCGCTGCTGTGGTTCGGCATCACCGAGACGCAGAAGTACAGCATTGTCTTCATGGGCACGTTTGCGCCCGCACTGGTGTATGTGATCGAGGCCACGCGCAATATCGATCCGCTGCTGATCCGCGCGGCGCAGAACCTGGGCGCCAGCCGCTGGCAGGTCATGAAAGAAGTGATTCTTCCGGGAAGCCTGGCGCAGATCCTGAGCGGTCTCAAGGTCATCCTGGGGCTGGCCTGGACCTGCGTGATTTCTGCCGAACTGGTGGCAGCCCGCGAAGGCCTGGGCTTTCTGATCATGAATGGCAAGGAATTCTTCCAGACTGAAGTCGTGGTGCTGGGCATGGTGCTGATCAGCATCACGGTGCTGGTGACCGACTTCGTGTTCCGTTTGATTGAGAACCGCGTATTGAGGTGGCAGCGATGAGCGAGACAAGCATGATTTCCATTCAGGGAATTTCCAAGCACTACGGCGACTTCAAGGCGCTCGATCATGTCGATCTTGAAATCAAGAAGGGCGAATTCGTCGTCCTGCTCGGTGCCTCGGGCTGCGGCAAGTCGACGCTGCTCAATTTGGTGACCGGCTTCGACCGTCCCACGGCCGGGCGCATCGTCGTCAACGGCCGCGAGGTCAACAAGGTCGATCCGCACTGCGGCATGGTGTTCCAGCAATACGCGCTGTTTCCTTGGCTCACGGTGATCGACAACGTCGCGTTTGGTCTGAAGATGAAAGGCGTGGCCAAGGGCGAACGCCTCGAAGTTGCCCAGCGCTTCATCGAGATGGTCGGCTTGCGTGGCTTCGAGCAGAAATTTCCCAGCGCGCTCTCGGGCGGCATGCGCCAGCGCGTCTCGATTGCGCGCGTGCTCGCCAATGACCCGGATGTGATCCTGCTTGACGAGCCTTTTGCCGCGCTCGACGCGATGACGCGCCAGGTGCTGCAGGACGAGTTGCTGCAGATTTACGAGAAGAGCAAGAAGACCATCATCTTCATCACCCACTCGATCGACGAAGCGCTGCTGCTGTCGACGCGCATGCTGATCATGAGCGCCCGGCCCGGCCGCGTGGTGATGGACATTCCCAATGACCTGCCGCTGCCGCGCAATGCCGAAGTGCAGCTTTCCGCGCGCTACAACGAACTCAAGTCGCAGATTTGGGGAACGGTGCAGTCAGAAGTCATGCGCAGTCTGCAGGCGTCGAGTCACTAACCAGCAGAGCCCCAAAATGACGACCGCTACTACTTTCCCGAGCTACCAGGCGAGCTCGGGCTGGAATGATTTGCTCGCAAAAAGGACGCCGCTCACGCGCGCGCCCGCTGAAAAGCACTTCGACGCCATCGTGATCGGCGCAGGCGTGACCGGCCTGGCCGCAGCGCGGCGCATTGCCGAGATCGAGCCGCAGGCACGCATCCTGATTGTCGATGCCAGCACCGTTGGCGAAGGCTCCTCGGGGCGCAACTCGGGCTTTCTGATCAATCTGCCGCACAACACCGGCATGTCGGGGCATGGCAGTCCGGTGGCGGTGGCAAAAAAGCAGATCGCGCTCTACAACACCGGGCTCGACTGGCTCAAGTCACTGATCGACCGCCACGGCATCGACTGCGGCTGGAACCCCATAGGCAAATACCACGCGGCGGCGACGGCCGACGGCGCCAAACGTCTCAAGGCCTCGCTGCGCCAGTACCAGGACTGGGGCGTGGTCTACCAGGAACTCGAACGCGACGCGCTCGAACACCAGCTGGGCACCAGCCACTACCACTATGGCTACCACTCCGACAACAACGTCTTTGTGCAGCCCGCAGCGCTGGTGCGCGGCCTTGCCGATCACCTGCCGCCCAATGTCCAGCTATGGGAAGGCGAGCCCGTGCTCGCGCTGCACGAAGGCCGGCCGCACCGCGTGGTGACGCGCAGCGCCGAGCTCACAACGCGGCGCGTGATCGTTGCCAACAACGGCTTTGCGCGCAAGCTGGGCCTGGCGCGCGACCGCGTGTTCACCATCTACACCTATGCGGGCTTCACCGGCCAGCTCGATGACGACGAGCTGCGCAAGCTGGGGCCGGCGCCGGAGTGGGGCGTGATTCCCGCGAACCGCCTGGGCACGACGCTGCGCAAGGCCGCCTCGGGGCGCTTCATGGTGCGCAGTGCCTATTCATATGAGCGCGAGCAGCCTATGGCCGATGTCCAGAAGATGCTGCAGGCCTGCTACCAGACCCGCTACCCGCGCATGCACAGCCATGAACTACCGCTGGTCTGGGGCGGAGTCACGGCGCTCACACGCAATGGCGCACTGTATTTCGGCCAGATCGGTGACGGCATCTACATATCCATAGGCTGCAACGGCGCAGGAATGCTCAAGGGCAGCATGTTTGGAAAACTGCTGGGCGAAATGGCCTGCGGCGAGCAGTCGCCGCAGCTTGCCGATGCGCTGGGGTTTGAAAAGCCCAGCTGGCTGCCACCGGAACCGATACGCCGGATTGCCGTCACCAGCGCCATCCGCTATCAGAAACACAAGGCCGGCATCGAGTGCTGAGCCGCAATCCAAGGAAACCAGAATGTCGAATATCACCCGTACCGGCGGCAACCACCGCATGTCCAACGTCGTGCGCCACGAGAACACGCTTTATCTGGCGGGCCAGGTGCCCGACGACGTGAGCGTGGGCATCACCGGCCAGACGCAGGAAGTGCTGGCGAAAGTCAGCCGCATCCTGGAGGAGCATGGCAGCAGCAAGTCGCGCATCCTGTCCTGCCAGATTTACCTGTCGGACATGCGCTATTTTGCGGAGATGAATGCTGTCTGGGACCAGTGGGTGGACGCGGACCATGCGCCCGCGCGCGCCACGGTCGAGGCGCGGCTGGCAAGCCCGGCGAAGTTCATCGAAGTCTGTATCGTGGCGGCCACCGAGTAGCGCGCAGCGCTATTGCCCTGCAGCCAGATACCGCAGCATCGCCACCGCGCCGGCGACAATGCCCGCGATGGCAATCAGGCTGGCCAGGCTCAGCAGGGAAACCGCGCTGATGCCCTGGCCCACGGTGCAGCCCAGCGCGGTCACGCCGCCCACACCCATCAGCAGCGCGCCCAGCAGATGGCGCGCGAGGTCCTGGGTGTCGGCAAAGCCCTGCCACTGGAAGTCGCCCCGCCACAGCGCATGCACCAGGCTGCCCGCGACCATGCCGCAGACCGAGGCAATGCCCCAGGTCAGCCGCTTGTTGCTGTCGCTGAAGAACAGCAGCCAGTCCAGCGTATGCGCGACCGGGGTGACGAAACTGAAGGCTTCGATGCGGCCGCTGTAGGTGGTCGCATACATATGCTCCAGCGTCTCGGGGTGTTCGGCGACTTCGCCCACATGGCCGCCCAGCCACCAGGCCGCGGTCACGCAAAGGCCTACGGCCAGTCCGCCCAGCAGCACGCCGGCGTTGCGCCCCGGCCTGAGCGCGAGCGCGATCAGCAGGCCGCCCAGCCCCAGGCCCAGCGCCAGCCGCGTGGCGAACACCGGCCAGCCGCCGGCCTGGGCCAGCAGTTCGGGCAGCAGTGCCAGCGTGTCGAACTGCAGCTGCACGCTGTCGAGCCAGCGCACGCGCGCCACGGCCGTGACGCCCTTGAGCGTGGCAAAGGCCGCCAGGCCCATGACCAGCAGCACCACCAGCGCCTTGAGGCTGCCGCCGCCCAGGCGCGTGAGATTGCGCGCGCCGCAGCCCGAGGCCAGCACCATGCCGGCGCCAAACAGCAGGCCGCCGACCAGCGCCGACAGCCAGGGCAGCTGCCGGCTTGCATAGAGGGTGTCGCCCACGGCCACGCCGCCCCACAGCACCAGCGCGGTCGCGCCGCACATCGCCACGCCCACGGCCAGCGCCCATTGGCGCATGCGCGTCCAGTCCTGCAGATAGGCCACGTCGCTGATCGCACCCATGGTGCAAAAGCGCGTTTCGCGCATGGCAAAGCCCAGCACGGCTGCCAGCAAAAAAATGACCGCCAGGACGGCGGTCGACAGGGAGGAAAACTCGGCAGCACTCATGCGCGCATTGGAAGGTGCATCGCCGGCTCAGCGTACTGGCATATACCCGCAGCCGGGCGTTAACGCCACCTTAATGCAAGTCATACGAGTCCCTTGTCGGGGCGCACATTGACCAGCCGGGGCTCGTTGGGCCGGCCCGGCTTGATCACCTTCTGGTCCTTGAGCCAGGGCTCGACGATTTCCCAGATCTGCTTGTTGCCGGCGTTCTTCGCGTCTTCGGCCACGGGCGCCCAGCCCGCGACCTTGTACTTCTTGTCGGCCTCGAGCAGCTGGCCGTTGAGGCGCATGTCGCTGATGCGCTTGCCGGCGCCGGCCGTGGGGTCGCACTGGTACTGCAGGCCGCCCACGCGCACCATGTCGCCGCCTTGCTGGTAGTAGGGGTCGGGGTTGAACAGGTTGTCGCCCACGTCCTCGAGCACGGTCTTGATCGTCGCGCCGGTCATCTCGGTGACGGTGGCATAGGAATAGGTGGTGGCCGTCATGTCCATCAGCCATTCGCGCGTGATGTCCTGGCCGGCAAGCAGCGAGGTGCCCCAGCGGAAACCCGGCGAGAACGCGATCGGCGCGTCCTGCACGGCCATCATGGCGTCGAGCAGCAGCTGGTCGCCCGTGCCGTTGAAGTTGCCGCGCCGGTACAGCGTGCCGTCGGTGCGCGCCAGCACCTCGCCCAGCCTGGCTTCGTAGGGCGCGCGCACGCGCGTGATCAGCGCGTCCATCGCGGGGTCGGCCGGCAGGATGTTGGCGAACACCGGCAGCAGCCGGTACTTGAAGCCGGCGACCTTGCCTTCCTTGACGTCGAAGTCCAGCACGCCGAGGAACTTGCCGTTGGAGCCGGCGTTGGTGACTATGGTCTTGCCGCCGGCGTTGCTGACGATGGTCGGTAGGGGCATGCCGTCGTGCGTGTGGCCGCCCAGGATCGCATCGATGCCGCGCACCCGGCCCGCCATCTTGATGTCCACGTCCATGCCGTTGTGCGACAGCACGACCACCACCTTGGCGCCCTTGGCGCGCGCCTCGTCGACCATGGTCTGCAGGTTGTCGTCCTGTATGCCGAAGCTCCAGTCGGCCACCAGGTAGCGCGGGTTGGCGATGGGCGTATAGGGAAAGGCCTGGCCGATGATGGCCACGGGAACGCCGTTGATCTCGCGGATCACATAGGGCTTGAACACCGGATCGCCGAAGTCGGCGGTCTTGACGTTCTGGGCGACGAAATCGAGCTTGCTGCCGAAGTCCTTCTCGATGATCTCCTTGACGCGCTCCATGCCGTAGGTGAACTCCCAGTGGCCGGTCATCACGTCGACGCCCAGCAGCTTGCAGGCCTCGACCATGTCCTGGGCCTGGGTCCACAGCGATGTGGCCGAGCCCTGCCAGGTGTCGCCGCCGTCAAGCAGCAGCGCCCCCGGGCGCGCGGCGCGCATGCGCTTGACCAGGGTCGCCAGGTGCGCGAAGCCGCCCACCTTGCCGTAGCGCTGGGCCGCGGCGTCGAAGTCCAGGTAGCTGAACGCATGGGCGCCGGCCGTGCCCGGCGCAATCCCCATGGCCTTGAGCAGGTGCTCGCCCACCAGATGCGGCGCCTGGTTCTTCATCGCGCCCACGCCCAGGTTCACGCTGGGTTCGCGAAAGTGAATCGGTTTGAGCTGCGCATGGCAGTCGGTCATGTGCAGCAGCGACACGTTGCCGAACGCCGGCACGTCGTACAGCACCTTGTCGGCCAGCGCCGTGTCGGCGTGGGCATAGCGCTGCAGGCCCATGCCCGAGACGCTGGCCGCGGCCAGCACTTGCAGGAATTCGCGTTTGGAGAGGCTCATGGTTCAGTCGGAAAGCCGCGGGCGGCGCGGTCAGCGCGCCCGCCGCATTGCAAGGGAGGGAGTCAGCGATTGACCGGGGACTTGGGGTCTACGAGCAGGCCCACGAGATCGCGCACCTGGGCCTCGCCCAGGATGCCCGCATGGCCGAAACGCGGCATGCCCGAGCAGGCGTTGTAGGCCTTGGCGTTCCAGATCTTGCCCCAGGTGTATTCGACGATGGCGCGCGCCTCGGCGCTGTTCGGGTCGGTGATGCCGCGCAGCTTGCCGTAGTTGTAGAGGCTGGGGCCCAGCGTGCCAAACGAGATTTCCTCGCGGCTGATCTGGTGGCAGTTGTAGCAATTGCCGCCGTTGGCGCTGCCGGGCTTGTCGGTCCAGGTCATGCCGCGGCCGTTCTGCGCGATCTTCTCGCCTTCCTTCCAGTCGCCGACGAACTTGCCGTCGGCCGGCCACTGCACGGTCTTGAGATTGGCGGCTTCGATGGACTGGGCCTTGGCCTCGGTCAGCGCAATGCCCGACACGTCGGCCGCGCTGCAGGCCGCATTGGATTCGTCCTGCTGCAGCCGGTCGACCTTGGCAATGCCCTGGTCGCGAAACGAGGCCTGCACCATTTGTCGGGTCATCGCGTCCAGCGACTGCGCGGTATCCATCGAGGCGCAGCCGAGAACGACCAGGGAGGCGGCGACTGCGGCCACGGTGCAGAGCGTGGATAGGGGTTTGTGGTTTGACATCGCGGTCTCCTCAGCGCTTGATGGCCGGCGCGGTCGACATGCCGCCCTGGCCGTTGACGCCCATGAACACGCCCAGCGCCACGGTCACGTCGCTGGCATAGCCGGGGTAGGGGAAGCGCTGCTGGCGAAAGCAGTCGTTGAGCCGGCGCTGCATGCTCCACAGCTCGCCCGACGAGACGCGGTACGCGGGCCAGGAGCCGAAGCCTTCGGCCGCGCCCTTGGCCTGGGTGAGATTGGGCAGGTCCTGCAGGCGTATGCGCTTGTCGTCCGCGCCATGGCAGGAGGCGCAGGCAAAATCATGCGGGCCGCCGCGCAGATAGAACATGCGCTTGCCCACTTCGTACATCTGCTTTTCCTTGGCATGGCCTTGCGGCAGATTGAGCTTCATGCCCTTGGACTGCGAGGACACCCAGGCCACCAGGCCTTCCATGTTCTTTTGCTCGTCCTTGCCAAACGGCGTGGCGGCGATCTTGGCGGCGTCCAGGCCCTGCTGCACCTGCATGCAGGTCAGCAGGCGCGACTCGAGATCCTGCACCTTGTTGGTGTCGGCAAAGTAGCGCGGCAATTCGACAAACGCGCCCTTGACCACGCCCGGGCCCTTGCCCAGGTCACAGCGCTCGAGCGAGGCGTTCCTGGGGCCGCGCTTTTGCTTCCACAGCTCCTCGCCTTTCATCTCGAACAGTTCCGCGGGATTGCCGTCCTGCAGCATTTCACGGTATTCGGCAATGCCGTCGGCCGTGCTTTTCTGCGCCAGCGCCGGGGCGCACAGGGCCATCAGCGCGGCAGCCGCCAAGCCGGCGGCGGGGGATGTTTGTCTCATGGGGCGTCCTCTCTTTTTTGTTCTCGGGCAAGGAGGCGGCGCGCAGGCAGGGCCGGCGCACCGGCGGCGCAGGCCGTTGTCAGCTGACGGTGGCTTCGTCGGTGCGGGTCTCGCCGCGGTTGTCCTTCCAGCTCACGGACAGCTTGTCGCCGGCCTTGGCGCCCTTGACGACGAACTGCAGGAACGGGTTCTTGGACACCGCCGGGCCCCAGTCGGCGGCGAAGATCGGCTTGCCGTTGAGGCTGGCCGTGACTTCCTGGATGAACCAGGCGGGGATGACCTTGCCTTCCGCGTCCTTGCGCAGGCCTGTCTCCATTTCATGTGCCATCAGCACGCGTACCGTGGTCTTGTCTCCGGCGGCCTGGGCCCGGATGCGCATTGGATCTGCCATGTCTTTCTCCTTGTTCTGTGAATCAGCCGCCGCAACCGCCCAGCGTCACCTTGACTTCCTTCTTCGCGAAGAAGGCCTTGCCGTCGTTGGTGATCGCCACCGCATAGACGTCAGAGGACTGGCCCAGCTTGGCGCGCGTGAGGAAGTTGGACTCGAGCGCTTCGTTGACGGTGAACGCGGCAATCATGGTGTTGGGGTTCTTCTCGACCAGGATCAGCAGCTGCTTGACGTTGGGCAGCGTGGTTGCCGCGCCGATCGGCACGACGGCGCCGTTCTCGGCGATATCGGGCGCGGTGAGCGTCACATCCTTGCTTTCGGCCGGCGCCGACGCGCCCATGGCCTTGAGCACTTCGGCCATGGTCTTGGCCTCGAACGCGGCCTTGTTGTAGGCCGCGTGCGCGGCCTGGGGCAGCACGCCCGCGGCCGCGAGCAGCCCCAGCGCGGCTGCGCTGTTCTTGAGTGCGTCTCTGCGTTTCATCTTCTGTCTCCTTGTGTTGGATCTATGGCCGGCGACGCGCGCGGGCCTTCAGGGTTTCTGGGTTCCGGCAAGCCAGTTCGCAATGATTCTGGCGTCGTCGTCGCTGAGCTGGGGCTGCGGCGGCATAGGGATAGACCCCCACACCCCGGTGCTGCCCGACTTGATCTTGCCGATCAGGTAATCGGTCTGGCCACCGAACTTGGCGGCGATGTCCTTGAACGCCGGGCCTACGATCTTCTGCTCCATGCCGTGGCAGGCAATGCAGGCGTTCTTCTCCAGCAGCGCCGTGGGCACCTGCGTGGCCGCGGGTGCCTGCCTGGCCTTCTTGCTGGCGCCGCCATCGGTCTCGATGCCGTGCTGCGCGCCGATCAGGCGGTTTTGCTGCGCCAGATTGCCGTGGTTGTTGCTGGCATGGTCGGGCAGGGCGGAGCGCACCTGGGGCGCGGGCGCGCAGTTGCTCATGCAGGCCTTGGCCTGGACATCGGGCCTGGCGCTGGCCTGGAACTCCTTGCCCGGCCACAGCGCATGGGCGCTGGTCATGCCGTTGCGGTTGGGCAGCCTGGCCTGCACCTGGGCCATGTTCTTGTCGCTGAGCGTGAAGTCCTCGGGAACGATCTCGCCCAGGTTCAGCAGATAGGCCGTGACTGCATAGACCTCTTCGGTCGACAAGGTCTTGGGCGCATTCCAGGGCATTGCGCGGTTGATGTAGTCCCACAGCGTCGACAGCGTCGCGGTCTTCATCAGCGTCGTGCGGCCGGGAAAGCCCGGGTCCTTCAGGCGCGCGGCATGGCCGGTCTTGATGTCCTCGGCCGTCGTGCCGCCGACCAGCGGGCTGAAGACTTCGTTGGCCTCGCCAAACACGCCGTGGCAGGACGCGCACTTGCCTTCCCAGACCTGCATGCCCTGGCGCACGCTGCCCGATCCTTCGGGCAGGCCCTTGAAGTCAGGGCGCACGTCGATGTCCCAGGCCTTGACTTCCCTGGGCGTGGCATCGCGGCCAATGCCGGGAAAGCCGTTGCTTGCCTGGGCCGAGGCGCCCAGGGCCAGCGCCGCCAGCACGCCGGCGACGGCCAGGCGGAAATTACGCGAGCTGGACATTGGCCACCTCCCCATTGGTGTGCACCGCCCACGACTGGATTGCATTGTTGTGATAGATCGACCGGCTGCCGCGCACCGCGCGCAGCTGCTGGTAGGTGGGCTGCACATAGCCGGTCTCGTCCATGGCGCGGCTCTGGATGATGCATTCCTCGCCGTTCCAGATCCAGTCCAGGTTGAAACGCGTGAGGCACTTGTCCATCACCGGGCCTTCGAGCCGCGCGCTGCGCCAGTTGCGGCCGCCGTCGACGCTCACATCGACGCGCTTGATCCTGCCGCGCCCCGACCAGGCCAGGCCGGTGATGTTGTAGAAGCCCTTGTCGAGCAGCATCTGTCCGCCCGAAGGCGTGGTCACGACGCTCTTGCATTCCTGGATGCTGCTGTACTGGCGGTGCTGGCCGTCGGGCATCAGGTCGACGTAATGAATGGCTTCGTCCTTGGTCGCGTAGGGCATGTCGCCGACTTCGATGCGCCGCAGGTACTTGACCCAGCTCACGCCCTGCACGCCGGGCACCACCAGGCGCAGCGGATAGCCTTGCTCGGGCCGCAGCATCTCGCCGTTCTGGCCATAGGCCACCAGCACTTCGCCCGAGGTGATCAGCTCGACGGGAATGGTGCGTGTCATCGACGAGCCGTCGGCGCCTTCGGCCAGAATGAACTTGCCCTTCCTAAGATCGGCGCCGGCCATTTCCAGCAGGCGTATCAGCGGCACGCCAGTGAATTCGCTGCAGGACAGCATGCCGTGCGTGTACTGCACCGTGGGCACGGCCACGTTGCCCCATTCCATGCCGGTGTTGGCGCCGCATTCAATGAAATGAAAGCGCGACACCGAAGGCAGGCGCATGATTTCATCCATGGTGAAGACCATGGCGTTCTTCACCAGGCCGTTGACCATCAGCCGGTGCTTGGACGGATCGATGTCCCACCAGCCCTGGTGGTGGCGCTCGAAATGCAGGCCGCTGGGCGTGACGATGCCAAACAGCGACTGCATGGGCGCAAACGACACCGAGGCCTGCTTGGTCTGCGTGAGCCCCGGGCTCTGGCGGCGCTGCACATTGGCTTCGTATTGGGACGGCTTGCCGTAGCCGTCGGTGACCACGGCCTGGCCCAGCCCCTTGCTGTGCGCGGGCAGCTCGAGAATGTTCGGGTCGCCGTCACCCACGCCCGCGGCGCGCGCCGAAGTGGTGACGGCCGCCGTCGTCGCCGCGGCCGCCGCAAACGCGCTGCGAATGAAGTCGCGCCGCCCGGCCTTGGCCTGGGCAAACACCGTGCCCACCTCGCGGGCCGGAACGAAATTCTCCGGCGCCTTGCGTATCCGGCCTGTCATGCTCACTGCGCTCCCGCAAGAATCCAGCCGGCCAGCGTACCGGCATCTGCCTCGCTGAGCGCAGCCTGCGCCGGCATGGGAACAGGACCCCATTTGCCCGCGCCGCCGGCCTTGATGCTCTTGGCCAGCTGCGCCTGGGCATCGGCCTGGCCCGCGTACTTCTTGGCGATATCGCGGAACGCTGGACCGACCAGCTTCTTGTCCACCGTGTGGCAGGCCATGCAGGCATTCTTCTGCGCCAGCGCCTGATTCGCCACCGCCACGCCAGGCATTGCCGCCACCAGCGCCACTCCCAGCCAGGATTTCCAATGCTTCACCGCGCTCTCCTTATATTTGTATATAAGCATGTTGTTATGTATTAGTTTCCAACAGGCGCGATGCTTTGTGATGTGGCGATTACCCTCGTTGTTCCTGATTGGAATAGCGCTTTGTGAAGCCGTCTTTTGCCTATATTTGTGGCGCGGACGTTCACCCTTCGACGCGGCTCAGGGCGAACGGGGGAGGGAACTCTGTGCCAGGCTCAGGCGAACGGAGTAATTTGGAGCGCAAAGCTTCCTATCCGTTCGTTCTGAGCTTGTCGAAGGAGGAACGGCCTGTGCTCAAGCCAGAAGAAGGGACCCGTGCGCGTACGTTCACCCTTCGATGTGGCTCAGGGCGAACGGGGGAGGGAACTCTGTGCCAGGCTCAGGCGAACGGAATCATTTGGAGCGCGAAGCTTCCTATCCGTTCGTCCTGAGCTTGTCGAAGGATGAACGACCTGTGCTCAAGCCAGAAGAAGGGACTCGTGCGCGTACGTTCACCCTTCGACGTGGCTCAGGGCGAACGGGGGAGGGGAACTCTGTGCCAGGCTCAGGCGAACGGAACAATTTGGAGCGCAAAGCTTCCTATCCGTTCGTTCTGAGCTTGTCGAAGGAGGAACGGCCTGTGCTCAAGCCAGAAGAAGGGACCCGTGCGCGTACGTTCACCCTTCGACTTGGCTCAGGGCGAACGGGGGAAAAGAACAGGCCGACAGATGCCGGGCTCAGGGCAGACGCGCCCTGTCCAGCCTCAGCCCCCGCGCACCGCCGCCCTTGCCTGCGCCAGCCGGTCTTCGAGATAGGCCCCATAGAAATCCGGAATCGAGCTGCCCGCGAGCCGCTCGGCGACTTCGCGTGCGCCTGCGCCGTAGAACAGCACCGTGGGCGCGACCTCAATGCCCAGTTGCCGCACCAGAGCGCCATGCGTGGTCTGCGCGCCCGAGGCATCGCGCAGCGGCTCGCGTGCCAGGAAATGGATTTGCGTGACCCATGCGCCCGCGCGCTGCAAGGGCAGTAGATGGTGCTCGCGCACCACGCGGCAAAACGGGCAGCCGTGCAGCGTGGCCATCACCAGCAGCGGCTCGCGGCGCGCCAGCGCCGCCGCCAGGTCCTGCTGCAGGTCGCTGCTGCTGGGCAGCAGGCGTTCCGAAGCATCGGGCGCGGCCAGCGCCGGGGAGAGCATGCCAGGCAGGGCCGCCGCTGCCGCCATGCGCAGCAGCGCGCGCCGGCGCGCGGCCAGCGCATCGCTCATGGCTTTTCCTGCTCCATCAGCAGGAAGGTGTTGTAGGCATTCATGCGGTTGGCCTCCTTGAACAGCGGATAGCGCGCGAAGCGCGACCAGTCGGTGGCCGCATAGGCCTCGTCAAACGGATCGAGATTGGCCGCGGCCTTGCCCATGGCTTCGCGCAGAAAGACCAGGTAGTCGCGCGTGAGCTGCATGTCCGGCTTGGGCTTGCTTGAAGCCGGGCCATGGCCGGGCACCATGACCTTCACGGGCAGCTGCAGCAGGCTGTCGAGCGCGGCAATCCAGTGGCGGCTGTCGGCCTGGCCCACATAGGGAATGCGGTTGCGAAACACCACGTCGCCTATGAACAGCACGCCGCTTTGCGGCAGGAACACGGCCATGTCCTCGGGGGCATGGGCCGGCCCCATGTGCTGCAGCACGAAGTCCGTGCCGCCAATGCGCAGCGTCTGCGTGTCGTTGGTGATCCATTGGCCCGCGGACACCATGCGCGTGCTTTTGTCTATCCAGGGCGCGAGGTCCTGGCGCGAAGCCTGCAGCCGCAGTTGCGCGGTCTCCGACTGTAGGTATTCCTTGGCCAGCGCATGGGCGACGATCTTCGCGCCCAGGGCCTCGAACACCTGCAGGCCGTAGATGTGGTCGGCGTGATAGTGGGTGACCAGCACATGGCTGATGGGCTTGGGCGTGACGCTCCTGATCTTGTCGACCAGCTCCTGCGCCAGCGCGGGCGAGCCCAGCGCGTCTATCACCACCACGCTGTCGGCGGTCACCACAAAGCCTGCGTTGGAGATGAAATTGCGGTTGGCCGGCGAACCCAGCGCCGACACGCCTTGCACGTAATACGCATGGGGTGCGACCTGCTGCAGCTGCATGGGCACCGAGGCCACGGCCGAGCGCGGGGCGGGCGCATCGTGCGCGAAGGCGGGCGCTGCGGCCAGCAGCGCACACAGGGCCAGGCAGGCAGGCGCCCGCATGAACTTTGCCATGGGTCTTGTCTCCACTGAGCGGGCTGCGCGCCGGCCTGACTGCGCTGTCTGGCAGCAGGCACTAGCACTTGCCCTATTTTTGTATCGTAGTGAGCAGCTAATATAAGCCAGTAGCGATATTTGAAGAATGCCGTCTTTCCCTGACGATCCCACGCACTCCAGGAGACTCCCATGAAAAAAGCCCTCATCGCCATTGCGTTCGCGCTCACCACCGCCGTCGCTGCCGCGCAGGACATCGTCAAGGTGGTCTACCACGTCAACACCGGCGTCGAGACCGCAGCCGTGATCCTCAACAACATCAACAACGAACTCAATGCCTCGCCCACCGACAAGATCGTGGTCGTGACCCATGGGCCGGGCATCGACTTTCTGCTGAGCGACGCCAAGGACAGCAAGGGCCGCGAGTTCAGCGGCCAGGTCAGCGCGCTGGCCGCGCGCGGCGTCGATTTCCGCGTGTGCCACAACACGCTGGAGACGCGCAAGATCGATGCGGGCAGACTGCTGATGGAAACCCAGGTCGTGCCTTCGGGCGTGGCCGAAGTCGCGCGCCTGCAGGCCAGGGAAGGCTTTGTCTATCTCAAGCCCTGAGCGGCGCGCGCCATGAAAAAAGGCGCCTATGGCGCCTTTGTCGTTTGCCGCAGTCTTCAGTTCTGGTCGATCGCGATCTGCACGCAGATCGTGCGGCACATTTGCACCACTTTCTCGTTGGCGATGAAGTAGTAGATGCTCACGCCTTCGCGCCTGCGTCCCAGGATGCCGGCCTGGTACAGCGTGTTGAGATGCTGGGACATGTTGGGCTGGGTGGTGGTGATCTCGGCGCGCAGCTCCGAGACATTCTTCTCGCCATTGCACAGCGCGCTGATGATCTTCAGCCGCATCGGCGCGGCCATGGCCTTGAAAAGCTCGGCGGCACTTTCAAAGACGCTGTCATCTTCAATCTCTGGCGATTTCATTGTGCAAGCCTACTCCGGGGCAAACGATGCCGGCAAGTCTAGCGGAAACCGCGCCACGCCCTCAGGCGATATCGAGCATGGGAATCAGCGAGCGCAGCTTGTCCATTGCCGACTCGCCCTCGATGCCGTGCAGATCGGCCAGGGGCTCGGAATCGTCGACCAGCACATAGGCCATGGACCAGTTTCTGAACATGCGCTCTTCAGCGCTTGGGCCCTGGTGCTGCAGCCGGAACTGCACATGCCGGCGGTCCTGGGCAATGCTGACCACCAAGCCCATCACGGCCTCTTTAGGGCCTTCAAGGTATTGGAAAAAACGCTGGCCATCGAACACCAGAATGCCGGTGATGTCGTGGTCCTTGTTGAAGCCGCGCGCGGTCTTGACGATGTCGGCGACGCAGCTGATGGGCGCGCTGGGAGAGATTTGGCTGTGATAGAGAACGCAATACTGGTTGGAATTCAAGGCTACCTTTGGTGGGATTTTCCGGCCGTTTTCTGCGCGCCCGATGACCGGCATAGGGCGCACAGATTTCAATGATAAGACATTGTTTTCCATAGATCTGTATCTTTGTACAGCTGTTTCATTTTTGTTGAACGCGCTGTACCGACCTGCTGGTTCAGGCCACCCAGGATCCGTCATGCATGGGCTAAATCCTTTGCGGGGGCAGCGCCAGGCCGCGCCAGCAGCTGCGCCAGGCGCACCACGATGTCGTCGATCTGGCGTTCGTCGCAGATCAAGGCGGGCAGCAGGCGTATCACGCTGCCCTGGGTCACGGTGATCAGCAACTGCTGCTCTTCGAGCGCGCGGCCCACGAGTTCGTTGCAGGGCCGGTCGAGTTCTATGCCGACCATCAGGCCCTGGCCGCGGATCGCCAGAACCTGGGGGTGATCGGCCAGCGCGCGGCGCAATCCCGCGAGCAGCCGCGCTCCGAGCAAGGCCGCGCGCTGGGGCAGTTGCTCGCGCGCCATGATGTCGAGCACGCTGCAGCCTACGCGGCAGGCCAGCGGATTGCCGCCAAAGGTCGAGCCATGCTGTCCCGGCGAGAACAGATCGGCGGCCGCGCCGCGCGCGAGACACGCGCCTATGGGAAAGCCATTGCCCAGCGCCTTGGCCAGCGTCATCACGTCCGGCGCAATGCCCGCGTGCTGGTGGCCGAACCAGGCGCCCGTGCGGCCCAGGCCGGTCTGTATCTCGTCGAGCATCAGCAGCCAGCCATGCTGGTCGCACAGCTGGCGCAGCGCGCGCAGGTAGTCGGCGCTGGCCACGCGTATGCCGCCTTCGCCCTGCACGGGCTCGATCAGCACGGCGACGATGTCGGGCGATTGCGCTGCGGCCGCGCGCAGCGCGCCCATGTCGTCATAGGGCAGGCGCACAAAGCCCGGCAGCAATGGCGCGAAGCCGCTTTGCCTGGCCGGGTTGCCGCTGGCGGACAACGTGGCCAGGGTGCGGCCGTGAAAGCCGTTGTCCATCACCAGGATGCGGGGCGCGGCAATCTGCCGGCGCCGGGCATGCAGCCTGGCGAGCTTGAGCGCGGCCTCGTTGGCCTCGGCGCCGGAGTTGCAGAAGAACGCCTGCTCCATGCCGGTGAGCGCGCACAGGCGCTGGCCCAGCTGCTCCTGCCATTCGATGCGAAACACGTTGGAGGTGTGCAGCAGCGTCGCGGCCTGCTCGGCAATCACGGCGGCGATTTCGGGGTGGGCATGGCCCAGGCTGGTGACGGCAACGCCGGCAATGGCGTCAAGGTATTCGACGCCTTGCGCGTCCCAGAGGCGCGCGCCGCTGCCGCGCACAATGGAAACCGGCTGGCGCGCATAGGCGCGCATGAGATGGGAGGGCGTGGCTGGCATGCAAAGGTCTTTCTGGGCAATGGAGTGGGGGCAGGCGCGCGCGCCGGTGTCAGGTGCCGGCTTCGCCGGGCCAGTAATGGCTGTCGGGCAGGGCGCGCGCGCCGAAAATCGCCTGGCCCACGCGCACCACGGTCGCGCCTTCCTCGATGGCAATCTCGAAGTCGCCCGACATGCCCATCGACAGTTCATCGAGCGCCAGGCCCGCGGCCTGGTCCTGGCGCAGGCGCTCGCGCAGCAGGCGCAGCCGCACGAAGCACTGGCGCACGCGCTCGGCGTCGCTGGAAAACAGCGCCAGCGTCATCAGCCCGCGCAGGCGCAGCGCCGGGAAAGCGGGCAGGGCCCGGATGAAATCCGCCGCATCTTCGGGCGCGAGCCCGTACTTGCTGGCTTCGCCCGACGTGTTGACCTGCACGAATACATCGAGCGAACGTCCTTCGGCCTGCAACCGGCGATCTAGCGCCTCGGCCAGGCGCAGGCTGTCGAGCGCCTGGAATTCGCTGGCAAAGCGCGCCACCAGTTTGGCCTTGTTGGTCTGCAGATGACCTATCACCGACCATTGCAGATCGCCCAGGTCCTGCAGCGCCTGCCATTTGCCATGCGCCTCCTGCACCTTGTTTTCGCCCAGCATGCGGCAGCCGGCCGAATGCGCCAGGCGCAGGCGGTCGGCGGGCTGGGTCTTGCTCACGGGCAGCAGGCGCACGCCGGCCGCGTCGCGCCCCGCGCGCCGGCAGGCGGCTTCGATGCGCGCCTGCACCGCCGCCAGATTGCGCTCGAAGTCCTGGACCGTGCGCGCTTCGGGATACAGGCCATGTTGCGCATGGCGGGTGGGCGTGGCGTCATGTGCGGACATCAGTTCGCTCCCTTGGCAACCGGCGTGATCGCCGCCTGTGCCTGCGGCCAGCGGCCGTTGAGCAGCGCATGCGCGGCAAGCCCTATCACCAGCCCCCAGAACGCGCCGCCTATTCCCAGCAGCGTGATCTGCGCGGCCGAGGCGAGAAAGGTGATCAGCGCGGCTTCGCGCGTGCGCGCATCGGCCAGCGCGCCGGCCAGGCTCGCGCCAATCGTGCCCAGCAGCGCCAGGCCGGCAAGCGTGGTGATGAAGGTCGCGGGAAACGCCATGAACAGCGCCGCCAGCGTCACGCCGAACACGCCCACCAGGATGTAGAAAATACCTGCGGCAATGCCCGCGATCCAGCGCCTGGACGGGTCTTCGTGCGCCTCGGGGCCGGTGCAGATCGCTGCGGTGATTGCCGCGATGTTGAACGCATGCGCGCCGAACGGCGCCATCAGCAACGAGCCCAGCCCGGTGAGCGCGACGATGGGGCTGGCGCTGGTGCCATAGCCGTCGTTGCGCAGCACCAGCATGCCGGGCATGTACTGGCCGGTCAGCGTGATCAGGAACAGCGGCAGCGCCACGCTCAGCAGGGCATTGAGCGAAAACGCGGGCCGCGTGAACACCGGCGCGGCGAACTCCAGCCGCAGTCCTGTCAGATCGACCCGGCCTTGCAGCAGCAGCAGGCCCAGGCCCAGCAACAGGATGCCGACCACCGCATAGCGGGCCGAGAACCGCTTGAGCAGCAGATAGGCGGCGATCAGCAGGCCGCAGAGCAGGGGATCGGCGGTCATGCCGCCGAACGCTCCCATGCCGAACTGCAGCAGGATGCCTGCGAGCAGCCCCGCGGCCACGCCCGGCGGAATCCAGCGGATCACGCGTTCGAACCAGCCCGACAGGCCCAGCAGCACGAAGGCCGCGGCCGAAAGCATGTAGGCGCCCACGGCCTCGGCATAGGGCGTGGTCGCCAGTGCCGTCACCAGAAACGCTGCCGCGGGCGTGGACCAGGCGGTGATGACGGGCGCGCGCGTGGCCCAGCTCAGCAGTATGCCGGTCACGCCCACGCCGATCGAAATGGCCCAGACCCACGAGGCCGTGTGTTCGGCGCTCAGGCCCGCGACCCTGGCCGCCTGGAACACCAGGATGAAGGTACCGCCATAGTTGACGATGACCGAGATCAGGCCGGCGACGACAGGGTGGATGACATCGTTGAGACGAACGGTCGAAGGGGGTGGGACGCTGGACATGGACGTGGGCTTGTGAAACAGGAAAGCAGCAAGGGGAGTAAAAAACTATAGTTTTGGAATGGACTGATACTCCAGGCCACTTTTCATCAGAGGTGCAGACCAATTGTTCAAACACGCGCTGCTCGAATCCGTCAAGGCCGGTATCGCCGATCCGGCCCAGGCCGCCTTGCCGCTGCGCGCGCGCGTGCAGCGCGCGCTGCGCCAACTGATACTCGATGGAGCGCTCGAAGTCGGCCGGCCCTTGCCCGCATCGCGCGCGCTCGCGCAGTCGCTGGGCGTGTCGCGCGACACCGTCGAGTCGGCTTACAGCCAGCTCGATGCCGAAGGCTTCATCGAGCGGCGTGTGGGCAGCGGCAGCTTTGTGTCGCAACGCGCCCAGCGCCTGCCGGGCAGCGGCCAGTCGCCGCCGTTGCAAGCCAGGAGCGCGGCGCGGCTGAGCCAGCGCGGCGGCGCGATGTTCGCCGGCGGCGGTGTGCGCGACTTTCTTGCGCCGCGGGCCTTTGCGCCCGGCGTGCCCGAGACGCGCAGCTTTCCCCTCGCCACCTGGGAGCGGCTGCAGCGCCAGGTGCTCAAGGAGCACGGCACGCGCGCGCTGCTGCACAGCCCACCGCAGGGCATGGAAGCGCTGCGCTGCGCGATCGCGGACTACATCAATCTCGAACGCGGCGCGCGCGCCACGCCCGAACGCGTGCTGGTGCTGACCAGCTCCCAGCAGGCGCTGACGCTGTGCGCCCAGGTGCTGCTCGATGCGGGCGAGCGCATCTTCGTCGAGGACCCGGTCTACCACGGCGCGCGCAAGGCCTTCGATGCCGCGGGCCTGGAATGCGTGCCTGTGCCGCTAGACGACGACGGCCTGTGCGTGGAGCAACTGCTCGCTGCCAGCCAGGAGCCAGGCGCCACGCCGCGCGCGGTGTTTCTCACGCCTTCGCACCAGTTTCCTTCGGGCACCACGCTGGCACTGGACCGGCGGCTGGCGGTGATCGAATGGGCCAGGCAGAACGACGGCTGGATCATCGAGGACGACTACGACAGCGAGTTCCACTACGCGGGCAAGCCCACGTCCTGCGTGCAGGGGCTGGACCCGCACGCGCGCACCATCTACATAGGCACATTCACCAAATCGATGTTTCCCGGGCTGCGCATAGGCTACATGCTGCTGCCGCCGGCGCTGGTCGCGCCAATGACCGTGGCGCGCACGCTGCTCGACGGCCACAGCGCGCCGATTCCCCAGTTGACGCTGGCGCGCTTCATCGACGGCGGGCATTTCGGCGCCCATGTGCGCAGCATGCGCGCCGTCTATGCGCAGCGGCGCGACATGCTCGCGCGGCTGGTGCGTGAACACCTGTGCGATTACCTGACGCCGCGCGTGCCGGCCGGCGGAATGCAGATGCCCTGCGTGTTCATTCGCGACATTCCCGAGCGTGCGGCCGTTGACGCCGCGCGCCGCGCGGGCATCGATCTGCAGGGCCTGTCGGCGCTGCATGCCTCGGGCCGCCAGGGCGCGGGTTTTCTGATGGGCTTTGCCGCGCATGCGCCCCATGAACTCGAGGCCGGCGTTATAACCCTGGCCAAGGTGTTGCGCGCCCTGTGCCGGTGAGCGCGCGTGCACCCGGCCTTTTAGCGGCTAAAAATCCTGGGAGTCCATGGGAGCCTCATTCCATGCGATTGTCCGACAGCATCGTCGGCAGTTGCGCCAGGCCGTGTGCGAACCAGCCTATGCGCTCGGTGGCGCGCACGTCGAGCGCCGGCACGTAAGGCTTGATGTCGAGCACCGGCGTGCCGTCGAGCATGTCGTTGCCTTCGAAGTGCAGGCAGTTCGCCTGCACGCGCCGCAGCCGCACGATGGACAGCCCCAGGCGATTGGGCCGTGCGGGCGCGCGCGTGGCAAACACACCATGGCTTTGCGTGTCCATGAACGGCACGACCTCGAGCTTTTCCGTCGCCTGGTGCAGATGGGTGATCAGCATCAGGTATTCGAAGCCTTCGATGTCTCTCAGTCCGGCCGCATACTCGGGAAACACTTCGAGGCGGGCGCATGCATCGGCCGCGGCTACGGTCTGTATGGGCATGCCTGCCGTGGTCGTGAAAGGGCTGCGCACCATGCCTATGGGGCGCATTGCGATGGGAGAGTGCAGGGTCATGGCGGCTCTTGGTGGTGATTGCGCCCGGGCGGCATCGC
This sequence comes from Comamonas sp. DB36, assembly GCF_057914905.1. Classification (NCBI taxonomy): domain Bacteria; kingdom Pseudomonadati; phylum Pseudomonadota; class Betaproteobacteria; order Burkholderiales; family Comamonadaceae; genus Comamonas; species Comamonas sp. DB36. The sequence goes on from NZ_CP196632.1 coordinate 126,499, forward strand.
CGAGCAGGCTGGTGGGGCATGGGAAACACTTTGTCGCGCTTTCGCTATTCCATTTTAGAATAGCGTTTTCAAAGGACCTGAGATGCACGCTTGCCCCCGCTGGCTCGGTAAAGCCACCCTGATCGCCGCCCTGTCGCTGGGCTCTGTCGTCGTCCACGCGCAGGAAGTCGTTGTTTCCGCGGCCGCCAGCCTGACCAACGCTTTCCAGGCTGTGGGCCAGGCGTTCGAGAAGACCCGCCCCGGTGCCAAGGTCACGTTCAACTTCGCTGCCTCGGGCCCGTTGCTGGCGCAGATCCAGCAGGGCGCTCCGGTCGATGTGTTTGCCTCGGCCGATCAGGAAACCATGGACCGCGCGGCCAAGGCCAATCTGCTGGCTCCTGGCTCGCGCGCCGATTTCGCGCGCAACACGCTGGTGCTGATCGTTCCCGCCAGCGCCAGCGCCGTGCCGCAAAAGCTGGTCGATCTCACGGGCGCGAGCTACAAGCGCATCTCCACCGGCACGCCCAGTTCCGTTCCCGTGGGCCGCTACACCATGGCTTCGGTGAAGGATGCCGGCCTCACGAGCGCGCTCGAGCCCAAGTGGATCTACGGCGAAAGCGTGCGCCAGGTGCTGAACTACGTGGCCCGCGCCGAAGTCGATGCCGGCTTCGTCTACCGCACCGACGCGCTGATCGAAAAGGACAAGACACGCATTGCGCTGACCGTGCCCACGGCCACGCCCGTGAGCTACCCCATCGCCCAGGTCGCGACCAGCAAGAACGCCGCTTGGGCGAAGGATTTCATCGCTTTCGTGCGCAGCGACGCCGGTCAGCAGATACTTGACGGTTTCGGCTTCTCCAAGCCCTGACCGGAATTCCCACCCTTGCTTGCTCCTCTTTGGCTGACTCTCAAGATCGCACTGCTCGCAACGCTGCTGGCCGGCGCCGTGGGCATCGCGCTGGGCTGGTGGATGGCGCAGCGGCGCTTCGCCGGCAAGAACTTCGTCGACGCGCTGCTGATGCTGCCCATGGTGCTGCCCCCTACGGTGCTGGGCTACTACCTGATCGTGGTCATAGGCCGCAACGGCGTGCTGGGCCAGTACCTCGATCGCTGGTTCGGCATCAATCTGATGTTCACCTGGCAGGGCGCGGTGATCGCCGCCTCGCTGGTCTCGCTTCCGCTGATCTACAAGGCCGCGCGCGCGGCGTTCGAAGATGTCGACGGCCGCTTCCTGCACGCGGCGCGCACGCTGGGCGCGGGCGAGGCCGAGATCTTCCTGCGCATTGCGCTGCCGCTGGCGGTGCGCGGCATCGCCGCGGGCCTGATGCTGGCGTTCGCGCGCGCCATGGGCGAGTTCGGCGCCACGCTGATGATTGCCGGCAATCTGCCGGGCAAGACGCAGACGCTGTCGATCGCCATCTACGACGCGGTGCAGGCCGGCAACGACGCCCAGGCGCTGTGGCTCACGCTGGTGATCTCCGTGGTCTGTGTGGTGGTGCTGGTGGTCTCGGGCCGCATGCTGCAGGCCAGGCATTGATATGAATGCTGTTCTCGATCTTCACGTACAGACGACGCTGCACTCGCCGGGCCGCAGTTTCGTGCTCGACGCGCGCTTCGTCTCGCAGACCGCGCGCACCGCGCTGATCGGCGCTTCGGGCTCGGGCAAGTCGACGGTGCTGATGGCGATTGCCGGACTCGCGCCGCAGGTGCGCGGCCATGTGCGCGTGGCCGGCCGGGCGCTGCTCGATACCGCCAACGGCATCGACCTGCCAGCGCGCGAGCGCCAGGTGGGCCTGGTGTTCCAGGACTACGCGCTGTTTCCGCACCTGACCGTGGAGCAGAACCTGGCCTTCGGCCTGTGCCGCCATGGCAAGCGCCCGGGCGAGGCCGAGCAGGCGCGCATCGATGCGCTGGTGCAGCAGTTCGATCTGCAGGCGTTGCGTCGCGCCTTGCCGCGCTATCTCTCCGGTGGCCAGCGCCAGCGCGTGGCGCTGGCGCGCGCGCTCGCGCCCGAGCCGCAGCTGCTGCTGCTCGACGAGCCTCTGTCGGCGCTCGACACGCAGCTGCGCATACGGCTGCGCGCCGAACTCGCGGAAATGCTCGAGCGCGTGCAGGTGCCCACGCTGCTGGTCACGCACGACCCCAGCGATGTCGAGGCGCTGGCGCAGTCGGTGGTGGAGATAGACGCCGGGCGCGTCAGGCTGAAAAGCGCCGCCTAGGCGCCGGTGCTTGGCGTTGTCCGCCGTATCCGGGGCAGCCGGAGAGGCATTTTCAGCAGTTTGCGCGCCCGCGCCGCTTGCCTTCAGCGAGCGGCCGCGCCCGGCAGCAGCAGTATCTTGCCCACATTGAGGCCGGCCTCCATGCGTGCATGCGCCTGCGCGGCTTCGGCCAGCGGGTAGCTGCTGTCGATCACGGCGCGCAGCGTGCCGTCGGCCAACGCGCCCAGCCACTGCTGCGCAAAGCGCTGCACCATGGCCTGCTTGACTTCGGGGGGGCGCGACTTCATCACCGTGCCGAAGATCTGCAGATGGCGGTAGAGCACCGCATCCATCGGCAGCGTGGCGCCCGCGGCGCCGCCGAGCAGGCCCACGGAGACCATGCGTCCGCCTATGGCCAGCGAGCGCACATTGCGTTCCAGATACGGCGCGCCTATGAAGTCGATCACCACGTCCACGCCCTTGCCGTCCGTGCCCTGGGCGACCACGGCCGCGAAGTCCTCGCTGCGGTGATCGATCACCACATCGGCGCCGAAGCCGCGCACGGCTTCGCACTTTTCGCCGCTGGCGGTGGCGAACACCCGCGCGCCCAAGGCATGGGCCAGCTGCACCGCTGCCGAGCCCACGCCGCCCGCGGCCGCATGGATCAGCACCGACTCGCCGGCTTGCAGCCGCGCCAGATGGAACAGCGCCTCGTGCGCGGTGACGAACACTTCGGCCACGGCTCCGGCGTCGACCAGGCTCACGCTGGCCGGCACCTGCATGGCCATGCGGTGGTCGATGCGCGAGATTTCCGCATAGGAGCCGCCGCCCACGATGCCCATCACGCGGTCGCCCACGGCAAAGCCCTGCACTTCGGCCCCGACCTCGATCACCGTGCCCGCAATCTCCAGGCCCAGCGTGTCGCCGTCGCCGAAGTGGGCGCGGCCGTAGGCGCCCTTGCGCTGCAGCAGATCGGCGCGGTTGACGCCTATCGATGCGTTGCGCACCAGCAGGTCATTCGGGCGCACTTCGGGCAGCGCCACCTCGCGCCGGCCCAGCACTTCGGGGCCGCCGAAATCGTCGAAAACAATGGCTTGCATGGTCTGCTTTTGCACAGCGGTGGCGGAGTTCAAAACGGTGGACATATGCGTCTTTCCTGAAACGGGTGAATGCCTTGAAGGTTACGCCTTTGCCAGGGCTTTGAAACGCAGCGATTTCGCTCTACAGTGATGCAAATCTGCATCACACAAGGGCTCATGAACTGGGACGACACCCGCATCTTTCTCGCGCTGACGCGCTCGCCGTCGCTGCGCTCGGCGGCGCGCAGCCTTGGCGTGGACCAGGCCACGGTGGGCCGGCGCCTGAATGCGCTCGAGGCCGAACTCGGCGCCAAGCTGTTCCTGCGCTCCAAGGACGGCTATCTGCTCACCGCAGCCGGCGAAGTCGCGCTGTCCGCCGCGCGGCGCATGGAAAGCGCGGCGCTGGACCTGCGCAGCAGGATCGAGGGCCAGGACGAGAACCCCGTGGGCCTGGTGCGCGTGACCAGCACCGACTCGATCGCCGTCGATCTGCTGCTGCCCGCGATAGAACGCCTGCAGGCGCACTGGCCGCATATCCGCGTCGACCTCGAAGTCTCGACCCAGCTGCTGAATCTGAGCCGCCGCCAGGTCGACATCGCGTTTCGCAATGTGCGGCCCGACACGCCCGACCTGGTGGTGCGCCGCGTGGTCTCGTGGCCCGTGGGGCTGTTTGCGAGCCAGGCCTACCTGGAACGCTTTGGCGCGCCGGTTCCCGACGATGAACTGCGCGGCCACCACCTCGTGGTCTACGGCCCCTACCTGGAGCGCGAAGCTTTGCTGACCATGGCCGGCGTGCCCGCGCGCCAGGCGCGCGTGGCCATGGGCGTGAGCTCCAGCCTGCTGACGCGCAAGGCCGTGGCCGCGGGCGTGGGCCTGGGCGAGATGCCGCTGTGGATGGGCGAACGCGAGGGCCTGGTGCGCATCTGGCCGCAGCGCCGGCGCGCCAGCGACTACGAAGTCTGGCAGGTGATGCACCCTGATCTGCAGCGCACGGCCAGGGTCAAGGCGACGGCGGAGTATCTGTCGGGGGCCATCGCGGGCCAGTGATGGGGCGCTGCTGGACGCGGCAACGCCAGCCCGCTCTCCCATAATTCCGGGCATTCGAATCGACAAACGGAGAATCCATGGCGCATCACTACGTTTCCCATATCGTCTGGACCGGCAACCGCGGCCAAGGAACGGCGGGCTACCGTTCCTATGACCGCACCTGGGACATCGCGATCGCGGGAAAGTCCGTGATCCATTGCTCGAACGATCCCCTGCTGGGCGGCGATCCCCACAAGATGAACCCCGAGGACCTGCTGCTTTCTGCCTTGTCCGCCTGCCACATGCTGTGGTACCTGCACTATGCGGCCGTGGACGGCGTCGTGGTCACCCGCTACGAGGACCAGCCTATGGGCATGGGTGAGGTGGGCCCGGCAGGCGCAGGGCGGTTCACATCGGCCGTTCTGCGCCCCAGCATCGTGCTTCGCACTGGCAGCGATGAGGCGGTGGCGCGCGCCATCCATGGCAGGATTCACGAAGTCTGCTTCATTGCGCGCTCCGTGAATTTTCCCGTTACCTGCGAGCCCACGTTCAGCTTCACTGATTGAGTGGCCCAGGGCACCACACCCTTCAGTTGATTCCCAGTGCCGTCTTCATGGCATTCCAGGCCGTGCCGTTCAAACGCACGGAGTAGCTGACGGCCTGGCCTTCATCGGCAATCGCCGCAGGCTCGCGAAAGCCGAACACATTGCCGTCGTACTCCGTATAGCCGCGCGTCACGCCCTGCGCGAAGGTCTTGCCGGGGAAGTTGGCGAAGTTCAGCAGGCGTACGCCATTGACCGTGGAAATGGTGAACGCGCTTTGTGAATGCGCGACGCAGCTGCCCAGATCCGTGTACGCGGGAGCGGTGGATTCGCAGCTGTAGAACTGCGCGGTGGTGGCGTTGACGAAGGCTACGCGCAATACATGGCTGGCGTCCACAGGGCCGGCAGCGCCGACGGTGGTGGCGCGCACCGTGGTCGGCGTCGCCAGATTCACCGCGCTGGCCGGGCGGTTGGCAATCATGATGTCCAAGTTGGGGAAACCGAAACGATCGGTTGCCGTGTTGTTGATCAAGAGCGGCGAACGGTTCATCTGCACCGACACGACGGTGCGCACCTGCGCGCCTGCCGGGAAAGTCGCCGTACCCAGCACAGCGGGGTCCATCTCGATGGAGCGGTCATGGCGAATCGCCTGGGTTTCAAGGGCGGTATCCCCGGCACGCAGCGCGGTCACGGCCTCGGCCATGGATTTGCCGCCGACATCCAGCGTCTTGAGTGTGAAGCCCAGGAACGCCGTGGACTGGTTGCAGACCAGGGTGCGCGCCGGGTTGCCCAGCGTGGTCAGGCGCGGCACGGCGGTGTCGCAGCGTGTCCAGCCGCTGCTGGTCAGGGTGACCGAGGGGAACAGGGCCTCGGGCGCGCTGGCCAGCCCGCTGGTCTTGCCGGTCCGGGTTTCGATCTGGCGCGCATAGCCATCGGCCTGGAGCACGCCATCGGACTTGCGCTCGCGCGCCACATAGTTGTCTGCACCAGCGTAATTGAGAAAACCCAGCTGATCGGACGCCACGGCCGCGGCGCCGGGCGCCGTCACCTGCAGCGGCGCGCCCAGCTCCAGCGCATAGGCCGTGACCTTGGCGGCGGTGCGCGCATTGTCTGGCAGCACGGCGCTGCTGGATGCGGCATCTCCCTGGTAGTCGTAGATTTTCGCTGCCGGTATGCCGAGCTGGCGCGCCACGGCGGCCTCGGCCACCTCGCGTGTCATTCCGCCCGCAATGCCGGTTTGCACCAATGTGGTCAGCGGATTGATCTGACCGGCCTTGCCCGCGGGAGCGGACAGCTGGAATGCCTTGGCCGTGGCCTTGCTGTCTGGGTCGGCAGCGTCCACCGAGTCGGGCGTCACCCGGGCAATCACGGGCGCCTGATTGAACGCCGCCGTTGCCGCCGCGTCAGCGGGCTGGTAGGTGATGCTGTACTTGCCGTCCGCGCCGGTGAGGGCTGCGCCGGGTTCTGCGGTGTCGCAGACGGCGTTGGCGTTCAGGTCCACGCACACGGCGGTGTTGCGCACGGCCTGATCGATGAGCACAGCGCCCGCAAGCGTGATGGCCGGCTGCGCGACCACGCCACCGCCGCCACCGCTGGTGTCATCGGAGCCGCTGCTGCCCCCGCAGGCATACAGGCTGGCGATCAGGCCGCACAGCAGCAGAGGACGAATGGCGGGCAGGGAAGTGTTGTGGGGGGCAAGGTGCATGGTGGTTTTCCAGGATATGGATGTGACACACAAACTCTATTGTTCAAACACAACAAACAAAATGATGCAATTGCACTATGCTCAGACCGCGCGTCCGCCCTGACACGGCTTGTCCCGAACCGGGAAAGGTTCGCCAGCGAGGTGCCTGCAAGAGAAAGAACGCCGCCATGCATGCCGACTACAGTGATCTGCTGCTGTGCTTGTACCGGAAATCGCACGAATTGCCCGTAGCGCACTTTCAGGATGAAGCGCTTAACCTTCTCAAGCCCGTGCTGCCCTTCGACTCGGCAATGTGGGGCTGTGCCACCTTGACGCCGGGTGGCATCGATATTCACGCCATCCACCTGCATCGCCAGCCTGTGGAAATGCTCCAGGCCTATGAGGAAGTCAAGCACCTTGATACCGCGGCGCAAGCCGTGGGCATGCGCCCCAGCGAGACCCTGGCGTTTGATGCGCAGTCCTGGTTCGGTGGGCGGCAGCAGAGCGCGCTGCGCGACTATGGCCGGCGCTTCGAGCAGTCGCACTTCTTCATCGGCGGTCTGGTGAACCCGGACACACGGTTCACGCGCTGGCTCACGCTGTTCCGCGCCCGTGCCGATGCGCACTGCACCGAGAGCGAGCGCCTGCGGCTCGCCGGATTGCTGCCGCACCTGCAGCAGGCGCTGGAGCTCAACCGCTTGACGCATCTCAAGGACGTCGTGCAGACCAGGGGCGGCGACGGCACCGGCTCGGCCCTGGCCGATTCGCGCGGCATGATCCACCACATGGATGCGATCTTCGAGCACGCGTTGCGCCATGAATGGGCGGGCTGGCAGGGGCCCTGGCTGCCGGCTGCCGTGGTGGTCGCCGCACAGCGTGGTGAGCAACGCGTGGTGGGGCGCACGCTTGCCATCAAGCAGTTCAGCCAGCACGGCTTGCTGTGGCTGCGCGTACGCCCGCTGTGCGCGGCCGATGCACTGACGCCGCGCGAGGCCATTGTGGCGCGCCTCACCGCCATGGGCCTGACGCACAAGCAGATCGCCGCGCGGCTGCAGCGCGCTCCGGCCACCGTGCGCAACCAGATCCGGTCGATCTACGACAAGCTGGGCGTGGCCAACGTGGCGGCGCTCGTCGAGGCGCTGCGGCAGGCCGATTGACGGGCGGCCCCGCCCTCTGTTCGCCGCAGTCGCATCAACGGGCGGCAGCGTTTGCGCATCATTTTGCTGCCCGCAAGCGAGCGATCTGACCGCGGCCCAGGCCCTCCACGAAGCTTTCTTCAGCGCGCGCGGCGGCTGCGCCAGACAGGGATACCGGTGCATAACAAGAATCATTACCATTTATGATCGGGCCTATCCCTAGAAAGCTCCCGCCAACGCGCCATGCCATCGATTCAGTTCCAAGCCGAAGTGGCTGACATTTTTCGCCAGCACCACGCCTGGCTGCGTAGCCGCCTGCTGCGGCGCGTGTCCAGCGCCAGTGAAGCAGAAGACGTGGCGGCGCAGACCTTTTTGCATTTGACCGAGGATGGCGGTCGCTCGGTCATACGCGAGCCGCGGGCGTTTCTCAGTGCCATCGCCAAGCGCATTCTGATCAAGCACTGGCAGCGCCAGGACCTGGAGCAGGCCTATGCGGACACGCTGCGCTGCATGCCCGAAGCGCTGGCGCTTTCGCCCGAGGAGCATTGCATGCTGGTCGAAGCCATCTGCCAGATCGACCGCGCGCTCGCCGCACTGCCGTTGCCGGTGAAGACCGCGTTCCTGCTGTCGCGGCTCGATGGCATGCGCTATCCGCAGATCGCCGCGCACATGGGCATTTCGCTGGCGACCGTGGAGCGGCACATGAAGCGCGCCTTGCTGCATTGCGTGGCCTGCGCGCCATGACGATGGCCGGCGAGCAGGACTTGTGCGCCGCCGTCGACTGGCTGGTGCGCCATGAAGCGGCCGCGCTCAGCGCTGCCGAACGCCAGGAGTTCGAACAATGGCTGGGCCAGGACAACAGGCACCGCTGCGCCTGGGATCGCGTGAACGGCGCGCTTGCCGCGCCGCTGACCACCGTGCGCAATCTGCAGGCGCAGGCCGAAGGCGTGCATGTGCAGGCCGCCATGCAGGCACTGTTCAGAACACGCCGCCGGCGCGTGCTGCGCGGCGCGCTGGCGATGGGCGGCGTGGCCGTGGCGGCGAGCTTGGTCGCGGATCGGCTGACGCCGCTCGCCCAGATCATGGCCGACCTGCGTACGGGCACGGGTGAAAGGCGCGCGTTCAGGCTGGCCGATGGCTCTACGGTCTTGCTGGACGCGCGTTCGGCCGTGGACGTGCGCTACCTCTCGGGCGTGCCGCAGTTGCAGCACCGCGCCGGCGCGCTGATCGCCACGCGCGCGCATGCCGGGGCGGGCCCGCTGGAGATCCGCACCCGCGACGGGCTGGCGCGGCTCGAGTCGGGGCGCATGATGAGCCGCGTGCATCCCGACCGCACCGAAGTGGTGGCCATGGAGCACAGCCTTTCCGTGCAACCGCGCGCGCTGCAGTCCGTCATTCTTGGCGCGGGCGAAGGAGCGAGCTTTAGCGCCAGCCGGATGGCGCCGCTGCATGGCAATCCACTGCATCGCGCTGCATGGCAGCAAGGCATGCTGGCCGTCGATGACTGGTCGCTGGCCGAAGTCGCCCAGGCGTTGCAGGCGTATTTTCCCGGCTTCATCCGGGTCTCGCCGGCGGTCGCCGAGTTGCGCGTGTTCGGCATCTTCCGGCTCGAAGTGGACGAGCTGCTGAACACGCTGGCCCAGATCCTGCCCGTGCAGGTGCGCCGCCTCGGCCCCCTGATTTCCATTGACACCAAAGGAGTGCGTTGAAGCCGTGGAAAAAAGCTGAGGGGATTTTGCGTTTCGCCGCACAAGCCAGGTAGTACAGAGCGAAAAGGATAATCCGTGACTACCTTCCCCCTTCAACGCCGGCCTGCCCAGCGCCCCGGCCTGCATGCGCTGGCGCTGGCCGCGCTCGTGGCTTGCGCCGCGGCCCCCATCGCCAGCCAGGCCGCCGAGGCATCGGCGGCGGCGTTTTCCCTTGAAATTCCCGGCGGAACGCTGGCGCAGACGCTGACCCGCATTGGCCAGCAGACGGGACGCAGCATCGTCGCCGACCCGGCTTTGCTCAAGGGACTGCGCGCCGGCCCCATTCAGGGCGCGCTGACGCCGGAGCAGGCCGTGCGCCAGGCGATCGAGGGCTCCAGGCTTGGCGTGCAAGCACTGCCCGGCGGAGCGCTGCAGATCCGCGAACCCGCAGCGCAATCCTCGCAAGGCAGCGCGCCCTCGGCTGCGGGCGAAGCCGCGTCGGAGCACGTGGCCGCGCTGGCCACGGTGGTCGTCACCGACCAGCGCTCGGAAACCTCGCTGATGCAGCCCACGCGCCAGGTCACGGTCATCGAAGGCCAGGAGCTCGAAGACCTGCGCGCGACCTCGCCCAATCTGAGCACCATGCTGGCCAAGACGGTTCCCGGTCTCTCCGACTCCAGCCGCAATCTCAGTGATTTCGGCATGACGCTGCGCGGACGCAATGTGCTGGTGCTGGTCGACGGCATTCCGCTCAACACCAACCGCGACAGCGCGCGCAATCTGTCCAATGTGGATCTGAGTCGCATCGAGCGCGTCGATGTGCTGCGCGGCAGCAATGCCATCTATGGCAGCGGCGCGACGGGTGGCGTGATTTCCGTGACCACGCGTCCCGTCGGCGGCCAGCCCGTGGCGCGCACCACGGTGGGCATCGATTCTTCGCTCTCGCACCTGAGCGGCGACGGCTTGGGCGGCCAGGTCCAGCACTATCTGTCGGGCGCGGGCGAGGTCGTGGACTACGAGCTCGACATCTCGGCGCGCCGCACGGGCGCGGCCTTTGACGGCCATGGTGAGCGCATCGCGCCCGATGCCAGCCAAGGCGATCTGTTCGACTCCAATACCTACAGCCTCGGCGCAAAGCTGGGCTTTCGCATCGATGGCGACCAGCGCATACAGCTTTCGGCCAGCCATCTGCGTGCCCACCAGCAGTCGGACTACGCGAACGACCCGCGCGTCAATCTCGCCCCGCTGGGCAGCGTGTCCGCCAGGGCCATCAAGGGCCTGAGCCTGGCCGAGCAGAACCAGGTCGAAAACACGCTGCTGAGCGCGAGCTACGAGCACAAGGATCTGGCCGGCAGCAGGCTGAGCGCCATGGTCTATGGGCGCGACAACTTCCTGCGGTTTGCGCCATTCGATGCGCGCAGCAACACCAACCGTGGCAACTTCGTCGATCAGGTCCTGCAGAACAACAAGGTGTTCGGCGGGCGTCTCACCGTCACCACGCCCTTTGGTGAAGACCAGCGCACGAAACTCGTCTGGGGCGCGGACTACATCCAGGAACGCAGCAACATGCCGCTGGACAGTTTCGATGCCGCGACCTACGACGCCAGCGGCGGCCTGGTCTTCCGACGCAGCGGCCAGCACATCTACATGCCATGGGTGAGCGTGAAAAGCGCTGGCGCGTTCGGGCAACTGCAGCACAAATTCAACGATCAATGGTCGGCCGAAGGCGGCTTGCGCTATGAGAAATCGCAGGCGAGCTTCGATGACTTCCAGCCACTGTCGCAATTGCGCCTGCCGCGGCCGGGCACGGTGTCCGGTGGCAAGGTCGCCTACGACGCGGTGCTCTACAACGCCGGCCTGGCCTACAAGCCCAGCCAGGACCATCAGATCTATACCTCCTTCAGCCAGGGCTTCGATCTGCCCGATGTGGGGCTGCAGCTGCGCAATGCGGGCGCCAATTTCGCGATCGGCTCGTCCGAGCTCGAGCCTGTGAAGACCGACAACTATGAAGTCGGCTGGCGCGGCACCTTCGGCGACACCATGGCGACCGTCGCGCTGTTTCACTCGCGCTCCAACCTGGGAGCCGTGCAGTCGTTCAACAACGGACTGCGTCTTACGCGCACGCGCGAGCGCATACGCGGCCTGGAGCTCACTGCTGACCATTACGCCGGCAGGTGGTCCACCGGCGGCACGCTGACCTGGATGCAGGGCCGGGAAACGCCGCCCGGTGCGGCCGGCGATCAGATCATGACGGGCTACCGCATACCGCCGGTCAAGATCACGGGCTACGTGCAATACCAGCCCAGCGAACGCTGGAGCCTGCGCAGCCAGTTCAACTGGTTCGGTTCGCGCGATTACCGCCTGGCCGATGGCAAGACTCAGTTCGCACGCGTGGATGTGAGGAGCTACTACAGCGTGGACGTCATGGGCCGCTACCAGTTCGACAACAAAAACCAGCTGACCGTGGGCGTGCAAAACCTGTTCAACAAGTACTACCTGCCGCTGTATAGCCAGTTGATGCGCAGCAGCAAGAACGACAGCCGTCTGCTGGCCGCGGGCGCGACCTTGACGCTCAGCTACACGCACCACTGGTGAGCTGCCCATGGCGCGCAAGTTCTGGGTGGCGTTGCATCGCTATCTTGGCCTGGCGATACTGGTTTTTCTGCTGGTGCTCTCCCTCACCGGCAGTCTTCTGGTGTTCGGGCCTGAAATCGACGCCTGGCTCAACCCGCACCTGTTGCGCGTGGCGCCGCCGGCGTCGCCACTGAGCGCGCAGGCGCTGACCCGGCGCATCGAGCAGTCCGACCCACGCCTGCGCGTGAGTCTGATGCCATTGGGCGCATTGGCCGGCGCCTCCTATGAAGTGCGGGTCGAGCCGCGCATCGATGCAGCCAGCGGCAAACCCCATGCGCTGGGTTTCGACCGGCTCTACGTCGACCCCGGCACCGGGCAGATTTTCGGGGGGCGCCAATGGGGCGCGTGGAAGTCCGACCGCGCGCACCTGATCCCGTTTGTCGATGTATTGCATCGCCGCCTGCACCTGCCCGGCAAATGGGGTATGTGGGTGACAGGCGCGGTCGCCATCGGCTGGCTGCTGTCTTCATTGCTCGGCGCCTGGCTCACCCTTCCGCGTCCCGGAGCCTGGCGGCAAGGCTTCTGGCGCAAATGGAAGCCCGCATGGGGCATCAAGCGCGGCGCGTCCGCGGCCAGAACGACGTTCGATCTGCACCGCAGCGCCGGCCTCTGGAGCCTGCCATTCGCCGTCGTTCTGGCCCTGTCGGGCGTCTATTTCAGCCTGGCCGATGAAGTGTTCAAGCCCGTGGTCGGGTGGTTCTCCACCGTGCACCAGCACCCGGTGCGCGCGCTGCCCGCGGTAGCCGACCCGCAGCGCCAGCCCGCGTTCGGCATCGACGAAGCCGTGCAGCGCGCGCGCGCCCAGCTTGCCGCAGCAACGCAGCACTACCCGCCCTGGTATGCCAATCATCTCGGCAAGCAAGGCGTGTACCGCATCGCTTTCAAGGAGCCCGGCATGCTCGAGCGTGCGCTGAGTCTGCGCTACGAGCAGATCTACATCGACGACCAGACCGGAGCGCTGCGTGCGCGCTACGGCTACCACGACGCAACGCGGGGTGAGCGCTTTGTGATCTGGCAGTATCCGCTGCATACGGGGCGGGTGCTGGGCTGGTGGGGGCGCGGCGCGATGCTGCTTGCCGGGCTTGCTACCTGCGTGCTGGCCGCCACCGGCCTCATGGTCTGGCGCCAGCGAGCGCGCTCGCGCGCGCAAGCTGCCATGGTGTGACGCCGTGCACGCAGCGCCCGCAGATCGAAGGCGCCTGCCATGGCCTGCGCGGGCCCGCGGATTGGGCGACGCTGCAGCGCGGCGCTGCACGCCTGACAATAGGGTCGCATGAAAACAGACAACACCAAGCGCCTGATATCGCGGCGCAATGTAGTACTTGGCGCGCTGCTGGCGACCACTTTGGGCGCGCGCGCCCAGGACAACAAGGCCGATCTCTTTGGCGTCGAAATCCGCGGCAGCGGCGGCCCCGATATTCTATTGATACCGGGCCTGGCTTCGAGCCCCGAGGTCTGGACTTCGCTGGCCGCCCAGCTGTCTGCGCAGCACCGCGTGCATCTGATCGACATCGCGGGGTTCGCCGGCCGCGCACCGGTCGCGGACGCGGCGCCGCTGGCGTCCAGCCTTGCCGAAGCCCTGGCCGCCTATATCGCCCGCGAGGGGCTTTCGCCGCCCGCCGTGGTGGGCCATTCGCTGGGCGGCGAGGTCGCCCTGATGCTCGCGGCGCGGCATCCGGCGAGGGTAGGGCGGCTGGTCGTGGCCGATGCGCTGCCGTTCTACAGCCTGCTGTTCAATCCGGCGGCGACTGTAGAAACCGCTGCGCCCGGCGCGCGCGCGTTGCGTGATGCATGGCTCGCGGCCACGCAGGAACAGCTCGCCGCCATGCAGGAAGCCGGCGCCGCGCGCCTGGCCACCGGCGCCAGCAGCCGCGCAGCCGTCAGCCGCTGGGGGCGCGACTCCGACCGCCGGACGGTGGCGCAAGCCGCCTACGAATTGGCGATCACCGACCTGCGCCCCGAATTGGCCAGGATCACGGCGGCTACTACCGTCATTTACGCCCATCATCCGTCCTATGGAGCGGTGGCGTCGGTCGATGGCGCGTTTGCGGCCGCCTACCAGGGCCTGGGCCATGCGCGCCTGGTGCGCATAGACAACAGCCGCCACTTCGTGATGCTGGACCAGGCCGAGCGCTTCAATGCGGCGGTGGGCGAAGCGCTCAGATAATGATTGTCCTGGTGGTGAGGGGTTATGCCTCTTGACTGTTCCGAGACAATCCGCAGCTCTCAGAAAACCGTGCAGCGATGGGTACTAGAAATCAACCGCAAGCCGGCGTCGAATTAACATAGGCAGCCTATGCTCAGTAAAAAAATCATGCTGGCCATGCTGCTTTTGACAGTGGCTGCACAGGTCTACCGCCTTTATAAAATGCGGGGGATGAAAGAGCGTTTGCGGATCAGAGTGAACCAGGAACGGGAAAAGTTTCGCAGTCTAACGGTGACGTCGCCTCAGCCATTTCTTACGTTGGACGGTGCGACTGCCACTGTTGTTCTGGAGGAAATCATCGGCATTGACGCCGATGATTTCTTATTTACGCTGTATGCAAGAAATCATGTGGGTGAATATTTCATGCTCAAGGCCAGCGGCGGCAAGCAATTTGTGAAACATGTGCCTCACAACGTCGCCAAAGCGGTGCTGAAAGAAAAGTACATAGGTTTGGAGAATCGTTGACAGCGTTGAAGCCCAAAAAATCTCGGCCAATCCATTCCTTGAGAGAGATTGGGCTTGCAAGCTGCGGAAAATACGCAGCTAAATTTCCAACGCAGCCGAATATCCTAACCCGAGGATCTGCGGCGGCTGCCGGGCGCGGTGTCGCAGGCAGTGCACGCAGCACGACAAGGCGACGCAAAGAAGTCGCAACGGTTGTGTTGGCTCCTCATGTGCACGTCGATCGGTAGTGGTAGTTTTTCCCTTGCCCGTGCCTTGCCGGCTATCGACAATGCCAGCAGAGGGAGACAAGACATGAATCTTTTAGCAGCCGCGTCGCGCGGGTTCGCATTGGGAATCCTGTTGCTGGCAACAGGTTGGGCCAGTGCCTTTCAAATCGGTCCTCTGGGGACCCAACATGAGGAGCGCCTGACCAACGAGCCCAACTCCACTCTGGCGCGCATCGCTGGAGCCTTGGGCGTTCTGATCAAAACCCCTGTCCATGAAGAGATAACCCATCTTGGCAAGTGGTGCGGTGGAGAGCACATCAGCCTCGCCACCGATACCTACTGCAGCGGCCGCGACGTGGGAGTGGCATCGCCCTATGTCATATACGGGGTGCGCTGGAACGACTTGCCGCCGTTTCGGCTGGAAGAGGGTCAGGGCAATTGCGACTACATGGGACACAAGAACGTCTGTAAACCGCAGACCATCCGTTTCTCCACCCAGCCCGCATGCTGGCACTGCCTCTTCAAGGATGCGGAACGCAAAGCCCGCACCAAGGCCATTGTGGGATGCAACAAGACCGCCAACAGCATCCAGGGAAACCTGATGACCCGGTCGCATTTTGGTGACTTGCAGTTTCTTCACGGCATGGCGCATGCGGCGGATGTCCACCCTGTAGACACGCGGGCCGAGATCCTCGACTGGCTGGAGTTCGCGTGGAAAGTGTCGTCCAAGGAAATACTCCCATCCACCTATCTGAAGAACATCGACAATCCGACCATCCAACGGCATTTCGGCTGCACCGAATGGAAGGTCGTCGACCTTTACCTGCTGGGCCGACAGGATTCCGCCAGTGGTCTGATCCACCAGATTCGCGATATCGCTTTTGGCTCGGTGCTGCATACCGTCCAGGACTCGTTTGCGGCCGCCCATGCCGAGCGCGAGCCGCAGCCTGGAGCCGAGCAATGCGAAGGCTCGGCTTTTGTGAGTCCCGCACCTATCGTGGAGTTTCATTCCTATGGTGCACAAGATGGCGCGCTGCATGATCACGACGACAGTCGAGAAGCCATGACCGCGGTGGCGCAGGACCGCTGGCCGGAGGCTGTGCAGGTGACGCGCAATCTGTTCGAACTGCAATCCGACGGGGCAAAGTGGGCCGATGCGAGCAGCTATCTGCAATGCGTCTTTACGTTGAGCGAGCGGCGCAGAAGCTCCTCGCCAGGCGAAACCTACCGTCGTATCGACAAGCCTTGAGCGTAGACGCCACCCCATCCCTTTACGTGGACCGGCCCACCGCCTTGGCTTCAAGCTTTGGATAGCCGTCCACGGCAGCCGGCACCAGCAGCGGCAGCGCCACCAGCGCGCAGGCGCTGGCGGCCAGCCACACCACGGTCCAGCCCTGCAGCGTGAGCAGATGCGGAATGGAAAAGGGCGTGACAAAGCACACCAGGAACACGCTGGTGTTGGCCATGCCCAGCGCGGTGCCGGCGCGCGCCGCGCCCGCCAAGGTAGCTAGTTCAGTGTAGGCGACGCCATGCCAGGCCGAGACGCAGACCCCGCTCAGGCCCAGCAGCACGACCAGCGCGGCGCGCAGCGCCCATGCGTCGGCGGCCTGGCTGCCGGCAGCCAGCACCAGCGCCGCAAGCGCGGCAAACAGGCCGGCGCTCAGCAGGCTGCAGGCGCGCAGATAGGCCGGGCGATTGCGCCGGCGGTCGGTCCAGCGGCCGCTCCACACGCGCATCACCATGGCGCCGATCTGGGTGAAGACCATGGTGGCCGTGACCAGCCCCAGGCCCACATGACCGAAGTCGTGCAGAAAGACGGTGCCAAAGGACAGCACGGCAAACTGCGGTGCGCACAGAATGCCTATGCCCAGCACGATGCGCCAGACGCGCGCGTCGCGCAGCGGTCCGCCCTGCGAGGCAGCCTGGGCGCCGGCGCCGGCGCGCGGCGCGCTCGCTGCAGGCTCGTGCACCCAGGCCCAGGCCAGCAGCGCGCCCAGCGCGCACAGCGCCGCCAGCAGGCAGTAGAGCGCCGCAAAGCCCCAGTGCAGCGCGACAAACGGCAGCGCCAGCGCACCGATGGCGCCGCCCAGCGGCACGGCGGTCTGGCGCAGGCTCATCGCCAGCCCGCGCTCGCTGGCGTCAAACCAGGTCATCACCGCCCGGCCGCTGGCGCCGTTCACGCTGCCGCCGAGCAGCCCGACCAGCAGCAGCCCGGCGGCCAGCATTCCCAGGCCGGGAACCTGGCGCGCGCCCGGCGCCGCCCACAGCGCCATGGCCAGCAGCGCCAGCGCGGTGCCGCCCAGGCCGGTGAGCAGCACGGGGCGGTCGCCCCAGCGGTCGGTCAGCATGCCCCAGGGCAGCTCGCTCACGGCGATGCCCAGGCCCATCAGGCCCAGCACCAGGCCCAGCGTGGCATTGTCAAGTTGGTAGCCGGTGCGCATCAGCACCGCAGTCATGGGAATGCCGCTGAAGGCCACGGAGAACGCCGCGTTGGCGGCAACTCCCGCGGCCAGCACTTTCCAGCGGTGGCGGGGTGGATACGGCGAAGAAGAAGTCGATGGATTCATGGTGCATCGCAGTCTCCGGCGTTTCAATGGTTTTGAAAATCAGAAAGTAATTGACCTATCATCCTGAAAAACAGGACTGTCCACGGGACCCGCAAATGAGCCAGGTGATGTTCGATCTCGACGTGCTGCGCACGTTTTCCACCGGCATGGCGCTGGGCAGCTATGCGCGCGCGGCCGACAAGCTGGGCCGCTCGACCTCGGCCGTGAGCGCCCAGCTCAAGAAGCTCGAGTCGCAGGCCGGCACGGCGCTGTTCCGCAAGCAGGGCCGGGGGCTGGCGCTGACCGATGCCGGCGAAACCCTGCTGGCCTACGCGCACCGCATGCTGGAGCTCAACGACGAAGCCGGCGCGGCCCTGCGCGGCGCCGACCTGCAGGGCTGGGTGCGGCTGGGCCTGCAGGAAGACTTCGGCGAGACGCTGCTGCCCGCGGTGCTCGGGCGTTTCGCGCGCGCCCATCCCAAGGTGCGCATCGAAGCCTGTGTGGCGCGCAGCAGCGAGCTGCGCGAGCGCCTGGAACTCGGTCAGCTCGATCTGGCCCTGGCCTGGGACGCGGGCGACCAGCCGCTGTCGCCCTATGCCGAGCGCGTGGCGCGGCTGCCGCTGCTGTGGATAGGCCCGAGCGCGCCCGAGCGCGTCGACGCCCCCTGGTGGAGCGAGCGCGAGCACCGCGCCCCCGGCAGCCGCAAACCCGCAAGCAAGGAGCCGCTGCCGCTGGTCATGCTCGACGCCCCATGCCCGCTGCGCGAGATAGTCACCAGCGCGCTGGACCGCGCCGGACTGCCCTGGCGCCGCGCCTTCGGCAGCGCCAGCCTGGCCGCGCTCTGGGCCGCGACGTCGGCCGGACTGGGCCTGACGGTGCGCACGCCTTTCGGGCTGCCCGCGCAGGTGCGCACGCTTGATCGCGGCGTGCTGTCGCTGCCCGCGCTGCCGCAGATCTCGCTGGTGCTTTACCGCGCCCAGGCGCACTCCGAGGCGCCGGCAAGCCGGCTGGCGACGCTGCTGGTGGAGGCGGTGCGCCAGCATGTGGGCCCGTTGGCAAGCCAGGCCGATTGAGTCGGGCTGGGGATTTGCTATCTGCTGGCGCTGGGGGTCGGTGCTGGCGCCGGCTGGCAACTAGATCTTCAATGCCCGACTGCGGCCGCGTTGCCGCTGCGCGCTGCTCCCGGAAACCCATGGCGGCGGGCAGACTTGGCAATCACCCACGCCACCATCGCCAGGCAGACCAGGGCCCAGGGAAACGCCTGCGGTCCCCAGCTGCTCAGCAGGACGCCGCCCAGCATTCCGGCCGCGGCAATGGCGCTGTTCCACACCACCACATTCATCGACAGCGCCACATCGGCGCCGTCGCCTGCGGCGTCGGCCAATGCGGTTTGCAGCAAGGTGGCCGCGCCGCCAAAGCTCACACCCCATGCGGCCACGCCGAGGTAAATCGCCAGGGGCACGTGAGCCCAGCCGGCGAACCCCAGGCCCACGGCGCCAAACACCGCCAGACTGACCAGCACCGAACGGCGCAGATGGCGATCCACGGTCTTTCCGGTGATGGCTATGCCCAGCAGCGCCGCCGCACCGAACACCAGCAGCACCAGGTCCACGCGTTCTCCCAGGCCGGCCTGGGCGACAAAAGGCGCGACATAGGTGTAGAGGATGTTGTGGGCCAGCATCCAGGCAAGCACCACTGCCAGCACCTCTCGCACGCCCGGTGTCGCGAGCACCTTGCGCAGCGGCAGACGCTGCGCTGCGGATTGGCCGGGGTAGTTCGGCACCTGGGTCAGCACCCAGACGATCAGCACCAAAGTCAGGCCCGACATGATGCCGAAGGCGCTGCGCCATCCGACCAGGGCGCCCATCCATGTGCCCAGCGGCACCCCCAGCGACAAGGCAATGGGAGTGCCCAGCATGGCAAGCGCCAGCGCCTTGCCTTGCTGGTGCGGCGGGACCATGCGGCGCGCATAGGACGCCAGCAGGCTCCAGGCAAGTCCGGCGGACGCACCCGCGAAGAACCGTGCCAGCAGCGTCAACGCCACATGCGAGGACAGCGCGGTAACGGTGTTGAACAGGAGAAAGCCAACGATGGACAGCAGCAAGGCGTTGCGGCGCTGCCAGCGCTGAGTGGCAATGGTCAAGGGAATGGCGGCAATCACCGAGCCCAAGGCGTAGGCGGTGACCATCTGCCCGGCCATGGCCTGCGAGATGCCCAGGCCCAGGCCGACCTGGGGCAGCAATCCCGCGGGCAGGGTCTCGGTCACGATGCAGATGAAACCGGTCATGGCCAGGGCCAGGAGTGCGGCGACAGGCAGGCCTGCCGCAGGTTGCTGCGCCGGCAGGGCGCAGGGGCCGGAAGGTGACAGGCGGTTGGAATCCATGGAAAGTCCTACATATATAACGATCGGTACAAATGTAGCCGCAGGCAAATCCGCTTGTCAACGACTTTTGTACCGATTAGTATTGAACGATGTTTTCAGGAGATGCCACATGGCCCAGATGGGACGCCCGCGCACGTTTGACCGAGACCGGGCCATTACCGAAGCCATGCACCTGTTCTGGGAGCATGGCTACGATGCGACTTCGCTGGCGCAGCTCAAGGAGGGCCTGGGCGGCGGCATTTCCGCGCCCAGCTTCTATTCCGCCTTCGGTTCCAAGGAAGCGCTTTTCCAGGAATGCGTGACGCGCTATCTGTCCACGCACGGGCGTGTCACGGCGCCGTTGCAGGATGCGTCACTGACGCCCAGGGTGGCCATAGAGACGGCGCTGCGCCAGTCCGTCGCCATGCAGTGCGAGCCAGGCCATCCGCGCGGCTGCATGGTGGCCTTGGGGGTTATGAGCGCGCCGTCCGTGGCCAGTGCGGACGTGGCACGCGCGCTGGATGCATCGCGGACACGCACCCGGGCGGGGTTTGTCGAGTGCGTGCAGCGCGGCATCGCCAGCGGCGAGCTGCGCCCGGACACCAGCACCCTGGCCCTGGCTGCGGTGTTTGACAGTTTCCTGTCGGGGGTCTCCATCTCGGCAAGGGACGGCGTGGATGCGGCGGTGCTGGTCGCCGCCATTGACCAGGTCATGCGCTTGTGGGATGGGGCCAGGCAAATGACCTGACCGAGTCAAGTCTGCTGCATGCGCTCGGGTGCTGATGCACTGGCTGGTGGCGCTGAAGCAGTGGGCCGTTGCGTCTGGGCCAGGCAATTCCTGCTGCAGCGCGGTGAGCGTGCAAATTTCTTATCCGTGCCCACCCGCTGTCAAAAACGACACGACCTGTCCAACCCGGCCAGCACACTACAACTTCGATTGGCTCGCTGAAGGTTGCAGATGTTCTGGATCGCTATTTTTGGGTTTTTTCTTGTCTGGATGCTGACAAAATTCGGTGTCTTGTCTGCAACCGTCGGCATATTGGCTATGGTGATCAAGCTGCTCCTGATCGTGCTCTTGATCGTAGCAGTTGCTGCAGCCTGGTTCTGGCTGCGCAAGAAAAATCCAGGCGCTTCTGCCAAGCAATGACAGGCATCATGTATGGCTGAAATGAATAACAATATCTGGGGTCTATCAGAGGCCACACCGGGAGTCCAGCAAGAGCAGTTGCCCATGGCGCAGGGGCAGCACGACACCATCGCCTATCGACTCTCACAGATCTTGATCAAACTGAACCAGGGCGATCACCTCGACCCCGCTGAATTGGCCGAGGAATTTGGCACACATGTTCGCACCATCCAACGTGACCTCAAAGTGCGCCTGGTGTACTTGCCCCTGCTTAAAACAAGGGGGCGGTATCACCTCGAAGCCGCCTACCTTGGCAAGCTGAAATTCAGCGATATTGAACGTTTCGCTGCGCTGGCCGGAGTCAGAGTATTGTTTCCATCGATGGACCGGGACTTCCTGAAAGACTTGCTGGGCCAGCCGGTTCAGGCGCCATGGTTGGTGCGTGGTCATCATTACGAGGACCTGTCCACCCACGTCGGTGTATTCAGTCAATTGGAAAAAGCCGTCATTCAGAATCGGGTGCTCCATCTCGATTTGTTCAAGGACGGTCAGACCAAAACCTACCTTGACGTCCAGCCCTACCGCTTGCTCAACACCAAAGGCATTTGGTATCTGGCAGCGGTGCATGACGGCAGGATCAAGACCTTCGGTGTCGGAAAAATCAGGTCTGTTCAGGTGCAGGCCCAGGATTTTTCGCGTGATGCCAGCGTAGAGGCGGCCATTCAAACCGAGGAAGGCATATGGCATTCACCGCAGCCCCAAAAAGTGCTTTTGGCCGTGGCGCCTGCAGCCGCGGAGTACTTCAAACGCCGGCAATTGATTCCCCACCAGAAGATCGTCAGTGAAGCAGCGGACGGTGCGCTGACGGTCGAGACCATAGTGGGGCATGCCAATCAGATATTGCCCATTGTCAGGTACTGGATACCGAGTGTGCGAATCCTGTCTCCCGAGGGTTGGCAGGAACAGTTGCTTGATCAGCTTTCCAGCTATTTGAATGGCTCGGCGTCAGGCCGCGATGCCGACTTTGCCGAGCAACGGAAAGCGCCCACATGAAGAGGCGGGTGCTGGCTTTTTTCAACCGAGAGCGTCATGCAGACATATCTGCTATTGGTGACCAGCCATGCGCGCTGACAGGTGCCGAATGCCGTTGATTTTGCTACCCATTTTTCCATCCTGGGCCTATCGATTTACAGAGTCCAAATGAACGATTTACCAACGCCTAGAGAGTCAACGAACTCCCTGGATAACGTGCCAACGCCCGAAGGGATGTGGACCAAGACCGTCGCATTCCTCAAACGCGACCTCAAATCGTTCTTTCCTGCCGAGGAGGGAATGGGGAGGCCGACAGAGCCAAAAGAGTCTTGGCTTGAGCCAGTGCTTGCTTCGGTGGACACGCCCGTCGCCTCCCTGGTCGATTTCAACAAGCTGCCTGATTTGGCATTCAGGCGTGAAGTGCTTGATTGGCGCGATAATTTCCACGCCGCCGTAACGCTTACCGTTGCGCGGTTGGAGGATTGCTTCATTCAGCAGATGCAGGCCGATCTCGACAATGTGAGCCTGCTCAGGAAAGTGCTTGCTCGACCTTCGGATGAAATCTTGCAGGACAGTTTTGTTCGCATCGTGCGTCTGCCGTTGATTGCAGTCCTGCGCACAGAAGAGAACAAGCTCAATGCAATTGCTCAGAAATGGGATTTTTTTGCCAAGGTCGAGCTGGTTTTTGACACCTGCAGACTGAATGCAGAGTGCGCCAGTCTCCATGACATTGGCTTCAAATTTTCGAAAAAGAACCTGATCTTGTCGCGAATACAGACATTGATGCTCGGACCTGCCGGAATAGCCGAGCACTTTCGCGATCAAGGGATGCATCTTTCAAGAAAGCTGTTGGAGACAAAGACATCATGATGAGCACCATACCCTTCGAGATTTCGGCGGAGCTTTTGGGCCGCGTCGCTTCAGGCGAGCTGGTTCGATACGGGACGATTCTGAAAGACTCGGTGACGGGACAAATCGTTCGACATGTGCAGGAAACGGGCGTAGCACAGTCGGTTCTGTCCAATTTGGCTTCCGGCCCTTTTGCGCCCATTTCCATGACGGCTGATGTGCTCAATGCCGGAGCGAGCATCTACACCGGCGTGAAAATCAACCAGCTCCAGGCGATGATGGGCATGCTGCAATCACTGCAGGTTGCGACCTTGGGTGTTTCGCTGGTTGGCGTCGGGGTCAGCGTTGCGGGCTTCTACCACATGAACAAGCGTTTCACCTCGCTGGAGCGGCGCATGGAGCATGTGGGTGAAAGCATACGGTATGGATTCGAGAGCTTGGGCCACCGAGATCTGCGCAGGCAGCTGCATCTCACAAAAAGTCTCTTGCAGCGCGCGCAGCAGGCAGCGGCCCTGTCCCATCCTCTGACTGAGTATTCGGAGGTCGCCGCTGGGCTGGCTGACATGGCCGCCTTCTTCAGCGGCGAGATTGATCACATGGTCAACACCAGCGGTTCAATAGACGCAGATGTATTTTGGCAAATGACGCAGATGCTGATGCTCTGCAACAGTGTTCGCATCGACTGCCGCATTCGAACCAATGAGTTGAGGTATGCCCTGCTTGTCTCGGAAGCGGTCTCGTCCAATTACAGCGATCTGTTTACTCAATTGACGCCATTGTCATTCGGTCCTGCGGTCGATCAAGGCTTGGCAACAGTCAGGGTGCTGCGCGATGCGTGCGACGCCGCCGCAAGCAAGCCCTATCTGATTGACTACCTGCACACCCAACGGATCGGAGGCGGTGATTACATCGAGGCGATAGAGCATGAAAAGAACAGTCCATACCTCCTGTTGAAAACCGCCCATTGATGCGGGTTGGAGCGCACCAGACCTATTTGCTGTGAGCCATCCATCCTGGAATCCTGTTGGATGCATCCCCCGCCCACCACCCCATAATTTTCGCCATCAATACCCACCCACTTGCCATGCAACTTCCCCTGCACATCATTGACGCCTTCACCTCGGAACGATTCAAGGGCAACCAGGCCGCGGTGGTCTTGCTGCAGGCATGGCTGGCCGACCCTTTGCTGCAATCCATTGCTGCCGAGAACAATCTGTCCGAAACCGCATTCCTGGTCTGGAGCGCCGAGCGTTCTGCATTCGAGATCCGCTGGTTCTCGCCGCTCAAGGAGATTGCGTTCTGCGGCCATGCGACGCTGGCCAGCGCGTTTGTGCTGTTCGAGGCCGATCCGGCGCGCGGCGTCATTGCATTCTGGGCCGCGGCCGTGGGCCAGGTCAGCGCCACGCGGGAGCCCGGCGGCCGCATACGCATGAGCTTCCCGCGCCGCGATGCCCGGGTGCTTGACGAGCCGCCGGCCGCGCTGCTTGAAGGCCTGAGCCCGGCGCCATCGGCCTGGCTCGTGAACCAGCAGGCCTATGTGGCGGTGTACGAAACCGAGGCCGAGGTGCGCGCGGTCACGCCCGATCTGCAGCGGCTCAAGACGCTGGGCCCGCTCGATGTGGTGGTCACAGGGCCCGCGGCTGCGGGTGCGTCCCATGATTTCGTCAGCCGCTATTTCTGGCCGGCCAACGGGGGCGACGAAGATCCGGTCACGGGCTCCATCCATGCGGCGCTGGCGCCTTACTGGGCCGTCAGGCTGGGTCGCAATGAACTGGTCGCGCACCAGGCGTCGCGGCGCAGCGGAACGCTGTTTTGCGAAGTGACCGCGTCCAGCGTGGAAGTGGCCGGACATTGCGTGCGCTATCTGACCGGCACCATCACCCTCTAGCCACGCCTGCCGGCGCGCTCAGCTGGCAAACTCCGCGAGCACCTGCAGCACGCTGTCCACCGCCAGATTCGGAGCCTGCAAGTAGCGGTGCGCGACTGCCATGGGCCGCATCAGTTGCGGCGAAAGATGGCGTATCTGCACATCGGCGGCATTGCGCTGGTCCTTGACTTCCTCGAGCGGCAGTATGGCCGCGCTCTGGCTGGCCGCGGCCAGGCTCTTGAGCGCGCCGGGGTAGCTCAGCGTCAGAAAGGGGCGCGGGTTGAAACCCGCCTGGCCGAACCAAGCGGCAATGAGGCCGTGCATCTGCGTTGCCGGCGCAAACGACGCCCAGCGTCGGCCGGCCAGCCATTGGGGCGTGACCAGCTCGGGCGCGTTCCAGGAGGAGGGCAGCAGCACCACCATGGGATCGTTGCGCCAGGGGATCAGCCGGATGTTCGCGACCGCCGGCTGCGGGCTGGCGACGATGGCGATATCAAGCGTTGCGGCTTTGAGGCGCATCATGGCTTCGGCCGAGCCCACGGCTTCGAGCTTGACTTCCACGCCCGGGCTGCGCTGCGTCAGCGCTTCGAGCATCAGCGGCAGCAGCCGCGTGCTGACGCCGGCCGAGACGCCCACTTTCACCAGCCCTTCAAGGCCCATGGCGCGGCGCTGCACCAGGTCGATCAGGTCGTCGCTGGCGGCAAGCAGCTTGCGCCCTTCGCTCACCAGCGCGTCGCCGGCCAGCGTCAGTTCCGCATGCCTTCGGCCGCGGATCAGCAAGGCCGCCTGCATGCGGGATTCCAGCTCCTTGATATGCAGGCTCACGGTGGGCGGCGCGAGATGCAGGGCCTGGGCGGCGGCGGCAAAGGTGCCCAGATCGGCAATGGCAATGAGGGTCTGCAGTTGGTCGAGGTTCAAATTACGCATCAGGAATTATGAATTCAAGCGTCATTCAATTCAACTTTACAGAGGTCAGGTGGGGCGCGAGCATAGCGCCATGCCCTATCAAAACCATTGCACCGATGCCAGCGCCGCACCACCACCGCAGGGGCCCGCAGCCCGCCTACGCAACGGGTGGCAGCGCGCGCTGGACGTTCTGGCACGCGCGGAAAAACGCATCCTGGAGAACTTCCGCGTTCCGCCCCATGGCGGCTGAAAGCCTGCGTCCTGCGCTGGCGCTGTCAACGAAAGATGAAAACATGACCGATATGAAAGAACTGCTCAGAAGCCTCCCCTCCCTTCCCGGTCCCTATGTGCCGTTTGACACGGCGCAGGCGCACGCGCAGCCCGAGCCGCTGTTCGCGCAATGGCTGCAGGCGGCAATCGATGCCGGCATACGCGAGCCCCATGCGATGACGCTGTCCACGGTGGATGGCGACGGCTGTCCCGATGCGCGCGTGCTGATTCTGAAGAACGTCGATGAGCACGGCTGGCATTTCGCGATCAGCCGTGCCAGCCCCAAGGGCCGCCAGATCAGCGATTCGCCGGAGGTGGCGCTGACCTTCTACTGGCCCGCGCTGGGCCGCCAGGTGCGCATCCGCGGAACGGCGCACGACATGGGTGAGCAGACAAGCAGCGCGGATTTTCTGGCGCGCCCGCTGGGATCGCGCGCCGGCGCGCTGCTGGGCCGGCAAAGCGATGTGCTGGCCTCGCAGCAGGAGTTGGAAGACGGGCTGGCGCGCCAGCTGCGCCGCCTCGAGCAGCAGCCTGATGTGCTGCCGCACAGCTGGGTCGTCTATGCGGTCAGGCCCCGGGAGATCGAGTTCTGGCAGGGCAACGAGCAGCGCCGCCATGTGCGGCTGCGCTATCTCCGCGCGCAAGGCGCTTCGTGGTCTAAGGAGCGGTTGTGGCCGTGATCTGCGCGCGGGCCAGCCCCCTGCCGCGGCGAAGCCGCGCGCCGAGCCGGGCAATGAAGAACGCCGCCGCCGCGGCGCCCAGCGCGATCGCCGCCGCGACATAACCGACGCTGCTAGTGCCCCAAGCGGGGATGGCCAGCGCGCCGACCATGGCCCCCAGTCCGATGCCGGCATTCGCGGCCGAGACATTGAGCGTGCCGGCCAGGGCCTGGGCATGCGATGCGGCCTTCATCACGCGGATCTGGCAGATGGGATACAGCGCGGTGTTGGCCACGCCCCAGAGCGCCAGCGCCATGCCCAGCCAGAATCGGTTGTCCACGGCGGCCATGCTCCAGGCCATGCCCAGGGCCAGCAGCATGCTGCACAGCGCGGTCACGGCCAGCGGTCGGTGGTCGGCCCAGCGGCCGCCCAGCCAGTTGCCAAGCAAGCCGACCGCGCCAAAGCCCATCAGCCACCAGCCCACCTGCGCCTTGGGCACGCCCGCGGCGCTCTCCAGCGTATCGGCAAGATAGGTGTAGGCGGTGAACATTGCGGTGAACACCAGCACCGACAGCGCCACATTGGCGACAAACAGCGGATCGCGCAGGATGCGCAGCTGCTCGCCCAGGCGCAGGCGCTGCTGCGAGCGCAGCGCCGGCATGCCCCACTGCAGCAGCAGGGCCACCAGCAGCGACAGCGCGGCCAGCGCCCAGAACGCCCCGCGCCAGCCCACGGCCTGCGCTGCCAGCGTGCCCAGCGGAATGCCAAACAGCATGGCCGCCGAAATGCCCAGATAGACCGACGACACGGCCCGGCCGGCGCGCTGCGGCCCCGCGAGCTGGGCCGCAGTTTCGCTGGCCGTGCCCCAGAACACCGGCAACGCGAGCGCCGGGATGAAGCGCGCCAGCGCCAGCACCCAGAGGTTGGGCGCCAGCGCGGCCAGGGCGTTCGCGCCCGCGAAGATCAGCAAGATGGCGACAAACAGCCGCTTGCGCTCGACGTGGGCGAGCCAGGCCGTGAGCAGCGGCCCGCACAGCATGACCGTGAAGGCAAACAGCGTGACCAGCAGCCCGGCTTGCGAGATCGAGATCGACAGGTCGGCGGCCAGCGCGGGCAGCAGGCCGACGATCAGGAATTCGGTGGTCACCAGAATGAAGGCAGCGGTTGCCAGAATGGCAATTGCCAAGAAGCTTGTCGCGCGGGGCGCGGCAGAGGAGGGGGAGAGGGCAGGGTGCGTGGTCACAGGGGGGGTCTCAGGGTTTCCGCGAGGTTAGCTGTGAATCGGATTCCTATCTCGGGAGAATTTTCCATACACTCTGGACTCTATTTCCATAATGGATTGCTTGATGGTTCCCTCCGAACGCCTCAAAGGCCTGGAAGCGTTTGTCGCCACCGCCGATGCCGGCAGCTTCACCGCCGCCGCCGAACGCCTGAACCTGACCAACTCCGCCGTGGGCAAGGCGGTGTCGCGCCTGGAGGCGCGGCTGAACACGCGGCTGTTCGAGCGCAGCACGCGCCGCCTGGCGCTGACCGATGCGGGCGCGGCGTTCTATCGCACCTGCGTGCGCGTGCTCGATGAGCTGCAGGTCGCCGAGCAGGTGCTGGCGGCCGACAGGCTGGAGCCGCTGGGCCGGCTGCGCGTCGATGTGCCGGCCACCTTCGGGCGCATGCGCGTGCTGCCCCTGCTGCTGGCATTTGCCGAACAGCACCCGGGCGTGCGCCCGCATGTCTCGTTCACGGACAGGTTCGTGGATATCGTCGAGGAGGGCATCGATGTCGGCGTGCGCATTGGCGGCGCCGATACCTGGCCGGACGCTCTGGGGCAGCGCTATCTGGGCACGGAGCGACTGATCTTCTGCGCCTCTCCCGGCTATCTCGCGCGCCGCGGCACGCCGCGCTCGCTGGAGGAATTGTGGACGCACGCTGCCGTGACCTACGGCCGCGCCGACGGCAGCGCCAGCCCCTGGCTGATACCGCATGGCGCGGCGCCGGTGGAGCGCCGCGCGGTCGAAGGGCGGATCGTGCTCGGCCAGGCCGACGCCCTGGTCGAGGCGGTGCTGGCCCACAGCGGCATTGCCCAGCTGGCCACCTGGCTGGTCGACGAGCATCTGGCCAGCGGGCGGCTGGTGCAAATCCTGCCTGACCTGGCAACCGACGGCCTGGCCCTGCATCTGGTCTGGCCGCGCAGCCGCCAGCTGCTGCCCAAGGTCGATGGCTTGATCAGCTATTTGGGCAGCGGGCTGGGGATTCGTTGAGAGCGCGCGGGCCGCGGGCGTACGGGGCCTGTTTTGATTTCGCTTAGGTTGACCACCTGGGTCATTTTTGTTGACGAGACTGCTGGCCGTGGCCAGCTAAATTTCGCTGGGTGCCGCTGTTGGAGGCGCTTGCGCGGGCGAGTGCTTCAGGCTGGTTGCCGTCATCCAGTTTTGGCGGACCGATGACCGCTGCCGCCATGACCGGTCATTGGGCTTTTCGCGGGCCGAGTGACCTCTGCACTTCCTGCACAGGTCTTCCGCAGGGCTCTGGCAGCGGACCACCAATGTCCGTGGCGCCACGCAGGTCAACGGCAACTCTCACGGGCTGCGAACTGGCGGTGCCGACCCGTAGCGGACAGTGGCCTATGGCAAAAAATTGTTGATAGTAAGGTGTCGAGCTCGACTCTTGAAACGACCTAAAGAGGATGTACTGATTGAGTCGAACAGCTTTTGGGTTGATCTTAAGGCCGTGATACCCTTTGAGACAGATAAAAAAAGGACCTTAGACCAGTGATGATTTCAACTACCATTTTGCTGTCCCAATGGGAAAAAGGCTCAGTAGATGCTGAGCGTCTTTGTGCGGATTTATTACGAATAGAGGGATTTGAAGAAATTGTTCCTCAGCATCCGCTTGGTGGCCCGGATGGTGGAAAGGATATTGTCTGTAGTAAAGACGGAAATACTTTCGTCGCTGCCGTTCACTTCCCGCGTGATTCTATTACCATCGCCGCGACAACTAAAAAATTCACCTCTGACCTAGAGGCATCGCTTAAACACAAATTAAACGGGTTTATCTTTTTCACGAACCAAGAGTTGACGATCAGTGAGCGTAGTGATCTCGAAAAGCTAGCCGCAGGTAAAGGTAAGCGTTGCCTCATTTACCACCGCGAGCGGCTTCGAGTGATGCTGGACTCACCCCTCGGCTATGGCCTTCGCCTTCGGCATTTGCAGGCAGCCATGAGTAACGAAGAGCAAGCTGCCTTCTTCGCGACATCGAACCAAAGCTTTGCAGATGCCCTCAATGTCCAGACGCGGGCGATCGACTCCCTCGCTCGACGTATTGACAGATTTGGTCATCAAGGGTTGATGCTGATCGGCCAAACACTCGCTGCAGTGTCCAATGCCGTGCAGAGCGAGCACACCGCAGTAGGCGCGATGCTTGAGGCAGCTGCAGCCACCAGCTTCAAGCGAGCTCTGGAAGACCCCAGGGACGCTGTTAGCACTCATTTGAGTGCCCCATTGATTCGTTATGTGCACCGCTTGATCCGCGCTATTGATCCGGCCATAGCAGGCAAGTTTCGCGAGACTCAGGTGTGGCTTAGCGACTCAACAGGTACACCGACAACTGGAGTTGAATATCCTTCTTGGGATAAGGTCACGGCTCTAATGAACGAGCTTCTTGAGGACTGGAACCGCAATTACGCGCAATTGCTAGAAAACGTAGATCTAGTAATCCCTTCTATAGCGCACTTCTTCCATAGGTTGGTTGGGATACATCCTTTCATTGACGGAAATGGCCGAGTAGCCAGGGAAATACTCGCTCTTCAGGCGCGGGAGCTACTGGGCTTACTAGAAGATCCTGTCTTGGACCAAGGTGGGGATTACTACCTCGCACTCAAGGAGGCGGATATAGGTAATTTTCAACGCTTTGAGGTCCTAATTGAAACTGCGTTAAAGCACGCTGGTTACGTCCCAGTAGCTAAAAAACCCATCCTACCCTCCGAGGGGTAACTATGGGCTCTCTTGCGCTGCTCGAATCAGTCCGCTTCTGTCCGGGAGTTCCATTTCACGCATGTCGCCGAAAACAGTCCCCGGCCGATTTTCCGTTCAAATTGCATTTCCACTATGGGGGTTCCTATCGAACTCACGCTCCCGGCCATTAACGGTCGTTCAGCGCGAGCCATAACACTGATGGCCTCTGGCTATTCGTGGCGGCCTTCCATTGTAGAGTGCAAGACTCACACAGACAACTCAGTGCGACTCACCGCGGCATGTCCTTACTAGACAGGCGCATACTCTCCCGGTAGAAACTCTACTGTCTGAAAACCACCAACTGACCTCTACTGAGATCCATAGACATTGCAAGGCATGACCGAAAACCATCCGCACACTGACAGTTCCATCAAATCAACAGTCGAGCAAGCTGCAATTCCTGAAAAGAAGCTGGTGCAACCGCTATATCAAAAGGCTGCTAGTGACTTTCAAAGCAAGGACCTCGACAGTCTTCAATCGCTCGAGGAAGGTTGGTTTGTGGAGTTTAAGGACCGAATTCCGGACACAGCAAAGCTGGCGCGATCCATTAGCTCGTTCGCCAACTCACACGGCGGGCTATTGGTCATCGGTGCGAAAGAGGAGCAGAAGACGCGTAGGCTAGGTAGCCTGACGCCGATGTCTCAAGCGGATGCAGACCAAACTATGGTCCGGGCAAGGGAAGCTGTAACAGCTCACGTTACACCTCCGCCATATTTCGAGGCAAAGGCTGTAGCGCTCGCCTCTGTAGACAGTGACGTCGATGAACGTTGGATCGTCGTCATTTCTGTACCTAGGGGGGAACACGGTCCATACCTGCACAGCAATGGCTGCATTTACGTTCGGGTAGGTGACGCTGCATCACCACATGCACTGGCCGACTTAACTCAGCAGGAGCGGTTATGGGCTAATTCGCTGGGTCGGAAGACGCGAATTAAGTCACGCATAGAGCAATTATCCAAGCAGTTTCAAGTTGGCACCCCCTCCATTCATCTTGTTATCTTGGCTGATGATCCAGGATCTTCCACTAGGTCGCTCACGTTTGATGATTTCCGCGAGCTAGCGTTGGCACCCAACGGGCTGCATAACAGTCCAATTTTTGACCAAGTTCAAACGCTTGACACATCACTGCTTGCGAGACGCACTGAGCAACGAGTGGATGCTGCTGGAGTATTTTGGGATTTTGACCGCAGTAGACGCCTTCATTTTATTCAAGTTCCAATTGCGACACATTTTTGGTCTGGGCAAGAATTTGATAATAGGGGAGACCTCTTCAACTTGCCTGAGCTGGGAGCTAAGTTACGGGAGCGATCAGCACCCGAACAGCTGATGATCTTGAATCTTCTGCCTGCCCTCTACTTTCTGTCGGTCATCATCTGGAAGGTTAAAGCTGCTCACCAGCGTGAGGGGTATAAGGGGCAACTGAAGTTCAATGCGTGTGCTGTTGACTGTAAAGGTGCCGCGCCCTTTCTTGGAACTCCCGCATACTTTGCCGAAGTTGAAGCTACCGGCTTCCCTTATGTAATGCGAGACGTCGGCTTCTTCGCTCCACTGGATGATCCCTCTCACTGGCCAAAATTCGAGGTACACCACGATGTAGGCGCAGATGGGATCGCGACTGATCTCGACCTTCTCACGTCCTTTGGCGCATTTTCTCGAATCGTAGAGTCTCTAGGCGTCTCCACCTTTCTGTCTCTAGGGCATCTCGAGAGTAGCGATGATGAGGCGATATCTAAATTTGACCCTCTCCCGTTGGTGAACCTGTTCTTGAGCCTTAAAAGCAGCAGTTTCTCATTTACAAGCCAGAATAATCCTAGGGCAACTCGCACCGCCTGAGTCAAAGCAAATATAGTCAAAAGACCGCAAAGGGTCGATAGCGCCGGTTCCAGGCCTTGATCAGCAGACGTTCGGGCATCCTCAAGGGTCCGGCGCGCGGGCAACGTCGGCAGTACCCCTGAAACCGATCATCGAGCCAGGGAGATCGCTGGCATATGGATGACTGCAACACGGCAGAGACAGAGAGTTGGGAGCGTGGTTCCCATCGACCGCACCCGCTGCACAGCCGACTTTGAACACTTTAGAGGCCAACACGCTGTGGCCATAGACTCGCGCGAGGCTGGAGGCCGAAACACCGCGGCCTTTCATTCACTTCCACAAGTGCACATTGGCTTTTATACAGGCCGCCATGGCCGACTCCGGCCGGCAGGCCCAGCCCGAAGAAGCGAAGTGGAGTGAGCATCAACGAAAGCGCAGTCACGTTCCGCCTTCGCGCCGGAAGGCAAGGGATGGCTCTCTCGCAGCCTCGCAATACGGTTGTATGATGCAACCATTGGAGGTGTGCCGTGAATGTTCAACAGTCGCTGGTGGAAGAGATTCGTGCCGCGTCGCGCTCACTGGTGCGCGACTGGGGTTTCATGGGCGGCAGCTTTGCCGGAGGCGATCTGTCGCCTTCCGCGGTGCATGCGCTGATCGAGATCGAACATGGCGAAGTCAGTGCCAGGGAGATTGCCACGCGCCTGCGCCTGGAGAAGTCCAGCGTGAGCCGCATGCTGCGCAAGCTGGTCGAGTCCGGTGAGGTCTGCGAGCAGGTGGATGGGCGCGACAGCCGCTTGAAGAATCTGAGCCTGACCGCGGCCGGCAAGCGGCGCGTGGCGGCCATCCATGCGCATGCACGCGCGCAGGTGGAAGAGGCGCTGGGCCGCCTCCAGCCGGGCCAGGAGCGCAGCGTGCTTGAAGGCCTGAGCCTTTACAGCGCGGCGCTTGCCGCCCCGGCGCCAAGCCCGGGCGAGCGGCCCGGCGTTGACGTGGTGGCCGGTTACCAGCCCGGCCTGATTGCGCGCATCACCCAGATGCACGCGCTTTATTACGCACGCGAATCCGGCTTTGGCCAGCGTTTCGAGTCGCTGGTCGCGGGTGGTCTGGCGCAGTTCTGCGATCGGCTGGACAAGCCGGTCAACGGCATCTGGACGGCGCTGCGCGCCGGCGAGATCGTGGGCTCGGTCGCGATCGACGGCCAGGACCTGGGCGACAACATTGCCCATCTGCGCTGGTTCATCGTCGACGACAGCGTGCGCGGCAGCGGCGCGGGCCGCAGGCTGCTGGCCGCGGCGCTGGATTTCGCCGACCGGCAGGGATTCGGCGAAACCCATCTCTGGACGTTCAGCGGCCTGTCCGCGGCGCGTCATCTGTATGAATCTTGCGGCTTTGAATGCGTGCAGGAGTGGCAGGGCGACCAATGGGGCAAGCAAGTGATGGAACAGAAGTTCGTGCGCAAGCTTGCCGCAAGCCAAGGCCCGGCCTCCATGGCGCCTGGGCAAAGGCTTTGAATGGATTGCAGCTGCTCTTGCTGCGCTAGCGCGCAACACGCCACTCGCTGCCGAGCATGGCATAGATGTACTCATCCCCCCAGACCCCGTTGAAGCGGTCGTTCTGGATCAGATGCGCTTCGCGGCGCAGGCCCAGGCGTTCGACCACGCCCACCGAGCCGGCGTTGAGCGCGTCGAGCCGGGCAAAGATGCGGTGGCAACCCAGCGCTTCAAAGCCCAGGCCCAGCATCGCGGCCACGGCTTCGGTGGCATAGCCCTGGCCGGCGAAATCGGGGTGGAAGATATAGCCGACCTCGGCCTGCAGCGCGGCCCGGCTGGCGATCTTCAGCAGCACTTCGCCGACCAGGGCGCCATCGGCGCGGCGCGTGACCGCCAGGCGCAAGGTGTCGCCGTCCTGGGCGAAGGGCTGGGCCAGCACGGCCGCGAACTGGTCTTGCAGCGCCTGCCCCGTCGGTGCCGGCATATAGAGAAAGCGGTAGACCTCGGGCCGGCCATGGTAGGCCGCATAGGCGGGGAAATCGGCGGGGCGCAGGGCGCGCAGTACGAGGCGTTCGGTTTGCAGCGGCAGGGGCAGGGAGGCAAGGTTCACGGAGCTGTAGCGGGTAAGGAGTATTCGTCGGGCAGTCGGGCCCAGATGGTGGCAAACGCGCGCTTCACAATGGCCGCGCGCCGCTGCTGCCGATCAGCGGCAGCCTGGCCAGCATATTCTGCAGCGCCAGCGCTTCCCAGGGCAGGTGCTCGGTGATGCCCAGGCCCACGATGTCGGCGACCGCGTCCAGGTCTGCCAGCAGTTGCACCACCTGCTCCATGCCCAGCTGGCCCTGGGCAATGCAGTCGAAGGCGCCGGGCGCGGCGTCGGGCCGGGCAAACAGCAGGGCCCTGAACAGCGACGGGTCCAGCGCATCGAGATCGAAGTGAATGGCCAGATGCCGGGCGCCGGTAGACGCAAACCAGTCGCGTACCGGCCGGCTGCCCTGGCTGGCAAGCTGGGCCGGGCCTACGTTGCGCAGGCCCAGGCGCGCGATCTCGGCGGCTTCCCAGGGGCTGGGGTCATGCATGCCCACATACAGCAGGTTCTGCGGCTTGAGCGGCCTGGCCACGGCCTGGACGAAGTCGGCATCGCCCTGGCCCAGCAGATTGCCCAGCACCATGGCATGCGCGTGTTCGAACTGCGCGGGCGTCATGATGTCGGGATGGGCGTCTATCCACAGCACGGCCAGTTCGCCGTCATGGCGCTCATTGAGGTAGGCAAACGGCGCCAGGTCCACCAGGCAATCGCCGCCCAGCACCACCAGGCGCTCGGGCTGGTGTTGGTCTATCAGCTGCCGTGCCTGGCGCAGCTGTTGCAGCAGCGCGGCGCGCGCGACAATGCCGCGCTCTGGCGGCAGGCGCGCATCGAGTGGCGCGGCCACGGGAACATGTTCCACCGGGCCCGCGTGAGCGGGCGCGAGCCAGTCGAGCAGGCGGGCGCCCAGATGATAGGCAGGCTGGTTGCCGCCCTGCCATTGAGGGAAGACAAGGCGCAAGGTGGTGCGGGAGGGGGAAGTCATGCAGCGACTCTATTTGTTTGAATTCCAAAGATAAACAGCGCTACAGTTGACGCTTTGTTGCATGGATTGCGCATATGGATCGCTTGACCGCGGCGTCGGTGCTGCTCGAAACCGTGGCGCGCGGCAGTATCTCGGCGGCCGCCGCGCATCTGGGCATGTCGCGCGCCATGGCCACGCGCTATGTCGGCGTGATGGAGGAATGGGCGGGCGCGCGCCTGCTGCACCGCACCACGCGCCGGCTGAGCCTGACGGCCGCGGGCGAGGAAATCCTGCCCGTGTGCCGGCAGATGCTGGCGCTGGCCGGCGATGTCGGCGCGCTGGGCCAGGCCGACAGCACGCCGCGCGGCCTGCTGCGCGTCGCCGCCTCGTCGATCTTCGCGGAGTATTGCCTCACCGATGCGCTGACGGCCTTTTTGCAGCTGCACCCCGCGGTGTCGCTGGATCTGCAGATTGTCGACCGCACCAGCAATCTGGCCGAGGACGGCATAGACCTGGCGATCCGCGTCACCAAGGAGCTCGAGCCCGGCGTGATCGCGCGCAAGCTGGGCGAGGTGGGCTCGGTCATCTGTGCCAGCCCCGGCTATCTGCGCGCGCATGGCAGTCCCGCGCATGTGCGCGATCTGGGCGCGCACAACTGCCTGACCTTTGCCCATTACGGGCGCAGCATCTGGCATTTCAAGGCCCAGGGCGAGTGCCTTGCGGTTCCGGTCGCGGGCAATTTCAGCACCAATGAAGCGGCGATCGTGGTGCGCGCCGCCTTGAATGGCACGGGCATCGCGCTGCTGCCGCGGTTTGCCGCGGCCCAGGCCATGGCCGACGGCCGGCTGGTGGCGCTGCTGCCCGACTTCGAGGTCGAATCCCTGGGCGCGTTTGCGGTCTACCTCTCGCGCGAGCGCATGCCCAGCGCACTGCGCGTGCTGATTGATTTTCTCGCCGGACAACTGGGCGCGCTGGGATCTAGGGCGTGAGCATCAGCCCCGCGAGATCGGCCGCGTGGTCCAGCGCCCAGATGTTTTGCAGCAGCCGCGTTGCCGGGCCCGCGCCTATCACCGGCGTGGCGAGTTCGAGGAATTTGTGTTCCAGCTCGCTGTCCGACAGCGGCAGTTCCGGGTCGCCCTTGCGGTCGGGCTGCAGCCAGACCAGCTGGCGGCCGTCATGGGTGGTGATTTCCACGCGCGCCGCGCGCCGGCCGGGAAAGGCGGCGTCGATTTCCGGGTCCACCGCCGTGCTGACGCGCGCCGTGAGCGCGCGCAGTTCGGCGTCGGCCAGGCGTTCGGGCGTATAGGCACCCAGGCGCACGCTGCCATGCAGCAGCGCGGTGGCAACGACAAAGCGCAGGCTGAAGCGGGCTTCGTTGGCCGTGCGCGGCTGGTCGTAGCAGGCGATGTCCAGCGCCGGGCGGTAGGTGGCGACATGGATGCGGCGGATGTCCGGCGCGCGCAGGCCATGCCGGGCGCGCAGCGCCAGCACCGCGTCGATGGCGGCAAACGTGTGGCCGCAGCCCACGTGGTTCTTGAACGTCAGGCGCGTGATGTGGAAGTCGCGGCCCAGCGTGGCGCCGACCTGCGACCAATCGGGCCCGTCGCTCATGGCGCGGCCCAGGCCGGCTTCGCCGTCCAGCACATCCAGCGATCCCGTGACGCCGCGCTGGGCGAGCTGCGCGGCGACCAGGCCGGCCTCGGCGGCGCGGCCCGCATGCAGCGGCTTGGACATCGAGTCGCTGCGAAACGCCTGCTGCAAGCCGGCGGTGAAGGTCGCGGCCGTGGCCAGCGCATGCGCAAAGGGCGCGGCGTCCAGGCGCAGCGCGCCGCCCGCCGCGGCCGCGGCGCCAAACGCGCCCACGGTGCCGGTGTTGTGCCAGAAGCGGTAGTGCGCGCGGCCCAGCACCACGCCTATGCGCGTCGAGACTTCGTAGCCCAGCACCAGCGCGCGCAGGAAGTCCAGGCCGCTGGCGCCGGCCTGCTGGCTTGCGGCCAGGGCCGCGGCAATGGTCGCGGCGCCGGGGTGGTACATGGCGTCGCGAAAGCTGTCGTCGATCTCGGCCGCATGCGCCGCCGTGCCGTTGTACAGCGCCGCGGCCCGGGCCGTGGCCGCGCGGCCATTGCCCAGGCGCGCGCGTCCGTGGTCCAGGTCTTCGGCCAGCACCTGCTCGAGCTGGGCCAGGGGCGCGGCCGCGAGCCCGGGAAACAGCGCCGCGTACCAGTCGATCAGCGCGCGCTTGGCGTGGTGGATCACCGCCTCGGGCAGCGCGGCCTGGGAATGGCGTTCGGCGTACTGGCCGAACACTTCGGTGGCATGCAGGGCGCCGCTCATGCCTGCACCAGCACGCCGTCGGCCGCGCGCACGCCCTGGCCTGCGGGCAGCACGAACAGCGGATTGATCTCGGCTTCGAGCACGCGCTCGCCCAGCTGCGCGGCCATGGCCGAGAAGGCGACGATGGCGTCGATCAGCGCCGCCACATCGGCCGGGGGCCGGCCGCGAAAGCCGTCAAGCAGCGGCCAGGTCTTGAGTTCGCGCGCCATGGCCAGCGCATCGGCGCGGGTCAGCGGCTGCAGCCTGCCGCCGTCGCTGGGCAGCAGGCGCAGCGTGGTGTCCTGGAACAGCTCGGCCGTGACGCCGCCCATGCCCAGCAGCACGGCCGTGCCCAGCGCGTCGCGGTGCAGCCCCAGGATCAGCTCGGTGCCGCCGGCCACCATCTGCTGCACCAGGAACTGCCCCACCTGCACGCCGGCCTTGGCCTGCACCTCGCCGGCCATCTGCGTGAGCCGCGCGCCAATGGTCTCGGACGTGAGGCCCACGGCCACGCCGCCGACATCGCTCTTGTGCGTGATCTGCGCCGACAGGATCTTGAGCACCACGCGCCCGCCCAGTTCGCGCGCCGCGGCGACGGCTTCGTCGGCCGTGCGCACCACGCGCTCGGCGGCGCAAGGCAGGCCGAAACGGCTGAACAAGGCCTTGGCCTGGGCTTCGTCCAGCGAGCCGCGGGGCAGCGCGCCGGTCTCGACGGGCGCCCTGGGCTCGGCAGCTGTCGCGGCTTCGAAGCCGCGCAGGCGCAGCATGCCGGCCAGCGCCGCGCTGCAGCTTTCGGCCGCGGCAAACGCCGGCACGCCGCGCTGCGTCAGCAGCGCGCCGATCTCGGGCGCATGCGGGCTCACATAGGCCAGCACCGGCTTGTCGGAATGCGGCAGGCAGTCCTGGATGGCGCCGGCCAGCAGTTCGGGCATGGCCAGGCTGGACGAGCCGACAATGATGATCAGCGCGTCGTAGCTGGGGCTGGCGAGCAGCGCGGTGATCGCGCCGCGCAGCAGGTCGGGCCGCAGTCCGGCCAGCGTCACATCGATGGGGTTGCGGTCCAGTACGGCTTCGCTGCCGGTCTGCAGCGCGCGCAGCGCATCGGCCGTGGCCGCGTCGGGCGCCGGCGTCTCGAAGCCGGCCACGCCCAGGTCGTCGGAGACCAGCGTGCCGGCGCCGCCGGTGGAAGTCAGGATGGCGACGCGCCGGCCGCGCAGCACGCGGCCCGTGGCCAGCGCCGCGGGAATGTCCAGCAGATCGGCAAAGCTCTGCGCGCGTATCACGCCCACCTGGCGGAACAGCGCGTCGTACATGCGGTCGGCGCCGGCCATGGCGCCGGTGTGCGAGACCGCGGCCTGGGCGCCGGCCTCGGAGCGGCCGATCTTGAACGCCACCACGGGCTTGCCGGCGCGCGCCGCCTTGAGGCAGGCGGCGCGGAATTTCTCGGGATTGCGCACGGTCTCCACATACAGCGCGATGA
This sequence comes from Comamonas sp. DB36, assembly GCF_057914905.1. Lineage (NCBI taxonomy): Bacteria > Pseudomonadati > Pseudomonadota > Betaproteobacteria > Burkholderiales > Comamonadaceae > Comamonas > Comamonas sp. DB36. The sequence goes on from NZ_CP196632.1 coordinate 165,611, forward strand.
CCTTGGTTGCCGGGTCGTCGGCCAGGTGATCGATGAAGTCGGCCAGTTCCAGATCGACTTCGTTGCTGGTGGAGATCAGCTTGGACAGCCCTATGCCGCGCGCCGCGGCGCGAGACAGCAGCGAGCCCAGGATGCCGCCGCTTTGCGACACCACGCCTATGCTGCCCACGGGAAACTCGTCCATTTCCAGCGCGCCGGAGGGCGAGAGCACGATGCGGTCGGTGAGATTGACCAGGCCGATGGTGTTGGGGCCGAGCAGGCGCATGCCGCCCGCGGCCTCGATCAGCTGCTGCTGGCGGCGCGCGCCGTCGGCGCCGGTCTCGGTATAGCCGCTGGCCAGCACGATGGCGGCGGCGCAGCCGCGCGCGGCCAGCTCCTTGACCGCCTGGTGGGCGCGCTCGGCGCCCAGCAGCACCACGGCGACATCGGGCACTTCGGGCAGGGAAGCGATGTCGGCGTAGCAGGGCAGGCCGTCGATTTCCGCGACCTTGGGGTTCACGGGCAGGATGCGGCCCGCGAAGCCGTGTTTGCGCAGATAGGCCACGGGCCGGCCCGCGGTCTTGCGCGGATCGGCCGAGGCGCCGATGACGGCGACGCTGCGCGGCGACAGCAGCTTGGCGATGGCGTGGTTCATGGCATCACTCCTTGGCGGCGGTCTTGGCGAGAAAGGCCTCGACCGACGCGCGGTGCTCGCTGCTGGTGTAGCAGATGCCCTGGGCCTGGCTGCCCTGGGCAAAGACGTCGTGCGAGGACAGCTCGAAGCTCTGGTTGAGAATGGTCTTGGTCAGCGCCAGCGCCGTCGCCGATGCGGCCGAAAGCTCCCGCGCCCAGGCCTGGGCGTCGGCCAGCAGCGTCTCGGCGCCGGCCTGGCGGTCGACAATGCCCAGCGCCAGCGCCTCGTCGAGCTTGACCTGGCGGCCCGTGAAGATCAGCTCCTTGGCCTTGGCCAGGCCGACGCGGCGCGGCAGGAAGTACATGCCGCCGCCATCGGGAATGATGCCGCGCAGCACATAGCTCCAGGCAAAGCTGGCCCATTCGCTGGCGATGACGAAGTCGCAGGCCAGCGCGGTGTCCGCGCCCAGGCCCGAGGCCGCGCCGTTGACGGCGGCAATCACCGGCTTGGGCATGGTGTGCAGCAGGGCCTGCACATGGTGCACGCGCTGCTGGCGCTGCCAGCCGTTGAAGCCGACTTCGCCGGCGGGCGCGTTCATGCGCCGTTGCATGCCGGCAATGTCGCCGCCCGCGCAAAAGCCTTTGCCCGCGCCGGTGAGCACCAGGGCCTTGACGGCCTTGTCGGCCGCGACGCGCTCGAGCGCGTCAATGAACTCGGTGCGCATGTCGTCGCTCATGGCGTTGCGCTTGTCGGGCCGGTTCAGCGTGATGGTGGCCACCGCGTCGGTGACCTGCAGTTGGATCAGGGAGTAGTTCATTGTGTTTTCCAGGGGCGACGGCCGCAGCCGCCATCAGTCGGGCTTGATGTTGTTGTCCTTGACGATCTGCGCCCAGCGCTTTTCCTCGGCCTGCACGTAGGCGTCGAGTTCCGCGGGCGGGCCGGCGTTGATCACCAGGCCTTCGTGTTCGAGCTTGCGCACGAAGTCGGGCGCGCGCGCGGCCTTGCGCGCCGCGGCGTTGAGCCGGTCGATGACGGCGGCGGGCGTGCCCGCGGGCACGTACAGTCCGTACCAGCTCTCGACGCGGTAGCCGGGAACGCTGGCGGCAATGGCCGGCACGCCCTTGAACGCCGCCGAAGGCTCGAGCGTGGTCACGCCCAGCGCGCGCAGCTTGCTCGGGGCGCCGTCATTGCCGATGAAGGTCGAGACCGCGGCGGCGGTGGCAAACATCATGTCGACCTGTCCGCCCATGAGATCGGTCAGCGCCGGGCCCGCGCCGCGGTAGGGCACATGGGTCAGCTTGACCTTGGCCAGGTTGGCGAACAGCTCGCCGGCCAGGTGCGCCGAAGTGCCCGCGCCCTGCGAGGCATAGGTCAGCTTGTCGGGCTGGGCCCGGGCCGCGGCCAGCACGTCGGCCACGCTCTTGTACGGGCTCTCGCTGCGCACCACCAGCACGTTGGGACCGCGCCCTATCAGCACCACGGGCGCAAACGCCTTGTTGCTGCCGTAGGGCAGCTTGGGCTGCAGCGCGGGGTTGGTTGCATGCGCAAACGAGGCCACGACCAGCGAGTAGCCGTCGGGCGCGCTCTTGGCGATGTTGTCGGTGCCTATCATGGTGCCCGCGCCGGGCTTGTTCTCCACGATCACCGGCTGGCCCAGGTCCTTGCCCATCTCCGCGCCCAGCGTGCGCGCGATCAGGTCGGTGCCGCCGCCGGGCGCGAACGGCACGACCATGCGCACCGGCTTTTCGGGAAAGGCGGCAAAGGCACTGGCGGCGCCCGCGAGGGCGGCAATGAATGCCATGGATCTCGCGCCGCGGCGGGCGATGGAATGAAGCATGTCTGTCTCCTGGTGTTCTTGCGGTGCTGGACCGAATCTGTTGTGCCACGCCTGCATCCGTTGCCGATGCCGGTCTGCGCCAGCTTAGGGGAAGCGGCCTTATTTGTGATCCCTCCAGTTCCAACAGGTGGAATTGCGGGCGCCGCTGGCGTGCGAGAATGTCCGCTTGTTTTCCCGCCAAGGACGCCCATGGACCCGGCCCGCTCAGAAATCCTGCATGACAAGCCCGGACAGTCGCCCGCGAACCGCTCGCTGGAGCGTGGCATAGAGATACTGCGCGCCTTCCGCCCCGGCTCGGAGCTGCTGGGCAACGGCGATCTGGTCGAGCGCACGGGGCTGTCCAAGGCCACGGTGAGCCGGCTGACGCAGACGCTGGTGGGCGCGGGCATGCTGCAGGTCGATCAGCAAAGCCGCGCCTATCGCCTGGCGCCCGCGGTGCTGAGCCTGGCGCATGCGATGCGCACCGGCTCGAGCGTGCTGTCGGTGGCCGCGCCGAGCATGCGCGCGCTGGCCGAAGGCCACAGAATCAATGTGGGCCTGGCCTGCCCCGACCGCGATGAAATGGTCTATCTGGAGTCGATACGCTACAGCCGGCGCATCGTGCTGCGGCATGTGGTGTCGGGCCAGCGCGTGCCCATGGAGCTGACGTCCCTGGGGCGCGCCTATCTCGCGGTCGCGCCCCAGGCCAGGCGCGAAGCGTTGCTGGCGCGCTTTGCGCAGCGGCGCGCGGCGCAGTGGCCGGCGCTGCAGGAGGAAATCGCCCGGGCGGCGCAGTCGGTGGCGACGCGCGGCTTTTGCGCCGCGGCCTGGCAGCCCGAGGTGGTGGCGCTGGCCACGCCGCTGGTCACGGCCGACGCGGTCTATGTGCTCAACTGCAGCCTGTCCACGGCCGAGCCCCTGGCCCAGGTGGCCGAGGAGCTGTGCGCGCCGCTGCTGCAGCTGCGCGGCGAGATACTGCAGCAGCTGGACGCGGCCGCCGCCCCCTGAAGGGCGCGGGCACTCAGCGCTCGATGAAGCAGTTCAGCCGCGTGAGCGTTGCATCGACCCAGGCGCGGTCCAGCGTGCCGGCTTCGATGTCGGCCACCATGCGGGCTTCGACTTCCTGCTTGGCGCGCGCCGCGGCCAGCAGGGTTTCGACCTGGTCGAACGGCACGCACAGCAGACCGTCGCCGTCGCCTATCACCAGATCGCCGGGCTCGATCACCATGCCGTCAATCGCAATCGGCACATTGATCTCGCCGGGGCCGTCCTTGTAGGGGCCGCGGTGCGTGACGCCGGCGGCAAACACCGGAAAGTCGCGCTCGGCAATCCAGTCGGCGTCGCGGATGGCGCCGTTGATGACGATGCCGCCGAGCTTTTGCCGCATGGCGTCGCCGGTCATGATCTCGCCGATCAGCGCATTGGTCAGGTCGCCGCCGCCGTCGACGACGATGATGTCGCCGGGCACGGCCAGCTGCAGCGCCTTGTGGATCATGAGGTTGTCGCCGGGCCGGGTCTTGATGGTCAGCGCCGGGCCGGCCATGCGCGCGCTGCGGTGCATGGGACGCAGGCGCGCTCCCGCGGCCGTCATGCGCGCCATGCAGTCGCTGACATTGGGCACGGGCACGTCGAGGAACTGGCGCGCGAGCGCGAGGTCGACAGCGCGGCGGCGCTGGAGAATGCGAAGTCCTATCATGAAATCTTTCCTCTAGGGTGTCGGGCTCAGTCGGCCTTGGCGCCCGAGCGCTTGACCACGGATTCCCACAGCGGCAGCTCCTGGGCGATGAATCGGGTGAAGCTTTCGGGCGTGCCGCGGCTGTCGGTGGAGCCCATTTTTTCCAGGCTGGCGCGCACCTCCTTGGCGTCAAGCACGGTGTCGAGCGCCTGGCCCAGGCGCTGCACCAGCGCCGGCGGGGTTTTGGCCGGCGCGAACAGGCCGTACCAGTTCTCGGTCACGAAATCGGCCATGCCCAGCTCCTTCATGGTCGGCACGTTGGGCAGGCTCTTGGCGCGCTGGGCGCTGGTGGTGGCCAGGGCCCGCACCCGGCCCGAGGCGAGCTGCGGCACGATCACCGAGGTGGTCTCGAACGCCATCTGCACCTGGCCCGAGACCACGTCCTGCATGGCCGGGCCCTGGCCCTTGTACGGAATGTGCACGACATCGATGTTCTGCTCGAGCTTGAGCAGCTCGCCCATCAGATGCTGCGGGCTGCCGCTGCCGCCCGAGGCATAGCTGAACTTGCCGGGGTTCTTCTTCACCAGCTCGACCAGCTGCTGCAGGCTTTGCGCCGGCACGTTGGCATTCACATAGAGCACCAGCGGCACCGAGGCCACCTGGCCTATGGGCGCCAGGCCCTTGACCGGATCGACGCGCAGCTTGTAGAGGTTGCGGTTGATCGCCACGCCGGTGTTGTTGCCCAGCAGCAGCGTGCAGCCGTCGGGCGCGGCCAGCGCCACCTGTTCGGTGCCGATGTTGCTGCTGGCGCCGGCCTTGTTCTCGACAATCACCACCGTGCCCAGTTCCTTGGACAGGCCCGGCTGTATCAGCCGCGCCAGCAGGTCGGTGGTGCCGCCGGGCGGATACGGCGAAACCAGCTTGATGGTGTTGCAGGGGTAGGCGGCCTGGGCGCTGGCCGCGCCGCAAGCGGCGGCCAGCGCCGCGCAGGCGGCAAGGGTTGAAAGAATGCGCACGGGTTTGTCTCCTGTTCTTATGGTCTGGGCTCGGGCTTGTCAGGCGTTGAGCGGTGAGTCGGCCGCGCGCTGCAGGCTGTGGTAGTTGAACTGCTTGCGCGCCTCGGTCAGCGGCGTGCCGGCCAGGGCGCTGGCGAGAATCTGCTCCTCGACCACGCGTGTCGCCAAGGCCTTTTGCAGCACTTCCTGCAGCCGCGCCCGCGCCACCACCACGATGCCGTCGGCGTCGCCGACGATCAGGTCGCCGGGGCATACGCGCACATCGCCCAGCGACACCGGCTGTTCATAGGCTTCGACCTGCACCCGGTCCTTGCCGGTGCGCATGAAGCGGCCGTTGGCGTACAGCGGATAGCCCGCGGCGTCGGCCTCGGCGGTGTCGCGGCATACGCCGTGCACCACCGTGCCCGCCAGGCCCTTGTGCGCCGCCAACTGGCTCAGAATGCCGCCCCAGACCGTGCAGTCCAGGCGCCCGCCGTTGTCGAGCACGGCCACGGTGCCGGGCTGCAGCGTGTCGATGAAGTCGCCCACGGTGCCGGGCGCGGCGCGGTCTATGGGCGCGAAGCGCACGGTGAAGGCCAGGCCGAACAGCTTGGCTGGACCGGCAATGGGTCGTATGCCGAACGCGCTGCCGGGCAGCTTCAAGGCGTCGAGGGCGTCGGATATTTCGGCGGTGGACAGGGTTCTGGCCTGTTCAAACCAGTCGGTTTGGGTGATGTCGGTGTTCATGAACAGGATCATGAAGCACTGAATATCTGAATGCAATTGCTGAATTTTGAATTAATATTCAGAAATTATGAATCTAAGACAGCTGCGCTATTTCTGTGAAGTCGTCGAGGCCGGCAACGCCCGCGCCGCGGCCGAGAAGCTGTTTGTCGCGCCCACGGCAATCAGCATGCAGATCAGCCAGCTGGAAACCCTGCTGGGCGGCGCGCTGCTCGACCGCGCGAGCCGGCCAATGAAGCTCACGCCGCTGGGCGAGTTTGTCTACCCCAAGGCGCGCGAACTTCTGCTGGCCAGCAGCCGGCTGGAGTTCGAGGCCAAGGGCATGGCGGCCGGCAAGCTGGGCTGGCTGGGCATAGGCTTCACGCGCTCGACGATCTTTTCCATCCTGCCCGAAGCCGTGCGCGCAATGCAGTCGGCCTATCCCGACGTGCGCGTCGAACTGCTGGAGATACTGACCGAGGAGCAGCCCGCGGCGCTGCGCAGCGGCGCCATCCACCTGGGGATTGCGCGCAGCCTGGGCGCCTTCCCGCGCGAGCCCGATCTGCACTACACCGAGCTGTTTGACGACCCGCTGGTCGCGGCGCTGCCGGCCCAGCACCCGCTGGCGCGGCGCGCGGCGCTGGTGGCCGCCGATCTCGAGGCGCTGCCGTATGTGAGCTATCCCAAGGTGGCCAACGCCCACTTCTCGCGCCAGGTGCTGAGCATCCTGGCCCAGGCCGGCGCACGCGTCCAGGTCGGCCATGAAGCCAAGGAGATCCACACGGCGCTGGGCCTGGTGGCCGCGGGCCTGGGCACGACCATCGTCGGGCGCAGCGTGGCGGCCAACAACCGCACCGACCTGTGCTTTGTGCCGATTGCGGACCTGCCGCAGCAAAGCCAGGTGCTGGCGGTGCGCAAGGCCGGGCCGGCCCATCCGCTGGTGGCGGCGTTTCTGGCCAAGCTGGGCGAGCAGGTGCCGGCGCCGCCGGCTTGATCAGCCGCGGCGCGCCGGCGCTTTCGGCGGCCGGGCCCGCAGCCAGGCGATGGCTTCATCGACCATGGGATGGTGGCGCCGGGTGCTCCAGACCGCGGCCGCGGTCACGACCATGATCTTTTCGTGCAGCGGCCTGACAACCACATTCTCGGGGGCGAGCTTGCGCATGGCCGCGGGCACCAGCGCGACGCCCTGGCCGCAGCTCACGTAGGCAATCTGCGAGGTCACCGAGCGCACCTCATGCAGCACGCGCGGCGCGAATCCATGGCTGCGGCAGATGCTGGTCAGCAGATCGAAATACACCGGACTGACCTGGCGCGACGACATCACGAGCTGCTCGGTATCGAGCGCCTTCAGGCGTATGCGCGGCTTGGCGGCCAGCGCGTGGTCCCTGTGCAGGGCCACCGCCAGCCGGTCTTCGGCCAGTGGCAACGTGGCGATATCGCCACTGATTTCACCGTCGAGCCGCACAAATGCCAGGTCGAGCTCGCCGGCTTCGAGCGCCGGCACGGCGTCCACGCTGTCGATCTCCTTGACGAAAACCGTCAGCTGCGGGTGCATGCGTTTCAAGGCATCGAGCAGCGGCGGCACGGCATCGAGCATGGCCGAAGTGATAGCGCCCACATGCAGCACGCCGCACTGGCCGGCCACGACTTCGCGCACCACGCGTTCGAGCTGCTCGGCCTGGCCGACGAACTGGCGCACCGCGGGCAGCAGCGCCGCGCCCGCGGCGCTGAGCTGGGTGCCGCGGCGCGAGCGCTCGAACAGCTGCAGCTTGAGCGACTGCTCGAGCACCTTGATCTGCTCGGTCAGCGGCGGCTGCGACATGTTCAGCCGCTGCGCGGCGCGGCCGAAGTGCTGCTCCTCGGCGACCGCCAGGAACATCCACAGCTGGCGTATCAGGCGAAAGTCTATGGTCCCGGTCATGCGCGGACTCCTTGAAGGGCGGGCGCGCCATCTTAGCGCTGATCCGATTTTTGTATCACAGCCATAGCAAGTTCGGAATTTACATATCAGTGCGCCGGCCAGACCATGCAGGGGTTCTTTCACGAGACCTCCACCATGTCCTCATCTTTCATTCTCGAGCGCCTAGCGGCGTTCGACACCAACACGGTTTCCGACGCTCTGGATTTCCTCGGCCTGGCCGGCGCCACCTACGGCCTGCGCCCGCTGTGGGACTGTCCGAAGATAGTCGGCCGCGCCTCGACCATACAGCTAGGCCCCAAGCGGCAAGCCCAGCCGACGGTGCATCTGATCTCGCCGGTGATAGACGCCGTGACCAGCGACGAGCGCGTGCTGGTGATTGCCGGCGGCGCCGAGGGCATTTCCTGCTGGGGCGACATCCTGGCCAACGCGGCCGTGGCAAGGAAGGTGCGCGGCTCGGTGATCGACGGCCTGAGCCGCGACATCGAGGGCAGCGAGTCGGTCGGCTACCCGGTCTACGGCCGCGGCGTGACCATGATCAGCGCGCGCAACCGCGTGATCCAGATCGATTCGGGCCGCCCGGTGCAGATGGCTGGTGTCACCGTGCATGAGGACGACTACGTGATTGCCGACCGCTGCGGCACGGTGTTCGTGCCCGCGGCGCGCATCGACGAAGTGCTTGATTTGGCCGCGCGCATTGCGCGCCGCCAGGACGGCATGGTGGCCGCGGTGCGCGCCGGCCGCTCGGTGGCCGAAGTCATGCACGACAAGGAATTCGAGGCCATCGCCATCGCGCAGGAGAGCCGCAATGCATGACGACGCCCAGCGCGCGCAGCGCACCCTGAACCGCTTCCTCGCCGAAGCCCGGCCCTCGGCCACCTACCAGGTGATGGACCGCGTCGCGGCGCGCCGCGCCGCCGGCCACGCGGTGATCTCGCTGAGCGCGGGCGAGCCCGACTTCGACACCCCGGCCCATGTGCGCGCGGCCGGCATTGCCGCCATCGAGGCCGGCCAGACGCGCTACACCCAGGTGGCCGGCCTGCGTGCGCTGCGCGAGGCGATTGCCGCCAAGTTCGCGCGCGAGAACGGCCTGAGCGTCGACTGGCGCGACACGCTGGTGTGCAGCGGCGGCAAGCAAGTGATCTTCAACGCGCTGGCGGCGACGCTCAACGCAGGCGACGAAGTCATCGTGCCCGCGCCGTACTGGGTCAGCTACCCGGAAATCGTGCAGCTGTGCGGCGGCCAGGCCATCACCGTGGCCTGCGGCGCCGACAGCGGCTTCAAGCTCACGCCGCGGGCGCTGGCCGCGGCGATCACGCCGCGCACGCGCTGGCTGATCCTCAACTCGCCGTCCAATCCTACCGGCGCGGTCTACAGCCGTGCCGAGCTGCAGGCGCTGGCCGAGGTGCTGCTGGCCCATCCCCAGGTGCTGGTGCTCAGCGACGACATCTACGAGCACCTGATCTTCGACGGCCTGGAATTCTTCACGCTGGCCCAGGTCGAGCCGCGCCTGCAGCCGCGCGTGCTGACCATGAACGGCGTCTCCAAGGCCTATGCGATGACCGGCTGGCGCATAGGTTTCGGCACCGGGCCGCGCTGGCTGATCGAGGCCATGGAAAAGCTGCAAGGCCAGCAGACCTCGGGTGCCTGCACGATTTCCCAGCATGCGGCGCTGGCCGCGCTGACCGGGCCGCAGGATTTCATCCGCGATTCGCGCGCGGTGTTCGAGCGCCGGCGCGACATGGTGGTCGAGCTGCTGAACCAGGCGCCTGGCCTGCACTGCGCCGTGCCGCAGGGCGCGTTCTATGCGTTTGCTGGCTGCGCCGGCCTGCTGGGCAAGACCACGCCGGCCGGCACCACGCTGCACAGCGACGAGGATGTGGTCAACGCGCTGCTCGACGAAGCGGGCGTGGCCACCGTGCATGGCAGCGCCTTCGGTCTGGGCCCGTACATCCGCATTGCCTATGCGCTCGATGATGCGTCGCTGCGGCGTGCCTGCACGGCGATCCGCACGTTCTGCGCGGCGCTGACGGGCTGAAGCCGCGCGCAGCCTTCACGCTCCCAGCCACTGTCCCTCGGGCCAGGCGCCGGCGTCTATGGTCAGGCGCGCCTGCTGCACCAGCAGATCGATGGCGCAGCGCACATGGCGCGGCGTGGGCCGGTGCAGCGGCAGGGCCAGAACGATGGTGCGGCGGATTCCGGGCGCGGCCAGCGGCGCGCCCTTGAGCTTGCCTTCGCGCAGGTCGTCGGCCACGGCAATCGGCGGCAGTATGGTCAGGCCATGGCCGCCCAGCACCAGGCTGCGCTGCACGCTCAGCGCATTGGTCTCGGCCGACAGCTGCAGCGTGACGCCGGCAAGCACGCAGGCATGCTCGACCAGCGTGCGCAGCCCGTGCGGCGCGCTCGGCAGCACCATGCGCTGCGCGGCCAGCTCCGCCAGGGCGACGGGCCTATCGGGCTGCAGCGCGCTGTGCGGCGGGCCTATGACCCACAGCGCTTCCTCGACCAGCGGCGTGGTCTGGATGTCGGGTGAGCGCTCGGCGCCGTAGAGCAGGGCGGCGTCGACTTCGCCCGAAGCCAGCCATTGCATCAAGGTGCCCGCATAGCCCACGGCAATGCGCACGCGTATGCCCGGATGGGCGGCGGCCACGGCCGAGACCAGGGCGCTGGACAGCAGGTCGACGGTGCTGGGCAGCAGTCCCAGGGTCACCAGACCGCTCAGGCCGCCCGCACTGCGGCCGCTGAGTTCGGCGCGCGCGCGGTCGAGTTCCAGCAGCGCGCGGCGCGCATAGCCCACCAGCGCCTGGCCGGCTTCGGTCAGCGCCATGCCGTGGCGCTCGCGCTCGAACAGCGGCGTGCCCATGTCTTCCTCGAGCAAGCGGATCTGGCGCGAGACCGCGGGCTGCACCAGGTGCAGCAGCTCGGCCGCGCGCGTCACGTTGCCGGTCTCGGCCACCGTCAGAAAGGCGCGCAGCTGCTTCAAGTCCATGGCGTATGTCCCATCAGAAAGCGTGATTGTGGAATGCTGAAATTCTATTTGAGATTGCTTGTCATCAGATTTTATTATTTCCATATTCCAACCACTTCAAGCACTTCCCATGAACTCCCACCCGGATACGGCGCCTGACTGGCAAAAAGCCGTCTTCAATGTTCTCAAGGCCGGCGGTGTGCAGCAGATCGCCTATGTGCCCGACGCCGGCCACTCGCATGTGATACGCAGCGCCATTGCCGATCCCGACATCACCGACGTGGTGCTGACCACGGAAGAAGAGGGCGTTGCGCTGTGCAGCGGCGCCTGGCTCGGCGGCCAGCGCGCGGTGCTGCTGATGCAAAGCAGCGGCGTGGGCAACTGCGTGAACATGTTCTCGCTGCTGCAGTCGGCCGACCTGCCGTTCTTCACGCTGGTGACCATGCGCGGCGAGTACGCCGAGTTCAACCCCTGGCAAAGCCCCATGGGCCAGGCCACGCAGGCCGCGCTTGAATTGATGGGCATACAGGTGCTGCGCGCCTCCAAACCCGAGGAAGTCGAGGAAATCGTCAGCGCCGGCTTTGACGCCGCGTTCGAGGTCGGCGCCAAGGTGGCCGTGCTGCTGGGACAGGAACTGATTGGCCGCAAGAAGTGGGAGCGCAAGTGATGAACCGCAAGCAATTGACAGCGCGCGCCGACCGCCGCGCCTTCGTGGCCCAGCTGATCGCGGCCACGCCCGAGGCGCTGATCGTCTCCGGCCTGGGCTCGGCGTCCTATGACGTGTTTGCCAGCGGCGACCGCGACAAGAACTACTACCTCTGGGGCGCCATGGGCGGCGCGACTTCGCTGGGCCTGGGCCTGGCGCTGGCCCAGCCCGACAAGCCGGTGGTGGTGATCACCGGCGACGGCGAGCAGCTGATGGGCATTGGCAGCCTGGCGACGATTGCCGCCAAGCAGCCCACTAATCTGACCATCGTGGTGCTGGACAACGGCCACTTCGGCGAGACCGGCATGCAGCAAAGCCATTCGAGCCTGGGCACCGACCTGGTGGCCGTGGCCAAGGGCTTCGGCATTGCCGACGCGTTCTCGGTCGACAGCACGGCGGCCAGCGCCGAGATCGCCCAGGGCATCAATGCGCGCCAGGGAACGCGTTTCGTGCAGGTGTTCATCGCGGCCGACGAGCCCGAGCGCGCCTTGCCGCCGCGCGACGGCCCCTACATCAAGAACCGCTTTCGCGCGGCCCTGGGCCTGAAGCCTTTCTGAGCCCCGTGTCCGGTGCCTGGCTTGCCGGGCGCCGCCTGTTCTTCTTTTTTGCGAGTTCCCCATGCAACGCTATTCACTGCGCATCAACGGCCAGGCCTGCGCGCCCCAGGGCGGCGCCTGGTTTGCGAGCCAGAACCCCTATACCGGGGAAACCTGGGCCGAGATCCCGCGCGGCGATGCGCGCGATGTCGATGCCGCGGTGCAGGCCGCGCATGCGGCGCTTACCACCGGCCCCTGGGCCGAGCTCACGGCGACCCAGCGCGGCGCGCTGCTGCGCACGCTGGGCGATCTGATTGCGCGCGACGCCGCCAAGCTGGCAGCCACCGAAGTGCGCGACAACGGCAAGCTGTTTGCCGAAATGAGCGCCCAGCTCAACTACCTGCCGCAATGGTTCTATTACTACGGCGGCCTGGCCGACAAGGTGCAGGGCAGCACGCTGCCGCTGGACAAGAAAGGCTATTTCGCCTTCACCCGCAACGAACCCGTGGGCGTGGTCGCGGCGATCACCCCCTGGAACTCGCCGCTGCTGCTGCTGGCCTGGAAGATCGCGCCGGCGCTGGCCGCGGGCTGCACCGTGGTCGTCAAGCCCTCGGAGTTCACTTCGGCGTCTACGCTGGAGCTGGCCGAGCTGTTCGAGGAAGCGGGCTTTCCGCCGGGCGTGTTCAACGTGGTCACGGGCTTTGGCCAGGAAGTGGGCACGCCGCTGGTCGAGCACCCACTGGTCAGCAAGATCAGCTTCACGGGCTCGGACGCCACGGGCCGGCTGATCAACGAGCAGGCCGCCCGATTGCTCAAGCACACGGCCATGGAGCTGGGCGGCAAGTCGCCCAACATCGTGTTTGCGGATGCCGACCTCGACCAGGCGGTGTTCGGCGCGATCTCGGGCATCTTCGCGGCCACCGGCCAGACCTGCATTGCGGGCTCGCGCCTGCTGGTGCAGGACAGCATCCACGACGCCTTTGTCGAGAAGCTGCTGGCCGTGGCGCGCAGCGCGCGCATGGGCGACCCCATGCACCCCGACACCCAGGTCGGCCCCATCACCACCGAGCCGCAATACCGCAAGGTGCTTGACTACATAGCCATCGCGCGCAGCGAAGGCGCGACCGCGGTGCTTGGCGGCGCCAAGGGCGAGGCGCCCGGCTGCGGCAAGGGCTGGTTCGTGCAGCCGACGATCTTCACCGGCGTGCGCAACGACATGCGCATCGCGCAGGAGGAAGTCTTCGGCCCGGTGCTGTCGGTGATCCGCTTCCAGGACGAAGCCGACGCGCTGCGCATTGCCAACGGCGTGCGCTTCGGCCTGGCGGCCGCGGTCTGGACCGGCGACATTGCGCGCGCGCTGCGCATGTCCGAGCGGCTGCAGGCGGGCACGGTGTGGATCAACACCTACCGCGCGGTGAGCTTCATGGCGCCGTTCGGCGGCTACAAGGACTCGGGCCTGGGCCGCGAGAACGGCAGCGACGCGATCCGCGAGTACCTGCAGACCAAGACGGTATGGATCAACAGCGGCGCGGTCACGGGCAATCCGTTCGTGCTGCGCTAGGCGCAGCTGGAGATCAGACAGACAGAAATTGAACGTTGTACGCCCGGTTCTTGATACTTTAGGAGTTCGCATGCACCACGCTTTCGCCACGACCGCTCTCACGGCCGCCCTCCTGCTGTCCGCCGCAACGCCGGCCCAGGCCCAACTCACCGGAACGCTGCAGAAGATCAAGGAGTCGGGCGTCATCCAGCTCGGCGGCCGGGATGCGTCCTTTCCGTTCTCCTACAAGGTGCACTCGACCGGCCAGCCTATTGGCTTTTCCGCCGACCTGTGCGCCAAGGTGGTCGACGCGGTCAAGGCCAGGCTGGCGCTGCCCCATCTCAAGGTCGAGTACACCATGGTCACGCCGACCAACCGCATTGCGCTGGTGCAAAACGGCACCATAGACCTCGAGTGCAGCACCACCACCAACACCGCGGCGCGCGCCCAGCAGGTGGAGTTCGCGCCCACGCATTTCGTCGCCAGCGTGGCCGTGGCGGTAGGCGCCAAATCGGGCATGGACAACCTGGCCCAGCTGGACGGCAAGACCATTGGCACCGTCGCCGGCAGCACCTCGATCCAGCTGCTGCGCGGCTACCGCAAGAGCGAGAAAGTCACGTTCAACGAACTGTCGGGCCGCGACACTTCGGACACCTTCCTGCTGCTGTCGTCGGGCCGCGCCGCGGCCATGGTGCTCGAGGACGTGCAGCTGGCCGGCCTGATCGCCCAGTCCGGGCAGCAGGCCAACTACCGCATTCTTGCCGAGCGCCTGCGCGACGAGCCCTATGGCTTCATGTACCGCAAGGACGATCCGCAGTTCAAGGCGCTGGTCGACGAAACCCTGACCACGGCCATGAAGAGCGGCGAGATCGACCGGCTCTACACCAAATGGTTCCTGCAGCCGGTGCCGCCGGCCAATGTCAACCTGAACCTGCCGATGTCGCCGGCGCTGAAGAACGCCTACCAGAACCCAGGCAATCGAGGCATCTGAGACGCGAGAGCGGTTTTTTCGCCCCGGCAAAGAGCGCACAGAACGCTCTTGCCTCAACCCCAATGGAGACAAGCCATGCACCGTTCCTCTCGCCGCCTGCTGCTGCAGGCCAGCGCATCGTCCCTGCTGGGCCTGGCCATCAGGCCGGCCCTGGCCCAGCCCGCCGCCGCGACGCTGCCCAAGGGCAACATCACCCTGGTCGTGCCGTTTGCCGCGGGCGGCGCCACCGACGTGGTCTCGCGCCTGGTGGCGCAAAAGCTCGGTGAGCGCATACAGCGCACCGTGGTCGTCGAGAACATCGGCGGGGGCGGCGCCACCATAGGCGCGGCCAGGGTCGCGCGCGCCGCGCCCGACGGCCATACGCTGCTGATGGGCACGATTGCCACGCATGTGATCAATCCGCTGTCCATGGCCCAGCTGCCGTACAACGCCCAGACCGGCTTCACGCCGATCTCGCTGATCGCCACCGTGCCCAATGTGCTGCTGGTCCACCCCTCGGTCAAGGCCAGGAATGTGCAGGAGCTGATCGCGCTGGTCAAGTCCCAGCCCGGCAAGTTCAGCTACGGCACCTCGGGCGTGGGCACGCCGCCGCATCTGTCGGGCGAGCTGCTCAAATCCATGGCGGGGCTGGAGATGGGCCATGTGCCCTACAAGGGCGGCGGCCCGGCCATGGCCGATCTCGTGGCCGGGCATATTCCCATCCTGTTTGACGTGCTCACCGGCGCGGCCGCGCATATCCGCGCCGGCGCGGTGCGCACGCTGGGCGTGACCACGCGCGAACGCGTGGCCTCGTTTCCCGAGATTCCCACCCTCGCCGAATCGGGCGTTGCCGGCTATGAAACCTGGACCTGGAATGCGATCTTCGGCCCGGCGGGCATGCCGCGGCCCCTGGTCGAGGAGCTGAGCCTGGCGCTGCAGGCCGTGGTCGCGCTGCCCGACGTGCAGGCCAGGTTGAAGGACCTGAGCGCCACCCCCGTGGGCTCCACGCCCGAAGCGCTGACCACGCTGGTCAGGACCGAGACCGACAAATGGCGCGCGGTGATCCAGTCGATAGGCGGGCTCAAGCGCGACTGATCGCCCGCGGCCTGGCGCAGGGGCTTGCGCCGGGGTCTGTGATGACAGGGGGAAAGCGTCTGCGGGGGACCTGGCAATAGCCTGCGTCCTACCCCCGGCGGTTTTCAGGTCGGCTGAAATGGCTTTGAGCACTTCGGGCAAATGACCCGGAGCGCATTCCTACCGGTGTTTTGCAAGGCGGGGATTGTGCGCGCAAAAGGCGATGGCGGCGTCCAGTGTCTGTTTGGGGCCGTTGCTGCAGCTGTGGCGCGTCGCATCGTAATTCATCCTCTTTCGGATTCCCTGAACATGCTGACGCTGAAGGCCACCAATGACGACCCCAACGATGATCCTGATAGTGGACGACCATGTGGACTCCGCAGACGTTCTGGGTCTGGTCATGAAAATGAACTTTCCCGATACGGCTGTCTTGGTCAACTATGCCGGCCCGCAAGCCATCGACAGCGCCACCCGGCAGCGCCCGGATGTAGCGCTGCTGGACATGGAAATGCCGGAGATGGATGGCGAAGCGCTGGCCCAGCGCTTGCGATCCCTGTACCCCGGCGCCGCTCCCCTGTTGATTGCCTTGTCCGGAAACCTGGAGCGGCTCGAGCAAGCCATGGACAATGGCAGCTTTGATCGCTGCATGAGCAAGCCCGTGGATCTCGATGCTCTCACCCGTATGGTCCAGCAGCGGCTTGGCGGCTGAGCCTGGCCTGCGTCAGGAGGAGGCGGCGCGCAGGTATCGAGCAGCGCGACGAGGTACTCCTCGGTGGGCTGCAGCCGGTCTCAGCATTTAGGCACTTCGATCGTGAACCGCACCCTGTGCGCGCTGCTTGTGCCCTTGATCGTGCCGCCATGGGCGGTGGTGACCTGCCGGACAATGAAAAGGCCCAGGCCCAGGTGGCTGCGGTCCACCCGGGCCGAGCCGCTGCGCCCGCGGCGCAAGGGCTCGAACAGCTGTTCGATCTCATGGGGCGGCAACTCGCCGGCATTCTCCACCGATACCCGCACGCAGGCCGTGTCGCCCTCGACCTCCACGCTGACCGCAGCGCCCGCGTCGCCATGCTTGATGGCATTCGTCACCAGATTGCCAATCGCCTGTCTCATCCAGGATGCGTCGAACATGCCTTCGGCATTGCCCTGCACCCTGTATTCAATGCGCGCATCGGGGTAGGCGGCGCGCTGCAGATCGAGTTCATCGGCGCACACCACGGCCAGATCAACGGGCTCCCTTTGCAACGGCATGTCGCCGCCCAGGTTCGACCGGCTGTATTCCAGCAGCGTATTGAGCAGCCCTGTCATGCGTTCTATGCCGCGCGTGAGCAGCGCCGTCTGCTGGACGGGAGCGCTGCCTTGCTGGCGCATGAGTGCCGTCGTCAAGGCAATGGTGTGCAGCGGACCGCGCAGGTCGTGGCCCACGATGCCCAGAAAGATTTGCCGCCAGCGTTCGCGCTCGTCCGCATGGAACTTCACCGATTCGGCCACGGCCTGATCGATTGCCTCGTTGAATCGGGTGATGTCTTCGAAGGCATCCGGTCCCATAGGATAGGCCTCGGCCCACAGCCTGAGAATGCTCGCGCGCAAGGCCCTGAACTCCGCAATCAGCTGCTCGATGTTGATTCCGTCCTGCGCACGCGTCAGCCCATGCGTCTGCGCCGAGGTCTGGGACGTGCCTGGAGTGGCCTTGCCGTGTGACTTGAGAATCGACGCGGCCCTCGTCTGCGAGGTCCTCAGGTCCGCGGAAATGGCTTCGAGCACTTCCGGAAGATGGTCGCGCAAGGCTTTTTCGCTGGTGTGCTCCAGGGCGGGAATAGTCTTTGCAAACGCAATCGCCTCCGCCAGGATCTGGACGTGGGCCGTTTCTATGAACGTGGCAAGCCGCATGGGTGGTAGGTCCTAATTTTTTCCTATTTATACCTGCAGCAGCATGGCGTCGCTGCGAATAAACCATCCACTTCGCTAGCGCTAGCGCTAGCGCTTGCCTGGCGGGCGCGCCGCAGATGAAGCGGGCGCGGCCGCCGCGCCCACCCACTGCGCGGGCCAGGCGCCCGACTCCACCATCTGGCGCAGCACGCGCTGCGTGAGTTCGGTCACGGCCGCGCAGGCCACCGACGTGGGCCGCGCAGCATTGGTGGCGCAGACCACGCGCCGGCGCATCAGCGGGCTGTCTATGGTGGCAATGCGCAGGCGGTTGGCCGCGACTTCTTCGGCCACCGAGCCCAGCGGCAAAATGGTGCTGCCGATATTGGCTTCGGCCGCGAGCTTGACGCTGCTCAGCGACTCGATCTCGGCGACGATGTCCAGCGCTATCTTCTGCGGCGCGCAGGCGTCGTCGATCATGCGCCGCAGCGCATGTTCGCGCCCCGGCAGCACCAGCGGCCATTCGCTCAGGGCCTTCAATGGAATCCGGGCCGGCAGCTGGGTGTTGGCCGCGCTGGTGATGAACACCAGCTGGTCGTCGAGCAGCGGCCGCTTCAACAGGCCCGAGTCCACGCCATCCCCGTACATCAGTGCCAGATCGAGCTGGCCCGACTGCAGCCGCTCGCGCAGAAAGCCGCTGTAGGCCTCGACCAGCTTGAGCCGCACCTGCGGCAGCTCGGCGCGGCAGGCCGCAAGAATCGGCATGATCGCCGCCAGCGCCACGGTGGTCGTGAGACCCAGCGCGACTTCTCCCCGCGGCACGGACGTGGCCTCGCGCACCGCCATTTTCGCGCGCTCGGCATCAAGCAGCACCACGCGCGCATGTTCCAGGAAGATGCGCCCGGCTTCGGTCAGCGCCACGCCGCGGCTGGAACGCTCGAACAGCTGCGCGCCGACTTCGTCCTCGAGCGCGGTGATCTGCTGGCCCAGCGCGGGCTGGGCCACATGCAGCCGGCCCGAGGCCTTGAGCAGGCTGCCGGCCTCGCTCACACCGATGAAGTAGCGCAGTTGTCGAAGTTCCATCGAGGCTCCTGTTTGGCTAGTTGTTTTGCATATATCGCATAGGTTCAATAAGTATTTCACATATATCGCTGGGCTTCGCACAATGCAGCTTCCAAGGAGACAAAGATGACACTCGATATCGACCATCTGCGCAGCTGGACGGGCCACACCGAGACGATGGCCGACACCGTAACGCTGGCGCCGCTGCGCGCGCTGACGGCCACGCTGGACCGCGATGACGCGCCGGCACACGGCGACCCCGTTCCGCCCTGCTGGCACTGGCTGTACTTCCTGCCCGTGGCGCGCCAGTCCGAGATCGGCCCCGACGGCCATCCGCGGCGCGGCGGTTTTCTGCCCCCGGTGCCGCTGCCGCGGCGCATGTGGGCCGGCAGCCATATCAAATTCCACGCGCCGCTGCGCGCCGGCCAGGCGATAGAGCGTCTGTCGCGCATCGAGGAGGTGAAGCTCAAGGAAGGCCGCACCGGCCCGCTGGTCTTCGTCAAGGTGCGCCATGAAATCCGCGCCGACGGCGCGCTGGCCATCGTCGACCAGCACAACATCGTCTACCGCGAGCTGCCCGCCGAAGGCGAGCCTGCACCCGAGTACGCAGCCGCACCCGGCGATGCGCAATGGCAGCGG
The DNA here is from genome assembly GCF_057914905.1 of Comamonas sp. DB36. Classification (NCBI taxonomy): domain Bacteria; kingdom Pseudomonadati; phylum Pseudomonadota; class Betaproteobacteria; order Burkholderiales; family Comamonadaceae; genus Comamonas; species Comamonas sp. DB36. Next base: position 184,709 of record NZ_CP196632.1, read on the forward strand.
CGCATCGTTGCCGACGACGTGCTGCTGTTTCGCTACTCGGCGCTGACCTTCAACGGCCACCGCATCCACTACGACCGCCGCTATGTGACGCAGGTCGAAGGCTATCCCGGCCTGATCGTGCACGGCCCGCTGATTGCCACGCTGCTGCTGGACCTGCTGCGGCGCGAGCGCCCCGGCGCGCAGGTCAGGCATTTCACTTTCCGCGCGCTCAAGCCGCTGTGCGACATCGCCCCGTTCGACGTCTGCGGGCGCGACAACGGCGATGGCAGCGTGGCCCTGTGGTCGCGCGACGCCGCCGGCCATCTGACGATGGACGCCACGGCGCTGCTGGCCTGAACGGCCGCTTCTCTCCCCAGGAAAAAATCATGTTCCACGAAACCGACGAATACCAGGAAATCCGCGACGCCGTGCGCGCGCTGTGCCAGCAATACCCCGACGAGTACTTCCGCAAGATCGACGAGCAGCGCGCCTACCCCGAGGAGTTCGTGCAGGCGCTGACCCAGGCCGGCTGGATGGCGGCGCTGATCCCGCAGGAATACGGCGGCTCCGGCCTGTCGATGGCCGAGGCCTCGGTCATCATGGAGGAGATCAACCGCTCGGGCGGCAACTCGGGCGCCTGCCACGGCCAGATGTATGTGATGAACGCCATCGTGCGCAGCGGCACCGACGCGCAAAAGCAGAAGTACCTGCCGCGCATCGCGTCGGGCGAGCTGCGCATCCAGTCGATGGCCGTGACCGAGCCTACGACCGGCAGCGACACCACGCGGCTCAAGACCATGGCCGTGAAAAAGGACGGCCGCTGGGTGGTCAACGGCCAGAAGGTCTGGATCTCGCGCGTGCAGCACAGCGACATGATGATCCTGCTGGCGCGCACCACGCCGCTGGAGCAGGTGCAAAAGCGCTCCGAGGGCCTGAGCTGCTTTCTGGTCGATGTGAAGCAGGCCACAGGCAATGGCATGACGGTGCAGCCCATCCTCAACATGGTCAATCACGAGACCAACGAGCTGTTCTTCGACAACCTGGAGATTCCCGAGGACAACCTGCTGGGCCCCGAAGGCCAGGGCTTCAAGACGCTGCTCGATGGCCTGAACGCCGAGCGCACGCTGATTGCCGCCGAGTGCATTGGCGACGGCTACTGGTTCATCGATCGCGCGACCAGGTACGCCAACGAGCGCGTGGTCTTCAACCGCAAGATAGGCCAGAACCAGGGCGTGCAGTTCCCGATTGCTGAAGCGCTGATCGAGCTTGAAGCCGCCAACCTGATGCGCTGGAAGGCCTGCGAGAAGATCGACGCCCACCAGAACGCAGGCGCGGCCGCCAACATGGCCAAGCACCTCGCGGCCAAGGCCTCGTGGGAAGCGGCCAATGTCTGCCTGCAGACCCATGGCGGCTTCGGCTTTGCCTGCGAATACGACATAGAGCGCAAGTTCCGCGAGACGCGGCTGTACCAGGTGGCGCCGATTTCCACCAACATGGTGTTCAGCTACGTCGCCGAGCATGTGCTGGGCCTGCCCAAGTCGTATTGATCGCCGGAGCGCACCATGACCCGACCTCTGGACGGCGTGACCGTCGTCACGTTAGAACATGCGATTGCCGCGCCTTTTTGCACCCGCCAGCTGGCCGATCTGGGCGCGCGCGTCATCAAGATCGAGCGCCCCGGCACCGGCGACTTCGCGCGCGCCTATGACGAGCGCGTGCAGGGCATGGCCTCGCACTTTGTCTGGACCAACCGTTCCAAGGAAAGCCTCACGCTGGACGTCAAGCACCCGGACGCGCAGAAGGTGCTGGCCCAGCTGCTGGAAACCGCCGACGTGCTGGTGCAGAACCTCGCGCCCGGCGCGGCCGCGCGCCTGGGGCTGTCGTTCGAGGCGCTGCATGCCAGGCACCCGCGGCTGATCGTCTGCGACATCTCGGGCTATGGCGAAGACGGGCCCTACCGCGACAAGAAGGCCTATGACCTGCTGATCCAGAGCGAGTCGGGCTTTCTGTCGGTGACCGGCTCGCCCGATGAGCCCGCCAAGGCCGGCTGCTCGATTGCCGATATCGCCGCCGGAATGTACGCCTACACCAACATCCTGGCTGCGCTGATGCAGCGCGGCAAGACCGGCGTCGGCAGCCACATCGATATCTCCATGCTGGAAAGCATGGTCGAGTGGATGGGCTATCCGCTGTACTACGCCTACGAGGGCGCGGCGCCGCCACCGCGCGCCGGCGCGGCCCACGCCACCATCTATCCCTACGGGCCGTTTCCCGCGGGCGACGGCCGCAACGTGATGCTGGGGCTGCAGAACGAGCGCGAATGGGCGGCGTTTTGCACCTCGGTGCTGGAGCAGCCCGCGCTGGCGGCCGACGAGCGCTTTGCCTCGAACTCGCGCCGCGTCGCGCGGCGCGACGAACTGCGCGCGCTGATCGTCGCGGCGTTTGCGGCGCTGACCAGCGAGCAGGTGGTGCAGCGGCTGGAGGCGGCGCAGATCGCCAACGCCGCCGTCAACGAAATGCGCGATGTGTGGGCGCACCCGCAGCTGCAGGCGCGCGGGCGCTGGACCGAAGTGGCCACGCCCGCCGGGCCCATTGCCGCGCTGCTGCCGCCGGGGCGCACCGACGCCTACACGCCGCGCATGGAAGGCGTTCCCGGCCTGGGCCAGCATGCCGACGCCATTCTTCACGAACTGGGCTGGTCGCAGGACGGCATTGCCGCGCTGCGCCGCGAAGGCGCGATCTGACAAAAATATAACCAGGAGACAAAAATGACCTCATTCCCCCGCACTGTGATTTCGCTGGCCTGTCTTTCGCTGGGCCTGCTCGGCGCCGGCCTGGCCGCGGCCGATAGCTATCCCACCAAGCCCATCACGCTGGTCGTTCCCTATTCCGCGGGCGGCCCGACCGACGTGGTGGCGCGCACGCTGGCCGCGGCCATGGGCAGGACGCTGGGCCAGACGGTGATCGTGGAGAACAAGCTGGGCGCGGGCGGCACCATTGCCGCGGCCCATACCGCGCGCGCCAAGCCCGACGGCTATACCTTTCTGATCCACCACAACGGCATGGCGACGGCGCCGGCGCTGTACCGCAAGCTCAACTACAAGCCGCTGGCCGACTTCGACTATGTGAGCCAGGTCATCGACGTGCCCATGACCGTGGTCGGCCGCAAGGATTTGCCGGCCAAGGATTTCAGGGAACTGCAGGCCTATGCCAAGGCCCAGGGCAACAAGCTCAACCTCGCGCATGCGGGCCTGGGCGCGGTATCCCATCTGTGCGGCATGCTGCTGACCCAGGCCATGGGCGTGGACCTGACGTCCGTGCCGTTCCAGGGCACGGGGCCCGCGATGAATGCGCTGCTCGGCGGCCAGGTTGACCTGCTGTGCGACCAGACCACCTCGACCACGCCGTTCATCAAGGCCAACTCCGTCAAGCTCTACGGCGTGACCACCGCCTCGCGCCTCAAATCGCTGCCGGCCACGCCGACCCTGGCCGAGCAAGGCCTGGCGGGCTTTCAGCTGGTGGTCTGGCATGGCATCTATGCGCCAAAGAACACGCCCAAGGAAGCGATAGACAAGTTCGGCACGGCGCTCAGGACCGCGCTCAAGGACCCCGAGGTCGCCAAGCGCATGGCGGATCTGGGCGCCATCATTCCCGCCGACGACAAGCTCAGCCCCCAGGGCCTGCAAACCTGGCTGGAACAGGAAACCCAGCGCTATGCGCCGGTGATCAAGGCCGCAGGCCAGTTTGCCGATTGACGAAATCGCCGCCGAGTCAGCCCTGGGTTTCAAGGAAAAGGGGGCGGCCGGCCTAGGCGCGGCCGGCTAAGGAGCGGCCGGCTGAGGCGCGGCCGGCCCTGGCAGGTTCACCGAAGTCATCGCCGGCCTGCCTAAGGATAGAAGGGTGAACAGCCGGCCCGCCAGCACGCGGCAGTACTGCGCTTCGACCAGCTCAGCGCGAACGGAAGGCGACGCGGTACTCCAGCCAAGCCTGCGCTAACTCCATACCGAAAGAATGGCATGACCCCTCCCGTTATTGCAGAACACGACAACGCCTCGCGCTACGCGGCCCATGATCCGCAGCGAGCCCGGACCGGAAAAATCGCCACTGCGCAACTTCATGTTGCCGCCGGCATGTCGGGCGGCATCCAGCATCTGGCGGGCATGAAGGACTCCAAGGTGATTGTGGCCATCCACAAGGAAGCCGACCTGTTCACGGCCATGCCCGAACTGAGCCGGGCGCTGTGAGCATGGCCGGGCTGGATCTGGCGCGCAGCGGCGCGTGTTTTGCCGACGGCCCCGTGGGGCGCATCGAAATGCTGGTGGATGTGCCCCGGGGTGAAGCCCTGGGCCTGGCGCTGATTGCCCATCCCCAGCCTTTGCAGGGCGGCACGGCGCAGCACAAGATCGTGCAGCTGCTGGCGCGCGCGCTGGCCGATGCGGGCTGGCTCGTGGTGCGCCCGCATTTTCGCGGCGTCGCGGGCAGCGCCGGAGTCCATGACGCGGGCCTGGGCGAGACCGAGGACCTGCTGTCGCTCTACCGCCAGCTGCGCGCCGCGCGGCCCGAACTGCGCTGCGCCTTGCTGGGTTTTTCGTTTGGTGCCTTCGTGCAGGCGCGCGTGGCCAGCGCGCTGCTGGCCGCCAACGCGGCGCCGTGGCGCATCTGCCTGGCGGGCATGCCTTCGGGCGAAGTCGAAGGAGGGCGGCGCTACGACACGCCCACCGAACTGCCCGACGCGCTGGTGGTGCATGGCGAACTCGACACGCGCGTGCCGCTGGGCGCGGTGCTCGACTGGGCGCGGCCGCAGGGCCGGCCCGTGGTGGTCGTGCCCGGGGCCGACCATTTCTTCACCGGCAGGCTGCACATCCTGCGCCAGCTGGTGCTTACCCATTTATCCGTCTGAAACGGCCGACCCATGTCTTCCTCTGCATCGCTCACGCTGGCCACGGCCCGCAGTTTTCTGTTTGTCCCGGGCAACCGTCCCGAACGCTTTGAAAAAGCCATGCGCAGCGGCGCGGACGCGGTGGTGCTGGACCTGGAAGATGCCGTTGGCCTGAGCGAGAAGGCCGCGGCGCGCGACGCCGTGCGCCAGGAGTGGCCGCGGCTCCAGGGCCTGGGCGTGCCGCTGGTGCTGCGCATGAATGCCGCCGGCCAGGCGCTGGGCGCGCAGGATCTGCGCCTGCTGGCGCAGCTCGATGGGCTTGACGGCGTGATGGTGCCCAAGGCCGAGTCGGCGCAGCAGCTGGCCCAGGTGCAGGCCGCATTGCCGGCCGTGCCGGTGCTGCCGCTGATTGAAAGCGCCGCCGGCTACGGCGCGCTGGCCGCCATTACCGCAGCGCGCAATGTGCTGCGGCTGGTGATAGGACATATCGACTTCATGGCCGACACCGGACTGCAGTGCTCCGAGGGCGAGCCCGAACTCGCGCCCCTGCGTTTCGCCGTGGCCATGGCGACACGCGCCAACGGGCTCGCGCCCGCGATCGACGGCGTGACGCTGGCCATACATGACGACGAGCAGCTGCGCCGCGACACACGCCAGGCGCTGCGCTACGGTTTTGGCGCCAAGCTGTGCATACATCCGCGCCAGATAGGCATCGTGCACCAGGCCATGGCCCCGGTGGCCGCCGATGTGGCCTGGGCGCAGCGCGTGCTCGAGGCCGATGCCCGGTCGGGCGGCGCGGCCGTGCAGCTCGACGGCCGCATGGTCGATCTGCCCGTGGTGCTGCAGGCGCGGCGCCTGCTGGCGCGCGCGGCCCTGGGGCGTTGAACCGCGCGGCATCAGGCGGACTTTGAGCACATTGAGCGCAGCGTGAAGAACGCGGGGGCAGATGCTCCCGCTTTTTAGCCGCTAAAGTCTTGCATGCCGCAGCCCCAGGTATTGACTGCAACTTTTCTCTAATGATTCAACAATTGTTGTATTATTGATTTATGCAAGAAGCCCAAGTCATTCGTTCTCTCGCCGCGCTGGCCCATGAAGCCCGGCTGCGCATATTCCGCGCGCTGGTCGTGGCCGGCCCCGAAGGGCTGACCCCGGGCGCGCTGGCCGCGCAACTGGGCATCGCAGCCAATGCGCTGTCGTTCCATCTCAAGGAGCTGGCCCATGCCGAGCTCGTGAGCCAGGAACGCCAGGGCCGCCATGTGCTGTACCGCGCGGCGTTTCCGGCGATGAACGGCCTGCTCGACTATCTGAGCGAAAACTGCTGCCAGGGCATTCCCTGCGCTCCCGCCGAACTTTCCTGCAAAGGCTGAGCCCACCATGTTGACCGCCTTTGTGATTTTCGTCGCCACGCTGGTGCTGGTCATCTGGCAGCCGCGCGGCCTGGGCATAGGCTGGAGCGCCTCGATCGGCGCGGCGGCGGCGCTGCTGCTGGGCGCGGTGCAGCTCTCGGACATTGCCGTGGTCTGGGGCATTGTCTGGAACGCGACCGCGACCTTTGTCGCCATCATCATCATCAGCCTGGTGCTCGACGAGGCCGGCTTCTTTGAATGGGCGGCGCTGCATGTGGCGCGCTGGGGCGGGGGCCGGGGGCCGCGGCTGTTTGCCTTCATCGTGCTGCTGGGCGCGGCGGTCTCGGCGCTGTTTGCCAACGATGGCGCGGCGCTGATTCTTACGCCCATCGTCATGGCCATGCTGCTGGCCCTGGGCTTTTCGCCCGCGGCAACGCTGGCCTTCGTCATGGCCGCGGGCTTCATTGCCGATACCGCGAGCCTGCCGCTGGTGGTCTCCAATTTGGTGAACATCGTCTCCGCCGACTTCTTCCACATCGGCTTCAACGACTATGCGGCCGTGATGCTGCCCGTCAATCTGGTCGCGGTGCTGGCCAGCCTGGGCATGCTGATGCTGTTCTTCCGACGCAGCATTCCCGCGCGCTATGAACTGGCCCAGCTCAAGCCGCCGGCCGCGGCGATTCGCGACCGGGCGACGTTTCGCGCCGGCTGGGTGGTGCTGGCGCTGCTGCTGGTCGGCATGTTCGCGCTCGAGCCGCTGGGCGTTCCGGTCAGCGCCGTGGCCGCCGTGGCGGCCGTGCTGCTGCTGCTGGTCGCGGGCCGGGGCAGGGCAATCAGCACGCGCCGGGTGATGCGCGGCGCGCCCTGGCAGATCGTGGTGTTCTCGCTGGGCATGTACCTGGTGGTCTACGGCCTGCGCAATGAAGGCCTGACCGATGAACTCGCGGCGCTGCTCGATGTCTTTGCGCAAGGCGGCGTCTGGGGCGCGGCGCTGGGCACGGGCATGCTGTCGGCGCTGCTGTCTTCGGTGATGAACAACCTGCCGTCGGTGCTGATAGGCGCGCTGTCCATCGATGCATCCACGGCTGCTGGCGTGGTCAAGGAGGCCATGGTCTACGCCAATGTCATTGGCTGCGATCTGGGCCCCAAGATCACGCCTATCGGCAGCCTGGCGACGCTGCTGTGGCTGCATGTTCTGGCGCAAAAGGGCATGAAGATCGGCTGGGGCTACTACTTCAAGGTCGGCGCCGTGCTCACGTTGCCGGTGCTGGTCGTGACCCTGGCCGCGCTGGCATTGCGTCTGAGTCTGTTCTCCTGAAAGGAATCCATATGAGCGACATCACCATCTATCACAACCCGGCCTGCGGCACTTCGCGCAATGTGCTGGCGCTGATACGCAACAGCGGCGAAGAACCGCAGGTCATCGAGTACCTCAAGACGCCGCCGGACCGCGCGACGCTTGAGCAGCTGATCGCCGCCATGGGCATTTCCGTGCGCGATCTGCTGCGGCAAAAAGGCACGCCCTATGAAGAACTGGGCCTGGGCGATGCGAAGTGGAACGATGCGCAGCTGATCGACTTCATGCTCGCCCAGCCGCTGCTGATCAACCGGCCTATCGTCGTCACGCCGCTGGGCACGCGGCTGTGCCGGCCTTCGGAAACCGTGCTCGACATCCTGCCCCAGCCGCAGCGCCAGGCGTTTGCCAAGGAAGACGGCGAAGCTGTCGTGGACGCGAAAGGACAGCGCGTTGCCAAGCCCTGATCTGCCCCAACTCGACTCCCAGGCGTTTGCCGCGCCCACGCTCGCCAATCTTCTGCCGGCCGAGCGCGCCACCCATGCGCCGCGCATCCTGCTGCTCTATGGCTCGGTGCGTGAGCGCTCCTACAGCCGGCTGCTGACCGAGGAAGCCGCGCGCCTGCTGCAGGCCATGGGCGCCGACACCCGCATCTTCGATCCGCGTGGCCTGCCGCTGCCCGACGACGCGCCCGATGACCACCCCAAGGTGAAGCAACTGCGCGCACTCGCGGTCTGGGCCGAAGGCATGGTCTGGACCTCGCCCGAACGCCATGGCGCGATGACCGGCATATTGAAGGCGCAGATCGACTGGATTCCGCTGGCCGCGGGCGCGCAGCGCCCCACGCAGGGCAAGACCCTGGCCGTGATGCAGGTCTCGGGCGGCTCGCAGTCGTTCAATGCCGTGAACCAGTTGCGCGTGCTGGGCCGCTGGATGCGCATGCTCACCATCCCCAATCAGTCCTCGGTGGCCAAGGCCTTCATGGAGTTCGATGACGCCGGGCGCATGAAACCTTCGCCTTATTACGAACGCGTGGTTGACGTGATGGAGGAGCTGGTCAAGTTCACGCTGCTCACGCGCGACTGCGCCGACTACCTCGTGGACCGTTACAGCGAACGCCGCGAAAGCGCGCAGGCGCTGTCCGAACGGGTCAACCAGCGCAGCATCTGAAGCCATGTCCGCCAGCCGCACCCAAACCACCGTGATGCTGGGTCTGGCCCAGACCCTGTCCTGGGCATCTTCGTACTACCTGCCCGCGGTGCTGGCCGCGCCCATGGCGCGCGCCGTCGGCGCGTCCTATGCGACGGTGTTTGCGGCGTTCTCGCTGGCGCTGCTGGTGTCGGCCGCGATGGGGCCGGTGGCCGGACGGCTGATCGACCGCCTTGGCGGGCGGCCGGTGCTGATTGCCAGCAATCTGGTGTTTGCCGCCGGGCTGGGCCTGCTGAGCCAGGCAACGCAGACGCACCAGGTGTTCATTGCCTGGGCGGTGATGGGCTTGGCCATGGGCAGCGGGCTGTATGAAGCGGCGTTTGCCACGGTGGTGCGGCTCTACGGCCAGGACGCGCGCCATGCCATCACCGGCATCACGCTGTTTGCGGGCTTTGCCAGCACCGTGGGCTGGCCGCTGTCGAGCTATCTCGCCAGCGCCTGGGGCTGGCGCGAGACCTGCATGGTCTGGGCGCTGCTGCATCTGCTGCTGGGACTGCCGCTGAACCTGCTGCTGCCGCGCGCCGCCCCCGTGGCTGCCATGCCCGACAGCGCCGGCGCGGCGCGCGGCGCCACAGCGGCGCCAGCGGCGCTGCGCCGCACCGCGCTGCTGATGGCCTATGTGTTTGCGGTGTCCTGGTTCATCAGCACGGCTATGGCCGCGCACCTGCCGCAGCTGCTGCAGGCCGGCGGCGCGGCCCTGGCCGTGGCGATTGGCGCGGCGGCGCTGGTCGGGCCGGCCCAGGTCGCGGGGCGCCTGGTCGAATACCGGTTTCTGCATAACGCCCACCCGCTGCTGTCGGCGCGGCTGGCGATACTGGCCCATCCGCTCGCGGCACTGTGCCTGGGCCTGCTGGGCGCGCCCGCGGCCACTGTCTTTGCCATTGTCCACGGCCTGGGCAACGGCATTCTGACGATTGCCGTGGGCACGCTGCCGCTCAAGCTGTTTGGCGCGCGCGGCTACGGCCAGCGCCAGGGCTGGCTGATGGTGCCGGCGCGCATCGTGCAGGCGGGCTCGCCGTTTCTGTACGGCATGGCGGTGGCCCAATGGGGCACGGGCGCGCTATGGCTTTCCGCGCTGCTCGGCTTGAGCGCTTTTGCGGCGCTGTGCTGCATGCGCGTGGCGCCTGAGCCGGCGGTGCGGGTCGCGCCCTAGTCGCTGCCGGGCGCCCCCATGGCCTGGGCCAGCGCGTCGTTGCCGCGGGCGAAGAGCGCCTGCACCACGCCCGCGTGATCGCGCGCGTCCTTGTTCTGGCTGAGCTTGCGCTTGCCGACCAGCGAAGTCAGCGTGACCTCGATGCCGACAATGTGGCGCAGCAGTTCGTCGATGAACTCGGGCGCCGAATCCGACATCTTCCAGGGCCTGGGCTCGGCGGCCTCATGGCGGCGCGTGAGCCTGCCCACCATGGCGCGCACGAAGCGCGCGTCGTCGCGCACCGTCAGCAGGCCGTGGGCATGCACCACCTCGTAATTCCAGGTCGGCACCTGGCGGTGCGCCTCGTGCTTGCTGGGGTACCAGTTGGGCGAGACATAGCCATCGGCGGCGCGAAACACCACCATCACCGGCATGCCCGTGGGGCATTGCCGGGCGGTCTGCCACAGCGGGTTGGCGCGCGCCACATGGGCGCTCAGTTGCCCGCAGCTGCCGGCGGCCGGGTCGAATTCAAACGGCAGATGGTCGGCGTCCAGACCCTGCGCGCCGTGGGTGACCAGCATGCCCAGCGGGTGCTGGGCGATGATGCGTGTCAGTTCTTCGGGGCGGGTTTCGGCAAATTGCGCGGGGATGTACATGGGGCCTCCTGATGCGCCTACTTTGGCCGTTACGCGGCACAATCACAAGATCCAGTTTCGGTGAATTTATATGGACCAGTTGCAGCCGCCCGCCAACCGCCGCAGCGGCGCCAATGGCGGCGGCCGGCGCGTCTACAACCTGCTGCGCGCGCAGATGGCCGACGGCAGCCTGGCCGTGGGCGCAAGGCTTCCTTCCACGCGCGCGCTGGCCGCGGACCTGGGCGTGGCGCGCAGCACCGTCACCGTGGCCTACGAACAGCTGGCCGCCGAAGGCTTTGTGGCCACGGCGCCGGGCCGCAGCGCGCGCGTCGCGGCGCCGCTGGCGCCAAGGGCCGAGTCGCAGGCGCCGGCCGGGCCTGGGCCGCTGCGCGCCGCGGCGCTCTCGGCCTATGGGCAGCGCCTGGCCGCATTGGAGCTGCTGACGGCCCAGACTTCGGCCACAGAGTCGGCGCCCATCGATTTCCTCTACGGCGCGGTGGCGGCGCGCGACTTTCCCACGCTGGCCTGGAAGCGCGCCTACCAGGCCGAGCTGCTGCGCCAGCGGCCCAGCCTCTACTATGGCGCGCCCGAAGGTGACCCCGGGCTGCGCCAGGCGCTGCAGGGCTATCTGCGCCGCGCGCGCGGCCTGACGTGTTCGGCCGAGCAGATCCTGATCGTGCAGGGCGCGCAGCAGGCCATAGACCTGTGCGCGCGGCTGCTGCTGGACGCTGACAGCGCCTATGTCTTCGAGGATCCGGGCTATGTCATGGCGCGGCGCTGCTTCGAGGCCAGCGGCGCGCGCGGCCTGGCCGTGGGCGTGGACTCCCTGGGAATGGACACCTCCAGCCTGCCCGGCGATTCCGGGCTGCGGCTGGCCTATGTCACGCCCTCGCACCAGTTCCCGCTGGGCGGCGTGCTGCCCGTGGGCCGGCGCCAGGAGCTGCTGCGCTGGGCGCGCCAGCAGGATGCGTGGATCATCGAGGACGACTACGACGGCGAGTTCCGCTACGGCCAGCGCCCGATAGACGCGCTGCAGTCCATGGACACCGATGGCCGGGTGCTCTACATCGGCACGTTTTCCAAGGCGCTGTCGCCGCAGCTGCGCCTGGCCTACATGGTGCTGCCCGAGCGCCTGGTGCCGCTGTTTCGCAAGGCCAAGCGGCTCGCGGACCGGCATGCGCCGGTGCTGGAGCAGCGCGTTCTGGCGGCGCTGCTGGACAGCGGTGGCTACGAGCGCCATGTGCGGCGCATGCGCCGCGAGAACGAGCGCCGGCGCAATGCGCTGCTGGACGCGATACGGCGCCATCTGCCGGCCGACGGCAAGGCGGCGGGCAGCGCGGCCGGCCTGCATCTGGTGCTGTGGCTGCCGGCGCTGCGGCCGCGCCACGAGCCGCAGCTGATCGCCGCGGCGCGCGCCGCGGGCGTGGGCGTCTATGGCGTGTCGCCGCTGTTTGCCCGGTCGCCGGCCGCGATGGCGCCACGCCCGGCAGGGCTGATCCTGGGTTACGCCAGCCTCACGCTGGCGCAGATAGACGCGGGCATGCAGCGCCTGGCCGGCGCGCTGGCCACCTTGGCCTGAGGCCGGCCTGGTGCGCGCTCTCAGAAATCGTACTTGGCGGTCAGCAGCAGCTTGCGCGGCGCGCCGTAGTAGATCTGCGTGCCGGCGAAATCGTAGTAGTTCTTGTCGAGCAGATTGCTGACGTTGAGCTGCAGCGACAGCTGGCGGCTCACGTCATAGCTGGCCATCAGGCTGGCTATGGTCACGCTGCCCTGGTCGCGGCGCGCGGCCACGCCGGTCGAGGTGGTGAGGGTCGCATAGGTCGCGCCGTGCCATTGCAGCCCGCCGCCGACCTTGATCGCGCTCCAGGCGCCGGGCAAACGGTAGCTGGTGAATACATGGGCCATGTTCTGCGGGCGCTGGGGCTGCAGGCGCGAGGCGTCGGCGTTGCGCGCCAGCGCGCGCGCGAAGCCGGCCGTCATCTGCCAGCCCTTGGCCAGCTCGCCCGACAGCTCTGCCTCGAAGCCCTTGCTGGTCACGCCTTTCTCGCCGCGGTAGGCCACGTTGGCCGAGCCGTTGACGCGCGCGTCGCCGTCCTGCACGCCGACGTTGTCCTGGGCAATGCGGAACACCGCCAGCGAGGCGTTGAGCCGGCCGCCAAAGTAGGCCGCCTTGACGCCGGCCTCATAGGCCTTGCCCATCACGGGATCGAGGTAGGCACCGTTGACGTCCTGGTAGTTCTGCGGCTTGAAGATGTTGGTGTAGCTGGCGTAGACCGAATAGGTCGGGTCCAGGTCATAGATCAGGCCCGCATAGGGCGTGAACACATCGTGCTTGCGCGTTTCGCTCAGGCTGCGGGTCTCCCAGCGGCTTTGCCGGCCGCCGACAATCAGCTTGAGATCGTCGGCCAGCGACAGACGCACGGCGCCATACACCGCGCTCTGGCGCGTGCGGTCGTCGCCCAGCGGGCGGAATGCGCCCCACACGGGCTCGGCATACGAGCCGTCCCATTTGAAAATATTGCCGACCGGACCGGTGGTGTAGCTGTAGTTGCCGTAGGTGTAGTTCGATTGGCTGCCGGTCAGGCCGACCACGGCTTCATGCGTGCGCCCGAGCAGCGCGAACGGTCCCGTGGCCTGCAGGCTGGCGCTGTTCTGTGCGAACGACTGCTGCGAATAATTGGGATAGGGGTTGATGCCGCTGCCGCCGGCATCGGGCTGGCCCAGCAGGTAGAACAGCTTGGAGGTGTAGTCGCTGTCCAGGCGGCTGGCGTTGGCCTTGAGGCTCCAGCCGTTGTCGAAGCGGTGCTCGAGCCCGACATAGGCGGTGTTGCTGGTGGTGTTCCATTCGGTCCAGTCGGCGCCTATGCTGAAGGAGCGCGGCCAGTGGGTGGGCGAGCCATCCTGGTAGACCATGGGCAGGCCGCCCCAGGTCACGCCCGTGGGGCGCTTGGCCTGGTGCTCTATGCCGGCCCACAGCGTGGTCGCGGGAGTGAGGTCGGCTTCGACCGTGGCCAGCAGCGCGCGGTTGCGCGTGTGGTAGCGGTCCAGGTGCGAATCGTGGTCGTCGGTCATGGCCGCGACGCGCGCGCGCACGCTGCCGTCGGCATTCAAGGGCGTGGACAGATCCACGCTGCCGCGCAACTGGCTCCACGAGCCCACGCCCAGCGTGGCCGAGCCCGTGAACTCCTTGCTGCTGGCGCGCTTGCGCACCAGGTTGATGGACGCACCGGGCTCGCCCGCGCCGGTCATCAGCCCCGTTGCCCCACGCACCACTTCAATGCGGTCGTAAAGAATGGGATCGAGCATCGAGGTGCCGAAGAAGTCGTTGGAGGCGGCAATCGGCACGCCGTCGTATTGATAGCTGTCGATGTAGAAGCCGCGCGCGTTCAGGTCGGTGCGGTCGCTGTCGGAACTGATGGCCGTGACACCTGTGATGTGGCGCGTGGCTTCGGCCAGCGTGGTCACGCCCTGGTCCTGCATCTGCTGGCGCGTGACGGTGCTCACGGACTGCGGCGTTTCCCGCGGCGACAGCAACAGGCCGGTGGCGGCGGCGGTGCTGCGCGCGGTGTAGCTGCCCGTGCCTTCGGTGACCGGGCTGCGGTCGGATTGGGCCGAGACGCGCACTTCCGCCAAGGCAACGCTGGCGCCGGCGCCGGCGGCGGCGCTGGCCGCGGGCGCGGCGCTGCGCGGCGCAGCGCGCAGCGCATAGGCGCCGCTGGCATCACGCACCGCTTCGAGCGGCGCGCCCGCGAGCAGCGCGGCCAGGGCCTGGGGCACGGCCAGGTTGCCTTGCACCCCGGGGGTCTGCAGTCCGGCCACCAGCTCGGGGGCAAACGAAATCAGCGTGCCGGACTCGCGTCCCAGGCGGTTGAGCGCCGCGCCCAGCGGGCCGGCGGGAATCGCATAGCTGCGTGCGGCCTCGGCGGCCGCGGTCTGCGCCATGGCGGCCTGGGGTGCGAGGGCGAACGCGGCGCAGGTGGCGAGGCTGGCGCACAGCAGGCGGGCGGCAATGGCCGTGGCGCGCGCTGCGGCGGGAAGTGCAAGAGGGTGGCGGTGCATGCGAAGGTGTCCGTTGATGGGTGTTTGCAGGAGCGCGCCGCGCAGTCGTTCGCGGTGCTTCTGCAGGGAATGACACCCAGGGCGGCAGGAATGGCCAGGTTTTTTTCAGCGGCGCGAAAAATCACCGCGCGCCGCGCGCCATTCCTCCGTCATCACCCTTGGGAGGGCGCGCGCATCTCCACCGTCACCCACCAGCGCGTGCGGCTGTGGATGCGCACCGGCAACGAGCGCGTGAGCGCCTGCAGCACGCGCTCGGTGTCGGCCAGCGGGTAGCTGCCCGAGACGCGCAGCTGCGCGGCATCGGGCGCGCAGCGCAGCAGGCCGGGCCGGTGGCGCGCGAGCTCGGCAATGAAATCCGCCAGCGGCATGTCGTCGGCCACCAGCATGCCTTCGGCCCAGGCGCCCACGCCCTCGCGCAGGTCTGGCTCGCGCCGGGCAGCGGCCGCGGTGAAATGCCCCGCCTGCCCCCTGGACAGCCGCAGGGCCGGGGCGGCGGCATTGCGCGGCTGCAGCTCCACCAGGCCGTCGAGCACCGCGACATGGGTGCTGCCCTCGTGCTGGCGCACGCTGAAGCGCGTGCCTATGGCGCGCGCCGTGCCCTGGCTGCTGCGCACGCGCAGCGGGCGCGCGGCGCGCGTGGCGGGATCGGGTTGCGGGTCGGGCGCGCTGTGCACCAGGATTTCGCCGGCGCGCAGCACGATCAGGCGCTCGCTGGCCGAGTAGTGCAGGTCGACGGCCGAAGCCGTGTTGAGCCACAGCCGCGTGCCGTCGGCCAGCCTTTGCTCGCGCCGCTCGCCGGTGGCCGTCGACAGGTCGGCGCTTGCCTGCTGCCAGGCCTGGCCGGCCAGGCCGCTGTGGCGTGCGGCCAGCAGCCCGCCGGCGCCGGCCGTGAGCAGCAGCGCCAGCCGCACCGAATGGCGGCGCGCCAGACCCGGTGCGGCCAGGGTCTGCAGCGCCAGCGGCGTGGGCAGGCCGCGCAGCTGGCCGTCGACCTGGGCAATGCGCTGCCAGGCCTGCAGATGGCGCGGGTCGGCGTCCAGCCAGGCCTGCCATTGGCGGCGCGTGCGCGTGTCGCCCGGGTTCAGCTCCAGCAGCCAGTGCACGGCCGCGCGGGCGATGTCAGGCGGGATCTGGGGCGCGTCGGTGGGCGCCATTTCAGAGCGTTTCGGCAAAGTAGCAGCGCTCGGCGGCCTGGGCCAGATGGCGGCGCACGCTGGTGCGCGAAATGCCCAGCTGCGCGGCAATCTCTTCCTGCGTGAGATCTTCAAGCCGCCAGAGCAGGAAGGCCTTGCGCGCGACGATGGGCAGCGCGCCCAGCAGCCGGTCTATGGCGACCAGCGTTTCCAGCACCATCAGCTGAGCTTCGGGCGGCGGCGCCACGGGCTCGGGCAGCGAAGCCAGGGCTTCGAGGTAGGCGCTCTCTATCTGCCGGCGCCGCAAATGGTTGGCCAGCAGGCGCTGGGCAATGGTCGTCAGATAGGCGCGCGGCTCCAGCACCTCGCCCAGCGCCAGACCCTTGGCCGTGAGCACGCGCACAAAGGTGTTTTGCGCCAGATCGGCCGCGTCCCAGGCACAGCCGAGCTTGCGCCGCAGCCGTGCGACCAGCCAGCCGTGATGGGCTGCATAAAGCGTTTGCACCGGGTCGACGGGAGTCTGAAGCGAGAGGGCAGGGCCGGCTGGCATGGCGCTATGGAATGATTTTAATGAGAATGCTTCTTATTATATGTGGGATGGGCGCCGGCTTGCACTGCGCGTGCCTGGCTTTTTGCCAGCGCCACAAACGCCTGGGCCGCGGGCGACAGCCGTTCGAAGCGCAAGGCCGCCAGGGCGGTCATGCGCAGGCGCGGGGGCTCGAAGCCGCGGTACACCACGCCCCGGGGCGCGTCGGGCAGGGCCAGCCGGGCGGCAATCGCCAGCGCGTGGCCGCGGGCGACAAAGCCCAGCATCGACGACAGCTGCTCGAAGCGAAACAGCGTTCGCGGAATCGCGCCCTGGGCCGTGAGGAACTGGTCGATGTGCGCGCCCGAACCGGCGGCGGTGCGAATGAAAGGCTGGCCGTGAAAGTCCCTGGCCTCGATGCGGGCCTTGCCGGCCAGCGCATGGGATTCGGGCAGCACCGCGACCAGCTCGTCCTGGGCCAGGGGCACGACTTCAAAGCGTTCGTCCGGCAGCACGACAAAGCCCAGCTCCACGCGCCGCTCGAGCAGCGACTGGATCACGGCTTCGTCTACCTGCTCGTCGATCTGCACTTCGACCAGCGGGTGCTGGCGCGCGAACTTCTCCAGCAACGGCGGCAGCAGCTGCAGCGACGACGTGGCGCCGAACGAGGCAATGCGCAGCGTGCCGCGCGCGATGCCGCGCTCATGGTCGGCCTCCTGCTGCAGCGCTTCCTTTTGCTGCAGGATGTCGTTGGCGCGCTGCAGCAGCCGCGTGCCGACATCGGTCAGCGCCGGCGCCGATCCTGCGCGGCGTATCAGGCACACGCCCAGTTCGGTTTCGAGCTGCTTGAGCGCATGGCTCACGGCGCTTTGCGTGATGCCCAGGGCGGCCGCCGCGCGCGAGAAACTGCCGACTTTGGCCAGCGCGGCAAAGACTTCGAGCTGGGTGAAAGTCATGAGTGATTGCTCATTCGACTATTGGTTGAAATGAGTGGATATTAGCGACCCATGACCTCTCCTCGTTATTCCACCCACTTTGGTTTGATTGGCATGGCCGCTCTGTGGGGCGCCTCCTGGCCCTGGGGGCGCGTCGTCGCCCAGGCCATGCCGCCGCTGGCCGCGGCCTGTCTGCGCTTCGTGTTGGCCAGCGCCGTGCTGTTGCTCTGGATGCAGCGCAGCGGCCGGCTGTCTTCCGTGGTGCGCCTGCAGCCGCGCCAGTGGCTGGGAATGGTCTGCGCCGCGGCCGCCGGCGTGCTGGGATATGCGAGCTTTTTCCTGCTGGCCCTGCAACTGGTGCCTGCGGGCCGGGCCGCGATCGTCATCACGCTGAACCCGGCTGTGACGCTGCTGTGTGCGGCGCTGCTGTTTCGCGAAGCGCTCAACTGGACCATAGGCCTGGGCGTGGCGATGGCCATTGCCGGCGCGCTGTGGGCCATCACCAGCGGCGCCTCGGACCAGGCGCTGGCCAGTCCGCTGGGCACGGGCGAACTGCTGCTGCTGGGCTGCGTTCTTTGCTGGGTGGCCTATACCTTGATAGGCCGGGTGGTGCTCACGCGCATCGATGCCCTGACCACCGTGACGGTGACGGCCGTGCTGGGCGCGGTCATGCTGCTGGCTGCGAGCCTGGTGGTCGAAGGCCCGGCCGCATGGGCCGCGCTGGTGCACGCACCGCTGGCGGTCTGGGCCTGTCTGGCGGGCCTGGCGCTGGGCTCGACGGCGCTGGCCTATGCCTGGTATTTCCAGGGCGTCAAGGACCTGGGCGCGGGCGCTGCCGCGGGCTACATGGCGCTGGTGCCGGTGTTTGGCGTGCTGTTTTCCAGCCTGTGGCTGGACGAACCCGTGAGCTTCGCGCTGGTGGCCGGCGGCCTGCTGGCGATTTTCGGCATGGTGGTCATGCATTACGGGCGCCAGCGCGCGCTGGCGCGCGCCGCCTGAGCGGCGGGCCGGCAGGGCGATCAGGCTTTCCTGGCAAACCCCGGCCGGTTCAACGCGGTATCGAAGAATGCCTTGACCATGCGCATGCTGCGGCGCTCGGCAAGGCACAGGATGTGCGCGTAGGTGAAGATCTGCGCGTCGCTGATGCCCACCAGGTGCAGGCCGGGCCCGGGCACATACTCGACCGTGGACACCGCGGCAATGCCAATGCCTTGCGACACCGCTTCGCGGATCATTTCCCGGCTGCTGATTTCCATCACGGGTTCGACCGTGATGCCGGCCTCGCCCAAGGCCAGCTCCAGCGCCTTGCGCGTGGTCGAACCCTCCTCGCGCAGGATCATGCGCTCGCCCTGCAGTTCGGCCAGCCGTATGCTGCGCCGGCGCGCAAAGCGGTGCGAGCTGGCGGTGAAGATGCCCACCGGGTGGCGGCCGAAAGGCACGGACAGAAAGCGCTCGTCCTCCACCAGCTGCGCCAGCACGCCCACGTCGGCGCGGTAGTCCAGCAGCCGGTCGAGAACGTCCTGTGAATTGCCGGTGCTGACATTGACCTTGATGTCCGGGTAGTGGGCGTTGAAGTCGGCGAGCATCTGGGTCACGTGGTAGGGCCCGACGGCCGCCACGCGCAGGTGGCCGGTGCGCAGCTCGCCGGCGTCGGCCAGCAGGCTCACGGCATCGGCCTCGAGACCGAAGATCTGCTGCGCCAGCCGCATCAGCTGTTCGCCCAGCGGCGTCAGCTGCACGCGCCGACCGCTGCGGTGGAACAGCTCGACCTTGTAGCTCTCCTCGAGAAAACGCACCTGCGTGGTGATGGTCGGCTGGCTCACATGCAGCTGCTCCGCAGCCTTGGTGAAACTGCCCATGCGGGCGACCGCATAGAAGGAGCGAAGCTGGGTGAGTCGCATAGAAAAAAAGAATAGAAGTCGAGAAACTTTTGAATTGGTCGAATTCTTGAGCGAGTGGTTTACTTTGTCCAGAGCGGTGCAGGCGTCGACAGAACTGCCGCCCGCTCATGGATCTTCAGCATTGCACAGGTGGGACTTCGCCGGCTGAGAAATTCCAGGCCGGACGGCACTTCCCTGTCAAGGATGAAGAAATGTCATGCGTCAAGAATATGCAGGAGACAAACTCATGATGAAACGCAGAAATGTGCTGGTGGGTGCCGCCGCCGCGACCAGCGCGCTGGCCTTTCCCGCGCTGGCCCAGCAGCAGGTGCTGACCGTCGGGCTGATCCCGTCCGAAGATTCCCGCGCGATGATCGCCAACAGCCAGAAGATGATGGACATGCTGGCGGCCGCGCTGGGAATGCAGGTCAAGCCCTTTGTCGCGGCCGACTACAACGGCGTGATCGAGGCGCTGCGCTCCAAGCGCCTGGACGTCGCCTACCTCGGGCCGTTCTCCTATGTGCTGGGAGCGACGATTGCCAACATCGAGGCCTTTGCCGTGGCCGAGACCAAGAAGGCCGGGCGCACGTTCTATCACAGTCAGGTGATCGCCCACAAGGACAGCGGCATCCGCACCGTGGCCGATCTCAAGGGCAAGACCTTTGCCTTTGTCGACCCCAGCTCGACTTCGGGCCACCTGTTTCCCAAGGCCGGTCTGATGAAGGCCGGCTTCAACACCGACAAGGATTTCGGCCGCGTCATCTTCTCGGGCTCGCACGACTCCAGCGCGATTGCCGTGCAGAACAAGAAGGTCGATGCCGCGGCCATTGCCGACCGCATTCTCGATGCGGCCATAGCCAAGGGCCTGGCCAAGCGCGAGGACCTGGTCGAGGTCTGGCGCTCCGATCCCATTCCCGAGTCGCCCACGGTGTGGCGCACCGATCTGCCGGCCGACCTGAAAAAGCGCGTGCAGGCGGCGTTCCTGCAGGTCAAGGACATCCCCTGGTCGGACCAGGGACTGCTCAACGGCTTCTTCCCGACCAATGACGCGGCCTACAACGTCATCCGCGACACGGCCAAGCTGCTCAACCTCGACCTGAGGAAGATGAAATGATAGAGATCCGCAACCTCACCAAGCGCTACGGCGACTTCGTGGCGCTGGACGACGTCAGCCTGAGCGTGGCCAGGGGCGAGTTCGTCGTGATCCTGGGCGCCTCGGGCGCGGGCAAGTCGACCTTGCTGCGCTGCATCAACCACCTGGCCGAGCCTTCGGGCGGCGAGATCCGCGTGAATGGCGAAGTCTCGCTCGGCGACCGCGCCGGCCTGCGCCGCGTGCGGCGCAACGTGGCGATGATCTTCCAGCACTACAACGTCGTGCCGCGGCTGTCGGTGCTCAAGAACGTGCTGACCGGCCGCCTGGGCTCCATGCCCGCGGTGCTGTCGTGGTTCCAGCTGTTTCCGCGCGCCGACATCGATGTGGCCCGCGAGTGCCTGCGCCGCGTCGAGATGGAGCACAAGGCCGACGTGCGCACCGACACGCTGTCGGGCGGGCAAAAGCAGCGCGTGGGCATTGCGCGCGCCCTGGCCCAGCAGCCCAAGGTGATCCTGGCCGACGAGCCCGTGGCCAGCCTGGACCCCAAGACGTCGCGCAAGGTGCTGCGCTATCTGCAGCAGGCCAGCCGCGAGTCCGGCATCACGGTGATCTGCAACCTGCACCAGGTGGACTACGCGCGCGAGTTCGGCCAGCGCATCATCGGCGTCGCCGGCGGCCGCGTGGTCTTCGAAGGCCGGCCCGACGAACTGTCCGAGGAGGTGCTGCAGCGCATCTACCCCGGCGGCCTCGAAGGCCCGGCCACGCCCCAGGCGCCGGCGCCGGCCCTGCCCGCATCCGTTCCTGTCGCGGCCTACGCCGCGCCGCAGCTGGTATTGGAGCAATCATGATAGGCATAGGACGCTACAACCTGCTGGTCGCCAAGAGCGCCGGCAACGAGGGCTGGTGGAAGTACGCCGCCACGGCGCTGGCGCTGGTCGCCGTCTTCTGGTGGGCGGCCATAGGCAGCCAGGTCAGCCTGAGCGAGCTGGTCAAGGGCGCGCCCTGGATCAGCGACTTTCTCTCGCGCATGTTTCCGCCCAACTGGGAGTTCGCGGCCAAGCTCGTGACGCCGGCCATCGAGACCGTGCAGATCGCGCTGTGGGGCACGCTGCTGGCTTTCGTGCTGGCGGTGCCGGTGTGCTTTCTGGCGGCGCGCAACCTCTCGCCCCACCCGGCGGTGTTTCACTTCATGCGCCAGGTGCTCAACATCATGCGCGGCATCAACGAGATCATTCTCGCGCTGATCTTCGTCGCGGCCGTCGGCCTGGGGCCGTTTCCGGGCGTGCTGGCGCTGGGCCTGCATGGCGCGGGCATGCTGGGCAAGTTCTTTGCCGAGTCCATAGAGGACATAGACCAGGGGCCCATAGAGGCGCTGCGGTCCACCGGCGCCGGACCCATCCAGACCATCATCTTCGGCGTGCTGCCGCAGGTGGTGACCGCGTGGATCGCCGTCATTCTCTACCGCTTCGAGACCAATCTGCGCCAGGCCACCGTGCTGGGCATGGTGGGCGCGGGCGGCATAGGCTTTGAACTGGTGGGCAGCATGAAGCTGTTCCAGTACCAGGACACGGCCACCTGCATTCTCGTGATCGTGGTCATGGTCATGACCGCCGATTTCATTTCCAGCAAGCTGCGCGCTTGGATACAGCAAGGAGCACGTTAATGGCCCCCGATCATTTCAAACTCAAGGTCAACGACCGCGAATACAGCAAGCCTACCCAGCCCGTGGTGGTGGTCTGCGTCGACGGCTGCGAGCCCGACTACATCACCCAGGCGATCCAGGCGGGCGTGGCGCCCTTCATGGCGAAGATGCTGGCCAAGGGGACCTCGCTGGTGGGCGACTGCGTGGTGCCCAGCTTCACCAATCCCAACAACCTGTCCATCGTCACCGGCGCGCCGCCTGCGG
The DNA here is from genome assembly GCF_057914905.1 of Comamonas sp. DB36. Classification (NCBI taxonomy): domain Bacteria; kingdom Pseudomonadati; phylum Pseudomonadota; class Betaproteobacteria; order Burkholderiales; family Comamonadaceae; genus Comamonas; species Comamonas sp. DB36. The sequence goes on from NZ_CP196632.1 coordinate 206,715, forward strand.
TGCACGGCATCTGCGGCAACTACTTCCTCGACACGGCGCTGGGCAAGGAAGTGATGATGAACGACCCCGCTTATCTGCGCGCCGAGACGCTGCTCGCGGCATTCTCGCGTGCCGGCGCCAACGTGGCGGTGGTGACCGCCAAGGACAAGCTGCGCACCCTGCTGGGCCACCAGCTCGAAGGCGGCATCTGCTTTTCCGCCGAGAAGGCCGACAAGGCCACGCTGGCCGACAGTGGCATAGACAAGGTGCTGGAACTCGTGGGCAAGCCCGTGCCCTCGGTCTACAGCGCCGATCTGAGCGAGTTCGTGTTCGCTGCCGGCGTGAAGCTGATGGAGACCCGCCGGCCCGATCTGATGTACCTGTCGACCACCGACTACGTGCAGCACAAGTGCGCGCCGGGCACGCCGGGCGCCAACGATTTCTACGCCATGATGGACGGCTACCTGGCCCAGCTGGACGCGCTGGGCGCGGTCATCGCCCTGACGGCCGACCATGGCATGAGCCCCAAGACCGACGCCGCGGGCCGCCCGCGCATCGTCTTCCTGCAGGAAGTGCTGGACGCCACGGCCGGCGCCGAAGGCAGCCGCGTGATCCTGCCTATCACCGACCCCTACGTGGTGCACCACGGCGCGCTGGGCTCGTTTGCCACCGTCTACCTGGCGCCGGGCACGGATGCCCAGGCCATTGCGCGCGATCTGCAGACGCATGACGGCATCGAGGCGGTGCTCACGCGCGCCCAGGCGGCCGAGCGCTTCGAGCTGCCGCCCGATCGCATCGGCGACCTGGTGGTGGTGTCCGACCACCTCACGGTGCTGGGCACGCGCGCCGCCGAGCACGACCTCAGCGGCCTCACCGTGCCCCTGCGCTCGCATGGCGGGCTGTCCGAGCAGAAGGTGCCGCTGCTGTTCAACCGCAAGCTGCAAGGCCTGGCGCCCGGACGCAGGTTGCGCAACTTCGACATCTTCGATCTGGCGCTGAACCACGCGGTGCTCGCCACAGCCTAGAAGCCCACCATGACCGCAAACTACTACAACCCCGTGCAAAGCGTGTACGGGGCGGGGGGACTGCTGTCCCTGCCGAAACTGCTGGGTGGGCGCCGCGCGGCGCTGGTCACCTTCCCGGAAGCGCGAGCGCTGGGCCTCTTGGCCCGGCTCGAAGAGGTGCTGGGCGCGCAGCTGGCCTGCGTGATCGACCAGGTGCAGCCCAATCCCGACGTGGCCGAACTGGCCCGCACCTACGAGGATTTCTGGCGCGAGCACGCGCAGGTCGAGGTGATTGTCGCCGTCGGCGGCGGCAGCGCCATCGACACCGCCAAGGCCTTGATGGTGGCCGACGACAGCGGGCAGTTCGGCGCGCTTATCGCCGGGCTGGTCGGCGAGCGGGTGTTCACGCCCACGCGCTGCAAGACGCTGATTGCCGTGCCGACCACGGCCGGCACCGGCAGCGAAGTCACGCCCTGGGCAACGATCTGGGACCGCCAGCGGCAAAAGAAGTACTCGCTGCATCTGCCCCAGACCTGGCCCAGCGTGGCGCTGATCGACCCCGAGCTGATGCTGTCGCTGCCGCCCGCGGTGACGCTGCAAAGCGGGCTGGACGCGCTGTCGCATGCGCTCGAGGCCATCTGGAACGTCAACGCCAACGCGGTGTCCGACGCGCTCGCGGTGTCCGCGGTCAACGACATTCTTTCCGTGCTGCCGCGGCTGATGCGCGACCTGGACCGGGTGCAGCTGCGCGGGCGCATGGCGCTGGCCGCGCTCAAGGCCGGCATGGCGTTTTCCAACACCAAGACCGCGCTGGCGCATTCGATCTCCTACGAGATGACCTTGCGCTACGGCCTGCCGCACGGCATTGCCTGCTCGTTCTCCCTGCCCATGGTGCTGGAGCGGGCGATAGGCCAGAGCGCCGAACGTGACGCGGTGCTGGGCCAGGCGCTGGGCCTGCCGCTGGCCGAGGCGCCGGCGCGCCTGGCGCAGTTCATCGAGGGCCTGGGCGTTAAGACGCGTTTCAGCGACTACGGCGTGGGCGAGCAGGAGGCCAGGCAGATGGTGCTGCAGGCCCAGGGCGGGGCGCGCGGGCGCAACTTCATTGGCCTCACCGAGGAGACTCTGACATGAACGTACGCATCCCTCTGCGCGACAGCGTGCATTTCCGCAGCGAGGCGCTGCGCATCGCCGGCGAGCGCGTCGCCTGCGAGCGCCACCTGGACATCATCAATCCCTATTCGCGCGAACGTGTCGGCATGGTGCCGCTGGCGACACTGGACGACGTGCGCCGCGCCTACCGCGTTGCCAACGCCTACCAGGCCAGGCTCACGCGCTACGAGCGCTCGAGCATCCTGCAAAAGGCCGCGGCGCTGCTGCGCGCGCGCGCCGACCAGGCCTCGACGCTGATCACGCTGGAGTCGGGCCTGTGCCGCAAGGACTCGATGTACGAGATCGGCCGCGTGGCCGACGTGCTGGTGTTCGGCGCCAACGAGGCCTTGCGCGACGACGGCCAGGTGTTCTCCTGCGATCTCACGCCGCATGGCAAGAAGCGCAAGGTGATCACCACGCGCGAGCCGCTGCAGGGCGTGATCAGCGCCATCACGCCGTTCAACCACCCGATGAACCAGGTCGCGCACAAGGTGGTGCCCAGCATCGCCACCAACAACCGCATGGTGCTCAAGCCTTCGGAGAAGGTGCCGCTGTCGGCCTATTTCCTGGCCGACATCCTCTACGAGGCGGGCCTGCCGCCCGAGATGTTCCAGGTGATCACCGGCGACCCGCGCGAGATCGCCGACGAAATGCTGACCAACGCGCATGTCGACCTGATCACCTTCACCGGCGGCGTGCCCATAGGCAAGTACATCGCGTCCAAGGCCGGCTACCGGCGCATCGTGCTGGAGCTCGGGGGCAACGACCCGCTGATCGTGATGGACGACGCCGACCTCGACAAGGCCTCCGATCTCGCGGTGCAGGGCTCGTACAAGAACTCGGGCCAGCGCTGCACGGCCGTCAAGCGCATGCTGGTGCAGGAGTCGGTGGCGGCGCAGTTCACCGAGCTGGTGGTGGAGAAGACGCGCCGCTGGAAGCATGGCGACCCGATGGACGAGAGCATGGACATGGGCACGGTGATCGACGCCCAGGCCGCGGCGCGCTTCGAGGAGCTGGTGAACCAGGCCGTGGCCCAGGGCGCGCGGCTGCTGACCGGCAACCAGCGCGAGGGCGCGCAGTATGCGCCTACGGTGATCGACCAGGTGCGCCCCGAGATGACCGTGGTGCGCGAGGAAACCTTCGGGCCGGTCTCGCCCATCATTCGCTTTCGCGACATCGACGAGGCCATCGCCATCTCGAACGGCACGGCCTACGGCCTGTCCTCGGGCATCTGCACCAACCGCATGGACCATGTGACGCGCTTTGCCCAGGAGCTCAAGGTGGGCACGGTGAACCTGTGGGAAGTGCCGGGCTACCGCATCGAGCTCACGCCCTTCGGCGGCATCAAGGACTCCGGCCTGGGCTACAAGGAGGGCGTGCAGGAGGCCATGAAGTCGTTTTGCAACGGCAAGACCTTTACCTTGCCCTGGTAACAAGCGGGCAGGAGCGCGAGCGGGCCGGGCGGGGCGACGGCCGGCCCGGGCGCGGTGAATGACAGGATAGAATGGGAACGATTATCATTCATGTCGTCGGGCCTGTCGCCCTTTCCTGCGGAAACATTGCAGGCCCGGCGCGAAGCCAGCGGCACGACCGAAGGCACGGGCTCGTACACCAACCAGATCACCAGCATCGCCTCCAAATCGGACCAGTCGTTCCGCGAGATTCCGCAGTCGGTCTCGGTGATCACGCGCCAGCTGATGGACGACAAGAAGGTCGTCGATGTCGAGCAGGCGCTGGCGCTCACGCCCGGCGTGATCGTGGCCGACAATTCGGGCCGCTATTTCTCGCGCGGCTTCCAGGTCACGAGCATGCAGGTCGACGGCGGCGCGCCGCTGGCGCTGGGCGCCTACACCTATCAGCCGCAGCAGGAAATGGCGTTCTATGACCGCGTCGAAGTGATGCGCGGCGCCTCGGGCCTGCTGGGCGGCGTGGGCGACCCGGGCGGCATCATCAATCTGGTGCGCAAGAAGCCGCTGGCCCAGCGCCAGGTCGATGTCTCGCTGTCGGCCGGCAGCTGGGACCAGCGCCGCACGGAGCTGGATGTGACCGGCCCGCTCAATGCCGAGCGCAGCGTGCGCGGGCGCGCGGTGCTGGCCTACCAGGACGGCAACTCGTACTTCGACCACGTGAGCCTGGAGAAGCCCTCGCTGTATGGCGTGCTCGAAGCCGATCTCACGCCCGAGACCCTGCTCACCGTGGGCGCGTCGTACGGCAAGGTGAAGCAGACCGGCGACTACGGCGGCCTGCCGCGCTTTGCCGACGGCCGCGACCTGGGCCTTTCCGGCAGGACCGTGTTCTCCAACGACTGGTCGTACTTTCACTACAAGAACCAGGAAGTGTTTGCCCAGCTCGCGCACCGCTTCGACAACCACTGGCAGCTCAAGCTCAACGCCACCCATGCCCAGACCGACCAGAACCGGCTGTGGAGCAGTCTCTCGGGCCCGGTCAATCCGCAGACGCTGACGGGCCCGCTGTGGCGCGGCGGCCTGCTGGACTCGTCGAACACCCAGGACAGCGTGGACCTCAATCTCGGCGGCCCGTTCTCGGCGCTGGGCCGGCGCCACGAACTGCTGCTGGGCCTGGACTGGCAGCGCGTGCGCAGCCATTGGCAGAACCTGAGCTTTGCCGACAGCGCCCAGGTGGGCGGCAATGTGTTTGACCCCCAGCCCTGGACGCCGCAATTCGGCCGCTACAACCTCAATCTGAGCGAGCGCTACGCGCCCTGGGGCCAGGAGCAGGTCGGCGGCTATGGCGTGCTGCGCCTGAACCCGACCGACAGGCTGCACGTGATTGCGGGCGCACGCCTGAGCCGCTACGAGTTCACGCAGACCATCTCCAACCTGCTGGACGCAGCGGGCAGCACCGCGCCGCGCTCGGCGAAATCCTTCGAGGAAAGTTCCAAGGTCACGCCCTATGGCGGCGTCATCTACGACCTGAACGCGCAATGGTCGGCCTATGCCAGCTATTCCTCCATCTTCAAGCCGCAGGCGCTGATGATGTCGGGCCCGCTGCCGGGCGCGCCGCTGGCGCCCATCAAGGGCCGCAGCTACGAGGCCGGCGTCAAGGGCGAGCTCATGGACGGCAAGCTCAACGCCACCTTCAGCGTCTTCAACGTCGAGCGCACCGGCACCGCCGTGCTCGACCCGCGCTACACCGCCACCCCCAGCCTCTGGGGCGCGGCCTGCTGCTATCTGCCCCAGGGCAAGGTCACGAGCCAGGGCTTTGACGTGGAAGTCGGCGGCCAGCTGGCAGCGGGCTGGCAGGTCGCCGCCGGCTATACCTTCAACGAGACCCGCGACAAGACCGAGAACAAGGTCTTCAGCAGCATCACGCCGCGCCACCTGCTCAAGCTGTCGACGGCCTACACGCTGCCCGGCGAGTGGTCGCGCTGGCGCCTGGGCGGCAGCGCCCGCGTGCAGAGCGCGCAGTTTGTCTCGGGCACGGTGACCGGCGCGAACGGCGCCTCCCAGCCCTATGACTTCACCCAGCCCGGCCATGCCATCTGGGATCTGCTGCTGCAATACCGCATAGATCCCAACTGGAGCCTGGGGCTCAACGTGAACAACGTGCTCGACAAGCGCTACTACCAGACCGTGGGCACGGTGTTCTCGGGCAATATGCAAGGCCTGCCGCGCAATGCCATGCTGACGCTGCGGGGCAAGTTCTAGGGCCGGGTCGGCGCGGCAGCTGCCGGCCCCGCGTCCGGGCCGCGCTGCGCCAGCCGGCGTTGCGTGAACTGCGCGGCCCAGTCGCTGGCCAGCATGTAGCTGGGATCGGTGCGCACGATGCGCTCGGTCTCGGCCCACAGCGTCGCATCGTCCTGGTCCAGGTCCAGCGGGTCGCCGTGCGGCTGGCTCACATACCAGGGCGTGTCCAGGTAGATCTCCACGGTATTGCCTTCGGGGTCCTGGCAGTAGAGCGACATGGCATTGCCGTGGTTGAGGCCGCGCATTCCGGTCGCGCCCATTTCAAGCGCGCGCCGGCGCGCTTCGCGCAGCTGCTCCAGGTCCAGCACCTTGAACGACAGCTGCATCACGGTGCTGGGCGCATCGGCGCCGCGGCCCGAGGCCAGCACCAGCTGGTGGTGCTGGTCGTCGCGGCCGCTGAGAAACACCAGCGTGTAGCGGAAGGTTCCGCCCACGCCGCGGTCGGTTTCCTGCATGTCGAAGGTGCCGCAGTAGAACGCCTTCAAGGCTTCGACGTCGCGGCAGAAGATGCCGCAGTGCGACAGATTGGGTGCATAAATGGCGGTCATGGCGCGCTCTTCGTATAGGTTGCTCAAGGATGCAGGACCAGCTTGCCCAGCGAGGCGCCGCTGTCTAGCAGCTCGTGTGCGCGCCGCGCCTGGGACAGCGGCAGGCGCGTCGCGGCCGGCGCGCGCACTGCGCCGCCGGCCATCAGTGCGATCGCCTGCTCCATCAGGCCGCGGCGCAGTGGCCGGTCGGCGTCGATGGCGTGGATGGAGAAGGTGCGTATCGCCAGGCTGCGCGCCAGCAGCTTGCGCATCTCATCGAACACATCGCCTGCGGGCGCGCCGCCCAGAATGTTGTACGACACCGCCATGCCGCCGGGCGCGAGGCTGCGCAGGCAGGCGATGAACAGCGCGCCGCCGATATGGTCGAAGGCCAGATCGACGCCGCGCCCGCCGGTCGCGGCAAACACGCGTTCGGGCAGGCCCGCGGGATCGCCATCGACCAGCTCGCTCACGCCGTTGGCGAGCGCGAAATCGCGCTTGGCCGGCGTCGAAGCCGTGCCAATCACCTGCAGTCCGCGCGCGCGCGCCACCTGGGCCACGGCCGTGGCCACGCCGCCCGCGGCGCCGGGCAGCAAAATGGCGCGCGCCGGCAGATTGCCGTTGCTCGCCAGCAGCGCCAGCGCGAGCTGGAAGTTGCCCAGGCTCACGGCATCGTCAAATGCCAGGCTGTCGGGCAGCGCGAAAGGCGCGTCCTGCGGCACGCAGATCGCCTCGGCGTAGCAGCCGCCGCGCTGGCGCAGTTCGCGCGCGCTGACCAGCACGCGCTGGCCCGGCGACAGCAGCGTCACGCCCGCGCCCACGGCATCGACCACCCCGGCCATCTCGTTGCCCGGAATGGCCGGCAGGGGCGGCATCCATTTGTAGCTGCCGTTGCGTATCAGCACGTCGGGACCGCCCGCGCCAATGGCATGCGCGCGCACGCGCACTTCACCCGGGCCGGGCAGCGGCAGCGGCAGGTCCAGCCATTCGAGCACTTCAGGCCCGCCCGGGGCCTGCAGGCGCACGGCCTTCATGGTGTCAGCGCTGGCCATCGTGCACCGCCACATTGTCCTTGGTCAGGCCGCCCAGGCGCGAATGGATGCGCCCGCCATCGGCCATCACCAGCGCAAACAGGATTTCATCGGGGCGCGGCGCGTCCTGGATGCCGACTTCGGCGCTGTTGTAGTGGCTGCGCACGTACGACGCGTGGATGTAGTGCAGCGGCACCATCAGCCGGTAGCCGGTCTGGGCCACGGCCTTGGCCGCGGGCACCATGGCCTTGGGCTCGCCCAGCACGGCGCGCATTGCCCAGCCGCCGGCTTCGTGCCAGACCGCGCCATGTTCGAGTTCGCCGTTGACGCCGACGATGGCGGCCTTGCTGTAGGCCTCGACATTGTCCCGGCCCAATGTGGCGACCAGTTCCTCGGCCAGCAGCGTGCCCAGGCCGCGCAGCTCGGCCATGAAGGGCAGCAGGTCGGGTTCGTAGCGCCCGGCATAGGGGTTGCGTATCACGGCGCAGGCCGCGGCAACGCGCAGCGGCTTGTCGGCCGGCGGGCCGCCTTCGTGGTAGATGGTCTCGATGTTGAGGCTGCGTTTGCGTATGGCGATCAATGACATGGTGTGTCTCGTTGGAATGGACTATTGCTTGGGAATCTTGGCCTCTGTGACGACCTGCGTCCAGCGCTCCAATTCCCGGGTGACCAGGGCTTTCATTTCCTCGGGCGTGCTGGCGCGCGCCTCGCCGCCCATGTCCTCGAGGCGCTGGCGCACGGCCGGCACCTGCAGCGCGCGCAGGGTTTCGGCCTGCAGCCGCTCGACCACGGCGCGCGGCGTGCCGGCCGGCGCCATCAGGCCGGCCCAGGAGCTGACGTCATACCCCGCCACGCCCTGCTCGGCGACCGTGGGCACCTGGGGCAGGCGCGGCCAGCGTGCGCCGCCGCTGGTGGCCAGCGCGCGTATCTTGCCGGCCAGGATATTGGGCATGGCGGCCGTGGGCGGAACGACGATGAACTGCACATCGCCCGACAGCAGCGCCGTGAGCGAGCCCGCGTCGCCGCGGTAGGGCACGTGCAGCAGCGGTACCTTGGCGGTCTTGGCCAGCAGTTCCCCGGCCAGGTGGTGGGTCGAGCCCACGCCCGCCGTGCCGTAGGGCAGGCCGCCGGGATGGCTGGGCGCCGCCGCCAGCAGTTCGCGCAGGCTGTTGAACTTGCTGTTCGCGTTGACCACGATCAGAAAGGGAAAGAAGGTGACGGTGCTGATCATCTCGAAATCGGCGACCGTCTTATAGGGCAGGTGGTTGTACAGCGCGCCCGCGACCGCATGGCCGCCCGTGGCCAGCAGCAGCGTGTAGCCGTCGGGCCTGGCGCGCGCCACGTTCGTCGCGGCAATCGTGCCGCCAGCGCCGGTCTGGGCCTCGACGACCACCGGCTTGCCCAGCGACTTGCCGATTTCCACGCCCAGCGCGCGCGCGATGGCATCGGCGTTGCCGCCCGGCGCAAAGCCCTGGTAGATCTTCAGCGGACGGTCGGGCCAGTCCTGGGCCAGCGCCGGCAGGGCGCAGGCCGCGGCGCTGGCGGACAGCAGGTTCAGCATCAGTCTTCTGGTGTGCATGTTCTTGTCTCCTTGGACGCCGTGCCGCAACTGCGTGCGCTTTCAGCGTGACTGGGCGACGACCGGATTGACCAGCGTGCCAATGCCTTCGATCTCGACTTCCACCGTGTCGCCGGCCTGCATGAACTGCGGCGGCTTCTTGCTCCAGCCCACGCCCGCGGGCGTGCCGGTGGCAATCACATCGCCCGGCGCCAGCGTGAAGATCGTCGAAGCGTAGGCAATCAGCGTGGGAATGGAGAAGATCAGGTGGCTGGTGTCGCTGGACTGCACGACCTTGCCGTTCAGGCGGGTCTCGAGCTTGAGCACGCGGCCCGGCGCGATCTCGTCGGCCGTGACCATCCAGGGGCCGAAGCCGCCCGTGGACTCGAAGTTCTTGCCCGAGGCGATCTGCTTGGCGTGGAACTGCCACTCGCGCACGCTGGCGTCGTTGTAGGCGCTGTAGCCGGCCACATGCTTCCAGGCATCGACCTCGGCGATGTCGCGCCCGCCCGTGCCGATGATCACCGCCAGCTCGCCTTCCCAGTCCAGCGAGTCCGAAACATGGGGGCGCACGATGGGGCCCAGATGCGGGGTCTGCGAGCGCCACACGCGCAGAAAGATCGGCGGCTGCTCGGACAGTTCGCGCTGCATTCCCGCGGCCAGCACTTCCTGGTGGTGGTCCATGTAGTTGCGCACCGCGCAGACGATCTTCTCGGGCTTGGGAATGGGCGGCAGGAAGGTGATGTCGGCGAGCCGGGCTTCGGCCGCGAGGCCGGCAACCAGCGCATCACGCTCGGCAAAGCGCGTGCTGCCGACGAAGTCGGCGAGGGTCGCGCAGCCGCTGCGCTCGGCAAGACTTGCGACGCCGTCGCCGATGACGACGCCCCAGGTTTCGCGGCCGGCGTGCAGGTAGGACAGGAGTTTCATGAGGTTTTCCTTGGACTTTGAAAAAGCAGAATCTTTCTGACTCCGCATGAAAATGAACTTTATGCATAAAAACTAAGATAAAGCATAGAACTAACCCTTACGTAGACTTTGGCCGCGCTTTTCCTATAATCGAGCCCGAGATGCCACGCCTGCCCACACCCCCCACCGATGCGGCCGAAGCCGCCGTCCCGCTTGCCGAGCAGGCCTACCGCCGCCTGCGCCAGTCCATAGTCCGCTGCGACTTCGCGCCGGGCCAGCGGCTGCGCGTGGAGGAGCTGAGCCGGCAGTTCGAGATCAGCAGCAGCCCGCTGCGCGAGGCGCTCAGCCGCCTGGCCGAGCAGGGGCTGGTGCAGGCCTTCGAGAACCGCGGCTTTCATGTGGCGCCGCTGTCGGTCGCCGGCATTGCCGACCTGACGCGGGTGCGGCTGCTGGTCGAGTGCGAAGCGCTGCGCGACGCCATGGTCCATGGCGACGACGCCTGGGAGGCGGGCGTGGTGGCCGCGGCCCATGGGCTGGCGCTGGTCGAGAAACGCCTGGGCGACCAGGCGCCTGTACTGGACGAATCCTGGTCGGGCCGGCACCGCGAATTCCACCTGGCGCTCTACGGCGGCGGCACCTCGCCCATGCTGAACAATCTGGTGGGTGTGCTGTTCGACAACGCCGAGCGCTACCGCCAGTTCTCGGCGCGCCACCGCAAGATCAAGCGTTCCAAGAACGCCGAACACCAGCAGTTGATGAATGCCGTGCTGCAGCGCGACGCCGACACCGCGCTCGGTCTGCTGCGCCAGCACATCAGCGGCACCGAGCGCAATGTGGTCGAAGCGCTGATTTCCATGGCGCCCGGCACGCTGCAGTAGCGCCAGGAAGCGCCGCAATGCATGCCGCCGCGCCGCCGGGCCCGGGCCGAAAAGCCGCTCTGGGCTTTGTCTTCCTCTGGTTCTTTCTTGGCGGCATCGCCCATTTCGTCGCCACCGAGGCCGAGATGCGCATTGTTCCCGCCTGGATTCCCTGGCCGCGAGAGGCGGTGCTGGTCACCGGCGTGCTGGAACTGCTGGGCGCGATCGGCATTCTCTGGCGGCCTTTGCGCCGCAGCGCGGGTTGGGGCCTGGCGCTGCTGACCCTGGCCGTGACGCCGGCCAACATCGTGATGCTGCAGAACGCCGCCGATTTTCCGGCCGTGCCTTACTGGCTGCTGGTGGCGCGCCTGCCGCTGCAGGTTGCATTGCTGTGGCTGATCCTGTGGAGCACCGCGCCGCGCGACCGTTAGGCACGGCTGCTGCGCAGCTGTCCGTGCGAGCCTAGATCAGGCGTCATTGACGCCTTGCTGCTGAGCGGGCCACAGCGCGTAGGGGCCCGAGGTCAGCTGCTCCTGCAGAAAGCGTACGCAGACACCTAGCTTGGCCGATTCCGACAGGCGTCCGGTAGTGACTGCCCAGATGTCGGCGGGCCAGCGGTAGGCCGGCAGCACGTGCACCAGCTCGCCTTCGCGCAGGCTTTTGCTGCAATCCCATTCGGCCAGCCGCACGATGCCGTGTCCGTCCAGCGCCCACTGGCGAATGATGTCGTTGTTGTTGGATGACAGCGCTCCCGTGACCTTTGCCGACTCCAGCCCCTTCGGCCCGGTCAGCCGCCAGGTGCCAAAAGGCTGGTCACGCTCGCGGAACACCAGGCACGAGTGCTGCGCCAGTTCGGCCAGCTGCGTGGGTGCGCCGTGGCGCTCGATGTACGACGGCGCCGCACACAGGATGCGGTGGCTCTGGGCGATGCGGTGGGCGATCAAATGCGGCTCCGGCACTTCACCAATGCGGATGTCCAGGTCCAGGCCTTCGCTCAGCAGATCGACCGGGCGGTCGAGCACGGTCAGCGACACCTCCAGCTGCGGATAGCGCTTGGCCAGCAGCGAGATGGCCGGAGCCACATGATTGCGGCCCAGGCGGAAGCTGGAACTGACGCGCAGGCGGCCCTGTGGTTCTGCCGTGTCTTGCGCCAGCGCTTCCTGCATCTGGCGCACGCCATCCAGGATGCTGCGCGCCCATTCGTAGGTTTTCTCGCCCTGGGCCGTGGTGCTCACCCGGCGCGAGGTGCGGTGCAACAGGCGTACTCCCAAGTCTTGCTCCAGCAAGCCTATGCGCTTGCTGACATAGGAGGGCGACATGCCCAGCTCGGTCGCGGTACGCACGAAGTTGCCCTGGCGTACGACTTCCACGAACAGGCGCAGATCGGAAAGGTTGGGGGTATCAGACACGATTCGTGGACCATGAAGTGACAAATGGCGTGATTCTAAATTGAATCGTCATGGATATGATGCCTTCAGCTTCCACGAAAACGGCAGAAACGGCGCACAAAAGAGGCATATCGGCGCCTGTCACAGCGAAGCCGAATCAACCTAACAGGAGACAAAAATGAGACCACTTTTTCGCACCGCATGCCGGTTCGTGTTGGGCGCCGTGGCGCTTGCGGGCACCCTGCAAGGCGCGGTAGCCCAGGAGTCCTACCCCCAGCGGCCCGTCACCTGGCTGGTGCCGTTTGCCGTCGGAGGCCCCACGGACGCGATTGCGCGCACCGTGGCCCAGCGGGTATCGGCTGAGCTGTCCCAGCCCATCATCGTGGACAACCCCGCGGGCGCGGGTGGCACCGTGGGCGCGCTGCGCGCGGCACGCTCCAAGGCCGACGGATACACGCTCTTCGTGGGCCACATAGGCACGATGGCCGCTGCGCCGTACCTGTTCAAGGGGCTCAAGTACGACCCGATGAAAGACTTCGTTCCCATCTTCCGCTTTCCGGACACACCCATGGTGCTGCTGGTGAAGAACGGCGCTCGCTTCAAAACCGTCAATGATCTGCTGCAGGAAGCGCGCAAGCGGCCTGGCGAGCTGACCTTCGGCACGGCGGGTGTGGGCTCGTCGTCGCACCTGGCAGCCGAGCACCTGGCCGCCACGGCCAAGGTGAAATTCACTTTTGTTCCTTACAAGGGCACGGGGCCGGCCATGACCGATCTGGTGGGCGGCCAGATTGACGCCATGCTGGACCAGACCAATGTCTCACTGCCGCAGATTCAAGGCGGCCGGCTCACGGCGCTGGCGCTGACCTCGCAGTCGCCCATGCCGCAGTTTCCCGGTGTTCCCACATTGGCCGATACCGATCTGCCGGGCTTTCTGGCCTCGACCTGGTACGGCTTGTATGCCCCTGCCGGCACTGCGCCCGTGGTGATCGAGACCATGCGCGTGGCCTATATGAAGGCCCTGGCAGACAACGCGTTCACCGACGCGCTGCGCAAACAGGGCATAGACGTGCTGCCGAACGACCGCGTGGGGCCCGCGCCCTTGCGCGAGTTCACCATGAGCGAGCAGAAGAAATGGGAGCGTGTGATCCGCGAGGCCAATATCGCGGTCCAGCCCTGAGCCTGTCTTTTCCCTTCGTCATCGCGCAGCGGTTGCCTGGCCGACCGGGCCGGCCATCTGCGCCCGAAACCTTGAAAGAAAGTATCCCAGCATGAAGATCAAGCACATCGAGGCCATTCCCCTGGACATGGCGCTGAGCGAAGTGTTCACCGGCGGAACCTACCAGGTCACGGCCCGGCCCACCATTGTGACGCGAGTCTACTTGGACAACGGCATGGTCGGGGAGACCTATGGAGGCGACGAGGTCCACACGCAAAAGCAGATCGTGCAAGTAGTGCGCGAACAATTCGTGCCGCTGCTGGTCGGCCAGGACGTGCGCGACTTCCAGCGCCTGTGGGACGCGATGTTCACGCTGCCTCTGGACCTTGGCAATCGCGGCCTGCACCAGCTGGACATGCACCCCCGTGGCATCATCATGCAGGCCATCAGTTGCGTGGACAACGCCATGTGGGACGCACGTGGCAAGCTCTACGGAACGCCAGTCTACAAGCTGCTCGGCGGGGTGCGCGAGCGCGTGCCGGTGATTTCCATTGGTGGCTATTACCCCAAGAACGGCCAGGACCCTCTGGAGGCCATCGCCGAAGAGGTGGACATGGTGCGCGCGGCGGGTTGCATGGGCATCAAGATGAAGGTCGGCCGCGCGAGCTTGGAGCAAGACCTGGAGCGCGTGCGCGCGGCGCGCAAGGCGGGAGGCGCGGATTTTGTGATCACCGTGGACGCCAACCAGGGCTGGGATCCGCTGGATGCGGTGAAATTCTGCGTCGCCATGGAGCGCGCCGACCTGGGCGTGCGCTGGATGGAAGAGCCGGTGAAGTGGTATGACCAGACCGACGGCCTGATGCTGCTGGCGCACAAGACCACGATTCCCATCAACGTGGGCCAGGGCGAGATCAGCGGCCGCGCCTGCCGTGACCTGATCATCAAAGGCGGAGTGTCTATCCTCAACCTCGATTGCACGCTGTGCGGCGGGGTCACCGAATGGCAGCGCGTGGCCGACATGGCGCGACTGATGAACGTGGAGATGGCGCACCACGAAGAACCGCAGGTGGCGATACACCTGCTGGCCGCCAACCCGCACGGGCTGTTCGTGGAGATCTTCGCCAACCGCAAGCGCGACCCCTTGCTGTGGGAGCTGCCCGACGGCTTCCCCGAGATCGAGAACGGCTACATGCGGGTGCCGCAGGAGCCCGGCTTGGGCGTGCGCCTGCGGCCCGAGGTCATAGAGCGCTATCGCATCGACTGAGTGCCGGCCCGCAGGATATGCGGCCGGGAGCATGCTGCGCCGCTTTCCGCCGCAAAAAAACCGCCCGCGCGACCAGCGCCGCGGGCGGTTTCAGCCAAGCCGCTAGGGCTTTTTAGGCGTAGTTCACCACCGAACGGATGGACTTGCCTTCATGCATCAGATCGAAGGCTGCATTGATCTCGGTCAGCGGCATGGTGTGGGTGACGAAAGGCTCGAGCTGGATGTCGCCGCGCATCGCTTCCTCGACCATGCCCGGCAGTTCGGAACGGCCCTTGACGCCGCCGAAGGCCGTGCCCAGCCAGCGCCGGCCGGTGACCAGCTGGAAGGGGCGGGTGGAGATTTCCTGGCCCGCGCCGGCCACGCCGATGATCACCGACTGGCCCCAGCCGCGGTGCGCGCATTCCAGCGCCGCGCGCATCACGTTGACGTTGCCTATGCACTCGAACGAGTGGTCCACGCCCCAGCCCGTCATTTCAACGATGACCTGCTGGATCGGCTTGTCGAAGTCCTTGGGGTTGACGCAGTCGGTCGCGCCGAAAGTGCGCGCCAGTTCGAACTTCGAGGGGTTGGTGTCGATGGCGATGATGCGCCCGGCCTGGGCCAGCTTTGCGCCCTGCAGCACGGCCAGGCCTATGCCGCCGAGGCCGAACACCGCTACGCTGTCGCCGGGCTGGACCTTGGCGGTGTTCTTCACCGCGCCCAGGCCCGTGGTCACGCCGCAGCCCAGCAGGCAGACCTGCTCGGGGTTGGCATCGGGGTTGATCTTGGCCAGCGAGACTTCGGCGACCACGGTGTACTCGCTGAACGTCGAGCAGCCCATGTAGTGGTAGATGGGCTTGCCTTCGTACGAGAAGCGCGTCGTGCCGTCGGGCATCAGGCCCTTGCCCTGGGTGGCGCGCACGGCCACGCACAGGTTGGTCTTGCCCGACTTGCAGAACAGGCATTCCTTGCACTCGGCGGTGTACAGCGGGATCACATGGTCGCCGGGCTTGACGCTGGTCACGCCTTCGCCGACTTCGACGACGATGCCCGCGCCTTCATGGCCCAGCACTGCGGGGAAGATGCCTTCGGGGTCATCGCCCGACAAAGTGAACGCGTCGGTGTGGCACACGCCCGTGTGGGTGATGCGCACCAGGACTTCGCCCTTGCGCGGCGGCTCGACGTCGATCTCGACGATCTGCAATGGTTGACCCGCGGCAAAGGCGACGGCGGCGCGTGATTTCATGGTGTGGTTCCTTGGTTGTCTTCCTGAAGGATGACGGGTTGGTTGAACAGCGCGGGGCGGGGCGCGGCTTCGCGCCCCGGGGTCCGGATTGCGCATTTTCCCATCTGCAGCGGTCGGTTGGCGCGCAGAAACGGGGGCGATCGCGCCAAATGCCCTTTCAGCCCGGCCAGGGGCCCGACTATACTTTTGCAGTTACGCGAATGGATCACTTCACCGATGACTGAACCCGGCTCCGATGGCGCATCCAGCGCAACCCCGCTCGACTACGATTTCACCGCCCAGATCGGTCACCTGTTGCGGCGTGCCTACCAGCGCCACACGGCCATCTTTTCCGAGATCATTCCCGATTCCAAGCTCACGGCCACGCAGTTCGTCGTGCTGCACGCGGTCAATGAGCGCGGCTCCTGTTCGGTCAACGAAATCGTGCGCGCCACGGCCATAGACCAGGGAACGATGCGCGGCATCATCGAGCGTCTCAAGACGCGCAAGCTGATTCGCATCGCCGCCGACAAGACCGACAAGCGCAAGCTCGTGGTCCAGTTGACCCAGGACGGCGAACAACTGATCGCCGAAGTCGTGCCCTATGCCAAGCAGGTCACCGAATTGACCTATGGCGACTTCAACGCCGCAGAACGCGTGGCCCTGGCCTTCCTGCTGCGCCGCATGATAGACGGCGGCATGCCAACGGGCGCCGGCACGGCCACCTGAGTCGCGCGGCCCGGCGCGCATGCCAGGCCGGCCAGGTTCTGGCGGCCAATCCTTTGAATTCAATGATTTGCTGCGCCCCGGCAAGGGCCGCAGGCCTTGGCGCGCGCGTTGCGCTGGCAGCGGTTTTCCTTTGTCGATGGCTTTATTGAGTGTATGCGCTTGATAAATTGAGCTCTAAGACCAGTCTATCGGCTGGGGGAATGCCTGTTTCGGTCAGCGCGATCGGCATGTTGTCAGTGTTTTACCGTAAAAGATTTGCATCTTTTTGCCCTTTAGGCGGGTTTTGCATTTTCGCGCTGTACTTTCTTGAATCGAGTGTCTACACTTCATTTCCAGGTTGAACCCCGGCAATCTTGCCGTCACAGGAGCATGAAGATGAAGGACACCACCCGTATTGCCGTCGTTGGCGCTGGTCTGGGCGGCACGGCCGCCGCGGCCTTGCTGCAGCGCGCAGGTTTCAATGTGAAGCTCTACGAGCAGGCGCCGGGCTTCTCGCGCCTGGGCGCGGGCATCCATGTCGGGCCCAACGTGATGAAGATCATGCGCAAGATAGGCATAGAGGACGCGCTCAACGCCATGGGCTGCCACCCCGACTACTGGTACAGCCGCGACGGCCTGACCAGCGAAGTCATCGCCCAGATCCCGCTGGGCGACTATGCACTCAGGCATTACGGCGCGAGCTATCTCACGGTGCACCGCGGCGATTTCCACGAACTGCTGACGAATGCGGTCACGGGCGGCGTGCTGGAATTCAACAAGCGGCTCACGTCCATCGACGACCGGGGCGATGTCGTGGAGCTGAAGTTCGCCGACGGCACGAGCGCCCAGGCCGATATCGTCATCGGCGCCGACGGCATCAACTCGCGCATCCGCGAAACGCTGCTGGGCGCCGAGCCGCCCAAGTACACGGGCTATATCGCCCACCGCGCGGTGTTTCCCATAGAGCGCGTCAAGGGCTTCACGCACGACCGCTGCTGCAAGTGGTGGACCGACGACCGCCACATGATGGTCTACTTCGACACCGGCAAGCTCGACGAGATCTACTACGTGACCGGCGTGCCCGAGCCCACCTGGGACATGGGCAAGAGCTGGCTGCCCAGCAGCCGCGACGAGATGCGCGCCGCTTTCGACGGCTGGCACCCGGGCGTGCAGTCGCTGATCGAGGGCACGGTGGAAGTCACCAAGTGGCCGCTGCTCGAGCGCGACCCGCTGCCGCTGTGGAGCCGCGGCCGGCTGGTGCTGCTGGGCGATGCCTGCCACCCGATGAAGCCGCACATGGCCCAGGGCGCGGCCATGGCCATAGAGGACGCAGCCATGCTCACGCGCTGCCTGCTTGAAGTCGGCACCGGCGATCTGCAGACCGCGTTCGCGCTCTATGAAGCCAACCGCGCCGAGCGCGCGAGCAAGGTGCAGCGGGTCTCGCACAACAACACCTGGCTGCGCGGCAACGAGAACCCCGACTGGTGCTTTGGCTACGATGCGTTCCAGGTGCCGCTGGCCGAGCCGCGCAAGACCAGCGCGTGAAAGCCGCCTGGCCGGCCGGCGCGGTCCTGTGACAGCGCTGGCGCCCGGCCGCATAATTTGCAGCATTGCGCCGGTGTCGGCGCGCTCCGCCCTTCAATCCAGACCAGCGACACGATGGACAAGCAAAAAATTGAGTTCTACCCTGGCCCGGCCGGCGGCTGGGGTGCGCTGCGCAGCGTGAAGAACACGCTGCTGCGCAACGACATCGCGCTCAAGGGCGCGCGCACGCTGCTGTCGGCCAACCAGCCCGACGGCTTCGACTGCCCGGGCTGCGCCTGGCCCGACCGCAACCATGCTTCGAGCTTTGAATTCTGCGAGAACGGCGCCAAGGCCGTGGCCGCCGAAGCCACGGCGCGGCGCGCCGGCCCCGACTTCTTCGCGCGCCACACGGTGAGCGAGATGATGGCGCAAAGCGACTTCTGGCTGGAAGACCAGGGGCGGCTGACCCACCCCATGCGCTATGACGCGCAGACCGACCGCTACCTGCCCATTGATTGGGACGCGGCGTTTGCCTTGATTGCCGCGCAGTTGCAGGCGCTGCCCGACCCCAACCAGGCGATCTTCTACACCTCGGGTCGCGCCAGCAACGAAGCGGCCTTCCTCTACCAGCTGTTCGTGCGCGAGTACGGCACCAACAATTTTCCCGACTGCTCGAACATGTGCCACGAGGCCAGCGGCAACGGCATGCGCGCGCAGATCGGCGTGGGCAAGGGCACGGTCACGCTCGAAGACTTCGAGCATGCAGACGCGATCTTCATCTTCGGCCAGAATCCCGGCACCAACCACCCGCGCATGCTCGGCGAGCTGCGCGCGGCGCACAAGCGCGGCGCGCGCATCGTCAGCTTCAACCCGCTGCACGAGCGCGGCCTGGAGCGTTTCCAGGACCCGCA
This sequence comes from Comamonas sp. DB36, assembly GCF_057914905.1. Taxonomy (NCBI): domain Bacteria; kingdom Pseudomonadati; phylum Pseudomonadota; class Betaproteobacteria; order Burkholderiales; family Comamonadaceae; genus Comamonas; species Comamonas sp. DB36. The sequence goes on from NZ_CP196632.1 coordinate 225,588, forward strand.
AAGCAAGCTCGAGATGGCGACCATGAGCGCCACGCCCATCAGCACGCATTACTTCCAGGTGCGGCTGGGCGGCGATCTGGCCGCGGTCAAGGGCATGATGAAGCATGTGCTCGAGCAGGAAGCCGCGCGCGGCGGCGTTCTCGACCTGGCCTTCATTGCCGAGCACACCACGGGCTTCGAGGCCCTGGCCGCCGACCTGCAGGCCGAAAGCTGGCAGGTGCTGGCGCGCGAGTCGGGCCTGAGCGAAGCGCAGCTGCGCGCCGCGGGCGAGGTCTACATCGGCGCGAAAAGCGCCATCGTCTGCTGGGGCATGGGCATCACCCAGCACACGCATTCGGTGGCCACCATTCAGATGCTGGTCAACCTGCTGCTGCTGCGCGGCAACCTGGGACGCGAAGGCGCGGGCGCCTGCCCGGTGCGCGGCCACAGCAACGTGCAGGGCGACCGCAGCATGGGCATCTGGGAAAAGCCGCCGGCCGCGCTGCTCGACCGGCTGCAGCAGGTGTTCGGCTTCGAACCACCGCGTGCCGATGGCGTCGACACCGTGGAAGCGATAAGGCTGATGCTCGACGGCGGCGGCCGCGTGTTCTTCGCGCTGGGCGGCAACTTCGCCGCGGCCGCGCCCGACACCGATGCCACCTGGCGCGCGCTGCGCCAGTGCGATCTCACGGTGCATGTGACGACCAAGCTCAACCGCAGCCATCTGGTGCACGGACGCGAGGCGCTGATACTGCCCTGCCTGGGGCGCACCGAAGTCGACCTGCAGGCCGGCGGCGTGCAAAGCGTGTCGGTCGAAGACTCCATGAGCATGGTGCACCTGTCGGCGGGCATCAACGCGCCCGCGTCCGAGCTGCTGCTGTCCGAACCCGCAATCGTCGCGCGCCTGGCCGCGGCCACGCTCACGCAAAGCCGCATTCCCTGGCTGTGGCTGGTCGAGGACTATGCGCGCGTGCGCGATCTGATTGCCCAGGTGTTTGACGATTTCCAGGATTTCAACGCCCGCGTCGCCACGCCCGGCGGCTTTCGGCTGCGCAACACGGCCAGCGAGCGCGTGTGGAACACGCCGGCCGGCAAGGCGACGTTCTTCGCCCATGCCGTGCCCTGCGACACGCCGGTGCACCGCGCGAGCGCGCGCCGGCCCGATCAGCGCGTGTTCTCGCTGATGACCATGCGCTCGCACGACCAGTACAACACCACCGTCTACGGCATGGACGACCGCTACCGCGGCGTGTTCGGCCAGCGCCGCGTGGTGTTCATCCACGCCGACGACATCCGCGCGCTGGGCATGCAGGACGGCGACTGGGTCGACATGTTCACGGTCTGGGACGACGAGCAGCTGCGGCGTGCCGACGGCTTTCGCCTGGTGGCCTACGATATTCCGCGCGGCAATATCGGCGCCTACTATCCCGAGACCAATCCGCTGGTGCCGCTCACCTCCACCGCCATCGGCGCGGGCACGCCGACCTCCAAGTCGGTGCCCGTGGTGCTCATGGCGCATGCCGCGGCGCGCAGCTGAGACCGCGGGCTGCAGGGAGAAGCCCGTAGTTGCTACAGTGTGAGCTGGCCTGGCGAAATGCCTCGCCATCCCTGCAGCGATTCGGAGACTTCCATGCAAATCAAGGAACTGGCGCGCGCCACCGGCGTTGACGTGGAGACCATACGCTTCTACGAGAAGCAGGGCCTGTGGCCCGAGCCCGCGCGGCTGGACAACGGCTACCGCGATTACGCGCCGCTGCATCTGGAGCGGCTGGCGTTCATACGCCATTGCCGCGCGCTTGACATTCCGCTGCCCGATGTGCGGCGCCTGCTCACGGCGATGGACGCGCCCCGGGACGCCTGCGTGGATGTGGACCAGCTGGTCGATGCCCAGCTCAGCCGTGTGCGCGCCCGGCTGCAAAGCATGCAGGCGCTGGAGCAGCAACTGCTGCAGCTGCGCCGCGCCTGCAATGGCGACCATGCGCACCAGGGCTGCGGCATTCTCAAGGAGCTGGTCGGTGCGGCGCATGGCGAGGCCTGCGCCTGCCATTGACGCGCGCTTCAGGCATGGCGTGCCGCGCAGGCCTGCAAGGCCGTGCTGGCCTGGCTGCGCGCCTGCTCGACCAGGTAGTCGAGAAACACGCGCGTGCGCTGCGGAATGAACTTGCGGCTGGGCAGAACGGCATACATCACCAGCCGTCCCGTGATCCAGGGGGCGAGCACGCGCACCAGATCGCCGCGCGTGAGGTAAGGCGCGACGGTGTCCAGCGTCACCGAAGTGATGCCCGCGCCATCGAGCGCGGCGCGCAGCAGCGTGTCGGTGTGGTTGGCGGCAATCACGGGCGTCACGGAGATCTCGCGCAGGTTGTCCGGGTCGGCCACGCACCACATGCGCCAGGCGCGCGGTCTGCCGTTCGACAGCTTCAGGCGCAGGCAGTCGTGCTGCGCGAGCTCCTCGGGCTGGCGCGGCGTGCCGCGGCGCTGCAGGTAGGTCGGTGAGGCGACCAGAATCGCTTCGGACTCGATCACCTTGCGGGCGATGATTTCGCCGTTGAAGCCTTCATCCGTGCCCATCAGCGTGATGTCGAACTCCTCGAACGGCGGCTCGCTGGTCGATTCGACTTCGACATCGAACTGGATCTTGGGGTAGCGCTGGCGGAAGTTGGCGAGCAAGGGCCCGAGCACATAGCTGGCCAGCACGGGGGGCGAGTGCACGCGCAGCAGGCCTTCGAGCTCGGTGCTCTGCGAGCGCGTCACGGCGTCGGCCTCGTCTATGTCCTGCAGGATATTGCGCACCCGGCTCAGATAGTTCTGGCCGGCCTCGGTCAGCGACAGGCGGCGCGTGGAGCGCTGCAGCAGCCGTGTTCCCAGATGGTCTTCGAGATCGGCCACCAGGCGCGTGACCACGGGCGCGGACATGTCGAGCGCGCGTGCCGCCGCGGCGAAGCCGCCTTCATTGACCACGCGTTCAAACACCCGCATAGAAAGCAGACGGTCCATGTCCAGGCCTTGGAGTAGCAAAGCTCGATTATTTCATTTTTAGAAACACACGTATTCTTTTTGTGCTGTTTATCTTTGATGCGGGAAATTTTAAAGTTCATCCCATGGACCGGACAACAGTCCTCCAATCAACGAATCGCAGAAAGCACATCATGAAAAGCACTTACCTCTCCATCCTCGCCGTCACCGTTGCCGCCTTCACCGCCGGTCAGGCCCTGGCCGCCGATGCCTCGACCGCGCTGACCCGCGATCAGGTCCAGGCCGAGCTGGCCCAGGCCGTGCGCACCGGCGACATCGTCATCGACAACGAGTCCGGGCTCAAGGCCAATGAAATCTTCCCCGGCCGCTACGCCGCCAAGGCCGCGGTGCAGGGCAAGACCCGCGCGCAAGTCCAGGCCGAACTCGCCGAGGCGATCCGCACCGGCGACGTTCCCGTCGATGGCGTGACCGGCCTGAAGATGAACCAGCTGGCTCCGGGCAACTACCCCGCGCCCGTCGCGGCCCAGGGCAAGAGCCGTGAAGAAGTGCAGGCCGAACTGACCCAAGCCATTCGCCGCGGTGCGCTGCCCGTGCACGGCAGCGTCTGAGTTCCGCCCTCAGGACACGCGGGCGACGGCAGGCTTGCCAATCGCCCGCGCATCGCGCCCCAGCCCTGCGACCGCAAGCGCCTCGATGGCGCTTGCGGTCTTTGCGCCGTAGTCCTTGAGCGGGTTGTACTCGGCGATTTCCAGGCCCACGAAGCCCGGGTCGTCACGGCAGCGGCGCAATGCCGCTGTCGCCTCGTCCAGACCTATGCCGTGGCGTACCGGCGTGCCGGTGGCGGGCGCATCGCCGGGATCGAGGCCGTCGAGATCGAAGCTCAGGCCCCAGCCCGCGCAGCCGTCCGACACAATGGCCTGGGCTTGCGCGAAGCAGGCTTCAAAGCCGCTGTGCACCACTTCTTCCATATACATCACGCGCACTCCCAGCGCATCGAGCAGCCGGCGCTCGGCGCTTTCGTAGCTGCGCGCCCCTATGATCACCAGCTTGTCGGCCGCCACTTTTCCCGACCAGCCAAACAGATCGGTGAACGCCGCGCTGCCATGGCCCAGCAGGGCCGCCAGCGGCATGCCATGCGGCGCGTGCGACTCCGAAGATTCGGGCGTATGCGCGTCGAGATGCGCATCGACCCAGATCAGGCCCAGCCGGCCCTGCGGCGACAGCGTCTGCGCGACGCCGCTCCAGGTGCCTATCGCGCACGAGTGGTCGCCGCCGAGCACCAGCAACTGCGTGCCGCTGCGCATCTGGCGCGCCACCGTATCGCCCAGCACGCGGTTGAAGCGGGCCACGGTGTCCATGCGGTCGCGCGCGAGAAACGGCTCGGCCGTGACCATGGACAGCGCCTGCAACGCGCAGCCGGCGTCGGCCAGGGCCAGCGCCAATCCGTGGTCCAGCAGCGCGCGCGCGCCGTATTTGCAGCCGCCGTCGACCGCGCCTTCGCCGATTTCCGCACCTATGATCTGCAGCCTTGGAGTCGAAGTGGTCATGTTGCTGCTCCTCAATGGGCGATTGCCGGCGACGCAGCCTTGCCCAGGGCATAGCCGTACAGGTCCTTGGGGTCCAGCAGCCGCGGAACGATTTCAAGCTGCCGGCCTATGTCCATGGCGCTTGCGCGCTGGTGCAGATAGCGCAGTGCCGACAGGTCCTCGAGCGCGAAGCCCACGGAGTCGAAGACCGTGATCTCGTCGGCGCAGATCCTGCCGTTTTCCAGGCCCTGGAGTATCTGCCACAGTTCGACCACTGGAAAGTCCGCGGGCAGCTGCTGCAGTTCGCCTTCGATGCGCGTCTGCGGCTCGAACTCCACCACCACCGTGGCCTGTTGCAGAATGCGCGCGTCGAGTTCGGTCTTGCCGGGGCAATCGCCGCCCACGGCGTTGAGGTGCATGCCGGCCACGATCATGTCTGGCGTCAGGATGGTGGCGCGGGATTTGTCGGCCGTGAGCGTGGTCACGATGTCGGCGCCAGCCAGCGCCTCGCGCACCGATTCGGTCGCGATGACCTGCAGCCGGCCGGAGCGGATATAGGGCGCGAGATTGGCCAGCAGCTTGTCGGTGGCTGAGCGGTCCACGTCGTAGGCGCGGATTTCGCGGATTCCCAGCGCATCCATGAAGGCGATCGCCTGGAATTCGCTTTGCGCGCCGTTGCCGATCAGCGCCATGCAGCGGCTGTCGGCGCGCGCCAGATGCCGCGCGGCCAGCACCGAAGTCGCGGCGGTGCGCAGCGCTGTGGTGATGGTCAGCTCGCTGAGCAGCAGCGGGTAGCCGGTCGCCACTTCCGCGAGCACGCCAAACGCCATCACGGTCGGCAACTGCTGCAGCGGATTGCGCGGGTGGCCGTTGACGTATTTGAACGCGAAGAACGTCTCGTCCGACGCCGGCATGAGTTCGATCACGCCGCCCGGCGAGTGGTTGGCGGTGCGCGCCGACTTCTGGAAGCTCTGCCAGCGCAGAAAGTCGTCGCGTATGAAATGGGTGATGTCCGCGAGCATGGTGGGCGTGCCGATCTCGGCCACCATGCGCTGAAGGTCTGCCACTCCCAGGTAGCGGGTCATATCGTGCTCCTCGCCAGCGCTGCGCGCGCCGGCCATGGAACTACTCTAGCCTTGCGGCCGCACCGCAAACGCGTAAATCCGCCGTTCCCGCCGCCGAAACGGCTGAAGGCACAGCAGCGCTCAGCCCATTCGGTCCGCAATGGTGAAAAGAGGAAAACCGGCGAATTCCTTGACCGTCTTCAGCTCGGTGCTGGTCACGATTTTTTCTATGCCCAAAGCGGGCTGGTCCAGCCAGGCATCGGTCAACGCCTGGTAATGCGCGAGGTCCCGGCAGCAAAAGCGCACCAGGTAGTCAAAGCGCCCGCTGACCAAGTGGCAGGCGATGACTTCGGGACAGGCGGCCACATGCCGCTCGAACAGGCGCACGGTCGCCTGGCGCTGGTCCTTGAGCGCCACTTCGGCGAACACCGCGACATGCGCGCCCAGCACCGCGCGGTCGAGTTCGGCGTGGTAGCCGCGCAGATGGCCATGCGCCTCGAGCGCGCGTATGCGTGCCAGCGCGGCCCGGGGAGACAGGTTCACGACTTCCGAAACGGCCTTGGCGCTGCTGCGACCGTGCTTTTGCAGGTGCTCCAGGATTCTGTAGTCAATCGCGTCAGGCTGCATTTTCAACCTCCGTGCGGGCGGTGGGCCCGGTGCCCAGCTTAGCAGCCCGAAGTGCCTTGCTGTCAGGCGTCGCAAGCCGCAGGCAGATGTTGCCTGATTCACCGAATAAAGAAAAAAGCTATCGTGGATAATTTCTTACAATGTAAAAACTATCAATCATTTAAGCTTTCGTTGACGGACCCGAGAAACCACCACTATCCACCCCGCAACCAAGCTCCGATGCGCAAACGCCCCAGCCCTTGCATTTTCCTGTACGCCTTGCTGTGCAGCAGCGGCGCTGTGGCGCAGTTGCCACCCGCATCGCCCTCTGTAGCGCCCGATGCCCGCCTCGATCAGCTCCAGCAGCAACGCCAGCAGGAGCGTGACAGAGCCTTGCGCCAGCGCATCGTCCCCGATGGCGATGTGCTCCAGGAGCAGTCCAAGGCGCAGGCACTGGAAATACCCGATGGCGAGGCGCCGTGCTTTGCCCTGCATGAAATCCGTATCACCGGCGCGCAGTCCGGCGATGTGCGCTGGCTGCGGGAGGCCGCGGGCCTGGACTTGCGGCGCAGGCCCTGCATCGGCGCCAAAGGCGTGGAAGTCATTCTGGCGCGCATGCAGCACGCGCTTGTGGCGCGCGGTCTCATCACCTCGCGCGTGCTGGTCGTACCGCAGAACCTGCAAAACGGCGTGCTGGAGATTGCGTTCATTCCGGGTGTGCTGCGCGATGTGCGCTTCCATCCCGACAGCGCTGGCGACGCTTCCATACTGGACGCCCTGCCGCCCCGGCGCGGACAGATGCTGCAGTTGCGCGATATCGAACAGGGCCTGGAGAACCTCAAGCGCGTGCCCACGGCCGATGCCGACATCCAGATCGTGCCCGCCGAAGGCCAGGACGTGGCGCCGGGGCAAAGCGATCTGCTGATCAGCTACCGCCAGACGAATCCGTTTCGGCTGAATCTGTCCCTGGACGATGGCGGCACGAAATCGACCGGCAAGCTGCAGGCCGGGGCCACGCTGTCCTGGGACAACCCGCTGCTGCGCAACGACCTGGTCTACCTGAGCCTGGGCCGCGGCCTGCGCAACCGGGACCGCCGCGGCTCGGAAAACGTCTCGGTGCATTACTCCGTGCCGCTGGACTACTGGCTGCTGGGCCTGACGGCTTCGTCCAATCGCTACCACCAGTCCGTGGCCGGCGCGTATGAAGAATACGTTTACAGCGGTGAATCCAGCCAGCTCGATGCCAGCCTCAGCCGAGTCGTCCACCGCAATGCCTGGTCACGCACCACGGCCGGCGTGCGCGCCTTCCACCGGGCATCGTCCAATTTCATCGACGACACCGAAATCGATGTCCAGCGCCGGCGCACCGGGGGCTACGAGTTGAATGTTGCGCAGCGCAGTCACCTGGGCGCGGCGCTGTTCGAGGGCAAGCTGGCGTTCAAGCGCGGCACGGGTGCGTTTGGCGCGCTGCGGGCGCCCGAAGAGCTCTGGGACGAAGGCACTTCGCGTATGAAGATCTACCTGCTGGACCTGGGGCTGAGCCGGCCGTTTGCGCTGGGCGGCGCCCGCCTGCGCTATTCCACGGCCTGGCATGGCCAGTGGAACGCGACGGCGCTGACGCCGCAGGACCGCATCGGCATCGGCGGGCGCTACACCGTGCGCGGCTTCGACGGCGAAAGCACGCTGCTGGCCGAGCGCGGGCGCTACTGGCGCAATGAAATCGCGATGGCGCTCAATCCCGCGGCCGAAGCCTTTCTTGCGCTGGACACCGGCCGGGTCAGCGGCCCCTCGGCTGCGTACCTGGTAGGCCACTCGCTGACGGGCGCGGCCATCGGCCTGCGTGGCGCCGGAAAAGGCATTGCCTACGAAGTGCTGCTGGCCAGGCCGCTCAGAAAGCCCGAGCACTTTCGCACTTCGGACACCAATCTGGCCTTCAACCTGAATTACAGCTTCTGAGCGCCCACGATGAATAAACACCTTTTAGATTTGATCAGAGCCTAGGCGCTAAGAAATAGTGGAGATATATTTAGAAACGCCTGGACTGACTCCATGCGGGCTTACCCGAGTGCTCACCAGTGGCAGCGAAGATGGCCAAAGGCGGCTGGAACTTGCGGGTCGGGGAAATATGGCTGGCAAGCCGCGGCCACCAGGCCGAGATCCGCGACCGCATTGCCGTAAAAAGGTGTTCACAGGCTGTCTGCGCCCCGGCTTGGCCGCCTCTTTTGTGCTGGCGTGCCTGCTGCGCGGGCAAGCGCCTGGTGGTCTGCAGCAGGTGATGAAGCGCGCGCGAAACCGATGCGCCATGTGCGGCAAGGCGCATGCATACATTTGCCATCGCAGAACATCATCAAAATGTCCATGCAAAGTTACCCGTATTTGTACAAAGAGTTACAATTGTAATTATCGTTATAAATTTTAAGAAGAACCCGATTTGGGATGCGGGGGCATGGCTTGTCTTTCATTGGCTCACCAGCGCCGGCCCCCCATTTTTTGTCATCCGGATTGACGAGTGCAGAGCCGCTTTGATATCCACTGAAAATTCTTATTCCCGTGGCATTTGTCTGGCGTCGAACGTGTTCGCACTTGAGCAAGAAGTCCCATGAAACGGCGCACTCGCCCGCAAGGCGCGAGCAGCCCCAGGACGCATCGCGGTCGACCTATCCCTGGTGGAAGCTCGCGCGCTTTCGCTGCAATAAATCAGCGCTCCAGACAATAGCGTGCTGCGCTGCAAAGCATTTGCCCGGTCTTGCGCCTGGTGCAACTTCAAGGCGTTAGAACGCGGCTTGGCATGGGAACCGGCCGCAGTGTTTGCCCGGTTCGTTCGCTCCTGCTGCCCCCGGCCATTGGCCAGCCCCGCTTCCGGCCCTGGGCCAGCGTGCCACGGCACGCTGGCTTAAATCCACCTCCCACCGACGGGATTCACCACCGCACTGAACTCGCTTCGCCCGGCTCCGGGGACGGCGCATTTGGCGCACCCATCTTCTTAAAGAGACAAAATAATGAACCAATTAAAAATTTCGTCACGGCTGATCGTGGCATTCAGTGTTCTGGTATTGCTGCTGGTCGCCTTGGCGGGGATTGGACTGTGGCGTTCCGCCAGTCAGCGCGCAGAACTGACGGATGTGGTGCAGCGGCGCATGCCGCTGAACAAGGCCTTGAATACGGTGATCGATCAGGTCAATGAGCAGGCAATCCTGGTGCGCAACCTGGCGATTTTCTCGTCGAGCGCGATCAAGAAATCCTCTCTGGAGCGGATTGCTGCCGCGCGCGCCGACGTGGTCGTGCAGTTCAAGATCCTGGAGAGCATGATCAATTCGAGCGACGGCAAGGCTCTCCTGGACAAGATGCAGATCACGCGTGCTGCCTTTCTGAAGTCGGGCAACGAGTACATGGCGCTGGTGCAGCAGGGACGGATGGAGGAAGCCCTCATGTTTCTCGAGGAGAATTTCCGCCCGGCCCAGCGCGCTTATCAGGCCGACATCATGGCGCAGATGGCTTTGCAGGAGCGCCGCGTGAATGAGGCAGGCGCACGCGCCGAAGCCAGCGCCGCGGCGCTCGAACGCGATATCCTGATTGCCTCCAGCATCGCGGTGCTGGTGGCCATCCTGATGGCGATCAGCATCATTGGCTCCATCGTTCGTCCCCTGCGGCGCGCGGTTGAAGTCTCGGATCGCATCGCCAGCGGCGATCTCAGCTCGCAGATCGTGGTCGATTCCAATGACGAAACCGGTCAGCTGCTGCGCTCCATGCAGAAAATGCAGCAAAGTCTGGTCAACACCGTGAGCCTGGTGCGACAGAACGCCGAAGGCGTGGCATCGGGCAGCGCGCAGATCGCTTCGGGCAACAACGATTTGTCGGCGCGCACCGAGGAGCAGGCGTCGGCGCTGGAGCAGACCGCTGCCTCCATGGAGCAGCTGGGCTCGACGGTGCGCCAGAACGCCGAGAATGTGCGTGCTGCGAATGAGCTCGCGGTGAATGCGTCGACGGTGGCGTCGCAGGGTGGCGAGGTCGTGGCCGAAGTCGTAGAGACCATGAAAAGCATCAACGCCAGCAGCGCCAAGATTGCCGACATCATTTCCGTGATCGACGGCATTGCCTTCCAAACCAACATCCTGGCGCTCAACGCTGCCGTCGAGGCCGCGCGCGCGGGCGAGCAGGGCCGGGGCTTTGCCGTGGTCGCCAGCGAAGTGCGCAGCCTGGCGCAGCGCAGCGCGGACGCCGCCAAGGAAATCAAGGCACTGATTACTTCAAGCGTCGAGAGCGTGGGGCAGGGTAGTGCTCTCGTGGACAGGGCCGGAACGACCATGACCCAGGTAGTGCAGGCGATTCGCAATGTGACCGACATCATGGGCGAGATCAGCGCCGCGAGCAGCGAGCAAAGCGCGGGCGTGGGCCAGATCGGCGAAGCCGTCACGCAGATGGACCAGGCCACGCAGCAGAATGCGTCCCTGGTCGAGGAGATGGCCGCCGCCGCTGGCGCGCTCAATCACCAGGCCGACGAGCTCGTCAAGGCGGTGTCGGTGTTCACGCTCGGTGGCAGCAGCGCCCCAGCCAGCGTCTCCCGGCTGAAGGACGCCGCGCCAGCGCGCGTGCCTGCGGCCAGGCCCCTGGCCACGCCGCGCGTGCGCATCGAAGCGCCGGCCCCCGCCAAGACGCCGGCTGCGCCGGCCGGCAACAGCCAGGGCGAGTGGGAAAGCTTCTGATCCACAGATGGCCTGCGCGGGACGCGATTCCCCTGGCGTCCAAACCCCGAGAAAGCCCGCGTTAAGCGGGCTTTTTGACGTCTTGAAATGGGTGATTTGTTAGATCATTGTTTTTTTTGTTTCATTTTGACACATACCTGCCGATACTGAAGGGGAGAGCAATGCCAAATCAACAAGGAGTGCCATGAGGTTCTGCGTCATCAATGTGGGTGGCTTTTGCTATACCGCCTTCTCCCCCAGCACATGTGAAGCCGTCGCCGATGCCTTGAAGCGCTTTCCCAATGCCAGAAGAATCAGTGTCCGCTCCAGGCAGCATTGGGCCCTGCCCAGCTTTCCGGGCACATCGAATGACGTGCTGTGCCTGGTGGACAGACACGCCCAGGGAGAAAAGAACGGCTATGCCCGATTGCCCACGGCCAGCAATGCCGTGCGTCAGGCTGCCTGGGGCATGGGCCCGGCCTATTGCGAGCAAGCGCTGCACTGAGGGCAGCGCTTGGCATGGAGCGCGTATTGTCTGGCAAAGGGAGGGGGCTCATGAATGAGTGTGTAGCGTTTTGGAAAAGTGGTGCCTGCAGGGCCTGGAACGCATGAGCACGCCAGCGCAGCAGACCCGCATCGCCACCGCCCGGGGTCATCTGCATGTCAGGTGCTGGGCCGGCGCCGCGGGCGGTGAAACCCGCAGTCCCATCGTGCTGCTGCACGATTCGCTGGGATGCACGGCGTTGTGGCGCGATTTTCCCGACGCGCTGGCGCGCCTGACCGGCCATCCCGTGATCAGCTATGACCGGCTGGGGTTTGGCCTGTCGGACGCCCATCCCGGCGTGCTCGGCGTGGATTTCGTTGCCACCGAAGCGCAGCACAGTTTTGGCGCGCTGCTCGATGCCTTGGCTATCGACCGCTTCATGGTGTTCGGCCACAGCGTGGGCGGCGGCATGGCGGTATCGATTGCCGCGGCCTACGGCATGCGCTGCCAGGCGGTGATCACCGAATCGGCGCAGTCGTTCGTCGAGCCGCTGACGCTGGACGGCATTCGAGCGGCGCGCGATTCGTTTGCCGCGCCCGGGCAAATGCAGCGGTTGGAGAAATACCATCCCGGCAAGGCGCAGTGGGTGCTTGATGCCTGGGTCAACACCTGGCTTTCGCCGGAGTTTCGCGGCTGGAATCTGGACGCGGCGCTGGCGCGGCTGCGCAGTCCGCTGCTGGCGTTCCACGGTGCCGATGACGAGTTCGGCTCGGCGCGCCAGCCCCAGCGCATCGCCGATTTGGCGGCTGCGCCGGTCGAGCTGGTTTTGCTGCCCGGCTGCGGCCATGTGCCGCACCGCGAAAGCACGGCGCAGGTGCTCGAGCGGGTACAGCACTTCGTGGCGCAGGCACGGCTTCAGGCCGATTCCGCGCGCTCCAGCGCCGGGTAGTCGGTATAGCCCTGGGCCGTGGGCGGCGCGAAGAACGTGGCGCGGTCCGGCGTGTTGAGCGCCGCGCCCAGGCGAAAGCGCTCGGGCAGATCGGGGTTGGCGAGAAATGCGCTGCCAAACACCGCGGCGTCGGCCGCGCCATCGGCCAGTGCGCGCTCGGCGCTTTGCTGCGTCAATCCGCTGCCCATCAGATAGGTGCCACCGAAGCGCGGGCGCAGCAACGCGTGGTAGTCGACGGCCGTGCCGAACAGCGCGACATGCAGGTAGGCCAGGCCCCGGCCGCGCAGCTGATCCACCAGATAGCAATAGGTCTGCTGCGGGTCGTCGTCGCTGATGCTGTTGTAATTCATCTCGGGCGAGATCTTGATGCCCACGCGGTCGGCGCCGGCTTCTTCGGCCATTGCCGTGAGCAGTTCGAGAATGAAGCGCGCACGGTTTTCGACCGAGCCACCATAGGCGTCCTCGCGCCGGTTGCTGCCCGATGACAGAAACTGTTCGGGCAGGTAGCCCGAAGCCGCATGCAGTTCGACGCCGTCGAAACCGGCGTCCAGCGCGCGGCGCGTGGCCTGGCGGTAGTCGTCGACCACGGCCGCGATGTCGGCCAGCGCCAGCGCGCGCGGGGTGACGAAATCGAGCTGGCCGGCCGGCGTCCAGGCCTGGCCCGCAGGCCGTATCGCCGAGGGCGCCACCGGCGTTGCGCCGTCCAGCAGTGCAGGGTGGGAGATCCGGCCGCAATGCATCAGCTGCAGGAAGATGCGCCCGCCGCGGGCGTGCACGGCGGCGCTGACCTTTTTCCAGGCCGCGGCCTGGGCGTCGTTGGCGATGCCCGGCGTGTGCACATAGCCCTTGCCCATGACCGAAGGAAATACGCCTTCGGAGATGATCAGCCCGGCGCTGGCGCGCTGGGCGTAATAGGTGACGGTCAGCTCGCCGGGCAGCCCGTGGGCGTCGGCGCGCGAACGCGTCATGGGGGCCATGACCAGGCGGTTGGCCGCCTCGAGTCGGCCTATGCGTACCGGAGAAAAAAGCGCGTGCATGGAAAGTCCTGGAGAAATGCACATGGGAGTGCGATGGACGTATTCTTGATTGCTCCCGCAAAGAGATAAAGGCGCTAAAGTGGTATTCATTGATCCAAAAATGGCGCAATCAATGGAACTGCTGAATGACATGGCCCTATTTGTCGAGGTCGGCCGGACGCTGAGCTTTCGCCGCGCAGCCGAGAACCTGGGGCTGCCGAGTTCGACCGTGTCGCGGCGCATAGGCGCGCTTGAAAAGGCCATAGGCCTGCGGCTTTTGCACCGCACCACGCGCAAGGTGGAATTGACCGAGGCCGGCCAGCTGTATCACGCGCGCTGCCGGCGCATCGTCGAGGAGGCGCGGCTGGCGCATGAGCAGCTGGGTGAAATGCAGGCCCAGCCCAGCGGCAAGCTGCGCGCCTCGCTGCCAGTCGACTTCGCAACGCTTTACCTTGCGCCCTTGATCGCCGAATTCGCCGCGCTCTACCCCGGAATACGCTTTGACTTCGACCTTACACCGCGACGCGTGGACCTGGTGTCCGAGCCTTTCGATGTCGCCATCCGCATGGGCGAGCTGCAGGACTCGAACCTGATTGCACGCTTGCTCGCGCGGCTGAGCGTGCAGGCCTATGCGTCACCGCGCTATCTGCAGCGCGCGGGCGAGCCGCAGCACCCGGTCGATCTGTCACGCCACGAATGCCTGGGCTTTTCAACCAGCGGCAAATGGCTGCTGCACCGCGCCGGCGAAGAAGTCGAGGTCGCGGTGGGCGGGCGCTTTCAAGTCAACAGCGTGGGCATGTTCCAGCGCCTGGCGACGCTGGACCTGGGCGTGGTGCTGCTGCCGGCGGAAATCGTCGCCGACGATCTCGCCGCTGGACGGCTACGGCGGGTTCTTGCCGACTGGCAGGGCCGGGCCACGCCGGTCTATGCCTTGACCGAAACGCGGCTGCTGCCGGCCAAGACCCAGCGCTTCATCGAGTTCCTGCAGCAGCGCCTGGGCCGGGAATAATGCGCTGCCGGCGGCATTTGAAAATGCTCCAGGCGCGGCACGCAGACGCCTGCAGTGCGCTGTCCGCGCTTGATCTGCATCAGATCAAATGGGATGAAACACCGCCTGCCGGAAAATGGCATTGACAGGCTTCAGACGCAAATACTACATTTTCTATCGATGTCTGAATCCATGAAAACCAACGCCGTCTCGCAGTCCCAGGATTATTTGCTGTCGGAACAGATTGGCCATTTGCTGCGGCGCGCCTATCAGCGGCATAGTGCATATTTCCAGCAATATATTCCCGATTCACAGCTAACCAGCGCGCAATTTGTCGTGCTGTGCGCGGTGCGCGATCGGGACGGTGTTTCACTGGCCGATATTGTCAAGGCCACGGTGATAGACCAGGCGACGATACGCGGTGTGGTCGAGCGGCTGCGCCAGCGTGAATTGATAGCGATAGAAAACCACAGGACCGACCGGCGCAAGGTGGTGATCCATTTGACGCCCGCAGGCCGCCGCCTGGTGCGCGACATGGCGCCGTTCGCCCAGCAGATCAGTGCCAGCACCTACGGCGCGCTCAATGCCGCGGAACGCGTGGCCATTGACTTTCTGCTGCGCAAGATGCTGCTGGCTGCGGCCTGACATGGAAAAAAAAGCCTGGGCAACGCGCGCCCAGGCTTTTTCTTGCGCGCAGCGCGCGTATCAATCCAGCACGCGGTTGCGCGATTCGACGTCGACCGACCAGATGGCGATCGCACCCGCGACCAGCATGGCCGACAGCACGAACAGCGACAGCGTGAAGTGCGTGGTCATGATGGGGGCGATGATCGCGGGAGCGAACAGGCCGCCGAAACGCGCGACCGCGCCGGCCATGCCCATGCCGCTGGCGCGCAGGCTGGTGGGGTAGACCTCGGGAGTGAACGCATACAGCGCCCCCCAGGTGCCCAGCAGCGAGAAGCTCATCAGCAGCGTGGAGCCGACGACCACGGCGGTCGAGGTGCCCAGGCTGTACAGCAGGCAGCCGACGGCGCTCAGCAGCAGGAAGCCGATCAGCGTGGGCTTGCGTCCCCAGCGCTCGACGCCATAGGCCGACAGCGCGAAGCCCGGCAGCTGCACCAGGGCCAGCACCACGAGGAATTCCTGACCGCGCATGAAGCCGAAGCCCGAGCTCGCGAGCTGTATAGGCAGGTAGACGAACACGCCGTAGTAGGCAATGGAGATCAGGGCCCAGGCCGCGAGCAGGCCGAAGCTGCGGCGGCGCAGCTCGTGCGAGAACAGCGCGAACACCGACTTGCGTTCCTGTTTCTCGGGTTGCAGCGCGGGAATTTCCACCTGGCTGCCGTTGACCTTGGCCACGCGTTGCAGAACTTCGCGCGCCTGGTCCGACTTGCCGTTGCGGTTGAGGAACATCGGCGATTCGGGAATGTAAAAGCGCAGCACCACACCGATCAGCGCCGGGATGCCGGTGACGAAGAAGATCAGGCGCCAGGCGTCGTCACCCCAGGACACGGCAATCAGCGACAGGATGGCCAGGAAGATCGTGCCTATGGCCCAGAAGGACTCGAGCAGCACCAGCCAACGGCCGCGCTTGTTGCTCGGCAGGAACTCGGCCATCATCGTGTAGTCGACCGGCAGCGTGCCGCCCACGCCTATGCCGGTGATGAAGCGCAGCACCAGCAGCCAGGCCAGATCGGGCGCGAAGGCCGAGGCGACGCCGGCGCAGGCATCGATCACCACGGCCATCATCAGCACCGGACGCCGGCCTATGCGGTCGGCGAGGCGGCCGAAGACGAAGGCGCCGATCAGCATGCCGATGAAGAACAGCGTTCCCGTGCTCAAGGCCTGGGGCATGGTGATGCCGAAGGATTTGGCGATCGAGGGGGCGCTGAAGCCTATAGACAGCACCTGCATCGCGTCAGCGAGCCATACCAGACCGAAAATCACGAAAAGACGATATTGGAATTTGCCGACCCCTGCGGTCTGTATCCCTTTTTCGACGGAAATCAATGTGGATGACATGTAAAGTTCCCTTGGTAAATCTTGGCGATGTTTTTAAACCTATGGTTGCAAGGCAATTGGCCTTGCAAAGCTCCAGAGGCTTTTGTTTGAATATCCATCCCGCAGCTGAATTGATTTGCAGCCGTCAGGGAGTTAGCGCTGGTCCAGATTGAATGCGATGGGCTGTTTTGCCGGAGCTCCTCATGGGTGGCCAAGAATGGATTCCAGGCCGGGGCCGGTTTCCGCGTGATTTTTTTCATGGTTTTCAATGCGTCGCGGCGGCCGCGCGCAGTTTGCTGATCGCCGTCGTGTCATGGGGCCAAGCTTTTTCCTCCGGAGCAAAACGTTCACGCAAGTAAGCAGTCAAATCCAGAATCTGGGCGTCGTCGAGGCTGTCCTTGAATGCCGGCATATGGCCCAGCGCTTCATTCGCCGGAGACTGGATGCCGTGCAGAATCACCTGCACCAGGTTGTCGGGCGTGGCCGCATGCAGGTTGGTGTTGAGCGCCAGCAAGGGCTTGGCGCCGAACAGCGTGGGGCCGCTGCCCGCTTCGTGGCAGACCGCGCAGGCGTTCTGGTAGATGCGCTCGCCGTTGGCATGCTGGGCATAGACCGGCGCGGGGGCAGGCGCCACTGCAGGTGCAGCCGCGGCGGGCGCGGCCTGCACGGCAGCGGCCGGCTTGGCATTCGGCAGCTCCAGCAGATAGGTGGTGATCGCGCGCAGATCGCTGTCGGGCAGCTCGGCCAGGCCGTGGATCACGGGCGCCATGGGGCCGGCGGCGACGCCGTGCTGCGGCGAGAAGCCGCTGCGCAGGTATTGGTAGAGCGTGTCGCGCGTCCAGGGGCGCTGGCCTTCGGCCAGCTGGTTGAGCGCCGGCGCCTTCCAGCCTTCGGCTTCGCCGCCGCCCAGGTAATGGATGCCGGTCTTTTCTGCGCCCAGCGCATTGCGCGGCGAATGGCAGGCCGCGCAATGGCCTGCGCCTTCGACCAGATAGGCGCCGCGGTTCCACTCGGGCGTGCGCGCCAGGTCGGGCTTGAACGGCGTGGCGTCGTGGAACAGCGCATTCCAGCCGGCCATGGCCGTGCGCAGGTTGTAGGGAAAGGCCAGCTGTGTCTGCGGCGCCTGGGCCTTGACGGGCGCCTGTGCCATCAGATAGCCATAGAGCGCCTGCATGTCGCCGTCGCTGAGCTTGGCAAACGCGGTGTACGGGAACGCGGGATAGAGCTGGCGGCCATCCTGATGGATTCCCTGGCGCATCGCGCGCTCGAACGCGGCAAACGACCAGCGGCCTATGCCGGTCTCGTTGTCGGGCGTGATATTGGTCGAGTAGATCGTGCCGAACGGCGTCTCCAGCCCGAAGCCGCCGGCATTGGCCGCGCCGCCGGGCGCGGTATGGCAGACCACGCAGTCGCCCGCGGCGGCGACCAGCCGGCCGCGCTCTATGGCCTGGGCGGAATAAAGTGTCACGTCGGGGCCCGAAGTCAGGGGAAGCGCGGGCTTGAGCGGCCAGGCCATGGCGGCCAGGCCGGCAACGCCCACGGCGCCCGCGGCCAGCCAGCCCCAGGGACGTTTACCCAGCGCGGCGCCGGACTCGGGCGCGGCCAGGCCGCGGCGCAGCTGCTCGGAATCGAACGGCACTTCGCGCAGGCGCACTCCGGTCGCATGCGCAATCGCGTTGGCGATGGCCGCGGCCGCGGGCAGGGTCTCGACACCGTCAAGGTCCAGCCGGCCTTGCTTTATCAGGCTGCCTTCGGGCAGCAGGGCTGGATCGGCGCAGGGTGAGCGCAGCACCAGGCCATGGGCCGCGTCGCGCGGACTGTTCCAGTCGTCGAATGCCGATGCCGCGCCCAGCAGCTGGCGCGCATTGGCCAGCAGCTGCGGGTCCTGCTCCTGGATTTCGGGGCGCAGCGTTGCGGCCTGCGCGGCCTGCAACTGCTGGCTGTCGTGGCCCGCGACCACGCGCGTGACTTCGATCGCTCCGGTCTGCGGATGCACGGCGACTTCGGCGACCCAGGCGCTCCAGACCAGGCGGTCCGCGCCCGATGCGTCCAGCGTCTGCAACTGCGCGGTCGCAAAACCGCGGCCATGGAGTCGGCCGTCGGCGCCGGTCTGGGCAAAGTCCTGCTGCTTGCCATGCCACTGCGCGCGCTCGGCGACCTGGCGGGCGAGGTCCTGCGCCCGGCCTTGCAGATGCTCGATGCGAAAGGCCAGCGGATCCAGGCCCTGGGCCAGCGCCTGTTCATGCCACAGGCTTTCCTGGGCGAACACCTGGGCGGCGTTGAGGTCCTGCACGCCCGCATTCCGGGCAATGGCAGGGGTCTTGACCGCCTGCACCGTGCCTGCGTCGCGCACGCTGGCCTGGGCCGAGGCGCGCGCCAGTTCGGGCTGGCTCAGCAGCCGCGCCAGGCTGGGGCGCACGGACCAGGGGGCATCCGAAGTGAGGGTCGCGGCGGGCGCGGCCATGGCCGGCAATTGCAAGTCGGTCGATGGCGACGCTGCGGGCACGCACAGTACCAGCGGGGCCTGGGCGCTGCCGGACTGGCAGGGCACGCTGACGGGCCGGCGCACGGCCTGGGACAGCAAGGCGGCGTCGGCCGCGGCGTCCAGCAGGTCCAGCAGCTGCAGCGGCTCGGCCGCGCCGGCGGCGATTGCCGGGCTGATCAGTTGCAGCGCGGCTTCGTGCCGTTGCAGCAGCGCGGCGAGTTCGCGGCGCAGCGTGCGCAGGGTCTGGGCGCTGCAGGGCGGCAGCCAGATGCTGGCCTGCTCGGCCAGGCACCAGACCACGACCTGGGCCGCGCCGTGCCGCGGCGCGTGCGCCATCTGCCAGACATATTGCGCTGTGGGCGCGCTGTGTGCGGTCAGCGGTGGGGCGCTGTCGGGCACATGCCAGACAGGCGCGAGGCTGCTGGCCGCCTGCAGTGCGTGGGCGGGCGTGGCCGCGACCACGCCCAGAAAATGTTGTTGCTGCACGGCCGCGACCACGCCGGTCATGGCGCGCACCGCGGCGAGTTCGGCGCTGACCAGTTCGCTGCCCTGGTAGCGCAGGCCGTTCCAGCGCGCCTGCGGCGGGCGCAGCGCCAGGCCGTGCAGCAGCTCGGCGGGCAGCGCGGGCGTGGCGGCGTTGGTGTGCGGGGACAGGCTCATTGCGCGCCCCCGGTCTGGGCGGACTGGGCCTGGCGCAGGCGCGCAGCGCGCAGCGCGGCCTGCATGATTTCCACATGCGTGCCGCAGCGGCACAGGTTGTGGCTCAGCTCATTGCGCAGCTGGGCTTCGGTGGGGTCGGGGTTGCGCCGCAGCAGCGCCTCGACGGTCATGATCATGCCGTTGAGGCAGTAGCCGCATTGCGCTGCCTGGCAGTCGATGAAGGCCTGTTGCGTGGGGCCGGGCTGGGCGCGCGAGCCCAGGCCTTCGAGCGTCGTGACTTCGTGGCCTTGCGCGGCGCGCACCGGAATCACGCAGGAGCGCGCGGCCACGCCATCGATCAGCACCGTGCAGGCACCACATTCCCCCAGACCGCAGCCGTACTTGGGGCCGTTGAGCTCCAGGTCATTGCGCAGTACATAAAGCAAGGCCGTGTCGGGCGTTGCTGCCGTCGTGCAGTCGCGGCCGTTGACGCGCAGTTGCAGGGGGCTGGAGGAAGAGGTGGTGGCCATTTTGTGCGGTGGTTCGTGGGTGGGCGCCAGGGCGGTCAGGCCGCGATCTTCACCTTGGGATCGACCAGGGGCGCATTGAACACGTCGTAACCGAAGCACCAAGCAGGGTCTTCATTGGTGCGCAGCCAGGTGTTGTCGTGCGAAATGCGCTGTACCTTGCTGGCGCGTTCCGTGCGGTTGGCTTCGTAGAGCGCGAACGCCAGCTCGTGGTTGTGGGCGCCGACTTCCTTGAGGCAGCGCGCGAGCATGGCGCCGTCCTCGATGGCCATGGCCGCGCCCTGGGCCATGTGCGGCTTCATCGGGTGGCAGGCATCTCCCAGCAGCACCAGCCGGCCGCGGCTCCACAGCGGCAGCGGATCGCGCTCGAGCAGCGACCACTTGGTGACTTCCACGGTGGCGTCGATCAGCGCCTGCACCGTGGGATGCCAGCCGTCGAACGTGGCGCGCATCTCTTCCTTGCTGCTGGGCAGCCAGCGGTCGCCCAGGTCCCACTGCTCGACGGGCACGCCGGTCACGTAGTACAGCTCGTCGGCCTTGCCGGTGACGAAGTAGGTCATCATGTGGCGGTCTTCGCTCCACCACTTCACGCAGGCGTCAAACGGCAGCATGCCGGCCTTGACTTCGGGCGTGGGAAACACTGCGCGGTGGGCCAGATAGCCCGCGTACTTGGGCGGCTCCACGCCTAGCAGCTCTTCACGGATGCGCGAGTTCACGCCGTCGGCGCCGATCACGATGTCCGCCTCTTCAGTCGTGCCGTCGGCAAAGTGCATCACCACTACGTCGCCGCGGTCCTCGACCTGGGTCAGGCTCTTGCCATAGGCCATGACGCTGTCGGGCAGGGTGTCGATCAGCAGCGCGTGGAAGTCGCCGCGGTGCACGGTCAGATAGGACGCGCCATAGTTCCTGACCGCGAAGTCGCCCAGCGGAATCTGGGCCATCACGTCGCCGGTCTGCCAGTGGCGGCTGTACCAGTAGTCGGGGTGCGAGCCCTGGGCGTTGAGCGCGTCCTCTATGCCGATGCGGCGCAGGATCTTCATCACGTTGGGCCCGACATGGATGCCGGCACCCAGGCGCGAGAAGCTCGGCGACTGTTCGTAGACGCGGACGTTGAAGCCCTCCTGGAGCAGCAGCTTGGCGGCGGCGGCGCCGCCTAGGCCGGCACCGACCACAGCGATACGGGGGGATTGAGACACTTGAGAACTCCTTGCTGAAATGAGAGAAAAGCACATGCGGCCGCAGCCTGTCATTGCCCTGGTTGAGCAGTTTCCGTGCCAACCCTGGAAAAAGCTTTTTTGCGTGTGTACGCTCTATTTTTCGTCCAAGCGCAATGCACCAAGGAGAGGATTTCTACCTAGTCCCGCGCAATTTAATGGTGCATGTCCGCACCAAATCAACGATTTATCGCCGAGGAGGTTGAATTTTGGCTGGGCACGGGTTTTGCACTATTGAGCGTATACGCTTTATTAAGTAGTATCTTTCCATCTATCCCCTGAAAGCCCAGACCATGACCAAGACCTACCGTATCGGCCAGATCGTTCCCAGCTCCAACACCACCATGGAGACCGAAGTGCCGGCCATGCTGCAAGCCCATTCGCTGCTGCGTCCCGAGGACCGCTTCACCTTCCACTCGAGCCGCATGCGCATGAAGAAAGTGGTCAAGGAAGAGCTGGCCGCGATGGACGCCGAAAGCGACCGCTGCGCGCTCGAGCTCAGCGATGCGCGCGTCGATGTGCTCGGCTATGCCTGCCTGGTGGCGATCATGGCCATGGGCCATGGCTACCACCGCGTGTCGCAAAAGCGCCTGACCGAATGCACGGCCAGCAACGGCGCGACCGCTCCCGTGATCACCAGCGCGGGCGCGCTGGTCGAGGCGCTCAAGGTGATGAAGGCCAAGAAGATCGCGCTGGTCGCGCCCTACATGCTGCCGCTGACCCAGCTGGTGCGCGACTACATCGCGGCTGAAGGCTTTGAAGTCGTCGACTGGCGCGCGCTGGAGATTCCCGACAACCTCGATGTCGGTCGCCACGATCCCGCACGCCTGCCCGGCATCGTCGCCGGCATGGACTACGGCGACGCCGACGTGATCGTGCTGTCGGCCTGCGTGCAGATGCCTTCGCTGGCGGCCGTGGCCCAGGTCGAAGCCGAGACCGGCAAGCCGGTGCTCACGGCCTCGATTGCCACCACCTACGCCATCCTCAAGGAACTGGGCCTGGACCCCGTGGTGCCGGGCGCGGGCGCGCTGCTGTCGGGCGCCTATCCCTACGCCAAGGCCTGAACGCCGCGGCCGCCCCCGGGCGGCTTTTATGCCATCGCACTTTTGCCGAGCACATCCATGTCCACAACTTCCAGCACTTATCTCTACGGCGGCCAGGTCCAGGCCAACGGCATTCGCCAGCACTATCTGCGCTATGGCGGCAGCGCGGGCGCACGCGCCGAACGTGACGCCGTGATCCTGATTCCCGGCATCACCAGCCCGGCCGTGACCTGGGGCTTTGTCGCCGAACATCTGGGCCGCGAGTTCGATACCTATGTGCTCGATGTGCGCGGCCGCGGCCTGTCGGCGTCGGGCCCGGGCCTGGATTACGGCCTGGACGCCCAGGCGGCCGACGTCAATGCGTTCGCCCAGGCGCTGGGCCTCACGCGCTATGCGCTGATGGGGCATTCGATGGGCGGACGCATCGCGGTGCGCGCCGCGCGCGCCCAGCCGCAAGGACTGACACGCCTGGTGATCGTCGATCCGCCGGTGTCGGGTCCGGGCCGGCGCGCCTATCCCGCGGCCCTGCCGTGGTACGTGGACTCGATCCGCCAGGCGACGCTGGGAATGAACGCCGAACAGATGCGCGCGTTCTGCCCGACCTGGACCGAAGAGCAGCGCCAGCTGCGCGCCCAGTGGCTGCACACCTGCCATGAGCCGGCCATCGTGCAAAGTTTCGAAGACTTCGGCCGCGACGATGTCCATGCCGATCTGCCCCACCTGGCCCAGCCGCTGCTGCTGGTCACGGCCGAGCGCGGCGATGTGGTGCGCGACGCCGACGTCGCCGAATGGCAGGGCCTGGCGCCGCAGACCGCGCATGTGCGCGTGCCCGGCGCGGGCCACATGATTCCCTGGGACAACGAGGCCGGCTTCTACGCCGCGCTCGGCGACTTCCTCGGCGCGCGCGTCGACTGATCGCCTTGTTCCGTCCTTTGCTTTCCCCCATGACAAGGAGCACGCCATGTCCGTCAGCGATATCGATCTGATCCACGCCTGGAAGCAGGTGCTGGCGCTGTCCCGGCTAGCGCCCGGCCAGATCGTCACGGTGCTCACCGGCGCCGACACCCACCCGCAGACGCTGCGCTGCGCGATCGCCGCGTCCAGCGAAATGGGCGCGCGCGTCAACCGCCTTGATCTGCCGCCCGTCAACGCCGAGAAGTCGCTGAGCCGCGATGCGCTCGCCTATCTGGGCACCACACCGCTCACCGGCAACCCGGCGGCGATTGCCGCGCTCAAGGCCAGCGATCTGGTGCTCGACCTGATGACGCTGCTGTTCTCGCCCGAACAGCACGACATCCTGCAGTCGGGCACCAAGATCCTGCTGGCGATAGAGCCGCCCGAAGTGCTGTGCCGTCTCGTGCCCACGGCCGCCGACCGCACGCGCGTGCAGGCTGCGGCCCAGCGCATCGCGGCCGCGCGCCAGATGCACATTACCTCCAAGGCCGGCACCGACCTGCGCTGCGAACTCGGCAATTTTCCGGCGATCAGCGAATACGGTTTCGTCGACGAACCCGGGCGCTGGGACCATTGGCCCAGCGGCTTCGTGCTGACATGGCCGAACGAAGGCGAAAGCAACGGCCGCGTGGTGCTCGACCGCGGCGACATCCTGCTGCCGCTCAAGGACTATGTGACCGAGCCCATAGAGCTGGTGATAGAGAAGGGCTTCGTGACGCGCATCAGCGGCGGACTGCAGGCCGAGATCCTCAAGGAATACATGGCCTCGTACGAGGACCCCGAAGCCTATGCGGTCTCGCATGTGGGCTGGGGGCTGCAGCCGCGCGCCCAGTGGGCCATGCTTGCGCACTACAACAAGGAAACGCATATCGGCATGGACGCGCGCGCGTTCGAAGGCAACTTCCTCTGGTCCATGGGGCCGAACAACGAAGCCGGCGGCAGCCGCACCACGGCCTGCCATATCGACATTCCCATGCGCCACTGCAGTGTGGCGCTCGACGGCCAGGCCATGGTGATCGAGGGCGTGGTACAGGATGAACCAGGATTGGCGCGCGCTGCGCGCCGCAAGGAGATCGCATGACAGAACAACGGATTCCCACCGAAGGCGTGTCGGGTGACATTTCCGCCTATGCGCGCCAGGGCTTTGGCACGCCGCTGCCCCTCAAGGCGCCGTTCGGCCTGCTGATCATCGACTTCGTCAACGGCTTTGCCGATCCGGCGGTGTTTGGTGGCGGCAACATTCCTGAAGCCATAGCTCAGACGCGCGAACTGCTGGCGCATGCGCGCGCCCAGGGTTGGCCCGTGGCGCACAGCCGCATCGTGTTCTCCGACGACGACGCCGACAGCAATGTCTTCTGCCTCAAGGTGCCGGGCATGCTGACGCTCAAGGAAGACAGCCCGGCCAGCGCCATCGTGCCTGAACTTGCGCCCGCGGCCGGCGAGTATGTGGTGCGCAAGAGCACGCCGTCGGCGTTCTTCGGCACCATGCTCGCGCCCTGGCTGGCGCAGCGCGGCGTGCAGACGCTGCTGGTCGCGGGCTGCGTGACCAGCGGCTGCGTGCGCGCCAGCGTGGTCGATGCCATGCAGTCGGGCTTTCGCCCGCTGGTCGTTGCCGACTGCTGCGGCGACCGCGCGATTGGCCCGCATGAAGCCAATCTCTTTGACATGGCGCAAAAATACGCGGCCGTGATGCCGCTGTCCCAGGCGATTGCCGAAACCAAATCGCTGTCGCGTTGATCGGTCTGCATGCGGGCCTGCCCGCATGCCATGATTTTCTTTTGTAGCCCGCCATGACCCTGCCCCAGCCCCCCGTACTGCACGAGCAGTTGCTTAGCCGCCCCGGCACCTTGCTGGTGGTGCGCGCGCCGGTCGCGCCGCCGCGCCCGATTCCCGGCCAGCCGGGAACGGCTTCCGACTATGTGCAGCCCACGCCCGAAATCTTTGTCGCGCTGCTGGCCGCGGAGCAGGGCTGGCGCGCCCTGGCCTTCAACGGCCATGTGGATCTGGGCACGGGCATTCGCACGGCGCTGGCGCAGATCGTCGCCGAGGAGCTCGAAGTGCCGCTGGAGCGGCTGGAGATGGTGCTGGGCCATACGGCGGCCGCGCCGAACCAGGGGCCGACGATTGCCAGCGCCAGCATACAGATTTCCGCCGTGCCGCTGCGCCGCGCCGCGGCCCAGGCGCGCGAGCAGCTGCTGGCGCTGGCCGCGCAGCGCTGGGCGGTGGCGCCCGAGCAGCTGCTCGCGCGCGACGGATGCATTGGCTTTGCCGATGGCGCTGACGCGCGCGTTCTCGATTATGGCGAACTGCTGCAGGGCCGGCAGATCCAGCTCACGCTGGCCGCGCCCGAACAGCCCGTCAAGCTCAAGCCCGCATCCGAGTACCGGCTCGTGGGCAAGGGCGCGGCGCGCGTCGACATCCCCGCCAAGGCCACGGGCGAGCTGAGCTTCGTGCACGATGTGCGCGTTCCCGGCATGCGCCACGGCCGCGTGCTGCGCCCGCCGCACCCGGGGCGCGACGGCGGCGATTTCATAGGCCATTGCCTGATCGATGTGGACCGCACGTCGGTCGCCCATCTGCCGGGCCGGGTCGAGGTGGTGGTCGAAGGCGATTTTGTCGGCGTGGTCGCCGACCGCGAGGAGCAGGCGATTGCCGCAATGCGCGCGCTGCGCGTGCACTGGAAGAGCGTGCCGCCCGCACCCGATCTGAGCGACCTGGAAGCCGCGCTGCGCGCCAACCCCGCGCAGCGCCGGGCGCTGGTCGATAGCGGCGATGTGGACGCCAGCGCTGCCAGCGCCACCACGCATCTGCGGCGCAGCTATGTCTGGCCCTACCAAATGCATGCCTCGATCGGCCCGTCGTGCGCGGTTGCCGACTTCCAGCAGGGCCGGCTTACCGTGTGGGCCGGAACGCAGAACCCGCACATGCTGCGCACCGACCTCGACCGGCTGCTGCAGCTGGGAGAAGGCCGCATAGACATCGTGCGGCTCGAAGCCGCGGGCTGCTACGGCCGCAACTGCGCCGACGATGTCTGCGCCGACGCCGCGCTGCTGGCGCGCGCCGTGGGCGCGCCGGTGCGCGTGCAGCTCACGCGCGAGCAGGAGCACCAGTGGGAGCCCAAGGGCACGGGCCAGCTGATGGATGTGGCCGCGGCGATGGACGCCGACGGCGAGCTGCTGGCCTATGACTTTGCCGTGCGCTACCCCTCGAACGACGCGCCCCTGCTGGCGCTGCTGCTCACGGGCCGCGTGGCCGGCGCGCCGCGCACGCTGGAGATGGGCGACCGCACGGCCGTGCCGCCCTATCGCTACCGCGATCAGCGCATTGCCAGCCACGACATGGCGCCGCTGGTGCGCTCGTCCTGGCTGCGCGGCGTCTCGGCCCTGCCCAATTCGTTTGCCCACGACTGCATGATTGACGAGCTCGCGCAGGCGGCCGCAGCCGACCCGGTCGATTTCCGCCTGCGCCATCTTGACGACAGCCGTGCCAGCGAGCTGCTGCAGGCCACGGCCCGGCATGCGGACTGGCAGCGCGGCGCCCGGGGCAGCCGCGGCCGGCCCGCGGCCGACGGCTGGCTGCATGGCCGCGGCGTGGCCTATGCGCGCTATGTGCACAGCCGCTTTCCGGGCTTTGGCGCGGCCTGGGCGGCCTGGGTCATCGATCTGCGCGTCGACCCGGCCAGCGGGCGCATCGAGGTCACGCGACTGGTCGTGGGCCAGGACACGGGAATGATGGTCAACCCCGACGGCGTGCGCCACCAGATCCACGGCAATGTGATCCAGACGCTGAGCCGCAGCCTGATGGAGAAAGTCGCGTTCGACGCGTCCGGCGTCAGCAGCCGCGAATGGGGCACCTATCCCATCATCGGTTTCAAGGCCTTGCCCGACATCGAAGTGCTGCTGATGCCGCGCCAGGACGAACCGCCCATGGGCGCGGGCGAATCGGCGTCGGTGCCCGGCCCGGCGGCGATCGCCAATGCGCTGTTCGACGCGACCGGCAAGCGTTTTTATGCCGCGCCGTTCACGCCCGATGCGGTGCGCAGGCTGCTGGCCGCCTGAAGGCCGGACGCAAGCCTCGAAGTCAGGGCCGGGCGCTCAGATCGGAACCGTGCGTGACAGTTGCAGCAGCTTTTCCACCAGACGTATCACACTGCTCTGGTTCTGGTTGCGGTGCGTCGCCAGCGAGAAATCCAGGTTCTGGCCGGGCATGGTGGCGGGCAAGGGGGCCAGCGCACCCAGCGCGATCGCATCCTTGACCATGGCCTGGGGCAGCAGGGAGATTCCGCCTCCCGCCATCACGATGTCGACCAGGCCCTTGAGCTTGTTGCAGGTGGACAGGTTGGCCATGTTCGCACCCCGTTCCCGCAGCTGGCCGTGGGCCAGCGTGAAGTAGTCCGAAGGCTTGGAGACACACCATAGCGGCTCCTGCGTCAGCAGCGCAGCCAGTGGCCGGGGCCGGCCGTCGGCCCCACGCAGCAGTGCACTGGCGCCTACCCAGATCATAGGCGCCGTTCCCAGCGACTGGTAGACCAGTGCCGGATTGCTGGTGGTGTTGGCCACGACGGCGATGTCCAAGGTGCCGTCCTCGAGTTGCTCTTGCAGCTTGATGCCCAGTTCCAATTCGATCTCATAGGTCAAACGTGGAAATGCCAGGCGCAGCGCGGGAATGAGCTTGCCAAACCATGTCATACCCACCTCGCCCAGCCCTATGCGCAGCGTTCCCGTTGGATTGGTGGCCGCCTCGGCATCGTTGAAGGCGTTCTCCACGCAGCGCAGCAAGGGCTCGACGCGAGCCACGAAATGGCGCGCCGGCAGGGTCAGCTCCATTCTGCGGCCGCGCTTTTCAAACAAGGCAAAGCCCAGCGAGCTTTCTAGCTCCTTCATGCGCGCGGAAACGGCGGGCTGGGTGGTGTGCAGGCGCTGCGCTGCGGCGCTGAATGTGCCGAGCTTGGCGATCCAGCACAGCGTTTCGGCATAAATCAGATTGGGGCGCGGCATGGAGGGCGGGGAGGCGACAGGGCGGTTGCGCGCCATTGTAGGGGCGGGCGCCGCGCGGGCAAGTTATCAGAATTTCTAATGAATTCCCATCACCAACTTTCGTTGGATTTAGCCGGGGTGATTTTCTACAATTTTTCCAATGATCTGGATTTGAACGGCTGGAGATTATTGAAGGAATACGGAACTGATATTCAAGTGGAAATTTATGGGCCGCGTTTTGAAAACGGCAGCTTTCTGATCTGCCTTGGTGGCCCAGGGCGTGCGGGCGTGGCACCTGGCGCGGGCATGTGACGCCGCAGTAGCTGAGCCAGGAAGGAGTGGGCGCTCGTCCCGAACAGTCGCACAGCCAAGGAACTTTTGAATGAGGCATGGCCTGAAAACCATTCAGCTGCGATGAATGCCAGGCAATGGCCGCTTTCACCGGGGAATATGCCGATGAAACCGATTCGCGCGCCTGCGGTTTGAGATCCGCATTCTGCATAAAACCCTGCAACACCCCATAGACAGAAGACATCCATGAGCACGACACAACAACAGGTATCCGCAGCGGAGTGGCAGGTGCGCCAGGACCTTGCCGCTGCCTACCGGCTGGCCGCGATTCATCGCATGACCGACCATATCTACACCCACTTCTCCGCCCGGGTGCCCGAGGAGGAGGATCATTTCCTGCTCAATGCCTATGGCCTGGCATTTGATGAAATCACCGCTTCCAACCTGGTCAAGGTCGATCTTCGCGGCAGCATCGTGCTGGATGCGACCGGGCTGGGCATCAATCCTGCGGGTTTTGTGATCCACAGCGCCGTGCATGCGGCGCGCCACGATGCCGCCTGCGTGATGCACACCCATACGGCGGCCGGGATAGGGGTGTCGGCGCAACAAGCGGGCCTGCTGATGATCTCCCAGCATGCGATGCGCTTTCACGGCAAGCTGTCGTACCACGACTACGAAGGCGTGGTGCTCGAGTGCGGCGAGCAAGGCCGCATTGTCGCCAACCTGGGCCGAAACAAGGCCATGATCCTGCGCAACCACGGCCTGCTGGTCTGTGGCGACAGCGTGGCGGATGCTTTTGACGAGCTCTATTATCTGGAGCGTGCCTGTCAGGCCCAGATCGCGGCCCAGGCGGGCGGGCTGGCGCTGTGCGTGGCGTCGGACGAGGTCGCCGCCAAGGTCGCCGCGCAATTCGATCTGCCGCATCGGCCTTCCCGGTCCAAGCAATGGCCGCCGCTGATCCGCATGCTGCAGCGCGTGCAGCCGGCCTACCAGGACTGAGACCGGCAATGCGATCCCCCAAGCTGCTCATTTTTGGTGCCGGGGCCATGGGCTGCACGCTGGCCTGGCACCTGGCCGGCAGCGGCGTGGCGGTGACGCTGGCCGCGCGCGGCCAGGCCTTGCAGGCCATCCAGGCACGGGGCCTGGGCCTGTGGTCCGAAGGCCAGGCGCGCGCCAGCGTCGCGGTGCAGGCCGTGGATGCCGCCGATCTGGCCTGGGACTTCGACTTCATCATTGTCTGCGTCAAGCAATACGACCTGGCCGCCGCGCTGCATACACTGTCGCCGGCCATGGGCCGCGGCGTGCCGGTCGTGCCGCTGGTCAACGGCGTGCCATGGTGGTTCTATACCGCCCATGGCGGCCTGGAAATGGGACCAGGGCAGCAGCTTTATGCGCAGGTGCCGTTGCAAGCCGTCATTGCCGGGGTGGTGCACATTCCCGCGCGCTTGCGCGCCGCGGGCGTGGTCGAGCAGGGCGGGCGCAACAGTCTGGTGCTAGGCGAAACCCGCGGGCCGGTGAGCGCGCGCGTGCAGCAGTTGGCGCAGCTTCTGGATGCCACCGAACTGAGCTGCGCCACCTCCGACCAGATGCAGGACATGGTCTGGTCCAAGCTGCTGGGCAATGCGGTGTTCAACCCCTTGAGCGTCCTGGCCCAGGCCAGCATGCGCGAGATGCTAGAGGACGCCTATCTGCGGCCCATGGCGCAGCAGATGATGGCGGAAGTGCTGGCCGTGGGATGTGCCCTGGGCCTGCCGCAGTCCACCAGCGTGGAGCAGCGCATGCTGCAGGCGGCCTCGGCCGGAGACGTGAAAACTTCCATGCTGCAGGACGCGCTCGGTGGGAAAAAGCTGGAACTGTCCGCCATTCTCGGTGCCGTCGTGCACCTGGCGGCGCAGCGCGGCGTCCGCACGCCCCAGCTCGATGCGGTCTGGGGAGTGATGCGAAGAAGAAGCGATGGTTTTTGAAAAATGAATTCCAAGGAGACAAGCATGAAAAGATTCCAGCATCACCTGCTCGGGGCCTGCGCCGTGATGGCGCTGTCGACGGCCCATGCCCAGAAGTACCCGGACAAGCCCATCACCATCGTCGTGCCCTTCTCCCCCGGGGGCGTATCGGACGTGATGGCCCGGCATATCGCCGTCAAGCTGCAGGAGGATCTGGCCACGCCGGTGATCGTGACGAACAAGCCTGGCGCCGGCACGCTGATCGCCACCAACTTCGTGGCCAAGTCCGCGCCCGACGGCTATACGATTCTCATGGCCGCATCATCGTTCGGCATCGGCCCCAGCCTGTACAAGGAAAAGGCCGGCTATGACCCGGAAAAGCACTTCAAGCCGCTGTCGCTGCTGGCCGATGTTCCGCACATCATCGTGGTCCACCCCAAGTCAAAGTTGCCCGACGTGGCATCCCTGGTGCGCGAGTTGAAATCCGGCGACGGCAAGCACGCCAACTATGCTTCATCGGGCAGCGGCACTTCCAACCACCTTGAAGGCGAACTCTTTGCCAGCATCGCCAACATGCGCGCGACCCATATTCCGTTCAAGGGCAGCGTGCCCGCGCTGACTGCGGTCGCCAGCGGTGAAATCAGTTTCATGTTCGTCGACATTGCCGCTGCCAAGCCGTTTCTCGAGGGCGGGCGTGTGCAGCCCCTGGCCGTGACGACGCAGGCGCGCTCGCCCGCGATGCCGGACCTGCCTACGGTGGCGGAGTCGGGCGTGAAGAACTTCAGTGCCACGCCCTGGCTGGGGTTTGTCGTGCCCGCGCAGACGCCGGACAGCGTGGTCGACACGCTCAGCACGTCACTGCGCAAGCTCTCGCGCGATCCTCAGACGCGTGAACGCTTTGCAGCCATGGGGCTGGATCCGAAGTTCACCAGCCCGCGCGACTTTCAGCAGTTCATGCAGGCCGATCGCAAGAAATGGGAAGAAGTGATCGTGCGGGCGAACATCGTGCCGGAGTGAACGCCGGGGCATATCCATCCATCATGGGATGGAGCGACAGGGCCCGGCTGGCTCTGTGCCCGGTATTTAGCCGCTAAAACACCGCGGTTCAGCGCGCCGGAATTCATGCCCATCAGGATGGGCATGGCACACGCCGGTTTCGTTATATCGGATGCCGCTGGCTATACTGCCTGCGCCTTTTGCGTGCAGCATGGCGCAAGGGCAGCCGCCCCGCAGGCCCTGGCGATCGCCCGCGGTGAAGCGGCCAAGGCCAAGTGTCGCTGCTTTGACAGGGGGATGGAAATGGTTCCACCGAACAAGTCTCAGTACGCCGCCGACGGCGCGGCGCAGTCGCAGGAAGCGCAGCGCGCCATCCTGCTGTGGGTGCCTTTCGCGCACAAGGACCAAGCCAAGGCCTTGGGTGCGAAATGGGATCGCCAGGCCCATGCCTGGTATGTACCGGCGGGCATCGATGCCGCGCCGTTTGCGCAGTGGACGCAGCGCCACAACGACGACGTGGCGCGCGAACGCCAGCGCCTGCCCGAACGCGAATATCTCGATGTGCCCTACGGCGAGCGCAAGGCGGCCAAGGCCGCGGGCGCGGTCTGGGATCCCCTGGCCAGGTGCTGGTATGCCGGCCCGCACTGCGATCGGCAAAAGCTCGCGCGCTGGCAGCCGCACCAGGACGAAGCCGGCGCAATGCCGACAGCGCGCGAAGCCTTCGCCGCCGCGCTGCGTGCCATGGGCTGCGTGGTCAGCGGCGAGCACCCCGTGATGGACGGCCAGCGCCATGGGATCGGCGTGGAAGGGGCCGTGCCCGTCGGTGCCGCCGCGCCCCAGGACGCCGACGAAGCCGCGTTCTACGTGGCCCATCTCGAAGGCCGGCCCCACGGCTATATCCGCAACTTCAGGACCGGCATCGATATGCAGTGGAAAGCCAAGGCGGTGGCGCTGTAGCCCGGCGCGTCCCGTCACGTGCGGGACGCCGTTTGTGTCGCGGCAATGCTCCAATATTTTTCAACGAGGCGGCCCAGCCGGGGCCACCCGCAATCCCACAAGGACGAAAAATGTTTGCTGAACCATCCGCGAAGACCCGGGACCTGCTGCAGCGTCTGAACGCGTTCTTTGACGAACACATCTATCCCAACGAAGAACGCTATCTGCGCGAAATGGACGCGTTCCGCCGTGCAGGCAATGCCTGGCAGGTCTCGCCGCTGATCGAGGAGCTCAAGCCGCTGGCGCGCAAGGCCGGGCTGTGGAACATGTTCCTGCCGCACGAGTACCGCGGCGTTGCGGGCATCTCCAATCTCGACTACGCGCCGCTGTGCGAAGTCATGGGCCGCGTGACCTGGTCGGGCGAAGTGTTCAACTGCTCGGCGCCCGATACCGGCAACATGGAGACCATTGAACGCTACGGCACCGAAGCGCAGAAGGACCAGTGGCTAGAGCCTCTGCTGCGCGGCGAAATCCGCTCGGGCTTTCTGATGACCGAGCCCGCTGTGGCGTCTTCCGATGCGACCAATATCCAGTGCACGATTCGCCGCGAAGGCGACGAGTACGTGATCAATGGCCGCAAGTGGTTCTCGTCGGGCGCGGGCAGCCCGCATTGCCAGATCTTCATCGTCATGGGCAAGACCGACCCCGACGCGCCGCGCCACGCGCAGCAGTCCATGGTGCTGGTGCCGCGCGCGGCCGAAGGCGTCACGGTGCTGCGCCATCTGTCGGTGTTCGGCTACGACGACGCGCCACACGGCCATATGGAAGTGCTGCTCGAGAACGTGCGCGTTCCCGTGGAGAACATCCTGCTGGGCGAAGGCCGGGGCTTCGAAATTGCCCAGGGCCGGCTTGGCCCCGGACGCATTCACCACTGCATGCGCTCCATAGGCGCCGCGGAACGCGCGCTCGAAATGATGTGCGACCGGCTCAATGCGCGCGTGGCCTTCGGCCGCAAGCTGTCCGAGCAGTCGGTCTGGCACGAGCGCATTGCCGAGTCGCGCTGCATGATCGACCAGGCGCGGCTGCTGACGCTCAATGCGGCCTACAAGATGGACACCGTGGGCAACAAGAATGCACGCGCCGAGATCGCGATGATCAAGGTGGTGGCGCCCAACATGTCGTGCAAGGTCGTCGACTGGGCGATACAGGCGCATGGCGCGGCCGGCGTGAGCCAGGACTTCTGGCTGGCCGAAGCCTATGCCCACCAGCGCACCGTGCGCATCGTCGACGGCCCCGATGAAGTCCACCGCAACGCGATCGCCAAGCTCGAGCTGGCCAAGCGCGCGGCCACCGCGCACGGCTGATCAGGCAGCCGCGCAGGGCCGCTGGCGACAGCGGTCCTGAAGATTCTTGCCCTCCGCATGGAGGGCTTTTTTTTGCCTCATCGCGCCGCTCCAGAAAACGCTGGCGCCTGAGCTGCCGGCGCTGCGAGCGCTCTGCCCGCCGCCTTTTTCCCGTCCCTCTAAGTCCTGCGCACCGCCATGCCTGTCGCGCAGGCGTTAGCCGTGGGCGCGCGCCGTTGCGCGCCGGTCACGCGTGTTTTCCCTGGAGCCAAAGCCGGCGCGAATTCCTATTATTACTTGCCGGCCGACAAGTAAACATTGGGCGGCGTTCGGGGCATTGCAGCCTGCAGGCCCGCAAAAACGCAGACACATACGAGGAGACAGATCTTGTTGAAATTCAATGCATCGCGCGCGCTGCGCCCATCGCCTCTGACTCTGGCGCTGGCCGCCACCCTGTGCACCGGTTTGCCGGCGCTGGCCCAGCAGGCCCAGAAGGAGGAACTGCGCCAGATAACGTCCCCTGCGGGCGGCCTGGCCGCCACGCCGTCGAGCAGCGTCAGCATCTATGGCCTGATCGACACCAGCGTGGGCTATGTGTCCAGCCCCAACGGCCGCATCACGCGCGTCGACAGCGGCCACATGAACGGCTCGCGCCTGGGATTCAAGGGCAGCGAGGACCTGGGCGGCGGACTGCGCGCCAACTTCCTGCTGGAAATGGGCATCAACAGCGATTCGGGCACACTGGGCCAGAACCAGGGCGCAGGCGCCAAGGGCTTTGGCCGCGGCGCGCTGGTCAGCCTGACCGGCAACTTCGGCGAAATCCGCCTGGGCCGCACCGTGACCGCCATCAGCTCCGAAGTGCAGGCCGTGGGCGATGCCTTCGGTCTGGGCGGCGGCGGCAACCTGCAGGGCATTCAGCCCGCGTCGGGCCGGGTCAACAACAGCATCTGGTACCAGACGCCGTCCATGGCAGGCTTCATCGGCAAGATCTCCTATGCGCCCGGCGAGACTTCGCCGGCCCCGGGCAGCGGCCTGGGTTCGAGCACGGGCTCGAGCAGCGCGGCCGCGCTGTTCTATGCGAACAAGGCACTCAGCGGCGCGCTGTCGTACACCGTGCACAAGCACATCGTCGACGGCAGCAGCGTCAAGTGGTTCAACTCCAGCCTGGCCTATGACTTCGGCGCGGCCAAGGTGTTCGGCTCGTTTGCGATGTTCAAGAACCCCAGCGCCGCGATCACTCCGGCCACGCAGGCCGCGGCCGACAACAACCTGGGCTTTGCGGGCTTTCCCACGGTGGGCTATTACGCCGGTCAGGACGATCGCAGCGCTTCGTTGGGCGTGGCCGTGCCCTTCGGCAGGAGCACGGTGCTGGCCCAGGTGGTGCATGTCAACGACCGCGGCCCGCTCAACCGCGATGCCACGCAGGTCGGCGTGGCCTACCTCTACGCGCTGTCCAAGCGCACCAGCCTCTACGCCGACTACGGCCGCGTGAAGAACCGCAACGGCTCGGCCTATGCCCTGACCGGCGCCACCAGCCAGGCCGCGCCCGGCAGCAACGGCAACAGCGATGCGCTGCATCTGGGCATTCGCCACGCGTTCTGATATGCAGGGTTGATGTTGGAGCCGGGGCTTGGGTCCCGGCTTTTTGCCGTGTGAGGTCATGGAATCATGAACGGCCCGTACTCATGCTTTGAGCGCAGGCCGTTCACCCTTCGACGCGGCCGGCGAGGCAGGCTCTCAAGAAGCAGTTTTGTCAAATAAATCAATAACTTAGAAGGTGGCCGGTTTGGGAGAAAGGCGGCAAAACAGTGACCCGTTCGTGGTGAGCCTGTCGAACCATGAACGGCCTGTCCACATGACTTGAGCGCAGGCCGTTCATCCTTCGACAGGCTCAGGACGAACGGATTCTTTATGCCCGCTGTTTCTCTTGAACGCCTTGCGAGACCCCGTCTCGCTTACCCCGCTCAGAAAAAATGGGGGAGTAGGCTCTTGCGCAATCGTTCGTTAAACGCTTTTTGCCAACCGTTCGTTCCATGCCTTCTTACTTCCCCCACCTCCACCCCGACTGGCTGTCCCTGCACCAGGAAGAAGTGCTGGAGCCCGCCTTGCCCATCATCGACGCCCACCACCATCTGTGGGAGACGCCTGAATTCAGCTATGCGCGCGCGCAGCTGGAGCAAGACCTGGGCAGCGGCCATGCGGTGCGCGCGACGGTGTTTGTCGAATGCCTGTCGCACTACCGCGCGCATGGCCCCGAGGCGCTGCGGCCTGTGGGCGAAACCGAATATGTCGTCCAGCACAGCGGCCCTGCCCAAAGCGGTGCCGATATGTGCGCCGGCATTGTCGGCTGGGCCGATCTGCAGCTGGGCGACCAGATCACGCCGGTGCTGGAGCAACATATCCAGGCCGGGCAGGGCCGGTTTCGCGGCCTGCGCAGCCGGCCCACCTGGCATGCGGACCCGGCCATCCATGCGCTGGGCGCGGGCCATGCCGAGGTACTGCTGCAGCCGCGGGTGCAGCAGGCGGTGCGCGCGCTGGGGCGGCTGGGGCTGACGCTCGACATTTGGGTCTATCACACGCAGCTCGCGGACGTGGCGCGGCTGGCCGCTTCCTGTCCGCAGACCACGCTGGTACTCAACCATTGCGGCGGGCCGCTGGGCGTGGGCCCGTATGCCGGGCAGCGCGACGCCGTGCTGCACGACTGGCAGGCGCAAATGCAGGCGCTGAGCCGCCACCCGAACATCGTCGTCAAGCTCGGCGGCCTGGCCATGCCGCGCTGCGGTTTTGGCTGGCATCAAGCCGCAAGGCCCGTGGGCTCGCAAGTCCTGGCCAGTGCGTGGGCTCCTTATATAGAGCACTGCATTGCGGCGTTTGGCGTGCAGCGCTGCATGTTTGAAAGCAACTTTCCCATGGACAAGACGGGCTGCAGTTATGTGACGCTGTGGAATGCGTTCAAGCGCCTGGCCGGCGGCGCGAGTGCCGGCGAAAAGGCCGCGCTGTTCGAGGGCACGGCGGCCCGCGTCTACCGGTTGTAGGGCAGGGCGCGGGCGGGCGTGTGCTCAGCGGCCGGTGTAGACCGGGTCGCGCTTTTCGAGGAAGGCGCGCTGGGCTTCCTTGGAGTCTTCGGTCTTGGACAGCGCCACGGTATTGCCCTGCTCGTAGCGGTAGGCGTCGCGCGAAGGCATGACCAGGGTCATGCGCGCGGCTTCCTTGGCCAGGCGCATGGCGATCGGGCTCTTGGAGGCAATGTCGCGCGCCATCTCCATGCAGTAGGGCATGAGTTCGTCGGCGGGCAGGCAGGCCTCGATCAGGCCCAGGCGGTACAGTTCCTGGGCCGAGACCTTCATTCCGGTATAGAACATGCGGCGCGCGCGCGACTGGCCGAAGACTTTCTGCAGAAAGGTCACGCCGCCGGCCAGGCCCACATTGATCTCGGGCATGGACACATAGGCGTCTTCGGACGCGACCCAGATGTCGGACGCCATCACCAGGCCGAAGCCCGCGCCCAGCGCCGGGCCGTTGATCGCGGCAATGATGGGCTTGGAGCATTCGACCACGGCGTAGTAGGACTCGCGCACGCGGCGGTTGTGCGCGCCGTAGGCACCGGCGACGCCCGCGAGGTTGGGGCGCTCGCGGATGTCGGCGCCGGCGGAAAACGCCTTGCCCGCGCCGGTCAGCACGATGCAGGCCACGTCGTCGCGGTCGGAAAGCAGGTCGAACACGCGCGTGATTTCCTCGCGCAGCTCTATGTTCTGCGCATTCACGGGCGGGCGGTTGAGCGTGACCACGGCCACGCCGGCGTCGACGGTCAGAGTGATGGTGTTGAGTTTCATGAAAGTCTCCTTGTTGTGGGGGCAGCAAATCGGTTCACTGTCAGCTTTTACCTGCCGAAAGGTAAGTGCATGCGCCATGCTAACCGCTGATACGGCCCGTCGCAAGTCACCTTGGCGCCAGTCGAGTGCAATGCAAAAGAGGCGCACCCGCCCCTGCAAATACCCGCAAAAAATGCGCTAGGCAAGCATGTTTCTCCCTAGGGTTTCGGACTTTTTTGCCAGCGTTTTGCGCAGGTGAAACTGCTATCCTTTGCTTACTTACCTGTCGGCATGTAAGCGAAAAATTTCAAGACACGGCGTCCCCGGGAGCTGAGGTTTTCAGCCCTGAGGCCGGCGCCGGAAAAGACAAGAAGGAGCAGCGTTGATGACGATGTTGGGTCTGATGCAACAGCAGGATTTGCTGATCTCGCAGCTCATAGAGCATGCGGCCACGCAC
Source organism: Comamonas sp. DB36 (assembly GCF_057914905.1). Classification (NCBI taxonomy): domain Bacteria; kingdom Pseudomonadati; phylum Pseudomonadota; class Betaproteobacteria; order Burkholderiales; family Comamonadaceae; genus Comamonas; species Comamonas sp. DB36. The sequence continues at coordinate 263,475 of NZ_CP196632.1, forward strand.
CACGGTCAGGTGGAAATCGTCTCGCACGTTTCCGACAGCCGCAGCTACCGCACGACCTGGGGCGAAGTGTGCCAGCGCGCCAAGCGCCTGGCCAACGCCCTCACGGACCTGGGCGTGCAGCCGGGCCAGCGCATCGCGACGCTGGCCTGGAACACGCACCGCCATCTGGAATTGTATTTCGCGGTCGCGGGCATGGGCGCGGTGTCGCACACCGTCAACCCGCGGCTGTTTGCCGAGCAGATCAGCTACATCATCAACCACGCGGCCGATGAGTATGTGTTCTTCGACCTGGGCTTTGCCGATCAACTGGTGGCGATTGCCGACCAGCTGCCCACGGTCAAGGGCTTTGTCGCGCTGTGCGAACGCAGCGAACTGCCCGACATCGCCCTGCCCAATCTGCTGTGCTATGAAGACCTGATCGCGCAGGCCTCGCCCGACTTCGAATGGCCGGCGCTCGACGAGAACACCGCTTCCTCGCTGTGCTACACCTCGGGCACCACGGGCAATCCCAAGGGCGTGCTCTACAGCCATCGCTCGACACTGCTGCACGCCTGGACCGCCTGCACGGTCGACGGCCTGGCGCTGTCGACGCGCGACAGCGTGCTGCTGGCCGTGCCCATGTTCCATGTCAATGCCTGGGGCATCCCCTATGCCGCGGCCATGTGCGGCGCCAAGCTGGTGCTGCCCGGCCCCGGTGTCAGCGGCGAGCGGCTCTATGCGCACATGGTCAAGGAAGGCTGCACCTTCTCGCTGGGCGTGCCCACGGTGTGGCTGGGCTTTTTCCAGTACATCGAAAGCCAGCGCGCGCAGCTCGACCTATCGCAGCTCAAGCTCCAGCGCGTGGTGGTCGGCGGCTCGGCCGCGCCGCGCGCGATGATAGAAAAATTCGGCACGCTGCTGGACACCTTCGTGATCCAGGCCTGGGGAATGACAGAGACCAGCCCGCTGGCGACCATTGGCAATCTGCTGCCGTCGCAGCAGGACCTGCCGCTGGACAAGCGCTTCGACATCCAGGCCCGGCAGGGCCGGGCGATCTTCGGCATCGAAGTCGGCATCTTCAGCCCCGAAGGAAAGCGCCTGCCGCATGACGGCAAGAGCGTGGGCGAGATCAAGGTGCGCGGCCCCTGGGTGGTGTCGGCGTACTACGGCAGCCAGCCCGGTGCGGCGCTGGGTGAAGACGGCTGGTTTGCGACCGGCGACGTGGCCTTGATCGACAGCGACGGCTTTGTGCAGATCACCGACCGCACCAAGGACGTGATCAAGTCGGGCGGCGAATGGATTTCCTCCATCGATCTGGAGAACGTCGCCGTCGGCCACCCCAAGGTGCAGGAAGCCGCGGTGATAGGCGTGGCGCACAGCAAGTGGCAGGAACGCCCGCTGCTGATCGTCGTGCCCAAGACCGGCGAATGCATCACCGCTGCCGAGATGACCGAATTCATGCAGGACCGCGTGGCGCGCTGGTGGCTGCCCGACGACGTGGTGTTTGTCGACGCCCTGCCGCATACCGCGACCGGCAAGCTGCTCAAGACGCAGCTGCGCGAGCAGTTCAAGGGGCATCGGCTCAGTACCGATCCGGTGTGAGAAGACCCAACCAGGCGAACCAGCCATTGGGCAGGTCATGCCTAAGCTTGAGCTTGGCCGTTCATCCTTCGACAAGCTCAGGACGAACGGGGCTGGGGCTCAGGACGAACGGTTTTTCTCACCCCCGATTTTTTAGACAGTCAGTGCATTCCATAACTACCAGGAGACAGACATGAACGCTTTCCCTTCGATTCCCCGGATGTCCGCGCTGGCCCTGCTCGCCGGCAGCGCCTTGCTTGCCGCGCTGCCCGCGCAGGCGCAGATCAGCGATGACGTGGTGCGCATAGGCGTGATGGCCGACCAGACCGGCACCTATTCGGGCAATGGCGGGCCGGGCTCGTCGCTGGCGGTGCGCATGGCGGTGGAGGACTTTGGCGGCAAGGTGCTGGGCAAGCCGATCGAAGTCACCGTGGCCGACGACCAGAACAAGCCCAATGTGGGCATCAACATGGCGCGCCAATGGATAGAGAACGAGAAGTTCGACACCATCGTCGGCGGCTCGGCTTCGTCGATTGCCTTCGGCGTGTCGAGCATGATGAAGGAGAAGAAAAAGCCGTATCTCGTGGCCGGCACGGTCTCTTCCGACCTCACGGGCAAGATGTGCTCGCCCATGACCGTGCAGTTCATTGTCGACACCTACCAGCTGGCCAACGCGGGCGTGACGGCGCTGCTCAAGCAGGGCGTCAAATCGTTCTTCTTCATCACCGTCGACTACGCGTTCGGCGCCGCGATGCAGGCCGATGCGACCAAGTTCATCGAGGCCGGCGGCGGCAAGGTCGTGGGCTCGGTGCGCCATCCGCTGGGCGCGTCCGACTATTCGTCGTATCTGCTGCAGGCCCAGGCCAGCAAGGCCCAGGCCATCGTCGTGCTCAACGCCGGCCTCGATCTGACCAATGCCTTGAAGCAGGCCGCCGAGTACAAGCTCGCGCGCAACGGCCAGAAGGTCGGCGTGTTCGGCATGACCATCAACAGCGTCTCGGCCATGGGCCTGGACGTGGCCCAGGGCCTGCAGATCACCGCGCCGTTCTACTGGGACCGCAACGCCGAATCGCGTGCCTGGGCCAAGCGCTTCATGGAAAAGAACAAGGGCGTGGTGCCGACCTATATCCATGCGGGTGCCTACAGCGCGGCCATGCACTATCTCAAGGCGGTGCAGGCCGCGGGAACGGACGAAGGCGTGGCGGTGATGGCCAAGATGAAGGCCACGCCGGTCAACGACTTCTCGATGAAGAACGCCATGATCCGCGAGGACGGCCAGCTGATCCGTCCGACCTATGCGATCCAGGTCAAGACCCCGGCCGAATCCAAAGGCAAGAACGACCTCTACAAGATCGGCGAAGAAATCCCGGGCGAGTCGGTGTTCCGTCCGCTGGCCGATGGCGGCTGCGACTTCGTGAAGAAGTAAGCGTAGGTGCCCCGGCCTGCGCGCCGGGGCTGCGGTTTCCCGTTTGTCAGGCGCATTGCGCCATCGCTTGCCCAGGTTTTGCCATGACCCGTATTGAAATCGTCACCACCACGCGCGACCAGCTGGGCGAATGTCCGCTGTGGGATGAGCGCAGCCAGTCGCTCTACTGGATAGATTCGCATGCGCAGCTGGTGCGCCGTCTTGTGCCCGCCAGCGGCGATTACCGCGAGTGGCATCTGCCCACGGCCATAGGCTCGATTGCGCTGTGCGACAGCGGCCGGCTGCTGGTCGCGCTGGCCCATGGTTTCAGCTATCTCGATCTGGCATCGGGTGAAGTCACGCCGCTGGCTGCGGTCACGCATGTTGCCGAGCGCATACGCCTGAACGACGGCCGCTGCGACCGCGCGGGCCGCTTTGTCTGCGGCTCGCTGGTGATGGGCCGCAACGAGCCGCTGGCCGCGCTCTACCAGGTCGATGCGCGCGGCCGCGTGCAGCAGCTGGACCAAGGCTTCGCCATTTCCAATGCCATCTGCTTCAGTCCCGACGGGCAGTGGCTTTATTACACCGACAGCCGCACACGCAAGATCCTGCGCTACCCCTACGACAGCGCGCGCGGCCGCGCCGGCCAGCCCACGGTCTGGGTCGATACCGCGCAGCTCAAATCCGCGGCCGATGGCGCGACCGTCGACAGCGAAGGCGGCCTGTGGACCGCGCTGGTCGAGACCGGCCAGATGGCGCGCTTTCTGCCCGACGGCAGGCTCGATCGCCTGATCGACATGCCCGTGCGCCATGTGACCTGCCCCTGTTTCGGCGGCCCCGATCTCGACGTGCTCTACGTCACCAGCATCAGCAACAGCGGCAACGCGCTCAAGGACGAGCACCCCGACGCGGGTGCGCTGTTCGCCGTGCACGGCACGGGAGTGCGCGGACTGCGCGAAGTGCGTTTTGCCGACCAGCCCTGAACGAATCAACGAAAACCAGGAGACAACAATGAACAACAAGCTCGAAGGCAAAGTGGCCTTGATCACCGGCGGCGCGCGCGGCATAGGCCGGGCGATTGCCGATGCCATGGCCCAGGCCGGCGCCGTAGTCGGCGTGCTCGATCTGCGCGAAGACCTGGCCCAGGCCGCGGCCGAGGAAATCCGCGCCCAGGGCGGCCAGGCGATGGCGTTCGGCGGCAACGTGGCCGAACGCGAGACCTTCGTCAACGCGGTGCAGGGCATGAAGCAGGCGCATGGCCGCTTCGACATCCTGGTCAACAACGCGATCTGGGTGCGCTATGGCGCGATCTCGGCGATCACGCCCGAGATGCTCACGCGCATGGTGGGCACGGGCTTCAACTCCGTGGTCTGGGGCATTCAGGTGGGTTCGGAGGCCATGACCGAAGGTGGCAGCATCATCAACATCGCTTCGGCGGCGGCTTTCCTGGGCGTGCCCGAAGCCATGGTCTACGGCGGCGTCAAGGCCGGCGTGCTGGGCCTGACGCGCTCCTCGGCCGTGGACCTGGGGCCGCGCGGCATACGCGTCAACGCGGTCTGCCCGGGCTCGGTGCCCACCGAGGGCATGAAGGGCAATGTGGACCCCGACAAGATCGCGGTGCGCATCGCGCGCACGCCGCTGCGCCGCCTGGGCGAAGTCGAGGACATCGCCAACGCGGCGATGTTCCTGGCCTCGGCGGACAGCAGCTGGGTCACGGGCACCTCCATCCTGGTCGATGGCGGCGTGACCCACGCCATGATCTGAAGGCGCTGGCATGCAAGTTCCCCCCGATCCCTACATCCTGCAGGCCACGGGCCTGAGCAAGCAGTTCCGCGGCTTCTATGCGGTCAAGGACGTGAATCTGCGCGTGCGCCGCCACAGCGTGCACGCGCTGATAGGCCCCAATGGCGCGGGCAAGACCACCTGCTTCAATCTGCTGAGCACTTTCCTGCGCTCGACCACGGGCACGATCAAATTCAATGGCAAGGACATTTCCGCCAGCGACCCGGCGACCGTGTCGTCCATGGGCCTGGTGCGTTCGTTCCAGATCTCGGCGGTGTTCGGCCAGATGACGGTGCTGGAGAACGTGCGCGTGGCCTTGCAGCAAAAGGCCGGCATGACCTGGGCGTTCTGGCGCCGCGACAGCGCGCTGCAGGTGCTGGACGCGCGCGCGCTGGAGCTCATAGAAATGGTGGGCCTCACGCGCTGGCTGCATACGCCGGCCGTGGAGCTGCCCTACGGCCGCAAGCGCGTGCTCGAGCTGGCGACGACCATTGCGCTCGAGCCCGAAATGATTCTGCTCGACGAGCCCATGGCTGGCCTGGGCCACGAGGACATTGGCCCGGTGATGGAGATCATCCGCAACGTGGCCAAGGGAAGGACCATTCTGATGGTCGAGCACAACATGAAGGTCATTGCCGAGCTGTGCGACCGCGTCACCGTGCTGCAGTCGGGCCAGATCCTGGCCGAAGGCAGCTATGACGAAGTCTCGCGCGACCCGGCGGTGATCGAAGCCTATGTGGGAGGCGCGAATGACTGAAGCCAACAACGCTGCCTTGTGCCTGTCGGTCAAGGGCCTGGTCGGCCACTATGGCGAGAACCTGGCGCTGCACGGCATGGACCTCGAAGTGCGCCAGGGCGAAGTGGTCTGCCTGCTGGGCCGCAACGGCGCTGGCAAGACCACCACGCTGCGCGCGGTCGTGGGGCTGCTGGAAAAGCGCCGCGGCAGCATAGAGATCAACGGCCGCGAGACCATAGCCATGCTGCCCGAGACGATAGCGAAACTCGGCGTCGCCTACTGCCCCGAGGAGCGCGGCATCTTCTCCAGCCTGAGCACCGAGGAAAACCTGCTGCTGCCGCCCGTGCTGCGCCCCGGGGGCCTGAGCGTCGACGAGATCTACATGCTGTTTCCCAACCTCAAGGAGCGCCGCCACAGCCAGGGCACCAAGCTCTCGGGCGGCGAACAGCAGATGCTGGCGATCGCGCGCATCCTGCGCACCGGAGCCAAGTTCCTGCTGCTCGACGAGTGCACCGAAGGCCTGGCACCGGTGATCGTCTCCAAGATAGGCCAGACCATTCGCATCCTCAAGGAGCGCGGCTTCACGGTGCTGATGGTCGAGCAGAACTTCCGTTTCGCTTCAAAGATTGCGGACCGGTTCTATGTGATCGACGAGGGCGTGGTGGTCGACCATTTCCACCGCGACGACATCGCCAGGGATCTGGCACGCATCGAAGGGCTGCTGGGACTATGAAGCGCACACCAAACATTTTCGCGCGCTGCGGCGCGGCGCTCTACAGGAGAGTCCACCATGGATGAGATTTTCGGCATTCCCATGTCGGCCTTCGTCGGGCAACTGGTCATAGGCCTGATCAACGGTTCGTTCTACGCCTTGATGAGCCTGGGCCTGGCCATCATTTTCGGCCTGCTGCATGTGGTGAACTTCGCGCATGGCGCGCAGTACATGCTGGGCGCGTTTGTTGCCTGGGGCCTGCTCGAGTACTTCGGCATCAGCTACTGGTATGCGCTGATCATCACCCCGCTGGTGGTCGGGGGCTTCGGGCTGGTGATAGAGCGGCTGATGCTGCGCCGGCTGTACCGCGTCGACCATGTCTACGCGCTGCTGCTGACCTTCGGCCTGGCGATGCTGATGGAAGGCGCGTTCCGCTGGAAGTTCGGCGCCACCGGCCAGCCCTATCCGAATCCCATCTCGGGCGGCTTTGACATCGGCATCAGCTACATCCCAGCCTACCGCGTCTGGGTGATTGCCGCTTCGCTGGTGCTGTGCCTGGGCACCTGGCTGGTGATAGAGCGCACCAAGCTGGGCGCCTACCTGCGCGCGGCCAACGAGAACGCGGCGCTGGTGCGCACCTTCGGCATCAACGTGCCGCGCATGCTGATGCTGACCTACGGCCTGGGCGTGGGTCTGGCGGGCCTGAGCGGCGCCATGGCCGCGCCCATCTACCAGGTCAATCCGCTGATGGGCAACAGCCTGATCGTGGTGGTGTTCGCGGTCGTGGTGATCGGCGGCATGGGCTCGATCATCGGCTCCATCATCACCGGCTTCAGCCTGGGCTTGGTCGAAGGCCTGACCAAGCTGATCTACCCGGACGCCGCCGGCGTCGTCATCTTCATCGTGATGATCATCACGCTGGCAATCCGTCCCAACGGCCTGTTTGGCCAGGAGGCCCGATGAAATACTTCTCTCCAGCCACGCAGCGCCTGCTGCTTGCGGCCTTCGTCGCCTTGCTGCTGGTCGCGCCTTTCGTGCTCTACCCGCAGTTCCTGATCGAGATCTTCTGTTTCGCGCTGCTCGCGGCCGCGCTCAATCTGCTGGTCAGCTACTGCGGCCTGCTGTCCTTCGGCCACGCGATGTTCTTTGGCGCTTCGGGCTATGTCACGGCCCAGGCCATCAAGGTCTGGGGACTGGACCCGGCGCTGGGCATTCTGTGCGGTGTGGGCGTGGCCGTGGTCATAGGCGCGCTCACCGGTGCACTCGCCATCCGCCGCCAGGGCATCTACTTCTCGATGATCACGCTGGCGTTCTCGCAGCTGATCTATTTCTTCGCGCTGCGCATGCCTTTCACCGGCGGCGAGGACGGCCTGCAGGACGTGCCGCGGCGCGCGATGTTCGGCGTCATCGAGCTGGGCAACAACTACGTGATGTATTTCACGGTGTTCGCGCTCACGGCCTTCGGCTTCTTTGCCATCCACCGCATCGTCAACTCGCCGTTCGGCCAGGTGCTGCGCGCCATCCGCGACAACGAGCCGCGTGCGATTTCGCTGGGCCTGCGCGCCAATCGCTACAAGCTGCTGGTGTTCATCCTGTCGGCGTCGCTGGCCGGCCTGGCGGGCGCGATCAAGGCCGTGGCCTTCCAGGTGGTGACGCTCAACGACCTGACCTGGGTGACTTCGGGCGAGGCGCTGCTGATCTGCATCCTGGGCGGAATGCAGACCCTGCTCGGCCCGATCGCGGGTGCGGTGCTGATCGTCTCCATGTCGCACTACCTCGCCTCGTACGCGGAGTGGGTGCTGATGATCCAGGGCCTGGTGTTCGTGGTCGTCGTGCTGTCGTTCCGCAAGGGCCTGGTGGGCGAACTCTATGCCTGGCTCGAACGCCGCTCGCTGCGCGCGGCCGGTAAGGAGCTGCCATGAGCGCGACAGACCGTGATGCCGTGATGGCTGCGCTGCAGGGCGCGCGCCTGCTCGAAGGCCGGCTGGCGCTGGTCACGGGCGCCGCCAGCGGCATAGGCCAGGCGATTGCCCAGGGCCTGGCCAGCGCCGGCGCGCGCGTGATCGTCACCGACATCAGCGAGCAGCGCTGCGCCGAAACGCTGGCGCTGATCAGCGCGGCCGGCGGCCAGGCCTGGGGCTTTGCGCTGGATGTGACCGATGCCGACGCGGCCGCGGCGCTGGCCGAGACGGTGGGCGCGCAGATCGGCGCCGTCGACATCGTCGTCAACAACGCCGGCGTGATCCTGCGCGAAGGCATTGACAGCCCGCGCGCCCACGCCAATATCCGGCGCGTGGTCGATGTCAACCTGCTGGGCACGTTCAACGTGATCCACGCCTGGCTGCCGGCCTTGCGCGCCACGCGCGGCTGCATCATCAACATCGCTTCGGGCGCGGCTTTCATTGCCCAGGCCGGGGCGCTGGGCTACTCGGCGTCCAAGGGCGCGGTGAAGATGCTGACGCAATCGATGGCCGCCGATCTCGGGCCTGACGGCATTCGCGTCAATGCGCTCGCCCCCGGCGTGATCGAGACGCCGATGACCGACGCGACGCGCGCCAACCCCGAGCGCCTGGCGCGCTTCATGGCGCGCATTCCCTCGGGCCGCGTGGGCCAGCCGCAGGAACTCGCGGGCGCGGCGGTGTTTCTGGCCTCGCCGCTGGCTTCCTATGTCAATGGCGTGACGCTGCCGGTGGATGGCGGCACGCTGGCGGTTTAACGGCCTTTCGATCCTTCGACAAGCTCAGGATGAGCGCAGTGTTTTCGGCCGTTCACCCTGAGCTTGTCGAAGGGTGTCCTCAGGCCAAGTTTTTTGAAAATAGCAGGAGACAACAATGCAAACCAACCACCCAGCATCCGTACGCCGCCTCGACGTAGTCATCGTCGGCGGCGGCTTTGGCGGCATGTACGCCACCTACAAGTTCCGTGAAATGGGCTTGCGCATCCAGAGCTTCGAGGCCGGCGGCGACCTGGGCGGCGTCTGGTACTGGAACCGCTACCCGGGCGCGCGCGTCGACCTGCCCAGCATCGACTACAGCTTCTCGTTCTCGCCCGAAGTCGAGCAGGAATGGACCTGGTCCGAGCAGTTCGCGGCCCAGCCCGAGCTGCTCGCCTATATCAACTTCGTCGCCCAGCGGCTGGACCTGCGCAAGCACTTCCAGTTCAACACCCGCGTCACCAGCGCCGTCTGGGACGAGGAACGCAAGCTCTGGACGGTGAAGACCGACAAGGGCGAGACGCTCGAAGCCACCTATTGCATCATGGCCACGGGCCCGCTGTCCGTGCCCAAGGACCCGGAAATTCCCGGCATAGAACGCTTCAAGGGCCGGCTGCTGCGCGCCGCGCGCTGGCCGCATGAGCCGATCAGCTTTGCGGGCCAGCGCGTGGGCGTGATAGGCACGGGCTCGACCGGCATACAGATCGTGCAGGAAGTCGGCAAGGAAGCCGGCGAGCTGTTTGTCTACCAGCGCACGCCCAGCTTCACCATGCCCATGCGCAACGAAAACCTCGAGCCCGAGTACGTGGCCGAAGTCAAGCGCCACTACGCAGGCATTCGCGAATCGGCGCGCAACAGCGCCGTGGGCGGCGTACGGCCACAGTCGACGCGCGCCTTCTTCAGCGTCACGCCCAATCAGCGCCGCCAGCTGCTGGAGGACGCCTGGAAGAACGGCGGCCTGGCGATGCTGGGCACCTTCTCCGATCTGATGAGCAACGCCGAGGCCAACGAGCATGTCGCCGAATTCGTGCGCGGCAAGATCAGCGAAGTCGTTGAAGACCCGGCGACGGCCGAGGCGCTCAAGCCGCGCGACTACCCGATCTTCGCGCGCCGGCCCTGCCTGGACAGCAGCTACTACGAGACCTACAACCGTCCCAATGTGCATCTGGTCGACTGCCTCAAGGACCCGATTGTCGAGATCACCGAGAAGGGCGTGCGCACGCAATCGGGCGAGATCGAGCTCGACGTGCTGATCTTTGCCACGGGCTACGACGGCCTCACGGGCGCGCTGCTGGCCTTTGACGTGGTGGGCAAGGACGGGCGCAAGGTCAACGACAAGTGGAAGGACGGCGCGCGCTCCTATCTGGGCCTGATGATGGAGGGCTTCCCGAATCTGTTCATGACCACCGGCCCCAACGGCCCGGCGGCGCTGGCCAACATCATCCGCATCAGCGAACACGATGTCGACTGGATTGCGGCGGCCATGGTGCATATGGAGAAAGAAGGCCTGGCCAGCATAGAGCCCACGGCCGAGGCCGAACAGGGCTGGATGGACCTGGTCTACGAGCTGTCGCAGCGCACGCTGCTGACCAAGGCCAAGACCTGGTACGTGGGCGCCAACGTCAAGGACAAGCCGCTGGGCCTGACGCTGTTCACCGGCGGCTTCATGAAATACCGCGAACTCACGGGCGCGGCGGTGCGCGACGGCTACCGCGGCTTTGCGTTCGAACATCTGCGGGAGTCGGCGGAAGCCTGACCCCTGTGGCAGGGAGGCGGCCTTCACGGGTTGCCGTTTGATGCGGGGCTGGGTGACCAGTCCCGCTTTTTTAGCGGCTAAAAACAAATGACGCTCAGAGAAGCGCGTGCAGCACGCCCCGAAACGCCCTTCGACGGGCTCAGGGCGAACGGAGTTGGGAGATCTGGAGCATGAAGCGCTGCACTGGCTAAACCCGTTCGTGGTGAGCCCGTCGAACCATGAACGGCCTGCCCTCAAGATAGAGGGGCGTGAAGCCGTCTATTTCGCGAACGGCGCCTCGCGCAGCAACTGGTACCAGGCATCATCGGGCTTCATTGCCCCCTGCGGCGCGCGCACGCCAAAGCGCGTGGCCTCGTCGCCTTCGGGCGCCGGCGCCTCCTTCATCCAGTCATAGATGACGGTGCGCGCGGCGACGCGCCATTCTTCGCCGCGTTTCTCGAAACGGTCGGCGTAGCGGCCGCATAGAAAGGTCTCGCGCAGCCGGCCCGTTGCCGGGTCGGTGTCGTACTGGAAGGCCTGGAAGTAGCTTTCGACGGCCGCATGCCGGCCTTCGAGCACGATGGAGATATTGCTGACCTGGTGGATCATGCGCAGCCCGCTGCTGCGAGACTTGAGCGCCTTCTCAATGAAGCCGCTGGCGCTGCCGCTGTAGGCGCCATGCCGGTCCGTGCCGTCCTCCCAATAGGCCGAGCGCAGCGCGGCTTCGTCGCCGCGGTCTATGCCCCGGCAGTAGGCGTACATCACTTCGCGAATGGCTTCGCGGTCGAGCAGGGCTTGCAGTTTTTCTTCGAGGTGGGGGGTCATGTCTGGTCTCCGGGAATCAGCGCAGTGTAATCACCGCATCCAGGCAGACCGCGCCTTTTTCGCGCACCACCAGCGGATTGACATCGATGCTTTCGAGCACATCGGCGTGCGCCTGGCCAAACGCCGACAGCTTGCAGATCGCGTCGACCAGCGCCTGCTCGTCGTACTGCGGGCCGCCGCGCCACTGGCGCAGCAGGCGCGACGACTGCACGGCATCGATCAGTTCGCGCGCGCGCGCTGCGCTCACCGGCGCCGAGGCAAAGGCCACGTCCTTGAACAGCTCCACGGCCGTGCCGCCCGAGCCGAACATCACCATGGGCCCGAACGTCGGGTCCATGTGTATGCCCATGATGGTTTCCACGCCGCCCTTGAGCATGGGGGTGATCAGCACGCCATCGATGCGCGCCTCGGGCGCGGCGGCCTTGGCGCGGCGCAGCAGTTCGCCATAGGCCTGGCGCACGGCTTCGGCGTCCTGCAGATTGAGCATCACGCCGCCGATCTCGGTCTTGTGGGCGATGTCGGGCGAGGATATCTTGGCAACGATGGGAAAGCCGAACTCCATGGCCGTGGCCGCGGCGTCTTCGGCACTGCCGCAGACCTTTTCGGGCAGCATGGGCAGGCCGGCTTCAGCCAGCACCTTTTTGGCCGCGGCCTCGGTGGAGACATCGCCCAGGGGCTGCGCCGAACGCCCGGCCGACGAGGGCGAGTACAGCGCCTGGTGGCGGCGCGCGAGCTGGCGCGCGCCGGCCAGCGCCAGCACCGCGCGCGAAGGGTCGGCAAACGTCGGGATGCCATGCGCGTCCAGCGCGGCCGCGACTTCCGTGGTCGCCAGCATCACCATCACGATGGCGCGTTCGGGGAACTTCTTCTTGAGCGCAATCAGCTCGTCGCTGGTCGACTGGAAGCGGCTGGGTGACAGGCCCACATGGGCCAGATACGCAAAGACGGTGCCATAGGTCGAATGGCTCAGCAGCGCGTCCAGCGTGCGCGTCACGCCGCTGGCCACGGCCGTGACCTGGGCCGTGGTGTCCAGCGGGTTGGCGGCAACGGCAAACGGCAGCACCTCTCGCACCGCCGCGCTTGCGGCTGGCGACAGCGGCGGCAGCGCCAGGCCATGGTCGCTCGCATGGTCGGCCATCAGAATGCCAATGCCGCCCGAGCCGGTGAGAATCGCGACTTCGGAATTGCCGGGCAGCTGGCCGGTCACGGCGCAGACATAGGCGATGTCGAGCATCTCCTCGATGGACTGCGGGCGGTAGGCGCCGCACTCGGCAAACACCGTGTCGTAGACCGTGTCATTGCCGGCCAGCGAGCCGGTGTGCGTGGCCGCGGCCGAGGCGCCGACCTCGGTGCGCCCGGCCTTCATGATCAGCACCGGCTTGCCGGCCTTGGAGGCCTTGAGCAGCGCCTGGCGCAGGCGATTGCCGTCCTTGCAGGATTCCACTGCGGCGCAGATGACGCGCGTTTCGGCGTCGTCGGCCAGGTAGTCGATGCATTCGGCCACATCGACATCGGCCTCGTTGCCGGTGGCAATGATCTTGGAGAAACCCAGGCCGCGCAGCGAGGCCATGCCGTAGGTGGCCGAGCCGAAGGCGCCGCTTTGCGTGGCCAGCGCGATATTGCCCTTGACCGGGCGCAGGCCGTTGAGCGCGGTGGAGAAGGTGGCCGAATACCGGTTGGACAGGTTGAGCAGGCCCAGCGAGTTCGGGCCCAGCATGCGCACGCCGGCGGCGCGGCAGATGTCGACCAGCTTTTGCTGCAGCGCCTTGCCGGCCTCGTCGATCTCGGCAAAGCCCGCGGTGAGGATCTGCACCGATTTCACGCCCTTGGCCACGGCTTCGCGCAGCGCGGTCTCCACGCCGGCCGCGGGAATGATGATCACCGCCTGGTCGACCGGGCCGGGCACATCGCTGATGCTCTTGTACGCCTGCAGGCCCTGCACCAACGGCTCCCCTTTGTTGATGGGATAAATGGTGCCCTGGTAGCCGCCTTCGCGCATGAAACGCAGCACGCGTCCGCCAATGCGCTCCGGGTCGGAGGAGGCGCCGATCAGCGCCACCGATTCGGGAAAGAAAAGAGAGTGGATGGTTTGCATGGGGAAGGCTTTGCGAAGGATGTTCATATCAACCTTCGATCCCGAGCCTTGGCTTTGCTGCGGGCGAAAGGTCAAAACCCGTTCGCACTGAGCTTGTCGAAGTGCGGTCTTCGACAGGCTCAGCCCGAACGGACCGGGTCAACAGATCTCAGGCGGCCAATGCCGCCACCTCGTTGGACATCTGCGCCGACAGCGCATCCAGATAATGGAAGCGGTCGCCGTATTGCAGATTGCACATCAAGGTGTGCATGGCCAGGCGCGCGGCCGGCATTTCGGTGGTCATGCCCATGCCGCCGTGCAGCTGGATCGCCGACTCTGCCACAGTCCGGCCGACGCTGGCCAGATACAGCTTGGTCAGCGCCGCGTCGCGCGGATTCGCCGCGGGGTCGGCCGACAGCGCCTCGGTCACGTCCTTGACCAGGCCGCGCGCGCTTTCGTAGGCCACGTACATCTCGACCAGCCGGTGGCGCAGCGCCTGGAAGGTCGACAGCTGCACGCCGAACTGGCTGCGCGTGCTGAGGTATTCAATCGTCTGCTCTACCAGTGCGCCGAGCGCGCCCACGGTCTGCACGCAGGTCATCACCGCGCCGGTGTCGCTCGCGGCCTTCACGGCGGCCGCGACGGCCTCGCCCTGCAGCAGCACCTGGCTGGCATCGACGCGCACGCCATCGAGCGTGAAGTCGGCCGTGCGCCGGCCGTCCAGCCCCTTGTAATAGCGCGCCTCGGGCAGGGCATCGGTCTCGATCAGCACCAGCTGCGTCGCGGTATTGAACAGCAGATGGCTGGCATCGGCGCTCAGGTCGGCGCCCTTGAGCACGCCTTGCAGGCGCAGCCCGCCGTTGCCGTCGGGCGTGGCCTGGACATCGCTGCCCAGCACCGGGCAGACCGAGGCGTGACCCGCGGACAGCTGCGCGAGCAGCGCGCGCGCCGTATCGGATGCCGCCGCCGCGGCCAGCTGCATGGGTGCAACCACGCAGCGCGCGATCAGCGGCAGCGCCAGCGCGTGGCGCCCGGAGGCCTCGGCAATCGCCGAGAATTCGGCCAGCGTCGCGCCCACGCCGCCCTGGTCTTCAGCGACCAGCACGCCTTGCCAGCCAAGTTCGAGAATCTGGCGCCAGTCGGCAGCGCCCGCGCCGGCCATTCGGTCCGTGGAGTCATACAGATCGCCGGGAAACATCGGGGTCACATGGAAAGTCATCTCAGGCTCCAAACAGGTCGCGGGCAATCACGTTCTTCTGCACTTCGCTGGTGCCGCCGGCAATCGTGCGCGAACGGTAGAACAAATAGGTGTGGGTCAGCTGGCGTTCGATGTCCAGGTCGTCGCTGCCATCGGGCGCCTCGACTTCGGGCACCAGCCGCGCCGCGTATTCGGGGCCGGCGATGTCAAAGGCAATGCCGACGATCTGCTGCGACAGCTCCGAAGTGTGGAGCTTGAGCGCCGAGGATTTGGACGAGGCCAGCGTGCCCTGCATCTCTTCCTGGATGGCGCTGAGCAGCATCTGGCGCGCGCCCTTGGTCGAAGCCTGGGCCAGGAACAGCCGCTCCTGCAGCGCATGGATGCTGGGCAGGCCGGGGTGGGACTGCATTTTCTGCGCCAGCAGTTCGGCCACCTGCTCGAGCTGGCGCGCCAGGCGCGGCACGGTGGCCGGCGACAGGCGTTCGCGGTCCAGCAGGAACTTGGCGCATTTCCAGCCTTCGCCTTCGACGCCCACGAGGTTCTTCACCGGCACGCGCACGTCGTTGAGGAAGACCTCGTTGACATGGTGCCACTGGTCTATGGTGTGTATCGGGCGCACCTCGATGCCGGGCGTGTCCAGCGGCACCAGCAGCAGCGAGATGCCGGCCTGCTTGCGGCCTTCGTTCGAGGTGCGCACCAGCGTGTACATCATGTCGGCTTCCTGGGCGTGCGAGGTCCAGATCTTCTGGCCGTTGAGCACATAGTCGTCGCCGTCGCGCACCGCCGTGGTCTTGAGCGAGGCCAGGTCCGAGCCCGCACCGGGCTCCGAGTAGCCCTGGCACCAGTGCTCGCTGCCGTCGAGAATGCGCGGCAGGAAGCGGTCCTTGATCTCGTCGCTGCCGAAATGCATGATCACCGGCCCGATATGGCCTATGCCGTGGTGGTAGGCCGGCGGGCAGTCGGCCTGGGCCGTGACTTCCTCGAACAGGTAGCGCTGCTGCAGGTCCCAGCCCGTGCCGCCGTATTCGACGGGCCAGTTGGGCGCGCCCCAGCCGCGCGCATGCAGTGCCTTCTGCCAGGCGCTGTATTCGGCGCGCGACATCTTCTGGTTGCTGCGCACTTTCTCCTTGAGCGCGGCGAGTTCGGGCTGCTGCGTGAATTCCAGCAGTTCCTCGCGGAATGCGGCATAGGGGTCGACGGCGGAAAGAGTAGGGTTCTGTGTCATGGAGGCAAGAGAAAGAGAGTTCCGGTCAGTGGTAACTGCGTCCGCCGTCGACCGCTAGGGCGACGCCGGTGATGAACGAGGATTCGCCGCCCGTGAGGTAGAGCGCGGCGCGCGCAATCTCCACGGCTTCGGCGACGCGGCCCAGCGCATAGCGCGCGCCCACCTGGGTGCGCAGCACTTCGGGGTCGTAGCCGTTGCGCACCATGGGCGTGTCGACCGCGCCCGGGCAGATGGTGTTGACGCGTATCGGCGCCCATTCCATCGCCAGCGACTTCGACAGCGAGATCACGCCGGCCTTGGACGCCGCATACGCGCCGCGGCGCATGAACGGCTGCAGCCCCTGGCCCGAGGAGAAATTGACGATGGTGCTGTTTTGCACCGCGCGCAGATGCGGGTAGCAGGCGCGCGCCAGCAGAAAGCTGCCCGTGAGATTGACGTCGATCACGCGGCGCCAGTCTTCCAGGCGCACTTCGCTGAGCAGCTCGCCATTGGCGATGCCCGCGGCATTGACCAGGCCGTCGATGCCGCCCAGCGCCTGGGCCGCGCTGTCTATCGCCTGGCTCACGCAGGCCTCGTTCGAGACATCGGCCTTGAGCGCAATGCCGTCACCGGGCTGGAAATACGCGTGGATGCCGGCAACGTTCTGGTCCATGGCCGCGACCTTGGCGCCTTCGGCGACAAACAGCTGCGCAATGGCCGCGCCTATGCCCGAGCCCGCGCCCGTGACGACGATGCGCCGGCCGGCCAGGCGGCCCAGCGCGGGCATGTCGGGAATGGAAGTGGTGGTGTGTGTCATGGGGTGCAGCTCAGTCGAGGCGGATCTTGCGTTCGCGAATCACCGGCGCCCAGGTGGCCAGCGTCTTCTTGAGGTAGTCGGCAAAGCCCTGCTGTGTCATCAGCGCGGGCTCCAGGCCGGTCTTGTAGATCGCCTCGTGCATGTCCCTGGTCTCGAGCACGGCCTGCACGTCGGCGTAGATCTTCTTTTGCAGCTCCTGCGGCGTGGACGCGGGCAGGAACATGCCGAACCAGCCGCTGGCCGTGAAGTCGGCGAGTGCCGGCACGCCCGATTTGGCGATGGGCACGATGTCGGGCGAGCGCTTGATCGGCGCGCTGCTGCCCACGCCCAGTACCTTGAGCTTGCCGGTCTGCACGAAGCTCATCGTCGCCGAGCTGTCGAACAGCGCCTGCACCTGGCCGCCGACCAGGTCGTTGATCGCCGGGCCATTGCCCTTGTAGGGCACATGCACGATGTCTATGCCGGTGCGCCCGGCAAAGCCTTCGGCCGCGATATGCGGGCTGGAGCCATTGCCCGACGAGGCGAACGTCATGCCGGGGTGGGCCTTGGCATAGGCAATCAGCTCGGGAATGTTGTTGGCCGGCACCGCGGCGTTCACATAGAGGTAGCTGTACGAGTCGGCCAGCATCGCCAGCGGAGCGAGTGCCGCGGGGTTGTAGGGCAGGTTGGGCACCAGCACCTGGTTGGCGGTGAAGCCGAATGCCGTGATCAGCAGCGTATGGCCGTCGCCCGGCGCCTTGGCCGCCGCCGCCGTGCCTATCACCGTGCCCGCGCCGGGCCGGTTGTCGACGATCACCGGCTGCTTCCAGCGCTCGGACAGGCGCTGGGCGACGATGCGCGCCAGGATGTCGGTCACGCCGCCCGCGGCATACGGCACGATGATCTGCACCGGCTTGGTCGGGAAGCCCTGCACCGGCTGCGCCTGCACCGCGACGCCGTAGAAAAGGACGAAAAGGGCGGCAAGACCGGGGCGTAAATGTCGAATCAACATGTTGCTGCAATCCTTTGTGAAAGTGCGTGCCATGCCTTGCGCATGCCACGGCAGGGGCTTGGATCTTGCTGGTGAAATAATTCTACCGTTCGGCAGGTAAGTTGAAGAATGGGGGCTAACCCTAGACAGGTTTGCAATGGTCTGGAGAAAACGCGCCTGCGCGCGCTCTGTGCGGGCAGCGCGTTGTTTCAGCATCCAGCGCGTCAGGATGGCTGCGATCCGCCCCGGCAATGCGCGGCGGAATGGAACTCAGGCAGGCGACACGCAACACACTCCGCATCAGGCGGAGTGCTTGCCGAAAGGTGCAGCCGCTGGCGTTCAACCATTCAATGAGGTATCTGATATGCCGAACTCACGCGCTCGTACTCTCGAACGCCTTGGGGGCCAGCCTGCGCTGCCCGAGGGCGGGGAGGTGGTCATGGACATCGACGGTGAAACGTCAGCGGACTTCAGCAATGGCGACGCGCTGGTGGACGCTGGCGAGATCGCCGTCAACGGGGTCCTGGTCGCGCCGGTGCTGAGCGGTATTCCCGCAGTAGCGCAATTTGTGCATGTGGGCCGGGCGACGGCGCTGGCCGATATCGTGGTCGCCCATCCCGGTGAAGCCGAGCTGACCGTGACCCTGGAAGTGCTCGATGGCTTGGGGCGCGTGGGCGGCGTCGTGGGGGGGCTGACCGATGGCGACGACGACGCGCCGGGAATACAGCTGACCGGCACGGCCGCGCAGATCAGCGCCGCATTGTTCGATGCCACATTCACTGCCGATGCCGTCGGCCAGGGCCATCTGCAGATCACGGTCAATGACGGTCATACGAGCGCCGTCAGCCATTACGCCTTTACCGCGGTGCAGCCGCCGGCCAATAGCGCGCCTACGTTTGCCGTGCCCACGGGCAGCGGCAAGCTGTTGGTGTCCGTGGGCAGCGGCACTGATGAGGGCCTGAGCGTCATCCTGCAGCCCGACGGCAAGATCGTGCTGGCCGGGCACAGCAACAACGGTATCGACGGCAGCGATTTCAGCCTGATCCGCCTGAACGCCAATGGCAGCCTGGACCAGGGCTTTGGGACCGGCGGCAAGCAACTACTGGGTTTGGATAGCCGCCATGATTTTGGTCAAAGCGCCACCCTGCAGCCCGACGGCAAGATCGTGGTCGCAGGGTACAGCAGGAGCGTGATCGATCCACTTGGAGTTGACTTCAGCCTGATCCGACTGAACGCCGATGGAAGTCCCGATGAGGGCTTTGGGGAAGGCGGCACGAAGTTGCTGGAATGGGACGGCCGCATTGGTGAGGGTCAAAGCGTCACCCTGCAGCCCGACGGCAAGATCGTGGTGGCCGGAAACAGCAGCGGCGAATACGGCAACAGCGGCAAATACGGCAATGATGTCTTCAGCCTGATTCGCCTGACCGCCAATGGCGACCTGGACGAGTTCTTTGGCGACCAGGGCAAGCTGCTGCTGGATGTGGGCAGCGACCAAGAAAGTGATGTGGGTCAAAGCGTCGTCCTGCAGTCCGACGGCAAGATCGTGGTGGCCGGCTACCGCGTCAGACCGAACGGCGATACTGACTTCAGCCTGATCCGCCTGAACATGGATGGCAGCCGCGATCAGGGCTTTGGGGAGGACGGCAGGCGTGTGCTGGATCTGGATAGCTCCCGTACCAATCAAGGTCAATGCGTTACCCTGCAGCCCGATGGCAAGATCGTGATAGCCGGGTTCAGCTTCCATGGCGGCAGCCACGACTTCAGCCTGATCCGCCTGAACGCCGATGGCAGCCTGGACAGCGGTTTTGGTGACAATGGCAACGGCCAGATGCTGGTGCCTGTGGGCAGCGGTGCTGACCAGGGGTATAGCGTCACCCTGCAGCCCGACGGCAAGATCGTGCTGGCCGGATACAGCGAAAACGGTAGCAACGGCAACGATTTCAGCCTGATCCGCCTGAACGCCGATGGCAGCCTGGACACCGGCTTTGGGGGCAACGGCAAGCTGCTGGTGCCTGTGGGCAACGGTAATGATTGGGGGCATAGCGTCACCCTGCAGCCCGATGGCAAGATCGTGGTGGCCGGGTATAGCATCAACGCCAGCGGCAACAATGACTTCAGCCTGATCCGCCTCAACGCCGACGGCACCCTGGACACCACGTTCAACCCCTTGACCAGCCCGGTCGATACGCTGGGCGGCGCTGTCAGCTATGCCGAGAACGGCTTGCCCGTGGTGCTGGATGACATGGTCGAGGTCTTTGACGCCGAGCTTGCCGCCCAGGGTCATTACGCCGGTGCCAGCCTCACGCTGGCGCGCAGCGGCGGCGCCCATGCGCAGGATATGTTTGGTGCCAGCGGCGCGCTGGAGCTGACCGACGACGGTGGCGTTGAATTGTCCGGAATACGCATAGGCAGCTATTCCCGGGCGGAAGGCCAGCTGAGTCTGAGCTTCAACGCCCAGGCCACGCAGGCGCGCGTGAACCAGGCCCTGCGTTCGCTGACCTATGCCAACACCAGCGATGCTCCGCCTGAGAGCGTGAACATTGACTGGCGTTTGAGCGACGGCAGCGACGACATGCCTCCCGCCAGCGGCAGCACGCAGGTGAACATCACGCCGGTCAATGACGCGCCGCTGCTGGCGGGTGTGCCCACCGAGGTACAGGCCGTGACCGTGGGCCAGGCCGCGGTGCTGGCCGGCTTCACGGTGCGCGACGACGATGGCGACGACATGACGCTCACGCTGACCGCGGTCAATGGAACGCTCGAAGGTCTGGAAGACAGCGACCCGGACGCGGACGGCATACAGCTCAGCGGCACGGCAGAGCAGATCAATGCCGCGATAGCCGGTGCCACCTTCACGGCAGCGGCGGCAGGCGCGGCATCGATCGAACTGGAACTCAGCGATGGCGCGGAGTCGGTGACGCAGAGCTATCTGCTGACGGCCACGGCGCCGCCTCGGCCGCCTGCACCTCAGCCGCCCGCGCCACAGCCGCCGGCCCCGCCTCCGGCACCGCCCGTGCCGCCTCCGGCCACGCCGGGCATCGACGTGGTTCACTATGCCGGGGCGCGCGACGACTATGTGCTGGAGCGCAGCGACGCCGGCCTGTGGAGCCTGCGCACCGCCTCCGGCAGCAGCGCCACGCCGCTGCCGGGCATAGAGCGTCTGGTGTTCGACGACGGCGCGGTGGCGCTGGATCTCGCGGCCGAAGGCCGGGGTGTGGCGGCGGCCCAGGCCGCACGGCTGGTGTTCGCGCTGTGGGGGCAGGCTGGTTTGGACAGCCCGGATCTGGTAGGCCATGTGATGGCCTATGTCGATGGCCTGGGACTGGGCGCGGCTTCGCAGGTCGCCGAGAATCTGGGCTTGCTCACGGCGCTGGCCGGCGATGCCGACCCGGCGGCCTTGTTGACGCTGCTGCATACCCACATCGTGGGCCGTGCGCCCGATGCCGCCGAGTTGCAGCTGCTGTTGGAATTGCCGGCAAGCGGATACTCGAATGCGCAATGGGTGCAGATTGCCGCAGAACTTGCGGTCACGGCGCAGGCGATGGACCTGGATGCGCTGGCGCAGCAGGGACTGGCATTCACGAACTACGCAGGCCCGGTGTTCGGCTCGACGGCCGACGAGGTGTTCCGTGCGCAACAGGGCGACGACCGCATCGACGCCGGTGCCGGTGTGGACACCGTGGTCTATGGCGGCAATGCGGCCGACTACGTGTGGCGCAGCGAGGAGCAAGGCCAGTGGATCGTGAAGAGCATGGCCCATGATGGCGGGCGTGACACGCTGCTGGGTGTGGAGCGACTGCAGTTTGCCGATCATGCGGTGGCGCTGGACCTCGATGGCGCGGCCGGCCAGGCACTGCGCCTGCTCGCTGCCGCGCTGGGCGCAAATGCGCTCGACGACCGTGCGCTGGTCGGCGAGCTGATTGCCTTTGTGGATGCGCAGGGCGCCCAGGCGCTGGCGGACAGCGTGCAGGCCAACGGGATTCTGGACCAGCTGGCCGGCGGCGACAGCATGCAGGCGCTGATCAGCCTGCTGTATCTGAACCTGGTGCAGCGCATTCCCGACGAGGCGCAATTGCAGGAAGTCATGGAGCTGGCCGAGCAGCAGAATTGGGACCGGGCCGATCTGCTGGTGCATGCGGCCGAACTGGCGCAGACCGCGCACACCATCGGCCTGCAGGCCCTGGCGGAGCAAGGCGTGGCCTACGACGTCTGGGGGCTTGAGCGCGCCACCGGCTGACAGGGGGCCGCGGCGCGCGGCCCTTTCCATCCAATGCCGTCCTGCCCGGCATTTTTTTCGCCCGACAACCCACGTTGCGGCACTTCACAGATAATTCCCCCGTTGCCTACCTTTCATAAACACTTTGATCTCCATCCTGCGCCTGGTTGCACTGGCTCTTGACCAGCTTGAAGTGGCCATCTGTGTCTTTGACACCAGGCACAGGACGCTGCTGTGGAACGACACGTTCCTGCAGTTCTTTCCCGAGCATGCGGGCCATGTGCACGAGGGCGAAGACTACCGCGAGAATCTGCGGCGCTTCTATCTGGAGCGGCTCAGCCCGGACGAGCTGCCGGCCATGGAGCGCTACATAGAAGAAGGGGTGCAGCGCCACTACCAGCAGCAGCGCGCTTTCGAGTTCGACCACCATGGCTATCGGGTGCGCGCCGCGTCGGTGTCGCTCGGGGCTCTTGGCCGCGTGCGGCTGTGGCGCAAGACCACGCCGCTGCTGCCGGGAATGCAGGACAGGATCAATCCGCGGCTGGCGCAGTTGTCGGGACAGATTTCCGCCGATACGGCCAGGGCGCTCGAAAGCCTGGCCGACGGCATTCTGATGGTCGACAAGCAGGACGGGGCCGTGTGGGCCAATCATGCGTTCCTGGTGCTGTATGGCCTGCCCGGCATAGCCAGCCTGGGCGCACGCCAGTTCGACGAAATCTATGCCGAAACCTGGCGGCGCGAAGCGCCGACGGCGGGCTTTGCCAGAGGGCTGGCGATTCTCAAGGAGCGCCAGCGTTTTTCGGGCGCGCCCTATGTACTGGCGCTGCCGCAGAACCGCTGGGTGCGCATCGTCGAGCTGCGCGGCACCCAGGCCAATGGCAGCAGTTTCTTCTCGCATGTCGATGTCACGGCTTCACGCCGCCAGCAGGAAGAGCTGCACCAGCTGACACAGCATCTGGAGTCGTTGGCAGGCAAGGACGCATTGACCGGCCTGGCCAATCGCCGGCGCTTCGACGAGCTGCTGGCTTCCGAATGGGGCGAATCGCGCCGGCTGGGCACGCCGCTGTCGCTGCTGATGCTCGATGTGGACCATTTCAAGCAGCTCAACGATGCCCATGGCCATCCCTTTGGCGATGAAGTGCTCAAGAGCTTCACGCGGGTGCTCACGCATGTGGTGCAGCGCCCGCGCAGCCTGGTGGCGCGTTATGGCGGCGAGGAGTTTGCGATCCTGCTGCCGGATACCGACGCCGCGAGCGCGGCCAAGCTTGCCGAGTTTCTGCGGCTGCAGGTCGAAGGCATGTCGCTGGGCACCGAGCTCACGGGCGTGGTGCGCATCACGGTCAGCATAGGCGTGGCCTGCACCAGCCATTGCGCGGGCGACGCTTCCAGCACCTTGCTGGTCGATGCGGCCGACAAGGCCTTGTACGAGGCCAAGCGCAAGGGCCGCAACCAGGTGTTCAGCCGAGCGCCCGCAGCATCAGAGGATTGAGGCCACTGTGCTCCAGGCCCCGGGCCTGTCGACGGATGAACGGCATACCTTCAAGGCATGCGGCTGGCGGTTCATGGTTCCATGCGTGCGCTGAGCTGCCTGCCCCCACCGCATCAAAAGCCGGAATCGGACAAATCGCCGCTCCTAGGCCTTCAACCCATGCAGCGCCATGTCGAGATACTCCTCTATGACTTCGCGCGTGGACATGGGCCCCTTGGGGTTGTGCCAGCGCGTCATCTGGTTGAGCGACGACAGCAGGAAGCGCCCGGTCAACGCGACGTTGTGCGGCTTGAATACGCCCGTCTCGATGGCGTCGGAAATGCAGCTGCGCAGCAGGCTTTCGTATTCGTTGCGCAGCGCGATGGTCATGGTGCGCTGCTCGCTTTCGGCGCCCATCCAGAACGCGTTCGAGCCCGCCATCCAGGAGTCGCGGTCGGCGTCCATGAAGTCGGCGGACACCAGCATGTACTGGCGCACTTTTTCGAGCGGCGTGGGCGCGGCGTCGACCGCAGCGCGCACGGAGTCGATCAGCGCGCGCAGCGAGTCGAGCACGATGCGGTGGAACAGCGCCTCCTTGTTGGGGAAGTGGTAGTACAGCGCGGCCTTGGTGATCTTGGCTTCTTCGGCGATATCGCGCAGCGACGTGCCTTCGTAGCCGCGGCGCGCGAACAGCCGGCAGGCGATGCCTATGATCTGTTCCGGGCGGTTGTCTACGCGCGGCCGAAAGCTATCGGTCGCTGCGGCCGTGTCTTCTTTTGGACGACGAGTTGCCATCGTGCTCCCATTTTTGTTCTGGTGGAAGGAAAAGTATAGGTGACCCGGCGCGCGCTGCAAGCTGTTGCAGTTGCGCGCAGCGCTGCCTGGAACGGGGTGAAAACCCTATTTACCTTTCGGTAGGTAAGTGTAGCGTCAAAGACCCCTGTCTCAGGCCTTGGGCGTTCAGCCGCCCACGCTGCCCGTGATCGGCAGCACGATGCCCGTGATATAGCTCGCGCAACTGGGCGCGGCCAGGAACACATAGGCGGGCGCGATTTCGTCGGGCTGGGCGGCGCGGCCCAGGTCGGTGTCCTTGCCGAACTCGGCCAGGTCGTCGCCGCGCTTGTCGGCGGGGTTGAGCGGCGTCCACACAGGGCCGGGCGCGACCGCATTGACGCGAATGCCCTGGCCCGCGAGATTCGATGCCAGCGCCTTGGTGAACGCGTGGATTGCGCCCTTGGTCGCCGAGTAGTCGAGCAGTTTGGCACTGCCGCGCAGCCCGGTCACCGAGCCGGTGTTGATGATGCAGTCGCCGCGCGACAGATGCGGCAACGCGGCCCTGGCCATGTGCATGTAGCCGAAGATATTGGTTTGGAAGGTTTCTGCGATGCGCGCATCGCTGAGATCCTCGAGCGAGTCCGCATGCTGCTGGAACGCCGCGTTGTTCACCAGGATGTTGAGCCCGCCGAAGCGCTTGACGACTTTCTTGACCATGTCGGCGCAGAATTTCGCGTCCTTGATGTCGCCCGAAATGCAGACGCACTGCGTTCCTTCGGCTTCGACCAGGGCGCAGGTCTTCGCCGCATCTTCGTGTTCGTTCAGATACGCGATCGCGACATTCGCGCCTTCGCGCGCGAACAGGATGGCGACTGCCCGGCCTATGCCCGAATCGCCGCCGGTGATCAACGCCGTCATGCCCTTGAGCTTGCCGCTGCCCTGGTAGGCGGGCGCATCGTACTGCGGCGGCTGCTGCATCCGTGCCTCGATGCCGGGCTTGGTCAGATGCTGTCGGCTCATGGGGGCGGCGCTGGCCTTGCGTCCCGGGCCGGGCGCAGGTAGCGAAGGCTTGGCTTTGCGCGGCTTCTTGTCCGCGGCGTTCTGTTTCGCCTGGATGTCCTTTTGCTTGGCGACTGTCTTGGCCACGGCGGCGGTGGTCTTCTTTTCGGTTTTCTTCATGGCCGCGTTTCCTCGTCGAGTGAATACGCTGATCAATGTAGTGCGCCGAGGCACGCTTTCCTGTAGGAAAACGGCCTTCATCGGTCCAGGGCCGGCCGCCAAGCGGGTAAGCTGCTCGCATGGATTCGCAACTCTGGACGGTCTACATCGATGGCAGCGCCACGCCCAATCCCGGGCATATGCGCATAGGCGGCATCGCCTACGCGCCCGACGGCAGCGCGCACAGCTTCAGCCAGGCCATCGCCCACTCGGGCTGCAACAACGAAGCCGAGGCGCTGGCCGCGATCCACGCGCTGCAATGGCTGCATGGCCAGCAGGTGCGCGCGGTGCTGCTGCATACCGACAACAGCATCCTCGCCGAACAGCTGAGCCAGGCCAGTCCCAAGCCCATTGCGCGCCTGGCCTATATCTATGCCCAGGCGCGCGCGCTGCTGCCGTTGTTCGAAAGCGTGCAGCTGCGCTGGATTCCGCGCCACAAGAACGCCGTTGCCGACGCGCTGGCGCGCGGCGAGCCCTTGGCGGATGGCGCAGCGCCGCAGGCGGCCTTGCCTGTCTGAGCCATGCTGAGCGAACTCAAGACGTTCATCGCCGTGTGCCGCTACGGCACTTTTGCCGCGACCGGCGAGCGCATAGGCCTGACGCAGTCGGCCGTGAGCAGCCAGATCAAGCGGCTCGAGGAGTCGCTGGGTTTTGCGCTGTTCGATCGCACCGGCCGCTCGGCCACGCTCAATGCCGCGGGCCAGGCGACGCTGGCGCGCGCCGAGCAGATCCAGGCGCTCTATGCCCAGCTCGCAGACCTGCCGGGCGAGAGCAGCGCGTCGGGCCTGCTGCGCATCGGCGCGATCGCCTCGGCCCAGCCCACCTTGCTGGCGCGGGCGATAGGCGCGCTGCGCGCCGTTCACCCGCAACTGCGCGTGCATGTGACGCCGGGCATCTCCATGGGGCTGATGGACGACCTCGACGCGGGCAAGATAGATGCCGCGCTCATCATCCGCCCGCCCTTCGGCATGCTGCCCGAACTGACCTGGCAGCCGCTGGTGCACGAAGCCTTCGTGCTGATGGTGGCCGCAGGCGTCAAGGGGCGCGACTGGCGCGCGCTGCTGCAGTCGCAGCCATTTTTGCGCTACGAACGCACGTCGTTTGGCGGGCGCATGGTCGAGCGCTTCCTGCGCCGCGAAGGCCTGGCCGTGCAGGATGCAGTGGAAGTCGACGAGATCCCGGCGCTGATCCACATGGTCGCGCTGGGCATGGGCGTGGCGCTGGTGCCGCTGGTCGAGGCCCATCTGCCGCTGCCCGCCGGCGTGCGCGTGCTGGCGCTGGGCGAGCAGACATTCCATCGCGAGATCGGCCTGCTGCAGCGCCGCCCGCGCGCGAGCACGCCTGCCGTGGCGCTGCTCGCGCAATGCCTGCGCGACGCGGCGCCTGCGCCGACTCCCGCGCGGCGCTGAAGCGCCTCACTTGGCGAACAGCGAGCCCAGGTCGGCGAACGACTTCATCTCCACCGCATTGCCCGAAGGATCGAGAAAGAACATCGTCGCCTGCTCGCCTGGCTCGCCCTTGAAGCGGATATAGGGCTCGATGACGAAGTCGGTGCCGCGTGCGACCAGCTTGTCGGCCATGGCCTGCCACAGCGCCATGGGCACGACGGCGCCGAAGTGGCGCACGGGCACATCGTGGCCGTCGACCGCGCTGTGGGCGCGCTGGCCGCACTCTTCGGGCGCGAGGTGGGCAACGATCTGGTGGCCGAAGAAGTTGAAGTCCACCCAGGCGTCCGAGCTGCGCCCTTCGGGGCAACCGAGCAACTCACCGTAGAACGCACGCGCCTGGGCGAGGTCGTGCACGGGAAAGGCGAGGTGGAAAGGAATCGGCGACGACAGGTGGGAATCGGCGGAGAGGATCGTGGAGTTCATGATGGATCTGCTGGCGGTGTGGGAGACAGGCCCACTGTAGACAGACTGACTGATAAATAAAAACGATATATCTGCGCGCTCAGCACAGATTTTTTTCATCAATCGGTGGCCGCGCCGGTCTTGGCCTGGGCCGAGCACTGCTGCCACTTGCGCCGCATGCAACGATGCAGCAAAAAAATGTAAATAGCTGGAACCTATTGAATATTATTTATACTTAGTATTTATAAATAATCTGCTGTGTTTGAGATGCCGCTGACCGAATCCATCGAATTGTCCTGTTCTCTTCCGCAAGAAGCCGCGGAGCGAACCGCGGCCGTGCGGGCTTGCGCATGAGAAAGTCAGGCGCGTTTTTCCGGGCGCTTTGTTGCCGCATGGCTCGCGGGGTGAGGGTGCTATGGCCTGCTGCCGTGCCGCTGTGCCCACCCGGTGAATCGGCGCGTATTCGCCTGTTCGGCCTCAAAGCCAGGCCCTTGGTGATGGTCATGCATACCGTCCAGGGAGAGCGCAGCTTCGTCAAGGTCGACGGCGCCCGCGCTGCCGACCTGCTGCATACGCTGGCGGCGCTGCAGTCCCCGGCGCGCCGGGACTTGGCGCACACGGCAGACAGGGGCGAGCCGAAACCGAGAAAACGCATTTTTTCCAAAGTCAGCTATTGGGAGTTTCTGATTCCCGGCGGCAAGCCGCTGCGGATCGACAGCGGCTCAGGCGGTTCTCCATTGCCCATTGCGTTTTCAAGCGCGCCGGGGCGGCGCCGCAGCGGCGACGCTGTCAGCTTCACTGCGCAAGGCGGAAAGGACTATGAGGTGCACATCTACACCAACGACGGCGTCTGCACGGTGATGGTGCATGAAGTCAAGACCATGGCCCACGGAATCGAGCGGGTGCCGGTTGCGCTGGACTGAACGCCATGCCCATTTCACTCGCTCCGGCTTGCAGTGTGGCGCCGCGGCGCGACCCTGCGACAAACGCACAAATGCAGATCATCGGCGCTCCACGCCTGTGCCGTTTGACGGCCGAAACCTTCCCCAACGAGCACCGACCTATGCTGCATTCGGCACGCGCCGGGTTGGTGCTGCCGCGTGCGTCCATTACCATGCATCTTCGGGCATTCGCATGACTGATCACTCCACCGCCACCTTTCACGACAGCGACCTCGACACCGAGGCCCTGGACTGGTTCGTGCGTTTCAGCGACGCGCCCCACACCGCGCACACGGATGCCGCATTCCAGCGCTGGCTCGCAGGTCATCCCGATCGCCAGGTCGCGTACGCACGCTGGCAGGCCGATTGGCGCCAGATGGACGCGTTTCCGCTTGCGGGCGTGGAGCAGATGCGCCTTCAGGTGGCGCAGGACAAAGCCGTGGCGGCGCGCTCCCGAGTGCGGCGTGGCGGCCGGTCCGCGCTGGTGCTACGGGCTGCGCTCGCGGTCCTCGTGCTGGCGCTGGGCGGCGGTGGCGGCTATCTGGCCTGGAACCATTGGCGGCAGCAGCCGCTGTTTGCGCAAAGCTACGAGACCCAGCGCGGCCAGCAACTGAGCGTGCAATTGCCCGACGGCAGCAAGCTGCGGCTGGACACCGCGACGCGGGTCGAGGTGAGCCTTTATCGCCAGCGCCGCGAAGTGCGCTTGCCCCAGGGCCAGGCCCTGTTCGACGTGCAAGCCGACAGCGCGCGTCCTTTCCATGTGCTGGCCGGCAACACCCGGGTCACGGTAGTGGGCACGCGCTTTGCGGTGCGCCATACGGACGAAGGTCCGGTGCGGGTGTCTGTCGAAGAGGGCATGGTGAGCGTGGCCGCGCAGGACCGTACCGACTGGGCCGTGTTCCTGGCCGCGGGCCAGCAGCTGGCCGGCGGTGTCGTCGCCGCCGTGGCGTCGTCAGGCATCGCGCCCTGGCGCGATGGCCGCATCACGCTGGACAACGTGCCGCTGTCCCAGGCCCTGGCCGAATTCGAGCGCTATGGCCCGACCCGCATGGTGGTGCACGACCCGGCCGTGGCCGCGCTGCGCATCTCGGGCAGCTTCGATCCGCTGCGCCCGGGCGATTTCCGCCAGGCGCTGGTCAATATGCTACCGGTGCGGCTGCAGGAGTCCGGCACGCAGACGGAGATCGTGGCCGCCTCCTGACCGCCGGGCAATGGGGCGCTCGGCCCCGCCGGTCATCGCCGCCGTGCAGGCTGCGCCCGGCCCGCACCAGGCGAATGCATTCAAAGAAACAGCAACGCCGTTGCCGCCACGGCCGTAGGCCCCAGTGCTCCGAGCAGCAGCCCCAGCGCGCCCACGGTCTCGTCGGCAAAACCGCGCTTGAGCAGGGCCACGCCCGCGGGGTTGGGGGCGTTGGCGATCACCGTGAGCCCGCCGCCGGCCACGGCGCCCGCGACCAGCAGGTACTTGGATTCGTCCGAGATGCCGACGATCAGCGAGCCCAGATAGGTCAGCGCCGCATTGTCGGTGATCGCCGTGAGGCCGATCGCTCCCAGGAACAGCGCCAGCGGCTGCAGTCCCGACACGATGGGCTGCAGCCACCATTGCTGCATTCCGCCCAGCACCACCAGCCCGGCCAGAAAGAAGCCCACCAGCAGCGCCTCCTTGAGAATCAGGGGGCTCTGGTGCTTTGCATAGGCCTGGGTGTAGCCCAGGAACATCAGGAACAGTCCCAGGAAAATCACCGGATGGTGGGCCGACAGCACCACGCCCGCGAGCAGGCCCAGGTGCACGGCGATGACGGTCAACGGCACGCGCGCAGTCGCATCGAGTTCGTCATTGGCCGGCGGCGCGGGCCGCAGGTGCTGGCGCAGCAAGAGGGTTGCAACGCTGGCGTTGACCAGTACCGCGAGCGCGGCCTTCCAGCCGAACTGGGTGAACATGAATGCGCTGTCCCAGCCCCAGGTGGCCGCGACCATCAGCACCGGCGGCGCGGCGTACGACGTCAGGGTTCCGCCAATGGAGACATTGACGAACAGCACGCCCAGCGCCAGGTACTTGAGGCTTTCGGGCACCTGGCGGCGGAAGATCTGCGGCGCGAGCATCAGCGCGGCAATGGTCATGGCCGCGGGTTCGGTGATCAGCGAGCCGAGCAGCGGCACCGCGGCCAGGCCCAGCCAGGCGCTGGCCAGCGGCGTGGGCAGCGGCGCCAGGCGCGCCAGCGCATTGACGGTGGACATGACGATCGCCAGTACCGGTTTGGACGCCGCGATCACCATCACCACGAAGACAAACAGCGGCTCGGTGTAGTTGCGCGACTCGGCATATTGAAGCGCTGCGCCGCTGCCGCTGGCCAGGGCCATGAAGGCAATCAGCACGATGGCCCAGAAGCCGAACACGACTTCGACTTCACCGAGCAGATGGAACAGGCCGGCGTGGCGCGGAAAGCGGTGGGACAGGCGCTCGAACTGCTTGGCGGCAAAGGTATGGGACAGGGCGAGCGCGAAGATGGCGGCAGCCATCCATTCGACAGGGATGTTGAACATGGATCAGGAGGACGTGACGGCGCAGCGAGGCGGCCCGACCTTCGCTGCTTTCCTGACACGCCACAATGGCATGCCACCCAGCGTCGATTCTACGCGAGGGCGTCAGATGCCCAGCGCTGCGGGGTCTCCTGAAGGCGTCTGCTGCATGCGCTTGATATCGCGCTGCGGCGGCGCGCCGAACAGCTGGCGGTAGTCCCGGCTGAACTGCGAGGCGCTTTCGTAGCCCACGCGCGCCGCGGTGCTGGCCGCGTCCAGCGCCTGGTTGAGCATCAGCTGGCGCGCCTCCTGCAGGCGCAGCTGGCGCTGGTACTGCACGGGGCTCATTCCCGTGAGGCTGCGAAAGTGCTGGCGGAACGTCGACGGACTCATGTGCACCAGGGCCGCGAGTTCGTTGATGCGCACTTCGCCGCTGAAATGCTGCTTGAGCCACGACATGGCGCGCGCGATCTGGTGGCTGGGCGAGCCCGCCGAAAGCAGCTGGCGCAGATAGGGGCCGTGTGGGCCGCACAGCAGCCGGACCATGATCTCGCGCTCCACCAGCGGCGCGAGCGTGCCCATCAGCTGCGGCTCATGGAGCAGGCGCACCAGCCGTATCAATGCGTCGAGCAGCGGCGCCTCCAGCGGGCTCAGCGACATCGCGCAGGGCGACTGCTCGCGCGGCAGTGGCGCCAGCGCCAGCTCGCTGGCCAGCGGCAGCAGCGCGCCGGCATCGAAGCGCAGCATCATGCCCAGAAAGGGCCGCGCCAGGTCCGCCTGGGTCACATGGGCGACGACCGGCAGGTCGACGGCCGTGAGCAGCGATTGCCCCGGGGCGTAGGCAATCACCTGCTCGCCCAGCGTCACCTGCTTGGCGCCCTGGGCGGTGATGCCCAGGCCCAGCCCGTAGATGCAATGCATGGGCGCGGTGCGGGCGCTGCGCCGGTGCAGCGACAGCCGCGAGATCGCGGTTGCATGGTCGCCGTCGTTTTGGGCAATCTTGCCGATCTCGTAGGCCAGGATTTCTATGGACATGTACAGGCTTTGGGGGAAGCGGGGGTCCACTGTACCCGCACGGACCATGGAGCGACGCAGGAGGGCGGCGAAAGATTGGAAACGGCAATACAAGCCTTGAAAACGGCAAACGCGCGCGCGGCTGCGCGCGGATACTTGCCGGCAAAGTGGAGCTGGCGGCATGCGCCGGACTCCGCTGCCCGTTTCGCTCCACCAGGAACTGCCCATGACCACGCTCCACATCAACGGCCGCGCCCACGCGGTCGACGCCGATCCCGGCACGCCCATTCTCTGGGCCCTGCGCGACACGCTGGGCATGACCGGCACCAAGTTCGGCTGCGGCGCGGCGCTGTGCGGCGCCTGCACCGTGCATCTGGACGGCGAGGCCATTCGTTCCTGCGTCACGCCGATCTCGGCGGTCGAGGGCCGGAAGATCACCACCATCGAGGCCGTGACCGACGGCAGCGATCCGATCGGCGCGGCGGTGCACGCGGCCTGGGTCGCGCACGATGTCGCGCAATGCGGCTACTGCCAGAGCGGCCAGATCATGAGCGCCACGGCATTCCTCAAATCGCTGCCGCGCGGCAAGCAGCCCGGCGCCGACGAGATCGACAGCGCCATGGCCGGCAACATCTGCCGCTGCGGCACCTATGCGCGCATTCGCGCCGCGGTGGCCGATGCCGCCAAGAATCTGGCCTGAAGGAGTTTCCCATGCTGCCTGTTTCCTTCGATAGCAACGATCTGCCGCGCGCGCTGCAGCGCCTGATGGCCAATGCGGCTGACGCACCGGCCGCGCTGCCGCGCCGCAGCTTTCTCAAGATGGCCGGCATCGGCGGCCTGGTGCTGGGGGCCTTCCCGCATCTTGCAAATGCGCAGGCCCAGCCCGCCGCCGCGCTCAAGCCCACGCAGCAGCCTTCGGCCTTCGTGCAGATCGCGGCCAATGGCGAAGTCACGGTGACCATCAACCGGCTCGAGTTCGGCCAGGGCGTGCAGACCGGCCTGCCCATGATCCTCGCCGAGGAGCTGGACGCCGACTGGAGCCTGGTGCGCAGCACCAGCGGCACCAACGACGCGGCCTACCACGACCCGCTGTTCGGCATGCACCTGACGGGCGGCTCGAACTCGATCAAGAACAGCTTCACCCAGTACCGCGAGCTGGGCGCGCGCGCCCGCGCCATGCTGCTGTCGGCTGCGGCCAGGCGCTGGAATGCCGACGTGGCGACGCTGCGCACCGAGGCCGGCCAGGTGATTGCGCCCGACGGCCGCCGGCTCGGCTACGGCGAGCTGGCCGAAGCCGCAATGGCCTTGCCCGTGCCCGAGACCGTGCGCCTGAAGAATCCGCAGGAATTTCGCATCATCGGCCAGCCGACCACGCGGCTGGACGCGCGCGCCAAGAGCAGCGGCCGCCAGGACTTCGGCATCGACATGCGCCTGCCGGGCCAGCTCACGGCCGTGGTCGCCCACCCGCCGGTGTTTGGCGCGCGGCTTTCGTCCGTCGACGACAGCGCGGCGCGCGCCATCAAGGGCGTCAAGGCCGTGCTGCGCGTGCCGCTGGACGGCGGCGCCGAGGGCGTGGCTGTCGTCGCCGACGGCTACTGGCCGGCCAAGCTGGGGCGCGATGCGCTGCAGCTGCAATGGGACACTTCGCGCGTGGAGAAAGTCGACAGCGAACGCCAGCTGGCCGAGTACCGCCAACTGGCGCGCCAGCCCGGCGCGCGCAAGTTCGACGCCGACATGTCGGCGCTGGACAAGGCGCCGCAGCAGCTCGAAGCCGAGTTCGTGTTCCCCTATCTCGCCCATGTGCCCATGGAGCCGCTGAACTGCACGGTGCGGCTGTCGGCCGACCGCGCCGAGATCTGGGTCGGCACGCAAAGCGCGGGGCTGGACGCGGCCGCGGCCGCGCGCACCCTGGGCCTGCCGCCCGAGAAGGTGCTGCTGCAGGTGCAGATGGCGGGCGGCGGCTTTGGCCGGCGCTTTGTCGGCTCCAGCGATTACGTGGTCGAAGCCTGCGAAATCGCCAAGGCCGCGCGCGCCGCGGGCCTGGACGCTCCCGTGCGTCTGCTGTGGAGCCGCGAGGACGATGTCAAGGGTGGCTACTACCGGCCCATGCATCTGCACCGCGCGCGCATAGGCTTCGACGAAAGCGGCAAGGTGCTGGCCTGGGACCACACCATCGTCGGCCAGTCGATTCTCACGGGCACGGTGTTCGAGAGCTTTCAGGTCAAGAACGGCATAGATGCCTCGGCCACCGAAGGCATGCGCGACCCCTATCCGCTGCCCATGCGCCTGACGGTGCACCATCCCAAGCTGAACGTGCCGGTGCTGTGGTGGCGCAGCGTGGGCTCCACGCATACCGCGTTCGTCATGGAAACCCTGCTTGACGAGATTGCGCGCCGCACCGCCCAGGACCCCGTGGCCTACCGCATGGCGCTGTTTGGCGACCAGCACCCGCGCCACCGCGCGGCGCTGCAGCTGGCCGTGGACCGCAGCGGCTATGGCAGGAAGCAACTGGCCGAAGGCAGCGCCTGGGGCGTGGCGGTGCACGAGTCGTTCGAGTCGGTGGTGGCCTATGTCGTCGAGGCCACGCTCAAGGAGGGCCAGCCGGTGCTGCAGCGCATCACGGCGGGCGTGCACTGCAACCTCGCCGTCAATCCGCGCAGCGTCGAGGCCCAGGTGCAGGGCGCGGCTGTGATGGGCATGTCGATGTGCCTGCCCGGTGCGGCGATCACGCTCAAGGACGGCGTCGTCGAGCAGAGCAACTTCGGTGACTTCACGGTGGCGCGCATCACCGACATGCCCGACATCGGCGTGCACATCGTGCCCAGCGCCGAGCCGCCCACGGGCATGGGCGAGCCCGGCCTGCCGCCGCTGGCGCCGGCTTTCGCCAATGCCGTGGCGCGGCTCACGGGCCAGCCGCAGCGCGAGCTGCCGTTCAAGCGCGCCTGAAGCCCGGCGTCAGGCCGGCGCGCGCAGCTGCTCTAGCAAGGCCTGCAGCGGATGGCGCAGCTGGCGCTCGGACAGGCGTTTCACCTGGCTGCGGCAGGAGTAGCCCGTGGCCAGCGCGATGTCCGCGGGCCCCTCGACCGGCAGCTGGCGCTCCCAGGACTGGGCGTAGATCTTCTTGGAGGTCTCCAGGTTGCGCGCTTCGTGGCCGTAGGTGCCCGACATGCCGCAGCAGCCCACGGCCTGGGCACGCAGCTTGAGGCCGCGGCGCGCAAAGACCTGCACCCATTGCTGGCTGCTGTCGGGGGCATTGGTCGACTCAGTG
The DNA here is from genome assembly GCF_057914905.1 of Comamonas sp. DB36. Taxonomy (NCBI): domain Bacteria; kingdom Pseudomonadati; phylum Pseudomonadota; class Betaproteobacteria; order Burkholderiales; family Comamonadaceae; genus Comamonas; species Comamonas sp. DB36. Next base: position 298,475 of record NZ_CP196632.1, read on the forward strand.
CAGTGGGGCATGAGCGTGAAGCGCGGCGCATCCGGCGCGGGCGCGGCTTCTGGCAGCACGTCGATCAGCCACTCCTGGGGCAGCGCGACGCGCGGCACCTCGCCTATGCCCGGCACTTTCTGGTACTCCTGGCGATAGGTCAGCGTCATTGCCGGGTCCAGGCCCACGAGCGCAATGTCGCAGGCGGCAAGCGCCGACAGCTCGCGGGCATTGCGTATCGCGGCCTGGGCAAACGCGGCCAGAAAGCCCTGCACATGCAGCGGCTTGCCGTTGGGGTTGAGCGGCGCGAGCCACACCTGAAAGCCCAGGCGCGATGCCAGCTCGATCAGTGCCGCCAGCGGCTCGGGATCGAAGTAGCGCGTGAAGGTGTCCTGCACGATCACCACGCTGCGCTGGCGCTGTTCTTTGCCCAAGGCCTGCAGCGCCTGCGCCTGCGCCGGCCGCACGTTCCAGCGCGTGAGATGCGCCTGCAGATCGAACTGGCTCAGCAGCGGGCTGTCGACCATGCCTATGTGCTTTTGCAGCAGGCGCCGCACCCAGCCCGCACCCATCAGCCCGTTGTAGACCGCGGGCAGGCGCGCCATCCAGGGCATGGTCTGCTCCAGCGAGCCTATCAGGTAGTCGCGCAGTGGCCGCAGATAGCGCTGGTGGTAGAGCTCCAGGAAGCGCGCGCGGAAATCGGGCACATTGACCTTGACCGGGCATTGGCCGGCGCAGGACTTGCAGGCCAGGCAGCCCGACATCGCCGCATAGACTTCGTGCGAGAAGTCGGCTTCGCCGCGCGCCGCGGCGCGGCTGTTGCGCCAGCGTGCGGCCAGGCCTTTGACAAACGCCGGCCTGGCGGCCGCGGCCTGCAGCACATCGACGCCGGCCGCGCCCTGCAGGCGCAGCCATTCGCGCAGCAGCGAGGCCCGGCCCTTGGGCGAATGCACGCGCTCGCGCGTGGCCTTCCACGACGGGCACATCGCGTCGTCGGGGTCGAAGTTGTAGCAGGCGCCGTTGCCGTTGCAGTGCATGGCCGCGCCGAAGCTCTGCCACACGCGCTCGTCGATCTGGCGGTCGTGTTCACCGCGCAGCGGCACGCCGTCGACCTTGAGTAGCAGCGTCCTGGCCTCGGCGGGCGTGGCGATCTTGCCCGGGTTGAACTGGTTGTGCGGATCGAACGCTGATTTAAGCTGCTGCAGCGCGGGATAGAGTTCGCCGAAGAACGCGGGCGCGTATTCCGAGCGCACGCCCTTGCCATGCTCGCCCCACAGCAGTCCGCCGTAGCGCTGCGTGAGTTCTGCCACGCCATCCGACACCGGGCGCACCAGCGCCGCCTGGCGCGGGTCCTTCATGTCGAGCAGCGGCCGCACATGCAGCACGCCGGCGTCGACATGGCCGAACATGCCGTACTGCAGGCCGTGGCTGTCGAGCAGCGCGCGGAACTCGGCAATGAACTCGGCGAGGTTCTCGGGCGGCACGGCCGTGTCCTCGACAAACGGCTGGGGCCGGGCTTCGCCCTGCACATTGCCCAGCAGGCCGACCGCGCGCTTGCGCATGGCATAGACGCGCTTGACCGCGGCCTCGCCCACGGCCAGCGTATGGCCCAGGCGGCGCACGCCGGCGTCGCCTTGCAGATGGGCGATGAAGTCCTGCACCTGGCGGTCTACGGCCGCCGCATCGTCGCCGCTGAACTCGATGATGTTGATGCCCAGCGTGGGCTGCTGCGCGTCGCCGGGAAAGTATTCGGCCACGCCGCTCCAGGAGAAGTCCTGCATCGCGAGCAGCAGTACCTTGGAGTCCACGGTCTCGATCGACAGCGGCTTGCGCGCGAGCAGCGCGCGCGCGTCGCGCAGCGCGTCCATGAAGGCCGCGTAGCGCACGTTGACCAGCACCGAATATTTGGGAATCGGCAGCACGTTGAGTTTTGCCTCGACGATGCAGCCCAGCGAGCCTTCGGCGCCGCACAGCACGCTGTTGAGATTGAAACGGCTGTCTTCCTCGCGCAGATGCGCGAGGTCATAGCCCGTGAGGCAGCGGTTGAGCGGCGGGAACTTGGCGGCAATCAGTTCGGCCTGGGTGTCGGCAATGCGCCGCGCCGTGCGGTAGACCTGGCCCGCGCGGCCGCCTTGCGCGCAGGCGGCGTCGAGTTCGTGGGCATTCAAGGGCTGGCTGTGCAGCCGCTCGCCGCCCAGCAGCACGAAGTCTATGGCCAGCACATGGTCGCGCGTCTTGCCGTAGGTGCAGCTGCCCTGGCCGCTGGCGTCGGTGTTGATCATTCCGCCTATGGTCGCGCGGTTGGAGGTCGACAGCTCGGGCGCGAAGAACAGCCCATGGGGCTTCAATGCGGCGTTGAGCTGGTCCTTGACCACGCCGGCCTGCACCCGCACCCAGCGTTCTTCGGCGTTGATCTCCAGGATGCGGTTCATGTTGCGCGACAGGTCCATGACGATGCCGTCGGTCAGCGACTGACCGTTGGTGCCCGTGCCGCCGCCGCGCGCCGTGAGCGCAATGTCGCGGTGCGCGGGCTCGGCCAGCAGCCGCGTGACGGTCTGCACGTCTTGGGCATGCGCGGGAAAAACGGCGGCCTGGGGCTGGCGTTGGTAGATCGAGTTGTCGGTGGCCAGCACCGTGCGGCTGGCGTAGTCGCTGCGGATCTCGCCCGCGAAACCCGCGGCGCGCAAGGCGGCAAGAAACTCGGCATAGGGGGCGGCGGGCGCGCTGGCGCGCAGGGGAAGTCGTTCTATCATCGGGATACCTTGTTCCTGGGCCTGGGCAATGATGTGTTCAATGCATGTGTTTTATGGCCGGCTGCTGAGTATCTGTCTGATAATTTGCCAATACAAACGGATATTTCAGCGGCAATTGCTGCATAAAACTCATGCATTACCGCCGCCTGACCCCTTCCATGTCGCTGCTGCTGGTGTTCGAGGCCGCGGCGCGCCATGAAAGCTATACGCGCGCCGCCGAAGAGCTGGCGCTGAGCCAGAGCGCGGTGAGCCGGCAGATACAGACACTGGAATCGCAGCTGGGCATCAGCCTGTTCCGGCGCCAGGGACGCTCGGTACAACTGACCGAACTGGGCCGGCGCTATGCGGCCGAAGTGGTCGCGGCGCTGGGGCGCATACGCGCGGCCACGCTGCAGGCGATGTCGCAGCAGGAGGGCGGCGCGCTGCGCCTGGCGACGCTGCCCACCCATGGCTCCAAATGGCTGCTGCCGCGGCTGCACGACTTCTACCGCAGCCATGCGGGCGTGACGCTGCACATCCATTCGCGCATAGGCGCCATCGACTTCAATGCGCAGGAGCTGGACGCGGCCATCACCGTGGGCGGCGTCGGCGACTGGCCCGATCTGCGCGCCCACTGCCTGCACAACGAGTTCCTGGTGGCGATCGCCAGCCCTGAGGCCTTGAACGGCAAGCCGGCGACGCCCGAATGGATTGCCTCGCAAACGCTGCTCACGGTGGCCAGCAATCAAAAGGGCTGGGCGCAATGGTTCAGCCACAACGCCCTGGACCACCGGCAGATGAAGGTCGGGCCCAGCTTCGAGCTGACCTCGCACCTGATGCAGGCGGTGCGCGCGGGCATGGGCGTGGGCCTGGTGCCGCGTGCGCTGATCGACGACGAAGACCGCCGCCTTGGGCTGGTCGAAGTCGGCGCAGCCATGGTCAGCGAGCGCTCCTACTACCTCGTCTATCCCGAGCGCAACGAGACGCTGCCCGCGCTGGCGGCATTTCGCGCCTGGCTGCTGGCGCAGCAGGCATAACGTATCCCCAACGAAAAACGCACTGCCGGGGCAGTGCGTTCTTCAGGAAAGCCGCCAGAGACTCACACCCTGGCGTTTCCCGGCTCAGATCTGGGCTTGCTTGCCCGCGGCGCGGGCCTGCGACAGCTTGCCCAGGCCGACGACCAGTATCGCACCGGCTGCGGCAGCCGCGTAGTGCAGCCAGGGGTGGGCCATGGTGTAGCCGTGCAGCAGGTTGTCGTTGACGACGGTTTCGCCGCCGACCCAGCCGATCAGCGCCGCGCCCAGCGTGATGATCACGGGGAAGCGTTCCATCAGCTTGATCATCAAAGTGGAGCCGAAGATCACCAGCGGAATGCTGATGGCCAGGCCCAGGATCAACAGGACCATGTTGCCCTGGGCGGTGGCCGCCACGGCAATCACGTTGTCCAGGCTCATCACCAGGTCGGCGATCAGGATGGTGCGGATCGCGGCCATCATCGAGCCATTGCCCTTGCCGTGGCCTTCTTCTTCGTCGCCGCCGGACAGCAGCTGGTAGCCTATCCACAGCAGCAGCACGCCGCCGATGACCTGCAGGAACGACAGCTCCAGCAGCTTGGCTGCGACCACGGTCAGCGCGATGCGCAGCACCACGGCAGCGCCGGAGCCGAACATGATGGCCTTTTTCTGCTGCTCAGGGGGCAGCGATCGCGCCGCGAGGGCAATGACCACGGCGTTGTCGCCGGACAGGATGATGTTGATCCAGATGATCTTGACGAGACCGATCCAGAAGTCGGTGGTGCTGAGAAATTCCATTTTTACTCCACTGTTATGAATATAAAAGCGCCGCGGGCGCGGCGCTCTCTTTTTATGAGTGCGGGGAGTTTAGGCCTGAAATTCGGTGCTCGCAGTTCGTAATACTGCGTAAATTGGCGCGTGAAACGCCTGGTTTGGCCGCGTTCAGGCCGGGTAGAGCTGTCTGCTGCGCGCGAACAGCCGGGTGATGCCCATCAGCGCCGAGATATTGGGAACGCGCATGTCCAGTCGGTGCGCGATTTCAAGCACTGCGCCGACAATGGCATCGAGCTCTATCGAGCGCTGGGCTTCGACGTCCTGCAGCATCGAGCTCTTGAACGCTCCCAGTTGGCGCGTGACCGCATGCCGGTCTTCGGGGCTTTGCGCGACGGCGCAGCCAATGCGTTCGCCGATCAGCGCGGCTTCGGCCATGGCCAGCGAGCAGAAGTCGCGCACCAGATCGTCATCGAGAATGCGGTCAATGGTGGCGCCCGTGATTGCCGAAATCGGGTTCATGGTCATGTTGCCCCAGAGCTTGTACCAGATGTCCTGGCGCACGGCAGCCGAGGCCCTGGCCTCGAAACCCGCGGCGTTGAGCAGGGCCACCAGGTCGCGCAGGCGCGCGGAATCGCCGCCGCGTGGCTCGCCCAGCACCAGGCCCAGCCCCATCTTGTGCGCCACCAGGCCCGGCTCGGGCATGGAGGCGCTGGCGTAGACCACGCAGCCGATCACCTGCTCCAGGGGAATCGCGCGCGCAATGCGTCCGCCCGGGTCCACGCTTTCCAGCGGCGCCTCGCCCAGGCTCTGCACGCCCTGGGCAAACCACCAGGGCACGCCGTTCATCGCGGGCACCACCAGCGTCCGCGGGCCTATCAATGGCGCGATGGCCTGGGCCACTTCGCCCATGGCCTGGCTTTTCACCGCAACCACGACGATGTCCTGCACGCCCAGCGTGCCAGGATCGGCCGACGCGCGCGCGCAGGGCGCCTGCAGCAGTTCCCCATCCCTGAGCACGCGCCAGCCGTGCTGCTGCAAGGCGGCCAGCGTCGCGCCGCGCGCCACGGCGCTGACCGCGCAGTCGCCCGCGGCCGCGAGGCGCGCGCCTATCAAACCGCCGATCGCTCCGGCGCCGTAGATACAGACTTTGATCATGATGCTCCTGATTATTCGTTTGCGCCGCGCAGGGATGGCCCCGGGGCTGGCCGTCATTCTCGCGCAAGCTGCCTTGCGCGACTTCCTACAATCACGCCATGCGAGCCCTTACCGAATTCTGGCGCGATGCAGCCATGCCTTATGCCGAAAGCCGGCGCGCCTGCGACAGCCGGGCCTGCTACAGGCCGCACAGCCATGCGACGTTCTCCATAGGCGCGGTGGACGGCGGCGGCAGCTGTTTCACGGGCGCGCCGGGCGGGCCGGTAACGCTGCAGGTGGGCACGCTGGTGCTGGTGCCCGCAGGCCGGGTCCATGCCTGCAATCCCGAGCCGGGCGGCGCCTGGAGCTACCAGATGCTGCACCTCGACGCCGCCTGGCTGCAGGGCGTGCGCGCCGAATACGCGGGCGACGACAGCGCGGCCATTCGCATCGTTGCCGACCCTGCGGCCTATGCCCGCTTTTGCCGCCTCAACGCCTTGTTGTTTTCAGCGGCAGCGGTGCAGCACAAGGAAGCCGCGCTGATAGAGTTCATCGGCGCGATGGATGGCGCCCAGGGCCTGCGCATTGCGCCGGGCCCGACCAGCGCGCGCTGCAGCGCGCAGCTGCAGCCGGTGCTGGAATTCCTGCGCCATGCGCCGGCGGTGCACACCGAGCTGGCCGATCTCGCGCGCCTGGCCGGCATGAGCCGCTTCCAGCTGATTCGCAGCTTTCGCGCCGCGACCGGCCTCACGCCCCATGCCTGGCAGCTGAACCAGCGCATCAACCGCGCGCGCGAGCACCTGCGTGCGGGCGCGGGCCTGGCCGATGTCGCCCATGGACTGGGGTTTGCCGACCAGGCGCATTTCCAGCGAGTATTCAAGGTGCATGCGGGGGTGACGCCGGGGCGGTTTCGGGTTCAGAGCCGCTGATACAAGCCTTGCTGCGTCGTTGCGCCGCCTCGCCGTGCTGCATGCACTGCCTGCGGCGCTGCGCTTGGCCGGCCGCGCCTGGCCGGCCGCGCCTCGCCGGCCGCGCCTGGGTGCAACCACAAATCTTCGATTTGCTGGGTTGTGTTAGCGGTTCTTGGTAGCCGTGATCTCCACGGTCCTTGGGATGTTGCTGCGTCGCCTGGCCCTGCCACTCGCAGCGGCCGCGCACCTAGCCAGACGCGCCCCGTCCGTCTCGCCCCTGTGTCTTTGATGTGCCGGCTAGTGCGCGACAGCCAGAGCGGGCGACCCGGTTCACAAGTCGTTCAGACCGCTGAGATCCCACAAAAAGGGGCTTGCAAATGCCCGCGAGGACGCATGGGCAACAGCGTCATTCTTCTTCGGCACTCAGAAACGCTCAGTTTCATTTATCGGCATAGGAATACTCTATCAGTTACCTCACTGCGGCTCTGGATGCGCGGCAAAGAGGTTGAGGCACCTGCAGCGCTGCCTGTGTTCGCAGGCCGCGCCCCAAGGACTTCGTCATTCAGCCAAAGAGTTCCTTCATGAGCAAAACCACCGTCAAAGCACTATACAAACTCAGCACTTGAAAAGCCCGGCTGTCTCTCCAGGCCGCAGAGGCCAACACGCACACAGGCGGATGACGGTTTTTATGGCCAGAGGGTCACAGCAATCAGTGCCGTCAAAACCATAAAACGCATACCTGGCAACGCTTACAGAATAAGCGACAAGCCTAAAAATATTTCAAAAATGACCGCAATCATCACCAACACGTCTCCCAAATTCATGTCCGCCAACAGCGGCAGGCTCGTCATTTCCGTGGGCGATGGCAATGGCAATGCCAACAGCGCCGTCCTGCAAGCCGACGGCAAGATTGTGCTGGTGGGTAATAGCATTAACGGCAGCAGCTTTGACTTCAGCGTGGTGCGCCTCAATGCCGATGGCACGCTCGACACCAGCTTTGGCACCGGCGGCAAGCTCATACTTCCCGTGGGCAATAACAATGACTATGCCTACAGCGCCACCGTGCAAGCCGACGGCAAGATCCTGTTGGCGGGCTCCAGCACGGACAACGTCGGCATCTACGACTTCAGCGTGGTGCGCCTGAATGCCGATGGCGCGCTGGACACCAGCTTCGGCACCGGCGGCAAGCTTATCCTTCCTGTCGGCAGCCACTCTGATCAGAGCCGGAGCGTCCTCCTGCAAGCCGACGGCAAAATCTTGCTGGCGGGCAATAGCACGGGCAACGTCGGCATCCAGGACTTCAGCGTGGTGCGCCTCAATGCCGATGGCACGCTGGACACCAGCTTTGGCACTGGCGGCAAGCTCATCCTTCCCGTAGGCAGTAGCTACGATCAGGCATACAGCGCCATCCTGCAAGCCGACGGCAAGATCCTGCTGGCGGGCAATAGCTTGATCAACATCAGCGAGGACTTCAGCGTGGTGCGCCTGAATGCCGATGGCACGCTGGACACCAGCTTTGGCACCGGCGGCAAGCGCATCCTCCCCGTGGGCAATAGCATCGATATTTCCTACAGCATCACTTTGCAAGCCGACGGCAAGATCCTGCTGGCGGGCTATAGCTGGGGCGGCGGTAGCTATGACTTCAGCGTGGTGCGCCTCAATGTCGATGGCACGCCGGACAACACTTTTGGCACCGGCGGCAAGCTCATCCTTCCCGTGGGCAACAACGACGACATTTCCTACAGCATGACCTTGCAAGCCGACGGCAAGATCCTGCTGGCGGGCAATAGCTGGAGCGGCGGTAACGCTGACTTCAGCGCGGTGCGCCTCAATGTCGATGGCACGCTGGACACCAGCTTTGGCACTGGCGGCAAGCTCATCCTTCCCGTGGGCGGTATCCGTGACTATGCCTTCAGCGTGATCCTGCAAGACGACGGCAAAATCCTGCTGTCGGGATCTAGCATTGCCGACAACGGCACTGAGGACTTTAGCGTGGTTCGCCTGAATGCCGATGGCACGCTGGACACCAGCTTCGGCAACTCCCTGAGCACCACCGCAAGTTACACCGAGCACGCCAGCGCCGTGCTGCTCGCCCCCGACGCGCAGGTGCTGGATGCCGACCTGGCCGACCAGGGTCACTACGGCGGTGCCAGCCTGGCCCTGAGCCGCAGCGCCGGCGCCAGCGCCGAAGACCTGTTTGGTGCCAGCGGCAATCTTGAATTCAGCGGTAGCGATGTGCTGTGGAGCGGTACGACCATAGGCAACTTTATCCAGGCGGGCGGCACCCTGACCATCACCTTCAACAGCGCGGCCACCCAGGCCCTCGTCAACGGAGCGCTGCAATCGCTGACCTACCAGAACACCAGCCACAATCCGCCCGCCAGCGCAGAGGTGACATGGACCTTCAGCGATGGCAACGACGGCAGCCAAGGCCCTGGCGGCGCGCTGAACACCCTGGGCACCACCACGGTGAACATCACTGCGGTCAACGATGCGCCTACGGTTGCCAATGCAGTGCCTGACCAGAGCGCCACACAGGGCTCTGCATTCAACTTCCAATTTGCGATCAACAGCTTTGTCGATTTGGACGGAGACAGTCTCACCTACAGTGCAAGCTTGACCGGTGGGGCAGCTCTGCCTGCCTGGCTGAGCTTTGACACCGCGACCCGCACCTTCAGTGGCACGCCCGTCACCGGTGACAATGGCACCCTCAGCATCGATGTCACTGCCGATGACGGCAATGGCGGCGCGGTGACCGAGACCTTCAGCCTGGTGATCACGCGCACCGTGCCGCCCGTGACTCCCACGGAACCCACGAAACCCACTCCTGTGCCGGTGGACGGCGTGCCCGTAGTCACCACGCCCGGAGACGGCGGCACCACCATCATCACCATTCCGGTGGTCACGCCCACTCGCCCCGACACTCCCGGCACGACCTCGCCGCTGGCCGACATCCCCCTGGTCAAAGGCAGCGACGGCCACTCCATCCTGCAGGTCAGCGTGCCCGTGGGCGTGGCGTTGCAGGCCCAGGGCCTGCCAAACCCCGCGACGGGTGACGCAGCCCTGGCCGAACTGAGCCTGCGCATCGAGCGCTTTGGCGGTGGCAACGCCGAGTTGACCAACAACGGACAGGCCTTTCTGGCCACGCTGAGTCCGTCGGAGCCACTGACCATTCAGACCATCACCGCCACACCAGGGGCGGGTTTCAACCCCGACCTGCCCCTGGTGATCAGCGGCAGCACCGTTGCGGGCGACGGCATGCAGGCCGTCATTCTTGATGCGCGCGCCCTGCCCAGCGGCAGCACCATACAGGTCGACAACGTCGACTTCATTGCCGTGGTCGGCAATGTGCGCCTGGTGGGCGGCGCCGGCCAGAACATGGCCAGCGGCGATGGCGCGGCCCAGTACATCGTGCTGGGCGCCGATGACGACATCATCCACGGCGGCGGCGGCAACGACACTGTGGGCAGCAAGGGTGGGAACGATCAGATTTACGGCGACGCGGGCAACGACATCGTGTTTGGCGGCGCGGGCAATGACCTGCTGTCCGGCGGCTCGGGCAGCGACCGCCTCAACGGCGGCACGGGCTTTGATGTCGCCCTCCAGGAAGGCAAGCGCAGCGATTACACGATCACGCTCGACGGCGCGGGCATCAAGCTGACCCATGGCGTAAGTGGCATCTCCGACTGGCTGGTCGACGTGGAGCAGGTGCGCTTTGCGACCGGCCCGAGTCTGACCGTGGCCTATAGCGAGGCCGAGGAAGTGGCAGCCTTTTTGTTCCAGCAATGGATGGGGCGCGAACCGACGCCGTCCGAAGGCGCGGTGATCCAGACGCTGCAAGGCAAGACGGCCGTTCAAGTTGCCGAGCTGTTTGCCCTGGTGTTCCCGCAGCAGGCCGGCGGCAGGACGGCGCAGCAGCTGCTCGAAGGCATGGGCAGCGCGGGCGCGATCCGCGTGGATGCCGAGCGCGCAACCGCGTTCACGGGCGATGCCGGCGACAACACCTTTACCCCGACACCGGGCCTGGCCTGGTCGGTCGACGGCGGCGCGGGCATTGACACCGTGGTCTTCCCGGCCAGCTTTGCGCAGCTGCATATCGAAGCAGGCGACGCAGGCTACACGCTGCAGCGCATGACCGATGGCGCAATGCTCGAGCTGATGAATGTGGAGCGGCTCACGCTGAGCGACACGAAGCTGGCCCTGGACCTGGACGGCCACGCGGGCGAGGCCGCCAAACTGATAGGCGCGGTGGCCGGCGCCGCGTTCCTGGACAACAAGCCGCTGGTGGGCGAAGTGATTCGCGCGCTGGACGCGGGCATCAGCGCGCAAAGCCTGGCGCAACTGGGCCTGCAATTGCTGGGCGCGTCCACGCCGGCTCAGGTGACGCAGCTGCTGTGGACCAACGTCGTGGGCAGCGCCGCGACGCCTGCCCAGCTGCAGCCGTTTGTCGCCATGCTGGCCCAGGGCGTGACGGGCGGCGAGCTCGCGGTGCTGGCCAGCAATCTGGAGCTCAATGCCGTGCGCATCGACCTGGTGGGCTTGGCGGCCACGGGCATAGAGTTCGCCTGAGGCTGGCGACCGGGCGCGGCCCGGCGGCGCGCTGGGCGTGCGCCGGCAGAGACAGGCAGCAGGCCAGGCCTGCTGCGACAAGAAGTCCATGGCAGGATGGCTGGGAAGGTCTATCAAGTCCGGGACACAAGACCAGTCCGTCAGGCGCCAGCGCGGCAGTTTATCCGGCGGCAACGTCGTATGAGATGCGGCGCGGGGTTAAAGCCTCGGGCGCTTGCCAATCTGAACATGTATGGGCAGACGCCGAGGCGGGCCGGACTACGGCCCTGGCGCTTCAGGGGCAGATGAGCGCCCTGGCGTGGAATCGATAGCCGACATTGCGGGCCGTATTGATCGGCAATACCTGGCCGCAGGATTCATCGACCTTGCGACGCAGACGGCGCATCTGGGTGTCGAGGCGGCGCTGGTCGTAGGTCAGGAAATCGTCGCCCAGTGCCTTGATGATCTGCCGGCGGGTGGCAATGTTGCCGGCATTGCGCATCAGCTCTTGCATCACTGTCAGGTCCTGCTCCGACAAAGCGATGGCTGCGCACCCTGGCGGCCTCAGGTACCGAGGGCCGAGTTCCAGCACCCAGGTACTGGCCGATGCCGCGCCGGGATCTTCCACGCGGCGCGCCAGCGCCGCCAACGTGGAGGCCAGTTCGTCCAAGTCCGAGGTCTTGGCGAGGTAATGATCCGCACCGATGTCCAGGCCGGCAATGCGGTCGCGCACACCGCCGCGTGCCGTCAGCACCACGATGCCCAGACGCTCGCCGCGAGCGCGCAGTTCGCGAATCAGGATCAGGCCATCGCCATCGGGCAGACCGAGGTCGAGCACCGCAATGCCATGGCGGGCAGGGTCGAATCGCTGCCGAAACTGTTCCAGCGAGGACGCGGCATCGACACAATAGCCACAACCGGCAAGAAAGTCGCACAACTCCTCGCGCAGAACCGCCTCGTCTTCAAGAAGGATCACATCAAGCATGGCAATAGGGTAAGGCCCTGGGACGGTGCGAATCTGAGCAATTATGAGCAGCGCCTGCGCACCGGCCCGGCGAGTGGAAAAAAACACGGCGCCGTTCCGCTGGCCGCCGCGTGGCGCACATAATCGGCGCCCATGTGCAGCCTGATCTCTTTGCTGTGGCCAAGACGAACTCAGCCCCAGTGGCTGGCGCCACTGCTCGCCTTGCTGCTGACCATGGCTGGCCCAGCGGCCCGCGCCCAGCCAGTATTGCAGCTGCAGGTTGGTGCCAGCGTGTCGACCAGCGACCACATGGCGTTGCTGCGCGATCCCGGCGGGCAGTGGGACGCTCAGACCGCCGCGGCAGCGCCATGGCAGGCCCTGGCCGGGTCGCTGCGCTTGGGTTTCACCGACGACACAATCTGGCTGCGCCTGAACGTGCAGCGCGACGCAGCCTCGCCGGCGCAGTGGCTGCTGACGTTCAGCAATGCCCTGCTTGACGACGTTCAATTGTACCGGCGCGACGCCGCCGGCGATTGGCGGATGGTGCAGCGGTCGGGCGAAGACCTGGCCCGTGCGCTCTGGCCGGTGGATGCGCGCAATCCGGTGCTGCCGCTGCAACTGGAGACCACGCAGCCGCAAACGCTGCTGCTGCGCGTGCACACACGCAACGCGCTAACGACGCGCATCGATATCGCGACACCGCAGCTGCATGGCTCCCAGTCGCAGCGCGAGAACTTTGTCTACGGTCTGGGTATAGGTTTCGGCTTGCTGCTGATTGGCTTCCACCTGCTGTTCTGGCACAAGATACGCGAAGCGGACAGCGCCTGGTATGTGGTCTACGTGGGGCTGGCATTGCTGAGCGAAGGCCTGTCGATTGGCCTGGCCCAGCAGATGCTCGGCGTGCCCGGCTGGATTTCCGACCATGCGCTGAGCCTGACCTTGTGCATGTCCTTGCCGGTGGGTGTGGTCTTCGCCGCTCTGCAACTGGGCATCCATCAGCGCAGGCCACGCCTGAGCCGCTGCCTGATAGCCTTTTTTTCGTCCATCAGCTTGCTGGCTGTGGTGCAGATCATTGCAAACGGCATAGGCAGCGGCATGCACCTGATGCAGCTTGGCGCCTTGCTCGCGATGGCGGTGATGATAGGCATCGCCGTGTGGCAGCTGCCGCGCGATGATGGGAGAGCACGCGCCTTCCTGCTGGTGTTCGGCGTCTACTATGTCGGAGTGGCAATTGCTTTTCTGCGCAATTTGGGCCTGCTGCCCAACACCTTGCTGACCCAGAACGCCACGGTCCTGGGGACGATGGTGCACATGTTGTTGATGAGCGTGCGCCTGAGCAAAGGCTACGAGAAACTGCGCCGCGAGAAGGAGTTGGCGCAGGCACGTCTGGTGGCCTTGGTCCGTCAACAAAATGAACAGCTGGAGCAGGAAGTGCAGCGCCGCACCGCGGCACTGCGCCAAGAGATAGGGCGGCGCGAATACCTCGAGACCGAGCTGCGCACCGCACTGGAGACCGAGCGCCGTGCAAAGCAGTCGCAGCTGGATTTCGTGGCGATGATCTCGCATGAATTTCGCACGCCACTGGCCATCATCAACACCACAGCCCAGCAGATTGCCCGCAATCTCGACGCTGCGCGGGAAAAGACGTTGGCGCGCTGTGCGAACCTGCGAGACGCGGCTCAGCGCATGGTCGCGCTGGTGGACGAATACCTCAGTGCAGACCGGATGGATAGCGACCAGGCGCCATTCCAGCCAAGAGAATGTTCCGCGGCGCAATTGCGCGAACTGCTGGAAGATCTGGTGGCTGACTGGCCCCAGGGCAGACTGAGGCTGCATGACGCAGGTCTGCCCGAGCGGCTGTTCTGCGATCTGCAACTGCTGCATGTGGCGGTGCGCAACCTGCTGGCCAATGCCGATAGGCACACCTTGCCGGGCCTGCAGTTCGAACTCGAGGTGCTGTCACAGCCGCAAGGCGGCCTGGTGTTGCAGGTTAGAAACCCAGGCCCAGAGGTTCCCGCGGAAGAGGTGCCGCGCCTGTTTGAAAAGTACTTCAGAGGCCGCCAGGCACAGCATTCGCCGGGGGCGGGCCTGGGGCTGTACTTGGTCCGACAGATCGCCAGCCTGCATGGCGGAAAAGCGTATCTGGAAAGTGCCGGCCGCGATCAGAAGGTGTGTTTCCGGCTGAGCATTCCCGCATAGGATATTTGCCGTTTCACCGGCTGTGGTTGGAGAAAGCGCGCTGCCCCAAGGAGTCGTGTTCGCGGCTCTTGGTGCTTCGAAAGACCGGCCCTTCGAGAGGGCGAACGGTCAAATCGTTCGAGGTGGGCTTGGCCGGCCGCGTCCGAGGGCCACGGCCCCCAAAGCCCGCGCAATTTTCTTCAATACATCCCGGCCCGTCCTGGCCACACTGCAAGCGAACTCCTGGTATCTCGCATGCAGCCCTTCCTGATGATTGCCGCGGCGCACTTTCTCGCGCTGCTGTCTCCTGGTCCCGATTTCTTTCTGGTCGCGCGCACCGCGCTGGCATCGAACTGGCGCATCGCCAGCGGTGCCTGTCTGGGCATTGCCCTGGCCAATGGCGTTTTCATTGTTGCGGCGTTCGCGGGCACGGCCGTGCTGGCGCCGGGCAGCGCGCTGTTTGTCACGCTGCAGCTTGCGGGCTGCGGCTATCTGCTCTATCTCGGTGCGCTGTTCATCCGCCATGCGGGCGCGACGCCCCTGCAGCAGACGCCAGGCCAGCAGGGGGCAGGGCAGACGGCATCGGCCGCGCGCCTGTGGGGGCGCGCCGCGGTCATGGGCTTTGTTTCGGGAATCCTCAATCCCAAGAACGCGCTGTTCTATGCGAGCCTTGCGGCCATGCTCACCGGCCCGTATGCGAGCGCGGGCTGGAAAGCGTTCTATGGCGCCTGGATGTTCGCCATGGTGCTGCTGTGGGACCTGCTGGTCGCGACGCTGATCGGCAACCAGGCCGTGCTGCGGCGCTTCGCGCGCGCGCTGCCCTGGCTGGAGCGCATTTCGGGCGCGCTGCTGATTGCGCTGGCGCTGGGCGTGCTGGCAGCGCTGTGGCTGGGCTGAAGTGTTTGCACCAAATGGAGGCAGACAGGCATGGCTTTTGCATGACTGCACTATTCTTGGACGTATCTTCGGCCCACCCTCGCCATGACCACTCTTTTGTTTCTGTATTCAGCCGACACCACGCACTTCTGGGCCCAGCCCTGGCTGGACGGGCTTGCCGCGTATGGCAGTGTGGTGCAAGCCGAACCTCTTGTGGACGGGCTCAAGGAGCGCATCGCCGGCAGTCTGCCTTGCCAGGTGCTGGTCGCCATGCCTGCCCGGCAGCTGAGCGCGGCGCTGGACGAGTGGCCTGACGGCCCGCCCTGTGCGATCAGCCTGATAGGCCCTGCGCCCGATCGCTCCATGCTGCAACGCCTGCAGGCCCAGGGACTTGCGGGCTGGTGGCCCCAGGCCATCGCGTCGCAGGATCTCGCGCCCGGCCTGGAGCTCGAGCGATTGAACTGGGAGGAGCTCCGGGCCTTGCGCCTGGCGCTGGCCGGCGCGCAAGGCCAGTTGGCCGATCGCAAATGGCTGGAGCGCGCCAAGGGCATCGTTGCCGATGCGCGCGGCACCAGCGAAGACGAAGCCTTCACTTTCCTGCGCAATGCCGCGATGCACGCCAGCCTCAAGCTGTCCGATATCTCGCGCTCGGTGGTCGAGACCGCGTTCTGGGCCGAATCGCTGAACCAGGCAGGCCAGCTGCGCATGCTGTCGCAGCGCATCGTGCGCCTGGCCGCGCAGTCGCTGCTGGGCGTGGACCGCCATCGCGCCCGCAGTCTGAAGAAGGCCTCGATCGAAAGCGTGCAGGCCAGGCTGCACTTCCTGCAGACCGTGCCGCATACCCATGCGCTGACGCCGGCGGTGCAGGCCGCGCTGACGCTGGTGGTGCAGTCCTGGCACCAGATGGAACTGGTGCTGGCCGAGAAAACCGGGCTCGAGATGCTGCGCCAGCTCGACAGGCAGGCCGAGCAGTTGCTAGGGCATGCCGAGGCGCTGGTGCAGGCGCTGGAGAACGCCTCGGGCCGGCGCGCGCTGACGGTGATCAATCTCTGCGGGCGCCAGCGCATGCTGGTGCAGCGCCTGGGCAAGACCGCCCTGCTGGGCGAATTGCTGCAGGAGCCGTCGCTGCACGCCATGCAGGCGGAAATGCGCTCGGAGCTCGAAGTCGCGCTGCTGAAGATGGAGATGACGCCGCTGTCCAGTCCGGAAATCATGATGAGCCTGCGCGAGTCGCGCCGCGCCTGGCTGCATCTGCAGGCCGGGCTCAAGGAACTGGATTCGGTGGAGAACAAGACGGCGCTGTGCCGCTGCTGCGACAGCCTGCATGACAACTTCGATCAGCTGACGATGCTCTATGAGAAGAGCCTGCAACTGCTGATGTCGTGAAGCCTGGGCAAAGCGCGCACGATTCTTGCTCAGTGAGTGCATGCAGTCCACACCGCAATGCCGCGGGCCGGGCTGCAGGAAAACAACGACGTCTACGTCTGGCCCTGCCGCGCAAGCGGCGCGCGCCAGCGTAGGCGTTTTCTTTTGCACGGAGAATATTCGATGGCGGGATTTCGCAGCTTTTTGCAAGCCGGGCATGCACCAACCTTGGGCGCGGCCTTCTTCTACTTCGCCTGCTCTTGCGGCATCTGGGTCATCAACGGCGCGATGGCACCGTTCATCAGCGAGAGCTTCAATCTGACGCCCGCGCAAAAGGGGCTGATGCTGTCGATCCCCATCGTTGCCGGCTCGCTGATGCGCTTTCCGCTGGGACTGCTGGCCCAGTACATAGGGCGCAAGAACGCGACGCTGGTCGAGATGGTGGGCATTGCCCTGGCCATGCTCTACGGCTACTTCGCCGTCGACTCGTTCAACGACCTGCTGGCCATGGGCGTGCTGCTGGGCATCGCGGGCGCGAGCTTCGGCGTCGCGCTGTCGCTGGGCTCGGGCTCGTTCCCGCCGCGCTACAAGGGCCTGGCCATGGGCCTGGTGGGCGCGGGCAACATAGGCACGGCCGTGGCCGCGCTGCTGGCGCCGCCGCTGGCCCAGGCCTATGGCTGGCAGACGGTCTACGGCTTCGCGGCGCTGGGCATTCTGCTGCCCATGGCGGTGATGATTGTCTTTGCGCGCGAGCCCGAGGACCGCGCCGAGCACGCCACCATGCGCGAGCACGCGGCCTGCCTGTTCGAGAAGGACGGCTGGGCGTTCAGCCTGATCTACGCCGTGACTTTCGGCGGCTTCATCGGCCTGGCGACCTTCCTGCCCAGCTACTTCTACGACCAGTTCGGCGTGAGCAAGGTCGAGGCCGGGCAGCTGACGATGCTGGCGGCGTTCATGGGCGCGATGACACGCATCTTCGGCGGCTGGCTGTCGGACCATTGGGGCGGCATCAACACGCTCACCGCCGTGCTGGTGGTGATCTGCGCGAGCCTGCTGCTGTGCGGCCTGAGCAGCGCCTCGCTGCCGCTGACCATGCTGTCGTTCCTGGTGTGCTTTGCGGCGCTGGGCGCGGGCAATGGCGCGCTGTTCCAGCTGGTGCCGCTGCGCTGGCCCACGACCACGGCCGTGGCCGGCTCGATGATAGGCGAAATCGGCGCGCTTGGCGGCGGCCTGATTCCGGCCAGCATGGGCTTGTCGCAGCAGTACACCGGCAGCTACTTCTCGGGCTTTGCGCTGTTTGCATTCTTCGCGCTGGTGATGCTGGTGATGCTGCGCTTCATGCAGATCCGCTGGACGCGCACCTGGGCGGAAAAGGGCGGGCGCGCGCGCGTTGCCGCCTGATGTTCGCCGCTCTCAGCGCGGCAGGAACAGTATCCAGTAGATCAGCGCGGCGTTCAGCACGGCGCTGAACGCCAGCGCCGCCTTCCAGGCAAATGCCGGATCGCGCGCCGCCAGCGGGCTGCCGGTCGCCGGCGGCAAAGGCCGGGCCGCGCCGCGCTCCAGCGCCAGCAGCAGTTCCTCGGCGGTCTCGAAGCGCTGGGCTGCTGTGCGCGCCACGGCCTTGAGAACGATGGCGTCCAGCCAGATCGGCACCTGCGGGTTGTGCCGGCTCGGCGCCACCGGGTCGCGCCAGTAGCGCCCGCGCTGGTAGGCAATGACTTCGCCGTAGGGCAGTCGGCCACCCGTGAGCAGCTGATAGAGCGTCACGCCCAGCGCGAACAGATCGGTGCCGGCATCGGCGGGCAGCGGCGGGTCGTCCCATTGCTCGGGATTGACATAGCTGGCCGTGCCCGCGTGCAGCGTGCGCACGGCCTCGGGCTCGCGCCCGGTCAGCGCCACGCCCAGGTCAAGCAGGCGCAGCTGGCCGTCACGGCCGTAATGCAGATTGGCCGGCTTCACATCGCGGTGTATCACGCCCTGGCGGTGCAGTCCGCCGAGCACGCGCGCGGCCTGCTGGGCAATCGCCAGCACCTGCGCCACATTGGGCCTGTGCTTTTGCTCTATCCACTGCGCCAGCGTCTCGCCGTCCAGCCACTCATACAGCAGATAGAAGGCCGAAGGCTCGGCGACCAGCGGCGCGTGCAGCCGCACCAGATGCTGGGCCGTGGGCCCGGTCTGCAGATGGCGCGCGACCCAGGCTTCGTGCGCCAGCGCCGCCCATTCGTGGCGGTCATGCGCGCGCTGCGGGTGCAGGGTCTTGAGCGCGAACTGCTGGCCGCTGGCTGCATGCAGCACGCGGTAGACGCGGTAGATGCCGCTGTCGGCCGCCAGGCCCTCGACGCGCAGGCCGTCAACGACTGCGCCGGGTTTGAGCAGCGGCAATGCGGGCAGGGCCTGGGCGCGGCGCGTGGTGTCCTCGAGCGTGGCATCGTTGACGCCCAGCACGCGCACCACCACGGCGCTGAGGTTGTCGCGGCTGCCCTGGCGCTCGGCGGCCTCGGCCAGGCGCTCGGCCAGCGCCTGGGCCGGGTCTTCTGCCGCCCACTGCGCGATCTGCCGCGGGCGGATGTCGTTGTGGATGCCGTCGGACAGCAGCACGAAGATGTCGCCGGCCAGCACCTCGCCCTGGCGGTAATCGATGGTCACGCGGTCTTCCAGGCCTATGGCGCGCGTGAGTCTGTGGGCGAAGTCGACGCCGCCCATCACATGGTCTTCGGTCAGCTGCTCGATCTGCCCCTGGCGCAGCAGATAGGCGCGCGTATCGCCCACATGCGCCAGCGTATAGCTCTGGCCGCGCAGCACCAGCGCCGTCAGCGTGGTCAGTCCATAGGCGGGCTGGCGCCGCCGATTGACGCCGTAGAGCCAGGCGTTCTGCGCGCCGATGATGCGGTCCAGCGCCACCGTCGGCTCCCAGGTGGCTGGCGTGCAGAAGAAGTCATTGGCCAGACTCGTCACCGTGGTCTGCGCGGCTTCGCGCCCCCAGCCGCCGGCGCTCACGCCATCGGCCACGGCAGCCAGCATGCCGGCGCCGTCGCCCGGCATCTGCACCGCGGCAAAGTCTTCGTTCACCGCTGCGCGTCCGGGGCGCGAGACCCATCCAATGTCGAGTTCAAAAGGCATGGGAGTGATTGTGACCAGGAAAACGCGTGGCGGGGCGTGCCCGAAACGGTGCGTGGTGCGCGTGGCTTGCACTGCATTGATGCATGCGGGTGCGTGTTCTTGTGCACTTCGCCTATCTCGATGGCAGGCCGTCCATCCTTCGACAATCTCAGGCCGAACGGAATCCCGGCAGCGGCTTCCACTTCTTCTCCCCGTTCGTGGTGAGCCTGCCTCGCCGGCCGCGTCTAAGGATGAACGGCCTGCCCTAGAAAAGCAAGCAAGTACCTCCTGGCACAAAACCTGCTTGACCCATCCCGACGATGCGGGGTAGCGATGCCCTCGTCACCCAGGACAAAGGCGTCCGCAACTTTTCCAGTGCACTCCGTGCCTGTATCCGTTGCGGGCGCCTTTTTTTTCGAACCGGAGCACAGCGCTCCACCACCGTCGAAGGAAGTCGCATGCCCCACGCGACCGATAAAAAACCGATGAAGTTGTTGATTGCCGGCAATGGCATGGTGGGCCACCGCTATGTCGAAGCCCTGATCGAACGCCATCCCGACCTGCCCGCGGCCGGCCTCGAAGTCACCGTGCTTGGGGAGGAGCCGCGCCCGGCCTACGACCGCGTGCACCTGTCAGACTTCTTCAGCGGCCGCGGCGCCGACGATCTGTCGCTGGTGCCGGCGGGCTTCTACGACCGCCCCGGCCTCACGCTGCGGCTCAACGCGCGCGTCGCCTCGATAGAGCGCCGCAACCACACGCTGCAGCTCGCCGATGGAGAGGAGCTGGCCTATGACAAGCTGGTGCTGGCCACGGGCTCGTCGCCTTTCGTTCCGGGCGTTCCCGGCCGCGACCGGCCGCATTGCTTTGTCTACCGCACCATCGAAGACCTCGAAGGCATGCTGGCCTCGGGCGCCAAGTCCAAGAGCGGCGTGGTGGTGGGCGGTGGCCTGCTGGGCCTGGAATGCGCCAAGGCGCTGCGCGACATGGGCCTGCAGACCCATGTGGTGGAGTTCGCGCCGCGGCTGATGATGGTCCAGGTCGACGAAGGCGGCGGGCGCGTGCTGCGCACCAAGATCGAGGCGCTGGGCGTGCAGGTGCACACCAGCCGCAACACGGTGGAGATCACCGACGGCGCGACGGCGCGCCACCGCATGGTGTTTGCCGACGGCAGCTACCTCGAGACCGACATGATCGTGTTCTCGGCCGGCATTCGCCCGCGCGACGAACTCGCGCGCCAGAGTCTGCTGGCGCTGGGCCCGCGCGGCGGCATCGTCGTCGACGACCACTGCCGCACCAGCGACCACGACATCTACGCGATTGGCGAATGCGCGGCCTGGCAGGAGCAGGTGTTCGGCCTGGTCGCGCCGGGCTACGACATGGCGCGCGTCGCCGCCGGCCATCTGGCCGGTGACGTGGACGCGGCGTTTCGCGGCGCCGACATGAGCACCAAGCTCAAGCTGATGGGCGTGGACGTGGCGAGCATCGGCGACGCGCTGGGCCGGGCGCCGGGCTGCCGCAACTTCAGCTACACCGACGAACTGCTGCAGGTCTACAAGAAGATCGTCGTCAGCGAGGACGGCAAGCGCCTGCTGGGCGCGGTGCTGGTGGGCGATGCGTCGGAATACGGCACGCTGCTGCAGATGGCGCTCAACGCCATGCCCCTGCCCGCATCGCCCGGCCTGCTGATACTGCCGGCCACCGATGGCGCGGCCAAGCCCGGCCTGGGCGTGGACGCGCTGCCCGACGCCGCCGTGCTGTGCTCGTGCAACAACGTCAGCAAGGGCCAGCTGTGCGCGGCGATCGCGGGCGGAGTGCAGAACATTGGCGATCTTAAAGCCTGCACCAAGGCCGGGACGTCCTGCGGCGGCTGCGTGCCCCTGGTCACCCAGGTGCTCAAGGCCGAACTCAAGCGCCAGGGCGTGGCCGTGAACAACCACCTGTGCGAGCATTTCCCGTACTCGCGCCAGGAGCTCTACCACCTGGTGCGCGTAGGCGAAATCCGCACCTTCGCGCAGCTGCTGGCCCAGCACGGCAAGGGCCAGGGCTGCGACATCTGCAAGCCCACGGCCGCGAACATCCTGGCGAGCTGCTGGAACGACTTCGTTCTTGACCGCAACGGCGCGCCGCTGCAGGACAGCAACGACTACTTCCTGGGCAATATCCAGAAGGACGGCACCTATTCCATCGTGCCGCGCGTGGCCGCGGGCGAGATCACGCCCGACCAGCTGATCGTCATCGGCCAGGTCGCCAAGCACTACGGCCTCTACACCAAGATCACCGGCGGCCAGCGCATCGACATGTTCGGCGCCCAGGTGCACGAGCTGCCGCTGATCTGGCGCGAACTCGTGGACGCGGGCTTCGAGTCGGGCCATGCCTACGGCAAGTCGCTGCGCACCGTCAAGAGCTGCGTGGGCTCGACCTGGTGCCGCTACGGCGTGGACGACAGCGTGGGCCTGGCAATCGAGCTCGAGAACCGCTACAAGGGCCTGCGCTCGCCGCACAAGATCAAGTTCGGCGTCTCCGGCTGCACGCGCGAATGCGCCGAGGCCCAGGGCAAGGACGTGGGCATCATCGCCACCGACAAGGGCTGGAACCTCTATGTCTGCGGCAACGGCGGCATGAAGCCGCGCCATGCCGAGCTGATCGCCTCCGACCTGTCCAAGGAGATGCTGATCCGCTACATCGACCGTTTCCTGATGTTCTACATCCGCACCGCCGATCGCCTGCAGCGCACCAGCACCTGGCGCGACAACCTCGAAGGCGGGCTGGCCTATCTCAAGGAAGTCGTCATAGCCGACAGCCTGGGCCTGGCCGACGAACTCGAGGCGCAGATGGCGCATGTGGTCGGCACCTACGCCTGCGAATGGAAGAAAGCCGTCGATGACCCGGCCGTCGTGCGCCGCCTGCGCACCTTCGTCAACAGCGACGCGGGCGACGCCAACGTGGTCTTCGTGCAGGAGCGCGGCCAGATCCGCCCCGCGACCGACATCGAGAAACGCAGCGGCCTCAAAGGCATTCCCCTGGTCGAAGAAGCCATTGCCTAGAACTATTCGGAGAACGCCCCATGAACGCACTAGCCCACGCCAGCGAACTCGCCCCGGAACTTGATTCCGGCTGGCACCGCATCTGCGCGGTGGAAGACATCTGGCCCGACACCGGCGTCTGCGCGCTGATCGGCAGCACCCAGATCGCCATCTTCCGCCTCGCCAACGGCAGCCTCTACGCCCTCGACAACCACGACCCGCACAGCGGCGCCAACGTGCTCTCGCGCGGCATCGTCGGCGACCTGGGCGGCGAGCCCGTGGTCGCCTCGCCCATCTACAAGCACCATTACCAGCTGCGCTCGGGCGCCTGCGTCGAAGCGCCCGAGACGCGGCTGCGCACCTATCCGGTGGCCGTGAAGGAAGAGGTGGTCTGGGTGCAGGCCTGAGCCTTGGGGCCAGGGCACAACCGTGCTTAAATGTGAAAACACCCCTCCAGGCGTTTGGGCGCTTGGGGGGCACCTTTCGATCGACCAAGCACTCCGGTTCGCGAGCCTTAGTTTCCAAAGTGCAAGCGGGCCGGATTCAGCTGAACTTCTGCCGGCGGCTTGCATGAGTAAACTTGTCCAGAATATCCCGCATCGTCGCGCTTATCCCGTCGGTTCGCGGCATGCCTAGCTTCAGGCTGCACAAGATGCTTTGCTGAGTTTCCATGCCTCTCGTTGTACTTCTCTGCGGTTTACTCGTAGTCGCCACGACTGTCCTGCACTATGAGGTTTTGCGATTGGTGAACGCCTGGCTGCCATCGTTGCGAATACCGCAGAGAGCAAGGCTTGTAATGGTCATCCTGGCAACCTTTGTCGCACACGTCATCGAAATGGCGATGTATGGCGCTGCGCTTTATGGACTGGTTGCCTGGGGGGACGTGGGCTTTCTACATGGGAGCCCCGAGTTCTCACTGATGGCATGTATGTACTTTTCCGCGGAAACGTACACCTCTTTGGGATTCGGCGATTTGACTCCTGTGGGCCCGATCAGATTAATGGCGGCAGTAGAGGCGCTGAATGGTCTTCTTCTGATAGGTTGGTCGGCGTCATTTACCTACATCTCCATGGAGAGGTTCTGGCCCGATGCCCCGCCGCGCTGACCCAGTCACTGCAGTTGATAGGTCAAGCAGCCACCGGCGGTGATCTCGAAACTCCCCAGGCTCCACGTCCGCTTCTCTGCAGTCGCTCTGACGGTATGGTTGCCCACCGGCAGGCGCAGGGTAATGCCGCCTGCATCGCCGCAACTGGGCTTGCCGCTGGTGAAGTACTGCGTCAGCGTGCCCACGTTGCGATTGTCCACCACGACACTGATAGGCCCGGTTTCCGCCCTGTCAGTCCAAATCACCACTTGGCCAGTAGTAGCTGTACCGGAGCCAGTCGCGCTCGAATTGTTTCCGTTGTTGTTGCCGGATACCGGAGGATCATAGTCCGTGATGACGAATGTTCCTTCGTGCCAGCCATTGGTGCCCGAGCTGAGGCCGGTCTCCGAGCGCTAGGTTCCTGCATTTGCCGATGTGAATTTCAAGGTGTCGTTTGCCCATCCATTGGCATACACCAGCTTCACAGTGGCCGTGTTTCCATTCAAGGCATACGACCAAGAAGTGGTGGGGAGGGTATGCAATCCTTCACCCAAAACCGTTTTTGCATCGATTGTTTTCCCTGGTTGCCAACTTTGGCTGCGAGCCTGTCGGGATCATCTGCACCGACATGCGCGCTCGCGCCCGACAGTTAATTCTTATAGACGACAGGCTGTCGTAGATGTAGTCCTCAATTAAAGCTGAGTGATCCTGCGATCCCTGTTGGCCGTCACGGCAGATAGCTGGGTACTCAGCAGCACCTCCTTCAGCCCTGCCGGGAAAAGCGCCGGCCCATCCACCAAATCTAGCTCTGCGAGATCAAACCAGCGCGCCGTGCAAGGTGCTCCGCTGTCCTCGAGGAATTCAATGACCTCCAGGCCCGCAAAGGCATCGGCATCGAACTGCACTGCGCCAATGAACAGCACTTCATGACCGGTTGTGCCATGGTGGGTGTAGATGTTTTCCATCACGAGGGGCGGCCCGGTCACTTCGATGGCTACGCCCAGTTCTTCCTTGAACTCGCGCGCCAGCGCGGTTTGCCAGGCTTCACCAAATTCCACGCTGCCGCCCAGCGGGCGCACGCCCTTGAGTTGGCCGTGGTCATCGAAGACTTCGGCGGCAAGCAGCTTGGCGTTTCGCCAGTGCAGTCCAATGGCTTTGACCTTGATGTGTTGCGGCGGTCTCCAGGAAGTCATAGCGGCGTTTTCTCGTATCGGTTTTCAATAGGGTGCGCATTGTCGTGCATGGGAGCGGCGCTGGCGAGGTGGGCATCGATCAATGGCGCCACGTCATGCGCCAGCGCATGGCCCAGATCGTGGTCGCCGCCCGCGAAGACATGCAGGGTGGCTTGCGGCAGCAGCGCGGCCAGGCGCTGGCCGACAGCGACCGGGCTGATGGGGTCGGCGTCGCCCCACAGCAGCAGGGCCGGTGCTTTGATTTCGGCCAGTGCGGCCGTCAGGTCCAGCCTGGAGTCGATGAACCAGCGCGGAAGTTCGGGATTTGCCGCGCAAAAGGCCGGGCGCCAGTCCTGGGCGCCGAGATCGCTGATGTCCATTCCGCCCGAGGTGACCGTCAGCACCAGATGCGTGACCCATTGCGGGCGCCGGCTTGCGGCCAGCAGCGCGATGGCGCCGCCCATGGACTGCGCGATCAGGGCCGTGGGCTGGTCGATTTGGGCAATGACCCGTTCGGCAAGGTCTTCGATGCCGTGGACGGCGGGGTCGGGCGGTGTGTCGCCAAAGCCGGGCCAGCCTGGATGCACATGGGCCGCGGGGTGGCGCAGCCGCTGCGCCGCGGGTTTCCAGAAGTCGGTGTTGCCCGAAGCGCCGGGCAGGAAAAGCAGTTGGGAAGGAAAAGGCATGCGGGATTGCACCTGGCTGCGCCATGGAGGAGGAGGCGCAACAGCTTATCCGATGCAAGGCCGGGCGCGGCTTGCGCCTGGCACTTGCATGTTGTTCCTGAGATCTTTGGCGAAATTCCGCGGTCAGCGTGCGCGCGCCGTGCCGAAGCCGAAAAAGGACGCCGCGGTCTGGGTTTCCGGCAAGACGTAGATCACCCCGGGCTTCTTTCCCAAGACCGGCGCGACATTGCGGTCATAGAAGTGCTGGGGCACGTTGACGCAGCCGTAAGATATGCGGTTGTCGGCCACGGTGGCACTGGCCAGGCGCTGCAGCCGGCGATCGGCGGCGTTGGCGGTGCGCACGCGGTGCAGCGAAACGGCCGCGTCGTAGTCGATCCAGACAATGTCCTCGCCCTGCAGGTTGTTTCCCGGCTCGGAGACAAAGCGGCCCGCGGGGGTGGTGCGCTCATGGGGCGCGATGGCGGACATCGGGCGCTCGCCTATGCCTGGCACCGAGTGGTCGCCACGCGCCAGGCCCAGCAGCACGGCCGAAGACGCCTGCAGCACGCCGGCCGCGTTGAACACATGCACCCGCGCGGCGCGCTTGTCGACCAGCAGATACGGCAGGCCCTGGTTGTCTTTCGAGCTGCTTATCCATTGCGCCACCTGCTGCGCTTCGCTGCTCAGTGGGGCGGCTGCGGCGGCCGCAGCGCGCTGGCCTGCGTGGGCGAATGGCGCTGCGCCAAGGCATAGCGCCAAAGCCATGGCGACGCCGGCGCCGCAGCGCGCAAGGAGGCGGGGCAAGCGAGGCATTGCGCGCGGGCCGGCCATGCGCGCAAACAGCATTGAAAACAGCATTACGTGCAGACTTTAAAAAACTGGGGAGCCAACGGAAAACGGCCATTTCCGTGGAAATGGCCGCTCAGAATGCCAAGGACATCCTGCTTTGGGTCAGCTCACCTTAACGGTAGACATGCTCACCACGATTTTGCTTCCATTCATTTTCCAGGTAGGTCGCATCTTCTTCGTTCTTGGTGCGCATGCCCATCAGAATGCCGCCGTCCTTGATGCCTTGCTCGTAGTGCTTGACACGCTCTTCCGGAATGTTCCAGCCGATCAGCGCGCCAATCACGCCGCCACTGGCAGCGCCAGCGCCGGCACCGGCAATGGCTGCGGCCAGAGGGCCGGCCACGACCAGGCCGATGCCAGGCAGCACCAGGGTGGTGCCGACAGCCGCGACGGCCGCGACAATCGCGCCCAGCGTGCCGCCAATGGCGCCGCCTATGCCGGCGCCTTCGGCGGCCTTGTTGCCGAGTTCGGTTTCAATGGCGGCCACGTTGGCGAAATGGCGGGTGCGCGTTTCGTCCGACATCACCAGGTTCACGTCGTCCTTGGAGTAGCCGCGGGCCGAGGCTGCGTTGTAGGCGGCTTCGGCGCTGTCACGGTCGCGAAACAGGCCGGTGACCAGGGTGCCCGAAGGAGTGGTGGTGGTGCCGGTGTGCAGGGTGGTATTGTTGTTGTCGATCATGTGAAGTCCTTTGGGGTCAGTGATGGGGTGAAATCTGGAAAGCGCTCAGATGCCGCTCAGTTGCGGTCTGCGCGGGCGGCGCGGCGTGGGGCCGTGCTGTCCATGGTGCTGCGGGGAGCGGGGGCTTGCGCGCGGTTGGCGGCGTCGCGTGCCTGATCGGCAGCCGTGGGGTCGGTGCGCACCACCGTGCCGGTGTCGGAGCGTTGAATGGCCTTCTGGTTGGCCTCGTTGGCGGTCTGCGGTGTCACGCCAATGGCCGCGGGCGTCTGGTTGGTGTTGACGGTGCTGTTGTTGGTCGTCTGCGCAAAAGCGCCGGTGGAGGCCACTGCCAATGTCAGTGCCGCGCCGCCCAGTGAAAGTGTCTTGATGGTGTTCTTGAACATGGTTTTTTCTCTTTTGCCTGGTTGGGAAACGGAGGAAGAGCTTTCTGCCTGTTCGGCAGAGGCCTGTTTCCTGAAATACCGGCTGGTATAACGGACCGCCTTCGATCGGAGCCTCAGTGTGAACGCGGCGCGACCGCCAGGATAGAAATAAGCGCCCGTATGCGTGTAGGCGATGGCGCCGAGCAAAAATGCAGTGGGCCAGCGCGCCTTGCGTCTCCATGGAGCCCAGGGCAACAAATCCTGTCCAGGCCTTCACCGATCCCTGAAAGTCACCGACCAGCGCAGCGCACGCGTGGGCTCGACGCAGTGCTGCCAGCCCCAGCGCGCCTCGTGCGCCATCACATAGACGGAGCGCGGCTGCACCGCCAGTTCGACGACCTGGCGCGGCAGCTGCGGCTGGTAGGGATAGGGGCGAAACCGCAGCGTCGCCTCGCTCCCCAGCGACACCCCATAGATCCCCGCGAAGTCCGGCACATCGCGGTGCCAGCCCAGCGGCGTGCCGGGCGCGTACTCGGCCACCAGCGCATGCACCAGGCTTTCGGGCGCAACGCCGCGCCAGGCGGCCACGCGGTCGCGCAAGGGCAGCAGCCGTGCGTCCAGCGCCTGCGCGGGCTTGAGTTCATGGGTGTCGAAGTCATACGAGCCGCCGAAGCTCACCACGCGCCGGCGCGCAAAGTACTGCTTGTATTTGGCCGCGTGCAGCGGCAGGCTGCGGATGATGGCGATCAAGGCCTGCTCCTCGTCGCGGCTGAGGAATTCGGGCTGGTAGACCAGGCCTGGAATCGAGGCCTGGACTTCTTCATTGCCAAACAGGCTGCATTGGTTCATGGGGGGCTCGCTATTTGAAATTCCGGCTCTCCGTGCGCAGCCGGCCCAGCAGATGCGACAGGTCGGCCATGCGCTCGGCAATCAGATTGCAGACCATGCCTTCGCGCTGCCAGCGGCCCTCGACGGCCAGCAGGCGCGCGCCGAGCAGCACCTGGCGCTGGGCTTCGCGCACGTCGCGCCAGACGATGACCTGGGTCACGCCGTGCTCGTCTTCCAGCGTCACGAAGATCGTTCCCTTGGCCGTGGGCGGCTGCTGGCGCAGCGTCACGATGCCCGCGGTGCGCACGCGCCGGCCGTCGGGAATGCGCCGCAGCTGCTGCGAGGTCTTGAGCTTGTACTGGTCGAGCTTAGAGCGCAGCAGCAGCATGGGGTGGCTGCGCAATGTCAGCCCCGTGGACGCGTAGTCCCACAGCACTTCCTCGCCTTCGGGCGCCTCGGGCAGTTCGAGCTGGGCTTCGTCTATGGTGGCTTCTTCGAGCAGCGCGGGCGCGGCGTGCAGCGCCGCGGCGTCCCAGACCTGCTGGCGGCGGTGGCCCGAGAGCGTGGCCAGCGCGCCGGCCGCGGCCAGGGCCTTCATTTCATGCAGCTCCAGGCCGCAGCGCTGTGCCAGTTCGGGCGCGCTGTCGAAAGGCGCGCGGCCGCGCTCCTGCTCTATGCGCGCCGCGCTGCTGCCGCGCAGGCTGGCGATCAGGCGCAGGCCCAGGCGCACGGCGGGCCGGTGCTCGATATCTTCGAGCGTGCAGTCAAAGGCGCTGTGCATCACGTCGACGGGCCGCACCTCGACGCCATGGCGGCGCGCGTCCTGCGTGAGCTGGCTGGCCGAGTAAAAGCCCATGGGCTGGCTGTTGAGCAGCGCCGCAAGAAAGGCCGCGGGCTCGTGGCGCTTGATCCAGCTCGACGCATAGACCAGCAGCGCGAAGCTGGCCGCATGGCTTTCGGGAAAGCCGTATTCGGAAAAGCCCTTGATCTGCTCGAAGATCTGTTCGGCAAAGGCGGCCTCGTAGCCGCGATCGGTCATGCCGCCGACCAGCTTGTCGTGGTATTTTTCCAGCCCGCCCTTGCGCTTCCAGGCAGCCATGGCGCGGCGCAGGCCGTCGGCTTCGCCGGGCGTGAAGCCCGCGGCAATCATCGCGATCTGCATCACCTGCTCCTGGAAAACGGGCACGCCCATGGTGCGGCCCAGCGCTGCTTTCAGGTCGTCGTTGGGATAGGTCACGGGTTCCAGGCCCTGGCGCCGGCGCAGATAGGGATGCACCATGCCGCCCTGGATGGGGCCGGGGCGCACGATGGCGACTTCTACCACCAGGTCGTAGAACTCGCGCGGCTGCAGGCGCGGCAGCATGCTCATCTGCGCGCGGCTTTCTATCTGGAACACGCCTATGGTGTCGGCGCGGCAGATCATGTCGTAGGTCTTGGGATCTTCGGCGGGAATGTCCTGCATGCTGAAGTCATAGCCGCGGCGCCGGCTGATGAAGTCGAGCGCGCGGCGGATCGCCGACAGCATGCCCAGCGCCAGCACATCGACCTTGAGCAGGCCCGCCGCGTCGAGGTCGTCCTTGTCCCATTCGATCACCGTGCGCTCGGCCATGGACGCGTTTTCCACCGGCACCATGCGGCACAGCAGTCCGCGCGTGAGCACGAAGCCGCCGGTGTGCTGCGACAGGTGGCGTGGAAAGCCAATCAGCTGCTCGGTCAGCGTGATCAGCTGCTGCACGGCCAGCGTGTCGGTGGCCATGCCCAGCTCCTCGAAGCGTTCGAGGCGTATGCTGCTGCCGTCAAACCATTGCTGGCCCTTGGCAATCGCGTCCAGCGTGGCCAGCTCGAAGCCCAGCGCCTTGCCCACGTCGCGCACGGCCGAGCGCGGGCGGTAGGAGATCACGGTGGCGGTGAGCGCGGCGCGGTCGCGACCGTATTTGGTGTAGAGGTACTGGATGACCTCCTCGCGCCGCTGGTGCTCGAAGTCGATGTCGATGTCGGGCGGCTCGTTGCGCTCGCGCGAGATGAAGCGCTCGAACAGCACGGCGGTGCGATCCGGGTCGACCTCGGTCACGCCCAGGCAGTAGCAGACCGCGGAGTTCGCCGCCGAGCCCCGGCCCTGGCACAGGATATTGCGCGAGCGCGCAAACACCACGATGTCGTAGACCGTGAGGAAGTAGGGCTCGTATTTGAGCTCGCAGATCAGCGCCAGCTCGCGCTCTATCTGCTCCTGCACTTTCTCGGGAATGCCTTGCGGCCAGCGCCGGCCCGCGCCTTCGTAGGTCGCCTGGCGCAGGTAGCTCTCGGGCGTATGCCCCGCGGGAACGACTTCATCGGGGTACTGGTAGCGCAGCTCGTCGAGGCTGAAGCTGCAGCGCGCGACGATCTGCAGCGTCTGCTCCAGCAGATCGGCGGGAAAGGTCTGGGCCAGGCGCAGCCGGCTGCGCAGATGGCGCTCGGCACTGCGCAGCAGCGCGTAGCCGCATACGGTGAGCGGCTGGCCCAGGCGCGTGGCGGTGAGCACGTCCTGCAGCGGCTTGCGCGAGCGCACATGCATGTGGGCGTCGCCCACGGCGACCAGCGGCAGCGCGGTGAGCGCCGACAGCGTGCGCATGCGGTGCAGCCACAGCTCGTCGTCGATGCGCCGCACCAGGTCCACGCCTATCCAGCCTCGGCCCGTGAAATGCGTGAGCGTCCAGCGGCCCATGGCTTCGAGCTGGGCGTCGCTGGCCGCGCGCTCGGGGCACAGCAGCACCAGGCAGTCTTCGAGTTCGGCTCCGCGTATGCCGTCGAGATCGAGAAAGTAGGTGCCTTTTTCCGATCCGCGGCGCAGCTTGGTGATGAACTGGCACAGGTTGCCGTAGCCATTGAGGTTCTGCGCCAGCAGCACCAGCGTGAACGCCGCCTCGTCGGCATTGCGCGGCTGCACGCAGAACTGCGCGCCCAGCAGCAGCGCCATGCCATGCGCCTTGGCCGCGACATGGGCGCGCACCACGCCGGCGAGCGAGCATTCGTCGGTGAGGGCGATGGCGCTGTAGCCCAGCGCCTTGGCGCGCGCGACCAGCTCTTCGGGCTGGCTTGCGCCGCGCAAGAACGTGAAATTGGAGATGCAGCGCAGCTCGGCATACGCGGGCAGGAGGTGGTCCATGGCAAGCGCTCAGCCGTAATGCCCGTGCAGAAACCAGGCGGTCTTCTCGCCCGCGAGCCGCGCCTGGAACACCCACAGCAGGCCCGCATGCGGGCTCAAGGCGAGCCAGTAGTCGCGCTGCACATTGCGCGTCGGTTCGGCATTGCCGGTGCTGTCGGCGTCGCGGTCCCACCAGCCGCCTTCGACGCGGTCCGGTCCGAGCAGCAGCTGCAGCCTGCCCTGATAATGCGGCCGGTTCTCGCGCTCGACCAGCTGCAGCGGCTGCGCCAGCAACCAGGTGGGCAGGGGCAGGCCATGCAGGGGCTGGGGCTTGGCACTGCGGCGCGGCTCCTGGGCTGACCATCGCTGCATCCATTCGAGCCGGTGGTCGGCGCGCAGCTGCGGGCGGCGAATGCAGTCTTCGCCCAGCCGCGCCTGTATGCGCTCGAGCGCCTGACGCACCGACGCGCCCTGGTGCGCCGGATCGGGAATCAGCGAATGGCTTTCTTCCGTCAGCGCCTGCACTTCGATGGCCAGCAGCTCGAGCTCGCCTGCGGGCGCGCGCAGCTCGACCTTGGCCAGATGCTCGCCCAGCAGGCGCGCGAAATGCGCCACGTTCTGCGTGGGCGCGGCCGTGCGTATCGTCAGCTCGCCGCCCGGTCCCGCGGCGCGCGCGCGCAGGCTGTCGTGGCACCAGCGCAGCGTGAACGCCGTCGCGCCCAGCCGGCGCGCGCGCAGCCAGCCGGCCATCAGCAGCAGCAGCCGCTGCGCACCCCACAGCAGCTCGGGCGCCAATTCCACGCGCGCCATCAGCTCCAGCCGCGCATGGAAGGTCTCGGGAATGCTGACCCAGGCATAGGTCTCGGGCCGCAGGCCATAGGCCTGGTCCAGCGCCGAGAGCAGCGCGGCATCGAAGCGCCGCGCAATGCCGCCGCGCGGCAGCGCGCGCACCTGGCCCAGCGTGCGGCAGCCCACGCGCGCCAGAGTTGCCTGGTGCAGCGCGACGGCGCTGAGGCTGGTCAAGGGCAAGGCATCCAGCCACTGCTCCAGCGGGCGCGACAAACCATCGGCCAGGCCTTGGCGAACGAGCGCCAGCGCCGCAAGCCCGGTAGGCGCCCAGGCCACATGCGCGCCCAGTTCCTGGGCGCCGGCCTCGATCAGCGCCTGCAGGCTTTCGGCGCCGCCAAACAGCCGCAGGCTGGCTTCGACTTCGAGCAGCACCGCTTCCTCGACCAGGGCCACGCGCGGCGTGAACTGCAGCGCCCAGACCGCGAGCGACTGCGCGTCAATCGGCGATGCGCTGTGCAGCGGCAAGAGGCTGGCCCAATGCATGGAACACCTCCTCTCGTTGGACCTCGACAGGCTGCAGCGCGTGCAGCGCGTGCAGCGCGTGCAGCCGGGGAGGAGTGACGCAATGCAGATTGGCCGGCAGCGCACGCAGCTGCCAGCGGTCTAAGCCTGCAGGGGAGGACGGGAGGTGGGCCGAGGTAGTCATGGTGGAATGCTGTATTTAATCACAGTATATCAACCTGTTTGGCTTTTGCAGTTCGGCTTACTGGGCGAAGGCCAGGCTGGGGGCTGCAGGCCACGCCGGCCAGATGCGGGACAATGCCTGATTCGGCTTCAATGCAACAGGCACACATGGTTTCCAGCTTCAGCGAAATGATTGCGGCCCTCCAACTTTGGGTGCATGCGCTCACTCCTGCAGGGAGTGAGAGATTCAATGGGGTGGCGTGGCTTTCCCTGGCCTGCTACCTGGGGTTCGCCGTGATCGCCCTGAATTACGCGTTCAAACCCTGGGCAGAAAAAGTGATGTTCGCCTGCATTGGGAGCGCAGCGGCGGCCTCGCTATGGCTTCACTTGGCCCTTCTTCACTCCCCCTCGTATGTGGGTGAAGGCGCGCTCTGGAGATTTGTCTCCCTGTCCCGGTATCTTCCCTGGGCGGTCATCGGCTTGAGCGGCGCGTACTTGATCTACCGGATTTGCGCGCGGCGCAGATGAGGGCCTTCTGGCTCTTGCTTGCGCCAGCGGCGTGAACTGCAGCGCCCGGACCGCGAGCGACTGCGCGTCAATGGGCGCTGCGCTGGAACTGTGCCGCGGCAAGAGGCTGGCCCGGTGCAGGCAACACCTGCTCGCGTTGGACCTCGATGGGCTGCAACTCGTGCAGCCGCGGAGGAATGACGGAATGCAGATTGGCCGGCAGCGCGCGCAGGTGCAGCACTTCATCGGCGCTCGCGCCGCGGCGCTTGCGTATGCGCAGCTCTATGGCCCAGCTCTTGCCCAGCGCGACCGACACGCGCAGCGGCGCGGGCGAGGCGTCGCGCAAGGCGGCCTCGGGGCGGAACACAAACACCGGCGCATCGCAGTGCAGCGCCTGCACCTGCAAGCGCCGGATCTGCTCGGGCCGCGCCTGGGGCAGCCAGACCAGCAGCGCGCCCGCGGCGTCCGACTTGATCAGCTGCTCCGCAACCCAGAGGCTGTCGGCCGGCGCCTTGACATCGATCCAGACCAACTGCTCGGGTGCCAGGCCCAGCTGGGCCAGCCCCATGGCCAGCGGCGGCTTGGGCGGCGCGACCAGGTAGACGCGGCTGTTGCGCCCGGCGACAAAACCCGGCAATGCAGGCGCAAGCAGCCGCCATTCGCACAGCGCCGACTGGGCCAGCAGCACTTCGCTCAGGCCCTGGGTGGGCCAGCCGCCGCCGGGCAGCGCGGCGTCGAGCTGCGCAAAACCCGTGGGCAGCGTGCGCCCCGGCGCGGCGCCGACTTCCGTGCCGCGCCACACGGCCTGCGCCACATGCGCGGGCAATTGCCAGCGGTCGAAGCCGGGGGCGCAAGAAAGAGGAGTGGCGGGGCTCATGGCGATGTGCTGTATTTAATTACAGTATATCTGCCATCCTCGTGTTTGGGGAACCTGGTGCGGCATCACACGCGCCGCAACGTGGCTGTTCGAGGGGACAACGGCATTCACGCATTTCCCGATGGCCGTATGGGTCAAGAAAAAATGGGCGGATAGTGGGCTTTTTGCGAGTAACTGTATATACATACAGTTTCTGTGCGGTCTTGGTCGGCTTCAGATCGCCCACGGAAGAAGCCGTGCGGCGAGAAAGGCCAGCATGAACGCCACCCAGTCCGTGAGAATGTGGGCGCCAATGGACACCCACAGGCTGCGGGTGGCGATGTAGGCCAGCGTCCAGATCACGCGCGCCGCGCCTATCACGACGAAGCACTGCACCCAGTTCCAGTCGTAAGTGGGCAGGTGGCCGGCAGAAAACAGCAGCGTCGAGCCCAGCAAGGCCAGCGCAATGCTGCTGCGCCGCCCCCAGCCCCAATGCGATGCCGTGAGCTGGAGAATCGCCAGAAACGGCAGCATGGTCAGCAATTCCTCGCCCAGCAGCTGGGGCAGCAACATCAGCAGCAGCCAGGTAAAGTCGCGCAACGGCAGGGTGGCGCCGAACTGGGCCACGGGATTGGGGCTGAGGGGCGCGAATTCACTCACCCACAGCGCGGCGCCGATTGACGCGACGCTGGCCAGCAGCCCGGCGCCTAGGCTCACGGCGGCTTCGCGCAGGCCGAAACGCCCGAACAGCGCCTGGCAATCATGTCCCACCATTCAGGCGGCGGTGCTGGACATCATGAGCAAGAGTCCCGCGCGAACGGGCTCAGCATCGCCTGCAGCGCCTTGCGCCCGAGCACCTGCCGCTGCGCGCCACCCCGGCCCATGCGATGGAGGCCTTGCAGACCGTGGGTATGGCATACCGGGGTCGGCACGGCCGGCACGCAAGGGACATCCGCCGGGCACACTTTTTCAGGCCAAACTCCCGCTGGGCGACCATACGATGCCGACCCATGCCCGGCGAGCGTCAACCGCGGGCGTGCTGGGCGTGCGCTGCCTTGGTCTGGCACAGCGCATCGAACTCCTGCGCCAGGTCGCCGAGCTTCACTGCCGCCAGCCGCTGCACCAGCAGCGCCTGGGCCTGGGCCAGCGCGTCGTCGAGCGCCGCGTTCACCACCTGCTCCACGCCGCACTCCGGGTTCTCGCTGGCGCTGCCGATCGCAAAGATGCGCGGCCCGCCCACGGCCGCGTGGATGTCGAGCAGCGACACCTGGGCCAGGTCGCAGGACAGCTTCCAGCCGCCGCCATGGCCTTTTTCCGATTGCACGTAGCCGGCTTTCTTCAGCCCCGCCATGGTACGGCGCACGACCACGGGGTTGGTGGCCAGCATCTGCGCGAGCTGCTCCGAGGTGAAGGGCGCGTCCTGGCGCGCCATGTGCAGCAGCACATGCAGCATGCGGGACAGGCGGCTATCGCTTCTCATGGGGGGCTCCGGAGACAGAAGTCATGAATCATTATAGGTTGCATGACTTGGGCTTGCTGCGTATCATGAAACATCAAAAGTTTCTTGAAAGAGTCTTCATGCTTTACGACGTCATCATCATCGGCGGCAGCTACGCCGGCCTGGCCGCCGCGCTGCCGCTGGCGCGCGCGCGGCGCCAGCTGCTGATCATCGATGCCGGCCAGCGCCGCAACCGCTTTGCCGATCGCTCGCATGGCTTCCTGACCCAGGACGGCGCCAAGGCCGCCGACATCGCGGCCGTGGCACGCGAGCAGGTCCTGGCCTATGGCACGGTGCAATGGCTAGCTGCCAGCTCCACGGGCGCACGCCCGGTCGAGAACGGCTTTGGAGTCGAGACCGACGATGGAGGGCTGCACACCGCCAGGCGGCTGGTGCTGGCCGGCGGCGTGGTCGATACGCTGCCCGAAGTGCCGGGCCTGGCCGAGCGCTGGGGCCGGCAGGTCTTCCATTGCCCGTACTGCCACGGCTATGAGCTGCAGCAGGGCCGCATCGGCGTTCTTGCCACCTCGGAGCTGGCCATGCACCAGGCACTGCTGCTGCCCGACTGGGGTCGGACCACGCTGCTGCTCAATGACCGCTTCACGCCTGACGCCCAGCAGCGCGCGCAGTTGCAGGCGCGCGGCGTGCGCATCGAGACCGGCGCCGTGCGAGCCATCACCGGCCAGGCCGATGTGCGCCTCGACGACGGCCGGGTGCTGGCTTTCGACGGCCTGTTCACCGCGCCGCAGTCCCGCGTCGAAAGCCCGGTGGCACGGGCGCTGGGCTGCGAGATCAGCGCAGGTCCCATGGGCGGCGTGATTCAGACCGATGCGCTCAAGGCCACCACGGTAGCCAACGTGTTTGCCTGCGGCGATGCCGCGCGCTTGGGCGGCTCCGTGCCCCTGGCCGTGGGTGACGGCACCATGGCGGGGCTGGCTGCGCATCGGTCGCTGGTGTTTGCGCCGCATTGACCAGCGCCGCCGGCTCGCAGAAGATGGCGGGGTCCAACACTTCCGCCGCCTTGCATGCTTGCCGCCATCGACTTTTCCGCCCCTTCCCATGAAGTCGCACGCCAACTGATTGGCGTCACGCTGCTGGTCGATGGCGTGGGCGGGCGCATCGTCGAGACCGAAGCCTATGACCAGGCTGATCCGGCCTCGCACACCTTTGGCGGGCAGACCGCGCGCAATGGCGCGATGTTCGGCCCGCCCGGTCATGCCTATGTCTACCGCTCCTATGGGCTGCACTGGTGCTTCAATACCGTGTGCCGCGAGGCCGGCCATGGCGCCGGGGTGCTGCTGCGCGCCATGGAGCCCACTCAGGGCATAGAGACCATGCGTGCGCGCCGCGGGCTGCAGGAGTTGCGCCTGCTGTGCGCCGGGCCGGGGCGGCTGGCGCAGGCGCTGGGCATCGATGCCCGGCTCAATGCGCAGCCGCTGGCGTGCCCGCCGTTCGAGCTGCTGGCGCGCGCGGCGGCAGCGCCGATCGAGGTGCTGGCCGGGCCGCGCATAGGCATTTCCAAGGCGGTGGATGTGCCCTGGCGCTTCGGCCTCAAAGGCTCGCGCTTCCTGAGCCGCGGCTTCGCGGCGGCG
This sequence comes from Comamonas sp. DB36, assembly GCF_057914905.1. NCBI lineage: Bacteria > Pseudomonadati > Pseudomonadota > Betaproteobacteria > Burkholderiales > Comamonadaceae > Comamonas > Comamonas sp. DB36. The sequence goes on from NZ_CP196632.1 coordinate 335,760, forward strand.
CCGGGTTAGCGGTGGACTAGCGGCGGCGGTTCTCTCCCGGTTTTCCGGGGCAGGAACATCCCATGGCCGGGCACGGCAAAACCACGCAAGATGGGGCGATCTACCACTTGCGGATTGCGCGGACTGCATGCTTGTTCAACGCCGTTGCTTTCTGGCCCGGGCCCTGGCGGGCGCGGGGCTGCTCATCGGCGGTTCGGTCGCGGTGAATGCGCATGGCCGCTATGTGGGCAACGGCCCGCTGGGGAATTCGGTGCGCGCGCTGCAGATCGTGCTCGCCGACGGCGCCGTGGTCGAGGCCAGGCGCAGGCGCAACGCGGCGCTGTTTCGCGCCGCCCTCGGCGGCTATGGCGCTTTGGGCGTGATCAGCGAAGTCGAGCTCGACCTGGCGCTGAACGTTTCCATGGAACGCAGCATGGCGTCGGTGGCCCTGGAGGACTATCCCGACTACTTCCTGGGAACGGTGCGCGACGACCCCGACTGCATCCTGCACAACGCCGACCTGCTGCCGCCGCTGTTCGATGCGCCGGTGGCGATCTCGTGGCGCGCCACGTCCAAGCCGCTGACCGAAACGACGCGGCTGATTGCGCGCGGCCAGTCCTATGACATGCACCAGAACGCCATTTTTGCGCTGACCGAGCTGCCTTGCGGACCCGAACTGCGCCCCCATGTGGTGAACCCGCCGTGGTGTGGCGCAACCACGAGGCCAGCCACGACGTCGCAGAGCTGGAGCCGCGCACGCGCCGGATATCGACCTATGTGCTGCAGGAGTACTTCATTCCCGTGCGGCACCTGGTGGCTTTCGTGCGCGAGATGGCCGGCATCATTCGCCTGCGGACGAACTGAGCCTGCTGCCCTGGGCCAGGCAGGAGGTGTTCTCGCTGGTCGTCTATTACAAGCAGCGCGTGCATGAAAAAGCCCACGCGCAGGCGGGCGCCTGGACGCGTGCGATGATCGATGCCGCGCTGCAGTACGGCGGGCGCCATTACCTGCCTTACCAGCTGCATGCGACGCGCGAACAGTTCCTGCGCGCCTATCCCGAAGTCGCCCAGTTGCGCCAGCTCAAGCAGCGCCTGGACCCGCAGGGCAAGTTCTCCAACCAGCTCTGGTTGCGCTATCTCTGAGCCCGGGGATTGTCGTTCGGCGACCGCATCGGGGGTTTTGGAGGAACCCGCGTGGCGGGCCGCGGAAGATAGTCGCACGCATGGGTTCCCACGCTTTGTCACGGCGGCGCTTTCTGGCCTTGGGCGCGACCCGCCTGTCTTGGGGCGCAGGCGCGCGCGCGTCGGCGCGCATGTCGGTCGATGTGGTGATCGTGGGCGCGGGCGCGGCCGGGCTGACCGCGGCGCGGCGCCTGCAGGCCCAGGGCCACAGCGTGCTGGTGCTCGAAGCCGCGCAGCGCATAGGCGGGCGCGCCTTGACCGACGCGCATTCGTTTGCCCTGCCCATGGACCTGGGCTGCAGCTGGCTGCACCAGGCCGACCGCAATCCGCTCACGCCCATCGCGCGCGCGCTCGGCTTCACGCTGCTGGCGCATGACGGCGCGGCCCGGCATTATCTCGATGCCGGAATTGCGCTCGACGCTTACCAGCGCGCGGCCATTCTTGCCGCCGAAAAGCGCCTGGCCCAGGCCATGGCCCGCGTGGGGCCGGCCGACCGGGCGCTGGCCTGCCTCGTTGACGACCCCCGGGATGCCGCAATGCTGCGCGCGCTGCGCCAGATCGGCGAACTCGATGCGGGCGGCGCTGCCGAGGACACTTCGGTGCTGGGCCTGCGCGCGCAAGGCAGTACCGCGCCGAACTGGCTGGTGCGCCAGGGCATGGGGCGCATCGTCGCGTCGCTCGGCCGGGGGGTGAACATCGCCCTGGGCCAGCGCGTCACGGCCATCACGCAGGGCGCGCGCAGCGTCAAGGTCGCGACCGCCACGGGCGGCATCACGGCGGCGCACTGCCTGGTCACGGTGTCGACGGGCGTGCTGCGCGGCGAAGGCATACGCTTCACGCCGGGCCTGGGCCAGGGCGCGCTCGCGGCGCTCGATGCCTTGCCCATGGGGCATTTCAACAAGGTGATCCTGGAGTTCGACGGCCCGCTGTCCGGCCTGGCACCCGGCGACTGGTTCGGTGAAGGGCGCAGCTTTCAGCCGGACAAGGCGCTGGACTTTCTGGTCCACCCCTTTGATTCCCGCCTGATGGTCGCGTTCGCGGGCGGTGCCTATGGCCGCGCGCTGTCCTGCGCGCGCCCGCGCGACGCGGCGCATGAAGTGCTGGCGCGGTTGCGTGCCTGCGTGGGCGGGCTGGGCAGGCCCAAGACCTGCGCCGTGACCGACTGGTCGCGCAATGCGCTGTTTGGCGGCAGCTATGCCTATCTGCGCAGCGGCGGCGGCGCTGCGCGCGCGCAACTGGCGCAGGCGGGCGGACCGCGCCTGCACTTCGCCGGCGAGGCCTGTGCCAGCGAACTGGTCCAGACCTGCGGCGGCGCCTGTCTGAGCGGCCTGCGCGCCGCCGACACCATCCACGCGCGGCTCATTTCAGCCGCTTGAGGCCCTGGGTAATGGTTTGCCTTGTCGTCCAGTAGTCGCTCCACGGGTCGCTGTTGCGCAGGCTCAGATAGTCGCGCGCCGTGGCAATCGTCCAGTGCGCCGCGCCCGACAACGTGGGCAGCTGCTCCCAGGACACCGGCATCGACACTCCCATGCCGGGCCGCGCGCGCGCCGAAAACGCCGCCACCGTGGTCTGGCCGGGGCCGTTGCGCAGGTAGTCGATGAAGATTTTGCCCACGCGCTTTTGCGGCCCCATCACCGCGACGAACTTTGATGGAATGACGCGCGCCATATGCTGGACCAGCGCCTGCGAGAACGCCTTGACCTGGGCGTGGTCGCGCCGCGGCGTCAGCGGCACGACGACATGCAGGCCCTTGCCGCCGCTGGTCTTGGGCCAGCTTGCCAGGCCCAGCTCGGTGAGCATCACGCGCGTGAGTTCCGCGGCTTCCAGCAGCTCGGCCCAGCCCACGCCTTCGCCCGGGTCCAGGTCCAGAACCAGGCGATCGGGCTTGTCGATATGGGTGATCTTCGAATTCCAGGTATGGAACTCGATCACGTTCATCTGCGCCGCGGCGATCAGCGCCTGCGCCGAATCAATCGCCAGCAGCGGCGCATGGCCGGGCGACAGCGCGGGATCGAGTTCCTTGACGCCGGCAATCTTGCCTTCGGCGTGCTTCTGGAAGAACTGCTGGCCGACTACGCCCGCGGGCGCGCGCAGCAGCGAGACCGGCCGGTTCTTGAGATGCGGCAGCAGCCACTCGGCAACGCTTTCGTAATAGCGCACCAGATCGATCTTGCGCAGCCCGGTCGTCGGGTCTATGACGCGCTGCGCATGCGTGACCGTGACCGCGCTGGCGCGCGTACGTGCCGGTGCCGGCGCGGCGGCGGCTTGCCTGGCCTGTTCCCTGACGACTTCCCTGGGGGGCTTGTCGCCGCGGATTGCCTTGAACACCGCATGGCGCAGTTGCTGGTCGGGCGTCCAGGCGCCAAAGCCGACTTCGACCACCAGCGACGGCCTGACCCAATGTTCGCTGCCAGACTTGCGCTGCGGCCAGCGGCCGGGCTTGGGCGGGGCTGCGGCGGGCTGGTCGATTTCCAGCGGCCGCAGCAGCGCCAGCAGCTGGCGCGCCGTTGCCGCGTCCCAGCCCGTGCCCACGGCGCCCGCGGCGCGCAGTTCGCCGTTCTCGTGGTAGCCCAGCAGCAGGCTGCCGACCTCGCGGCTGGCGCCGGCGCGCAGCGTGAAACCCAGCACCACGAATTCCTGGCGCAGCTGGCACTTGAGCTTGAGCCAGGTCGTGCTGCGCCCCGATACATAGGGCGCATCGGCCTGCTTGACCATCACGCCTTCGAGACCCATTTCGCAGGCGGCGCTCAGCAGCTGCGCGGGCGCCGCCTGCAGGGTCTGGCTCAGGCGCAGCTGCGCGTTCTCGCGCCCGTCCAGCAACTGTTCGAGCAACTGACGCCGGGCGCGCAGCGGCAGCGCGCGCAGGTCGCTGTCGCCCAGAAACGGCAGATCGAACAGGAACAGCACGATGTCCCCGGCCTGGGCGCTGTCGATCGCGTTCTGCAATCGGTGCAGGTCGGGCAGGCCTGCGTCGTCGAAGACCACGATTTCGCCGTCCAGCCAGGCATGGGTCAATCCAAGTGCGGCAATGGCCGGCACCAGCGGCGCGAGCTTGTCGCTCCAGTCATTGCCGTTGCGCGTGAACAGCCGCACCTCGTCGCCATCGACACGCGCCAGCACGCGGTAGCCGTCGAACTTGCTCTCGACAATCCAGTCGCCCTCGGGCACCGAGGACACCAGCGTGGCCAGCTGGGGCGTGAGTTGCGCGGGCAGCGCGGCCTTCTTGGCGCCGGTCGGCGCGCCCACGGTCAGCGCGGGCGCCGCCAGCGGCTTCTGGATGACGCTGTCGGGCAGCGCCGTGAGCACGTCGTACTCGCTGCGCGGCCTGGCCCAGGCGTCGCGTTTCTTGAACAGCAGCCACTGGTTGCGCTTCTTGTCCGCAGGCTTGGAGATGCGCACCAGCTCCCACAGGCCCGCGAGCTTTTGCCCGTGCAGCGTGAAGACCAGCTTGCCTTTGGCCAGGCCCGCGCGCGCGTCGCTCTGGGGCTGCCAGCTGCCGCGGTCCCAGACGATCACCGTGCCCGCGCCGTACTCGCCCTTGGGAATCTCGCCTTCGAAGCGGTTGTAGTCCATGGGGTGGTCTTCCACCTGGATGGCCAGCGTCTTGACGCCGGGGTCCAGGCAAGGGCCCTTGGGCACGGCCCAGCTGCGCATCACGCCGTCGAGTTCCAGGCGAAAGTCGTAATGTAGATGCGAGGCCCAGTGCTTCTGGATGACGAACTGCAGCGGCCCGCACGCGCTGCGCGGCGCGACCACGCCCGCGGGCTCGGCGGTCTTGTTGAAGTCGCGCTTGGCGTTGTAGGGCCCCAGCGGCGCGGCGGGCTTTGTCATCGCGGGTGCTGCTGCGCTCAGGCGGCTTTCTTGCGCACCGTGGCCGCGCCGGATTTTCTGGCGGCGGCCTTGGCCGGCGCCTTGGTCGTTGTCTTGGCGCGCGCCTTGGCCGGCGATTTTTCCGGCGTTTTTGTGGGCGCCTTGGCACCGCGCAGGCTGCGCTGCAGCAGCGCCGTGAGGTCCAGCACCTGCGCGCTGTGCGGCGCTTCTTCCTCGGGCTCGACGACTGTGTGGCTGTCGCCGGCCTTGGCTTTCTTTTCCACCAGCTGCATGACCTGCAGGCGAAACTCGTCCTTGAAGTCGGCCGGATCCCATTTGCCCGACATTTCGGCGACCAGTTGCTTGGCCATCTTGAGTTCGGTGGCGTTGACGTTCTTCGCGCCCGCGGGCGGCAGCTCCAGGCCTTCGAAAGTCCGGACTTCGTCGCCCCAGCGCAGCAGGTTCAGCACCAGCGCCGGCCCCGAAGGCACGAGCGCGGCAAGATGCTGCCTGGTCGAGATCACCACCTTGGCCAGGCCGATCTTGCCGGTGGCAAGCAGCGTCTCGCGCAGCAGCGCATAGACCTTGTCGCTCTTGTTGATGGGCGCGATGTAATACGGCCGCTCGAGGAACACGAACGGCATTTCGCGCGCATCGATGAAGCGCTCGATCTCAATCGTCTGCGTGGTCCTGGGAAACACCGCTTCTATCTCTTCGGGGCTGATCAGCACGTACTTGCCGTCTTCGTACTCCACGCCCTTGACGATGTTGTCCTGGCCGATCTCGCGGCCGGTGCGCTTGTTGATGCGCTTGTAGCCCACGGGGTCCATGGAGCGCTTGTCGAGCCAGTCGAAATCTATGCCCTGCTCGGTGGCCGCGGTGTGCAGCGCGACAGGAATATGCACCAGGCCGAAGCTGATGGCGCCTTTCCAGAGCGTTCGACTGGCCATGTCTGCCTCCTTACGTTCCCGTATCGTCAGGCGCCGGGCGCCGCCCGCCGACCCACATGCCCATGGCCAGGCCCAGCACGCCCATGGCGACCACCGTGCCCACGGCCCGTTGATTGGCCTGTCGCTGGCCGCCATCGATTGCCGTGACCACCGACGGCGTGAACAGATTGCCGTCGGAAGGCATCGCCGGGCGCGCGCGCCCCAGCGCCCAGCGCGTCACGCGCTGCATGCTGGCACCCAGCCACTGCGGCGCGATCGCCTGGGCCAGCCGGCCCGCACCCGCGCCCGCGCCCACCCAGGTCACGGCGCGCGGCCGCTGCGCGAGCGCGACCACGGCGCGCGCGACGCGGCGCGGGTCGACCAGCGGAATCGGCACGCGGATATTGCTGCCCGTGTAGTTGGCGCCGTGCGAGAGTCCGGGCGAGTCGACAAAGGTCGGCGCGACATCGCAGACATGGACCTGCGGCAGATCGGCGACTTCGGCGCGCAGCGCCTGCGAAAGCCCGCGCAGGCCGAACTTGCTCGCGGTGTACGCCGCCGCATAGGGCGCGGGAATCCAGCCGCCCACGGAAATCAGATTGATCAGCGTGCCGCGTCCGCGCTCGCGGAAGTGGCGCAGCGCGACATGCGCGCCCTGCAGATGGCCTATGAGATTGGCTTCGACCACACGGCGGTGCGCTGCCAGCGGCGTTTCGTCGAAGCGCCCGATGGCGCCCACGCCCACGCCGTTGACCCAGATATCGATATGGCCGTGCAGCGCGAGCGCGGCTTCGGCCAGCCGCTCGACCGCATTGGCATCGGTCACGTCGGTGGGAACGACCAGCGTCGAGGGGGCGCCGGCCGCGCGGCAGGCCGTGGCCACGGGAGCGAGCGTTGCCACGTCGCGCGCCGCGAGCACCAGGCGCGCGCCGCGCTCGGCAAAGGCCAGCGCGCTCGCATGGCCAATGCCGCTGGAAGCCCCGGTGATCACGACCACCAGGTCCTGGGGCTGTGTGGAGTTCTGGTCATCGGCAGAAATGGGTTCGGAGCGTTCCATCGTTCTCAGCCCTTTCCGGCCGCTGCGGGCGTGATCACGCCGCAGGCGATGCGTCCGCCCGAGTTGCCCGCAGGGTTGCTCGCGTAGTCGTCCTCGCGCTCATGCACCACCAGCGCGCGGCCCATCACCGAAGTCTTGCCGGGCTGCAGCGTCACATGGGGATTGGTGAAGCGCAGACTGCCCTGGCGGTCGGTGCCCACGAGAATGTTGGGCGCTTCGCCCGCATGGGCTTCGTGCGCCGACTGGCCGGGCCGGCCATGCTTGCCGGTCATGAACGGATCGAAATGTCCGCCGGTCGCGCCAAAGGCAATGGTCTGGCCCGCGGCATCGGGTCCGGGCGCGCAGGCGCCGTTGGTGTGGATATGGAAGCCGTGCGGGCCCGGCGTCATGTCCTGCACCTGGATGGTGATTTCCACGCCCGCGCCGCCGGGCAACACGCGCAGCGTGGCATTGCCCGCGGGCGCGCCGCTGGCCGTGACCAGGGCGACCCGCGCGCCCGGCGTGGAGTTCGCGCCGGACATGCTGCCGCTGGCGGCGCAGCCGGTCAGAAACAGCGCAAGCGCGGAAAGCACGGCGGTGCTGGCGGGAATCAGGGGGCGGTGGTTCATGGCGGCAGGTTCCTCAAAAAATCGATCGGCGGACGGCAGCAACAGCGGTGCGCCGCAGCGTTCTATCCTCCGCGCAGGCGCCAAATCATTGGCAGGCGCATTCCTCCAACCGCTGTAGGACACGCTCGGTCTTCGTCGCGACCTCGACGCCCGACCATCTGCAAAATTGATAGCTTTTAACTTTCAACTTCAGTTTTTTGATCTGAGGATTGCATGTTTTGCAATCCGGCGCCGAGCGTAGGCGCCCAGCGCGATGGGGAAATCACAATGGAGAACGACAGCGACGCGGCAGGACTTCACGATGGCGCGGCCCTGGGCACGCGCGACATCGTGGTCAGCCGCTCGGGCTACCACCTGGTGCTGCGCCTGCGCGATGGCACGCACAGCCTGACCCTCAACGACTACTTCCGCAGGAGCGCCATGGGCGGCTATGTGCGCGATGAAGTGCGGCTGGTCGACGGCGGCCTGTGGACGCTGGCCCAGCTCCAGGCCCGGCGCAAGCCCGCTCCCGTACCCGCGCCCTAGGCCGGCTGGCTCCGCATCTCGAAGAACTGGCTTGGGGTCTGCCCGAAGTGCTTGCGGAACATGGTCGCGAACGCGCTCGGACTGTCGTAGCCCAGGGCCAGCGCGACGTCGATCACCTTGTCGCCGCCGGCCAGCAGCTCGAGCGCGCGCAGCAGCCGCGCCTGCTGGCGCCAGCGGCCGAACGTCATGCCGGTCTGGGCCGCAAACAGCCGCTGTATGGTCTTGGCGTCGATTGCGGCCTGGGCCGCCCAGTCGGCCAGCGTCGAAGTGTCGTCGGGCCGCAGCTGCAGGCGCCGGCAGATGGCCAGCACGCGCGGGTCGGTGGGCATGGGCAGGTGCAGCGGCAGCACGGGCAGGGCGTGCAGCTCGTCGAGCAGCAGCCGCAGCAGGCGCGCATCGCGCGAATCGGGCGGCGAGGGCGGCTGCACCTGGACCGCCGCGCGTATCAGCTCGCGCAGCAGCGCCGAGACGCCCACGACCTGGCAGCTGTCGAACAGCTGCGGCGCGGCGTCACGCTGCACGAACAGGCTGCGCATCTGCACTTCGCCTATGCAGCGCAGCGAATGCGTCATGCCCGCGGGCATCCACAGCCCGCGGCTGGGAGGAACAATCCACTGGCCGGCGTCGGCATGCACCACCATCACGCCCTGCAAGGCATGCAGCAGCTGGTGCTTGCCGTGGGCATGCGGCGGAATGGTCCAGCCCGCGGGATAGTCGGTCGCGCGGCAGGTCACGGCGGCGGCGCTGCTTTCGACCTGGGCCAGGGCCTGCGGGTGGGGCGTGGTTTGCGGCGTGTGGTGCATGTCCTTTTTGCGATGGTTGAGCACCAAATGGCGCAAGACAGACTTTAGCGCGCTTTCTAGAATCCGTACGGCTGCCCGGCACTTCCGCGGGGCGAGCTTGCTACATCACAAGGTTACTGTCCCATGTCCCTTTCCAGCGCTGCCGTGACCATCGATGCACCGCCGCAGTCCCCACCTTCTCCGCCTGCGGGATTCGCCTACCGCATCGTCGGCGCCGCGGCCTTCGCCCACTTGCTCAATGACCTGATCCAGGCGCTGCTGCCGTCGATCTACCCGATGCTGAAAACCGATTTCGCGCTGAGCTTCGCGCAGATCGGCTGGATCGCGCTGGCCTACCAGATCACGGCTTCGCTGCTCCAGCCCTGGATAGGCCTGTACACCGACAAACACCCCAAGCCCTACCTGCTGCCGGCGGGCATGACCGTGACGCTGATCGGCATCGCGCTGCTGGCGACCGCGGGCAGCTATCCCATGCTGCTGGTCGCGGCCTGCGTGGTCGGCGTGGGCTCGGCCACCTTCCACCCCGAAGCTTCGCGCGTGGCGCGCATGGCTTCGGGCGGGCGCTTCGGCACCGCGCAGTCGACCTTCCAGGTGGGCGGCAACACCGGCTCGGCCATAGGGCCGCTGCTGGCCGCGGCCATCGTCGTGCCGTTCGGGCAGTCGGCAATTGCCTGGTTCATGCTGGTCGCGCTGCTGGCCATCTGGGTGCTGTGGCGCATCACGGGCTGGACGCTGCGCCACGGCCAGGCCCAGGCCAAGAGCATGGCGCGCCACCACGCCAAGGGCCTGGAGCGGCCCGAAGTGATTCGCGCGATGGCGGTCATCGCCGTTCTGATGTTCGCCAAGTTCGTCTATATCTCGGCGTTCACCAACTACTTCACGTTCTATCTGATCGAGCGCTTCGGCACCAGCGTGCGCGAAAGCCAGCTCTATCTGTTCGTGTTTCTCGCGGCCGTCGCGCTGGGCACGTTTGCCGGCGGACCGGTGGGCGACCGCATAGGCCGCAAGGCTGTGATCTGGGTGTCGTTCCTGGGCGTGGCGCCGTTTGCGCTGGCGCTGCCGCATGCCAATCTGTTCTGGACCGCGGTGCTGGCCGTGGTCATCGGCCTGGTGATGTCGTCGGCCTTCGCCGCGCTCGTGGTCTACGCCCAGGAGGCCGTGCCCGGCCGCGTGGGCATGGTCTCGGGAATCATGTTCGGCCTGATGTTCGGCATTGCGGGCATGGCCGCGGCCGGCCTGGGCCAGCTGGCCGACGTGCACGGCATCGCCTGGGTCTACCAGCAGTGCGCGTATCTGCCGCTGCTGGGACTGGCGACGGCGTTCCTGCCCAGGACCGGAGGCAAGCGCTAGAGGCCAGGGATGAACGGGCGTCTGGCCTCGGGACGAGACGCCCTTCGACAGGCTCAGGGCGAACGTTGGGCGGGAAGACTGCCCACCGCGCCACATGAAAAACGTTGGTCCTGAGCCGGCATCGCCGGCGGTGCATCAACTTTTTGCCTTGGCCCCCGCCGCGCGCCTGGCCGGGCGCTGCAGGCTTTCCGAACGGTAGTCGCGCACCACGTCAAGCATGGAGTACAGCAGCGGGGAGCGCTCGTTCTTCAGGTAGAAGCAGTGCAGGTCCATGTAGGCATCGGGGCTGGCTTTGAGCGGGATGTAGCGCACGCCGGGAAACATCACATGGGTCATCGAGGTGGGCACCAGCGCTACCTCGGTGCCTATGGCCGTGAGCAGCGTCGACATGATGACGTCGCTGGCCGCGGGCGCGAAATGCGGCTCGAAGCCATGGCGGTGGCACATTTCGACCAGGCGCGCGGCTTCCATGGGCGCGTTGCCTATGCGCAGGGTCTCGGTGCGCAGCTGCGTCATCTCCACCGACTTGAGGCCCGCGAGCCGGTGGTTCTCGTTGACCGCGACGACCAGCGGCTCGCGCGCCACGAGTTCGATCTCTATGTCCGCGTCGTTGGGCAGCAGGCGCTCGAAGACGATGGTCACGCGGCCCTGGCGCAGCGCCGATACCTGGGCCGGCGACTGGGCGTAATGCAGCTGGATCTCGACATCCGGGTGGCGGGCGCGAAAGCGGTTGAGCACCTCGGGCACGGCGCCAAAGGTCGCCGAGCCGTAGATGCCCACGTCCAGGCGGCCGAGCTGGCCCAGGCCCGAGCGCCGGGCGCGCTCGCCGGCCGACTCGACCATGCCGAAGACCGCGCGCGCGTCGCGCAGCAGCGTCTCGCCGGCATTGGTCAGCACCATGCCGCGCGGCGTGCGCACGAACAATTCCACGCCCAGCTCCTGCTCCAGCGCCTTGATGTGGCGCGTGAGCGGCGGCTGTGACAGGTGCAGGCGCTCGGCGGCGCGGCGCAGATGGCGTTCCTCGGCGACCGTGACGAAATAGTGGAGTTGTCTGAGATCCATGTCTTCCTAAACAAAAAGGTATCAATGTCTGCGAACCGAGAATATCTGCTGTTGGCACCGGCAGCGCATGAGTCGAACCGCTCCAGTAAGTGAAAAACTGCGGGTTTCCACTATATCCAGCGGCACCGTAGCTCGCGAAGCAGGTCAGAGCGTGAGAAACAAAAAGGTATCAACATCCACTAAATAAGAAATAGAAGTTTTGCGCATACGGTTTCAGAATTGCAGCATGCGCCAGCCTGGCAACGGGCGGACGCTGACAAGAGGGCCCAGCCACCGTGCATGGGCTCCAAAAGGAGACAGCAAGGACTCGTGACGATGCGCGCGATAGAGGCTGCCTGAAATGTTCTACCCGGCGGCTGGGCGTCCATGCCCCGTTCGCGCATCCAAGGAATCACATGAAGAAGTTCTTCCACGGCGCCATTGCCATTGCCATCGCGCTCACGGTCTCGGGCGTCTCGGCACGCGAATTCCGCTCCTCCGACAACCAGCCCACGGATTACCCCACGGTCGAGGCCGTGCGCTCCATGGCCAAGGCGCTCAAGGAGCAGTCGGGCGGCAAGCATGGCATCAAGGTGTTTGCCAACGCCGTGCTCGGCGCCGAGCGCGACACCATCGAGCAGCTGAAGATCAGCGGCCTGGACATGATGCGCATCAACGTCGCAGTGCTCAACAACATCGTTCCCGAGACGATTGCAATCTCGCTGCCCTTCGTGTTCCAGTCGACCACGCACATGCGCCAGACGCTGGACGGCCCCATAGGCCAGGAAGTGCTGGACGCGATGGCCGCGCAGGGAATGATCGGCCTGGCCTACTACGACAGCGGCGCGCGTTCGCTCTACACGGCCAAGCGCCCGATCAAGAGCTTTGCCGACGTCAAGGGCATGAAGGTGCGCGTGCAGCAGTCCGACCTGTTCGTTGCCATGGTCGAGGCCATGGGCGCCAACCCCACGCCCATGCCCTACGGCGAGGTCTATACCGCGCTCAAGACCGGCATCGTCGACGGCGCCGAGAACAACTGGCCCTCGTATGAATCCTCGCGCCACTTCGAGGCCGCGAAGTACTACAACGTCACCGAGCATTCGATGGTTCCCGAGGTGCTGGTGTTCTCCAAGAAGATCTGGGACACGCTGCCCAAGGAAGACCAGGCGCTGATCCGCAAGACCGCCAAGGAGTCGGTGCCCGTGATGCGCAAGCTCTGGGACGAGCGCGAAGCCAAGTCGCGCCAGGTCGCCGAAGCCGGCGGCACGCAGGTGATCACCATTTCCGACAAGAAGCCGTTTGTCGATGCGATGGCGCCGGTCTACGCCAAGTTCGCCAACACGCCCAAGCTGCAGGATCTGGTCAAGCGCATCCGCGAGTCGGCCAAGTAAGCCCGCGCCAGGAGCTCCATCATGAATGTCCTGATTCAAGGGGGCAGCGGCAAGGCCGGCCCCGGCAGCGCCGTGCCTGCGCCGGCGCGGCTTCTGACGCGCATCAACGCGCCGCTGGCCAAGGCCTGCATGGTCGCCAGCGTCGCCGGCCTGCTGTTCATCGTCGTCATCGTGTTCTGGCAGGTGTTCGGGCGCTATGTGCTCAACAGTTCGCCGACCTGGACCGAAAGCCTGTCGCTGATCATCGTGCTCTACGTCACGCTGCTGGGCGCGGCCGTGGGCGTGCGCGACGCCGGCCATATCGGCCTGGAGTCGCTGCTGGTGCTGGCGCCCGACAAACTGCGCCAGCGCATCGAGTTCGTGATCCATGCGCTGGTGGCCATCTTTGGCGCGGCCATGGTCTACAACGGCCTGATGCTGGGCGAGTCGGTGATCAGCTACAAGATACCGAACCTGGCCCTGCCCGAAGCGGTGCGCTACGCGCCGCTGGTGCTGTCCGGTCTGCTGATCATTTTGTTTTCCATAGAACACATCGTTGCCCTGATCGACGGCACGGAAGTGGAGCCCTCATGGCACTGACCATTCTCTGCATTGCATTCTTCGGCCTGCTGGTGCTGGGCGTGCCCGTGGCGTTTGCCATCGGCCTGGCGTCCATCGTCACCATCCTCTACGAGGGCCTGCCCATAGGCGTGCTGTTCCAGCAAATGATGTCCGGAATGAACATCTTCTCGTTCCTGGCAATCCCGTTCTTCGTGTTCAGCGGCGAGCTGATGCTCTATGGCGGCGTGGCCGACAAGATCGTGCGCCTGGCCAACAGCGTCGCCGGCCATGTGCGCGGCGGCCTGGGAATGTCCAACGTCGTGGCCTGCACGCTGTTTGGCGGCGTCTGCGGCTCGGCCGTGGCCGATGTCTCGGCCATGGGCTCGGTGATGATTCCGGCGATGAAGAAGGAGGGCTATCACGCCGACTACGCGGTCAACGTGACGACCCATGCGGCCCTGGTCGGCGCGCTGATGCCCACCAGCCACAACATGATCATCTACGCTTTGGCCGCGGGCGGCTCGGTGTCGATAGGCGCGCTGATCACCGCGGGCCTGCTGCCGGCCGCGCTGCTGATGATCTGCATGCTGGTCGCGGCCTATCTGGTGGCCGTGCACCGCGGCTATCCCGCGGGCACTTTCCCCGGCTGGTCCGGTGTCTGGCGCGCTGCCGTGGCCGCCGTGCCGGGGCTGCTGATCATCGTCGTGATCCTGGCCGGCATCCTGTCGGGCGTGTTCACCGCGACCGAGGCGGCGTCGGTGGCCGTGGTCTACACCATCTTGCTGACGTTCTTCATCTACCGCACGATGAGCTGGCACAACTTCATCAAGGCCGCGGCCAAGGCGGTGAAGACCACGGGCGTGGTGCTGCTGCTGATCGGCGTCTCCGCCATGTTCCAGTACCTGATGGGCCTGTATGAAGTCGCGGACTTCATGGGCAGCTGGATCTCCAGCGTGTCGCTCGAACCCTGGCAGGTGTTCCTGCTGATCAACGTGATCCTGTTCCTGCTGGGCACGTTCATGGACATGGCGGCAACGATCCTGATCGCCACGCCCATCTTCCTGCCTATCGCCATGAAGTACGGCATGGACCCGGTGCAGTTCGGCATCGTGATGCTGCTCAACTGCGCGCTGGGCCTGAACACTCCGCCCGTGGGCACGACGCAGTTCGTCGGCTGCGCCATCGGCGGCATCTCGGTCGGACAGGTGATGCGCACCATCTGGCCGTTCTACGGAGCCTTGGTGGCGACGCTGATGCTCGTCACCTATGTACCTGCGTTCTCGCTGGCCTTGCCGCGATTGCTCATGGGCTATGCACACTGAAATCGCAAGGAAGAAAAAAATGGTCAAGGTTGCACTGAGTGGTGCCTGCGGGCATGTAGGCACGGTATTGCGGCGCGAGCTGCCAAAGCACGGCATCGATCTGCGCTCGTCCGTGGGCCTGGAGGCGGCGCCGGCGCTGCATGCCGGCGAGGATCTGACGCATGGCGATCTGCGCGATGCGGCGGCCGTGGACGCGCTGCTGCAGGGCGTCGATGTGCTGATCCACATGGCGGGCACCAGCATAGAGCGGCCGTTGCAGGAAATCATAGACAACAACCTGATTGCGCTGCACGCGGTGTATGAAGGCGCGCGCCGCAACGGCGTCAAGCGCGTGGTGTTCGCCAGCTCCAACCATGCGTTCGGCATGTACGGCGCGGACGTCAAGCTGCGCTCGGACGCCGCCTACCGGCCCGACGGCCTCTATGGCCTGTCCAAGGTCTGGGGCGAGGCGATGGCGCGCATGTACTGGGACAAGCACGGCATCGAAGGCATCTGCCTGCGCATAGGTACGACCAAGGACTGCCCGCCCGAGGACTTTCGCCAGCTCAGCACCTGGATGGGGGCCAAGGATCTGGTCGCGCTGGCGCTGCGCTGCATAGAGGCTCCGGTCGATTTCGCCGTGGTCTGGGGAATTTCGGACAACGAACGCGCCTACTACGACCTGTCCGAAGGCAACCGCATAGGCTTTGCGCCGCAGCAGAACGCCGAGGATTTCGCGCCCGAGATCCTGGCGCGGCCCAACCGCATGAACGCCGTGGCGCGCAGCTTCCAGGGCGGCGAGTTCGTCACGCTGGACTACACGCCGCCCGCGCAGCGCCCGGGCACGCAGCGCGCGGGCTGAAACGACAGGCCGTCACGGCCAAAGGAGTGGGCAGATGGAAGTGAAGGTCGAATTGCTGGTCGATGGCCGGCATGCCACGGGCGAAAGCCCGGTGTGGCGTGCCGAGGAAAATGCGCTGTTCTGGGTCGATATTCCGGCACGCAGGATTTGGCGCTGGCAGGCGCATGGCGCCAGCCTCGTGCATTGGCTGCTGCCCGAGCAGGTCGCATGCATCGCGCCCGCAGCAGGGGGGCGCTGGATCTGCGGGCTGGAAAGCGGCGTTGCGCTGGCCACGCTCGCCCCCGAGGGCGGGGCGGCGCAGCTGCAGTGGCTTGCCAGGGTGCAGCATCCGCTGGCGCAGATGCGCTTCAACGACGGCCGCTGCGACCGCCAGGGGCGGTTTCGCGCCGGCACCATGTTCCAGGACATGGCCGCGGCGCGCGCCGTGGGCACGGTCTACGGGCTGGACGCGGAATCCGGCGCGGACCTGCAGCCGCTGCACACGGGCCTGCTCACGCCCAACGGCATGGCCTTCAGCCCCGACGGGCGCACCATGTACCTGAGCGATTCGCACCCGCAGTCGCAGCAGATCTGGCAGTTCGACTATGACCCGCAGGACGGCACGATGTCGGGCCAGCGGCTGTTTGTCGACATGCGCCAGCACCCGGGCCGGCCCGACGGCGCGGCTGTCGACGAAGACGGCGGCTACTGGATCTGCGCCAACGACGCCGGCCTGCTGCTGCGCTTCACGCCCCAGGGCCGGCTGGACCGCTCGATTGCCGTGCCGGTCAGCAAGCCGGCGATGTGCGCGTTTGGCGGCGCGGGGCTGGACACGCTGTTCGTGACCTCGATACGCCTGCCAGGCACGCCCCAGGACTCGCCCGCGGGCGGCGTGTTCGCGCTGCGCCCGGGCACGCGCGGCATTGCGGAAACCGAGTTTCCCGCGCGCGCCGCTACGCCAGCAGCTCGGTGAAACGCGTCTGCACCCAGGCCGCGGTGGGCCCGGGCTGCCAGCCCTGGCACCAGAGCACGCGCACCGACAGCTGGGGCAGGGCCAGTGACGGGCAGTCGAGCTGCTGCAGCGGCTTGCGGTAGGTATCATCGGTCGCGATGTTGACCGGCAAGATGGCCCAGCCCAGGTCGTCGGCGACCATTTCGGCCAGGCTGTAGAAGCTGTCTGAGCGCCAGACCTTGGGGCTGTAGGCGGTCTCGTGCACGTCTTCGGCGTGCAGTATCAACTGGCGGTAAGGCACGAGGTCCTTGCGCTGCACCGGCTGACGCCGCGTCAGCGCATGGCCGCCGGGCACGAACAGGCCCTGGGCCACGGTGCCTATATGGCGTTGGTCGAAGCGCGCGGAAATCGCGCCGCGCACGAAATGGATGGCCATCTGCGCGCGCTGCTGGTCCACATAGTCCGCGACTTCGGTCGCCGTGCCGTTGAGCAGCGTCAGTTCCAGATCGGGAAAGCGCTGGGCGATCTCGCGTATCAGCGTGCTCACGGCCGTATAGGGCAGGGCTTCGTCCAGCGCCAGCGCCAGCTTGGCTTCGCCGCCGGCACTCAGCGACTGCGCGCGCTGGTCCAGCGATTGCGCCTGGCGCAGCAGCTCGCGCGCTTCGAGCAGCAGCAGCTCGCCGGCATCGGTGAGCTGGGCATTGCGCCGTGAGCGATCGAACAGCGCGATGTCGAGGTCGGCCTCGAGCAGGCCTATGGCGGTGCTGACGGCCGACTGCGCGCGCCCCAGCCGGCGCGCGGCCTCGCTGAAAGAGCCGCTTTCGGCCGTGAGTACGAATTGACGTAATTGGTCCAGAGTCCAGTGCATGGCGCTACTCTATCTAAAAATCAGATGGATGTTGACTTTTTCAATTGGAAGAGTGCTTGAAATAATGGCGGCACAGCGGCAACAACGCTGTTCTTCTTCTCAACTTCAAGGATGGACATGGTCTCGCGCCCCTGGATTTTTCTGCTCGCGGCGGTGGCCACTGAAATCGTCGGCGTCAGCGCCATGAAGCTGGTTTCGCAGGACGCGGGCTGGACGGCGCTGCTGTTCATGTACGCCATGATCGGCCTGTCGTTCTTTCTGCTGGCCACGGCCATGGAGCACATTCCCATGGCCGTGACCTATGCCACCTGGGAAACGCTGGGCCTGACGGCCGTGGCCTTCATAGGCTGGCGCTTCTTCGGCGAAAGCATAGGACCGCTCAAGGCATTGGGAATGGCGGTGCTGGTGGCCGGCGTGGTGCTGGTCAACGCCAGCGGAAAGCCGGCCCAGGAGTAAACCATGCAAAACGCACAATTCATCCACTATGCGTACATGGCACTGGCCGTGCTGCTCGAAGTGGCGGCCAATGTCTTCATCAAGCATTCTTCCGGCTGGCGGCGCAAAAGCTGGGGCTTGCTGGGCATCGTGTGCGTGCTCGCGTCCTTCACCGCGCTGTCCCAGGCCGTGCAGGGCATCGATCTGTCGGTGGCCTATGCGCTGTGGGGCGGCGCGGGCATCGTGCTGACCACGGCGGCGGGCTGGATCTTCTTTCGCCAGCCGCTGGCGCGCCGCGGCTGCGTGGGCATTGCGCTGATCGTCGTCGGCGTGCTGCTGCTCAAGCTTTCCTGAAACCTGCTCACCATGCAATCAAGCACCATGCCACCGATCTTCGCTCACCTGTTGGCCCTGGCCGCGTCCGGGAGACGCGCATGACGCTGGCAATCCTGGCCGCACTGGTCGTTCTCGCCGCGGCCTGCTCCGTGCTGCGCTGGCGACGCACGGGACGTTCGCTGTACGCGCTCGCGGCGCTGCTGTTCCTGGCAGTGGGCTGCGGCATTCTTCCTGCGTGGCTGCTGGAAAATTTGCAGTCGGCCTATGAAATCAAGCCGGCCGGCGTTTGGGCGCAGCGCAATGCGATCGTGGTGCTGGGCGGTGACACGCAAAGGATCGCCGCCACCGGCGAGGTCGAGCCCGGTGCCACCGCCCAGGCACGCATCGCCGCCGCCGCCACGCTGCAGCGCGACTGCCGCAAGACCGGCGCACAGTGCAAGATCATCGTAAGCGGCGGTGATGCGCGCTGCACCGGAGTCGCCGATGCGCTGGTCTACCGGCATGCGTTTCTGGCGCTGGGCATGGACGCGGCCGACGTGCTGGTCGAGACCCACAGCACCGGCACCTGGCAGCATGCGCAGCTGACCAGCGACGTGCTGCGCAATTTCGCTGCCGACCACGTGGTGCTGGTTTCTTCCGGCGTGCATCTGCGGCGCAGTCAGCTGTATTTTTCGCACTTCGGCGTCGCGGCGACCCAGGTGCGCTCCGACCACCTGTGCGCCGTGAAGTCCACGCTGCCGACGGCGCACAACTTCCGCGCCGCCGATCTTGCGCTGCATGAATACTTGAACATCGCGCGCTACCACGCGCGCATCGCGGTGGGTGAGCTGCAACGCAGCCGTGGCTGACGGGCTGGCTGGAACTCAGCGCGCCATCCTTGTAATCCCTGTGGACGCCATCGTACAACTGGGCTACGTTCCAGGGCATATGGCGCAGCGCAGACTGCGCTGGGAACAATCTGCTGGAGGGGACATGAGAAACTGGCTCGCAACCGGGGCGCAGCACATGGCTCCGGACACCACGGTGTCGCTGATCGAATCGGTGGGTACGCGCGGCTTCGCGGGCACAGCGCTGGCCACCTTGCAGTCGCTGATTCCCGCGGCCTCCTGGAACGCCTATCAGGTGGGCTGCGAGCCGCGGATGTATTTTTCTGCGAGCCACGAGGTGCCTGACCGCACCACCCACTGCTGGCAGGCCTATCTGACCGGCCCCCATGCCCAGGACCGCACGCTTCAATGGGATGGCGCCGACGCGGGCCGCGCCCACCTGTGTCATATCACTTCCGGTGAAGTACCCGACGAGCATCGCCAGCGCGTCTACGACGCCCATGGCGTCGCCGAGCGCATTTCCATCGTGCGCCAGCAGGCCGGCGGGCAGATCTTCGCGGTCAATCTCTATCGGCACCGGCACCAGCGCGCGTTCAGCGACCGTCATCTGGCGGCGTTCGAGACCGTGGGCCCGGTGCTGCTGGCGCTGGCGCACAAGCATGTGGAGCTCGCGCCGCCCGCGCGTTCGCCGCGCGACTGGATCGCGCATTGGCGCAGCCGCCTGCAGCTCGACGCGGCCAAGCTGACCGAGCGTGAGCTCGACGTGTGCGCGCGCATTCTCGCGGGCTTGAGCCTGGACGGCATCGCTGTCGATCTGGGCGTTTCGCTGACCACGGTGAAAACTTACCGCAAGAGGGCTTTCGACCGCATGGACATCCACTTTCGCAACGAGCTTTTCTCGCGCGTGGGCATAGCCAGCGTCACGCCCTGAGCGCCACAACGCGCGGCTGTCGTCCTCCAGGAGGACAGCGTTGCTGGCGCATCCTTTCTACATTGGAAGCCACCGCCTCGAGCGGTATGGCATTTCTTCTGTGGGACACGTGCAATGGCAATACGCGGCGAGGCATCCGTATGGGATGCGGAGGCGGAAGGTTTCGAGCTTCTTGAAATGACACTGGGCGATCTGCTCGATCGCCAGGCCCAGGCCTGCGGCGCGCGGGACGCGGTCGTTTACCACTATCCCGAAGACGGCCTGGAGCTGCGGCTCGATTACAGCGGCCTGCGCGAGCGCGTCAACGCGGTCGCCAAGGGCCTGATAGCGCTGGGGGTGCAGGCGGGCGACAAGGTCGCGGTGCTCGCGACCAATGTGCCCGAGTGGCTGCTGCTGGAACTGGCCGTGCCCAAGATCGGCGCCATTCTCGTGACCGTCAATACCAATGTGCGCTCCAGCGAACTCGAATACCTGCTGCGCCAGGCCGAGGTGCATACGCTGCTGCTGATGGCCGAGCACCGCGGCAATTCCTATTACGCGGCGCTGGCCGATCTGGTGCCCGAGCTGGCGGCGCGCGCGCCGTCGCTGCCGCTCGCGTCGGCGGCGTTTGCCGATCTGCGCCAGGTGGTGCTGCTGGGCGCGGAGCGCGGCTGCGCGGGAGCACTGCCTTTCGACGCCATGGTGGCGCTGGGCCGGGGCGTTTCCAGCCAGGCCCTGGCGCAGCGCCAGGCGGCGGTGCGGCCAGGCGACGTGTCGCAGATCCAGTTCACCAGCGGCACCACCGGCGCGCCCAAGGGCGCGATGATCACGCACCGCGGCACCATCAACAACGCCCGGCTGTTCGGCGCGCGCGCGGGCTTTCGCGCCGGCGACCGCATGGTGAGCGCCATGCCGTTCTTTCACACCGCGGGCAATGTGGTCGACGTGCTGGGACTGCTGAGCCATGGAGGCACGCTGGTCAAGGCCATACAGTTCGAGCCGCTCAAGCTGCTGCAGCTGGTCGCGCAGGAGCGCGCGACCATTCTGCACGGCGTTCCCACGATGCTGATCGCCATGCTGCAGCACCCGCGGGCCGGCGAATTCGATACGCGCAGCCTGCGCCTGGTGCTGTCGGGCGGCACGCCCATTCCCGTGCCGCTGCTCGAGCAGGTCAAGCGGCAGTTCGGCGCCGACCCGGTGATCGGCTTCGGCATGACCGAGGCCAGCCCCATGGTCACGGGCACGCTTGCCGGCGACAGCTTCGAACTCAAGTCGGCGACGGTAGGCAAGCCGCTGGCGCATGTTGCGGTGCAGATCGTCGACGCCGACAACCGCCCCGTGGCGCTGGGCCAGGTGGGCGAGCTGCTGATCAAGGGCTTTGGCGTGATGCAGGGCTATTACAAGATGCCCGACAAGACAGCGCAGGCGATAGACGCCGACGGCTGGCTGCACAGCGGCGACCTGGCGACCATGGACGCCGACGGCTATATCCGCATCGCGGGGCGCATCAAGGACATGATCATCCGTGGCGGCGAGAACGTCTATCCCGCCGAAGTGGAGAGCTTTCTGCTGCGCCACCCGGCCATCGAGCAGGCTCAGGTGGTGGGCATTCCCGACCCCTACATGGGCGAGGAATCGGCGGCTTTCATCCAGTGCCGCCCCGGCCATGCGCTGGACGAAGACGCGGTCCAGGCCTATTGCCGCGCCCACATCGGCCGGCACAAGCTGCCCAAGTACATACGTTTCGTCGACTCCTATCCGCTTACGCCCAGCGGCAAGGTCAAGAAGTTCGATCTGCGCGACCGCCTGGTCGCCGCGCTGGCGCAGGAGGAAAACCACCATGACTGAAGCGGTGCCGCTGCTGTACGAGAAGTCGGGCGCGATCGCCACGTTCACGCTGAACCGGCCCGCGGCGCGCAACGCGCTCACGCCCGAGCTGGTGTGCCGCCTGGCCGATGCGCTGCGCGATTTCGCCGCCGATCCCGCACTGCGCGTGGGCATTCTCACGGGCACGGGCGACAAGGCGTTCTGCGCGGGCGGCGATCTGGCGACGATGCTGCCGCTGATCAGCGGCGACCGACCCGCGGCCGATGCCTGGGATCTGCGCGTGCTGCATGAGCCATTCGTGATGGCGGCTTCGTCGCTGCGCGACTATCCACTCGACAAGCCGCTGATCGCCGCGATCAACGGCACCTGCCTGGCCGGCGGCATGGAGATGCTGCTGGGCACCGACATCCGCATTGCCGCCGAGCACGCGCAGTTCGGCCTGCCCGAAGTGCGCCGCGGCGTGATTCCGTTCGCGGGCGCGCTGGTGCGGCTCACGCGGCAGATTCCGCATGCGCTGGCCATGGAGTTCCTGCTGACGGGCGAGCCGGTCGACGCGCCCCAGGCCCAGCGCCTGGGGCTGATCAACCATGTCGTGCCGGCGCACGACGTGCTGCCGCGCGCGTGGGCGCTGGCGCAGCGCATCGCGGCCAACGGTCCGCTGGCGGTGCAGGCCGTCAAGCGCACCGTGCGCGCGACCAGCGGCCTGGCACTGGATGAAAGCTATGCCATCGAGAACGAGGCCAAGCGCCTGGTGATGGCTTCGCAGGATGCGCGTGAAGGACCACGCGCTTTCATGGAAAAGCGCGCAGCGCGCTTCACGGGACGTTGAGGAGACCGCAATGAACGAGAACAGCATGGATTTGTCGGGCCAATCGGCCATCGTGACCGGCAGCGGGCGCGGCCTGGGCCTGGCCTTCGCCCGCGCGCTGGCGCGCGCCGGCGCCGGCGTGGTGATCAATGACGTGGACGCCGAGGCGGCGGCGCGCGCGGTCGCGCTGATAGAAGCCGAAGGCGGGCAGGCCGTGGCCGAGGTGGTCGCCGTGGGCACGACCGAGGCCGCGGACCGGCTGGTGGCGCGCGCGGTCGAGAGCTTCGGCCGGCTGGACCTGATGTGCACCAATGCCGGCATATTGCGCGACCGCGTGCTGTGGAACATGTCGGACGAAGAGTTCGATCTGGTGACGCAGACGCATCTGCGCGGCAGCTTCACCTGCGCGCGCGCCGCGGTGCGCCAGATGCGCGCCCAGGGCCAGGGCGGGCGCGTGGTGCTGGTGAGCTCCATTTCAGGCCAGCGCGGCAAGTTCGGCCAGGGCAACTATGCGGCCGCCAAGGCGGGGATCGCCGCCATGGCGCGCACCTGGGCCACGGAATGCGCGCGCGCCCACATCACCGTCAACGCCATTGTTCCCGTGGCCATGACGCAGATGGTGGCCAGCATTCCCGCGCTGCAGCCTTTCGCCGAGGCGGCCGGGCGCGGCGAGCCGCTGCCGGCATCGCTGCGCCAGGGCCTGGGCCTGGGAACGCCCGAGGACGTGGCGCCGCTGCTGGTATTCCTCGCTTCGGCCCAGGCCGCGCAGATCACGGGCCAGTGCATAGGCATAGGCGGCGACAAGCTGTCGCTGTGGTCCCAGCCCACGGAAGTGCGCGTCGCCTTGCGCGACGGCGGCTGGGATGCCGAGGCCATCGCGCGCAGCTGGGCCACGGGCGTGGGCCGGCAGCACGAGCCCTTCGGCGACGACATCCAGTTGCCGGTGTGAACGCTGCCGCGCAGGCGGCAGCACCGATAAAACCAACCATAAGACGAGACATGAAATCCACCCCCTCTTCCTCCTTTGCCCCCAGCCGCCGCGGCGTGCTCACGCTCACGGCCGCCAGCCTGCTGGCGACGCTGCCTGGCGGCCTGGCCCTGGCCCAGGGCTACCCGGACCGGCCCGTCAAGGTCAGCGTCGGCTTTCCTCCGGGAACCGGGCCCGACACCGTGGCGCGCATCGTCGGCATCAAGCTCGGTGACAAGCTCAGGCAGCCGGTCACGGTGGAAAACCGCGCGGGCGCGGGCGGGCAGATCGCGGTCCAGCTCGCGACCAAGACGCCGGCCGACGGCTACAACGTGCTGCTTGCCGAAGTCGGCTCGATCAGCATCGCGCCTTCGGCGTTCGAGAACCTGCGCTACGACCCGCTCAAGGAACTGGTCGCCGTGACCGAAGTCGCGCGCGCCAACTTCCTGCTGGTCGTGCCCGCGCACTCGCCCTACAAGACCGTCGAGGAGTTCGTGAGCGGCGTCAAGGGCCGGGCGACCAAGGTCAACTTCGCGACCTTTGGCGCGGGCACGCCCGGCCACTTCGGCGCCGAGCTGTTCGCGACCCAGGGCGGCTTCAAGATCGAGCCCGTGCACTACCGCTCGACGGGCGACGCAGTCAGCGCCATCATTTCGGGCGACGCCGAAGCCGCGTTTGTGACCACGGCCCTGGGCATTGCCCAGCTCAAGGGCGGCAAGATGCGCGCGCTCGCGACCACGGCCAACCAGCGCTCGGCGCTGCTGCCCGAGCTGCCGACCTTTGCCGAAGCCGGCCTGCCCAAGGTCAATTTCTCGTCCTGGATGGCATTCTTCGTGCCCACGGGCACGCCGCGTGCCATCGTCAACACGCTCAATGCCGCCATCGTCGAAGTCATGGGCGACGCCCAGGTCAGGAACACGCTGGGCGAAGCCGGCTTCCAGGTGCTGGGCAGCACCCAGGCCGAAGCCGAGAAGATGGTCAAGGACGAAGCCCAGCGCTGGGCCGAGATCGTCAAGGGCACGGGAATGAAGCGCTTCTGAGGCCGGGCGCGCGCGCCTTTTTTAGCAGCTAGAACGCAGGCGCCCGACCTCGGGGGGTAGGACAATAGGCCCCTATGCGCATTCTTCATACCTCCGACTGGCATCTGGGCCAGCATTTCATGGGCAAGACCCGCGAGGCCGAGCACCAGGCGCTGGTGGACTGGCTGCTCGAACAGGTCCAGGTCCAGGCCGTGGATGCGGTGCTGATCGCCGGCGACATCTTCGACACCGGTGCGCCGCCCAGCTATGCACGCGCGCTCTACAGCCAGCTGGTCGCACGCCTGCATGCGGCGGGCGTGGCCCTGCTGCTGCTGGGCGGCAACCACGATTCGGTCAGCGTGCTTCAAGAGAATCTCTCGCTGCTGGCCTGCCTCGACACCACGGTGATCGCCGCCGTGGGCGACATGGACGCGCATGTCGTGACCCTGGCGCTGCGCAGCGGCGAGCCCGGCTGCATCGTCTGCGCCCTGCCTTTCATCCGTGCGCGTGACGTGGTGCAAAGCCAGGCCGGGCAGACGGCGCAGGAAAAGCAGCAGGCGCTGCAGTCCGCGATCCAGGCCACCTACCAGGCGGTATATGCGAAGGCGCAGCTGCTGCAGACGAAGTTGCAGGTGTCGCTGGGGCGCAGCCTGCCCATCATCGCCACCGGCCATCTGACCACGGTGGGCGCGAGCAGCAACGAGTCGGTGCGCGAAATCTATGTGGGCGCGCTTGAAGCCTTTCCCACGAACGCCTTTCCAGCGGCCGATTACATCGCTCTGGGCCATATCCACAAGCCGCAAAAAGTAGGCGGACTCGAACACATCCGTTATTGCGGCTCGCCGATTGCACTGGGCTTCGATGAATCACGCCAGGCCAAGCAGGTGCTGATCGTCGATCTGGATGCCCAGGGCCTGCAGTCCGTCACGGCCTTGCCGGTGCCGGTGTTCCAGCCGCTGGTCGCGGTCAGCGCGAGTCTTGCGGCCCTGCCGCCGCTGCTGCAGGCGGCCGCGGCCGGTGGCACGGCCGAGCGGCCCGTGTGGCTGGAAGTCACGGTGCAGGACGACGACTATCTCAACGACCTCGCGGCGCGCGTCGAGGCGCTGGTACAGGGCCTGCCGCTGGAGACGCTGCGCATCCGGCGCCAGCGCGGTCCGCAGGCCGCGCAGCTCGCGGCCCAGGGCCGTGAGTCGCTCGATGAGCTGACTCCCGATGAAGTGTTTGCGCGCCGGCTGGCCGAGGAGACGCTGGCGCCCGAATTGCAGGATGCGCTCAGCGAACGCTATCGCGGCGTCGTGGCGCGCCTGCAGGCCGCCGCCGAGGGGCATGCCGAATGAAGATCAACAGCCTGCGCTTCAAGAACCTCAACTCGCTCAAGGGCGAGTGGACCATCGACTTCACCCAGGCACCGTTCACCGAAAGCAGCCTGTTTGCCATCACCGGGCCCACGGGCGCGGGCAAGTCCACGCTGCTGGACGCGATCTGCGTGGCGCTGTACCACCAGACGCCGCGGCTGAGTACGCTCAGCGCTTCGGCCAACGATTTGATGACGCGCCACACGGCCGACTGCATGGCCGAAGTGGAGTTCGAAGTCCAGGGCAAGCATTACCGCGCCCATTGGAGCCAGCGGCGCGCGCGTGACCGCGTGGACGGCGCGCTGCAGGCGCCCAAGGTCGAGCTGGCGACGCGTGAAGGCCAGATCCTGAGCACCCAGAGCAACGACAAGCTCAAGCGCGTGACCGCGATCACCGGCCTGGACTTCGCGCGTTTCACCAAATCCATGCTGCTGGCCCAGGGCGGCTTTGCGGCATTTCTCACGGCCAGCGCCAATGAGCGTGCCGAGCTGCTCGAGGAACTTACGGGCACGGAAATCTATGGCGACATCTCCACGGCGGTGTTCGAGAACGCGCGCGAAGCGCGCCAGACGCTGGCCCGCCACCAGGCCCAGGCCGACGGCGTGCAACTGCTGTCCGACGACGAGCGTGCGGCGCTGCTGGCCGATGACCAGCGCCTGCAGGCAGCGCTGGCCGGCGCGCAGCAGGCCTGTGCGACGGCCCAGGCCCAGCACCAATGGCTGCAGCAGCTGGCCCAGGCCGGCGCGGACCTGCAGGCCGCGGCCAGCGCCTGTGTCCAGGCGCAGCAGGCCCTGGCCGAAGCCGCGCCCGAACTGCAGCGCCTGGCGCTGAGCGCTCCGGCCCAGGCCTTGCAGCCGCTGCATCTCGCCTGGCAGCGCGCCGAGGCGGCGCGCAGCGAAAGCCAGTCTCGGCAGGCCCGGCTCGCGCAGGCCGCGCAGCAGCTGCGCAGCGATCAGGCCCACCACCATCTCCAGGCGCGCCAACTCGCGGGTCAGGCCGCGCAAGACGCACAGCAGCAGCTCGAGCGCCTGGCCATCGAGCAGCAGTCCCTGGCGCAGTACCGCGCAGCGCATGCGGCCGACGCCCAGTTGGGCGAACTGCTCGGCGGCTGGCGCCAGCAGTTCCAGCAGCGCGCCGCGCTGCAGCAGCAGCACAGCGCGCAGCAGCAGGGCGCAAACGCGCTGCAGCTGCAGGTGGCCCAGGCCGCGCAGGAGGCCGCGGCGGCGGCGGCGCGCATCGCGCCCGCCCAGCAGGCGCAGGCCCAAGCCCAGGCCGCGGCGCACACCGCGGGCGGCGCGCTGCAGATGCTGCTCGACGGCCAGGGCGACAGCGCCACGCTGCGCGCGCGCTGGCAGCAGTTGCAGGCGCAGGCGCACAGCTGGCAGGGGCTGCAGGAACGCGCGCAGGAGCGCCAGGGCCTGGAGCAGCAGCTGCACGCGCTGCAGCAGGGCGAGGCGCAAGCGACCCAGAAACAGCAGGCGCAGGCCGCGCTGCGCGCGCAGCTGCGCAGCCAGTGGAAGCTCACCAATGAACTGGTCAACAGCCAGCAGCAACTGCTCGAGCGCGAGCAGCTGATTCAAAGCCTGGCCGAACACCGCCAGGCGCTGCAGCCCGGCGAAGCCTGTCCGCTGTGCGGTGCGCTCGAACACCCGGCGGTCGAAAGCTATGCGGCGCTCGATGCTTCGGCCACGCGCCAGCAGCTCGCGCAGCGGCGTGCCGAACTCGATGCGCTGCGCCAGCAGGGCGAGGCCGCGACCGAGGAACTCGCGCGCATCGAAGCCACGCAGCGTGCGCTGCAGGCCCAGCGCGCGGCGCTGGAGCACGATCTCGCGGGGCGCTGGTCGCAGGCCTGGGCGGCGCTGTGCGCGCAACTGCCCGCGCAGCTGGCGCCAGCCGACGCCGGCTGGCAGCAGCCCGAGCGGCTGGCCCATGCCCAGGCGCAATGCGCGCAGGCGCTGGGCGCGCTGGGCGAAACGCTGCAGGCCGTGGAGCGCGCCGAACGCGCGCTGCGCGACGCCGGGGAGCGCGCCGGCGCGGCCGAACGCGCGCTGCTCACGGCGCGCAATGCCCAGGCGCTGGCCGACCAGACGCTGCAGGAATCGACGGCGCGCGCCGCAGCCGCGCAGGCAGGGTTGGAGACACTGGCCCATTCAGCTGCAGCGCTGCAAGCCCAACTGCAGGCGTCACTGGCCGACGCCGGCCATGGCGGAGTGCCGTCGCCCGAGGAAGCCGCGCAATGGCTGCAGCACCAGCAAGGCGCCTGGCAGCAATGGCAGGCCGGCGAGGCGCGGCTGCAGCAGCTCGCCCAGTCCATGGCCCAGCAGCAGCCGCTGCGCGATGCGGCCCAGTCCCTGGCGCTGCTGTGGGCACAGCGCGCGCGCGAACAGGAAGCGCTGGCGACGGGGCCGGCGCCGGCGCCGGCCCGCGATCTCGCCGAATGCCTGGCGTTGATGGAGCAGGGCGCGCAGCAGCTCGCCGGCCTGCAAGGCCAGGCGCTGCAGGCCCAGGCAACGCTCGATGTGCAAACCCGCGAAGCCGCCGATGCCCAGGCCGCATGGCAGCAGGCGCTGCAGCAAAGCGCGTTCGCCGATGAAGAGGCCTATCTGCAGGCGCTGCTGCCAGCGGCCGAGCGCGACCAGCTCGCCGCGCTGCAGCAGCAGTTGCAGGAGACCGTGCAGCAGCAGCGGGTGCGGCAGACGGCCGCGCGCGAGCGCCAGGCGCAACTGCAGGCCCAGGCGCTCACGGGCGACGCGCCAGATGTGGTGCTGCAGCGCCTGCAGTCGCTGGAAGACGAGCGTGCGCAGCTGGGCGCGCAGCGCGGCGCGGCGAATGCGCGCCTGCAAGACGATGCCCGGCGGCGCGAAAGCCAGCAGGCGCTGTTCGCGCAGATCGCGCTGCAGGCCCGGGACAGCGACCTGTGGCAGCACCTCGACGGCCTGATAGGCTCGGCCAAGGGCGACAAGTTCCGCAAGTTCGCGCAAGGGCTGACGCTGGACCATCTGCTGCATCTGGCCAACCGGCATCTGCTGCGCCTGCATGGCCGCTATCTGCTGGTGCGCAAGCCCACAGGGGTGCTGGAGATGGACATCGTCGACAGCTGGCAGGGCGACGTGGCGCGCGATACGCGCACGCTGTCGGGCGGCGAGTCGTTCCTGGTGAGCCTGGCGCTGGCACTGGCGCTGTCCGATCTGGTGAGCCGCAAGACCTCGATCGATTCGCTGTTCCTCGACGAAGGCTTTGGTACGCTCGACGGCGATACGCTCGAAGTCGCGCTCACGGCGCTCGATGCGCTCAACGCCAGCGGCAAGATGATTGGCATCATCAGCCATGTCGAGGCGCTCAAGCAGCGCATTCCCGCGCAGATCCGGGTGGAGAAGGGCGGGGGCGTGGGCTACTCGAAGCTGTTGATTTGAGCCCGAGGTCGGTCAGTCGAGCTTGACTTTCTTGAACTGCTCGGACCAGTGCACGACTTCGGCCTGCAGCTGCGACTTGAACTCGGCGGGCGAATTGCCGATCAGCACCGCGCCCTGGGGAATCAGCGTGTCCTTGAACTCCTTGGACTGCACGGCCTTGGCGATGGCCCGGGCCAGCTGGTCGATCACCGGCTGGGGCGTGCCGGCCGGCGCGAGCAGGCCGTTCCAGGAGTCGGACACCATGCCGGGCAGACCGAGTTCGGCAAACGTCGGCACATTGGGCAGGCCGGGCAGGCGCACCGGGCCGGCAATCGCCAGCGGAATCACCTTGCCGGCCTGCAGATTAGGCATGGCGCCGGTCGACGTCATGAAGGCCGAGTCGACCACACCGGCAATCAGGTCGTTGAGCACGCCCGAGCCGCCCGAATAGGGCACATGCAGCATGTCTATGCCCGTGAGCTGCTCCAGCCGCATGGTCGCCATGTGCTGGGTGCCGCCGGCGCCGGTCGTGCCGTAGCTCAGCGCATTGGGCTTCTTCTTCGCCAGTTCCTCGAACTCCTTGTAGGTCTTCACAGGCATCTTGGGGCTCACGGCCAGCACGCCGGGCGCCGAGGAAATCTTGGAGACCGGCTCGAAGCTCTTGAGCGGGTCGAACTTCTGCTTGGGAAAGACAAACTTGTTCATTGTCAGCGGCGCGGCGGCGAGCAGCAGGGTGTAGCCGTCGGGCTGGGCCGCGGCAACGGTCTCTGAGGCGATGTTGCTGGTCGCGCCGGGCTTGTTCTCGACGACAAACGCACCCTTGAGCTCATCCTGCAAGGCCTTGGCTACCAAACGTGCGACCACGTCGGTCGGCCCGCCGGCCTGGAAGCCCACGACGATCTTGACGGGTTTCGATGGATACTTGTCGGCCGCGGCGGCCCCGTTGCCAATGGCCAGGCCCGCGAGGGCCAGCAGGGCGGTGATTGCGGTGAGGCGTTGCATTGTCTTGTCTCCTGGATGAAGCGATTCTTGTGGTGAACGGCTGCATCTTCGGCCCTGCAAGCAGCGGCCAGTTGTTCCAATTTCGCGGGCTGGCATGAGCAAAGGATATGTCTGGACAGGTACGGCAGACATATCCTTTGTTCATCTGCAATTCCCTGGTGCTTGCCGCCAGCCATCACCCATGTACGTCAGCGAAACCCTGGGCCATTTCGGCGCCCGCTTCCATTGCGCACCCGTGACGTCCGACGTCATGCACCATGCCAAGCGTGCGGTCGTCGACTGGTATGCGGCGCTGATCGCCGGCTACGGCATGAACCCCACGCCGCTGCTGGAAAAGGCCATGGCCGAAGACCTGGACCGCGGCGCGGCGCGCCTGGCGCTGGGCCGCCAGGCAAGCGTCAAGGCCGCGGCGCTGATCCACGGCACGGCCTCGCACGCGGCCGAAGTCGACGACATCTTCAAGCACGCCATCTACCACCCGGGCGCGCCGACGATTTCCGCGGCGCTGGCCGTGGCCCAGCAGCAGCAGGCCAGCGGCGAGGAATTCCTGCGCGCGGTGATTGTCGGCTACGAGGTGTCGACGCGCATAGGCCAGATCCTCGGGCGCGCGCATTACCAGCACTGGCACAACACCGGCACCGTAGGCACGTTTGGCGCGGCCGCGGCCGCGGCCTATCTGCTGCGCCTGGATGCGGCGCAGTTCACGCATGCGCTGTGCACTGCGGCGACCTTTGCCGCCGGGCTGCAGCAGGCCTTCCAGATGGACTCGATGTCCAAGCCGCTGCATTCGGGCCGCGCCGCCGAGGCCGGCGTCGCCGCGGCCGCGATGGCACAGCAGGGCGTGACCGGCTCGCTCGATGTGTTTGAAGGCAAGATGGGCATGGGCGTGGCAATGAGCAACGCGCCCGACTGGGCGCCCGTGCTGGCCGACCTGGGCGAGGTCTTCAACATCTGTTCGATGACGTTCAAGAACCATACCTGCTGCGGCCACACGTTTGCGCCCATAGACGGCGCGCTGGCCCTGCAGCAGGCGCATGGCATCCATGCCGCGGACATCGCCGAGATCCGCGTCAGCACCTACGCGCCCGCGCTGGCGGTTGCCGGCAACCCCACGCCGACCACGGCTGCCGAGGCGCGCTTCAGCATTCCCTACGTGGTGGCAACGGCCTTGCTGTTCGGCAGCGTGCGCCTGGCGGCATTTGACGCCGCGCGCCTGGCCGACCCCACGCTGCGCGCGCTGATGGCGCGCGTGGTGCTGGAAGTCGAGCCCGTGCTCGACCAGCAGTTCCCCGGCCAGCGCGCGGCTGCCGTGGCGATCACGCTGCACGACGGCACGCAGCACCGCTTCCTGCAGCCCACGCGCAAGGGCGACCCCGACCTGCCGCTGACCGACGACGACCTGCAGTCCAAGCTCGAGGAGTTTGCCGGGCCGGTGCTGGGGGCCGACGCATTGGAACGCGTTGCGCGGCAGTTGTGGGACCTGGAGCGTGCGGAGAATGTGGGATTCTTTTGAGTCACGCAACTCTCTTTCCTTGAGCGCAGGCCATTCATCCTGTGCCTCGAGCATCCACCGTTCGTGGTGAGCCTGTCGAACCATGAACGGCCCGTTCTCATGCCTGGAGCGCAGACCGTCCATCCTTTGACGCCCCCGGCAAAGCAAGCGCACGACGCAGAGTTTTGACCCGTTTGCCGCCCACCGACGCGCCTTCCCCTACGCCCTGACCAACAAGCCGCGCAGCAGCAGATCGAGCGCCTGGCTGGCGCGCGCCAGGCGCGCATCGCCGTCTTCGCCGTCGGCAATCCAGAACGCGGCTTCGCTCAGGCTGCCGTAGATCAGCGCGGCCAGCGCGCGCGCATCGGCGTCGGCCACCACGCCCCGGGCCATCAGGTTTTCAATCAATCGCTGCATGGAATCCAGGCAGTGGC
Source organism: Comamonas sp. DB36 (assembly GCF_057914905.1). Classification (NCBI taxonomy): domain Bacteria; kingdom Pseudomonadati; phylum Pseudomonadota; class Betaproteobacteria; order Burkholderiales; family Comamonadaceae; genus Comamonas; species Comamonas sp. DB36. The sequence goes on from NZ_CP196632.1 coordinate 367,740, forward strand.
GCTGGGAATCGGGCGAGGCGCCGCCCAGCACCGCGCGTGCGTCGCGCAGCACGATGCGCTGGATTTCGGGCTCCAGCGCCATTTCCAGATAGGCGCGGCAGCGCTGGCAAAAACCTTGCCAGGCGTCCTGGGCGCCGTCGGAGATGGCCTGCAGGCGCGCATCCATCTCGGCGTCGATCTGCGCCGTCACCGCCGCCAGCAGGCCCTTCTTGTCGCCAAAGTGGTGATACAGCGCGCCGCGCGTGAGGCCGGCCTGCGCGGTCATTTCATCCATCGACGTGTCGGCATATCCCTGTTCGCAGAACACCTGACGCGCGGTGGCCAGCAGGGTTGCACGGGTTTCTTCCATCTCGGCGCGGGTGCGACGAACCATTCCTTCTCCTTACATACGGTGTGCATGATTGTTTACATACGTTGCGTATGAATGTACGATTCTATTCATACGCTGTGTATGTATTGTCGCTGCCTCGCCCCTTGCCGGCAAGCGCGCGTTCCGCGGAGAAAGAGATGAGCAACCCCTATCGAGAACTTTTTGCCGCACCCGGCGCCAAGGCCTTTGCGCTGGCCGGCCTGCTGGCGCGGCTGGCGCTGCCCATGACGGGCATAGGCATCATCACCATGCTGGCGCTGCTGCGCGGCAGCTATGCGCTGGCCGGCGCGGTGTCCGCGACGTTTGTGCTGGCCTACGCCTTGCTGTCGCCGCAGATCTCGCGCCGGGTCGACCGCCGGGGCCAGGGCCGGGTGCTGCCAGCCGCTGCCGCCATCAGCGCGCTCGGCCTGCTGCTGCTGTGCGCCAGCGCCTGGTGGCAGGCGCCCGACTGGACGCTGTTTGCAGCTGCGCTGCTGGCCGGCGCCATGCCCAGCATGTCGGCCATGGTGCGTGCGCGCTGGACCGCGATCTATCGCGGCCAGCCGCGCCTGCAGACCGCCTATGCGCTGGAAACGGTGCTCGATGAAGTCACGTTCATTGCGGGGCCGCCGCTGTCGGTGGGCCTGTGCGTGGCGCTGGCGCCCGCAGCCGGTCCGCTGGCCGCGGCCCTGCTCCTGCTGCTGGGCGTTGCGGCCCTGGTGCTGCAGCGCGCCACCGAGCCGCCGCTCGAAACGCCTGCCGCAGGCAGGGCGGGCGCTTCGGTGCTGCGCCTGGCCGATGTGCGGCTGCTGGCGCTGCTGATGGTGGCCATGGGCGTGATTGTCGGCACGGTCGATATCGTCAGCGTCGCCTTTGCCGCGCAGGCCGGCCAGCCGGCGGCGGCCAGCTGGGTGCTGTCGGCCTATGCCGCGGGTTCGGCGCTCGCCGGGCTGCTGTTTGGCGCCGCTTCGCTGACAACGCCTTTGCACCGCCTGCTGTTGCTCGGCAGCCTGGCGACGGCCGCCACCACGCTGCCGCTGCTGTGGGTGTCCAGCATTCCCGCGCTGGCCGGCGCCGTGCTGCTGGCCGGGTTGTTCTTTGCGCCGACCATGATTGTCGCGATGTCGCTGGTCGAGCGCCTGCTGCCCGCGCAGCAGCTGACCGAAGGCATCACCTGGCTGCTGGCCGGGCTCAATGTGGGCATCGCGCTGGGCGCCGCGACCTCCGGCCGGCTGGTGGACGGCGCCGGTGCGGCGGCGGGCTTTCGCGTGGCGCTGTGCGCCGGGGCCGGCGTGCTGCTGCTGGCGCTGTGGGCCCACGGCCGGCTGCGCCGGCAGGGCCTGGCCCTGGCCACGGCGTGATGCCCGCTCTCCCATTGTTTGTTTCAAGGATTCGCGCCATGCCATTGTCTTCCTGCGCCGCCGCACCCGCGGCCCGCCATCCCTGGGCGGCCGTGGCCGCCGCCGGCCTGTCTACCTTCTGCGTGGTGACGACGGAAATGCTGCCCGTGGGCCTGCTGACGCCGATTGCCGACAGCCTGCAGACCTCGACCGGCACGGCCGGCCTGCTGATCTCGCTGCCCGCCCTGCTGGCCGCGCTGTTCGCGCCGCTGGTGGTGATTGCCGCGCGCGCCATGGACCGGCGCCGGATTCTCGGCGGCCTGTTGGGCCTGCTGGTGATTGCCAACCTGGCTTCGGCGCTTGCGCCGGGGCTGGGCTGGATGCTGGCGGCGCGCGTGCTGGTGGGCTTTTGCATGGGCGGAATCTGGGCCATTGCCGGCGGCCTCGCGGCGCGGCTGGTGCCCGGCCCTGCGGTCGGCCTGGCCACCTCCATCATCTTTGGCGGCGTCGCGGCGGCGTCGGTGCTGGGCGTGCCGCTGGGCGCGCTGGTCGGCGATCTTGCGGGCTGGCGCTGGGCCTTTGCCGGCATGGCCTTGCTCAGCGCCCTGGTGCTGGCGCTGCACCTGGCCGTGGTGCCGCCGCTGCCGGCCACCGGCTCGGCGCGTCTGCGCCACTTCGGCGAACAGCTGGCCAACCGCCGGCTGCAGGCCGGGCTGGCGCTGACGCTGCTGCTGGTGGCCGGGCATTTCATGGCCTTCACCTTTGTGCGCCCGCTGCTGCTGTCGGTGGCGCGGTTCGACGCGCAATGGCTGGGCGGCCTGTTGCTGGCTTATGGCGTTGCGGGCCTGGCCGGCAATTTCCTGGCGGGCATCAGCGCCGCGCGGCGCAGCGCGGCCACCGTGGCGGTCATTGCGCTGGGCCTGCTGCTCGCACCTTGGCTGTTCCTGGCCGTGGCCGACTCGCATGCGGGCGCGGGCGCGGCACTGCTGCTCTGGGGCCTGGCCTATGGCGGGGTCTCGGTGGGTCTGATGACCTGGATGATGCAGGCCGCGCCGCGCGCCGTGGAGATCGCCGGCGCCCTGTACGTGGCGGTGTTCAATGTCGGCATTGCGCTGGGCGCCTGGGCGGGCGGCCGCGTGGTCGATGCGGCTGGCCTGCCGGCCACGCTGTGGCTTGCGGGCGGCCTGGCCGGACTGGCCCTGCTGCTGAGCCTGGCCCTGGCGCGCACCCGGCCTCAGGCAATGCGGTAGATATGCGCGCCCGGCGCGGGCACGCGCTCGAAGCGTTCGCAGACCAGCGGGTCATGGCCGGGAACGATCAGGTCGGCGCTGCCGGCCAGCGCCTCGATGCGGTCATAGCCAGCCATCATGTCCGCGCGGCTGTGGATGGCGGGAAACGGGTTGCGCTGCTGCAGGTTCTCGTAATAGTGCGCGGCGTCGGACGCCAGCACCACCCAGCCTTTGGCCGTCGTCACCGACACCACCTGCAGGCCGTCGGTATGTCCGCCTATGCGGTGCAGGTCGATGCCGGGCGCAAACGCATGCTCGCCGTCGATCAGGCGCACATCGCCTGCATACAGGCGCTTGAGCACCACGGCTATGTCGTCCAGCGCGAAGAAGTGGTTTTGCCTGGCATCGCACATGCATTGGCCGGTCGCATACGCCATCTCGCGCTGCTGCAGCCAGATGCGCGCGTTCGGGAACAGGTGCACATTGCCCGCATGGTCGTAATGCAGATGGGTGATGGCGATGTCCCGGATATCGCCGGCTTGCACGCCCAGCCGCTGCAGCGATTCGACCGGCGACAGCAGGAAGCTGCGCTGGCGCGCCAGCGCCGAGACCTGGCTGAAGCCGGTGTCCACCAGCAGCAGCTGGCCATGGCCCCGGACGAGCCAGACAAAGAAGTCCAGCGCCATGGGCGCCGCGGGATCGCCGCCGGCCGGCGCCAGAAAGTTGCTCTGGCGCGGCCGGTCCACCGACGCGTACTTGATCGCAAACACCTCGTAGGCCGGCATGGCGCGGCCTACTTCCTGACCAGCGAACACTTGCTGTCGTTCAGGCCGGCAAAGGCGTCCTTGCCGGCCACGGTCTCGACGATCTTGTAGTAATCCCAGGGCTTCTTGGATTCGGCCGGCGTCTTGACCTGGACCAGGTACATGTCGTGCACCATCTTGCCGTCGGCGCGCAGCACGCCGTTCCTGGCAAAGGCATCGTTGATCTGCATGCCCTTCATGGCCTGGATCACCGCGCCCACTTCGTCGCTGCGCGCCTGCTCGACGGCCTTGAGATAGGTGCGCACCGCCGAATACTGGCCGGCCTGCAGCGCCGTGGGCATCTTCTTCATCTTCTTGAAGAAGCGCTCGGCAAACTGGCGCGAGGCGTCGTCCAGATCCCAGTAGAAGGTCTCGGCAAACATCATGCCGCCGGCGTTCCTCAGGCCCAGGCCGTGCACGTCCATGATGCTCATCAGCAGCGCGACGCTGGCCTGCCCGCCCGCGCCCAGGCCGAATTCCCGGCCCTGCTTGATCGCGTTCTGCAGATCCAGCCCGGCGGTGGCAATCGCCACCGCATTGGCCTTGCTTTCCTTGGCCTTGAGGATGTAGGAGGCGAAGTCGTTGCCCGGGAAGGGATAGCGCGAGGCGCCCAGCACCTGGCCGCCGGCCTCCTCGATGAACTTCCTGCCGTCGGCTTCGAGCGAATGGCCGAAAGCGTAGTCAGCGGTCAGGTAGTACCAGGTCTTGACGCCGCGCTTAACCAGCGACCTGGTGCCGACGTTGGCCAGCGCATAGGTGTCGTAGACCCAGTGCACATTGTTGGCCGTGCAGTCCTCGTCGCTGATGCGCACCGCGCCTGCGCCAGTGACCATGGACATGCGGCTCTTTTCCTGGGCAATGCGCATCGCGGCCAGCGCCACCGCGCTGTTGCCCAATTCGGTCACGGTATCGACCTTGTCGCGGTCAAACCATTCGCGCGTCTTGGTCGAGGCAATATCGGCCTTGTTCTGGTGGTCGGCCGACACCATTTCAATGGGATATCCCAGCACCTTGCCGCCAAACTCCTCGATGGCGATTTCGGTCGCGGCAATCGAGCCGCGGCCGACGTTGTCCATGAACGGCCCGCTGATATCGGTGAGCACGCCTATGCGCACCACGCCGTCGGAGATCTTCGCGCCGCTGCCTTGGGCCTGGGCGCCGCAGGCCAGCGCGAGGACGCCGAGAAATACCGCGGTATGACGTTTGAATTTCATTCTTGTCTCCATTGTGGTTTCAGGCTTGTCAATGAAATTTCTGCAGCACGGGCAGCAGGTGGGCGATGAATTCCTCGGGCGCCTCGCTCATGGGGAAATGGCCCAGGCCGGGCATGATCTTCAAATGCGCGCCGGCAATCATCTGCGCCAGATCGCGCGAGTCGTCGGGGGTGCACGAATAATCGAATTCGCCGGTGAGCAGATGCAGCGGGCATTTGCGCGTGTCGATCTGGTGGGCCAGGGCGCGCAGATCGCCTTGCGCTTTGTAGAAATGCAGATCGCCTTTGAATACCCCGGGCCCGCCCTGCATGTAATGCCACAGCGTTTCCCAGCGCTCGGCGTCGGCCGCGTGCGGGCCTATCAGCCCGGAGACGATGCCGGCGCAGACTTCGCCGCCATGCACGTCGGGCCGGTGCAGCCATTCGAGGTTGTAGTAAGGGTTCACATGCGCGCCCGACTGCAGTCCTATGAGGCCGCGGAACTTCTCGGGATGCTGCAGCGCCAGGTGCAGCACCACGCGCCCGCCTATCGAGCAGCCCATGGCCAGCGGGCGTTCGATGTCCATGGCCTGCATGAAGCCGATGATGGTGTCCACATAGAGCTGCGATGTCAGCTGGTACTCACGCTGCTGCCAGCCTGCGGGCGGCGACGATTTGCCGTGGTAGGGCAGGTCGAAGCAGACCACCTGGAAGCGCTCGGTGATGGCGGTGCAATTGAGAATGCCGCGGTACTGGCGGCTATCGCTGCCCGCGGTGTGCAGGCACAGCAGCACCGGCCCCGTGCCCGCGCTTTCAAAATAGACGCGGTGGCTTTGGCCCTGTATGTCGAAATGCACATAGCCGCCGGAGATTTTCTCGATATGGCTCATTGCACGACTCCCGAAAGCGCCTTGATCAAATCCTTGAAATACAGCAGGTTGCACATGAAGCCGTGCTGGTCGCCTTCGATGCGCAAATGCTGGAATTTGCACATCGCCATCAGGTCGTGATAACCGGGCGTGGGCGTGGCGGCGTAATGTTTTTGCCAGGCGTCGCTGCCGGCGGCCAGGCGAAACGTCCAGCGCGGCATGACAAACGGGCCGGCCTGAAGGCTGTCAATCGCGCCATCGCGAATCCTGATCAGCCATTCCTTTTCACCGCTTTGCAGCATGAATACGAGATTCACAAAGCGCCCGCGGTGCACCAGCCATTCATCAAGCACAGGTAGTGGGTTCATGGTTTTTTCCCCTGGTCTGAAATCACGCGGTACATCACCGGGTAATAGTTCTGCGCATAACCGCGGTCCATGGATTGCTGCAGCTGGCGCGCCGTGCATTCGGTCAGGCCGTCGTCCAGTCCCACGTTGCGCGACAGCGCCAGCGCGAGCTGCAAATCCTTGTGCGCATAGGCCGCGGAAAACATCTTTTCCGGAAAGACGTCCTTGGCCAGATATTGGCTGCCGGTGAGCTGCAGCGCAAACGAAGCCGCCGAGCCCAGGCCCAGCGCCTGGCTCAGCAAGTCCTTGGCGACTCCGGCGCGCTCGGCAATCGCGCAGGCCTGGGCCAGCGCATGCACGGTGTTGATCAGCACCATGTTGTTCATGATCTTGACCACCTGGCCCGCGCCCGTGGGGCCGCAGTGCAGCACGTCGCTGCCCATGCAGGCCAGGTGCGGCTGCAGCGCCGCGAACTGCGCCTCGCTGGCGCCCACGGTGATCAGCAGCGTGCCTTTTTGCGCGGCCTCGCGGCTGCGCGCCACCGGGGCATCGACCAGCGCAATGCGGCGCGCCTGCAGCTTCCCTGCCAGAGCCCGCGTGCGCGCGACATCGCTGGTGCTCATGTCGACAATGGTGTGCAAGGCCTTGGCGTGGGCCAGCAGGCCGCCGGGCCCGGTGCAGACCGCCTCCACCTGGGCAATCGCCGGCAGCGACAGAAACACGATGTCGGCGCTGCGCGCGATCTCCTCGATGCTGCTTGCGACCACGCCGTCGGCGGCCAGCGCCCGCACATTGCCCATGTCCAGATCGGCGGCCAGCACCGTGCAGCCCGATTTTTGCGCCAGGTTGCGGCACATGCCCGCGCCCATCACGCCCACGCCTATGAAGCCCAGGGTCGTGCTCATGCCAGACCTCCCTGGCGCACGCACTTCACTTTGAGGAACTCGCGCAGGCCTTCGATGCCGCCTTCCGAGCCCAGACCGCTGTCCTTGTAGCCGCCAAACGGCGTCTCGGGCAGCGAAGCCTGCAGCTCGTTGATGCAGACCACGCCGCTCTCGATCTCGTTGGCAAAGCGGTGGGCCAGCTGCATGTTCTGCGTGAACGCATAGGCGGCCAGGCCGAACGGCAGGCGGTTGGCTTCGCGCAGCGCCTCGTCGGCGTCCTTCACCGGCATCAGCAGCGCGACCGGCCCGAAAGGCTCTACATGCGCGGCGTCGGCGCGCAGGTCGCGCAGGGCCAGCACCGTGGGTTCATAGAAGAATCCGGGGCCGGCCGGCGCCTTGCCGCCCGTCAGCAGCTGCGCGCCCGATTCCTGCGCATTGGCCACCAGCCGCTCGATGGCGGCGCGCCGGCGCTGGTTCTTGAGCGGTCCCATCTGCGTGCGGCCGTCGAACGGGTCGCCCAGGCGCAGCTTTTGCGCCTGCTCGACAAACCTGGCGCAGAAGTCGGCGTAAATGCTTTCGTGCACCAGGAAACGCGTGGGCGAAGTGCAGATCTGGCCGGCGTTGCGGTACTTGGTTGCAACGCAGCTGGCCGCGACCTGGGCGATGTCCACATCGTTCCAGACAATCACCGGCGCATGGCCGCCGAGCTCCAGCGTCGCGCGCTTCATTGCCTGGGCGGCCTTGGCGCCGAGCTGGCGGCCGACTTCGGTGCCGCCGGTGAAGGTGATCATCGCAATGTCGGGCGAGGCGCACAGCTGGTCGGCAATCTGCGCCGGATCGCCAAACACCATGTTCACGCTGCCCGCCGGCGCGCCCGCGCGCGCCACGGCCCGGGCCAGCAGCAGCGCCACGCCCGCGGTTTCCTCGGAAGGCTTGATGACGATGGTGCAGCCCGCGGCCAGCGCCGCGCTGATCTTGCGCGCGGGCGTGATCGCCGGCGCATTCCAGCCGGAAAAGCCCGCAACCACGCCGCAGGGCTCGAACTGCGCGGTCTGGCGTATGCCGGGCGAGCGCGCGGGAATCACGCGGCCGTAAAGGCGCCGCGCCTCCTCGGCCGACCATTCGAACATCTCGGCCGCGGTATCGACCTCCTTTTGCGCCTCGGCCTGGGGCTTGCCCAGCTCGGCGCTGATCTGGTGCGCGATGGCGTCGCGGTCGGCGCGCATTTCATCGGCAATGCGGCGCAGCAGGTCCGAGCGCTGCATGGCGCCGCTGTTCTTCCAGAGCGCGAAAGCCGTGCTGGCGGCGGCAATCGCGCGCTGCACATCGTCGCCCGACGCCATGGCGTAGTCGCCCAGCGATTGGCCCGTCGAGGGTGACAGCAGCTCGATGCGCTGCGAGGCGCTGCCATCCGTGAATTCGCCGGCAATGAATTGGGAGTATTTCATGGTGTTATTCGAGAACGATGTTGGCGCTCTTGATGATTGCGGCCCAGTTCGCGGACTGCTGCTGGATATGCGCCTTGAACTGCTCTGGCGTGCGCGTGAACGGGTACTGGTCCAGCGTCAGCAGCCTGGCCTTGACGTCGGGCGCGTTCATGATTTCATTGAGCGCGGTGTTGAGCCTGGCCACGATGTCGGGCGCGATGCCGGCCGGGCCCATGAGCCCGTTCCAGGGCTCGGCCGAGAAGCCGGGCAGCTTGTCCTGGCCAATGACCAGCGTTCCCTTGAGGCTCTTGTCGGGCGAGGAGCCGGCCGAGGCGAGAATGCGCATCTTGCCGGCCGCGTCCTGGGGAATCGCCACCACGCCGGCGAGAAACGCGAAGTCGACGCGGCCCGCAATCAGATCGCTGACCGCTGCAGAGTCGCCCTTGTAGGGCACATGCAGCGCGTTGATGCGCGTCTCGCTCTTGAACCATTCGCCCGCGAGGTGGTTGACGGCGCCATTGCCCGCCGAGGCATAGCTCAGACGCTTGTCCTTTTCCCGGCCGTAGGCAATCAGGTCATCGTATTTCCTGAAGGTCGAGCTCGCGGGAACGACGAGATAGTAGGGGTAGCTTGCGACCAGACCAATGGGCGTGAAGTCCTTGATCGCGTCGTACTGCAAGCCCTTTTGCACATGGGGCAGGATGGACAGCGTGCTGCTGCTGCCTATCATCAAGGTGTAGCCGTCGGCCGGCGCCTTCTTGACCAGCGCCGCGGCCACCGCGCCGCTGGCGCCCGCGCGGTTCTCGATGATGAAGCTCTGGCCGAGTTTCTGGCCCAGCTTGTCGGCCACGATGCGCGCCACCACATCGGTGGGACCGCCCGCGGCAAAGCCCACGTAGATGGTGACGGGCTTGGTCGGGTAGCCCGCGGCCAGTGCCAGCGGCGCGGCCAGCAGACCGGTGCTGCCCAGCAGGGCGGCGGCATATTTCAGGGCGAAGCGGCGTTGGAATGGCATGCTGTCTCCTCAGAGTCGGATTTTTTCAATGGCGTTGGCTTCGGCCCAGAAATCGGTCAGGCACGAGGTGTCCTGGCCCGATTTGCCGGCGGCCAGGGCCATGCGGAAGATGTTTTTCGTGGTGTCGCAGACCGGCAGCGCGATCTGTCTGGCCGCGCCGGCATTGGCGGCCAGTGAAATGTCCTTGTAGCCCAGCGTGATGTCGAAGCCCGGCGTGAGATCGCCGGCCAGCACCTTCTTGGGCCATTTCTCCTTGAGCTGGCCGTTGCTGGCCGTGGTGCTGGTGAGCACATCGAAAGTCTTCTGTATGTCCAGCCCCAGCGACTTGGCCAGCACCAGCGCCTCGGAATTGATCTGGCAGTAGCACAGCACCATCATGTTGTTGATGATCTTGGTGCGCGTGCCGCTGCCGGCCGGCCCGCAGTGGTGGATGGTGGTTCCCATGCGGTACAGAACCGGCTCGACCCGGGCGCGCTGCTGCTCGGCAATGCCCAGCATGAACAGCGACTCGCCGATATCGGCATGCATTGCCAGCCGGCCCACGGGCGCGTCGCCAAACACGATGTCGGCGCGGGCAAAGGACTCGGCCAGCAGATCGACGGTGTCCACATCGATGGTGCTCATGTCGATGTAGACCGCGCCGGGCTTGAGGTGGGCGATGATGCCCTGTTCTCCCAGCGCCACGGCCTTGACCTGGAGCGGGCCGGGCAGCATGGTGAACACCAGGTCGACTTGCCGGCACAGGCTGGCGACATCGTACGCCACGACCGCTCCCTGCTTTTCCAGTTGCTGCATCACCTCGGCGTTGGTGTCATACACCACCACCTGGCCTTGGTTCTTCAGCAGAGACCGCGCCAGCGAGAACCCCATACGACCCAGACCAATAAATCCGATTTTCATCATTGCTCCTTGCATCTGGCATTGAATCTATCGGGATGGGGCGCCCGGGGTTTGGATATTTATTCTTTCGGGTATGAGCTTTTGGCATGACTCCTAGGGTTCATGCTATTGACTTGGAATATCTCGATTGATTGATGACAGGTGAGCGTTCCGGCCGATGTGCTGCAGCCGCGCGTCATGAGCAAAGAGACTCTCTGCAGGCGGCCGTGCCGGCGCCCGCGCTGGCTGCGCAAAGATGGCGCTGCGCCTTGCCGGCAGCGCTGCGCACTTCGCGCACAATCGCGGCTGCAAGGACGCACGTTGCGTGCTCCAGACCGACAAGCCGACAGCGCCCACAGCCGCGCCACGACCCCATGCTCAATTGCTTTCCTTCGATCCGATCACGTCATTGCCAATGAATTTCAAGTCCATCGCCAAAATGGATCTGCGGCGCCTGATTCTTGCCCTGACGATTGCAAGCGCGCTCATTTCTCTGGCCAATACGCTGTATGCCAGCTACCAGGTACAACGCCAGCAACTGATCGATGCCGCACTCGAGCGCAACCATGCCTATGCGACCAAGCTCGCGGCCAGCACCGAGGATTTCTTCGATTCGGTGATGCAGCAACTGGGCTATGCCGCGCTGGTGGTCGCCGGAAATTTCAACGACAAGCGGTTTCTCGCTGCCGAGACCGAACGGCTGTTCCTGCAGACCGACAGCTTCAACTCGATTGCCATCATCAACAGCCGGGCCGAAGTGCTGGCCACCTCGCCACAATCGCTGAATCTGGTGGGCATGCAGCTGCAGACGCTGGGCGCGACCCAGTCCATCTCCAGCCGCCGGCCGCTGATCAGCCAGCCCTATCTTTCGACGGCCGGAAACCTGGTGGTGTTCATTTCTCACCCCGTGAACGACGCGCATGGCAACTACCTTGGCGCGATTGCCGGCACGATCTATCTCAAGCACGAGAACTTCCTCAACCGCCTGCTGGCCTCGCACTTCTACGAGGACGGCTCCTACCTCTATGTGGTCGACCAGCACCGGCGCCTGATCTACCATCCGCTCAACGAGCGCGTGGGCACCACGGTGCAAGGCAACCCTGCGATCGATGAAGTCATTGCGGGCATTTCGGGCAAGAAGCAGATCGTCAACAGCCAGCACATCGAGATGCTCGCCGGCTATGCGACCGTTCCTGCGAGCGGCTGGGGCATAGTCGCCCAGCGGCCGCGCGAGGCTACGCTCGCGGCGCTGGATGCGCTGATGCTGCAGGTGCTGCTCAACTCGCTGCCTGCGGCCGCCATTTCGCTGTTGTTCATCTGGTGGTGCGCGCGCCAGATCGCGCGCCCGCTCAAGCAATTGGCCAGCGGCGCCCGAACCATGGACCAGCCCGAGACGGCCGAGGAAATCCAGCGCGTGCATTCCTGGTATTACGAGTCATCGGAGCTCAAGAAAGCCATGCTGCTGGGCATTGGACTCCTGCAGAAGAACATCAACCGCTTGCGCCACGATGCGCATACGGATCCGCTGACGGGCCTGGGCAACCGGCGCACGCTCGATCAGGCGCTGCAGACCTGGGAGCGGGAAAATACACCGTTTTCGGTGATGAGCGTCGACGTCGATCATTTCAAGCGCGTCAACGACACCTACGGGCATGAGGCGGGCGACCGGGTGCTGCAGCAGCTGGCCCGGCACATGCGCGAATGCGCGCGCGAGCGCGATGTGTTTTGCCGCGTGGGCGGCGAGGAGTTTCTGATTCTTCTGCCGCGTACCGCGCCTGACGTTGCGCAGCAGGTCGCGCAGCGGCTGCGCCTGCTGGTCGAGCAGGCGGACATGGCGCCGGCGTCGCATGTGACCATCTCGGTGGGCATTGCGCATTGGCCCGGCAGCGCGCCCGATCTTGCGCGCGTGCTCAAGACTGCCGACGAAATGCTCTACCAGGCCAAGCGCCTGGGACGCAACCGCGTTGAAGTGCACGCCGCCGTGCTGGCGCAGCCGTGATGCACAGAACTTGCGCCATACCATTGTCGCGCGCGGGTAGGATATCCATCAAAGCGAGACCATCTATGCGCCCCATCCTGTCATTTCTGCGTTATGCCCTTCTGGCGCTGGCCGGCGCCAGCAGCTGCCTTCCCGTGCTGGCCCAAGACACCGCGCTGTCGCCGCAATATGCGGCATGCATGGACAAGGCCGGCGGCGTCACGCTGCCCATGCTCGAATGCATGGGCGCCGAGCATGGTCGCCAGGACCGGCGTCTCAATGCGGCCTTTCAAGCGCTGATGTTCGATCTCATTCCCGAGCGCAAGAAGCAGTTGCAGGCCGCACAGCGGCTGTGGATCCAGTTCCGCGATGCCAATTGCAGCTTCTACCACGACCCGGACGGCGGCAGTCTCGCGCGCGTGTCGGCCAATCTATGCCGGCTGCAGATGACTTCGCTTAGGGCCCAGGAACTGGTGGAGCTGCGCGCCGCACGCTGACCCGGGCCGCGCCGCAGACGCCGCCTGTCAGGCCATTGGATCGCCTGCCATGAAGCCAGATGCCGATAGCGAGAAGCCATTAACTGGATGGTGCATACATGAATGATTACCGTACTATTGGGCTTCACGAAGAATTTTTGTTCATGCCGGGTGCGATGCAACTATCGTCTGATCATGAAGGATGCCCCCATTGAAATCTCGCGCAGAAGGCTCCAGACCATGGGGCCCTGATAAAACGAATGCCCGAGGGGATTTCTTCGAAACCCGTCCCGCTTTCAATGCCAAGGCGCTCGCGGTCGCTGTACTCGCGGCGCTGGTGGCATCGCTTATCCCTGCGCTTTATTGGGTGTCGCGAAATCAGTTGGCCAACCAGGATATGCGCTCCACCATCATGCTGGAGAGCAGCCACATAAAATACCTTCTGGCCAATCAATTCAACAGCTTTGAATTGATTGCGCGCAGTGTCAAGGGATTCATCGACGGTTCTGAATATGTGAATTCGGGCGAGTTCAAGATTTTTGTGAATTCCTTGAATCTGCGCTCCATTTCTCCCGGTCTGCAAGGCGTTGGCTTCGCGAAGTTTTTCTCTGGCGATGATGCGGCCGCGCGTGCGCAGCAGCTGTTGAGTCAGGAGCAAGGCGAAGTTGGCTATCGTATCCATCCGGCTGGAGCGAGGCAGTCGTATGCGCCCATCATTTTCATGGAGCCCAAACAGGGTAATGAGAAATCCATAGGATTTGATATTTTCTCCGTCGAGGAGGCCAGGAACTCGGCGACGCTGGCCATCGAAACAGGAGATCTGATCGCCTCGCAGAAATTGACGCTGGTGCAGGACGAGCCGGGCAAGAATGTCGCGGGTTTCGTTCTTTACCTGGCAGTCTACATGCCGGATAAAAGAGAAGCGCCAAGCGCCGAGGTACTGCGCGGGTGGGTGGATCTGCCTTTTCGGCTGGTCGATGTTTTTCAACCCATCGCCAAAAGCCTGGCGCCAGGCCTGCAGCTCGTCTTCTACGAAAGGGAGACGCTCGATGTTTCCGCGATTTCGCACCGCTTCCTGGATGGAGCAACGGTCGAGGACGAGTCGGTCGCCGACAATAGATTCACCAAGGTGGATTACCTCGATTTCGGCGGCAGAAAATGGTATTTCGGAATCACGCCCACCGAAAGCTACATCACCCAGCACCAGACATCGACGCACCACTGGATTGCTTCCATAGGCATTCTTCTGAGTTTCTCCCTGGGGGTCATTCTTTTTCTGTTGTTGACCTCGCGCGAGCGTGCCAAGGCATTGGCGATCGCGATGACGGCCAATCTGCGCGGAATCACCGCGGATCTCAACGATACGCTGGATGCGATTCCCGACCTGCTGTTCGAGATGGATATCAATGCGCGCTACCTCGCCGTGAGAACCAGCAACCAGGCGAGTCTGAACATGCCGGTCGCGGACGTGCTGAACAAGTCCGCCTGGGATGTGCTGCCCTCCAAGGCCGCGAAAGTGCTGTATGACTCGATTCACGAAGCGCAGGCGATGGGGCGCAGCACGGGCAATCGCATCGAGCTGGATGTGGGCGGGGGCACGCGCTGCTTCGAGCTTTCGGTCGCGCGCAAGCAGGGCATGGCCGGCATGCCGCCCAATTTCATCGTGCTGTCGCGCGACATCACCGAGCGCACGCGCGCCGAGCAGCAGGTGCGCCAGCTCGCGTATTTCGATGTGCTGACCGGTCTGCCCAATCGCGGAAACTTTCTGGAAGTCGCGCCCCAGCTGATAGAGCAAAGCAGCGCGCTCAACGGGTTCGGCGCGGTGCTGATGATAGACATCGACAACCTGAAACTCATCAACGACCATTGGGGTCATCAATGCGGGGACGCGGTGCTCAAACATGTGGCGAACCGCGTCTGCCAGGCGGTGGGGCCGCAACATGTGGTGGCGCGATTCGGCGGCGATGAACTGGTCGTGGTGCTCAGCCGCCTGGGCACGGAGCTCGAGCAGGCCAGAGCCACTGCCGAAAGGATTTGCCAGCGCATTCTGCGCGAGATTTCCGCGCCGATGTCGTTTGCCTCGCGCGAGCACTACATTACTTCAAGCATAGGCGTTGCCTTCTTCGACAGCAGCAAGAAGTCGGTCGATGAAATCGTCAGCGGCGCCGACTCGGCGATGTTCCACGCCAAGAACGACGGCCGCAATACCTATAAGTTCTTTGACCGGCAACTGCAGAAAGTGATTGCCGAGCGCGTGCAGCTAGAGCATGACATGCGCGTCGGGCTGTATTCGGACGAGTTCTTTCTGATGCTGCAGCCGCAGGTCGATATGCACGGGCGGGTCACTGGCGCCGAAGCGCTGTGTCGCTGGAAGCACCCGGAAAAGGGACTGATCCCGCCATCGGTGTTCATCGACATCGCCGAGAAAAGCGGCTTCATCTTTCAGCTCGGACAATGGGTATTGCAGCGCGTCTGCGAGACGCTGCACTCCTGGAGCAGCGATCCCGAGCTGTCGCAGCTGCGCCTGGCGGCCAATGTCAGTGCCAAGCAGTTTCAGCATCCCGATTTCCTGGCGCAAACCATGGCCATCATCGAGTCCAGCCAGATCAATCCGCTGATGCTCGAACTGGAAATCACCGAGAGCATCTTTGCCCAGGATGCCGACGATATCGCCAAGAAAATGGGCGCGCTCAAATCCATGGGCATTTATTTTTCGCTGGACGATTTCGGCACCGGCTATTCGTCCCTCAATTATCTCAAGCGTCTGCCGCTCGATCAGCTCAAGATCGATCAGTCCTTCATTCGCGATGTGGTCAGCAGCAGCTTCGATGCGTCCATCGTCGCGACCATCATTTCGCTGGGTGAAAGCCTGGGCCTGCAGGTGCTCGCCGAAGGGGTGGAAACCAGGGAGCAGCATGCCTTCCTGCTGGGCAAGCGCTGCCGCCACTTCCAGGGCTTCCTTTTTGCCAAGCCGCTGTCGGAGGCCGATTTTCTCGCCTACGTGGAACAGGCCTCGCCGGTGCAATAGTGCGCGCGCGGGTGCCGGCGCATTGATGCAGGTCAAGAGGGCGCGCTGCGTTGACCCGGTGGCCTGGCCGGACGGGGCAAACTGTCGGCTGCTGCAGCGCGCTCGGGTGCTGCAGGTCCATGGGCCTCTTGCGGTCCGCAACGATTGACGGAAGGACAGGGGCCATGTGGAAGACGATTGTGAAAGTGTTCAGGTATTTCGAGGGCGCGGTGCCGTTCCGGCTGATCCCCGCGCTGGCCGCGACAGCGGTCCTGGTGGCCCTGCTGCTGATTCCCACGCCCGACGGGCTCACGCCCAAGGCCTGGAGCCTGGTGGCGATATTCCTGACGACCATCGTCGCCATCATTCTCAAGGTCATGCCCATAGGCGTGATGGCGCTGATGGCCATCGTGATCGTGTCGCTGTCCCAGGTCACTTCCAATTCCTCCAAAGGCGCGATCGCCGACGCCTTGAGCAGCTTTTCCAGCCCGCTGATCTGGCTGATCGTGATTGCCATCCTGATTTCGCGCGGCCTGAAGAAAACCGGTCTGGGCAATCGCATAGGCTTGATGTTCATTGCCATGCTCGGCAAGCGCACGCTGGGCATAGGCTATGGGCTGACGATCTGCGAGCTGGTGCTGGCGCCTTTCACGCCCAGCAATACGGCGCGCGGCGGCGGCATCGTGCATCCCATCATGAAGTCCATTGCCAACGCCTTCGACTCCGATCCCGCCAAGGGCACGGAAGCCAAGGTGGGCACTTATCTCGCGCTGGTCAACTACCACGCCAACCCCATCACCTCGGCGATGTTCCTCACGGCCACGGCGCCCAATCCGCTGGTGGTGGACTTCGTCGCCAAGGCCACGAACCAGAGCTTCCATCTGAGCTGGACCACCTGGGCGCTGTGCATGCTGCTGCCCGGCCTGGTGTGCCTGCTGCTGATGCCGCTGGTGATCTATCTGCTGTCCCCGCCCGAACTCAAGGCCACGCCCGATGCCGTGGTGTATGCGCGTGCCGAGATGCAGAAGATGGGCCCGTTCTCGGGCAGCGAGAAGGTCATGATGGCCACGTTCGGCCTGATGCTGCTGCTGTGGGCCAACGTGCCGGCGATGCTGTTCGGCGCGGCGTTCACGCTGGACCCGACGGTGGTTGCCTGCGTGGGGCTGTTCATCCTGATCATCACCGGCACCATCGACTGGGACGACGTGTTGTCGGAGAAAAGCGCCTGGGACACCTTGATCTGGTTTGGCGCGCTGGTGATGCTGGCCGAGCAGTTGAACAAGCTGGGCGTGATCACCTGGTTCTCGATAGGCATGAAGGACGCCATTGTCGCCAGCGGCATGGGCTGGCTGCCGATCGCCGCCGTGCTGGTGCTGGCCTTCGTGTTCTCGCACTACCTGTTTGCCAGCACCACGGCCCACATCAGCGCGATGATGCTGGCCTTTCTCACGGTGGGCGCGCAGCTGATTCCTCCCGAGTATGTCGTGCCTTTCATGCTGATGATGGTGGCCGGCTCGGCCATCATGATGACGCTCACGCACTACGCGACCGGCACCTCGCCCATCATCTTCGGCAGCGGCTATGTGACCTTGGGCAACTGGTGGCGCGTCGGTGCCGTGATGTGCGTGCTCGAGTTGCTGGTGTTCGCGCTGGTCGGCACCGTATGGTGGAAAGTGCTGGGTTACTGGTGAAGCGCTGGCTCAGGGCTGGGCCTCGAGCACATAGCCCAGTCCTCTGAGCGTCGAGATCTGTACCCCGGTGTCCATGAGGCGCTTGCGCAGACGGTGTATCAGGACCTCGATGGCTTCGGGGTGCACGGCGTGGTTTTCGGGAAACACGTGGTCGACCATCTCGCGCTTGGTCAGCGGCTCGCCCACGCGCTCAATGAGCGTGCGCAGCACCGCATGTTCGCGCGAGGTCAGTGACAGGGCCTCGTAGCCTATGTCAAAGCGTTTGGTCGCGACGTCGAACACCAGTTTGCCGCAGCTGTACTTCGTCGGCTCGCGGCCCTTGGCGCGGCGATGCAGGGCGAGCAGCCGAGCCTCCAGTTCCTCGACTTCGAAAGGCTTGGCAAGAAAGTCGTCGGCGCCGCCTCTCAATGTCGCGACTTTCTGCGCCAGCGTATCGCGCGCCGTGAGCACAAGAATGGGAACGGGATCCTGCGCTTCGCGCAGTTGTTCGAGCACCTCTTCTCCGCCCAGGCCCGGAAGGCCCAGATCGAGTATCAACGCGTCATAGCGATTGCCGCGCATGGCGCGGCGCACGAGACGGCCATCCGCCACCCAGTCGACCTGATTGCCGCTTTGCGCGAGCGTGCGCATCAGCCAGTCGGCCAGCGCCGATTCATCTTCGGCCAGTAAAAGTCGCATGCCCATTCCGTTGTAGCTCCCAGTTGTCCAAGCCATTGTCCCGAGTGCGCGGCGCTGCTGCCAGTCCGGAGGAAACCCTTGTGGCCCGGGCCGATTTTTGACAGCGCAATGAAAGCTGCGCCCACCTATCTTCGTCGGGCAAGTCCCGGCGAATTCCTCGCCGCAACCATCAAGGAGACAAGTCTTGAGAATCCAATACAAATACAGCCTGGGCGCGCTTGCCGTCGCCTGCCTGGTGATCGCCTGTGGCGGTGACGGCGGTGATGGCGATGTGGTCGCCGAGCCACCGCTCGTCGACACCTCGCCGAAGAATGTGCGCATGACCTGGTTCGGGGTCACCAACTGGCACTACCAGGTGGGCGAGCTGGGCATACTGCTTGACGGCGCGGTCGGCTATCCCGCGCGCGACGCAAACCCGGCAATGGTCACCAAGGTGCACGATGCGCTCAAGCTCAAGGGGGATGTCGACGTCGTTCTTCTGGGCCATCTGCATGGCGACCACTCGGTCGATACACCAGAATGGGCAAAGCAGACCAAGGCCCAGTATTACGGCTCCAAGGCCGCGTGCCAGGAAGCGGTGGCCTATGGAATTGCCGCGGCGAAGTGCACCGCGCTGTATGGCGGCGAGAAGGTGCAGCTCAACGAACATGTGACCATGCGCGTGGTGCGCTGGGTGCACAGCATAGGCTGCGGCCTGCTGCAAAACGGCGGCGGCATTGAAACCTTCGGCTACCTGTTCACGGCCAAGACCGCCGAGAAGACGCTGACCTGGTATGTGACCGATTCGGGCGCCGGCGGCAAGGATTTGACCACCGACCAGATAGACACCGATGGCGTCAATCGCGGCGCACCGCTTTCCAATCTTTCGAAGGCCGTGCGCGACGCGGGCATCGATGGCTTTGAAGTGTGGCAAGGCGGCCCGGAATCCCGCGTGGTGAACCAGGCGCGCGTGGTGGTGCCGGCGTTTGACGTCAAATACTTCATGCCCCACCATTTCGGCGCGCGCGGCGGCTTCAACATCACCAACGGTCTGCACTATCCCTATGTGGAAGACGAGATGCCCGAGCTCAAGAAGTTCCTGGCCAAGTCCGGGGTTCCGCAGGTCTACGCGACCAACTACTTCGACGCCTACCTCTACGATGCCAAGGGTCTGCGCCCGGACGGCAATGCCGAGGTGAAGCTGGCGATGGGACTGCCCGCATCGGGCGTCGGCCCGGGCGTGCAGGGCAGCAACCCGCGCCAGGGCGAGATGGAATGCCCGGGCGACTGACGCCCGTGGGGCCGCGAAGCGCTTCTACGCGGCCTGCAGCCAGCTGGCCAGCAGCGTGTTGACGGCTTCGGGCCGCTCGTACTGCACCCAGTGGCCCGCGCCCGCAAGAATGGTCCAGTCGCGTCCGGGTCGCTGCTGGCTCAGCGCCTGCGCGGCTTCGGCCGGAATGGCGGTGACATCGTCCTCGCCCCAGACCAGCAGCACGGGCTTGTCGAAGTCCTGCAGCGCCTGCAGCAGCAGCGGGCTGCGCGAAATCGCCTTGCTGCGAAAACGTGTGCGCTCACAGGCCTGGCCATGCACCTGCAGCGCCAGCGCGTCGGCCGGGCCGGCGAGCATGAAGGCTTCGACGTTCTGCAGCAGCGCCTGCCAGCGCTGCGCGCCTTCATGCGCGCGCCAGTCGTGCAGCGCCTGCTTGTCGCGGCGCGCGCCGCCATGGCCGCCGCAGCCCAGCAGCGCCAGGCGCTCAAGCCGGGGCAGGCGCGGCGCGAGCAGGCCGGCCACCGCGCCGCCAAACGAGAAGCCCGCCAGGTGCAGCGGGCCCTCGGGCGCCAGCTGCTCCACGCCCAGGCGTAGGCTTTCCACCAGCAGTTCCAGGCGTTCGGGCGCATGCGCTGCGGCCGCGAAGTCGGCGGAGTCGCCAAAGCCCGCGAGGTCGGGAACGATCACGCGGAAATGCGCCGCCAGCGCCTCGATGTTGCGAATCCAGTGCGTCCAGGCGCCATGGCCGCCGTGGATCAGCACCAGCGGCGTGCCGCTTCCCCAGACGCGCCAGCGGGTTTCACAGCCGCCCAGGTCAAGAACATGGTGGGTGGCACGGCGGTCGCAGTCGGCAATCAGCGCGGCCGCGGCCTGGATTTCATCGGGGGGGAAGGCAATCATCTGCGCAAGGGTCTCGGTCAATATTGCATTATCAGCGCGTCCACGGCCATCACGCCCCGGCCTTCGGGCATGACCATCAGCGGGTTGACTTCGGCTTCGCTGACCCGCAGCTCGGGCCGCAGCGCAAGCTGCGACAGATTGGCAATCGCCTGGGCCAGGGCCTCGAGGTCGCCTCTGGGCTTGCCGCGCAGGCCGCAGACGGTCTGCAGCATCTTGACTTCGCCAATCATCTCGCGCGCTGTCGCCACGCTGACCGGCGCCAGGCGGATGCTGCGGTCGCGCATCACTTCGGCCCAGATGCCGCCCGCGGCCAGCATGATGATGGGGCCGGCATCGGCGTCGACGCGGTAGCCGACCAGCACTTCGGTCAGGCCGCGGCGCATGGGCTGGACCAGCACCTGGTCGCAGGCAATGCCGGGCGCACGCTCGGCGAGATTGGCGCGCAGGGTGGCGAAGGCGTGCGCGAGTTGCTGCGCGTTCTCAATGCCCAGCACCACGCCGCCGACTTCGGTCTTGTGCGGAATCTGCGCCGAGCAGACCTTGGCCACGACGGGGTAGTCGAAGGGCAGCGCAACCGGCGGCGAGGCGATATCGAAGGTCGCCGCGGGCGCATGCGGCACCTGCAGCGTGTCGAGCAGCGCATAGGCCTGGGCTTCGTTCAGCGCCTGGCCCTGGCCGGCGCTGGCGCGCACCGTGGCGGGCGTGCCGGGAATGCGCCGGGCCAGCACCGAGGCAATCGCATCGGCGCAGGCTTCGGGCGAGCGAAAGCAGGGAATCTGCGCCTGCGTCAGCTGCGCCAGGGCCTGGGGCGCATCGGGCACCAGCATTGCCAGCAGCGGCTTGGCGTGGTGGGCGCTGTCGATGATGGGCTTGACGGCCAGATCGGGGTTGAAGCGCGCCGACGAGCCCACCACGGCCACCACCATGTCGAACTCGGGCGCCTCGAGCAGGATGTCTAGCGCTTTCTTCATGACTTCGTACTTGGTGCCGGCCAGCGTCAGATCGAGCACCCGGCCCGCGCTGCCCGGGATGTTGGCGGCCTGGAGCTTGGCCAGCGTTTCGGCCGAGACCGGTTGCACGGTGACGTCGCGAATGCCCAGCTGGTCGACCACCATGGCCGCGCCGCCGCCGGTGGTGGTGACCACGCCCACGCGCTTGCCGGTCTTTGGCACCAGTGGAATCTTGCGCGCCAGCGGAAACACCTCGAACAGGGTTTCCAGCATTTCCACGCGCACCACGCCCAGGTCCTTGAGAAATGCGTCGGCAATGTCGTCTTCGCCGGCAAGCGCGCCGGTATGCGTCGCGGCCATTTCCGCGGCGGCGCTGGAGCGCCCCAGCTTGTAGGCGACCACGGGCTTGCCGCGTTTCGCGGCCGCGCGCGCAAACGCCTGGATGGCGTCGCCGTGGCGCAGGCTTTCGAGAAACAGCACATAGCCCTGGATGGCGGGGTCGTCGAGCGTGGCCGCGCAGATTTCGCCCACGCTCAGATCGACTTCGCTGCCCACCGAGACCAGGCCGGCAAAGCCCACGCCGCGCGCCTTGCCGCGCGAGACCAGTGCGCCAATCATGCTGCCGCTGTGCGAGGCGACAAACACATTGCCCTTGGGCATGTCGGGCTCGGCAAAGGCCGCGTTGGCGGTCAGCATCAGTCCGTTGCCGGGATTGACCACGCCCAGGCTGCTCGGGCCAAGTATGCGGATGCCGGTCTTCTGGGCGATCGCCCGCAGCGCGTCCTCTCGCGCCAGGCCTTCGGCGCCCGACTCGGAGAAACCGCTGGCCAGAATGGTCACCAGCTTCACTCCCAGGTCGGCGCATTCCTGCACCGTGGGCACGACCGAATCGGTGGGCGAGAGCACAAACACATGCTCGGGCACTTCGGGCAGCGCGGCAAGACTGGGCCAGGCTTTCTCGCCCTGCACCTGGGTGCGGTTGGGATTGATCGGGTAGATCGTTCCCGCAAAGCCCGAGCGGCGCATGAACTGCAGCGGCCGCCCGCCGGTCTTGTTCACGTCATCGGACACGCCGACCAGTGCAATGCTCCTGGGGTAGAGCAGCGCCTGGCAGATGGAGGCGGAGGAGGAAAGAGGCATGAAGGATTTCTGGTTGGAAAGGGGAGCGGCGGGTGCGGTCGCAACGTGCATGTTCAGGCCTTGGCCGGACGCTGGGAGAACGTGCGGCCGAACACGCCTTCGGCAATGCGGTTCTTGAGCATCTCTATCGAGCCGCCGGCAATCATCCAGCCGCGCGTGCGGCGCACGCAGTATTCGACCAGCGCCTCCTGGCTGAAGCCCATTCCGCCCATCACCTGCATGGCTTCATTGGACGCTTCCCAGCCCGCGAGATTGCAGGCCAGCTTGGCCATGGCCGTGCTCTGCGCGCTGGGCAGGCCATGCTCGCCTTCGAGCGCAGCCTTGTACAGCAGCAGCTGCGCCTGCTCGAGCTTCATCCACATCTCGGCGAATTTCCACTGCAGGCCCTGGAACTCGCACAGCTCGCGGCCGAACTGCTTGCGAATCAGCGCATGCTCGCGCGCCTGGTTGAACGCATAGCGGCCCAGCGCCAGCGCGCGCGCCGAGTTGCCCAGCCGCTCGACATTGAAGCCCGAGATCTGCTTCTTGAACCCGCCCGGGCCCAGCAGCAGATTGGCCTTGGGAATGCGGCAGTCCTCGAAGTACAGCTGCGACCATTGCTCGCCGTTCATGAAGTTCGACGGCGTGCCGACGACAAAGCCGGGCGTGCCTTTCTCGACCAGCACCGAACCGATGCCGCCGACGCCGGGGCCAAAGCGCACATAGATGAGAAACAGCTCGGCTTCGGGGCTGTGGGTGGAGAACACCTTGGAGCCGTTGATCACATAGCTGTCGCCGTCTTCGACGGCGCTGGTCTTGAGTTCGGTCGCGGCCGAACCCGCGTCGGGCTCGCTCATGCCCAAAGAGATGAGCTTTTTTCCAGCCAGCAGATCGGGCAGAAAGCGCTGCTTCTGCTCGGGCGTGGCGTACTCGACAAAGGTGCGGATAGGGCCGAAATTGCCGGCCTGCACGATGTCGGCACTCTTGGGGCAGGCCAGGGCAATCTGCTGTATCGCCAGCACCGCGTGCATCAGCGTGCCGCCCTGGCCGCCGTCTTCCTCGGCAAACGCAATGCCCAGCAGGCCCTGCTCGGCCAGCAGCTGCGCGGTCTCCCAGGGGTAGTGCTTGGCATGGGCACGCTCAAGCGCGCCGGGCGCGAGCTTGTCCTGGGCAAAACGGGCGACGCTGTCGGCAAATGCCTGGTGTTCTTCGGAAAGTTCGAAATTCATGGTGTGACTGGCCTGTGGGTAGTTGGGCCAATGATGCGGGGAATTTCGCCGTCCAGTCTTTCCACTTGGTTGCCCAGAGATGACTAAAAGTCATTTCACAGCAAGCAGAAAAAGAAGCCTTCTTCAGCCTTGCTCGAGCTCCTGCAGGAACGCTTCGTAGAAGTCGCGCAGGCGCTGCTGGCGCAGGGCGGCGCGGCGCGCGCCTTCTGCTGTCTGAAAGCCTTCGGCCAGGCGCAAAAGTTTGGTCTGGAAATGATCGAGGGTGTAGCGCGTGTCGTCCAGCGGGCGCTGGCCGGCGCGCGGGTCGGCCGGCTCGTACAGAGCGCGCCCCAGCCGCCCGCCGACATAGAAGCAGCGCGCCGCGCCTATCAGGCCGATCGCGTCAAGCCGGTCGGCGTCCTGCAGGATGCGCGCCTCAATGCTGCGCGGCGCAATTGCCGCGCTGTGGCTGTGCGCCTCGATGGCATGCGCGGCCACCTCGATGCGCGCCTGGGGCCAGCCCAGGCCGGCCAGCACGCCGGCGGCCTTTTGCGCCGACAGCCGCGAGGCCTGGGCGCGCAATGGCGAGTTCTTCTCCACATTCACGCAGTCGTGCAGCAGCGTGGCGGCCAGCAGCGCCTCGAGATCGCCGCCTTCGACCGCCTGCAGTGCCTGCACGCTGCGCCACACGCGCTGCAGATGGGCGGCGTCATGCGCACCGTCGCCGCTGCCGGCTGTAGTGTCGATGGCATGCGGCAGCAGTTGCGCGGCCAGCGCGGTGTAGGGGGTAAAGGCGTGGAGCTCGGTCTCGGGGGCTATGCAGGTCGTCATGGCCCGATTCTAAGTTTGCGCATTGCACGCGGCCGCATCGGGAGTGGCCGGCATTGCCGCTGGCACAAGCTTGCGGTAGCCTACGGACTCCATAGTGCTCGGGAGTCTTTCCATGCCACGTCGTTTTGTTCTGTCCGCCTGCACCGCTGCTGCAGCGGTGGTCCTGGTCGCTGCCTGCGGCGTCACGCCGCCCACAAGCGGCAACGCCATGGGCTTCTTCATCACCAGCGACAACCCGGGCAAGGGCGGCGACCTCGGCGGCCTGGCCGGCGCCGATCGCTTCTGCCAGTCGCTGGCCACCAGCGCCGGGGCGGGCCACAAGACCTGGCGCGCCTACCTGAGCACCGCCGCGCTCAATGGCCAGCCGGCGGTCAATGCGCGTGACCGCATAGGCAGCGGCCCCTGGGCCAATGCCAAGGGTGTGGTTGTCGCCACCAGCGTGGCCGACCTGCACAGCGCCAACGCCAAGCTGGGCAAGGACACCTCGCTGACCGAGAAGGGCGAAGTCGTTTCGGGCTTTGGTGATCCGGTCAACCGCCACGACATCCTCACCGGCTCGCGCGCCGACGGCACGCTGGCCGTGGCCGAGCCCGGCAAGGACACCACCTGCGGCAATTGGACCAGGAGCGAGGGCGGCTCCGCCATGGTGGGACACCACGACCACAAGGGCACCAACCCCGACCCGGTTGCCAACGCTTCCTGGAACGCCTCGCATGGCACGCGCGGCTGCAGCCTCGACCAGCTCAAGATGAGCGGCAGCGCCGGCCTCATGTACTGCTTCGCGGCCAACTGAGCGGACTGAAGGCGGGGGCTGAACCATGGGGCGGGGGCCCTCGCCCGCAGATCCATGCCAATCATTGCTGGCGCAGGCAAAGGCGCGGTTGCACGGCTGAGTCACCACCAGGCAAAATTGCCGGCTCAATCACTGGAGCCTGCATGCTGTTTGCCGTCCTGTTCAATGATTTCCCTGGAATGGCCGAGGTTCGCGCGCAGAACCTGGCTGCCCATCTGGCGTGGCTGGAGAAACACCAGGCCGTCATCCCCGTGGGCGGCTCGCTAAGGCGTGAACTGAACGAAACGCCCAAAGGCGGACTCTGGATAGCGGACGCGCAAAGCAAGGAAGAGCTGGACGCATTGCTCAGGACTGATCCATTCTTCACGGCGGGCTTGCGAAAAGACTACGAAATACTCCATTGGTCAAAAGCAAACCCGGCGCGGAAAGCCTCCTTTTAAAGGCCGGATAACGGATCGATGGGTGCGTGGTGTCAGGCATGGCTCAACGGTAAGCCGGAAAAGAATGGCTGCTAGTCAATGACATACATCGGCCAAGAGCAGCCATGGAAATACTTTAATCGCCCTAGGCACCGCCCCTATTCAGGCTATTGATTGATGCTCGACTGCTCTGAAACCTAGGCTTTGTGTGAACCGTAGTAAATAGCCATCTGGATCAAGCACCAAGAAATTAAGCTCGCCGTGCAGGCGCTCATTGTCTCGATACCAACATTCTTCAATAGGCCTGCGCAATGCGATACCAGCGTCTCCGAGGGACTTGGCCAAGGCTTTGGAATCAGAGCATTGAATCGAGAGATTCATTCCTCGACCATATGGAGAGACCAGGGGGCCTACGCGCCATGGAGACTCTTCCTGGTCATCCTGTTCCAGCATCAATTGGCTCCCTTGAAAGGACAGAAAGGTGAATTTGTCTTCTGGGCGTTCGTATTCGATTTGAAATCCCAGGATCAGGCAGTAAAAATCCAAGCTTCGTTTTAAATCAGAAACAATCATCTCTGGAACCAAATTATTCATTTTCACAAACGGACTCCTTGTCGTTGATAACACACACGATAGCGGTGGGATTCTCTGATGATCTCTGCTTGGCAGGGATTTTTTTACCACGCCATTCACTCGCGGTCGCGATTTGCGCCTGTCTGCTATGGGTCGGGAGGAGACGTGCGTGAGGTCTGCGGAGACCACAAGCAGTCATCTTGAAACCGGAGGGTACCATGCAGTTTTTCCAACTGGAGACCACGTGCGCGAACTAGAGACAGAGAGGCTTTTGCTGCGTCAGTGGAAGGATGTCGACTATCCAGCCTTTGCGCTCATGAGCTCTGACGCCGAGACCATGCGTTATTTCCCAAGTGTTCTCACGGAAGAACAGAGTCGAGCCATAGCCGACCGTTGCCGCGCGCTGATCCATCAGCTTGGCTGGGGGTTTTGGGCGGTTGAAGTCAAAGCAAGCAATGAATTTGCGGGTTTCATAGGGCTGCATGTGCCTTCTGCTGATTTGCCATTCTCACCGTGCGTGGAAGTAGGCTGGAGGCTGGCGAGAGATTTCTGGGGGAAAGGGTTTGCCACCGAAGGGGCTCAAGCTGCACTGGATTTCGCTTTTCAGGAATTAGCCCTCGCAGAAGTGGTTTCCTTTACCGCGCTCAGCAACAAGCGCTCTGAAAAGGTCATGCAAAGGCTTGGCATGGTTCGTGATGAGAATACGTTTGACCATCCAGCGCTTCCTGAAGGCCATGCACTTCGACAGCACGTTCTCTACCGGAAAAAGCAGCCAGATAGATGAGTTGCTGTGCGTGGGCTGAATGTCAAAGATGGCATTCCGATCCAATGCGGCGCAGCAGGCAGTCGGATAGGTCCTGCTGCCCGGCAAACGAATCTTTCACGCGCTTGGGTCTTTAGTTCGACGCAACCCATTCCGGCCATTTTTCCGGGCCGTGAAAAAGCTCGAGCATGGTGGCCTTGACCTTTTGCACGGCGTTGCTCTGCAATGCCGTGTCGCGCCAGCATAGCGACAGGTCGCGCGAGAACAGGCGGTGGTCCACCCTGGCCAGCTTGAGCTTGCGCTCGCTGAGTTCGATGTGCGCGGCGCTCCAGGGCAGGATGGTCACGCCCAGCTGCGCCATCACGGCGGCAAACAGCAGCGCCGTTGAACTGGCCTCGAAGCGGATTTCACAGCGCAGGCCGGCTTCGCGCATCGCCCATTCGACATGGCTGCGAATTGTGTTCGGCGCGCTGGGCAGCAGCAGCGGCATGCGCGCCAGGTCTGCAATCGAGACCGGGCCGTCCGGCATGGGAAATTCCGGCCAGGCAATCAGGTGTAAGGCCTCGGTCAGCAAGTGCTGCCTGGCGATGCTGCGCGTTTCAACGGCGTCGACAATCACCGCGAGATCGACCCGCCCGCTGGTGAGCAGATTGGCGAGTTCCGCGCTGGGGGCTTCGACCAATTCCAGCGCGATGCCGGGGAAGCGGTCGCGCACCATGCGCGCCAGCGGAATGGCGACCATGCGCGCCGTGCTGGACGGCAGGGCCACCGACACCCGGCCTTGCGGCAGCTCGGCGTCCTGGCGCAGCAGTTCGCGCGTGCTGTCGGCCTGGCGCAGCAGCTCCAGCGCGTGGCGGTAAAGCGTCTGTCCGGCCGCGGTCGGGGCGACGCCATGCACGCTGCGCTCGAGCAGGCGCATTTCCAGGTCGCGCTCCAGATTGCGCATCTGCTGGCTCACGGCCGGCTGCGCGATGTGCAGTGCCTCGCTGGCGCGCGTGACATTGCCGCATTCCACCACCTTGACGAAATACCGCAGCTGGCGCAGATCCATGTTCGTTGCTCTTCATAAGTAAATCAGATCGAACAATAAAAATATCATATTTTTAAATTATTCCGACCCCTCCTACATTGGAAGCACAAAAAAGAAGCGTGCCCGGCACCGCTTCAAGAACTCCGGCGTCCAACAGCCGGAGACAAGGATGTTCAAGGCGATCGCTGCAGGGCGCTCGAGATTCAATCCAAGGAGACAAGACATGTTCAAGAAAGCATTGCTGGCCGCGCTGGCCGCTGCCGCAGGCACGGTGGCGCTGGCGGATACCTATCCATCGCGGCCCATCACGCTGGTCGTGGGTTTTCCGGCCGGCGGGGGGGCGGATGCCGTGGCCCGCATCGTGGGAGAAAAGCTCGGCCGCGTGCTGTCCCAGGCCGTGGTGGTCGACAACCGCCCGGGTGCGGGCACCACGCTGGCTTCGGAGCTGGTCTCGCGTGCCCAGCCCGACGGCTATACGCTGCTGCTGGGCACGGCCAACCTCTACGGCTCCGATCAGCTGCTTTACAAGAGTGCGCGCTACGACGGCGTGAAAAGTTTCACGCCGATTGCGCGCTGGAGCAATTCGCCCATGCTGCTGGCTGTCAGAAAGGAGTTTGCGGAAAAAAGCGTCAAGGGGCTGATGGAGCAGGCGCGCAGGAACCCGGGCAAGCTGACCTATGCGTCTTCGGGTGCCGGCGTGGTGACCCATCTGGCCGGCGCTGCCTTTGCCCACGCGGCGGCAATCGACATGCTGCATGTGCCGTACAAGGGCGGGGCGCCTTCCATCCAGGCGGTGGCCGCGGGCGATGTCGACATGACCTTCGGCACGCCGCCTTCGGTGATGCCCATGGTTCAGGCGGGCAAGCTTCGGCTGCTGGCGGTGACCACGGCCGAGCGCTCGCCGCTGTTTCCCGACCTGCCGGGAATGGGCGAGTCGGGCATCAAGGACTACGACTTCAACATCTGGTTCGGCATCTATGGTCCGGCCAAGCTGCCGCCGGAAGTGGTCGGCAAGCTGTTTGATGCCAGCGCCCAGGTGCTGCGCGATCCCGACGTCAAGGCCAGGCTGGAGAAACAGGGCAACGTGGCCTGGCCTTCGGCCTCGCCCGAGGAGTTCAGGGACTGGGCGATCAGCGACGGCGCCCGGCACAAGGCCAGCACCCAGCGCTCGGGCGCCGGCGCAGACAACAAGTGAAGGAATGAACACCGTGGAATTCACCACCGCATCCGTTGCGCAGCGGCTTGACGCGCTGTTTGACGCCGGCTCCCAGAGCCCGCTGCCGGCCGGCTCGGGCCTGCACCTGGCCCGCGCCACGGTTGGCGCTCGCCAGGTGCTGGCCGCCGCCACCGATCCGGCAAAGGACAAAGGGGTGCTCGGCAGCGCCGAATGCGCCGATCTTTGCCGCATCGTGCGCCTGGCGCGCATGACGCACACGCCGCTGGTGCTGCTGATCGACTCCGCAGGCGCAAGGCTGGACGCGGGGCTGGCCATCCAGGGCGCGCTGCGCGCGCTGATGACCGAGCTGCTGGATGCCAGCCTGGCGGGCCTGCCGATGATCGCCTTGCTCGGGCGCAATGTCTTTGGCGGGGCCAGCATGCTGGCTTTCGCCGCCGCACAGCGCTGCTACGCGCCCGACACCGTGCTGGCGATGTCGGGCCCGCGGGTGCTGGAAAGCGCGGGCGGCGGCTCGCTGGCAGCCGTGCGCGCCGCGATCGGCGGCGCTGCCCGCTGCCGCCATGGAGGCGGCGAGCGCCTCGTCGATGATGCCTTGCCGGCCTATGCGGCGGCGCTGCGCGAGTGGCTGCAGGCGCTGGCCGGCGGCCCCTTGCCCGATACCCTGGACGACGAGCGCCGCATGCTGGCGCTGCGCCTGGGGGCTGCAGCGCCGGCCGCTGCGGCCGCATCGGCGCGGTTTGCGCTGGGACCCGGCCCCGGCGGCCTGCGCTGCAGCGGACAGACCAGCATGGGCGCAGCCGATGCACTGGAATTCGCCACGCTGGCCGACCAGCTCGGCCCGCCCCTCGATCTGCTGATCGACTGCGCCGGCCATAGCCTGCACATGGGCGACGAGCGCCTGATCCTGAGCCAATACCTGGTGCACCTGGCGCGCACGCTGCGACGCCGCGTGCACCTGGGGCAGCAGGTGAGACTGCGCATTGGCGGCGCGACCTCGGGCGGAATCTATATCGCCACGGCGGGTGCGGCGTCCTCGGTGGACATCGCGCCCGGCGGCAGCGTGCGAACCCTGCCCCAGGCTTCGCTGAGCAGCATCCTGAGCCGCCCGGCGGCCGCGATTTCCAATGCCGGCGCCGAGTTTTCCCATTACGTCGAACTGGGCGTGGCGGACAGCGTCAGCGCGCTTTCCTGAGCCGCCCCCGGCAGCCACCTTTTCCATTCATGCCATGAACGCCAATATCTTTGCCACATTTGCAGCCATCGCACGCGAGGCCGGCGACGCGGCCTTTCTCGAAACCGACGACGGCCAGGTCATCAGCTATGCCCGCATGCTGGCCAGCACCGCGCGCTACGCCCATGCCCTGGTCAGCCTGGGCGTTCGCCCCGGCGACCGGGTGGCGGTGCAGGTCGACAAGTCGGCGCGCAACTATTGCCTTTACCTCGCAACGCTGCGCATGGGCGCCATCTACCTGCCGCTGAACACCGCCTATCGACCCGACGAGCTCGCGTATTTCCTGGCCGACGCCGAGCCCCGGGTTTTCGTCTGCGAGCCGGCCGACCTCGCGTCCCGCAGCGAGCTGGCGCGGGCCCATGGCGTGGCCCATGTGATGACGCTGACCGAGGAGGGCGGCGGAACGCTGGACCGGATGGCCGATGCGCAGCCGGAGACGTTCGCCACGGCGCAGGTGGCGGGCGAGGACGTGGCCCTCATCATCTATACCTCGGGCACCACCGGTCGCCCCAAGGGCGCCATGCTGACCCATGCCGGTCTGCTGAGCAACGGCCTGGCGCTGACAAAGCTCTGGGGTTTCGGCCGCAACGACGTGCTGCTGCATGCGCTGCCGCTGTTCCATGCGCATGGACTGTTCATTTCCGGGCACTGCGCCTTGCTTTCGGGCAGCAGGCTGCTGTTTCTGAAGAAATTCAACGCGCAGCAGGTGCTTTCCTTGCTGCCCAGGGCCACGGTGATGATGGGCGTGCCCACGTTCTACACCCGCCTGCTGGACGAGCCCGGCTTCACGGCCGCCCGCAGCGCCAACATGCGGCTGTTCGTTTCGGGATCGGCGCCGCTGCTGGCCGACACCAACCGCGATTTCCAGCAGCGCACCGGCCAGATCGTGCTCGAGCGCTATGGGATGACGGAGTCGGCAATCATCACTTCCAACCCCTTGGTGGGCGAGCGGCGCATAGGCTGCGTGGGCCAGGCGATAGACGGCGTCGAGGTGCGCATTGCCGACGACCATGACCAGCTGCTGCCCGCCGACCGGATCGGCGGCATCCAGATACGCGGCAGTGGCGTGATGAAGGGCTACTGGCGCAAGCCGGAAAAGACCGCCGAGGAGTTCACCGCCGATGGCTGGTTCCGCACGGGCGACCAGGGAATCCGCAGCAGCGACGGCTACCTGACCATTGTCGGCCGCGCCAAGGATCTGGTGATCTCGGGCGGCTACAACGTCTATCCCAAGGAGGTGGAGATGGCGATCGACGCCTTGGCGGGCGTGGGCGAGTCCGCCGTGATCGGCATTCCCGACAGGGACTTCGGCGAGGCGGTGACCGCCGTGGTGGTGCGCCAGGACCCGGGCCTCACCGGCGAGCAGATCATCCAGGCGCTCAAAGGCCGGATGGCGAACTACAAGGTGCCCAAGCATGTGCATTTCGTGCCTGAACTGCCGCGCAACGCCATGGGCAAGGTGATGAAGAACACATTGCGCGAGACCTATGCCAGGCCGCTGACCCTGGCCTGACGCGCTGCGCCGGCCCCGTCCCCGTCCCCTTCCCTGCAAGGCCGGTGTCAGCGGCTCAGCCCAGCACCGTCCTGGCAATCAAGCCCAGCTGCACCTCGGCCGCGCCGCCAAAAATGGTGAAGGCGCGGCTGTTGCAATACTCGGGCACCAGCACGCTGGGCCGCAGCGCGCTGTCCGCTGGATCGCTGCGCCAGCGCAAGCCCGCCTGGCCCAGCACATCGACACCGAGCTCGGCAATCGCCTGCTTGAGCCGGCTGGCGCGCAGCTTGAGAATCGACGACACCGGGCCGGGGTTGGCGCCGGGCGCCAGGCCGCCCATGGTGCGCAGTTCCAGCCATTCGAAGGTGTCGATGTCGGCAACGACTTCGCCCAGGCGGCGCAGCAGTTCGTCGGGCAGATCGGGCTGGACGGCAAAGGCGTCGACCACGCGCTTGAGCTGGGAGCGCAGGCGCGGGCTGAAGATGCCCGCGCCGCGTTCGAATTCCAGCAGGTACTTGGCGCATTCCCAGCCTGCGTTCTCCTCGCCTATGCGCTCGGCCTGGGGCACGCGCACGTTCTCGAAATGCACTTCGTTGACATCGTGGTCGCCGCCAATGGTCACTATGGGACGCACCGTGATGCCGGGCAGGGCCATGTCGATCAGCAGGAAACTGATGCCCTGCTGGCGCTTGCCTTCGCTGCTGGTGCGCACCAGCGCGAACATGCGGTTGGCGTGGTGGGCATGGGTGGTCCAGATCTTTGTGCCGTTGAGCACATAGTCGCTGCCGTCGGCCACGGCACGCAGCTGCAGCGCGGCGAGATCGGAGCCCGCGTTGGGCTCGGAAAAGCCCTGGCACCAGTAGTCGGCGCCCGACAGAATGCGCGGCAGATAAAAGTGCTTTTGCGCCTCGGTGCCGTAGCGCAGTATCACCGGGCCGACCAGGCGCGCGCCCATGGGGTGGACCAGCGGCGCGCCGGCAAGCGCGCATTCGGTCTCGAAGATGAAGCGCTGCAGCGCGCTCCAGCCGGTGCCGCCCCACTCGCGCGGCCACAGCGGCACCAGCCAGCCGCGCGCCTGCAGCGCCTGCTGCCAGGGGCCGGAGACTTCGGGTTCGGGGTACATGGCGCTGGTCGCGGCCTGGCCGGCGCGCAGCGCGTCGGTGAGGTGGGTGGCCAGAAAAGCGCGCACTTCGGCGCGAAAGGCCTGGTCGGCCGGGCTCAGTTCGAGGTTCATGCGACGGTCTCGGGTTCTTGGGTCGTGCGGCGAGCGGGCGCGGGTCCCAGCGTGCGGCTGTGCGCGAAGCGGCCATCGGCCAGCAGCGCGCGGCCCGCGGCCAGCGCGTGGCTGGCGCCGTCGCCGCCCCATTGGGCAAAGGCCATCAGCGCGCGAAACGCGCTGGCAATCGGCAACTCCTCGCATACGCCCATGGCGCCGTGCAGCTGCACGCCCTCCTGGGCCACATAGCGGGCGCAGCGGCCGACCTTGTTCTTGAGCAGGCCGGCAATGGCGCGGCACTGCGCGCCGTCGGCATCGGCCAGCGACAGCGCCGCGAGTTCGCAGGCCGCCTGGGCTTCGGCGCACAGCACGGCCATTTCAGCGAGCCGGTGCTGCACCACCTGAAAGCGCGCCAGCGGCTGGCCGAACTGCTGGCGCTGCTGCACGTACTCGCTGGTCTGCGCCAGCATGGCCTGCATGCAGCCCGTGGCCGACCAGCAGCGCGCGACCAGGCTTTCGGCGAGCACGCGCTGCAACGCCGACTGCGCGTCGCCGGCGTGCAGGCGGCTGGCGGCGTCCACTTGCACCGCGGCAAACGCGATGTCGGCGGCCCGAGCCCCGTCGCTGGTGTCGTAGGCGTCGATGCGTATGCCGGCGGCCTGCGGATCGAGCAGAAACAGTGCCGCCTGGCCGTCGTCCAGCGTTGCCGAAACCAGCCAGCGCGCCGCGCCGGGCGCCGAGGCAATGCAGCGCTTTTGGCCGTCCAGCAGCCAGCCCGTGCCCTGGGCGCGCGCGCGCAGCTGCGGCGCATCCCAGGGCAGGCGGCCGCCTTCGGCATGGGCCAGCGCCAGGCGCTGGGTGCCCGCGATCAGCCCGGGCAGCCATTGGGCCTGCTGCACGGCCGAGCCGGTGAGCGCCAGCAGCCGCCCGGCCTCGAGGCTGCTTTCCAACCATGGCTCGACCACCAGATGCCGGCCCAGCGCCTGGGCCAGCAGGCCGGCTTCCAGCGCGCCCAGCTCCATGCCGCCCGCATCGGCCGGCAGCACCAGGCCCAGCCAGCCGAGTTCGGCCATGGCCTGCCAGACGGCGGGGTTGCCGCCGTCGCGCTGCAGGCTGGCCGCGCGCTGGCGGAAATCGTAGTGGTGCGCCAGCCAGTCGTTGGCGCTGTCGGCGATCATCTGCTGCTCTTGGGTAAGTACAAACTCCATGCCGTGCTCAATCCGCCTTGATGTTGGCGCTCTTGATCACGCGGTCCCACTGGGCGATGTCCCTGCGCAGGAAGGTCGCGAACTCCGCGGGCGTGTTGCCTATGATGTCCAGCCCCCAGGTCTTGAACTTCTCCTGCATCTCGGGTTCCTTGAGGATTTCGGCGACTTCGCGGTGGATGCGGTTGACGACCGGCGCGGGCGTGCCGGCCGGCGCCATCAGGCCCAGCCAGGGCATGGCTTCGTAGCCTTTGAGGCCGGACTCGGCGACCGTGGGTAGATCGGGCAGGGCCGCCGAACGCTGGGCCGTGGTCACAGCCAGCGCGCGCAGCTTGCCCGACTTGACGAACGGGCCCGACGAGCCCCAGGCGTCAAACATCACATCGAGCTGGCCCGCGACCATGTCGATCAGCGCCGGGCCGCTGCCCTTGTACGGGATGTGCACCAGGAAGGCATTGCCCATGTTCTTGAACAATTCCATCTCCAGATGGGTCGAGGTACCCATGCCCGTGGAGCCGTAGTTGAGCTTGCCCGGGTTCTGGCGCGCATAGGCCAGCAGCTCGCCGACGTTCTTCACCGGCAGCTTGGGGTTCACCGCCAGGATGTGCACCACCGAAGCCACCTGGGTCACGGGCGCGAAGCTCTTGATGGCGTCGTAGTTGACCTTGTCGTAGAGCAGGGGCGCCGTGCCTATCGACGACGCCGCGAGCAGCAGCGTATGGCCGTCGGCCGGCGCGCGCGCCACCGTGTCGGAGGCCAGCACCGTGCCGGCGCCGGGGCGGTTGTCGACAATCACCGGCTGGCCCAGGCGAACCGCCATTTTCTCGGCCAGCGCGCGCGCCAGCAGGTCGGTCACGCCGCCCGGAGGAAAGGGCAGGACCATGCGCACCGGCTTGGTCGGATAGTCCTGGGCCAGTGCCAGGCCAGGCGCCAGGCTGGCGATGGTGGCCGTGGCCAGCATGGCGGTGACCAGGCGGCGGCTTGTCGAAACGGTGGTTTTCATGCTGTCTCCTCTTGTGGATGGGATTGTCCGGCCGGCGCGGCGGCCGGTTGGGGCTGTGGCTTCACCAGTACCAGCGCATCGAGCGCGTCGGCGCCCTCGCCCTGAGCGCGCACCTGCAGCGGGTTGATCTCGGCTTCGAGCACCTGCTCGCCCAGGGCCGTGACGGCGCCGGCCAGCGCGGCAACGGCCTGGCAGGCCGCGTCCACGTCGGCCACGGGCCGGCCGCGAAAGCCGTCAAGCAGCGGCCAGGCCTTGAGCGATGCCAGCATCTCGCCCACCATGGCCGCGTCCACGGGCAGCAGGCGGTGGGCGACATCGCGGTAGATTTCGGTCAGCACCCCGCCCAGGCCCACGGTCAGCGCGGCGCCAAACACCGGGTCGCGCGTGACGCCCGCAATCAGCTCGGCGACGCCGCCGCTTGCCATGGGCTGTACCAGCAGGCCGTCGATGTGCGCACTCGCGTCATAGGCCTGGGCCGATGCCAGAATGCCGGCGGCCGCAGCGCGCACCTGGGCCTCGTCCTGCAGCGCGAGACGCACCCCGCCGGCCTCGGTCTTGTGGGCGATGTCGGCGCTGAGGATCTTGAGTACCACCGGGTAGCCGATCTGCGCGGCGGCGGCCACGGCGGCGTCGGCATCGCGCGCCACCAGGCCCGTGAGCGCGGGCACGCCATGGCCGGCGAGCAGCTGCTTGGTGTCGAATTCGTTGAGGCGCGCGGGCAGGGCAGCGGCCGCGACGCTGGCTTGGGGCCGCTGGCGCATTGCGGCCCAGCGTGTCGTCGCCGCCTGGCGCGACAGCCAGAGGCAAAACGGCGCCAGCGCCTGGGTGCAGCGCGCGAGGTCGTCAAACACCGGCACGCCGGCGTCGGCCAGGCGCTGGCGGCATTGGGCCTCGCCGGTGTCGAGCGCGACAAACAGCCGCGGGTACTGCGCGCAGACTTCGAGCAGCGGCTCGGCCATGCGGTCCAGAAGATAACCGGGCGCGGCGACGACCACCGTGTCTATGCCTTCGCAGCGCGCCAGCGCCTCGAACACCGTGCGTACGAAGTCGGGGGCGTTGACGATGTTGCCGGTCACGTCCACCGGATTGCTGACCATGCCGTAGTCGGGCACGCCGGCGCGCAGCAGCGCCTGCAGATCGGCCGGCAGCGTGGGCACCTCGAGGCCTGCCAGCGTGAACTTGTCGGCGAGAATCGCGCCGACCGCGCCCGACATGGTGACAATCGCCACGCGCTTGCCGCCCTGGCGCTGGCGAAAGCCGCTCAGATAGCCGAGATCGGCCATATGGGCGAAGTCCTGGCCGCGGATCACGTTGAGCTGATCGAAGCCCGCGCGGTAGATGGCCAGATCGCCGGCCAGCGCCGACGTGTGCGACTGCACGGCTTCCGAGCCCTTGTCGGTTTCACCGGCCTTGTAGATGACCAGCGGCTTGCCCTGGGCGGCAAACGCCAGCGCGGCGTCGATGAAGCGCGCGCCATCGCGCAGCTGCTCCACATAGCCCAGCACGCAGTCGGTCTGCGGGTCCTGGGCCAGGTATTCGAGGTATTGCGCGTATTCCAGCGTGGCCTCGTTGCCGGTGTTGATGAAGTGGCTCACCGGCACGCCGCGCCGGCGCACCAGGCCAAACACCGCCGAGCAGACATTGCCGCTTTGCGTCAGTATGCTCACGCGCCCGGGCGCGGTCTGCGGCGGCACGTTGACGAAGATCGAGGCAAATGCCGTGTAGGCATGCAGGTTCAGATTGGCAAAGCCCATGCAGTTGGGCCCGGCCACCACCATTCCGCTGCGCCGCACAAAGGCTTCCAGCGTGCGCTGCAGCGCCGCGCCCTCGTCGCCGGCCTCGGCAAAGCCCGCGGCGTAGACAATGGCCGCGCCAATGCCGCGCGCATGGCAGCGCTCGAGCATGGGCACGACTTCCTGGGCACCGATGGCCAGCACCGCGAGATCGGGCGCTTCGGGCAGGGCCTCGACATCCGGGTAGCAGCGGTTGCCGAAGATCTCGCTGTATTTGGGGTTGATGGGAAACACCTTGCCCGCATAACCGAAGCGCTGCAGCAGATCGAGCGGCATGCCGCCGATGCGCCCGGCGTTGCTGCTGGCGCCTATCAGCGCGATCGAACGCGGCGCGAGAAGGGGAGTCAGGGCGTGGCTCATGCCTTGGCTCCCTGGATGGCGCTCGCCAGGCCGGCTTCCTTGGTGCGCCGGTATTCCTCGGTCACATGGCTCAGCTGGTGCACATCGAAATGCGCCGACAGCGCCTGGCGCATGCCTTGCACGTCCATCGAGCGGTTCAGCGATTTCTTCAGCAGCTGCATGGCAAACGGCGGCGCCTTGGCAATGCGCTGGGCCAGCGCCAGCGTGTCCTCGCCCAGCCTGTCGTTGGCCACGACACGGTTGACCATGCCGAACTCCCTGGCCTGCTGGGCGCTGATGCGCTCGCCCGTGAACAGCATTTCCTTGGCCTGGCGCAGGCCCAGCACCCAGGGATGTATCAGCACTTCGAGCGACGCCGCGCCCATGGTGTGCGTCACGGGGTCGGAGAAGAACGCGTCTTCTGAGGCGACGATCAGATCGCACATGTTGGCCAGCATCAGCCCGGCGGCAATGCAGCCGCCCTGGACCTGGGCAATCGTCGGCTTGGGGAAGTCCCAGATGCGCATGCAGTAGCCGAAGTAGCGCTGCTCTTCATAGGCCCAGCGCTCCTCGACCGTGAACTCGGCGCGCTCGGCCTGGGCCTGCTTGAGGTCATGGCCGGCCGAGAAATGCGGGCCGTTGGCCGCAAGCACCACCACGCGCGTGGCGCTGTCCAGGCGCGCGGCCTCGAACGCCGTGTCGAGTTCGTCAAGCATCTGCTGGCTCTGGGCGTTGCGCATCTCGGCGCGATTCAGGGTGATGCGGCGGACCGGGCCAATTTGTTCGGTCAAAAGGGTGGTGGTGCTCATTGCGGATCCTGCTAGTGGAGCCGCGATGATCTCGATAAGATGTCCACGTTGCGAGATTAATCACCAGGAAATCCTACATTGTGAGCAAAATCAGTGAAACCCCGGGGGCGCAGAACATGCGCCGCTCCCTGCTGGTGCTGCGCGTGCTGGGCCGGCATCAGGAAGACGGCATCAGCGTCACCGATGTCATTGCCGAAACGCAGCTCGAGCGCTCGACCGCCCACCGTCTGCTGACCTGCCTGGTCGAGGAGCGTTTTGCCGAGCGCGACCCGCTCACGCGCCGCTACCGGCTGGGAATCGACGCCATGCAGATGGGCCTGGCCTCGCTGCGGCGCGCGCCGCTGGTCGCCTCGTACCAGGCGCTGATGCAGCGCCTGGCGCGCACATCGGGCGACACCGTCTATCTGCTGGTGCGCCAGGGCGACTACACCATCTGCCTGCAGCGCGAAGACGGGCCGTATCCCGTGAAGGTGTTCAGCACGCGGGTCGGCGACGCGCGCGTGCTGGGCATAGGCGTGGGCGGCATGGCGATTCTCGCGGGCCTGGCCGATGAAGACGTGCAGCGCATCCATGGCCAGCATGCCGAAGCCTTTGAAGCCGCGGGCCTGGGGCCGGCAGCGTTTGCGCGCGCCGTGGCACGCACGCGGCGCAGCGGGTATTCGGAGCTGCTCGACACCATCACCGCGGGCGTGGGCGGCGTGGGCATGGCGATTCCCCACCCCGACGGCACGCCGTTCGCGGCGATATCGATTGCCTCGATACAGCCGCGCATGCTGCCCGCGCGGCGCGCCGAGCTGGCGGCGCTGCTGGCGCGCGAACTGCGTGCGGGCGGGGCGGGCTGAAGACCGGGCCAGCGGATACCAACGGTCACAAGCTTGCGCCGGAAGCTCGCTTGCGCGGGCTTAGACTTGGCAGCATGCAATTGGACTACAACCCCGCCGATATCGAGGTCAAGATATCCGAGCTGCTGGTGGCCACCAGCGACGGCGCGGACCCGGATCTTCCTGCGGCCGTGCTCGAAGTCTTGCGGCTGATCCGCACGAAACTGAGCATGGACGTGGCATTTGTTTCGGAGATCACCGATGGGCGTCGCATGTTCAAGTGCGTTGACAGTGCCGCGGGTTTCACGCCGCGGCTCGCCGCGGGCATGTCCGATCCGGTCGAAGAAAGCTGGTGCCAGCGCGTGGTCGAAGGCCGCCTGCCCCAGGTGATGCACGACGCCGCGCCATACATTGCGTCCGGCCAGGCGCCCGATCCGGGGTTTCCGATTGGCACGCACCTGAGCACGCCGGTGCGCCTGTCCGATGGATCGGTCTACGGCACCCTGTGCTGCTTCAGCAAGGGTGTTCAGCCCCAGGCGGATATCGAACTGCTGCGCCGCACGGCCAATTTGCTGGCCGCGAAGCTGGGCACGCCGCCCGCCGCGGCCAAGGCCTAGTTCAGAGCAGCGCGACCAGGGTCAGCCAGAAGTTCCAGCCTTCGGCGCGGTTCTTCGCGCCCCACTCCTTATAAGCCTTGGCGTTCACGTAGTACTTGAGCCCGCCGAATTCCAGAAAGCTGCCCGCTTGCGGGCCTATGGCGTTGATGCGCGACTTCGCATGACCCAGCGTGGCGCCGCTACCGGAATCGCCTTCGAGCTGGCGGTGCAGATAGCCCACGAGGCCTACGTGGGCGTAGGGCGTGACCAGATAGGAGGCGGTCCAGTCGAGGTGGGCGGTCTTGCCGGTGCGGAAATCGGTCGCCGGATTGCTGCCGTAATGCGTCACGCCGCCGACCAGCGAGAATTCGGCGCGCCGGGCCGCATTGAAGTAGGTGTAGCCGCCGCCCAGGTCGAGCCCGCGGCGGTTCTGGCTCACGTTGGCGAGCCGGCCCGCGTAGTAGGAGCCCGCGGGCAGCACGCCCGACGCATAGGCCATGGAATTGTGGACGCCGTTGTTCCACTTGAGGAAAGCGCTAGGGTAGATGTCGGCACCGCCCGAGTGCGCGTCACTGGCCGAGCCCGACGACGTGAAGCCGCCCGGCAGGGCGTAGCTCACGTCGATTGCCGAACGCGAGCGCCCCGCCCCCACGCCCAGCCGGATCGAGGGCTGGCCGCCCAGCAGAGGGCGCTCGAAGGTATAGGTGGGCATGAACAGCAGCACATTGGTCGCGCCTTTGGCCCGCGTGGTGAGGCGCGTGTCCGGCGCGAGTTCGCGCGTGTCCGTGGCATTGACGTCGAGGCGCACATAGACCAGCGGCAGGGTCCAGCCCGGCTCGCCGGGAACGGCCGCCATGCTGCCCATCTGGCCCGGCCGCCAGAAGCTCAGGCCTATTTCGTTGGCATGGGCGCAGGGGGCGATGGCCCCCAGGACGATGGTGCCCCAAAGGCAGGCACGTTGCTTCATGCAGATCTCCTTTTGCGATCGTGGATTGCGCCCGGCGCCTGTGGCGGCCCTTGGACGTTGGTTTTTACTGCCGCGCGACAGCGTAGCAGGGTTTGTAACGTCGAGATACAAGATGACGTAAAAGCCAACAAGTACCTCAGTCGCGCCTGGCGTCAGGCCGGCGGTGATTTCGCGAGCTGAGCGGGAGCGGCGCGGCACGCATGTGTGGGTCGGCGGCTGCCATGACATGTTCCACGTCAGCGGGCCCAACCGATGCACGGTCAGTGGGCGCGAGAGCCTGCGCTCTGGTGGTCAGGCGCTAGGACGGACATCCTTGGTCGGTGAAAGTGATCTGCAGTTTTGCCTTGTGCCGCGCACGCAGCTCTTTCTCGAACTGCATGATCCTGGCAGGGGGCACGGGAAGGCACACCACCAGCAGAACGGTCTTGGGATTGACGCGCACCGCCTCGTCGACGGCGGGCGTGGCAAGCGCCGACTTGACGGCGTTGACCTGGTACGCATCGGGCGTGATGCGCACTTCCAGTGTCTGATACCAATCGGAACAGCCCGAAAGCGCCAACAGTCCGACCAAGGCCAGGCTTGCGACCACTTTCATCGGTCTTTGATCGCCGCTGATCTGCAGGTTCAACGGCTGCCTTCGTTGCTCTGCTTTCCCATAGCGACGGACATCACCAGTTCAACCACGGTGGCCAAGGCCAGCACAAGGCCCGCTATTTTGCTGAAATCAGCGAACAGCAGACCGATCGCGACGATGACGCCGGTAAACGACAAATAGTGAACGATCTTCAAGGTGCAACTCGACTTTCAGGGGCGCAGCGCGCCGGCAGGTTGTTGTGGCGACCACATCGATCACGGCGCGGGCATAGGCAGGCGGCGACCGATAGCGTAATCGAAGTGAATGATAGCAATAAATTATTAATATTTAAAATCAATGTGCTATTGCTATTCTCTTGAAGGCTGCCGACTACGCCCATGATCACGAGAATAGCCGATGCCCGCCACCTGCTGGGGCACCGGCCTGAAGATGCACCAGCGCGGGCCTAGAACTGGCCGCGCAAGGTGAGCACCGCATTGCGCGGTGTGCCATACCAGTTGCCGCCCGACGCCGTACCCACGCGTTCGTAGTACACCTTATCGAGCAGATTGTTGAGGTTCAGCGACACCGTCCACTTGGGATCGATGCGGTACTGCACCAGGGCATTCAATACCGCGTAGCCGCCTTCGGCGAAGGCATAGGGCGAGGCATTGAAGTTGGCGTCATACAGCGCGCCATTGACCCATGTCTTGCTCTGGATATGGGTCGAGCCTCCGAGTTGCCAGCTCGACCATTCCCCCGGCAGACGATAGGCGGTCGACAGCTTGAGCAGATGCTTGGGCGTGATGGTGCTGTAGTTGGTGGCCGTGCTGCGGTCCTTGGTCTGGTTGAAGGTGTAGCCGGCCGCAAGCTGCCAGCCGGGCTGCACTTCGCCGCCGATTTCGGCGTCGAAGCCGCGGCTGCTCACCTTGCCCTGGGGCAGATAGCAGCAGTTGCCGGCCCAGGGATCGCTACTGGTGGGATAGCGCGCATCGACCACGCCCGTGCCCGTGCGCTCGACATTGAACACGCTGAACGTGGCGTTAAGACGGCCGTCGAGCAATTCTCCCTTGAAGCCGGCTTCATAGCTCTTGCCCTTGACTGGATCGAGTGAAGTGCCGGGCAGCGGGCCGGCCTTGAGCAGCGCCTGGGGCTTGAAGATCGACGCGTAGCTGACATAGGCCGACCAATGCGGGTTCAGGTCATAGATCACGCCTCCATAGGGCGAGACCTTGGTGGGTTCGGAAAATTCGGTGCGCGAGGTGACAGTGCGGTTGCCGGCTGCATCTGCGTTGGACACCTGCTGCAGGAAGTCATAGCGGCTGAGCCGGGCGCCGGCAATCACATGCAGGCGATCCGTGGGGTGCAGGCGCAGCACGCCGTAGGCGCCTTTTTGCTGCTGGTTCCAGGGAGCGTAGATGTAATTCAGCGGAACGTTCATGTCGGGATTCCAGGCATTGCCCGCGAACAGGTCGGCAGGAACCGACCAGTTGTCGACCGGCTTGCCCGTGGCCCAGGTGCCCTGGGCGCGCTGCCAGTCGGCCCCCAGCAGCAACTCATGGGTGCGGCCCAGAAGGCCGAAGGTGCCGCTCAGATTGACATCCACGAGGTCCTGGTGGTTGGACGTCGCATATCGGCCGCCGCCCCAGTACGCCCCTTCGCGTGTCTGCGGATCGACGGCGCCATCGACGAAGGCCGTAAGTGACTTGCCATCGGTTTTCACTTGCGTCAGGTTGGTCTTGAGCTTCCAGCCGTTGACAAAGCGGTGTTCAAGCTGGGCAAACAGTTCCGTGGTCTTGGTGTCGGAAAAGCCCCAAGGCTGCGTCAGGCTGGCGCTGCGCGGCAGGTCCAGCGCCTGCCCATTGGTGTAGCGGGGCATGCCATCGCCAATGCCGTTCTCATGCCGTTTGCCGAAACTGCCGCCCAAGGTCAGCAGCGTGTCTGGCGTGAGATCGGCTTCGAGCACGCCATAGATTGCGGGTTTTTCCTGGCTACGATCCTGCAGATGGAAGTCGCGGTTCTCGTATGCCGCGACCGCGCGCCCACGCAGGCGGCCGTCAAAGCCCAGCGCCCCGGTGGCGTCGAGCATGGTGCGCTGGCTGTCCCAGCGGCCCACGGATTGCTCGAACACCACCTGACGCTCGGCCAGAGGTTTCTTGCGCGCCAGATTGACCACGCCGCCCGGGTCGCCCATGCCTGCCAGCAGGCCGGAGGCTCCGCGCATCACTTCGACACGGTCATAGAACGCCATATCCTGCTGCGGTTCGTAGGTATAGGCGCCCAGGGCCAGCGGCGCGCCGCCGTCGATCTGCATGCTGGTCACCTGGAAGCCACGCGAGAAAAAGTTGAACGAGCCGAAGTTGGCGCGATTGACCGTGATGCCCGGCATCTGCTTGAGCGCGTCGTTGACGCTGAGCAGCAACTGGTCATCGAGCTGCTGGCGCGTGACCACCGACACCGACTGCGGAATTTCGCGAAACGATTGATCGGTCTTGGAGGCAATGCTGGTCACGCGGCTGGTGTAGGCGCCCGTGCCTTCGGTCGTGCCGTCGCCGGCGCGGCGCGCGGCGACGCGCACTTCGGCCAGCGAGGCCGCGGGACCGGCGCGCTCTACAACCAGCGTCGAACCATTGACATGGGCCGCAAGGCCGCTGCCTTGCAGCAGGCGTTGCACGGCCGCCGCCGGCGTGAGCGTGCCGCGCAGGGCCATTGCATTGCGGCCTTGGACCAGCTCGGCCGGGGCCAGCAATTGCAGGCCGGCCTGGCGCGCAAGTTCCGACAGCGCCGCATCGAGCGGCTGAGCGGCAATGTCGAAAGTGCGCGTTGCCGTCGCGGCGGGCGCGGCCACTGCTGGCTGGGCCCAGGCAGCGGGCGCGGCCAGGGCCAGGATGGCGGCGGCGATCAGGTGATGGCGGGCTTGGAGTGATGGCATAGGGAGAACAACCTTGGAAATGAAAGCGAAGCGGCTGCAGTGCGGCTTCCAAGGTAGAAACGAACGAGGGCGCGACTTCCCTCACGCTTTTTCAAATATCTTTGGCGTGGCCCGGCGACGCCGGCCCATTGCCTCAGCGCCGTGCGATCAGCAGCGCGCGCTCGGCGCCTTGTCCCTCTTCGCGCACCGTCACCGGCAGGCTGCGCGGCAGCAGCCTGAGCCAGGCGCCGGCCTCGGCGATGCGCACGCGGCCAAAGACCGTGAGATCCGCCGCGTCGGGCGCGACGCGCAGCGCGACCGGGCTGTAGCGCGCCAGGCGCTGCACCGCCTGCTGCAGCGGCACATGGCGAAAGTCCAGCCAGCCGCTGCGCCAGGGCGCGACTTCGCCCGAGGCCGGCACGCGCTGCGCGCCTGCGTCGGCCGACCAGCGCAGCGCATCGCCCGCATGCAGGTCGATCTGCGCCTCACCCGGCGGCTGCAC
The DNA here is from genome assembly GCF_057914905.1 of Comamonas sp. DB36. Lineage (NCBI taxonomy): Bacteria > Pseudomonadati > Pseudomonadota > Betaproteobacteria > Burkholderiales > Comamonadaceae > Comamonas > Comamonas sp. DB36. The sequence goes on from NZ_CP196632.1 coordinate 412,375, forward strand.
CCGCACATGGCCTTGCTCCACCGCCACGCGCAGATCGCCGGCGTCGCCCACGGCCACTTCGAAGCGTGTGCCCACCACGGTGATGCGCGCGCCCAGCGCCTCGACGATGAAAGGTCGCGCGGCATCGGCGGCGACACTGAAGAAGGCCGAGCCCGCGCGCAGCGCGACCGCGCGCCGCGCCGCGTAGTAACGGATTTCGGCGCGGCCTTGGGCATCGAGCGCAATGTGGCTGCCATCGGGCAAGTCCTTATCCAACTGCTGGCCGCGCCGGGTCGCGAGCGCCATCTGCCATTCGGGAACGAACTGTCGCCAGGCCTGCCAGGCCACGCCGCCGGCCAGGCCCAGGCCGCCCACGCCCAGCAGCGTCGACAGCGCGCGCCGCCGGCCGCGCCGCTGCACTGCGGTATCGCCGCGCCAGCGCAGCAGCGCGGCTTCGACGGCGTCGAGCGCATGCCTGACTTCGCGCTCTATGGTCTTGACAGAAACGCCGTGCTGCCGGGCGAGTACCGCATGCGACGTGCCTTCAAGTCTGTCGGCCAGAAAGACCGTGCGGCAACGCTCGGGCAGGGCTGCGAGCGCTGCATCGACGGCGGCCAGCGCCTCGCGGTGCAGATGGCCGTCGGCGATATCGCGCACCGCGGCCGCGGCGGGCATGTCGATGTTGCCGCTGGCGTCGAAGCGCTCGGCCGTGCGCCCCGCGCGGCGCAGGTGATCGATGGCCAGGTTGTCGGCCACCGCATAGAGATAGGCGCGCGTCACGCCCTGATGGCTCTCATCCGCACTTGGCCCGCGCTCTGCCAGGCGCAGCCAGGCGTCATGCACCAGATCCTGCGCGGTCTGCCGATTGCCGGTGCGCCTGGCCACGAAGCCGATCAGCGCGGAGTAGCTGTCGCAAAAGACATCGGAGATCAGGGAGTGGGACATGGCGGGCAGGGAAAGGGAAGACAGGAGGCAGGCGGCTATTTTAGAGAATAGTTCTCATTACCATCAAAGCTAGCGCGAAATGACGGAAAGCAAGCCTCGCCTTGACCGACAAGCGCGCCGTGGGCACTCCATCAGACTCAAACTTTCGACCCAAGGAGTGTGTTGGATGAACCCCTTGAATGCCGTTTGCGCCCTGGTCGCCGCCTGTGGTCCCAAATACGGTGAACCGGCCTCGCCGGCCGCGGTGCAACACCCCGAGAATTCACTCAACGGTTCGATCCGCTGACGGTGATCATGGACGAGATGCTGCGGCCCTCTTGGGGGGCACCTGCGCGATTGCCGTCAGATGCGCGTCCTTGGGTATGCGCTGAAATGCCCATTTGCTGTTAGCCTGTCATGTGAGGCAAGGCTTGGCCCATGCCCGCCACCACCCGCATTCCCACGTCAAAGAGAACCCCCATGACCAGTCCGCTGTATACCGCTTCCGTTCCCGTCCTGCTGCAGATGCTGCGCGCCCTGTCCGATGTGCTCAAGAAGGCCGAAGAGCACGCTGCGCAAAAGAACATCGACCCCAACGCGCTGCTGCAGGCGCGGCTGTTCCCCGACATGTTCCCGCTGCTGCGCCAGGTGCAGATCGCTGCGGACTTCTCCAAGGGCATCACATCGCGCCTGGCGGGTGCCGAAGTGCCATCGTGGCCCGACACCGAGACGAGCTTCGCCGACCTGCAGGCGTTGATCGCCAAGGCCCTGGCCCATGTCGAATCGTTCCAGCCCGAACAATTCGACGCGAGCGAAAGCCGCGAGATCGTGCTGCGCCCGGGCACTCCCAAGGAAAAGAAGCTTGGCGCCAGCGCTTACCTGCTGCATTACGGTCTGCCGCAGTTCTTTTTCCACGTGACTACGGCCTATGCCATCCTGCGCCACAACGGCGTGGAAATCGGCAAGCGCGACTACATGGGCGCGTACTGAGACTGACACGGGTCGCCACGCGCTGCGGCGCCCCATCTCAGGCGTGGCGCACGACCACAAAGCCTTCCTGGTCCGTGGGCGCCACGAAATGGCGCGTGATCAAATCGAACTGGGCGTCGGAAGTCTCGAACGGATGTTCGCCCGAGGCATTTCTGGCGCGCAGGCGCGCCCTGCACAGCTCGTCGGAGATATCCAGGAAGTGCAGCCGGTGCGCTGCGCCGGCAGGCTCGAAAATGCCGCGCGCCCAACTGCGTGTATCCGGCGTGTTGGCCGGGAAGTCGAGCACCACCGAGACGCCGGATCGCAGCAGCGCGGTGATGTGCGGCGCCATGGCGGCGCGCAGCCGGGCAGCGCAGCGCGCGTAATCGGCCAGGGCGTGAATCTCGCCGGGGTAGAGGCTGGACAGCCAGTCGTCCTCGTTGATGCGCACCGTGCGCGGTGCGGCGGCAAGTTGCCGGGCCAGCGTCGATTTTCCGGCGGCGATCTTTCCGCACAGCATGTGCAGCACGGCGGGCGAGGTTTCCAATGGGTTCATGCGATCTCCTGGGAGCTGAAAACCCCGGAGACAGAAAAAACCCGCCTCCAGGGGCGGGTTGCTTGGTGCTGTTCAGTCCGTGCGCCAACCCACCATCCCATGGATGGTGCGAATAATGGACACGGTATGCGAGCAGGCCATACACCCAGCATAGCGGCATCGGGCAACGCAGGCAAGCGCCGTTGCGGCGTGTCCTGGCGCTAGCGCGCCACCGGTGGTCTTTGCAGATGCCAGTCCGTGGACGCCTGATAGAAACAGCCCATGTCGATCAGCCGCTGCTCCTGAAGATGCGGCGCTATCAGCTGCATTCCCAGGGGCAGTGCATTTTCGGGGCTGAAGCCCACCGGCAGCGTGAGCGTGGGCAGGCCCAGATTCGTGAACGGCAAATTGAACACCGGCGAGCCCGTGGCGCCTATGCCCGCGGGCGCCGTGCCCAGCGCCGTGGGCGTCACCAGGATGTCGGCTTCGGTGAAGGCCTGGGCAAACGCCATCCGGTAGTCGTTGCGCACCGACTGCGCCTGCAGATACTGGTCGGCGCTGATCTTCAGACCTTCGGCGATGAAGGCCTGCAGCGAAGGGTCGAACAGTTCGCCGCGCGTCCTGAAGGTTTCGGCGTGGTAGCTCGCGACTTCCGCCTGCATGGTCACATGCTGGGCCCTGGCCGATTCGGCCAGGCCGCGCGGCGCCTTCACCGCGACCACGCGCACGCCGCTGGCGCGCAGATGATCCAGTGCCTGCATCATCGCGGCGACGCCGGCTTGGTCCGCCGCGGCGAAATAGGCGTCCTCCAGAATGCCAAGGGTGTAGTCCTTGTGGCTGCGTATGCTCAGCGGCTGATAGGGCAGGTAGCGCGTGGCTTCATCCGTGGGGTCCGGGCCCGACAGGGCATTGAAGACCAGCGCGCTGTCTTCGACGCTGTGGGTGAAAGCGCCCACATGGTCCAGGCTGCGGCCGCAGGGGTAGACGCCGGTCTTGCTGATGCGGCCGAACGTGGCCTTGAGGGCGGTCACGCCATTGAAGGCCGCGGGGCGCGAGATCGAGCCCGCGGTCTGCGTTCCCAGCGTGAACAAGGCCATGCGCGCGCCCATGGCCGCGGCCGAGCCGCTGCTCGAGCCTCCCGGCGTGTGACCGGCGTTCCAGGCATTGGTCGTGGGCGGCGGGTTGCCGAGGTTGGCGAACTCGGTCGTGGTGGTCTTGCCCAGCAGCACGGCATCCTGGCCCTTCAGGATCTTGATGACCGTGGCGTCTTCATCAGGGATATGGCCCTGCAGGACCCTGGAGCCGGCTTCGGTGGGAATGCCCTGGGTGCAGATGATGTCCTTGGCGCCATACGGAATGCCAAACAGCAGCGGCAATTGCTGCAGCGTCGAGATCTTCCGGTCCAGGGCCCGGGCCTGCTCCCGGGCTTCGTCGAGCCGCAGGACCTTCCAGGCCTTGACCTGCGGCTCGGCGGCTTCGATGTTGCGCACGTATTCCTGCAGCAGCTCCGAAGGGCTGATGCTGCGGGATTCAAGCAATGCCCGGGCGGCCGTGAGCGTGTCGGGTGATGTCATGGGTGGATATTCCTTGGACTGGGCGCCGTGTTCACTTCGCTGCGATCACGCTTTGCGTGAAAGAGCCCTGGACGATGTCGGCGTAGTTCATGTCGGTCTTGATGTTGCCGACGAACTTCTGCATGTCGATCGCCGTCCTGAACGCCTTCTCGGTGATCTGCACGTTGGCCGGGTAGACGTTGCTGTCGAGCATGCGCTGCACGGCCGCATTGACGACTGCGCCGTCAAGCGCGGCAAACTCCTTGCGCGCCACGGCCTTGGCCTTGTCGGGATTGGCATGCATGAATTTCAGCGAGTCATTGATGGCCTGCACGAAGCGGCCGACCAGCGCCGGGTTCTTGTCTATCAGCTGCTGCGAGGTGTTGATGGTCGAGAACGCGTATTCGGGGTATTCGGTGGTGAACGCATGGACCACTTTCATGCCCTGGGCAATGCCTTGCTCGACCTGGGGCTGGTAGGCCACGCTGAAGTCGGATTGGCCGGCCAGCACCGGGCCCAGTTCGGAGCCGTTCTGGACTTCGGTGACGCTGACGTCGGTCTTGTCCTTGAGGTTGTTGGCCAGCAGGAACCGCTTGAGCAGCGTGTTGGAGGTGCCGGGCGCCAGGCCCACCGTGACCTTCTTGCCTTTCATGTCCGCAGGCTTGTCGTAGGCCACGTCCTTGCGCGCCAGTATCCATACCGGCGCGCTGTTGGCCACGGCGCTCACGGCCTTGGCCTTGCCGCCGCGCTCCTGCGCGAAGCCCACATGCTCGGGACCGTGCACCGAGAACTGGGCTTCGCCCGCGAGCACCGATGCCAGGGCCGTGGGGCCCGAGCCCGCGGAGCGCACGACCGGGACGTCGATGTTGTGTTTCTTGAACATGCCTTCGTGCTTGGCGACATAGACGGGCAGGTACAGCAGGCTGTGGAAGGCTTCGGTCACCAGCACCTTGTCCTGCGCCATTGCCGAATGGGAGATTCCAAAACCAATCAAGGAGCTGACGACGATTTTTGCCAGAGCTTTCATTTTCAACCTTTCAGTGCTTGTTTACTTGGAATTCCACGGAAGAATGCTTTTCTCGATTTTCGAGACGACCACGTAGAGCACCACGGCCACGACCATGAGCATCATGATTCCCACCCATACGGCATTGAGATTGAACAGGTTGCCGGAGACGAAAATCATGCGGCCCAGGCCCTTGTCCGACGCAATGAATTCACCGCCGATCTCGGCAATCAGCGCAAAGCCGATATTCAGACGGAAGGAGGCGATGATCCACGGCAAGGTCGACGGAATGACCAGCTTGAGGAAGATCAGGCGTTTGGTGGCGCCCAGCGAGCGCATCAGATTTACCAGGCTGGTGTCGATCTGGTGCGTGCCCTGATAGGCCGACAGCAGCGAGACGATGAAGGTGGCGACAAATGCCAGTGCCACCTTGGACAGCATTCCCGAGCCGAACCAGATGATGATCATTGGCGCCAGCGCGATTTTTGGCAGGCCGTTCAAGGCGACAAAGAACGGGTCCAGAATGCGTGCCACATAAGGGAAGCACCACAGCAGCAGGCCGCAGAATGCGCCCGACAGACTGCCCACCAGAAAACCAATGAGCGTCGCCTCCACGGTGGCGTAGCTGTCCTGCCAAAGCTGGCCTGTGCCTATGAGGCGCATGGCTTCCTGGTAGATCCCGGCGGGCGAGCCCATCAGAAAGGCGTTGATCGCGCCCTGGTCGGCGGCGATCTGCCAGGCCGCGAGCACGCCGGCAATCATGGCGATGCGCAGCAGATTGGCGATCCAGAAGCTGTTTTTCCAGTGAAAGGGCTTGCGTTTCCTGACCGGGGTTTTGACGACTTGCGCCTTGCCGGCTGGCGCTGCGGCGGGCAGGGCGACGGAGTGGGTGGCTGTTGACATCGAATCACCGTCCAATCTGAATGTCGAGATCGGCCCAGATCGCATCGAAGAATTTCGAGTACATGGGGTCGTTGCGTGCCTTGAGGCAGGAGCCGTGCTTGCGTGCCAGGCCCACGTCATAGACCTTCTTCACGGACGTGGGGCGCTGCGTCATGACGGCCACGCGGTCCGACATGGCAATGGCTTCGCCGATGTCGTGGGTGATCAGCACCACGGTCTTGCCCGATTCGCGCAATATCGAGACGATTTCCTCTTCGAGCACCAGCCGGGTCTGGTAATCCAGCGCGGAAAATGGCTCGTCCAGCAAAATGATGTCCGGGTCGGTGATCAAGGTCCGGATCAGCGCCACGCGTTGGCGCATGCCGCCCGACAGCGTATGCGGATAGGCCTTGGCGAAATCGGCAAGGCCGTATTTCTGCAGGTAATCCATGGCCTTCTGTTTGCGCAGATCTGCGGGTATGCCTTCGATTTCCAGGCCCAGCACCACGTTTTCCAGAATCGTGCGCCAGGGGAACAGAAGATCGCGCTGCAGCATGTAGCCGATATTCGTGCCCACGCGCTTGTAGTTCATCTTGCGGTGAACGATGTCGCCGCTGGTGGGTGGCAGCAGGTTGGAGATGATGTTGAACATCGTCGTTTTGCCGCAGCCACTGGGCCCAACGATGCTGATGAATTCCGATTCCCTGACATCTAAAGTGATGTCCTTGATGACTTCGACTTCATTGCCTTGCGCATCCTCGAAAGTCTTTTTGACTTTCTGCAACGAGAAGGCGACCGGCGCCTGTGCAAGCGCCACATCCTTGTCCAGAGTTTCCATGTGCTCTCCCGGGTAAGCGTCAGATTCACAATCAGCCCGGGAACATATGAGCAATTGACGTGCCAGTTGTTTTCCTGAAAATGCGCTGGATTCTCCTGGTGTTTGCACCAATTTCGCTCAGGACGGGATTGGTGTCGCTCGCATGTTGTGCAGAATCCGGGGCGAACGCCGCCCCGGCCTTTCATTGCCCAAGCACGGTGCCCAGCTGCGCCACCACCGGCTTCCACTTGGCGGCTTCGGCCTTGACATAGGCCGATGCCGCCGCGTCGCCGATATGCAGATCGGCGGAGATTCCCTGCTCGGCCAGCGTGGTTGCCATGGCCGGGGTGTTCATGACGGCCTTGGACGCATCGGCCAGGGCCTTCTTCACGGCAGGCGGCGTGCCGCGCGGCACGGCCACGACGTTCCACAGCATGGCGTCGAACGGCGCGGCCAGGTCGGCGGATTCGGCAATGGTGGGAATGTCGGGCGCCAATGCCAGGCGCTGCGCGGTGGCCACGCCGACGATATGCATGCGCCCGCTGCGGTGGAAGGGCAGCATCACGCCCAGCGTGCCCACGCACATTTCAATCGCGCCGCCCATCAGGTCCTGCATGGCCGGGCCCGCGCCCTTGTAGGGAATGTGCATCATGGGTGCGCCGGTCTGCTGCTTGAAGCGTTCCACGGACACATGCATCAAGGTGCCGGTGCCCGGCGAGCCGTAGTTGTATTTGCCGGGCTTGTGCCTGGCGGCAATGGCCAGCGTCTTGAGCGTCTTGGGCATGGACGGTCCCACGGCAAAGGCAATCGGCGCGCCGCCGAGCACGGCAATGTAGTCGAAGTCATCGGCGGCGCTGTAGCGCGGCTTGGCTTCGGTGAGGTTGTAGAGGGCGTGGGTCGAGGCCGTGGCAAACAGCAGCGAGTAGCCGTCGGCCGGGCTGTTCTTCACATCGAGGCTGCCAAGCGCGCCCGAGGCGCCGCCCTTGTTCTCGACAATCACGCTCTGGCCCAGCTGCTTGCCCAGGGCCTCGGCGTAGAAGCGCGCAAAGCTGTCGACCGGCCCGCCGGGCGGAAAGGGCACGACCAGGCGCAGCGTTCGGGCCGGGTAGGCCTGGGCGCGTGCCGGCAAGGTGGTGGCGATGGTCGCAGCGCTGCAAGCCTGCAGAAAGTGTCTACGTTGCATGGTGACTCCTCGGATCGCCAGCCGCCGGGCGCTGGTCGGGGTGGCAGGAAAAGGGCGTGGAATCAGCGCCCGCGTTCGCGCAGCGCCTGGTCCTGGCGCGCGATCAGGCGGCCGAGTTCGGCCAGGTCGATGGCGTTGAGCACCGGGCCGGGGCGGCGCACATAGGCCGAGCGGATCGCTCCGCGGCGCATCAGGGTTTCCTTGCGCAGCGCCAGGCCCAGGCCGTACTGGAATTCATGGCGCAGCAACGGCAGGTAGAGGTTGAACAGGTCTTCGGCTTCGTCGCCGCGGCCCTGCTCGAACAGCGCGCAGGCCTGGACCAGCATCTCGGGGTAGGCAAAGCCGGTCATCGCGCCGTCGGCGCCGCGCAGCATTTCCTGGGGCAGGAACAGCCCGCCATTGCCCACCAGCACGCTGATGCGCCGTATGCCGTCGGCCAGGCTTTGGCTGCGGACCTCGCTGAGCTTGCGCATGCCGGGGAAGTCCTCGTGCTTGAGCATCACGATCTGCGGGAAGTCATCGATGAGTTGCAGGATCACCGCCACCGACATGTGCACGCCGGTCACCTGCGGGAAGTCCTGCAGGCAGATCGGAATGTCCGGGCCCAGCAGCTGGGCCATGGCGGCGAAGTAGTTGTAGATCTGCTCGTCGGTCTTGAGATTGGCGACGGGCGCGAGCATCACGCCGGCCGCGCCCTGCTCCATGGCCGTCTTGGCCAGCCGCTCCACATGGCGGTTGGACGCATGGCTCACGCCGACCACCACCGGCACGCGGCCTTCGATGCGCCGCAGCACGCGGTCCATCACCGCCAGCGTTTCCTGCTCGGTGAGCTTGGGCGCCTCGCCCATCATGCCCAGGATGGTGAAGCCCGTGACGCCCTTTTCAAGGTAGAAGTCGGTCAGGCTGTCGGTGCTTTCAAGGTCGAGTGCGCCGTCGTCGGTGAACGGCGTGGCGGCAATGATGTAGACGCCCTTGGTGGTCTCGCTGATCTTTTCGGCAGTCATCGGTTTCCTTTGGAGAGAGGTTCTAGGAGGAGTGGTGCTCAGCGGCGCGCGCGGCGCTGCTCGAGCCGGCCCAGCCAGCGGGTCAGCGGCCACAGCAGCGCGAGGTACATCAGCGCGGCCAGCATCACGGGCGAGGGGTTGTAGACCAGCGACTGCGCGTCGCGCGCGGCGCGCATCAGCTCGGGCATGGCGACCACGCTGGCAATGCTGGTGAGCTTGACGATTTCGATGCCATTGCCCACCAGGTCGGGAAACACGTTGCGCACGGCCTGGGGAATCAGCACCAGGCGTATGGCCTGCAGCTGCGTGAGCCCGGTGCAGCGCGCGGCTTCCATCTGGCCCTTGGCCACGCCCTGCAGGCCGGCGCGAAACACTTCGGCGTAGTAGCTGGCGTTGTTGAGCACGAAGGCCAGCGCCACGGCCGTGACCTTGCCCAATTCGAGCCCCAGGAACGGGCCGCCGAAATACACCAGGATCAGCAGCACCAGCGGCGGAAACGCGCGAAAGAAGTCGATGTAGGCAATGATGGTCCAGCGCAGCCAGCGCCGGCGCGATTGCGTCAGCCCCAGCGCCAGCAGCAGCCCGGCGGCCGCGCCCAGCGGAATCACCAGCGCCGACAGCCAGATGGTGGTCCACAGGCCGGCCAGCAGGTGCGGCAGCACCGCGGCATAGACTTCGAGATTGAAGAAGTTTTGCATCAGGCTGTCCACGGTCTACCTCTGCTGCCAGTGTTGTTCGAGCCAGCGCGAGAAAACCACCAGCGGCAAGAAGACGACCAGGTAGGCAAACGCGGCCATCATCAGCGGCGTGGGGTTGCCCGAATGACTGCTTGCGCCCTGGGCGTTGTTGAGGATTTCGTTGAGCGCCACCACCGAGCCCAGCGCGGTGTTCTTGGTGATAGAGATCACGCGGTTGGTCAGCGGCGGCAGCGCGCGGCGCAGCGCCTGGGGCAGCACCACCAGGCGCATGGCCTGCCACCAGCGCATTCCCGTGGAGCGCGCGGCTTCAAGCTGGCCGCGCGGCACGGCCGAGATCCCGGCCCAGATGCTTTCCTCGGCATAGGCGGCCAGCACCAGCGACAGCGACAGCCAGGTGACGGCAAACGCCGACAGCGGCAGGCCCAGCGCGGGCAGGCCGAAATACAGCACGATCAGCACCACCAGCGGCGGCAGCGAACGCATGATGTCGGCAAAGGCAATGATGGGCAGCGTGAGCAGCCGGCTGCCCAGCGCGCGCGCCAGCGCCAGCAGCAGGCCCAGCAGCGTGCCGGTCACGACCACCGCCAGGCCCACACCCACGGTCATCAGCGCGCCCGAGGCAATGACCGGCCAGTACTGCCGGGCCACCTCCGCGTTGAAGAAGGTGAACAGGAAACCGCTGTCTGCGCCCGTCATGTGAGCCGGCTCCCGTAGCGCGCCAGAAAGCTCTGGGTGCGCGGCTCACGCGGATGCTCGAACATCTCGGCGGCCGTGCCTTGTTCCACCACCACGCCGCCGTCCATGAAGACCACGCGGTCGGCCGCCGCATGGGCAAAGGCCATCTCGTGGGTCACGACCAGCATGGTCATGCCGCGCCCGCGCAGGTCGCGCATCACGTTGAGCACGTCCTCGACAAGTTCGGGATCGAGCGCGCTGGTGGGCTCGTCAAACAGAATCACCTTGGGCTTGAGCGCCACGGCGCGCGCAATGCCCACGCGCTGCTGCTGTCCGCCCGAGAGTTCTCCGGGGAAGGCCTGGGCCTTGGCGCCCAGGCCCACCTGCTCCAGCGCCGCGCGCGCCAGTGCCTGGGCCTCGGCCTTGGTGCGGCGCTGCACATTGCGCAGCGCCAGCGCGACGTTGTCGAGCGCGTTGAGGTGCGGATACAGATTGAACTGCTGGAACACCATGCCCACGTCCTGGCGCAGGCGGTTGATGTCGACCAGGGCCGAGGTCACCTGGTGGCCGTTGGCCAGGATGGTGCCGCCGGTGGGTGTTTCCAGCAGGTTGCAGCAGCGCAGCATGGTGCTCTTGCCCGAGCCCGAAGGCCCGATCACGCAGACCAGCTCGCCGGCGTTGACTTCGAGGTCGACGCCGCGCAGCACCACGTTGTCGCCATAGGACTTGTGCAGCCCGGAAATTTCAAGAATCGGCATCAGGCGCACTTGGGGGTGACAGGGGTGGCGTCGTAGCCTTCGGTGCCGGGCACGCCCGTGCCCGGGGCGATCTTCACGGCCGCGTCGTCGGCGCCGGGCTGAAAGCCAAACCACTTCACGGCCAGCTTGGCGACGGTGCCGTCCTTCTTCATGCACTTGAGGGCGTTGGAGGCCGCGTCGCGCCCGGCCTTGTCGTCGGCGCGAAACGGCAGCGCCCAGACCAGGCCGGTCTTGATGGTGTAGCTGGTCTTGAGATTCGGGTTCTGCTTGGCGGCCCAGGCCACCACCGTGGTGCCGGCCAGGTTGTAGTCGGCGCGGCCCGACTGCACGGCCTGCACCGCGTCGGCATTGGCGCCATAGACGTCGAACTTGAAGCCGTATCTGGCGGCGTTGTCGCGCGCCCAGCCTTCGTAGTTCGAGCCCTTGTTGACCGCCACGGTCTTGCCCTTGAGGTCTTCGAGCTTGGCAATCGGCGGCGTGGCCTTGGTGCCCAGGAAGGTGTAGTCGGTGTCGAGATAGCCTTCGGTGAACAGCAGCGACTTGGCGCGTTCTGGCGTCACCGTGACGGGAGCGACCAGGAAGTCGTAGCGCTTGCTGTTGAGGCCGGGCACCAGGCCCGAGAACTCGGCGCCCTCGATCTCTATCTTGCGGCCCAGGCGCCTGGCGAGTTCCTCGCCCAGATCGACGTTGAAGCCCTGCACGCCGCCGCCGAGCTTGGCCATGGCGTGCGGTGCAAACGTGGCATCGACCGCGGTGCGCAGCGGTGCCTGCGCCATGGCGGCGGTGGCGGCCACGCTCAGCAGCGCGGCGGAAAGGGCGCGAAGGGCGCGAAGGCCCGAAAGAGGGGAAATGGACGGCATGGTGCTGCTCCTGGAGAAATCGAAGAAGGGAGAGGGAAGTGAAGCGTCAGTCGCGGCGCTGCAGGCCCACGAGTTCGCTGAAGCGCCCGCGTTCCAGCGACGGCGCGGGCCGGTTGGCCAGCGGGTCGGGCCGGCCGCGCGCGATGTACTGGCCGCTGCCGCGTTCCACCTGCAAGGCGTTGTCCCGCACCACGCAGCGGCCGCGGCTGAACACCGTCTCGGGCCAGCCCTGGATCTGGCGGCCTTCGTAGGGCGTGTAGCCCACGTTGTCGTGCAGCATTGCGCTGCAGACCTGCACGCTGCGCTCGGGGTTCCACAGCACGATGTCGGCGTCGGCGCCGACGGCAATCGATCCCTTGCGCGGCGCCAGGCCGTACATGCGCGCATGGTTGGTGGCGCTGAGCGCGACGAATTCCTCTATGCTGATGCGGCCCTGCATCACGCCTTCGGAAAACAGCAGCGGCAGGCGCAGCTCTATGCCCGGCACGCCGTTGGCCATCTCCTTGAACGTGGTGGCCTCGCCCTTGGGCAGCTTGCCGGTTGCGTCGAAGCGGTAGGGCGCGTGGTCCGACGAGTAGACGCCCAGCGTGCCGTCCTTCAGACCCTGCCACACCGCCTGCTGCGAATCGGCGTCGCGCGGCGGCGGGCTGCAGCAGAACTTCGCGCCTTCGACGCCCGGCAGATCGGCGTCGTCGGCTTCAAGAAACAGATACTGTGGGCAGCTTTCGGCATAGACCGCGGCGCCCAGCTGGCGCGCCTGGCGAATCACCTCGACGGTCTCGCGCCCGGCCACATGCACGATCAGCACCGGCACATCGGCCAGGCGGGCCAGCGCGATCGCGCGGTGCGTGGCTTCGGACTCGGCCAGCCTGTCGTGCGCCACCGCGTGGAACTTGGGCGCGACATGGCCGCGCTCGAGCAGGCGGTGGGCGATCCAGCGGATCATGTCGTGGTTCTCGGCGTGCATCATGATCAGCGCGCCTTGCTCGCCGGCGACGGCCATCACTTCAAGCAGCTGGTAGTCGTCTAGCTTGAGCTTGTCGTAGGTCATGTAGACCTTGAGCGAGGTGATGCCGTCCCTTATCACCTGGGGCAGGTGCTCGCGCAGCGCGGTCTCGTCGGGGTTGGTGAGAATCAGGTGAAAGCCGTAGTCGATCACCGCCTTCTCGCGCGCGAGCCGGGCATAGGCCTGCACCACTTCGGGGATGGAGTCGTTGCGGTGCTGGGCGGCAAACGACAAGATGGTGGTCGTGCCGCCAAACGCCGCCGAGACCGTGCCCGAATAGAAGTCGTCGGCGCACATCACGCCCATGCCCGAGAGCTGCTCGATGTGGCAGTGGCTGTCTATGCCGCCGGGCAGCACCCAGCGGCCGCTGGCGTCCACGTCCCGGGTGCCGGGCGGCAGATCGGGGGCGATGGCGACGATCACCCCGTCGCGCACGCCTATGTCGGCGTGGAAGCTGCGATCGGCATTGCTGATGCGGCCGTTGCGTATCGTGAGGTCGAAGGTATCTGGGGTCATGGCGTGCGGGCTAGAAAGTGCCGGGGTAGGAACCACCGTCAAGCAGCAAGTTCTGGGCCGTGATGAAGCCGGCCTGGGCGCTGCACAGGAACGCGCAGGCGTCGCCGAACTCCTGCGGCTGGCCGAAGCGCCCGGCCGGATTGGCCGCGCGGCGCTGCGCCAGCACCTGGGCTTCGGGCTGGCCGTTGTCCTTGGCCCACTGGCGCGCGGTCTCGAGCAGGCGGTCGGTCTCGAACGGGCCGGGCAGCAGGTTGTTGATGGTCACGTTGTGCGCCACGTTCTTGCGCGCGATGCCGGCGACAAAGCCGGTCAGGCCCGAACGCGCGCCGTTGGACAGCCCCAGGATGTCGATGGGCGCCTTCACGGCCGACGAGGTGATGTTGACGATGCGGCCAAAGCGCCGCGCAACCATGCCGTCCAGCGTGGCGCGGATCATCTCTATGGGAGCGAGCATGTTGGCGTCGAGCGCGGCAATCCAGGTGGCGCGGTCCCAGTCCTGGAAATGCCCGGGCTTGGGGCCGCCGGCGTTGTTCACCAGGATGTCGGGCGCGGGGTGGGCGGCGAGCGCCGCGGCGCGTCCTTCGGGCGTGGTGATGTCGGCCACCACCGCGTGCACGCGCACGCCATAGGTACGGCGGATATGTTCTGCCGTCTCTTCCAAAGTGTCACGGCCGCGCGCCAGCAGCGTGAGGCTGACACCCTCGGCGGCCAGGGATTCGGCGCAGGCCCGGCCCAGGCCCTTGCTGGACGCGCAGACCAGTGCGTGGCGGCCTTCGAGTCCGAGCTTCATGCGGCCACCTCGCGATGGCTGCCCAGGGTTTCAGCGGGGTGGGAAGCAGCGGCGCAAGGCGCGCTGTGAAGGCGGGGACAAAGCATGGGGAACGGCCTTGGATGCGTTGAAGTTGCATCCATTATTCCGAGCGCCCGCACGCATGTCGCGTGACACTTTGACCGTCGTCATTAACATCGTGTTAATGGTCGTCGGCAGAAACCCGGAAGCCCTCGCGCTCCATCACGCGCTGCAGCACCTCGACAAACGCCTGCGCGGGCTGCGACATCGGCTCGGTGCGCAGCCTCACCAGCGTGGCCTTGAGCACCGGCGCGTTGAGCACCGGGCGCACCACGAACTTGCTGGCCGTCCAGCTGTTGGCCGAGAACTCGTCGACCAGCGCAATGCCCGCGCCGGCCTGCACCAGCGCGCAGGCGTTCTGCGGCGAGCCGGCCTCGATGGCCGCGCGCGCGGTCTCGCCCTCGGCCGCAAACAGCGCATGCACCATGGCGCCAAACGGCGACTCGCGGTCGTAGCCGATCAGTGGAAACGGCAGCAGATCGGCCACCGATAGCGTGGCGCGCCGCGCCAGCGGGTGGTTGTACGGGCAGATGCAGACCAGGCGCCCGCTGCCCAGCTCCTCCATCTCGAGATTGGGGTGGTTCACGGGGAGAATCGTCAGCGCCAGATCGGCCTGGCGGTTGAGCAGGCGCTCGGTCAGCGGCGCATGGCCCAGGTACTGGAAGGTCAGCTTGACCTGCGGATTGCTGTGGCGGAACTCGGCCATGGCCAGCGGCACCAGCGCCTGGCCCACGCTGGGGCTGGCGACGAGATTCAGGATGCCTTCCTGGTGCTCGCCGAGTTCGCGCGCCAGTTCGTTGACGCGCTTGACGCCCGCATACACCAGCTCGACTTCATGGAACAGCTTCTTGGCCTCGGGCGTGGCGAACAGCCGTCCGCGAATGCGCTCGAACAGCGCAAAGCCCACGCGCGCCTCGGTATGCGACAGCAGCCGGCTGACCGCGGGCTGCGAAACGAACAGCAGCTGCGCCGCGCCGCGTATCGAGCCGGTGATCATGACGGCGCGGAAAACTTCGATCTGGCGGAGATTGAATGCCATGGGGAAATGCGCTGTTGAATAACAAGGTGTTAATGATGACGCATGAATTGGCAAGTGTTCAAGTGGCTTGGCGCTTCTACACTCGCAACAGTTTCTCCACGCTTGCACAAGGCAGCCCATGCGCGACACGCTTTACGTCATCAATCCCAACAGCAGCCAGGCGGTCACCGCTGGCATAGACATTGCGATGGCGCCGCTGCGCCGCGCGGGCGGGCCGCGCATCGAATGCGTGACGCTGGCCGACGGTCCGCCGGGCGTGCAGACCCAGCAGGACGTGGACCGCGCCGCGCTGTCGGTGCTGCGCTTCGCGCAGGAGCACCAGCAAAGCGCCGCGGGCTTCATCACCGCCTGCTTCAGCGACCCGGGACTGCACATGCTGCGCGAGCTGCCGCGCACGCTGGCGCTGGGCATCAGCGAATGCGGCGCGCTCACGGCCATGACGCTGGGCCAGCGCTTTGGCGTGATTGCCATCTTGCAGGGCTCGATTGCGCGCCACTGGCGCAACTGGGGCGCAATGGGCATCACGCAGCGCGTGGCCGGCGAAGTCGCCATAGGACGCGGCGTCACGGCGCTGGCCGACCATGACGCGACGCTGGCGGCGATGGTCGCCGCGGGCTTGCGGCTGCGCGACGAACACGGCGCGAACGTGCTGCTGATGGGCTGCGCCGGCATGGCCGCGTTTCGCGCGCCGCTGGAAGACGCCGTCGGCCTGCCCGTGGTCGAGCCCACGCAGGCGGCGGTTGCCATGGCGCTGGGCCGCATCCAGCTGGGCTGGTGAGCGCCATGGGCAATCTGCACCCCCAACTGCTGCGCCGCCTGCATGCGGCCGTCGGCGACGCCGGCCTGGTGGTCGACAGCGCGGCCAAGACCCCCTATGAAAGCGACTGGCTCGGCAAGTGGAGCGGGCGCAGCAGCATCGTCGTGCGCCCGGCCGACACCGCCCAGACCGCGGCCGTGATGTGCATCTGCCACGAGACGCATACGCCGGTCGTGACCCAGGGCGGCAACACCGGCATGAGCGGCGGCGCCACGCCCGATGCCAGCGGCGCCCAGGTGGTGCTGAGCATGGTGCGCATGAACGCCATCCGCGCCGTCGACCCGCTGAACAACACGCTCACTTGCGAGGCCGGCGCGCTGCTGGCCCATGTCCAGGCCGCGGCGCAGGAAGTCGATCGCTTTTTTCCGCTGAGCCTGGGCTCCGAAGGCAGCTGCACCATTGGCGGCAATCTCGCGACCAATGCCGGCGGCATTGCCGTGCTACGTTACGGCAATGCGCGCGCGCTGTGCCTGGGCCTGGAAGTCGTGCTGCCTGACGGGCGCGTCTGGCATGGCCTGCGCGCGCTGCGCAAGGACAACACCGGTTATGACCTGCGCGATCTGTTCATAGGCTCGGAAGGCACGCTGGGCGTGATCACCGCCGCCGTGCTCAAGCTCTCGCCGCGGCCCGTGGCGCGTGCCACGGCCTGGGTAGGCGCGCGCGATATCCAGGCGCTGGTGGGCTTGCTCGCGCAGCTGCAGGCGCGCTGCGGCGAGCGGCTGGTGGCCTTCGAGATGATCTCGGCGCCGTCGCTGGCGCTGATCCTGGAGCATGTCAGCGAGGTGCGCGCGCCGCTGGCGGGCGGGCACGCGTTTCACGCGCTGATCGAGCTGGCCGACACCCAGGGCGAAGGCCTGTCGGCGCTGCTGGAAACCAGCCTCGAGCAGGCGCTGGCCGAGGGCAGCGTGCAGGACGCGGTGCTGAGCGCCAGCGGCGCCCAGACCCAGGCCTTGTGGAAGATCCGCGAAGGCATCTCGCAGGCGCAGCTGCGCGCCGGCAAGGCCATCAAGCATGACATTGCGCTGCCGATCTCGGCGATTGCGGACTTCGTTCAGGCCGCCGACGCCGCGCTGCGCGCGCAGCAGCCCGCAGTGCGCATCATCAACTTCGGCCATCTGGGCGACGGCAATCTGCACTACAACGTGCTGCTGCCGCGGGACACGCCGGCCGAATCGCTGGCCGAGGCGACGGCGCAGTGCAATCGCCTCGTGCATGACCTGGTCGCGGCCGCCAATGGCTCCATCAGCGCCGAGCACGGCGTGGGCCAGCTGCGGCGCGACGAGATGCGCCACTACAAGTCGCCAGTCGAGTTCGATCTGATGATGCGCATCAAGCAGTCGCTGGACCCCAACCAGATCATGAATCCGGGCAAGTTGGTCTGAGCGCTGCGGGCCGCGGCCATCCGTTCTATCCTATGCGCTCAACTGAAGGAACAACGCATGGAACACAAGCCCGCCGAAAAGGTCTGGACCCCGCCGCCCGCACTGGGTGGACGCTTCGGCAACATCAACCGGCCCACGGCCGGCGCCCAGTTCACCCAGGAACTCGCGCGCGGCGACAAGCCCTTGCAGCTGTATTCGATGGAGACGCCCAACGGCGTCAAGGTGGCCATAATGCTGGAGGAGCTCGCGGCGCTGGGAGTTGCCGGCGCGGCCTACGATGCCCACCGCATCGACATCATGAAAGGCGAGCAGTTCGGCAGCGGCTTTGTCGCGATCAACCCCAACTCCAAGATTCCGGCGCTGGTCGACCAGAGCGAGACGCCCGCGCTGCCGATCTTCGAATCGGGCGCGATCCTGCTGTATCTGGCCGAGAAGTTCGGGCATTTCCTGCCCGCCGGCGCGCAGCGCGCGCAGTGCCTGTCGTGGCTGTTCTGGCAGATGGGCAGCGCGCCGTATCTGGGCGGCGGCTTCGGGCATTTCTATGTCTACGCACCCGAGAAGATCCAGTACGCGATCGACCGTTTCACCATGGAGACCAAGCGCCAGCTGAGCGTGCTCGACAACCAGTTGCAGGACAACGAGTACCTCTGCGGCAGCGAATACTCGATTGCCGACATCGCAATCTGGCCCTGGTATGCCGGGGTGGCGCTGGGCCGGGTCTACAACGCGGCCGAATTCCTCGACGCCCAGGCCTACCCCCATCTGTTGCGCTGGGCGCATCAGGTCGATGCGCGGCCCGCGGTGCAGGCCGGGCGCGCGCTGTTCAAGTAGGCGCAGCTGGCGGCGGCGCGCAGCGACAAGGCCGGAAGAACCTGGCGGCTTTGCGGCCGCCTGTGGGGATCAAAGCCCCAGCGCGCTCAGCCCCGGGTGGTCGTCGGGCCGGCGTCCCAGTGGCCAGTGGAATTTACGCTCCGATTCCAGGATGGGCAGGTCGTTGATGCAGGCGTAACGCCGGCGCATCAGGCCGTCGGCCGCAAACTCCCAGTTTTCGTTCCCATACGAGCGCGACCAGTTGCCGGCGTCGTCATGCCACTCATAGGCGTAGCGAACGGCTATGCGATTTTCTCCATGCAGCCAGAGCTCCTTGATGAGCCGGTAGTCCAGTTCCTTCTTCCACTTCCTCTCCAGCAGAGCCTGGGCTTCGGCTCGATTGTTGGCGAATTCGGCACGGTTGCGCCACTGCGTATCCAGGGTATAGGCCAGCGCGACCTTGGCCGCGTCGCGCGTGTTCCAGCCGTCTTCGGCCAGACGAACCTTCTGGATGGCGGTTTCAACAGTGAATGGGGGCAGGGGTGGGCGTGTTTCCATGATGAACCTCTATACAAGCATGTAGAACGATCTGTCTACATGACGGATGCTAGTCGATGTAGAACGATCTGTCTACAATGCCTGCATGAATTCCGACACACAATCTCTTGACTCACTGCCGCCGCGCGAGCGCATCCTGGTGGCGGCCCATGGGCTTTTTTACCGCGATGGAATACGGGCGACGGGTGTGGACCGAATCATCGATCGGTCGATGGTCAGCAAGGTCACGTTCTACCGGCAGTACGCCAGCAAAGACGAGTTGATCAAGGCTTACCTGGATTACCGGCACCAGGGCTGGATGTCCTGGTTCAACAGCAGCTTGATGCAACATTCCCGCGACGGCGCTGGCGCGGCCGCGGCGCTGGCGCGCACTCTCGGCGACTGGTTTGGGCAGTCGGGCTTTCGCGGCTGCGCTTTCCTCAATGCGGCGGCGGAATTGGGGTCTGCGGATCCTGCGATCCTGGAGATGGTGCGCAGGCACAAGAACGAGATGGCAGGCGTTCTGGATGCGTTGTTCGCGCGCGACGCGGTCTGCGCCGGCCAGCGGCTTTCACTGGCCGTGGACGGCGCCATCGTCCATGCACAGATGGGCCAGCCGCGGGATGAAGTGCTGGAGAACTTCAAGGCCGTAGTCGAAAGAATCGTCGGCAGTTAACGGTCTGCGGCGCCGTTGAGACAGGCTTGCTTGACCACTTCGCGCACCGCCGACTCCAGATCGGAGCCGGCAAAGCCGTCCTACAGCCCGACCAGCTGCGTCATCAGCGCTTAGGGCGCGGGCTGCTTGAGTCCGCGGCGGATGTAGATGTTGATGATCTCGCGGCGCTACTCGCGCGTGGCCAGGTCGACAAAGAACAGCTCGTCAAAGCGCCCGCGGCGCAGCAGCTCGGAGGCATCGTTGGCCGTGGCGACGACAAACACGCGTGCGCGCCTGCTGCAGCCAGCACAGGAACTGGCCCACCAGACGCGTCGACGTGCCGCCGTCGCAAGCCTGAAGTCGGACTTATTTGTCCTTTTCGTGGCCTGCGGGCGGGATAAACGCCGCTTGCCTGGCTCAGGCTATAGTGAATGTCGGCCGCCCGGCGGCCCCCACTCCATCCCGTCGCGCGACATCGGCGCAATACATCACCTCAGCCAATACCAGACATCATGCGGTTTGAAGGCATCATCAAGTCCTGGAACGACGACCGAGGCTTTGGCTTCATACAGCCCACGCAAGGCGGGCAGGAAATCTTCGTTCACATCAAGGCGTTCAGCGCATTGCGCGGCCGGCCGCAGCCCGCGCAGCGCGTGCGTTTTCAGGTCGAGGTTGGCCCTCAAGGCAAGAAGCGCGCGGTCCATGTGGAACTGCTCCAGGCGCCCAGCCAGGCCGCGCCCAGGACCCAGCGCGCCGCCCCCTGGGGCGCGGCCAGCGTGCTGGCAATCCCCTTTGGGCTGGTGGTGATGGCGGCCGGCTATCTTTGGGGTCAGCCGCCACGCTGGGCCCCGTGGCTCTATCTGGGCGCCAGCGTGGTGACGTTCATTGTCTATGCGTTGGACAAGTCAGCCGCCCGGCAAGGCGCCTGGCGCACCTCCGAAAACACGCTGCACCTGCTGGCCCTGGCCGGAGGCTGGCCCGGGGCGCTGCTGGCGCAGCAGTGGCTGCGGCACAAATCATCGAAGCCCGCGTTCCGTGCGCTGTTCTGGTGTACCGTGGTGCTCAATATCCTGGCCTTCATTTTTCTGGCAAGCCCTTATGGGCAGTCACTGGCAGGCAGCCCATGGCCCCAACTCTCCCGCTAGTTCCCAAATCCCGGCAGATCCGCATTGCCGCGCTGGGCGAGTCGGACGCGCTCAGCTACCGCGCATTGATGCTGCATGCCTACGAGGCGGCGGCCGATGCGTTCACCTCGACGCCGCAGGAGCGCGCGGCCGAGCCGCTGTCGTGGTGGGTCGCACGCCTCGCCGATCCCCAGGGCTTGAGCCATGCATTCGGTGCATTTCTTGGCGACGAATTGCTCGGCACGGTGACGCTGGAGTTCTCCGCCAAGCCCAAGACCCGGCACAAGGCGCATCTGATAGGCATGTTCGTGGCGCAAGCGGCGCGCGGCCAGGGCGCGGGCCGGGCGCTGCTGCAGGCCGCGATGCGCCTGGCCGGCGATAGGCCCGGCGTGCGCGTGGTGACGCTCACGGTCACCGAAGGCAATGCGCCCGCGATCGCCCTGTACGAAGCCTTGGGTTTTGAGCGCTTCGGCCTCGAGCCCATGGCCATTGCGACGCCGCAAGGCTTCAAGGCCAAGGTCCATATGTGGCGGGACATGCGGCCGGCCCCGGCGATCGGCGGCGCGGCCTAATCTGCGGTCTGCAGCGCTTGCGCCACGGCCTGATCCGCAGGCTGCGCCGGGTCCGGGCGAGCGGGCTGGGCGGATTCGATGCGGTTGCGTCCGCCGGCCTTGCCGCGGTAGAGCGCCGCATCGGCTTGCTGCATTGCGTCCTCCAGGGACTGCGCGCTCGTGAAGTGGAGCGACACTCCTATGGTGGCGGTCAGGCGCAGCGCATGGTCGCAGTCCGCGATGTCGATCGCCTGGGCTTCAATGGCCGCGCGCAGGCGCTGCGCAAGGCGCAGAATGCCCGCTGCGTCGGTGTCCAGGCAGATGGCCACGAACTCCTCGCCGCCTATGCGGCCCGCGAGATCGCCACGGCGCACCGTGGTGCGCAATACCTCGGCCACATGGCACAGCACGGCATCGCCGGCCTGGTGGCCATAGGTGTCGTTGATGCGCTTGAAATGGTCGATGTCCAGCAGCAGCAGGTAGGCAGGCGAGGCATGGCGCGCGTTGAAATGCAGCGCCAGCGCGTCGGACAGGCCGCGGCGGTTGAGCAGCTGCGTCATCGGGTCGCGCGCCGCCATGTTGCGCAGATCATCGGTCAGGCGGCGCAGCACCAGCCAGATGATGGACGGCGGCAGCACGGTGCCCAGGGACGACATGTAGATGTAGAACGCCAGCTGGAAGCTGCTGTCCATCTGCAGTGCGTCCAGACCGCCGGTGATGATCTTCACGAACTTGATCGCGTTGAGCACGCAGATGCCGCCTATCATCAGCGCGAAGAAAACCATCTCCCGGTGCAGGTCCTTGGCAAAGGTGCGCACGCCAAAGACCACCGTGAGTGTCATGACCAGAAACAGCAGCGCCGACATGCCCGAGAGCATGGCGTAGCGCGCCACCGGCCCCAGGCCCCATTGCACCAGTGCCTGGGCGGTGGCATAGGCCAGCGAAAACGCCAGCATCGGTCGCCACACCGGCACGGCCTGGCCAAAAAAGCGCATCGCACCCAGCCAATAGGCCACGGGCGCGGCCAAAGTGAGGGTGTGATTGAGCACACTCACCGCGCTCCACGCTGGTTGGCCCTCCGCCAGCTGCAGCACATAGGCCAGGCCCAGCAGGAAGTTGCCCAGCGCAAAAAGATCCATGCCCATCTTCTTGCCGGGCAGGCGTTTGCTGAAGAGCAGGAACATGACCGTGAAGCACAGCAGGTGTGCACACAGCATGCCGACAAGAATCGTTGCAACCATGGTGGCGAAAAAAATGAAAGGCGGCTGCGCGGCCGGGTCATCAAGATGAACGGCGCAGTCTAATGACTTTCTGCGGCGCGCGGCCTGGTGGATGGCCACGCCGGCCCAGGAGTGTGGAGCCTGCGCCACGCCGGCCGGCGCCTCGTGCCCGCTGGTTCCTGCCGTG
Source organism: Comamonas sp. DB36 (assembly GCF_057914905.1). NCBI lineage: Bacteria > Pseudomonadati > Pseudomonadota > Betaproteobacteria > Burkholderiales > Comamonadaceae > Comamonas > Comamonas sp. DB36. The sequence continues at coordinate 434,912 of NZ_CP196632.1, forward strand.
CAGCTCCCTTGACTTGATCCAGCGCAAGGTTTTTGTCAGCCTGCAAGCACTCCGGGTAAACCCGTGGCAAAATACTTTGCATGCAAACTAATTCCCCGGTCAGTGCCTGCGACGCGCCTGAACTTTCTCAGGCGCGTTCGCGTTTCGGCCTGCTGATCGGCAGCGTCTACCGGCAGTGGCGCCGCCAGGTCGACTTGAGTTTCAAGGACCTGGGCCTGTCGGATGCCACGCGCGTCCCCTTGCTGGTGCTTTACGAGCAGGGCGGGCCGCTGCGGCAAAAGGATCTGGCCGATGCGCTGTATCTCGACAGCTCCTCGCTGGTGCGCGTGCTGGCGCAGTTGCGCGAGGCGCGGCTGGTGGACTGGGATTGCGACCCTGCGGACCGGCGCACCAAGTGCATTGCGCTGACCGACAAGGGCCGCGAGACCGCGGCGCTGATTCTCGCCAAGAGCCTGGACATAGAGCGCACGCTGCTCGCCGATCTGTCCGAGCAGGAGCAGCAGGTGACGCGCGCCGTGCTGGTGAAGATCTCGCAACGCTTCGCGTCGTTCTGACGCCTCTCGCATGCCAAGAACAAGGCCTGGGTTCTTACCCTCGACCAGGCCCAGCAGAAGAAAAACGGTAGAAAAATGAAATTGAAAGCATCGCCCTTTGCCTGGGTGAGTTTTGCGATGATCGTCGGCGTGATGGGCACGGCGCTGATCAGCCCGCTGTACGCACTCTACAAGGAAGCCTGGGATCTGCAGGCCAGCGACATTTCGCGCATCTATGTGATCTACATGGGCGGCGCGCTGTGCACGCTGCTGTTCCTCGGGCGCCTGCCCGACCGCGTGGGCTTCCGGCCGGTGATGATGTTCGGCCTGGGCATGGCCATCATCGGCACGTTCATCAGCCTGATTGCCTGGGATGTGACCAGCCTCAGCGTGGGCCGGTTGATCGTTGGGGTGGCGTCGAGCATGGTGACCACGAGCGCGACGCTGGGCCTGGCCAAGCTGTCGCCTCCGGGCAATGTGCAGCGCGTGGCGATGATGAGCGGTTTCCTGATCGCGCTGGGCTTTGGCGTGGGCCCGCTGGTCGGCGGCGTGATCGGCCAATGGGCGCCGTATCCGCTGGTGACCACCTATGTTCCTACGCTGGTGCTGGCCGCGCTGGGCCTGCTGGCGCTGGCCAAGCTCGAGCTGCCCGACAACGCTTCTCCCAAGGACCAGCAGCCGCTGCAGTGGAGTGATGTGCTGCCCAAGCTGACCTGGCCCACGGGTGAGGCGTCCAAGGCGTTCGCCTTGACCAGCAGCCTGCCGTTTCTCGCCTTCGGTGTGTTCGGCCTCTACGCCGCGATGTCGCCGCTGTTTCTCGACAAGCTCGTGCCCTGGCACGGCCCGGCCGTGAGCGGCACGGCGATTGCGCTGATCCTGCTGATGTCGGCCTGCACGCAGATTCTCGCCGGCCGCATGCCCACGCATTGGTGCGGGGCCCTGGGCCTGGTGGGCCTGGCGGTGAGCAACGCCCTGCTGATGATCAACCTCTGGGCCGGCTCGGCCACGCTGTTCGCGCTGGGCGTGCTGTTCACGGCTGCGGGCCACGGCATGAGCATGCTCGCGGGCATGAGCATGGTCAACCGCATCGCCACGCCGGCCAACCGCTCTGGCCTGCTGTCCACCTATCTGGTGATAGGCTACATCGGCAGCATGGTGCCCATGCTGGGCATTGGCTGGATCGCCGACAACTGGGGCATGGATGCGGCCGTGCGCATCTTCTGCGCCATCGTCATCGTTCTGGGCTCCACGGCCGCAGTGTTCTTCCAGCGCCACCCGCGCATGCAGCCCGTGCTGCTGCCTGCATGACCCAGCAGACCCGGGTTCCGCTGTGGCTGCTGGTACTGGTCACGCTCAGCGGCACCATGGCGATGCACATTTTCGTGCCGGCCCTGCCCGTGGCCGGCGAGGCGCTGGGTGCATCGCCCGCGAGCATGCAGCAGACCATCACGCTCTATGTGGTCGGGCTGGCGCTGGGTCAGCTTATCTATGGTCCGGTGTCCGACGCGCTGGGCCGGCGCCCCGCGCTGCTGCTGGGCCTGTCGATCTATTTCAGTGCGGGCCTGATGGCCTTGTTCGCACCTTCGCTTGAATGGTTGGTCGCCGCGCGACTGCTGCAGGCGCTGGGCGGCGCCGCGGGCATTGCGCTGGGCCGGGCGATCGTGCGCGACACGGCGCATCCCCTGCGCGTGACCAAGGACCTGGCGCTGCTCAATCTGCTGACGCTGGTCGGTCCCGGCCTGTCGCCGATTGTCGGTGCCTATCTTGCGGACCACTTCGGCTGGCGCGCGATCTATGTCTTTCTGGTGCTGGGCGGCAGTGCGATGCTGCTGTTCACCTACCGGCTGCTGCCCGAAACCAATCGGCATCTGCGCGCGCTCAAAATCGGCTCCATCCTGCGCGACTACCGCCAGCTTGTCACCCACCCGGGCTTTGCGGGCTATATGCTGGGCGGCGCCTGCATCACTTCGGCGCTCTATCCCTATCTGGCTTCGGTGCCCTACATAGTGCACGGCCAGATGGGGCTGCCGATCAGCGCGATCGGCTGGTTCGCGGCCAGCACCATTGTGGGCGCGAGCCTGGGCACGTTTCTCACGCGCCGGCTGTCTGGGCGCTGGCCGGCCGACCGCTTTTTGCTGCTGGGCGCGGGGCTGGGCCTGGTCATGGCGGCGACGCTGCTGATCTTCCATCTGCTCGGCTGGCTCACGCCCGCCTGGCTGCTGGCCATCACCGTCACCATGACGTTTGGCGCGGGCTTCGCCAGTCCCGCGGCGCTGGGCTGCGCGCTGTCGGCCGTGCCCGCGCTCGTGGGTTCGGGCGCCGGCCTTTACGGCTTCGGCCAGATGGCGATGGGTGCCCTGGGAACGCTGTTGGTGGGCCATGGCGACGACCCGGTGATCTCCTGCGCGGTGACCCAGATCTGCATCACCGCGCTGGCGCTGGCGAGCTTTCGCCTTGCCCGGGCGCACGGCATCTATTCGAGGCGCTAGGCCTGCGATCCTGGCCTGGGCGACATGCCGCGGCACATGCAGCAGGTTGGTGGATGTCCTACAAAATAAATAGCTTTTATCTATTTATATTTAAACAAACATAGTTAAAGTATTGCTTTTTGCCGCGCGAAGCAGGTTGGCGACACGCCGATGGCGGCCAGCGCGTTTGAGCCTTTGCGCAAAAGCTGGTTCCCTGATGCCGGCGGGCGCGAGCTCCGCCGGCCGGGTTCTCGCACTTTGTGTTCGTGGTAGCAAAGTGTGATTCAAAAGGTCGGTCCGTTCCTGGACCGGCCTTTCTTTTTGATGGACGACGCACGCGCTGCAGGAGGGCGTATGGACACACTCACTTTCATCGCCGAGATGATCAAGGCCGCGGCCTGGCCCTTGGCCGTCGTGGCGATGGCGCTGATCTTTCGCCAGCAGTTGGGTACCTTGCTCACGCGTCTGAGCAAAGGCAAGCTGGGGGCGGCCGAGTTCGAGTTCGAGCAGCAACTCAAGTTGCTGGCTGCGGGCATTCCCGCGGGCGCGGACAGCATGGCCGCCGCCGTGATGCCCGCGGCGGGCGCGTCGCGCCAGGCGATTTTGGCGGCCTGGCGCAATCTGGAGCACCGCACCCAGGCCGGCGGGCAGTCGCTGTGTGCCCAGGATCGTGCGCTCTATCAGCAGTTGCGCGGCTTGCGCGACCAGGCCAGTCATAGCGTGGAGTTCAACCCTTCGCCCGAAGCCGTGGGGCTCTTCTTGCAATTGGCCCGCGGCCTGCAGGCGCGCGTTGAGCAGGCGCCTGGCGCCTAGCGCCGGGGCCGGGCCGCGGCGGGCGCGCCCAGGCTCAGCTCGACCTGGCGCGCCGCGGCGCGCACGCGTTCCGAGATGCTGCGCACCCGGCCCGGCGGCATGCGCTGGCTCAGCGCGGCGACGCTGATCGCGCCTATGGGCTGGCCCATGGAGTTGCAAAAATGCGCGCCCACGGCCGTGACGCCCAGGCTCACGCGGTTCTGTATGACCGCGACGCCGGCTTCCACGGTCTGCGCGCAGGCCTCGGCCAGCGCCGTCGGCGTCAGCTTGCCGAACAGCGGCAAGGCGGGCGCGACGCGCTCGATGATCTGCTGGCGTTCGTCGCCCGCGATCGCCGCCAGAATGGCCAGACCGCCCGCGCCCACGCCCAGCGGCCGGCGGCTGCCGACCTCCAGCACCAGCGTGCGGATGGGAAACGAGCCTTCGCAGCGGTGCATGCACACCGCCTCGAAACTGCTGCGCAGCACCAGATAGACGGTGTCTTCGGTCGCGCGCTCGAGCTCGGCCATCGCGGGCTCGCACAGGTCGCGCACGTCATACATGGTCGAACCGGCAATGCCCAGCTCGAACGCCAGCGGTCCCAGCCGGTAGCGGTGGGTCTCGCGGTTGTGCGCGACCAGACGCTCGGCCATCAGCTGCTTGAGTATGCGGTGCGCCGAAGGATGGGGCATGCCCGACTTTTCAGACAGTTCGGTTAACGGACAGCCGCGTGCGCCCCCGGTCGCCAGCAGTTTGAGCAGGACCACGCCGCGCTTGAGCGAGCCGGCTTCGGTAGTGTTTTTCGTGTTCATTTAACGGACAGGCCTGGGACTGATGCCGCTTGATTAGAAAACAATCAAAGTCATTCAACAACCTGACATCCAACTATTGGACATGCCCATGTCGGAACACCAGCATTCCCCCCTGCGCGGCAAGATCGCGCTCGTCACCGGCGGCAGCAACGGCATAGGCGCGGCCACGGTGCGTGCATTGGCCGGCGCCGGCGCCACCGTGGTGATCGGCTACCACCAGAGCCTGGAGCGCGCGCAGGCGCTGTGCCGCGAGCTGCCCGGCGCGCACCATGCGCTGCGCATCGGGCTTGAAGACCAGGCCAGCCACGCCGCGGCCGCGCAATGGCTTGCGCAGACATTCGATCAAGTGGACATACTCGTGAACTCCGCGGGCTTCACGCAGCGCATTGCGCATGCCGACACCGACACGCTCGATCCCGACCTGTTCAACAGCATTCTCTGCGCCAATGTCGGCGGCACCTATGCGGTCACGCGCGCGCTGCTGCCGCTGCTGCGCCGGTCCGACAGCGCGGTCGTGGTCAACCTGTCCTCGGTCTCGGCGTTCACTGGCCTGGGCAGCAACCTGGCCTACTGCGCGGCCAAGGCGGGCCTGGACACGCTGACCATGTCGATGGCGCGCGCCTTTGCCCCGGTGCGCTTTCTGTGCGTGTCGCCGGCTTCGGTGGACACCGATTTCGTCGGCGGTCGCAGCCGCGCCGAGCTCGAGAAGAAAGCCGCGCAGACGCCGCTGGGCCGCGTGGTCGTGCCCGACGATGTGGCCCAGGCCGTGCTGGCCTGCGCCACGCATCTGCGCACCGCCACGGGCGCGCGCATCGTCATCGATGGAGGGCATTCGCTGTGAACCCTTCGCTGATCAATGCCACCCACGACCCCGCGCTGCGCAGCTGGGTCGAGAGCGCCAACCTGCCCGGCGCCGATTTCCCCATCCAGAACCTGCCGTTCGCGGTGTTCAGCATGCGCGGCGCTGCGGCCGCGCGGCGCTGCGGCGTGGGCATTGGCGACCGGATTCTCGATGTCGCGGCCTGCGCGCCGCTGCTCCACGGTCTGGCCGCCGAAGCCGCCCAGGCCTGCGCGGCGACTACGCTCAATGCGCTGATGGCGCTGGGCCAGGCCCATGCCGCGGCGCTGCGCGCCGAACTCTCGCGCCTGCTGAGCGCGGGCCAGTCGCAGCACCGCGACGCGATCGCCCAGGCGCTGCACCCGCTGGCCGATGTGGAGCTGCATCTGCCCGTGAAGGTCGGCGGCTACACCGATTTCTTTGCGTCGGTGCACCACGCGACGAATGCGGGCCGGCTGTTTCGCCCCGATGCGCCGCTGCTGCCGAACTACAAATATGTGCCCGTGGCCTATAGCGGCCGCGCCAACAGCGTGCGCGTGGGCGGCGCTCCGGTGCAGCGGCCCTGGGGCCAGCTCAAGGCCGCGGAGCAGGCTGCACCGGTGTTCGCGCCGGCCCAGCGCCTGGATTACGAAGTGGAGCTGGCCATCTACATTGGCGCGCCCTCGCAGACCGGGCGCCCGCTGGCCGTGGACAGTGCCTGGGAGCATGTGTTCGGCTTCTCGCTGCTCAATGACTGGTCGGCGCGCGATATCCAGGCCTGGGAATACCAGCCGCTGGGGCCGTTTCTCGCCAAGAGCTTTGCGACCAGCGTCGCGCCCTGGGTGGTGACGGCCCAGGCGCTGGCACCGTTTCGCCAGGCCATGGCGCAGCGCGCTCCCGGCGATCCCGCGCCCCTGCCGCATCTGTTCGATGCCGCCGACCAGGCGCTGGGCGGCGTGAATGTGGCGATCGAGGCCTTGCTGCGCAGTGCGCGCATGCGCGAGCAGCAGCTGCCCGCGCAGCGGCTGTCGCGCTCGAACGCCGCGACGCTCTACTGGAGCTTTGCGCAGATGCTTGCCCACCACACGAGCAACGGCAGCGCGCTCGATACCGGCGATCTGCTGGGCTCGGGAACGATCTCGGGCAGCAGCGCCGACGCGCTGGGCAGCCTGCTGGAGCTCACGCGCGGCGGCGCCCAGCCGCTGACGCTGGCCGCGACGCAGGAGCAGCGCACTTTCCTGCAGGATGGCGACGAAGTGAGCCTGCGCGCGCGCAGCGAGCGCCCGGGTTTTGTCGGCATAGGCTGGGGCGACTGCACGGCCACGCTGGGCGCGGCCACGGCCACGCCCCTGGGCTGAAGGAGAAACCCATGCTTGTCGAACAACGCACCTATACCGCCCACCCCGGCAAGTGGCGCGACTACCTCGCGCTGTACGAAGCCGAAGGTCTGGAGGTGCAGCAGCGCATCCTGGGCCGCATGGTCGGCTACTACACCACCGAATCCGGCCCGCTCAACCAGATCGTGCATCTGTGGGCCTATGTCGATCTCAACGAACGCGCGGCGCGGCGCGCGCGCCTGATGGCCGAGCCCCGCTGGCTGGCCTATGTGGCGCGCATGCTGCCGCTGCTGCAGAGCCAGGAATCGAAGTTCCTCACGCCCGCGCCGTTCTTCACGCCGCTGTGGCAAGCCCCTTGCGTCACCCCCATTCAACAGGAGACCCCCGATGCTATGTAAGAAACTCCACCATGCGGCCTTTCGCTGCAAGGACGCGGCCCAGACCGTGCAGTTCTATACCGAAGTGCTGGGCCTGAAGTTCGCCCACGCGATGGGCGAGGACCATGTGCCGTCCACGGGCAAGTACAGCCCGCACATCCATATCTTTTTCGAGATGGAGGACGGCAGCAACATTGCGTTCTTCGAATGCCCGCAGGATGCGGGCGAAGCCTCGGGGCGCGACGCGCATACGCCGGGCTGGATTCAGCATTTCGCGTTCGAAGTCGACAGCCTCGAGACGCTGGAGCAGGCGCGGCGCGACCTGCTGGCCAAGGGCCTGCAGGTCGTGGGCCCGACCAACCACGACGACTTCATCACCTCGATCTATTTCTTCGACCCCTCGGGCCACAGATTGGAGCTCACGGTGCGCACCTGCGATCCGCAGCGCTATGCGCAGTTCGAGGCGCAGGCGCCCGAAGTGCTGGCGCTGTGGAATGAGACCCACGACTGGTCGCAGCGCGAGAAGGTGTTCGGCGCCCAGACCGGCTACGTGCGCGCGCCGGCCTGAGACGCGGCGCGCCATTTTTCCAACCAAGAAGAGAAGGAGACAAAAAAATGACCGCCCCCATTTCCCGCCGCAGCGCGCTGCTTGCCGGCGCCGCTTCGCTGGCGCCGTTCACGTCCTGGGCCCAGGGCGCGTATCCCAACCGGCCCATACAGCTGATCCACGGTTTCGGCGCGGGCGGCAATGCCGATGTCGTCGCCCGCCTCGTGGGCCAGAAGCTGCAGGAAAGCCTCAAGCAGCCCGTGGTCGTGGAAATCAAGAGCGGCGCGGGCGGCTCCATTGCCAGCAACGCCGTGGCCAAGGCCGCGCCTGACGGCTACAGCCTGGTGATGCTCACGGGCGCGCACACCGTGTCGGCGGCGCTGCGCAAGTCCATGCCTTATGACGCGGTCAAGGACTTCGCTTTCCTGTCCACGGTGTCGTCGTTTCCCTTCGTTGTCGCGGTGCGCGCCGAGCATCCGGCGAAGAACCTGGCCGAACTGCTGGCCATGGCGCGCAAGGATTCGGACAAGATCAGCTTCACCTCGGTGGGCGTGGGCTCGACGCAGCACATGGTCGGTGAGCTGCTGGGCGCGAGCGCCCAGGTCAAGCTGCTGCACATACCCTATCGCGGCGGCGGCGCGCCGGTGCAGGCGGTGATCGCCGGCGACGTCGACGTGCTCACCGACACGCTCACCGTGGCCGCGCCGCACATCAAGTCGGGCCGGCTGCGCGCGCTGGCCGTGACCAGTGCCGAGGCCTGGCCGTCGGCGCCGGGCGTGCCCACGGTCGCCGCGGTGCTGCCGGGCTTCGAGGTGCGCTCCTGGCTGGGCCTGGCCGCGCCCGCGGGAACGCCCGCGGACGTGGTGCAAAAGCTCGCCGCCGAAATCCACAAGGCGCTCAAGGCGCCCGATCTGCAGCAGGCCCTGGCCCAGGCCGGCAGCGCCGCGACGCCGAGTTCGCCCGAGCAGATGCGCGCCATGGTCAGCAGCGAAATCGCGCGCTGGCGCGATGTCATCCAGCAGGTCGGCATTCCGCTGCAGACCTGATTTCACGCGACAATCGCGGGGCTGCGCCGCAGGCTTGCGGACGCAGCCCTTTTTTTGTGACCTTCAAGGAAATTTTCATGGACATCGTCGGAATCTGTGGCAGCCTGCGCGGCCAATCCATCAACCGCATGCTGCTCAATCTCGCGGGCGACTGCCTGCCCGAAGGCACGACCTTGGAGGTCTGCGAATGGGGTGACGTGCCGGCATTCAACTCCGACGTGATGGCCAAAGGGCTGCCCGCATCGGTGTCGGCGCTGCGCGAACGCATACGCAAGGCCGATGCCGTCATCATCGCCACGCCCGAGTACAACTTCTCGATTCCGGGAATGCTCAAGAATGCGATCGACTGGGTCTCGCGCGGCGACGACCAGCCGCTGCTCGACAAGCCCGTGGCCATTCTGTCGGCAACTCCCGGCCCGTTGGGCGGCGCACGCGTGCAGTATGACCTGCGCAAGGTGCTGCTGTTCATGAATGCCGCCGTGCTGGTCAAGCCCGAAGTGTTCGTCGGTTTCGCCAACCAGAAGTTCGACGCCGACGGCCAGTGCACCGACTCCACGACGCGCGGCTTCGTGCAGTCGCAGATGGACGCGCTGGTGCGCCATGCCAAGCGCCAGCAGCAGCTGCAGGCGCTGGGCTGAGCCCCGGGGGCGCGCGCGCCCTTTTTTTAGCCGCTAAAGTTTCAGGCGCGCGCGCAGCCAGGGCAGGGCGGTCTTGAATGGTCTGCGTGCTCGCCATGGGACAATGCTGCCTGTTCCAGGAGTGCGCCCCCTTGCAGATCACCCGCCGCGTCGATCCCTACAGCCTGCGCCTTTTTGTCGCCGCCGCCCAGGCCGGCTCCATCGTGCGCGCGGCGGCGCAAGAGCATATCGCGGCCTCGGCGCTGAGCCGGCGGCTTGCCGACCTGGAGCATGCGTTCGGCCGGCCGCTGCTGGTGCGCTCGACCCGCGGCGTGTCCTTGACCGATGCCGGGCGCGTGGTGCTCGCGCGCGGCCTGCAGATAGACGAAGACCTGCAGGCGCTGGTGCGCGAAGTGCAGTCCGAAGGCGACGAGGTGCGCGGCACGGTGCGGCTGTACGCCAACATGTCGTCGGTCATAGGCTTTCTGCCCGAGCGCCTCAAGCGCTTCATGGCGGCCTATCCGCAGGTGCGCGTGGCGCTGCATGAAATGGACACCTCAGACGTGCTGCGCGCCTGCCTCGACGACCGCGCCGATGTCGGCGTGGGCGTGCAGGTGGACGCGCCCGCGGGCCTGGACGCCTGGCATTTCGCGCAGGATCCCTTGTATGTGGTGGTGCCCGCTGCGCATGCGCTCGCGGCCCAGGCCAGCGTCGATTTCGGCCAGGCGCTGGACCATGCGCTGATAGGCATCCACCAGGGCGGGGCGCTGGACCGCGAACTCACGGCGCGTGCGCTCGCGCTGGGCCGGGTGTTCGCGCCCACGGTGTCGGTCAGCAGCTTCGATGCCGTATGCCGCATGGTCGAAGCCGGCATGGGCGTGGCGGTGGTGCCGCACAGCGCGGCCGCGGCCTATGCGGGTGCCGCGCATTTCGCGCGCCGTCCACTGGCTGCGTCCTGGGCCGCGCGCAGCCTGCACCTCTACGCCTTGCACCGTTCGCCGCAGCCGCGCGCCACGCAGGCGCTGATCGACAGCCTCAAGCAGCCAGCCCCGGGGTAAGTCCCGATCGCGCATTTCGCGCGACCCCCCTTGCCGTGTTGGCGCTTGGCCTGCAGGCCCCGGCGCGCCAGCATGGCGCATGGCTGACAAACCCCATTCCCCACCCATCCACACACCCGCCGCATTGCGCTTCAATGCGCGCATTCTGTTCCTGAGCCAGTCGCCGGCAGCGGTCGAGGCCGTGCTGCGCAGCGAAACCCGGGCGCTGGCCCAGGCCATGCCGCTGCGCGATGACGTATCGACCGACGAGATCACGCCGCTGCCGATTCTCACGCACTACGACGAGCAGCTGGGCCGCTACCCCTACACCGGCTTCAAGGCCGGCGACAGCCTGCCGATTGGCGCGGACGCGGTGCGCGCCGCGGGCATCGAAGTCGTGGTCGCGGGCAAGCGTTACGGCAAGGGCTCGTCGCGCGAGCACAGCCCCACGGCAGAGAAGCTGGCCGGCGTGCGACTGGTGATTGCCGAAAGCTTCGAGCGCATCTACCGGCAGAACGCCGACAACATCGGGCTGTTCACGTCCACCGATCTGGGCCTGGTCGAGCGCATTGCGGCGGGAGAAGCCATCCCGTTGGAGGAATTGCTCGCGGGGCGCGATGCGCTGGCCGCGGCCGTCCTGCGCAGCGGCGGGCTGCTGCGCTTTGGCCAGGCGCACATGCGCGCCATCAAGGAGAGCGCCTGTGACGCGGCGCCCGGTCCGCAGACGCTGTTCGAGAAGATCGTCGCGCGCCATGCGCTGGCGACGGCGCTGACGCCCGCGTCGCCGCTCGTGGGCGCAGGAATCTTCGTGCGCGCCGACTGGCGTTTCATTCACGAGTACTACACCGGCATGGCCGCGCACATGCTGCATGCCAGCCTGGGCCGGCCGCTGGCGCTGCAGGACCCGGGCTCGGTGATCGTCTTCGAGGACCATACCTCGTATGTCGAGGAAAGCCCGGCCCATGTGCGCGCCGGTCTGGTGCCCAACGTGCAGCGCATGGTCCAGGCCCAGCGCGCCTTCGTTGCCGAATACGGCCTGCGCTCGCACCGCACGCTGACCGAGGCCGAAGCCTTGGACGACCAGGCCAGCGATGCGGCCGGCATCTCGCATGCCATGGTCGCCGAGCACTACGCGCTGCCGGGCCAGCTGGTCGTGGGCACCGATTCGCATACGCCGCACAGCGGCGCGCTGGGCTGCGTGGCGTTCGGCGTGGGCACGACCGACATGGCCAATGCGCTGGTCACGGGCGCGGTGCGGCTCACGGTGCCGGCCTCGCTGCTGGTGCGCTGCAACGGCCGGCTGGCCGCGGGCGTCACCGCCAAGGACCTGGTGCTGCACCTGCTGGCCCAGCCGTTCATCCGCGCCGGCGGCGGCGTGGGCAAGGTGTTTGAATTTGTCGGCGAGGGCGTGCAGGCGCTGTCGATCGACGAGCGCGCGACGCTGACCAACATGACGGCCGAGCTCGGCGGCCTGACAGGAATCGTCGCGCCCGATCAGGAGACGCTGCGCTTTTTGCGCGAGCGCCGCGGCGTCGACTTCAGGCTCGAAGACTGGATGCAAAGCGATGCCGGCGCCGAGTACGCCCAGGTGCTGGAGATCGACTGCGCGGGTGTGCCGCCCATGGTCGCGGCGCCCGGCGATCCGGGCAACGGCCTGGCGCTGGCGGATGTCGCCGCGCCGCTGCGCATAGACATCGCCTACGGCGGCTCGTGCACCGCGGGCAAGCGCGAGGATTTCGTGCATTACCACGCCGTGCTGCGCTGGGCTGCGGACCGCGGGCTGCGCGTCGCTCCCGGCGTGGCGCTGTACCTGCAGTTCGGCACCACGGCGGTGCGCGATCACTGCATCGCCGCGGGCTACATGGACGCATTCGAGCGCGTGGGCGCGCGCATTCTGCAGCCCTCGTGCGGCGCCTGCGGCAACTGCGGGCCCGGGGGCTCGCAGCGCGCCGACCAGGTCACGGTCAGCGCGATCAACCGCAACTTCCCCGGCCGCGGCGGCCCCGGCAGCGTATGGCTCGCGAGCCCGCCGACGGTGGCGGCCAGCGCGATTGCCGGAGAACTGCTGTCGTTCGAGCAGCTGCAGGCGCGCCACCGCTGAGCGCAGCGCGCGCTCCATGGCGAGGGCCGGCGCAGACCGGCACCGTCCACCCATAAAACCAAGGAGACAAGACGATGAAACACACTACATTCATGGCGCGGCGCGCGCTGCTGGCCACGGCCTTGCTTGCGGCCTGCGCGGCGCCGGTCGGCGCATTGGCACAGCCAGTCAACAGCGCCCGGCCGATACGGCTGATCGTGCCGCTGGCCGCGGGCTCGACCGTGGACGCGATTGCGCGCGCGGCGGCGCCGGGCTTTGGCCGCGCCACCGGCCACGCCGTGGTGGTCGAGAACCTGACCGGCGCCGGCGGCATCACCGGCACGGCCCAACTGGTCAAGGCGCCCAGGGACGGCATGACGCTGGGAATGATCTCATCCAACCACGTGATCAATCCCGGCATCTACAAGTCGATTCCCTTTGACAGCCTCAAGGACATCACGCCGATCGCGGTGCTGGCAACGGTGCCGCTGGTGCTGGCCGTGAACCCGGCCCTGCCCGTGAAGTCGGTGGCCGAACTGCTGGCCCATGCCAAGGCCCACCCGGGAAGCCTCAACTTCGGCTCGGCAGGCAACGGCAGCACCTTGCACCTCGCGGGCGAATTGCTGGTCAGCGAAACCGGCATCGACATCAAGCATGTGCCCTACCGCGGCACCGGTCCGCTGATCACCGACCTGATAGGCGGTCAGGTGCAGCTGGGCTTTGTGTCGATCTCGCAGGTGGCGGCCCAGATCAAGGCCGGCACGCTGCGCGCGCTGGCCGTGAGCACCAGCCAGCGCTCGGCGGCCCTGCCCGACGTGCCCACGCTGGCCGAGGCCGGCGTGCCCAAATACGCGTTTGACGCCTGGGTCGCGCTGATCGCGCCCGCGGGCCTGCCCAGGGGCCAGGTCGATGGATATGCGGCGGCGATCGCCAAGGCCATGGCCTCGCCCGAAGCCCATGCGGCCGTGGTCGGCCAAGGGCTGTCGCTGCTGTCCATAGGCCCGGAAGCCGCGCCGGCCTTCTTCCAGGCCGAGCTGCTCAAGCACCAGAAGCTGGTGAAGCAATCGGGAGCCACGCTTGACTGACGGCGCGCCGACTCCCATTCTCCCGGGCGAAGCCACGGCCGATCTGTGCGATCGGCTGGGCGAGCAGGCCCGGGTCTGCCATCTGCCCTGGCGCTCCTATGGCGGTCTGCAGGCCGCGGGCGCGCCGATGGCCTGCGTGCAGGCGTTCGAGGACGCAGGTCCGCTGCGCGCGCTGCTCGACACGCCGGGCCAAGGACGCATTCTGGTGGCCGACGCCGACGCCGGCGGCGGCCTGCGCGTGGCGGTGCTGGGCGAACGCATGGCGCGGCTGGGCCTGGCCAACGGCTGGCGCGGAGTGATCGTGCACGGCGCGGTGCGCGACGTTGCGGCGCTGGCCGGGCTGGATTTCGCGGTGCTGGCGCTGGGCGCGGTGCCGCGGCGTGCGCCGGCCCAGTCGCACGCCGCAACGCGGCACGGCGCGCTGGCGCTGGGCGGCGTGGCGATCGCCGATGGCGATTGGGTGGCGCTGGACGCGGACGGCGTGGTGTTTGTGCGCTCGGCCTGATGCGGGCCGGCGGTCTGCGCCACAAGGGAGCTTCGCCCTGCAGCGCAACAGCAATCTCGGCGTGACGCTCGCGGACCCGGCCATCGCGTATCAAACGTCGCGCTGGCCGGCGGCGCGCAGTCATCGAATAAATTCATGAGCTTTGAATTTATCTAATGAAAAAGCTATTTATCGGTCTCCCACATTCACAGGGCCAGCTATCCTACATTTAAAATTTCATCCAGGGCAATAATGGAAAGTCAGTTTGAGCATATCAAGCGCTATCCGTTATTAAAAATGAAATTGATTATTGTCTCGAACCGGGTCTGTCATGACGAAAGTCCACAACCAGGCGGGCTCGCGACTGCGGTGCAGGATACGTTCGAGACGGTGCAGGGGACATGGATAGGCTGGAGCGGAGCGATATCAGCAGACTGCCAGAGGCAATCCGGCGCCGTTGGGAATATAGATTACAGTGTTTTCTCGCTGACCGAGCAGGAATATTCTGATTATTATCTGGGGTTTTCAAATTCCGTGATATGGCCTGTTTGCCATTCGCGTCCTGATTATCTGGATTTTTCCGAGAAATATTTTGCGGTCTACCGGCAGGTCAATCGCAGATTTGCCGATGAAGTGCTGGCCTGCGCCGTGGACGACGATTTCGTCTGGGTGCATGACTACCATCTGCTGCTGACCGCTCAGGCCATGCGCGACAGCGGCTTTTCGGGTGCAATCGGCTACTTTCACCATATTCCCATTGCGCCGCCCGACCTGCTGCGCGCGATTCCCCGCCATGCGGAGCTGTTTGCGGGGCTGCTGGACTATGACATCGTGGGCCTGCAAACCCGCAATGACCTGAAGAATCTGCTCGATTATTTCCAGGCGGCGCGCAGCCGCCAGGCGGAGATGCAGATCACCCTGGCGGGTGACGATTGCTTTCATGTGCATTGGCGCGGCCGCAGCAGCCAGTTCGGCGTCTACCCGATTTCCATCGACACGCAGCGCATCGAAGACGATGCGCCCACGGCCTTCGCCCAATCTTCGGTGCAGGAGCTGCGGCAGTCGCTGGGCACGCGGGCGCTGGTGCTGGGCGTGGACCGGCTCGATTACAGCAAGGGGCTGGAGCACAAGCTGCGTGCTTTCGACGCTTATCTAGGCGCCGGCGTCGATGCGGCATCGCCGGTGCTGCTGCAGATGGCCAGCCGCAGCCGCAGCGAACTGGCCAGCTATCAGCAGCTGTGCACGGCGCTCGAAGCCCGCACCTCGCAGATCAATGGCAGGCACGGCACTCCCAGCTATACGCCGGTGCGCTATGTCAACACCGTGTGCGACCAGGGCCTGCTCACGGGCTTCTACCGGCTCGCGCGCGTGGCGCTGGTCACACCGATGCGTGACGGAATGAACCTGGTGGCCAAGGAGTATGTGGCCGCGCAGGACCCCGATGATCCCGGCGTGCTGGTGCTGTCTGAGTTCGCCGGGGCGGCGCAGGAGCTGGGCGAAGCCTTGCTGGTCAACCCCTTCGACATTCGCGGCGTGGCCCAGGCGCTGGAACGCGCGCTGCAGATGCCGCTGCTCGAACGCGTTCAGCGCCACCGCGCCATGCTCAAGCGCCTGCGCAGCCACGACATCCAGTGGTGGCACCAGCGCTTTCTGTTCGATCTGTTCGCCTGCCATCGCCAGGCTTTCGAGAGAACCGGCTCATGAGCGCGCAGAGCAGCGCGCTGTTCCAGCGCGCACTGCACGCCACGCCGCAGCTGCCCGCACCCGGAGCAGCCGCGGGCGCGACGCTGCAGCGCTGGCGCGCGCTGGCCGCGCTGGCCGCGCAGGATCTCGCGGCCTGCAAGCTCGCCGAAGCCCATTGGGATGCGCTGACCATACTGCAGGAGCTGAAAGTCTCGCCGCCGCAGCAGGCGCGTACCTGGAGCGTCTGGGCCGCGGAAAACCCCAGGGCGCCGCTGCAGCTGCAGGGCAGCGGCGCCGAGCGCGTGCTGGTCGGCAGCAAGTCCTGGTGCTCGGGCGCCGACATCACCACCCACGCGCTGCTCACCTGCGAGGATGCGCAAGGCGAGCCCGGCTTCGCCATGGTCGACATGCGCGCGCCGGGCATCACGCTGCAAGGCCAGGACTGGCAGGCGCTGGGCATGCGCCATGTGGCGACGCCCACGGTGCAGTTCGAGCGCACGCCGGCCACCTGGATTGGCGCGCGCTGCGTCTATCTGCAGCGCCCGGGCTTCTGGCATGGCGGCGCGGGCATAGCGGCCTGCTGGTATGGCGCGGCCTGCGAGATCGCGCAGCTGCTGCGCCAGCGGCTGCACCCCGACCAGCCGCATGCGGCCGCGCATCTGGGCGCGATGTTCACCCAGCTGCGCGCGGCGCGCGCCATGCTGCACCAGCTCGCCCAGCGCATCGATGCCGCGCCGCAGCAGCCCTGGGTGGAGGAAGTCCAGGCGCTGCGCGCTTTCATGCGCGGCCTGGCGACGGAAATCATAGAGCGCAGCGCGCGCGCCATGGGCCCTGGCCCGCTGTGCAGCCACGCCGAACATGCGCAGCGCTGCGCCGATCTGGCGGTCTGGTGCACGCAGCAGCATGCCGAAAAGGACGAAGAGGGCCTGGGCCGGCTGTCACAGGCCGCGGCCGTGGTCTGGGAGCTCTAGCCATGCTGCCCGTGCCCGTTGAAATGCTGCTGCGCGGGTTTCGCACCCTCACCGTGCTGGCCCCCCATCCCGATGACGAGGTCTTCGGCTGCTTCGGCCTGATACGCTGCGCCCAGCGGCTGGGCCTGAGCGTCGAAGTGCATATCGTGACCGATGGCGAGCGCTGCTTTGGCGCCTTGCCGGTCGACGAAGAGCTGGCCTTGCGCGCCGCGCGCCAGCAGGAGTCGCTCCAGGCCGCGGCCCTGCTTGGCTATCCGCCGCCCACGTTCTGGGGCCTGGGCGATTCGCAGCTCATGGAGCAGCCGGCGCTGGTCGAGCGCGCGCTGCAAAACCATTGCCGCGCCGATGCGCTGTGCGTCGCCCCCTGGTGGAACGACGGCCATCCCGACCACGAAATGGTGGCCCACGGCCTGCGCCAGGTCAGTGCCGCGGGGCAAAGCATCTTCTACCCCGTCTGGGCGCTGATCGACCGCGCGCGCCGCACCCAGTTCTTTGCCCAGGAGGGCGTGGCCGCCATCACGCTGGCGCCCGCCGAACGCGCGTTGAAGCAGCGCGCCGCGGCGCTGTTCCAGACCCAGTTCAGCCGCGACGCCACGCCCGCCGGCGCCATCATCCGCGACGAATTCCTTGCCGAGTTCACCACCGACCACGAGTACTACGTCCATGGCCATTGACTTTGACGCGCCCCACGAGGAGCCCGATCCCTGGGGCTATGAGACGCACTGGTACGAAAAGCGCCGGCGCGCGCTGATTGCCGCGCTGCTGCCCGATGAAAAGCTCGGCCGGGTGCTGGAAATCGGCTGCTCCACCGGCCTGATCACGCAGATGCTGGCGCCGCGCGCGCGCCATGTGCTGGCCATCGACGTCTCGCCGAAAGCCGTTTCGCTGGCGCGTGAGCGCCTGCAGGGCCTGGCCCATGTCGAGATCGTGCAGGCCGACATCACCCAGGACTGGCCGGCGCGCAGCTTCGACCAGATCCTGCTGTGCGATGTCGCCTACTACCTGAGCGAGGCGCAGCTCAGCCAGCTGGCGCGCAATATCCGCATCCAGGCCTCGGCCGACTGCGTGCTGCTGCTGGCGCACTGGCGCCACCCCTTTGCCCAGGTCATCACGCCGGCGCCGGCTGCCCATGACTTGCTGGCCGAAGTCACGGGTTTTGCGCGCCTGGCCGGCTACCAGGACCATGATTTGTTGATTGACGTATTGAGCGCCAGCAGCGTCAGCGTGGCGCAGAAGGACGGACTTCTATGATGGGCATTGTCATTCCCGCGCACAACGAGGAGCAGCGCCTGCTGGCCTGCCTGCAGTCGGTGCGCGCCAGCATGCGGCATCTCGCAGGCCATGGCGTCGAATCGCTGCTGGTGGTGGTGCTCGATGCCTGCGATGACGGCTCGGCGCGCATCGCGCGCGCGCATGCCGACCAGGTACTGGAGATCGATGCGCGCGACGTCGGCCGGGCAAGGTGCGCGGGCGCGCAGCGCGCCCTCGAACGCGGCGCCGACTGGATTGCCTGCACCGACGCCGACACCCAGGTGCCCGAGGACTGGCTGCACGCGCAGTGGAACTGCGGCGCCGAGGTGTTCTGCGGCATTGTGCGCGTCGACGACTGGGGCGATTACGCACCCGAGGTGGTGCGCGCGTTTCACGCCACGGTGCCGCGCGACGGCCACCCGCATGTGCATGGCGCCAACCTGGGGCTGACGCGCCAGGCCTATCTGCAGGTCGGCGGTTTTCTTCCGGGCAAGGCGCACGAAGACGTGAGCCTGGTGCGGCGCTGCGAGCAGGCGGGACTGCGCATTGCGCGGCGCATCGCGCCCTGCGTGGTGACCAGCGCGCGGCGCGATCCGCGCGCGCGCGAAGGCTTTGGCGATTTCCTGCTGCAGCTCGAACGCGGCGTTCAGGAGACGCAGCGCGGCGCGGGGGCCGGCCTTGGCTGAGCCGATAGCGCTGTTTGTCGATTTCGACGGCACGCTGATCGATATCGCGCCCACGCCGGCCGCGGTGCAGGTCAGTGCGCTGCTGCTGCAGACCCTGGCCGCGCTGGCGCCGCGGCTCAACGGCGCTCTGGCCTGCATCAGCGGGCGGGCGTATGCCGACCTGGCGCCGCTGCTGCAAGGCGCGGGCATCGCGCTGGTCGGCAGCCACGGCGCCGAGATCCTGCAGGCCGCGCCGGCCGATGCCCGGCTGGCGGCGCTGGCGCAGCGCTGCCGCCAGGCACTGCAGCCCTGGCCCGGCGCCCTGGTCGAGGAAAAGCCTTGCGGCCTGGCGCTGCACTGGCGCCAGGCGCCCGCGGCCGAAGCCATGATTCGCGAACTCGGCGCGCAGCTGGCCGCTGCAATGCCCACCCATGGGCTGTGCGAAGGCAGAAAAGTGATTGAATGGCTGCCCGCGCATATCGACAAGGGGGCGGCCTTGCAGCAGCTGATGCAGCAGGCACCGTATTGCGGCAGGATGCCGGTGTTCATAGGCGACGACACCAGCGATATCAGCGCCATGCAGGCCGCGCGGGCGCTAGGGGGATTGGCGTTTGCGGTCGGCGAGCGCGTCGCGGACCATGCCGATGGGGTGTTTGCGCGGCCGGCCAATGTGCTAGCCTGGCTGCAGCTGCAGGTGCGCATACGCCCGGCCTGAGCCGGAAACATCCAGGCACTGAGCCGGCACTGAGCCGAAAATTCACCGGAAATGCGCCGGCGCAGGGCCGATGGCCAACCCTGCGCCGGGCATTTACCCGCTGCGCGTCAGGCGCGCTTCATCCAGTCGGACAGCTCGTCGGCGTGCTCCTGCTCCTGCTCCAGGATCTGCTCGATCAGGCGGCGCGTCGTGTGGTCCTTGTCGCCGATCAGCTCGATCATCTGCGTGTAGGCCTCGATGGCCACGCGCTCGGCAATCAGATTGGCGCGGATCATGGCGTGCAGGTCTTCCTGCTCGTCGTAGTCGGCGTGGCTGCGGCTGGTCAGCGTGTCGGGATTCAGATCGGGCTTGCCGCCCAGCTGCACGATGCGCTTGGCGATCTTGTCGGCATGCGCCTGCTCCTCGTTGGCGTGCACCAGGAACTCATCGGCAATGGCCGGCGATTCCAGGCCGGTGGCCGTGAAGTGGTGGCGCTTGTAGCGCAGCACGCAGACGATTTCGGTCGCCAGCGAATCATTGAGCAGCTTGATGATGGCTTCGCGCCATTGCTCGGCCTCGGGCGTCACCGCCCCCTGGTCCAGGCTTTGCTTTGCCGCTTCGAGTCGTTGGTTGTCGAGTGTCAGCTGACGTGGTTGTTGCTCGTTATTGTTCATTGCACACCTCGTGGGATTGGAATGGGATATCTGGCATGGGGAAACACCAGCACTTGCTACCGTAACGGATGAAATCCGGGCGCGGTGTGGGAGTGGAGCTTGTGTTGACATGGGCGGTTGGCGGCAAGCGCGCGTTGGCCGCCGCGTACACGCGCCAATGGCCTAGGACATACCCTTGATTGCGCATGCGGGTGCCGGGCTTTTGTGCCGCTCTCGCGGGTTCATCCCAGGCCCGCATGCATGCCCGCGCGGCACTTTTGCGCCGGCTTGAATGCCGGAAAAAACAGGAGCGCGGCCCGCAGCCGGCACGCGGATTTCCCGGTGTTCCCGCGCCCCGTCTTCAGCCTTTCACTGCACCCGCCCAGGTCTTCAAGACTGGCATTTGCGCCTGCAATTGAGCCCTTTGGTTTTGCTTACTTTTGTCTATAGACAAATAGAAGTCGTATTTGACAAAAGCAGCCAGCGGGAGAAAACTGCATTCAACCCCTCACTGACGTTGGATGCCGCCATGAAATCACTGACCGACTACCAGAGCTACGCCGATGCGCAGATCCAGTTTTCCCCCGAACGGCTCTGGGACCTGTTTGACGGAAACCGCGATGCGCTGAACATTGCCCATGAATGCGTGGACCGCCATGCGGCCTCGGGCCGGGACGCGCTGATCGTGGTCCAGGCCGGCGGCGGCGAGGAAGTCATCAGCTTTGCCCAGCTGTCCGAAGACTCGTCGCGGCTGGCGCACTGGCTGGAGGCCAGCGGCGTGCAGGCCGGCGACCGGGTGGCGATCATGCTCGAGCCTTCGCGCGCCTTCTACACCGCGATGTTCGGCGTGATCAAGCGCGGCGCGATTGCCGTGCCGCTGTTCACGCTGTTCGGCCCCGACGGCATACGGCTGCGGGTGCAGGACTGCCAGCCCGCGCTGCTGATCACCAATGCCGAGAAGCAGGACGCCGCGCGCTTTCCCGGCCACCCGCCGGTGCAGGTGTTCGACGCCGGGTTCGCGCAATCCCTCACGGCTTTTCCCGCCCGCTACCAGACGCAGTCCAGGGCAGCGGACCTGGCGGTGTTCCAGTACACCTCGGGCACGACACGCGAGCTGCCCGAAGCCGTCAAGCATTCGCACAAGGCGCTGGTGACGCTGATGGTGGCTGCGCTTTACGGCACGGGCATACGCCCGGGCGAGCGCTACTTCTGCCCGTCGTCGCCGGCCTGGGGCCATGGGCTGTGGCATGGCACGCTGGCGCCGCTGGCGCTGGGCCTCACGGTGGGCGCATACAGCGGGCGCTTCAACGCCGAGCGCCTGCTGCAGGGCCTGGCCGAGCACCGCTTCACCAACATGTCGGCGGCCGCCACCCACTACCGCATGATGAAGAACTGCGGCAAGGCCGGCGACTACCGCTTTGCGCTGCAGAAGCTGTCGTTCACCGGCGAGCCCATAGACGACGACACCGCCGACTTCGTGCGCGCCACCTTCGGCCTGGAAGTCTGCAGCATGTACGGCACGACCGAGATCGGCGTGGTGCTGGCCAGCTACCCCGGCGCGCCCGATTTTCCGGTCAAGAAAGGCGCGCTCGGCAAGGCCGTGCCGGGCACCGAGGTGCAGGTGCAGGGCGATGACGGCAAGCCCTGCGCGCCCGGCGTCACGGGTCAGCTGATGGTGCTGCGCCGCGGCCAGTGGCTGCCGACCAAGGATTTGGGCCGCATCGACGCCGACGGCTACTTCTATCACGGCGGCCGCGCCGACGACGTGATCATTTCCGCGGGCTGGACCATGAGCGCCGTCGAGATCGAGAATGTGATCCTGATGCACCCCGACGCGCTCGAGGCCGCGGTGATCGGTGTGCCCGACGCGCTGCGCGGCCAGGTCGTCAAGGCCTTCATCGTCAGCACCCGCCCGGCGGCTGACATCGCCGCCTTCACCGGCGAAATCCAGGAGCTGGTCAAGACCAAGCTGAGCCAGCACGAATACCCGCGCCATGTGGCCCTGGTCGACGAGCTGCCCAAGACGCCCGCCGGCAAGGTGCATCGCAAGGTGCTGCGCGAGCGCGAGCTGGCAGGGCAAGGCCGTTCATCCTTCGACGGGCTCAGGACGAACGGTTCGGCGCCCGGGCCCTTGCCCGTTCGCCCCGAGCCGCTTCCCGTTCGCCCTGAGCCGCCCCCCGTTCGCGCTGAGCCGCCCCCCGTTCGCCCTGAGCTTGTCGAAGGGCCGTCCAGCACTGCCGGCTGAATGCGTCACCGCGCCATTTCCCCATTCCCCATTTCTCAACCAGGAGCCATCACCATGGACATGAAAGCCCAGCGCAATTTCCCCAAGATCACCGAAAGCGGACTCGACGAATTGCGCCAGCGCATAGGCGTCAAGATAGGCCACACCGTCGAGCCCTGGTGTCACGAGGCAACGCGCGACAACATACGCCATTACGCCCATGGCATTGGCGACGACAACCCGCTGTGGTGCGACCCCGACTACGCGGCCAAGTCGCATTACGGTGGCATCGTCGCGCTGCCCAGCTTCCTGTTCTCGACCAGCCGCATCGTCTCGGGCTATGTCGGCGGCCTGCCGGGCGTGCATGCGATGTGGTCGGGTGCCGACTGGACCTGGCACAAGCCCGTGCGGCGCAACGACGAGATCCACACCGAGGCCTATCTCAAGGACCTGATCGAACACCAGACGCGTTTTGCCGGCCGCGCCGTGCAGCAGATCTACCACGTGGATTTCTTCAACCAGGACGGCGACAAGGTGGCCGAGGCCGACAGCTGGTGCTTTCGCACCGAGCGCGACCATGCGCGTGAAGTCGGCACCAAGTACGATGCGGCGCGCGAGCGCGGCCAGCGCAGCTACACCGACGAGGAGCTGGCCGCGGCCTTCGACCTCTACCGCAAGGAGGAAGTGCGCGGCGCCGTGCCGCGCTACTGGGAGGATGTGAAGGAGGGCGAGGCCCTGCCGACGATGTTCAAGGGTCCGATGACCGTGACCGGCTTCATTGCCTATGCCCAGGGCTGGGGCGGCCTCTACATCCGCGCCAACAAGCTGGCCTGGAAGCTGATCGACGCCCACCCGGGCGTGGGCATCAAGAACCGCTTCGGCATTCCCGACGTGCCCGAGCGCGTGCATTGGGAAGAGGACTTCGCGCTGGAAGTCGGCGCGCCCGGTGCCTACGACTACGGTCCCGAGCGCACCTCGTGGCTGACCCACCACCTGACCAACTGGATGGGCGACAGCGGCTTCCTGCACAAGGCCAGCTGCAAGATCCGCCGCCACAATCCCGAAGGCGACATGGTGTTCATCACCGGCAAGGTGGTGCGCAAGTTTGTCGAGGACGGCAAGCACATGGTCGAGATCGAGCAGATCGCGCACAACCAGGACAACGAGCTGTCGGTGCTTGGCGGCGGCGTCGTGGTCCTGCCCAGCCGCGGAGCCTGAGCCATGGAACGCGCAGGCGCCTTGCAGGGGCTCAGGGTCGTCGACCTGACCAGGGTCCTGGCCGGGCCCCTGTGTACGCAGATTCTCGCCGACCATGGCGCCGAGGTGACCAAGGTCGAGCCGCCCGCGGGCGACGAGACCCGCCGGCTGGGCCCGCCCTATACGCCCAGCCAGCAGGCCGCATACTTTTCCGCGCTCAACCGCGGCAAGCAGTCGATCAGCCTGGACCTGTCCACGCCCGACGGCCAGCAGGTGCTGCACGGCCTGCTGGCAAACGCCGACGTGCTGGTCGAGAACTTCGTTCCCGGCACGCTGGAGCGCTGGGGCCTGGGTTACGAGGAAGTGCTGGCCGCGCGCTACCCGCGGCTGGTGCTGTGCAGCATCAGCGGCTTTGGCGCCGACGGTCCGCTGGGCGGGCTGCCCGGCTACGACGCCGTGCTGCAGGCGGCCTGCGGCATCATGAGCATCAACGGCAGCGAAGGCAGCGGCGCGACCAAGGTGGGCATTCCCGTGGTCGATCACCTCACGGGCTATGTCGCGCTCAGCGGCATCCTGATGGCGCTGCAGGCGCGCGCGCGCGACGGCCTGGGCCAGCGCGTCGAGGCCACGCTCTACGACACCGCGATCAGCCTGCTGCTGCCGCATGGCGCGAACTGGCTTTGTTCGGGCGAAGTGCCCGCGCCGCTGGGCAGCGCCCACCCGAACATCGTGCCCTACGACAAGTTCCGCGCGGCCGACGGCGAGCTGTTCATAGGCATTCTCAACGACGCGCAGTTCGCGCGCTTTTGCGCCGCGCTGGGCGAGCCCGCGCTGGCCACCGACCCGCGCTTTGCCAGCAACGCCCAGCGCCTGGGCCAGCGCGACGCGCTGTACGCGGCCATCGAGGCGGCGATTTCCACCCGGCCGGCGCAAGTCTGGGCCGAGGCGCTGATGGCCCAGGGCGTTCCGGCCGCGGCCGTCAACAGCGTGGCCGCCGCGCTCGAGCATCCGCATACCCAGCATCGGCAGCTGCTGGTGCGGCGCGGCGACTACCAGGGCATACGCTCACCGGTGCGGCTCATGGGCACGCCCGGGGTGCCTGGAGCGGCGCCGCCGCGGCTCGACCAGGACCGGGCCGCCGTGCTGGCGCGCAGCCGGCAGGGGCAAGGTCAAGAGCAGGCCGAGGGTTTGGCACAGGCGCAGCCCCAGGCGCCGGCCCGCAGAATGCAGGAGGGCCATGCCACCCCCCAACACTGATCCACAGAAGAAAAGCCGCTGCGCGGGGCCAGGCCCCGCGCAGGAAAAACAGTTGGCATCACAAGGAGACAGACATGAAACGCATCGTATCGGGATGGGCCGCGATCATCGGCCTGGTGGCTTCGGCCGCGCTGCAGGCGCAGACCTATCCATCGAAACCCATCAAGATCATCGTCGCCTATCCGGCGGGCCAGGGCACGGACATCGCCACGCGCTATCTCGCCGACCAGATCTCGCGCGATCTGGGCCAGCCCATCATCATCGACAACCGCCCCGGCGCCGGCGGCAACGTGGGCACCGAGGCCACGGCCAAGGCCCATCCCGACGGCTATACGCTGACCATGGGCACCAACGCCACCCATGTGCTCAACGAGTTCCTCTACACCAAGATTCCTTTCAACGCCGGCCATGACTTCGAGCCGGTGGTCATGGTCGGCACCTTTCCCATGGTGCTGGCCGTGGCCAGCAGCTCGCCGCTGACCACGGCCAGGCAGCTGGTCGACGCGGTCAAGACCGCGCCGCGCAGCGCCGACATCGCCCTGCCCAGCACCAGCGCGCGCCTGGTCGTAGAGCTGCTCAAGGAGCGTTCGGCCGTGCCGCTGTTCGGCGTTCCCTACAAGGGCGCGAGCATTGCGATCACCGATCTGATCGGCGGCCAGCTCACGGCGATTGTCGACACCCCGACCAGCCTGCGTCCGCACCTGCAGTCGGGCAAGCTGCGGGCGATTGCCGTGACATCGCGCCAGCCGAGCTCGCTGGTGCCCGGCGTGTCGTCGGTGGCCGAGCAGGGCTTTCCCGACTTCGACGTGATTGCCTGGAATGCGCTGTACGCGCCCAGGGGCACGCCCGCGCAGATCATCCAGACGCTCAACACCGCGTTCAACAAGGCGCTGCAGCGCCCCGAAACGCGCCAGCGCCTGCTGGAGCTGGGCTTCGAGCCCGCGGGCGGCACGCCGGAATCCCTGCAGGCTTTTGGCCGCAGCGAACGCCAGAAGTGGCAGGTGGTGATTTCCACGGCGGGCTTGAAGGCTGATTGAGGGCGTAGCGATGCAAGCGCAGGCCCAAGGCTGGAAACCGCACGAACTGCCCGGCTTCATGGGCCTGGCCGGCCCGCTGTGGAGCCGGCGCGAGGGCGATGACTGGGCCTATGGCCTGCAGGTGCGGGCCGAGCACCTCAATCCGGCGCGCATGCTGCATGGCGGCGCCTTGCTGACGCTGGTCGACCATGCGCTGAGCACCGTTGCCTGGCAGGCCGCGGGCCGCGTGCCCTGCCTGACGCTGCAGCTCGACAGCCATTTCCTGGCCGGCGTGGCCGAAGGTGGCTTTGTCGAAGTGCGCGCCCGCATCACGCAGCGCACGCGCAGTCTGTTGTTCCTGCAGGGCCTGGCCAGCGTGGACGGCGCGCCGGTGCTGCAGGCCCAGGCCATCATGAAGGCCGCCCCACCCAGGAGCGCACCATGATTTCGCTGGACATGGCCTGGACGCCGTTGGCGCGCGCCGCATCGGGTAAGCTGGACAGCCCGACATTGCGTCGCAGCCCGCAGAAAACCCGCAGCATGGTCAGTGAACCGAGTCAACCCAAGGCCCAGCGCGTGCGGCCCGTGCCCGCCGTCAGCCGATCGATTGCCATCTTGCGCCTGCTGGGCGAAAGCCAGCCCGGGCTGGGCGTCAAGGCCATAGCCGACCAGCTGGGCCTGGTGCCCAGCACCTGCCTGCATATCCTGCGCGTGCTGGTCAGCGAGGATCTGGTGCAGATGGACAGCGCGACCAAGCGCTATACGCTGGCCGGCGGAATGATCAGCCTGGCGCGCAGCGTGCTCGAAGGCGGCAGCTTTGCCCAGCGCGTGCAGCCCGGCCTGGACCGGCTTGCGGCCGCGCATGGCGTCACCGCCATGGGTGTCGAAGTCACCCAGCACCAGAGCGTGGTGGTGCTGGCGCTGTCGAAGTCCAATCAGCCGTTTCGCCTGCACACCGATGTCGGCAGCCAGTTCTCCAGCCTGGTCAGCGCCACGGGCCGGCTGATTGCCGCCGAACTCGATGCCAGCCCGGCACAGCTCAAGAAGATCTATGCCGCCATTGCCTGGGACGACGCGCCCGGCTTCACCATCTGGCGCAACGAAGTCGATCTCGCCAAGCGCCAGGGCTGGGCGCTGGACCGCGACCATTTCGTGCGCGGCCTCACGGTGGTGGCGCTGCCGGTGTTCAATGCGCGCCGGCAGCTCACGCACACCGTCGTGGCCGTGGGCATGAGCAGCCTGCTGGACGGCGCCGCGGTGCAGCGCCTGGTGCAGGACATGCGCACGGAAGTCGATCTGCTGGACGGCCGGCCCTGATTCAGCAAGCCGCCGCAAGGGCCGCGCCCTGGGAGCGCAGCAGCTCGACAATGCGCTGCGCCGCGGGCGACAGCTCGCCCGCGCGGCGCACGGTCACGCCCAGCTTGCGCCGCAGCGTCGTGGCTTCCAGCCGCACTTCCTCGAGATGGTCGCCGCCGGGCAGTTCCAAGGTGTGGCGCGAGACAAAGCTCAGCAGATGGGTGCGCGCAATCATGCGCGGCAGCAGGGCAATGGAACTCGCCTCGATCTGCACGCTGGGCGGCGCCAGGCCCTGGTTCGCAAACGCCATGTCCAGCCACAGGCGGCTGGGAATGGCCGGCGCGGGCAGGGCCCAGGGGTAGGTCAGCAGCGCCTGCATGGTGATCTTCGGCGTGGCGAACACCGGGTGGCTGCGGCTCGCGGCCACGACCACCACGTCCTCGACTATCGGGTAGGAGATGGTGGTCGGGTCGCCGTCTATGGTCAGGCCTATCAGCAGATCGATCTTGCCTTCGCGCAGCTGCTCGCGCAGCTCCCAGCTCGGGCCGACAACGATGCTGATCGTGGTCTTGTGGCCGCCCTCCAGTGCCAGGCTGCAGACCTCGGGCAGCAGGTGATCGGCCGCGACCGGGCCGCTGCCTATGCGCACATGGCCGGCCAGGCCCTGGGCGAACTCCTGCACCTGGCGCACCACTTCCTCGGCGGTGTTGCGCAGCATGCGCGCCCGGCCCAGCAGCATCTGGCCCACGGGCGTGAGCCGTATGCCCCGGCCTTCGCGCTCGAACAGCGGGCTGCCGAACGCCTCTTCCAGCCGCTGAATGCACTTGGTCAGCGCCGGCTGGCTGCGCGCGAGCTGCTCGGCCGCCTGGCCGAAGTGGCCCATTTCAGCCGCGGCTTCAAAGTAGCGCAGATCGCGCAGATGCAGGTCCATGGGGCGCTTTCATCAATTACCAAAAGAAATGGGTCAATCACCATTATTCAATAGACCGAATGAATTGCGCTGCGCAGAATCCACTTCCAACAGGATTCACCTCCCCAACAAGAGACAACATGGCCTTCACGATTTTCATCACCGCGCCCAAGCTTGCCCCCGCGGGCCAGCGCATTCTCGAGGACGCGGGCTGCCGCCTGCTGTTCATGCGCGACGGCAACGACGCCGCCGAAGTCGCGCAGATCCTGGCCAGCGAGCCGGTGGACGCCGTCATCTCGCGCACCGTCGCGCTGTCGGGCGACGCCATCCGTTCCTGCCCGACGCTGAAAGTCATCTCCAAGCATGGCGTGGGCGTGCCCAACATCGACGTCGCCGCGGCCAGCGAGCGCGGCATTCCGGTCTATGTGACGCCGGGCGCGAACGCGCAGTCGGTGGCCGAACTCACGCTGGGCCTGATGCTGGCCGCGGCGCGCAAGGTCGCGCTGCTGGACGCCGAGCTGCGCGCCGGCCGCTGGACGCGCGCCCAGGACGGCGTGCAGCTCGCGGGCCGGCGCCTGGGCCTGGTCGGCTTTGGCCAGGTGGGCCAGCGCGTCGCCAAGGTGGCGCTGGCGCTGGGCATGGAAGTCGAAGCCTTCGATCCCGGACTGCGCGGCGCCAGCCCGGTCGAGGGTGTGGCGCTGCACGCCGCGCTGGACAGCCTGCTGCCGCGCGCCGATGTGCTGAGCCTGCACATTCCGCTGAACGCGCAAACGCGCGGCCTGTTTGACGCCGCGCGCCTGGCCCTGCTGCCGCGCGGCGCGATCGTGGTCAACACCGCGCGCGGCGAAGTCATTGACGAGCCGGCGCTGATCGCGGCGCTGCGCTCGGGCGCGCTGTTTGCCGCCGGCCTGGACACCATGGCCGTCGAGCCCCTGCCGGCCGGCAGCGCGCTGGCCGCCTTGCCCAACGTCGTGCTCACGCCCCATGTGGGCGGCTCGACCGCGGCGGCGCTCGAAGGCATGGCGACGGGGGCGGCGCGCAACGTGCTGGGCTTTCTCCGCGGCCAATCCCCCGATCTTTGCGCCTGCGTGAACCCGCAGGTGTTTTCCCAAGACCACCAGAGCATCCGATGAGCACTACCCCTTCGTGGCCCGCAGGCTACCGCATCAACCCCCGCGCCGCCGGCCCCGACGCCGAAACCGTGGCCGCGTTTCGCGACATGCCGGTGGCGGCGATTGGCGACTCCATGAGCCGCAACGTCGGCACCCTGGGCCTGCGCCAATACCACCGCCGGCTCGAGACCGTGCTGTGCGGCCCGGCCGTGACCGTGCGCGTGCGCCCCGGCGACAACCTGATGATCCACAAGGCGCTGATGATGGTCGAGCCCGGCGATGTGCTGGTCATCGACGGCGGCGGAGATGTCTCGCAGGCCCTGGTCGGCGGCCTGATGCGCACCACCTGCGTGGCCAAGCAGCTCGGCGGCCTGGTGATAGACGGCGCGGTGCGCGATCTGTGCGAATGGGCCGAAGACGGCATGCCTATCTTCGCCAAGGGCCATACCCACCGCGGCCCGAGCAAGGACGGCCCGGGCGAAGTCAATGTGCCGGTGTCCTGCGCCGGCCTGGTGGTCATGCCCGGCGATCTGATCATCGGCGACGCCGACGGCGTGATTGCCGTGCCGGCCGCTGAGGCCGCGAGCGTTCTCGCCAGGACCCGCGCCCATCTGCTCAAGGAAGCCAAGATCCGCGAGACCAACCGCACGGGCACGGCCGATCCCGAACGTTTCGACGCGGTGCTGCGCGAAAAGGGCTTGCCGATCTAAAGCGGCTTGCGGTCAATTTATGAGGATAGGGCGTTCATGGTTCGACAAGCTCACCACGAACGGGGAGGCGTCGCAGCGGCTTCTCTTGAAAGGCATGACGCCCTCCGGTCGTCCTGAGCTTGCCTCGCCGGCCGCGTCGAAGGATGAACGGCCCTTCGACAAGCTCAGGACGAACGGTTCTATCAGGAGTTGCGCCCGCTCCATAGTGGCCTGCGCATAGAAACAAGAAATAAACCAAAGGAGACAAACCATGCAACGACGTACTTTTCTTCACACCGGCGCGCTGGCGCTGGCCGCGGGCACGACGGGCGCTTTCGCCCAGAGCAGCTGGCCGGCCAAGCCCATCAAGCTGATCGTGCCGTTTCCCCCGGGCGGCGGCACCGATGCCACCTCGCGGCTGATTGCCGAGAAGTTCACCGTGCTCAACCAATGGACGGTGATTGTCGAGAACCGCCCCGGCGCGGCCGGCAACATCGGCCTGGACGCCGTGGCCAAGGCCCAGCCCGACGGCTACACCATAGGCATGGGCCAGGCCTCGAATCTGTCGATCAATCCCGCGCTCTACGCGAAGATGCCTTTCGATCCGCTCAAGGACTTCACGCCCATCGTCGAGATCGCGGTGCAACCCGTGGTGCTGGTGGTGCGCGCCGACTCGCCGTTTCGCACGCTGGCCGATTTCATCAAGGCCGCCAAGGCCAAGCCCGGCGAGTACAGCATTGCGCATGCGGGCAACGGCACGGTGGGCCATCTTGCGGGTGAGATGCTCACGCGCCGCGCGGGCATCCAGGTGCTGCAAGTGCCCTACAAGGGCGCGGGCCCGGCAATGAACGAGCTGCTCGGCGGCCAGGTGCAGCTGTATTTCGGCAACAGCGTCTCGGTGATGTCGCAGATGACGGCCGGCAAGGTGCGCGCGCTGGCCGTGAGCTCGGCCCAGCGCCTGCCGGTGATAGGCCAGGTGCCCACGGTGGCCGAGCAGGGCTATCCCGGTTTCGACGCCACCACCTGGCTGGGCCTGGTCGGCCCCGCGGGCCTGCCGGCCGAGGTCGTGGCGCGCGTCAACAAGGAAGTCGGTGCCATGCTGGCGCGCAAGGACGTGCAGGACAAGCTGGCCTTCGAAGGCAATATTCCGGTGACCGGCACGCCCCAGCAGTTTGCGGCCTTCATCAAGGCCGAACACACAAAGTGGGGCAATCTGATCCGCGAGGCCAACATCAAGCTCGAATGAAGCTTTGGGTCTGCAGCGAAAGACGCCGGCAGCGCTGCCGGCGTCTTGCCGTTCAGGGGCGCGAAAAGAGATGTTCACGGCCCAGCTCGGCCGGAGCGTTAACGCCTATCAGCGCCATGTTGCGCAGCATTTCCGAGGCCAGTATGCCTATCGCATGGCGCACGCCGGCTTCGCCGGCCACCGCGCCCGCGTAGTTGAAGGGCCGGCCGACAAACACGAACTTCGCGCCCAGCGCCAGCGCCAGCAGCACATCGTTGCCGCGGCGAAAGCCGCTGTCCATCATCACCGGGTAGTCGGGTCCCAGCGCCTGGACCACGCCCGGCAGCACCTGCAGCGGCGAGACCGCGCCGTCAAGCTGGCGCCCGCCGTGGTTGGAGAGAATGATGCCGTCGGCGCCATGCTCGCGCGCGCGCAGCGCGTCGTCCTGGTGCAGGATGCCCTTGAGCACCAGCTGGCCTTTCCAGCGGCGGCGAATCAGATCGAAATGCTCCCAGTTCAGATGGTCGCGCGCGCCGAAGTCGCGCGTCACCGTCGATGACAGGATGGGCGCGCCGCGAGTGGCCTGCGAGTTCTCGAAATGCGGCATGCCGTGCTGGACCAGCGTGCGCAGCGCCGTGCCGAACAGCCAGCCCGGATGCGTGATGCCGTCCCAGGCCAGGCGCAGGCTGGGGCGCAGCGGCGTCGAGAAGCCGGCGCGCAGATTGTTCTCGCGGTTGCCCGAGACCGGCGTGTCGGCCGTGACCACCAGCGTGCCGAAGCCCGCGCGCTCGACGCGCTCCAGCAGCAGCGCAATGCGTTCGGGCTCGCCGGGCACATAGGCCTGGAACCAGGCCCTGGGGTTGGCGCGCACCACCTCCTCCATGGGAATCAGCGAGGTGCCGCTGAGGATCATGGGAATGTTTGCCGCCGCCGCGGCCTGGGCCTGCACCAGATCGCCGCGGTAGGCCGACAGCGCGCTGATGCCCATGGGCGCGATGCCGAACGGCGCCGCCCAGTCCTCGCCCAGCAGCGTAGTGCCCAGCGTGCGCGCCGCGGTGTTCTTCAGGATGCGCGTCTGCCAGCCGTAGTCGGCGAAGGCGCTGCGGTTGCCCTGCAGCGAGCGGTTGGTCTCGCAGCCGCCCGAGACATAGGCAAAGATGGGGCGGGGCAGGAAGGCGCGCGCCGCGTGCTCGAAGTCGTCGAGCGACAGCATCTTGCGCAGGCGGCGCGGCAGCGCGGGCGTGCCCGCGCGCGCCGGCGATGCCGAGTTCGGCGCGGCAAAGTCTTCAAGGCGGAAAGTGGAGGTCATGGCCTGGCGAAATCGATTGAACAAGCCTGCATGCTAGAAGACAATGATCAATTGTTGTTTGATCATTCGTCGTTCGATACACGAGGAAAACTCATGAAAATGCAGTTGCTGGCGACCTTGTCCGCCGTTGTGCAGCAGGGCAGCTTTGCCCAGGCTGCCGAGCAGGTGAACCTCACGCCCAGCGCCGTGAGCCTGCAGATGAAGCAGCTCGAGCAGTACTTCGGCCAGCCGCTGTTCGACCGCTCGGCGCGCAATGCGCGGCCCACGCCGTTCGCGCTGCAGCTGGCGGCCGTCGTCAACCGCAGCCTGGCCGAGCTCGAGTCGCTGCGCCACACCGCCGATGCCGCGCCCGCGGGCCATGTGCGCCTGGGCATCACCGAGTCGGCGCTGACCACCTTGCTGCCCCAGGCCTTTGCCGCGCTGCAGCGCCAGGCGCCGAAAATCGCGCTGCAGATCGATCGCGGCACCACGCCCGATTTGCTGCAAAGCCTCAAGGCCGGGCGCGTCGACGCAGCCGTCGTGGTGCGGCCGGTCTCGGGCGGCTCGAGCCGGCTGCTGTGGACGCCGCTGCTGCGCGAGCCCTTTGTGCTGGTCGTACCCGCGAACATGGCGCCCGGCACCGTCAAGCAGATCCTGGGCCAATCGCCCTGGATACGGCTGGACCGCGGCGTCGTCGCCGGCCAGATGGCCGCGCGTTTCGTCAACCAGCTGCTGCCGCAGCGCCAGCCGCTGCTCGATGTGCCGGGCATGGATGCGATTGTCGCCATGGTGGCCGCGGGCATAGGCGTGTCGGTGCTGCCCAAGATCCGCTACCAGCTGCGCGATGCCTATGGCGTGCGCGAGATCGCGCTGGGCAGAAACGCACCCGTGCGCCAGATCTGCCTGGTGCGGCGCAGCGCGGACGCGGGCCTGCAGCGGCTCGATGCCGTGGAGCAGGCTTTCGTGGCGGCAGCCGCAATGCCGTGATCATCGGTGCCGACTGGCATGAAGTGCCGGCCCGCGTGGGCATACGGATGGCAGTGAAGTGGTGGTGTTTGCTGACATCCTGCCGGCGCCGGGCAGCGCATACTGACGCTAGCGCATGGGTCTTTCGGCCATCCAGCATGCGTTGCGCGAAGGTGTGCAGTCGCTGGCGCAGGAATTCTCCTTGTCATTCTGGTAGCCCACGACAACCATGATCAGACTTCAACTCCAAATCGAGTTGTCCTATACGGTGTTCGCACCGGGAGCCGATTTCTTTTTCTATATCCATGCCGCGCACACCGCCCACCAGGCAGTGTCCGGCGAAAAACTGGTGATCAGCCAGCCAGACGCTTACCGCGAGCTGCAGCAAAGTCCCGATATGGGACAGCGCTGCCTGCGGCTGAGCGCGCTGCCCGGCCCGCTCACCGTGCAATACGGTGCCACGGTGGACATCTCCCACCACACGGCGGACCCGGCGCAGATCGGCGAAGTGCCGGTGCGCCAGCTGCCGCTCGAGGTGCTGCCCTATATCTACCCCAGCCGCTATTGCCAGTCGGACCGGCTGTCGAATTTCGCCATGGGCCAGTTCGGCTATCTGCCGCAAGGCTATGCGCGCGTCCAGGCGATCTGCAACTGGGTGAGCCAGCATGTGACGTTTCGCTCGAACAGCTCCAGCGGCACGACATCGGCGGTGGACACGCTGATCGAACGCGTGGGCGTGTGCCGCGACTTCGCGCATCTGATGATCGCGCTGTGCCGCGCGCTCAATCTGCCGGCGCGCTTTGTCACCGGCACCGACTACGGCGCCGACCCGGCCCTGGGTCCGCCGGACTTCCA
Organism: Comamonas sp. DB36; assembly: GCF_057914905.1. NCBI lineage: Bacteria > Pseudomonadati > Pseudomonadota > Betaproteobacteria > Burkholderiales > Comamonadaceae > Comamonas > Comamonas sp. DB36. The sequence continues at coordinate 468,896 of NZ_CP196632.1, forward strand.
TGCCTATGTCGAGGTCTACCTGGGCGATCGCTGGTACCAGTTCGATCCTTCGGGCACGGCGATTCCCATGGGCATGATGCGCCTGGCAACGGGACGCGACGCGGCCGACGTGGCGTTTGCGACCATCTTTGGCGGCGTGATGAGCGAGCAGCCGCATATCCATGTGGTGGCGCTCGAAGATGCGGCAGCCGGCTTGCAAATGCCGGTGCACACCTCACTGGCGCTGTCGACGGCCTAGGCGCAGCAGCGCCTGCGGCGCCCAGGTGGCGACACCGACGACGGCAAACGCACAGGCGCTGAGCAGCACCAGCCATAGCAGCGCGCCCATTCCGGGCCCCTGGCTCACGGTGCACAGCGCGAAGGCGGCCAGGGCCAGCAGCAGCGCTGCCATCTTGCATGTGGCCGGACGGGGCGCGGTATCGCCGAGTTTGCTGCGCGTTCCTGCGCTGGCGAAATACAGCAGCGTCCAGCCAGCGAACAGGCACAGCGCGGCCAGCAGTGTATTCATGTCGCCAATCCCCGCGCCTTCAGGCGGCGCGCGGCATAGATCGCGGTGGCGGCCAGCGCCAGCAGCGCCGCATCGACACCCCACACCGCCCAGGGCGTCGTGACCCGCGTGTAGGCATCGGTAGTCACGGCATTGAGCAGCAGCGCCGATGCCGCCAGCGCGGCAATCGCCCAGGCCTGTTCGCGCCAGGCCTGCATTGCGCGGCCCAGGCCATGCGCCAGGGCCAGGCTCCAGAGCACGAAGAACGCCAGCAGCTCGAGTCCGGGCCGGTCCGTCGCGCCCCATTGCGCGTGCTGTGGCAGCAGCCGGTTGGCGCACAGAAAGCCAAGCGTTGCCGCGATCAGTCCCGTGGTGCTGGCCACGGCCAAGGCCTCGACCAGGCGCCAGCGTGCATCCGGCGCCGCGGCCTTGCGCCGCGCCGCCAGCCAGAACACCTGGCCGGTGGCAATCAGCACGCAGCCCGACAAGCCCAAGGCAAAATACAGCCCGCGCAGCAGCGGGTGCTCGAACTGGATGAAATGCAGGCCGGAGAAAAAGCGCTGCACGGCCATCGCGGGCGCGGCCTGGAACTGGTGCAGGAACTGTCCGGTCGCGGCATCGAAATACAGCTGGTCCAGGTTCATCGAGACTTCGCTGGCGTAGGACCGGCGCAGCTCGACATAGCTGTCCGCCAGGCCCGGTTTCCAGACGCGCACGAAGTAGGGCTCGGCGCCAGGGCCCCAGCGCGCGCGCGCCTGATCGGCCATGGCGTCCAGCGAAGCCAGGGGCCGGCCCGGCGCGGCGGGCGCGGCGTTCGGGCGGAAGCGTCCATAGCCTTCGGCCTGTACCGCGGCCTTGGCCTTGGCGCCGCTGCCGTAGACGCCTTGGTGCGCCTGGGGAAAGTAGACCGCCCAGAAGATCACCAGCCCCGACAGCGTGATCAGGAAATGGAAAGGCAGGCCGAGCACGCCCGTGACATTGTGCAGATCGAGGCTGCTGCGCGGCAGGCGCTTGCGCGGGCGGAAGGTGAAGAAATCGGCAAACAGCTTGCGGTGTATGACCACGCCGCTGACCAGCAGCACCAGCATGGCCATGCCGGCCAGCCCCACCAGCCACTTGCCCAGGTCGTTCCAGGAGAGCATCAGGCCGTAGTGGAAGGGAAAGAAAAAGCCGCTGGCGCCCAGCGTGCCCGGATCGGCCATCGGCGCCAATGTCGCGGGGTCGAGGTAGCGCAGTTCGCGCTGCCCGTCCCGGGTCTGCCAGGACAGCCGCAGAACGGGCGTGCGCGGCGTGGCCCAGTCCACGCGCCACTGGCGCGCGCCCGCGGGCACCAGGCTTTGCGCCAGCGGCGCGATCGCGTCCAGCCGCGGCGGGCCGGCGGGCGACGCGAGCCGCGTCGGACCGGCAGGCGACGCGAGCCGCGTCGCGGGCATCATCCAGCGGTCGATCTCGCGATCGAACACGCTGAGCGTTCCCATCCAGAAGACCGCAAACAGCAAGCCGCCCAGCACAATGCCCACCCAGGTGTGGACTGGGCCCAGGCGCTGGCGCCAGGGTTTTGGCGGCGCGGCGCTCATGCCTTCGCTCCCAGCCAGCCCAGCAGTGCGAACACCAGGCAGCCCAGGCCCAGCACCCAGGCCAGGCGCGCGCCGCTGGGGCAGGCCAGGCCCCACAGCAGCACGCCGAGGTAAGCCGGAAAGCCCAGCATGGCCGCGCTCACCACCGCGTCCGAAGGCAGCTGCCCGGCGCGTGCGAGCAGCGCCGCAAGCGCATTGACGGCCAGCGCGACCAGCACATAGCCGCCGCCGGTCGCGACCAGCGCGCGCCAGGCGCCGGCGAGGGCAGGGTGGCGCATCAGAAGTCCAGCGAGTAGCCCACGGTCAGCGTGCGACCGCGTCCCGCGAAATAGCGCAGCGGCTCGACCAGCGCGCTTTGCGAGTAGTAGCTGATGTAGTCGCGGTTGAACACATTCGCCACGGCCAGGCGCAGCGTGCCCTGGGGCAGCTTGTAGTTGAGGCTCGCGTCGACCAGCGTATAGCCCTTGAAGCGCTTGGCCGGGTCGTCGAAATGCCGGCTGATCGCATGCTGCACCTGCACGAAGGACGACAGATTGCCGTTCCATTGCGCGTTCCAGCCGGCAATCACGCGGTCGGGCGCGACGTTGAGGCCGTCCAGGCGCGCGTCCAGGCTGCCGTTGCCGTCGCTGTCATACCGGCCCTTGGTGCGCGCATAGGACAGCTTGGCCTTGTGCGCGCGGTTGATTCGGTAGCCCAGGCTGGTTTCCACGCCTTCGATGCGGTTCTTCTCGCGCGCCAGCATGAAGGCGTCGTTGACGCGCACCACGCGCGTGCCGTAGTCGGAGCTGGAACGGAACCAGCTGGCTTCGGCGTCCCAGTCGCCGCGCTTGTAGCGCGTGCCCAGCTCCACGCTGTGGGTGACGATGGGGCTGAGGCTGCGCATCTCGTCGACGTTCTGGCCCGGCGTGTTGATCGCGCGCAGTACCCGGCCGACATCGGGCATGCCCAGGCCTTCGGAATAACTGCTGTAGATGTTCCAGTGCTCGGTGGGCGAGAACACCAGGCCCGCGTTGTAGAGCGTCTCGTCGAACTTGAGCGTGCCGCCGGCGACCGCGACGCGGTTGTAGCGCGCCAGGGTGCGGTAGCTGTCGATTTCCAGCTCGGCATGCTCCCGGCGCACCCCGGCGTGCAGCGCGAGCTTTTCATGCAGCTGGTAGTCGCCCTGCAGGAACAGCGACAGATTGCGGTAGGTGGACTCGGGCACATAGGTGCGGCCCGTGCCGTAGAGGTCCTGCTTGCCCTTGTCGGCCAGCGTGTCGAAGCCGCCGGTGAGCTTGAGCTTGCTGTCCAGCAGGTCGGACTTGGTCAGCGTGACCTTGCTGCCGAGCTTGGCCGAGGTGGCGCGCGACTGGTCGTAGAGCCGGCCCACGGGCGCGATGGCCGCGTCCTGGAAGGTGGCGGAGTTGTCCGCGCCGAACAGCGCCTCGAAGTCCTGGTGGAAGACCATGGCCGACAGCTCCATGCCGGCCAGGTCGTAGTGGTTGTAGCTGACGCTGGACGTCCAGACATCGTTCCACGGCGCCGTGCCTTCGGGCGTACCGCGCACCGAGGTGGTGGGCAGGCCCGTGGCGCGGTTGCCGGCCACGGCCAGGTAGTTGGCCTCGCCCTTGATGCGGTAGCGGTTCAGCGAGAACTGCAGGCGCTGCTCGTCGTCCAGCCAATAGCCTATCTTGCCCAGCATGTCGTAGCTGCGCGAGTCCATCAGATCGCCCTGGGTGGTGTCGGTGCCAATCGAGCGGCCGCGCGCGTCGCGGTACAGGCCCTGGTCCTCGGCGGCAATCGCAAACAGGTAGTCGAGCTGGTCCTTGCGGCCGCTGACGCGGTAGCTGGTCTTGTAGCCCATGGTCTCGCTGCCGGGGCTGGAGCCGGGCATGGTGGCCTGCACGTCCACATGCTGGTTGAACGCGCCGTTTTCCGGGCGCTTGGTGATGATATTGATCGTGCCGCCGGTCGCGCCCAGGCCGTTGATCGCATTGGCGCCATGCACGACTTCGATGCGCTCGACCATGGCGAAGTCAATGGTGTGCGATTCGCGGCCCGTGGGGCGGATAGGGTTGGACTGGGGCACGCCGTCAATCAGTATCAGCGGCGTGCGTCCGCGCAGCGTCTCGCCGCTGCCGTTCATCTTGCCGCGGCTGGGCGTGTACGAAGGAATCAGATTGCTCAGCACATCCGAGGAATTGGTCGACAGCGCCATCTGGCGTTCGATATCGGCCTGGCCAATGATCTGCACGCTTTGCGGCGCCTTCTGCGCGTCCATGTTGGAGCGCGATGCCTGGACGATCACGGCTTGCAGCGGCTGGTCCTGGCCGGCCTCGGGGACCGGTGCGGCTTCAGGCAAGGCATAGGCCGACTGCGCCGCAGGCGCTGTCGTCGCTGCGGCGACAGCCGCGGGCGTCAGCAGATAGCCGGCGTCCGATTTCTGTATGGCCTGGCCCGTGCCCTTGAGCAGTTGCGCAAATCCGTCCTGCACGCTGTAGCTGCCGTTGAGGCCTTGGGTGCGCAGGCCCGCAACGCGGCCCGCGTCCATGACCAGGGCCACGCCGGCTTGCTGGGCAAAGCGGTTGAGCGCGGGCGCGAGCGGGCCGGCCGCAATGCTGAAGCGCTGGGCCGATGGGCTGCTGGCTGCAGTCTGGGCCTGGGCGGTGGTGGCCAGGCTTGCCAGAGCCAGCGTCAGGGAAAGCGCCAGCGGCGAAAGGCAGCCGCGCGGGCTGGGGCGTTGTCCGTCACGCATGTGAAGAGTCCTTGTTGGTGGTGTTCACAGGCATTGACGGATGAGATCGGGAAAGTGGAACCTCAATGGCAAAATATTTGCACATGGTTTTTCTGCGGGCAGGGCGTTCATCCTTCGACGCGGCCGGCGAGGCAGGCTCAGGACGAACGGTCTACAGAAAGCGGCGCTGCCACTAATCCGTTCGTGGTGAGCCTCCCTGGCCGGGCGCGTCTAACCATGAACGGCCCGTCCTCATGACTTGAGCGCAGGCCGTTCATCCTTCGACAAGCTCAGGACGAACGGGGAGTTGAGGCCTGCTGTTTTTCCTAGTGCGTTGCGCGACCTTGGCTCGCTTACCCCGCTCAGGACGAACGGTCTACAGAAAGCGGCGCTGCCACTAATCCGTTCGTGGTGAGCCTCCCTGGCCGGGCGCGTCTAACCATGAATGCCCTGTCCTCAAGCCAAGTAACGCAACGTTCAGAACCCCACCGGCTGCAAATCCACCCACACCCAGCGCGAAGCCAAGAACCGCATGCGCAATTGAGGAAACGAGCGCTGCAGCAGCCGCAGCGTCTGCGCGGTGTCGTCCAGCGGCAGCACGCCCGAGACGCGGATGTCGGCCAGCGCCGCGCGGTCGAAGCGTATCGGGCCCGGGTGGTGGCGCGCGAGCTGGTCCAGCACTTCGGGCAGGGGCCGGTCCTGCACCACCAGCTCGTGGCGGCGCCAGCCTTGTTCCACGCCTTGCGCGTCCATGTCTTCGACCGCGGCCACGCCTTCGGCACCCAGGCGCAGGCGCTGGCCGGCCTGCACCACCAGGGCTGCATCGCTGCCGCTTTGCCACTGCTGCGGCGTCTGCACCGCCACGCGCGACTCGAGCATTTCCAGCGTCACCTGGCCGTTGTCATAGCTCACGGCAAAACGCGTGCCCAGCGCGCGAATGCGGCCCAGCGGCGTCTGCACATAGAACGGCCGCGCCGCGTCCCTGGCGACTTCGACCAGGATGCTGCCGCGCACCAGCTCCAGCACGCGGCTCTCGTCGCTGACCCGCCAGTTGACCGCGCTCACGCCGCTGAGCGTGAGCTGCGAGCCGTCGCTGAGCCGGCGCTCGCGCCATTGGCCGCTGCTGGCATGCATGTCGCTCCACAGCAGCGCGGGCGGGTGGTTGTGCAGCGTGAGCCAGGCGGGCAGGGCCAGCAGCACGACCAGGGCCAGCGCGCCGCCGACACGCGCCGTAAGGCGGCGGCGGGCGGCTGTCCGCTGCGTGTGCACGGCATCGAGCGCGGCCTGCGCAGCGCGCGCCTCGCCCGGGCCGCTGCCCAGCTGCTGCACCTGGGCGACAAAGGCCTGCAGCCGCGCCGCGGCCTGGGCATGGCGCGGATCCTGTGCCTGCCATTGCGCAAAGCCCTGCTGCGCCTGCCTGCGCTGCGCGGCGTCGTCGCTGCCGAGTTGCACTATCCAGGCCGCGGCCTCTCGCGCGATCTCCGCGCTGCTGGGTACCTCGCCCGACATCTCAGCCTTCGAGCGCCAGATGGCAATGCGTGAGCGCCTGGATCAGGTATTTCTGCACCATCTTGGTCGACACGCCCAGGTGCTGCGCGATCTGCGCCTGGGTCTGGCCTTCGAGATAGCACAGCAAGAACGCCTGGCGCGCCTTGGCCGACAGGCCGGCGAGCGCGGCTTCGATCTGCACCAGCGCCTGCACGGCTTCCAGCAGCTCCTGTGCCGAAGGCGCGCCCTGGTTCGCAGACATCGCCAGCGCGAGTTCCTGCAGATAGGCTTTTTCGATCAGCGCGCGCCGCGCCTGGTCGATCATCAGCCGCTTGGCCGTGGTCACGAGGTAAGCGCGCGGCTCCTGCACTCCCAGCAGGCCATTGCGCGAGGCGAGAATGCGCACAAAGGTGTCCTGGGCGACATCGGCCGCATGGTGGCCGCAGCCCAGCTTGCGGCGCAGCCAGCCGAATAGCCAGCCATGGTGCGCGCTGTAGAGCGCATGCATCTGCTGCTGAAAGGCCGTTTCCACGGCGGCGGGCGGACCTTCCTGTAGGCAATGCACGGTGAATGGATTCAATATATGAGAATGGTTCCCATTCTAATGCGTGCCTGCGCCGACCGCGCACGCGCACCGCAGGCACCGAAGGGCTTTGTGCTCAGGCGCGCTGCAGCAGCGGGTTCTGCGCGAAGAGTTCGGCGGCCCAGTCGACAAAGGCGCGCACCTTGGCGCTCAGATGGCGGTTGGGCGGATAGACCACGTAGACCGGCAGCGCGGGCTGGGGCCAGTCGGGCAGCAGTGCCACCAGCTCGCCGCGTTCCAGATGCGGCTGGGCCTGGAAGGTGGTGATCTGGCCCACGCCCTGGCCGGCAACGATGGCGAACACATAGGCATTGCTTTCGTTCACCGTGAGGTGGGGGTTGTTGGCAATCTCCACGACTTCGCCGTCGCGGTGGAATTCCAGCGGATAGCGGCGCTGCGAGACCGGCGAGAAATAGGTCACGATGCGGTGGCCCGATTCCAGGTCCAGCGGGTGGGCGGGCCTGCCGTGTTTCGCCACATAGCCGGGCGTGGCGACGGTGATGAACTCCAGGTTGCCTATGCGCCGCGCGACCAGCGACTGGTCGCTGAGTTCGCCGCCGCGTATCACGCAGTCGACGTTGTCGCTGATCAGATCGATGGTGCGGTCGCTGACACCCAGATCGATCTGGATGTCGGGGTAGCGCTGCTGGAATTCGGCCAGGCGCGGAATGATCAGCATGCGCGCCACCGAAGTGCCGATGTCTATGCGCAGCCGGCCGCGCGGGTTGGCGCGCGCCTGGGTCATGCTGGCTTCCATGTCGTCGAAATCGGCGAGCAGGCGCACGGCGCGGTCGTAGTAGGCGGCGCCGTCGGTGGTCACGGTGACGCGGCGCGTCGTGCGGTTGAGCAGCTTCACGCGCAGGCGCTCCTCGAGCGCCTGCACATGCTTGGTCACGGTGGCCTTGGGCAGCTGCAGCGAATCGGCTGCATGGGTGAAGGTGCCGGCCTCCACCACACGCGCAAACGTGCGCATGGCTTGTATCTGATCCATGGGCTCTCCTTGGGGCGTGGTGGTCGGTCAGTGGGGTGGCGAATTCTGACATGCGCGCTGCATGGCCATTGTTCAGGATTTGGAAACAGTGCGGCAACGTTTATCGGGTTTATGGGGGAGGCGCGAACGTTTACATTTGTGTCTCCACGGTTCCGCCCGGATCACACCATGACTTCACCTTCGTCAGACCGCCCATCGCCATCGCTCCATACCGACGCCGCCATTGCGCTGGCGTCCGGTGAGGAGGTGGTGGTGCGCACCTATGGCAGCAAGAAGGCCGGTGAGACCCTGCCACTGGTCGTGCATTTCCACGGCGGGGCCTTCATCTCCGGCACGCTGGACAACGGCTGCACCGTGGCCCATCTGCTTGAAGCGGCAGGCGCGCGCGTGGTGTCGGTGGCCTATCCGCTGTCGCCCCAACATCCGTTTCCGCGTCCGCTGGAGATCGGCTTCGAAGTGCTGCAGTGGGCGTTCAAGCACCGCACGCGGCTTGCAGGCAAGGGCGCCCAGGTCTACCTGGCGGGCGAGGAGGCCGGTGGCAATCTGGCGGCCGGCGTATGCATGATGGCGCGCGATCAGCGCCATCCGCCGCTGGCCGGACAGATCCTGCTGTCTCCCATGCTCGACCCCTGCGTGGGCACGCCTTCGCTGCGCGCCGCCACGGGCACGGCGACCGACTGCAAATGGGCCAGAGGCTGGCTGCAGTTCCTGCGCTCGGCCTGCGATGCGGTCCACCCCTATGCCGTGCCCAGCACCGCCCATCGGCTGGCCGGCCTGCCGCCCACCTTGATGCTGGTCGGCCAGGACGATCCCATGCGCGACGAAGCCCTGGCCTATGCGGCCCGGCTCGAAGCCGCGGGCCTGGCCGTGACGCGCCATGTGTTCGACAAGGCCCAGCAGTGGCCCGATGCGCTGCTCATTCCCGATCCCCGGCCATGCCCTTGTGCACAGGAAGTGCAGGACCAGTTCCAGCAGTTCTTCAGCACCACCCGATGTCGGCCGCCCGACCCGGCCTGATTCACTCTGAGCTCCTGACGCCTGCTGCCTGACAGCTGCGTGCCCTGGCCGACGCCGGGACGCGCTGGCGCAGCCGTTGCCGCACGGCCGCCCCCGATTTTCCTTTTGTTGTCCGACCTTTGCGCCGGAAGGGAGCGTTGCGCCCGCAAAACGCCGACTTCCAGCTTTCACCACCTTTCAAGACCAAGACCGACCATGAAGCAACAATTCTTCTCCTCCCTGCCCCAGCGCTGGCGCACCGCGGCGATTGCCGCCGCCGCGATTGCCGTCGTCGGCGGCGCGGCCTTCGGCCTGCAGGCTTCGGCCCAGGCTCCGGCAGAGCCCGCCGCGCCGCCAGCGATTCCCGTGTCCGTCGCCCAGGTGGTGCAGCAGGACGTCGCGCTGTGGGATGAATTCTCCGGCCGCCTCGAAGCCGTGCAGCGCGTGGACATCCGCCCGCGCGTCGCCGGCGCCGTGCAGGCCGTGCATTTCCGCGAAGGCGCGCTGATCAAGCAGGGCGACCTGCTGTTCACGCTGGACGCCGCGCCGTTCAACGCCGAGGTCGATCGCGCCCAGGCCCAGGTGGTCGCGGCCCAGGCCCGGCTGTCGTATACCCACAGCGAAATGGAGCGCTCCACCCGCCTGTGGGAAGAGCGCGCGATTGCCCAGCGCGAACACGACGAGCGCGTCAACGCCCAGCGCGAGGCCGACGCCAACCTGCGTGCCGTCCAGGCCGCGCTGCAGACCGCGCGCCTGAATCTGGGTTACACCCAGGTGCGCGCCCCGATTGCCGGGCGCGTGGGCCGCATCGAAGTCACGGTCGGCAACCTCGTGGCCTCGGGCGCGGGCGCGCCGGTGCTGACCACCATGGTCTCGGTCAGCCCGATCTACGCGAGCTTCGACAGCGACGAGCAGGTGGTGGTGCGCGCGCTGGGCAGCGAGAACGCTCGCGCGCGCCTGGAGCGCATTCCCGTGCAGATGGGCACGGGCACGGCCGGCGGCACGCCGCATGCCGGCCATCTGCAGCTGATCGACAACCAGGTCGATGCGCAAAGCGGCACGGTGCGCGTGCGCGCGGTGTTCGAGAACCAGGACGGCGCGCTGATGCCCGGCCAGTTCGCGCGCATCCGCATGGGCCAGTCCGGCGCCACCTCCGCGGTGCTGGTCAACGAGCGCGCGGTCGGCACCGACCAGAGCAAGAAATACGTGATGGTTGTCGGCGCCGGTGAAGTCGCCGAGTACCGCGAAGTGCAGCTGGGCGCGCCGGTCAACGGCCTGCGCATCGTCACTTCGGGCCTCAAGGCCGGCGAGCGCATTGTCGTCAACGGCCTGCAGCGCGTGCGCCCCGGCGCGCGCATCGAGGCCCAGGACGTGCCCATGGCGAACAAGCCAGAAATCGCGGCCAAGGACGCGAAACAGCCCGCCGCCTGAGCGAGCTGACTGAAAAGAACAATATATGAACCTCTCCCGCTTTTTCATTGACCGCCCGATCTTTGCCGGGGTGCTGTCGGTGCTGATCTTCCTGGCCGGCCTGATCGCCTTGCGCGCGCTGCCGATCTCGGAGTATCCCGACGTCGCTCCGCCCTCGGTCGTGGTGCGCGCCCAGTATCCTGGCGCCAATCCCAAGGTGATCGCCGAAACCGTGGCCACGCCGCTGGAGGAATCGATCAACGGCGTCGAAGGCATGCTCTACATGGGCAGCCAGGCGACGACCGACGGCGTGATGACGCTCACGGTGACTTTTGCGCTGGGCACCGACCCCGACAAGGCCCAGCAGCTGGTGCAAAACCGCGTCTCGCAGGCCGAGCCGCGCCTGCCCGAGGAAGTGCGCCGCCTGGGCATCACCACCATCAAGAGCGCGCCCGACCTGACCATGGTCGTGCACATGGTCTCGCCCAATGACCGCTACGACATCGACTACCTGCGCAACTACGCGGTGCTCAACGTCAAGGACCGACTGGCGCGCATCCAGGGCGTGGGCCAGGTGCAGATTTTCGGCGGCGGCGACTACGCCATGCGCGCCTGGCTCGACCCGCAGAAGGTCGCCCAGCGCGGCCTGTCGGCGGCCGACGTCGTGGCCGCGATCCGCGGCCAGAACGTGCAGGCCGCGGCCGGCGTGGTCGGCGCTTCGCCCGGCCTGCCCGGCGTCGACATGCAACTGTCGATCAACGCCCAGGGGCGTCTGCAGACCGAAGAAGAGTTCGGCGACATCATCGTCAAGTCGGGCGCCGACGGCGCGGTGACGCGGCTGCGCGATGTCGCGCGCCTGGAGCTGGGTGCGGCCGACTACGCGCTGCGCTCGCTGCTCAACAACGAGCCCGCCGTGGGCATGGGCGTGTTCCAGGCCCCGGGCTCGAACGCGCTTGACATCTCGGCCAATGTGCGCGCCACCATGGCCGAGCTGCAGAAGAACATGCCCGAAGGCGTGGAGTTCCGCATCGCCTACGACCCCACGCAGTTCGTGCGCGCCTCGATCAAGTCCGTGATCACCACGCTGCTTGAAGCCGTGGCGCTGGTGGTGCTGGTCGTGGTGCTGTTCCTGCAGACCTGGCGCGCGTCCATCATTCCGCTGCTGGCCGTGCCGGTCTCGGTGGTGGGCACGTTTGCCGTGCTGCACCTGCTGGGCTTCTCGATCAACGCGCTGAGCCTGTTCGGGCTGGTGCTGGCCATCGGTATCGTCGTTGATGACGCCATCGTGGTGGTGGAGAACGTGGAGCGCAACATCGAGATGGGGCTGTCGCCGCGCGAAGCCACGTATCGCGCGATGCGCGAAGTCTCGGGGCCCATCATCGCGATTGCGCTGGTGCTGGTCGCGGTGTTCGTGCCGCTGGCCTTCATCAGCGGGCTCACCGGCCAGTTCTACCGCCAGTTCGCGGTGACCATCGCGATCTCCACCGTGATCTCGGCGATCAACTCGCTGACGCTGGCGCCCGCGCTCAGCGCACTGCTGCTCAAGGGCCATGACGCGCCCAAGGATGCGCTGACGCGCGGCATGGATCGCGTGCTGGGCGGCTTTTTCCGCCGCTTCAACCGCCTGTTCCAGCGCGGCTCCGACGCCTACAGCGGCGGCGTGCAGCGCGTGATCGGCCGCAAGGCGCTGATGCTGGTCATCTACCTGGCGCTGGTCGGCGCGACCTGGGGCCTGTTCAAGATCGTTCCCGGCGGCTTCGTTCCCGCCCAGGACAAGCAGTATCTGGTGGGCTTTGCCCAGCTGCCCGACGGCGCGACGCTGGACCGCACCGACGAAGTGATTCGCCGCATGGGCGAGATCGTCAAGCAGAACCCCAACGTCGAGGACGCGCTGGCCTTCACCGGCCTGTCGATCAACGGCTTCACCAACAGCTCGAATTCGGGCGTGGTGTTCGTCACGCTCAAGCCGTTTGCCGAGCGCACCCGGGCCGACCAGAGCGGCGCGGCCGTGGCCGGCCAGCTCAACCAGGCGTTCGGCGGCATCCAGGAAGCCTTCATCGCGCTGTTCCCGCCGCCACCCGTGGCCGGCCTGGGAACGACCGGCGGCTTCAAGCTGCAGATCGAGGACCGCGCATCGCTGGGCTATGACGCCATGGACGCGGCCGTCAAGGCCTTCATGGCCAAGGCCTACCAGACGCCCGAACTTGCGGGACTGTTCACCAGCTGGCAGGTCAACGTGCCGCAGCTGTACGCCAACATCGACCGCACCAAGGCGCGCCAGCTGGGCGTTCCCGTCACCGACATCTTCGAGACGCTGCAGATCTATCTGGGCAGCCTGTACGCCAACGACTTCAACCAGTTCGGCCGGACCTACAGCGTGCGCGTGCAGGCCGACGCCGCCTACCGCGCGCGCGCCGAGGACGTGGGCCTGCTGCAGGTGCGCTCGACGACCGGCCAGATGGTGCCGCTGTCGGCGCTGATGAAGCTCGAGCCCAGCTTCGGTCCCGAGCGTGCGATGCGCTACAACGGCTTCCTGTCGGCCGATGTGAGCGGCGGGCCCGCGCCCGGCTTCTCGTCGGGCCAGGCCCAGGCGGCAATCGAGCGCGTGGCAGCCGAAACCCTGCCCCAGGGCATTGGCTTTGAGTGGACCGAGCTGACCTACCAGGAAATCCTGGCCGGCAATTCCGCGCTGCTGGTGTTTCCGCTGGCCATCCTGCTGGTGTTCCTGGTGCTGGCCGCGCAGTATGAAAGCCTCACGCTGCCCATTGCCATCATCCTGATCGTTCCCATGGGCCTGCTCGCGGCAATGACCGGTGTCTGGCTCAGCGGCGGCGACAACAACGTGTTCACGCAGATCGGGCTGATCGTGCTGGTCGGGCTGTCGGCGAAGAACGCCATCCTGATCGTGGAATTCGCGCGCGAGCTGGAGTTTGCCGGGCGCACGCCCATACAGGCCGCGATCGAGGCCAGCCGCCTGCGGCTGCGCCCCATTCTGATGACCTCGCTGGCTTTCGTCATGGGCGTGCTGCCCCTGGTGCTGGCCACGGGCGCAGGCGCCGAGATGCGCAGCGCCATGGGCGTGGCGGTGTTCTTCGGAATGATTGGCGTGACGGCCTTCGGCCTGTTCCTGACGCCGGTGTTCTATGTGGTGCTGCGCCGCATGGCGGGCAACCGGCCGCTGCTGCAGCACCCCAGCCCGGACGCTCCTGCCGCAGCTTCGGCTGCGCATGGTTCCGGCGCCGTGGCCCATCCCGTGCTGGCCGCGCCGCGCGCTCATGATGAATAAGAAGAGGAGTCACTCCATGAAAACCATTGCCTTGTTGACGCGACAACCCCTGGCGCGCCTGGCGCCGCTGTTTGCCGCGCTGGTGCTGGCCGGCTGCGCCAGCGCCTTGCCGCCCCCGGCCGAGCATGCAGGCATCGACCTGCCGACCACGTTCAGCAGCGCCGAAGGCGGCGAAGCGCCGGTCGGCACGGCGTCGGCCGTCCCCGCCGAATCCCAGCCGCGCGGCGCCTGGTGGCTGGCATTTGCCGACCCGCAACTGAGCGCACTGGTAGAGCGCGCGGGCGACGCCAACACCGATATCCAGGCCGCGGCCGCGCGCCTGGCCGAAGCGCGCTCGCTGCTGCGCTCGGCCGACGCCCAGCGCCTGCCGCAGATCGGCGCCTCGGCGGGCGTGGCGCGCCAGGCCGGCCTGCAGTCCACGGGCAGCAGCGCGCCGGCCACGGTGGGCACGGCGGGACTGAACCTGTCGTATGAAGTCGATCTGTTCGGCAAGCTGTCGCAGACCAGCGCCGCCGCGCTGCAGGACACGCAGGCGCGCGCCGCGCTGCTGCAGAGCACGCGGCTGATGGTCCAGGCCGATGTCGCCCAGACCTATCTGCAACTGCGCTCGGTGCAGACCGAGCGCGCGCTGGTGGTGCAAAGCCTGGACATCTACCGCGACAGCCTGCGGCTGACGACGCGGCGCTTCCAGGCCGGCGACGCGGCCGAGCTCGACGTGGCGCGCATGCAGACCGAAGTCTCGGCCACCGAGTTCGAAGTGCTGGCGCTCGAGCGCCAGCAGGCGCTGCTGGTGCATGCGCTGGCGGTGCTGACCGGCGAAGTCGCGGGCCGCTTCACGCTGGCCGACAGCCAGGCCCAGGCGACGCTGCCGGTGATTCCGGCCGGCGTGCCGGCCACGGTGCTGGCGCGCCGCCCCGATGTCTCGGCCGCCCAGGCCAATGTGCAGGCCGCGCTGGCGCGCGTGGGCGTGGCCCAGACCGCGTGGTTTCCCTCGATCATGCTGACCGCCAACGGCGGCTATGCCTCGCCCGAACTGGGCGACCTGCTGCGCTGGTCGGCGCGCTCCTGGGGCCTGAACGCCCTGCTGTCGCTGCCCATCTTCGACGGCGGCCAGCGCGCGGCGCAGGAAGAGGGCGCCAAGGCCAGGCTGGAAGCGGCCGTTGCCGCGCAGCGCGGCCAGGTGCTCACGGCGTTTCGCGATGTCGAGGACCAGCTGAGCACGCTGCGTCTGCTGGCGGGCCAGTCCGAAGTGCTGGCCCAGGCCGTGCAGTCGGCCGAGCGCGCCAGCCACCTGTCGGACGTGCGCTACCGCAACGGCTATGTGAGCCAGCTTGAACTGCTGGATGCGCGCCGCAACGCGCTGCGCCAGCGGCGCAATGCACTGCAGGTCAGCACCGCGCAGTACACCACGACGGTGATGCTGATTCGCGCCATTGGCGGGAGCTGGGAGCAGGGGGCGGTCTAGAGAAGGGCCCTTGGGTTCGGGCGGATTGTTGGATGAGGGCTATCCTTTCGCAGGTTCGTCCTGAGCGGGGGTAAGCAAGCCGAGGTCTCGCAAGGCGTTTTAAAGAAACAGCGGGCGTCACCCCCCGTTCGTCCTGAGCTTGTCGAAGGATGAACGGCCTGCGCTCAAGGCATGAGGACGGCCCGTTCATGGTGCGACGCGCCCTGCCAGGGAGGCTCACCACGAACGGTTTTAACCCGTTCGCCCTGAGCCTGCCTCGCCGGCCGCGCCGAAGGAGGAACGGCCTGACCTCAAGCAGCGCCATGGAAACGCCCTTCGGCAAGCTCGGGGCGAACGCCCCTGTGCCCCTCAATTCACCGTCGCCCCCGACGTGGCGACGATCTTCTTCCACTTCTGCGCCTCCTCGTCCATGAAGACGCGGAACTCGGCCGGACTGTTGGCTACGATTTCGGCGCCCAGGTCGATCAGCTTGGCCTGCATGTCGGGCTGGGCAATGACGGCCTTGATGTCCTGGCTGATGCGCTCGCCCAGCGGCGCGGCAATGCGCGCCGGTGCCAGCACGCCAAACCAGGTAGCGGCCTCGAACTTGTCGAGGCCGGCTTCGGCAAACGTCGGAATATGGGGCACCTTCTGCACGCGCTTGTCGTTGGCCAGCGCGATCGCGCGCAGCTTGCCCGAGGCGATGTAGGGCAGCACCACGGTGAGCGTCGCATACATGGCGTCCACGCTGCCGCCCAGCAGGTCGGTGATCGCGGGCGCGTCGCCGCGGTAGGGCACATGCGTGGTCCTGGCCTGCACGGCGGTGTTGAACATCTCGCCCGCGAGATGCTGGGCCGTGCCGTTGCCCGGCGAAGCAAACGACAGCGCGCTCTGTTCCTTCTTCGCCAGCGCGATGAACTCCTGGAGATTGGTGGCTGCCAGGCCGGGGCGCACCACCAGCACCAGCGGCACTTTGGCGACCAGCGAGATCGGCGAGAAGTCCTTGACCGGATCGAAGTCGAGCTTGCTGTAGATGCTGCCCGCAATGGTGTGGGCCGAAGTGGTCATGTAGAGCGTCTGGCCGTCGGCGGACATGCGCGCGAGCTGGCTTGCGGCCAGCGTGGTGCCGGCGCCGGGCTTGTTCTCTATGACCACGGGCTGGCCCCATTTGGCACCCAGCTTGTCGCCCAGCGTGCGCGCGATGATGTCGGTCGCGCCGCCCGCGGCGTAGGGCACGACCATCTTGACCGGGCCCTTGGGGTAGCCGGCCTGGGCCCAGGCCATTGCCGGGGCAAGCAGGGCGCCGGCCACACAGGCGGCGGTGAAGGTTCTGCGGGAAGTCATGGTGTTGTCTCCTTGGTTTTATGAATATCAGTGCTTGCCCGCGATCAGCTCGCTGATCACCGGGTGGTACTGGTCGCCGACGCCGGCCTCGATCGCCTGGTCGAACCACTGGCCTACCAACTGCGCGCCTTTCGCGGGTACGCCATGCTCCTGCGCGAGTTCCAGCGCGTAAAGCAGGTCCTTGCGCGCATAGCGCACCGAAAAGGTTCTTTCGGGAAAGGACTCGGGCAGCACGGCTTTCATGCCGTGGTTGCGCAGCGCGAAGCTGTCGGCCGAGCCCTTGGACAGCGTCTCGAACAGCACGCCGGCATCGACGCCGGCGCGCACCCCTATGGCCTTGGCTTCGCTGATCGCGACCACAGTCTCGAACAGCACCATGTTGTTGAGGATCTTGAGCACCTGGCCGCAGCCCACGGGGCCGCACAGCGCGATGTCGGAGGCAAAGGTGGCGATCAGCGGCTGCACGCGCGCGAAATCTTCCGGCGTGCCGCCGACCATCACGGCCAGCGTTCCGGCTTCGGCCGCGGCGCGGGTGCGCGCCACGGGAGCGTCCATGAAGCTCACGCCCAGGGCCGCGAAGTCGCGCGCGAGTTCGCGCGTGGTCGATACCGGCGAGGTGCTCAGGTCGATGATGGTCTGGCCGCTGCGCGCCAGAGCCAGCAGGCCTTGTGGCTGGCGGCACAGGCGCTCGACGATCTCACCCGAAGGCAGCGACAGGAAAACCGTGTCGCATTCGCGCATTATTTCCTCCAGCGCCGCGGACTGCACGCCCTCGGCGCGCAGGCGCGCCAGCGGCGTCGGGTCCAGGTCGGACGCCAGGATCTGGCGGCCCGACTTGCGCGCCAGATTGCGGCACATGGGCTCGCCCATCACGCCCAGGCCGATGAAACCCAGTTTGTTCTCAGTGGTCATGGTCATTGCTCGTTCTCACATTCCAAAAAAGATGCCCTTGGCCTGCTGGTACAGGCGCAGCCCCTGTATGCCTTTTTCGCGGCCTATGCCGCTGTCCTTGAAACCGCCAAACGGCGTGGCAATCGACAGCTGCTTGTAGGTGTTGATCCAGACCGTGCCGGCTTCCAGGGCGCGCGCCACGCGCCAGGCGCGCGGGTAGCTGCCGGTCCAGATGCCCGAGGCCAGGCCGAACACCGAGGCATTGGCCTGTTCGATCAGATCGGCCTCGTCGTCAAACGGCATCAGGCACAGCACCGGCCCGAAGATCTCCTGCTGGGCGATGGCATCGCTGTTGCGCATTCCGGTCAGGATCGTCGGCAGATAGAACGCCCCCGCGGCCAGCGCCGGGTCCTGCGGCACGCCGGCGCCGCATTCGGCGCGCGCGCCGTCGGCAATGGCCTGGGCCACCATGGACGCGACCTTGTCGCGGTGGGCAAAGCTGGCCATGGGGCCCATCTGGGCACCGGCCTGGTCGGGCAGCTTCACCGCGATGGCGCGCGCACGCGCCACGAGCTTGCGCAGTACCTGGTCATAGACGCCGCGCTGCACGAAGGCGCGCGAGCCCGCGACGCAGGACTGGCCGCTGCCTTCGAAAATCCCCCCCGCAATGCTTTCCACCGCGAGATCGAGGTCGGCGTCGTCAAACACGATGTGCGGCGACTTGCCGCCCAGCTCCAGCGCCACCGGCATCAGCTTGGCAGCGGCCACCTGGGCAATGCGCCGGCCGCTTTCGGTGCCGCCGGTGAACGACACCAGCCGCACCTGCGGATGCGCGACCAGCGCCGCGCCGACTTCATGGCCCCAGCCGGGCAAGACGTTGAGGATGCCCGGCGGCAGGCCGGCCTCGAGTGCAATCCTGCCCAGCAGCAGCCCGGTCGAAGGCGTGACTTCCGAAGGCTTGAGAATCACTGCATTGCCCGCGGCCAGCGCTGGCGCGATCTTCTGCGCCTCCATGGTCATGGGCGAATTCCAGGGCGTGATCGCCACCACCACGCCATAGGGCTCGTAGACAGCCAGCGACAGGTAGTTGCCGCGCGCCGGCGTGACCTCCGAGCACAGCGTCTCACAGACCCCCGCGTAGTAGCGGAACGTCGCGGCCGCGCTCCTGACCTGGGCCTGGCACTCTTTCCAGACCTTGCCGTTTTCCAGCATCTGCAGGCGCGACATCTCCTCGCTGTGCGCCTCCATGCCTTCGGCAATCCGGTACAGGATGCGCGCGCGCTCGGCGGGCAGCATGTTGCGCCAGCCGGGCTGCCTGCAGGCCCGGTGCGCGGACGCGACGGCGTGGTCAGCGAACTGCGCTCCGGCTGCCGCGACTTCATGGTTGAGCTGGCCGGTCGCGGGATTGGTCGAGAACAGCCGCTCGACGCCGGGCTCGCCGGCCATCCACTGACCGTCGATCAGCAGTTTCTTGATTTCCATCATTGTTCCACTCCACAGAATTTGCAGCGGATTCTATGGCGTAGATGTTCTGCAAATTGCAGTATTAAGGGTATGCACCAAGCTTGATGGTTCTGTTGTGCAGAATTCCTTTCATGAAGTTATTGAACTTCAAGGTGGTGCGTGCCGAATCCGTCACAATCGCCGCATGAACGACAAGGCAACGAATTACGAGGCGAACATGGCGGGCGTAGCCGCCGTCGACAAGGCGATGCGCGTGGTGGTCGCGCTCGAGGCCGCGCGCGCGCCGCTGCGGCTGTCGGAGATCGCCGCGGCCACGGGGCTGTACAAGAGCGCGGTGCTCAGGCTGCTGGCCAGCCTGGAGAAATGCGGCCTGGTCGTGCGGCGCTCCGACAGCGCCTATTGCCTGGGCAATCTGGCGTTCCGGCTGGGGCGGGCGTTCGATGCGAGTTTTCGCTTTCGCGCGCATCTGCTGCCGCTGATGCAAAAGCTCGTCGATGCGGGCGCGCCCAGCCCGTCATTCCATATCGTCCACGACGAGCTCCGCCGGTTTTGCGTGCTGCGTCTCGACTCCAATCATTCGACGCTGGACCGCGTGCGCGAAGGCGATCTGCTGCCGCTGGCCGCGGGCGCAGCGGGCAAGGTGTTGCGCAAGCAGCCATCGGACTTCCTCACCGACCAATGGCCGTGGATACACCAGTCGCGCGGCGAGCGCGACCCCAGCTGCGGAGCATTGTCGGCGCCCATCATCGGGCCCGGCGATACCTTGCTGGGGGCGCTGTCGCTGTCGGGCCCGCTGGCGCAGTTCACCGATGCGTCGGTGGAATTCATGGCGCCGCTGCTGATCGAGGCCTGCCAGCTGGGCTCGCTGGCGCTGGGCGGGCGCGCGCGGCACGGCGCACAGGACATCTAGGCCGCCCGCCGCAGGCCCAAGCTTCATTGCATGGCGTCGTAACTCTGCGCGACGACGCAGCCAGTGGGCTGCACGCCGCCCATTGCCTGCGGCGTTTCTTCAATGACCAGAACGGCCATCTCGTGCGCGCACCAGGATCCGTAGGTGTCGAATTCAAATGCTGTCAGTTCGTCGGGCATAGCCATGTCTTCCTGGACGGCAGGGTGCTCGCGCGCGGTCTTGGACGGTCGGTTGGGCGAGAAATGGACGTGCAGCTGCATGTTCTCCAGTGACAGGCCATTTTCCAGCTCCTGCATATCGCACTCCAGAGGACTGTCGTTCAGGCCGCTTTGATCAAATCCGTAGAACGATTTATCGAGCAAGCCAAGCTCCCCGGCATCGCGCTCTACGTGCCCGTCAAAAGTGATGTTGGCAAAATTGCCCCGGTTTTCATCCGCGCTGTCGGAACAACTCCAGCTCCATTGGCTCAAGCGATCGCTGTCTTCGCTCTCAGCTGCTTGCTGATGCTGCAATTCGGACTCATGGGGGGCCGCGTGAGCGCTAGGCGTATTTTCGCCAGTGGGGATGCTGGGCGCGGCAGCCGTGAAAGGCGCGCGCGCGTCCTCGGGCTGCTCGTTGGAGTTGCGGGTCGCGGTGTCGGAAGCTCTTAACATGGGGATTGTGGGTAACGATTCGGATTGGAGACGCTGCGCAGCCATCCAGCACCGCAGCGTCGAACTTCTGACTAGATAAATGAGGGAATCTACGATAGTCAATGACTATTGTATATTCTGTGTTGATTGTTTTGTATGAGTTTGCGAGTTTTGCGCTTGCAAGGGGCCGGGGTCCCAGGTCGGCTTCTCCTACGCTGCTGTCGGACCGGTGACTACCCCGGGCCCGACGCGCAGGCATTAGCCTTGGGCTTGAAGTCATCCTGCTTCGGCACATTGAGGAATCCGCATGAATACACCCAATACCGCATCGAGCGTCATTTCTTCCGACAAGGTCAATGGCACCAATGTCTACAACCCCGCTGGCGAAAAGCTGGGCACCATCGACTCGCTGATGATCGACAAGATTTCGGGCCGCGTGCGCTACGCAGTGATGGAGTTCGGCGGCTTCCTGGGCATGGGCACGGACCGCTATCCCCTGCCTTGGGACACACTCAAATACGAGCCTGAAATGGGCGGCTATGTGGTCGCCGTCGAGAAGGCCCAGCTCGAAGGCGCGCCGCGCTACACGCGCGAAACCTCGCCCGACTACACCGACGAATACGGCCGCCGCGTCAATGACTACTACGGCACGCCTTACTTCTAAGGCCTGGCACCAAGAAAAAAGGGAGCCTTGGCTCCCTTTTTTTTGTTCCGCCAGGGCTTCAATGCGCCCCGCCGGCATCCGCCGCCGGCCCGCCGCGCGCCGGCCGCCTGGTCAGCCAGATCATGGCGATCAACATCAGAAACAGCATCGACGAACCCAGGAAGATATCGTCGGCGGCGCGCGTGAACGCCTGCTGGTTGATCAGCTGGTTGATCTGCGCCAGCGCCTGTGCCTGGCTCATTCCCGCGGCCTGCAGGTTCTGCAGCGTCAGGGCGAACGTGCCCTGGCCTTGAATGAGTCCTTCGGTCAGGTGGGCATGGTGCATGGTCGCGCGGTTGTCCCACAGCGTGGTCGCAATCGAGGTGCCCATGGCGCCGGCCGTGATGCGCACGAAGTTGCTCAGGCCCGCAGCCGCGGGAATGCGCTCGGGCGGCAGTCCGGCCAGCGTCAGCGTGGTCAGGGGAATGAAGAAGAACGCCATTGCGCCGCCCTGCAGCAGCGTGGGGATCAGGATGTGGATGAAATCCGTCTCGGTGGTGAAATGCGAACGCAGCCACAGCACCAGCGCGAACACGATGAACGCGCCCGTGGCCATCTTGCGCGGATCCCATTGCCCGACCTTCTTGCCGACCAGGGGCGTGAGCAGGATGGCGAAAATCCCCACGGGAGCGAGGGCCATGCCGGCCGAGGTGGCCGTGTAGCCCATCCACTGCTGCAGCCACAGCGGCAGCAGCACCACGTTGCCGAAGAACAGGCCGTAGGCAATCGACAGCGCCAGAGACCCGGCCGCAAAGTTGCGTCTTGCGAATAACCGCAGGTCGACCACCGGGTGGGCGTCGGTCAGCTCCCAGACGATGAACACCGCCAGGCCCACGACAGCCGCCACGGCCAGCGCGATGATTTCTCCCGAGGCAAACCAGTCGAGCTCCTTGCCCTTGTCGAGCATCAGTTGCAGCGCCCCGACCCACAGCACCAGCAGCGTGAGACCAATGGTGTCTATCGGCAGCTTGCGCGTGGGCGTCTCGCGCTGGCGGTAGATGCCCCAGGTCAGCGCCGCGGCAAACAGCCCCACGGGCACGTTGATGTAGAAGATCCAGGGCCAGGAGATGTTGTCGGTGATCCAGCCCCCGAGCAGCGGCCCGACAACGGGAGCGACCAGCGTCGTCACCCCCCATAGTGCCAGCGCCGTTCCGGCCATGGCCGTGGGGTAGCTCGAAAGCAGCAGCGTCTGCGACAGCGGAATCATGGGCCCGGCCACCAGCCCTTGCAGCACGCGGAAGAACACCAGCATTTCCAGCGAAGTCGCGAAGCCGCAAAGCCAGGAGGTCAGCACGAACAGCAGCACGCTCACGGTGAACAGGCGCACGGCGCCGAAGCGCTGGGTGAGCCAGCCGGTCAGCGGCACGGAGATCGCGTTGGCCACGCCGAAGCTGGTGATCACCCACGTGCCCTGGGTCGGGCTCACGCCCAGATCGCCCGAGATCGCGGGAATCGCCACATTGGCAATCGACGAGTCGAGCACGTTCATGAACGTGGCCAGCGACAGCGCCATGGTGCCCA
Source organism: Comamonas sp. DB36 (assembly GCF_057914905.1). Lineage (NCBI taxonomy): Bacteria > Pseudomonadati > Pseudomonadota > Betaproteobacteria > Burkholderiales > Comamonadaceae > Comamonas > Comamonas sp. DB36. The sequence continues at coordinate 491,336 of NZ_CP196632.1, forward strand.
GCAGCAGCGCCGGGCCATGCAGCGGCGACAGCCGCAAGGGCTGGACAGGCGCGCCTGGCGCGCGCGGGGCCGCCCCAGGGGCGGCGGTGGAGGAGGTACTCATGCGAATACTTCTTGCGCGCGATTACAGGCGGGCCGCGGGTGCGGCCGCGGTGTCCGGTGCCGCGACCGCGGGCAAGGCCTTGAGCGCCGGCAGCACTTCGCCGGCCACGATGCGCGCAATGCGCTCATCGGCCTCGGCCATGCCGGTGTCATAGACGGTGGTCGAGGACACGGGCGTGGTGCGCGGCACGCTTGACAGCATGGCGCCGGGCGCGCCGTCCTGGGCGCTGACATCGACCTTGGCTTCCATCGACAGGCCCACGCGCAGCGGATGGGTGGCGAGATCGGCCGGGTCCAGCGCGATGCGCACCGGCACGCGCTGCACCACCTTGATCCAGTTGCCCGTGGCGTTCTGCGCCGGCAGCAGCGCGAACGCCGCGCCCGTGCCCGCGCCCAGGCCCAGCACCTTGCCGTGGTAGGTGACCTTGTCGCCGTAGACGTCGGCCGTGAGTTCCGCGGGCTGGCCTATGCGCAGCTCGGCCAGCTGGCTTTCCTTGAAGTTGGCGTCCACCCACAGGTCGTTGAGCGCCACCACGGTCATGACCGGCGCGCCCGCGGCAATGCGCTGGCCCAGCTGCACGCCGCGCTTGGCGACATGGCCTTCGACGGGCGACAGCAGGCGCGTGCGCTGCAGCGCCAGATACGACTCGCGCACCTTGGCCGCAGCGCGCACCACGTTGGGGTGGTCCTGCTGGGAGCTGCCTTCGGTCTGGGCCTGGGCGGCGGTGAGCTGGGCGCGCGCGGCGCGCACCGCGGCCTGGGCCGCGCCCACGGCGTTGCGGTTGGCCGTGACCTGGGTCTGGGCGTGGTCGAACTCTTCCTTGCCCACCGCGCCGCTGGCCAGCAGCGGACGGCGGCGTTCCACGTCCTGCTGGGAGCGCGCGGCATCGGCCTCGAGGCGCTGCAGTTCGGCTTCGCGCAGCGCGACCTGGGCCTGCAGCGGCGCGTTGTTGGCGTAAAGCGCGCGCACTTCGCGCACGGTCTGCGCGAGCTGGGCCTCGGCCTGGGCCAGCGCGACCAGCGCATCGGCGGCGTCGAGCTGCACCAGCAGCTGGCCGGGGCGCACGAAGTCGGTGTCGTCGGCGCCTATGCTGACCACGGTGCCGCCGAGCTGGGGCGTGATCTGCACCACATTGCCCGCGGCATAGGCGTTGTCGGTGGTCTGGAAGTTGCGGCCATGGGCCCAGTGCCAGCCGCCCCAGGCGATGGCGGCGATGGCCACGGCGGCGGCGATCACCGTGAGGCCCTTGCGGCGGGCAGGAGGATTGCCGGCGGGCGTGGCCGCAGCGGGAGCTTGTTTTGGATCGGTCATGAGAGTCGGCGCTTTGTTATACGGTTGGGTTTTGCGTCCGGGGCAGCTGGCTGCCCGCTGGGAGTAAAGAGGGGGTTAGCGTTGGCTGACCTGCAGGTTCGCGGTGTCGTCGCTCCAGCCGCCGCCCAGGGCTTTCATGAGGGCGATGCGCGTGTCGAGCTGGCGTGCCTGCAGGTCCACGCCCAGGCGGCGCTGGGTGATGACCTGGCTTTCGGCGTTGAGCATGGTGATCTGGTTGCTCAGTCCCGCGCGGTAGCGCTGCAGCGCGAAGTCATAGGCCTGCTCGGCCTTGGCCACGGATTCGCTTTGCAGCGCCTGCTGGCGGCCCAGCGACTGCACCGAGGCAATCGCGTCGCCGGCTTCCTTGACGGCGTCGAGCACCGCGCCGTTGTATTGGGCAATTGCGGTGTCGCGCTCGGCTTCGCGCCCGCGCAACTGGGCGCGCAGGCGCGTGCCTTCGAAGATCGGCAGGCGCAGCGCCGGTGTCACGCCCATCTGGCGCGAACTGCCTTGCAGCAGCTGATCGAGGCCTATGGCGTTCAGGCCGACAAAAGCGCTGAGGCTGATGTCGGGGTAGAAATCGGCGCGCGCGCGCGCGATGTCCTGGCCCGCGGCTTCGACGCGCCAGCGCGCGGCAACGATGTCCGGGCGCCGGCCCAGCAGGTCCAGGCCCAGGGCCTGGGGCACGTCCTGCAGCGCAAGCTGGGTAAGCTGCGGCGCCAGCGTCTGCTGGGCTTCGGGCGCCTGGCCGCTGAGCACCGCGAGCGTGCGGCGCGCCAGCGTGATCTGCTCGGCCAGCATTTCAATCTGGGTGCGCGCATCGGGCAGGCCGGCCTGGGCCTGGGTCAGCTCGACCTGGCTGTCGAGACCGGCCTGGGTGCGCTGGTGGCTCAGGTCCAGCAGCTGCTGGCGCTGGTCCAGCGTGCGCTGGGCGACATCGCGCTGGGCCAGCAGCCGGGCCAGTGCCACATAGCTGCGCGCGACCTGGGCGGCAAGCTGGTTGGCGGCCGCGGCGCTGTCGGCCTGGGCGGCGCGCGCCTGGCCCAGCGCCGATTCGAGTTCGGCCGCATGCCGGCCAAAGAAATCGGGCGCCCAGCTCAGGCCCACCTGGGCGTTGCCGCTGTTGTAGGTGTTGCCGGCAATCGGCGCGGGCACCAGGCCGTTGGCGCTGTAATGCTGGCGCGTGGCGTCCAGGCCCAGCGTGGCATGCGGCTGGCTGGCGGTGCTGCTGGCCGTGGCCAGTGCGGCCGCGCGTTCGAAGCGCGCGCGGCTGGCGGCCAGGCTGGGGCTGCCTTGCAAGGCCTGGTCGATCAGCGCGTTCAGCCGCGGATCGCCCAGCGCGGTCCACCAGGTTGCTGTGGGCAGGCCCTGGGCCGGCGCCTGCGCGCTCAGGCCTGTGCCTTCGGGCGTGATCTGCGTGAGCGCGGCGCGATCCGGTCCGGGCAGGGCGCAGCCCGCGAGGGCCAGCGCGGCACTCAGGGCCAGCAGACGCTTGCCCGGCAATGAAGAAAGGAGATGCATGGTTGGAGGGAGAGTGGGAATGGGGGAAGTGCAGAAATTCAGCCGGCCTTGGACGGGGCCTGAGCGGCGCGCAGCGCCTCGCCGTTGTGCAGCATGCGCTGCAGCATGTCGATCAGCAGTCGGCATTCGTCGTGGCTGAAACCGCTGAGGTGGGCGTTGAGCACGCTGCTGAGCGCTTGCGGAACCTTGGCGGCAATCGCGTCTCCGGCCTCGGTCAGCACCAGATGCACCACGCGCCGGTCGCCGGTCGAGCGTTCGCGGCGCAGCATGCCCTTGGCTTCGAGCCGGTCCAGGGCGCGCGTCACCGCCGCCGGATCTATGCCCAGGTCGCGCGCCAGGTTGGCGCTGGTGGTGTCACTGCAGACCCGCAGCTTGTACAGCGGCAGCCATTGCACATAGGTCAGGTCATGCACCGCCAGTTCGGCATCGGCCTGCTGCAGGATGGAGCTGAGTACCCGCCGCATCAGAAAACCCACGCTTTCCTGGGGCTGGTAGGCACCTGCCTGGTAGAAATCGGAGGGCAGAGGCGGAATGGAGGTCATTGACTGCGATTTAATTGACTAGGCAACTATTGTCGTCAAAATCATTGGCGTCTGCAGGCATATGCAGGTCCCCAGGAGCACAAGAGGGTTTTTGAGTGCGGGATCTACAATCAAGCCATCGCAGCCTACCGACCGTTAGGAAGGTCTGCGTTTTAACCTGTTCATCGGCCGCGTGCCGCATCTGCTTTCATGACTGCGAATCCTTCGACCCCACCCAGCCGCTTCGGCTGGCCGTTTCTGTTTCTGCTGGCGATGATCACGGCGCTGGACGCCATGGCCATCGACATGTACCTGCCGGCCTTTCCCGCCGTGGCCCAGGAGCTGGGCGCGTCGGCGGGCAAGATCCAGCAGACGCTGTCGGTGTTTCTCGTCGGCCTGGCGCTGGGCCAGGGGCTTTACGGGCCGCTGCTGGACCGCTTCGGGCGGCGCTGGCCGCTGCTGATCGGCCTGGGGGTGTTTGTGCTGGGCTCGGTGCTGGCCGCGCTCGCGCCCAGCGTCGAGTGGCTGCTGTTCGCGCGCTTCCTGCAGGCGCTGGGCGCTGCCGCGGGCCTGGTCGCGCCGCGCGCCATCGTCTCGGACGTCTGCAGCGTGCAGGAGTCGGCACGCGTGTTCTCGGTGCTGATGCAGGTGATGATGATCGCGCCCATTTTGGCGCCGGTGGTCGGCAGCTATCTGCTGACCCACGGCGGCTGGCGCATGGTGTTCTGGACGCTGGCCGTGGTTGGCGCGCTGGGCGCGGCCTGGGGCCTGCGGGCGATTCCCGAAACGCTGGCGCGCGACAGGCGCGCGCCGCTGCATGCGCGCGCCATCCTGCGCGCCTATGCGCAGCAGTGCCGCGCGCCGGCGTTCATGGCCTATACGCTGGCCGGAGGTTTCATCCTGGGCGCGCTGTTCGTCTACATCAGCGTCTCGCCATTCGTGCTGATCGAGCACTTCGGCATGAGCCCCCAGCATTTCAGTTATTTCTTTGCCTCGAACGCGGTGGGCGTGGTGGTCGCCGGTCAGCTGAGCCTGTGGCTGATACAGCGCCTGAGCGAGCAGCGCGTGCTGCTGGCCGGCATCGCGGTGCACGCGTTTGCAGGCCTGCTGCTGCTGGTGCTGGTGCTGCTGGGGTGGGCCGGCCTGGGCGTTTATCTGGCGCTGCTGGGCCTGTCGGTCTGGCCGCTGGGCCTGGTGTTCGGCAATCTCACGGCGCTGACCATGGCCCAGGCCGGCGAGCAGGCCGGCGTGGCCTCGGCGCTGATGGGCTTGCTGCAGTATCTGATGGGCGCTGCCATAGGCGCCCTGGTGACGCTGGCCGCGCCAGGCCTCGTGCCGCTGCCGGCGGCCATCCTGGTCTGCGGCGCGCTCGCGGCGCTGTGCTGCTGGTGGGGCGGGCGGCGCAGCGTCAGCCCTGCGCCGGCCGCGCTGCCGTAGCCGCTTCAAACACTGCCCAGACCGCCTGCAGCCGGCGCGCGAATTTCGCCGGTCCGGCATAGGTCAGCTCGACCTGAAGGCAGTCGATCAGGCCCAGGCAGGTCTTGGTCAAAACTTCGGCGCTCAGCCCCTGGGTGTTCGGCACGAGGCTGGATTGGGTGATCGCGGCCAGCACGATGGCTTCGAGATCGTCCATGAACACATGCATCAGCGCCATGACCTGGTCATGCAGATGACCGGGCGGGGTGTAGAGCGCACGCATCCAGAACTGCACGCGAAACGAATCGTCATAGCGGACCTGGATGCTTTGCAGATAGGCGTGGATCTGCGCGCGTATGGCGCTGCCGCCGACCAGCACGCTGCGCGCATAGTCCAGTTCGGCCGTGACCATCAACGGAATCAGGCTCAGATAAAGCGCATCCTTGTTGCGGAAATGCGCATAGATCGACGGTTTCTTGATGCCCACATCGGCGGCGATTTCCGCCATCGAGGTGGCGTCGAAGCCCTGGCGCGCAAAGCGTGCAAGGGCTGCGTCCTGCAGGCGGGAGGCGGTCAGGGCAATGGTTTCCATCGCCGGGATTTTACGGCGCTATGCCCTGCGGTCGTTTGGCGCAGCAGGCCAGTGCGTTCGGCTGCGCGCCGCGTCAAGGCGCTAGAAGAACCTCTGCGCCTTGACCCACAGCCGCGGTCGTTTGTCCGGTGCACTCGTGGCCGCCGCGCTGCCCACGCGCCAGGCCAGCGCGGTCTCCATGGACCAGTCCCTGCCACTGCGCTGCAGTCCCAGGCCTGCGCCGCTGAGGCGGCGGTGGTTACTGCCGGCGTTCCAGGGGCGGTGCTGCAGCCTGACCTTGCCGCTGTCGGCAAAGCCGCTGAGCTGCCAGTCGCCGCCCAGCGCGTAGCGCAGCTCCAGTGTGGCCAGCAGGCCATGGTCGCCCGGGGCTTCGCCTTGCGGATAGGCGCGCACGCCGTAGGCGCCGCCCAGGCTCATCTTTTCCGAGGAGTCGAGATTCCCATCGGCGCGCTGCCCGTTGACGCGGCCATGCAGGCTCCACGGACCGCCCAGTGCCTGCCAGCGCGCCAGACTGGCGGTGATCATCTGGAAGCTCCCGGCGCTGCGCGCGGTCTGGGCATCGCGCTGCTGCTGCGCCACGTTGCCCAGGCGCAGCTGCCCGTGGACCCAGGCCAGGCTCCATTGATTGGTGGCGCGCCCGCCGAGGCTGTCCTGCCAGTTGCCGTCCAGCCCCAGCGTGGTGAGCTGCGAGTGCTTGCGTTCCTGGGTGTCGTACATCCCGATGTGGTCGGTCAGGCGCTTCTGGTCATATTGCAGCCGCGCATTGACGTTCGCGCTGCGACTGCGCAGCAGCGGCTGGGTGGCGTGGACGCTGGCCACCTTGGCGCTGCCATAGGCGTCGAGCACGCCGAACTCTTGGTCCAACGCATAGTCCAGATGCGACAGGCTGGCGCCTATGCGCGTGCTCCACGGCCCCACGGGCATCTGGTAGCCCAGCCGGTAGTTGTACAAATCCTCATTGCTGGCCAGCAGCTGCAGCTGGATCTGCTCGCCCAGGCCCAGTGCGCCGTCGAGCTGCAGGCTGGCGGACCCGCGCCAGGCCCCGGTGTAGCGGTTGCCGAAATTGTCCATGCCCAGCGCAGCGCCGACTACAGGCCCATCGTCGACCCTGACGACCAGATCGGAGCTGCCGAACCGGGCGCCGGGCTGCAGCGTTGCCTCGGCGCGAATGCCGGCGACATCGGCCAGCAGCAGCAGGCTGCTTTCCAGCGCATCGGCGCGCAGCAGGGCGCCCGCGTGCAGACCGGCCAGCGGCGCTTGCAGTACTGCGGACCGTTGACGCGAAGCATTTTCCAGCCTCACCTCACCGAGCCGTCCTTCGATCACCGCCACCCGCAGCAGGCCCGACTCCACGGTCTGGGCCGGCAGATAGGCATAGGCAAACGGATAGCCCCGTTCACGGTAGCGCCGGGTGATGGCCGCTATGCCGGCCTCGATGTCGGCCAGGGTCAGCGACTGGCCGATCAGCGGTGACAGCAGGGCCTGCAGTTCGGCGCTGGCGATGGCGGTATTGCCTTCGATGGCAAAGCGTCTAACTTCGACGGGCGGGCCGCCGCCCTGCATGGCTGCGGGCACATCGGGCAGGTGCAGATCGATGGGCGCCGGCGCGGGCAGGGTGGGGCGGCGCTGCTCCAGGCTTTCGAGCGCCCGGCCGGCGTCGGGCAGCGCCTGGCTGCCGGCTGTCGGCGGCAAGCCCAGCAGTGCGGTGGCCAGGGCGGTGGCAAGCGCAATGCGCATAGGTGAAGGCATGGCAATCGTGTACATGGGATGTGGACTCAGAAAGGCGCAGCGGCGCAGGCGCGACCGACCCCGGTGAAGATGGTCACCGGGCGGCTGTCGCGCTGCGCGGCATCGATGGCCAGGCCTCCAAGGTTCATGACCTGGGCGGACATGGGATAGCCATCGCTGAAGCATCCACTCGAGGGCGTGCTGGCTTCGGCGCGGACAATTTCGACCCGACTGGGATGGACGCCCGCGTAGATGTTCGTCAGGGCCGGGCCGATGGTGGGCTTTGCGGGATGGATGGCGGCCCAAGTGGACGCATTGTGTTCCAGGCGGTAATTGCCGCCATCCTCGCCGCCCAGCGTGGCGCTGACCCGTACCTCCTTGGTCGCGCCTGCCGCCGGATCAAGGAAGCTGCCCTGGGTTTGCAGGAGCACGCGGTCGCCCGCCAGCACTCCCGTCAGTGCGCCATGCGTGGTGGCGAGGGTGGTGCCGTCATGGGGCTTGTCATCGGCCGTGATGCCGGCGCGGATGTCCAGCCGGTCGATGCTGGCGATGGTGGTGTCGTTATGCACCAGCCGGTAGTTGCCGGCGTCGGCACCTGACAGCGTGCCGTTCACCTCGACGGTCTTGCCAAGGCCTGCATTTTTGTCAATGAAGCTGCCGCTGGTCGCCAGCGTGACCTGGTCCTCTCCCAGCAGGCCACCGAGCTGGCCGTGGGTGATGGCGGTCGTGCTGGCGTCATACGTCTTGCCTTCGGCGGTGATGATGGCGTTGACGGCCCGCGGGTCGATATCGGCGGTGGCGCTTGTGTGGTACAGCAGCACGTAGTTGCCGGAATCGGCACCGCTGAGTTCGCCGGTGACGGCCACCGCCTTGCCCTGGCCCGCATTCTTGTCCGCAAAGCGGCCGCTGGTGACCAGCGTGACCTGATCCTTGCCCAGGACGGCATGGCCCAGGTTGCCCTGCGTGGTGGCGTTGGTCAGGCCGTCGTAGGTCTTGTTGTCTGCGGTGATGGTGCCCTGGATGGCCAACCGGGCGATATCGGCCGTGGTCGTCTCGTTGTGCACCAGGCGGTAGTTGCCGGCGTCGGCACCTGACAGCGTGCCGTTCAGCTTGACGGTCTTGCCAAGGCCTGCATTTTTGTCGCTAAAGCTGCCGCTGGTCGCCAGCGTGACCTGGTCCTTTCCCAGCAGGCCGCCCAACTGGCCATGGGTGATGGCGGCCGTGGTGGCGTCATAGATCTTGCCATCTGCGGTAATGCTGGCTTCGACGGCCAACTGGTGAATATTGGCTTTAGCCACTGCGGTCGTATCGGCCAGCGTGTAATTGCGCGCGTCGGCGCCGCCCAGCGTGATGCCGGTGATATCGACGCGCTTGCCAACGTCGGCATTCTTGTCAACGAAGCTGCCGCTGGCGTCTGTCACGGTCAATACGTCGCCGAGGATCTTGCCGTTGAACACGCTGTTCTGGGTATTCAAGGTGGCGCCGGTGGTTCCGTCATAGGTCCGGTCATCGGCCTTGATGCCGCTGACGCTGGCGATGGTGGCCTTGGCGATATTGGCGGTGGCGGTTGCGGTCGTATCGGCCAGCGTGTAATTGCGCGCGTCGGCGCCGCCCAGCGTGATGCCGGTGATGTCGACGCGCTTGCCATTGTCGGCATTCTTGTCAACGAAGCTGCCGCTGGCGTCTGTCACGGTCAATACGTCGCCAAGGATTTTTCCGTTGAACACGCCGTTCTGGGTATTCAAGGTGGCGCCGGTGGTTCCGTCATAGCTCCGGTCATCGGCCGTGATGCCGCTGACGCTGGCGATGGTGGCCTTGGCGATATTGGCGGTGGCTTCTGCGGTGGTGGTTGTGAGCGTGTAATTGCGCGCGTCGGCGCCGCCCAGCGTGATGCCGGTGATATCGACGCGCTTGCCATTGTCGGCATTCTTGTCAACGAAGCTGCCGCTGGCGTCTGTCACGGTCAACACATCGCCGAGGATCTTGCCGTTGAACGCGCTGTTCTGGGTGTTCAAGGTGGCCCCGGTCGTTCCGTCATAGGTCCGATCCCCGGCGGTGATGCCGGTGACCTGGCTGATCTCCTTGGGGATGATGCGCAGGTTTGCAGCGGGTGCATAGCTGATGTCATAGCCCTGCTGGGTGGAGTAAAGCCCATCGATGGACAGGTTTGCGCCGCTGTAGTTGCCGACATTTTTTTCCGCGGCGGTGTAGCGTAACTCTCCCAGAAGCTGAGCGCTGTCGCCGACTTCGGGCCTGGCGTAATCGGCGATTGCATGAACATTGGTGCCGTCATAGGTACTCGTGACGTCATGGCCTATGGTCACTGCCGTCAGAAAGCTGCGCAGCAAGGGCGCTGTCTCGCCTTCATAGATACGCCAGACGGCGTTGCTGCCGCCTTGGTCGCTGATGTCCCAGTTCGCATAAGTCGCGAGCTGTTTCATTTGTGCCGAAGTCTTACCCAGGCCGCCGGCGCTGGTTTGCTGTCCGGTGGTCTCGGTGTTCCAGTAGGCGTTGCTGATGCTGCCGTGGCCGTCACCGCCGCCGACCAGTCCGCCTCGGCGGTCATTGCTGCCCGTCACGCTTCCCGTCGCGTAGGCATTGGTGATTCGTCCACTGCCTAGATATCCGACCAGACCGCCTGTGTAAATGGTGTCGCCTGTTACGCTGCCCGCTGCGTAGGCATTGCTGATGCTGCCGCTGCTTAAGCCGACCAGGCCACCCGTGGAAAAGTTGCCCGTGACGCTGCCCGCCGCGTAGGCATTGCTGATGTCGCCACCGCTTTGAGCACCAACCAAGCCGCCCGTGCGGTCAATTCCCGTCACGCTGCCCGTAGCGTAGGCGTTGCTGATGCTGCCGCCGTTTTGATAGCCGACCAGTGCTCCCGTATGCAGGCGTCCGATGGTGCTGCCTTCCACCAGGCCCACATTGCGCAGCACTGCGTTCTCGGCGTAGCCGAAAAGGCCCACCGCTTCCTCGTTTTGACGATGGATGGTCAATCTGTTAATGGTGTGGCCCAGCCCGTCGAACACTCCCGTGAAAGTGGACTGCGATGTGCCGAGGGGCGCAAAGCCCTTGCCGCCATTCCACCCCGCCGTGGCGCCGGCATCGATGTCCTTGCCCAGCAGATAGCGCCCGGACAAATTGTTCTGCACCGCCTGCAACTGATTCACATCGAGCACGGCGGTGTAGAGCACCGGGCGATTGTCAATCGTGATGGTGCCCGTAGGCAGGTCGTTCTTGTTGAATACCTGGTTGCCCGCCATGTTCAGCAGATAGGGCGTGGTCTGGCCATTGGCATTGCCCCAGACCGTGACGAAATCAAAGCCAGCCCATTTGCTGGTGTCAAACATCTGTGCGGTGGTCAGGCGCGTGCCATCGCTGGTTTGCTGACCGGTGGTCTCGGTGTTCCAGTAGGCGTAGCTGACGCTGCCGCCAAGTCTCAAGCCGATCAGACCGCGGGCATTGCTGTTGCCCCTCACGTTGCCTGTTGCGTAGACGCTGTTGATATCACCGTTTGTTTGCAAGCCGATCAGACCGCCAACATTGCTGCTCCCGGTCACGCTGCCGGTTGCGTAGGCGTTGATGATGCGGCTGGCGCTGTTGTTGCCGACCAAGCCGCCCACTTCACTGTCGCCCGTCACGCTGCCCGTTGCATAGGCGTTGCTGATCATGCCGTCGCCTAGAGCGCCGAGCAGGCCGCCCACGTAGCGTGCACCCGACACGCCGGCCGTTGCATAGGCGTTGCTGATGCGGCTGCCCTGGCTGTGCCCGACCAGGCCGCCCGTAACGTTGGTGCCCTTCACGCTGCCCGTTGCGTAGGCATTGCTGATGCTGCCTCCGATGTTGTAGCCGACTAAAGCACCTGTAGTTGTTGCTCCGATGATGCTGCCGTCCACCAGGCCAATATTGCGCAGCACTGCGTTATTCGTGTAGCTCAAAAGACCGACCGGGTCGATGGCAAGTGGACGATTGATGGTCAGTCGGCTGATGGTGTGGCCCAGGCCGTCAAATACGCCAGTGAACGGGGTGTTCGCTCCACCGATGGGCGCAAAGCCTTGTGCGGTAGAGGCCGTGGGACTCGCGTCGATGTCGCTGCCCAGCGCATATTTGCCGCCCAGATTTTGGATGTCCGATAGCTCGGACAGTGTATTGATGACCGTATAGCCGTGGCCGTTGACGCTCAGTCGGTCGGCGCCGCCGTTCTCGAAATCCACGCGCCCGCCGCCATTGACATTGACATTGCTGCCGACGACGGCGCTGGTGCCGGCGTTGCCTTGGGTGTCGCCGTAATTCAAGGCCAGCTTGCCGCTGCCCTGGACCGACATCACTGCATTGACGTTGATGTTGCGTTGGGCGTTCAGGCGCAGCGTGCTTTGCGTCCAGGTGATGGCATCGTTGATATGGATATCGCCTTGGCCGCCGGCCGTGCCCATGACGGCGGTCTCTATCGTGAAGTCGTCGTTGTGGTTCAGCGCATCTGATACTTGCTGGCCCGTCATGTTGCCGCCACTGCGCGCCACGGTGAAGTCATTCGGGTCGATCAGCCAGCTGCCGCTGCGGCCGTTGGCGGCCAGGGTCGTGACCTTGGCGCCATCTTCGATTTCGACGTGGGCACCACTGGTCTCGATGAAGCCGCCGTTGCCGCCTGCGGGCGCGCTCGCATCCAGCGTGCCCGCAACCCGCGTCGTGCCGCCTTCGAAGCCGCCCAGCAGCACAATCTTGCCTGCGCGGTTTTCCACGCTGCGGGCCCGCACCGTGCCGGTGTTGTTGACCACGGTCTGCAGTATCGCGTCGGTGGCCTTGGCGGTCATCAGCACGCTGCCGCCATCGGCTTCGATCAGTTGATGGTTTTCGGCCAGCGCATTGAGCGACGCTTGCTGCACCTGGACATTGAGCAGGCCGTCGCCCGCGAAGTCCAGCTTGACCTGATTGCCCGCGGCCAGCGCCACCGAGCCCAGGCGCGCGGCAATCGTGCCCTGGTTGTTGACGCTGCCGCCGAGCAGCGCGACGCCACCACCATCGGCCGCGGTGATGCGGCCCTGATTGCGCAGCGCGGCACCTTGCATGGCGCTGCCCTGGCCGCTGAACTGATAGTGGCCCTGGAGGAAATCGTTGTCGGCAATGTTCAGCGTCGAGGCCACCAGGCCGCCCACGTTCACATTTGCACCGGCGCCAAACAGCATGCCATTGGGATTGACCAGGAACACCCGGCCATTGGCCTGCAGCGTGCCATGGATGGCCGACGCATCGGCGCCCACGACGCGGTTCAGGGCCACCGCCGAAGCATCGGGCTGCTGGAACGTGACCTGGTGGCCGGCGCCGATGTTGAAGCTTTGCCAGTTCAAAATGGTCTTGTCGCTGGCCTGCTGAATCGTCATCTGCGGGCCGGCCTGGGTGATGGCGGCGTTGCCGCTGACCACCTGCCCGCCCTGGGGCAAGGCGGCCTGGGACCAGGCCGCTGCACTCCAGGCCATTGCCACGCCGGCAGCCAGTGCGGCAAAGCCTGGCCGTCGGTTCGCGCCGCGGCCGCGGGCGCGGCGTGGGGTGGCGCGGCTGCGACTGCGGCCCCGTTCGCTGGTGACATAAAAACGTCCAAGTGCACTGTTCCAGAGCACGCTATAGATGTGGTTCATGGCAGGCGTGACACGGCAGCCCGGGGCTGCGCGCCATCAAGGTAGTTGTGTGCGATGTAGGTAACGCCCCACACAACTTCGTTGCATTTTTTATGCAATCCGCCTATGCCCCGCAAGGGGGCGATGGCCGGCCTGGCCTATGCTGCGGCCGCTGGCCGCGCGCGCGCCAGCAGGTACTCGATGCAGGTGCGCACGGCGCGCGTCTGGTGGCGCTGGGGCATGTAGAGCATGTACATCTGCGTGCCGAAGATGCTCAGCCGCCAGTCGTCCAGCGTGGTCAGCACTTCGCCGCTGGCGACCGCGTCCTCGACCACGTAATCGGGCACCAGGCCCACGCCCAGGCCGGCAAGAATGCCCTGGCGCAGGAAGGGGAAGTGCTCGGAAATCAGCGTGGGTTCGAGCATCACTTCCTCGCGCAGCGCTCCCTGGTAGGCGCTCAGGCGCAGCTGGCGACCGACCACGCCCGCGGTGATCAAAGGCGCGGTGCGCAACGCCTCGAGTTCGGTGGGCAGGCCGTGGGCCGCGACATAGCCGCGCGAAGCGCAGGCGATATAGCGCACCTGGCCCAGGTCGCGCGCGACCAGCGTGGGCGGCGGCTCGGGCATCACGCGGATGGCGATGTCGATGTCCTCGCGTATCAGATCGTCGACGCGGTTCTCGAAGCGCACGTCGAGCACGATGAACGGATACAGCCGCTTGAAGTCGATCAGCCAGTCTGACATCACCAGCTGGCCGTAGCCGCTGGGCACGCTCAGGCCCACGCGGCCTTGCAGGCCCTGGCCCAGCGTGGTGATGGTTTCGCGCGCGGCGCGCATTTCGTTCTGGATGGCGAGGCCGTGCGCATAAAGGCGCAGGCCCACTTCGGTGGGCTCGACGCGGCGCGTGGTGCGGCGCACCAGCTGCGCGCCCACGGATTTCTCGAGCTGGTTCAGGTGGTAGCTGACGTTGGCGCGCGTCATCTTGAGGTTGCGCGCGGCCTGGCTCAGGTTGCCGGCATCGAGAATATCCACCAGCAGGGTCAGGGATTGGAGTTCCATGGAAAGCTTGTCAAATATTATTTGACAGTCTGTCAACCATCCATGTAATTGTCAAGATTGTTTGGCGTACCCACAATGGAGGTATTACTGTCAATCCCGGAGAACGTCCATGGGCGCTGCCCCTCACGCTTTAGCTGTCAACACGGCCCTTCACGGCGCCATTCTGGTGGTGACGATAGACAATCCTCCGGTCAACGCGCTGGGCCAGGTCGTGCGCCAGGGGCTGGTGACTGCCATGCAGCAGGCCGAAACCGATGACGCGGTGCGCGCCGTGCTGCTGGTGGGTGCGGGCAAGGCCTTCATCGCCGGCGCGGATATCCGCGAATTCGGCAAGCCGCCCGTGCCTCCTTCGCTGCCCGAAGCCTGTGCGGCTATCGAGAACTGCAGCAAGCCGGTGATCGCCGCCATCCATGGCGCGGCGCTGGGCGGTGGCCTGGAAGTGGCGATGTCGGCGCATTATCGCCTGGCCCTGCCGGGCGCCAGCCTGGGCCTGCCCGAAGTGCTGCTGGGCCTGCTGCCCGGCTCGGGCGGCACGCAGCGCGCGCCGCGCCTGATGGGCATCAAGCCCGCGACCGAACTGATGCTCGGCGGCAAGCCCATGAATGCCAAGGCCGCGCTGAAGGCCGGACTGGTGGACCGCCTGGCCGAAGGCACAGACGCCGTTGCCGCGGGCCTGGCCTATGCCAATGAACTGCTGGCGCAGAACGCGCCAGTGCGCCGCACGCGCGATATCGTGATCGCCGATCCCGCCGCCGCGCTGGCCGAACTCGAAGTGCTCAAGGCCGAAACCGCGAAGAAAAGCCGCGGCCTGTTCTCGCCGCTGAAGATCATTGAATGCGTGCAGGCTGCGGTGCAAAAGCCGTTTGACGAAGCCCTGGCCTTCGAGCGCGCGCAGTTCATCGAATGCGTGGCCAGCCCGCAGCGCGCCGGTCTGGTGCATGCGTTCTTTGCCGAACGCGAAGTCGCCAAGGTGCCCGAGGCCAAGCTGGCCGCGCCGCGCGCCTTCTCCACCATCGCCATCATCGGCGGCGGCACCATGGGCGCGGGCATCACCGTGTCGGCGCTGGACGCCGGCTTCAGCGTGACGATGATTGAACGCGACGCCGAGTCGATCGCGCGCGGCCGCAAGAATGTCGAGAAGGTCTACGACGGCCTGATCGCCAAGGGCCGCATGACGGCCGAAGCCAAGGCCGCCATCATGGCGCGCTATACGCCGTCGACCAGCTATGACGACATCGCCCAGGTCGACCTGGTGATCGAAGCGGTGTTCGAGGACCTTGAAGTCAAGAAGGCCGTGTTCCGCGAGCTCGACCGCGTCTGCAAGCCCGGCGCGGTGCTGGCCACCAACACCTCCTACCTGGACATCGAGGCGATTGCCGATGCCACCCAGCGTCCGCAGGACGTGATCGGCCTGCACTTCTTCAGCCCGGCCAACATCATGAAGCTGCTGGAGATCGTCGTGCCGTCCAAGGTCAGCGCCGACGTGGTGGCCACGGCCTTCGAGCTGGCCAAGAAGATGAAAAAAGTGCCGGTGCGCGCCGGCGTCTGCGACGGCTTCATCGGCAACCGCATCCTGGCCGTGTACAAGCAGGCCGCCGACTACCTGATGGAAGACGGTGCCAGCCCCTACGAGATCGACGCCGCCGTGCGTTCGTTCGGCTACCCCATGGGCCCGTTCCAGGTGACGGATCTTGCCGGTGGCGACATCGGCTGGGCCACGCGCAAGCGCCGCGCGGCGACGCGCAACCCTGAGGCGCGCTACGTGGAAATTGCCGACCGCATCTGCGAGCGCGGCTGGTTCGGCCAGAAGACCGGCCGCGGCTTCTACCTCTACCCCGAGGGCGCGCGCGTGGGTCAGCCCGACCCCGAAGTGCTGGCCATCGTCGATGCCGAGCGCCAGAAGAAGGGCGTGACGCCGCGTTCGTTCACCCAGGAGGAAATCCTGCGCCGCTACATGGCGGCCATGGTCAACGAAGGCGCGAAGGTGGTGGAGGAGGGCATTGCGCTGCGTCCGCTGGATGTCGACGTGACCTTCATGTCGGGCTATGGTTTCCCGCGCCACCGCGGCGGCCCGATGAAGTGGGCCGACATGGAAGGCCTGCCCAAGATCCTGGCCGACATCGAGTCCTTTGCCAAGGAAGACCCGCTGTTCTGGCAGCCCGCGCCCTTGCTGGTGCGCTTGGTCAAAGAGGGCAAGGGCTTTGATAGTTTGAACCAGGCGCAGTGAGGGGGCTTTCACGCCCCTTCGCCCATCGCGCCCCCCGCCGTTCGCCCTGAGCCTGTCGAAGGGTGAACGTCCTGCGCTCATGGCATGAGGGCAGGCCGTTCATGGTTCGACCGGGCCGCGCAGGCAAGCTCACTACGAACGGTTGTCTATTCCAAATTAGAGCCAGCGCTGCGCCGCCCACCGGGCCCCGCGCAGACGCCAGCCAGCCAGCCAGCCAGCCAACTTAACAGAGACAACACCATGCGTGAAGCAGTCATCGTATCCACCGCCCGCACTCCGCTGGCCAAGTCGCATCGCGGCGAGTTCAATGTCACGCCGGCAGCGCAGCTGGCCGCGTTTTCGGTCCAGGCCGCCGTCGAGCGCTCGGGCGTAGATCCAGAAAGGTTCGAGGACCTGGTGCTGGGCTGCGGCAATCCCGACGGCTTCCAGGGCCGCAACCTGGGCCGTCAGACCGCGCTGCGCGCCGGCCTGCCGCTGTCGGTTGCCGGCATGACCGTGGCGCGCTACTGCGCCTCGGGCCTGCAGTCGATAGCGATTGCCGCCGGCCGCATCGTGGCCGAAGGCGTTCCGGCCATGATTGCCGGCGGCGTCGAGACCATTTCCGGCCTGCGTCCGGGCAACAACCTGGCCAGCGACATCGACCCCTGGCTGCTCGAGCACAAGCCCGATCTGTACATGGCGATGATAGACACCGCCGACATCGTTGCGCGGCGCTACGGCATCAGCCGCGAAGACCAGGATCTGTTTTCGCTGCAAAGCCAGCAGCGCACGGCAGCGGCCCAGGAAAAAGGCCTGTTTGCCGACGAGATCATTGCCTGCGCCACGCGCATGGCCGAGAAGAACAAGGAAACCGGCGAAGTCACGCTGCGCGATGTGATCGCGACCAAGGACAACTGCAACCGCCCGAGCACCACGCTCGAAGGCCTGGCCAAGCTCGAGCCCGTCAAGGGCCCGGGTCAGTTCGTCACCGCGGGCAACGCCTCGCAGCTGTCCGATGGCTCGTCGGCCAGCGTGCTGATGGAGGCCAGGGAGGCCGAGCGCCTGGGCCTGCAGCCGCTGGGCGCGTTCCGCGGCTTTGCGGTCGCGGGCTGCGAGCCCGATGAAATGGGCATTGGCCCGGTGTTTGCCGTGCCCAAGCTGCTGGCGCGCCACGGCCTCAAGGTCGAGGACATCGGTCTGTGGGAAATGAACGAAGCCTTTGCCTCGCAGGCGCTGTACTGCCAGCGCACGCTGGGCATTCCTTCCGAGCTGTTGAACGTCAACGGCGGCGCGATCTCCATCGGCCATCCGTTTGGCATGACGGGCGCACGCCTGGTCGGCCACCTGCTGCTCGAAGGCCGTCGCCGCAAGGCCAAGTACGGCGTGGTGACGATGTGCATTGCCGGCGGCATGGGCGCAGCAGGCCTGTTCGAAATTTACTGAGAAAACCAATGGATCTGAATTTCACCCCTGAAGAGCTGGCGTTTCGCACCGAAGTGCAGGAATTCCTGCGCGACAAGCTGCCCGCCGCGCTGGCGGCCAAGGTCAAGGCCGGCCAGCGCCTGAGCCGCGAAGACCAGTCCGAATGGCATGCGATCCTCAACGAGCGCGGCTGGTTTGCCAACCACTGGCCCGAGGAACATGGCGGCCCGGGCTGGACGCCGGTGCAGAAGTTCATCTTCGACCACGAGTGCGCGCTCGCCGGCGGCCCGCGCATCGTGCCCTTTGGCGTCAACATGCTGGGCCCGGTGCTGATCAAGTACGGCAACGAGGCGCAGAAGAACTACTGGCTGCCGCGCATCCTCAGCGGCGAGGACTGGTGGTGCCAGGGCTATTCGGAGCCCGGTGCGGGCTCCGATCTGGCGTCCGTCAAGACCACGGCCGAGGCCGGTGTCGACGCCCAGGGCGCGCATTACATCGTCAACGGCCAGAAGACCTGGACCACCCAGGGCCAGCACGCCAACATGATCTTCTGCCTGGTGCGCACCGACAAGCAGGCGCGGCCGCAGTCGGGCATCAGCTTCCTGCTGGTCGACATGAACACCCCGGGCGTCGAGATCCGCCCCATCCGCACGCTGGACGGCGACCGCGAAGTCAACGAAGTGTTCTTCACCAACGTGCGCGTTCCCGCCGAGAACCTGGTGGGCGAGGAAAACAAGGGCTGGACCTATGCCAAGTACCTGCTGACCTATGAGCGCACCGGCATTGCGGGCGTGGGCTTCTCGGTGGCCGGGCTGGAAAAGCTCAAGGCCATTGCCAGCCGCGTGCAGCGCAACGGCAAGCCGCTGGACCAGGACCCGCAGTTCGCCCAGCGTCTGGCCAAGGTCGAGATCGACCTGGAGAACATGAAGACCACCAACCTGCGCGTGATCGCGGCCGTGGCCGGCGGCGGTGTTCCGGGCGCGGAAAGCTCCATGCTCAAGATCCGCGGCACCGAGATCCGCCAGGAAATCCTGTCGCTGATACGCCGTGCCATGGGCCCGTACGCGCTGCCGTTCACCGAGGAGGCGCAGTACTCGGACTATGCGGGCGAGAGCGTGGGCCCCAAGGAAGCGGCCACGGCCGCGGCCAACTACTTCAACTACCGCAAGCTGTCGATCTTCGGCGGCTCCAATGAAATCCAGAAGAACATCATCTCCAAGATGATCCTGGGCCTGTGAGGCTGGCGCGATGAATTTTGAACATACCGAAGACCGCCGCATGCTGGCGGACACGCTCAACCGCTTTGTCTCCGAGCAATACGGTTTCGAGACCCGCAATGCGATTGCCTATGGCGACGTGGGCATGGCGCCCGCGCTGTGGAGCCAGTTCGCCGAACTCGGCGCGATTGGCGCGCTGTTCACCGAGGCCGATGGCGGATTTGGCGGCGCAGGCTTCGACATTGCCGTGGTGTTCGAGGCCCTGGGCCGCGGCCTGGTGGTCGAGCCTTTCCTGGGCGCGCTGATGGTCGGGCGCGCGCTGGCCGCCGCCGGCACGCCGGCGCAAAAGGCGCTGATTGCCAATCTGGTGGACGGCAGCACGGTTGCCGCGCTGGCGCACGACGAGCCGGCCAGCCATTACGAGTTGAACCGCGTCGCCACGCGCGCCGAGCGCAGCGCAGGCGGCTGGACGCTGTCGGGCGCCAAGGCCGTGGTGCTGCAGGGCGATCATGCGAACTTGCTGCTGGTGTCGGCGCGCACCGCCGGTGAAGTCGACAGCGAGAACGGCATTTCGCTGTTTCTCGTTCCCGCCGACGCCGCGGGCGTGGGCCGCCGCGGCATGGGCCGCATGGACGGCGGCCGCGTCGCCGAGATCACGCTCGACAAGGTGCAAGTCGGCGCCGACGCGCTGCTGGGCCAGGAGGGCCAGGGCCTGGCGACGCTGGAGATCGCCGTCGGCGCGGGCGTGCTGGCGCTGTGCGCCGAAGCCGTGGGCGCGATGGAAGTCGCCAAGCGCGACACGCTCGAATACCTGCAGACGCGCAAGCAGTTCGGCGTGGCCATCGGCAGCTTCCAGGCCTTGCAGCACCGCATGGCCGATCTGCTGCTGGAAATCGAGCAGTCGCGCTCGGCGGTGATCAATGCCGCGGCGGCGCTTGACGGCGACCGCCTGACGCGCGAACGCGCGCTGTCGGCCGCCAAGGTGACGATTGGCCGCATTGGCGCGCTGGTTGCCGAGGAAAGCATACAAATGCACGGCGGCATAGGCATGACCTGGGAATTGCCGTTGTCGCACTATGCCAAGCGCCTGGTGATGATCGATCACGAACTGGGCGACGAAGACCACCATCTGGCGCGCTTCATGGCGCTGGGCCGGGAGACTGCGCAATGAGCAACGAACAAAACACCGCGCTGATCACCCGCCGCGAAGGCGCGGTGCTGGTGCTGAGCAACAACAATCCGGCGGCGCGCAATGCGCTGTCGCCGGCGTTCTACCTGGCGCTGACGCAAGCGCTGCACGATGCGAAGAACGACCCCAGCGTGGGCGCCATCGTGCTGACCGGCGAAGGCGGGCATTTCTGCGCCGGCGGCGATCTGCGCCAGCTGGTCAAGCGGCGCGAACTGTCGGTGGCCGAGCGGCGCGAAAAGCTCGAAGGCCTGCATGACCTGATTCGCGCCGTGCGCGCCTGCCCCAAGCCGGTGATTGCCGCCGTCGAAGGCGCGGCCGCCGGTGCGGGCGTGTCGCTGGCCCTGGCCTGCGACATGCTGGTGGCGGCGCGCAATGCGGCGTTCTCCGTGGCCTATGTGAAGATCGGTCTCACGCCCGATGGCGGCGCGACGGCTTTTCTCGCGCAGTTCGTCTCGCGCCAGCTGCTGACCGAGCTGTGCCTCACGGGTGAGCGGGTGTCGGGCGAGCGCCTGCATGCGCTGGGTGCGGTCAACCGCCTGGCCGAGCCCGGCGAAGCGCTGGCCCAGGCGATTGCGCTGGCCCAGCAACTGGCCTCGGGGCCCGATGAAGCCATGGGCAACATCAAGGCGCTGTGCCACGCCGCCTACGACAACACGCTGGAGCAGCAGCTCGAGCAGGAAGCGCAGTTCATGGTGCACGCCCAGGCCAGCGAGGAGTCGCGCGAAGGCATGGCGGCCTTTCTCGAAAAACGCCCGGCCGATTACACGCAACTGCGCCAGCCGCGCGGCTAGCAGCAGCGGCAAGGAGACAACATTGAGCGACAACAACAACACCTCACCCGCCGACGACAGCACCGATTTCCCGCTCGAAGGCGTGCGCGTGCTCGATCTGTCGCGCGTGTTTGCAGGCCCTATGTGCGGCATGGTGCTGGCCGACTTCGGCGCTGAAGTCATCAAGGTCGAACACCCCGAGCGCGGCGACGACACGCGCGACTGGGGCATTCGCATCGGCAAGACCGAGACCACCTACTACAGCGCGATGAACCGCAACAAGCGCTCGGTCACGGTCGATCTGCAAAGCCCTGAAGGCATCAAGATCATCCATGATCTGCTGCCCCAGTGCGACGTGGTGCTGCACAACTTCAAGACCGGCGGCGCCGAGAAGCTGGGCCTGGGCTACGAGCAACTCAAGGCGCTCAAGCCCGGCCTGATCTACTGCGCGATTGCCGGCTACGACACCTCGGGCCCCGAGGCCAAGCGGCCCGGCTACGATCTGGTGATACAGGGCGAGGCCGGGCTGATGGCGCTCAACGGCGAAGCCCAGCAGCCGCCGCTCAAGTTCGGCGTGGCCGTGGTCGATCTGATGACCGGCATGTACGCGGCCCAGGCGGTGCTCGCCGCACTGTTCCGGCGCGAGCGCACGGGCAAGGGGCGGCTGATCGAGATGGCACTGTATGACTGCGGTCTCACGGTGACCGGCTACTACGGCCTTGACGCCATGCAGCTGGGCCGCGACCCGCAGCGCTATGGCAATTCGCACCCGTCGATCGTGCCCTACGGCATGTTCGAGGCCGCCGACGGTCCGTTGATCATTGCCGTGGGCAACAACCAGCAATTCGAGCGCTTTTGTCGCGATGTGGTGCAGCGCCCCGACATCCTTGAAGACGCGAAGTTCGCGACCAATGTCGAGCGTTCCAAGAACCGCCCGGCACTGCTGCCGCTGCTCACCGAGCTGATACGCGCCGAGACGCGCGATGTGCTGATCGAGCGCATGTCGCGCTTCGGAATTCCTTGCGGCCGGGTCTCGGGCCTGCACGAGGCATTGACCAGCGAGCGCACGCGCCGCGGCGGCCTGTTGCAGGAAATGCCCCATCCCGTGGCCGGCACCACCCATGTGTTTGCGCCGCCGTATCGGCTCGACGGCAAGCGCCTGCCGATACGCAATGCCCCGCCCACGTTGGGCGAGGGCACGAAGGACGTGCTGCAGCAACTGCTGCAGCTGTCCGAGCAAGAGCTGCAGGCGCTGCAGGCCAAGGGCGTGCTGACGCTGCCCGGCGCCTGAGACCATCCATCCCGCGGCCGGGTGCCGCGGGACACAGCTACAAAGAGACAGAGACACCATGAATACTTTTGCCACTACCCGCCGCGGCGTTCTGGCCCTCGCGGCCGCCCCCTTGTTTGCCGGCAGCGCGTTCGCGCAGCAGACGGCCTGGCCCAGCAAGATGGTCAAGCTGATCGTGCCGTTTCCCGCGGGCGGCCCCACCGACACCGCTTCGCGCATCCTCGGGCAGAAGCTGTCCGAACGCCTCAAGCAGACGGTGCTGGTGGAAAACCGCCCCGGCGCTTCGGGCTCGATTGCCGCGGCCCAGGTCGCCAAGAGCCCGGCCGACGGCTATACGCTGGTGATGCTGGCCACGCCCACGCTGCTGGCGCCGCATCTGTACAAGACCGCGGGCTACGACACCGTCAAGGACTTCGCGCCCGTGGCCACGGTCTATGACCTGCCCATCGTGATCGTGGTCAACCCCAAGCTGCTGCCCGAAGTCACCGACATCAAGAGCCTGATTGCCCACGCCAAGGCGCAGAAGACCGCGCTCAACTACACCAGCTCGGGCGCGGGCAGCTTCGGCCACCTGAGCATGGAGCTGCTCAAGCAGATGGCCGGCTTCGAGATGCAGCATGTGCCCTACAAGGGCGGCACGCCGGCGATCACCGATACCATTGGCGGCCAGGTGCCCATCATGTATGCCGATCTGGTTGCGGCGCTGCCGCATATCCAGGCGGGCAAGCTGCGCGCCATTGCCGTGGGCTCGCCCCAGCGCGTGGCCATGCTGCCCGATGTCAAGACCATTGCCGAGCAGGGCATCAAGGGCTATGACGCCGTGTCCTGGGGCGGCCTGCTCGCGCCCAAGGGCACGCCCGCGGTCGTGGTCGAGCGCATTGCCGGCGAAGTCAAGCAGATCCTGGCCGAGCCCGAGACCCAGAGCCGGCTGCTCAACGCCGGTGCGATTGCGTTCTACCAGTCGCCCGCCGAGATGGCCGGCCGCATCCAGCAGGATTACACCCGCTGGGGCCAGCTG
Organism: Comamonas sp. DB36; assembly: GCF_057914905.1. NCBI lineage: Bacteria > Pseudomonadati > Pseudomonadota > Betaproteobacteria > Burkholderiales > Comamonadaceae > Comamonas > Comamonas sp. DB36. The sequence goes on from NZ_CP196632.1 coordinate 514,311, forward strand.
ATTCGCGACAAGCACATTGCTTCCGAGTGAGCCCGCAATGAAGACGCGCATCACCGAGCTGTTCGGCATCCAGCATCCCATCATCCAGGGCGGCATGCACCATGTGGGCCTGGCCGAGCTGGCCGCTGCGGTATCGAATGCCGGCGGCCTGGGAATCATCACCGGCCTGACGCAGCGCACGCCCGAACTGCTGGCCGCAGAGATCGCGCGCTGCCGCGCGCTGACGGACAAGCCGTTTGGCGTGAACCTGACTTTTCTGCCGTCGGTCAATCCGCCCGACTACCCGGGCTATGTCCAGGCCATCATTGACGGCGGGGTGAAGATTGTCGAGACCGCGGGCAACAACCCGCAGAAATGGATGGCGGCGCTCAAGGGCGCGGGCATCAAGGTGATCCACAAGTGCACCTCGGTGCGCCATGCGCTCAAGGCCGAGGCCATTGGCTGCGATGCGATCAGCGTCGACGGCTTCGAGTGCGGCGGCCATCCGGGCGAAGACGACGTGCCCAATTTCATCCTGCTGCCGCGCGCGGCGCAGGAACTGAAGATTCCGTTTGTCGCCTCGGGCGGCATGGCCGACGGCCGTTCGCTGGTGGCCGCGCTGGCCCTGGGCGCCGAAGGCATCAACATGGGAACGCGCTTCATTGCCACGCAGGAAGCGCCGGTGCACGACAACGTCAAGCAGGCGATTGTCGCCGCGAGCGAACTCGACACCCGGCTGGTGATGCGCCCGCTGCGCAATACCGAGCGGGTGCTGACCAATGCGGGCGTCGAACGCCTGCTGGCCAAGGAGCGCGAGCTGGGTGCGGCCATCACCTTTGCCGACATCGCGCCCGAAGTCGCGGGCATCTACCCGCGCGTCATGCAGCAGGGCGACATGCAGGCCGGCGCCTGGTCCTGCGGCATGGTTGCGGGCCTGATCGACGACATCCCCACGGTACAGCAATTGATAGACAGCATCATGGACCAGGCACAGGCGCTGATCAGCGCCCGCCTGGCGGGAATGCTGCAGCCCTCGGCCTAGTCCGCCCCTTTTTTCAAAACCTTTTGGAGACTCTCTCCCATGAAAATCATTGTTCCCGTCAAGCGCGTCGTCGACTACAACGTCAAGGTCCGCGTCAAGTCCGACGGCACGGGCGTCGATATCGCCAACGTCAAGATGAGCATGAACCCGTTTGACGAAATCGCCGTCGAAGAAGCCGTGCGCCTCAAGGAAAAAGGCGCTGCGACAGAAGTGATCGCTGTCTCCTGCGGCGTGGCCCAATGCCAGGAAACCCTGCGCACCGCCATGGCGATAGGCGCCGACCGCGCCATCCATGTGCTGACCGATGTCGAACTCCAGCCCCTGGCTGTTGCCAAGCTGCTCAAGGCCCTGGTCGACAAGGAGCAACCCGGCCTGATCATCCTGGGCAAGCAGGCGATCGATGACGACGCCAACCAGACCGGCCAGATGCTGGCTGCGCTGGCAAACCTGCCCCAGGCGACGTTTGCTTCCAAGGTCGAAGTCTCGGGCGACAACGTTGACGCGGGGCGCGTCAACGTCACCCGCGAAATCGATGGCGGCCTGGAAACCCTGTCGCTGGCTACGCCGGCCGTGATCACCACCGATCTGCGCCTGAACGAGCCGCGCTACGTGACGCTGCCCAACATCATGAAGGCCAAGAAGAAGCAGCTGGACTCGGTGACGCCTGAAGACCTGGGCGTGGACGTGACGCCGCGCCTCAAGACCCTCAAGGTCTCCGAGCCCGCCAAGCGCGGCGCCGGCGTCAAGGTCGCCGACGTGGCGGCGCTGGTGGACAAGCTCAAGAACGAAGCCAAGGTGATCTGAGCCGCCCGCCATCTTTTTTAGGCGAGGCCGTTCATCCTTCGACAGGCTCAGGACGAACGGGGGGGAGCGCTGTGCCCCATTTCCGTTCGCGCTGAGCTTGTCGAAGCCTAGGTATCCATACCCGAAAGAATTCCATGACCAATCTCGTTATTGCAGAACACGACAACGCTTCGATCAAGCCCGCCACCCTCAACACCGTCACGGCCGCCGTGGCCTGCGGTGGTGAGGTGCATGTGCTGGTGGCCGGCGAAGGCGCTGCCGCCGCTGCCGCCGCCGCGGCCCAGATCGCCGGCGTTTCCAAGGTGATACACGCCGATGGCGCAAGCCTGGCCCATGGACTGGCCGAGAACGTTGCCGCCCAGGTGCTGGCGCTGGCTTCCAGCTACAGCCATATCCTTTTCCCCGCCACGGCCGGCGGCAAGAACGTCGCGCCGCGCGTTGCCGCCACGCTCGATGTCGCGCAGATCAGCGACATCACCAAGGTGGTCTCGCCCGACACGTTCGAGCGACCCATCTACGCCGGCAACGCGATTGCCACCGTGCAGTCGGGCGACGCGACCAAGGTCATCACCGTGCGCACCACGGGCTTTGACGCCGCTGCCGCCAGCGGTGGTTCGGCCGCCGTGGAAACCATTGCTGCCGCCGCCGATGCGGGCAAGAGCAGCTTCGTGGGCAGCGAGATCGCCAAGAACGACCGCCCCGAACTCACTGCCGCGAAGATCATTGTCTCGGGCGGCCGCGCGCTGGGCTCGGCAGAGAAGTTCAACGAAGTGATCACGCCCCTGGCGGACAAGCTGGGCGCGGCCATCGGTGCTTCGCGCGCCGCGGTCGATGCGGGCTACGCGGCCAACGATCTGCAGGTCGGCCAGACCGGCAAGATCGTCGCGCCGCAGCTGTACATCGCGGCCGGCATCTCGGGTGCAATCCAGCATCTGGCCGGCATGAAGGACTCCAAGGTGATCGTGGCGATCAACAAGGACCCCGAAGCGCCTATCTTCTCGGTCGCCGACTACGGCCTCGAAGCCGATCTGTTCACGGCGGTGCCCGAACTGGCCGCGGCACTCTGAGCGCCTAGCGTTCCCACGCGCCTGTGCCGGCCAGCCGGAGACAACACAGGCGCGCTTTTCACGGCAATCGAGCAGAAAGAGAATAATCATGTCGCCATCGACTTCACGCCGTTCCTTCCTTCACACCGTGGCCGCGGGCACGGCCGCCGCCGCCGCGCCCGCCTGGTCCCAGTCCGCCTGGCCGAACAAGCCGATACGCATCATCGTGCCGTACACCGCCGGCGGCTTCACCGACCAGATGGCGCGCATGCTGCAGGTCGGCCTGCAAAAAGCGCTGGGCCAGCCCATCGTCATCGAGAACAAGCCCGGCGCCAACAGCATCATTGGCGTCGACCAGGTTGCCAAATCCGCGCCCGACGGCCTGACCTTTGGCGTGGTGATTGCGGCGTTTGCCGGCAACACCACGCTGTACGACAAGCTGCCTTACCACCCCACCAAGGACATCGTTGGCGTCTCGCTGATGGGCGTGTCGCCGCTGGTCGCGGCGGTGTCGCTGAATGCGCCGTTCAAGAACGCCCAGGAGCTGGTTGCCTATGCGCGCGCCAATCCGGGCAAGGTGAGTTTCGCCTCTTCGGGCAGCGGCTCCAGCGCCCACCTCACGACCGAGCTGCTCAAGCTGCTGACCAAGACCGACATGGTGCATGTGCCCTACAAGGGCGCCTCGCCGGCCCTGGTCGATCTGATGGGCGGACAGGTGCCGCTGTTTCTCGATCCGCCGCCCAATCTGATCCAGCCCGCCAAGGCCGGTCGCATCCGGCTGATAGGCGTGGCCAGCGAAAAGCGCATTCCGTCGCTGCCCGATGTGCCCACGTTCATAGAGCAGGGCATCGACGGCCTGGTGGGCAGCACCTGGGCCGCCATGGTCGCGCCCGCGGGCGTGCCGCGCGAAATCCTGCAGCGCATGTCGGCCGAAGTGCGCAAGATCCTCTACAGCGCCGAGGGCCAGGCGCGCCTCGAAGCCATGGGCACCGTGGCCGAAGGCTCGACGCCCGAGGAGTGCGATCGCTTCATTGCCGCCGAAACCAAGAAGTGGGGCCGCGTGATTCGCGACGCCAAAGTGACGCTTTGAGATGCACCGCGGCGTTGCGGTGAACCCGCCGCCGCGCGTGCTGCGGCCAGGCATTCATCTGCCGTGCAGCGTGAATGCTGGTCAACTTGGGATTTAGGGTAAATACTTATCAAGTTATTCGATGTGGGTAGTTACGCCTCGGTGCGCGCCAGGAAGTGCGTCAACTTCTATCCATCAGTAATTCAATAAAGAAAAAATCTATGTGTTGATGTATGTCAACACGTCATGCGCGCGGTCTAATGCTACAAATTGAATCAATGACTGCTAATTTGTAATTCTTGCGGCTTTCAGCGTTTTCATGCGCGACGTATTTCCTCGCACGGTCACAGACAGCCTTAGCGGGAGTCTTGGTCGTCCAGCCATGCAGTCGAGCATGCGTTGTTTATCTTGGAGTCCAGGAAACAATATCCGGCCTGAGACTTCTTCAATGGTCTATTTGATTTTTCACTCATAACGCCATACGAATGGCAGGGGAAGAAGCCATGCAGTCCTGGAGAAATCTATCGGTCAAGGCCAAGCTGGTTGGCACCTTTGGTCTATTGATTGCCCTGATCATAGGAATTACCGTGTATGCCATCCAGATGATGAAGGATGACAGCGCGGCATTCGGCAATTACATCCAGGGCATTCAGGCACGCGCCGATGCGGCCAACAAGGTGCGGCTTGCTGTCGACGAACGCGCGATTGCCGCGCGCAATCTGACGCTGGTGACTTCGCCCCAGGACATGGCCCAGGAAAAAGCCGCAGTCGAGCGCGCCGCAGGGGATGTGCGCAAATATCTTGCCGAACTCCAGGAGTTGGCGGGAAAACCCGGCGTGAATGCCGAAGTGCGTGCCATGGTCGACAATATCGCCCGCATAGAAAGCCAATACGAACCGGTGGCGATGGCCATTCTCGGCATGGTGCTGGACAATCAGCGCGAAGCCGCAGTGACCAAGATGAATGCAGAATGCCGCCCGCTGCTGGCCGCGCTGATGCGCGCCACCGCAGAATACAGCACCTTTACCGCCGGGCGTTCGCTGGAAATGATCAAGGAAGCCGAGGTTGCAACCCAGCAGCGGCAACTGGTGCTGATTGTCGGCGGCGTGCTGGTCACGGCCCTGGCCTGCTGGGCCGCACTGCTGATCGTGCGCGCCATCGTGCCGCCCTTGAACCAGGCCGTCGAACTGATAGGTGAAATCGCCCAGGGCGACATCAGCCGCGAGATCCGGGTCGAGACCAAGGACGAGTTCGGCCGCCTGCTGCTCGCGCTCTCGGGCATGCAGCAAAGTCTGGTGTCGCTGGTGTCTTCGGTACGCCAGGGCGCAGAGGGGGTGTCCACGGCCAGCGCCGAGATTGCCCAGGGCAACATGGACCTGTCGGCGCGCACCGAAAGCCAGGCCAGCGCGCTCGAGCAGACCGCTTCGTCGATGGAGGAGCTGGGCACGACGGTACGCCAGAACGCCGACAACGCCAGCCAGGCCAACCAGCTCGCCCAGAGCGCCAGCGGCGTGGCGCAGCAGGGAGGTCAGGTGGTCGAGCAGGTGGTGGAGACCATGCGCGGCATCAGCGATTCAAGCAAGCGCATCGCCGAGATCATCAGCGTCATCGACGGCATTGCGTTCCAGACCAATATCCTGGCCCTGAATGCCGCGGTCGAGGCCGCGCGCGCGGGCGAGCAGGGCCGGGGTTTTGCCGTGGTGGCCAGCGAAGTGCGCTCGCTCGCAGGGCGCAGCGCCGAGGCCGCCAAGGAAATCAAGCAGCTGATAGAGGAAAGCGTGCAGCGCGTGTCCGCGGGCTCGCAGCTGGCCGACCGCGCGGGCAGCACCATGCACAATGTGGTCAGCAGCATTCGCCGCGTGACCGATATCGTCGGCGAGATCAGCGCCGCCAGCTCCGAGCAGAGCGCGGGCGTGGGCCAGGTCGGCGAAGCCGTGACCAATATCGATCATGCCACGCAGCAGAACGCAGCGCTGGTCGAGCAGATGTCGGCGGCCGCCAGCAGCCTCAAGTCACAGGCCCAGGAACTGGTGCGCGCGGTGAGCATCTTCAAGCTCTCGGCATCGGCATCGGCGCCGCACCATGCCGATGGGGTGCCGGCCGCGCAGACCGTCGAATCGCGCCCGGTAGCGGCACGCGCCACGCCGGCCCGCCAGGTCGCGGCACGCCAGATGCGCAGGCCTGCGCCAGCACTGATGGCCAAGACGGCGTCGGACGGCTCGTGGGAGTCGTTCTGAGCTGGCATGCAGGTGACAGCGATGCGCCGCGGCGCCGCTGGCGGACGCTGCCAGCCGCTACAGTAGGGCGATGAACGCACTCCACGAACGAATCGCCGCCAGCTTTGGCGCCCAGGGCCTGATGCAGACATTGGGCGCCACGCTGACCTTGGTCGAAGACGGCGAGGTGCATATCGCGCTGCCTTTTTCCGCCCATCTTTCCCAGCAGCATGGCTATGTGCATGCGGGCGCGGTCACCAGCATCGTCGACAGCGCCTGCGGCTACGCGGCGCTGACGCGCGCCGCGCCCGGGCAGGAAATCGTCACCGCCGAATTCAAGATCAACTTTCTGCGCCCGGCGCTGGGCGAGCGCTTTGTCGCGGTTGGCCGGGTGGAAAGCGCGGGCCGGCTGCTGTCGGTCTGCAGCGGCGAAGTGCGTGCCTATCGCGCCGGCGAAGCCGGCTACAAGGTGGTGGCAATGATGCAGGCCACCATGGTCAGCGTCAGCGCCGCGACCTGACGATTCACCGCCCCAGCAGCGCCAGGGCCTGCTCGGCCAGTTCGCGCGTCAGCGCGCCCGCGCCGCGCTCGCGCCCCAGCGGCGCACCCTGGCCGGCCCACAGCGACATGAAATCGCCCGAGCCCCGGCTTTCGGCTGCGGCGCGCAGCGGCGTGAGCGCGCCGCCGGCCAGCGGAAACGCCGGCGCGATCTCAGCCAGCGGCCCGACTTCGCGCATCAGCCGGTTGACGATGCCGCGCGCGGGCCGGCCCGTGAACAGGTTGGTCAGCGCCGTGGTCTCGGCCGCCGGGCTGCGCAAGGCCGCATGGTGGGCCGGCGCAATCTTGGCCTCGGGCGTGAACAGATAGGCCGTGCCCAGCTGCACGGCAGAGGCGCCGAGCATGAATGCCGCCGCGATGCCGCGCGCGTCCATGATGCCGCCGGCGGCAATCACCGGCAGCTTCACCGCATCGACGACCTGGGGAACGAGGGCGAACGTGCCCAACTGGCTGTAGACCTCGTCCCGCAGGAACACGCCGCGGTGGCCGCCGGCTTCCGCTCCCTGGGCAATGATGGCATCGACGCCATGGGCCTCGAGCCAGCGCGCCTCCTCGACCGTGGTTGCCGACGACAGCACTTTGGCGCCCGTGGCCCGCACGCGCGCCAGCAACTCGGGCACCGGCAGGCCGAAATGAAAGCTCACCACAGCCGGGCGCAGTTCCTCGACCAGTTCGCACATCGCGGCATCGAACGGATTGCGGCTGGAGACCGGCACCGGCATCTCGGGGTCCAGCCCCATTTCGAGGTAGTAGGGCCGCAGGCGCGCGCGCCACGCGGCCTCGCGCGCCTCGTCGGGCGCGGCCGGCGTATGGCAAAAGAAGTTCAGGTTCAGCGGCGCGGCGCTGTGCGCGCGTATCAACGCGACTTCGCTGCGCACCTGCGCGGCGCCGAGCATGGCGCAGGGCAGGGCCGCGAGGCCGCCGGCCTGGCCCACGGCAATCGCCATTTCGTGCAGGCCGGGCCCGGCCATGGGTGCCTGCAAAATGGGCAGGGGGACGCCGAACAGATCGAGAAGGCGGGTGTCTGGCCAGGAGGACATGGAGTGCTCTATCAGGAGTGAAGCCCTGATGATGCCGCGTTTTTCGCGGTCGGGAAATGGTGAAGTTCAGTCCCAGTTTTCCAGCACCACCTTGCCGCGCGCCTGGCCCGACTCGAGCAGCGCATGGGCGCGCTGCAGATTGTGGGCGTTGATACTGCCGAAGCGCTCGGCCAAGGTGCTGCGTATCAGCCCGGAATCGACCAGCGCCGCGACTTCTTCCAGCAGCCGGTGCTGGCCAATCATGTCGGCGGTGCCGAACAGCGCGCGCGTGAACATCAGCTCCCAGTGCACCGATACCGACTTGCGCTTGAACGCGGTGATGTCCAGGGATTTCGGGTCATCGATCAGGCCGAACTTGCCCTGGGGCGCAATGGCTTCGACGATCTGCGCGAAGTGGGCTTCGGTCTGCGTGAGACTCACGATGTAGTCCACGCTGGCAAAGCCGGCGCGCCGCAGTTCCTCGGCGATGGGCCGGCTGTGGTCTATGACATGGTGGGCACCGAGTTCCTTGACCCAGGCCTGGGTCTCGGGGCGTGAGGCCGTGCCTATGACCGTGAGGTTGGTCAGCCGCGCCGCGAGCTGCGTGAGGATAGAGCCCACGCCGCCTGCCGCGCCGATGACCAGCAGCGTCTTGCCGCCGGGCTGCTTGCCGGGCGCGACGCCCAGCCGATCAAACAGCATTTCCCAGGCGGTGATGGTCGTCAGCGGCAGGGCCGCGGCCTGCGCGAAATCAAGCGACTTGGGCGCATGGCCCACGATGCGTTCGTCGACCAGGTGCAGTTCGCTGTTGCTGCCGGGCCGCGCAATCGAGCCTGCGTACCACACGCGGTCGCCGGGCTGAAACAGCGTGACTTGCGGACCCACGGCGCGCACGATGCCGCTCGCGTCCCAGCCCAGCACCTTGTATTCCTGGCCTTGCTCCGGCGCGGCGCTGTTGCGCACCTTGGTGTCTACCGGGTTGACCGACACGGCTTTCACTTCGACCAGCAGGTCGCGGCCCGTGGCCACGGGATCGGGCAGCGTGATGTCGAGCAGTGCGTCGGGCGCGGTGATGGCCTGGGGCCTGCGGTAGCCAATGGCTTTCATGGTGGTTCTTTCTTGATGGAGTGCAGTGCAAACGCTATCTTGCGGCGTTTGCGGGTGTGGAAAAACCGTCCTGGCCTTGAAGCCACTTTCAAAAAATAGTTGAAAATCCAAGGCTGTACCAGATGCTGATTTACTTTCAGGCATCAAGATTTTTTTGAAATGAATCCATGAAAGCGCTGGGCGATCTCGATATCTTCGTGCGCACTGCCGACAACGGCAGCCTGTCGGCGACGGCGCGCGCGCTCGATCTGACGCCCGCGGCGGCCAGCGCTGCGCTCAAGCGCCTCGAGGCCGAGCTGGGCGTGCAACTGTTCCTGCGCTCCACGCGCAGCCTGCGGCTCACGCCGCAGGGCGAGCGCTTTCTTGCGCAATGCCGGCCCGCGCTGGAGGCATTGCAGCAGGCGGGCGCGCAGCTCGCCGCGGGCGGGCAGGCCTTGAAAGGCCTGCTCAAGCTGTCGGCGCCTTCGGACCTGGGGCGCAATGTGCTGCTGCCCTGGCTCGATGCGTTTCAGGCACAGTACCCCGGGGTGGATATCCGCCTGCAGCTGTCGGACCGCATGGCCAATGTCTACAGCGATCCCGTGGACGCGGCGTTTCGCTATGGCAAGCCGCCCGACTCCAGCCTTGTCGCCTTGCCGCTGGCACTGGACAACCGGCGCGTGCTGTGCGCAGCGCCGGCGTATCTCGCGCGGCATGGCGCACCGGCCGCACCGCAGGACCTGGCCGACCATGCCTGCCTGTGCTTCATGCTGGGCGATGAAGTCAACGACCGCTGGCGCTTCACGCGTGCCGGCACCGCGCCGCTCAGCGTGCGCGTGCGCAGCGCCAATGTCGCCAACGACGGCGATGCCGTGCGGCGCTGGGCGCTGCTGGGCAAGGGCATAGCCTACAAGTCGGGCCTGGATGTTGCCGACGACCTGGCCGCAGGCCGGCTCCAGGCGCTGTGCGTCGACTGGGCGACCGAAGCCGTGCCGCTGTTTCTCGTGGTGCCCGGCCGGCGCCAGCTGACGCCGCTGGTGCGCTGCCTGCATGACTTCATGGCGCCACGTTGCCAGGAACTGGTCCGCAAGATCGGGCCTGGCGCCGCCGGCCTTCTATGATGGCGGCATGCGCCCCGGCAACCTGGGGTGGTCTGCACACCGCAACCGGAGACACCTTCCCCATGACCATCGCTTCCGCCGTCATCCAGGCCTTCACGCCCACGGGCGTTCTGCGCGCTGCCATCAACCTGGGCAATCCCATACTGGCCCATGCCGATCCCGTGAGCGGCGCACCCGGCGGCGTCTCGGTCGATCTGGCGCAGGCGTTTGCCCGGCGCCTGGGTGTCGAGCTGCAGCTGGTGGTGTTTGACGCCGCCGGCAAATCGGTGGATGCGGTGGGCAACGAGCAGGCCGACATCGGTTTCTTCGCCATCGATCCGCTGCGCGGCGCGCATATCGCATTCACCGCGCCCTATGTGCTGATCGAGGGCAGCTATCTGGTGCGCGCCGACTCGCCGCTGCAGCGCAACGACGAAGTCGACGCCAGCGGGCTGCGCGTGGTGGTCGGCAAGGGCAGTGCCTACGACCTCTATCTTTCGCGCGAACTGAAGAACGCGCAGATCCTGCGCGCGCCGACCTCGCCCACCGTGGTGCAGACTTTTCTCGCGGAAAACGCCGATGTCGCCGCAGGTGTCAAGCAGCAGCTGGAAGCTGATATTCGCGACCGCGCCGATCTGCGCCTGCTGCCCGGGCGCTTCATGGTCATTCAGCAGGCCATGGGCTGCCCCAAGTCGCGCGGCGAAGACGCGGCCCGGGTGCTGGGCGGCTTTGTCGAGGAAATGAAGGCCAGCGGCTTTGTGGCCCAGGCGCTGCAGCGCCATGGCATCCAGGGTGCGGGCGTGGCGCCGGCCGCAGACTGACGCAGCCGGCTTGCATGCTATTATTTTCAGGCCTGCGTGAGCTGCGCAGGCCTGGCCAAGGACGACCTTGGTGCTGATCACACAAGGGGACGGCCCTGTGCTTCCAAGGAAGTTTGCCATGGCCGTCTACCTGCCTGTCTCGCGCGCAACAGCGCCGTCGTGTTCCTGTTTTTCTGACCGGCCCGCCGGGGTCGGCGCTCGGTGGGGAGCTGCCACATGAGCACCGAGTCGACATCCACGCGCCTGATTCCTCGCGCAACCTGGGCCTTGCTGGCCTGTGCCTGGCTGGTGGTCGGGCTGTTCATGGCTTGGGGCGCGCAGTGGCTGGCCGCGCCCCTGCGCCCCTCGATGGCCGCAGGCGTGTTCGCGCTGCTGTTTGCCACCATACTTGCGGCCTCGTTTGGCGTGGTCAGGCAGGCCGACCACCTGGCCCACCAGCTGGGCGAGCCCTACGGCACCTTGATCCTCACGCTGTCCATCGTTGCCATCGAAGTGATACTGATCGCTTCGGTGCTGCTGGGCCCCGGCGACTTCCCGACCATAGGCCGGGACTCGATCTTTGCGGTGATGATGATCATCATGAACCTGGTGATGGGAATGTGCCTGCTCACGGGCTGGGCCAGGCATGGCGACCAGGAGTACAACGCCCAGGGCGCGGCGTCCTATCTTTCCATGATTGCGCTGCTGACCGGCACGGCGCTGGTGCTGCCCAACTACACCAGTGGCGCGGGCGAGTTCACGCGCGTGCAGGCCGCTGGCATGGCGGTGCTGACGGCGCTGCTGTATGGCGTCTTCCTATGGATGCAGATGCGCAGCTGCAAGCGCTTTTTCATCCAGCCGCCCGCAGGTGAAATGGCAAGCCCAGCGGATGCTGCCGCGCCCATGCCCGCGGTGGCCACGCACGCGCCTGCGGGGCGCAAGACGCTGCTGCTGCGCTCGGCCCTGCTGCTGGCCATGGTGCTGCCCATCGTGCTGCTCGCGCATTATCTGGCCATCGTCACCGATTACGGCATTGCTGCAGCCGGCGCGCCGCCCGCGATAGGCGGGGTGCTGATTGCCATCATCGTGTTCACGCCGGAGTCGATCACCGCGGTGCGCGCCGCGATGAACAATGAAATGCAGCGCGCCATCAACCTGTGCCTGGGCGCCTTTGTCTCCACCGTGGGACTGACCGTGCCGGCGGTGCTGGCCATTGGCCTGCTCACCGGCAAGCCTGTGGTGATGGGCATCTCGGCGACTGAAACGCTGCTGTTCGCCGTGACGCTGGTGCTGGCGCTGCTGAGCTTCAATGGCCAGCGCACCTCGCCGGTGCAGGGCTGGATGCATCTGATGCTTTTCGGGGTCTTTGGAATGCTGCTTTTCCAACCCTGAAGCACTCGCATGGTGCATTGATTGTTCAACAATGACAATTGAATCCTAGTGCAAGTACCTAGTGATTGCAGTGCATGACGGCCTGGATTGCCACTAACATCGACCTCCTTGGCCCGGTTCTTGCAATCGGCATTGCCGTCACTTATTACTGTTCACCATGCTTGCATCCTCTTTTTCCCGGCGCGCGCTTCTGGCCGCGGCTGCCGCGGTGTCCGTCACTCCGCTGTGGGCCCAGTCCACCTATCCCAACAAGCCCATCCGCCTGGTGATTGGCTACGCGCCCGGCGGCTCGGTCGACATGGTCGGGCGGGTGATTGCCGACATCCTCACCAAGCACCTCGATGCGACCGTGGTGGTGGAAAACCAGGCCGGTGCCGCCGGCGTGGTCGCGGCCCAGCGCGTGGTCAGCAGCAAGCCCGACGGCTACACGCTGCTGGCGGGCTCGAGCAATGAACTCGCAGGCACCAAGGCGGTCAACACCGCGCAGAAATACGATCCGTCCAAGGACCTGACACCCATAGGCCTGGCCGCGCTGGCGCCCAACATGTGGGTCGCGGGCGCGCATGTGCCGGTGAAGAACCTCGACGAGTTCGTGGCCCTGGTCAAGAAGAACCCGGGCAAGTACAGCTACGGCAGCCCGGGTATCGGCTCGACGCCGCATTTCTCGGCCGAGCTGATCAAGAAGCTTGCCGGCCTGTACATCACCCATGTGCCTTATCGCGGCTCGGCCACGATGACCACCGACCTGGGCGGGGGCAATGTCGATTTCGCCATCATCTCGCCGCTGGCCGCCGGTCCTTTTCTGCAGAACGGGCGCATGAAGGCGCTGGGCGTGACCACGGCCAACCGCCTGCCGGGCTTCAAGGATGTACCGGCGCTGGGCGAGCACCCGGCGCTCAAGGGCTATTCGCTGGCCGGCTGGTTTGCATTTGCCGCGCCCAAGGACCTGCCGCCCGAGATCCTCGCCAAGCTGCAGACCGCGCTGCGCGCCGGCCTGGCCGACCCGGCGATCCGCCAGCGTCTCGAAGCTTCGGGCGCCATTCCCGCCAAGGGCGACGAGAACCTGGCCCAGCTGATCCGCACCGACATGGACAAGTACGCGGATCTGGCGGCCTACGCCAAGATCGTGGAATAAGCGTTCCGCATTGACCAGGGCAGGAAGGCCCGTGAACTCGCGCAGGCGTTCGCTGCGGGCCGGCGCGGGGGCACGTAGTGCGTCTCCTCGCGACCTTCGGGGCGCCTGCGGGGTTAACCATCATTTGCCGCTGGCCAGGCACAGGGCAGACTGTTGGCGGAATTTCTCCAGTCATGGCCAGGCGTTGCAGCGGGCCTGTCGCAGTCCCCAGGCGAACATGGGGCATTCACTTCCCATTCACGCCGACACGCAATGGCATTGCATTCAGGAACACATGCCGACTTCCTGACAGGCTGGTGCTCGGCAACAGCGTGCAAGCGCTGTCGAACACATTTTCGTAATCAGCGCATGCGCGGATGTCGCTCTGATGCGTCTGGTGAACGACTACGGGCCGCACGCTACGGCTGCCTGGGGAGTGGTCAGCCAGTTGTCGGCGCGTTCAGTTTCCTGCCGCATCGATTGCCTTGGCGGCCGCCGTTTTTTCTGCCCAGGCCATCGGGCGCGGGCAGCCGGAAGGCAGATGCGTGGCGCCAAATGCCTGCTCGACCAGCGCGCTGTCCACCCGGTGGGTCAGATGCCGGTATGCACCGATGCGGTGGCCTGGCCCCATCCGCCGCGCCCCCGACGCGAAGTCCAGTTCCGCAATCTGCAGGAAAGATTGAGCGCGGCCCACCAGCGCGGGGATCACGGGTTTGAGCAAAATGCACAGCAACCGGAAGGCCTCCAGACAGGCTGTGCACACGGCCAGCAGCTGGGTCTCGCATTCGGGCTTTTTTGCGAGCTCCCAGGGCTTGTTCCTGTCGAAATAGGCGTTTACCTGGTCCGCCATGGCCATGGACTCGCGTATGCATCTGGCGTACTCACGGGCCTCGTAGCGGGCGCCGGCCTGCTCCACCAATGTCTGCAGATTTCCCAGCAGGGCCAGTCCCTCCTGATCCGGCAGGCCCATGGTGGCGTCGAATTTTTTCAGAATGAAGCCACTGCAGCGGCTGGCGATATTGACGAATTTCCCCACGAGATCGGCATTGACCCGGGCCACGAAGTCCTGGGGATTGAAATCCGTGTCGTCGATTCCGCCATTGAGCTTTGCCGCCAGATAGTATCGAATCCAATCGGCATCCAAGCCGAGGTCCAGATATCTGAGCGGATCAAGGCCGTTGCCCTTACTCTTGCTCATTTTCTCTCCCCTCACCGTCAGATGGCCATGGGCGTAAATCTTGGATGGCAGGCGCAGACCGGAAAAATGCAGCATGGCCGGCCAGAACAATGCATGGAAGTAGATGATGTCCTTGCCGATGAAATGAACCTGTTCCAGCAACGGGTCGCCGAGAAATTCGTCAAAGGTTTGAGCGGTGCGCGAAGGAACATGCCAATGGTTGCGTGCGCCGCCCTTGTCGAAATGGTTCTTCAGACTGGCGAGGTAACCCACGGGCGCATCCAGCCAGACATAGAAAAATTTTCCGATTTCGCCGGGAATCGGTATGCCGAAGTATGGGGCATCGCGGGATATATCCCAGTCCTGCAAGCCGTCGGCAAACCACTCGGAGACCTTTCTGGCGATTTCGGGTTGCAGCGTGGCATCGGCAGTCCACGAACGCAGGAATGCCTGAATCGCAGGGTCAGACAGGCGAAAGAAGAGATGCGTTGAATTTCTTAGCTCCGGCACCGCACCGCTCAGAATGGAGCGGGGCTGGCCCACATCGGTGGGTGCATAGACGGCCCCGCAGGCGTCGCACGAGTCGCCATGCTGTTCAGGCGCGCCGCAACGCGGACAGCTGCCTTTAACGTAGCGGTCGGGCAGGAACATGCCTGCTACGGGGTCGTAAAACTGTTCTATGTCCTTGCGTGCGATCAGATTGCGTGCTTGGAGCTTTCGATAGATATCCTGCGCCAATTGCTGGTTCTCGGTGCTGTGTGTCGAGTGCCAATTGTCAAAGCGGATGTGGAATCCGGCCAGATAAGGGGCGCGCGAACGCGCAATGTCGGCGATGTACTGCTGCGGCGTGACGCCCGCCTTTTGCGCAGCGATCATGATGGGCGCGCCATGCGCGTCGTCGGCGCAGACGAACTGCACTGCATGGCTGGCCATGCGTTGCGCGCGCACCCAGGTGTCCGCCTGTATGTATTCGAGCAGGTGACCCAGATGAAGAGGGCCGTTGGCGTAGGGCAGAGCAGTCGTGACGAAAAATTTGCGCGGGGCTAGGTTCAAAGGCATGGGCGTGAAGGCAATGGTGAGGGGCTGGGTCAGGGAAGGCAGGTCGAAGTGCGCAGCTCGGCGCGGGGTTGGTGGATGCCCAACAGGCGTGCGAATGCGTTGTCGAAGTTCAAGGAAGAATGGGGTAGTCCAAGCCTGTAATGACAGGCTTTTTCGTGATTGCCTTGAATGCAGCCGTCAGGCTCTGAGAAAACCCGCTGCCATGCGTTCGTTGCGCCGTCGAGGCTGCTGCCCGACAAAGATGACAAGGAGTGCGGGCTGCTGGAATACAAGTTCCGTCGATCAAGAAATTGCGTGCTACCAGATAGCAGGTAAGCATGGCGGAGTTATTCTGGTCCATTACCTGCTGCTGAACCCGTTGAATCAGCTTGGCCTCATATTTCGGCGTGTACAACACCACGGATTTGTTGCCTGCAATACTATTTGGATCGCGCGTGGAATTGCACTGCAGTCCTGTGAGAAATTCGATGTCTTCTGCCAGTGATTGGATTTCCTGAAGCCGGTCGTGAATCAGCCATATGCGATTGAAACGTCCCAAATCCTGATGTGCTTGCCGCAGCACGCCAATATCCGCAAGATATTTCAATGCGGCAGGCAGCTGTGCCTGTGGCCGGTCGACCAGGAGTCGTTCGAGCTCTTGCAAAGTGATGGTGCTGCCCCAACCCATGCCGCGCATTGCCAGCGCCGCCTGGTACATATCCGAGGAATCGAGGCGGACAATGCCTTGACCTGATGCAAGGAAGAATTTCCCAGTATCCAGCTCCATGCATTGAGAAGGACGGATGAGATATTTCACTTGTTCAGTTATGTCGCTGGCTTGGGCGGATGTCACGATGGATAATTTTCTATCTATCGGGATCGCTCTGGCGTTTTTGCAAACGGCTTAGTTGTTGCCGCCTGTGCCGCTATCGGCGCAGCCTTGCATGCGAACCGCTTCGATATTCAGCTTTGACAGGCGTTTCAAAGCGATAAAAGATCCGAATGGGCAATATTGCGTTTCCTGTTCGTTAGAATCTCGTGATTCGCAGGTAGCTGCAGCAGCCGAATCTGTGTCGGACATGAGTTGTGGGCTGTACTCTTTCACTATTACTCCTGTTTCGAAACCGAAGAAAATTCTTCGGCCTTGAGTCTAAAAAATTCGATAGTTAAAAACGATCAGTAGAATCCACTAGATTTAAATATTAAATGTAATCTTTCGTTTCCGGCGCCGCAAGGGATTGACAGCGGTATTCGACGGCTGGCGCTGGCCGTGATGTCGGCGAACAAGACGCATTGCCGGAATAGAAAAAAGTCCTGGAGCGTGCGCTCAGGACTTTTTGGCGGGCTGCGGTGCTTGCGACTGCCGAGGTCGGTGCCGGCTGGGAGCGGCAGTGAGATATGGCTCAGGTTGAGCCCGGTGGGCGGGCAATGGCTGGGAGTGCGCAGAGCCTTCAGCAGGAAATCCTGTTTGCAGGCCATCGTTGCGCTGTTCCGCGTCGGCCATTGTCGCTTGCCCGCCCGGCGCCGTCGGGCCGCAGGGCAGGCTTCTTCAGGCGCGGTCTCAGAACTGGTAGTTCGCGCTCACCAGGAAGCTGCGCGGCGCGCCTGGCATGGCGTTGGAGCGCCAGTATTCCTTGTCGAACAGATTCGATACCGCCAGGGTCACGGTCCACGGCGCCGCGCGCCAGCCGATCAGGGCATCCCAGCGCGTATAGCCGGGAACGACGGCGGTGTTGGCGGCATTCGTGTAGCGCTCGCTGGTATGCGTTGCGCCCAGCTCGCCATACCAGGCGCCGGCCGGCGCATAGCGCACGAACAGGCTGCCGTTGCGCCTGGCGGTATTGGGCAGTAACTTGTCCACGTTGGCCGGTGCGCTCACGTCGCTGGCGACCTTGGCATCCATGATGCCCACGCCGCCGCGCACATACCATGACGGCGCGACGCGGCCGGAGGCGCTGAATTCAATGCCGCGCGAACGCTCCTTGCCGCGTACCGCGAAAAGGTAGGGGTCAAGGTCGGGCTCGGGCCGGTAGCGGATGTTGTAGTGCTCCAGCTCATAGGCCGCAAGCTGGGTCGACAGCTTGCCGTCGAGCCAGTCGCTCTTGATGCCGACTTCGAACTGGCGCGAATGCTGGGGTTCTTCGTCCAGCACCGCCGTGGCGGCGGTATCGACGCTGAGCGTGCCGCGGCCGCCGTAGGGCGAGAAGCTCTTGTTCCACGATGCGTAGATGCTGTGCTCTTGCAGCGGCTGCCAGACCACGCCCACGCGCGGGCTCACGCTCCTGTCGCCGGTGTCGCGCTGAAAGCCATTGATGCGGTTGGTGCTCTCGAACGTGTAGTTGTCGTAGCGCGCCCCCAGCAGCACTTTCCACTGCGGCGCGAGATGGACCATGTCCTGCACGTAGAACGCGTGGCCCTTGCCCAGGTGCAGGTTGTGCTGCGTGGGCGCGCCCTGCGCCGGGCGCTGGGCATTGAGCACCGGGTTGAACGGATCGACGAAGCCGTTGCTGGCGGCGGTCGAGAACAGCCGCGGCGCGCGCTCTTCCTCGGTGTAATCCGCGCCCAGCAGCAGCTCGTGGCGCATGCCGCCGATGTCGATGCGGCCCGTCAGGTCCAGCGTGTTGGACGTCGTCTTGTTCGCGGTCTGCTGCCAGGCATAGCTCTGGCGCACCTGGCCGCGGTGGCTGCAGCTGGCGCCCGTCGACGTGCGGCCCTGGGCATTGCAGTAGGTGCCCAGGAAGTAGTGGTCGAAGTCCTGCGCGGCCTCGCGCCGGCTCGCGACCCAGCGCAGGCTCCAGGCCGGGTTGAAGTCGTAGCTCAGATCGGAGCGCAGCACGCGCAGCCGGTCCTCGACATAGTCGCCGGGCTGGGCGAAACCCTGGCGTATCGGCACGCCGGCCGGCAACTGGTCATAGGCCGGACTGCGGTCGGGAACGCGCCAGACGTTGTCATAGGTGTACTGGCCGATCCAGCGCAGGCCCTTGCGGTTATCCACCAGGATGCTTGACGAAATCATCTCGTTCTTGTTGCGTATGCCGCTGCGAAAGCTGTGCGCCTGCTCGCGGTCGGCGGTGAGGCGCACGGCGACGTTGGGGTTGATGACCTGGTTGATGTCTATGGTGGCGCCGACGTTGTCCCAGGAGCCGCCGCGCAGCGTGACGCTGCTCTTGGCGTCAAAACGCGCCTGCTTGCTGACCAGGTTGACGACGCCGCCACCGGCGCTGCGGCCGTAGAGCACCGAAGCCGGGCCCTTGAGGATCTCGATGCGCTCGACGTTGGCGGTGCTGCGGCGCACCTGGCCGCTCTCGCGCACGCCGTCGCGGTACATGTCGCCGGCATCTGCCTGGAAGCCGCGGATCATCACGCCCTCGCCGCGCATGTCGTAGCTGGTGTTGACGCCGGGCACGCCGTCGAGCATGGTCGCGAGATCATTGATGCCGTAGCTCTTGTACTTGTTGACTTCCAGCGTATCGATGGTCTGCGGGATGTCCCTGGGCGCCATGTAGGTCTTGGTGGCCGTGGTCACGCCTTCGGGGCGCACGTCGTCGGCGTCGTACTGGCTCGCGTTGACCTGCACCGTGGGCAGCGTCAGGACCTGCGCCGCGTTGTCCGCCTGCTGCGCGCCCGCGGCCGCACAGGCCAGCCCCGCCAATGCGGCCAGTGCGCGCAAACGCATGGGACACATGGCCCCGGTTCCCTCATTTTTGTTCGTCATCAATCAATTCGCTCAAAGGTAGCGAGCCGCTTATGTAAAGGGCTCATGTCTGAAAGTATTGGATTGTAATGACAACGAGAAGCATTCGCATTCAAATAAAATGACGCAGCGATGTATTGATGCCACGCAGCATCCGGAGCCATGGGAGCATGCAAGCCTGCAGCTTGGCTGGGCAGCCCAAGCCGGGGCGGCAGGCCGGCAAAAAAGCGTCATCGCGCATTTGCGCGCAACGCCGCGCGCATCTCAAGAGGAAGTCCCGTTCGCGGCAGTCATAAATCCGGTGCCAAACGGTCTGCTCAGGGTTTTCGCCGGGCATGCGCGGCGCGCGCCGGCGTGCGGAATCACGACAATGGCAGCATTGAACCCTGGCCTTTGTGGAATACCTGCATGCGAATCTTGTTGGCGGAAGACGAATCGGCGCTGGCCGACTGGCTGGTGCGCGCCCTGGCGCAAGGCGGGTTCCAGGTGGACTGGGTGGCTGACGGCCGGCTGGTGCGCCGGGCCCTGCGCTCCACGCGCTATGACGCACTGATTCTCGATCTGGGCCTGCCCGGGCTCGCGGGCGAGGAGGTGCTGCTGAGCCTGCGCGAAGAGGACGACCCGCTGCCCATCCTGGTCCTCACGGCGCGCGACACGCTGGCCCAGCGCGTGGCCACGCTGCGCGCCGGCGCCGATGATTTCCTGGCCAAGCCTTTCGAAGTCGAGGAGCTGGAAGCGCGGCTGCAGGCGTTGATACGCCGCGCCAAGGGCCGCGAGCCCACGCGCTTTCACTGCGGACAACTGGTCTACGAAGCCTCGACGCGGCGTTTCGAGTCCGGCCAGCAAGCCCTGGTGCTGACGCCGCGCGAACATGCGCTGCTGGCCACGCTGATCCAGGCCAGGGGCGCGCCGCTGGGTCGGCGCGAGCTGCTCGAGCGCGTGTTCGCTGGCGACAGCGAAGTCTCGCCCGAAGCCGTCGAGGTGCTGGTCCACCGGCTGCGCAAGCGGCTGGCGGGCACGGGCACGCAGATCGCCACGCTGCGCGGCCTGGGTTACGTGCTCGAGGCGGCGCCGTGAATCTCGACGCCCTGCACCGCGTGAGCCTGCGCCGCATGCTGATCGTGCTGCTGCTCGCTGGCGTGATGGTCGGCAGCCTGCTGCAGGTCTGGCTCACCTGGCATACCGCGCGCTCGGCGGTGAACGCCGCGTTCGATCGCTCGCTGTTCGGCGCCGTCAAGGCGATCGATGCCAATGTGTCCACCGAGAGCGGCGGGCTGGCGGTCGAACTGCCCTATGTGCTGTTCGAGTTCTTCGAGCTGACGGCCAACGGCTCGGTCTATTACCGTGTCGCGACCCAGGACGGTCTGGTCGAGATCGGCAGCCCCGACCTTCCCATGCCCGACGCCCCGCTGCAGGACCGGCAGCCGCATTTCGCCACGGTGGAGTACGCGGGCGCACAGATGCGCATCGCGACCTACCAGCGCTCCTTGCCGCAATCGGTGGGTGGCAGCAGCGATACGCGGCTGGTGATACAGGTTGCCGAGCCGTTTGCCTCACGCGACCAGTTCAGCCGGCGTTTCATCGCCGGGGCGCTGGTGCGCGATGCCCTGCTCGCAGCCCTGGCGGCAGCGGCGGTGGCCGCGGCCGTGGCCTGGGCGCTGCGGCCGCTGCGCCAGCTGCGCCAGGAAGTCGCCGCGCGCGCGCCCGAGGATCTTTCGCCCATGGACACCAGCCGCGTGCCGCGGGACGTACTGCCGCTGGTCGAAGCGATGAACCAGCATATCCTGCGCAACCGCGAACTGCTGGACAGCCAGCGCCGGTTTGTCGATGACGCCTCGCACCAGCTGCGCACGCCGCTGAGCACGCTGCAGACCCAGCTCGCGTTTGCCCAGCGCGCCAGCGATCTGCCCAGCGTGCAAGCCGCGCTGGCGGCGGTGCGTGAACAGCTGCGCCACACCATACGCCAGACCAACCAGATGCTCGCGCTGGCGCGCGCCGACAGCTGCGACGTCCAGGCCGAGGCCGTGGACCTTGCCGAGCTCGCCAGCGAAGTCACGCGCCGCTGGTGGCCGCAGGCGCGCGCTCGGCAAATCGACCTCGGGCTCGAGGCTGCGGCCCAGCCGGCCCGGGTGCTGGCCCAGCGCGAACTGCTGGAGGAGGCACTGGCCAATCTGCTGGACAACGCCTTGCGCTATACGCCCGCGGGCGGCCGGGTCACGGTCACGGTGGGCGTGGACGGCGACAGCGCGAGCCTGGGAGTGAGCGACAGCGGGCCTGGCATTCCGCCCGATGAACTGGGGCGCGCGACGCAGCGCTTCTTCCGTGCCAGCAACTCCCAGGGCACGGGCTCGGGCCTGGGCCTGGCCATCGTGGCGTCGATCGCCAAACGCCACCACGGCCGTTTCGACCTGCTGCAGGCATCGGACGAGGGCGGCCTGTGCGCGCGCATCACGCTCGCGCGGCGCTGACCTGTGCCTACCTCGCCAGCTGCAGGCCGAACTCCCTGACCAGCTCGCGGTAGTGCGCGACCTGCTGGTGCACATAGCGATCGAGGTCCTTGCCCACCAGCGCCATGGGAAACAGCCCGCGTTCGGCGCGCAACTGCTGAAAGCCGGGCGTGGCCAGCATCTTCGCAAAGGCTTCGGTCCAGATGGCATGGTCGCCGTCGGACACGCCCGGGCCCAGGTAGAAGCCGCGCACGATGGGCCAGGAGATCGCCGCGCCCGCCTCGCGCGCCGTCGGCACCTGGGACAACGGACCCGGCAGGCGCTGGTCGGACATCACGGCCAGTATGCGCAGCCGCGCACCTGCCTGTATCTGCTGGCGCGTCTCGGCGGCGTCGCCGGTGAACACATGGATGTGGCCGCCTTCGAGCGCGCGCATGGCTTCGCCGCCGCCCTCGAACGCGACAAAGCGCATGCGCTTGGGATTGGCGCCCGCGGCGCGCGCCAGCAGCGCGGCCTTCATCCAGTCCTGGCTGCCTATGGTGCCGCCCGCGCCCAGCACCACCTTGGCCGGTTCGGCTTTCATCGCGCGCATGACATCGGCCAGCGTCTGGTAGGGCGAGTCGTGCGCCACCACCACCGCGCCGTAGTCGGTGGCAATCGCTGCGAGCCAGCGCACATCGTGCTCGGTGTGGCGGCCGAACTTTCCCTGGGCCAGGTTCAGCAGCGAGCCGCCCGAAAAGGCGACGATGGCATTGGACTGGGGCGGGCTCTGGGCAATCATGCTGCTGTACGCCACGGCGCCTATGCCGCCGGGCAGATAGCGCAGGTGCATCGGGCTGGTGATGAGGCGTGCGTCGAGCAGGCCGCGCTGCACCAGCTTGCAGCTCAGGTCGAAGCCGCCGCCGGGCTTGGCCGGCGCAATGCATTCGGTCTGCTCCAGCGGACCGGCGGTGGCCGGCAGGCACAGCACAGCGGCGAGCAGCGCAAGATGAATTCGGTAAGGCATGGGCATGGAGCATATACAGGTCGAGAGCCCTGGCGCTGCCGGTGCGCCTAGGGTAAACACCTTGCGATTGAAAGCCGGCTGAAAGCTAGTCACAGGCAGCATCGGGGCTTCATAAGTATTTCGGAGACAGACATGCAACGCCTTGCCCACGCATCGGATCTTTCCGCGGCCCCCACGCGCCGCCAACTGCTGGCCGGAGGCGGCGCGCTGGCGCTGTCGGGCCTGCTGCCCGGCGCGGCCATGGCGCAAGCCGCCTGGCCGTCGAAGTCGGTGCGCTTTGTCGTGCCGTTCGCGCCCGGCGGCAGCTCGGAGATCGTTGCCCGCTCCACATCTGCCGAGCTGTCCAAGACGCTGGGCCAGAGCGTGTTCGTCGACAACAAGCCCGGCGCGGCCGGCAACATCGCCATGTCGGAAGTGGCGCGCGCCGATGACCAGCACACGCTGATCCTGGGCCACATCGGCACGCTGGCCGTGAACCCCTACATCTTCGACAAGCTGCCCTGGTCGCCCAAGGACTTCAAGCCCATCAGCCTGCTGGCCAAGGTGCCCAGCCTCTATGTGGTGCACCCCGACGTGCCGGCCAAGAACCTGCGCGAGTTCATCGCCTACGCCAAGAGCAAGCCCGGACGCCTGAGCTATGGCTCGGCCGGCAACGGCAGCGCGGGCCAGCTGGCGTTCGAATACCTGAAGATGTCGGCCGATGTGTTCATGCTGCATGTGCCCTATCGCGGCACCGGTCCCATGCTGACCGACCTGCTGTCGGGCCGCGTCGACGCGTCCGCTATCGGTGCCGCGGCCATCCTGCCGTTCATCAAGTCGGGCAAGGTGCGCTGCATCGCCACCGGCTCGTCGCAGCGCCTGGCGCAGCTGCCCGACGTGCCCACCGTGGCCGAGCAGGGCTTCCCGGGCTTCGAGATGACCCAGTGGTACGGCATGCTCGCGCCGGCCAGCATGCCCCAGGCCCACATCGACAAGCTGTCGGCCGAGACCATGAAGGCCGTCAAGGCGCCCGACGCGCTCAAGCGCCTGCATGGCGATGCGGCAGAAGTGATTGGCGACACGCCCGCGCAGTTCGCGCAGTTCATCGCCACCGAGCAGGAGCGCTGGAAGAAAGTGATCGCGCGCGCGAAGATCAAACCCGATTGAGTTCGGCTGCGCTGATCCACTGCGCGTCCCAGTCGCGCGCCAGCCGCTGGCAGCGCTGCAGCGCCACGGCCTCGGTTTCGAAGTCGACGATATGGCAGCTGTCGGCCAGCGGCGGGCGCGGGGGCAGGTCGCTGAAGCGTCCGTCCGTGAGCAGCCACAGCGACAGCAACTGCGCTGAGGATGCCTTGCGGCGGCGCTGCATCAGCGTCTGCGCGAGCTGCAGGGCCGAGGCCACGGGCGTGCCGCCGCCGCCGCGCAAGGGCGCGATCCATGCGGCATTGAAGGTCGCGACCTTGCCCGGCGCCTGCAGCAGTCGCGCCTCATTCCCCGAAAAACCGATCACAGCCAGGTGCTCGCGCCGGCGATAGAAGCTCTCGGTCAGGGCCAGCAGACAGCCCTTGGCCAGCGCGAGCTTTTCGCCGCGCAGCATCGATGCCGACATATCGAGCAGCACGCAGTGCAAGGTATTGCTGCCCAGGGGCTGCGGCCGATAGCGCAGATCGCGCGCGCGCAGCGGCGCACGGCCCTTGGCCGCCAAGGTCCTTACCCAATCGAGGCGCGTGCTGTCGGCGCCGCTGAGGCGCCCCTTGCGCGCGGTGTTCGCGCCGCGCCCTGCCTTGGCCTGACCGGCCAGCGCAGGACGCGTCAGGCTTTTTTTGCGGTGAACGCCTTCAGCGGTTTGACGGCCTGCAGCCCTGTGGCCTGGGGCGGGGGCAGAGCCCCCCAGTTGTCGGGCGGGGTATCGCTGCCTTGCGCTGCGGGCGCAGGCGGGGGCGGGGCGCTGTCAGGGGGCGTTGCGTTCGAGGGGCTTTCGGCCGGCGGCGGCGGCGTGCCCGCGCCGGCATCATGGCTGCGCCGGTGCGCGAGCGCCAACTCGGCGACGGCATCGACATCGGCCACGCTCACTTCAGCGCGCCCGGCCAGCGCCGCATGGGCACGCGCGGCGCGCAGCATCACCAGATCGGCGCGCACGCCTTCGACGCCGGCGGCCTGGCACAGCTGGGCCACATGGTCGAGCACGGCGTCGTTCCAGTCGAGCGCCGCCACGCAGTCGCGCGCGGCCGCGACGCGCGCGGCCAGCGCCTGCTGCGCAGCCGCGTAGCGCGCGGCAAAGGCCTCGTGGTCGGCGTCGTAGGCCATGCGTGTCTGGACGATCGCCTTGCGCGTCGCGACATCGGGCACATTGCCCAGCTGCACGAACAGGCCGAAGCGGTCGAGCAGCTGCGGGCGCAGCTGGCCTTCCTCGGGGTTCATGGTGCCTATCAGCGCAATGCGCGCCGCATGCTGGTGCGAGACGCCGTCGCGCTCCACGCGGTTGACGCCGCTGGCGCTGACGTCGAGCAGCAGATCGACCAGGCCGTCGGCCAGCAGATTGACTTCATCGACATACAGAATGCCCTGGTGGGCCTGGGCCAGCAGGCCGGGGCGGAACTGCACGCGGCTGTCCTGCAGCGCGGCCTCGAGATCGAGCGAGCCCACGAGCTGCTCCTCGGTCGCGCCCAGCGGCAGATTGACAAAGCGGCCCGCGGGCAGCAGCGCCGCGAGCGCGCGCGCGCTGGTCGACTTGGCCGTGCCGCGCGGGCCTTCGACCAGCACGCCGCCAAGCAGCGGGTCCACGGCCACCAGCAGCAGCGCGGTCTGCAGCTGCTGCTGGCCTTGCAGGGCGGTAAATGGAAAGGCCAGGGGATAGGTCATCGGTTCTCCAGAAGCTGTTCGGCTTCGAGCAGTTGTTGTTCCAGCAGCGGCTGGTAATCGCCGCTGTCCTGCCACAGGCCGCGCTGCACCGCTTCGAGCAGGCGCTCGCAGATGCCGTGGAAGGCCGCGGGATTGTGCTGCTGCAGGAAGGCGCGCGTGCCGGCATCGATGACGAAGGCATCGGTGACGCGCGCGTACTGGTCATCGCGCACCACGCGGGCCGTCGCGTCAAATGCAAACAGGTAGTCGACGGTGGCCGCGACTTCGGCCGCGCCCTTGTAGCCATGGCGCTTGATGCCCGCTATCCATTTGGGATTGGTCACGCGCGCGCGCAGCACGCGGCTGATCTCTTCCTGCAGCGTGCGCATGCGCGGCGCCTGCGGGTTGCTGTGGTCGCCGAAGTAGAGCTCGGGCTGCTGGCCGCTGTAGTGGCGCACGGCCGCTGCCATGCCGCCCTGGAACTGGTAGTAGTCGTCGGAGTCGAGCAGGTCATGCTCGCGGTTGTCCTGGTTGTGCACCACCAACTGCAGGGAACTCAGGCGCCGCACAAAGGTCTCGGGCAGCTGCGTGCCGTTGTCGTTCTGGCCGTAGGCGTAGGCGCCCCAGTTGCGGTAGGCCGTCGCCAGGTCGGCGTCGGTCTGCCAGTTCTTGCCGTCCATCAGGCCTTGCAGTCCCGCGCCATAGCTGCCGGGCTTGGCGCCGAACACGCGCAGGCCCGCCTGGTGGCGCGCATCCTTGGCGTCCATGCCTTGGCTTTGCAGCTGCGCGGCTTCCTGCAGCACGCGCGCGCGAATCGGATTCGTGTCCGCGTCCTCGTCTTCGAGGTCGGCGACCTTCTGCACCGCGGCGTCGAAAAGCCGGATCACATTGGTGAACGCATCGCGGAAAAAGCCCGAGACGCGCAGCGTCACATCGACGCGCGGGCGGCCGAGCACCGACATCGGCAGCACTTCGAAATCGACCACGCGCCAGCTGCCGTCGGCCCACTTGGGGCGCACGCCCAGCAGCGCGAACGCCTGGGCGATGTCGTCGCCGCCGGTGCGCATGGTCGCCGTGCCCCAGACCGACAGGCCCAGCGTGCGCGGGTAGTCGCCATGCTCCTGGGTGTATTTCTCTATCAGCAGGTTGGCCGACTGCAGGCCCAGCGTCCAGCTTGTGGGCGTGGGCACGGCGCGCGTGTCTATGGAGAAGAAGTTGCGGCCCGTGGGCAGCACGTCGGGCCGCCCGCGCGTGGGCGCGCCGCTGGGGCCCGCGGGCACGAAGCGGCCTTCGAGACCGCGGCTCAGTTGCAGGATTTCCTGCGGGCCGCAGGCTTGCAAGCGCGCACGCAGGTCAAGCTGCACGCGCGCCAGCACGGCCAGGGTCTGCACCATGGCGGGCGCGCTGGCGCTGATTTCCTCCAAGGGGCGTTCGAGCCAGTCCAGCGCGAGCAACTCGAGGCGTTCGCGCGTATCGCCCGTATGGCGCCAGGGCTGGGGATCGATCTGGGCCAGCAGTTCGGGGCGCGGGCCGGTCCAGGGCGCTTCCCAGGCCGCGTCCAGCGGGTTGAAATCCTGGCCCAGCAGCAGATCGCGCGCCAAGGCCTGGATCAAGCTGTTGTTCGCGCCCTGGCCATTGCCCACGGGGTGGCGCGCCAGCGCCAGCAGCGTGTCGCGCGCCAGCCGGCCCGTGGGCGACTGGCCGAAGATGTGCAGGCCGTCGCGGATCTGGCTTTCCTTGAGTTCGCACAGATAGGCGTCGGTCTTGTTGAGCAGCAACTGCTCCTCTTCTGCACTGCGCGGCTTGGCCACGCCCAGATCCTGGTGCAGGTCGTGGGCCAGGATGTGCTCGAGGATCTGCCGGCGCAGCAGTTCCGCGCGTCTGCGGTCCATGGTGACCGCGTCGTAGTACTCGTCGACCATGCGCTCGAGGTCGCGCGTCGCGCCATAGCTTTCGGCGCGCGTGAGCGGCGGCATCAAATGGTCGACGATCACCGCCTGGGCGCGGCGCTTGGCCTGCGTGCCTTCGCCCGGGTCGTTGACGATGAACGGATAGAGGTGGGGCATGGGGCCGAACACCAGATCGGGCCAGCAGGTGTTGGCCAGCGCCACGCTCTTGCCCGGCAGCCATTCGAGGTTGCCGTGCTTGCCCACATGCACCATGGCATCGGCGTTCCATTCGCTGCGCAGCCAGTGGTAGAACGCGAGGTAGTAGTGCGGCGGCACCAGATCGGGGTCGTGGTAGCTGGCCGCGGGGTCGAGGTGGTAGCCGCGCGCCGGCTGAATGCCCACGAAGATCCGGCCGCAACGCAGTCCGGCAATCATGAAGCGGCCATCGCGCAGCATGGGGTCGGCTGCGGGCGGGCCCCAGCGTTCCAGAATGGCCTGCTGGTTGCCTTGGGGCAGGCCGGCGAAGAACGCCTGGTAGCTTGCGAGCGCCAGGCTCTGCTGCGCGGGGCGCAGCGCCCAGGAGTCGGGGTCGTTGGTGATGCCTTGCTGCAATTGCACCATCAAGGCATCGCTGTCGGCAGGCAGATCGGTCAGCACATAGCCCTGCTCGCCCAGCGCGCGCAGGATATGCATCACCGAGGCTGGCGTATCCAGGCCCACGCCATTGCCCAGCCGGCCTTCCTTGGTCGGGTAGTTGGCCATAATCAGCGCCAGGCGCTTGTCGGCATTGGCTTTACCGCGCAGCCGGCACCAGCGCTGGGCGAGTTCCACCACGAAGCCCAGGCGTTCGGCATGCGGCTGGTACTGCACCACATCGGATTGCGTCAGCTCGCTGCGGTGCGAGCGGCCCTTGAAGCTGATGGCGCGCGTGATGATGCGGCCGTCGACTTCGGGCATGGCCACATGCATGGCGATGTCGCGCGGCTGCAGGCCATGGGCGTCGTCCAGCCAGCTTTGCTCGTTGGCACCCGACATGATGACCTGCAGCACGGGAATGTCGCCGGCCAGCGCATGGTCGCCCGGGGTTTCCAGCGACGACTGCGAGAACGAGGTGGTGTTGAGAATCAGCGCCACCTGGTGGTCGGCGCACAACTGGTGCAGCATGGCCATGCAGGCCGCGTCTTTCAGCGACAGCAGGGCCAGCGGCAGCGGGTTCATGCCGCGCGCCAGCAGCTGTTCGCTCAGCGCCTTGAACACCTGGGTGTTGCCCGATTGCAGGTGGGCGCGGTAGAACACGATCAGCACCACGGGCGCGCCGGCTATCCATTGCAGCGCTCCGGGCTGCTGCCAGCTGGCGCTGTCGGCGGCGTCATTCTCGGGGTGGAAGACCGCGACCGACGGCAGAGGCCGCGGCGGCAAGGCCGGCTGGGCGCCGCCCAGAAAACTGTGCCACAGATAGCGGAACATCTCGCGCGCGTTGGCCGCGCCGCCTTCGCGCAGATAGCGCCAGATGCTGCGGCACTGCTCCATCGTCGCTGTGCTTTTCTGCAGCAGGTTCAGGTCTTCGCTGGTGTCGCCCGAGAACATCACCAGCTCTATGCCCTTGAGGCGGCAGATTTCGCGAATGCGCTCCGTGCCATAGGGCCAGTAGCTTTCGCCGCCCAGGTGATCGATGACGATCACGCGCGCGTGCTGCAGCACTTCATCGACATAGAGATCGACCGACGCCGGCTGGCGCAGGTGCATCAGATTGGCCAGGCGCACCGTGGGCAGTCGCTCGCCGTCCAGGCCGCCGCGCAGCTGGGCATAGACTTCGGCGAGCAAGGCCAGCGTGGTGTCGGCCGCGCTGAGGAACACCACCTGTGCCGGGGTCTGGCCCATGCTGGCGACGAAAGCTTCGTCGTCGACAAAGCCGCCGGGCTGGACAGCGAGCAAATGCATCAGCGGGCTCCCAGCTGGTCGAGCTCGGCCGTGATCGCGGCCTGGTCCAGTTCATGGCCGATCAGCACCAGATGGGTCTGCGGCGTTTCGCCCGCGGCCCAGCGGCGATCGAAATAGCTGTCAAAGCGCGTGCCCACGCCATGCACCACCAGGCGCATGGGCTTGGCCGGCACGGCCACAAAGCCCTTGACGCGGTACACCGTGTGTTGGGAGACGATGCGCGCCAGCGCCGCGAGCAGCGCCTCGCGCTCGACTGCGGGCAGCTTGACGACAATCGAGTCGAACTCGTCGTGGTCGTGTTCGTCATGGTCATCGCCATGGCCGTGGTGGCCCTGGCGCTGGTCAATGGTTTCTTCCGAGGCGCTGGACAGGCCCAGCACCACGCCCAGGTCGATCCTGCCCTGGTCGGCGGCAACTATCTTCACCTGCGCCGGCACTTCCTCGCGCACGATGGCTTCGACCTTGGCGCGGTCTTCGCTGCTCGCCAGATCGAGCTTGGTCAGCACCACCAGATCGGCCGACATCAGCTGGTCTTCGAACAGCTCGTGCAGCGGCGATTCATGGTCGAGATTGGGGTCCTGGCGGCGCTGGGCGTCGACGGCGGCCGGATTGGCGGCGAACTGGCCGGCAGCCGTGGCGGGCACGTCGACCACGGTGATCACCGCGTCCACGGTGCAGGCGTTCTTGATCTCGGGCCAGTTGAAGGCCTGCACCAGGGGCTTGGGCAGGGCCAGGCCGCTGGTCTCGATCAGGATATGGTCGATGTCGGCGCGGCGCGCGATCAGCTCGCGCATCACGGGGTAGAACTCTTCCTGCACCGTGCAGCACATGCAGCCGTTGGCCAGCTCATAGAGCTGGCCCCGCTGCTCAACACCGTTCTCGTCGCAGCCAATGCCGCAGCTGCGCAGGATGTCGCCATCGATGCCCAGCTCGCCGAACTCGTTGACGATCACCGCGATGCGGCGGCCGTTGGCGTTCTCCAGGATATGGCGCAGCAGCGTGGTCTTGCCGCTGCCCAGAAAGCCGGTGACGATGGTGGCGGGAATCTTGGCGGTGGTGTTCATGGGAATCTCCAGTGGAATGCGTAAGGGAATTTCAAGGTGCTTCAAACGGCTGGCGGTGGCTGGCAGCGCCAGGGCACGACATAGCCCTGGCTTTCGTGCTCGCCATGCATGGCCTGCACCTGGTAGACGTTTTGCAGATGGGCCGGCGTGAGCACGCTGCGCGGTGCGCCGCAGGCCACGGCCCGTCCCTGATCGAGCAGCAGCACGCGGTCGCAAAAGCGGCTGGCCAGCGTCAGGTCGTGCAGCACCACGACGACGGCGCGCCCGGCGTTGCACTGCGCGCGCAGCAGCTCCATCACGCTGAGCTGATGGAAGGGGTCGAGCGCCGACACCGGCTCGTCGGCCAGCAGCAGCGGCGCCTCGACGGCCAGCGCGCGCGCCAGGCGCGCGCGGGCGCGCTCGCCGCCAGAGAGCTGGTCGAGCGAACGCTGCTGCATCGCGCTGAGATGCATGGCCGCCAGCGCGGCATCGATGGCGGCATTGTCTGCGGCGCCAAGCACGCGCGGACCCCAGCGGCGCTGGTGCGGAATGCGGCCCAGCGCGACGAAGTCGCGCACCGCCAGCGGCCAGGCGACGGCATCGCCCTGGGCCAGATAGGCCAGGCGGCGTGCGCGCTGCGCCGGCGCCATGGCCGCGAGGTCTTCGCCCTGCAGCAAGACCCGGCCCTGGTGGGGCAGCAGCTGGGCCAGGGCCTTGAGCGCCGAGCTCTTGCCTGCGCCGTTGGGGCCTATCAAGGCAAACAGCTCGCCGGCGCGCACGTCGAACGACAGCGCATGGATGCGCGACTGGACCTGGAGCGCGTCTATCGACAGCATCAGCGGCTGCTCCAGCGCTCGCGCAGCACGAGGTAGAAGAAGAACGGCGCGCCTATCAGCGCCGTGACCACGCCCAGCATCAGTTCCACGCGGCCGCTGAGCAGGCGCAGGGCGATGTCGGCGGCCAGCAGCAGCACCGCACCGCCCAGCGCGCTGGGCAGTATCAGCGCCGATGGCCGGTAGCCCACGGCGCGGCGAAACAGATGCGGCACGACCAGGCCTATGAAGCCAATGGTGCCGGTGACGGCGACGCTGGCGCCCACGCACAGCGCCGTGCCGGCGATGATCTGCGCGCGCAGCCGCGGCAGGCTCACGCCCATGCTTGCGGCTTCGTCTTCGCCCAGCGTCAGCGCGTCGAGCTGGCGGCCGCTGACGGCCAGGATCAGCAGGCCCAGGGCGATGAACGGCGCGCTCAGCCGCACTTCGTCGAAGCTGCGGTCGGCCAGCGAGCCCATGAGCCACAGCACGATGTCCTGCATGTCGGTGGGAGTGGGCGCGAGATTGATCGCCAGCGAAGTCAGCGCGCCCGTGAGCGCCGACAGCGCCACGCCCGCCAGTATCAAGGTCAGATTGCTCGCGCCGCGGCGCGCGATGCGGTAGAGAACAAAGGTCGCCAGGGCCGCGCTGGCCATGGCCACCGTGGGCAGCAGCCAGGGGTTCCAGTGCCACAGGCCGAAATAGATGCAGACCACGGCGCCCAGGCCCGCGCTGGAGCTCACGCCCAGGATGCCGGGCTCGGCCAGCGGATTGCGCAGCAGGCCCTGCAGCGCCGCGCCGCAAACGCCCAGCGACATGCCCACGAGCACGCCCAGCACCACGCGCGGCAGGCGAATCTCTTCGATGATGGCGCGCTGGCGCAGCGCGAGATCGCTGCCCGGCGCGCCCAGCGCCTGCCACCAGTCGCCTATGCCCAGCGGCACCGAACCAATGCCCAGCGACAGCGCGCTGAGCATCAGCAGCGCGGCGAGCAGGCCCGCATTGAGCAGCCACAGGCGCGGGGCCGTAACGGACGCCTTCATGGACGCTGCTCCGAAAACTTCAGCGCGTCGACCTGCGCCGCCACCGCTTCGGCGGCTTCTATCAGTTGCCAGTTGCTGCAGCCCCAGTCGTTTTGCTGCAGCGCAACCACGGGAATGCGTTCGAGCAAGGCCTTCATCTGCGGATGGCGCGACAGCCCCGAGCGCGCATAGGCCAGGTCGTTGACCAGGCCAGGCGTGATGAACACGTCGGGCGGATTGTTCAGAATGCGCTCCAGGTCCACGCGGCCCCAGCCCGCGAGGCCCAGCGCCGTCGCATGGTTGCGCAGGCCCGCGGCCTTGAGCACCGCATCGACATGGGTCCTGACTCCCGCGCTGCCGCCGTTCGGGCGCAGGTAGAGCGCATTGAACGGCCGCGGCCTGGCCTGCAGCCGCGCGCGCCGCGCCCGGGTGTCGGCCAGCAATTGCTGCGCCGCGGCCTCGCGGCCCATGGCCTGGCCCATCTGCAAGGTGCTGGCGTCTATGCCTTCCCAGTCGGTGGGAAACGGCACGGTGACGATGCGCACGCCCTGGCGCTTGAGCAGCGCCTGCTGGTGGCGCGCATTCCAGCGCCGCGAGGCCAGCACCAGATCGGGCTTGAGATGCACCACATCCTCGGCCGTCGCTTCGTTGGCCGGGAACTGGCGCGCCTTGGCGGCAAGCGAGAAACGCTGGTCGTCCTGGCTGTGGCGCGACAGCGAGACGATCTGCGCGGGGTCGGCAATACTCAGCGCAAGCACATCGGCGCAGATATTCGTCGACATCAGCCGCGGCAGCGGCGCGGCGGTCGTCGGCAGCGGCAGCGGCAGGGCGGCGGCCAGGGCCAGCGCCCCGCAGGTGGAAAGGCGCATCAGAAATCCAGGCCGGCCTGGGCCTTGATGCCGGCGCGAAACGCGTGGCGGGTGTCGGCGATCTCGCTCACGGTGTCGGCCAGTGCCAGCAGCACGGGCGGCGCGTTGCGCCCCGTGATCACCACGTTTTGCGTGGGCGGGCGCGCGCGCACGGCTGCGGCCACATCGCTGGCGTCCAGATAGCCGTATTCGAGCATGAACGTCAACTCATCGAGCAGCACCAGGCCCAGCGAGGCGTCGGCCAGCATGCGCTGCGCGGCCTGCCAGGCGATATCGGCCGCGGCCTTGTCGGCCGCCCAGTCCTGGCTGTTCCAGCTGCAGCCCGTGGCCATCGCATGGTAGGCGACGCGCGCGAACGCACCCTGGCCCAGCATGCCCTGCTGCAGCAAAAAGGTGACTTCGCCGTTGGCCTGGGTTCCGGTGATGAACTGCACCACGCCCGCGCGCTGGCCGTGGCCCAGCGCGCGGTACAGCGTGCCGAACGCCGAGCTGGTCTTGCCCTTGCCGTGGCCGGTCATGAGCACGACCACGCCTTGCAGCGCGCGCGAACGCTCCACGGCCGCATCCACCTGGGCTTTTTTGTGCTGCATGCGCTGGGCATGCGCCTGTTGGAACTGGTCGTCCATGCGCTCCGCGATCAAGTGGACCAGGGGCGAGGACTGCGTGCGAACGCCCAAGGCGACGGCGTGGCCCCGGGACGGTCAGCAAACGGCACACACCCCGTGGCTATGACTGAAATCGTACAGGTCGGTATTCTGGCTCGCCGTCATCCAGCGCACACCACCTTCCCGGGCCGCGGCCCAGTGGCATTGAAGTGTGTCTGTCAGGCTTACAGCAGCGGGGGCTGCGCCGGAATGCGCGGGCATATGCCCGAGGTCACCGGTCTTCCCGTTTCATCCCGGCCGCGGTGGCGGCATGGGACTCCTGTACGGGTGCGGCGATTATAGGAGTGGCAGTTGGCTGTTGGGCGCGCAGGGCATTAGAGCGTGCATTCCATATGAATGGTCTGCCATTCGGGGTCGGCGTCGCGGCACAGCACCTGGAAACCATGGCGCTGCCAGAATGCAAGCGCTCCTGGCAGGAAAGGGTGGGTGTGCAGATAAAGCACCTCCATGCCCTGTTCCCGCGCCTCTTGGCGCAGCGCGCGAAACAGCGCGTCGGCAATGCCTTGTCTGCGGCATTCGGGCGCGACAAACAGACGCACCACTTCGACCACGCGCCGGCCCGTGAAATCGAGCTGGGCAAAGCGCCCGTCATAGGCGCGCCAGGCAATGGTGCCCACCAGGCCATGCACATGGTCATGGGCGGCGAGCATGCGGCCGTTCTTGCCATAGACCTTCTCGAAGTCCCGCAGATCGGGCGCGAGGGCCGTGGTGTCGACGCGGCCGGCAAACATCTGGGCGCGGGCCTGCTGCAGGAAATCTAGCACCGCATGCCGGCTGGTTACGGCTTCGATGCGCAGGCCGGTGCTGCCGGCCACAGGCGCCGGGCTCTGGCTTACATCATTGGGCATGGATTCTGGCGTCGCTGAGGTGAGGGCGCTGGAGGATGTCATTTTTTTCGTGCATCCACGAAGTGCTTGGCGGCATTCCAGGCCTGGGTGCAGGCCATTTTCTGCTGAGCATCCTGCACGGAACCCAGCACCAGCTGCTTGCCCTGCGGGTCCAGAACGGTATAGACCGCGCGGTACATGCCTGCGACGGCGTCATCCGAAGTGTGCACGAAAATGCGGTACTTCCTGTAGTTCTTGTTGACGGCTTCCCGGGTGCATTCCCGGGCGAAATGCGGCTCGCCGGGCCCCGGTTCCTGCCACGGGGAAACGTCGCTCATCTGCTGTCTGGACACCTTTTCCTCCCAACCAGTTCAGTGAAGATGTGTTGTCCCGAGCGCCGCGGGCCCTGGCCTGGCGTCAATGGTCCACGCGCGGACACACCGAATTCTTACGCCGCGGCCGGCGGGCAAGAGTAAGGTGCATGGGTGAACTGTATAGCAGCGCCCCGTGCAGCGTGCCAATGCCCGCAAGCCGCAAGCGGGCGCATCCTGCAAGGCCTGGCGCCTTGCCCGCCCGCAAGACTCAGCCAGAAGGAGCAGCCATGGTCGACATGCATTCATTGCCCGAAACCCCGGTGAGCGACTGGGGGAGGATCGATGTGGAGCGTCTGGGAGGCCTGGCGGGATATGGCTCGCCCGGCGCGCGGCTAAGCAGCCGCGGCAGCGTTCTTGCCCATGAGTTGAAATGAACTCGTGCCGTCTTGAGCAGCGCAGCAAGGCGAGGCAATGACGCCTCGGGGCTTTTATCAGCCGCTCCAAGGGGCGGATATCAGTCCCTTGCCGATATCGACCAGTTTTGTATCGGGCACGAAGATATCGTTTTGGGCGCTGTACAGAATGCGCGGGGTGATGTTTCCGGTGTTCGGATGAATGCCCGAACGCTGCAAATGCTCATGCCACAAGGCGACGACGCCGGCGGCATGCGCGCAGGCGGTACTCGTTCCACTGAGGGTATGCAAGCCCCCTCCCGGCCAGGCCGAAGTCACATCGACACCGGGAGCCACCACGGTTGCCAGCGTATTGGAGAAACTCGCCATGGCGAATTTCTCGCCGGCGCGTTGCACTGCCGCTACCGAAATCACATCCACTGCCGCCGCGGGCAGCGTGGTGGCAATGCGGTATTGGGCATTGATCTGGCGCCGGCTTTCGTTGCCCGCGGCCGCGACCACGATGGGTGAAATACCGGAATCGGCTTGAAGCTTCATCAGCGCCATCATGGCGTCAAGCATGCGCAAATTCGCACCATAGGCCTCCAATGCAATCGAAGTCGACAGGTCGGCGGGCCAACCTTCGCCCATCATCTGCGCCACCATGCCGGGGAAATCGAAGCCCAGGGAGAGGGCAATGACATCCACGCGCTGCTCCACCGCCCACTTGAGCCCATGGAACATCATGTCTGACTGGCCTTTGCCGTCGTCGCCAAAGATCTTTCCTATGCGCGCTTCATTCACTCCCCTGGCAACCCCTATGCGTTGCCCCACATCTCGACCAAAGACGGTTCCGGCGCAATGCGTGCCATGGCCATGGCGATCGCCGTTTCCGGCGCCGCTGAAATCCATTTCCAGCAGATCCATGCCTGTAAACGCCGGATGGGTCCGGTCTATGCCGGTGTCCAGAATGGCGATCTTCACACCCGCACCGGTGTATCTGGAGATGTCGGCGCGAACCGCATCGATTCCCCAACTGTGGCCGCCCAAGGGGGCGGCGGCCTCCAGCGGGTGTACCAGGCAGGTGGGCATTACCAGCGCAATGGCCTGGACTTCCGGGTCGGCATGCAGTTCGTCAATCGCATGTTCGGGAATGAACTCCATGGAAATGGTGGGCAATCCATTGAGATCCTCGAAGGACCGGATGTCGAGGTAATGAAGGTTTCGCGCGCCTTCCTTTTTGACGCGCAGAATGACGTAGCGTTTCATTGCATTCTCCATTCGAATATTCGTGGATTTTCATGAGGCGGTTCCTTGCCGTGGTGTCTTAAATCCCACGCGTGCCTGAAACAGCGCTTGCCCTACTTGTGTGGCCTGTCGTGTCGGGGCAAGGATTGGCGCCATCGGCTGGCACGCAGCGGCCGCAGTCGCGGCGCGGCCGGGACAGGCCCATGGGGGCGGGAGTTTGCGCGCCGCGGCCCCAAGATCGGCTACAGTACGCCAGCTTCGGCTCCGCAAGGACCTGCGCCCGGCAATGCCGGCGCAAGAGGGAATCCAGTGGCGGCCAGACTGCAAGGTCTGGCTGCCCATGCAATGGAACTGCCCCCGCAACTGTAGGCAAAGAGCGAGCGCGCCACACGCCACTGAACGCAAGTTTGGGAAGGCGGCGCAGCCGTGATGACATGCCAGTCAGGAGACCTGCCGAAGCGTCAATCAATCATTGCCGGCGGGGTGTCCGGGAAGTGAACAATTTCTCGGAAATCCCGCTTTCGCCGCGCCGTTGCCTGCGCCGCGAAAGCGTGGCTTTGCGGTCTTGCTCTCTTCCAGAATACCGCTGCCCCTTCTGGAAAGACCTGTTTCGATGCCTGTCCGCCGCCTTGCGTTTTCCACACTTGCCGCCCTGCTGTGCTTCAGCGCCAGCGCCACCGAATATCCGCTGCAGCTGCACAACTGCGGCCATACGCTCAAGTTCGACAAGGCGCCCGCATCGGCCGTGACCATAGGCCAGGCGGGCACCGAAATGCTCTATGCGCTGGGCCTGGGCGACAAGGTCGCGGGCACCGCGCTGTGGTTCAATTCCGTGCTGCCGCAGTTCAAGGCCGTCAACGACAAGGTGACGCGCCTGGCCGACAACGACCCGAGCTTCGAGTCGGTGATAGGCAAGCGCCCGGCGCTGGTGGTCTCGCAGTTCGAATGGATGGTCGGCAAGGAAGGCGTGGTCGGCACGCGCGAGCAGTTCCATGACCTGCGCATCGCCACCTATGCCATGCCTTCTGATTGCGAAGGCAAGAACAACCTGAGCGGCTCCGACGGCACGCGCACCACGGCCTATGACGTCAATGCGCTGTACAAGAGCGTGCAGCAACTCGCGCAGATCTTCGATGTCGAAGCGCGCGGCAAGGCCCTGGTCGACGAACTGACGCAGCGCCAGGCCCAGGCCGTGGCCCAGCTCAAGTCATCGAAGCTGCAGAACGTCTCCGCCGCGCTGTGGTTCTCCAGCGCCGATCTGGCGATCGATCCCTACATGGCGGGCCAGAAAGGCGTGGCCGGCTACATGATGCAGACCCTGGGCCTGCGCAACATCGTGACTTCGGCCGAAGAATGGCCCACCGTGGGCTGGGAAACCATTGCCAAGGCCAATCCATCGATTCTCATCATCGCGCGCATGGACCGCCGGCGCTTTCCGGCCGACGACTACCGCAAGAAGCTCGAGTTCCTGAAGAACGACCCGGTGACCAGGCACATGGACGCGGTGAAGAA
This sequence comes from Comamonas sp. DB36, assembly GCF_057914905.1. NCBI lineage: Bacteria > Pseudomonadati > Pseudomonadota > Betaproteobacteria > Burkholderiales > Comamonadaceae > Comamonas > Comamonas sp. DB36. The sequence goes on from NZ_CP196632.1 coordinate 552,252, forward strand.
CAACCGCATCGTGATCGTCGACGCCGACGCGCTGCAAGGCTCGATACGCATGGTCGACGGCATCGAACAGATCGCCCAGGCCGCGCTCAAGCTGCAGGCCGCGGCGCGCTGATCTACGTGACTGAGGCCCGCCCCAGCCCATGCTGCGCCTGATACTCCTGATCTCCGCGGCGCTGGCCGCTCTTGCCGTCGCCATCCTGCTGGGGGTGGCGATAGGCGAGACCCGCCTGTCGCCCAGCGTCGTCTGGCAGGTGCTGGCCAATCAGCTCGCGGGCGCGCAGTATCCGGTCGATCCCATTGACCAGGGCATTGTCTGGAACTACCGGCTGGCGCGCGCCCTGGTCGCTGCGAGCTGCGGTGCGGGGCTGGCGATTTCCGGCGTGATACTGCAATCGCTGCTGCGCAATGCGCTGGCCGAGCCCTATCTGCTGGGCATTTCGGCCGGGGCGTCCACGGGCGCGGTGCTGGTGTCGGTCGCGGGCCTGGGCGCGGGCGCGATCTCCATGACCACGGGAGCGTTCTTCGGCGCGGTCTGCGCGTTCGCGCTGGTGGCCCTGCTCGCGCATGCCGCGGGCAGCGGCGGCCTGCGCAACAGCGCGCAGATCGTGCTCGCCGGCATCGCGGGCTCGCAGCTGTTCAACGCCCTGACTTCGCTGATCATCACCAAGTCGGGCAGCGCCGAGCAGGCGCGCGGCATCATGTTCTGGATGCTGGGCAATCTGAGCGGCGTGCGCTGGAGCGACACCCTGCTGACCACATGCATTGCCGTTGCCGGCATGGCCGTGTGCCTGTGGCATGCGCGCGCGCTCGACGCGTTCACGTTCGGCAGCGAATCGGCGGCGGCGCTGGGCGTTGCCGTGCGCCGCGTGCAGCTGGTGCTGCTGCTGGTGGCGGCGCTGATCACCGCGGTGATGGTGTCGATTGTCGGCGCGATAGGCTTCGTGGGCCTGGTGATTCCGCATGCGGCGCGCTTCATGGTGGGGGTGCGGCATAGGCGGCTGATTCCGGCCAGCGCCTTGATCGGCGCGGTGTTCCTGATCGCCGCCGATGTGATCTCGCGCACGCTCATTCCCGGCCAGGTGCTGCCCATAGGTGTGATCACCGCCCTGGTCGGCGCGCCGGTGTTTGCCGGCATTCTGCTCAAGGGTCGCGGGGGCCGGGCATGAGTGCGCCGGCCGCGCTGCAGGCGCGCGACCTGGGCTGGGCCACGCGCGGCTTGCGGGCCACCAGTATCGTCGAGCGCGTCAGCCTCGAGGTGCGGCCCGGCGAGATGCTGGGGCTCATAGGCCCCAACGGCTCGGGCAAGTCGACGGTGTTGCGCTTGCTCTCGGGCATTCTCGTGCCCACGCAAGGCGAGGTGCTGCTCGACGGCCAGGCGCTGCGCGCCCTGCCGCGCAGGGCGCTGGCGCGCACGCTGGCGTTCGTCTCGCAGATGGCCGACACCCAGGATGCCATCGATGTCTGGGACGCGGTGGAGCTGGGGCGCACGCCCTGGCTGTCGGCGCTGCAGCCGCTGTCGGCCGAAGACGGCCGCATCGTGCGCGCAGCGCTGGCCGCGGTGGGCCTGGAGCACAAGCAGCGCAGCGCCTGGAGCACGCTGTCGGGCGGCGAGCGCCAGCGCGTGCACATTGCGCGCGCTCTGGCCCAGCAGCCGGGCGTGCTGCTGCTCGACGAACCCACCAACCACCTCGACATCCACCAGCAGCTGTCGCTGATGCAGCTGGTGCGCGGACTGCCCATCACCAAGGTGGTGGCGCTGCACGATCTCAACCAGGCGCTGGCCTGCGACCGGCTGGCCGTGATGTGCGCGGGCCGGCTCGTGGCCCAGGGCACACCGCGCGAGATTCTCACACCTGCGCTGCTGCACGACGTTTTCAGGGTACAGGTTGCCGAACTGGTCGATCCCCAGGACGGCGCGCTGGTACTGCGTTTCAAACCTCTGGATTCCTCTTCCCCATGAACCTATCCACGCTTGCCCGTCTGGGCGCTGTTTTCCTGAGCCTGTCGGCCGCCGGCGCGGCCTTCGCCGAAACCTATGAAGTCAGAATGCTCAACCGCGGCGCGCTCGGCCCCATGGTCTACGAGCCCGAGTTCATAAAGCTCAAGCCGGGCGACAAGCTCAAGTTTCTCGCCAGCAGCAGCGGCCACGACGCGGTCTCCATCGAAGGCATGCTGCCTGTCGGCGCCATGCCGTTCAAGGGCAAGATCAATGAAGAGATCGAAGTGACGTTCACCGAAGCCGGCATCTACGGCATCAAATGCCTGCCGCATTACGCCATGGGCATGGTGATGCTGGTGCAGGTCGGCGACGCGCCGCTGTCGGCGCTCGCTATCCCCGCCGCCGCGCCCGAGCGCGCGCAAAAACGCTTCCAGGAAATCGCCGCGCGCGCGGCGCGTTGAACACCATGCGCATTTCACCACTTCCTTTACGCGCGGCGCTGCTGTGCGTCTGCGGCCCGGCGCTGGCCGGCGCCCAGGACAGCGCCAGCGGCTTTGCGGCCGGTGCCAGCCTGCAGATGCAAAACCGCTATGTGTTCGAACAACTGGCCTACCGCAACGGCAGCAGCTTTCGCGCGACCAATGGCGAGCGCGGCAAGACCCGGGCGCGCGAATCGGGCTATGGGCTGATGCTCAACTACCAATCGGGCTACACGCAGGGCCTGATAGGCGTGGGTGTCGACGCCCATGCCTATGGCGGCATCAATCTGGGCACCCAGGCCGACGCCGCGCGCGCCACGCCGCGCTATGTCGCCAAGGACGGGCTGGACCTGGGAAGCAGCTTCGGCCGCGCCGGCGGCGCGCTCAAGCTGCGCGTGTCTTCGACCGAACTCAAGATCGGCGAGATGCGCACGAAGAATCCCATCTTCCACTCGTCCGATACCCGGCTGCTGCCCGAAACCAATCGCGGCTGGCAGATCACCAGCGCCGAGCTTCCCACGCTGGCGCTGCAGGCCGGGCGCTTCACGGCCTGGGCCGATCGCAACAGCCGCAAGAACGGCGGCGATCTGCTGGCGAACTACTCGGGCGCAAACGCCGATTCCTTCAGCTTCGCGGGCGGCGCCTGGACCACGCCCGTGAAGAACTGGAGCCTGAGCAGCTATATAGGCCAGTACGAAGACCACTGGAACACCTGGTATCTGGGCAGTGTCTACAAGCATGAGCTTGCGCCGCGGCAGTCTCTGGCATGGAGCTTCAATCTCTACCGCAACCGCGATACCGGCGCGGCGCGTGCCGGCGCAGTGAACAACACCACGTTCAGCCTGATGACGAGCTATGCGACGGGCATGCACAGGTTCGGCCTGGGCTACCAGAAAGTCAATGGCGACACGCCGTTTGACTATGTGAACCGCGGCTCGATCTGGCTGGAGAACGCGATGCAGCTGTCGGACTTCAACGGCGCGAACGAGGCATCATGGCAGGTGAAGTACGAGGTCGATCTCGCGACGCTGGTGACGCCGGGCCTGAGCGCGGGCCTGGCCTATACGCGCGGCACGGGCATCGATTACAGCCGCCTGACCAGCGTCTACCGCAAATACCTGGGTTACTCGGGCACCCAGGGCAAGCATTGGGAGCGCGACCTGCTGCTGCGCTACACCGTGCAGCAGGGCGCGGCCAAGGGCCTGGCGCTGCAGTTGCGCTATGGCGTGCACCGCGTGAACCCGGCCCAGGGCGAGGCCAATATCGACCAGATACGTCTGCTCGCGGAAATGCCCATTCAGCTGTTCTGATCGGGCGCAGCCGCCTTGCCCTGGGCCTCGCGCAGCAGCAGCGCACGCTTGCGCTCCAGGCCCCAGCGGTAGCCGGAAAGCGCGCCATCGCTGCGCAGCACGCGGTGGCAAGGGATCGCCACCGCCAGCGGATTGGCGCCGCAGGCGCTGCCCACGGCGCGCACCGCCTTGGGCGCGCCTATGCGCGCCGCGAGTTCGGCATAGCTCACGGTGCTGCCCGGCGGAATCTCGCGCAGCGCCTGCCATACGCGCTCCTGGAAGGCCGTGCCGCGCACGTCAAGCGGCAATTGCAGCCCCAGCGACGGCGCCTCGATCAGGCCCACGACCTGGGCGATCTGTTGCTCGAAGGCCGCGTCGGCGCCTATCAGCTGGGCCTTGGGAAAGCGGTCCTGCAGGTCCTGCAGCAGCGCCTCGGGGTCGTCGCCCAGCAAAATGGCGCAGATGCCGCGCGCGCTTTGCGCGACCAGGATGGCGCCCAGCGAACACTGGCCCAGCGCGAAGTGGATCTCTGTGCCCGCGCCGCCGTCGCGAAAGGAGCGCGCCGCCATTCCCAGGCGCTGACCTGCGGTTTCATAGAAGCGGCTGCTCGACTGAAAGCCCGCGCCGTAAATGGCGTCGGTCACGGACGCCTGGGGCGCGGCCAGCTGGGCGCGCAGCCGGCGCGCGCGCGCGGCCAGCGCATAGGCCTTGGGTGTGAGTCCGGTCTCGGCCTTGAACAGCCGGTGGAAATGAAAGGCGCTGAGCCCGGCCTGGGCGGCAAGCGCATCGAGCGTGGGCGCGGTGTCGGCGGCGTCCATCGCCGCGCAGGCCGCGGCCACGACGTCGGCGCGCGCTGCGGCGGCCAGCGTCTGGTCGCCCTGGGCGCGGCGGCTGGCGCGAAAGCCCGCGGCTTCGGCCTGCTGCGCGCTGTCGAAGAAGCGCACGTTCTCGCGCCGCGGCAGCCGCGTCGCGGCGCTGGGCCGGCAGTAGACGCCCGTGGTCTGCACCGCATAGACAAAATGCGCATCGGCGCGCACATCGCGCGCCTGCACCGCCTGCCAGCGCTGCGCTTCGCTGGCGTAGCGCGCTGTGTCGGGATGGATGGGATGCATACAGATTCCTTGAAGAACGGAGACTGGCTGCACGATAGCGCCGAATTCGGGCGCAAGCACTCCGTATCTTGCGGTGGAATTCTGGTCGTTTTGGTTTCTCCCTGTTGCGGGTGCGGGGCGGGGGTGACAAGCAAGCACATGTCGATTGAAAATCCTGCATGTCGTTTGTCGCGCGGCCTTTCGTCCTTCGACGCGGCCGACCAGGCAGGCTCGGCACGAACGGATGCTCCGTTCGTCCTCAGCGGGGTCAGCGAGCCGAGATCTCGCAAGGCGCTCAAAAGAAACAGTGGGCGTCAAAACCCCGTTCGTCCTGAGCCTGTCGAAGGATGAACGGCCTTCCCTCAAACCAGCGTTTCAGGAGCCCAAGCCATGACCCCCAAGACCACCATTTGTCTCTGGTATGACGGCACCGCCGAAGACGCCGCGAATTTCTATGCCAAGACCTTTCCCGACAGCGCGGTGCAGCGCGTGTACCGCGCGCCCAGCGACTATCCATCGGGCAAGAAAGGCGATGTGCTGACGGTGGACTTCACGGTGGCCGGCATCCCCTGCATGGGCCTCAACGGCGGCCCGGCATTCAAGCACAGCGAAGCTTTTTCGTTCCAGATAGCCACCGACGATCAGGATGAAACCGACAGGCTGTGGAATGCGATTGTCGGCAATGGCGGCCAGGAAAGCGAATGCGGCTGGTGCAAGGACCGCTGGGGCGTGTCCTGGCAGATCACGCCGCGCGTGCTGAGCGCGGCGATTGCCGACCCCGACCCGGCGGTGGCTCAGCGCGCGTTCGCGGCGATGATGACCATGCGCAAGATCGATATTGCCGCCATAGAGGCTGCGCGCCGCGGCTGACTCAGGGCTGCACCCGGTAGTGGTAGCCGTAGACCGGCGCAAAGCCCAGGCTTACATAGAGCTGGCGTGCGCGTGAATTCGCCGCGGCCACCTGCAGGTCGGTATGCGTCGCACCCTGCTGCGCTGCCCATTGCAGCAGGCCTTGCACCAGCTGCCGTCCCAGGCCCTGGCCGCGCTGGTCGGGGTGGACCAGCACTTCATACAGGCCGACCGCATCGCGTTCCAGCACCGCCAGGCCCCAGGCCAGCGCCCGACCGTCGCGCTGCAGCGACGCGTAGGCGCAGCGCATGCCTATGGACTCCAGAATCCGCCGGTGCGGCAACTGCTGTTCGGGCGGATGCACGCTGGCCGCGCAATAGCCTTCGAGCCAGGCTGCCTGCAGCTGTGCATCGAGCTGCAGATGGCCATCCGTGCCGGGCTGGCGATCATCGGCCTGCGTTGCGCGCTGCAGCAGCAGCGAGGGGTCGACAAGGCGATAGCCGCGCGCCTGCAGCAGCGCATCGACGCCGCCATCGGCCAGCGGGCTGAGCCGGAAAATGCTGGGCAGCTGCTGGCGCGCATAGTGCGCTTCTATGTGTTCCAGCAATTGCGGCGTGAGCGTGGCGCCGGGCTGCAGCGCATTCGCGGAATTGGCGCGCTTGGTATAGCCAGCGGCGCTGCGCAGCAGCCAGTCGCCGGCCACGGCATTGCGCGGCGCGGGCCAGGCGTTGAAGCTGCGCTGCTCGAGTTGCTGCACGCTGGCCGCGCCGGCGTGGGGCAGGGCGCTGATCAAGGGCAGCCCGGTGGCAGGGAAGGTGTGGTGCGAGAAGGCGTGGTCCATGGGCAGTGCGCCGCGCCACAGCAATCAGGCCGGGCAATGGCGTTTCAAAAAGGCCAGTACATTCTCATTGAATTCCTCGGGCTTCTCGAAATAGGCCGAGTGTCCGGCGCCCTCGACCACATGCAGCGTGCTGCCCTGCACCTGCTGCGCAAAGGCCTGCATCGCTTCGACCGGCACCAGCGGGTCTTCGCTGCCGACGACAAACAGCGTGGGGCAGGCAATGCCGGCCAGCGCTTCAAGTGGCAGCAGATTGCGCGGCGCCATTAGGCCCGTGACAGCCGCGCCCCAGGCTTCGCTGTCGAACGCATGGGCGCTGGGATTGAAATGGTTGATCTGCGCGTAGAGCGCGGCGCGCTCGGGGTGCTGTTCTATGAACCAGCGGCCCAGCGAACGCTGCTCCACGGTCAGCGCCTGCACCCGCGTCACGCGTTTCGCCATGGCTTCGAGCAGCGCGGGATGGTCGACGGTCAGCGAAGTGTCGCAGGCGACAAAGGCCCAGAGGCGCTGGGCATGCTGCAGCGCCAACCGCACCCCGACCATGCCGCCCAGCGACTGGCCGATCAGGGCCGCGCGCCCCACGCCTTCGGCGTCAAGCACGGCCAGCGCGTCGTCGACAAACAAGGAGAACTCGAACTCTTCAAGGGGTGCGACCGAGCGGCCAAAGCAGCGCAAGTCCATGGTGATGCAGCTGAAAGCGCGCGCGAACCGCGGCAACTGCTGCCACCAGGTCGCGGCATTCGAGCCCGCGCCGTGGCAAAACAGCAGGGCCGGCCCCTGGCCCTGGCGTTCGTAATAGATCTTGCGGCCGTGGGAAACAACAAAAGGCATGACAGTCAGAGGTGGTTGGAATCAGTGGGCCTTGATGTTCAGGCTCTTGGTGAGCTGTATCCAGCGCTGGGCGTCGCTGCGCACCAGCTCGCTGAACTGCACCGGGGTCATGGTCATCGGCGTCATGCCGTCGCCTTCGAGGCGCGCGCGCAGCGCGGGCCTGGCCAGGCTGGCCGCCATCGCCGCGTTGATCTTCTGCACGATCGTCGCCGGCGTGCCCTTGGGCGCCGACAGGCCCACCCAGGAACTGACGGTCATCTGCGCGAAGCCCAGTTCCTCGAACGTGGGCACATCGGGGTAGGCCGGGTTGCGCTGGGCCGTGGACACCGCGAGCAGCTTGAGCTTGCCGGCCTTGATATGCGGGATGGCAGTATTGGGCGGCACGACAATCACCGAGACCACGCCGCCGAGCACGTCCTGCAGCGCGGGCGCGCCGCCCTTGTAGGGCACATGCATGAGCTCGATGCCGGCACTGCGCTGCAGCAGCTCGACCAGCAGATGGCCGGTGCTGCCCGCGCCCGAGCTCGCGTAGTTGATCCTGCCGGGCTCGGCCCTGGCCTTGGCGATCAGCTCGCGCATCGAGCCAAAGCCGGCGTCGTTGCGCACCACCAGCCATTGCGCGGCGGCCCCGATGGCGCCTATATGGCTGAAGTCCTTGACGATGTCGAACGGCAGGTTGTCGTAGACGCCTGCGGCAATCGTATTGACCATTCCCGTCATGGTCAGCGTATAGCCGTCGGCCGCAGCCGCAGCCCCCGCCTGCGTGCCTATGATGTTGCCCGCGCCGGGCCGGTTCTCCACCACCACGGGCTGCTGGAGCAGCTGCGCCAGCTCCTGGGCCAGCGGTCGCATGGTCGCGTCATAGGCGCCGCCGGGCGGGGTCGGCACGATCACGCGGATAGGGCGCGCTGGCCAGTGGTCGGTTTGTGCCAGGGCGGGCGCGGCCAGGGCCAGGCCGGCAAGGGCCAGGCATGCATGGCGGCGGCTTAGGGGGTTCATGGTTGTCTCCTGTTTGTTGCACTTGGTCGTGCATTTCTATGAAGCCATCATCGGCGCCGGGCCCGGCCGCGCCAAATTACTTTTTCGCTCCATGCATTAGACTGACTAATACCATGCCCTTGACCGCCACCACGCTGCTCAACCGCCTGCTGGCGCGCGGCAAGTTCCGCCATGTCCAGATCCTGCTCAAGCTCGCCGAGCTGGGCAGCGTGCAGCGCACGGCCGACGCCATAGGCGTCACGCAGTCGTCGGTCACGCAGACCCTGGCCTATCTCGAAGCACTGCTGGAGACGGCGCTGTTCCAGCGCCACGCCAAGGGCGTGCATCCCACTGCAGCCTGTCTCGACCTGCTGCCGCTGGCGCGCCAGATGCTGATGGGAATCCGCGACACCGCCCAGGCTGTGGAAGCGCGCCAGCGCCAGGGCGAAGGCCAGGTGCGGCTTGCGGCGTCGATTTCCGCGACCAACGGGCTGCTGATAGAAACCCTGTCGGCCTTCCATGCGCGCTGGCCCGGCATACAGATACAGCTGCGCGAGGCCGAGAACGACGAGCAGTTGCAGGCAATCGCGCGCGGCGAAGTCGATCTCGTCGCCTGCAGGCGCCCGCCGGTCCACCCCGAAGGCTGGGAGTTCCATCCCTTGCTCGCCGATCGCTTCGCCATTGTCTGCCGCGCCCAGCACCCGCTGGCGGCGCGCGGCACGGCCGACCGCGACCAGCTCGAAAGCGCGGTCTGGATGGCTTTGCCTTCGGGCTCGGCCGCGCGCGAGCGGCTCGACAGCATTTCGGCGCGCTGCCGCGCGCCCTTGAAGATGCACCCGCTGGTCACGCGCACCTCGACCATGGTCTCGTGGCTGCTGCTCAACCATGACCTGCTCACCGTATTGCCGCTGACCATGCTGATGCCCTTGATGCGCACCGGGCAAATCGTCGAGCTCGACGTCGCGGGCACCGCGCCCATGGAGCCGCTGGGCCTGCTGCAGCCCGCGCAGCGGCTGGCGCCCGCGGCGCAGCAGCTCAGCGATTTCATGCGCGCGCATTTCACCGCCGCGGCGCAGCGGCATTAGGATAGCCATTTGCCTCGCATCAGGAGTTCCATGCCCGCCGAACACGCAGTGATCCAGACCGAAGACGGCCTTTGCCCCACCGATGTATTCACGCCCGCGGGCACAGGCCCCTGGCCGGCGGTGATTTTCTATGGCGACGCGGGCGGCATGCGGCCCGCGATGCGCGACATGGCGGCGCGGCTGGCCGATGCGGGCTATCTGGTGCTGCTGCCCGATCTCTACTACCGCTACGGCCCCTATGCGCCGCTGGTCCCGGCCGAAGTGTTCGCCGGCAATCCGGGCGCGATTCTGGGCCCGTTCATTGCGACCACGGGCACGGACAAGGCCGCGCGCGATACCGGTGCGTTGCTTTCGTATCTGGAAACGCGCGGCGATGTCGCGGGCACGCGAATCGGCGCCGTGGGTTTCTGCATGGGCGGGGGCATCGCCGTGGCCGCGGCCGCGACCTATCCCCAACGTTTTGCTGCGGTCGCGAGCTTCCACGGCGGGCGCCTGGCGACCGATGCGCCGCAGAGCCCGCACTGGCGGGTGGCCACGCTGCAGGCCGAAATCTATATCGCCAGCGCTGAAAACGACGACAGCTATCCACCCGCGATGGCCCAGCGTTTCGAAGCCGCGCTGACCGAAGCCGGCGTGCGCTATCAAAGCGAGCAATACCCCGCGCCCCATGGCTGGATGGTGCCCGATTTCCCGGTGCACGACGCGGCCCAGGCAGGGCGCGGCTGGGACGCCATGCGGGCGCTGTTCGCGCGCACGCTGGGCGCCTGAAGCCGGCGCGCCCGGGGCGGCGTTGTTTTTGGACTGATCTTGTATAATTGAGAAACATTCTCATTCAATACATTTCGTGTCCAGCTCTCCCATGCCGGCGGCGGATGCCGCTGCCGCCGCCGCCCTGTTCACCGCCCACCAGCCCTGGCTGCTCGAGCGCCTGCGCAAGCGCCTGCGCGACGTGGCAGAAGCCGAGGACGTGAGCTCGGAAACCTTCTTGCGCGTGATGGGCTACAAGCGCCTGCACGCCATGCACGAGCCGCGCGCCTATCTGACGACCATTGCCAAGAACATCCTCACCGAGACCTGGCGCCGGCGGGATCTGGAGCGCGCCTGGATAGATGCGCTCGCGGCCCTGCCCCAAGACTTAGCGCCGTCTCCCGAAGAGCGTGCGGTCTTGCGCGAGTCGCTGCAAGCCATCGCCGACGCGCTCGAAAGCCTGCCCGCCAAGGCGCGCACCGCATTCCTGCTGAGCCAGCTCGACGGCCTGACCTATGCCGAGATCGCGCTGCGCATAGACATGTCGGAGCGCATGGTGCGCCGCTACATGGCCGACGGACTGCGCTGCTGCATGCGCGCGCTGCAATCCTGATGGCGCGCGCCAACGCCGTCGATGCGCTCGATGCGCTCACCGAGCAGGCCATAGACTGGATGGTCGAGCTGCGTTCGGGCGCCGCGGACGAGGCCCAGCGCGCGGCCTTCCAGGCCTGGCTCGCGGCGGATGCGCGCCACCAGCAGGCATGGCACAGCCTGGGCGGGGCGCTGGACGCGACCTTTGGCCAGGCGCGTGCCGGCCAGGGCCGGGCCAGCGGCGCCCGAACCGACGCCGTTTCCCATGCCATCGAGCAGGTGGCAGTGCTGGGCGCGCGCCGGCGCCGCATGCTGCGCGCGGCGCTGGGCGTCGCCGGCCTGGGCCTGGGCAGCAGCTGGGTGGCGCGCAGCAGCGGCCTGCTGGCCGACTGGCGCGCCGATCTGCATACCGCCACCGGCGAGCGCAAGACCTTTACCCTGGCCGACGGCAGCCGCCTGCAGCTGGACGCGCGCTCGTCGGTCGATGTGCGCTTTGGCGACGGGCTGCGCCTGGTGCAGCTGCGCCAGGGCCAGCTGCGCGCCGAAGTCTTCGCCGACGCCGCCGCGCCGTTTGTCGTGCGCACCGAACATGCCAGCCTGCGCGCGCTGGGCGCGCAGTTCATGGTGCGCCAGGAGGAGTCGCGCACCCAGGCCGTGGCGCTGAGCGCGGGCCTGGAAGTGCGCACCCTGCTGGCCCAGCCGGAGCAGCGCGCGGTGCTGGCCCAGGGACAGGGGGCTTGGATCGATGGCATGCAGATCACGCGCCTGGCGCAGCCCGGGCTGGCCGCGGCGGCCAGCGCCTGGACGCACGGCGTGCTGCATGCCGAGGACCAGCGCCTCGATGAAGTGCTGGCGGCGCTCAGGCCCTACCGCCTCGGCTATATCCGCGTGTCGCCCGCGGCCGCGCGCCTGCGCGTGACCGGCATCTTCGGGCTCGACGACAGCGAGGCGGCGCTGCAGGCGCTGGCCGAGACCCTGCCCATCGACATCCATCGCCACTCGGGCGGCTGGCTGGTGCGCGTGGAGCGCAGGGCCTGAGGGCGATCGCCAGGCCGGGTGGAAGAAATTTGAAAAAGGACGGCCGCTTTTGCGCTGCCGTCGCTCATACAGAGGAAAGCCCAGTTTTTTCTGGTTCTGCATCCTCTCCTTCACCGCCCAACCATGCCCTCCAAGTCATTCTTCCGGCTTCACTTCCTGACCAGCGCCTGCCTGCTGGCCTGTGCCAGCGCCCAGGCCGCAAGCGGCGTGCCCCAATCCTATGACGTGCCCGCCCAGCCCCTGAGCGCCAGCCTGCTGCGCATTGCCGACGAAGGCGCAACGCCGCTGTCGCTGGACGCCGATCTGGTGCGCGGACTGCCTGCGCCCGCGGTGCGCGGCCAGCTCACGCCCGAGGCCGCGCTGCGCCAGGCGCTGGCCGGCTCTGGGCTCGATCTGCAGCGCACGGGCAGCGGCATTCTCACGGTGCGCAAGGCGCAGGCACAGGCCGCCGATGGGGCCGGGGATGGCGCGGCCGCGGGCCAGGCGCTGGCCACGGTCACCGTGAAGGCCGTGGCCGAAGGCGAGCGCGCGACCACCGAAGGCTCGGGCCGCTACACCCCGCGCGCCACCTCCGCGGCCACCGGCCTGGTGCTGGCGCCGCGCGAGACGCCGCAGTCGCTGGAAGTCGTCACGCGCCAGCGCATTGAAGACCAGGCCGTGCACAGCCTGTCCGAAGTGCTGCGCACCACCACGGGCGTGGCCGAGTCCAGCTACGACAGCGAGCGCTCGTCGTTCTCCTATCGCGGCTTCAATGTCGACAACTACCTCTACGACGGCGTGGCAACGACCTTCAGCTCGCCCTATGCCGCGGGCGAGAGCGAACTCGACGCCGCGATCTATGACCGCGTTGAAATCATCCGCGGCGCGACCGGCCTGCTGACCGGTTCGGGCAATCCCGGAGGCTCGGTCAACCTGGTGCGCAAGCGTGCGAGCAGCCGCCAGCTCACGGGCGAAGTCTCGGTCTCGGCCGGTTCCTGGGACAACTACCGCAGCGATGTCGATGTCTCGACTGCGCTCAACGCCGAAGGCAGCGTGCGCGGGCGCTTTGTCGCCGCGGGCCAGCGCGCCCATACCTTCCAGGACCGCCAGGAAAAGAACAAGCAGCTGTTCTTCGCCACCGTGGAAGCCGACCTCACGCCCGCTACCGTGCTGCGCGTGGGCGCCGACCATCAGGAGAACCGGCCCAAGGGCTCGTCCTGGGGCGGTGTGCCCATCTGGTTCACCAATGGCGAAGTCATCAACTGGGACCGTTCGACCAATCTGGCGCCCAGCTGGAACCACTGGAGCACCACCACCAAGACCGCGTTTGTTGCGCTCGACCATGCGCTGGACAACGGCTGGAAGACCCACATCGGCTTTGCGTCCAGCAAGCAGAGCTATGACGCCCAGCTGGCAATGGCGCTGGGCAACGTGGCGCCGGGCAGCTACCACGTCGATGGCCAGCCCTACAGCTACTGGTACCGCGGCCAGCGCGCGCAGGACGCGATGGACGCCAAGGCCGAAGGCAAGTTCACGCTGTTCGGCCGCGAGCACGAAGCGGTGTTCGGCGCCAGCGCGTCGCGGCAAAAGCAGCTGATCATAGGCGCGCGCGCGCTGGACATGCAGCGGTATGCGGGCAGCCTGCTTGACTGGAGCGGCGCGCTGCCCATGCCGGCCTGGGGCGAGCCCTATGTGGAGTCCGACATCGCGACGCGCGAGAACGGCCTGTATGGCGCCGTGCGCCTGTCGCTGACCGATCCGCTCAAGCTGATCGTCGGCGCGCGCTACAGCAGCTGGGAGCGCAAGGAGATCGACAAGTTCACCCACTTCACCCCTTATGCGGGCGCGGTGTATGACTTCGGCAACGGGCTGTCGGCCTATGCCAGCTATACCAATATCTTCAAGCCCCAGGACGCGCAGGACCGCAATGGCAGCTTCCTCGAGCCCATTGTCGGCAAGAGCCGCGAAGTCGGCGTCAAGGCGGCCTCGGCCGACAACCGCCTCAACGCCGCGTTCTCGGTGTTCAACATCCTCCAGGACAATCTGGCCCAGGCCGACACCGAGGCCATGACGCCCGACGGCCTCAACCAGGCCTATTACGGTGCCAAGGGCGCGAACAGCAAGGGCTTGGAGTTCGAGGTCTCGGGCGAAATCCTGCCGGGCTGGAACGCCAAGCTGGGCTACACCCACTACAACATCAAGGACCAGGCGGGCAAGGAGCTGAACACCACGCTGCCGCGCAGCATCTTCGATCTGTTCACCACCTACCGCGTCGCGGCCACGGGCGGCAAGCTGATCGTCGGCGGCGGCCTGCGCTACCAGGGCGATATCTGGGGCCTGGCCTGGGGCGCGGACGGCTCGGGCAGCGTGCTGCAGCGGCGCAGCGAACAGGCTAGCTACACGCTGGTGAACCTGATGGCACGCTATGAGTTCACGCCCCAGACCTCGCTGCAGGTCAACCTCAACAATGCGTTCGACAGGAACTATCTGACGCAGTTGAACTTCTACCAGACCAAATCGTACGGCACGCCGCGCAATCTGCTGCTGACGCTGGTGCACCGCTACTGAGCAGTGCCTGTCGCTCCCGCCAGATGCGGCGTGACCACTTCGGTGATCCAGTTCAGGCAGGCGGTCACGCGCGCGGGCAGCTGGCGGCGGTGGGGGTAGAGCAGCGACACCGGCATGGGCGGCGCGGTGAACTCCGGCAGCACCGCCACCAACAGGCCCTGGTCCAGCAGCAGCTGGGCGCCGCGCTGCGGTGCCTGGATCAGGCCCAGTCCGGCGACGCAGGCCGCCTGGTAGGCATCCGTGCCGTTGACCACGATGGCGCTGCGCATCGGGTGCAGCCTTGTCTGCTGGCCGTCCTGGTACTCCCAGCCCGCGCCCTGCATGCCCAGCTTGCCCGCGTAGTGAACGAGATGGTGCTGCGCCAGATCGGCCAGGCTGCGCGGCGTGCCGTGGCGCGCGAGGTAGGCGGGGCTGGCGAGATTGCACATCGCCATCTCGCCCAGCGGGCGCGCGATCAGCTCGGTCGCGGCCAGCGGGCCTATGCGCAGCACGCAGTCGAAGCCTTCGTGCACCAGGTCCACGCGCTGGTCGCTGGTGCTGATGCCGATTTCCAGCAGCGGGTGGGCGGCGAGAAACTCGGGCAGGCGCGGAATGATTAGGTCGCGCGCCAGCGCATTGGGCAGGTCTATGCGCAGCCGCCCGCGCAGGCCGCTGGCTCCGGCCTGGAACATGCCTTGCAGCTGCTCGGCATCGGCCAGCAGTTCCTCGCAGCGCGCGAGAAACTGCGCGCCATCGGTGCTCAGGCGTACCTGGCGCGTGGTGCGTTGCAGCAGCCGCGTGCCCAGCTGCAGCTCCAGGCGCTGCACCGCTGCCGAGACGCGGCTCTTGGTCAGGCCCAACTGCTCGGCGGCCTGGGTGAAGCTGCCCAGCGCGGCGACGCGCGAAAAAATGCGCAGTTCGTGGAGATCCATGCCTGGATTGTATTGTTGAGGTGGACAGTCTGGACTTGAATTTGCGGTTTATCCGATTACAGTGAACGCCTAAAGTCAGGTCTTCTTCCACCCCCAGCGAGACTCCCATGACGAATTCCACTCCCCGCATCGCATTGATCACCGGTGCCAGCCGCGGCCTGGGTCGCAGCGCGGCGCTGCACCTGGCGGCACAAGGCGTGCAGCTGATCATCACCTACAAGGACGGCGCGGCGGCTGCGCAGCAAGTCGTCGCGCAGATCGAGGCCCTGGGCAGCCGCGCCGTGGCGCTGCGCCTGGACGTGGGCGACAGCAAAAGCTATGCCGCGTTTGCCGAGAGCGTGAAGGCCGCGCTGGCCACCACCTGGCAGCGCGAGCAGTTCGACTATCTGGTCAACAACGCCGGCGTAGGCTTCAATGCGCCGTTTGCCGAGACCAGCGAAGAGCAGTTCGACATGCTGTTCAACGTCCACCTCAAGGGCACGTTCTTTCTGACGCAGAAGCTGTTGCCGTTGATCGCCGATGGCGGGCGCATCGTCAACACCTCGTCGGGCCTGGCGCGGTTCAGCCTGCCGGGCTATGCCGCGTATGCGGTGATGAAAGGCGGCGTCGAGGTGCTCACGCGCTATCTCGCCAAGGAACTGGGGCCGCGCGGCATCAGCGTCAATACCATCGCTCCGGGCGCGATTGAGACCGACTTCGGCGGCGGCACGGTGCGCGACAACGCGCAGGTGAACGCGCATATCAGCAGCGTGACGGCGCAAGGCCGAGTCGGGCTGCCCGACGACATCGGCGGCGCCGTGGCGGCGCTGCTGTCGCCGGGCAACGGCTGGGTCACGGGCCAGCGCATCGAGGTGTCGGGCGGCATGATGCTGTGAGCGTGGAACGCGCTAAACTAGCGGGTGTTACAGCATAACGTCCGCAAGCCATGTCGCCAGCCACCCCCACGCACCACCCCGAGCTGACCCGGCACCAGAGCCTGGTGCTGGGCGCACTGTCGCGCGAAGAAAGTCCGGCCAGCGCCTACACGCTGCTGGCCCATCTGCAGGCCGAAGGCCTGCGCGCGCCGCAGCAGGTGTACCGCGCGCTCGACAAGCTGATCGAGTACGGGCTGGTGCACCGCGTGGAGACCATGAACTCGTTTGTCGCCTGCGCCCACCCGCACGACCACCAGCATGGGCTGGTGGTGTTTGCCATCTGCGACCAGTGCGGCCATGTCGATGAGTTCTCCGACAGCGCAATCGAGCGCCGTCTCAAGGGCTGGTCCAAGGACAACGGTTTTCGCCTGGGCGCGGCCACGGTGGAGCTGCATGGCCAGTGCGCGCGCTGCGATGGCGCGGCCGACGTGCCTGCAGTGCACGCCGCGCCTGCGGAACCCGCGGTCAAGCCCGCGCGCCGCGCGCGCCAGGCGGCGGCAGCCGAACCGACGTAAAGCCTGGTCGCCCGCGCACTTCAATCGGGCTGAATTCCCGCTTCCTTGACGACCTTGCCCCACTTGGCGAGATCGGACTTGATCAGCGCCGCATACTCCTGCGGCGTTCCGCCTTGCACTTCTATACCCGCGGCCTCGAGCTTGGCGCGCACGTCGGGCAGCTTGAGCGCGGCGTTGATCTCGGCATTGAGCTTGGCGACTATGGCCTTGGGCGTGCCGGCCGGCGCCAGGAAGCCGCCGTTGGTGTTGGCGTCATAGTCCTTGAGCCCCTGTTCGCTCGCGGTGGGCACATCGGGCAGCGACATGCTGCGCTTGCGCGTAGATACGGCGATGGCGCGCACATTGCCGGCCTTGGCCTGGGCCTGGATGGCGCTGATGGTGTCGATGTACAGCGCGGTGCGCCCGGCCAGCAGGTCGGGGTGGGCGGCTGACGAGCCTTTGTAGGGCACCAGCAGCATGGGCGCGCCGCTGGCCATGCGGAACATTTCGGCCGCCATCTCCTGGGCGCTGCCGCGGCCCGAAGTCGCGACCTTGGCCTCGTTGGGGTTGGCCTTCATCCAGGCAATGAACTCGGGCAGTGTCTTGGCCGGAATCTGCGGGTAGATCGCGAACACCAGCGGCACTTCGTGCGTGTAGACAATCGGCTCGAAGCTTTTCTCCGGGTCCCAGCCCAGGTGCTTGAACAGGAACTTGTTGATGTTGTGGCTGCCGCCCACGATGCCTATGGTGTAGCCGTCGGGCGCGGCCTTGGCCAGGGCGTCGGTGCCGAGGTTGTTGGAAGCACCGGGCCGGTTGTCGACGACCACGGCCTGGCCCATGGAGGCGCCGAGCTTGTCGCCGACCACGCGTGCAATCGTGTCTATCGCCCCGCCGGGCGGCGCGGGAACGATGATCTTGATGGGCCGCGTGGGGTAGTTCTGCGCCGAAGCCAGCGTGGGCGCCAGCATCATGGTGGCCGAAATGGCAAGAATCCTGAACAGAGCGGTGCGTTGCATGATTGTCTCCTTTTGTGGTTTTCTCTATGGTTCTCTAGCGCCCGGCCCGGGGGCCAGGCAATGCCTGCCTTCGGGCGTTCAGCCACGCCCCACATAGGGCATGGCGCTGGCCATGATGGTCATGTTCAGGATGTTGGCTTCGAGCGGCAGCGCGGCCACATGGCGCACGGCGTCGGCCACATGGCGCGCGTCCATCATCGGTTCTGGGGCGGTCGTGCCATTGGCCTGCAGCACGCCGCGCGTCATGCGCTCGGACAGCTCGGTCAGCGCATTGCCGATGTCGATCTGGCTGGCGACGATGTCGAAAGCGCGCCCGTCGAGGGCCAGCGCCTTAGTCAGGCCCGCGACCGCGTGCTTGCTGACCGTGTAGGGCGCGGTGAACGGCCGCGGCGTGTGCGCCGAGATCGAGCCGTTGTTGATGATGCGCCCGCCCTGGGGCAACTGGCGGCGCATCAGGCCGAAGGCGGCGCGCGCGCACAGGAACATGCCCGTGACGTTGGTGTCGAGCACGCTGAACCATTTGTCCAGCGGCAGCTCGTCGATGGGCACGGCCGGGGCGTTGACGCCCGCGTTGTTGAACAGCACATCGAGGCGGCCGAAGCGCTGCGCTATCGCATCGAACAGCGCCTGCACGCTGTCGGGGTCGGTGACATCGGTGGGCACGGCCAGCGCGGTCTGGCCCAGTTCGGCGGCCTGCGCGGCCAGCGCCTGCAGCGGCTCGGCGCGGCGCCCGGCAAGCACAACGCTCCAGCCGTCTTCCAGCAATGCAACTGCGGTGGCGCGGCCTATGCCGCTGCCCGCGCCGGTGACCAGTGCGATCTTTGCGGGGGTGGTGTGGTTCAAAGTGAAAGCTCCTGTAGGGGGTGATCGGTGGGGTGGGCGACCCGGGGCGGCGCGCTGCCCACGGTCATGGAAAACTCGCCTATGCCGGTGACGCCGCCGGCAACTACATCGCCGGGCGAAAGCGGGCCCACGCCCGCGGGCGTGCCGGTGAAGATCAGATCGCCGGGCAGCAGCGTCACCGAGCGCGACAGCATGGCGACGAGTTCAGGGACAGACCACAGCAGCTCGGACACATAGGCGCGCTGGCGCTCGACGCCGTTGACCGTGAGCCAGACGGCGCCTGGCCCTCGGTGGCCGCAGTCCGCAGCCGGCACCAGCGGCGTGCAGGGTGCGGAGCGATCGAAAGCCTTGGCCGGCTCCCAGGGGCCGCCAGCCTGCTTGGCTTGCTGCTGCAGATCGCGGCGCGTCAAGTCCAGCCCCGCGGCGTAGCCCCATATGTGCGCTTCGGCCTGGGCCGCGGCTATGTTCCGGCCGCCGCGGCCCAGGGCCACGACCAGTTCGATCTCGTGGCAGAACTCGCGCGTCGCCGGCGGGAAGGCGAGCACGCCTTGCGCGGCGCAGACCGCGCTCGCGGGCTTCATGAACCAGGCGGGCATCTGCGTGGGCGCGGCTTCGTCTGCCGACCAGCGGTAATTGCGGCCTATGCAGAACACGCGGCCCAGCGGGAACCGGGCGCTGCTGCCCGCCACTGCCAAGGTGGCCGCAGCGGGCGCGGGAAAGACCAGTTCGGTCACGGCGTTCATTGGGTGGTGATCTTGCGGCTGCGGATGATCTCGGCGTAGCGCGTCCGGTCGGCGGCGATCAGCTTGCCGAAGTCTTTCGGCGAGTTGGCGCGCGCCACGCCGCCCAGCGCCGCAAAGCGGGCCTTGACGGCTTCGTCGGCGAGCACGGCGCGCAGGTCGGCCGAGATCTTGTCGACCGTGTCCTGCGGCGTGCCCGCGGGCGCGAGCAGACCTATCCATGAAATCGCGTTGAAGCCGGGCAGCGCGCCTTCGGCCAGCGTGGGCACGTCGGGCAACGCGGGCAGGCGCTTGTCGCTGGTCACCGCCAGCGCGCGCAGCTTGCCGGCCTTGATGTGGCCCGAGGCCTCGAGCGCGGTCATGAACGACAGATCGACATGGCCGGCGAGCAGATCGGCAATCGCCGGGCCGCCGCCGCGGTAGGGCACATGCACGATGAAGCTGCGCGTCTGGTCCTTGAACATCTCGGCCACCAGGTGCGGCGCGCCGCCCGCGCCCGAACTGCTGTACGACAGCTTGCCGGCCTGCGCCTTGGCCAGCGCGATGAACTCGGCTGGCGTCTGCGCGGCGACAGCCGGGTTGACCATCATCACCAGCGGCAGCTCGGCGACCAGCGACACCGGCGCAAACGCCTTGTCCGGGTCATAGGGCAGCTTGGCGTACAGCGAAGGGTTGATCGCCTGCGTGCCGATATTGCCCAGCAGCAAGGTATAGCCATCGGGCTTGGCCTTGGCCACCAGATCGGCGCCGATCTGGCCGGCCGCGCCGCCCTTGTTCTCTACGATCACGGTCTGGCCCCAGCGCCGGCTCAGCTGTTCGGCGATCACGCGCCCGCCGGTGTCGGTGCCGCCGCCGGGCGGGAAGGGCACGACCAGGGTCACGGGGCGCGAAGGATAGGACTGGGCCAGGGCCATGGGCGCGGCGGCGCTGGCGCCCAGTGCCAGGGCCAGGGTGAAGGCGAATCGGCGGGTGGTGCGGGTCATGGTGGTTGGTCTCCTGTTTGTTCTTTGAAAGGGATGGCGTGGCACGCCTAGGTCGTGAGGCTCATGCTGGGGCGCTGGCCCGCCAGCGCCTGGGCAATGCCGGCCAGCACCATTTCGCCCATTGCCGTGCGCGTCTCCCAGGTCGCGCTGGCGCGGTGCGCCTGCAGCGTCACCGCGTCCGACTGGCGCAGCGCCAGCGGCACGCGCGGCTCGTCGACAAACACATCGAGGCCCGCGCCCGCAATGCGCCCGGCGACCAGCGCCGCGGTCAGATCGGCCTCGTTGACCAGCCGGCCGCGCGCGACATTGACCAGAAAGCCGCGCGGACCCAGCGCGTCGAGCACGGCCGCGTCGACTATGCCTTCGGCCTTGTCTGCAGCAGCGCACAGCACCAGCGCATCGCTTGCGCGCGCCAGATCGATCAGATCGGGCACAAAAGCGTGGGCGACGTCGTCCATGGGGCGCAGGTCGGTATAGCGGATGCGGCAATCAAACGCCGCGGCGCGCTGGGCGACCGCGCGGCCCACGCGGCCCATGCCCACGATGCCCAGGCGCATGCCGCTGAAGCGGCGCGCCAGCGGAATCGCGCTGGGCTGGGGGTGGAGCTCCCACTGGCCTTCGCGCACGAAGCGGTCGCCCGCGCACAGATTGCGGCAGGCCGCGATCAGCAGGCCCATGGCCAGGTCGGCGACGTCTTCGGTCAGCGCGCCCAGCGTGGCCGTGACGGGCAGACCGCGGCTGCGACAGTAGGCGAGATCGACGGCATCGGTGCCCACGCCGTTGACGGCGACCACCTTGAGGCCGGGCAATTGTTCGAGCAGCGACTGCGAAATGCCGGTATGGCCGCCCGTGATCACGGCGGAGATCGACGCCCCATGTTCGGCCAGCCAGGCTTTCTGGTCGGCCAGCTCGTAGAACCGGTGCACGGTATAGAGCGTCGCGAGCTGTTCGTTGATCGCCGGAATCAGGATGGGGTTGAGCTGAAGGATGTGGGCTTTCATGGGCGGAAACCAGGTTTTTTGCAGGAATGTCTGCATCCTAGTTTTCACTTGATAAGCTGGTCAATATTGATGTATAAAATCAACATATATAAAGGATAGGTGTTTTCCCATGGCTTCCTGGATTTCGATGAACGAGGCCTGCGCGCTGCTTGGCGTGCGCGCGCAGACCGTGTATGCCTATGTGAGCCGCGGCAAGATCGAGGTCATGGCCGATCCGGCCGATACGCGCAAGAGCCTGTACCGCGCCGAGGATGTCGCCGGTCTCGCCAAGCGCAAGGAGGCCGGCCGCAAGCACGAGACCCTGGCCGCGAACACGCTGTTCGGTGCCGAGCCCAGCATTCCCACGGGACTGACAGCATTCGTTCGCGGCCGGCCTTATTACCGGGGACAGGATGTGATCGCGCTGGCGCGTACGGCGACGCTCGAAGAGGCGGCGCGGCTGCTGTGGGGCGCCGAGCAGGCCGTCGACTTCTCCTGCTGCGCACCACCCGCGCACGGGCATGCGGCCCCTCCCGGGCGGGTCGCGGCGTTCACCGCGCTGGCGGCGCTGTCGGCCACCGGGCATTCGACGCGCGGGCGGCGCACGCGCGTGCTGCACATCGAAGGCCAAAGCCTGGTCGGCCAGCTGGCCGACGCCTTTGGCGCCGCGCCCGGCAGCCTGCCTCTGCACCAGCGCTTTGCCAAAGGCTGGAAGCAATCGGCCAAGGTGGCCGATCTGCTGCGCACGGCCATGGTGCTGCTGGTCGATCATGAACTCACGAGTTCCGCCTTTGTCGCGCGCATCACGGCCTCGACCGGGGCTTCGCTGCCTGCCTGCCTGCTGGCCGGATTGACCACGCTGTCGGGCCCCTTGCACGGCGATGCCTCGGGCCGGGTGCAGGCGCTGTTCAGCGAAGTCGAGCGCGTGGGCGCGGACCAGGTGCTCGAACACCATCTGTCCACGGGCCTGCCGCTCGCGGGCTTCGGCCATCACATCTACCCCGACGGCGATCCGCGCGCCGCGGCGCTGCTGGCGCTGACCGAACCGCCGGAAGTGATTGCGCGTTTCATTGAAAAGGCCACCGAGCTCACCGGCCTGCAGCCCAATATCGATGTCGCCCTGGCCGCGCTGATGGCGCGCCACCGGCTGCCGCATGACGCGGCCTTCAGCCTGTTTGCCACGGCGCGCAGCATAGGCCTGCTGGCGCACAGCCTCGAACAACTCGAGGTGTCGCAGGTGATACGCCCGCGCGGGCGCTATGTGGGGGTGGCGGCGGAGCTGGGGTAAGGAGGTCGCGCAGGTTTCGTGCGCGGTGGTACTCCAGCTGCAATGGGCTTGCCTGGAAATCCCGCACCGCGTTTGCCCTGGGCCTGCCGCAGGGCGTTTGCAAGCGCTGGCGCCAGCACCTAGTCGTTCACCTTCAGCCTTCCCATTCCCCACAGGCCCCAGGCCGCGATGGCCCCGCCCAGCGCCAGCAGCACCCACAGCTGCGCGCCCCACGATACCGGGGCATGCGCCGGCGCGCTAAAGCGCGGCAGCCGGGCGAAGTCCGCGGCACCGAACCGGCGCTCATTGAACAGATACGGGTAGAAGAAGTGGCGCACTTCGGCATGGAATGCCGCGGTGCGATCCTGGTAGGCCAACTGGGCCTGCAGGTCGGTGTCGGCCGCGCGGTGCAGCACCGTTTGCGCGCCCACGCCGGGCAGCAGCCAGCCCAGGCGATGGGTCCATGCCTGGCGTGCGAGCAGGCCGGCGCGGTACTCGGCGACCGGTTGCGCCACGCTGTCGTCGCCCAGCTGGTGAAAGGCAAAGTACCACTTCCAGTGGAAGCCCGCGGGCAGGGGCGCGGTGTTCTTGAACTGCGGATGGCCGGCCAGGAAGCGCTGCATGGTCTGTTCGCGCGGCACTTCCCAGGCGCCATGCACGGCCTGGCGCTGGGCCAGCATCAGGTCCACTCCCTGGTGCACGGGCAGGGCACGCGTCAGCGCCACGTTGGCCAGCGCGGGCAGCACCAGCGTCAGCAGCACCCAGGCGCCCATCAGCGCCGTGGCGTTGGCCACCGAGCGCCAGCCGCGGCGCGCGACCCCGAGCGACAGGCCTGCCCAGAACGCCAGATAGCTGGCAATCACGGCCAGCACCACGCCAGCCGACAGCGGCGTGGCGCCAGAAAGCACCAGGCCGGCGAGCACCGGCAGCGCCAGGGCCGCCAACAGCAGCGCATAGCGCAGCAGCGCGCGCCGCCGCCACAGCCGCCCGCCTTCGGGCAGCGACAGCAGCAGGCGCAGCCGGCCCGACTGGCGCTCGCCCGACACCAGGTCGTGCAGCAAGGCAATGACGAACAGCGGGGCGAGATAGATCAGCACAAAGGCAAAGTCAAAGCGCCCGGGCAGGGCCAGCTCGGGGTTGAAGGTCTCGCCTTCGTACAGCTGGGCCTGCAGGCCCAGGGCGCGCACGCGCAGCGCCTGGGGCGCGACATCGCGCAGGCCCATGGCCAGAAAGGCGGTGGCCGAGGGTGGATCCCAGGTGCTGTGAAAGGCGTAGTAGGCCGGGTTGCCCGCGTCCGGGCTGTCGGCATAGCGCGCGGTCACCGCGGCCGCATCCTGCGCCTGCAGCGGCGCGAGCCGCGCAATCGTCTGCCGCTGGCGCGCGCTTTCGTGCAGGCCCGACCAGACGGCCAGCGCCGACAGTGCCAGCAGCAGCGCCAGGGTAGCGAGCGACAGCCGCGAGCGCGCGATCAGGCGCAGTTCATGGATCAGCCAGTTCATCGCACATTCCTTTCAAGACGGCGGCCCGCGCGCCAGGCCAGGCCGGCCAGCGCGGCCAGCCACAGCAGCAGGACCAGGGCCGCAGGTGCGGCACGGCCCAGTCTCAAGGCCAGGGGTTCGGCCTGGTAGTCAAAGGCCGGGAATTTCTGCCAATGCGTATGCGAAATGCGTTTGCTTCTGGCGGGGTTGGTTTCATCGGCGTAGCTCAGCGCCTCGGCGTGCAGCCGGTTGAGGCCCTGCACCAGGTCATAGCGGTATTGCTCGCCCTGCTCGATGAAGCGCTGGAAGCTCAGCAGGTCCGTGCCCGAGGCCGCCATCGACAGCCGGCGCAGCGCCAGTGTGGGCGCCAGCCAGGAAAAGCCGTCGACCAGCGCGTTCTGCTGGCGCTGGCGATCGAAGGCCGCGGCCGCATAGCGGTTGAACAGTTCGCTCGACTGGCGTTCGCCTTCCATGCTCACTGCGCCCTTGAAGTTGACCGGAAGGTCTTCGATGCGCGTCACGCGATGCTTGCTGAGCAATGCATCGCGGAACTCGGCGAACTTCGGGTCTTCGGGATTGTGCGCATCGCCCAGCGCCTGGTAGTCGCGCTCGACGTTGATCTGGGTCTCGAAGCGCGTGGGCAAGGCAATGGCGGTGTTTGCCAGATCGGGCACCCAGCGCGGCAGCAGTATGACCAGCACCGCCCAGGCAGCCAGCAATACCAGCAGCGCGTCGCGCCCGCGCGCGCACAGCGTGGAGATCCAGACCACGGCCAACGACCACAGCAGCAGCCAGGCCGCATAGCCGGCGGCCAGCAGCAGCGCCAACGACCAGGGCGCCTGGCCGCTGGCCGCGAACCAGGCAAGTGCCAGCAGCGCGGGCGCCAGCACCAGTCCGGTGAAGCCCGACAGCGCCAGCAGCTTGCCGCCCACGATCTGCGCGCCGGCCACGCCCTGGGCCAGCAGCAGGCGCAAGGTGCCCGACTCGCGTTCGCGCGCCACGCCCGCATGCCCGACAAAGACCAGCAGCAGCGGCGCCAGCACCTGCAGCACGAAGGCCGGCGTCAGCTGGCCAAAGCGCATCAGCAGCGACGACTGGCGCACATCGCCGAAGTTGGCGCTGTTTTGCCGGTGGCCCTCGAGGAACAAGGTGTTGCCGGTATAGGCGTCGATGCCGGGATCGAAGGCCGCCAGCGGATTGAGCGGGCGAAACAGGAAATGCCCGTAATGCACCACGCGGTGCGGGTGGCGGTCGGGCTGCTGCGCGAACTGTTCGTTGGCCTGGGCCTGGTAGCGCGCGCGTTCGGCATTGGCGTGGTGCTGGTGCTCATGCGCGGTCAGCGTGGCAACCAGCATCAGCACGCTCACCAGCAACAGTCCGAACAGCGCCACGCGGTCGCGAAACAGCGCGCGCCATTCCTCGCGCGCAATGCGGCGGACGGTGCTCATGCGCTGCGCTCCGCTGCGCCGGACTGGCCGGCCTGGCCGGCGTAGCGCCGGTGCAGCGCGCGCACATCAAAGCGCTCCTCGCCGGCGGCCGCGACTTCCTCGACCAGGCGCCCGCCATCGAGAAAGCCAATGCGGTCGGCGACATCGGCGGCGCCCAGCAGGTCGTGCGTGACCATCAGAATCGCCACGCCCTGGGCGCGCAGCAGTTGCAGCAGGCGGCTGAACTCGGCCGCGGCCTGCGGGTCCAGACCCGAGGTGGGCTCGTCAAGCAGCAGTGCCGGCACCTGGCGCGCGAGCGCCAGTGCAATCGCCACTTTCTGGCGCATGCCCTTGGAGAAGCCGCCCACGCGGCGATCGAAGGCCTGGGCCTGCAGGCCCGCGGCGGCCAGCGCGCGCGCGATGGCGTCCGCCCCGGCGTTCTGCCCGGCGAGATCAAGCAGGTAAGCGACGTTCTCGCGCGCCGTCAGGTGCTCGTAGAGCGCGACATTCTCGGGAATATAGGCAAGGTGGCGGCGGGCTTCGCCCGGCTGCGCCACGGGATCGACGCCGTGCACGCGCACCTGGCCTGCCGTGGGCGCGACAAAGCCCAGGAACAGGCTCAGCGCCGTGGTCTTGCCCGCGCCGTTGGCGCCCAGCAGCGCATAGATCTCGCCCGCGCGTATGCGCAGATCGAGCTGGTGCAGTATGGTCCTGCCGCCGTAGCCGGCAACGACGCCCAGGGCTTCGAGCGTCCAGGCGCGGGAAGCTTCGCGAATGTCTATCGTCATGAACTGTGCTGTGAATTTGCTTTTGAATGTTATATCGTAACATCCAAGCGGCATTTTCAGCCCAAGTCCGTGTCCGGCGACCGGATCATGGATATTCGCTCCCAGGGCCATGTCAGGCCCAAGCCCGGGCGCGCCTGCCTCAGTGCTCTGCGGGCTGCAGATGGGACAGCGGAACCCAGCCGGACAGCGACGTCAGCGGGTTCTCGCACCAGGCCCAGCCATTGAGCGTTCTGCCGCCGACCAGCATGTCGCCGGCGCGCACGTCCAGCTCTCTGGCCGTGTAGTTTTCGCGTGCCTGCGCGGTCTGGTCGTCGACGAAGTCCAGCAGCTGCACCGGCACCCAGCCGCCCACCTGGCCGACAATTTCACAGAAATACCAGTCGTCCCAGCCCTCGGGCCCGGCATATTTCTCACCGACGGCCAGCATGCTGCCTTTGGAGAATGTGATGGGCTCGGGGTATTCGCTGCGGTGGTCCCGGATGGCTCGATAGTTCTTGGCTTGCATGTTCTATGTCCGCTGCGCTGCGCCATGTCATGTGGCGTTTGCCATCTGGGACAATTTCGCGACAGTGTTGAGATTCCTGGCCGTGCCCAGCGCGGCCGCGGAAATCCTGAGCTTGGAGCACGCCATGCCGGCGCCATGGCGTGCTTGCGTTCAGCGCTGCGGCATGTCCTTGGTCGAGTAGCCGACGCTGATGGTCGCGTCGGCCGCAATTGCCGGCATGGTCGCGTTCCAGGTCTGCCAGGCGCTGCGCATCCGCTCCAGCCGCTCGGGCTCGCGGCCGGCCTGGTTGGCGCGCTCGCGTTCGTCGGCGGGAATGTTGAACAGATACTCGTTGCCGTCGACACGCAGGTATTTCCAGTCGCCGTCGCGCAGCGCCTGCTGTCCGCGGTGGTTCATGCGCCAGTGCAGCGGGCGCGCGAAGCTGTGGCTGGCGTCGCGCAGCACGGGCAGCAGCGAGACGCCGTCAAGCGCATAGCCCGGCGCAGCCGCCACGCCCGCGGCGTCGAGAACGGTAGCCGACCAGTCCATGGTCATGCACAGCTGACGGCTCTCGCTGCCCGGCGCGATCACGGCCGGCCAGTGGGCAATCCACGGAACGCGTATGCCGCCTTCGGTCAGGTCCATCTTGCCGCCCACCAGAGGCCAGCTGTCGGAGAAACGTTCGCCGCCGTTGTCGCTGGTGAAGATCACCAGCGTGTTCTCGGCCAGGCCGTGCTGTTCCAGCGCCGCCATCACGCGGCCTATGCCTTCATCCATGTGGTGGATCATGCGGCGGTAGGTGTGGATGTTGCCACCCGCGAGATCGAACAGGTTGTCCTTCACGGTGGGCGCGCGGCCCGCGTCGTCGCGGGTTTCCCAGGGCCAGTGCGGTGCGGTGTAATGCAGGCTCAGGAAGAACGGGGCGCTCTGCTGCGCCATGCGCGCCACGTAGTCGACGGCGCGCTCCGAGAGCAGGTCGGTGAGATAGCCTTCGGTCTGCGTGCTCTGCTCGCCGGTCCACAGGTCATGGCTGCCGCGCGAATCGCAATGCGTGAAGTAGTCGATGCCGCCCGACAGCTGGCCGAAGAACTCCTCGTAGCCCGAGCGCAGCGGGCCGAAATGCGGCGGATAGCCCAGGTGCCACTTGCCTATCAGCGCCGTGCGGTAGCCGCTGCCCTGCAGCAGCGAAGGCAGGGTGGGGTGCTCGGGCGGCATGCCCAGCGTGCTGCTGCCGCGGCTGTCGCTGCGAATCGGCTCCTCGGCCGCGCCGCGCAGCCGGTACTGGTAGCGGCCGGTGATCAGCGCGAAGCGCGTGGGCGAACACACGGGCGAGTTCGAATAGCCCTGGGTCAGCTTGAGGCCTTGGGCCGCGAGCCGGTCGAGCACCGGCGACACCGGGCCGAATTCCGCATCCCGGCCGCCGTAGCAGCCCAGGTCGGCGTAGCCGAGGTCGTCGGCAACGATGAAGATGATGTTGGGTCTTGTCATGTCTGTCTCTTGCGCCTCACATCAGGGCTGGTAGCCCGACTGCTGCACCACCGGCGCCCATTGCGCCTGGTAGGCCTTGAGCATGCTCGCGGTCTGCGCCTGGGTGCTGACGACGGGAACCATCATCGCGTCCTTGAAGCGGGCTGTGGTCTCCGGCTCCTGCATCACCGCATGGATGGCGCTGGCCAGGCGGGCCACTTTTTCCTTGGGCATGCTCGCCGGTGCGAAGAAAGTGTTCCAGCCCGTGGCGGCCAGATCGAGTCCGGCTTCCTTGAAGGTGGGAATGCCCGGCGCGAACACCGAGCGCTGGGCGCCCGAGATCGCCAGGATGCGCAGCTTGCCGGCTTCATGCTGGGCCAGCACCGTGTCCAGCGTGTCGACCGCGGCCGGCACCTGGTTGCCCAGCAGGTCGTTGAGCAGCGGCGCCGAGCCGCGGTAGCCCACCACCTGGGTGGGCACGCCGGCTTTCTCGCCGGCCATCAGCGCAAAGAAGTGCGGCAGGCTGCCCGTGGCCGGCACGCCGAAGTTCGCCTGTTTCGGATTGGCGCGCATCCAGGCAAGCAACTGGGTGAGGTCGCGCGTCGGCATCGAGGGCGATACCGCCAGCGCGAAGTCGTAGCTGTTGACATGGGAGACGGGAACGAAATCGCGCTCCACGTCGTAGCCGTTGTCCTTGAAGACCAGGGGCGCGACCACCATCACCGCGGGGTTGGCGAGCATCAGCACGTTCTGGTTTGCAGGCGTGGCCTTGGCCTGCTGCGCCGCGAGACGTCCGCCCGCGCCCGATTTGTTCTCGACAATCACCGGCACGCCCAGGCGCGCGGCCAGCTTGTCGCCGACAATGCGCGCCACGCGGTCGGTGGCGCCGCCCGGCGCATAGCCCACCAGGATGCGCAGCGGGCCATCGAGCTGCGGCGCGGGCTGGGCCTGGGCCATGGTTGGCAGAGCGGCGATCAGGCCCGTGAGGGCCAGTGCGCCGGCCGCGCCGCGCATGAAGCGGCGGCGTGAATGCGTAATGTGGTCAGCCATGCGGCGTCTCCTTTTTTGCAGCAGCGCACCAGCGGCGTTTGCTGCGTTTTGTCGGTGTTGTGGCGGGAGCAGCGTCAAGGGCTCCCATCGGCCAGCCAGGATACTAACCCGGGTAGGGGCACGAAAATCACGCCGCCGCCGCGGCCAGCCACCAGCAGGCGGCGGCCACCGCAGCGCTCGACAGCAGCAGCCCGGCCCAGGCGCGCACGGCGCTGCGCGCATGAAACGCCCACAGCAGTGCCGGCAGGTAAAAAAGTACGCCGATGTCCGAGCCCGCCATCACGGCCTGCGCGCGCTCGAAGGGCAACAACAAGGCCAGCAGGGTCGCCAGGGCCGAGGTCAGCAGATAGCCGCCCAGCGCCGCGGCCAGTACGCGCGCGGCCACGCTGCAGCGATAGTGCGGGGAGCCCGGCGTCATTTCGTGACCTGCCCCGCAATGCCGCCCGTGAAGTCACGCGCTTGCTCGGCGTAGAGCGCAGATGCGCAGCCCCAGCGGCGATGCAGCCGCCATGCAAGCACCCCCAGCAGCAGTCCCACCAGCGCCATGCCGATGTCTACCCCCGCCAGCCCCCAGTCGCCCGCGGGCAACGTGACTCCCAGATGGCGATCCGTGGTCAACGCATTGAGCAGCGGCAGCAGGCCGAAGGCCAGCGCCCCCAGGGCCAAGACCTCGACCCAGGCCCGTTTTTCGGGACGCCAGACGCAGTAGATTGCGAGCCAGAGCCAGGTTGCGAACAGCGCATGCATCTCCCATTGCGCGCGCTGCGCGATATTCAGCGGCAACAGTCGATTGGCCCAGAAAAATGCCGCCATTGCAGCGGGCAGGCCGGCAATCACCGCCACGTTCAGCCGCGCGACCAGCGTGATGTCGGCATGGGCCGACGCATGGCTGCCATGCCTTTGCCTGCGCTTGATCACCCACAGCGCCAGACCGGAGCCTGTCATCGCGCAGCCAACCAGGCCCAGCACCAGATAGATCCACAGCAGCCAGGCATCGGCGAACCAGGCGTCATGCAGGCTCAGCAGGAGCCAGCGATAGCGGATGCCAGGACCATACTCCGGGAAGGCCATGGGCGCCCCGGTCATGCCGTCGAATCGCAAGGTGTTCGATGGCGATTCGTAACGCGGCAGTTCGCTGCCGTAGGGCCGGCTCAGGTCGACCTGCAAGGGCCCGTGCTCGGGCCGGGTGATGACAATGCGCGCGACTTCGCCCTGGCCCAGCGCCTGCTCGGCGTGCTCGAGCATCCGTGCCACCGATGCCTGGGGGCGCGACGCGCCGCCCGAGGATTCGGGCTCGTTGGGCAGCTCGCCGTGGTATTGCTCATGCGCCCCCTGAGCGGTGCCGTAGATGGCGGCGATGGGCAGGGGCAAGGTCTCGCTGTTGTAGTACACCAGCCCGCTATAGATGATCATCACGAAGAACGGCAGCCCCATGACACCCATCACGTTGTGCGCATCCAGCCACGAGCGCTGGCCGCGGCCGGGACGAAAGAGGAAGAAGTCCTGGAAGATCCGGCGGTGCACGATCACGCCCGTGACAATTCCGAGCAAGGCCAGCAGCGCTGCGGCTGCGGCAATGCGTATGCCCAGCGCCGGACTCATGTAATGCAGCTCGCTGTGCAAGGCCATGAACGCCTTGCCCCCGTGGGTAGACCTGACGTCAGCGGGCGCGACGACCGCGCCGCTGATCGGGTGCAGATCGATCTGACCTGTCATGCTGCTTTGCCAGCCCACGGCCAGATAGGGCCGCATTTCCTGCTTGTGCCGGTGCTTTTCGTGCGTCAGGAAGATGTCCCAGCGCTTGGCGCCTGCCGCATGCTGCTCCAGGTAGCTCAGCGCGTGTTCAATCATCAGCGCGCGCGGTGCTGCCGCCACTGGAATGGCAAGTGCGCGCTCAGGCTGCATCCAGCGCGTGATCTCAAGGTGGAAAACCGTTGCCGTGCCACACGCAAAGATGAAAAACACCAGCCAGCCCGAGACCAGGCTGGCCCAGGTATGCAGCCAGGCCATGCTCTGGCGGAAATGCTCCTTCACGGCATCAGAATGCGTAGCGGAAATTCACCGCGACCTGACGCGGCGTGCCGTAGATGTTCTCCAGCTTGGTGCTGTAGCTGCCGATGGCGTCGTAGTATTTGCGGTCGAACAGGTTGTTGACCGTGATGCCGACCTCGGCCTGCGGATTGATCCGATACCTGGCCATCAGGCCCACGAGCGCATAGGCCTTTTGCTGGATGAAGAAGCTCTCGGTCTTGGTGAAGACCTTGCTTTGCAGGCGCAGGTTGGCGCCTACCGTCCAGCCGGAGTTCGGGATCTGGTAGGTGGTGTAGGCGCGCAGAATATGGTCTGGCGCGTAGCTGAGGTAAGGCAGGCCATTTTGGTCACCGCTGCGGTAATCGCTATCGACGTAGGTGTAGCCCGCGCCGATCTTCCAGCCCCTGGCCACATCGCCATTCACGCCCAAGTCTATGCCCTTGCTGACCACCAGGCCTGCGGGCAGGAAGCAGTTGCCGCGGCAGATATTGCTTTCGTCGTAAGGCACGCTGGGATCGACCTCGGCCAGATTGGTCTGCTCCAAGCGGAAAATGGCAGCTGTCGTGTTCAGGCGCTTTTGCAGAAACTCGCCCTTGAGGCCCAACTCGAAGTTCTTGCCGACCACTGGCTTGACCGTGCCGCCACTGGCCATGCGGCTGTTCTGGGGCTTGAAGATGTCGGCATAGCTGGCGTAGGCCGAGTAGTTCTCGCCCAGCTCGTACACCAGGCCGGTGTAGGGCGTGAACACCGCGGTTTCCTTCTGATCGCGCACGCCTGCGGCCCGGAACTCATACCAGCTCACGCGGCCGCCCAGAATCCACTTGAGCGAATCCGCGAGATTGAAGCGGGCCACGCCGTAGACCCCCTGCTGCTCGGTGGTGTCGCCTTCGGTCCACTCGGGGTAGGTGCCGGAAGGACGCGTGACGCTGGCGCGGTCGAAGTTGTAGAGGTTGAAGTCGGTAGACACATAGTCGGTCATCCGATTGCGGTACTTGAGCTTGGAGAGCGAGGCACCGAACGCCAGTTCATGCCGGCGGCCCAGCAGATCCACCGGGCCGTTGACATAGGCCTCGAACACATCGGCATCGGTTTCACGCTGCTGCAGTGCGTTGAAGATGCGCAGGCCCGCGCCGGTCGCCAGGTTCAGCGTGCCGCCAATGTTGCTGGGGACGTTGTCGACATCGGTGCGGCCATGCGTATAGGCGGTTTTCAGGCGCCATTCGCCAGGCAGGCGCTGGTCCAGAGTCAGCGTATAGCTGAGACTGTCGCGCGTGCTGTCGCCATTGGACACACCGAAGAAGCTCGAGCGCGGCAGGCCCAGGTTGGAGCCATCGGGTGCCATGGGCACGCCGTAGTGGCTGTTGAACTTGTTCTTCTGATAGGTCGCCATCGCCGACAACATGGTCGTGTCCGTCACATCGGCTTCGACGACGCCGTAAACGCCCTGGCGGTTGTCGAAGATGTAATCGGTGAACGAGTCGCTATGGTCCGTGAAAGCCACCACCCGCCCGCGGATCTTGCCCGACGCGGTCAGCGGCGTGGAGATATCGCCCACCAGGCGTCTTTGGTTCCAGGAGCCGATCTGCGCTTCTACATGGGCCTGGAATTGTTCAGTCGGGCGCTTGCGCACCAGATTGATCGTGCCGCCGGGTTCGCCCGCACCGCTGGTCAGGCCTGCCGCGCCCTGCAGTATCTCCACCCTGTCGAGAAAGGAGCTGTCGGGCGAAGGGCTGAAATTGTCTTCGCCAATGCCCAGCGGATTGGGCATGCCGTCGTACTGCGACTGCAGCCGGAAGCCCCGACTGAAGTATTGCGCGCCGTCGCCGCCCTGGCGCTGCACGAAGATCGCGCTGGTGCTCTCCAGAACCTCCTCGACGTTGCCGAGCGCAAAATCATCCATCTTCTGGCGCGTCACCACGGTCACCGTCTGCGGGGTTTCGCGCAGCGAAAGGTCCAGTCGGGTCGCCACGCCCGAAGAACGTGCCACATAGGAATCTGCACCTTCGGTCACCCCGCTGCGGTCCTGCGCGCCTACCACGGTGACCGCTGCCAGTGCCGCGCCTGAGTCCGCGGCCGCAGCCGGCTTGACGACGATGACCCGGCCTTGCGCCACACCCGTCAGCCCGCTGCCTGCGAGCAGCTGATCCAATGCCTGGCTGGGCGTGAGGTGCCCGGTCACCGCGCCAGCGCTTTTGCCTGCAACCAGCGCCGGAGGAAACAGCAACTGCAGATTGGCCTGGCGCGCGAGTTCGTTGAGCGCGCTGCCCAGCGGTTGGGCGGCAATGGTGATTGCCAGGGGACTAGCGGGTTGAGCCTGTGCCTTGCCGGCGAGGCCCCAGGCGAGCAAGGCGGACAGGGAGGCCAGAGCCAACGGTGCGAGAGCGAAATTCGGTTGCCGCATCAATGAAAACTCCTGAAAAGCAGTGGTGGAAATAAGAATCACTACCAATGGAGTCGCATGAGCGAGCCAAACCCTCACCCCCTTTTTCAAAAAAATCTGCGTTCAGCGCCTGGCGACGATTTCGATCTTGCCGTTGCGCGGCTCAAGCCGCACCGGCAGCAGCGACGGCAAGGCCTGGGTGAAGGTGGCGATCTGGCGCAGATCGACGCTGCCGCCCAGGCGCAGTGCGCCCACGGCGGGGTCGCTCAGCACCAGGCGCGTATCGCCGTAACGCTCGAGTTCGGCCAAGGCTTCGCGCAGCGGCGTGTCGTTGAAGCTGATGCGGCCCTGGCGCCAGCTGGCGACGCTGGCGGGCGCAAACCTGGTCACGGGCTGCAACTGCGCAGCGGCGTCGGCCGTGAC
Source organism: Comamonas sp. DB36 (assembly GCF_057914905.1). Lineage (NCBI taxonomy): Bacteria > Pseudomonadati > Pseudomonadota > Betaproteobacteria > Burkholderiales > Comamonadaceae > Comamonas > Comamonas sp. DB36. The sequence continues at coordinate 586,230 of NZ_CP196632.1, forward strand.
GCGCTGGCCCGCGGTCAATTCGATCTGCGCCTGCTGCGCGCCGGGCGCGGCCGGTGCCACGCGCACGCGGCCGGACTCGACCGCGACCACGGTATGACCCGCATCCATGCCGGCCTGGGTGTGGCGCACGGAAAAGCGCGTGCCGACCACGGTCACCCGCATGGGCCCGGCGAACACCGAGAAGGGCTGGGCCGTATCGGCCTGTACCGCGAACATCGCCTGGCCCTCGGCCAGCCGCACTTCGCGCCGGTCGCGGTAGAGGCGCACATCGGCCTGCGTGGCCGCATCGAGCTGCAGCGTGCTGCCGTCGGGCAGGGCGATGTCCAGGCGCTGGCCGCGGTCGGTCGCGTAATGCTTTTCAAATGTCGGCTGGCCCGCATAGTGGTTCCAGCCCAGCCAGCCGCCAGCGACCAGGGCCACGGCGGCCATGGCAGTAGCTGCCTGCGGGAAGAAAGGCGCCAGGCCTGCAAGCCAGCCGCTGTGCTCCTTGGGCCGGTCGCGCTGCGCTGGCGCGGAGCGCCGCGGCAGACTGTTCCTGAGTGCCTGGATGCGGGCCGGCGGCAGGGCCTGTGCGGGCGTGGTGCTGTGCGCCATCTGATCGTAGGCCGTTGCGTGCTCGGGCGCCGCGCCCAGCCAGGCCTGGAACTGTGCTTCGGCGGCGGCGTCCATGGCCGCGCTGCGGCGCGTGGCCCACAGCGCGGCTTCCAGCAGCAACGGATCCTGGCCGCGCGCGAAGTCGTCGAACTCGCGCGCGTCCGCCGCGTCCTGCTTGGCCGCATGGGAAGGCGTGGTGGCGTGTCGGTTCATGGGCTCTTATAAGTGATGTCGCACGAGGCCTTCGAATCCTCACCCGGGTCTTTGAAAACAGTCATTTTTTCCGGCCCGCGGGTAGGGGCGGCGGCTGGCCCTGGATCTGCTGCTGGCAGGCACGGCAGGCCATGCGTGCGCGCGCAATGTGCTTTTCGACCATGCTGATCGACGCGCCCATGCGCTTGGCGATCTGCGCCTGTGGCAGGCCGTCGAACACATGCAGCACAAAGGCCTCGCGGCAGCGCGGGGGCAGGGCTTCGATGGTCGCGGCATAGGCTTCAAGCGCCTGGGACGAGGCGAATGCCGCATCGGGCTGCTGGTGGACGGGAGCGGGCGGGTGATCGGCTTCGGCCAGCGCCGCCAGATCATCGTGGCTGCGCAGCAGCTCGCGCCGGTGCTGGTCCACCATGACGTGGCGCGCGGTCTGATAGAGCAGGGCGCGTGGCTCGTGGATGGCAACTTCGGAGCGCTGGATGGCGAGCACGCGGGCATAGCTTTCCTGCACGACTTCGGCCGCCGCATCGCGGTCCTTGACCCTGCGGGAACAAAAATTCAGCAGTTCTCGGTAGTAGCGCTCAAGCACGGCAGCCCATGATCCAAGGTGGACACATTCCTGAAACAGTCTGGCGTAGAGACGTGGCGAGGGCTGGCCTGAGGAGCACGCAGATGGGAATGGCTCGTATTATGCCGGCAGTCGGCGCCGGCCATAATGCGCGCTGCACGATCAATGTGCCGGAGGGACAAAAATGAAGATTGCCGTACTCGATGACTACCAGAATGCCGTTGAAAAGCTGGGCTGCAATGCGCTGCTGAGCGCCCACGACGTCAGCGTTTTCACGCAGACCATGAACGAAGACCAGCTCGCGGCCGCGCTGCAGGACTTCGACGCGCTGGTGCTGATACGCGAACGCACGGAAATCACCGCGAGCCTGCTGGCGCGCCTGCCCAATCTGAAGTTGATCTCGCAGACCGGCAAGGTCAGCGGCCATATCGATGTGGCCGCCGCGACGGCGGCCGGCGTGGCGATTGCCGAAGGTGTGGGCGACCCGACGGCGCCGGCCGAGCTGACCTGGGCGCTGATCATGGCGGCCTACCGCAAGATTCCGCAGTATGTCGCGCATATGAAGGCAGGCCGCTGGCAGGCCGCGTCGCTGGACGCGCGCCACAACACGCCGGGCCGCGCGCTGCAGGGCGATACGCTGGGCATCTGGAGCTATGGCAAGCTGGGCAAGCGCGTCGCAGGCTATGGCAAGGCGTTCGGCATGGACGTTGTCGTCTGGGGCCGCGAAGCCAGCCGCGCGCAGGCGCAGGCCGACGGTTATCGCGTCGCCGAATCCAGGCAAAGCTTCTTTGCCCAGGCCGATATCGTGAGCCTGCACCTGCGGCTCAACGCCGCCACGCAGGGCATTGTGACCCTCGAAGACCTGCAGGCGATGAAGCCTTCGGCCCTGCTGGTCAATACCAGCCGCGCCGAACTGCTGGCGCCGGGCGCATTGCAGCAGGCGCTGGCCCAGGGACGTCCCGGCTACGCCGCGCTCGATGTGTTCGAGACCGAACCCGTGGCCGGCAATGAATGGTTTCTGTCGGCCGACAATGTCGTCGCCACGCCGCATCTGGGCTATGTCGAACAAAAGGGCTACGAGATCTACTTTCGCGCGGCCTTCGAGAACGTTGCCAGTTTCTTTGCGGGAACGCCGACCAATGTCTGCAATCCCGCGGCGCTGGCCCGCACGTGAAGGCATCGATGACCATGCCGCAAATGCCCGGCCCCCGCCTGCGCCACGGCGTCTGGGAGTTTCCCGTGCACCACATGCGCGGCGGCACCTCGACCGGCCTGGTGATCTGGGAGCCGGCCGCGCCTGCCGACGATGAACTGCGCGAGGAACTGCTGCGCCACCTGATGGGCGTGCCCCTGGAGCGCGAGCGCCCGGGCAACAAACAGACCACGGGCTTGGGCCGCGGCCCGGCCACCAGCAACAAGGTGTTTTTCGCCCGCATGGAGCAGGCCGACGCCGGCGCGCGCCTGGTCAGCACGCTGGCCCAGCTCGCGGCCGACCATGGCCGCATCGACTGGAGCGTCAACTGCGGCAATATGTCCTCGGCGCTGCAGCTGTGGGCGCTCGACAGCGAACTGGTGGAACACATCGCAACCGGCGCCCACGAACTCGCGATACGCAACACCAACACCGGCGTGCTGACCACGTCGCGCATGGTGCTGCAAGCCGATGGCGGGTTTGCCACGGCCGAGATTCCGGGCGTGATGGGCCGGCACCCGGCCGTGGACCTGTTCCTGCACCAGCCCGCGGGCGCCAAGACCGGCGCGCTGCTGCCCACGGGCAACGCGGTCGACACCATTGCCGGGGTGCGCGTGAGCTGTGTCGACGTGGCCGTGCCCATGGTCATCGTGCGCGCCACCGATCTGGGCAAGACCGGCCATGAATCGGTGGGCGAACTCGCAGCCGACGCCGACTTCCTGCAGCGGCTCAAGGCGATCTGGGTCGAAGCGGGCGTGAAGATGCAGCTGCGGCGCAAGAACGGCAGCCTGATGAGCGCCGCCGACATCGCGCAAAGCGAGACCCTTCCCAAGGTCTGCATCATCGGCGCGGCGCGCAGCGGGGCGGATCTCGCCGTGCGCTATTTCACGCCGCAGACCGTGCATGCTTCGCTGGCGGTCTCGGGCGGTTGCTGCCTGGCCGCGGCCACGCTGGTGGCGGGCTCGGTGGCGCACGAACTCGCGCCCAAGAGCGCGACATCGGTGCTGGGCGAAGTCAAGGTCGATATCGAGAACCCCGCGGGAATCCTGTCGACCACGGTGGTGGCTTCCATGCAGGGCGATGCCTTGCGCATCGCCTCGGCCGCGTACCAGCGCAGCGCCCAGGTGCTGCTCAAGGGCTATGTGCCGCTGTATGCGGCGTCGGCCGCATTGCGCGCGGCGCTGGCGCAGCGCGCCGGCTAGAGACGCCAGCGCTGCCTGCTCAGGGGCGCTTGCCCACTTCGGCGACTTCGCGCGTCCAGGCCAGGGCCTGCTCGCTCAGGCTCAAACCCAGGCCGGGGCGCGTGGGCACCAGCATGCGCCCGTCCTTGATTTCCAGACGCTCGTTGAACAGCGGCTCGAGCCAGTCGAAATGCTCGACCCAGGGTTCGGTCGCATAGACCGCGCCCAGATGCACATGCAGTTCCATCGCGAAATGCGGCCCCAGCGCCAGCCCGGCGTTCTCGGCCTGGGCGGCGATGCGCAGAAAAGGCGTGATGCCGCCGACGCGCGGCGCATCGGGCATCAGATAGTCGGCCGCGCGGTGGCGGATCAGCTCGGCATGCTCGGCCGCCGAGGTGAGCATCTCGCCGGTGGCAATCGGCGTATCGAACTGCGCGGCCAGCGCCGCATGGCCTTCGAAGTCATAGGCGTCCAGCGGCTCCTCGATCCAGACCAGATTGAACTGCTCGAAGATGCGGCACATGCGCTGCGCGGCGGGCCGGTCCCATTGCTGGTTGGCGTCGACCATCAGCGGCATGTCGTCGCCCAGGTGCCGGCGCACGGCTTCGACGCGCTGCACGTCGAGCGCCTGGTTGGGCTGGCCGACCTTGAGCTTGATGCCGCCTATGCCGCGCTCGCGCGAGGCCGCGGCATTGACCAGCAACTGGTCCAGCGGCGTGTGCAGAAAGCCGCCCGAAGTGTTGTAGCAGCGCACGGAGTCGCGCTGCGAACCCAGCAGCTTGGACAGCGACAGTCCCGCGCGCCGCGCCTTGAGGTCATAGAGCGCGACATCGAACGCACCTATCGCCTGCACCGCCATGCCGCTGCGGCCCACCGACGCGCCAGCCCACTGCAGCTTGGTCCACAGCCGCGAAATATCGCTGGGGTCTTCGCCTATGAGCGCCGGCGCGATTTCCTTGGCATGCGCAAACTGGCCGGGCCCGCCCGCGCGCTTCGAATAGCTCAAGCCCAGGCCCTGGTGGCCGTCCTTGGTTTCAATCTGCACGAACAGCATGGCGATCTCGGTCATGGGCTTCTGGCGACCGGTCAGCACCTTGGCATCGCTGATCGGGTTGGCCAGCGGCAGATAGCAGGACGACACACGCACCCAGGCAATGCTGTCGGCGGACAGTGGGGCGTTGGCGGAGGAGGGCATGGCGTTGGTCATGGTGTTTACGGGCGAAAAGATAACGTTGTCATTCATGCGCAAAAAAAGAGTGGGCTTGGTGGGCGTTTTGAAAAATACGTTTATTGGTTTGCAACGCATCGCAGTGATGGCACTTGATGGGTAATGATAACGTTGTCATTTTGCGGGTCAATGGCTGCACACACGGGTTTTCCCTGGTCGTTTGGGCCGCGTGCGGGCTGCCATCGCCTTGTCTCGCATCGCGGCGCTGGCCCAGGCCGTAAACTAGCCGGGTAGTCAGGCCGCTCATGCCGAGTCGGCCCATGTCCATGAACACTCCCGTCCCTTTCAAAGCCGCCACGCTGCACGATGTCGCCCGCACCGCGGGGGTCTCGCTGATCACCGCTTCGCGCGCGCTGACCAATCCCAAGCTGGTTTCCAGTGCGACGATTCTCAAGGTGCAGGCCGCGGCCGAGGCCGTGGGCTATATCCCCAACCTGCTGGCCGGCGGCCTGAAGTCCCGACGCAGCATGCTGGTCGCAGGACTGGTGCCGGCGATTTCGGTGGCCCAGTTCCTGCCCACGGTGCAGTCGCTGACCGATGTGCTGTCCCAGGCCGGCTACCAGCTGATACTGGGTCAGACGGGCTACGACCATGCGCATGAGGAAGCGCTGATCAACACCATGATCAGCCGGCGCCCCGACGGCATCGTCTTCACCGGCCTGGTGCATTCGGCCAGCGCGCGCGAGCGCCTGCAGCGCGTGGGCATTCCCGTGGTCGAGACCTGGGACCTGAGCGAGCGCCCGGTCGACATGCTGGTGGGCTTTTCGCATGTGAAGGTGGGCAGCGCCATTGCGGGCTATTTCCTGGGCCGGGGTTGGCAGCGCGTGGGCATTGCCACCGGCGACGACCACCGCGGCGGCCTGCGGCGCGAAGGCTTTCTCGCGGCCATGGGCCGAGACGTTCCCACGGCGGTCGTGCCTGCGCCCAGCAGCATGGGCCTGGGGCGCAGGGCGCTCACGGAACTGTTGACCAAGGACCCGGGCCTGCAGGCGATCTACTGCAGCTCGGACCAACTGGCCCAGGGCGTGCTGGCCGAAGCCCAGGCGCGCGGACTGCGCGTTCCCGAAGACCTGGCGGTTTGCGGCTTCGGCAACGCCGACTTCGCGGCCGACATGCAGCCGTCGCTGACCACGGTGCACGTGGACGGCGCGGCGATAGGCCGGCGCGCGGCCCAGCTGATCATCGACCGCAGCCACGGCAGGCCCATAGAGCAGCCGATTGTCGATCTGGGCTTTCGCATCATCGAGCGGCGCTCGACGTCACTGGAGCACGGCTAGCGCGCCTGGCCGGAATGGTCTCAGGACAGCGGCGTGATCTTGGTCACCGCGAAATTGATCATCTTGAGCTGGTCTTGCCTGTCGCTCTCGTCGCCATGGGACACCGCGCTTTCGTCGTGCTCCACCCACAGTCCTTTTTGATTCTTGATGCGGATCTCATAGCGTGAGTTGTTCCAGGTGATGGCTTGCTTGCCCGTCATGGTGATCGCCAGCTTTTGCCCGGTTTTCTGATCGGTGGCCTGCAGCGTGACCGTATCGTCGAGGTTGAACGTGACCAGCTTGGAAAGCCCGCCTTGCACGCTGATGGTGAGTCTTTTGAATTGCTCCGCATCGGGGATACGCACCTGCCTGATGACCTTGACCGCGGTGAGTGCTGCGTCGCCGGGCTTCCACTGGACCTGTGCTTCGTCTTGCGCATGCAGCAGATCGACAAGTTTTTGCAGGTTCAAGCGTGGCAAATCTTCTGGCTTGATACGTCCCAGATCGACCGGCTGGAACAGCTGGAAGCGGTTTTTTGCACGCTCCTGCGCGCGTTCCTGGCCTTGGTGCACATAGGTTTCCTGGACTTCGAACGACCAGCCGGGCAGGGTGTCGAGATGGAACAGTTCCGAGAGCAAGGGCAGAAATTTTTCCGGCTCCTTTTCGTCGGAGAACAGTTCCTGGTCGAGCTTGAATGCCCATTCGCCGGCCGCATTGCGCTGGTTGAACGGCGCGAGGTTTTGCAGGCTCTTGAGGAAGTCGGCGGTCCAAACCGAGCCGTGCTGCGAGTAGGCTTCGTCGATCAGCTTGATGAACTGGTCGGCGGCGCTGCGTTCCTCGGCGTTCTGGCTTGCGGCTTTGAAGCTTTCCAGATGACCGCGCAGTTCTTTCGCGCCGATGGCGCTGATCAGCAACTTGATGGACGCGCTGGCATAGCTTCGGCCCCATCCCGATATGAAGCCACCCATGTCGCGATCTTCGTATTGGTCGGGAATGGGCGGTTCTTGCGCGCTGCCGGCGCCTGTGAAGATGGTGACCTCGCGGCCCGAAATGGCGGACGGGCGCTGGATCGCCGTGCCGGCAGCGGTTTCATCGCCGCCACTGCCCGATCCGCCGCCGCATGCCGCGAGCAGGCCTGCGGCGACAATCATTGCGCCCCAACGGGGCTGACGGCTGTTCCTCATCTTGGTTCTCCTTGCTGGTGGAGCGCCGCGCAGCCTGGGCCCTGGGCGCGCTGCAAGCATCAAATGCCATGCCGGATGCGTCACCTCGATTGAACAGTGCCGGCCCGCCGGCCCATGCCGGAAGACGGCGCGCCGCGTCGGTTGCGCCGCAACCGTGCCCGCGTCGGCGCGCGCCGCAGGCAGGAGTCAGGTGCTTTCGCGCACCACCAGCTCGTAGCCCAGCTCTATGCTGCCGGGCGCGGCCGCGCTGCCGCGCATCATGCCCAGCAGCATGGCTGCGCCTTCGCGGCCGACTTCGCTGCGCGGCGTGCGCACGGTGGTAAGCGAAGGCACCATCTGGTCGCTGCCCGCGAGGTCGTTGAAGCCGGCCATGGCGATGCGCGCGGGCACCTGCACGCCCAGGCGATGGGCGGCAAGCAGCCCACCCTGGGCGATGTCGTCGTTGCAAAAGAAGATGGCGTCGATGTCGGGCATGCGCTGCAGCATTTCCTCGAACAGCCGCGCGCCCAGCGCGATCGATGAACGCTCGGGGCTCAGCATCTCGAGCCGCGGGTCGTAGATTCCGGCGGCGCGCAGGCAGCGGCGATAGCCTTCGGCGCGCTGCAGCACGCGCGGATCGAGCTGGGCGCCGCAAAATGCGATGCGCCGCCGGCCGCGGTCCAGCAGATGCTGGGTGATGGCCGCGCCGGCGTCGGTCTGCGAAAAACCCACGCAGGCCACGCCGGGCGCATCGCTGGTCTCCATCAGGTGCACGCAGGGCACGCCGCTTTGGGCGATCAGCCGGCGCGAGGTCTCGCTGCGGTCGAAGCCCGTGACCAGCAGGCCCGCAGGCCGGTGCGGCAGATAGGTGCGCAGCAGCAGTTCCTCCTCGGCGCTGTCGTAGTGTGTCACGCCTATCAGCGGCTGGAAGCCTTCGGGAAACAGCGTGCGGTGCACGGCTTCGAGCAGGTCGACAAACAGCGCGTTCGACAGCAGCGGCACCAGCACCAGCACCTGCGTGCTCTTTTGCGAGGCCAGGGCGCGCGCCGCGGGGTCGGGTACATAGCCCAGGCTGTCTGCAGCCTGCCGGACTTTGAGCACCAGCTGCGGATCGACGCCGCGCTCGCCGCGCAGCGCGCGCGAGACGGTGATCGGGCTCACGCCCGCGAGCCGGGCGACATCGGAAAGGGTGGTGCGACCGCTGGAGCGGCGCGAACGACGCGGTGCTTCTGTCAAGGGTTTGTCCTGATGACTGGAGAAAGTCGAAAAATCTATGATAGCGCTATCCGAGCGCGAAAACACCGCTATTTTCCCGCGATAATCCAACGCAAATTTTTCAGTACGAGGAATCATGCCCTCGTTTTTTTATGACCAACACGGATAGCGCTATCCAAAGTTTCCATCCGGCGGCGGCCCCTGTGCCGTGCCATGCCCATGCCCTGGTGGTGATGGGTGTTTCCGGCTGCGGCAAGTCCAGCGTGGCCCAGATGCTGGCCCAGACGCTGGGCTGGACGCTGCATGAAGGCGACGCCTACCATTCGCCCGAAAACGTGCGCAAGATGCAGGCCGGCATCGCCTTGACCGATGACGACCGCGCGAGCTGGCTTGCCGACCTGTGCGGCATCCTGGCCACGGCTAGCGCCAGCAGCGGCATCGTGCTGACCTGTTCGGCCTTGAAGCGCAAGTACCGCGATTGCCTGCGCCTGGCGCAGCCGCAGGGCGCGCTCGGCTTTGTGTTCCTGGACCTGGACTTCGCGACCGCCCTGCAGCGCGTGCAGCAGCGCCCCGGCCACTTCTTCTCGCCCGATCTCGTGGCAAATCAGTTCGCGACGCTGGAGCGCCCCGACGCCGAAGCCGGCGTGGTGGGCATTGACGCGACGCTGCCCCTGGCCGAGATCGTGCGCCGCGCCAACGCCTGGCACGCGCCGGCCGCGGCGTGACATATCCCGAAAACAAGGAAATACCCATGCATGCAGAAACAAGTCCAGTGAAGCCCAAGCCGCGCCTGCAGCGCGCGGCCGAGCTGTTCATGGTGGTGGCGCTGGCCGGAATGGTGGTGGCGGTGTTCGTCAACGTCGTGCTGCGCTACGTGTTCAACACCAGCATCGTCTCGTACGAGGAAATCTCGCGCCTGCTGTTCGTCTGGCTGGTCGCGGTCGGCTCCATCGTCGCTGCCTACGAGTGCAGCCACCTTGGCTTCGACATGGTGACTTCGCGCGTCAGCCCGCCGGTGCGCCGCGCGCTGTTCTGGCTCACGCAGTTGCTGGTCGTGGCCTGCATGCTGCTGCTGCTGTGGGGCTCATGGGCCCAGGTCCAGGCCGGGCTGAGCAGCTACAGCACGGTCATGGGCTACCCGCTGGCGCTGGGTGCGGCGGCAACGCTGGTGCTGGCCGTAGGCATGCTGGTGGTGGCGCTGCGCGACATGCGCCGCGGCCCGCACGATCCGGCGCGTGACGGCTCCATCCTTGAAGTCGAATAAGGAGCTGGCAACATGGTCGTGACTTTCATTTTCCTGTTCGTGCTGATCGGCGGCATGGTGATCGGCATGCCGATCGCGCATTCGCTGGTGCTCACCGGGGTGGCGCTGATGTGGCACCTCGACTTCTTCGACACCCAGCTGCTGGCGCAGAACCTGCAGGCGGGCTTCGACAACTTTCCGCTGCTGGCCGTGCCGTTCTTCATCCTGGCCGGCGAGCTGATGAACGCCGGCGGGCTGTCGCGGCGCATCATCGATCTGGCCAGCGCCTTCGTGGGCCATATCCGCGGCGGCCTGGGCTTCGTGACGATTGGCGCGGCCGTGCTGCTGGCGTCGATGAGCGGCTCGGCCATTGCCGACACCGCGGCGCTGGCCACCATCCTGCTCCCCATGATGCGCGACCAGAAGTATCCGGACAGCTACAGCTCGGGCCTGCTGGCCTCGGGCGGCATCATCGCGCCCATCATTCCGCCGTCGATGCCGTTCGTGATCTACGGCGTGACGACCAATACCTCGATCAGCAAGCTGTTTCTCTCGGGCATTGTTCCCGGTCTGATCATGGGCGTGTTCCTGATCGCGGCCTGGTGGACCATCGCGCGCAAGTTCCAGCTCGCCAGCGGCCCTCGCATGCCCTGGGGCACGCGCTTGAAGACGCTGGCCAAGAGCTTCTGGGCCATGATGATGCCGGTCATCATCCTGGGCGGTCTCAAGGGCGGCATCTTCACGCCGACCGAAGCCGCCGTGGTGGCCGCGGTCTATGCGCTGTTCGTGTCCATGGTGGTCTACCGCGAGATGAGCTGGAACAAGCTGTATGACGTGTTCCTGGCCGCGGCCAAGACCACGGCCGTGGTGATGTTCCTGTGCGGCGCGGCCACGGTCACCGCCTACATGATCACGCTGGCCGACCTGCCCAACCTGCTGGCCGAAAGCTTCTCGGGCCTGCTGGGCAACCCCATGCTGTTCATGGCGCTGATGATGCTGTTCCTGCTGGTCGTGGGCACGGCCATGGACCTGACGCCCACCATCCTGATCTTCGGCCCGGTCTGCGCGCCGCTGGCCGTGAAGGCCGGAATCGATCCGGTGTACTTCGGCTTCATGTTCATCTACGTGGGCTGTATCGGCCTGATCACTCCGCCCGTGGGAACGGTGCAGAACGTGGTTGCCGGGGTCGGCAGGCTGCGCATGGAAACCGTGATCAAGGGCACGACGCCGTTCCTGCTGGCCTATGTGCTGCTGGCCGTGCTGCTGGTGATCTTCCCGCAGATCGTGCTGGCGCCGCTGCGCTGGATGCATTGAAACCAAGTTTTTCCAAACCCGGGGGGCATGGTGCCCCCCATATCAACCAGGAGACAGACATGCGAATCAAATTTGCCCTCGGCGCATTGGCCGTACTGATGGCGGCCGGTGCCGTGCAGGCCCAGGACTTCAAGCCGCGCATCGTGCGCTTCGGCTACGGCCTGGTCGATGACTCGAACCAGGGCCGGGCCGTGCGCCTGTTTGCCAAGGAGGTGGAGAAAGCCACGGGCGGCAAGATGAAGGTGCGCGGCATAGGCAACGCGGCGCTGGGCTCCGACATGCAGATGCAGCAGGCGCTGATCGGCGGCGCCCAGGAGATGATGGTCGGCTCCACGGCCACGCTGGTCGGCGTCGCGCCGCAGATGGCGCTGTGGGACACGCCTTTCCTGATCAACAATGCCAAGGAAGCCGACGCGCTGCTCGACGGCCCGGTGGGCGACAAGGTGCGCGCCACGCTCGAGTCCAAGGGCATCGTCGGTCTGGTCTATTGGGAAAACGGTTTCCGCAACCTGACCAACAACAAGCACCCCGTGACCAAGCTCGAGGACATGAACGGCATCAAGCTGCGCGTGATGCAGAACAATGTCTTCCTCGACAGCTTCAAGGCCCTGGGCGCGAACGCCGTGCCGCTGCCGTTCTCGGAACTGTTCACGGCGCTGGAAACCAAGGCCGTGGACGGCCAGGAGAACCCGTACAACACCGTGGTGTCGAGCAAGTTCTACGAAGTGCAGAAGTACCTCACCGTGACCAACCATGTCTACAGCCCCTGGATGGTGTCGGTCAGCAAGAAGTGGTGGGATGGCCTGAGCAAGGACGAGCAGAAGGTCATCATGGACGCGGCCAAGAAGGCGCGTGATTTCGAGCGCAAGGACACGCGCGACGAAGCTGCCAAGGCCCTGGCCGATCTCAAGACCAAGGGCATGCAGGTCAACGAGCTGTCGGCCGCCGAAGCCGGCCGCATGCGCGACAAGCTGACCCAGGTCAATGCCTCGGTGGCGACCACCGTGGGCATGGACCTGTGGAAGCAGACCCAGGACGAGCTCGCCAAGCTGCGCGCCGCGAAATGAGCCTGGCCGCCGCACCGGATGCCGCCGCACGCCGCGTCGCCTGGGTCACGGGCGCGGGCACGGGCATAGGCCTGGCCGGCGCCCAGGCGCTGGCCGAGGGCGGCTGGCATGTGCTGCTGTCGGGCCGGCGCGAAGACGTGCTGGCCCAGGCCTGCGCGCAGATCGCCGCGCGCGGCGGCAGTTGCGAGGCGCTGGCGCTCGATGTGGTCGACGCCTCCGCGGCCGAGGCCGCGGCGCAGCAGATTGCCGCGCGCCATGGCCGCATCGATCTGCTGGTCAATGCCGCGGGCATCAACGTGCAGCGCCGCAGCTGGGCCGACTGCAGCGCGGCCGACTGGGAGCGCGTGCTGGACATCAATCTGAAAGGCACGGTGCACACCATGCGCGCCGTGCTGCCCGTGATGCGTGCCGCCGGGGGCGGCGCCATCATCAACGTGGCGTCGTGGGCCGGGCGCTTCACCGCGGCCATGCCCGGCGCGGCGTACACCGCGAGCAAGTCGGCCGTGGCCGCATTGACGCACGAATTCAACATCGAGGAATTCCGCCACGGCCTGCGCGCCTGCTGCCTGCTGCCCGCCGAAGTGGCGACTCCCATCCTGAAGCAGCGCCCCGTGCCGCCGTCCGACGAGGACATGGCGCGCATGCTCCAGCCCCAAGACCTGGGCCGCACCATTGCCTTCGTCGCGAACATGCCTGCGCATGTGTGCATGAACGAGATACTGATCAGCCCCACCTGGAACCGCATGTTCCTTTGAGAGAATTTTCCGCATGACACTGAACGCCACCGTCGAAGCGGTCACGCGCCGCATACGCGAGCGCAGCGCGCCCGAGCGCGGCGCCTATCTGCAGCGCCTGCAGGCCCTGGCCCGGCGCCCGCCGGGCGCGCAGCGCCTGGGCTGCGCCAATGTCGCCCATGCGTTTGCCGGCCTGCCCGGCAACGACAAGCTGCGCATCGTTGCCGAGCGCGCGCCTAACATAGGCATAGTCACCGCCTACAACGACGTGCTGTCGGCGCATGCGCCGCTGCAGCACTACCCCGAACTGCTCAAGGACGAAGCGCGCCGCAACGGCGCCACGGCCCAGGTCGCGGGCGGCGTGCCCGCGATGTGCGACGGCGTGACCCAAGGCACGCCGGGCATGGAGCTGAGCCTGTTCAGCCGCGACGTGATTGCCATGGCGACGGCGGTGTCGCTGAGCCACGATGTGTTTGATTCGGCGCTGCTGCTGGGCGTGTGCGACAAGATCGTTCCCGGCCTGCTGATAGGCGCGCTGCAGTTCGGCCATCTGCCCACGGTCTTCGTTCCCGCGGGGCCCATGACTTCGGGCCTGTCGAACAACGCCAAGGCCAAGGTGCGCGAGCAGGCGGCGCAAGGCCTGGTCGGGCGCGAGGAACTACTGGCCGCGGAATCGGCGGCCTACCACGGCGAAGGCACCTGCACCTTCTACGGCACGGCCAACAGCAACCAGATGCTGCTCGAAGCCATGGGCCTGCATGTGCCGGGAACGGCCTTTGTGAACCCCGGCCAGGCGCTGCGCCAGGAGCTCACGCGCGAAGCCGCGCGCACATTGTTGCAGCCGGGCTGCGCGCCGATAGGCGAAGTCGTCGACGAGCGCTGCATCGTCAACGCCATGGTCGCGCTGCTGGCCACGGGCGGCTCGACCAACCACCTGATCCACTGGGTCGCGGTGGCGCGCGCGGCCGGCATCACCATCGACTGGAATGATTTTTCCGAACTGTCGGGCGTGGTGCCGCTGCTGGCGCGCGTCTATCCGAACGGCAGCGCCGATGTCAACCATTTCCAGGCCGCGGGCGGTCCGGGCTATGTGATTCGCGAGCTGCTGGACGCGGGCCTGATGCATGACGACGTGCTGACCGTGCGCCCCGGCGGCATCCGCGAGTTCACGCGCCTGCCCCAGGGCGACGCGGATCACCGGCTGCACTGGGCCGAGATCGGCGCCAGCCTCGACGACAGCGTGCTGCGGCCGGTGGCCGCGCCGTTCAGCGCCACCGGCGGCCTGAAGCTGCTGCACGGCAATCTGGGGCGCAGCGTGATCAAGGTCTCGGCCGTGCCCGAGGAGCGCCATGTGATCGAGGCGCCGGCGCGGGTGTTCGGCTCGCAGGCCGAACTGCAGGCGGCTTTTCAGGCCGGCGAACTCGACCGCGACGTGGTCTGCGTGGTGCGCTGGCAGGGCCCGCAGGCCAACGGCATGCCCGAACTGCACAAGCTCACGCCGCCGCTGGCCGTGCTGCAGGGCAAGGGCTTTCAGGTGGCGCTGGTGACCGACGGCCGCATGAGCGGCGCCTCGGGCAAGGTGCCCGCGGCCATTCATGTGTCGCCCGAAGCCTGCGCGGGCGGCCCGCTGGCGCGCGTGCTTGACGGCGACATCGTGCGCCTTGATGCGGTGGCCGGAACGCTTGACGTGCTGGTCGACGCCGCCGAGTGGAATGCGCGCACGCCGGCGCAGATTCCCGCGGCCCAGGCGCTGGACAATACCTTCGGCTTCGGCCGTGAACTGTTTGCCGGTTTCCGGCGCAATGCGCTCAGCGCGGAAGAGGGAGCCTGCTCGTGGCTGTAGACAACACAATATTGAGCGCGCGCGCGGTGATGCGCGACGCGCCCGTGATTCCGGTGATCGTGCTGCATGACGTGGCGCATGCCGTGCCCATGGCGCGCGCGCTGGTCGCGGGCGGCATCCGCATGCTCGAAGTCACGCTGCGCACGCCGCAGGCGCTGGCCTGCATCGAGGCCATTGCGCGCGCCGTGCCTGAAGCCGTGGTCGGCGCGGGCACGGTGCGCAGTGCCGAGGACGCTGCCGCGGCAGCGAACGCAGGCGCGCGCTTTGCCGTCAGTCCCGGCTATACCCAGGCCGTGGGCGAAGCCTGCCGGGCCAACGGCTTGCCGCTGCTGCCCGGCGTGGCCACGGCCAGCGAGATCATGGCCGCGCAGGCCGATGGCTTCGATGCGCTCAAGTTCTTCCCCGCGCTGCAGTCGGGCGGCAGCGCTATGCTCAAGGCCTGGGCCGGCCCGTTTGGCGATGTGCTGTTCTGCCCCACGGGCGGCATACAGCCGGGCAATGCCGCGGAGTTCCTGGCGCTGGCCAACGTGGCCTGCGTGGGCGGCTCCTGGCTGGTGCCGGCCGATGCGCTGGCCCAGGGCGACTGGGCGCGCATCACCACGCTCGCACGGCAGGCAAGCCAGTTGAAAAACGGCTGAGGCGTTTTCCTGTCAACCGGGTAAACCTGGGGTTGGGGCGGTGCGGCGGCACTAGCAGCTATGCAAAAAACAGCGCCCTGCGGCATGCTGCGGGGCCTACGATTTGCGGCCCGCAACCCTTGAGGAAATCCCGTGACACCTACCCGCCGCCGCATCGGCCAATTCATCGCCCTCACGCCGCTGCTCGCCCTGCCTTTTGCCGCGCTGGCGCAGAACTATCCGAGCAAGCCGATTACCGTGGTCGTGCCCTACGCTCCCGGCGGCGGCGTCGACATCGTGACGCGCATCGTCGCCCAGGAACTGGGCGGCGCGCTGGGCCAGACCGTGATTGTCGACAACAAGCCCGGCGCCTCGACCAACATCGGCATGGCCGCCGTGGCCAAGGCGCCGGCCGACGGCTATACGCTGCTCACGGCCTCGCCCACGCTGGCCAGCAATGCCGCGCTGTTCAAGAAGCTCAGCTTCAATCCCGCCGAGGACTTCACGGCCATAGGCAAGATTGGCTATGCGCCGCTGGTCATCGTGGTGCCGGCAAACTCGCCGTTCAAGTCGCTCAAGGAGTTGATTGACGGCAGCAAGCGCGAAAAGAGCGAGCTGTCGTACGGCTCGGCCGGCAACGGCAGCTCGGGCCATCTGGCCAGCGAACTGCTGATCCAGCAAACCGGCCTCAAGGCCATCCATATTCCCTACAAGGGCGGCAGCCCGGCGATCACCGACCTGATAGGCGGGCGGGTCTCGTTCATGTCCATCAATCCGCTGGAAGTGATTTCCCACATCCAGTCGGGCTCGCTGCGGGCCCTGGCGGTCTACGGCAGCAAGCCCACGGACACGCTGCCGTCCCTGCCCACGACCCAGTCGCTGGGCTGGCCCAAGCTCGACGCCACGGTCTGGTGGGGCCTGGTCGGCCCGCGCAACCTGCCGCCCGAGGTGGTGCAGCGCCTCAACGGCGAACTGCAAAAAGTGCTGGCGCGCAAGGACGTGCAGGACAAGCTGGCCGCGCGCGGCGCGATTGTCGACAGCGGCTCGGCGCAGAAATTCGCCGACTTCAGCAAGTCGGAAATCGTCAAATGGGGCCAGGTCATCAAGGACGCCGGCATTCTGGCTGATTGATCTGCGCTGACTGAAGCCAGCGGCAAGGTCTGGCCTTGCCGTTTTTTTGCGCCGTCCGACAGAACAACAAGGAGACAGAAATGATATTGCGCCCCTGGATTGCCATTGCCCTCACCGCCGCGCTGCTGACGGGCTGCGCCGTCGCGCCCCAGCCGCCGCAGACCAGCGCCTCGGTCGCGCAGGCCCAGCCGATACTTGCGCCCACGGGAACGTTGCGCGTCGGCGTCTATCCCGGCAGCCCCACGTCCCTGATAGAAAAGCCCCAGGGTGGGCTGTCGGGCGTCTCCTATGAGATGGGAACGCTGCTGGCCGCGCAGCTGAACGTTCCGGTGCGCGTCGTGAAGTTCGAGCGCATCGCCCATGTGATCGATGCGATCAAGGCGGGCGAGGTCGACTTCACCGTCACCAACGCCTCTGCGGCCCGGGCCCAGGTGGTGGCATTCACCGCGCCCGTGATAGCGCTGGAACTGGGCTATCTCGCGGCGCGCGACGGCAAGATCCAAAGCATCGATGCGGTCGATGTGCCCGGCGCGGTGATTGGCGTGTCACGCGGCAGTTCTTCGCTGGCGGCATTGAGCGGGCAGTTGAAGCAGGCACGGCTGGTGCAGTTCGACGCGCTGGCCGCTGCCGCGGACGCATTGCGCCAGGGTCAGATCGATGCCTTTGCCACCAACAAGGGGATTTTGTTCGAGCTGGCCGAGAAAGTGCCCTCGGCAAGCGTGCTGCAAGGGCGCTGGGGCCTGGAGCACATGGCCGTGGCCGTCCCCAAGGGCCGCGAAGCCGCGCTGCCGTCCCTGGAGGCGTTCGCGAACCGTCTGCAGCAGGACGGCGGTCTGGCGCGCATCGTCGCGAACTCGGGACTGCGCGGGACGGTGGCGGTGAAGTGAAGGGCTGCGCCTGTCCCGGCCCCGGTATCAGGGCGTGGCGGGCGTGCGCGCCAGCCACCGCGGCCGCAGTTCGCTGGCAAGAATCCCGGCAACAATGAAGGCCGCGCCCAGCAGCGCCGTTGCCGGCAGGCGGTCGCCCGCAATGCGGCCTATGATTCCGGCCCAGATCGGGTCGGTGGCGTAGATCAGCGTGGCCCGGGTCGGCGACACCGATTGCTGGGCCCAGTTCATGGTCAGATGGATCAGTGCGCTGACCAGGCCCAGTCCGACGGCGCTGGCGACCAGCAGCCAGGAAAAGCCAGGAACGGCCTCGCCGGCCAGCGGCATGGCCGCCAACGCGCACAGCCCTGCGACCAGCAGCTGAATGGCCGTCACGCGCTGCACGTTGACCTGGCCGGCGTATTTGCCTATCAGCAGGATTTCCAGCGCAATCACCACCGCGCCCGCAATGGTCGCGGCCTCGCCCACGCCCAGCGCAAACCCCGCCGCCACGCCGGGATTGCTGACCAGCAGCAGCCCGATGAAGGCCAGGCCGATTCCCAGCCAGGCCATGGGATGGGGCGCGCGGCCCGTGAGCAGCCACTGCAGCAGCGGCACGGCTGGCACATACAGCGCCGTGAGAAACGCCGACTTGCTGGCCTCTATGCTCTGCAAGCCCTGGCCCAGCAGCGCGTAGGCAACGCAGATCGAGGCGCCGATCGCGCTGCCGGCAAGAATCTCGGCCTGGGTGATGCCGGCCATCAGCCGGCGAAAGACCAGCATCGTGACCAGGCCCGCGACCACAAAGCGCAGGCCGACAAAGAACAGCGGCCCGCTGTGCGCCATGGCCGCGTGCATCACGAAGAAGGTGCCGCCCCACAGCACAGTCACGCCCAGCAGCGCCGCTTCCTGGCGCGAAAAATGGCGGAAAAAGGCGTTCCGCGACCAGAAGTTGAGCAGCATAGTGGGCGCGATTGTAGGGGCGGCGCGAGGCCTTATCGCGCCGTCGATCGCGGTATCCCAGCGGGCGCCGGGGCCAATGCCCGGGCTGCCGGTTTTCAGTAGCGCCGCTGCTTGTCGACCCGCGCGGGCAGGGCGCCGGTTTCGCGGTAGCGGCGCACATTTGCCGCGACAATCGCCGCCGCTGTACGGCGGTTGGTCGGCGCCGAAATATGCGGCAGCACGCTCACCTGGGGGTGCTGCCACTGCCATTGCGCCGCGGGCAGGGGCTCCGCACGGAACACATCGAGCACGGCGTGCGCGAGCTTCCCCGAGTCCAGTGCCGCGCGCAAGGCGTTGTCGTCGATGATGGCGCCGCGCGCGAAGTTGATCAGCGCGGCCCCGGGTTTGAGCTGCGCGAGTGCGCGCGCGTCCAGCATGTCCCGGGTTTCGGGCGTCAGCGGCAGCAGGCACACCAGGATATCGGCGCCGGCCAGCAGCGCGGGCAGCTGCGCATCGCCCGCAAAGCACTGCACGCCCGGCACGGCCTTGCGGCTGCGGCTCCAGCCCGAGACCTGAAAGCCTGCGGCCAGCAGCCGCGCGGCGCTGGCCATGCCCAGTTCGCCCAGGCCCAGCAGCGCCACCGTCTTGTCCTGCGGGCGCACATAGTCGTGCTCCAGCCATTGGCTGGCGGCCTGCTGGCGCGCATAGCGCGGCATGTCGCGGTGCAGATAAAGCGTCCAGGCCAGCACGGCTTCGGCCATGGTCTCGGCGAGCTGTGGGTCCACCAGGCGCACGATCTCCACCGGGCTGTGCTGCAGGTCCTCGACCAGCCGCTCCACGCCGGCCCAGAGGCTGTGCACCCATTTCAATTGCGGCAGCATCGCGAGTTCACGCGGGTCGGGATTGGCGACGATCGCCAGTTCGCACTCCGCGCGCTGCGCGGCCTCGAGCGCATCGAGCGCCACGATGTGCTCCTGCGGCATCGCGGCCTGCAGCGCCGCCAGCCAGGGCGCGGCAAACGCGTAGTCAGGCGCGCAGATGAAGGGAATCGCGGAACTCACTGCGCGTAGACCTTGTCGAGGTCGCGAAAGCCCTTGACCTCGATGGGATTGCCGCAGGGGTCGAGAAAGAACATGGTGGCCTGCTCGCCGGGCTCGCCTTCGAAGCGGATATGCGGCTTGAGCACGAACGCCATGTTCTGCGCCGTCAGGCGCGCGGCCAGTGCCTGCCAGTCGTCCATGGCCATCACCAGGCCCAGATGCGGCATGGGCACCATGTGGTCGCCGACGCGGCCGGTATTGGTCACGGCAAACGGCTCGCCCAGATGCAGCGAGATCTGGTGGCCGAAGAAGTCGAAGTCGACCCAGGTGTCGGTGCTGCGGCCTTCCTCGCAGCCGAGCATGCCGCCGTAGAAGGCGCGCGCCTGGTCGAGGTCACGGACGTGGTAGGCAAGATGAAAGCAGGTACGCATGGGAAAACTCACTCTGTATGTGGGGCCGCCAAGGCGGGAATCGTCAGGCAAGCGAGCTTAGCGGGCATACTTCAAAAGACATAGCCAATAATGTTTTGCAGAGCAAAAGGATTTGTTTTGGAGATTCGTTATCTCAAGAGCCTGATCGCCGTGGTCGACAGTGGCTCGATTGCCGAAGCCGCGCGCAGCGAGCATCTGACGGCCGCGGCCATAGGCCAGCGCGTGCAGGTGCTCGAGCGCGAGCTGGGTTTCGCGCTGCTGTCACGCAGCGGCCACAGCGCCCAGCCCACCCAGGCCTGCACGCTGCTGCTGCCGCGCGCGCGCCGGCTGGTGCGCGAAGCCGCGCTGCTGCAAGCCGATGCCAGCGTGGACGGCCTGCGCGGCACTTTGCGCATAGGCGCGGTCTCGACCGTGCTCACGGGCCTGCTGCCGCGCGCGCTGCGCGCGTTCAGCCAGGCCGCGCCCGGCGCCAAGGCGCAGATCGTCCCCGGCACGTCACGCGAGCTGTTTCGCCTGCTGCAGACTGGCGAGATCGATGCGGCCCTGATTGTCGAGCCGCCTTTTGCACTGCCCAGGATGCTGCGCGCCGTGCATCTGCGCCAGGAACCGCTGGTGCTGCTCGCGCCGCCAGGCACGCGCGCCGGCCCCGAGACCTTGTTGCGCGAGCTGCCTTATATCCGCTACGACCCCAATGCCTGGGGCGGTCGCCATGCCGCGGCCTGGCTTGCCGACCATGCGATCGCGCCGACCGTGCTGTGCGATCTCGATGCGCTCGAAGCGATCGCCATGCTGGTCGCCGACGGCATGGGCGTGAGTCTGGTGCCGCAATGGATGGGAATAGAACGCTTTGCGGGGGCCTGTCTCAACGCTCCGATGGCAGGTGCGGCCTATGCGCGCCAGATCGTGATGGTCCGGGCCGTGGACGCCGACAGCGCGCAGATGCTGGCGGTGCTGGAGGCCGCACTCGGTGGGGCATAGGGGGTGGCGTTGCGCCCTTGAGGCCGCTAGAGTGGAATCTTGCCGTTCATGTTCCCGTCAAGGAGATCAACATGCGTTTCATGGTGATGGTCAAAGCAACGAAAGACAGCGAAGCCGGCGTGATGCCCACGCCCGAGGAGTTCGCGGCAATGGGTGCCTTCAACGAGCAGCTCATCAAGGCGGGCGTGATGGAGGCGGGCGAAGGCCTGCACCCGAGCGCGCGTGGCGCGCGTGTCGCGTTCTCGGGCCAGGACCGGCGGGTCATCCAGGGCCCGTTTGCCGCAACCAGCGAGCTGGTCGCGGGCTTCTGGATCTGGAATTGCGCTTCGCTGCAGGAGGCCGTGGAATGGGTCAGGAAATGTCCCAACCCTATGCGCAGCGATTCGGAAATCGAGATCCGGCAGATCTTCGCGCCCGAGGACTTCGGCGCAGCGCTCACGCCCGAGCTGCGCGCGCAGGAAGAGCGCCAGCGCCAGGCAATCGAATCACGCGCGCCCTGAGCCCGACGGTCAGGCGCGAAATTGCCGGCTGGAGACGCTGACCGAATTGCCGTCCGGGTCCTTGGTGTTGGCAAACGCGTAGCCGTTTGCCTGGTGGATGGCGCCGAAAGCCAGTCCTGCCGAGGCGGCGCTGGCGACGAACTGCGCTACATCCGGCACCGAAAAGCTCAGCTTGATGGCCGCGCTGCCCAGCTTGAGGCTCTTGGCGGCCTGGTGAATCAGTATTTCCGCGCCGCCCTGCGCGGGCTTGAGCTCGATCAGGCCTTCGCTGACTTCTCCCGTCGTCAGATAGCCGAAATGCGTGCGGTAGAAATGCGCGCTGCGCTGCATGTCTTTGGCGTAGAGGATGATGGTGGCAAGGGCGATGGTCATGGGAGCCGTAGCGATGTAAGAGTGCAGCCGCGAGTATGCCTGCGCATGGCCGCGGCAGAAGGCTCAGCCGTGCTATCGCCCGCCGGCGCGCAGACCCAGGGCCCGCGCCTGCGCGATCCAGCCGGCGCGGGCGGCCTCGCTGGAGCGCACCACGGGCCCGAAGCTGTGTACCCGCACCGGCCGTATGCCACTGAATTCAAGAATGGTCTTCTTCATCTGCCGGTGGCCCGGCTGGCGCTGCACCCAGCGGTAGTACCAGGGCGGTGAGTCCATGGTCACCAGCAGTTCGGCGCTGCGCCCGGCCAGCAGCCTGTCCCACAGCGCCGAGTGGGGGCGGTACTTGAACGCAAAGCCCGGCAGGAAGACGCGGTCCAGAAAGCCCTTGAGCAGCGCGGGCAGGCCGCCCCACCAGATGGGATAGACCCAGACCAGATGCCCGGCCCAGGCGATGTCGGCCTGCGCGGCCTGCAGCGCCGGCTCCAGCGGCTGGATCGCGCGGTAGCCCTGGTGCAGTATGGGATCGAAGTCCAGATCGCCCAGCGCGAGAAAGCGCACTTCGGCGCCGGCGGCGCTGGCGCCGTCGCGGTAGGCCTGGGCCATGGCGGCGCTCAGGCTGTGGGCGGACGGTTGTCCGAGAATGACGAGAATGCGTGGCGCCACGGGAAAATCCTTGCAGAAAGCGTTGGGGTCCGAAGACCAGGGCGCCATCTTCGATCTGCCCCGCGGGGCAGAGTCAAGCGGTCTGCAGGCAATCCGCGGCCAGCGCGGCGCTGTCGGCCGCACACAGCCGCAGCTCCTGCTGCAGATCCTGCAGCTGGGCGTCCAATGCCTGCAGGCGCTGCAGCTCGCGCGAGACCGCGGCGCGGCGCTCGCCGACCAGCGCGGCCACCGGCTCCCAGCCGCCCGGCGCATGCACCGCCTGCAAGGCGCCCAGCTGCGCGAGCTGAAAGCCCAGGGCCTGGGCCTGGCGTATCAGCAGCACCACGGCCAGATCGCGCTCGCCGTACTGCCGGTAGCTGCCGCTGCGCTCGACTGCGCCCAGCAGGCCGCGGCTTTCGTACAGCCGTACCGCCTTGGGGCTGCAGCCGGCGCGGCGCGCGAGTTCTCCTATACGCATATGCAATGGATGTCCGTTGATGAAGGTCGGCGATTATCGCCTTGCCCACCCGGGAGGCGCGAGAGAGCGCCGCAAGCCTGCTGCTCCGTCCTTGGGCGCGCAAACCCGGTTGGCGCCACCACGGCCGGCCATGGCCGCACGGCTCCCGGGTTTGACAAGACGTAAGCGGCGTCCCTTCTTACGCGCCCGCGGCGCCCGCATGGCCACACTGAAGGCCAAAGGATTTCACACCATGAGCCTGCACGCACAGACCATTCCCAACCAGCCGGCGATTGAGCCGCTGCCCGATCAGCCCGCGCAGCCAGAGCCACCGTCCTTGCCGCCCGAAATTCCCGTGCCCACCGACCCGCCCCTGGGCACGCCGCCGCTGGAAGTGCCGCCCGAACAGGCGCCGCAACATACCTGAATCAGGCATGGCGATGCGACTGCTTGGCCGGGAAAGATACCGCTGCCCTTGATGGTGAAGAAGCACGATTTCGCTGTCGATCAGGTGCGGCGCTTTCTCGAGCCCGGTCCCGTGGTGCTGCTGTCCTCGCGCTGGGGCGAGCAGACCGACATCATGACCATGGGCTGGCACACGGTGATGGAATTTTCGCCTTCGCTGGTCGGCTGCGTGATTGCCAGCGCCAACCACAGCCACGAACTGGTCAGGCAAAGCCGTGAATGCGTGATCAATCTGCCGACCACTAGGCTCACGGACGTGGTGGCGAAAATCGGCAACAGTTCGGGCGCCGAGATCGACAAGTTCCTGGAATTTGGCCTCACGGCCGAGCGCGCGCATGTGGTGTCTGCGCCCATGATTGGCGAATGCCATGCAAGCTTCGAGTGCCGGCTGTTTGACGATGCGCTGGTCGAGCGCTACGACTTCTTTGTTTTCGAGGTGGTCAAGGCCCATGTGGCGCGCTCGCCGCGGCATCCGCAGACCTTGCACTACACCGGTGACGGCGTCTTCATGCTGGCTGGCAAGACCATCAGCCGCAAGGCCTTGTTCACCAAGGTCAGCTGAGGCGCCACGGCGTGTCTGCCTGCACCGCGGCAGCAGGCGGGCTGCCGGGGACGTCTTTCAAAAGCACGATTGCTGGGTGATGCGCGCGCCCACCGCATACACCTTGCCGGTGGCGGGATCGAGGTTGAAGACCACATAGCGGCGCTGCGGGCAGATCAGTTCGGCCGAAGACTTGTTGCATTGCAGGATGTCGGTCTTGCGCACCACGCCATCCTTTTGCACCGAGCGGTTCCTGTCGGGCTGCTGCTCGCAGCTGTAGCCCTTTTGCATGGCCGCGGCCCTGGCCTCTTCCAGCGTGAAGCCCTCGGCATGCAGCTCCTGCGCCTCTTTGGCATGGTGTTTCTCGGAAACCCGGGTCAAAGCGCAGCCGCCGAGTGCCAAGGCGCTGCCCAGCAGCAGGCTGATGTGAAGAAGATGTCTTTTCATGCGATGAGGGTTTCGGCGGGAAGAACATGCACGCCGGCGCGGGCCTGCAGGGCGGCATCGAGCATGGCGCGCGCAATGGTCTGCGCCGGGCAGATGCGCCAGCGCCGCGGCAGCAGCGGCCCCAATGCCGTGAGCGCCGCGATGGCCGCGCGCTCGGCGGGCCGGCGTTCGTTGCGTTCGCCGCCTATCAGGCCGGGGCGAGCATAGGTGAGCGAGGCAAAACCCCGTTGCGCCAGCGCCAGCTCGAGTTCGCCCTTGACGCGGTTGTAGAAAAAGCGCGACTGCGCATTTGCGCCGCTCGCGGAATTCAGCACATAGGTGGGCGTGCCATGGGCGTGCGCGCAGCGCGCCACGGCCAGCGGGTAGTCGTGGTCCACCTTGCGAAACGCGGCCTGCGAGCCCGCGGCTTTCATCGTCGTGCCCAGCGCGCAGACCACGGCGTCGGCCTGCCACCAGGGGGCATCTTCGGGCAGCGCGTCATAGTCGACCACGGGTGCCAGCAGCTTGGGGTGCGCCGTGGACAGGGCGCGGCGCACGGGAGCGATCACCTGGGTGATGCGCGCGTCGGCCAGGGCCAGGCGCAGCAGATGGCTGCCGACCAGGCCGGTCGCGCCGGCAAGCAGAAGTTTCATTGGCTTTCCTTTGGAGCGGGCCATGGCTGGCCAGGATGCCATCATGCAACGTCCGCGCCGCATGCGGGGCCAAATGCGCTGTCAGGCGCGTTTAACTCTTGAGCCTGCGCGCCAGCCAGTCATGCACCAGGTCGGCGATGTCCAGCTGGTTGCGGTCCATCATCAGCATATGCGAATTGCCGCGCATGCCCAGATCGGGCAGCGACAGGATTTCGACCGACGCATGGCGCGCGGCAAAGGCTTCGATGCGCGCGCGCATCGCGGGCCAGCGCGCGTCGCCGTCGATGCGGTCGCCCAGGATGATCAGCGTGGGCACGCCATAGTCCTGGTCCTGGGCCGAAGGCGGCGGCACGGCCGCGGGCTCGAGCGCCACCACGGCGCGCACCCGGTCGGGCCGGCGCCGGGCCATGGTCAGGCCGAACATGCCGCCCTGCGAATGGCAGACCACGACACTGGGCGCAAGGCGCTCGAGCAGCGCCTGGTAGGCGTCGAGAATCACGGCGTCGGTATGCGCCCAGCGCGGCACCAGCTGGCGCACCAGCGCCTCGAAGGCCTCCGCCGGAAACTGGCTTTCGGCAAAGGCCTGGCACGCGGCGTCGGCCAGCGCCACGCCTTCGAGCGATTCCCCCAGGCGAAAGCGCGCAAACACCGCTTCGGCGGTCTGCGACAGCGGCGCGCCCCAGAGCTGGCGCGGCGCATAGCCCGCGCGCCCGCGCTCGGCCGCGTCGCACAGGTAGGTATCCCAGCCGCGGCGCACGAAGTAGTGCAGCCAGCCGGGGCGGCCGTCGGGCGTGGTCTCCCAGCAGGCGCCGGTCAGCCCGCCGCCATGCCACAGCTGCAGCGGCGTGGTGCTCGCCGGCGCCTGGGGCAGGAAGTACTGGGCGTACATCTGGCCCACCCAGTAGCTGCCGTTGGGGTCCAGCAGCACGGGCTCGCCGCCCGCGGCCAGCACTTCGCGCGTGCTGGCCTGCCCTTGCAATTGCACGGCCTGGCCGCCCACATGGAAAGCGCCCATGTCGCGCAGGTTCAGCGGGCCGGCGCGGCCGGGGCGGGTGTCGAAGTCGTGCGTCATTCGGGCTTGATCGCGTTCTTGCGTATCACTTCAGCCCAGGAGGTGGTCTCGGCTGCGAGAAAGCGCTTGAGCGCCGCGGGCGTGCCGGGCGCGGCAACCAGGCCCAGTTCCTCGAGGCGCTTGCCCAGCGCCGGGTCCTGCAGCGCCTGGTTGATCGCCTGGTTGAGCGTCTTGACCGCGCCCGCGGGCGTTCCGGCCGGCGCCAGCACGCCAAACCAGGGCGTGATCAGGAAATCGGGCAGGCCGGCTTCGGCAAAGGTGGGCACATCGGGCACGGCCGCGGCGCGTGCCTTGCTGGCCACGGCCAGCGCGCGCAGCTTGCCGGCGCGAATGCTTTGCAGCGAAGCGGGCAGGTTGTCGAAATACATGTCGACCTGGCCGCCCAGCAGGTCGGCCGCGACCTGGCCCGCGCCCTTGTACGGTACATGGGCGATGTCGATATGGGCGCGGTTGCGCAGCAGCACCAGCGCCAGATGCGCCGAGCCGCCCACGCCCGACGAGGCCGCGTTGAGCTTGTCGGGATGGGCCTTGGCGTAGGCAATCAGCTCCTTGAGGCTCCTGGCCGGAACGCCGGGGTGCACCACCAGCACGCTGGGCACGGTGCCCAGCATCGCCACCGGCTCGAAGTCGCGCGCCAGATCGAAAGGCGCGGGCGTGTAAAGCGACGGCGAGACCGCGCAGCTGAACGCGCAGACCAGCAGCGTATAGCCGTCGGCCGGCGACTTGGCGGCCGACTGCGCGCCGATGTTGCCGCCCGCGCCGGCGCGGTTCTCGACCAGCACGGGCTGGCCCAGCGACTTGCCCACATGCTCGCCGATGATGCGGCTGAGAATATCGGGCGTGCCGCCCGGTGGAAAGGGCACGACCAGCCGTATCGGCTTGGCGGGGTAGGTCTGGGCGGCGGCGGGCAGGGCGGTGAGCGTCGCCAGCGCGGTCAATGCGGCGCAGGACAGCTGGCGCAGGATGCGGGGAAGGGCCATTTGTTGTCTCCGTTATTCAAGCAAGGCCTGACTGTAGAAGCGCGGGCCTGCGCGCGTCCAATCATGATTTGCCAAGTTGCCCATATCATTTCGGGTATGGATGAAGAATTATCGGCGCTGCGCCGCCTGGACCTGAACCTGCTGCTGACCTTCGACACGCTGATGGCCACGCGCAGCGCCACGCAGACCGCGCACGCCTTGCACAAGACCCAGCCCGGCGTGAGCCGCGATCTGGCCAAGCTGCGCCATGTGCTGGGCGATGCGCTGCTGGTCGCGGTGCGCGGGCGCTTTGTGCCCACCGAGCGCGCGCTGGCGCTGCATGCGGCCGTGCGCCCCGCCTTGCTGAGCCTGGGCCAGGCGCTTGCCGTGGCCGAGACCTTCGATGCCGCCCAGGCCGAAGGCGTGGTCGACATCGGCATTGCCGCGCATTTCGAGCTGCTGCTTGCCGGCCCGCTGCTGCAGCGCCTGGCGCAGCGCGCGCCGCGCGTCGTGCCCAAGCTCCATCCCGTGCACGGCGAGTTCGATCCCGCGGATCTGGACGCCGAGCGCCAGGACATCGCCATCGGCCTGTTTGCCGAAGTGCCCGCGCGCTTCAGCGAAAAACCGCTGTTTCGCGACGAACGCGTGGCCGTGATGGGCCCGCAGCACCCGCTGGCCGGGCGCAGGCAGCTGTCGCTGGACGACCTGGAAAGCATTCGCTGGTTTGCCTATACGCAGATGCATGGCCGGCGCACCAACTTCGATCGCGCGCTCAAGGGCACGCAGCGGCGCATGGAGTTCTCGGCCTATATTTCGGGCTTCGGCCACAGCCCGCATGTGCTGATGGAAAGCGACTACGCCACCACCATGCCGGCGTTTGCCGCGGCGCTGCACCGGCGCCACTTTCCACTGGTCACCTGCCGCCTGCCCCAGCCGCTGCGCGAGATCACCTTCCGCATGGCCTGGCCCAGGCGCCAGGATGCGTCGCCGCTGCACCGCTGGGTGCGCGCCGAAATCAGCCAGCTGGTCGCCGGCCATATCGAAAGCGGCCTGCTCAAGCCGCCGCCGCGCGCCTGACGCCGGCTTCACACAAGGACACAGGCCATGGAAATCAGGCAACTGCGCTACTTCATCAAGATCTGCGAGCTCGGCAGCATGGGGCGCGCGGCGATCGAGCTCGATGTGGTGACCTCGGCGCTGAGCCAGCAGATCAGCCGGCTCGAAAGCGAGCTGTCGACACGGCTGCTGCAGCGCTCGCCCGCGGGCGTCATTCCCACCGAAGCCGGCACGGCCTTCATGCACCACGCCCAGCTGGCGCTGCGCAACATCGACAATGCCGCACAGGCGGCCAGGCACGCGCGGCTTTCGGGCCAGGTCAGCGTGGGCTTTGCGCCGACCACGGCCTCGGTGCTGGGTCTGCCGTTCCAGAAAGTGATGCGCGAGCGCTACCCCGACATCCGCCTGCACCTGGTCGAAGCGCTGTCGGGCAATCTCGCGGCCATGCTCAACGCGCGGCGAATCGACCTGGGCATCATCTTCAAGGCCGATGCCCACCGCCACTGGCATACGTCGCCGCTGCTCGAGGAAAAGCTGTTTCTCGTCGCCGCGCCCACGGTCAAGGGCCTGGCGCCCGGAGAGCGCATTTTTCTTTCCGAGCTCGCCGATGTGCCGCTGGTGCTGCCCAGCGCGCCGCACGGCCTGCGCGCGCTCGTGGACGCGGGCTTCATGCGCGCCAATGTGATTCCCGACATCGCGCTCGAAGTCGACGGCCTTGCAATGTTGATGGATACCGTCATGGACGGCCAGTTGGCGTCGATTCAACCCGGCGCCGCAACCACGCGCCATGCGGGCGCGGGACTGTTGCACATGGAGATCGCCGACGAAGGCATGGCCAGGCAGAACCTGCTGGCCAGCCTGTCCGACGAGGACCTGTCGCCCGCAGGCCTGGCGGCGCGCGTGGTGATTGCCGAAGTGGTGCGCACGACGGTGCGCGACGGGCGCTGGAAAGGCGCGCAGCTGTATCAGCCCTGAGCAGCCGGGCCCGGCGGAGCCTGCAACTGGCCCCGCGCATAGCGCCGCAGATTGTCCAGAAAGATCTTCACCACGCGCTGGGCATTGCCCGCCGAGAAGCCCGCGCTGTGGGGTGTGGCCAGCACCTGGGGCAGGGTCCACAGCGGCGAATCCTGGGCCAGCGGCTCATGGGCGAACACATCGAGATAGGCGCCCGCCAGATGGCCGCCCTGCAGCGCGGCGATCAGCGCGGCTTCGTCGACCACATCGCCGCGCGCCACATTGATCAGGCCCGCGCCCGCAGGCAGGGCGCGCAGCGCCGCGGCGTCGATCAGATGCTGGGTGCGCGGCGTCAGCGGGCAGGCCAGCACCAGCCAGTCGCTGCGCGGCAGCAGCCGGGCGATGTCTTCGTAGGCGCAGCAGGCAAAGCCCTGGGCCGTGGGCGCGGCGCTGCTGCGCACCACCTGGATCTGCAGGCCCACGGCCTGGAGAATGCGGGCGATGGCCTGGCCGATCTCGCCCCAGCCGACAATGGTCGCGGTCTGGCCGTGGATGTCGGGCGGCAGCGCCCGATGGATCAGCGGCGACCATTCGCCGCGGCGCTGGGCCGCGATCAGTTCGGGAAACCGGCGGCCCAGCGCCAGCAGTCCCGCGACCGCGGTTTGCGCCACCACTTCGGCATTGCTGCCCGCCGAGGTGCTGAGCATGACGCCCTTTTGCTGCAGCTGCATGTAGATCGCGCGGTCCATGCCGGCCGAATGCACCTGCACCCAGCGCAGACCCGGTGCCGCGGCCATCGCGTCGTAGAAGCGCTGGGTTTCGGCGAAGACCTCGTGCTTGGTCGACAGTCCGGTGACATCGCGCGAGACAAAGGCGATTTCCGCGGCCCGCGCCGCGCCGTCGTCGGGCGTGACCAGCACATGGGCGCGGCCGTCGAGCGCCTGGGCAATGTCCGCGCCATGCTGGGCGCGTGCCGCCGCCGAGACAAGAATGCAAAGGGGAGTCATGCGAAGTCTTCCATCAGTCCACCGAGGCGCCCGAGTCCCTGACGATCTTCTGCCACTTGACGAACTCGCGCTGGGTCATGCGCGCGAACTGCTCGGGCGTGCCGCCCACCGGGTCCGCGCCTTCGCGCACCATCTGGTCATTGAGCTGGGGCAGGATGGCGTTGACCTCCTTGTTGATCAGCTGCACCACCTCGGGCGACACGCCCTTGGGCGCGAAGAAGCCGAACCACGAGCCGGCCTCGAAGCCCGGAACGCGGCTGGACACCGTGGGCACCTTGGGCAGGGCGCGCGAAGCCTGGCTGCTGGACACGGCGAGCGCCTTGAGCTTGCCCGCATGGATATGCGAGACCACCGAAGGAATGGTGGCAAACATGAACTGCAGCCGGCCCGCGAGCAGGTCGTTGAGCGCGTTCGCGCCCTTGTACGGAATGTGCAAGGCCTCGACGCCCAGGTTCTGCATCAGCATGAAGCTCGACAGATGCGACGAAGTGCCCACGCCCGTGGAGCCATAGTTGAAGTCGGCCGGACGCGTTTTGGCATAGGCGAGGAATTCATCGAAGGTGTTGGCCGGCACCGACGGGTGGACCACCAGCACATTGGGCACGTCGGCAATCTGCACGATGGGAACGAGGTCCTTGAGCGGGTCGTAACTCATCTTCTTGTAAAGCGACTGATTGACCGAGATGGGGCCTACCGAGTTGACGATCAGCGTATAGCCGTCGGGCGCGGCGCGCACCACAGACTCGGTGCCGATATTGCCGCCGCCGCCCGGGCGGTTCTCGATGATGAACGACTGCCCCAGCTTTTCTCCGAGCTTCTGCGAGACGCTGCGCGCCAGCAGATCGGTGGTGCCGCCCGCGGTGAAGGCGACGATGATTTTCACGGGCTTGGCGGGGTAGGCCGCGGTCTGTGCCTGGCTGGCGAGCGGCATGAGCCAGGCCAGTGCCAGGCCGGTGCACAGCGCGCGGCGCGGGGCGCGCAGGGGAGGGAGGCGAACGCCGGCGGTGTGATCGGGTGCGGGTTTCATGGGTTTGTCTCCTTGTTGTGAATTTTTCTGGCCTGCGCTTCGAGGCGCAGCGCAGCCGCCGGCAATGCAGCGGCTCAGCAGGGGTGCATAGGCAGACTCCTGGTGCGGAGGGGGGCAGCGGGCGCGGCGCCCGCGGCACCCGCGGCACCCGCGGCACCTGCTAAGGACCGGTCTCAGAGCCGGTAGCTCGGGTCCAGTCGATCGAGCTTGCGCAGCAGCGCCGGCCATTCCATGAGTCCGTAGGGGCGGCGCGTTCCGGGCTGGTAGTTGTTCCAGGTTTCCTCGAGCACGGCGGGCGCGACGGCGACGAACGGCGTGTTGCAGGCCATGGCCGCGAGCTGGGCGCGGCAGGCGAGTTCGAGTCTGTGCATCCAGTTGAAGGCTTCGCCCACCGAGCGGCCCACGGTCATCGCGCCGTGGTTGCGCAGGATCAGGGCCTCGCCCTGGCCCAGGTCGCGGATGATGGACGCCTGCTCGTCGAGGTTGAGCACCACGCCCTGGTAGTCGTGGTAACCGATCTTCAGAAAGCGCATCGCGGTCTGCGTCAGCGGCAGCAGGCCGCATTCCAGCGACGAAACCGCCATCGAGGCCCAGCTGTGGGTATGGATCACGCAGTCGACTTCGGGGCGCGCGCCGTGCACCGCGCTGTGGATCACATAGCCGGCCTTGTTGACGCCATAGTTCAACGCGCCGAAGTCGGGCGTGGACAGCACGTTGCCGTCGTGGTCGACCTTGATCAGACTGGAGGCCGTGATCTCCTCGTACATCATTCCATAGGCGTTGATCAGGAAGGCTCCGTCTTCGCCGGGTACGCGCGCCGAAATGTGATTGGCCATCATGTCGGCCATGCCGTAGTGCTCGACCAGCCGGTAGCAGGCCGCGAGGTCTACACGTGCCTGCCATTCGGCGGCCGAGCAGCGCTCGCGCATGGAGGGAATGTTCAGCGGCTGGAAGTCGGGGGAAGTCATCGGGGTCTCCTGGGTTTTGTCATCGCAGGCCTGGGGCCGGGCTGCAGCGCGGCTGAAGGCGTGGGAGGACTGTAGGCAGGGACCGGGCGCGCGCATAGTCTGCCAAGCGCACCCCCTCTTCACTTTGCGTGAAGGGCAGGCTTTCAGTTGTGGCGCGCGCGCGCCGCCGCTGGCGCGCGCGTGCTGGCGCGCGCAATCACTTCGAAGCCCACGTCCTGTGCGGGCGGCACGCTGTCGCCGCGCATGCGCGCGATCAGCGCCGCCGCGCCCAGGCGGCCGATATAGGCGCCGTCCACTTTCACCGTGGACAGCGCGGGAATCGCATCGGCGGCCAGCGCCTGGTCGCCAAAGCCCAGCACGCCCAGCTGCCGCGGCACCTGCAGCCCCAGCGCATGGGCCTGGGCGAGCACGCCCTGGGCGAGCGCGTCCGAACTGCAGAACACCGCATCGGCGTCGGGCGCCTGGGCCAGCAGCGCGCGCAAGGCCTCGCGCCCGCGGCCGGCCTGGGGGCTGTCTTCGGGGAACACGATTTCCGCCGGCGCCGGCGCGCCGCTTTCCGCCGCGGCGCGCGCAAAGCCCAGCGCGCGCCGCTGGGCGCGGCTGTCGTCGGAGCGCAGGACTGCGGGCCGCTGGTAGCCGCAGGCCGCCAGATGGCGAAACGCGGCCCGGCCCGCGTCTTCCTGCGAGAAGCCGATGATCACGTCCAGCGGATGGGGCGTGTAGTCCCACAGTTCCACCACCGGAATGTCGGCGTTGAGCAGCAGGCGCCGGGTGCGCGCCGTGTGCTCGGTGCCGGTCAGCACAACGCCTTCGGGCCGGCGGCTGAGCATCGCCGCCAGCCAGGTTTCCTCGTGCTCGGGGTCGTAGCGTGAAATGCCCAGCGTGGTTTCATAGCGCTCGCTGGCCAGGCCCGTGACCAGGGCGTCGAGCATGTCGGAAAACAGCGAATGCCCCATCGAGGGCACGATGGCCGCGACCAGGCGTGTCTGGCGTGAGGTCAGCCCGCCGGCCAGCGAGTTGGACACATAGCCCGACTGTTCCACGGCCTGGGCCACGCGTGCGCGCGTCGCCTCGGCCACGAGTTCGGGCCGCTGCAGCGCGCGCGAGGCCGTGATCGGCGACACGCCGGCCAGGCGCGCGAGGTCCTTGAGCGTGGGTGCGGAGGAGGGGCGCGTAGGGCGTTGGGGCATGTTGCTATGGTTGAAATGATTGCCTTGTCATGATAACCATGATGGCCAGCATTTCTGGTTGGTTGCGAATCGGTGAACGTCCCGATGAACCATTGGGCGAAAGCGTGAATGATTGCGCAATCATTTTCGGAGACATCGATGGACAGATCCCTTCCTGACCGCCGCGCCGCCCTGACGGGACTGCTGGCTCTTGCTGTTGCGCCGCTGGCGGCCCAGGCCCAGCCGGCCTATCCCAGCAAGCCCATCACGCTGGTGATTCCGTTTCCCCCGGGCGGCCAGACCGATGTGCTCGGCCGGCTGTTCGGCGAGCGCCTTGGGCAGCGTCTGGGCCAGCCCGTGGTGGTGGAAAACCGCGCTGGAGTCAACGGCTCGCTGGCCTCCGAAGCCGTGGCGCGCGCCAAGCCCGACGGCTATACGCTGGTCATCGGCGGTCCGGGAACGCATGCGATCAACCAGCTCGTCAACCCCAACGTCAAGTACGACACGCGCAAGGACTTCACGCACATCGCCATGCTCAGCCGCGTGCCCATGCTGCTGCTGGCCTCGCCCGAGCTCAAGGCGGGAACGATCGCCGAACTCGTGGCCCTGGCCAAGTCCCGGCCCGGCAGCCTGAATGTCGCGCTGACCGGAATCGGCTCGTCCAGCCACATGACCACGGAGCTGTTCAAGCAGACGACAAAGACTTCCCTGAACGGCATTCCCTACAAGGGCGACATGCCGGCAATGACCGACCTGATAGGCAGCCAGGCCGATCTGCTGTTCGTTCCCGCGACTTCGGCGCTGCCCTTCGTGCAGGGCGGCAAGCTGCGCGCGCTGGCCGTGGCCGGCAGCCAGCGGCTGGCGAGCCTGCCCGCGGTGCCGACCATGGCCGAGGCGGGTCAGCCGCGCGTCGTCAATTATTCCTGGACCAGCCTCGCGGGCCCCGCGGGCATGCCCGCCGACATCGTGCAAAAGCTCAACAAGGCCTGCCAGGAGATTCTGGCCCAGCCCGACGTGATCGCGCGCATGACCACCATGAGCAACGAGCCCACGCCCGGAACCCCGGAGCAGGCCGCAGGCTTCATTGCCGCCGAAGTCGCGCGCTGGACCGACGTGGTGAAGACCGGAAACATACGCATCGAGTGAACATGCTGCAGACCAACCATTTCAAACATGCGCTGCGCGCAGGCCAGGCCCAGATCGGCGTCTGGTCGACGATTCCCTCGCCCTATATCAGCGAACTCATTGCGGGCGCAGGCTACGACTGGATGCTGCTCGACACCGAGCATACCCCTGCCGATGTTCCGCAGATGCTGCAGCAGCTGCAGGCCGTGGCCGCGGCCCAGCCCGCGCCCGATGCGCTGCCCACGCAGGCCGTGGTGCGGCCCGCGTGGAATGACCCGGTGCTGATCAAGCGCTATCTGGACATAGGCGCGCAGACGCTGCTGCTGCCTTTCGTGCAGAACGCGCAGGAAGCCCAGGCCGCCGTGGACGCGATGCGCTACCCGCCGCACGGCATACGCGGCATGGGCGGCTCCACGCGCGCCGCCAACTTCGGCCGCACCACCGACTATGTGGCGCGCGCGGCCGACGAGCTGTGCCTGCTGGTGCAGGTGGAGACCGGCGAGGCGCTGGATCAGATAGAAGCGATCGCTGCCGTGGACGGCGTCGATGGCATTTTCATAGGCCCGGCCGACCTGTCGGCCAGCCTCGGCTACCCGGGCCAGACGCGCCATCCGGAAGTCAGCCGCGCGATCGACGACGCGATCCGCCGGATACGCGCCTGCGGCAAGGCACCTGGCATTCTGATGGTCGACGAAGCGCGCGCGCGCGAATGCCTGGCGCTGGGCGCGCAGTTCGTCGCCGTGGTGCTCGACACGCTGGTGCTGCGCGACGGTCTGGACGCGACGGCGCGGCGCTTTGGCGGTGCGGCCGCCGAAGCGCCGGTCAGCAGCTATTGAGCGGAGACAAACGCATGACTTTCGATTCTGTGTCCTGGCTGGAGCAGGCGCGCGCGCTGATCGGTCCGGCCCATGTGCTCAGCGAAGCGGGCGGCGACGATGTCTCGCCCCATACCCGCGACTGGCGCGGCAAGTTCCAGGGCCGGGCGCTGGCCGTGCTGCGCCCGGGAAGCACGGCTGAAGTGCAGGCGCTGGTGCGGCTTGCCGCGCGCACGGGCGTGGCGCTGGTGCCCCAGGGCGGCAATACCGGCCTGTGCGGCGCATCGGTGCCCACGGCCGACGGCCTGCAGGCGGTGCTGCAGCTGGGCCGGCTGAACCGCGTGCGCGAGATCGACGCCGAGAACAATACCGCCACCGTCGAG
Source organism: Comamonas sp. DB36 (assembly GCF_057914905.1). NCBI lineage: Bacteria > Pseudomonadati > Pseudomonadota > Betaproteobacteria > Burkholderiales > Comamonadaceae > Comamonas > Comamonas sp. DB36. The sequence goes on from NZ_CP196632.1 coordinate 621,631, forward strand.
GCCGGCTGCATACTGCAGACGCTGCAGGAACAGGCCGCGGCCGCGGGCCGGCTGTTTCCGCTGTCGCTGGGCGCCGAAGGCTCGTGCCAGATCGGCGGCAACATCGCCACCAATGCGGGCGGCGTGCAGGTGCTGCGCTACGGCAATATGCGCGAGCTGGTGCTGGGCCTCGAAGTGGTGCTGCCCGATGGCGAATGCCTGGACCTGCTGCGCGGACTGCGCAAGGACAACACCGGCTACGACCTCAAGCAGCTGTTCATAGGCGCAGAAGGCACGCTGGGCATCATCACCGCGGCCACGGTCAAGCTGTTTGCCGCGCCCGGCGCGCAAGCCGTGGCTTTCGCCGGCGTGTCGTCCATTGCCCAGGCCGTGCGCCTGCTGGGCGCGCTGCGCGGCCATCTGGGCGAGCGCTTCACGGCTTTCGAGCTGATCTCCGGCCCGGCGGTGGCGCTGGTGCGCCAGTACTTTCCCGAAACCCCGGCGCCGCTTTCCGGCGACTGGCCCTGGTATGTGCTGATGGAAGCCGCCGACGGCGGCAGCGACGAAGTGCTGCGCGAGGCGCTGCAGACCGCGCTCATGGCCTGCCTCGAAGACGGCTGCCTCGAAGACGTTGCGCTGGCCGGCAACCTGGCCCAGGCACAGACGCTGTGGACGCTGCGCGAGAACATCACCCATGCGCAGCAGCTGGACGGCAGCAACATCAAGCACGATGTCTCGCTGCCGATCTCGCGCATTGCGGGCTTTGTCGAACAGATGCTGGCGCAGCTGCCGCAGGCATTTGCGGGCGCGCGGCCCATCGTCTACGGCCATCTGGGCGACGGCAACCTGCATTTCAACGTCAGCGCGCCGCCGGGCGTCGCGCCCGACGCCTGGCAGCGCCAGACCGAGGCCGTCAACCAGCTGCTGCACGACGCCGTGGTCGCGCTGCGCGGCAGCATCAGCGCCGAGCACGGCATAGGCCAGCTCAAGCGCGATGAAATGGCGCTGTACAAGACCGCGGCCGAACTGGCCGTGATGCGCCGCATCAAGCAGGCGCTGGACCCGCAAGGCCTGATGAATCCCGGCAAGGTGCTCTAGCCTCACGCACCGCCTGCCTTTTTTACAAGCGGCCCGCGCCATGCGCGGGCCGCCAACCGCAAGACAGACTTTCATGAAACGATCCCCCGAGTCCCTGCGCAGCGCACGCTGGTTTGCCCCCGATGACTTCCGCTCCTTCGGCCACCGCTCGCGCGTGCTGCAGATGGGCTATGGCTATGAGGACTGGATGGGCAAGCCCATCATCGCCATCATCAACACCTGGAGCGACGCCAACCAGTGCCATGCGCACTTCAAGCAACGCGTCGACGACGTCAAGCGCGGCATCCTGCAGGCCGGCGGCTTTCCGCTGGAGCTGCCCGCGATCTCCCTGTCCGAAAGCATGGTCAAGCCCACGACCATGATGTACCGCAACTTCCTCGCCATGGAGACCGAGGAGCTGCTGCGCAGCCACCCGGTCGACGGCGCGGTGCTGATGGGCGGCTGCGACAAGACCACGCCGGGCCTGACCATGGGCGCGCTGAGCATGGGCCTGCCGTTCATCTACCTGCCCGCCGGACCCATGCTGCGCGGCAACTGGAAAGGCAAGGTGCTGGGCTCGGGCTCGGACGCCTTCAAGTACTGGGACGAGCGCCGCGCGGGCCGGCTGTCGGACCAGGCCTGGAACGAGATGGAAGCCGGCATCGCGCGCAGCCACGGCACCTGCATGACCATGGGCACGGCGGCGACCATGACCGGCATTGCCGAAGCCGTGGGCCTGGCGCTGCCGGGCGCGTCGTCGATTCCCGCGGCCGACGCCAACCATATCCGCATGAGCGCGGCGACCGGCAGGCGCATTGTCGACATGGTCTGGGAAGACCTCACGCCGGCGAAGATGCTCACGCGCGCCAACTTCGAGAACGGCATTGCCTGCGCCATGGCCATGGGCTGCAGCACCAACGCCATCATCCATCTGATTGCCATGTCGCGGCGCGCGGGCCATGCGGTGAGCCTGGACGACTTCGACGCCTTCAGCCGCCGCGTGCCGGTGCTGGCCAATATCCGGCCCAGCGGCGATGCCTACCTGATGGAGGATTTCTTCTACGCGGGCGGGCTGCGCGCGCTGCTCGAACGCATACGCGGCCACCTCAAGACCGAGGCACTGACGGTCAACGGCCGCACGCTGGGCGAGAACATCGCCGGTGCCGAGGTCTACCACGATGACGTGATACGGCCGCTGGACAAGCCCATCTACGCCGAAGGCGCGCTGGCCGTGCTGCGCGGCAACCTCGCGCCCGGCGGCGTGGTGATCAAGCCCAGCGCCTGCGCCCCGCACCTGCTGCAGCACACGGGGCGCGCGCTGGTGTTCGACGACTACCCCAGTCTCAAGAAGGCCGTGGACGACCCCGATCTCGACGTGACGGGCGACGACATCCTGGTGCTGCGCAACGCCGGCCCGCGCGGCGCGGGCATGCCCGAGTGGGGCATGCTGCCGATTCCGACCAAGCTGCTCAGGCAGGGCGTGAAGGACATGCTGCGCCTGTCGGATGCGCGCATGAGCGGCACCAGCTACGGCGGCTGCCTGCTGCATTGCTCGCCCGAATCGGCGGTCGGCGGGCCGCTGGCGCTGGTGCGCAGCGGCGACCGCATCAGCGTCGATGTGCCCGCGCGCAGCATCCACCTCGACGTGAGCGACGAGGAACTCGCGCAGCGCCGGGCCGCCTGGACTGCGCCGCCGGCGCGCCACGAGCGCGGCTATGGCTGGCTGTTCGGCCAGCATATCCTGCAAGCCAACGAGGGCTGCGACTTCGACTTTCTCGAAACCAGCTTCGGCAAGGCCGTGCCCGAACCCGACATATTCTGAAGCGCGGCGCGCGCGCATGACTGCCTCGGCGACAGGGTGTCATGGCGCAAGCCCTGGCGGCAGCCGATTTCATGTCACCATGTGCGGTGCCGCCCGCAGTGCGCGCCCTGCGCCCGCAGCGTTTAGCCCCGTGACCGGTCTCCGGTCTTCAGAAATGATGGAAAGAAGATCCTTTATGAGCGTTTCCTACCCCAATGTCCAGCTGCTGATCGCCAACAACTGGGTCGATGCCGACAGCGGCAAAAGCATAGACGTGCGCAACCCGGCCACGGGCCAGGTCATAGGCACCGTGGCCCACGCGGGCATTTCCGACCTGGACCGCGCGCTGGCCGCGGCCCAGAAGGGCTTTGAAGTCTGGCGCGATACCTCGGTCTACGAACGCGCGGCCGTCATGCGCCGCGCCGCTGCGCTGCTGCGCGAACGCGTGGAAGAGATCGCCAGCGTGCTGACCCAGGAAAACGGCAAGCCGCTGGCCGAGGCCCGCGTTGAAATCAATGCCGGCGCCGACATCATCGAATGGTTTGCCGACGAAGGCCGGCGCGTCTACGGCCGCATCGTTCCGGGCCGCAACGTTGCCGCCCAGCAGATGGTGATCAAGGAGCCCGTGGGCCCGGTCGCGGCCTTCACGCCCTGGAACTTCCCGGTCAACCAGATCGTGCGCAAGATAGGCGCGGCGCTGGCCACGGGCTGCTCGTTCCTGTGCAAGGCGCCCGAGGAAACCCCGGCATCGCCGGCCGCGCTGCTGCGCTGCTTTGTCGACGCCGGCATTCCTGCGGGTGTCGTCGGCCTGGTGTTCGGCGACCCGGCTGAAATCTCCAGCTATGTGATTGCCCACCCCGTGATCCGCAAGGTGACGTTCACGGGCTCGACCGCCGTGGGCAAGCAGCTGGCCGCGCTGGCCGGCCAGCACATGAAGCGCGCGACCATGGAGCTGGGCGGCCACGCCCCGGTGATCATTGCCGAGGACGCCGATGTGGCGCTGGCCGTCAAGGCCGCGGGCGCGGCCAAGTTCCGCAACGCCGGCCAGGTCTGCATCTCGCCCACGCGCTTTCTGGTGCACAGCAGCCTGGTCGGCGAGTTCAACCAGGCTTTCGTGCAGTACGCGCAAGGCCTCAAGCTGGGCGACGGCCTGGCCGAAGGCACGAGCCTGGGCCCGCTGGCCAACCCGCGCCGCGTGACGGCGATGCAGCAGGTCGTGGCCGATGCGCGCCAGCGCGGCGCCGAGATCCTCACGGGCGGTGAACGCGTGGGCGACAAGGGCAACTTCTTTGCGCCTACGCTGATCGCCAACCTGGAAACCGACTCCGACCTGTTCAACCAGGAGCCGTTCGGCCCCATCGCCGGCATCCGCGCCTTCGACCGCCTGGAGGACGCGATCAGCGAAGCCAACCGCCTGCCTTACGGCCTGGCCGCCTATGCGTTCACGCGCTCGTTCAAGAACGTGCAGCTGCTGTCCAGCCGCGTCGAGACCGGCATGCTGTGGATCAACCAGCCGGCAACGCCTTCGGCCGAGCTGCCTTTCGGCGGCATCAAGGATTCGGGCTATGGCACCGAAGGCGGCCCCGAGGCGCTCGAGGCCTATCTCAACACCAAGGCCGTCTCGGTCGTCGGCATCTAAACGCCGCCGCCGCCGCGCCTTTCAGGCCGGCGGCTCGGACTGCGGCGTGATGCGCTGCGCCTGCAGGAACGACTGGATCAGCAGGCTGCGGCGGCGCTCGCGCGCATAGTAGAGATAGGTGCTGGTGGTGGCCGGGTCGCCGTCAATGCGAATGGCCACGAAGCGCGGATCGGCAATGAACTCCGCTTCCGACACCGCACCCACGCCCAGTCCGCGCGCGACGGCCTCGCGCAAGGCTTCGCGGCTGCCGACTTCCAGCGCGCAGCGCGTGCGCACGCCCGCTTCCCGCAACGCCGCATCCATGGTGGCCTGGGTCGTGGAGCCGGCTTCGCGGCGCAGCAATTCCATTCCCTCTAGCCGCTCCAGGGTCACGCTGGCGTGGCGCGCCAGCGGGTGTTCGCGGTGGGCAAACAAGATGATGGGATGGCGCGCATATAGCATGCTTTCGAGCGCCGGGTTGTCGTGGCTGCCCGCGAGCACGCCGATGTCGGTGGTGTATTGCTCCAGATCGGCCAGCACCTGCCTGGAGTTGCCCATGCGTATCGACACCTCGATTCCCGGACGGCGCAGCCGGTGGGCGGCGACCATTTCAATCACATGGAAGGGCCCGACCGCGCCCAGGTGCAGCTGGCCCTGGTTGAGCTGGCCCGAATCGCGCAGGAAGAAATCGGCTTCGGCCTCCAGCGCCAGGATCTTCTGCGCGATAGGCAGCAACTGCGCGCCCGCGCTCGACAGGCTCATGCGGTAGCCGCGGCGGTGAAACAGCTCCACCGGGCTGTGTTGTTCCAACGCGCTGATCTGCGCGGAAATCGTCGGCTGGCTCAGCTGGAGCGCGCGCGCGGCGGCGCTGAGGCTGCCGTGGTGGGCAACGGCCACGAAGGCGCGGTAGCGGGCGGTCGACATCTATAGGCTCCATCTATAAAAACACAGTGGAACCAGTCTAAAAATTTCACATGAAAGAAATATGTCGTTCCTACCATCAAGTGGTCAGACAGCCAGTCTCCCACCACCCGATGCCCACCAGGAACGCCCCCATGAACACCACCCGCAGAAACTGCCTCCAGCTTGCCGGCGCCGCCGCGCTGGCCTTTGCCACGGTGAGCACTGCCTTTGCGCAGACACCCGAATTGCGCGTCGGCCTGATTCCTTCCGAGGATGCCCAGGCCATGATCCGTGCCAGCCAGCAGGTCATGGACCAGCTGGCCGAGAAGACCGGCATGAAAGTGCGGCCCTTTGTCGCCAACGACTACAACGGCGTGATCGAGGCGCTGCGCTCGGGCAAGCTCGACATCGCCTACCTCGGCCCGTTCTCCTATGTGCTGGCCAGCAGCATTGCCAACGCCGAGGCGTTTGCCGTCGCCGTGACCAAGAAGACCGGCAAGAGCGCCTATCACAGCGTGGTCATCACGCGCAAGGATTCGGGCCTGGACAGCGTCGCCAGGCTGCAGCGCAAGACCTTTGCCTTTGTCGACCCGACCTCGACCTCGGGCCACCTGTTTCCCAAGGCCGGCCTGCTGGCCGACGGCTTCGATCCCGACAAGCATTTCTCGCGCGTGATCTTCTCGGGCTCGCATGACGCCAACATCATGGCCGTGGCCAACGGCAAGGTCGACGGCGCGGCCGTCGCCGACCGGATCTTCGAGTCGGCCGTCGCCAAGGGCGTGGTCAAGGCCGAGGACTTCCAGGTGATCTGGCGCTCGCAGCCCATTCCCGAGTCGCCCATGGTCTGGCGCAAGAGCCTGGACGCCGCGACCAAGCAGAAGGTCGCGGCCGCGCTCGCCGAGATCAAGGACCTGCCCTGGGGTGACCAGGGCGTGCTCAGCGGCTTCGCGCCGACCACCGACAAGGCCTACGACGTGGTGCGCCAGACCGCCAAGGCCCTGAGCCTGGACCTGGGGAAAATGAAATGATCCACATCCGCGAACTGCGCAAATGCTACGGCAGCAACCAGGTGCTGCATGGCATAGACCTCGATGTACAGCCCGGTGAATTCGTGGTGATGTTGGGATTGTCGGGTGCCGGCAAGTCGACGCTGCTGCGCTGCCTCAACGGCCTGGCCAGTGCCGACAGCGGCACGCTGCAGGTCGGCGGCATTGACCTGATGGCGCGCCACTCGCGCCGTGCACTGGCGCGCGAAGCCGCGATGGTGTTCCAGCACCACAATCTGGTGCCGCGGCTGTCGGTGCTCAAGAACGTGCTCACGGGCCGGCTGGGCGCGCTGGCCACGCTGCCTTCGCTGCTGCAGCTGTTTCGCCAGAGCGACATCGATCTGGCGCACGAATGCCTGGAGCGCGTAGGCCTGTCGCACAAGGCGCATGAGCGCACCGAGGACCTGTCGGGCGGGCAGATGCAGCGCGTGGGCATTGCGCGTGCGCTGGCCCAGCAGCCGCGCGTCATCCTGGCCGACGAGCCCGTGGCCAGCCTGGACCCCAAGACCGCGCGCACGGTGCTGCAGTATCTGCGCGATGCGACGCGCGGCCTGGGCATTGCCGTGGTCTGCAATCTGCACCAGGTGGACTATGCGCGCGAGTTCGGCGACCGCATTGTCGGCCTGGCCCAGGGCCGCATGGTCTATGACGGCAATGCCCAGGGGCTCGATGACGCCGCGCTGCACGCCATCTACCACGCGCCGCCCGCCGCCGTGGCGCCGCCCGCGCCCAGCCAATGGCAGGCCATTCCCGCCGGAGGTCTGCTGTGAGCCATACCGTGCACAGGAATTCCTACCGCTGGACCGCGCCCAGACCCGAGGGCACGCTGGGCTGGCTGGGCTATGCCGCGCTGGCCCTGGCCCTGGGCTGGACGCTGCAGTGGAGCGCCAGCGGCGCGCAGATGAGCTGGGGCGAGCTCGCCAACGGCATGCCGCAGATCGGCGACTTCCTGTCGCGCTCGGTGCCGCCCGATCTGAGCATACTGCCGCGGCTGTGGGCGCCGGCGCTCGAGACGATACAGATCGCGATCTGGGGCACGCTGCTGAGCATCGTGCTGGCGCTGCCGCTGTCATTCATCGCGGCCAGCAATCTGCACGGCTGGCACGGCCTGCGCCGCGCCACGCGCCAGTTCCTCAACGTGGTGCGCAGCATCAACGAGCTCATCCTGGCGCTGGTGTTTGTCTCGGCCGTGGGCCTGGGGCCGTTTCCCGGCGTGCTGGCACTGGCGCTGCACGGCATGGGCATGCTGGGCAAGTTCTTTGCCGAAAGCATAGAGGAAATCGACAGCGGGCCGCTGGAGGCGCTGCGCAGCGCCGGCGCCAGCCAGCTGCAGATCATCGTGTTTGGCGTCGTGCCCCAGGCGATCACGGCCTGGATTGCAGTGGTGCTCTACCGCTTTGAAGTCAACCTGCGCTCGGCCACGGTGCTGGGCATGGTGGGCGCGGGCGGCCTGGGCTTCGAGCTGGTCGGCAGCCTCAAGCTGTTTCGCTACCAGGAAACCGCGACCTGCATCATCGTCATCACCGTGATGGTGATTGCCGCCGACCTGGTCTCCAACCTGCTGCGCCAGCGCGTGCAGGGCAGCCGGCGCTGAACGCCGGCGCCGGCGGCGCCCCTTCCCATGATTGCCCGTCCCGCAGCGCCCCGCGCCGGCGCGGCCGGGCCCTGGGCGCGCGCATTTCACCTTCTCACTCTTTTTCAGGCAAATCACCGTGTGGACCTATCACAACCCCGTCAATATCCAGGCCGCGCCGGGCGCGCTGGCCCGGCTTGCCGGCCTGCTGGCCGGCCGCGACTGCATTCTCGTGACCTTTCCCCAAGCCCATGGTCTGGGCCTGGTCGAGCGCATGCAGGCGCTGCTGGGCGCGCAGCTGCGCGGCGTGATCAGCGACATCCTGCCCAACCCCGATGTGCAATGGCTGGCACCGCTTTATGAGCAGGTGCAGCGCGACCATGCCGATGTGCCCTGCGTGGTCGCGCTGGGCGGCGGCAGCGTGATCGACAGCGCCAAGGCGCTGCTGTGCGCCACGCCCTCGGGCCGCTTTGCCGAACTGCTGGCGGTGCTGGAGCAGGGCGGCGAACTGCCGGCCGGCGCGCACAAGGCGCTGATCGCGATTCCGACAACGGCCGGCACGGGCAGCGAAGTCACGCCCTGGGCCACGCTGTGGGACCAGGCGGGCGGGCGCAAGCATTCGCTGCACCAGCGCTGGACCTGGCCCGAAGCCGCGCTGATCGACGCCGATCTGATGCGCAGCCTGCCCGCGGGCGCGACGCTGGCCAGCGGCCTGGATGCGCTGTCGCATGCGCTCGAGTCCTTGTGGAACGTCAACCGCAACCCGGTCTCCAGCCAGTTGGCCGTGGGCGCGGCGCGGCGCATCCTGCGCACGCTGCCGGCGCTGATGCAGGATCTGGGCCATGCCGGCCTGCGCGCCGAGATGGCCGAGGCGGCGCTGCTTGCCGGTCTCGCGTTCTCCAACACCAAGACCGCGCTCGCGCATTCGCTGTCCTATGACATCACGCTGCGCTACGGCCAGGTGCATGGCATTGCCTGCTCGTTCAGCCTGCCGCTGGTGCTGGAGATGGCGCTGGGCGCGGACGCGCAATGCGACGCCGCGCTGCTGTCGGTGTTTGACGCGGCCAGCGGCGAAGTGGCCGTGGCCAGCCTGCGCGACTTCCTGCAGGGCCTGGGCGTGTCGACCGATCCTGCCCAGTTCGGCCTGAGCGCTGGCGACTGGGAGCGCATGGTGCGGTCCGCGGCCTGTGGCCCGCGCGGGCGCAATTTCATTCGCGCCCTGGCCTGAGCCATGTCGCTGGCCACCTGCTGTCAGTTGCCGCTGTGCTGTCTTTCCCTGTCCTCTTCTTGCGCCATTTCCCATGACTCTTGCTCTCGCTCCCCATCCCGCTGCCGCCACCTCCTGCGCCTCGCCTGCGTTCTTGCCCGAAGGCGGCTGCGCCGACTTGGCGCCCTTGCAGGCCGTGATCTTTGACTGGGCCGGCACGCTGGTCGACTTCGGCTCGCTGGCGCCTACCCAGATCTTTGTCGAAGCCTTTGCCACCTTCGGCATCACCATCACGCTGGCCCAGGCGCGCGGCCCCATGGGCCTGTCCAAGTGGCAGCATATCCACCAGTTGCTGCAGGAACCCGCGATCCATGCGCAATGGGTCGGCGTGTTCGGCCAGGCGCCGCAGGACGCCGATGTCGATGCGGTCTACGCGCGCTTCATGCCGCTGCAGATCGCCAAGGTGGGCGAGTTCTCGGCGCCCATCGACGGCGCGGCCGAGGTGCTGCGCTGGCTGCGCGACCAGGGCCTGCGCACCGGTTCCTGCTCGGGCTATCCGCGTGTGGTGCTTGACAAGCTGCTGCCCCAGGCGGCCGCGGCCGGCGTCGCGCCCGAACATGTGGTGGCCGGCGACGAGCTGGCCGCGGGCGCACGCCCCGGCCCGTTCATGGCGCTGGCCAACGTGCTGGCGCTGGGCGTGAGCGACGTGCGCGCCTGCGTCAAGGTCGATGACACCGTTCCCGGCATAGAGGAGGGGCGCAACGCCGGCATGTGGAGCGTGGGCCTGAGCCTGTCGGGCAACGAAGTCGGCTATTCGCTGGAGGAATATGCGCGCGCCCCGGCCGGGGAAGCGGCGGCGCGCATTGCGGCGGCCGACGCCAAACTGCGTTTGGCCGGAGCGCATTACGTGGTGCACAGCGTGCGCGACCTGCCCGAAGTGCTGCTGGCCATCGCGGCGCGCATGCGGGCGGGGGAGAGGGCTTAAGCAAGGGGGCTGAGGGCTGGCCGTTCACCCTTCGACAAGCTCAGGGCGAACGGAAAACACTCGGCCCCTCAGCCTTGATTCCCGCGCAATTCCCTGCCCAGATAGTCCACAAACACGCGGATGCGTGCCGCCAGCTCCGTGTTGCGGTAATAGACCGCGTTCACGGGCTGCAGCTGCTCGACGGTATGGGGAATGAGCAACTGCACCAGGTCGCCGCGCGCGCGGTCGGCCCGGGTCATGAAGTCGGCCAGGCAGGCAATGCCGTGGCCGGCAAGCGCCAGTTGGCGCACGGTCTCGCCGCTGGAGGCGCGCAGCACGGGCGTGATTTCGTAGTCTTCGCCGCCCGCATGGCGCAGCGGCCAGCGGTTGAGGCTTTCGGGCTGGGTGAAGCCTATCAGGCCGTGCTGGCGCAGATCTTCCACCGTGCGCGGCTTGCCATGGGCCTTGACGTAGGCTGGTGAGGCCAGCACGCGCAGCGCAAAGCGCGCCAGCGGCGTGGCATGCAGCGTCGAGTCGCGCAGCGCGCCTATGCGTATGCCCACGTCGGTGCGCTGCTCTATCAGGTCGATCAGGTCGTCGTTGCTGTTGAGCTCGAGCTCGATGTCGGGATACTGGGCGCGAAAGCCCGCGAGCAGCGGCACGACCGCATGCAGCATGAAGGGCGAAGCCGCATTCACGCGTAGCCGGCCCACGGGATGTTCGCGCCGCGCGGCCATCTCGTCCTCGGCCGACTCGACGGCATCGAGCACCGCGCGCGCGCGCAGCAGGAACAGGCTGCCTTCCTCGGTCAGCGCCAGGCGGCGCGTGGTGCGGCGCAGCAGCGTGGTGCCCAGCTTTTCCTCGAGCCGGCGCAGCGTGCGGCTCACGCCCGACACCGTCTGCGCGAGGTGCTCGGCCGCGGCGGTGATCGAGCCGGTATCGATCACGCTTACAAAGGCCTGGAGTTCATCAAGCGTGGTTTTCATGGATTATTGATTCTGAGTCAAGAGTATTGTGCTGATGACCGTCTTTTTCTGCAAGTATCCGCGGCGCATAGTACGGCTATTCCACTTCCATGCCCCTGCCATGCCACTTGCTCTTCTTGCGCTGACGATCAGCGCCTTTGCCATTGGGACGACCGAGTTCGTCATCGTCGGCCTGCTGCCCACGCTGGCCGCCGACCTGGCCATCAGCCTGCCGTCGGCGGGTCTGCTGGTGAGCCTTTATGCGCTGGGCGTGGCCATAGGCGCGCCGGTGCTCACCGCCCTGACGGGCAAGCTGCCGCGCAAGCTGCTGCTGCTGGGCCTGATGGCGCTGTTCACCGCCGGCAATCTGCTGGCCTGGCAGGCGCCCAGCTATGAAGCCCTGGTCGCGGCGCGCGTGCTCACCGGCCTGGCCCATGGCGTGTTCTTCTCGATAGGCTCGACCATTGCGACCAGCCTGGTGCCGCGCGAAAAGGCTGCCAGCGCAATTGCCATCATGTTCACCGGCCTCACGGTGGCGCTGGTGACCGGCGTGCCGCTGGGCACGTTCATAGGCCAGCACTTCGGCTGGCGCGAGACCTTTCTCGCGGTGTCGCTGCTCGGCGCGCTGGCCTTTGTCGGCAGCTGGGTGTTTGTTCCCGCCAAGCTGCGCCACACGCTGCCGGCGTCGCTGGCCCAGCAGGCCGGGGTGTTGACCCAGCCGCGGCTGCTGCTGGTCTATGCGACCACGGCCATTGGCTACGGCGGCACCTTCATTCCGTTCACTTTCCTTGCCGCCATCCTGACCGAGATCTCGGGCTTCAGCGCCGCCGCCGTGGGCTGGGTGCTGCTGGTCTACGGCGTGTCGGTGGCGGCCGGCAACCTCTGGGGCGGGCGCCTGGCCGACCGCAAGGGCGCGATTGCCGCGCTGAAGATCATCTTTGCGGCGCTGGCCGGCGTGCTGCTGCTGCTCAACTTCACCGCGCCCCATGCCTGGCTGGCGCTGGCCACGGTGCTGCTGTGGGGCGCGGTGGCGTTCGGCAATGTTCCCGGACTGCAGGTCTATGTGGTCAAGCAGGCCGAGCGCTTCGCGCCCCAGGCCGTCGACGTGGCTTCGGGCCTGAACATCGCGGCTTTCAATCTGGGCATTGCAGGCGCGGCCTGGGCCGGCGGGCTGATCGTGAGCCACTGGGGCCTGAAGCACACGCCCTGGATAGGCGCGGCAGTGGTGCTAGTGTCGCTGGCCCTGACCCATTGGAGCGGGGCGCTCGATCGCCGCGACAGCGCGGCCGCGCGCCGCCAGGGCCTGGCGTCGGCCGCCCATTGATTTCCTTTTCTCTCATTTTTTCAACGGAACATCCATGACGACTTCCTTTCATATCCCCGACCTGGGCCTGGGCACCTTCCGCCTGACGGGCAACGCCGTGATCGACTCGGTGCGCAATGCGCTCGAGGTCGGCTACCGCGCGATCGATACCGCGCAGATCTACGGCAACGAGGCCGAGATCGGCCAGGCGATTGCCGACAGCGGCGTGGCGCGCGACCAGCTGTTCCTGACGACCAAGATCTGGACCGAGAACCTGGGCGGCGCGCAACTGCTGCCCAGCCTGCGCGAAAGCCTGGCCAAGCTGCGCACCGAACATGTCGAGCTGACGCTGATCCACTGGCCTTCGCCCGCGTCCGCCGTGCCCCTGACCGAGACGCTGGATGCGCTGATGCAGGCCAGGGAGCTGGGCCTGACCCGGGCCATAGGCATCTCCAACTTCCCGGTCGCGCTGCAGCAGCAGGCGATCGACGCCATAGGCGCGCACAACATCGCCACCAACCAGATCGAGCTGCACCCGCGGCTGCAGAACCCGGCCGTCGTCGCGCATGCGAAGCAGCACGGCATACGCATCACCTCGTACATGACGCTGGCCTACGGCCAGGCGCTCAAGGAGCCGCTGATCCAGGCGATTGCCGCGGCGCATGGTGCGACGCCCGCCCAGGTCACGCTGGCCTGGGCGCTGGCGCGCGGCTTCGCGGTGATTCCTTCGTCCACGCAGCGCGTCAACCTGGCAAGCAACCTGCAGGCCTTGGCACTGCGCCTGAGTGACGCAGAGCTCGCGCAGATCGACGCCATGGACCGCAGCGAGCGCCTGGTCAACCCCGAAGGCCTGGCGCCGCGCTGGGACTGAGGGCGGGCGCCGCAGCCGGCGGCGCGGGCATTAAGATGCAGTCAAGGCCCGCGCCGCCAACTTTAGCGGCTAAAAATCCTGGCCGCGTCCGCCCGCCATGTACCAAGAAATCTTTCTGCGCAATGTGCTCAGACTGCTCTATGAGAAGCAGATGACCCGCCAGGCCCTGGCGCACAAGGCCGGCATGTCCCTGTCCTTCCTGTCGGATCTGACCCATGGCAAGGCCAATCCTTCGCTCAAGATCATGGCGGCGCTTGCCGACGCGCTCGAGGTGCCCTTGCCGCAACTGCTGGAAGTCGCGCAGCCGGCGCTCCATGAGGAAGAAGTCGAATACAAGACGGGCAAGCCTTTGCCCGCAGGCCTGACGCGTGTGGCCGCGGTGCTGACCGACTACCAGGCATTCAATGTGCGGCAATGGGACGCGGCCAACCGCAGGCAGCTCGCCAAGGAGAGGAAGCCGCGCTGAAGCCTGGAGCTGGGGTGCTGCGCGCGCTCGCTCAGTCTTCCCAGGGAAGCTTGTCCGAATTGTCGGGCGCCACCTGCGCCGGACCCGTGACAATCGCTGTCGCCGCGCTGGCCGAGCGCGCCGCCTGCGGTCTGGGTGCGGCCGGCGCGCCGGCCTTTTTCAACGCTTCCACGGCCTGCGCGCCCTGCGCCTTGAGTTCCTGCGGCCACCACGCCTGGAACGGCTGTATATCGACGCCCAGCGGTACATACCAGCTGCGCTGCTGTGGATCCCAGCGAGCGCCCAAGCCTTTGGCCTGGTCCTTGGCCGCGAAGGGAACGTTGAGTAGGAGTTGGGCTTGCTTCATGGTCCAATCTTAAGCGCAGCACAAGGCCAATTCGGCAAGGTATCCTGCGGGCATGTGAATGCGGCTGCGGCCCGCATTCGGCACCCGCGCACGCACGGGCTTTTCATCGAAACGGATCAGGGAGTGGACGAGAATGTCCGAAGTGACTGAATTCAGCAACGACCCCACGGTGTACCAGGCGCTGCTGGAATCGACCCGGGCCATCCCCTGGAAGATCGACTGGGCGAGCATGACCTTTGCCTACATAGGTCCGCAGATCGAGACGCTGCTGGGCTGGAGCCGCGAAAGCTGGCGCAGCGTGGAAGACTGGGCACTGCGCATGCATCCCGACGACCGCGAGCGCGTGGTGAACTTCTGCGTCACACAGTCGCAGGCGGGCGTGGACCATGAGGCCGACTACCGCGCACTGACGCGCGATAACGGCTATGTCTGGATTCGCGACGTGGTGCATGTGGTGCGCAACGACCAGGGCGAAGTCGAGGCGCTGATAGGCTTCATGTTCGATATCAGCGAGCGCAAGAAGACCGAGGAACGCCTGCTCACTCTGCAGGGCGAACTCGAGGCGCTGTCGTTCAAGGACGGCCTGACGAACATCGCCAACCGCCGGCGTTTCAATACGAGCTTCGATCTGGAGTGGGAGACGGCGCGCAAACAGGCCCAGCCGCTGTCGCTGCTGATGATAGACATCGACTACTTCAAACAATACAACGACCTGTACGGACATCTGCGCGGCGACCAGTGCCTGGTCGAGATCGCCCAGACCTTGAGTCTGGCACTCGACGGCCCGCGCGACCTGGTCGCACGCTTTGGCGGCGAGGAGTTCGTGATCCTGCTGCCCGCGGCCGATGCCGCCGCCGCCTGGAATGTCGCGCAGCGCTGCCAGCGCCTGATCCAGAAACAGGCGATCACCCATGCGCTGTCGCCGCACGACAGACGTGTCACGGTGAGCATTGGCGTGGGCACGGTCATTCCGGATGCCCAGGCGGGTTCCTCGGGGTTTGCCGACGCCATCGATCAGCAGCTGTATGTGGCCAAGAACAATGGCCGCAACCGCATAGAGCGCCGGGAACTGGCGGTCTGAGCTGCCGGCTCAGGTCAGGTTCAAGCCGCCGTCCGACAGCAGGATCTCGCCCGTCAGATAGTCCGAAGCCACCAGCATGGACACGGCCTGGGCAATGTCCTCGGGGCGCGCCGCCCGGCGCATGGGTGAGCGCTGCTGCCAAAGCTGCTGGGCCTGCTTCCAGTCCGCCGTGAGCGGGGTATTGACCAGACCGGGCGCGACCGCGTTGACGCGGATGTCGGGCGCCAGCGACAGCGCGAGCAGCCGGGTCATATGGTTCAACGCGGCCTTGCTCGCGGCGTATGGGATGGATGCGCCCTTGGGCCGCTCGCCCGCATGCGAGCTGATGTTCACCACGCAGGCCGCGCGGCCTGGCTGCGCCGCGGCACGCAGCGCCGACTCGGTCAAAGCGACCAGGCGGAAGGGCGCAATCACGTTGACTTCGTGCAGCGCATGCCAGATTTCCGGCGTCGCGGCCGCGAGATCGGCATGCGCAATCACCTGGCTGATGCCTGCATTGTTGACCAGCACATCGAGCCGCCCCCATGCCGCCAAAGCGTGATCGACCAGCCGGATACGGTCGGCGTCCAGCGCCAGATCCGCCTGCACGTAGACGGCATTGCCCAGTTCAGCGGCCAGTGCCTGACCCGCGTCGATTGAACTGCGCGAATGCAGCACCAGCGCAAATCCTTCGTTCGATAGACGGCGGGCGATCGCGGCACCGATGCCTGAGGTGGATCCGGTGACGAGGGCTACGCGGCGGGAGGTGGTGATGGGGACTTGGGGCATGGACGGCATGCGAGGTCGTGTGGACCCCGCAGGGCATTATCCGATGATTGTGCGCGATAGACGCAGCCGCTGTGCAACGGGGCCTGTGGACATGGCGGCGCTGCACCGGTCTGGCATCCAACGCTGGGAGGGCATGTGGAAAGCTACATATGCGTTGGCTGCCAAAGCAGTCAGGTATTGAATACAGCTTACATAAATAAGATCTGTCTTTGCCACAAGCTTTTATAGACAAACCGGATGCAAGGCAGACAACACCCACGTTGTTTACAGCAGGCAATGCAACAGCAGGTAGCGCCCCGCATATAGGAGCAGATCTTCGTGACAGGATGCTGCGCACGGCGGGCGGCCGGCATGCGTCCCATCATTTCCTGCGCTGTCCTGGATTGGGTGTATCAGTTCAGCGGGTGTGGCGCACGCTGCGACTGCGGCGATGCCAGCAGCGCGCAATGCCTGCGGGCGCCGGCCTCTTGCCCACCACGTGAAGCATCGCGGTGTTGCTTGCCGGGTATTCAATCCGAGCCAGCAACAGACATCATGGTGCCAAGCGCATTTCAAGGCCGCTGCTGCACCGGTTGGTGGCATGCAGATGAGCAGGCCCGGGGCCAATGGGACTCACATTTCGCAAATTCCAGTCGGTGAAGTACTATTTAGCCTATCTGTATACAGCTTACATGATATAAACCAATATTCAAACATTCAAAAAGTGAACTGATAAAGGCGACATGTAAGCAGCATAGATGTTCATCAGAATCAAAAACTAGGAGTGAGTGCCAACATGCGATGCTTTGAATCTGCAGTTGCGCAGACAACAATGCACTGGCGAGTTGGCGTGAACCCATCACAGGCAGCCGCCTCGAAGCACTTGGGAAACAGCAGGTTCACACTCATCACGACGCATGACATGTACGGTCACAATCGTCCACTTGCTAATAAGTAGCACATACCGTTTTTCTGACAGACATCGATGCAGCGCAGGCACGACTCATCCTAGCGAACATCCTGATGAAAGTTGACCCTCAGCCGACAAGCGATCTGTGCAGTGACCCAAGCTCACGCTAGCAATAAGGCAACTGTCTGGCATCGTGCGGCTGGATCAATCTTTTATTGTTGAGGGAAAAGCTTGGGGACGATGCTCAGCGTTTGGTAGTTTTTTTAAGAGAATCCAGAAAAAACTTGTCAACATTGTTGTTCGGCCTTATGCTTCGCTTCTCAAACATGAGATACGTTGGTTAATGCCATGGCTAGAGCGATTCAATTCAAAACATCCGTAGCGACAGCCCTGTCAGGCTTGGATGTTTCCGCCAAAAAGTTGCAGGAGTTGGTGGGTCGCGAAAAGCCTGCAGGCCAGCACCACATGAAGTACACGCCTGCCGACATGCGCGCAGCGCGCTACCGTGCGGCGGGCATGGTGCCGCCGACCACGCATTCTCTACCCCTCGGTTCCACGAATCTTCCACCAGTCATCGTGACCCGCATGACCAAAGGTGGCGTGGGCAAGACCAGCGTTTCGGTCAACGTTGCTTCGTCCTTGGCGATGATGGGTTTTCGGGTGCTGGTCATCGATGCCGATCCCCAGGCATCGGCGTCCAACCTGCTCGGCATTGATACAACTGGTTACGAAACCGACATTCGACACATCGGCCACTTTTTGCGCAAGGCGGAGAAGGAACCCGATGCAGAGCTTCCTTCGGCCATCAAGCACATTTACGAGGGCGGATTTCTCGACCTGATTCCAGCCGACATCACCTTGGCCGAGACCGATGCCAGCCTGGTGGCAGTCATGGCCAGCCATGCGCGCGCCCAGCTTTTTCTCAACCGCAACGGTGCATTCCTGTCGAGCGCCTATGACGTCATCATTGTCGACACCGCTCCAGGCACCACACCTATCGGGCTGGCATTTTCGTTCGCCGCAAAAGTGTCGGGCAAGGTGCTGACCATCGTCGAGCCCGAAGGCAGCTGCCTGCGCGCGCTCGATTCGCTGGCATCGAATCTGGCCGAAATCCAGTCGGTCACTGGTGCCGAAGTCGGCATGGAAGTCGTGATCAACAAATACCATCCCAGCCTCAAGCATGTGCGCGAGAGCATGGGCTTTCTCTATTCGAAATACGGATCCATGCTCAATGACTCGATCATTCCGCAGTTTTCCGGGTTTGCGCGCCAATTGAATCCCAATGCGCGTGAAACCGCGCCGCTGGTCGAAGTCGAGCCAAGCTCGGTGGGCGCGGCTGCGATTTACGATGTCGCCAAGAGCCTGATTCGCAGCTACCGGATCACCATGCCAGGCATGCCGGTTGGAGAATGACGATGGCCAAACCACCGCCAAAGCTTTCCGGCCTGATCAAGAGCGGATCCGTCGTTCCGGCGTTTCCGCTGCACGCGTTGCCGGACATGCCCGTGGCCAAACCCGACGCGGAGAACATTCCGGCCGGCAACGATGACCAGGTGGCTGCGCCTGTACGACAGGCCGAACGCTATGTCCAGCAGATCAGTCTGCAGCTGATAGATCCCAATCCATTGGCGCCGCGCGAGGTCTACACCTCGGAGATGATTCTTCAGCGCGCGGAGAATCTGCGCACGCAGGGTCAGCATGACCCAATACACGTCATTCCCAATCCCAGCGCTGCGGGCCGGTTCATCATCTGCGATGGCTGGACGCGGGTGCAGGCCTGCCGCGAGCACAAGGTTTTCGAATCGCTGCTGGCCGAAGTTCACCTCGATCTGACGCTGGAAGAATCGGCCTGGTTCGGCTACGAGCAGAACGAATGCCGTCAGCAGCATTGCGACTTCGACCGGGCGATGTTCTACGAGAAGTTGATCATTGCGGGCGAGTCGGCTTCGGATATCGCTCGGCGCGCCAAGCTCTCCAAGACATTGATGAGCTTTTACCGCGCCTACGCCAAGCTGCCCGAAGATCTGCTGGAGCTGGTGCGCCAGCATCCCGAGAAGTTCGGTGCCAATGCCGCGTATCAGTTGCTCAAGGTGCACGAGAAATGCGGCCAGCGCCGTGCGGTCTCGCTGGCCAACAAGTTCGCGGCCGAAGACCAGCCGCTGCGCTGGTTGTCCAACCAGGTACAGGCTTTTCTGAACCCATCGGGCTCCAAGAGCGCGAGCCCGTCCAAACAGATCAAGTACTCCAACGGCTACTACAAGCAGCGCGGAGATGTCTTCGAAGTGTCGATTGCCGTGCCGGACGACAAGCGGCTCGCATTCGCGACAGCGCTCGAGAACCTGCTGGACACGGTTGCCGTGGTCTTGCCCGCGGAGCCCGAGAAGTCGCCAGTTGCTGAAAAGCCCGGGCTTCATGACTGAAACCGTTTATACGCATAAACAAGCCGCCGTGCGCAAGCCCGTGCGGCCTGTTTGCTTTATGCGCTGCGCTTCGGCGCGCGCGCAACATGCGCGCTTGTTCTCCTATGCCCCGCCGTCGCGCGAACGCGTTTCACATGCTGTCGATACGCATGAATTTCAGACCCCTGCCGCGCTGGAAAGCGTCTTGCGCATGGCGGACGTTGGAGTTCATGCGTATCCGCAGATTTCGTCCACGCTACAGGTGTGCACTTTGCCCTTGGCATCGCGCTCAACTGTTTATACGCATAAACCGGCTCGCCAATACGCCGGTCAGCATGGACATTGGGCTGCGGATGTCTGCGGTTTGCTGCAGGACTGGTCCTTGGAAGTTGTTTATACGCATAAACAGCTGCCACCGCCCATGGCGCAGCGGCCAGCCCCGCGACGAGGGCAACGACGGCTCACCCAATCTGTTTATACGTATAAACACCCCACCGAACCCCGCCCCGAGCGGGGTTCGGTGCGTCTGGGCCTGCCAACCTGGAGATCGACCATGACTTGAGTTCCAGCACTTTCGTTCAGAAAACAAAAAACCCTCAAAGCGCCAACTTTGAGGGTTGCTTGTGAATCTTGATGATTCTTCCCAAATTCCCTTCAACCGACGGAAATCGGTCAAAAGCTCTCCGAATGAGCGAATAGTAAGGGAACTGAGAAGAAGTCGTCAAGGGATTTTCGTGTCCTTTGGAGACTGCGATGGAAAAACTCGCCCCTACTGTTTACCCTTCGATGATTGCGCGCGCCTGTTCGGCACT
Source organism: Comamonas sp. DB36 (assembly GCF_057914905.1). Classification (NCBI taxonomy): domain Bacteria; kingdom Pseudomonadati; phylum Pseudomonadota; class Betaproteobacteria; order Burkholderiales; family Comamonadaceae; genus Comamonas; species Comamonas sp. DB36. The sequence goes on from NZ_CP196632.1 coordinate 641,699, forward strand.
GGATGAGTCGCCTTTGTTCCGCGACATGCCCGACGGCTATCTGCGCGTGATTTTTCGCATCATCAAGAAAATCAACCTGATTCGGCTGAATTCGCCGATTCTGGCCAGTCGCGGCACACTTGCCGCGGAATCGGGGAAATCGGTGGAAACCGTCCACCGCGTGGTCAAGTGGCTGGAAGACCGCGGGCTGATCGAAAGGGTGCAGAAAGCCCGCGCCGGCCTGCGTGGTTCCAGCTCCCCATTGATTCCCACTGCCAAGTTGCTCGACGCGCTGCTGCTGACCGACAGCCGCCACGCGGGCAAGACGCCGGTGATCGCACCCATGCAGCCGCCGGCCCGCAACGCGCCAGCGCGCACAACTGCGAGCGAGCCATCTCCCGATTCGCAGTTCGAGACCGTAGGCAAGCTCAAGCTGCCTTCGGACCTGGTCTGGCTGGTTCGCGACCAAGGCATGCAAGGCACGGGCGTGCTGCAGCTGATGAAACTCGCCAAGCAGACCAGGCAGCGCCTGTCGGACGTGGTGGGCGCGACGCGCAAGTACCTGGAAAAACTCGAAGGCCGCCGGCTCTATGCCTATCTGCGCGCCCTGCTGGGCAGCGACAACGACTTCGGCCAGCGCGCGCAGGCCGCGACCAGCGAGGCGCTCGAACAGCAGCAACAGAGCTATCTGCAGGAGAAAACCGCGGCCTTCGCCGGACAGACATTCCAGAGCCGCGATGCGCGGCTGGTGGTCACGGTCGACGCCTGCGGCATGCTGCTCGAAGAACGTGATGGCCGCCGCGCGGCGCGGCCCATGTGCCAGACATTCCTCGATGCGATCGCCGCAGGCCGCCTGATCGCCCGGCGCGATGCCTGAGCCGACCCTGAAAACGCGCCGAAATGTGGATAACTTTCACGCCACCAGATGTCAGCGCTGACGCCTCTAAATCAGAGTTTTAAAACCACAATCTAAAGAGAACAACCCGCTGTGCGTGCTTTTTTTCAGCATCGACCACGAATGCCAGACGACTGGGCACCGACGCCGGCGCTGCATGGGAGCGGTTGCCATGTTCGGCCAGCAGCAGGCATGCGCACGTTTGGCGCGGCCGGCCAAAGCCTGCAGGTGTCGTTGCCAGGCCATGCTGCTCGCGCTGCCTGGGGCAACGCGCCTGGCAGCAAGCACATGTCGTCATGTGCCCGGTCGCGTTGGCCGCGCTTGACCGTTTGCATTCAGGCGCTGCCATCGGAGTCTTCCAACCGTGCGGCATTGCCTGCCGCTGCTGCGCCGGCAGTCCAGCATTCGCCGCACGTTTGCCACGCGCTTTCTGCGCCATCGAGCCCAACCTCAGCCTGGCCGGCTGGTCGTGGTGAACAGGTTTCCACGCGCAGTGACTGCGCCGCCTGGCAGTAATTGCGCCTGGCCGCGTGCCCCGAGATCGCCATGCAGGCCGGATGGCTATCGTTCAGCAGTCGAATGCACGCAGGCTTTTCTTGTTGAATCCGGAGGCGACTGCGCGTTTGGCGAACGGCTCGCAGCGGCCGGCAAATTTATTTTGCATCCACTGCATCCAAAGTCCGCTCTGGTGGGTAGTACCCATAGCAGCTCATCAAGCTGCCTGGTTCCACCCCCATTTTCTTCTGGAGAATTTCCATGAAAACGCTTTCTGCTTCCATCCTCACACCCGCTGCTATCGTCGCTTCCGCGCTGTTGCTCACCGCATGCGGCTCCATGGACAAGTCGCAGCCTCAGTTCAACCCCATGAGCGTTCCCGAAAGCGTGCGCGTGCCCGCAGGAAACAAGATCGCCTGGGAAACGACTACGGGCGGCGGCAAGATCACCTATGAGTGCCGCGACAAAGCCAATGCACCGGGCCAGACCGAGTGGGTGTTTGTCGGTCCGCAGGCCGATCTGATGGATCGCAGCGGCAAGAAAGTGGGTACTTACTATGGCCCTCCTGCCACCTGGGAAGCGCTCGATGGTTCCAAGATCACTGCCACCCAGCTGGCCGTCGCACCGGCCGGAGAAGGCAATCTTCCCTACCAGTTGGTCAAGGCCAATCCGGCGATGGGCAGCGGCGCGATGAGCGGCGTGACCTACGTCCAGCGCGTCGCGCTCAAGGGCGGCGTGGCGCCGGCAATGGCCTGCACCGCAGGCAACAAGGGCCAGCGCCAGATCGTCATGTACCAGGCCGACTACATTTTCTGGAAGTGAAGCCGGCGCGGTCCAGCGCAGCGGTTCATCCCGCGTGCGGCGGCGGCGCCAACGCGGGAGAAAAGGCTTCGACCAGATAGTCGATCATGGCCCTGACCTTGGCCGGCCGGCGGCGATCGGCGGGAAACAGCACATGCACGCCTCCCAGATCGAGCACCGGCTGGTCGAGTTCCAGCAGCATCAGGGCGCCGCTGGCCAGCGCTTCGGCGACGATGAAGTGCGGTTGGTAGATGATGCCCTGGCCGCCGACCGCAGCGGCAAGCAATGCGTCGCCGTTGTCGGCCCTGAGGTTGCCTTGCACCGGCACCAGGATCTCGGCCCCGTGGCCAAAGGCCCAGGTGCCGCGTGCCTGCACCGGTGACAGCGTATAGCTGAGGCAATTGTGTGCCGACAGTTCTGTGACACGCCGCGGTGTGCCGTGGCGCTCCAGATAGCCCGGTGCCGCGCAGATCCGCAAAGGGCAATCGGCCAGGCGACGCGCCTTGAGCGCGCTGTCCGCGAGATGGCCAATGCGTATCGCCATGTCCCAGCCTCCCTGTATCAGGTCCTGCTGGGCATCGCTCAGGCCCAGCTCCACCTCGACCTGCGGATAGCGGCGGCTGAACTCGGGCAGCAGCGGCGCGATGAAGCGCGTGCCGAACGACAGCGGCAGATTGATGCGCAAGCGGCCCACCGCGTCTACGCGCCGGGCCGCGACTTCCGATTCGGCTTCTTCCATTTCCTGCAGGATGCGCCGGCTCGCGGCCAGGTAGTCGGTGCCGGCTTCGGTCAACGTCAGACGCCGCGTGGTGCGGTGCAGCAGCTTGACTCCCAGCCGTGCTTCGAGGGCATCCACATGTTTGGTCGCCATGGCGGGCGACATGTCCAGCGCGCGCGCCGCGGCCGACAGGCTTGCATGGCTAGCCGCCAGGATGAAAACCTGCATGCCGGTAAAACGATCGAGCATTTATTTGATACCCGTAGTAAGAGCTCTTGGCTTGAATCAAAGGATTCTATGTTTTATTGAATCAAATTATCATCGAATCCCAGGCCACAAAAACACCCCGACCCCATGCACCAACTCCCCGTCTCGCCGTCCACCGCCGCGCTCCAGCCCGTGCTGTTCATTCCCCATGGCGGCGGCCCCTGCTTCTTCATGGACTGGTCGCCAGCCGACACCTGGAGCGGCATGGCCGAGTTTCTGCGCGGCGTGGCGGCCACGCTGCCCGCGCGGCCCAAGGCGATCGTGCTGGTCTCGGCCCACTGGCTCACCCCGGGTTTTCGCGTCACGTCGGGCGCCCGGCCAGGCCTGATCTACGACTACTACGGTTTTCCCGAACACACCTATCAGCTGACCTATCCCGCGCCGGGCGACACCGCGCTCGCCGAGCGCGTGGCGGGGCTGATTGCGGCCACCGGTCTGGACAGCGGTCTGGATGGGGCGCGCGGTTTCGACCACGGCATGTTCATTCCGCTCAAAGTGATGTTTCCCGCAGCGGATATTCCGGTGGTGCAGCTGTCGCTGCGCGACGACTTAGATCCCGCGGCGCATCTCGCGCTGGGCGAGGCGCTGGCCGGGCTGCGCGCCGAAGGCGTGCTGATCATAGGCAGCGGCATGAGCTTTCACAACATGCGCGGCTACGGCGATGCGCGCTACACCGCCCCGTCGCAGGCGTTCGACGACTGGCTCACCGCGGCCGTGGAGTCGCAACCTGGGGAATGCCGCGCCGCCTTGTGCAATTGGGCGCGCGCACCATTCGCGCACGACTGCCATCCCGCAGGCCATGAGGAACACCTCATTCCGCTGATGGTGACCGCGGGCGCGGCCGGTCAGGACCCGGGTCGCAAGGTGTACTCGCAGCAGGTCATGCGCACCCAGGTGTCGGCATATCGTTTCGGTTGAGATCGAAGGGCGCAGACCCTGGTCCGTGGCATCATCCAGCGTGCGGCATGTTCAACGTCGCATCCCCTGCAGCGGCGCACGCGCCGCTGCAGGGGCCGTGATCAACGGGCGTGAAATTCTCACTTGTCTGGAGCCAAGACCTTGTCTGTTCACTTCGACGATTTCGACTACGAGGCCACCTTGCTCGCCTGCGCGGCGGGCGAGCGCGCCGCAATGCAGAGGCTTTATGAACAGGAAGCCGGCCGCCTGTTCGGCGTGGTGCGGCGCATCGTGCGCGACGCCGCGCTGGCCGAAGACGTGCTGCACGATGCCTGCGTCAACATCTGGACCCGAGCCGCAAGCTTCGATCCCGCGCGCGGCTCGGCACGCGGCTGGATCTACAGCGTCGCGCGCAACCTCGCGCTGAATGCCAGACGCGATGATTTGCGCGAAGCCGATGTGCCGCACGAAGCCTTGCAGGCGATCGACGACCAGGCTTCGCTCGCTGCCTGGGAAGCGGTGAGCCGCTCGGACCAGTGGGCCGACAGCGCGGGCCGCGTCAGCCACTGCCTGGCCGAGCTCGAGCCGGTGCGACGCGACTGCATCATGTATGCCTATGTCGAAGGGCTGTCGCAAAAGGAAATCGCCGCGCGTGTCGAAGCCCCGCTGGGCACCGTGAAGGCCTGGATACAACGCAGTCTCGTGGCCCTCAGGGCCTGCATGTCATGAATCAGACGACTTCGCCGAATTTTCCCGATGATGCCGACAACGCCCAGCAGGCGCTGGCCGGCGAGTATGTGCTGGGCACGCTGTCGCGCGAGGAGCGCCAGGCCGTCGATGCGCTGCTCGGCAGCAATCCCGCATTGCGCGCCGCGGTCGACGCCTGGCAGCAGCGCCTGCTGCCTTTGGTGTCTCTGGTCGAACCGGTTGCGCCGTCTGAGCGTCTCTGGCAGCGCATAGAGCGCAGCCTGGACCATGCGGATGCAGCCGCCAAGGTGTCGCCCGCGCGCGCCGCGCCCAGGTCCGTGCCCTGGTGGCGCGATTTCCAGTCGCTGGCCTTGTGGCGCGGCCTCACGGCCGGAGGCTTTGCGCTGGCCACGCTGCTGGCCGCGGTGCTGGTGCTCAAGGTGGCTGCGCCCCTGCCGGGCACGCGCTATATGGTGGTGCTGGTCGCGCCCCAGGACCGTTCACCGGGATGGGTGATGCAGACCAGCAGCGATCGCAAGATCGAGCTGATTCCCCTGGGCGCCATGGAGATCCCCGCCGACAAGGCGCTGGAACTGTGGACCAAGGCCGATGATTGGAATGCGCCGATCTCGCTGGGCCTGGTCAAGCCCGGAGAGCGCGTGCAGGTGCCGCTGGACCGGATTCCTGGCGTTCAGCCCAACCAGCTTTTCGAGCTGACGCTGGAGCCGCCCACCGGATCGCCCACGGGTCGTCCGACCGGCCCCATCCACTTCATCGGCCGCTCGGTGAAAGTGTCCTGAATCGCGGAAAAACACCTGCGAGCAAAGCCGTTGTCAGCTGCTTTAGCAGCTAAAATCTGGGGCACCAGTTTAGCTAAACCTGCGTCCTGGGCCGGCATTCCGCCGGCCCTCGATGCCGTCTTGAACTCCATGAAAAAACGGCTCAGCGAGGCGCAATTTCAGGCGTGCATTCACGGCCTGGACGTGGGCGCGCAGACCCTGCAGATCGCCCATGGCGTTCTGGTGCGTGGACAGACGCAGGCCTCCTTCGTCCAGGCCCTGGGCCTGAGCAAGGGTGCGGTGTCCCAGGCCGTGCACCGGGTCTGGCGCGTGTTCACGCGCAGCGATATCCCGCCAGGGTATGAACGCGTGTCTGCGGTACTGCCGCAGCATCAGGCATACATCGTCAAGAAATGGGCCGAGGACGCACAGGCCAGGAACAACGGATCAAAAATATGAAGACCTTGGTCGTAGCACAGCAAAAAGGCGGTGTCGGCAAAACGTCCAGTGTGGTGCACTTGGCGTTCGATTTTCTGGAGCGCGGCCTGAGCGTGGCCGTGATCGATCTCGACACCCAGGCCAACGCGTCCTACACCCTGGGCCAGTACAAGATCGAGGCCCGGGCCAGCCAGCTGTTCGGCCCGGTGCCGGCCGACCGCTGGCAGCAGGCCGCGCAGGCGCAGGACGATGGCCCGCGCCTGGCGCTGATCGAGGCCGATCCCGAACTCGCCAACGCCGTGTTCCTGCCCCTGCCCAAGGCCAAGAAGAACATGTTGGCCAACATCGAGGCGCTGGCCGAACAGGGCTTCGATATCTGCCTGATCGACACCGCGCCGGGCCTGGGCGTGGCCCTGGTCGCGGCGCTGTATGCGGCCGACTGCGTGCTGTCGCCCATTGAACTCGAGGCCTACAGCATCCAGGGCATCAAGATGATGCTCACGACCATCATGAACGTGCGCAAGGAAAATCGCAGCCTGCAATTCCTGGGAATGGTGCCGTCCAAGGTCGATGCGCGCAATCCGCGCCATGTGCGCCACCTGGCCGAGCTCAAGGCGGCCTACCCCCAATTGATTGTTCCGGTCAGCATCGGCCTGCGCAGCAGCATCGCGGATGCGCTGGCCTCTGGTGTTCCGGTCTGGAAGATTCGCAAGACCGCGGCCCGCAAGGCCACGCAGGAAGTGCGTGGCCTGGCCGCCTATGTCTTTGACAAAATGGAGATTGCGCAATGACAGTTGCAGCGAAAAAGCAAAAGTTTTCCTACGTTCCTGCCGACAAGAAACCCGCGGGCTCGGTGATGGGCGGCCTGGGGCTGGAGGAAATGGGCGACCTGTCGGCGCTGCTCGCCGGCCCCGAAGCCGTGGTTCAGGGCGGCGGCCCGCTGGCCCTGGAGATGACGCTGATCGATGAAGATCCGCACCAGCCGCGCACCCAGGACAATCCGGGCTTTTCCGAGCACAGCCTCGAGGAACTCGCGGCCTCGATTTCGCTGCGCGGCGTCAAGACGCCGATCTCGGTGCGCGAGCATCCCGATGCCGGCGGCCGCTACATCATCAACCATGGCGCACGGCGCTTTCGCGGCGCGCAGCGCGCGGGCCTGGCGACGATTCCCGGCTTCATCGACAATGACTACAACGAAGCCGACCAGGTCGTGGAGAACCTGCAGCGCAATGAATTGACGGCGCGCGAAATCGCCGACTTCATCGGCCGCGAGCTCGCCAAGGGCATGAAGAAAGGCGACATCGCCAAGGCCATCAGCAAGTCGCCGGCCTTCATCTCGCAGCATGTGACGCTGCTCGACCTGCCCGAGCCGCTGGCCCAGGTGTTCAACACCGGCCGCGTGCGCGACGTGACCGTGGTCAACGAACTGATGACCGCCTACAAGAAGACGCCGCAGGACGTGACGGCCTGGCTGGGCGATGCCAACCAGGAAATCACGCGCGGCTCGGTCAAGCTGCTGCGCGAGTTCCTCGACGTCAAGAGCCAGCCCCAGCCGGCCGCGAGCGCCGCACCGGCCAGCCCGGCGGCAGCGGCCGCGAAAGCCGTGGCCGCGCCGCCGGCCAAGCCCGGCAAGGCTGCGCCTGCCGATCCGCTGCGCAATGCGGTGGTCCATGTGCTGCACAACGAGCGCGCCGCGCGCCTGATGCTCGAGCGTCGCCCGGCCCGGCAAGGCCTGGCCTGGCTGAAGTACAACGACGATGGCCAGGAGTTCGAAGCCAGCCTCAAGAGCGTGACCCTGGTGGCCTTGCTCGAAGGCCAGGAATAAGAACGCCAGGCCCTGGAGGCCTGGGTCCGGCCCGCGCCGCAGCGCGCGCGCCAGGCCGCAAAATAATTTGCGTCGATGATGGAACCTTGCGGTTCGGGGCGTTACTCACAAGACGTACTGACTGTTCAAGGGATCACCCATGTTTGCGCCCTATGAAGATCTTCTGTCTGCGCTGGCAGAAGAAGTAGGTCTTGAGGCGTCATCGCTGATTTCCTCGCAAGAGATAGTCATTGATGAGCTGCCGATTTCCCTCAGGCTCGAAGGCGAAGGCGAGCAGGCCGAACTGCGCCTTTGCTGCCAGCTGGGCATTCCGAGCAAGCTACGCTGGGCCCTGGCCATCCGCACCATGCTGCAGGCCAACCACCTGTGGACCGGCACCGGGGGGGCGACCTTGGGCATGCTGGAAAACGATATGGTGAGCCTGAGCGTGCGCCGCCTGCTCAGCAGGCTCAACGCCGACCGGCTCGCCGTCCTGCTCGCCAAAACTGCCGATATCGGACTTGCGTGGCAGGACTTCATTACCCAGGACCAGGCCGTCCCCGTGATGCCGGAATTCTTCCACGAAGCGAGCCTCGTGCGCGTTTGAGTTCAACCAACTGGAATCATGACCATGGATCCCCTCTCGATGCGCGTTGCGAATCCTGCGTTGCCAGCGCACGCCGAGGCACCTGTGGATGCCGCTGCTGGGCGAGCGGCTTCGTCGCTGGACGTGGGCCGGGCCGTGGTGGGCTGCGGCGCGCTGGCCAACCGGCAGATTGCCGTGGGAGCGGGCGAAGAGCGGGCGCGTTCCACTTGCGCCGCTTCGGTCATTGGCGCGCTGCTGTCCAAGATGTCCACCGCGCTGCAGGCGATCGTGCTGAGCCCGCGACCCTGAGCGCATTGCGACCCGCGCGCCCGGCGGCGGCGACGTCTACAGCGTGTTCTTGTGGACCTTGCCGTCCTTCATGATGAGGCGCAGGTTGCGCTCGGGATCGGCCAGAAAATCGAGGTTGACGCCGGGGTCGCCATCGGCGACCAGCAGGTCGGCCCAGGCGCCTGCGGCAATCCTGCCCAGCACGCCGGGATAGGGGCTGCGCGCGCCCGACAGCGCGAGCAGCTCACCGTTGGTGCCCGTGGCCTGGCCCAACAGCGTCAGTGGATCGTAGAAGCGTGTGAGCTTGGCGAGCTGCCGGCCTTGCGTTGCGGTGTTCTTCGGGTTGAACAGGATGTCCGTGCCCCAACCGGTCCTGATGCCGTGTTTCTGCGCCAGGGCATAGGCTTTTTCCGTGCCTTCGGCGACCTGCCGCTGGCTTGCGCGCTGCCCCGGGTCGGCGTAGACATTCGCGTCGGCATCCTGCAGGAACGGCTGCAGGCTCCACCAGACGCCTTCGCCTTGCATCATGCGCACGCTGGCCTCGTCGGCCAGCTGTCCATGCTCTATGCATTTGACGCCGGCACGGATCGCGCGCTGTATTCCCTTGGGCGTGTAGACATGCGTCATCACATAGGTGTTCCAGTCGCTCGCCGCCTCCACTCCCGCGCGCAGCTCGCGCTCGGAGAACTGCGTGCTGTCCAGCGGGTCATACAGCGACGCCACGCCACCGCCGGCGAGCATCTTGATCTGCGACGCGCCCAGCATCAACTGCTCGCGCACGCGGCGCAGCACCTCGGCCTCGCCATCGGCGATCATCGCCACGCCCATCTGCTCGACCAGGCTCAGCGGACCGTTGGCGGCGCGCGGCAGATCGCTGCGCAGGCGGAAGTCGCCATGTCCCGACGTCTGGGAAATCATCGCGCCGCTGGCGAAGATGCGCGGCCCGGGCACCAGGCCTTCATCGATGGCACGCTTGAGTGCGAACGCCGGCCCGCCGGCATCGCGCACCGAGGTGAAGCCGCGCAGCAGCGTGCGCTGCGCCTCCTGCGCCGCGACCAGGTAGAGATAGCCCAGGTCGGCGGAAACCGCCGAAAGCTGGGAGATTCCCGCGAGCATGGTGTGCCAGTGCGTGTCTATCAGCCCCGGCAGAACCAGCTTGCCCTGGCAGTCGATCACCTGCGCGTTCTCCACCACTGCCGCCGCGGGCAGCAGCTCGGCAATGCGCTGGCCTTGTATCAGCACCTGGACGCCGGCGCGCGGCGCCTGGCCCGAACCGTCGAACAGCCGCATGTTGCGCAGCAGCAGCGGGCGGCGCGTTTGCTGCACCGGCGTTTGCGCCACGGCCTGGGGCAAGGCAAACGGGGCCAGCATGGCGGCCGCGCCGCCGAGAAAATGGCGGCGCGAAAGATCCTGTGTGACGCGCAGATGCAGGCGCTGGCACATGGCGCTGCTGCAGGCGCAGCCTCTGGCGCGTATCGGACCCAGGCGCCACGGAAATGCGCTAGGGGAATCGGATGGAGAATCCACAGGCACCTTTCTTGCAGGCAGCGCATTGCAAATCGCAATGCGTATCCTGCGCAATGAAGGGGGCGCGGCCGGTGGGCCGCGTCAGGCGTTTACTTCAGGCCGCTGATTTTCCATTTGCCATCGGCCAATTGGCAGAACGATACCTGCCAGCTGTTGGCGCGGCTGCCCTGGCTTACCTGGCCCTGCAGCAGGCGGCATTCGCCCGCAGACCTGGTCTGTACCCGCGGGCCGGGCGTGAGCACCACCTTGACCGGCGGCTTGCCCGCGCGCGCACTGCTGCTCCATTCGGCCACGGTATCCGCAGCGCCTTCATTGAGTGTCTTGCCGATGAACGATTTGAAATCGGGCACATCCTTGGAAGGTATATGCACCAATACAGTTTGGTCGAGCAAAACATAGGGTACGGCCTGGGCCTGTGCTGCCGGCAACAGCAGCAACGAGGCAGCGCAGGCTGCAGCTTGAAGAATGAAGGTATTCATATGCAATACAGTGTCACATGGATGCATCGGCGGTGCAAATTTCGTTCCGGATAATGTCGACTATTGCTGTTTGGTGAAGATTCACAGCGAAAAAATCCCTGCAGAAAAGGCCGGGCGATAATCGAATATCGGTTGATGAACAGAATGTTTTTTCTCTGCGGGTATTGCCGCCCGCCCGCTCTGCCATAACCATGTTCGTGCTTGCGGTTCAGCGTTGCGGTCATTTCCGGCAACAAGCCAGCCACGCTGGCGGTTAGCATGGTTTGGCAGGCGCGCGTTGTGCCTGTGCCCATCTGGGAGGTGCACCAAATGTTGAAGAGCGTCTATCTGGCCGGCCCCGAAGTCTTCTATCCCGATGCGCGCGCGCATGGCGGGCGCATGCAGGCGGTGTGCCGCGAGGCAGGATTCTCGGGCCTGTTCCCGCTCGATGCGGAAATTACCGCGCTGCCCGACGGACAGTCGCTGGCCATCTATGAAGCCAACCGCGCGCTGATCGAGCGCGCCGATGCCGTGGTCGCGAACCTGCGTGATTTCCGCGGCTTCGAGCCCGACAGCGGCACGGTGTGGGAGGTTTCGTATGCGCTGGCCCGGGGCAAGCCCGTCGTGGGTTACTGCCCCACGGCGGCGACCATCGTGCAGCGCGTGCAGGCCAGCCCCCATGGCAAACTGTTCGACGCGCAGTGCGCGGTCGAGGATTTCGGCCTGCCGCTCAATCTGATGCTGGCCCACAGTCTCACAGCGATTGCCTATGGCAGCGAGGACAATTTCCTGGGCCTGAAAGCGGCGCTGGCAAAACTCCAGGCGCTGCCAGATTTCAGCGGCTGAAACGCGCTCAGCGCGGCGTGGATGTGGAGAAGTTCAGTCGCACTTCGAGACCTGTGCCGCCGTCGGCCGGTGGCGAGCGCAGCTCCAGCTGCGCCCCATGCTTGAGCGCAATCGAGCTGACGATGGACATTCCCAGCCCGTAGCCCACGCGCCGGCTGTCGGCGCGCACATGGCGCTGCAGGATCAGTGGCAGTTGAGCCGCCGGCACGCCGGGACCATGGTCGCGCACCACGAGCGCCGGCGCGGGCCAGCGCTCGACGCTGAGCTCCACGGCGGCGCTGGTATGGGTCAGGGCGTTGTCGAGCAGGTTGCGCAGCGCGATTGCCAGGCTGTCGATATCGCCCTGTATGCACACCGGTTCATGGCCTTCGGGGGCGATCCAGTCCAGACGCTTGAGCGCGCGCGGCTGCTGCCAGAACTCCTGGGCCAGCGTGCCGGCCAGCTGCACCAGGTCCACCGGAGCGAAGCTTGCGCTGTCGCCGGCTTCGGCGCGTGACAGCTGCAGCAGGCGCTCGGTGCGGTGAGACAGCGTTTCCAGCGCCTGCAGCGCGGCCTTGGCTTCCTCCAGCGGCACGTTCGATGCGGCGTTCGATTCGGCCTGGTCGATCGCGGTGTGCAGCCGCAGCCGCACCGATGCCAGCGGGGTCCTGAGTTCATGCGCCGCATTCGCCGCGAGCGAGCGCTCGACGTTGAGCGCTTCCTGCAGACGGCCCAGCAGCAGGTTCACGCCCAGACCGACCTGGGCCAGCTCCAGCGGGTAGTCGGCGGTGCGCAGCGGATCCAGATGGCTGCCGTTGCGCGCCTGGATCTGCTCCTGGATGTCGCCCAGGCTGCGCAATTTCCGGCGCGCGACCCAGCGGATGATCAGGGCCAGCACCGGCAGTATCAGCAGCAGCAGCAGCACCAGTCCGGTGAGCGTGTTGCGGCTGGCTTCACGGCGCTCCTCCTGGGTGTCGGCCAGCTGCAGCCACAGCTGCTTGGCGGGGTCGTAGATTGTGAAAATGCGGTAGTTGCTGGTGTCGCTGAAGCCTTCGGCCAATTCGCTGGTCCAGCCGGTTTCCGGCGCCGCCTCGGTGCGCACCAGCACGCGTCCCTGGAGGTCGCGCAGTTGCAGCAGCAAGGGTGCGTCGTGCACGGTATCCGGTGCCTCATGCATCACGGCCGGCGTGGCTTCGCCTGGGTCCGGGATGTACATGGGCGAGGCGAACAGCTGGCGGTGCGCGCTTTCCGACAGCTCGAAATCGAAATTGCGCTGGATCTTGTAGTTCACATACCAGGCGACCATCCCGGTTCCCACGGCCCAGACCAGCACCACGGCCGCCAGCAGGGCGCGCGTGAGGCTCGATACCAGGCTGGGCTGCAGCGGTGCGTCGGCGCTCATGGCGGTGCGAGGCGGTAGCCAATGCCGCGCACGGTCTGGATCAGCGAGTTGCCGAGCTTGCGCCGCAGCCGGCTGATGAACACTTCGAGCGTGTTGCTGTCGCTGCTGTCATCCCATTGGTAGAGCGCATCGAGCAGACGTTCGCGCGTGTGTACCTGCTGGGCGCGGCTGGCGAGCACGCGCAGCAAGGCCCATTCCTTGGGCGTCATGACCACGGGAAAGCCATTGGCCTTGACGACTTCGCGCGTCAGATCGATGCTCACATCGCCGCGCGTGACCACCGAGCTGGTCTGGTGGCCGCGGCGGCGCTCGACGGCGCGCAGCCGCGCCAGCAGCTCCTCCGGATCGTAAGGCTTGATCAGATAGTCATCGGCGCCCGCATCCAGCCCGCGTATGCGGTCGCTGACCTGGTCGCGCGCCGTGACCACGATCACCGACGCCGGATCGTCCTGGGCCTGGATGGTGGGCAGCAGTTGCAGACCGTCGCCGTCGGGCAGGTTCAGATCCAGCAATACGGCCGAATAAGCCGCCAGCGACACCATGGAACGTGCCTGGCTGAGGTCGGCGGCCAGATCCACCAGGAATTGCTTGCCGTGGAGGTAACCCAACACCGCGTTGGCCAATGCGGTATCGTCCTCGACCAATAAAATGCGCATGGGCAGTGGAAATAAAGGTGACGGGCCCCATGGTACGCCCTGGGCGCTGCAAGTATGGGCGGCTTACCTGAACCAAGTCTGAACGTGGCATTCAGGGCGGGTTCAGGGCGGCTGCCTACATTGATGGCCGTGAATACTCTCGCCATACTCCAACCGCCCACTTCGCTGCCCGAAGTGCCCGCCGGCCTTCTTGCCCGGGCCGCAGCCCACGCGCGCCGATACAGGATGAGCCTTGCGCCGCGCTGGGGCGCGGCGCTGCTGACGCTGTGGTGCACGCTGCTGCTCAATGCGCCGCTGTGGTCCAAGCTGGCCCAGCTGCCCGACTTCGTCGACCCCTGGTTCTGGAAGCGCGCGGCCATCGTCGGCCTGATCGCCTGCGCGACCTACTGGTGGTTCATGCTGCTGTCGTGGCCCGGCCTGCGGCGCCTGGGCTGGAGCCTCACGCTGCTGACCGCTGCGGGCATGGAGTACTACATCCAGCATTACGGCATCCTGCTGGACAGCGGCATGGTGCGCAATGTGCTGCAGACCAATACCAGCGAGGCCCTGGCCCTGCTGGGTCCGCGCATGCTGCTGCATATCCTGGTGTTCGGCGGCCTGCCCAGCCTCTGGCTGTGGTTCGGCGTGGCCTGGCGGCGCGATTCGCTGTGGCGCGGCTGGCGTTCGCTGCTGCTGGTCCTGGCCAGCTTCGCCCTGCTCGCGGCCGGGGTCGCCGGCATGTACCGCCAGCTCGCTCCCCTGCTGCGCAACCACATGGAACTGCGCTATCTGATCAACCCCACATCGGGCATCGTCGCGCTGGCCGATGTCACGCTCAAGCCGCTGCTGATCCCAGCGCGGCCTTTCGTGTCCATTCTGGGCGGCGCGGGCCTGGGCGCGAGCTACGGCATCGCGCAGTCGGGCGGCGGGCCCGCGAGAAGCCTGCCGGTGTCGATGGCCGCCGGCAGCTCCGCGCACAAGCCGCCGCTGCTGGTCCTGGTCGTGGGCGAGACGGCGCGCGGCGACCATTTCGGCATGAACGGCTATGCACGCGACACGACACCGCAGCTGCAGGCGCGCAACGCGATCAGCTGGAGCAATGTGCGCTCCTGCGGCACCAATACCGCAGCCTCCGTTCCCTGCATGTTCTCGCACCTCGGCAAGAAGGATTTCGAGGCGCGCAAAGCCAACCATGAGACGCTGCTCGACGTGCTGCAGGCCGCAGGCCTGGGCGTGAGCTGGCTCGACAACCAGTCGGGCTGCAAAGGGGTCTGCGACCGCATCCCGCATGCCACGGCCTACGATCAGGCGACCGCGACCCAGCGCGCCAAATGGTGCGAAGCCGATGGCGAGTGCCTGGACCAGCTGATGCTCGACCAACTGGACCTGAGCCTGGCCAAGATTCCCGCGCAAAAGCGCGCCGTGGGTACGGTGCTGGCCCTGCATCAGATGGGCAGCCATGGCCCGGCCTATTTCCGCCGCTCGACGGCGCAGGCCAAGCACTTCCGGCCCGAATGCACCACGCAGGTCACATCAGATTGCAGTCAGCAGGACCTGATCAACGTCTACGACAACAGCATCGCCGAAACCGATCTGTTTGTCGCGAAGACCATAGACTGGCTCAAGACCAAGGCCGCCGACTATGAAGTCGCGCTGATCTATCTATCGGACCATGGCGAATCGCTGGGCGAGAACGGCATCTACCTGCATGGCCTGCCCTATGCGATCGCGCCCGACAGCCAGAAGCATGTGGCCTGGATCACCTGGCCCGGCACGCTGGCCGCGCGCACCCGCACCGATGAGGCCTGCCTGCGCGCGGGCAAGGCCCAGCCGCTGACCCATGATTTCTACTACCACACGGTGCTGGGACTGCTGGACCTGCGCAGCCCCACCTACCGCAGCGCGCTCGACGCCTATGCACCTTGCCGGCAGCAGGCGCTGGTGAGCCGCGCGCCGAATGTGCCCGACGCGCTGTGAGCGGCTATCCATCGCGCGCAACAGTCGGTAAGTTCAGCCTCCGATCGCAAAATTAGCCGGGCCTGCAAGCAGCCGGCCGGCGGCGCGAACGGCTTGATGCCGGCGGTTTTTTCCTCTCGACTGGTCCTCCTTTTGCACGACCCCGATCGGGGCTTTGCGGCTGTAAATGCCGAACGCCCATGGTGTGCGCAGGGCTTGATATGTAGGCAAGGTGATGCGTGGCCGCGCGCGCGCCGCGCTGGCATCATCCGGGCGCTCAAACGAGGAACGCCATGACCCACACCACGTCACTGATCTCGAGATTGCGTACCCAGACCGCACCCGGCAACGCGCCCTGGCGCTGTTGTCTCATCACCGCCGCGGCATTGCAGCTGTGCGCCTGCGGCGGTGAGGACGGCTCCAGGGCGGTACCCATTGCCGCCGCCGCGGGCGAAGCTGCAGGCGCCGAATCCGCACTGCGTCCCGCATTTGCCCCGGCACTGATGACCGCTCCCGCCGACTGCGCCACGCGGCCCAACGACACACCAGACCAGCTGCTCGAATGCGTCACGCTCGCGGGCGTGCGTGCCCACCAGACCGAGCTCGCGGCGATCGCCCGGGCCAACAATGGCACGCGCATGGCGGGCTCGCCGGGCTACGACGCGTCGCTCGCCTATGCGCGCAAAGTGTTCACCGAGGCCGGCTACCGCGTCACGGTCCAGCCGTTCGAGTTCGCGCTGTCGCGCATCCACGCGTCCAGCCTGCGCGAACCGGGCCAGATCGCGCCCGAGTCGATTCCGCATCTGGTCGCCGACTACTCGGGCAGCGCCGACGTCACTGCCGAGGTGAGCCGCCCGGCCGGTGCCGTGGGCTGCGAGGCCGCGGACTTCACGGGATTCCCGCGCGGCAACATTGCGCTGCTGCGCCGCGGCGGCTGCGATCTGGCGCAGAAGGCGGCGGCTGCGGTGCAGGCCGGCGCCGTGGGCCTGGTCATCTACAGCCTCGACGACGGCGCGCTCACGGGCAGCCTCTCGGCCAAAACGCCGCCGAACCTGCCCGTGGTGCTGGTCGGCAAGACCGAAGGCGAGCGGCTCGCGCAGCGCACGCTCACCGGCGTGCAGCTGCACCTGCAGACCGAAACCTCGCGCAGCATGGCCACCACCTACAACCTGCTGGCCGAATCGACAGGCGGCGACCCCGACCATGTGACCATGGCGGGTGCTCATCTGGATTCGGTGCGCGCGGGCGCGGGCATCAATGACAACGGCTCGGGCGTGGCCGCAATCCTCGAGACCGCCCGCCAGATGGCGCGCGTGCAGCCAGTGAACCGGCTGCGGTTCGCGCTGTGGGGGGCCGAGGAACAAGGCCTGCTGGGCTCCACCTATTACGTTCGCAAGCTCGACGCTGGTCAGCGCGCGAAAATCGACCTGTACCTGAACTTCGACATGATCGGCTCGCCCAACCATGTATTCGAAGTCTATGGCGGCGACGGCTCGGCCGGCAAGGAAGCGATCTCGAGTCCGCAGCAGTCGGCGCAGATCGTGCAGTTCCTCGAAAGCTTCTATGCGCAGCGCAAGCTGGCCTCGAAGCGCGTGAATTCAGGCGGGCGTTCGGACCACAAGCCGTTCGCCGACGCAGGCATTCCCTTCGGCGGGCTGTTCACCGGTGCCGAGGAAATCAAGAGCCAGCAGGATGCCGATACCTGGCGCGGCACGGCGGGCAAGGCATTCGATCCCTGCTATCACCGCGCCTGCGACAACCTGGACAACTTCAATGCGGCGGCGCTGGACGTCAACGCCGACGCCGTGGCCAATTCCGTGCTGTTCTTCGCGATGAACCGATTGGCGCGCTGAGCCTCTAAGCGGTCTGCAGGCAAGCGCCCTGGCGCGGGCGCTGCCGGCATGGGGTCGCCAACCCACCTGCCCTCGCGCTGCGCGTCGGGGCAGGTGGGCTTTGCTTCGCCCGTATGCCGAGCGGGAAATCACGGGCCATGCGACAATTTTTGTCTTTCATTGCCTTGGCTGGCGTGGGCCCGGCATGCCACGCATCTTCCTCCCACGCTTCCATCGTGCATGGAGTCGGCGCTCGAGCGCCAGGGGAGAGCTTGCCAGGCGCAATGCCGCCTGCAGTTCCCGATTGGATTTCTCCCCGTATGACTACGTTCATGCCCTCCGGCTACAACCTGTTGGTGGTTGCCGCGTCGTTTCTCATTGCCATGCTGGCCTCCTACGTCACGCTGGACCTTGCCCGGCGGGTGCGCAGCGCCCAGCGCCGCGTGGGCCTTGCCTGGTGGGCCGCGGGCTCGCTGGTCATGGGCACCGGGATCTGGTCCATGCATTTCCTGGGCATGCAGGCGTTCACGCTGCCCATTGCCATCGGCTTTTCCAGCGGAATGACGCTGTTGTCCTGGCTCGCGGCACTCGCGGCCGCGGGCGTGGCGCTGGAGCTGGCCAGCCGCGAGCATTTCGGCCACCGGCAACTCGCGCTCGGCGCGCTGTTCATGGGCGCGGGCATCAGCGGCATGCACTACATAGGCATGGGCGCGATGGATATGGCGCCGGGCATCGTCTGGGATCCGTTCATCGTCGCGCTGTCGGTGCTGATCGCGGTACTGGCATCGGCCGCGGCGCTGCTGATCTTCAAGCTGCTGCGCCAGGTGCATGCGGGCCAGCGGCTCAAGTACCAGCTGGGCGCTTCCTGGGTGATGGCCGTGGCGATCTGCGGCATGCATTACACCGGCATGGCCGCGGCGAGCTTTCTCATGGGCTCGGTGTGCCTGAGCGCGGGCGAGCTCGGCGGCCCCGGCCTCACGGTGCTGGTGGTGATGGCGGCCGGCATGCTGCTGGTCAGCACGCTGTTCACCTCGATTCTCGACGCGCGGCTGCAGAGCACGGCCGAGCGCCTGACCGAATCGCTGCAGGAAAGCAATGCGCGGCTCAAGGCCGCCAACGACGAGCTGCAGCACCGCGCCTTTTCGGACCCCTTGACCGGCCTGCCCAACCGGCTGCTGTTCGAGGACCGGCTGCGCCAGGCGCTGCTGCGGCTGGACCGCACCAACAACGAAGGCGTGGTCGATCGTCTGGCGGTGCTGTTCGTGGACCTCGATGGCTTCAAGCCCATCAATGACTCGTTCGGCCACGCGGCCGGCGACCTGATACTGCGCGGCGCGGCCGACCGCCTGCGGCTCGAGGCGCGCGAAGGCGATACCGTGGCGCGCGTGGGCGGCGACGAATTCCTGCTGCTGCTCGAGAACGTGGTCGACGAGGAGGCTTGCATCAACGTCGCGAAAAGAGCGCTGACCGCGCTGTCCAAGCCGTTCGAGCTTACCGGAAAGCAGGTGCAGATCGCCTGCTCCATAGGCATTGCCATCCATCCCGGCCACGGCGAACGCAGCAAGCTCGTGGCCAACGCCGACGCTGCCATGTATGCGGCCAAGCGCGCCGGCGGCAGCTGCCATGTGCTGTTCGAGCCGCACATGGGCACGGATGCCTCGGCGCAGCTGGAGCTGCAAAACGACCTGCGCCATGCGCTGGACCGCGGCGAACTGTCGCTGCATTACCAGCCAAAGATCGACGGCCTCGACGGGCAGATCTGCGGCGTGGAAGCCTTGCTGCGCTGGAACCATCCCCAGCTGGGCATGGTCAGCCCCACGGTGTTCATCACGCTGGCCGAGCGCTTCGGCCTGATCGGGCTGCTGGGCAATTGGGTCATAGACGAGGCCTGCCGGCAGATCGCGGCCTGGAAGCGTGAAGGGGCCAACATTCGCGTGGCCATCAATATCTCCGCCTACCAGTTGCGCGACAACACCCTGACCGCACGCATAGAGCGCGCGCTGAGCCAGCATGGCGTGCCGGCCTCGCAGCTGCTGTGCGAGATCACCGAAACCGTGGCCATGGAAGACATGAAGGCCACGCAGCGCACGTTCGACGGACTCGCGCGCATAGGCGTGTTCCTGTCCATAGACGACTTCGGCTCAGGCTACTCCAGCCTCAACTATCTGCGCCAATTGCCGGCGCGCCAGCTCAAGATAGACCGCAGCTTCGTCAAGGACCTCGAGGTCAGCGAAGATGCGCGCTCGGTGGTGAATGCGGTGGTGAAGCTGGCACATGCCTTGAATCTGCGCGTGGTCGCCGAAGGCGTGGAGACCGGCGGCCAGCGCGACATCCTGCTGGCGATGCACTGCGATGAGTTGCAGGGCTATTTCTTCGCGCGGCCGATGTCGGCCGACAGCCTGCTGGCCTGGTCGCAGAACGAGAGCACGCGCGGGGCCCCCGACAAGGGCCTGCCGGCGCAGGGCTGAAGCCCGCGCGGCGCGCGGCGCGCAGCGCCTGCGCCGCGTTCCACGCTTATGCCGGCACGCTGCGCAGCGGCTGGTCGAGGTAGGCCGGCAGCAGCTGGGCGGCCGCGCGGAAAATCTCGAATTCGTTGTCGTCAAGCTCCAGCGCCTGGGCATCGAAGTGGCACATCGTGCCGTACAGTTCACCGCTGCTGTCGAGCAGCGGCAAACCGACATAGGAAAGCAGCACCCCCTGGTACTTGTGGCCGTCGAGGCGCGGATCGGCGCCCGAGTCCTGCGTCGTGAACAGGCCGTCGCGCAGCGTGAATTGGCAGAAGCTGTCGCACAAGGGCACGACCTGCAGGAATTCGGGCACGATCTCCCCCAGCTTGTCATGCAGGAACATGTTGCGCAGCGCGCCTTCATGCAGGCGAAAAACGCCGGTATATCGATGCGGCACACGGGCGTTGAGAAATGCCAGACCGGCCGGGCCCTGGGTCTCTAGCGAAAGTTGGTATCCCTGAAGGATGGACGAGTTCATGTCCTACAGAATACGCTAAATCATTCAGCCTGCCGTGGCGCTCAGGCGCGCCTGGTCCGCATGGTTTTTGGGGTGGGCCAGGAAGAAGCGCAGCATCTCTGCGGTCGCGTCCACGCCTGCCGGGTCCGTATAGCTGCCGCCGGGATTGCCGCCAGACCAGGCATGGCCGGCGCCGTGCAGCTGCCAGTATTCGACCGTGGTGCGGCCAGCGCTGTCCTGGTAGAGCGTCTTGCTGTAGCGCTGTCCCTGCGCGGATTCGCCTTCGCTGGCCTGGACGTCGCCGCCCGGCGTTTCCCGGGCCTGGAGCGCGGCGTCGACCACCGCGATGCCGTTGCTGACATGCACGGTGCTGTCGGCATCGCCATGGAAGACGATGGTCGGCGGCACGGCGCCATGGGCCGTGCCATGTGTCGCACAGCCGATGCGCATGGCAGTGAGCGCTGACATCACATCGGTGGCGCAGCCCCGCGGCAGCCCTGAATGCACACCGATGGCGGCGAACATGTCGGGATACGCGGCGCCGAGGATGTCGGCCATCGCCCCCCCGGCCGACAGGCCGGCGACGTAGATGCGCGATCTGTCGACGGCGTGGCTTTCGGCGATAGACCGCGTGAGCGCCGCGAGCACCGCGGGTTCGCCGCGGTCGCGCTGCTGGTTCTGTGGCGTGAACCAGTTCCAGCATTTCTTGGGGTTGTCACGCGAAGATTGCTCGGGGTAGAGCACGATGGCGCCGAGTGCCCCCGCCTGGGCATTCATCTGCGTGCCGGCGGCGAAATCCTGCGCATCCTGCGTGCAGCCATGCAGCATCACGACCAGGGGGCGCGGAGCGCCGCGCACTGGCTGCGGCGGTACATGGAGCTTGTACGTCAGCGTGCGGCCGCGCTCGGTGAAAGTGCCGTCCAGCCATTGCGCATCGCCGGCGGGCGCCTGGGGGACATGCTGCTGCGCCGGCGCACTTTCTTCGCGCGCCGGCCACAGCGCGGGATTCAGGGCCCTGAACTGCGCGTTCATCGCAGGCAGCAGTGCGGAGACACGCGCCAGCGCGGGTTTGGCGGCGTATTGCAGATTCTTGCGGGTCCATTTGCGGGCCTGCGACTGCATTTTCTTGAGCAGATAGTTCACGCATTCTTTCGTTAGCGGCCAACGGCGGCGGGGAACGGCTTGCACTTTTGACCTCCCTGCACTGTCCTCGCTTTATTTATGCTGCACTGCAACATTTGTCCTCGACAGGTTGTAAGTGAAGTCCTACGCAAGCGGCGGTCGCGTGGGTTCACCCCTACATTGCCGGGGCCCCCGCTCCCACGGTCGGGCCGGCAATGGGCGCACCGAGGATGGGCGAGGATGGACTTAACTTAGCTGCATGCAACTCCATCCCACAGAAAACGACCCGTGCGCTCCCGCGTCCGCAGGCCTCCTCAAGGAGTTCATCGCCGACAAGGCCTTTCCCTGCGTCGGTGCCAAATCGGCGCTCAACAAGGGGCGCATGCAGCTGCAGGAATTCGGCGAACTCGGTGATGAAGCCCTCACTGCGGCGCTGCACGCTGCGCTCATGGACTATTCGCGCCAGTACCCCGAGCCCGGCATGGTGCCCGTGAGTTTCATTGCCGTGTTCCGCGCGCCCAGGCTCGATGAACTGCGTTTCGAGCAGCAGATGTGGCGCCAGCTGCAGGCGCTGCACGCGCATGATTGCGCCCACCGCATTCCCTGGGCGGCGGACGTCAGCGACGATCCCGGCCGCGAGGATTTTTCGTTCAGCGTAGGCGGGCGCGCGTACTTCGTCGTCGGCCTGCACCCCGGAGCTTCCCGACTGGCGCGCCGCGCGCCCATGCCTTGCCTGGTCTTCAATTTCCATGAGCAGTTCGAGCAGCTCAAGGCCAGCGGCAAGTACACCTTGCTGCAGGATGCGATCCGCACGCGCGATATCGCGCTCCAGGGCGCGATCAACCCGGTGCTGGCACGCTTTGGCGAAGCCTCGGAGGCACGCCAGTATTCAGGCCGGGCGGTGGAAGCCGGCTGGCAATGTCCATTTCATTCGAAAGTCCCCAAAGATGCATGAAGTCCAGCACGCCTGCACGCGTATTCCTCCCCAATCGGGCGTTGCCTTTCGCCTGCGCGCCGGCGAGATCCTGCGCATTCACGACCCGCTGGGCGAGCAGGTCGCCGACCTGTTTGCGTTCAGGGACGGCGACCATGCCTGCAGCCTGTCTTCCGGGCGCAGCATCGACTATGCGTCCAAGATCTATCTGAGCAGCGGCGACACGCTGTACGCCAACGACAGCCGGCCGATGTTCGTGATTCTCGAAGACCGGGTCGGGCGCCACGATTTCCTGCTGACGCCCTGCAGCCAGGAGATGTTCGAGATCCTCTACCGGCATCAGGGCCACCACCCGAGCTGCTTCGAGAATCTCTACACCGCGCTGGCCGAATTCGGCATCCGGCCCGAGCAGATCGGCACGACTTTCAATGTGTTCATGAATGTCGAAGTCGGCCCCGATGGCGCGGTCGCGGTGAAGCCACCCAAGTCCAGGCCCGGCGACTTCATCGAACTGCGTGCCGAGATGGACCTGGTCTGCGGCCTGACCTCGTGTTCGGCCGAGAACTCCAACAACGGCAGTTTCAAGCCCATCGACTACGAAATTCTCGCGCGCCGCTGATATTGCCGGTCCGAAAGCATTCTTGCGCGCAATGGAAGCGGCCGCGGCCGTGCTGTGCCTGTTTTTTGAGCATGCCCTGGAAAGCCAGCACTGGCGCCACTTTTTCAAGTTGTTCCGGTAGTTATGCACAAGCTTGGACGCCCGGCATGGGGATAAGACGGCAGCCCGGAAAACTGCCATGCGCGCTGGGTCACTGCCGGCGTGCCCGGGCAATGAGTTGCGCGATCTCAGGGAGCACGGGCAGCGGCGTGAAGGCGCTCACGTTGGCGCGCCCGGGGTTGCCTGCGGGCAGGCGCCGGCTCAGATGGCCCAGCGGCACCAGCGCCAGTCGCAGCAGCTGGCCCATGGTCTCCGAGCCGTCGGCGCTGCGCCAGGCGAGGGCCAGCATGCGCACATGCGTCTGCCAGTGCGGCCGCAAATGCAACTGGCCCAGCACATGCGCGGCCTCGAGCAGCAGCCAGGCCTGGGCGCTGGAGCCTGCGGCATCGGCCTGCTGCAGCAGACGCAGATGGGTGGCGGGATCGAAGCTGGAATCGCAATGGGACATGGTTTCACCTTTCTGGCCCTATTGAAAACACTGCAGCCACTACAGGGTCAAGCGGTTTCGGCCCGTATCAGGGTTTTGGCGCAGCGCACGAGCATGTTGTGAAAACCCCGTTCCGGGCCGTTAAGCTGGCGATTCTGCTCCCAGACTCTTCGCATGACACATACCGCCAGCCCCGTTCCGTCGCCTGCCACCCTGATCGAGGACCAGGCCGTCTCACGCGAACAGATGGAGTCGCTGATCGAGTCCGGCGCGCCGCTGGCGTTCGAACGCTGCGATTTCGAAGGCGTAGACCTGTCGCGGCTCGTGCTGCGCGACTTCGAATTCAGCGCCTGTTCGTTCATCGAAGCCTCGCTGTTTGCCGCCTCGCTGAGCCGCACGGTCTGGCAGGGATGCCGCGCCCGCCAGGCGGACTTCGAATCGGCCGACCTGACCGATGCGCGTTTCCACTCCTGCGACCTCAACAATACGCGCTGGCGCCGCGCCAAACTGGGTGCCGCCTTCTTCCAGGGATGCAAGCTCACGGGCGCGAACTTCGAGGAAGTCGCGCATCTGGGATTGAAGTTCGAGGACTCGCTGCTGGTCAGTGCCAACCTGCAGCGGCTGTCGTTTCGCAAGCTGCAGCTGCAGGACCTCAATTTCTCGGACGCCAATCTGTCGGGTTGCGATTTCCGTGATGCCGTCTTCATCGGCGGCAGCCTGCGCGATGCCCACCTGAAGCTCGCGCGCTTCGAAGGCGCCGATTTGCGCGAGGCCGACATCGGCGGCCTCAAGCTCGAGGACGCGCGGCTGTTCCGCGGCGCGACCATCTCCCACCGCCAGGCCGCGGACCTGTTGATGGAGCTCGGGATCTCGGTGGATTGAGCCAGGCCTTGCCAGGGGGTCTACCGCTCGGCGGGCAGATGGCTGTACACCAGGACATCGTGGGCATGGCCCTCTATCCAGCGGTACTTTCGCAGGCGGCCTTCATGCTCGAAGCCTGCGCGTTCGAGCACGCGCCGCGACATCTCGTTGCCGATCAGCAGCGTTGCCTGAATGCGCACGAACCCCTGGCGCTGCGCCCATTCGACGATGGCGCAGCAGGCCGCGGTGGCCAGGCCCTGGCCCCATTGGTCCGGCGCGATGTCGTAGCCGACATCGGCGCTGCGATGCACCTTGGAGATCGTGTGCAGGCCCACGGTGCCCAGCAGGGCGTCGTCATCGGTGCACGCGATCGCGAATCGGACCTGGGAGACCGGGTTGTGCAGTTCGGTGGCATCGACGAACTCGCGCAGCGCGTCCGTGGTCTGCGGGCGCCAGCTGATGCCCCGGCGCACCGGATCGCTGCGCAGATAGTCCAGCCAGTGCGCAAGATCGGTCTCGCGGATGGGGCGCAGGTGGGCGAAGCCGTTGGCAAGAGGATGATTCAGCAAGGGTGTCATGCATGCAGAATACTGAAAGCCCCGGCCAGCCCCTGTGGGATTCTGCCCCGGCTTGTCCCTTCACCGCAAAGCAAGTATCTCCATGATCAGCCACCTGGACCACCTGGTTCTCACCACCGCCGACGAAGCGCAATGCGTGCGCTTTTACACCGAAGTGCTGGGCATGAAGCTCGAATCGTTCATCGGCGGCACGCCGCCCGTGGAGCGCAAGGCCTTCATGTTCGGCGCGCAGAAAATCAATCTGCATGTCAAGGGCCGCGAGTTCGAACCCAAGGCGCATACGCCCGTTCCGGGAGCGCTCGACCTGTGCTTCATGGCGTCGGTGCCGCTGGACGCGGTGATTGCGCACCTGCACCAGCTGGGCGTGCCGATTGCCGAAGGCCCGGTGCTGCGCACCGGCGCGACTGCGAGAATTCGCTCCATTTATCTGCGCGACCCCGATCTCAACCTGATCGAGATTTCCGAGCCGGTCGGCGCGCCCTAGCCCGCGCCGCACGCTCCCTTTCCTGCCCCTCCCGGAGACCCGATGATCACTGTCCACCACCTCAACAACTCGCGCTCGCAGCGCATTCTCTGGCTGCTGGAAGAGCTGGGCCTGGCCTATGAGATCAAGCGCTACCAGCGTGACCCCAAGACCCATCTGGCGCCGCCCGAACTCAAGGCCATCAGCCCGCTGGGCAAGTCGCCCGTGATCGAGGAAGGCCCTCTGGTATTGACCGAGTCGGGCGCCATCGTCGACTACCTGATACGCCGCCATGGCGGCGGCCGGCTGCAGCCCGATCCCGCGAGCCCCGCGTACGACGAATACGTCAAGTGGCTGCACTTCGCCGAAGGCTCGGCGATGCTGCCGTTGATGCTCCACCTCTACGTCGGTCGCCTGGGCGAGGCCGGCGCGCCGCTGCAGCCGCGCATCCAGTCGGAGCTGGCGAATTTCCTCGGCTATATCGATGCCGCGCTGCGCGACACGCCGTTCCTGATGGGCGGGGAGCTCAGCGGCGCGGACATCCAGCTGAGCTTCGTCGGCGAACTGGCCAAGGTGCAGCGCATGGACGCACCCTACCCGCATCTGCAGGCCTGGATGGCCAGGCTGCAGGCGCGGCCGGCCTACCGCAAGGCGATAGAGCGCGGCGGTGAATACGCCTACGGCAATTGAACGGACGGACCCCTATGAAGATCGTATTTCTTGACCGCGCCACCTTGTCGCCCGAGACCACGTTGCGCCTGCCTTCGTTCCCGCACGAACTCGTGTGCCATGACAGCACCGCCCCGCATGAAGTCGCGCAGCGCATTGCCGATGCCGACATCGTGATCAGCAACAAGGTCAAGCTGGGCGCCCAGGCGCTGGAGCAGGCCGCATGCCTGAAGTTCATCGCGGTCGCGGCCACGGGCACCGACAGCATAGACCTGCAGGCCTGCGCCCGGCGCGGCATCATCGTCAGCAACATCCGCAACTACGCCGAGCACACCGTTCCCGAGCACACCTTTGCGCTGATGTTCGCGCTGCGACGCAGCATCTGTGCCTACCGCGACTCCGTCAAGGCCGGCCGCTGGCAGGAATCGGGGCAATTCTGCTATTTCGACTATCCGGTGCGCGATCTTGCGGGATCGACCCTGGGCATCATCGGCGACGGCGCGCTGGGCTGCGCCGTGGCAACGATTGCGCGCGCGCTGGGCATGACGGTGCTGATATCGGCGCACAAGGGGCGCTCCGGCATGGGCAGGCTCTACACGCCGTTCGAGGAAGTGCTCGCGCGTTCGGACATCATCACGCTGCACTGTCCGCTCAACGCCCAGACGCGCGGCATGCTGGGCGCAGCGGAGTTCGCGCAGATGACGCGCCGCCCGCTGATCATCAATACCGCGCGTGGCGGCCTGGTCGACGAGGCCGCGCTGGCCGACGCGCTGCGCAGCGGCCAGATCGCGGGCGCGGGCTTTGACGTGGTCTCGGCCGAGCCGCCGCCGGCCGACCATCCCTTCATGGCGTTGCTGGACCTGCCCAACTTCATCCTGACGCCGCATGTGGCCTGGGCCTCGCAAGAGGCCATTCAGGGCCTGGCCGATCAACTGGTCGACAACATCGAGGCGTTCGAGCGCGGCGCGCCGGTCAACGTGGTGCGTCCCGCGGCCTGAGCGTCGGCGTGGCATGACGCGGCATGACATTCCGCGCGCAGCTGCCTGTTTTTTGAGCACGCTCTGGAAACCCAGCACTGGCGCGGCTTTGCGGGGTTATTGCGGCAGTTATGCACAAGCTTGCTCCCCTGTCTTGGGGATAAGAGCGGCTTGTATGGAAGCCTCCCGGATTACAAGTAGCTTTGGCGTGTAGAGCGCAGGAGGCAGGGCTGCAGTCATTTCGGCGTCGTCTGCAGCAACCAGTCGCTGAAGGCCTGCATGGCTGCGGTCACGGGCCGGGACTTCAGGCGCGTGAGCCAGTACCGGCCGGTGGCTATCTCGGTCTCGAACGGGCGCACCAGCCGGCCCTGCTGCAGCTCTTGCGCGAACATGCGCACCGGCAGCAGCGCAATGCCCGCGCCCTGGGCCGCGGCCTGGGCCATGGTCAGCGACGAGTCGAACACCGCGCCGCGCAGCAGGGGACAGGGCGTGGCCGCGGCCGCAAACCAGGCGACCCATTCGTCCGCGCGGTAGGAGCGCAGCAGCACCTGGCCGGCGAGATCGCCAGGCGCGTGCAGTTCGGCCGCCAGGGCCGGCGTGCACATCGGCGACAGCGGCGCGGCCAGCAGGGGCTGGGCTTGGGTGCCATGCCAGGCGCCGTCGCCGAAGCGGATCGCGTAATCCAGGCCTTCGCCCGCGATGTCGACACGGTTGTTGTGGGTGAACAGCCGGAAGTCGACGAACGGATGGAATTGCTGGAAGTCGCGCAGGCGCGGAATCAGCCAGCCCACGGCAAAGGTGCCGACCACGCCCACGGTCAGCGCCTCGCGGGCGCGCCCGTCGCCGAACTGGTCGAGCAGCTGGCCTATGCGCTCGAACGACTGGGCCAGCACCGGCAGCAGGGCCTGGCCTTCGTCGGTCAGCGCCAGGCCGCGCGGCAGGCGGCGAAATAGCGTCACCTTGAGCCGGTCTTCCAGGTTCTTCACATGCTGGCTGACCGCGGTCTGGGTCACATGCAGTTCCTCGGCGGCGCGCGTGAAGCTCAGGTGGCGCGCCGATACTTCGAAAGCGCGCAAGGCGTTCAACGGCAGGTGCATACGGAAACCTCGGCTGTCCCCAGTTTTTCTGGGGTCAAAACTCGATTATTACTGTTTGTCGTGGGCGCCCAAGGCCGGCATCATCGCTTTCGTTCAAACCCACTACAAGGAAAACATGGAGCGACGTCCTTTCATTCGCGCGGCCGGCCTGGCTGCGGTCACGGTCTTGAGCGCCGGCTGCACGCTGGCCCGCAGCCCTTCGGCGGCCCAGGCGAGCCGCTTCCAGCAGGAAGTGCAAAAGATCGAACGCGACAGCGGCGGCCGCCTGGGCGTGGCCGTGCTCGATACCCACACGGGCCTGGCCTGGGCCCACCGCGGCACGGAGCGCTTTCCCATGTGCAGCACCTTCAAGTTTCTTGCCGCGGCCCTGGTGCTGGACCGCGTCGACCGCGGGCAGGAACAGCTCACGCGCCGCATCGCGGTGCAGGCCAGCGATATCGTGCCGCATGCACCGGCGACCGCGCCGCGCGTGGGCGGCGCACCCATGACCATGGCCGAACTCTGTGACGCTGCGGTCACGCTCAGCGACAACCCCGCGGCGAATCTGCTGCTGCAGAGCTTTGGCGGCCCCGCGGCGCTGACGGCCTATGCACGCTCGCTGGGCGATGACTTCACGCGCCTGGACCGCATCGAGCCCGAGCTCAACGAAGCGCTGCCCGGCGATCCACGCGACACGACCACGCCCCAAGCCATGCTGCAGACCTTGCGCAAGATCGTGCTGGGCGATGCCTTGTCGCCGGCCTCGCGCGCGCAGATCACGCGCTGGCTGCAGGACAACAAGACCGGCGACCGCAAACTGCGCGCGCTGCTGCCCGCGGGCTGGCGCGTGGGCGACAAGACCGGCGGCGGCGCCTACGGCACCAACAACGACGTGGGCGTGCTCTGGCCGCCGGGAGGCCGCGCGCCGCTGCTGGTCAGCAGCTATCTGACGCAGACCCAGGCCGATCAGGCAACGCGTGACCTGGCCTTGGCGCAGGTGGGCCGGCTCGCGGCCTCGCTGGTCGGCACGGCCTGACGCCCGGCACCGTGCGCGGCGCTATGGCAGGCGCGTGCCGTGCTCCGCCGCCAGCATGGCACGCAGCTGCGCAATGGGCTCGGGTGCGAGTCCGGCCGCCGCAAACACTTCGCAGGTGAAGCTCACCGGCGCGGTTCCCGGGGCCGTGATCACGCGCTGCGCATGCACGGCTGCCGGGCTGTCCCGGTAGTGCGCCGCGCCGCCATAGCCCATGGCATTCCTGCGCAGGAAATCGGCGCTGTTCGAGGTATGGGCAATGTGGTCGAGCAGGCCGGCACGCGCCAGCGCGAGCGTTCCCCCGCAGATGCCGGCAACTGCCGCGCCCTGATCGCGCAGCGCGTGAAGAAATGCGCCCAGGTCGGGCGCTGCGCTGCTTTCCCAGACCATGCCGCCTATGACCGCGACCGCCTGCGGCTGCCA
Organism: Comamonas sp. DB36; assembly: GCF_057914905.1. Lineage (NCBI taxonomy): Bacteria > Pseudomonadati > Pseudomonadota > Betaproteobacteria > Burkholderiales > Comamonadaceae > Comamonas > Comamonas sp. DB36. The sequence goes on from NZ_CP196632.1 coordinate 671,213, forward strand.
TGCCTGGCATTGCGCAAGGTCGTCGGCCACGGTCACGTCCAATCCTCCCTGCGAGCGCAACGCTCCCGGTGCGGGAGAGAAAAACCGCAGGTCTATGCCGTAGAACGACTTGGCCGTGCCTGCGAGCAACGCGTATTCCCAGTCTGCAAAACCCGGTGTGAGCACCACGCCAATGCTTGCCATCATTCAATCCTTTGTTGTGCAGCGCAGCCGCGTGGCGCGCCGGGTTGGAAGGAAAAGATTGTAACTGTATATACGTACAGTTAATAGCTACACGACGTGTGAACCAGCACTCCATGAGAATAGCCATTCAACATGCGATCTTTGGTGTGTTAAAGGCTTTTGGTAAACTAAAGTTCGAAATTTGGTAGTTTATTCACATCAAAACTACTGATGCACCAATGCATGATAAAGTACGTAAAAGCGTATGTTGCAGCCATATTTTTGGTTAACACAACGAAAAAGGTACTTTATGGAGCAGATTAAAACGCCTGAAGATCTGGAGCGCGAGCTGGGCGAGCAGCTGCGCGCCGAGCGTCTGCGGCAAAACATCACCATGGAAGACCTGTGCCTCAAGGCCGGCGTGTCCAAGCAGACGCTGCGCGCGCTCGAGACCGGAGCGGGCAGCCGCGTGATCTCGCTGATCCGCGTGATCGATGCGCTGGGCCATGGCGCCTGGCTCACCACGTTCCGTCCACCAGTGCGCATCAGCCCCTTGCAGATCGCGCGCGGCGTGGCCTCGCGCCAGCGTGCCGCGCGCAGCGTCTATGCCAGGAAGCTGCGCCTGGAACGCGGCGACGACCAGGGCTGAGCCGCCGCTGAAATCAATATACAGAGAACAAGACCATGGCAACGCGCAAGAGTGTTTTCCGGGCCGTGCAGGCCGTGACCGTGAACATCTGGGGAATGGATGTGGGCGCGGTCGCGCTCGATCCAGATACCGGCTACTACGCGTTCGAATACGAGCCGAAGTTTGTGCGCTCGGGCATAGAGCTGGCGCCGCTGCAGATGCCGCTGGCCCAGGCCAATGCGCCGTTCGTGTTTCCCAATTTGCCCATCGCCACCTACCAGCGGCTGCCGGCCATGCTGGCCGATGCGCTGCCCGACCGATTCGGCAACGCGCTGATCAACGCCTGGATGGCCGAGCGCGGCATTGCGCAGGCCAACGTCACGGCGCTCGATCGCCTGGCCTACATGGGCCAGCGCTCCATGGGCGCGCTGACGTTCAAGCCCAGCCGCGGCCCGCAGTCGTCGGCCGCGACCGCCGTGCAGATGTCGCAGCTCGTGGCCCAGGCGCGTTCGGTGATCAGCGGCGACTTTGCGGGCAGCGACCATGCGAGCGAGCTGCTGCGCCAGATCATTCAGGTGGGCACGTCGGCCGGCGGTGCGCGCGCCAAGGCGACGATTGCCTGGCGCCGCGCGACCCAGGACGTGCGCACCGGCCAGTTCGAGATTCCCGAAGGCTATGAAGCCTGGCTGCTCAAGTTCGACGGCATAGGCCTGGACAGCCAGCTGGGCCCGGGCAGGAACTACGGCCGCATCGAATACGCGTACTCGCTGATGGCCAGGGCGGCCGGCGTCACGATGTCGGACTGCAACCTGCTCGAGGAGGGCGGCCGCGCGCATTTCATGACCCAGCGCTTCGACCGCGACGGCAATGCGCGCCACCACATGCAGACGCTGTGCGGGCTGGCGCATCTGGACTTCAACCAGCAGGAATCGCACAGCTACCACCAGCTGTTCCAGACGCTGCGCCAGTTGCAGCTCGATGAGACGGCATTCGCGCAGACGCTGCGCCGCATGGTGTTCAACGTGCTGGCCGCGAACAACGACGACCATACGAAGAACTTCTCCTTCCTGCTGCGCCAGGGCGGCCAGTGGGAACTGGCGCCGGCCTACGACGTGACCTATGCCTATGATCCGGGCAATGTCTGGTTGCGCCAGCATCTGATGTCGGTCAACGGCAAGTTCTCCGGCATCACGCGGGGCGACATTCGCGAAGTCGCCAACAGCTACGGTATGCGCGGCGTTTGCGACCCGATCATCGAGCAGACCCGCGCGGCGCTCGCGCGCTGGCCCGAGTTTGCGCAGCAGGCGGGGCTGCCCGGCGAAGTGCGCGACCAGATCGCGGCCACGCACCGGGAGATGGACGGCCTGCTGACCGCATGAGCGCCTGCCCCGGGCATTGTTTCAACCAACGGAGACCTTGATGACGCTGACCGTTCACCACCTCGAAACTTCGCGCTCGCAGCGCATACTGTGGCTGCTGGAGGAGCTGGGCCTGCCGTATGCGCTGCGCGTCTACCAGCGCGACCCCAAGACGCGGCTGGCCCCGCCCGAACTCAAGGCCATTCACCCTCTGGGCAAGTCGCCCGTGATCACAGATGGCGACACCGTGGTCGCCGAGTCGGGCGCGATCATCGAGTACCTGGCCGAATGCCATGCGGCGCGGGCGCCGGCGGAACTGGCGCAGCTAGAGCCTGCACGCGGCACGCCCGAGCACCGCGAATGCCGTTTCTGGATGCACTACGCAGAAGGCTCGCTGATGAACTGGCTGGTGATGAAGCTGGTGTTCGACACCATTCCACGCCAGCCCATGCCGTTTTTCGTGCGCCCGATCGCGCGCGGGCTGTGCGCCAAGGTGCAGCAAAAGCTCGTCAGCCCGAATGTGCAGACCGCGCTGGAGTTCATGGACGCGCACCTGGCGCGCAACCCCTGGTTTGCGGGCCAGCACCTGACCATGGCCGATTTCCAGATGAGCTTCGCGGTCGAAGCCGCGCTGGCGCGCAGCGGCAATGAATCCGCCTGGCCCCATCTGCTGGCCTACCGCGAGCGCATGCGTGCCCGGCCCGCCTACCAGCGCGCCTTGCAAAAGGGCGGGCCGGTGGTGATGTCGGACTGAAGGCGGGGGCGGGTCAGCATTTTTAAAACCCAATAGAATAATGATTGGTTTTTAAATTCTGATGGGTGATATAATAGCTTCTGTTGCAGCCACGCCGGTGAGTCCGATACGCTGGCCGCAACGCTTGCGAGGAAGGCCGCGGCCTTCCTGCAAGACCCGTTTTGCGACCCTTGTCGCCCGGTTGTTCTGTAGAGCTGCAGACACCCGCGTTCTGCCCTAAGCTCACGCGGCTTGATCCAGGCCTGCGTTCCCGAATGCATTAAATTCCAAAAATCGGCATTTCCATGGGCCAATACGTCGTTTCGCCCGCGACACACCCGACCGACTGTGGCCGTTTTCGCGCCTCCTTCGCGGTCCATCGCTCCCAGAGCAACGGCAGCTATTGCCGAATATTCCGGTTTGACAAGACTTTTGCCTCGCGCGAAGCCGCACGGCTGTTTGCCGTGACGCAAGGCTGGCTGCAGACATGCATGCCGCATCCGCCGATTTGCTGATGCCCCCATTTCCAGTGGCTGCGGGATTTCCGTCCACGCACCTTTGTTCCAACGGCGCGCCATTTGTTGCGCACCTTCCTCCAGAAAGGCTCTTTCCATGAGCGTCAAAATCTATGTGGGCAACCTTCCCTACTCCGTAACCGATTCCAGCCTGGAGAGCAACTTCGCCGAGTTCGGCGGAGTCTCCTCGGCCAAGGTCATGATGGACCGTGAAACCGGCCGTTCCAAGGGCTTCGGCTTCGTGGAAATGGCTTCTGCCGAAGTGGCGCAAGCCGCCATCACCGGCCTCAACGGCATGTCGGTCGACGGCCGCGCGATTGTCGTGAACCTGGCGCGTCCACGCGAAGCCGGCGGCGGCTCGGGTGGCTTCAGCGCGAGCAATCGTTCTGACGTCGGCTATGGCAGCGGTGGCTACGGCGGTGGCCGCTACTGAGCCTGCGGCTCTGCTGAAAAAACCGGCTCTGACGAGCCGGTTTTTTTTCGTCCATGCGCGCGGCGCGTCATCTGCAGCAAGGCCGAGACCGCGGCCGTCGTCGCCGCGCGCAGCCCCGCTTCAGCGCGCCTTGGACGGCGCGAGCAGCGTCGCGAGCTGGGCCTGCTGCAGCAGCTCATCGAACCAGATGCGATAGCCCGGGTCGCTGGGGTGCAGGCCGTCCGAGGCGTGCAGCAGTTGTGGCTGCTGGGCAAACGGGTCCTGGTCCTTGTCCTTGTACAGGTTGATGTAGACCGCCTGGCGCCGCTGCGCCGTTTCGCGCACCACGCTGTGCAGGGAGCGGGCGCGCGCGCTCATCAGCCAGGACACCGGGGCGAAGAAGAACGGCGCATGGCCCACGTTGCCGGCCGGCATCAGCAGCACATGGTCGCTGCGCGCGCGTGCCAGTTCGGTCACGCGGTCCATGTCGCGGCCCATGCTGTCCTGTGATCGCAGCCGTATCACATCGTTGCCGCCGGCCTGCACCAGCACTGCGTCATAGCGCCCGCTGACCGCTTCGAGCTGGCCGCGCACATCGGCGAGCAGCGCGCCGTCCGCTGCGCGATTGTCGATCTGCAGCCGCGGAAAGGCCTGGGCCAGCAGGCCCGCGAGGCTGTTTTCGGGCGAACTCGCCCCGGTGCCCACGCCCGTGCTGTCGCCGACGATCAGCAGGCGCTGCGCGGCATCCACGGGCGTGCTTTGCAGCGGCTCGCTGCGGTCGACCAGCTCGCGCGTCTGGCCCAGGCGCCAGGCGGCGCAGCCCGAGGTGACGATCACGGTTCCTACCACGACGGCGAGCAGGGCGGGAACCACGAGTTTGGAAGGTTTGCGCATGCTTGGCAGTCTATTGCCTGCGCGCCCAGGATGGATGTAGGCCTAGGTGCTGTGCAGTAGCTGCGCCAGCGCCGGCGCGAGCGTGGGCTGGCGCCACGCGAAGCCCGCGTCCTGGGTGCGCCGTGGCGACAGCCGCTGGCCGCCCAGCAGCAGCACCGACATCTCGCCCAGCGCCAGGCGCAGCGCCCAGGCCGGCGCGGGCAGCACCGCGGGGCGGTGCAGCGCGCGCGCCAGCGTGCGGGTGAACTCCGCGTTGCGCACCTGATGAGGCGCGCAGGCGTTGAAGGCGCCGCTGCAGTCATCGCGCTGCAGCAGATGGTCGATCAGCGCGACCTGGTCGTCGATATGGATCCAGGGCATCCATTGCGCGCCGCTGCCCAGCCGCCCGCCCAGGCCCAGCCGGAACGGCGGCAGCAGCCGGCCCAGCACGCCGCCCTGGGGCGCAAGAACCGGCGCGGTGCGCAGCAGCGCCACGCGCATTCCCAACTGGCACGCCTTGTCGGCTTCCTGCTCCCAGGCGGCGCACAGCTGGCTGCCGAAGTCGGGGCGGGTCGCGGCGCTGTGCTCGTCGAGCGGCTGCTCGCCGCCGTCGCCATACCAGCCCGTGGCCGAGCCCGACAGCAGCACGCGCGGCGGCACGCGCTGGCGACCCAGCCATTCGACCAGCGTGCGCGTCAGATCCACGCGGCTGCGCCACAGCAGTTCGCGCCTGGCCTTGGTCCAGGGGCGGTCGGCAATCGGCGCGCCCGCGAGATTGACCACGGCGTCCAGGGGCGGCAGGCCTTCGAGCTGCTGCAGCTGCGCCACGCCGCGCGCGCCGCTGCACAGCGCCGCCACCTGATCGGGGCGGCGGCTCCAGACAAACAGTTCATGGCCCTGGCGCTGCCAGTGTTTGCACAGGGCCCGGCCTATCAGGCCGGTGCCGCCGGTAAGAAGAATGCGCATGGGGAATCTTTCCTTGAATGTGTCAATGTGAGGCGCGTCGTTTCACCATGGCAGACGCTGGCCATCGTAGGCCCACAGGCCGCCGCTGTCTTCGGGACGCAGGCCGTCGAGCACCGCCAGCAGATCGCGCGCCGCGTCGGCGGCCGGCCGGCCGATCTGCGCGCCGCGAAACGGCGCCGACAGGGCGGAGTCCACCGTGCCCGGGTGCAGCGCGGCGAGCACGGTCTGCGGATGGGTACGCGCCAGCTCGATGGCCGCGGTCTTGAGCAGCATGTTCAGCGCGGCCTTGGAAGCGCGGTAGCTGTACCAGCCGCCCAGGCGGTTGTCGCCTATGCTGCCGACCTTGGCCGAGAGCACGGCCACCAGGCAGCGCTCACCGCGCGCGAGCTGCGGCGTGAAATGCGCCAGCGCCAGCGCGGGGCCCAGGGCGTTGATCGCAAAGCTCGCGGCAAGATGCTCGGCACGCAGATCGGCAAGGCGCTTTTCGGGGCCTCCGGTGGGGCCTTGCAGCATGCCGGTGGCGACGACAATCAGCTGCCAGGGACCCTGGGACTGCAATGCCTGCGCGGCCTGGGCAATGCTGTCGGGCGCAGAGAAATCGATGCGCGGCGCGGTGTCGCGCGCGAGCGCGCACACCGTGGCGCAGCGCGGGTCGGCGCGCAGCCTGTCGGCGATCGCGCCGCCTATCGCGCCCGAGGCGCCCAGCACCAGCGCGCGGTAGCGTTCAGGCAGGGAAAGTAGGGAATGCATGGTTGGTCCGGGTGGAGGAATATGGCTGCCATCGCGTCCCAGGATACGGCAGCGGCAGCGCACAAGGCAACTGTCTGTGCGTCGGACCCCTCCTCGTCCTCATGCCCACCATTCAGTTGCAAGGGTCAAGGCATGCACACCGCTTCATTGAGCTGGCCGACGGCTGCGCGTGGGCCGGCTGCCGCCGAGCACGCATGCCGCAGCCAGGGCCTGCAGCACGAAGATCGCACAGAAATAGGCATCGGTGTGGGTGCCCAGCGATGGCGTGTGCGCCGCGCCGAGCAGCAGGCTGGCCAGCAGCGCCGGCGCGAATGCGTACAGCGCCTGGGACAGCGCGACGCTGCGCGCCACCACGCGCGGCACATCGGCGGGCGCGAAGTCCGCCTGGGCGATCAGCGGCGGCAACGAGGTGGCATTGCCTATGCCCAAGCCGAAAAGCACGATGCCCAAAAGCACCAGCGCGCCATGCCCGGCGCCGGCGAACAGCAGCAGCAGCGTTCCCGCGGCCTGCAGCGCATAGCTGGCGGCCGCCGCGCGGCGGCGCTGCGGGTACCGGCCCAGCAGCCTTGCCATGAGCAGGCGCCCGCCCATGCCACAGCCCGTCGCCAGCGCCGTGATGCCGCCCGCCAGTTGTGTGCCCATGCTGGGCGCGAGCAGGGAAAAGAGCTGGGCGATCAGGCCGATCTGCGCGAACAGGCCCAGCGACATCGCGATGGCGAGCGTCAGGAAACGGCGGTCCTGCCAGAGACTCCCGCGGACCGCAGCAGGCGCCGGCGCGCAGCCCGGGCCGGCCTGCGCGCCCGGCTGCTCGTTCGGGGGAGTTCTGGCAAGTGCCCCGCGAGCGATGAACCGCACCACGGCGATCATCGAAAAACCCAGCACCATGGCCGCTGCGGGAAAGCCCATGTGCTCTATCGAAACCGCCCACAGCGGCGAGAAGAGCATGCCGCCGACACTGGCGCCGTTGTAGGCCTTGGCCAGCGCGAGCGGCCGGTTGCGCGTGAACCAGGGCGAGATGATGGCATTGATGCCGGCCGCGCCCAGCGGCACCCAGCCGCCGCCGGTCAGCATCGCCGCGACGAACAGCTGCCACGGCGCCTCTGCCAGCGCCCAGCCCATCGTTCCGGCGGCCAGCATCACGGCCCCGGCGCTGGTGGCCGCGGGAATTCCCAGTCGCCGGTGGATTCGGGGCAGGCAGGCGACGACGCCCGCACCCAGCAGGAAATGGAACGTGACCGCGGCGGACACCAGCGGCAGCGGCCATCCGGTGCGCGCCATGACGGCATACAGGAAGATGGGAGGGCCGTAGAACCCGACCCCCCAGCCGAACAGTGCAAGAACAAAGGCGGCGCGAATGACGCTGTTTCCGTGGAAGGGCGGGCAGGATGGCATGGGCTGAAGAGGTCCGGTGGTGGCGCGAGCCGCGATGCGTTGGATGCTATCGGCGGGCCCGCGCCGGATGCTTCGCTGTGGGACTAAGCATGGCGCCGGCTGCATGGCTTACGCTTGCGCGCTACATGCCAGACCATGAACACCAACCAGATCGCCCGAATTGCCTCCCTGATGGGAGACCCCACGCGTGCCGCCATGCTGCTGCAGCTCATGGACGGGCGCATGCTGACCGCCACCGAGTTGGCCAGGTCGGGCAATGTCTCCGCCGCGACGGCCAGCCGCCATCTGGCGCAGATGGTCGAGTACGGCCTGATGTGCGTGGAGCAGCGCGGACGGCATCGCTATCACCGGCTGGCCTGCGTCGAGGTTGCCAAGGTGCTGGAGGGCATGATGCGGATCGCAGGACAGCTGCCGGCCGCGCGCGCCGTGGTGGTGGGGCCGCGCGATGCGGCGATGCGCATGGCCCGCATGTGCTATGACCACATCGCGGGCCGCCTGGGGCTGGCGATTGCAGAGCGGCTGCTGGCCGACCAGCTGATCGTGTTCGATGGCGACGCCGGACATGTCACCGAGGGCTCGGCACAGGCGCTGGAGCGCTGGGGAATTGCGCTCGCGTCGGCGCCGCTGCCGCTGCCGCTGCGCGGCCGGCCTTACTGCCGCCCGTGCCTGGACTGGAGCGAGCGCAAGCCGCATCTTGCCGGCCGGCTCGGTGCGATGATCTGCGCGCATGCGCTGGACCAGGGCTGGCTCGTGCGCAAGGCCGGCAGCCGCGCGCTGACGATCACCGCCGGCGGCGCCGAGGCCTTGCGCGAACGGCTGGGCCTGCAAGCCTGGGACAAAGTCTGCAATTGAGGTGCCCGCCGCGGGCAAGCGAAGCCGATGCGCGCGCAGCGCTCAAGGCTGGCCTTGCTGGTCGTGCGTCACCCAGATCAGCGCATCGGTGTCCACGCCCAGGGCCTTGGCGCGGGCCAGCAGGGCCGTGCGCGTATCGGTATCGAGCGTCTTTTCGCGCGCCAAAATCCAGGCATAGCCCAGGTCCGCGCCGACCACCAGGGCCCAGCGGTAGTCGCTGTCCAGCGAGACCACATGGTAGCCGCCGTAGAACGGACCGAAGAACGAGACCTTGAGCGAGCCTGTCGTGGGCGCGCCGGTGAAATAGGCCTTGCCGATGGCTTCGTTCCATTTGCCCTTCTCGGCCGAATAACCTCGGTTGAGCACCTGTACGCTACCGTCGGTCTGGGGGGTGTAGGTGGCCGACACATTGCTCAGGCCGCGCTCGAACGAGTGGTCCAGCCGCGCGATCTCGTACCAGCGGCCCTGATAGCGTTGCAGATCGAACGGGCTAACGGCTGCGACGCCGGCCGGAGGCTGGGTGCTGGTGCAGGCGCCGAGCAGCGCGGTTCCTGCCAGGCAGCCGGCCAGCAGCAGGCGGCTGCTGGAGCGCGCCAGCGCCTGGCGCGCGCGCGAAAGGCAAGTTGTGAGCGTATGCATGGCGGTATCCTTTTTGGATTGTGAGGGAGGCGGGCGCGGCAAGGCCTTCGCCCAGGATACGGCAGCAGCGGCGTGAAGCACAATCAGCCCATGACCCATGATGATGTGCTCCAGACCGCAAGGCAACTGCAGGCCTACTGGCTGCGCAGTGTTCCTGCGCCCTCGAGCGCCAGCGCCCAGCAGGTGCTGGACCAGGTGCTTGCCGGCTGGAATGAGCCCCACCGCGCCTATCACACCACCCAGCATCTGCTCGAAGCCCTGACGCTGCTCGACGAATGGAGCCGCGCCGAGGAATGGCCGGCCACCGTGGCCCTGGCGCTGTTCTTTCACGATCTGGTCTACGACCCGCGGCGCGCCGACAACGAGGACCTGAGCGCGCTTGTGGCGCGCGAAATGCTCGCGTCGCTGCTGCTGCCGCAAGCGCAGATCGAAGCGATTGTGCGCCTCATCGACATCACCAAGCATGCGGCCCGGCCCCTGACCGAAGACGAGAAGCTGATGGTCGATATCGACCTGTCCATTCTGGGCGCAGCGCCCGAACGCTATGCACAGTACCAGCTGCAGGTGCGCCGGGAATACGCCCATGTGCCCGAGCCGCTGTTCACGCGCGGGAGGCTGGTGGTGCTCGAGGCTTTTCTCCATGCGCGGCCCGCGCTTTATCACACAGAGCGCGGACGCAGCGCCTTCGATGCGGCCGCGGCGCGCAATCTGGCGCACGAAGTGGCGCAGCTGCGCGCCGCGCTGGCCGCAGCAGCTTAGGCCGCAGCGCCGCATTTTCCCGTACAGTGCTAGGCGCTGGCCGGCCTGCGGTTCAGGCCAGGCTTTTCCTTCTATTGGAGATACCGATGATTGTCGAAGTGGTGGATTTCAAGATCGATCCCGCAAAGCACCAGGCCTTTGGCCCGGTGCTGAAGAACGCCGTGGCCGAGGTGCTGTCGAAAGCCAAGGGCTATGGCGGCCACAGCGTGCTGGCCTGCATCGAGACCCCGGGCCGCTATGTGCTGACCGTGCATTGGGCGACGCTCGAGGACCACACGGTGGGCTTTCGCGAATCCGCCGCTTTCACCGAATGGCGCGCGCTCATCGGCCCGTTCTTCGCCCAGCCGCCGCATGTGGAGCATTTCACGGTCGTCGACAGCCGCGCGGCTGACTGAGGCCTGCGCTCAGCGCAGCATCTGCTTGCCCGGCTGCGGCGCATAGGCCAGATCGGCGACGACTTCGCCGCCCAGCAGGTGCGAAGCAATGATGCGGTCCACGCCGGCCTCGTCGACGCCGCCGTACCAGGTGCCTTCGGGAAACACCTGCACCACGGGCCCGAGGTTGCACGGCCCCAGGCAGCTGGTGCGCGCGCTCATCATGCCCTCGCCCGCATTGCGCAGGTCCAGGCGCTTTTGCGCATTGCGCAGATGGCCCCAGACCTGGGCCGCGCCCGCCTGGTTGCAAGGCCCGCCCTGGCACACCAGCACGCGGCGCAGCTGCGGCGGAACAGCAGAGCCCGCGGGCAGGGCGGCCGCGGGCGCATCGACTGCCACCGGCGTCTGCTGCAGCAGGTCTTGCACCAGCGCATCGACCGCCAGGCTGTCGCCGGGTGGAGCGCTCAGGTGCACCGCGGGCAGCGGCTGCGTGGCATTGGCGCCGCGCCGCCAGCGCTGCACCGCGCCCGTGATCCAGCTGCGAAAGCCCGGCTCCATGGGCAGCAGCAGCGGCACGATGGTGATTTCTTCGGCCTTCTGCGCAGTCAGCAGATCCAGCGCTTCGCGCAGGCTGGGACTGCCCTGTTCGCTGAACGCATGTATGACCATGCTGAAGCGTTCGCCCAGCGCGGCCTGGGTGCGTCCGGCCAGTTCCTGCATTTCGCGTTCGGACGCGCCGGTGATCGAGGCCTTGGCCAGCAGGATCGCGGCGTGGCGTGGAAGTGAGGTGTTCATGCGGCAAGGCTTTCTGCGCTGGCGGCGGAAATCGGAATGACATAGGGCAGGCCGCCATCGCTGCCTATGCGTGCGCTGACGCCAAACAGGGCTTGCACATTGGCGGGAGTGAGTACCTGCTGCGGCGTGCCCGCCGCGAGCAGGGCGCCGGCGCGCAGCATCAGCAGCCGGTCGCAAAAGCGCGCGGCCAGCGCCAGGTCGTGGATGGCGATGACCGCGCCCACGCCGCGCTGGCGCGACAGTTCGTGCACCGTCTGCAGCGTCGCCAGCTGGTGGCGCAGGTCCAGGTCGCTGGTCGGCTCATCGAGCAGCAGCAGCCGGCCCTGCTGGGCCAGGGCGCGCGCCATCAGCACGCGCTGGCGTTCGCCGCCGCTCAGGTCGCTGAAATGGCGCAGCGCCAGCGGCTGCAGCGCCAGGCGCTCTATCGCGGCCAGCGCGATCGCCTGGTCCTGCTGCGCGCTGCCGCGGCCGCGGTGCGGCAGCCGGCCCAGCAGCACCATGTCGATCACGCGCAGCGACATGCTCGGGCCCGTGTGCTGGGGCACATAGGCGATGGCGCGCGCGATTTCCTGGCGCGCATGGCCGGCCAGCGAGCGGCCTTCGAGCAGCAGAGTGCCGCCGCTCGGCGGCCGCAGGCCCGCGAGGCACTTGAGCAGCGAGCTCTTGCCCGAGCCGTTGGGGCCGACCAGGCCCAGCACTTCGCCCGGCGCCAGCGTGAAATCCACGCCGCGCAGCACTTCGGCCGAGGAACGCCCGCCATAGCGGCTGCGCAGGCCGACGGCTTGCAGGAGAGGGGTGTTGCTCATGACGCCATCTCGTTGCGCCGCGTGAGCAGCAGGTGCAGGAACAGCGGCACGCCCAGGAACGCGACGACAATGCCCACGGGCACGATCACCGGCGCGAACAGCAACCTGCCCGCCATGTCGGCCAGCAGCACCAGCAGCGCGCCGACCACGGCCGCGAACGGCAGCAGCGCACGGTGGTCGCCGCCTATCAGCAGGCGCGCGATATGCGGCGCGACCAGGCCCACGAAGCCGATCACGCCCGTAAAGCTGACGATGGCCGCGCTGCTGAGCACCGCGGCCAGCGTGATCGCGATGCGCGCGCGCGCCACGGCCACGCCCAGCGACGCGGCTACATCGTCGCCGCCCGCGCTGAACGCATTGAGCGCGCCCGCATGCGCGAACATCACGGGCGCGCAGACCAGGCACATGGCGCCGGCCACGCCCACTTCATGCCAGGTGCGGCCGTTGAGCGTGCCGAAAGTCCAGTGCACGATGGCCGCGAGCTGCTGCTCGCTGGCAAAGAACTGCAGCGTGGCGGTAAGCGCGCCAAACAGATAGGTGAAGGCCACGCCGGCGAGCACCAGCACCATGGCGTTGACGCCGCGCAGCGAAGCCAGCGCCAGTACGGCGGCCGCGCAGGCCATGGCCGCGGCAAACGCCAGGCCCACGGTCCACCAGACGCCGGTATCCGGAAGATTGTTCCAGCCAAGCAAAATGGCAATCGACGCGCCAAACGCCGCGGCCGGCGAAATGCCCAGCGTGTAGGGGCTGACCAGCGGGTTGCGCGTGATGCCCTGCATGGCGACGCCGGCCAGCGCCAGACCCGCGCCGCAGACCAGGGCCATGGCGGTGCGCGGCAGGCGCAGCTGCAGCAGCACATTGCGCTGCGGCCCGTCGATCGCCAGAGATTCGAGACCGGGCAGCAGCGACAGCAGCTGCTGCGCCACCATGCCCATGGACTGCGACTGCACGCCCAGGCTCAGCGAAGCCAGCACGGCCAGCACCAGCACAGCGACCGCCAGCAGCGCCACGCGCCAGCGGCTGGCGCGCAGCCGGCGCAGCGCCTGCGGCAGTTCGGCGCTGTTCATGCCGGCCCCTTCACGCTTTGCAGCGATTGCCAGTAGCCGCGCTGCGCGGCCACGCCCTGGAACTCCTGCAGCCACTGGCCCATCACGGCCTGCGGGTCGATTCCGGCCATGCGTTCGGGGTGCAGCCATTGGGCGATCTGCAGCGCGCCCGTGATCTTGGAGCAGCCCGAGGCGAGGTAGTAGCTCAGGTGAAAGATCTGCGCGTCGCGCAGCGCGGGCGTGCCCTGCAGGCCGGGGCGCGCGGCCAGTTGGCCCAGCACCTCGGCCGAGAACGCGCGCGGATGCGGCAGGTACTGGCCGGGCTGCAGCTTGATCACGGCTTCGGGGCGGCGCGCCTGCACCTCCTCGGGGTCGACTTCGAAGTTCTGCACATTGCCGCGCGGCGAGACGCCGCCGGGCAGCTGGATGTCGCCGAACACATTGCGCCCGCCGCCGGCCTCTATCATGTCGTGCCAGCCCGAGCCCTGCAGCGCGGTCTTGTACAGGCCGACTTCCTCGAAGTACACGCGCTTGGGCGTCACGCCCTGCAGGCGGCCGCGCAAGGTGTCGCGCCAGTGGCGATAGAACGCGTTGAGCCGCTCGGCGCGCGGCTGCCGGGCGAACAGCCGGCCCAGCAGCGTGACATTCCACTCGTGCTTGAGCAGGTCCCAGCCGGTCACCACGATCACCGGAATGCCCAAGCCCTGCAGCACCTGCGCGGCCTTTTTCCAGTCGCTGTTGCGCGGCATGAAGACCGCGTCGGCCTGCATGCCGACAATGGCTTCGTAATTGACGCTCGATTGGCCGCTGCCGGCGCGCATGGCCGGCGTCACGCCGGGCCAGTAGTCGGGGTACTGCCTGCCGTCGAAGTCCACGCCGACCACGGCCGGCATCGCGCCAATGGCGCGAATGAACTCGGTCGTGTAGCGGTTGAACACCACCACGCGCTGCAGCGGCAGCGTGACGCTGACGCTGCGGCCCAGATCGTCGTTGATCTGCGTGGCCGCGCGCACCGCGCCTGCGAACCCGGCAAGACCGGCGGCGCCCGCCAGGCCGCGCAGCAACGCCTGGCGGCGGCCGGGAATGCGCTCGTCAGAACGCATAGACACCCGTCAGCCACAGCGTGCGCGGCCGGCCCAGTATCCACTGCACTTCCGAGCCCTGGGTGGCGTAGCTCTTGTCAAAAACATTGTCCAGGCGCAGGTCCAGCGTCATGCCCTTGGTCGCGCGCCAGTTGATGCCTGCGTTGACCACGGTGTACGAAGGCAGCGACGCGGTGTTGGTGTTGTTCACGTAACGCTGGCCCACGTACTGCAGCGCGGTGCGCGCGCTCCAGTCGGGCGCGAAGTTCCAGAACGCGGCGAGGTTGGCGCTGCGCTTGGGCACGGTCATGGGCACATTGCCCGCGAGCTGGCGCGCGCCGCCGCCGACCTGGGCCGTGAAGTCGTCGAACTTGGGGTCCAGCAGCGTGCCGTTGATCTCCAGGCGCCACTTGCCCAGGCGCGTCGACGCCGAGGCCTCGATGCCGCGCGACGACTGCTGGCCCACCTGCTCCTGCAGGGTCGGGTTCGCGAGGTTGGTGGTCAGCAGGTCTTTCTTGACCAGATGATAGGCCGCAAGCGTCCAGTCGAAGCGCCCGCCCCAGAGGCTTTGCTTGAGGCCCACTTCGACCTGGCGGCCCGCGGACAGGCCGAAGCCCTGCTGGTTCGCGCCAATGCTGGCCAGCGAAGTCACCGGGTCCTGCGCCGTGGCGACCTGGCCGTAGAGCGCCACGTCGGGTACGGGGTTGAAGACCACGCCCAGGCTGGCGCTCGTTCCGCTGACCTTGCCGTTGGTGATCTTGCTCGACTGGCGGTCCTCGCGCTCCGTGCTGTAGCGGTCGTGGCGCAGGCCCGCGACCACGGACCAGCGCTCGCTGAGCGTCAGGTGGTTCTCGAAGAAGATGCCCGTGCGTTCCAGATCGAGGAAGTACATGGGAATCGATTCGCCCTGCCAGGCATCGCGGTAGCGGCCCGGCACGGGCTTGAGCGCATCGACCGTGGAGCTGCCGCCGCGGTTGTTGTCGAAGCGGTCGTAGTAGCTGCGCTCGAGCTGCACGCCGGCGAGAAACTGGTTTCTGCGCCCGGCAAGCTGCCCGCTGAACTTCGCATAGGTGTTGATGCCTTCCTGGGTCTGGCGCGAGTACGAAATATCGCGGTAGCTCGTGCGGCGCACGGCGGATGTGGCCGGCAGATAGGTGAATACCGTCACGTCGCGGTAGCGGCGGTTGTGCTCCAGGCTGTAGAGCGTGTTGTGCACGCTCACATCGGACCAAGGCTGCCACTGCGTGTCCAGCGTGACCCAGCGGTCCTGGAAGTACAGGTCGCTGTCGGCGATGTTGTAGTTCCTGGTCTCGGTGCCGGGCACAGGCGCGCCGTTGAACACCGGCGTGCCCAGGTAGTGCATGGGCTTTTGCCGGCCGTAATCGGCCGCGAGAATGAAGTTCAGCTGGGGCGACACGTCATAGCGCAGCGAGGCCGAGGCGGCCAGCGTTTCCGATTCGCCGCGGTCCACCCAGTTGTCCGAGCTGCGGTGGCTCAGGTCCACGCGGTAGGAAAAGCCATTGCCCAGCGGCCCGGTGCTGCTGAGCGCGCGGTGCCAGGCGTTGTCGCCGCCCAGGCCCAGGCCCACTTCATGCGAGGACTGCGTGGGGTTGGGGCGCTTGCTGACCACGTTGACCGCGCCGCCGATGGAGCCCGCGCCATAGAGCACCGAGGCCGGCCCATAGAGCGCCTCGATGCGCTCCACGTTCCAGGGATCGAACGGAAAGCTCACCACGCCGCCCGCATTCGACAGCTCCAGCCCGTTGTAGAGCTGCTTGACCGAATTGACGCCCGTGAAGCCGCGCGCGCTGAGCACATTGCCGCCATTGCCCGGGCTGTTGGCCGAGCTCATTCCCGGGGCCAGGGTCTTGGCGTCTATCACCGAGGTCGTGCCCAGCGCGCGGATCAGCTCGCCGGTGACGATGGCCAGGCTGGCCGGGGTCTCGAACGGCGTGAGTTCCAGCCGGCTGCCGGCGGTCGATTTCTGCACCAGCGGCGTGGCGACGCCGCGTTCCTCGGTGACGGTGATGGCTTCGAGGGTGGGCACGCCTTGGGCGTGGGCGGAAATGCACGGATAGGCGGCCGCAAGGGCGAACGGGAGCGCAGCAATGCGCACACGAAGAACGGGCTTCATGAAATAGGCAATCGAAAAAGGCAACCCTGGCCGGCATCCCCGCCGGCGTCTGGGCGTTACGACAGCGCCGCCTGCGCGGCAGCGCTGTCACTTTGTTGGCCGGTATCCGGGCTGGCGGCACTGCATCCATCGCCTTCCCAGACGCTTGTTCAAGGCGTCCAGTGGCTATGTGGAGGGATGCTGAAAGCGCCGGGGCGCTTTCGTCCGTTTGACCGTTGCGGGGGCAGCGCAGGCCAGACCTGGGGGCGCACCAGCGCTGGATCTCAGCGGCTGGGGGCTTGTGGGTCCTCCTGCTTCCCGTTGAACTGCGGCCTGTGAACCACGCCGCGAGCACCAACGCTGGGGATTCTAAGGGCAAGCGCCGCGCTCACGGCATCACGACCAATCGGCAAACGGCGTCGGCCAGGTCGTCCAGACATCGGGGCCACAGGCCATTTCCGCTTCGTTCAGCAGGCAGTGGTCGAAGCGCGCGCGCAGCGCGGCCTCGTCCATATCGATGCCGATCAGCACCAGTTCCTGGCGCGCGTCGCCCGTGTCCTGGTCCCATTTTTCGTTTATCAGCGCCACGGTTTCAGGGTCCTGGGGCCAGTGCTCCTGCGGCACGGCCGCCCACCAGCGGCCCGCCGGGCCATGGCGCGCGACGGCGCCGGCCTGCGACCACGAACCCGCGAGCGTAGGGTGGCTCGCGAGCCAAAAAAAGCCCTTGGAGCGCAGCACGCCCGGCCATTCGCTTTGCACCAGATCAAAGAAGCGCTGCGGATGAAACGGCAGGCGCGCGCGGTAGACGAAGCTGCCGATGCCGTATTCCTCGGACTCGGGCACCTGCGTGCCGCGCAGCTGCTGCAGCCAGCCCGGCGCGCGCGCCGCGGCCTCGAAGTCGAACAGCCCGGTGTCCAGCACGCGTTCCAGCGCCACCTGGCCAAACGCGGCCAGCTCGATGCGCGCGCGCGGGTTGAGGCTTTGCAAAATGGCCAGCAGGCGCGCGCGTTCCTCGGCGCTCACCAGGTCGATCTTGTTGAGCACCAGCACGTCGCAGAACTCGATCTGCTCGATCAGCAGATCGACCACCGTGCGCTGGTCGTCCTCGCCCATCGATTCTCCGCGCGAGCGCAGGCTGTCGCGCGCGCTGTAGTCGCGCAGGAAGTTGCAGGCATCGACCACCGTGACCATGGTGTCGAGCCGGGCGACTTCGCCCAGGCTGCGCCCGTCTTCGCCCTCGAAGGTGAAGGTCTCGGCGACGGGCAGCGGCTCGGAGATGCCCGTGGACTCGATCACCAGCTGGTCGAAGCGGCCGGCGCGCGCCAGCCGGTCGACTTCGATCAGCAGGTCCTCGCGCAGCGTGCAGCAGATGCAGCCATTGCTCATTTCGACCAGCTTCTCGCCGGTGCGCGAGAGCTCGGCGCCGCCGGCGCGCACCAGCGCCGCGTCGATGTTGACTTCGCTCATGTCGTTGACGATCACCGCCACGCGCCGGCCTTCGCGGTTGTTGAGGATGTGGTTGAGCAGCGTGGTCTTGCCCGCGCCGAGAAAACCGGAGAGCACGGTGACGGGGAGTTTTCTGGCCGGAGGGGGGAGTGTGGGGGTGGGCATCGTGGGATGAGGGAAAGAAAGTGGCCGGTGACAAGGCCTGCGATCTGTCCATTTGTTGCGTATTTGGACGTTATAACATAACAATAACAGGATGACGAAAAGCAAGCCAGGGGAGGCGACCAACCTATGGACCGTGGCCTGATCGGCGCTGGCGCGCGCAGCGGAGAAAGGCGCGCCCGCGCTGGCGGCGTCCTGGCCGCCGGCAGTGGCGCTTCAGCGGATGGGGAAATTCGCCGGCTCCGCGGCCTCGACCAGCGCATGCAGCGCGCCGGCCAGTGGCGAGCGGGGCGAGGAGCGCAGCCAGGCCATTCCCACCTGGCGCGCGGGCGCGCCCGCGGGCAGGGGCCAGCGCCGCACGCGGGTGTCGGCCTGGCCCAGCTGCGGCCAGTCGGGCAGCACCGACACGCCGAAGCCTTCGGCCACCAGTTGCGCGATGTGCTCTATGCCGTCGAGCTCGAAGCGCACCTTGGGCTTGATGCCCTGCTTGCGCAGGTAGTCATCGGCGAGCTTGCCGGCCATCACCTTGCGGTCATAGAGGATGAAAGGCTCGCGCGCTGCGGTCATCAGCGGGTCGTCGACGCGCATGCGCTGCGGCGTCAGCAGGACCAGCGGCTCTTCGCGCAGCAGCCGCCATTCACAGGTCTTGTGCAGCGCAAACGCCGGGTGCACGAGGATGGCGACGTCGAGTTCGCCGGCCATCACGCGGTCCAGCAGCAGCGTGGAGGTGCCGGGTTCTATGTAGATCTGGATGTCGGGATAGGTGCGCATCCAGCGCCTGAGCAGCGGCGGCGCCAGGCCCATCAAGGCCGTGGGCGTGGCGCCCAGGCGCAGCGGGCCCGCGGGCAGTTCGGTGTCGGACGCCGCCGAGCGCAGGTCGCGCACGCCGCGCAGCACTTCGCGCGCCTGGTCGACGATGCGCGAGCCCAGCACCGTGGGCTGCACCGTGCGCCCCGCGCGCTTGAGCAGCTTGCCGCCGATGTCGGCCTCGAGCGCGCGCATCTGCTGGGCGACGGTCGTGGCCGGCAGATCGAGCCGCCGCGCGGCATCGGCGATGGAGCCGAAGTCGACCACGGTCACGAAACTCTGGAGAAAGCGGCTGTCCATCCGACGTATTTTACGTTATCTGAACCATTGAAAAGCAGCTTCTTTGTCGGGACGTGGCGCGGCACAGTGGCTCCATTCCCCCCGCTTTTCAAGGAGACACTATGCCCATCATTGAATCCATCGAAGTCTGCGTCGCCCGCGTGCCGCTGGACAAGGTCACCTATCTCGCCAACCGCACCGTGGTCGATCGCCATTACGGCCTGGTCAAGGTGCGCAGCTCGGACGGCGTCGAAGGCATAGGCTTTTGCTACGTGGGCAATGCCGCGGGCGAGATCTTCCGCGTCGCCGTGGAGCAGCTGCTCGCTCCCGTGTTGCTGGGCCGCGATTCGCTGGCCGTCGAAGGCCTGTGGAAGGAGATGTACCAGGAGGCGCTGCTGCAGGGCCGCATGGGAACGGTCATGCGCGCGCTCAGCGCGCTGGACATCGCGCTGTGGGACCTGAACGCGCGCAGCGCCGGTCTGCCGCTGCACAAGTACCTGGGCGCCGTCGAGCTCGAGACCGTCGCCGCCTACGCCAGCGGCGGCTACTACGTCGAAGGCAAGACGGCCGAGCAGGTGGGCGAAGAGATGGCCGGCTATGTCGAGCTGGGCTTCCAGGCCGTGAAGATGAAGACCGGCCGCTGGAGCCCCGCGGGCGAGGAAGCGCGCGTGAAGGCGGCGCGCGAAGCCATAGGCCCGGATGTCGAGCTGATGCTTGACTGCAACAACGGCTGGGTGGACACGGTCCAGGCCATGCAATACCTGCGCCGCTTCGAGCAGTACGACCCGTACTTCATCGAGGAGCCGTTCAGCCCCGACGACATCGAGAGCCATGCGCGGCTCGCCAAGCTCACGCGGATTCCCGTCGCGACCGCCGAGATCGGCTACGGCCGCTGGTACCACAAGCAGCTGCTGGACATGGGCGCTGCCGCCATCCTGCAGACCGACGCCGCCGTCTGCGGCGGCATCACCGAGTGGAAGCGCATTGCCGCCATGGCCGCGGGCTACGGCGTGCAGGTCTGCCCGCACTGGTTCCACGACATCCACGCGCCGCTGGTCGCGGCCACGCCCAACGCGCGCTACGTCGAGTTCTTCTGGGACGACCAGGTGCTCAATTTCCGCCGCCTGATCGACCGCCAGATGACGCACGAAAAGGGCCGCGTGGTGCTGCACCAGACGCCGGGCCTGGGCTTTGGCTTCGACGCGGCGCAGGTCGCGAAGTACGGCCACTGGACCACGGTGTCCTGAGCGCCGGCTGCGGAAAACAAAAAAAGGAGACAAAGAATGCAACGCCGACATTTCATGACTTCCGTCGCCGCCGTGGCCGCGCTGGGCGCGCCGCCGTCCTTTGCGCAAGGCAAGCTGCCTGCGGGCCCGGTGCGCATCCTGGTGGGCTTTTCGGCCGGAGGCGGCACCGACATCCTCGCGCGCATCGTCGCCAACAAGCTCAACACGCTGTGGGGCATTCCGGTGGTGGTCGAGAACAAGCCCGGCGCCGCCGGCCTGATCGCGGCCGCCGAAGCCGCCAAGGCCGCGCCCGACGGCTCCACCCTGATGCTGGGCCACATCAATCCGCTGGGCATCGCGCCCGCGCTCTATGCCAAGCTGAACTATTCGGCCGAAAGAGACTTCGCGGGCATTGCCCTCATAGGCCAGACACCGCAGGTGCTGGTGGCCGCGCCCAAGTCGGCGGACAGCCTGGCGGCCTTGCTTGCGCAGCTCAAGCGCAAGCCCGGCGAGCTGAGCTTCGGCTCGTCGGGCACGGGCTCGGCCCAGCATCTGGCGCTTGCGCTGTTCGAGCAGGCGGCGCAGGTCTCGGCGCTGCATGTGCCCTACCGGGGCGCGGCCAATGTGATGACCGACCTGATGGGCGGCCAGATCGACTACGCGTTCGAAGGCATGACCACGGCCGCGCCTTTCATCAAGAGCGGCAAGGTCAGGGCCTTGGCCCAGACCGGGCCCAGGCGCGTCAAGGCGTTTGCCGACCTGCCCACGGTCGCGGAACAAGGCTTTGCGGGCTTTAACGCGAGCATCTGGTTCGGGCTTGTGGGCCCGGCGAAGATGCCTGCCGACCTGGTGGCGCGCATCAACGCCGATGTGAACCAGATCCTCGCGCTGCCCGACGTGGTGGCCAGGCTCGAGGAGTTCGGCGCCGAGGACGGCGGCGGGTCGCCAGCGCGTTTCGACGCCTTCATGAAGGACGAGCGCACGAAATGGGCGGCCCTGGTCAAGGCGCGCGGCATCAAGCTTGAAAGCTAGGCCTCAGACCGCGGCCTCGACCCCCAGCACCGCAGCCACGCGGGACGCCATGTCGGCCTTGACATAGATGCCCGTGGTGGAAATGTCGGCATGGCCCAGCAGCTGCTGCACCACGGCCAGGTCCTTGCCGCTGGAGCGCAGCGACTGGTGGGCGAAGGTGTGGCGCAGCCAGTGGGCCGAGGCCTTGAGAAAGTCGGTGTCGCCCGCGCCCGGCTGCTGCTGCACCTGGCGAAAGAAGTTCTTGAGCACGCCGTGCAGCCGCGCTGCCGACAGCGCGCCGGTGGCATTGGTTTCGCGACGCGCGTTCGAGGCCAGGTCGCCCAGCGTGCCCGCATTGCCCTGGGCCAGGCGCTCGTCGAGCACGCCCAGCAGCGGGCAGTCCTTTTTTTCCATGTCGGCGTAGCTTGCCAGCGCACCCGATTCGATCAGCGCGAGCCGGTCCTGGTAGTGGACTTCGAGCGCTTGCAGCGTTTCGGGCTTGAGCGGCACCATGCGCTCGCGGTTGCCCTTGCCCGCGAAGCGCAGCGCCCAGATGTCGGACTCCATGTTGTCCAGGCGCACGCGCTCGATATGGCCCCAGGTCATGTTGACGGCTTCGGAGCGGCGCAGGCCCGCGGTCTGCAGCAGCAGGATGGCGGCGCGCAGCCGGCGTTTGACTGCGCCCTCGGGCATGTCCTGCAAAGTGGCGCGAATCGCCTGCAGCGCCTCGTTGGAAAACGAGCGCATCACGTCCATCTGCATGTCCTTGCGCTTGCTGCCGCGCACGCTGGCCACCGCATTCGCGTCGAGGTAGCCGCTCGCATGCCAGTCGCGGTACATGGTGGCGATGGCGCTCATGGTCTGCTGGATGCTCAGATCGGCCAGCGGGCCGCGCAGCGGGCGCCAGTCTTCGGAGCCCTTGGTCACGGGCGCCTTCTGGCACCAGTGCGCGGGCGGCGCGCGCAAGAAGGCCTTGAAGGCGATGAAGTCTTCAGTCGCCAGCGACGAAAGCATGGTGCGGCGCTCGACCAGCGCCCACAGCACCAAGCGCTCGACCGCGCGCCGGTAGCTGTCCTGCGTCGCCGCCGATTTCTCGGACAGTGTAGCGAACCAGGCCTGCACCGCCTCGCGGTCGGTATGCGCCTTGAGGGTGTTGGGCCGGTGCGAGCGAAACAGCCCGTCGTCGCCCAGCAGTTCCAGCGGCCAGGCGAGGGCGTCCAGCGGCACCACGCCGAAGATCTCGGGCGCGGCGCTGCCGAGCTTGGCGGGCAGCAGCGTGGCCTGGGCCGCGGGCGCGAAGTCGGCGTAGATCATCTCCTGGGCGATGCGGTGGTGTATGCGCACCCCTATCGCTTCCTGGTGGTCGCTGAGCCACAACAGCACGCGCTGGGCGCGCGTGCGGCCCACGCCGGGCAGCTGCGCATGCCAGCGCCGGCCCTGCAGGTTGATCCAGCCTATGGCGTCGCTCAGCGACAGCACGCCATGCACGCGCAGCTTGGCGGCGATCGCGGCATCGAGCCACAGCGCGGTCGGGTCCGTGGGCTGGGGGTGCTGGGCCACATGGGCCTGGACCCAATGAATGGCTTCGAGCTTGCCGCGCAGGATCTCGGCGGCCGTGGGGCCGGCGCGCTGGCCCTGCTCGCCGAAGTGATCGTCGAGCTGCTCGCGGTACAGCGCGATCAGCTCCTTTTCGCTGAACATGTCCTCGGCAAAGCCTTCGGCGAATTCCTCCAGCGTGGGCAGCTCGGGCGTGGGCTGGGGCTGGGCCAGCAGCTGCGCCAGAATGCGCGTGCCCTGGGCGCGGTCGGGAAAATTCTGCAGCGCCAGATGGATGCGCCGCTCGAGCAGGTCGCGGAAGGCAGCGGCCGCGCGCCTGTCCATGCTGCCCAGATGCAGCAGATAGCGGTTGGCGGCGAGCTTTTCATCGATGCCCTGCAGCACGGCACGCATGAACGAGGTTTCGCTCGCCGAGATGCGCGAGCCCGCGCTGGCGATCGTCGCTTTGGAGCCCGGCGGGCGGCCGCGCCGACGCGCGGGGCGTGCGGGCGCAGCCTGTGGCGCGGAATCTTCGTCGATGTCCACGACCTGGATGCGGTCGATGGGCGGGTCCGCCAGTAGGCTGTCGGGCAGGGGCATGCTGTATTTTTTACGGGAATTGATGCACGCATCATATATTTCCCGCGCGCGCTTCGCGCATTTGCCGCGCGCCGTGAATTGCTGAAGGCGCAGCGCAGGCACTGGCGTTTTAGCCGCTAAAAAACGGCGCTGCAGTGGCCTGGCCCCGGCCTCAATGCAGCAGCTGCTCTTTCGCGGGTTCGACGCGCAGATGCAGCACGGTGAAATACAGTGTCACATCGCCTTGCTGGTCGATGAAGGTGCCCAGTGCGCGCTGCAGGCGGCCCGCGATGCACAGGCACTCCATCGCCTCGGGACGCCCGCCCTGGATGCGCGCCGTGGTCAGCAAGGCCAGCTGGTGCTCGCGGCCGAATTCATGCACCACCTCGAGCGCCTGGCCGTGCTGGCGTGGAATGGCCTCGTTGGCCCAGCTCCACAGGAAGCTGCCTTCGCTGTCGCTGCTCGTGCCCACCAGGCACACCGTTGCCAGCACCGGACCGAGCGCTCCCTCGAAGGTCAAGGTCGCGCTGTCCAGGTCCCAGTGGTATTTGGGCGCGCCTTCGAGGCCGAAGTCGTGCTGCCATTTTGCATTGCCGGCCACCATGGCTTCGACGGCCGCGCGGCTCCAGGCGTTCCAGTCGGTGGGTTGTTGCACTGTACTCATTCCAGATCCATTCATTTTTCCTGGGCGCCATTGTCATTCAAGACGAGGTGGGCGCGTTCCGGCCGGGCGCGGCATTGCCTGTCAGGCCTTGTGGAGATGCGAAAATAAGGGTTTCCACTGAATGACCCGCGTGCAGGTCTTGCCATGTCCATTTTCGAGCCCATTGTCCTGATCCTGCTGGCACTCGCCGGGCTCAGCATGTTCGCCGGCAACTACACCGTGGCGGCCGCCATGGTGGTGCTGATCGTCATCCGCATCTCGCCGCTTGCGCTGTACTTTCCCTGGCTGCAGAAGCATGGACTCAACATCGGCATCTTCTTGTTGATGATTGCAGTGATGGTGCCTATCGCCAGCGGCAAGATTCCGGCGCTGGAGCTGCTCAAGTCATTCACGCACTGGAAATCGGGCGCGGCCATCGTGGTCGGCATCTTTGTCGCCTGGCTGGGCGGGCGCGGCGTCACGCTGATGGCGGCCCAGCCCGGCGTGGTCGCCGGGCTCATGGTCGGCACCATCCTGGGCGTGGCGTTCTTCCGCGGCGTGCCGGTCGGGCCGCTGATCGCCGCCGGACTGCTGTCGCTGCTGATCGGCAGGTCGTGAGGCTCCAAGGGATATCTCCGAGTGCCTGCGGCGGCCGAACTCCGATACTGTGGTCATGAATAACCGCCTACTGCGCCGCAGCGCGCTCGCCCTGTCGCTGGCCTTGCCGGTCGGCGCCGCGCTGGCCGATGCCAACCCGCTGACCGCCGAGCGCTGGAAGACGCGGCCCGTGGTGCTGGTCGTTGCGCAGGACGGCGACGCGCTGCTGGCCAAGGTGCGCGCAGCGCTGGCGCAAACCCGCGCGCGCGAAGCGTTTCGCGAGCGGGATATGGTGCTTTACACGGTGGTCGCCGGAGCAGGTCGGCGCAACGATGAGGCGCTGGGGACGGCGCAGACCGCGGCCTTGCTCAAGGCGCTGCAGCTGGATGCGCACGGGCCGTCGACTTTCGTGCTGGTCGGCATGGATGGCGGCGTGAAGCTGCGCGCCGGCACCGCTGTGGACCTGCAGGAAGTGTTTGCCGAAATCGACCGCATGCCCATGCGCCAGGCGCGTTGAAGGCTCAGTGCGGGCCGGGCTCCTGGGCGCCGTCCAGGCCCAGCTCGGCGGCAGCGAACTTGATTTCCGCCATCTGGTAGTCCTGCACCGTGTGGCGCGACGAGACCTGGCGCTGCTGCGGTCCGGGAATCAGCAGCCAGGCGCTGGCGGTTTCGTCCTGGGGGTGGGGCATGGCGAACATCAGGAACTCGCAGTCTATGCCCCAGACGTCATCGACCTGCATCTCGCGGCACTGCGATGGCACGTGCAAAAAGCTCACGCGGTCGCCGACGGCGCGCAGGAAATCCTCGTCCTGGGCTTGCTCGGCGTCGGGTGCGCCCTGTATCGGGTCGATGGAACGGATCAGCACCGTGCTGCTGAAGGCGCCGTGCTCCCATTCCTCGGCTTGGCGCTGGAACATCAACGTGGCCTGGCCCGTGAACGCGAAGCCGGATTCGTCGTCGCCGTATTTGAAGTCCCTGGCCGCGGCCACTGCCTGCGCATAGCCTTCGTCGTCAATGCCTACAAAGCGCAGGTCCTCGGTGATGCTGGTCATGTTTTCATCCAAAAAATAAGCCCTATCCAACGACAGGGCTGCAGCGCCCGATTATCGGTCAGTGCGCAAGCCTGGTGCTGGCGTCAGGTCTGGCGCCAGTCGGTGAGGCATTGCGTGGCCAGGCGGCGCGCGTAGGCCGCACCGACGTCGGCACAGGCGCCCATCAGCAGGCGGTAGACGACGGGCGCGGCGACGCGGTCCACCACATATTCGACCGACGGCGCCGGCTCGCCGCGCGCAACGGCACGCTCCACCATGTCGGTGATCTGTCCCGCGGTGAACACCAGGCAGGGCGCGACGCCCTCGATTCTGTAGCCGCCGCAGATCACGTCGCGCACCAGCGCCAGGCCGGGCTCGGAGGCCATTTCCTCGACGAACTGCTCCGACCAGGCCAGCAGATCGTCGCGGAAACTGCCGGTGTCGGGCGGGCCGCTCTCGGGGCGCAGGCGCTGCGCCGCGACATCCGACAGCAGCGCGGGCAGGTCGCCCCACCTTCTATAGATGGTCGAGGGCGTCACGCCCGCGCGCGCGGCGATCATGGGCACGGTCAGCGCGCCGCGGCCCACTTCTTCCAGGAGCTCGCGCGCGGCATCGTGCACGGCGGATTGCACGCGCGCGCTGCGGCCGCCGCTGCGGGTTGCGGTCTTTGTCGTCATGCTGCAAATTTTAAAGCAAATAAATTGCGTTAACAGAGGGTGTAGCCGCATAATCGCAAAAGCTCAATATTTGCTTTAAGGAACCGCCATGGCGCTCCCTCTGACCCTGCGCTCCGCCTTGCGCCTCCAGGCCTCGCTGGTGCTCGCGTTCATGGCCGCGTCCAGCGTGCCGTCACCGCTGTATGCGATCTACCGCGCCGAATGGGGCTTCTCGCCGGCCACGCTGACGGCGGTGTTCGCGGTCTATGTGTTCAGTCTGCTGCTCGCGCTGCTGACGCTGGCCCCGCTGTCGGACCACCTGGGCCGCCGTCCCGTGGTGCTGGGCGCGATCGCGCTGGAACTGCTGTCCATTGCGCTGTTTCTGGGCGCCGATTCGGTCGGCATGCTGAT
Organism: Comamonas sp. DB36; assembly: GCF_057914905.1. NCBI lineage: Bacteria > Pseudomonadati > Pseudomonadota > Betaproteobacteria > Burkholderiales > Comamonadaceae > Comamonas > Comamonas sp. DB36. The sequence continues at coordinate 697,852 of NZ_CP196632.1, forward strand.
CGCCGCCCGGCTGGTCCAGGGCGCGGCGACCGGCGTGGCGCTGAGCGTGCTCGGTGCCGGCATCGCCGATCTGGACCCGCGGCGCGCGCCGCTGATCAACAGCACCGCGCCGCTGCTGGGAATGTGCGCCGGCGCGCTGGCCAGCAGCCTGCTCGCCACCTATGCGCCCGCGCCGCTGCGGCTGGTCTATCTGCTGCTGTTCCTGGTGCTGCTGGCCCAGGCCTGGCTGGCCTGGCGCCTGCCCGAGACCGTGAATGTCAGACCCGGCGTGCTGCGCTCGCTGCGCCCGCGGCTCGCGGTGGCTCCGACCGCGCGCCGCGGCTTTGTGCGGGCCATGCCGCTCGATATCGCGGTCTGGGCGCTGGGCGGCTACATGCTGTCGCTGGGGCCCACGCTGGCCCGCCAGATCACGGGCGGGCAGAGTCCGCTGGTCGGCGGACTGATGCTCGCGGCGTTGACCGGCAGCGGCGCGCTGGGCTCGCTGCTGCTGCGCGCGCGCAGCGCGCGGTCGCTGATGCGGCTGGGATCGGCCGCGCTGGCCGCGGGCATGGGCCTGGTGCTGGCCTCGACGTTCATGCCCTCGGCGGGGCTGTTCTTCTGCGGCATCGTGGTCGCGGGCCTGGGCTTCGGCGTGGGCTTCCTGGGCGCATTGCGCACCGTGATGGCCGATGCGCTGCCCGCGCAACGCGCTTCGCTGATGGCGGCTTTCCTGGTGCTGAGCTACTGCGCTTTCAGCCTGCCCGCGCTGGCCGCGGGCGCGGCGGTCACGCATTTCGGCCTGGTCGCCACCGCACAAGTCTATGGCGCGCTGGTGATGCTGCTGGCCCTGGTCGCGCTGCTGGGCACGCGCGCGAAGGCCGCGCTGCGCACCGGCGCCTGCCCCGGCTGAGCCTGCATGTCCGGCACTATCCATAACGGCCGCTTATGGATAGGCACCAAGACGCCGCTGACTGGCGCGCGCGCGGCCGCATACAGTGGCGCCCATGACTGCAACCCTCTCGGTGGACACCCACGCCCATGTCTTTCTGCGCCAGATGCCGCTGGCGGCCGCGCGCCGCTATGCGCCCGACTTCGATGCCACGCCCGGCGAGTACCTGAACCTGCTTGACACGCACGCGCACAGCCATGGCGTGCTGGTCCAGCCCAGCTTTCTGGGCTGCGACAACAGCTATCTGCTGAGCGTGCTGCGCCAGCATCCGCGGCGCCTGCGCGGCGTGGTGGTGCTCGAGCCCACGGCCACGGAAGCGGAACTCACCGCGCTGGCCGCCCAGGGCGTGGTGGGCGTGCGGCTGAACCTCGTGGGGCTGCCGCTGCCCGACCTCAGGCAGCCTTCATGGCAAGCCTTTCTGGAGCGCATCCGGGCGCTGGACTGGCATCTGGAGCTGCACCGCCGCGCCGCCGATCTTTCAGCGCTGATAACTGCCGCCGCAGCAAGCGGCTGCCGTGTGGTGATAGACCACTTCGGCCGGCCCGACGCCGGCCTGGACGGCAAGGACCCGGGCTTTGCGGCGCTGCTGCGCCATGCCGATGCGGGACGCGTGTGGGTCAAGCTGTCGGCCGCCTACCGCAATGCCGGCGACCCGCCGCAGGCCGACGCCGCGGCGGCGCGCGACTGCGCACGCCAGCTGCTCGCGGCCTTCGGCCCGCAGCGCCTGGTATGGGGCAGCGACTGGCCCCATACCCAGCACCAGCATCTGGCCTCCTACGGCGCGAGCCTGGCGGCGCTCGGCGACTGGGTGCCCGATGCCGCCCAGCGCCAGCAGATTCTCGGCGCCACGGCCGCCGAGCTGTTCCGAATTCCGTTCCCATACTAACTAGGAGACAACATGCATCGACGTTCCATGGCCCTGGCCATCGCCGCCCTGGCGCTGGCACCGGGCCTGCAGGCCCAGACCGCCTTTCCCAACAAGCCCGTGCGCCTGATCGTGACCTATCCGCCCGGCGGCACGGTCGACGTGGCGGCGCGCATCCTGGGCACCAAGCTCGCGCAGATCTGGGCCCAGCCGGTGGTGATCGACAACCGCGCGGGCGGCGGCGGCATCATAGGCGCGCAAGCCGTGCTGAGCGCGCCGGCCGATGGCTATACGCTGATGGTCGACGCCTCCAATCATGCGCAGAACCCGGCGCTGAAAAAGCGCATGCCTTTCGACACGCTCAAGTCGTTTGCCGCCGTGTCGCTGCTGGTCAAGGTGCCCAGCGTGCTGGTGGTGAACCCGGCGTTTGCCGCGCAGTCGCCCAAGGACCTGGTCGCCTACAGCCTGGCCCACCCCGGCAGGCTGGACTTCGCCTCGTCAGGCAATGGCTCGGCCCAGCATCTGGCGGCCGAGCTGTTCGCGCTCAGGACCGGCGCCAAGATGACCCATGTCGCCTACCGCGGCGGCGGCCCGGCCATGGTGGACGTGATGGCCGGCAATGTGCCCGTCTTCTTCGCGAGCCTGGCGTCCTCGCTGCCTTTCATCCAGAGCGGCAAGCTGCGGCCCCTGGCCGTGGCCGGCGCCAAGCGCTCGCCCGTGCTGCCCGACACAGCCACCTTCACCGAAGCCGGCATATCGGGCGTCGACGTATATGAATGGAACGGCCTGTTTGCGCCCGCGGGCACGCCCGCGGCGCTGGTCGAGAAGATCAGCAAGGACGTGGCCGCGGCGCTCAACGACCGCGAAGTCAAGGCCAGGCTGATGTCGCTGGGGGCCGAGGTCATAGGCTCCAGCCCCAGGGAGCTGGAACAGTTCCGCCGCGCCGAGATCACCCAGTGGACCGCGCTGGGCCAGCGCGCGAACATTGCGCTGGACTAGAGCAGATCTGCGAGCTGGCTGGCGATGGTCGCGCGTCCCGACGCCTGCCACAGCACGCTGAGCTCGAAGTGGGGCAGGCGCTCGCCGTCGCTCAACGGCGCGAAGCGCACGCCCCGGTGCTGCAGCACTTCTGCCGACTGCGGCAGCAGCGAGGCGCCCAGGCCTGCGGCAACGCACGACAGCACCGTGAGCGAACGGTTTGCCTCCTGCACCACGCGCATCGCGAGGCCGGCGCGCGAGAACGCTCCGGCGATGCCCGCGCGCAGCGTGGGCAGCTGGGCCTCGGGAAACCACACCAGCCCCAGCCGTTCGAGGTCGGCCAGCGTGGCCAGGCCATCGCCGGGCAGAGCGTAGCCTGCGGGCAGTACCGCGACCAAAGGGTCGCGCCGCACCAGTTTCTGGCGTACCCGGCCCTGCAAGGCCACGGGCGTGTGCAGCATGGCCAGGTCGATGCGGCCTTCGGCCAGCGCCTGCATCAGATCGGCATTGCCCATTTCGGACAGCACCACCTGGATGCCGGGAAACCGCGCATGCAGCAGCTGGAGCGCGGCCGGCAGCGCGTCGTACACCGCATGCGTGACAAAGCCGATATGCAGCCGCCCGGTCTTGCCGGCCGCGATGGCCTTGGCACTGCGCTCGGCATTCTCGGCCAGCGCCATGCTGGCGCGCATATCGTCGATTACAGCCAGGCCCGTACTGTTGAGCACCGCGCCACGGCGCGAACGCTCGAACAGGCGCGCGCCCAGCGCATCTTCCACGCGCCGCAGCGCCTGGCTCAAGGCGGGCTGGGCCACGCCCAGGTGCGCGGCCGCGGCGGTCATGCTGCCCAGGTCGGCGACGGCAAGCAGATAGCGCATGGTTCGGGTGTCGAAGAGATCGGACATAGGCCGCGAGAATACCCGCAAGCGTGGCCCGACGCATGCGGCCCGGGAGGGCATGGCCGGCCGGCGCGCTCGTCGCATGAATACAACAAAGTGAGTGGCAAAAACCACACTTTGGTCCAATCGCCGGATAATTGATAATGATTCTCAATATTCAAGTCATCCCGCTCCGTGGCCTTGCGCATGCCACGCCCTCGCTGTGCATAGCCTCTACCAAGATCACCATCCCTGGCTGCAAGGCCTTCTTCGCAAGCGCCTGAGCAACCGCGAAGATGCCGCCGACCTCGCACAGGACACCTTCGTGCGCCTGCTGCGTGCGCCGCTGCCGCAGGAGGACATCCGCGACCCGCGGCGCTACCTCGCCACCATCGCCAAGGGCCTGACGGCCGATCTGTTTCGCCGCCGCTCGCTGGAGCGAGACTATCTGGAATACCTCGCCACCTTGCCGCAGGGCCTGGCGCCGTCGGCCGAGGAGCAGCTCAGCGTGCAGCAGACGCTGCTGGAACTCGACCGCCTGCTCGCGGGCCTGCCGCCCAAGGTGCGCGCAGCCTTTGTGCTCGCCCAGTTCGAGGAGTTGAGCTATCCCGAGATCGCCCAGCGCCTGGGCATCTCGCTGCGCACGGTGAGCAACTACCTCACGCGGGCCATGGAACACTGCTGCCTGACGCTGGCATGAAGCCGGCCGACGACGCGGAACGCCAGGCGCTGCACGAAGCCGTGCGCTGGCATGTGCGGCTGCGCGACAGCGCGGCTGCGGCCGACGCGCGCCAGGACTGGGAGCGCTGGCACGGGGCCGATGCGGCGCACCAGCGCGCCTGGCAGCGCGTGCAGGCGGTGCATGCGCAACTGGCTTTCCTGCCGCCCGCGCTGGCGAGCAGGACGCTGGGCAAGCGCAACCACAGCAGCCGGCGCAATGTGCTGCGCGGCCTGGTGCTGGGACTGGGCGCGGGCACCACGGCCTGGATGGCTTTGCATGACCGGCAGGCCACGCACAGCACGGCCACCGGCGAACGCCGCGACGTCATCCTGCCCGACGGCTCGCTCCTCGCGCTGGACAGCGCCAGCGGCGTGGCGCTGGAATTCAACGCCAGCGAGCGCCGCGTGCACCTGCAGCGCGGACGCATCCTGATCGCCACGGCACCCGACGCTGCGGGCCGGCCTTTCAGCGTCCAGACGCCGCAGGGCAGGGTGCTGGCCCTGGGCACGCGCTTCATGGTGCGCCTGGACGACGCGGGCCGCAGCCATGTCCAGGTCGAGGAACACGCGGTGCGCTTGCTGCCTTCGGGCGGCGCGCCGCAGAAGCTGGTCGCCGGCGAGCAGGCCTGGTTCAGCGCGCATGCGGTGCAGGCGCCGGCGCCGGCCGAACCGTTTGCCGCGAGCTGGCATGAGGGCGGGCTGGTGGCGGTCGACATCGCGCTGGGCGATCTGGTCGCCACGCTGTCGCGCTACCGGCGCGGCTACCTGGGATGCGCGCCCGAAGTCGCACAGCTGAAAGTCTCGGGCGCGTTTCCGCTCGATGACACCGACCGCGCATTGGCCGCGCTGGTCAGCCGCTTTCCCCTGCAACTGCGCAGCCACACGCGCTACTGGGTGCGGATAGAGCCCAGGGATGCGGCTTCCTGAGGCTTTTTTCGGCCTGTAGAAAAAATAAAACCATAGCACCGGATGCTGGCAGCGCATGGGATGGATTGCTTCAACACGGCTGAAATAGCTCCGTGCACTGAAAAAATCCACGCCCGGCGTTGCAGGATGGGCAGCACTTGTTCGGCATACAAGGAAACCACGCCACTTTTCTGCTGAACCATGCCGCGCCCTCCCATGCCATTGCCCCGAACGTCCGCCTTGCGGCCGTGCCGGCCTGCGGCTGGCGTCGCGGGCCTGGTGCTGTGGCTGCTGCTGGCCGCAGCGGTTGCGGCCAGCGCCCAGTCCATGCCGGGCGCGGAGGCGCGCACGCAACTGCACAGTTTTGCGATTGCCGCCGGCCCGCTGACCCACGTCATTGCCCAATACGCCAATCAGGCCGGCGTGGCCCTGACGTTCGACGCGGCCCAGATTGGCGCGCGGCGCTCGCCTGGCCTGCGCGGCGCGTATTCGGTCAGTGACGGTTTCGCGCGGCTGCTCGAAGGCACGCACCTGCAGGCCCAGCGCGAGGCCAGCGGCGTCTATACCTTGCGCGCGCAGCCTGGGCAGACGGGCGGCGCCGGTATGGTGCTGGGCGATGTCACGGTCAGCGCCAGGGCCGAGGTCGGCGCCACCACCGAGCGCTCGGGCAGCTATGCGGCCGGCCCGGTCACGGGCAATATCGGCCCGCAGCGGGTGAGCGACATTCCCCAGCCCGTGACCGTGCTCACGCGCCAATGGCTGGACGATCAGGCGCTGCCCGATCTGCACGCGGTGCTGAAGAACACCACGGGCGTGACCGTCGACTACATCGACAGCGAACGCATCAACTACTACGCGCGCGGCTACCAGATCGACTCGCTGCAGATCGATGGACTGGGCATCAACCAGGTCACTTCGGCCGCGACTTTCATCCAGCCCGACACGGCGATGCTCGACCGCGTCGAAGTGCTGCGCGGGGCTTCGGGCCTGCTGCGCGGCGCGGGCAATCCTTCGGCCGTGGTCAACATGGTGCGCAAGCGCCCGACGCCGCAATGGCAGGGATCGGCGGCGCTGACGCTGGGCTCGTGGGATCGCCAGCGGCTCGAAGCCGACCTGTCGGGCCCGGTCAACGCCGCGGGCACGCTGCGCGCCCGGCTGGTGGCACTGAGCGATGAAAAGGCCGCGTTCCAGACCGCGCGCCACGAGGACCGCAAAAGCATCTATGCCGTGATCGAGGCCGACCTCGCACCCGCCACCCGGCTCACCGCCAGCCTGCAGCACACTGCGCTGGGCGCGACCGGCGCCTGGGGCGGACTGCCCGCGGCGCCTGACGGCAGCCAGCTCGGCCTGGCGCGCAACACCTATCTCGGAACGCCCTGGAACGCCTGGAACCGCAGCAACCGCCAGGTCTTTGTCGAGCTGGACCACGGCCTGGACAACGGCTGGAAGCTCAAGGCCCAGGCCGCGCGCACCTACTTCCGCGCCGACGGCTTCAAGCAGACTTCATTCACCAGCGCCAGCGCCACGAATCCCTATCTCGCCGACGTCAACACCTCGATCTACGACGGCGAAGCCAGCAGCCAGGGCGCGCTGAGCCTGCAGGCCACAGGCCCGTTCGCGCTTCTGGGCCGCACACACGAACTGGCGCTGGGCCTGGACCTGCAGCGCGTGCGCGCCATCGGCACTTCGGGCTATTGGGATGTGAGCCCGCTCTACGGCGTGGACATCCGCAGCTGGAACCCCTACACCAGCTACCCCGAGCCCGTCTACAGCGCAGGCAATGGCAACGCCTATTCGGCCCCGACCTCGCATGTGCACCAGCATGGCGGCTTCGCGCGCGCCCGCCTGTCGCTGAGCGATGCGCTCACGGCGGTGGTCGGCGCGCGCCTGAGCTGGTGGGACTACCACGAGCCGGCGACGCCGGGCAGCGGCTACGGCGTGCGCCACGAGCTCACGCCCTATGCCGGACTGATCCATGAACTGTCGGATCACATCAGCGCCTACGCGAGCTACAGCAGGATCTTCAGTTCGCAGAACAAGAAGCAGGCGGACGGCAGCCTGCTGGCGCCCATCCGCGGCCAGGACCTCGAAGCCGGCCTCAAGGGCGATTTTCTCGACGGCCGGCTGCAGGCCACGCTGTCGGCGTTCCATATCCAGTACGTGGGCGGCGCCATGGAGGACACGGCCTCGCCCATGCCCTGCCTGCCGTACTACCTCGCCGGCCGCTGCTATCTGGCCGGCGGCAAGAGCCGCAGCCGCGGCTGGGAAGTCGAGCTGTCGGGCGAACCCGCCGCGGGCTGGCAGCTCATGGCGAGCTACACCAATACCCGCAGCCGTTACCTGCGCGCTGCCGAGGCCGCGCTGGTCGGCCAGCCGCTGCGCCCGGCCGATCCCCAGCATGCCTTGCGCCTGTTCACCACCCACAGGCTCGCCGGGCCCTGGCCGGGCTGGACCCTGGGAGCCGGCTTGCGCCTGCAAAGCCGCAGCTACGCCAGCGTCGCCGATGCCACCACCCGCCAGGGTGGTTATGCGCTTTTTGACGCACTGGTCGCGTACCGCATCAATTCCACCCTGTCGCTGCAGCTCAACGCCAACAACCTGTTCGACAAGGTCTATTACGCCAAGTTCTCGCCCAACAGCAGGTACTTCAACAACTACTACGGCGATCCGCGCAACCTCACGCTGACGCTGCGCGCGAACTTCTGACATCCGCCAGCCGCTGCATTTTCCCTTTCCATAACCTGTGACGTGAATGTGATGAAAAATCGTTCTTACTCCGATTCCCCACGCTTTGCCGCCAAACCGCTTGCGCGCCTGATGGCGCAGTGCCTGGGCACGGGCCTGGCCATGGCCTCGCTGGGCGCGCTCGCCCAGACCGCCTCCAAGCCGCTGCAGGAAGTGGTGGTCAGCGACCAGGCCGCGGCCATAGGCGGGCTGCAGAAAACCTATTCGGGCGGCCAGCTGGCGCGCGGCGGCGACCTGGGCATACTGGGCCGCACCGACCTGATGGACGTGCCGTTCAGCACCACCAACTACACTTCGGCGCTGATCGAGAACCAGCAGGCGCTCAACATCTCCGACGTGGTGATGAGCGACGCTTCGGTGCGCACGCTGCAGGCGCGCGGCGGCTATGGCGAAGACTTCCAGATCCGCGGCTTTGCCGTGGGCATGCGCGATGTGTCGCTCAACGGGCTGTACGGCCTCGTGCCCTCCACGCGCGTGCCGCTGGAGATGATAGAGCGCGTCGAAGTGCTCAAGGGCCCGGGCTCGCTGACCAACGGCGTGGGCCCCAGCGGCAGCGTCGGCGGCAACATCAACCTGGTGACCAAGCGCGCCGGCGACGAGCCGCTGACGCGTGTCACCGGCACCTATATGGGCCAGGGCCAACTGGGCACCCACCTCGACGTGGGCCGGCGCTTCGGCACTGACAACCAGTGGGGAGTGCGTGCCAACGGCGTGTGGCGCAATGGCGAAGGCAACATCGACGGCGGCCGCCAGCGCCTGGGCCTGGGCTCGCTGGGCCTGGACTTCGCGGGCGACAAGCTGCGCTGGTCGCTGGACGCGCTGGCCACCGACGGCAAGACCACGGAGTTCCGCCCGCAGATCGGCTTTCGCAGCGGCATCACCAGCGTGCCCGCCGTGCCCGATGCGCGCCTGAACTTCTACCCCGGCACCGAGCTGACCGACAAGGCCAGGACCGTGATCTCGCGCCTCGAGTACGACATCAACGACAGCACCACCGTCTACGGCGGCGTCGGCTACACCGACTCCAAGACTTTCCAGCATTTCCCCGGCGCCTGGGGCACCGAGCCCGATTCGCAGGGCAACTTCAGCGTCTCCAACGGCCTCTACGACGAATACAACAAGACCACGTCGGCCGATGCCGGCCTGCGCACGCGCTTCAGGACCGGCAGCGTGGGTCACACGCTGGTGCTGTCGGCCAACCACATGGCGCGCGAGACCGGCTACTTCTACACCGGCACCGCCACGTCCAACCCATCCAACCTCTACCATCCCGCGCCGCTGCCGGTGCTCACCGGCGCGCGCCTGGCGCCAAGCAAGACCGCCGACCTGACGCAGCAAAGCGTGGCGATTGCCGACACCATGGCGTTTGCCAACGACCGCGTGCTGCTGACGCTGGGCCTGCGCGACCAGACTATCCACCAGAAGAGCGTCAACGGTTCCACCGCCTACAAGGCCAGCGCCGTGACGCCGCTCGCCGGCCTGGTGTTCAAGGCTTCGCGCGACACCTCGATCTACACCAACTACACCGCCGGCCTCAGGGCCGGTGAGATTGCCGGCGTGGGCACGATCAACGAGGGCGAGGTGTTCGCGCCGCAGAAGACCCGGCAGATCGAAGTCGGCGTGAAGAAGGACTGGGGCATGCTGATGACCCAGGCCGCGCTGTTCCAGATCAAGCAGCCGTCGAGCTTGACCGAGAACCGCGTGTTCAGCTTCGGCGGCGAACAGCGCAACCGCGGCCTGGAACTGACCACCTACGGCGAGCTGCAGCGCGGCCTGCGGCTGATGGCCAGCGCGGCCTTCCTCGATGCCAAGCTGACGCGCACCAACGGCGGCGCCAACCAGGGCAACGATGCCAACGGCGTGCCCAAGCGCACCTTCAACGTGGGCCTGGACTGGGACACGCCCTGGGTCGCGGGCCTGAGCCTCAACGGCCGCGTGATCCACACCTCGGCCATGTACTTCGATCCGGCCAACCAGCTGCGCATGCCCAACTGGACCCGCATGGACATCGGTGCGCGCTACCGCACCAAGGTCAGCAACCAGCCCGTGGTGCTGCGCGCGAGCCTGGAAAACGTCGCCGACAAGGCGTACTGGGTGACCAGCACCAACCCCAGCTATGTGACGGTGGGCGCGCCGCGCACGCTGATGCTGTCGGCACAGATCGACTTCTGATCTGTTGAGCCCGCAGGGCAGCGCCAGGGCCTTGCGGCCTGGGCGCTGCCTTTGACATTTCCTCCAAAGCAACGAAGCCAATGCAAAGCCACACCATCAAGATCTGGGCCTGGGTGCACAAATGGAGCAGCCTCATCTGCACCATTTTCATGCTGCTGCTGTGCCTGACCGGCCTGCCGCTGATCTTTCACCATGAGATCGGCCATCTGTTGGGCACCGAAGTCGAGGCCCCGGCCATGCCCGAGGACACGCCGCATGCGAGCCTGGACAAGGTGCTGGAGCTGGCGCGCGCCCAGCATCCGGATCGCATCGTGCAGTTCGTGTCCAAATCCGACGAGACCGACGACATCTGGTACGTCACCATGACGCACACGCCGGCGAACACCGACGACTTCCGCACGGTGATCGTCGATGCGCGCAGCACCGAACTGCTGGCGCCGCAGCTGCGCTTCGACGAAGGCTTCATGTGGGTCATGTTCAAGCTGCATGTGGACCTGTTCGCCGGCCTGCCGGGCAAGCTGTTCCTGGGCTTCATGGGCCTGCTGCTGCTGGTGGCCATCGTCAGCGGCGTGGTGCTCTACGCGCCGTTCATGCGCAAGCTCGATTTTGGCACCGTGCGCCGCGACCGCACGGCGCGCGTGAAATGGCTGGACCTGCACAACCTGCTGGGCATAGTGACCCTGGTCTGGCTGTTTGTCGTCGGCGCCACGGGCATGATCAATACCTGGGCCGATCTGGTGATCAAGTATTGGCAGCACGACCAGCTCAGCAGCGTGCTTGCCCCCTACCAGGGCCAGCCCACCGTGGCTGCCGCCGAGCGCGCGCCCGTGCAGCAGTCGCTGGACGCGGCGCTGCGCCAGGTGCCCGGCTCCAAGCTGTCGTTCATTGCCTTCCCCGGCACCAGCTACTCCAGTCCGCACCACAACACCGTGTTCCTGCGCGGCGACGAGCCGCTGACTTCCAAGCTGCTGCACCCGGTGCTGGTCGATGCCAAGACTTCGGCCGTGACGGCCGCGCCGCAGATTCCCTGGTATCTCACGGCGCTGCTGGTCTCGCAGCCGCTGCACTTCGGCGACTACGGCGGGCGCGTGATGCAGATCATCTGGGCGCTGCTGGACATCGCCAGCATCTTCGTGCTGGGCACGGGTCTGTACCTGTGGCTCAGAAAAGGCCGCACGGCCGCCAAGCCGGCGGCCCTCATCACTTCCCCTCAGGAGGCCACACCATGACCGCGAAGCGCGCGAAGAAACGCTTTCTTGCCCTCTGGGGCTGGCCGATGGTGCTGGGCGTGCTGACCGGCATAGGCCTGGTCTGCGCTCTGTTCAGCGACGGTGGATTCGGCGATCTGCTGTCGGGCATCTGCCTGGGCAGCGTCACCGCCGTGGGGCTGTGGTTCAGCCTGGTGCGCTCGCGCTGAGCTTGCGGGGCGCGGCGCAAAAATTGCCGGCGCAAGCGCATGAAGTCCGGCGCGCCGTCGGTATATTCAGCGCATGGACCTTGGCGCGCTCGAATACTTCCACATCGTTGCCCAGAGCGGCAGCATCTCGCGGGCGGCAGCGGCGCTGGGCATGGAGCCGTCGACGCTGACCCGCCATATCGGCCGCCTCGAGGACGAGGCCGGCGTCAAGCTGTTTCACCGCAGCGGCCGCGGCATGGTGCCCACGGAGGCCGGCGCGCTGCTGCTGATGGAGGCGCGCAAGGTGGTCGATGCGCTGCAGCACACGCGCCGCGTCGCGGCGGACCTGGCTGCCGAGGGCCCGGCGCAGATCGTCGTCGCGGCCATGCCGACCATTGCCCAGGTGACCTTCGGCGCGCTGGGCCATGCGCTCAAGGCGCGCTTTCCGCGCGCGCGCCTGCGATTTGTCGAAGGCATGGGTCACCAGCTGGTCGACTGGCTGCAGGAAGGCAAGATCGACGTTGCGCTGCTCTATGTGCCCACCCAGTCGCGCATCGTCGACCACGATCTGCTGCTGCAGGAGCCGCTGTGCTGCGTGCTGCCGCCGGGCTGGCGGCGGCCGGCCGACCCGCTGCCTATTGACCAGCTGCTGGACCTTCCGCTGGTGTTGCCGACCACGCAGCACGGCCTGCGCGGCCTGGCCGAAACCTGGGCCCAGCGCCGTGGCCAGCGGCTGCAGGTGGCGATGGAGTGCGACGGCTCGACGTTCATGACGCGCCGCCTCGTGGCCGCGGGCCACGGCTGCACGCTGCTGCCGCTTGCGGCCGTGCAGGATGAAGTCGAGCGCGGCCAGCTGCAGGCCGTGCGCCTTGCCGGCGACGAGGCATTGCGCACCGTGGCCATCGCCACGGCGACGAACCGGCCGGCCGCGAGCGGTCTGTGGGATACCACCCAGGTCCTGCGCCAGGTGGTCGCCAGCCTGGTCAAGAAGGGGCAGTGGCCGGGCGTCACTCAGCCCTGCGCCTGAAGATCGCGCACCAGCGAAGCGTCAAGCTCGCCCAGCCGGTTGATGCCCAGCAAGGCCATGTTGCGCTGCACTTCTGTGCGCAGTATGCCGATCGCATGCCGCACACCCTCGGGCCCCGCAGCGGTTGCCGCATAGTTGAACGAGCGGCCGTTGAACACGCAGCGCGCGCCCAGCGCCAGCGCCTTGAGCACATCGCTGCCGCGCCGTATGCCGCTGTCCATCATCACCGTGAGACCGGGCGCGGCCTGCACGATTTCCGGCAGCACGCGCAGCGGTGAAATCGCGCCGTCCATCTGGCGGCCGCCATGGTTGGAGACAATGATGCCGTCGACGCCCAGGTTCTGGGCCTTCACCGCGTCCTGCCAGCGCAGAATGCCTTTGACCACCAGCGGCCCTTTCCACAGCTCGCGCATCACGCCCAGGTGGGACCAGTCGAGGTGATCGCGCGCCTGGAAGTCGCGCTCGGCGCGCGCCGCCAGAATCGGCGCACCGCGCTCGGCGCGCCAGTTCTCGAAATGCGGCATGCCGTGGCGCGCCAGCGTCTTGAGAAACGTGCCGGCGAGCCAGCGTGGATGGCTGATACCATCCCAGGCCAGGCGCAGACTGGGACGCAGCGGCGTGCTGAAGCCATTCTTGGCGTAGCGTTCGGGGTTGACCTGCACCGGCAGATCGACCGTCACCACCAGGGTCTCGAAGCCGGCCTTGGCGATGCGGCTGATCAGCGCCTCGACGCGCGCCGGCTCGCCCGGCATATAGGCCTGGAACCAGGTGCCGGGCGCGGCGGCGGCCACGGTTTCCATGGGAATCAGCGAAGCGCCGCTCATCACCGCGGGAATGCCCATCTCCTGCGCGGCCTGGGCCAGCACCAGATCGCCGCGATAGCACCACATGGCCGAGAGGCCGACCGGAGAGATGCCGAACGGCGACCGGTAGCTGCGGCCGAACAGCTCGATCTGCTGCGAGCGCCGGGCCACGCCTTCGAGCATGCGCGGCACGAACGCATAGCGCTCGAACGCCGCGCGATTGGCGCGCAGCGACGATTCGTCGTCCGCGCCGTTGTGGATGTAGCTGAACAGCTGGCGCGGCAGCTTGCGGCGCGCCAGCGCCTCGAAATCGGCCAAGGCGTGAATGTTCTTGAGTGCGCTCATAAAAGTGGCATCAGTCCAGTTTGACGTTGGCCTTGCGCGCCACTTCAGCCCATTTGCTGACTTCGCGCCGCTGCAGCGCGCGCAGCTCCTGCGGGCCCGCACCCGAAACATCCATGCCCAGCGCCGTGAGCTTTTCCTGCACGTCGGGCTTTTTCAGCGCGGCGGCCATGTTCTGGTAGAGCTTGTCGATGACCGGCCTGGGCGTGCCCGCCGGGGCAAACACCGCCTGCCAGGAAAGGACTTCGAAGCCGGCCAAGCCTTGCTGCGCCAGCGGCTTGACGTCGGGCAGCGAAGCCGATGCCTCCAGCGATGTCACGCCCAGCGCGCGCAGCCGGCCCGCGTTGACGAAAGGAACGCCCGCCGTGATGTTGTCGAACAGCAGGTCGATCTCGCCCGACATCAGCGCCTGCAGCGCGGGGCCCGAACCCTTGTACGGCACATGCGTCAGGTTGGCGCCGGTTTCCAGCGCGAACAAGGCGCCGGTCAGGTGCTGCGACGAGCCCACGCCGGAAGAGCCGAAGTTGATGCTGCTGCCGGGCTTCTTGCCCGCAGTGATCACATCGTCGACCGTCTTCAACGGCCCGTTCGCGCGCACCAGCATGACGTTGGGCAGCGTGCCGCTCAGAATGACGGGCTCGAACGAGGCGATGGGATCGTAGCCGATGGACGGGTAGATGCTGACGTTGATCGCGTGCGAGCTGATGGTGCCGCCGACCAGCGTGTAGCCGTCGGGTTTGGCGCGCGCGGCCTTGGCCGAGCCCAGGCTGCCGCCGGTGCCGCCTATGTTTTCGACCACCACGGGCACTTTCAGCGACTGCGTCAGCGCCTGGCTGTACATGCGGCCCAGGATATCGGTGGCACCGCCCGGAGCGAACGGCACGATGTAGGTGATCGCACGCTCAGGCCAGGTGTCGGCGGCCAGGGCTTTAGCGAACGGCCAGGCTGCGGCTGCGGCTGCGGCTGCGGCCTGCAGCATGAGGGCGCGTCGACCCGGGATATGTCTTGTCATGTTCATGTCTCCTTTTTTTGCGCCGCGGCGAAGGCCGGCGATCGGCGTTGAACGTCATGGCATGCAGTCCTTGCGTTCAGGGGACATGCTAGGAAAACCGGGCCGGCACCAGCAATGCAATTTCGGCACGACTGCCCTGCGGAAATGGCGGTGCGCGCGGCCACTGCGGCTTCTAGACTTCGCGCCAGTCCGGGCCGGATTGCGGCCCCGCCACCACAGGAAATGCCCCATGCTTGAAGACTCCCCCGCCCGTATCGCTGATCCCGCCGCCTCGCGCACCGCAGGGCAGGTGCTGGTCGATTCCCTGCGCCTGCACGGTGTGGACCGCGTGTTCTGCGTGCCGGGCGAAAGCTACCTCGCCGTGCTCGACGCCTTGCATGATGTGCAGGACAGCATTCAATTGATCGTGACCAAGCACGAAGGCGGCGCGGCCAACATGGCCGAGGCCGACGGCAAGATGACCGGCCGCCCCGGCATCTGCATGGTGACGCGCGGGCCGGGCGCGACCCACGCCAGCATCGGCGTGCACATCGCCCAGCAGGATTCGACACCCATGATCCTGTTCGTCGGCCAGATCGCGCGCAGCCAGGTCGGCCGCGACGCATTCCAGGAAGTCGATTACCAGGCGATGTTCGGCGGCCTGGCCAAATGGGTGGTCGAAGTGACCGATGCCGCGCGCATGGGCGAGATCGTGGCCCGGGCCTTCCATACCGCGGTCTCGGGCCGGCCCGGGCCGGTCGTGGTGTCGCTGCCTGAGGACATGCTGGTCGAGTTGACCGACAAGCCGGCCTTTGCCTGCCGCGCGCTCGAGCCCACGCCGCCGTCGAGCGACGCGCTGGCGCGCGTGGCCCAGGCGCTGCAGGGCGCGCGCCAGCCGCTGGTGGTGGTCGGCGGCAGCGGCTGGACCGCGCAGGCGTCGCAGCAGCTGCAGCGCTTTGCCGCGGCCTGGAACCTGCCGGTCGCCTGCTCGTTCCGGCGCCAGGACGTGCTCGACAACCGCAGCGCCAACTACGTGGGCCATCTGGGCCTGGGAATGAACGCCGCGCTCAAGGAGGCGGTAAAAAACGCCGACGTGATTCTGGCCATAGGCACGCGGCTGGGCGATGTCTCCACGGATTCGTATTCCCTGCTCGAAGTGCCCGAGCCGCGCCAGCAGCTGATTCACATCCACCCCGATGCCAATGAGATCGGGCGTGTCTATCGGCCCCGCATGGGCCTGCAGGCCGGCACTGCGAGCAGCATTGCCGCGCTGGCGGCGCTGGCCGCACCAGCGCGCCGCGCCTGGGATGAGTGGACGGCGCGCGCCAGGCAGGCGCATGAGGCCTTCAGCCTGCCGCCCGCGCGCGCGGCCGAAGCCAGCGGCGCCGATCTCGGCGCGGTGATTGCGCATGCGAGCGCCCAGCTGCCCGACGACGCCCTGGTGACCAACGGCGCCGGCAACTATTCCGTCTGGCTGCACCGTTTCTACCAATACCGCGGCGCGCGCACCGAGCTGGCGACGACCTGCGGCGCGATGGGCTATGGGGTCCCTGCCGCGGTGGCTGCGGCGCTGCGCCATCCCGCTCGCGAGGTGCTGTGCGTCGCCGGCGACGGCTGCTTTCTGATGTACCCGCAGGAACTCGCCACGGCCGCCGAGCATGGCGCGCGGCTGGTGGTCATCGTGGTCAACAACGGCATGTACGGCACCATACGCATGCACCAGGAAAAGCACTATCCGGGGCGCGTCAGCGGAACGCGCCTGGTCGGGCCCGACTATGTCGCGCTTGCCAGCGCCATGGGCGCCGCGCATGCCGAGCGCGTCGACACCACCGAAGCATTCCCCGGCGCGCTGGCGCGCGCGCGCCAGGCTGCGGGCTTTGCGCTGATCGAAGTCCTCACCGACCCGCGGCAGATCACGCCGGCGTTGCGCCTGGACTGAAGGCCGCGCGCGCCGCCGCTCTCATTTGTCGATGTCGCCCAGGCAGAGGTACTTGAGTTCGAGGTAGTCATCGATGCCGTGGCGCGAACCTTCGCGGCCCAGGCCCGACTGCTTGACGCCGCCGAACGGCACATGCTCGGAAGCGATGACGCCGGCATTGATGCCCACCATGCCGTACTCCAGCGCTTCGCCGACGCGGAAGATGCGGCCCACGTCGCGGCTGTAAAAGTAGCTCGCCAGGCCGAACTCGGTGTTGTTGGCGGCGTCAATGGCTTGCTGCTCGCTCGTGAAGCGAAACACCGGCGCGAACGGGCCGAAGGTCTCCTCGCGCGCGCACAACATGTCGTCCGTGGCGTCAGCGACCACCGTGGGCTGGAAGAACTGGCCTTCAAGCCGGGCACCGCCCGCGACCACGCGCGCGCCCTTGGCCAGCGCATCCTGAAGGTGACGCTGCACCTTGTCGACTGCAGCCGGCTCGATCAGCGGCCCCTGCACCACGCCCTCGTCGAAGCCATTGCCGACCTTCAAGGCCTGCACCCGGGCGGCGAACTTCTGCACGAATTCCTCATATACGCCGTCCTGTACATAGAACCGGTTGGCGCAGACGCAGGTCTGGCCCGCGTTGCGGAATTTGCTGGCGATGGCGCCGTCCACCGCGGAGTCGATGTCGGCGTCGTCGAAGACGATGAAGGGCGCATTGCCGCCCAGCTCCAGGCCCAGCTTCTTGATGCTGGGCGCGCTTTGCGCCATCAGGATGCGGCCCACTTCGGTCGAGCCCGTGAAGCTCAGGTGGCGCACGATGTCGCTGGAACACAGCAGCTTGCCGACGGCGATGCTGTTTTCGCTGTCGGCCGTGAGCACGTTCAGCACGCCCGCGGGAATGCCGGCGCGCAGTGCGAGTTCGGCCGCGGCCAGCGCCGTGAGCGGCGTCAGCTCGGCGGGCTTGATCACCACGGGGCAGCCCGCGGCCAGCGCCGGCGCGACCTTGCGCGTGATCATCGCCAGCGGGAAGTTCCAGGGCGTGATCGCCGCGCACACGCCCACGGGCTGCTTGAGCACCAGCAGGCGCCGGGTGTTGTCGAACTGCGGCAGCGTCTCGCCGTTGACGCGCTTGGCCTCTTCGGCAAACCACTCGACAAAGCTCGCGCCGTAGGCGACTTCGCCCTTGGCTTCCGCAAAGGGCTTGCCCTGTTCGGCCGTCATGATGCGCGCGAGGTCGTCGCTGTGCGCCATCAGCAGTTCGTACCACTTGAGCAAAATCGCATGGCGCTGCTTGGCGGTCTTGCCGCGCCACGCGGGCCAGGCGGCGTTCGCGGCGTCGAGCGCGACTTGCGCCTGGGCCGCGCCCAGGTTCGGCACATCGGCGAGCTTGAGTCCGGTGGCGGGGTCGTTCACATCGAAACGCGTGTCGCCCTGGACCCACTGTCCGTCGATCAGCGCGTCGGTCTTGAGCAGGCTCGGGTCGTTGAGCAAGGCGAGAGGGGAAGTCTTCATGTCCATGGTGGGGTACTTTCTTATGCTGCGACTGCGGCATCCGCCGCGGCCGACACGGCTTCGCCCAGCGTCGCGAGCGCGGCGTCGAACTGGGCGTCGGGGATGGTCAGCGGGTAGAGGAAACGGATCACATTGCCGTGCTGGCCGCAGCTCAGCAGCAGCAGGCCGCGCTGCAGCGCTTCCTTCTGGATGCGCGCCACCAGCGCGCTGTCCGGCGCCTTGGTCTGAGGATCGGCGCACTCCATGGCAATCATGGAACCCAGACCGCGCACGTCGGCGATCGCGGGAATGCGTTCGCGCAGGTCGTTGAGGAACTCCTGCAGGCGTGCGCCCAGCTGCACCGAGCGCGCCAGCAGCTGCTCCTGCTCGATGACGTCGAGCACCGCATGCGCGGCGGCGACGGCCAGCGGGTTGCCCGCATAGGTGCCGCCCAGGCCGCCGGGGTGGGCGGCGTCCATGACTGCGGCGCGGCCGCAGACCGCCGACAGCGGCATGCCGCCCGCGAGGCTCTTGGCCATGGTCATGATGTCGGGGCGCACCGCGTAGTGCTGCATTGCGAACAGCTTGCCCGTGCGGCCGAAGCCGGTCTGCACTTCGTCGGCAATCAGCAGGATGCCATGCTTGTCGCAGACCTGGCGCAGGCCGGCGAACAGCGCGGCATCGGCCACATTGAAGCCGCCTTCGCCCTGCACCGGCTCGACGATGATGGCCGCGACACGGCCGGGCTCGATGTCGCACTTGAACAGGTGCTCGAGCGCATCAAGGCTGTGCTGCACCGACACGCCGCGCAGCGGGGCGGGGAAGGGCAGGTGATAGACCTCGCCCGGAAACGGACCGAAACCGGCCTTGTAGGGCTGGACCTTGCCGGTCAGCGCCAGGCCCATCATGGTGCGGCCGTGAAAGCCGCCGCCAAAAGCGATGACGCCGGGGCGGCCGGTGCTGACGCGGGCGATCTTGATGGCATTCTCGACGGCCTCGGCTCCCGTGGTGAAGAAAGCGGTCTTCCTCGCGCCATCCATCGGCACCAAGGCGTTGAGGCGCTCGGCCAGGGCCACGGCGCTTTCGTAGGGCACGATCTGGAAGGCCGTATGCGTGAAGCGCTGGAGCTGGGCCTGGATGGCGGCGACGACCTTGGGGTGGCGATGGCCGGTGTTGACCACGGCGATGCCCGCGGCGAAATCGGTGTACTGCTTGCCTTCCACGTCCCAGATGGTCGCGTTCTCGGCGCGGTCCGCATAGAACTCGCACAGCACGCCCACGCCACGCGGGGTGGCGTCGAGCCGGCGCTGATCGATCTGCTGGTTGTTCATGGAGGATCTCGTTGGCGGGTGGTTGATGAACGGATTACACAGAGAATCAGTCCTATAATCCAGCGCCACTTTGACCAAAATGGATGGTGCCAATTGAAGTCCCTCAGCGGCGACCTGATCGCCCCCCGGCTGGCACAATTGCGCCGCGAAAAGCCCGCCATGCCGGTCAACCGGCTGCTCTATGAATGCCTGCGCGATGCCATCCACGACGCGAGCCTGCCGGCCGCGACGCGCCTGCCGCCCACGCGCGATCTGGCGCTGCAGGCCGGCATCTCGCGCAATACCGTCATGCATGCCTACGAGCAGCTGATGGCCGAGGGCTATACCAAGGGTCTTACCGGCAGCGGCACCTATGTGGCGCAGCGCATTCCCGACCTGGCGCCGGTCAAGCCCAGCCAGGCGGTCGTGGCCCTGCCCGGCAAGGCCGTGGCGGGGCGGCTGTCTGCGCGCGGGCGCAAGGTTGTCATGAACGCCAAGGCCCAGTCCACGCAGTGGGGTGCCTTCCTGCCCGGCGTGCCCGACGTGACCCAGGTGCCGCATGCCAAGCTTGCGCAGATCACCGCGCGCCTGAGCCGCGAACTGCCGCCCGCGACGCTCAGCTATGCGACCAACGGCGGCTATCCGAAACTGCACCAGAGCCTTGCGGTCTATCTGCGCCAGGCGCGTTCCGTGGTCTGCGAGCCCGGCCAGATCGTCGTCACCGAAGGCGTGCACCAGGCGATCGATCTGATCACGCGCGTGCTGGGCGATGCGGGCGACCATGCCTGGGTCGAGGAGCCCGGGTACTGGGGCACGCGCAGCATCCTGGAAATCAACGGCATACGGCTCAAGCCCATGCCGGTCGACGCCGAAGGCATGCGCTTTGCGCGCAACGCCGCGGGCAAGCCGCCGCGCTTTGCGTTTGTCACGCCTTCGCACCAGTACCCGCTGGGCCCGGTCATGAGCCTGGCGCGCCGGCTCGATCTGCTGGCCTATGCGACGCGCCACGGCACCTGGGTGGTCGAGGACGACTACGACAGCGAATTTCGTTTCTCCGGCCACCCCGTGGCCTCGCTGCAAGGCCTGCTTCCTGGCGCTCCGGTGATCTATGTGGGCACGTTCAGCAAGACGCTCTACCCTGGGCTGCGCATGGCCTACATGGTCGTGCCCGCGCCGTTTGCCGCAGCGTTTCGCACCGCGCAATCGGAGCTGTACCGCGGCGGCCACATGCTGCAGCAGGCCGCGCTGGCCGAGTTCATGGACAGCGGCCAGTACGCCGCCCATATCCGCCGCATGCGCCTCATCTATTCGGCGCGCCGCGCCTATCTGATGGGGCTGGTCGAACAGTCGCTGGGGCCTGGCTGGGTGCATGAATACGACAGCAATGCGGGCCTGCATCTGGTGCTGTCGCTGCCGCCGGGCAGCGACGACGTGGCGATTGCCGCGGACGCCGCGGCCCAGGGCGTGATCGCCCGGCCGCTGTCGAACTACTATCTGGGCCGCAACCCCCGCCCGGGACTGATGCTGGCCTTCGCCAGCATTCCCCAGGAGGAAATGCTGGCGCCGTGGCGCATCGTCGCGCGCTGCATTCTCAAGGCGTGCGGCAAGCGGGCCGAGCCGCCTGTCGCCACGCCAACGCGGTGCGCTTGAAGTATTGAAATAAGATACAAACACTTTTGGAAACAGTTCAGAGAAGGTACGTGCCTGAATGGGAAACCCCGTGACGCCGGATGCCGCCGACGAGTCGGCCGAGAAAAAGGATTTCCTGTACGTGGCAGCCGTGGAACGCGCGATGCGCGTGCTCGAAGCCTTTGCGGCCAGGCCGGGCGATCTGGGGCTGACCGAGCTCGCCGAGATGACGGGCCTGGGCAAAAGCGCGGCCCAGCGCTTTGTTTTCACCTGGGAAAAGCTCGGCTACCTGACGCGCGATCCGGCCTCGCGCCGGCTGCGCATGACGCCCAGGGCGGTCGAACTGGGCCATTCGTATCTGAAAGGCGATCCCTTGATCGCGCAGGTCGCGCCGCATCTGGGCGTGCTGCGCGATCAGTTCGGCCTGGCCGTCAACCTGAGCATGCGCCGCGGCGACGACATGGTCTACCTGCTGCGCCTGCCCAGCCGCCAGCTCACGCTGTCCGAGATGCTGCCCGGTCGCCGCCTGCCGGCCTGGTCCAATGCGAGCGGCCGCATGCTGCTGACGCAGTGCAGCGATGAGGAACTGCGCGCCATCTATCAACGCCAGCCGCCGCTGGCGTTCACGCCGCGCACCACCACCGATCTGGGATCGCTGCTGGGCGAGATTGCGAAGGCGCGCGCCGATGGCTATGTGATCACCCAGCACCAGATGAACATGCACCAGATCGGCGTCGCCGTGCTGGCCACCGTGTCTTCGGGCGCGCAGGTGGCGATAGGCATGTCGACCACGCTGGACGACTATTCGCCGGCCCGCGTCGAAACCGACCTCGTGCCCGCGCTGTTCAGGGCGGCGGCGGCGCTGCGCTGACGCGCGCGCCGCGCCGCGGTTTCATTCGGGCTGAATCCCCGCGTCCTTTGCGACCTTGCCCCATTTGACCGACTCGGACGCGATGAAGTCGCTGAACTGCTGCGCCGAGCCCGCGCCCGGCTCGATGCCTGCATCGACCAGCGTCTTGCGCACATCGGCGAGCTGCAGGATGCGGTTGACCTCGGCATTGAGCTTGCCGACCACGGCCTTGGGCGTGCCCGCGGGCGCGAGCAGTCCGCCCCAGGTGCTGGTTTCATAGCCCGCGATGCCTGCTTCCTGCATCGTGGGAACGTTGGGAAACACCGCCGAGCGCTTGGGCGATGTCACGGCGAGTGCGCGCAGGCGATCGGAATTCACCTGGGTTTTGACCGCGGCCACCGTGTCGAACATCATCGTCGTGCGGCCGCTGATCAGGTCGGGATGGGCCAGCGTGCTGCCCTTGTAGGGCACATGCGTGATGTCGATGCCGGCCAGAGTCTTGAACAGCTCGCCCGACATGTGGGGCGCGCCGCCCTTGCCGCTGGAGGCAAACGTCATCTCGCCCGGATGGGACTTGCCGTGGGCCACCACGTCCTTGACGCTCTTGAAGGGTGCGGAGGGCGAGACCACGAGAACCAGCGGAACGACATGGGTCAGCGCGACCGGCTCGAAGCTCTTGATGGTGTCGAACGGCAGCTTCTTGAACAGGCTGGGATTGATCGCGTGGCTGCTCGCGACCAGGGCCAGCGTATGGCCATCGGGCGCGGCCTTGGCGATCGCTTCCGTGCCGATGATGCCGGACGCGCCCGCGCGGTTCTCGATCACCACCGATTGGCCCCAGGCCTCGCCCATTTTCTGGCCTATCAGGCGTGCGGCCAGGTCGATCGCGCCGCCGGGCGAGGAGGGCACGACGATGGTGATGGGCTTGGTCGGGAAATTCTGTGCGAGTGCGGGCACGGCGAATGTGCTGCCAAGCAATGCAAGGGCTACGGTGGCGCGAATCATGGATGTCTCCTCGTTGGCTGCGTGAACTGTTGCGGGAAATGCGCGGCTGGCGTTCTCAGCGGCCGTTGGCCGCACGCCACTGGGCAAAGTCATCCAGCGTCTGCGGCTGGGTCGCGGGATAGAGGCCGATGATCGAGCGGCCGTTTTGTACCTGCTCGGCGACGAAGTCCTCGAAGGCCGTCATGCCGGTGGCTTCCACGGCGATCTCCTCGGCGAGATGCGCCGGGATGACCACCACGCCGTCGCCATCGCCCACCACGATGTCGCCCGGAAACACGGGCGCGTCGCCGCAGCCGATGGGAACGTTGATGTCGATCGCCTGGTGCAGCGTCAGGTTGGTCGGCGCGGAAGGGCGTGTATGGAAGGCGGGAATCTCCAGCGCTGCAATTTCGGGCGCGTCGCGAAAGCCGCCGTCGGTGACCACGCCGGCCACGCCGCGCACCTGTAGCCGGCGGATCAGGATCGCACCCGCAGACGCGGCGCGCGCATCCTTTCGGCTGTCGAACACCAGCACCGCACCCGGCGGGCAGTCTTCCACGGCCTTGCGCTGGGGATGGGCAGGGTTGGTGAACTCGGCCAGCGTGTTCAGGTCTTCGCGCGCCGGCATGTAGCGCAGCGTGAAGGCGGGGCCGACCATCGTCGGCTTGGCGCTGCCACCCACGGGCACCGTGCCCTGGATGACCTGGTTGCGCAGCCCGCGCTTGAACAGGCAGGTGCACAGCGTGGCGATGCTGACTTTTTGCAGCAGGGAGATGGTGGTCGGGGAAACGCTGGAGGAATTCATGAAGCAGGTCCATCAAAATTGTTCTGCATTCTAGTGTTCTAGAATGCGTTAACGTTTTCGGGGGAAACCCTTGTCTTAGAATCAAAATTTCCTTCTCGCAATATTCATGGCCCGTCCCAGCTTTGTCTCCGCCGCCACCTTGGAAGGCATTGCGTCGCTGCAGCCGTATGACTCGGCCGAAGGCCGGGGCAAGGCCGCGGACTTCGTCTACGCCGCCCTGCGCCGCGCCATCGTCGAATGCACGCTGCCGCCCGGTGCGGCGCTCAACGAGCCGGTGGTGGCCGAGCGATTCGGGGTGAGCCGCAGCCCGGTGCGCGAAGCGTTCAGGGCGCTGGCCGCCGACGGTCTGCTGGACATCTTTGCGCAGCGCGGAACCTTTGTTTCGCGCCTGCAGCGCGAGTCGCTCAACGACGCGCTGTTCGTGCGCGAGGCCATAGAGTGCGCCGCCGTGCGGCTCGCGGCCAACGCCCCCCTGGCCGACAGGAAAGCGCTGGCCAGGATCGTCGAGCGCCACCGCGCGGCGCTGCGCCTCGAGGACCGTGACGCGAGCCTGGCGGCCGATGAGGATTTCCACCGCACCATCGTGCTGCTTGCCGGCCATGCCTCGGCCTGGAGCGTGGTGCTGTCGGCCCGAACGCGGCTCGAGCGCTTGCGCCGCCTGGCCAACAAGACCATACGCGGCAGCGAGGAGTCCGTGGAGTTCCACGACCAGATCGTCCAGGCCTTGGTTGCGGGCGACGCCGACCTGGCGGAGAAGCTGCTGCGCGAACATATCCGGCTGGTCAGCGGATTCATCGACCGGCTGGCCGAGATCTATCCGGCCTATGTGGCCTGAGTGGCGTGCCGGCCCGGTGGCGCGCGGGCCAATGCATTGACGCGTGCTCCACTGCCGCGCGCCGGCCGGCTTCAAGGCCGCGCTTGCCCGGCAATATCGGCAAGAATCGGGCATTCCAGTTCCATTCCTACCGGGAGCGCATGTGAAGACCTCGGCCCTGAACCCTGATATCGGCTTTGTCGTCGACGCGCCCCATGCCGACGCGGCGCTGGTCATCGCCTTCGGCTTTGCAAGCTGGGACGCGCTCAACGCTTTCGATTTCGACGGGCGCACGCTGAAACTGGCCGAATGCACGGGCGTCGCGCTCAACCGCATTCTGGTGCGCGACACCGCCAATCTCTGGTACCAGCACGGCGTCAGCGGCCTGGGCCGGGACGCAGACGAAGTGGCAGCGGCGTTGCGCGACTGGATCGCGCGCCTGCGCCCGCGCTCGGTCAGCACGCTGGGCCAGTCCATGGGCGGTTACGCGGCCATCCTGTTCGGCGCCCTGCTGGGCGCGGACCGGGTGCTGGCCTTCGGTCCCCTGTCGTATCTGCGGTCTGACTGGGCGCGGCGCGACGGCGACACGCGCTGGCTGCCGGCCTTCGACAAGCTGCAGCGTTTTCCACCTGCCCGCCTCTATGACGATCTGCCCGCATTGCTCGCGGCCACGCCGCGGCTGCCGGCGATACGCGTGGTGATCGGGTCGGCCAGCGCGCCAGGGGAGGCACAGAACCTCGACCGGCTGCATGCGCAGCGACTGGCCGCGTCGGCCGCGGTCTCGGTGCAGGAGTTTGCCCAGGCGCCGCATGCGGTCGTGCAATGGCTGATCGAGCAGGGGCGCATTGACGCATTGCTCCGGCAATGGCTGCTGCCGGATGCCAGCGCGCTGCCGTCGCCGGCGGAAAATGCCGCCCGCAATGCAGGCGCGCCCCCGGACGATGCGCGCGCCGCACCTGCGTTCACCGATGCCTGGCGCAGCTGGATCGCCGAGAACCTGGCGCTGGGAGTCGCTGCCGACACCTTGCTGCCCACGCTGGTGGAGCATGGCTTGCACGTCGGCGAGGCGCAACGCGAACTGGACAAGGCGGCGCGCAGCCCCTACCTCGCACCGGCGCGGCGGCTGGCGCAACGCGTGCGCAAGCGCGAATGGGTGCTCGAGGCCCAGCGCAAGCTGCGCCCGCCGCAGCCGGTGATCGAACGCCGCCACCGCCTGCCGCGCGACATGTTCCTGCGCGAGTACTACAGCGCCAATCGCCCGGTGATCATCACCGGCATGATGGATGACTGGCCCGCGCGCAACTGGACGCCCGAAGACCTGGCCGTGCGGTTCTGCGCGCAGCAGGTGCAGGTCCAGGCGGGGCGCAACGCCAATGCCCGCTATGAAATCGAGGGCGCCCAGCACAGGAAAACACTGCGCTTCGGCGATTTCATGCAGCAGGTGATGCATGGCGGGGAAAGCAACGACATCTACATGACCGCCAACAATGTGGGTGCCAACGCCCAGGCCATGGCGGGCCTGTGGGACGGCATCGTGCAGATCCCGGAGTACCTCGACGCCAGCGACCCGGCCAACCGCGGCTTCTTCTGGATAGGCCCGGCCGGCACCATCACGCCCACCCACCATGATCTGACCAACAACTTCATGGCCCAGATCCTGGGCCGCAAGCGCGTGCGGCTGGTCGACAGCCTGCAGGCCGCGCGCATCCATAATTCGCTGCATGTCTACAGCGACGTGGACCTGGAGGCGATCGACTACGCGCGCTTTCCCGCGATGCGCGCGGTGACGGTGCTGGAATGCGACCTCGCGCCCGGAGAGTTGCTGTTCATTCCCGTAGGCTGGTGGCACTATGTGCGCAGCCTCGACATCAGCGTCACCGTCACTTTCGTGAACTTCCTGTTCGACAATGACTTCTCGTCGATGTACACCACCTATCAGGCGGTCTGAGCCGACGACGGCGCTGCGCTGCAGGATGCTTGCCCAACGAAACAGAACATGAACATTCCCCGCAAGCGCGCTCCCACCATCCGCGACGTGGCCCTGGCCGCGGGCGTTTCCACGGCCACGGTCTCCAAGTTCGTCAACGCCAGCCAGCGTTTCAGCGTCGAGGTCGAAGCGCGCATCAGCCAGGCGGTGACCCAGCTCGGCTGGTCGCTCAACCCCATGGCCAGGGGAATGAACACGGGGCTCACGGGCAACGTGGGCATCGTGCTGCAGGACATCCGCAACCCGCACTTCACGAGCATGGTCAAGGGAGCGGCGCGCGAGGCGGCGAAGGTGCAGATGAATCTCATCGTCGCCGACGCCGCCGAGACCCGGGAGCCCGAACTTGCGGTGCTCAAGGCGCTGTCGCGCCGCGTCGACGGCCTGATCGTGAGCGCGCGCCTGCCGCTGCCGGTGATCGAGGCCTTGCTCGCGGGCAGCACGCCCGTGGTGTTCTACGGCGGCCCGTCGCCCGACGCGGCCCACCACAGCGTGTGCTGCGACAGCTATCAGGCGGGACGCATCCTGGGACGGCATCTGCGCGACCGCGGCTACCGCCGCATCAGCTACATCGCCTTTCCGACGGCGCGCTGGAGCGACGAGCGCTGGCAGGGTGTGCAGCAGGCGTTCCAGGGGCAGGACGCGCAGTTCACGCAATTCGAGGCGACAGCGCCGGTGAGCGAGGAGGGCGAACGACTGGCCTCGGTGGTCCTGCTGTCGGGCGAGATGCCCGATGCCGTGGTCGCTTTCAATGACCTGCTGGCCCTGGGACTGATGTCCGAGGCCAGGGCGCTGGGCGTGCAAGTGCCCGGGCAGGTCGCGATCGCGGGTTTCGACAACATCGCCTATGGGCGCTTTTGCAGTCCGGCGCTGACCAGCGTGGACATGATGAGCGAAGCCGTCGGTGAGGTGGCGATGCGCCGGCTGGTGCAGGCCATCCAGGGCACGCGCGGCAGCGAGGTGGATGTGCTCACGAGCCGGCTGGTGGTCAGGGAGTCGACCGCCGTTTCATCCTAGGGAAAGTCCCGGGGTGAAGATATTGACCAAGTTAACGTTACCAAGCACTATCCGCACCGGCCCTTGCGGTTTTTTTTCAACAGCAGGTTAACCGGTTTCCCAAAGAAGCTTGGTTGACTTTCAGACCCCACCGATACGGTTTGAATTGCGTGTGGGAAATTTGGTTTTTGAAGGTTAACCGGTTACTAGGCTGTCTGTCTTTGGCATTCCGACCGCCCCGATCGACAGCCAGCGCGCGTGCACCCCGCACCGATTCCTCGCGAGAAGCGATTTTTCCAAGGAGACCCCGAAATGCAAAAAACAAGCCCACAGCGCCCCGCAATGCGGCGCGTATCCCTGGCGGCCAAGCTGTGCCTGAGCGGCGTGGCCGGCCTGACCTTGCTCGCCGCCTGCGGCGGCGGCGATGGCGACGATGCAACGACCCAACCGGTGATAGGCGCGCGCGCCAAGGCCGTGCTGACGCTCGACGGCCGGCAGTTCAAGGACTCGAACGGCAACGGCCGGCTTGACCCCTACGAAGACTGGCGCCTGCCGGTCAGCGAGCGCATAGACAACCTCGTGGCACAGATGACGCTGGAGGAAAAGGCCGGGCTGATGCTGATCAACACCTTGAACGCCGACGCGGGCGGCAAGGTGCCGGCCGCGGCGACCGACATGGTGCAGACGCAGAAGATGAGCCGCTTCATCTTCCGCAGCGTGGTCACGGTCCCGGCCACCGGTGCCCAGGTGACGCCGCAGCAGGCCGCGGTCTTCACCAATGCGGTGCAGGAAATGAGCGAGGCCACGCGCCTGGGCATCCCGACGATCTTCAAGTCCAACGCGCGCAACCATTATGAAAAGGACCCGCGCGTGGGCATCAATGAAGCCGCGGGTGCGTTCACCGAGTTTCCCAAGGAGGCGGGCCTGGCGGCCGCGGCGCTGGGCGCGGGCGACATGGCGCCGATTCGCGATTTCGCCACTGTGATGGGCGATGAATGGAAGTCCATAGGCCTGCGCGGCATGTATGGCTACATGGCCGACCTGTCGACCGAGCCGCGCTGGTACCGCGTGCACGAGACCTTCACCGAGAATGCCGACCTGAACGCCGACATCATGCGCAGCCTGGTGCAGACCCTGCAGGGCCGTGAGGTCAAGGACGGCACCTCCGTGACCCCGCGCTCGGCGGTGGCGCTCACGCTCAAGCATTTCCCCGGCGGCGGGCCGCAGGAGATGGGCCTGGACCCGCACTACGCGCATGGCAAGAACCAGGTCTACCCCGGCGGCAACTTCGGCTACCACCTCAAGCCCTTCATCGCCGCGCTCGATGCGGGCGTCTCGTCCGTCATGCCCTACTACGGTGTGCCCATCAATGTGACCTACGAAGGCGTGGCCTACGAGCAGACCGGCATGGCGTTCTCCAAGCAGATCGTGACCGACCTGCTGCGCGGCAAGCTGGGCTTCAAGGGCTATGTGAATTCGGACACCGGCATCATCAACGACCGCGCCTGGGGCCTGGAGAAGAAGTCCGTGCCCGAGCGCGTCGCGGCGGCGATCAACAGCGGCACCGAAACCCTGTCGGGCTTCAGCGAAAACAAGACCATCACCGATCTCGTCAAGGCCGGCCTGGTCACCGAAGCCCGCGTGACCGAGGCCGCCAGGCGCCTGCTCAAGGAGCAGTTCCAGCTGGGCCTGTTCGAGAACCCCTATGTCGATGCCGGCCTGGCGGACGCAATCATAGGCAAGGACGCGCACCGCAGCGCGGGCATGGACCTGCAGCGCAAGTCGGTGGTGCTGCTGCAGAACCAGGCCCAGGCGGACGGCAGCAAGACGCTGCCGCTCAAGGCGCAGGCCAAGGTCTACACCATGGGCCTGGCCAGGACGGACACCGAGAAATACGGCTACCAGGTCACCGATGGCGAGGCGCTGGTCGGCGGTGCGCGGCCCAGCGCGGCCGGCCATGACTATGCGGTGATTCGCGTGGAAGTCTCCAACAACAAGCTCGTGCCCGGCACCACCACGCGCGCGGCCAGCACCTACCGCAGCAACGATGCCGCCACCGGCGGCCGCATCAATCCCGCGACCGGCCGCAGCTGGGGCTTCGACGACCGCTGCGTCAACAGCGCCGCCTACTCGGCGGCCGATGCGACCAAGCCCTGCCTCGATGACGGCCTGGCCTTCGGCGGCTCGCTGCCCTGGGAGAACGGCATGCTGTCGTTCACCGAGATGGCCAAGGCCCAGTCCTGGCTGGTATCGCCTTCGCTGGAGCAGATCCAGGCGGTGATGAACGAGGTGGGCGCGAAGAAGACCGTGCTGGCGATCTACTTCCGCCAGCCCTATGTGCTTGACGACGCCAGCGGCCTGAAGAACGCGGGCGCGATCGTCGCGGGCTTCGGCATCAGCAACACGGCGCTGCTCGACGTGCTGGGCGGCAAGGTGCTGGGCACCGCAGCGGCGGTCAAGCCCCAGGGCAAGATGCCGTTCGCGCTGGCCAACAATTCGCAGGCCATTCTGGACAACCAGCCCGATGCACCCGGCTATCCGCAAAAGGACACGCTGTTTCCCTATGGCTTCGGCTTGACATACTGAGAGGAGCGTCCCCGCCTGGGCGGGGGCGCAGTCCTCACAGCGGATTTTTGATGGCCTGGCGCAGCTGCACCGCGAGTGCGCATTCGGCCAGCAGCTGCGCCGTGGTGTAAGGCTTGACCACATAGCGCGTCGCACTGGGCAGCCCCAGATGGTGCGTGGGCGACGCGCCGCTGGCGAACACGATGCCCAGATGCGGCTGCAGCGCCACGGCCTTGTGCGCCAGCTCGGCGCCGTCCATGTCAGGCAGACCGATGTCCAGCACCAGGGCATCGAATTTCGCCTGCGTGTTCAGCAGCGCGAATGCCTGCTTGGCATTGGCGGCCTCGCTGACCTCATGGCCCGACATGCGCAATTGTTCGGCGGTGGAAGTGCGGATGAGATCGTCGTTTTCCACCACCATCAGCTTGAGCCTGGCAGCCGGGACCGCATTCGCACCTTGCACGATGTCGGCAATGCACTGGCGGCGTTGCGCCTCCTCGCCGATGACATGGCGGATGCGGCGCGCCAGCGCTTCGCGGGTATAGGGCTTGGACAGCAGTTCGACGCCCTCATCGAGCCTGCCGCCATGCACGATGGAGTTCTCGGTATAGCCCGAAGTGAAGAGCACGGCCAAAGAGGGCAGGCGTTGCTTGGCCTTGCGCGCCAGCTCGCGGCTGCGCAGCTTGCCGGGCATCATCACATCGGTGAACAGCACATCGATGTGCACGCCGCTGTCGACCACCGTGAGCGCACTGTCTGCATCCTTGGCGCGCAGCACGCGGTAGCCCAGACCGAGCAGCGTGGCGACGGCCGCTTCGCGCACATCCTCATCATCTTCCACGACCAGCACCGTCTCGCTTCCGCCCTGGACCGGCCCATTGGACCAGTTGATGGGCGCAGGATCCTCATCCTGATTGGAGCGCGGAAGGTAGAGCTTGACCGTCGTGCCTTCGCCCAGTTCGCTGTAGACCGCGGCGTGACCGCCGGATTGCTTCACGAAGCCGTACACCATGGAAAGTCCCAGGCCCGTGCCTTTGCCCTCGGGTTTGGTGCTGAAAAACGGCTCGAATGCGCGCTCCAGCACTTCGGTAGACATTCCGGAGCCGGTATCGGTCACTGCAATGACGACGTATTGACCGGGCTTCAAATCCTCATGCCGCTCGCAATACTGGAAGTCGAGCAGGGCATTGCCGGCTTCAATGGTCAGCTTGCCCCTGCCGTTCATCGCGTCACGCGCATTGATGGCCAGATTGAGCACGGCGTTCTCCACCTGGCTGGGATCGGCCATGGTGTTCCACAGTCC
Organism: Comamonas sp. DB36; assembly: GCF_057914905.1. Taxonomy (NCBI): domain Bacteria; kingdom Pseudomonadati; phylum Pseudomonadota; class Betaproteobacteria; order Burkholderiales; family Comamonadaceae; genus Comamonas; species Comamonas sp. DB36. The sequence continues at coordinate 729,255 of NZ_CP196632.1, forward strand.
GCCCGAGATCACGGTCTCGAGCTCTATGCTTTCACCCAGCGCGCGGCACAGCATGTCTTCCAGGCCGCGGATGAACTTGCCGACGCTGACCACCTTGGGCTCCAGCGGTTGGCGCCGGCCGAATGACAACAGTTGCGAAGCCAGCTTGGCGCCACGCGTCACGCCGCCCATCGCCCCCTCGATGCGCTTGATGGCGTCGGGATTGGACTGCAGCATGAAGCCGAGAATCTGCAGGTTGGCGCTGATGACTTGCAATGAGTTGTTGAAATCATGCGCCACTCCGCCGGTGAGCGCGCCCAGCGCCTCCATTTTCTGCGCCCGCTGCAGCGCGCGTTCGGCCAACGATCGTTCTTCCGCCTCGCGGCGCAGGCGCTCGAGCGCCTGCTCCAGCTCCGCCGTTCTTTCCTTGACATGGCCTTCGAGCGTGGCATTGATATGGCGCAGCGCGTCTTCGGCATTCTTTTGATGCGTCACATCGTAGCCATCGACAAAAATGCCTTCGACCTTGCCGTCGATGAAGATTGGCTGATAGATCAGGTGCAGGAACCGTTCCTCCTGCCTGTCGCCGCGGTTGAGCCGCACCGACATCGCCTCGCCTTTGAAGGTCTCGCCCGTTTTGTAGACCTTGTCCAGCAGCTCGAAATAGCCTTGGCCCGTGACGTCGGGAAGCACTTCGCGCACGGTGCGCCCCACGATGTCGCGCGGACCGACCAGGCTCTGATAGGCGTCGTTCGCCAGCTCGAAGACATGCTGCGGCCCGGACAGCAGGGCCATGAAGCTGGGCGCCTGTTTGAACATCGCATGAAACCGGTCGCGCTGCGCGGTCCGCAGCAGCACTTCCTTCGACAGGCTCTCGTTGACCTTGGCCAGATTGTCGGCAGCTTCCTGGCGCAAGGCCAGGGCATCGTTCAAGGCCTCGGTGCGCAGCTTGGCGGTCTCGAAGCCTTCTATCGTGGTCCAGCGTGCGGCGATCTGCCCCACGAACAGCTTCAGGAAACTTTGGTAGTCGTCGTCAAAGCGCCGGTAGGGATTCAAGCCGACGACGAATGCGCCCACGGGATATTCATTGCCCGCGGCATTCATGCAGATCACAGCCGCTTGCCTGGTAGCGATGTCGCCCGCGCCTTTGGGTAGGTTCTCGGCGCCATCCAGGTCGACGATGAACGGTTCCTGGGATTGGCCGGCCGAAGCCAGGCTCCAGCGCGCGATGTCGACGCTGCCGCCCAGATCCTCGTAGACGGGCCGGGCTTTGCCATCGGCATCGAATTCATACAAGGCGCTGAACAGAATGCTCCCGTGGGCCTTCTTTGCCTCCTGCGCGACGGCCTGGAAGAAGACGTCGAATCGGTCCGCCGTGGCAATCGCGCCGGCCAGGGATTCCAATGACTCCAGCCGGTCCACACTGATGACGCGTTCGGTCTCTTCACTGACGGCGCAGAAGATGCCCTCGACCTTGTCGGTGTCGCCGACCAGCGGGCTGTATGAAAAGGTGTGATAAGTCTCTTCCGCATAGCCATGGCGGTGCAGTATGAGCTTCAGCGCACGATCCCATGTGGCTTCGCCATGCGCATAGACCCGGCGCAGACGCGGCTCGATCTCCGGCCAGATCTCCGGGTACAGTTCGCGCGTCGGCATGCCCAGCGCGTATTCGTGCTTGCTGCCCAGCGTGGGCCGGTAGGCATCGTTGTAGAGAAAGGCGATGTCGGGCCCCCAGCCTACCCACATCTCGAACTTCGAGGTCAGCAGGATGCGCACCGCAAGCTTGAGCGCCTGCGGCCATTGCCGCGGATCACCCAGGCTGGTGGATGTCCAGTCGTGGCTGCGCATCTGCCTGGCCATATCGCTGTCACCTACAAAGATACGCTCAAGTGCTTTGTGGTCGTCCACAGTCATGCCTTCAGTGCTGGTGCACAAATGTGTTGAGGATCTGCAGCGCGGGCTCTCGGCGGCGAAAGCCCATGGCTGCCACCCTGGGATAGTGGAATGGTCCGGAGGTTCAGGCTGAAAAACGGTCATCGTCCAGCGCGGAAGATAGCGCGACAGTTTAGCCAATATGGCGTGCTCCAACCTGTCGGCCCCGGCCTGCTGAGGGCGTGGGGCAAAGCCGGTCCACGTTTCGCCGCAAGGCGTGGCTGCGGGCCAGCGCCTACCGTGGGGTTGGCGTCAGCGCCCGCTGTCCATGGCGTGCATGCCAAGCGCTGCACCCAACCGCACCATCTCGGCCGAGACCCCGGCCCAGGCCACATCGAACCCTGCCAGCCTGCGCTCGGGCGGCACGGGATGGGCGCGCAAGGCCCAGGTGGCACCGGCGATCACGCTGTCGATCACCGGCACCGCCACTTGCGGCTGCACCGCCGCAGCCATGCCCGCGAGCCCGGCGCCGCCCAATATCACGGCCTGCACGCCCATCTGCCGCACCACATCGCGGCAGGCCTGGGCCAGCAGCGTGCGCGCGGCCTGCGGGTCGGCCGCGAGCTGGGCCCCGGTGGGCGCCACGGTGTGTATGCCTGCAAGTGCATGCGCCTGGCCCAGCTGCTGCGCCAGGCGCTGCAGCATGGGGCCCCAGCGCTCGCCGCCGGTCACGATGGCAAAACGGCCATGGCGCGCGGCTTCTATGAAGGACGCCTCGGCCAGTCCGGTGATGGGCACGGGGCTGCTTTCGCGCAAGGCCATCAGGCCGGGGTCGCCAAAGCAGCCGATCAACACCGCGTCGGGCTTTGCCTGCAGCTGGGCGAGGTCATGGGACCAGGCATCGAGCGCCGCATGGGCGGCCACGGCGTAGCTGGCTTCGCAGGCAATGTACGGTGCGCCGAAGCGCGCCGTGGCGGTGCGCACCGCGACATGCGAGCCCGCCGCGGCCTGCACATGCCGCTGCAGCAGCGCGCTGACGCCGGCTGAAGTGTTGGGGTTGATGACCAGCAGTTGGCGCATGGTTTGCAAGGCCTTGGCCATCAGCCGCCGCTCAGCAGCCGGGTCAGGTCCAGGGTGTCGGCGGCCGCAGGCGTGAATTCGAGCTGCGACTCGATGCGCACCAGATGGTCAAGCATGCGGCGCGCGGCCTCGTTGGCGTCGCGCAGGCGGATGGCATCTATCAGCGCGCGGTGCTCGCGGCAGCCGCAGGCCGTGGCTTCCTCGCGGGTCTGGGCATGCGAGGGGCTGTAGGTCATCAGGATCAGCGAAGTGCGCGAAACCAGCTCGCGCAGGATGCGACCCAGCGTCTGGTGGCCCGCGGCCTGGGCGATCTGCAGGTGGAAGTCGCCCGACAGGCGGATCGCGCGGCGCATGTCGCCGCTGGCGCGCGCCGCCTCCTCGTCGGCTATGCAGGCGCGCAGCGCGGCGATGTCGGCGTCGGTCGCATTGGCGATGAACAGCTGCACCAGGCGCGGCTCGAGCAGGCGGCGCGCCTCGAAGACTTCGAGCGCCTCCTGCGGCGTGGGCTGGGCAATCGATGCCCCGCGGTTGGGCGTGAGCGTGACCACCTGCTCGTTGGCCAGCCGCACCAGCACGGGCCGCACGCGCGTGCGCGACACGCCGAACGCGCTCGCGAGCTTGTCTTCGACCAGCTTGGTGCCCGGCGGCAGGCGGTGGTCCAGGATGGCCGACACCATGCGCTCGTACATGTCGTTGTCGCTGAGCTGGCCGCTGGCGTCGGGCGCGGTCGGCGGCGGGGAGGCCAGGGCGCGCGCGCGCCGGGGCTTGAGAGGGGTTGTCGTCGTCATATGGGTTGCGTTTTCAACTGGGGCGGCCCTGGCCGCGGCGGCCCAGGGCCCAGACCAGCGCCAGCGTGATGCCCATGACCACGAACGACACCAGGGTCGTCAGCGTGCCCAGCGCATAGATGGACGGCGTGGTCACGGTGCTGGTCAGGCCCTGCAGTTCCAGCGGCAAGGTGTTCACATCGCCAATGGCCTGCGAGGTGCGCGCGATCTCGTCCCAGCTCAGCGTGAAGCCGAACATGCCTATGCCCACGACCGAGGGCGCGATCAGCGGCAGCACCACATGCGCAAAGCCCTGCCAGGGCGTGGCGCCCAGGTCGCGCGCGGCCTCTTCGTAGGCCGGGTTGAAGCGGTTGAACACCGCGAACATGATGAGCAGGCCGAAGGGCAGGGTCCAGGTCAGGTGCGCGCCCAGCGCCGAGGTGTAAAGGCCCAGCGCCGTGCCGTAGCCCTCGAGCGCGCTTTCCATGCCCAGCCATTCGAACGCGGCCTTGATGGCGTTGTCGATCAGCCGGAACTCCAGCCCTATGCCCAGCGACACGATGATGGACGGCATGATGAGGCTGGCGACGACAATGAAGAACAGCGCGTTGCCGCCGGCCAGCCGCTTGCGGAACGCCAGGCCGGCGAGCACCGACAGCACCACGGTGCTGAGCATCACCGCCGCGCCCAGGCCCAGCGAGCGCCACAGTGCCGCGCCTATGTCCACCACGCCCAGGCCCTCGGCGAGCTTGCGGAACCAGTGCAGCGACAGTCCGCGCAGCGGAAACGTGAGTCCGCCTTCGGGGCCCTGGAAACTCAGCACGAAGATGACCAGCATGGGGCCGTACATGAACAGCACGAACAGGCTGAATGCGATGGCCAGCGGCCAGAAGCTCGCGGGGCGGGTTTCGCGGATTTTCATTTCACAGCTCCTTGCGGATATCGACCAGGCGGGTGAGGCCCCAGATGATCATCAGCACCACGGCCAGCAGGATCACGGCATTGGCCGCGGCCAGCGGGAACTGCAGGTAGGAGGTCTGCACCTGGATGATCTTGCCGATGGAGGCGATCTGCTGGCCGCCCATCACGCCTATGGTCACGAAGTCGCCCATGACGATGGTGATCACGAAGATCGAGCCGATGATGATGCCGGTGCGCGACAGCGGCACGATCACGTTCCACAGCGTCTGCCAGCCGCTCGCGCCGCTGTCGCTGGCGGCCTCGATCAGGCTGCGGTCTATACGCATCATGCTGTTGAAGATGGGCACGATCATGAACATGGTGTAGAGGTGCACGAAGGCCAGCACCACCGAGAAATCGGAAAACAGCAGCCACTCTATGGGCTGGTCAATGAGCCCCGCGCCCACCAGGCTCTGGTTGACCAGGCCGTTGCGTCCCAGCAGCGGCACCCACGAGATCATGCGTATCACGTTGGAGGTCCAAAACGGTATGGTGCACAGCACGAACAGCAGCGTCTGCATGCCCGCGGAGCGCACATGGAAGGCCAGGAAATAGGCCACGGCAAAGCCGATCACCAGCGTGATCAGCCAGACCAGGAAACTGAACTTGAGCGTGGAGTAATAGGTCTTGAGCGTGACGCACAGCCCTTCGGAGGCATCGCCGCAGCCCGCGAAGATCGAGACGTAGTTCTTGAACGTGAATGCAGGCAGCAGTTCGTACTCGTTGAAGTCCCAGAAGCTGACCATCACGATCAGCGCCAGCGGGATCAGGAAGAACAGCGCGAACACCAGCGTGAACGGCGCGGCCTGCCACCAGGCGGCGATGCTGCGTCCCGGCGAAGCGCTCGTGGGCAGGGGTGGGGTGTGGGCAGTGCTCATGGTGGGGCAGATCAGCTTTGCGGGGCAATACGCGGCGGCAATGAAAAAGGGGCGCAGCAGCAGGCCTTGGACCTGGCGCTGCGCGGGCACGCTTTACGCGGCCACGAATTCATTCCACTTCTGGACCATGTAGTTGTTCTCGTCCATCACCGCGTTCCAGCAGGCGATCGAGCCCATGCGCGCCTCGTAGCTGCCGCCGTCGCGCACTTCACCGGCCTTGGCCAGCACATCGCCGTTCGGGCCCTTGATGTCGCGCGCCGCGGGCTTGCCTTCCATCCAGTAGGCCCACTCGTAGGCTTCCATCTTGGACTTGGCGGTCTCGAGCACGGCGCTGTAGTAGCCCTGGCGGTTCAGATAGGCGCCGGCCCAGCCGTCGAGGAACCAGTTGATGAACTCGTAGGCGCCGTCGAGCTTGCGGCCGCTGAGCGTGGCCGGCAGGCCGAAGCCCGCGGCCCAGGCGCGCGTGCCTTCCTTGAGCGGCTGGAAGTTGCAGGCGACGCCCTTGGTGCGCACTGCCGTGACGGCCGGGCTCCACATCGACTGGATCACCACCTCGCCCGACGCCATCAGGTTCACCGACTCGTTGAAGTCCTTCCACAGCGCGCGGAACTGGCCCTGGCGCTTGGCTTCGATCAGCGTCTTGATCGTCAGATCGATTTCCTTCTTCGTCATGTTGCCCTTGTCGGGGTACTTGTAGATGCCCATGGCTTCGACCACCATGGCTGCGTCCATGATGCCTATCGAAGGGATGTTGAGCAGCGCGGTCTTGCCCTTGAACTCGGGGTTGAGCAGCTCGGCCCAGGAGCTGATGGGGCGCTTGATCAGATCGGGGCGTATGCCCAGCGTGTCGGCGTTGTAGACCGTGGGAATCAGGCTCATGAACTGCGTGGGCGCGCTGGCGAATTTCTTCGAGCGTTCGCCTTCGAGGTAGATCACTTTCTTGGGCGCCGTGCCCTGGTCGCCCACGGCCTTGCTGCCGACCATGCCCGTGGTGAACAGCGGCGTGATCTTGTCGGCGTTCTTGATGCGCTTGGTATCTATGCCCTTGAGGTTGCCCGTGGGCACGATCTTCTTGAGCGAGAAGTACTCGGTGTCTATCAGGTCGAAGCTGTTGGGCGCGGTGACGGCGCGCTTGCTCACGTCGTCGGTGGTCACGGCCACGTACTGGATCTCGATGCCGGTGTCGGCCTTGAACTTCTCGGCGATCACCTTGTCCTGGTTCACGGCCGTGCCCAGGTAGCGCAGCACTATTTTTTCCTGGGCGTGGACGGCCGGGAACACGCCGGCCGCCAGGATGCCCGCCGTGCCCTTGAGCAGCGAGCGGCGCTGCACGCCAGCGGCAGCGGAAAGGGCGGCAGGGGAATCGGCACGGAAAGCATCGGACATGGGAAAACTCCTTGGGTTGCGGGATGAAAAAAGCTCAGCGGATAGGTTCAGGCAGCCATGGCCAGGGCCGGGGCGGGCGCCGACAGCGGGTGCGCCTGGTCGGGAGTCCAGTGCAGCTGCACCGGCTGGCCCACCTGCCAGGGGCGGGCGGCAAACGCCGCCTCGGACACCATCACCGAATAGGCGGCCGTGGCATGGGCCGACAGCGCCACGCCCTGCTTTTGCAGGCCCAGCAGCACATAGGTGCCCTGGTACTCGACGTCGGTGACCTGGGCCTGCATGCGCTGGGCGCCCGCGGGCAGACTGGCGTCGGCCGCGGCGATCTGCAGGTGGTCGGTGCGCACGCCTATCAGCCCCTGGGGCGTATCGATCACGTTGTGCCCGCCCATGAAGCGCGCGACGAATTCATTGGCCGGGCGGTTGTAGACCTCATGCGGGCTGCCCACCTGCTCGATCACGCCATGGTTCATCACCACCATGGTGTCGGCCAGGGCCATGGCTTCCTCCTGGCTGTGGGTGACATGGATGAAGGTCAGGCCCAGCTCCTTCTGCCAGCGGCGCAGCTCGGCGCGCATCTGTATGCGCAAAAAGGGGTCTAGCGCGGAAAGCGGCTCGTCCAGCAGCAGCACGCGCGGCTGGGTGATCAGCGCGCGCGCCAGCGCCACGCGCTGCTGCTGCCCGCCCGAGAGTTCGGCGGGCTTGCGCTCGGCCAGATGGCCCAGCGCCACGCGTTCGAGCAGCTCGCGCGCCTTGGCCTGGCGTTGCGCCTTGCCCATGCCTTTCATCTTCAGGCTGAAGCCCACGTTGTCCAGCGCCGACAGGTGCGGAAACAGCGCAAAGCTCTGGAACATCATGGCCGTGCCGCGCGCGGCCGCGGGCAGGTCGGTGATGTTGCGGTTCTCCAGCAGGATGTCGCCGCCGCTCACCGACTCGTGCCCGGCGATCATGCGCAAGGTCGTGCTCTTGCCGCAGCCCGACGGGCCCAGCAGGCAGCAGTAGCTGCCGCTCGCAATGCGCAGGTTGATCGCATCCACGGCGGGCTTGCCGCTGGCATAGCGCTTGGTCAGCGCGACGACTTCGATGCCGGCCGGTGCCGGCGTGGACGGGGAAGGTGCGGGTGCAGGGGTATGGGCTTGCATGCCCAGGGTGTACGCAAACCCCGTGCCAGCTTTGCACGCAATGTTTGCACCGTTTTGTATACAGAATGCACCGCGGCGGGGAGGGCAGACCCCGGGCGCCGCGCCAATATGGACACGCAGGCCCGGCAATTGGGCACAGGCCGGCCTGCCGGGGGGCATGCTTTTTAGCCGCTAAAAAATTCCAGGCAAAACAGGATCCAGCCGGCGCACAGGCGTGCTGTCCACGGCTGGGCGCCCGCGCGTCGCGCCTGCGCCGAGAAGCACCGTTCCCGCGCTCCGCCGGCTGCGATGGGCCATGCCGGGCTATTTCAAGCGCAGGCTTGCTTCAAAGGCCGGCCACCCACAACATCTGATCCATGCGGTCCTTGGGAACATGGCTGCCTGCCCGCGCCGACGCCTGCGACGGGCGTTGGTAAACTCCGCAGAAGGGCGTGGCTGGCGACCGGGCGCGCACCTCGTCAGGGCAGCGCACCCATTCTTTGCGCAATCCGCAATGCCAGCCCGGCCCCTGCAAGATCTTTCCTCCCTCCCGCCCGTTCGAGATGCCTCGCTTTCACCATGGATAAATTCTTGCTGCAGCAGCAGGTGCTGGAGCAGCTCGCCCAAGACCTGCTGCAAATCGAACAGGCGGTGCGCACCGCCCATGAAACGGCGACGCACGAAGAAAACATCGCCGAAAACAAATACGACACCTTGGGCCTCGAAGCCGCCTACCTGGCCTGCGGCCAGGCCAGGCGCGCCGAAGCCATACGCCAGGCCCTGGCCAGTTGGCGCCAGTTCCGCCCGCTCCCCTACGACATCAGCAAGGGCATACAGCTGGGCGCACTGGTCCGCCTGGTCGATGCCGACGACCAGCAGCAACAGCTGTTTCTGGGCCCGGCCGGGGGCAGCATGAAGCTGGTCAGCGGCACCGAGCTGGTTCAGGTCATCAGCAGCCAGGCCCCTCTGGCCAGGGCCATGCTCGGTAAATGCGAAGGTGACGAGGTGTCGATACAGGTCGGTTCCCTGCGGCAGCAGTTCGAGGTGCTGCGGGTGGATTGAGCGGCATGCCATGGCGCTGCGGCGCTTGTCCATAAAGCGACGATTGTTGCCTTTGAGACTTCACTTGGCAGCCGCCGCGCTTGTCCTACGCTTGGACGCGCGTTATCGCATGGACAAGCGCCAGCACCTATTCAAGGATGGCGCTTTGCTTCGTTCAGGGAAAAATCATGAAAAATGTCGGTCTCCTTTACTCTGCACTCATCGGCGCCGTGGCCAGCGCACGCTCGATGACACCGATGGCCACCTTGTCCGCGGCCCGGCTTCTGGGCCACTCCACCCCGGGAACGCTCGCACTGCTAGACCGCCCGGTTTTCCGGTTCGGCGCCCTGCTCATGGGAGCCGGTGAACTGGCGGGCGACAAGATGAAGACCGCTCCCGACAGAACCGTGTTCCTGGGCCTGCTGGCCAGAGTGGCCAGCGCCGGCATCGCCGGCGCGGCCCTCGCACCCCACGGCCGCGAGCGCGCCGGCGCGGCTGCCGCCATTGCAACCGCGGTTCCGCTGGCCTATGTGACCCTGGACGCAAGAAAAACCGCCATGAAGCACATCGGCCAGACGCGCAGCGGCCTGATAGAAGATGCACTCATCATCGCCGGCGGCATTGCCGTCGTGGCACTGGCTGTGGGGGCGAAGGGCAGGCGATAGCCGTTGCGGCAAAGGCTTGGCATTTTCTCAGGGATGCGTAGCGTGCGATTGCGACAAAACTGCTGCTGTCGTTCTGCTCCCGGATCTGCGTCCAAGGTGGCACGAAGCCGTCATCGACGCATGACTCAACGGGCCTCACGCGTCGCACGCCTGCGCTCTTGTCGGATCGACCCTGGGGGCTGACCATTGATGCGTTTGAAGGCACGACTGAAGGCCGCCTGGGACGAGTAGCCCAGCCGTTCTGCCACGGAGTCGATGGAAATGCTTTCCTGCGCCAGCCATTGGCTCGCCAGGCGCATGCGCAGCTCCGTTGCGTAGCGCAAGGGGGACGTGCCGATGGTGAACTCGAAACGTTGCGCGAAGACCGAGCGCGAGACATGGCACTCGGCCGCCAGTTCCGCCACCGTCCAATCGCGGCCGGGCTGCCGATGCAGGGCCAAAATGGCACGCGCCAGCCGCGGATCGCGCAACGCGGCCACCAGGCCGGCGGCATTGTCGCAGCCGCATTCGACCCAGCCGCGCACGATCATGGCCGCCACCACCTCGGCAAGGCGCGCCAGGATGCCGGCGAATCCGACCCGTCCGGAGCAGATTTCGCCTTTCATCGCGGCCAGTATGGGCAGCAGCCCGGGATAGCGCTGGCTGGCGGCATCGACCAGCATCAGGCCTGGCATCAGCCGGCCCAGGCCCTGCATGCCGCCCAGGTCGAACTCCATGCATCCGTAGAACAGGATGGCGCTGGGTACGACGCTGGTGCTCGGACAGGCATCTACGGCGCTGACCGTGTCGCCCAGCGGTGCCGCCTCGAAGCTGTCGATGTCCTGGGTGGGCGCATCCGAGCTGGAGAGCAATTGATGTGCCGCCCCTTGGGGAATGAACACGGTGCTGCCGGCCGATAGTTCATGCAGCGCGCCGTCGGCGCTGCGCAGCACGGCCGATCCCACCGCCAGATAGTGGAAGTAGCCACGACCGGGCCTGGCCTCGAAGTGAAAGCCGAAGGACGGCCCGACCTGGATGCGCCGGTACTCGACGCCGCGCAGGCGCATGCCCGTCAGCAGTTCGCTGATGAGATCGGACGAGAGAGCAAACTGTTCCGGCACATTCATCCAGGTGTTTTGATCAAAAATTCAAGACTTTTCATCATAGATCATCCTGAATCCAGCCCCTAGACTTTGGGTCACGATAGTTTTTCTAGGGGTATCTTGCGATGAATGATTGCATTTGTGACGCCACTGCCGACCTTGGCAGAGCGGACCTGGCGGCGCCGGCCTCGGCAGCCTGGATGGCGGTGTTCTCGTTGGCGATGGGCGTCTTCGGCTTGTTGACGGCGGAGTACCTGCCCGCGAGTCTGCTGACGCCCATGGCCGGGGATTTGGGCGTGTCGCAGGCATTGGCGGGCCAGGCGGTGACCGTGACGGCCGTGGTGGCGTTGTTCGCCGGCTTGCTGGTTCCCGGCCTGACGCGCGGGCTGGACCGGCGGGTGGTGCTGCTGGGCTTTTCCATGCTGATGATCGCTTCCAACCTGCTCGTCGCGCTGTCGTCCAGCATGGCGGTGCTGCTGGTGATGCGCGTATTGCTGGGCATTGCGTTGGGCGGGTTCTGGAGCATGGCCACCGCCGTCGCCATGCGGCTGGTGCCGGCCGCGCTGCTGCCGCGCGCCTTGTCGATCATCTTCAGCGGAATTGCGCTGGGGACGGTGGTGGCGGTACCGCTGGGCAGCTATCTGGGTGGTTTGTACGGCTGGCGCAGCGCCTTCGTGGCGGCTGCCGCCGTGGGGCTGATCACGCTGGTCTTCCAGTGGTTCACGCTGCCGCGCATGGCGCCACGCAGCGTGGTGCGGCTCAGGACGGTGCTCGACGTGCTGCTGCGGCCGGGCATCGCCATGGGCATGCTGGCCTGCATCCTGGCCCATGCCGGCCATTTCGCCCTGTTCACCTATATCCGCCCCTTCCTGGAAAGCAGCACGGGCGTCGATGCAGACGGGCTCGCGCTGATGCTGCTGGGTTTCGGCGTGGCGAACTTCGCCGGCACGCTGCTCGCGGGTTGGCTGATGCAGCGCAGCCTGCGCATGACCTTGGCGCTGATGCCCGCGCTGGTCGGCATCGCGGCGTTGTCTTTGGTGCTGCTGCCCGCCTCTGTGGCAGGGCAGGCGCTGCTGGTGGCGTTCTGGGGCCTGGCCTTCGGTGGTGTGCCGGTGGCATGGTCAAGCTGGGTCGCACGCTCCGTGCCCGATCAGGCCGAGAGCGCGGGCGGCATGGTGGTGGCCTCGGTGCAGTCCTCCATTGCCGTCGGTGCGGCTGCGGGTGGCGCGATGTTCGGCGCCAGCGGCATCACTGGCGTGTTCATCGCCGGCAGCGTCCTGATGCTGTTCGCGGCATGGCTGATTGCGGTACGGGTGCGCATACCACAGCCTCAGGCCGGGGATGTGGGTGGCCTAGCGGCCCATATTTGAATCGGGGGCGAAGCGGTCGGTGATTTCGGCCGCTGAACCACCTCAATCGATTGAATACGCAGTCCAAAGCTAAGGGCTGTTGAAAAGGGGGGGCGTCGGGGGCTGAGCCGATAAGGGGACCTTATCGTTACCTATTTGAGCTCAGCTCAAGTGGCGGAGTTAGGGGTTCTTCGGTGAAATCATCGGGCAAATTACATTTAGCGTCTGCAATCGATTGCCAGAAGCAGTCGTTGAAGGCCCCATCTTAGATGACTGCCCTTGGCTGATCTGAGACATCCAGGGGCTAGTGCCTAAACGGCAAAAATCACGAACATAAGTCGTTTAACGCTACCAGTCCTGCCCGGCCGTTGCATCCTCGAAAACTTCCATTCGACTAAGCGACTCGCCGCGTACCGCTTCCAACGAGCGTCGCCTTTGAGCGTCTCGGCAGGCGCATGTCGACCCTGAACAGACGCTGATGCGGACGACAGCCTGCTGCTATTTAGAGGAGTGGACTTGACCACCAGTGGGGGACACCGCTAGGTCACCTGCAGTGAGATAGATCCAAGTCCATTGCCCCCAATAGTTCGCCCCTTGTATCGCGAAAATTTACAGCAGTAGGAACATGTATTAGCCGGCCTGTCAATGAACTTCAGTGATTGATTTTTCGTCGCAAAATAGGCATCAACACAGAAAACATACAGGGACTTATGTCGCGATTGCTCTACCACGCTCCTGACACGCCGGATCAAGAATCGCCATTTGATCGCGCCATCGTTCAGATCATCAGGGATCAGGACGTGAAGATTGTAAGCCCGTACATCAGCCTAGAGTATCTGCAGCGACTCATTCACATTTCGCGCTCCTGGCGGTTGGTGTCAGATGTTCTCGAATGGCTCTCCGCGACACCTAGACGCGAGCGCAGCCTAGTCTACGACTTTATTGCCCAAAATTATGGTCTCATCCACCATTATCCTGCTATCCATGCGAAAACCGTGCTCAGCGGAGCTGGCGCATATACGGGCTCTGCCAACCTTACCCACGCTGGTGTTCTACGTCGCACCGAATTCGGAGTGCTGCTCACGGATCAAGTCCAAGTCCAGGAGATTCATGATTGGTTTGATGCGATTTGGCTGCAGACTTCACCACCTTCACTGGACAGCGTGCTGGATTTGATAATCGAACTTAACAGTATTACCAGCCAGACTATGCTGAGCACTGTTGTTCGACCTGCACAAATCGATTCAAGCGCTCGTCGTGTGCGCGCACGCCTCGTCAATCTTCTGGGGTACAAGCCCATTTCGCTGCAAGTACGCCAGCAGATCAAGGAAGCCACAGCAAGACGTACATTGCAACCCTTTGCGATCGACCTGTCGAGATCGGCGAAGCTAAATGACTCCTTTGGATCATCTCCGCATTACAAAATGCCTGTGGCTAACGCTGTAGATCGGCCGCTTACCTACGCGCTCGCATTAAAAACGCCTTTGCCCATACTGAGCATCGGGACTACTTTGGAGTCAACACCTCCAGCTCCCGCCTTGAGGCATATCACTAAATCGCCAGCATTCGATATCGAGAGCGAGTTGAAAGTCTTCGTTGACAGGCATGCTGATGCTGGTTTTACGTTTATCCAGGCCCATACCGCCATGCGCAGCCTCACCCATGGCTTAGCAATGCGGGAAACCTACTTGGCCTTGCTTGAATGGTGTGCCTCGCATCCAAGATCGCTGTTTTCAGAGGATGCGGTACATCGGTTAGTGTACGGTAACGGTCGCTTTGTACAAAGTAACGAGGCTGAGTTACAACGTGTTCTGGAGCCTATGGATCACGCAGTTTCCCAGATTCTGGACGCACTTTCTTTCAGCGAACCTACTCAGTTGTTGATCGATGAAGTTCGCCAGAACACGCCTGCCGCAGTCTTCAAAGCGGTTACAGGAAGCATGATCGACGCTGGCTTCATCTTTGATGGCGAAGGCTTGCGTCTCATCCCCACCGCACGCTGGACTCCACGCCTAAAGCTGCTGAAGCGCGCGCATAGAAACTGGAGTGCACGAATTGCTGCACACGAATTAAGCCTAGCGAAACAGCGTGCTCTGGAGACGCAAGCAGCCAAAATTCCAGCCGTCCAAGAGAAGGCTGCGAGTGAGACCTTGCTGACCGAGTCACTCACCACGAGCAGAGCAATGGAAGAGTCAGATCCATTGACCGATGCCCGAGTAGAGCGAATGGCAAAGTTCGACCAGGTTTTCACTCACCTCGCGTGGCTCTATGCCTCCAAGGGTGAGTTCATAGAATTGAAGCTTGAAAAGCTGGTGGCTGATTTGATGGACGTATCCAAGTTGAGTATGCCTGAAGTCGTACGACTGATTTCGGGTACCTACACTCTGTTGCGCAGCCCTTTTGCCGTAATGCAGACGGGTTACAAGAGAAAATTAAGGATCTATCATGATCTTCTCGATAATCCGCACCTTGGTGATTTTCCGAGTGCACAACAAATCATCGCAAGATCGTCGGCTTTAAGCGAACTCACGCATTCTCCAAAACCTTTGGAATTGCCGGAAATTCATGAGCCAGCCATGCTAAAAATGGCGGCGAATCGTATCAAGAGTCTTACGATAGTACAAGCCGATCACGCCTACACGCTGATCTGTAAATATATTTTTGAGAATCTTGGCGCTGAAATTTCCTTGCCAAGCAGGAGGAAGCTTCTTCAATTGTTTTCCGACATTGACGTAGACCCGGACGTGATAAATAAGCTGATTTTTGCATCACAAAAAACTCGCTTTAATCTTTTTTCAGTCGAACACCATAAGCTTGATAGCCTGACCCTTCGACTACATCACAGTAAGCTGGAGGCGTTTCCCACGACAAAACGCTATCTCGAAGAGCAGGTCTGGACGAGTGGGTTTTCCCACCGTTGGTTGCCAAGCCTGGAGATGACTAAGCTAGAGGCGTTAAAAAAGCGTGAAATTGCAATAATCGCACCCTTAAGAAAAAATGCTAAGGAACGGGACAAAATTTACGTAAGAATTCTTCGGAGAATTGTCAGCTCGATATCACCGCATTCCCGATATAGGTCGCACAGCGATTTGACGGTTGCTTTGAAGAACTATGGAGAACAACTGTGCGTCATCGACTATCTGCTTGGTATTGCTCACACGCCTAAGGACCCACTACTGATCTTTCGGCAAGATGACGTTGGCTACTACCTCCAGTTAGACCCATATGTTCTGCCGCTTTACAAGCAATGCATGAGACTCATCCAAAAAATGTCAACGGGTGAGTTCACGAGCCATTCATGGCTGCTGAACCCAAGCAATGCTGCCAGGATTCAGTCAGTAGTTGGCACTGTAGAAGCGCCCTCAAAGCCACCAAAAACGAAACTGCCAGCGTTAGCCTCAAATAAACCTGTGCCTCAATATAATTATATCTCCGATATAAACCGATCACAAAATCTCGTGACAACGCCGGATATCACTCAGCGTAAAATACTCGCTCCTCTCATTTGGAAGGACAAGATGTACTTCGAGCTCGATACTCTTTACACCGATCTTGCGCGGCTCTTTGCGACGCACGGCAACCCCCTCAAGCATTCTGTCACTGACGATAATGGAGATTCAGTTCAAATGGAAGCCTTGAAGAAGTATGAGACTGTCAATAATCTTCGCATCAATGCACGTGACATCACTCAGCCGGTCCTTTCGTTGCGACGGGAAGGTAAATCAAATGCCGATTTTGAGCTAGTCATTTACAGCAGCTACAAAGACTACAAGGAAAACTATCCCAAGCTACAGCGTCTGTTCTACTTTAATAATCTCAAACTTCGTGAAGTATGAGCTTTCGAAGAGTCATCGCTTTCCTGCAACGCAGACATCGGCTACGGAAAGTGAACGGCAGAAATTGGTCGATATATGCGATTCTGCAAGAATAGCTAATGATAAGAAGTGCGTTATCGTGAATTAAACACCCGTATGACTAAGGCAATCACCGGTCTAAAGTATGACTGCGCCAAAGTCTGCTTTGCAGTCGCTGACCGTGGACCGATCCCGCCTACAGGCCGCTGTGGACCCCGGAGGAGACGTTCGCTAGCTCCGTTTCATTTGCATCGAAGCGCATATCGAAAGCCTCACTTTCAACCCTCGTGTAGTTGCCAGTCGGCTATGGAATTTGGATTTTCACTTATGCACAACGAAGACGTTGACGTTACGGTCGCGCTTCTTGTGATCACCCTTTAAATCCTTCAGACCTTCAGGCCTTCTGAATTCGTGAGGTAGTGCTCTGGGCCGTAGACCACGCACCAGAGCTTCTTACTGATTTGCCCCTTTTCAGCGCGATGGGAATTCGACGATTCCATCGATCAATATTTTACTTTTCTTTGCTTCTGACGCTGCATTTCTATATTCTGGGTAGTCACGCTTTGATATTAATTTAACATTGGTATTTTCTATGGATGAAATGAAAGTTTGCGCTGCTTGTTTCGGTGATGCTGCCCTTCGCGCATGGGTGCGGGAAGAAGCAGGCCCGAGAGGATGTTCCTTTTGTGGTCGGCATCTTGAGCCTACCGCTACGTTAGCTGCCGTGGCGCGTCGTATTCAAAGCAGCCTCCGAAGATACTACGGTCGCGCGGCCGATACTCTTTACTACGAATCTGCAAATGGAGGCTACCTCGGTAGCACTTGGGACAATGAAGAAATTCTTGAAAAGATGGGCTTGTGGTTGAAAGGCGACGAAGAGCGGCTTCGTAGCGCAATAGTGGGCGAGATGGAGGAGGAGCTGTGGTGCGAGAAAGATCCTGGCGCACTTGGTCCCGACGAGGCGCTCTCCGGTAGCTGGGGGACTTTCTGTCAGACGATAAAGCATAAAAGGCGGTTCTTCTTCCATGCGACGGGCCAGGACGATCGAGATTTCTACACCCCATTGTCTCTTTTGGAAACGATTGCTAATGCATGCGACCACCTTGACCTTGTAGGCGTACTAGATGTGGGGCAAGGTCTGTGGCGGGCTCGCGTCGACTTATTGAGGAACCAACGTGCTAGTGCTCCGGACTTCGGGCCGCCTCCGGTGGAGTTCGCGCTCCAGAGCAATCGCATGAACCCTGCAGGCATACCTATGCTGTATTTGGCTTCCACGCAAAGGACCGCACTTGCCGAGACCAGGAGCGCGGTTGCTAGGGTCGGGAAGTGGCGCGTCATGCGCCCCCTTCGCGTGCTAGATCTACGCGCGCTTCCTGTAGATCCGGGCCCGTTCGCGGAATGGGACCCGCGTGTTCGGGCTGCAGTCAGCTTTATCCATGAGTTCGCTGCTGCGATCATGCAACCGGTCGCCCGGGATGATCGCGTCCACATTGAGTATCTGCCATCCCAGGTGGCAACTGAATTCTTTCGAGACTACGCCTTCGCCGAGGGGCGCATCGATGGAATCGTCTACAGAAGTACCGTGCATAGGCCCGGGTGGAACGTTGCATTGTTTCTTGATCTCGCCGACCTTGGGTTAGAACAATGCAGTTGGGGACGGCCGCGCCCCCCGGCACTTGCATTCGAAAAAAGTGCCTGGGTGAGGTTCGATTGATGACGAGTTTTTTGCTGACGTGGCACGGACATGATTGAGGAGCTATGGCAATTCTGAAGGAACCATTTTTCCCTGCAGGTGCTCATGAGCCCGCCAGAGTCTTCTATTCTGGAAGATCTTCTGAGCAGGCAAAAGGCGATTTGCAGGCCGGCATCGCGCGTATGGGGGGCATCGAAGTCCCAACTACTGCCAAGCTGTAGGGGAGCTCTTGAGAACTGCGACAGTTGCGGGGTATCTTGATCACCATGCCATGCCATGCCATGCCATGCCATGCCATGCCATGCCATGCCCGCCCGTCTTCCACCTACAGCGGCATGCTGCAGAACTCCTTCTGAAGGCACCGATTGAGCTCGGTAAGCACGCGGTGATCCCGTCTTGACCACCAACGTCAGTTACGGCTGGGCATCCTGCCAACGATGGGGCAGCAATTCCTCCACCCGGCTGGCCCTGTGCGTGCGTGACCATGACATTTAACGCGCTGCACGTTGCCGACGGCTGGATGCAGCTCCTTTTGTACCCGCAAGCTGCGATAAGCCCGGTCGGGAGCCAGCTTATGTCCAGGGTTAGGTGCGGTTACGCTTCAGGAATGCACATAGATCTTCACCGCACATTCTCCGAATCCAACGAGTCGTCTATGAATGATAAGGAGGAAGACTGGGCGCTCTACTTTGGTCAGAATGGGGGCCATAACACTTGGAGCGACCTTCACGCAGCTGCGATATCCATCGTTATCGGTGAGGCCGGAATCGGCAAGACCACCGAATTCGAGCTGGAGGTTAGCCGTCTGACCAAGCGGGGTGAGGCTGCGTTCTTTCTCCCACTGAACCAGCTCACAGATACGGACTCTTGGCATCTCGCGATGACGGGGCAGCAGTCCGCTTACGACAGCTGGGTAGCATCAAATCAGGTTGGCTACTTTTTCTTAGACGCGGTGGACGAGGCACGCCTACGCTCTCATGTTGACTTCGAGAGGGCGCTCGCAGTGGTCCAGCGGGCGTTGGAACCACACTTTACTAGGGTCCGAATCACCATCTCTTCTCGGATCACTGACTGGTCTGCTCCTGCTGTCCAGGCCGCAGTTGATCGCCGAATCACTGCACCCCTCATCCGCTCGCTGAGCGTGCCAGAGATCGCTCACGACTCTGACGCAACGGGTGATGCAACCACGGTCCGCCCCGCTGCCCCTACCCCTAAGGTTGTGGAACCACTTATCGTTGCGCTCGATCCTCTTTCCCTTTCCGAGGCCAGGCGATGTGCCGAGGCATTTGCCCTGCAAGAGCCCCAGCAATTCTGGGAGACGGTGTCGGAGGGCGACTATGAATTCATGGCCACGCGCCCATTGGACCTACGGTGGATGGTTACCCTGTGGAATAAGCGCCGGACGCTCGGAACCTATCGTGAATTGATGGATGCCAACATCGACAATCGGTTGCAAGAGTTCAACGAAAGCTATGTGGCAGCAGGGGAAGTTTTGTCTGTTGACCAACTACGGACAGGCGCCATGGAGTTGGCTGCAGCAGCGGAGTTCGGCGACTGCGCGTACTTCGTTCTGGAGACGGGGGCTCTGCCCGTTGCACGGGAGCTGACTCCGCAATCGGTGTTGCCCAACTGGGGGCCACAAGAAGTGCGTCGCCTCTTGGCGACTGCCATCTTCGACGAAGCCAGCTACGGTCGCGTCAAGTTCCACCACCGGTCCATCCGTGAGTACTTGGCCGCCAAGTGGACCGCAAGACAGCTGAAGACCGGTGTGCCGCTCCTGCGGCTTCAGTCGTTGTTTGTAGGGCGACCCTTTGGGGTCCCGGCGTTGGTCCCGGCGCGGAAAGCCGTGCTGAGTTGGCTGGCTGTGCTTAACGTCACAGCTCGGGAGTGGGTTTTACGGGAGTTTCCGGAGGTCTTCCTCTCTGATGGCGACCCGCAGGGATGGGATGCGTCCTCTGCGGAGATGGCATTCGCACGCTGCATAGATGCATCGAAGGTCGACTTTCGCCCGGGTTGGCACCAGAGCCCGAGCGTGTGCATGCGAATTGGTAGGACGCTGCCCGCGGGGATAGTGGCTGCCACGTTGGCCGACATAACCCTTCCTGGAGACTTCAAGGCGCTCTGCTACCAAGTCGCATCCCATGCGAAGCTGGTTGACTGCGCCCCTGTAGCGCTCGCAGATTACCGGGATGGAAATGCGCCCGACTGGCAACGGGTCCTTGCATTGAGTCTCCTCAAGCAGGTCGGTACGGACACCTACCGCCAGCAAGTCCTTGTTGACTTGCAGGCGGGATACTTCGCAAGCAACGAGCTTGTTGCTCATGCGCTGACGGTTGTCGACTGGAAGGAGCTCGCGGTTCCTGCGCTTGCCAACATCTTCGCGGCGACGCGCAGCGAGGCCGACTACGGTTCGGGACCGATGGTCAGGTTGTTCAAGGACGACCTGCTTCCTGAGACTGACCTCGACTCCGCAACCCTTCTTCTTGAAGCTGTTATGGCCGCCTTGCCGCATCCTGTCCCCGGGAAGCGGTTCGCGCGATTTCCAGAGTCAGACCGACCTGAGAGAGCGTGGCTGTTAGACGTGCTTCCCGATTCGTTCGAACGAGTGCTTGCCCTGCTGCCGCCCACCTTAACAGCCGTATCTGCGGTCTGCATGGAGGCCGCGGAACGAGTGGAGGCTCAGCGAGATTCCGGCTTCACAGATTCGGAGGAGTTCAAACGCCTTCACGCCGCAATCGCCAGCCACACGAAGCTTCGATGGGATATAGCCCTTGCAATAGCTCACTCGGGGAACATTCGGGCATCGGTCAGCCGCCTGACGTGGGGGTCGAGTTGCTTGGTAACCATGTGCGAAGCCGACCTGCCTGAGCTGACCCGGCTGGTCAACGATGCATCGCAGCAGTCGGCCGACCGCGACGTCTGGCAAGCAGTGGCCATCGACGTCGCCTTTCAGCAGAGGCCTGGCCACGCTCGCGTCCTGGCGCTCCGCGCTCTCGGGCCCTTTCCACCCGGCGCACCACGGACACTCCTGATCGACGAACAGTATCGTCGTTGGCGAGCCGGGGCCAAGTCACGTCGCACCTGGGCAGCGGAGGAGCATCGGCGTAAGTCGGACAGTGCGAGCAAGCTCGCAGGCTTCAAGGCGAAGCTCACCGAAGATTTGGCTGGCATCACCAACGGCATTCACGACGGCTGGTTGCGGCAACTCCTTGTTCACTCCTATAGTCTGTCTGACCGGAACGACTACTCGAACGTCGATTTCGATGCTTTGTCGGTGAACTTGAGCCCAGAGATCGCCATAGCTTGCAAGGCCGGGTTGAAAGCATTCTGGCGCACCATCCTTCCCCCAGACCCTTCTGCATTCACGGAAGGTCGGGTGCCATGGACAGCGTTGATTGGACTAGCGGGCTTGCGTTGCTCCCTAGCTGAACCAGGGGCGGTTCCCTCACTTACTGCCGCGGAGATAACCAAGGCTGCCCAGCTAGCGGTGTGGAACTTGAGCGGCCCGCCCGATTGGTTTGAGGCACTCATAGAGGCACACCGGAGTGCGGTAGACGCTGCGCTCGTCCCGTGGCTAATAGCAGAAGCTCAGGCTGCCACGCCGGGTAACGGGGTCAGGGGTGCTCTCGACATGGTCCTGCGCTGCAAGTCAGCGGTGCGCAAGAGCATGCTAGCGTCTTTGGTGCCGCTGGTGATTGGTAGCCGTGTCCCATGGCAGGAACGCCTCCAAGAACTCATCAATGCCATGCGCGAGGACTCCCTTCTGTCTTCGGCCGCGGCCTGTGCTTTATGCCAAAGCAAGTTGGTGGCTTCCGCGGCTGGCAAGCTCGACATGTTCTGGTTGCGTATATGGATAGAGGAAGACCCAATCGCTGCGTGGACCTGGTTCCAAAGTCACATCGCTTCTATGACTACTCCTGCCGACGTCGAGGTCGCCGCCTTCGCGAGCGCTATAGGCGACTTGAAGTGGCTAACAGACCCACTTCCACAGGCACAAGGGGATGTGCTCCTAGAGGTCTTTACCCTACTCCGTGAGTACCTCCCGTCGCCCATCTCGAGTTTGGACGACGATGACAGCTTCTTCGGCCCGCCCCCGAAGCGCTTCTTCCGAGCGATTACGCAGCTTTTCGTCCAGGCGCGTGGGTTGGTAGGACGTAACGGCTTGCTCGGCCTGATGCGCAGGACAACGGACCCGGATGAGCTTCAGTGGCTTGGCGGGCAAGTTCTGGAGCATGCAGCCATTGAAGCGACCGCAGGCGCCACTCAAACGGTTGAAGCGCTGCGCACCATCGCGTCGCCGTTCATGTCCGAGCCGAAGACTGAAGCTCAGCTCTATGACCAAGTAATCGCGCGTCTTGAGGAGATTCGCAAGAACCTAGAGGAAGGGCCGTTCAGCGAACGCGACCTCTTCAGCTGTGGCATGCCGGAAAAGCACCTCCAGCGATGGCTCGCAGCGAAATTCCGGGAGACTCAGAACCGACGCTTCAGCATTCACCGCGAGGAAGAGGTCGATGATGACAAGATGACGGACATCCAGCTGAGCTGTCCTGCTGGCAACGTCTGCGTCGAAATCAAGCCAGTAGATAAGACGCGGTATTCGGCTAACACACTGACCGACACGCTGAGAACTCAGATTGTTGGCCAGTACCTAAAGGGGACAAATAGCAGCCGCGGCATCCTCGTTCTAATGCAACTTGATGACAAGACGTGGGACATCCCGGGAGGACCGACACGACAACCTTTCGCGACTTTGGTGAAGTATCTTGAGGGCCAGGCAGGCGTCATCAAAGCGGATTCACCAGGCGTCGAAGAGTTGTCTGTGTTCGGTATGCGGTGTGTTGCTTGAAAGGGGCACGCGCAAGTGCGTTTGTTCGGGCTATAGGTAGAGCGGACTACCCGATTTCCTCGTGCCCGCTCAGGTGGCTGCTGCAGCAAGCAAAGCATCGACCCCTGTGTGAATTGGCTCGAAAGTGTTGGCAAGAATTCGGAGGGACGATAGATGGATGCGAAATTGGCAGGACTACTTGAACGAGCCTTCTCAGCTTATGTCGAAATCCGCAATGATCACGCGCTTGGCCCGGACGTGCCTTACCTTCTCTACGACTTCAAACATTGGAATGTTCCATCCCTCGGTGGCGCTATGGTCAAGGACCAACTGAACGAGCTCACCAACATCCTCAACGGTTGGAAGAGCGCGTTGAAACGGTGGCATGCATGGAACTTGGCTTTGGAGAGTTTTTCCGATTTCAAAGAAGCCTGGGACATTCGGATCGAGTTCGTTCAACCCCTTGTGCTCGAATGTTTGCTTGAGCCAAGTGCTGTACGGGACACCATCGTCTTCGTGGCCACGAACTCCATTCACCAACTACGGCTGGCCACAGAGGTGGGATACAAAGACCATCTACAAGGGGACCCTACGCCTGCGAAACCGAAAGGGCGGTTCCTAACCAGGCCAGGCAAGGAGGCGCGGCTCTGCAACTTGATCGCCGCTTTGCCCGAGGCCTCCGCTTTCATGTCTGCGTTGCAGGCCATCGACGGCGACGAGTACGAAGTGGCCACCTCTGACTACCGCAACCGCTGGAGCCACGCACTTGGACCGCGGCTTGAGCTTGGACACGTCGAGACAGTAACGCGTGAAGTGGTTCCAGCAACGAAACTAATCAAGAACGCGAGAAACACGTTTGATGAGGTTACGGTGCCGGACCAAATGGTGGTGTCCTATGGCTACGGAGGAATTGCCCCGCTCAGCTCAGATCGCGCTCGTGTTGCCAACATGGAGGAATTCATGAAGGCCCGGCAGTGCTATGTCCTGTATCGCAAGTTGCTGGTCTCGGCCGGGGTTGAGAGTTTCGGATCCCAGCAAGGCTCATAAGCAGTGACAGCGGCGGTGCTCACTGAAACTCACTATGTTCTGCCCGCTCGAAGCCTGTCGTTGAGGACTAGCCAGACTGAGGGTCGGATGCAGCAGTACTGCCTGCTCGCGCACTTCAGCAGAGAACTTCTTGGACTTATTCATGGCTGCATGATCTGAAGAGTTGAAGCCTCCACGAGCCCTGGTGTGATTCAGTTTCCCCAGTTGAATGGGGAGGGGGCCCCATTAGTTCGCGATAAGCAACGTAAGCCCATCTTTTCGTACCTCCGCAATGCCGCAGAGAGCAGGGTGGAGAGGGCCTGCATTCTTGCTAGCTGGCGTGCAGCCAGCAGAAAAGCCTTCGCTGCGCACCCGCAGCAATGTGGGTGCTCACTGTTGATTTTTCCGACGCTGGACATCACCAAAACGCAGATCCACCACGCTGGAGAGTGATGGCGAGGTGGGATTTCTTCCCCCGGCTACGCCCGGCATGCCGTCCACCCACAGTCCCGCAAGCCAGAGCTGCCGGGCTTTTGGGCGCCGTTTATTTAATTCCGTAAAGTTTGACGCA